>NZ_CP090569.1:3242500-3604761 GCF_023733635.1 Candidatus Endoriftia persephonae | reverse complement strand
GTTGTAGCTCCGAAATGTACAGCCGATGATGTAGTAACTTAGGTTGTTCTTGTATTTCAGTACGTTACATCGTTTGGCAGAAAGATGTTCTTTGAAGTATACCGTAGATTTTTAACCACAGATACAGAAGTTATCCACAGTTTACTCATAACTCAGTCATTAGAGCATGGATTTCACCTTGACAACTACGCTCAATGCCATGTAGGCTGCGCCTCTTTTTTCTCTGCTCGTTGTTGGGTGGAGGCTCATAATTAACGCTGGAACAGTGTGATGAAACGTACATTTCAACCTAGCAACCTGAAACGCGTCCGTACCCATGGTTTTCGTACGCGAATGGCTACGCAAAACGGCCGTAAAGTAATAAAGGCTCGTCGCTCCAAGGGACGTGCTCGTCTTATCCCTTGAAGCAGATTCAGCTTCGTCGACTGTTTTGTTGGCGCTGCCACGCAATTGCAGACTGCTAAAGCCCGGTGATTTTCGCCGGGTTTTTAGTAGTGGCAAAAGATCTGCAGACGTCTATTTTACCGTCCTTGCAAGGAATAACGGCTTGGGGCGTGCACGGCTTGGCTTAGCGATCTCAAAGAAGAGATGTCGTCGTGCAGTTGACAGAAACCATCTAAAGCGGCTTATAAGAGAGAGTTTTCGGGAGAGTCAGACTCTCTTATCGGGCATGGATATCGTTGTACTTAACAAGCGCTTCATACCAGAGACAAGGAATCGCCGCTATTTTGTGTCACTTTCGAAGCACTGGCGAGTATTGATAGAGAAATGCGGTCAATCATCACCTTTCTGATTCGCATCTACCAGGTTGCTTTAAGTCCGTTTCTCGGCAATCATTGTCGTTTTTACCCCAGTTGCTCCTCATACGCCGTTGAAGCTGTGCAAAAACATGGCACCTTGTACGGTTTATGGCTCTCTATTAAGCGGATATCACGATGCCATCCTTGGCATGAAGGTGGTGTCGATCCCGTTCCTGAATCAGTTAATAAGAAGTTCCATGGATAACAAAAGACTTTTCCTGTCTTTCATTGCTGCGTTTTTGGGATTGATGATCTATCAGGCCTGGATGGACGATTATGGGGCAAAACCTACCGTAGAGTCGATTCCACGCACCACAGAATCGGTACCCTCAGCCACCTTGGACGATTCTGGAGTTCCCACTGCATCAGTAAAAGCCGAATTATCTGCGACAACATCGAGCGATGATCAGGCTGGATCAACAGTGGCAGATATTGTCTATGTAGAGACTGACCTTGTTAAAGCGGAAATCTCAACACGTGGCGGAACAATTCAGCGGTTAGAGCTACTCGATTATGCAGTAGACAACAAAAAACCCGATGTGAAGGTTCAACTCTTCTCGCCTGCAGCGGATACCTTCTATATAGCCCAGTCCGGCCTGCTCGGTGTTAACCCTGAAAGCGCACCGAATCACGATGCTATTTATAAGATCGACCAGCAATCCTTCAAGTTAACTGAGGGAGAAGATGAGCTAAAGGTTTCCATGCTCTGGAGTGGTCCGAACGGCATTACCGTAAAGAAGGAGTTTATCTTTCATCGTGGAAGCTATCTTATTGATGTTAGGCATCAGGTGGTAAATGGCGGAGAGGAGTCCTGGACAGCCAGGGACTACTCGCAACTGCAACGCACTGAGCCGACTGAAGGCAGCAGATTTACCACCTACAGCTACACTGGCGGTGTTTACTACACGATTGATGATAAATACAGCAAGATCACTTTCGAGGAAATGGCTGAAAAGAGCCTCAACCTAGACTCAGCAGAAAGCTGGACTGCGATGATTCAGCACTATTTCGTTAGTGCATGGATCCCACCGGCAGAACAAATCGAGCATTTCTATAGTAATAGCTTGCCCGGCGGACGGTATCTGCTCGGAAGCTATTCGCCTTCCACAACTGTTGCTGCGGGAGAGACTCGGTCATTTGACAGAAAACTGTTTGTCGGTCCCAAACTTCAGGATGTGCTGGAGCCCATCGCAAAAGGCTTGGAACTGACTGTCGACTACGGTTGGTTGACAGTGATCGCCGTACCGATTCACTGGGTGCTGAAGCAGATCCACCAGGTGGTGGGTAACTGGGGCTGGGCGATAATTATTCTAACTATCCTTATCAAGGCGATCTTCTACAAACTTTCAGAGACCAGCTACAAATCGATGGCGAATATGCGCAAGTTGACGCCACGATTGCAGGCCCTGAAGGACCGCTACGGTGATGATAAGCAGCGCCTCAACCAGGCAATGATGGACCTCTACAAGACAGAGAAGGTCAATCCACTAGGAGGCTGTCTGCCTATCGTGGTGCAGATCCCTGTGTTTATCGCCCTCTACTGGGTACTGCTGGAGAGTGTCGAGATGCGCCACGCACCCTTCATGCTGTGGATCGATAACCTCTCAGCCAAAGACCCCTACTTCGTGCTGCCGCTGATCATGGGTGTCTCCATGTTCATCCAGCAGAAACTCAACCCGGCGCCACCTGACCCGATGCAGGCGAAAATTATGATGAGCCTGCCTTTCATCTTCACCATCTTTTTTGCCTTCTTCCCGGCCGGACTAGTGCTCTACTGGGTGGTGAACAACATTGTCTCGATCACCCAGCAGTGGTACATCACACGCAAGATCGAACAGGGCGGAAGTTAACTCGTCCAGTTGCATCATCATGATGCAACCGCGAGACACCATTGCAGCGGTTGCCACCCCACCCGGTAGTGGTGGGGTCGGCATCGTGCGCGTCTCAGGAGCAGACTGCAAACGGGTTGCCGAGGCCCTGGCAGGCAAACTGCCGCAACCTCGTCTTGCCAGCTACCGTCCCTTCCATGATCAGGACGGTTCGGTAATCGATACCGGCATCCTGCTCTATTTTCCCGCCCCCCACTCCTTCACTGGCGAGGATGTGCTTGAGTTTCAGGCCCACGGCGGTGCGGTGATCCTCGACCTGCTCCTGCAGCGCATCCTCGATCTAGGCATACGCCCGGCACGCGCTGGTGAGTTTACCGAGCGCGCCTTTCTCAATGGAAAGATCGATCTGGCCCAGGCTGAGGCAGTGGCCGACCTAATCGAAGCACGTACTGTATCGGCTGCACGGCTGGCAGGCCGCACCCTACAAGGTGTCTTCTCTGAGCGTGTCCACGCCTTAGTGGAACAACTGATCGAATTACGAATCTATGTCGAATCGGCCATCGACTTCCCGGAAGAGGAGATCGATTTTCTCTCCGATGGCCGGGTTGCAAACGATCTCAAAACCCTCACCGAGCAGCTGGCGCAGTTAATCCAGTCGGCCAATACTGGACGCCTGCTGCGTGACGGCATGACCCTGGTGATCGCCGGCCGCCCCAACGCTGGTAAATCGAGTCTGCTGAACCAGTTGTCGGGGGAGGAGCGGGCAATCGTCACCGATATTCCAGGTACCACCCGTGACCTACTCCGTGAACAGATCCAGATCGATGGCCTGCCGCTCCACATCATCGACACTGCAGGCATCCGCGACAGTGAAGATCCGGTAGAGATCGAAGGCATTCGCCGCGCCCGTCAGGAGATCGAGCAGGCCGACCGGATCCTCTGGATCTTTGACCATCAGACCGACCCTCAACATCTTGAGCTCGACCGCGCTACCCTGCCAGCCGGCGTACCGCTAACCCTGGTACGCAACAAAATCGATCTAACAGAACTCGCTCCATCGATAAAGAGCAATAATGGGATCACCGAACTGGCACTCTCAGCAAAAAGTGGTGCCGGTATGGAGCTGCTCCGGCAGCATCTGAAGCAGAGTGTCGGATTTGGCGAATCGAGTGAGGGTGAGTTCATGGCGCGGCGCCGCCACCTGGATGCACTGCAGCGCGCCGCCACAGCCTTGGAGCGGGGCAACCAGCAGTTCAAGCAATTTACCGCTGGAGAGATCCTCGCCGAAGAGCTGCGTCAGGCCCAGCAGGCATTGAACGAGATCACCGGTGAATTTTGTGCCGACGACCTGTTGGGCCGGATCTTTTCCAGCTTCTGCATCGGCAAATAGTCAACGCTCGCGGCCTGGATGGAAACGCCGCACCTGCTGGAAAAAGCGTGCGTTTGAGGTGTCTCGCGTATGCGGTTGATAGCGCAAAGCGATATAGAGACGGATTATCTCCATCGTCTGGCTGGCCAGCTCCGGTCGCTGCTGGGCAATCCGTTTCGCAAGATCGAGCGGTCCCTCATTGCGCAGTCGATGGATACCCACACGCTGAAGCTTTCTACAGAAACGCTGATAAGCCTTCAGCACAGGGTCGCTGCCTGCACGGCCCCGGGTAATAATGAACAGCGCAAGTGTCGCCAGCACAATTGCCATCACAGCAAGCAGCAGCTGCATCCACTGGCGCATGCCCCTGAGCTCAATGCCCAGAGAACGCATCAGATTGAACTGACGCGCACGACTGTAGCCCACCACCCAGCGTCGCCAGCCCATGTTAGCCGCGTCCAACGCCAGTACCAGCCGGTTGCCCAACTGGCCCAGCAGACTCTGTTCAGAGATACGAAATAACACCGGTTCGCCAATACCCCGCCTGGCGGTTGAGATAGAGCTGAGGAGACGCTCCGGAGCAACCGCTGTGGTTGGATCGATCCGCACCCAACCACTATCCGCCAGCCAGACCTCTACCCAGGCGTGGGCGTCGGACTGGCGCAGGATCAGATAGTTGCCGACCGGATTGTACTCCCCACCGAGATAGCCGATTACCAGCCGGCTCGGTATCCCCGCGATGCGCATCAGTAGAGCGAAGCTACTGGCGTAGTGTTCACAAAATCCCTGGCGTCCCTCAAACAGAAACTGATCCGTAGGGTTTTCTCCGTAGAGGGGTGGATTGAGAGTGTAGACAAAGGGTCTGCTATGAAAGAATTCGAGGGCCGCAGCAATCAACTGTCGATCATCCCCAGCCAGCTTGCGCCAGTCTGCCACCAGCTGTGACATGCGCGGAGTAATGTTGTCGGGCTGTTGCAATGCCCGTGCGAGCTGATGTTCTTTCAACGGGGAGGTTTTGTAGTCGAGATAGGAGCTAAGGCGATAGTTGATCTCTCGATCGACTGCTTTATCGGCAACCAGCTGAAATGTCTCCGTCAGGCGTGCACCGCTGGGGGCGAGTGCAGGGAGGTCGAGAGCAAACAGCCACTTGCGATAGTGGGGCTCGACAAACACCTCGTAATCGATGGCTGGGGCCAGGGGTTGAATAACACCCTTGGCGAGGGGGCGATGCTTGCTCTGTTGATTGTGCCAGCTGATCCCATCGCTATCCCAGAGCACCAACGCCCGCCAGTAGCGCGACTTGGCGGCGGGCAGTTCACCGTCGAAGTGGGCCCGAAAGGCGATTGCCTGGGACTGACTCAGGCGGCTGACACTACCGGGGCTAACATGCTCATCGAGCCCGGTTACACCGCCCGATTTATCGACAAAGAACTGCCACAGGGGGGTGCTGACGCGGGGAAAGAGTAGAAATAGCAACAGCGCCAGCGGTAGCGCCTGCAAGGCAAGCCGTAGCGTAGTACGAACAATCTGCCAGATATCCTCATCCGACTGTAGCCGGTTGCTCAGATTCAGGATCGCAATCAGCCCCAACATCAACAGAAACAGGTAGGCGGCGAGCAGAAAGCTCTGATCGTAGATGAACTGAGTAATGATGACAAAAAAGCTGATATAGACTGCCACATAGATGTCCCTACCCTGTTTCATCTCCATCAGCTTCAAGCCAAGCATCACACAGAGTAGTGCAACCCCGGCCTCCCGACCGAGCAGAGTCTGATAGTTGCTGTAGACCAGCCAGGTTCCAAAGATGGTGATAATCAACAGCAGGAAGCGGCCAGGCTGCAGCCTGGCGTAGGAGTGCGCAGCGAAACGCCACAGCACGATGACGATAAAAAAGAGGCTGACAGCCACCTCCATATGGCGTGCATGGGGCAGTGCACTGAGTGTGGAGAGCAGCAGCAGCGCCAGCAGACTGCGTGAGCCGATCACCCGCTGCAGGGGTTGAGAGCGTATCATCCTGGAAAATCTGCCAGTGCGGTGAGACAGCGCTGCAGCTGCTGCTCACCCCGCCCTATCGGCGAGTAAAAGCCGGGCAGGCACAAACCGTAGTTGAGCTGGCGCTTTTCGCACCATAGAAGATAGCGGGTCAGCAGGCTGAGGCGTACCTCGATATCCATCGCCTCAAGCCGATCCCAGTCAAACAGGTAGTCACCACCCCCCTGGCTGCCAGCAAAGCGTTTGCTCTGCATCCCCTTATCACGCGCATGCACCTTCCAGTCGATGCGAGCGGGCGGGTCGCCAGGCTGATAGCGTCGGTGTCCGATGAAGTCATCAACCCCCTGCCCCTGTGGGCCCCTGCCCTCTCGTTTCAGCAGATGCAGAGCGGAGGGTTCACCCTGTCCGGCGGGCTTCGGATAGACGATGCAGGCTGCATCGAGCGGCAGATAACACCAAGCATAGAAGAGTCCGAGTGGATAGAGGCTGGAGAGAGTCAGTTCGGGCAGCTTGAGCCGACCGCGCTGCGGCGCCGGCAGATCAATTGCATAAGTGTAGTCGCTGGCAGCATCGATAGTAGCGGCCTGCTGTGGCCCCAATTTGAGGCCCAGTCTCACCGCCGGGTGGGGATTGCTATCCGGATTTTGGATTAACAGCTCAAAGCGTGCCATGTTACCGGCAAAGACCGGCCCGCCACGGACGGAGAGAATCTTCAGCTGGAACAGGTTGCGCCAGGTATGAAACAGGCTAACGATCCATATCCCACCGAGGAAGAAGGTCGCCAGATAGCCCAGATTGCTGCCGTAGTTGACCGAGCCGATCAGCATCAGCAGCAACAGCAACGCCATCACCAGCCCCTCCCGACTGGGTAGAATGTAGATGTTGCGCAAGCCAACCTGAAAAGAGCCATCAGATTGTGGTCTGGCCGAACGGCGGATATGAACGCGCCAATAGGCTTTAAGCGAGTGGAACATCGCTCAATCTACTGCCACCGACTCGAGCAGCAGCGAGACAGCGCCACCATCGCCCTCCTCCTCACCGGTCAGGAAGAGACGATGACCGATGGTGGCCGGCAGCACCGCCTGTAGATCTTCCGGCAGCACATGGTTCCTCCCCTCAAGCATCGCCCAGGCCCGTGCCGTCTGCAGCATCGCAAGGCCGGCCCGGGGCGATAGCCCCTGACGAAAGGGCTCGGCACTGCGACTGTAGGCGAGCAGATTCTGGCAGTAGTCGAGCAGCGCCTCGGAGATATGGATCGATGCAACTTGCTGTTGATACGCCTCTAGCTGTTCGGGCGACAGCAGAGGCTGGCTTCGCTCCAGCAGGCTACGCCGATCAATCCCGCTCAGCAGCTGCCGCTCAGCAGCGCGATCGGGATAACCGATGCCGATGCGCATGGTGAAGCGGTCGAGCTGTGACTCCGGCAGCGGGAAGGTGCCGATCTGGTGTGAGGGGTTCTGGGTAGCGATGACAAAAAATGGCTGCGGTAGAGCACGGGTCTCACCCTCCACCGTTACCTGGCGTTCCTCCATCGCCTCCAGCAGGGCACTCTGCGCCTTGGGTGTGGCGCGATTGATCTCATCAGCCAGCACCAGCTGGGAGAAGATCGGACCGGGATGGAAGACAAAATCACTTCGCTGGCGATCATATACAGAGACCCCAAGGATATCCGCCGGCAACAGATCACTAGTGAACTGGATGCGCTGATAGTGCATACCCAGCAGATGGGCCAGGGTGTGGGCCAGAGTGGTCTTGCCGACGCCGGGGATATCCTCGATTAGCAGATGCCCCCGGGCCAGCAGGCAGCAGATCGCGAGGCGGATCCTGTCGCGCTTACCGAGCAGAATCTCACCTGCATGTTCGATAATGCTTTGCAGTTCAGCTGCCATTTCTCTCCATTCTCCATTGCCAAGCTACAGATATTTTCACGTCTGTAGCTGACTGCATCAGCCGATGCATCACTCAATCCACCAACAGAGAGACCACACCCCTGCCTCTCTCATTCTCTCTACCAGACTGAGTGAGTCCTTAACCATTGCACAGTCTTCAACAACTCGTGGATGTCTGTGCAAACCTATTAAGAACCCCTTCAAGTTACTGTGGATATCCTATTGGCGGAAGATTAAACAAAAGTTATTCACATTTTATAAACGAAACATCCTAGTGATCATAACTTGTTGTCGTAAGGGATTTAGGTGAAAAAACCAATATACAACAATAAGTTAATTAGTTATCCACAATAGTTGCCCTGCCTTATAACAACAATAATGCCTATACAAATACCTTTTATAATTACGCTTGTTCGAACTTATGGGTTGTAACACCAAAAATTTCCCTAGCGAACTAATGTGCCAAGGCCTCTTCCTCAGCTTGAGATATCTTCGATCAGCAAATGGCCTTTAGAGTGCAAACGACAGAGTTCAAGGCAGATCCCGCCATGCTTACCGAGTAGAATCTCACCTGCCTATCGGAAGCCATTTCCCTCGGTTCCCCTTTGTATTGCTGTAGTGCTTGGTGAGACTGCTAAAATAGCCCTCTCTTTTCAGATTCTGATCATGCAAAATGTTCTTCACCGAGACCTTTGATGTCATTGTAGTGGGTGGCGGTCATGCCGGTACTGAAGCCGCACTGGCTGCAGCCCGTATGGGCGCACGTACCCTGCTGCTGACCCACAATATCGAGACCCTGGGACAGATGAGTTGCAATCCGGCTATCGGCGGCATCGGCAAGGGGCATCTGGTGAAGGAGGTCGATGCCTTAGGCGGCGTGATGGCCCATGCCACCGATCTGGGTGGTATCCAGTTTCGCATCCTCAACTCACGCAAGGGGCCGGCAGTACGCGCGACCCGCGCCCAAGCGGATCGGTTGCGTTATAAGGCGGCAATCCGTCATACGTTGGAGAACCAGCCCAATCTGCAGCTATTTCAGCAGGCAGTGGATGACCTGTTGGTGGAGCAGAACCGGGTAGTTGGTGTAACCACCCAGATGGGACTCAAGTTTCGTAGTCGCGCGGTGGTGCTGACCGTCGGTACCTTCCTTAGCGGCCGCATCCACATTGGTCTTTCCAACCACCAGGGCGGACGCGCAGGCGATCCGCCTGCCAATGCCCTTGCCCAGCGACTGCGTGAACAGCCCTTCACAGTGGAGCGTCTCAAGACCGGCACGCCACCGCGCATCGATGGTCGTACTATTGACTACAGCCAGCTAAAGGAGCAGCCAGGCGACCATCCGACGCCTGTCTTTTCATTTCTTGGCACCGCAGACCAACACCCTCCTCAGATCAGCTGCCACATCGCCCACACCAACGCACAAACCCATGAGCTGATCCGTGGCGGTATGTCGCGTTCGCCGCTCTTCACCGGAGTGATCGAAGGGACCGGCCCGCGCTACTGCCCATCGATCGAAGACAAGGTGGTGCGCTTTGCCGACAAGGATTCGCACCAGATCTTCATCGAACCTGAAGGGCTTGATACCCACGAGGTCTACCCCAACGGTATCTCCACCAGTCTACCGTTTGACGTGCAACTACAGCTGGTGCGCTCAATGAAGGGGTTTGCCAAGGCCCACATCACTCGGCCTGGCTATGCTATCGAGTATGATTTTTTCGACCCGCGGGAGCTAAAGAGCTCGCTCGAGACCAACCATATAGCCGGGCTCTTTTTCGCCGGTCAGATCAACGGCACCACCGGTTACGAAGAGGCCGCCGCCCAAGGGCTGCTGGCCGGGGCAAACGCGGTGCTCTCTTTCAGACAACAGGAGGCCTGGTGCCCACGCAGGGATGAGGCTTATCTTGGGGTACTGGTGGATGACCTGATCACCCGCGGTACCAGTGAGCCCTACCGCATGTTCACCAGCCGCGCCGAGTATCGTCTATTGCTGCGCGAGGACAACGCGGATCTGCGTCTCACCGAGCAGGGGCGAAAGCTGGGCCTGGTTGACGATCACCGCTGGGCCACTTTCTGCCGCAAAAGGGAGTTGCTGGAACGGGAGCAGCAGCGTCTGCGTGAACTCTGGTTGCACCCAAACCGGCTCGATCCGCAGCAAGAGGAGCGGGCGCTGGGGCAGCGATTGTCAAGGGAGGTCCGCCTGCTTGATCTGCTAGCACGGCCAGAGGTGCGCTATGCTGATCTGATGGATTTGCCCGGTCTGGGCCCTGCAGTGGTGGATCCACAGGTCTGTGAACAGCTGGAGATCCAGGCCAAATATGCCGGCTATATCGAGCGCCAGCGGGATGAGATTGAGCGCCAACGTAACAACGAGGCGGTGCAGCTACCGCACGATTTTGACTACGATAAGGTGCGTGGCCTCTCCGCCGAGGTGCGAGAGAAGTTCCAGCGCCATCGCCCCGAGACCCTTGGCCAGGCAGGGCGCATACCCGGCATCACCCCGGCGGCGCTCTCGCTGCTACTAATCCATCTGAAGCGGAGATCCGCCTGATGCCTTGGAAAAAGCGCGAACAACGCTACGCCCAGCAGCTGGCGCAAGGGATTGCAGCACTCGGCATGCAACAGGATCAACATGTAAGTGATCAGTTACTTCACTATCATGCCTTGCTGCATAAGTGGAATCAGGCATTTAACCTTACCGCAGTTCGGGATCCGCTGGAGATGATCGACAGACATCTGCTCGACAGCCTCTCATTGCTCCCCTATGTAGAGGGCAAACGGGTGCTGGATATGGGCACAGGTGCGGGTTTGCCGGGCATCCCGCTGGCGATCTGCCTGCCCCAGACCCAGTTCGTGCTGCTGGATAGCAACGGTAAAAAGATTCGTTTTGTGCGCCAGGCGATGATGGAGTTGGGGCTGCAGAATGTGGAACCGGTTCAGGCCAGGCTCGAGGCCTATCAGCCGGTTGAACCGTTTGATCTGTTGATCTCCCGCGCCTTCACTGGTCTCGCCAATATGCTCAAACTGATTGAACATCTGGTGCAGCCGGGAAGCAGCCTGTTGGCGATGAAGGGGAAGAATCTGCAACAGGAGCTGGCGACGCTGCCAGCTGGTATCGAGCCTGAGCTGATCCGGCTACCACAGACGATCTCCACAGAGGCGGGATCGATCGTGCGGATACGATTCGAATGAAATAAATCGGGATGATCCCGTTGCTCAGGAGGAACGTCTGCCACGCAGTGTGGAGTGAGTGGCAGTGGAGTTCTCGTCTCGGCTGAATTGATGCCAGCGCCGGTAGAGCAGCAAGATTATGGTAGAGATCAGCGAAAAGAGCAGAAAGCCTCGAACCGCGGGATTGGACTCCGTCTGGTCCAGGCTAAAGTTGGCGGGCGTTGTCTGAGTCATGGAGAGGAACGAGCTTGAAGCGCCTGCTGGTTGGTTTGAGTCTGAGTGCAACAGGCTCGATATCCGCAGCAACATCATCTGCTCAGATGTCGGTGAGTTGAATATCTGAGCTGTCGGCACATCGGCCAATAGTATGCCAGGGCCGGTGAGCAGCAGCAGAACAGCGATCAACATGGACCTACAGGCGGGCTTTCTCATTGCGGCTGGATCCTCAATAAAGTGGCATGCACCGCCAGATCGACTGGTATAGTTGAAGGCTTAGCGCTTTGAGAATCTATTTCGTTTTGGGATGTTTTATAGATGAAAAACTGTTCTGGATAGGTGTTTGTGGCGATATTTTCGAGAGAATCGGCAGTTTTTCCCGATTGACTGCTGGTGGCAGGTACCACATTCGCTCCCCTGCCGTTATCATTAGCCGCCTTGTCGTTCAATCCCTTTCCATCGAGTGAGCAACCAAAATGGGCCATGTAATCACCATCGCAAACCAAAAAGGTGGCGTTGGCAAGACGACCACTGCGGTCAATCTCGCGGCAGGCCTGGCCAGCTATAACAAGCGGGTGTTGCTGATCGACCTGGATCCCCAGGGCAATGCCAGCATGGGTTGTGGGATAGATAAACATCAGCTGAAGAAATCGAGCTGTGATGTGTTGCTGGGGGACGCCAAGCTAAATGAAGCGGTGCTGGCGGCTCCCGATTCGGGCTTTGATGTGTTACCCGCGAATGGGGATTTGACTGCAGCAGAGGTTGGCCTGATGAGCGCCACGCTCAGAGAAAAACGGCTACGGTTGGCGTTATCCAGTACCCAGGAGAATTACGATTTCATCATCATCGACTGCCCGCCCTCGCTGAATATGCTCACGGTGAATGCGTTGGTGGCAGCCGACGGGGTACTGATCCCGATCCAGACTGAATACTACGCATTGGAAGGTTTGTCGGCGCTGATGGGCACGGTGAACCAGATTCAGGAGCATCTCAACCACGATCTACGTATCGAAGGGATAGTGCGCACCATGCACGATCCGCGCAACAATCTTGCGGTGGATGTATCGAACCAGCTTACAGGTCATTTCAGCTCAAGCGTTTTCGAGACCATCATCCCGCGCAACGTGCGGGTGGCCGAAGCGCCGAGTCATGGTAAGCCGGTTTTGCGTTATGATAGCGCCTCCCGCGGCGCGAGGGCCTATCTAGCGCTGGCTGCCGAGCTGCTGGGGCGCCACCATGTGGCGGTAAGTGCATAACCTTCCCCGAAACGGATAGATCGATGGTGACAAAAAAACGCGGCCTAGGCAGAGGGCTCGACGCACTTCTCGGCGGCATGACTCCGCTTGGAGACAACGGCTCGACAGCTTCCGCGGACTCAACCAGCGTTATCGAGAACCTGCAGCGACTGCCGCTCGATCTGATCCAGCGGGGCCGTTACCAGCCACGCCGGGAGTTTGATCCCGACAGTCTGCGTGAACTAGCCGATTCTATCGCTGCCCAGGGGGTGATTCAGCCGGTGGTGGTGCGTCCGGTGGAGAGTGGGCGCTATGAGTTGATCGCGGGCGAGCGCCGCTGGCGCGCCTCGCAACAGGCTGGGCTGGATGAGATCCCGGTGGTGATCAAAGAGGTCACCGAACAGGCGGCGATGGCGATCGGCCTGATCGAGAATATCCAGCGTGAAGACCTCAATCCGCTAGAGGAGGCAAATGCCCTGAGCCGGCTACTGCTGGAGTTCGATCTGACCCACCAAGAGGTGGCTAAGGCGGTGGGCAAATCTCGCACCACTGTTACCAACCTGTTGCGCCTGCTGGACCTTAAAGAGGACGTAAAAGCTCTGGTTGAAACGGGCCGGATCGAGATGGGCCATGCACGGGCGCTGTTAGGATTAAAGGGTGAACAGCAGAGCGAGGCCGGCCAGCTGGTGGTCTCCCGCGGGCTTACCGTGAGAGAGACTGAGCGGCTTGTGCGCAAGTTGCAGGAGCAGGGTGAAAAACCTGCCAAGCCGATCGCTGCTGAGCAGGACCCGAATGTGAAGCGTCTGCTGAATGATCTGACCGAGCGATTGGGGGCGAAGGTTGATATCAAGCAGAGCGCCAAAGGCAAGGGCAAGCTAGTCATTGCCTACAATAGCCTGGATGAGCTGGAAGGCATTCTGGCGCATATTAAATAGATTTATCATGATATTTCATGATATTTGACAGTATATTCTGAAGCCCCTATAGTCCACGCCACTTTGCGATGTGGCTGGAGAGGGCCGGGGTCTGGAGTGCGGACTATCGGTGATAATAGCCAGATACGCAGGATCATCCTGATACAGATGGGGTTCTCTCTGTTGCTGGCGCTGGTACTATTTCTGTTTGGAAAAGTCCATGCTTGGTCAGCATTGACAGGTGGCTTAATCGCCACGTTTGCGAACGCCTTCTCAGCGAGTAGGATTTTTGTGCACTACCGCGCACAAGAATCGAGTAAGATACTCGCCCGGATATATGGAACAGAGTTACAGAAACTCCTCTTGACGGGGATGATGTTCGCGGCCGCGGTCATTTTGGTTGATCCTCTGAATATCGCTGTAGTGCTCGGGGCATACCTATTCGTACAGGTGCTGATCCCCCTTTTGGTGTTAACATTTTCTGATCACGTGTAGCCAAGGTTAAAAAGAACATGGCAGGCGAAACCCTGACTTCTGGTGAGTACATCAAACACCATCTGACCAATCTGACCTATGGTCAGCATGCTGATGGTTCCTGGGGCATTGCCCACAGCGCAGCAGAGGCCAAGGAGATGGGCTTCTGGGCGATTCATCTGGATACCATGTTCTGGTCGATCGGCTTGGGTGTGCTCTTCCTCTACTTTTTCAAAAAAGCAGCCGATGCAGCGACCGCCGGTATTCCCGGTGGACTGCAGAACTTTGTTGAATGGATAGTCGAGTTTATCGACACTAGCGTACGCGGCTCCTTTCGTTCGAAGAACGACATGGTTGCGCCGCTGGCGCTGACAATCTTTGTCTGGATCTTTCTGCAGAATCTGATGGATCTGGTGCCGGTAGATCTGATCCCCTGGTTCACCAATCTGCTCGGCATCCACTTTATGAAAGTTGTGCCATCGACCGATCCCAATGCCACTTTTGGTATGGCTATCGGCGTCTTCACTCTGGTGATCTTCTACACCATCAAGATTAAAGGGGTTGGCGGTTTTGTCGGTGAACTGACGCTACAACCCTTCTCGTCGAAGAATCCAGCCGTCAATGCGCTGTTCATCCCGATCAACTTCATCCTCGAATTTGTCAGCCTGATCGCCAAGCCGATCTCTCTCGCACTGCGACTCTTCGGTAACATGTACGCTGGTGAGATGATCTTCATCCTCATTGCCATTATGTACAATGCTGGCGTTATGTTCGGCCTGTTTGGCGGTGCACTGCAACTTGGCTGGGCTATCTTCCATATCCTGATCATCACGCTGCAGGCGTTCATCTTTATGACCCTGACCATTGTCTATCTAGATATGGCGCATAACGAACACTGATTTCTTTTCAATATTTCCATTATTTGATTCGATAAACGGGAGACCAAAATGGAACAAGCACTGCTGTACATTGCCGGCGCAATAATGATGGGCCTGGGTGCTCTGGGTGCCGCTGTAGGCATCGGCGTACTCGGTGGCCGCTTTCTCGAGGGTGCGGCTCGTCAGCCCGAACTTATTCCCATGCTGCGTACCCAGTTCTTCATCGTGATGGGTCTGGTTGATGCCGTGCCCATGATCGCTGTGGGTCTGGCCATGTACGTACTGTTCGCGGTTGCCGGGTAATCTGGGCTGACTGTCGAACGGAATATCCTCTCGTCACAACCGAGGTAATTCCGGGATGAACATCAATCTGACTCTATTTGGTCAGCTCATCTCTTTCATGGTGTTTGTGTGGTTCACGATGAAATACGTGTGGACCCCGATGATGGGCGCACTCGATGCCCGCAAGAAAGAGATTGCCAGCGGCCTTGCCGCCGCTGAGCGTGGTCAGCACGAGCAGGAGCTTGCTCAGGAACGTGCCAAGGGTGCGCTACACGAAGCCAAGAGCCAGGCGGCTGAAATCGTCACCCAGGCGCAAAAGCGTGCTGCCGAGATCGTCGACGAGGCGAAAGAAAATGCGCGCATCGAAGGTGATCGTATCCTGACCGCGGCACAGGCGGAGATCGAGCAGGAGACCAACCGTGCCCGTGAGCAGTTGCGGGAAAAGGTTGCCGAACTGGCGGTGGCTGGTGCGGAGAAGATCCTGCGCAAAGAGATCAACGCTGATGCCCATAAGGACATCGTTGAAGCCCTGGCTAAAGAGATATAAAGGCTATGGCAGGAGACGCTAGCACAATCGCCCGACCCTACGCTGAGGCGGTGTTCGATCACGCAGAAGAGAAGGGTAACCTCGACCTCTGGTCCGACATGCTCTCTTTCCTTACCGCTGTGGTGGAAGAGCCCACCCTGGCAGCTGTTATCCGTGACCCGATGTTTGAGCGTGCACAGCTCACCGACCTAATGTTGGAGATCAGCGGTGGCCGGCTCAACGAAGAGGGCGCAAATTTGGTGAAGCTGCTGGTCGAGAATGGCCGCCTGCTTGTGGTGCCGGAAATTACGGCCATGTTTGAGCAGCTGAAGGCCGAGAGCCAGCGCATGCTGAAAGTGCATGTACGTTCTGCATACGTGCTTAAGCCGGCCCAGGAAAAGCAGATAGCCGCAGCCCTCAAAGCCAAGCTCGGGCGCGACGTCACCGTCACCAGCGAGAAAGACCCGGAACTGATTGGCGGAGTCCACATCCGCGCAGGTGATCTGGTCATCGACGGCTCAGTGCGCGGGCAACTGCAGCAACTGGCGAACGAATTGGGAATCTAAGCGAGAAGCCATCATGCAACTCAATCCATCCGAGATCAGCGAACTGATCAAAAATAAGATCGAGAAATTCGATCTCAAGACCGAGGCCCGTAACGAGGGCACGATCATCAGTCTCACCGACGGTATCGCCCGAATTCATGGCCTCGAGGACGTGATGTCCTATGAGATGCTGGAATTCCCGGGCAACACCTATGGCCTGGCCCTCAACCTGGAGCGCGACTCCGTGGGTGCTGTGGTGCTGGGTGACTACAAGCACCTCTCTGAAGGTGATTCAGTCAAATGCACAGGTCGCGTTCTCGAGGTGCCGGTAGGTGAAGGCCTGCTGGGGCGCGTGGTGGACTCCCTGGGTAACCCGCTTGACGGTAAGGGCGAGATCAAGGCATCCGCTAGCGCCACCATCGAAAAGGTGGCTCCTGGCGTTATCGAGCGTAAGTCGGTTGACCAGCCGGTGCAGACCGGTATTAAGGCGATCGACGCCATGGTGCCGATTGGTCGTGGCCAGCGTGAGCTGATTATTGGTGACCGCCAGACCGGCAAGTCTGCGGTGGCTATCGACGCCATCATCAATCAGAAAGGCACCGGCGTTAAGTGTATCTACGTGGCGGTTGGGCAGAAAAATTCGACTATCGCGCAGGTGGTGCGAAAGCTGGAGGAGCATGGCGCGCTGGAACACACCATCATTGTCGCCGCCCCCGCTGCCGACTCCGCCGCGATGCAGTTCCTGGCCCCCTACGCCGGCTGCACCATGGGCGAGTACTTTCGCGACAAGGGCGAAGATGCGCTGATCGTTTACGATGATCTGACCAAGCAGGCTTGGGCTTATCGCCAGGTTTCTTTGCTGCTGCGTCGTCCACCAGGTCGTGAAGCCTATCCTGGCGATGTGTTCTATCTGCACTCCCGTCTGCTAGAACGCGCGGCGCGGGTCAATGCCGATTTCGTTGAAAAGGCCACTAACGGTAAAGTCAAAGGCAAGACCGGCTCCCTGACTGCGCTGCCGATCATCGAGACCCAGGCTGGTGACGTATCCGCTTTCGTACCGACCAACGTGATATCCATCACCGATGGCCAGATCTTCCTTGAGGCGGATCTGTTCAACTCCGGTATCCGCCCGGCGATCAACGCCGGCCTGTCGGTTTCCCGTGTGGGTGGCTCGGCGCAGACCAAGATCATCAAGAAGCTCGGCGGTGGTGTGCGTCTAGCCTTGGCCCAGTATCGTGAACTGGCGGCTTTCTCCCAGTTTGCCTCCGATCTAGACGAGGCAACCCGGGCCCAGCTGGAGCGCGGAGCCCGCGTCACCGAGCTGATGAAGCAGAAACAGTACTCCCCACTGAGCATCGCAGAGATGGCGGTTTCCCTGTTCGCGGCCAACGAAGGCTTCCTGGACGATGTTGAGACCAGCAAGATTGTCGACTTCGAAGCGGCACTGCATGGCTACATGAGGAGCAGCCAGAAAGCGCTCCTGGATAAGATCGATGAGTCCGGTGACTACAACCCTGAGATTGAGCAGGCGCTGAAGAGTGCGCTGGATGATTTCAAGGCAAACCACACCTGGTAACTGCGATAATCGTTAGTTCGACCTAATTAGGGTTATTTAGATATGGCAGGCGCTAAAGAGATACGCACCCAGATCGCCAGTATCAAAAACACGCGCAAGATTACCAGCGCGATGGAGATGGTAGCGGCCTCAAAGATGCGTAAGGCCCAGAACCGGATGGATGCGACCCGACCTTATGCGGAGAAGATGCGTAATGTTATCGGCCATCTATTCCATGCTCATCCGGAATACCGCCACTCATTTATGAAGGAGCGTGAGGTCAAACGGGTCGGGTATATCATCATCTCCTCCGATCGTGGGCTGTGTGGTGGTCTTAACAGCAACCTGTTCCGGAGACTGTTGAAAGAGATATCGGCACAGCGTGAGGAGGAGGTTGAGATAGACTTCTGCATCATCGGCAGCAAGGCCGCTGGTTTCTTCGGCCGCTTCGGTGGAAATGTGCGCAGTCAGGCGACCCAGCTGGGTGATGTGCCCCATCTTGAAGATCTCATCGGTACCGTGAAGGTGATGCTGGATGCCTATGAGGCGGGCGAGATCGATCGCATCTACGTGGCATACAATCGCTTTGTCAACACCATGACCCAGGATCCGTCGATCGAGCAGCTGGTGCCGATTGCTGCGGAGACAGAGGATGAGTTGAAACACCACTGGGACTACATCTACGAGCCGGATTCCAAGGATGTGCTCGACAATCTGCTGAGTCGCTATGTTGAATCCCTGGTCTACCAGGCAGTGGTGGAGAATGGCGCCTGTGAACAGTCTGCGCGGATGGTGGCGATGAAGGCAGCTTCGGACAACGCCGGTGATCTGATCAATGAGTTGCAGCTGATCTACAACAAGGCGCGCCAGGCAGCGATTACCCAGGAAATCTCTGAAATCGTCGGTGGTGCTGCAGCGGTTTGATCTCCCGCACAGTAAAAAGAATTTAGTTTTAAACTTTAGAGAGTCGCCTGGAGCGGCAAGAGGAACCAGAAATGAGTTCGGGCAAAGTGGTTGAAATCATCGGCGCCGTGGTGGATGTACAATTCCCCACTGGTGAGATGCCGAAGGTCTACGAGGCACTGAAGATCAACGAAGCCAACCTCACTCTGGAAGTTCAGCAACAGCTGGGTGACGGGGTGGTGCGTACCATTGCCATGGGTTCTACCGATGGCCTGAAGCGTAACGTTGAGGTCGAATCGACTGGCGCACCGATCACTGTCCCCGTTGGGCAGGGGACTCTAGGCCGCATCATGGATGTGCTTGGTAACCCGGTAGATGAGGCAGGCGAGGTCAAGTGCGACAGTCGCATGCCGATCCATCGTTTACCGCCCAAGTTTGAAGATCAGGCATCAACTACCGAGATCCTCGAGACCGGTATCAAGGTTATCGACCTGATCATGCCGATCTCCAAAGGTGGTAAGGTGGGTCTGTTCGGCGGTGCGGGTGTGGGCAAGACGGTTACCCTGATGGAGTTGATCCGCAATATCGCGGTCGAACACTCCGGCTTCTCCGTATTCGCCGGTGTTGGTGAGCGTACCCGTGAGGGTAACGACTTCTACCACGAGATGCATGAAGGTGGCGTACTCGACAAGGTGGCCCTGGTCTACGGCCAGATGAACGAGCCGCCCGGCAACCGTCTGCGTGTTGCGCTGACCGGTCTGACCATCGCGGAGAACTTCCGTGACGAAGGGCGTGACGTGTTAATGTTTGTCGACAATATCTACCGTTACACCCTGGCGGGTACCGAGGTATCTGCACTGTTAGGCCGTATGCCTTCCGCGGTGGGTTACCAGCCGACTCTGGCGGAAGAGATGGGTACGTTGCAGGAGCGCATCACTTCTACTAAGACCGGCTCCATCACCTCCTTCCAGGCCGTATACGTACCGGCGGATGATCTGACTGACCCCTCCCCCGCCACCACCTTCGCTCATCTGGATGCGACCCTGGTGCTCTCCCGTCAGGTTGCCGAGTTGGGTATTTACCCTGCCGTGGACCCGCTGGACTCCACCTCACGTATCCTCGATCCTAACGTCATCGGTCAGGAGCATTACGATACCGCACGTGCCGTTCAGGGTACCTTGCAGCGCTACAAGGAGCTAAAGGATATCATCGCCATTCTCGGTATGGACGAGCTCTCCGAAGAGGACAAACTGGTAGTACAGCGCGCGCGTAAGATTCAGCGCTTCCTCTCCCAGCCCTTCTTTGTGGCCGAGGTGTTCACCGGTAGCCCGGGTAAGTATGTCAGCCTGAAAGATACCATCGCTGGCTTCAAGGCGATCGTTGCCGGTGAGTACGATCATCTGCCGGAGCAGGCCTTCTACATGGTCGGATCGATCGAGGAAGCTGCCGAGCGTGGTGGCGACGTCTGATTCCGACGGGAGTGTAAAGCTATGGCCATGACCATACATGTCGATATCGTCAGCGCGGAGGGTGAGATCTACTCAGGCCTTGCCGAGATGGTCTACGCCCCCGCAGTGATGGGCGAAGTGGGCATCGCCCCCCGTCACACCCCGCTGGTCACTCGCCTCAAACCAGGTGAGGTGCGTGTTATGTCTGCTGATGAGATGCAGCATTTTTACGTCTCTGGGGGCATCCTTGAGGTGCAACCCCATGTGGTCACCGTGTTGGCGGATACCGCAATTCGTGCCCACGACCTTGATGAAGCCGCCGTCCAGGAGGCGAAAAAGCGCGCTGAAGAGGCGATGCAGGACAAGTCTGCTGAATTTGAATATGCGAAAGCGCAGTCAGAACTTGCGGAGGCGGTTGCGCAATTACGGGCAATCGAGCGAATTCGTAAAAGCACTAGCGTCTAGATCAACGTTTTAACCCCAAATGGAGAAGGGGCTGCTGAACCAGCAGCCCCTTGTTTAGTTTCTGCTATGACAAAAGAAAGCATTAAGACGGGAAAGTTTGTCTCCCTCACCTACTCCATTTCGGATACCGAGGGCAACGTACTCGAACAGAGCGACCTGCCGGTCACCTATATCCATGGAGGAGAGACCGAACTCATCGGTGGTATGGATAAGGCGGTGGCCGGTCGCTCCGAAGGTGATGAAGTCAAATTAACAATCGAACCCAAAGATGGTTTTGGTGATCACGATCCGACCCTGACATTCACCGATGATCTGGAAAACGTGCCACCGGAGTTTCGCAAACTGGGAGCAGAGGTGCAGATGCAGAACTCGGAGGGTGAGACTAAGAGTTTCTTCGTCACCAAGATCGAGGACGGCAAACTGACCGTAGACGGTAACCATCCGCTGGCCGGCAAGCGGCTGCTGGTGAAGGTGAAGATTCTCGAGGTGCGCGACGCAACTCGTGAGGATGCCCAGTCTATCGGTATACCGGGCCAATCAACCACCCTCAACTGATCCCTTTTTAGCACCGGTTCACGATTGTGCAATCGGTGCAGCACGATTCTCCTTCCGGGGGTGCGCTCATCCTGCGCTCCCGCTATACTCCTTCGCCAGTGGAGGCGCGCCCAAAGGCCCATCAAGATGGTCGGGCAGCAGATGACTCTCCCTCTCTTGGACCATTCAGGGAATGGATGAGATAGGTCAAGCGGCAACCAGAATTCGCTTTTGCAGATATGCAATTTAAAACCAATCTCGACCGAACAAACTGATGTGATGGTGAAGGTGCGCTTCAATCTCCCGCTTTTTTCGTTACTCCCCGAGCCCATTTTTCCGGAGCCTTCATGAAACTTGGAGTTCTGATCCTCGCCGCTGGTCAGGGTACGCGTATGCGCTCGAACCTACCGAAGGTTCTACACAAACTGGCAGGCCAGCCACTGCTGGAGCATGTGGTCAAAGCGGCGCAACAGCTCGAACCTGAGCAGACCACTATTATCTACGGCCATGGTGGAGAGCAGGTGCGCACAGCGCTGCAGCATTACCCCCTTGCTTGGTGTGAGCAGCGCGAACTGCTGGGTACAGGACATGCGGTAATGCAAGCGGAGTCCCAGCTAGCCGATCTGGATGCAGTACTGATCCTCTATGGTGATGTGCCGTTGATCGACACTATGACCATCCGGAATATGGTGGAGCATCTTTCGCAGACGGATCTGGTGCTGCTGACGGTTTCCCTTAACGACCCGAGTGGTTATGGGCGGATAGTGCGCGACAATCATGGCAAGGTGGTGCGGATTGTCGAGCAGAAAGATGCCAGTCAGGATGAGTTGGAGATCGCTGAGATCAACACCGGCATCATGGCGCTCAATCGGGCTCGTCTGAATGGCTGGCTGAGGGAGATCGAAAACGACAACGCACAGAAAGAGTATTATCTGACCGATGTCATCGAGCTGGCCGTTAACGATGGCGTCGATGTGTTCACGGTCAACCCAAACAGTGAGGAAGAGGTGATGGGCGTCAACGATCGAGTGCAACTATCCCACCTGGAGCGCTACTATCAGCGCGAACTTGCCGAAAAGCTGATGCAGTCTGGTGTGACCATAGCCGATCCTGCGCGCATCGATATCCGCGGCGAACTAAAGGCCGGCAAGGATGTCTTTATCGACTGCAATGCCATCTTCGAGGGCGAGGTGGAGCTGGGTGACGGTGTCACCGTAGGTCCAAATGTGCTGATCAAAAATTCAAAGATCGCCGAGGGTGTGCAGATCAACGCCAATTGCGTGATCGAAGATGCAGAGATTGGTGTCAACTCCCGTATCGGCCCGTTTGCCAGGATTCGCCCCGAGACCCGTCTGGCCGATTCGGTGCATGTCGGCAACTTCGTCGAGGTGAAGAAATCTGAGGTCGGCTCGGGCAGCAAGATCAACCACCTGAGTTATATCGGCGACAGCATCATCGGCAGCAAGGTGAATGTTGGTGCTGGCACCATCACCTGTAACTATGATGGCGCCAACAAACATCAGACAGTAATCGGTGACAACGCCTTCATCGGCTCAGACTCACAGCTGGTGGCGCCGGTGATCATCGGCGAAGGCGCGACCATTGGCGCAGGTTCCACCGTTACCCGAGATGCACCATCGAGCACCCTGACCCTGAGCCGAGCCAAGCAGATCACGGTGGCAGGCTGGAAGCGTCCGGAAAAAAATAGCAAATAAGATTCACGGAGTAGATCTCAATGTGTGGCATTGTTGGTGCTGTCGCCCAGCGCGATGTGGCCCCTATCCTGCTGGAGGGCCTGAAACGACTCGAATACCGGGGTTATGACTCGGCCGGTCTGGCGGTTATCAGTGAGACGGACGCTATTACCCGTCACCGGGCGCTTGGCAAGGTGCGGGAGCTGGAGCAGATCCTTGAGCAGGAGCCGTTGCCAGGCAAGCTTGGTATCGCCCACACCCGTTGGGCCACCCATGGCGAGCCCTCGGTGTGTAATGCCCATCCGCACGTCTGCAAGGGACGGGTGGCACTGGTGCACAACGGCATCATCGAAAATCATGAGGCGTTGCGCCAATCACAAACGCAGCAGGGCCACAGGTTTAGCTCCGACACCGATACTGAGGTCATCGTCCATGCCATCTATAACGAACTGGAGCAGGGCGTCGACCTGCTCGATGCAGTGCGCAACACCACAAGACTGCTGGATGGTGCCTATGCCCTCGGCGTGATCAACACCGCTGATCCAGGGCGCCTGATCACCACCCGCCACGGCAGCCCGCTGGTGATCGGCCTCGGCATCGGTGAAAACTTCATCGCCTCAGATGTGTTTGCGCTGCTGCCGGTGACCCAGAAGTTCATCTTCCTCGAAGAGGGTGACATTGCAGAGCTGACCCGTCTTGGTGTCAACATCTACGACAAGGACGGTAAGCGGGTCGAGCGGCCGATCAAAGAGTCGGGGCTGTCTGCCGATGCGGTGGAGCGCGGTGAGTTCCGCCACTACATGATGAAGGAGATCTATGAGCAGCCTCGTGCGATCGCCGACACCTTGGAAGGCCGAATCACCAGCACAAAGGTATTGCCAAGCAGCTTCGGACTGGGCGCTGAGGCGCTGCTGAGCGAGGTGAAGGCGGTGCAGATTGTCGCCTGCGGCACCTCGTACCATGCCGGTTTGATCTCCCGCTACTGGTTTGAATCCCTCACCGGCCTGCCCTGCAACGTGGAGGTGGCCAGCGAGTACCGCTATCGAAAACACTATGTGCCGAAGGATTGCCTGTTTGTCACCATCTCCCAGTCGGGTGAGACGGCAGATACCCTGGCGGCCCTGAAATTGTCGAAGGAGCTGGGCTACGCCAAATCTCTGTCGATCTGTAATGTGCCGGAGAGCTCGTTGGTGCGCGAGTCAGATCTGTCTCTGCTGACCCACGCGGGACCGGAGATCGGTGTCGCCTCAACCAAGGCCTTTACCACCCAGCTGGTGGCGCTGCTGTTTCTGGTCTCAGTGCTGGGGCGCTACAACGGCATGGATGAGAAAGCCGAGGCCGGTCGGGTCGAGGCGATGCGCAGCCTGCCCGGCAAGCTCGAGTCGGTGCTGGAGCTGGATGAGGAGATCAAGGCGCTGGCAGAGCGCTTCACCGACAAGAACCATGCCCTGTTCCTCGGTCGTGGCGACCAGTATCCGGTGGCGATGGAGGGCGCGCTGAAGCTGAAGGAGATCTCCTATATCCATGCCGAGGCCTACCCGGCCGGTGAGCTGAAACATGGCCCGCTGGCACTGATCGACAATGAGATGCCGGTAATCGCGGTGGCACCCAACAATCAGCTGGTGGAGAAACTTAAATCGAATCTGGAAGAGGTGCGTGCCCGTGGTGGTGAACTGTTCATCTTTGCCGACGAGCGTCTCGAGATTGAATCAGAACCGGGCGTGACCGTGATCAAGGTGCCGCATTCTGATGGTTTGATCCAGCCGATAGTCTTCACCGTACCCTTGCAGTTGCTGGCCTACCACGTGGCAGTACTTAAGGGCACCGATGTGGACCAGCCTCGCAACCTAGCGAAATCGGTGACTGTGGAGTGAACGGGACAGAACGAGCTTACGCTGCAGCATGGTAACACTACCCAATGCCCTCCAGGCTTGGGGGGCTGAGCGCTTTTCACAGATCCTCAAGGCTGAGCTCGAGAGCCTTAGCAGTGGTTCGCTGCCGCTGGAAAATGGGATCTCGCAGGGTGGTCTGGTCGACGACAGCAACATCTCTGTGACAGTGCTGAACTTCAGTGAAGCGGAAGGCGCCATCCGTGTCATGCTGGGCGTCTTTTTCACCGAGATCGTCGGCGGCTGCAGTTGTGGCGACGATCCGCTAGAGGCGAACGGCTATTGTGAGCTGAGGCTGGAGATTGACAAGTCGACCGCGGAAGCTGGGTTCAAAGTCGTGTGATGCGGCGGGCTGAGCCCCAGCTCGATGTTTTCCACTAATCCCGTCAAAGCCCTTCCGCACCCTGGCGATGTCCTGCTGCTGTTCGTCATGTTGTCGCCGTTTGTGCTATTCGCCTTGCTTGCGCAAGCACAACAACTGGTGAATTTCTTTCCGGATGATGCCTTCTACTATCTGCAGACGGCAGACCAGTTGCTTCTACGCGGTTTTCCCACCTTCGATGGACTAAATCCTACCAACGGCTTTCATCCGCTGTTTTTCCTGCTGGTAACACTGACTGATCTGCTGACGGGCAAAGCAGCCCTGATGCAAGGCCTGTTTCTGCTGAATACCCTGTTTATTGCGCTGAGCATTATCTTGATGATGCAGTTCTTGGCGCGGTTCCCGAGTATGCTGCGCAGCCTGCTACTCCTGCTGCTAATGTTGCCCGTCTACCTGCTCTATTTCTGGATGAGTGCAGGAATGGAGGCGAGCCTGGTGCTGCTCTGCTTTCTGCTGTTTGTGCATGCCTGGTTGAAGGCGCAGCAAGCCGAATTTGAAGATCGCCGCCGCAACCTGCTGCTGAGTGGAGTCATCACACTGCTGATGCTGGCCCGTTTGGATATGGTGATCCCGCTGGCGGTATTTATCGCAGGGCTTGGCTGGTACGGGCTGAGCCATTGGCAATCCAATGGTGGTTATGCGAGCCGGAAAATGGTTGTCGAAGTGCTGCTGCTGCCATTGCTGGTCGGGTTTGCTTATCTGACTTTTAACTATGCAACCACAGGCCATATGGTTCCGATCAGTGGCCTGGTCAAGCAGCACTATTTCATTCCCTTCTCAATCTCCTGGAATGCAGTGACAGGAGGTGGGAAGGTTGCGCTGCAAGTGTTGACGATCTCGCCGTTTTTCTTGGCTTTGCTCGCCCTGTTTTTTGTTAATAGGGTGCGGCTCAATAGCAATAGAGCCGATGCGATAACGTTTCTGCTGACGAGCTTGGCGCTGCTGCTCTATGGCCTCTATCTGGCTTTTTATGCTTCGAACTTTTTTCACTGGTATCTCGCCATGCCGTTTGCAGCTGCAGCCTATCTGCTTGTGCAATTGGCAGGATTGATAAAGATTGAGAGGGTTCGCCTCAACGGGCGAAGTGGTCGGCTGATACTGTTATTGTTATGTGCCTTGATCGGTACAAGTGCTAACAGCGCCTTTCTCGCATGGACTGGCTGGAAGCGCCAGTCGACCTCATACCATCTAATGCAGCTAGCCAAACAGCTGGACCGGCTTGGTGATGAGAGCGTGCGGGCCGCCACCTTCGATGCGGGCGCCATCGGTTTTTTCTCCAGACATCAGGTGATTAATCTGGATGGGTTGGCGAATAGCCACGACTACTTTTTTAATTATCGGCTGCCGGGGCGACTGCAGGAGTATCTGCAACAGCAGCAGGTAGACTACCTGCTAGTACGGGATGGTCACCTGGAAAATCGCGAGGAGGTTTTGAGTGGAGACTATAGCCAGGCCCGCTACCTGCCCGATCCACGCATTCGTTTGGCTAGACAGGACGAGCAGTTTCGCTACTCTATTCCCGGTGGCTTCACCGTGATTGCTTATCGATACCGATGATATCTCAGCTTGCATGCGGGGCTGTATTGTCTGCAGCAGCCAGCCCGATTCGGGGAGCGCGATGAGACTGACCCTACTGGGCACCGGCAGCGCGGGCGGTACGCCCTGCTATGGTTGCGACTGCCCTGCTTGTAGGCGGGCGGCAGAGGATCCGCAGTGGCGGCGGCGTGCTTGCAGCGCCCTGCTTGAGGTGAATGGGCAGAAGATCCTGCTGGATGCGGGTCTCACCGACCTGGCCGAGCGCTTTCCGCCCGGCAGCCTGAGCCAGATCCTGCTCACCCATTATCACATGGACCATATCCTCGGCCTGTTCGATCTGCGCTGGGGGGTGAATCAGCGCATTCCGCTGGCCGGGCCGGATGATCCGGAAAAGAGCAGGGAGCTCAAGCGACACCCAGGCATTCTTGATATCAGCCACCTTGAGGCGTTCGAGGAGCTGGAGTTAGGGGCGATCCAGGTAACCTCCCTGCCCCTCAACCACTCCTGTCCGAGCTTCGGTTACTGTTTCGATGATGGGCGCAATAGCCTCGCCTATCTCACTGACACCCTGGGGCTGCCGGAGCAGACTGAGGCCTGGTTGATGCGGCAGCGCCCAAGTTTAATCGTCATCGACTGCTCTCTTCCTCCGGGCAAGCGTGGTGGCGGTATGCACAATGACCTCCAGTCTGCCTGCGATACCCTCACGCGGTTGCGCCCTGAGAGAGGTGTGTTGAGCCATCTCGGCCATGATCTGGAGAGCTGGTTGATGCAGCAGCCTCAGGTATTGCCGGCTGGTGTAGAACTGGCTCAGGATGGTCGAGTCTACACACTCTGATGGCAGCTTTGCGCGCCTTGAGAGGCCCTCATTCCGTTGCCTGCAGATGCCAGCGCTCGTCATCTAGGCCGTTCATCCGACCGCTATCACGCAGTGCCTGTAGCCACTGCTCCGGACCTGCGACATAGAGGTCGGAGCGCTGCGGTTCAACCTCCGGCGAGTTGATCAGCGACAGTAGAGCCTCTACAGGGGTATCAGGGCTGAGCGCGTGGTAGTCGAAGTTATCCAGGGAGTGAGACCAGGAACGCATCAGGTTGTCTAGTGGTGAGCCTGGCGCATTGGCCCCCAGCTGGATCAGCATCAGATGTTCGGCGTTGTCGATGGTGATCGCCTGCTCGACCAGGCTCTTAATCGGTGCCAGTCCATTGCCGGCGGCAATAAAGATGGCCGGTCGTGATGACTCCTCCTCCAGTACAAATCCACCCTCAGGGCCCTTCAGCAGGACGGTTTGTTCGGCGATGCTGCCGTTGAAAACCAGCTCGCCAAACTCTCCGCTCCCTTGCCGCGGCACCAGGAACTGTAGGTTGCGCCCATCGCAAGGGCAACTGGCAACAAACAGGGAGAGGCTGCTGCCCTCTTCGGCGCTGAGCTCGACCCGCTGGCCCGCCTTGAAGCGCAGCGATTTGGTGTGTGGCGTTTGCAAATTAAGTAAAGCAAGATCAGTGCCAGCTGACTCGATGCTGCGTACCCGGGTACGGATATTCTGCTGCGGCAATGTGACCCCCTGACCCGCCTCGCTCGCCTCCAGCACCAGGTCGGAGATGGCGGTATTGGAGCAGGCGAGGATATAACCCTCTTCACTCTCCCGCTTGCTCAGAACATAATCGTGATCACGCAGCTTGCGTACCGCTCCGGAGACCACCTTGCACTTGCAGTCGCCACAGTTGCCGCTGGAGCAGCCGTAGCCGAGATGTAGCCCCGCCTTCAGTCCAGCTTCGAGGATAGAGTCATTGCCGTCGACAAAAAACTCATGGCCGCTGGGCAGTAGACGCACGCTGGCGGTGACTATCTTGAGCAGGGCATTCTTGGCAAACACGGTGGCTCTGGCGTCCTCAGCGCGGTCGAGTCGCCCCATCGCCTTTTTGAGCTTGGTGATGCAGCGTTTTACCTCTTGCTGAAGGTCGGCGGTGGGTGCATCAATTGCTGCCTGCAGGCTCTGCTGGGTATCGCCGATCAGCATTTCCGCGCCGTTGAGCGCTGCCTTGGTCTGCACCAGGGTGTGCTGAAACTCCCGCAGACGCGACATCAGCACCTCGGGGTCAGGCAGCCAGCCGTCGCTGTATTTTGCCTTGGGGCGCGCCTCCCGCTTGATCCGCTGTACCCGTTCAAAAACCGGGGCATTATCCATGTTGATTTCGGGATAGAGGCGGATCAGATCCTCGACCTGGATCTTGCCCTCAAAGGTCTCCACTCCCTCTTGGCGAATCCGTTTTTGCAGTTCACCACGAGTGACACCGGCAAGCCGGGCTGAACGGGAAAGGTTGAGAGGTTGTGACATGAAAAGCCCCTTACTTACTATGGTTGGTAGATAACTATATTTTAGAGTGGCATGGTGGCGGCGAAATGAGCGACGCCGAGCAGTGCGGTACGTTGGTTGAGGATGATGCGGACCGGCATCGAGGCCATTAGTTCCTGCATGCGTCCTTTATCGAGAAAGGCCTCGATGAAGGCGCCTTGTCGGAGTCGGTCGATCAGCTTCGGTGCGATACCGCCTCCCAGATAGACCCCGCCGGTGGCCATGATCTTCAGCGCATGATTGCCGACCTCCCGGCCATACAGCCGCACAAACAGATCCAGTGCCTGATCGCAGATCTCATCCTGTTTTGTGAGGGCGGCATTGGAAATGGCCGCGGCACTCCCCTGCTCCCGCATCACCTGTTCCAGCCAGGCTGGCGCAGGGGCCTTCCGGTGTTGCCGCAGAAAGTCGTGAATTGTCTCCAGTCCCGGGCCGCAGACCAGCCGTTCCCAGCTGACATGGCCGTGCTGTTTTGTCAGATGTTCGAACAGTGCAAATTCCAGCGGGGTGCTGGGGCTAAAGTCGCTGTGCC
This sequence comes from Candidatus Endoriftia persephonae, assembly GCF_023733635.1. Taxonomy (NCBI): domain Bacteria; kingdom Pseudomonadati; phylum Pseudomonadota; class Gammaproteobacteria; order Chromatiales; family Sedimenticolaceae; genus Candidatus Endoriftia; species Candidatus Endoriftia persephonae. The sequence goes on along the minus strand of NZ_CP090569.1, from coordinate 3,575,355 downwards.
CACCCTCGGTGGCAAAGGGAATGTGCTGGCGACCGTCCCAGAACAGCCCTGCCTCTCCCAGTCCGGTGCCGGCAGAGACGATGGAGCGGTTGCCCTGGGCGTCGGGATCGCCCGCTTGCAGCAGCACTATCTGCTCATCTTTGAGGCGATCTATGCCCCAGGCATTCGCCTCCAGATCGTTGAGCAGGTGGGTGGCGGCAAAACCGAAACGGGCGTTGATGGACTTGGCGGAGAGCTGCCAGCGGAATTTGGTGGTGGTGCATTGGCCATCCCGGACTGGGCCGGGTACGCCAAAGGCGGCACGCTCCACCTCAGCGCCGCTCTGCTGCAGAAATTCGGCAATGATCGCTTCAAGTCCGTCAAACTCAGCGCTGGCAAAATCCTTTTCTGTCACCAGCTCCAAGCCGGCATCGGGGCCGGTTCGGTAGATTGCCAGCCGGCTGTTGGTACCGCCAATATCCCCTGCAAGCAGCTGCATCTCTGTCCCTCTAGTGATTCCTGCGAACCATTTTAGTCAATTCCACCAGACAAGGGTTGTTGAATTCGACCCGCAGGACGACAAGCCTGATAAAATGCCGGGATGGATGTTTCACCGATTCTCGATCCTCTCAACGAAGCCCAGCGTGACGCGGTCAGCGCGTCGGTGGGCAATCTTCTGATCCTCGCCGGCGCTGGTAGCGGTAAGACTCGGGTGCTGGTGCATCGCATCGCCTGGCTGATGGCGGTGGAGGCGGCTTCGCCCTGGTCGATCCTCGCCGTCACCTTCACCAACAAGGCGGCGAAGGAGATGCGCGGGCGTATCGAGGAGCTGATGGGGCAGCCGGTGGGGGGCATGTGGGTCGGCACCTTCCACGGTCTCGCACATCGCCTGTTGCGCGCCCACTGGCAGGAGGCGGGATTGCCGCAGAGCTTTCAGATCCTCGACTCGGATGATCAGTTCCGGCTGGTTAAACGGGTGTTGAAGAGCCTCGATCTGGACGAGGCGAAGTGGCCGCCGCGCCAGGCCCAGTGGTTCATCAACGGTCGCAAGGATGAGGGGCTGCGCGCCCAGCATCTGGATGATGGCGACGACCCCTATCAGCGGCAGATGATCCGCATCTACACTGAGTATCAGGCCGCCTGCGAGCGCGGTGGGGTGGTTGATTTTGCCGAGCTGCTGCTGCGCGCCCATGAGTTGTGGCGCGATCGGCCCGACATCCTGCAGCACTATCAGCAGCGCTTTCAACATGTGTTGGTGGATGAGTTTCAGGACACTAACGCGATCCAGTATGGCTGGCTGCGGCTGCTTACCGCCGGGCGCAACAACCTGTTCGTGGTGGGCGATGACGACCAGTCGATCTACGGTTGGCGCGGTGCACGGGTGGAGAACATCCAGAGCTTCGAGCAGGACTATGCCACCAGCCAGCTGATCCGGCTGGAGCAGAACTACCGCTCGACCGGCAACATCCTTAACGCCGCCAATGCGCTGATCGCGCGCAACCCCTCGCGGCTCGGCAAGAATCTCTGGACCGAGGATGGCGAGGGGGAGCCGATCAACCTCTATGCCGCCTTCAACGAGGTCGATGAGGCGCGCTTCGTGATCGAGCGGATCCGCCAATTCACCAGCGAGGACCACGCCCGCGCCGACTGTGCCATCCTCTACCGCACCACCGCCCAGTCGCGGTTGTTCGAGGAAGCGCTGATCCAGGCCGGCACCCCCTACCGGGTCTACGGCGGGCTGCGTTTCTTCGAACGCGCCGAGATCAGGGATGCGCTGGCCTACCTACGGCTGCTCAACAATCCTCAGGATGATGCGGCTTTCGAGCGGGCGGTCAACCAGCCGCCGCGGGGCATAGGGCCGAAGACCCTGGACGGAGTGCGCGCGCATGCGCGGGACTTCGACTGCTCCCTGTGGCAGGCCAGCGTCGATCTGCTGAAGGGTGGTGCGATGCCGAAGCGGGCCAGCAATGCGCTGCAGGGCTTTCTCGATCTGATCGAGGAGCTGCAGGTGGAGAGCCGCGACATGGCCCTCTCCGACAAGGTGGCCCAAGCACTGGCGATGAGCCGTCTGCCGGAGCACTTCGAGAAGAGTCGCGACGGCAAGGGGCAGGACCGCAAGGAGAACCTGGAGGAGCTGGTCAACGCCTGCCGCCAGTTCAGCTGGGAGGCCCACGAGGACGAGGAGCTGGACGAGCTCTCCACCTTTCTCGCCCACGCTGCGCTGGAAGCGGGCGAGGCCCAGGGCGATGCCTTCGACGATTGCGTACAGTTGATGACGCTGCACTCCGCCAAGGGGCTGGAGTTCCCGCTGGTGTTCCTGGTGGGGCTGGAGGAGGGGCTGTTTCCCCACAGCATGTCGGCGGATGATCCGGCCCGTCTGGAGGAGGAGCGCCGTCTCTGCTACGTCGGCATCACCCGCGCCATGCAGAGCCTCTATCTTACCCATGCGGAGAGCCGCCGACTGCACGGCCAGGAGAACTATCCGATGCCATCGCGCTTCCTGCGGGAGTTGCCGGCAGAGTTGCTGCGTGAGGTGCGCTCTGGGCCGCAGATTACCCAGCCGCTCTACAGTCAGCCAAGTGCGGGTTTTGCCCAGGAGGCGAGCGGCTTCAATCTGGGTCAGCGGGTGGTACACCCCAAGTTTGGCGAAGGGGTGGTGCTCAACGCCGAGGGCCAGGGGCGTTCGGCGCGGGTGCAGGTCAACTTTGAGACAGAAGGGAGCAAGTGGCTGGTGGTGGCCTACGCCAATCTCTCCCCTCTGTAGCTGAAAAATTCGGAAGATCTGCCGATTAGATGCTGAGTAGTAGGCTGAAGCTTGTCTCAGATGGCAGCAATGAGTCGGGGATTGAGATGATGGAACAACCGCTGGAAAAGAGTCTGGAAGAGGCTGAAGTTGAGGTAGTGCTGAGAGGGATTCGTATCCCACCCCAGCCGCAGATCCTGGTGGATCTGCATATGCAGATGGCGATGCCCGACTTTTCTCTGGCGGATATCGCTGAGTTGATCTCACGAGATGTCGGGCTCTCCGGCCTTGTGATGAAGGCGGTTAACTCCCCAGTGTTTGGCATGTCGCGCACGGTCAGCTCGATCGATCATGCTATCGGTCTGTTGGGACTCAACAGCCTGGTCAACATTATCAATGCGGTCTCCCTGCAGCAGACTATCGCTGACCAATCGGCAAAGACCCTGAACGCATTTTGGGACAATGCCAGCGATGTGGCGGTGACGAGTGCTGCGATCTCCCGGCGCCTTGATCTGGGATCGGCCGAAGAGGCCTATACCCTAGGCCTGTTCCACAACTGTGGTATCCCGTTGCTGGCGCAGAAGCATGATGATTATCTCAATACGATTGGCCAGGCCTATCAGATGACCGATCAGCGGGTGACCGATTTTGAAAATCAGATGATAAATTCCAACCATGCGGTGGTGGGATATTACGTGGCACGCTCATGGAAGCTGCCGCTCTATCTCTGTGAGGCAATCGCCGAGCACCATAAAGCCGATCTCAGCCTGCAGAGTGATGAGATCAGCCAGGCCAACAAAAAAAACCTGCTTGCCATCCTCAAACTGGCGACCCACCTCTGTGCCACCTACCGTGTGATTGGCAGCAGCGGTGTCGATCACGAGTTTGAGAACTACGGACAGCCAGTACTGGAGTATCTGGGTATGAGCCAGATCGATCTGGCCGACCTGCGTGACGATCTGATCGACATGGGTCTGGTCACACTCTGATCCGCGCATCCTCCTTGCCAATGACTGAGGCCAATCCCTGTGCTGCGGGCAGACATCTGCTTTAGTCATGCAGTGATAAATCGAAGGCGCTAGAATGGGCACCTTGCCATCGTTGGGCATCTGACTGGAGGATAACTGATGAAGCGTCGCGAGTTTATCAAGGGGCTAGGAGCAGGTGCGCTGGTGACCGGTGGTGCACTGGGTGCTGTGTCACAGGCACAGGCCAAGTCGACTATCAAATGGAAGATGGTCACTACCTGGCCGAAGAATTTCCCCGGCCTGGGGACTGGCGCCAATCTGCTGGCCAAGCTGATCACCGAGATGAGCGGTGGGCGGTTGCGGGTCAAGGTCTACGGCGCTAAAGAGCTGGTGCCTGCCTTCGAGGTGTTCGATGCGGTCTCCCGCGGCACCGCTGAGATGGGGCACGGTGCGGCCTACTACTGGAAGGGCAAGAGCGAGGCGGCGCAGTTTTTCTCCACCGTGCCCTTCGGTATGACCGCGCAGGAGATGAACGGCTGGATGTACTACGGCGATGGCCTCAAGCTGTGGCGTGAACTCTACGATGGCTTCGGTCTGGTGCCTGCCCCCGCCGGTAACACCGGGGTGCAGATGGGCGGCTGGTTCAACAAACAGATCAACAGCGTCGATGATCTGAAGGGGCTGAAGATGCGCATCCCCGGCCTCGGCGGCGAGGTGCTGCGGCGCGCTGGCGGCACCCCGGTGAATCTGCCCGGCGGCGAGCTCTTCACCTCGCTCAAATCCGGTGCTATCGACGCCACCGAGTGGGTCAACCCCTACAACGACCTCGCCTTCGGCCTCTTCAAGGCGGCCAAATACTACTATTACCCCGGCTTCCATGAGCCCGGCACCACCCTCGAGGCGATCATCAATAAAGAAGCTCTGCAGGCGCTGCCGAAGGATCTCCAGTCGATCGTGCTGAATGCCTGCAAGGTGGTGAATCAGGAGATGCTGGCGGAATACACCGCGCGCAACCCGGCGGCGCTGCGCACGCTGGTGGAGAAGCATAAGGTCGATATTCGTAGCTATCCTGACGATGTGCTGGCGACTCTGCGCAGATACTCTGAAGAGGTGGTGACTGAGCTGGCCGCCAAGGATGCCTTCTCGAAGAAGGTTTTCGACTCTTACAGTGCCTTTCTCAAGGGCTCTCGGGAGTGGGGCGGGATCTCCAACCTGTCCTATCTGATGGCCCGCGACAAGGTTTGATAATTTTGCTTTGGCCGCCCTGGCCTGATCTGGCCGGGGCGGCTCGTTCCTATCCATCAGCATGATCGACTCACTGCCACCGCTCTCTCTTTACATCCACATCCCCTGGTGTGTTCGCAAGTGCCCCTATTGCGACTTCAACTCCCATCAGGTGAGGGAGGCGCTGGATGAGCCGCCCTATATCGATGCGCTACTGGCCGATCTGGAGCAGGATCTGAAGCAAACGGGTGGGCGGCCGCTCCATTCAATCTTCATCGGTGGTGGTACCCCCAGCCTCTTCTCACCGGGATCGATAGCTGCACTGTTGGCAGGAGTGATGGCGCGGGTTGAAACTGAGCCGGAGCTGGAGATCACCCTGGAGGCGAATCCAGGCACCCTGGAAGCGGACAACTTCAGCGGCTATCGAGATGCGGGGGTGAATCGCCTCTCGGTCGGGGTGCAGAGCTTCGATACTGCCAGACTGCAGGCGCTGGGGCGCATCCATGATCCAGATCAGGCGATGCTGGCGGTGGAGCGGGCCCGGCAAGCGGGTTTCAGCCGCATCAATCTGGATCTGATGTTCGGTCTGCCGGGGCAGACGTCGGCCTCAGCAGCAGAGGATCTGAGCATCGCGTTGCAGCTCGATCCTGGCCATATCTCCTACTATCAGCTGACCCTGGAGCCCAACACCCACTTCCATCAGTTTCCACCAGCGCTGCCTGATGATGAGCTGATCTGGGAGATCCACTCCCAGGGGCAGACTTGTCTGGCTGAGGCGGGTTATCTCCAGTATGAGATCTCGGCCTATGCGCGCCCTGGCGAGCGCTGTCGGCACAATCTCAACTACTGGTGCTTTGGTGACTATATCGGTATCGGTGCTGGTGCGCACGGCAAGCTCACGCTGGCGGACGGGAGGATTCTACGCAACTGGAAGCAGCGTCGTCCGCAGGCCTATCTTGCTGCTGCATACGGGGCTGGCGCAGTTCAGGGGGAGCGTTGGCTGGAGAGAGATGACCGGCTGCTGGAGTTCATGATGAACGCGCTGCGCCTGAATGAGGGTTTTTCACTGTCGCAATTTGAGGCGCGAAGCGGATTATCCCGACGGCAGCTGGACGAGGCGCTGGCAACTGCCCAAGCCCGGGAGTTGTTGTTGCGGTCCGGTGAACAGATTCGCCCCAGTCTCCGAGGGCATGCCTTTCTCAACGATCTGCTCGCGATATTTACTCCGCAGTAGGCTGGTTTATTTTGTAAACTACTGATATATGTCAGTGAAAAGGCCGTTCACTGGTTGTCCACTGTGATAGCACAGGCACTTTTCAGATGGACGGATGCTAGACTGTCGCCGGCTGATTATCAGGCTATAAATACCCGATAATTAAATGGTTTCTCTTCTAATTGGCAAACTAAGCGAGCAATGAACTCACAGACAAAACAACCCACACTCTTTTGTGAGATGTCCCAATGCTGGGGCGGTGATGCTGCTGTTGAGTGCAGCAGTTGCGGACTGGATCCACTCTGTGCACTGGTTGATTACGGTACAAATGACTCGGTCGCAGTTGATGAGATCCTGTTGGCGAATCGCGCAGTTGCCAAAGGGGAGACACTATTCCGGGTTGGAATGCCGTTTTTCTCCATCTTTTCTGTCAAGTCGGGCGCATTTAAAACGCTGTTGCCGTCCAGCCACTCGGCAGATCAAATTATTGGCTTTCACTTGCCGGGAGAGTTGATGGGGGTGGAAGGTATTGCCCAGGCGCGTTATCCGTTTACCGTGCGCGCTTTGGAGGTGAGTCATATCTGTGAGTTGCGCCTCGACCGGCTGAATGCACTGCTTGATGATAAGGAGCGGGTGCAGCAGGCGATTATCTCGATGCTGAGTGGAGAGGTGGCATTCCAATACTCCCTGACGGCGGAGCTGATTCGTCAGTCTGCCGAGGGGCGTGTAGCGGCCTTTCTGCTCAATCTCTCCCGGCGGCTTGTGGGGCGGGGCTTTTCCGGTTCAGAGTTCAACCTGCCAATGTCACGGGTCGATATTGGCAACTTTCTCGGCCTGGCGCCTGAAACCATTACCCGCTTTCTCAAGAGCCTGGAGCGCAAGGGGTTGATCGAGATCAGACGTAAAAGCCTGAAGATTCTTGACGAGGGAGGCGTTGCGGCGCTGGCAGAAGCTGGAGAGTGACCCGGCCGTTGCAGAGCCGTTGAGGGTGATCTCTTGCTCTGCAAGTAGGCCGGGCTGGCGCTGGGCGAGCCGGATTATAGCGCCAATGGTCGGTAGACTACTGCCTTATTCCTCCATGCGGCATTTTTCAAGGAAGTTATCCAGCCCGATCTCCTCCGCATATGCCTTGAGTACCTTGGGGCGGGGGCCTTTCTCTTTCACTACGATAATCTGATCCGGGTTGTCGGGCAGATTGCCATAACGGCCCGCAGGGATCTTGATGCTTGGTTTGGCTTTGGCGCGAACACGGCGGCGTTTCTTCACCGTTTTCTTTTTCACCGTGACGGCCTGCTTCGACTCCTCGCCTTTTTTCTGCGCCTTATCGAGGCGGGCTACTACCCTGCGTGCGACCTTGATGTTGTGAATAATAAAGTCATCCAAGCTCAGGCCGGCTTGTTGCAGAACGTCGAGAATAGACTGCTGGGTCGTTTCCAGCGCCTGTTTCTGTTGCTCCTCTTTTGCCTGCTGTGCTTTTAGTTTTTCAAGTCGCGTGGATAATGCTTCAATCTCTTTTTCTGTTTTTGTTGCCATCTGTTTGCCAACTCCAAAGTTAAATAGAAAAGTGATTCTACGACGTAATTAATAATTGGGGAAGTAAGACAATTAATTTAATAGCATATAATTGCTTAACTGAAAGGGGGCCACTGTATGAAAGCCTATAAACCTATCCCCTGTATGTTGCATGAGCAGTTCGAATTTGCCGCATTGAAAATGAGATATATAGAGTTGGTTTGGTTAGATGAAGGTGGCACTGAAAGATCGATAAAGGTGAAACCTATCGATCTATTTGCAAAGCAGGGGGCTGAGTATCTAAAGGGTAAGACGTCGGCTGGAGAAATATGTCTTCTCCGGCTTGATCAAATAAAATCACCTGTCTGGGCAGAAACCGGCGAGCCGTTACTGGGTTCCCGGGATTGAGAGGGGATGCAGCGCTTACGCTATTAATTCCCGAAGTGCGTAGTTCCTCAGAGTTATGCCCATAGGAAAATCATTCTGCGACAGCCGGCAAGATTCGATGGTAATGTGCAGAAAAGTAATCGGTTTATTCCGAATGAAGAAGACACGACTCGACAAGATGGACTTTGATGCCATGTGCTCGGCTGCCTCGGCTGACCCGGAGGGCTTCGAACAGCTGCGTCAGGAGGCTATCGAAAACCTGATCAGTCAGGCCCCGCAGGAGCGCCAGAAACAGTTGCGCAGCCTGCAGTGGCGCATCGACCAGGAGCGTCGAAATGGATCGCCGCTGAGCGCCTGTGTACGCATATCGCGTATGATGTGGGTGCGCCTGGCCGGTAGCAATGGCCTGCTGGATCGTCTCGAGCAACTACAACGGTGCTGGAATGAAGGTGAGAGCCCGGCTCCCGAGCCGAGCGCCAAGATTCTCAATTTCCCCCCATCGTTGGGTGATGGCTAACAGGGCCTTGCCAAGTCCAGCCATTTCTTTTACTATTGCGCGCCTTCTCCGCCAGACTGGCGGTAAATCATAGTTTTCTGAATGGGTCTGACATGAAAGCGGATATCCATCCTCGATACGAGGAAGTCAAGGTCGTTTGTAGTTGCGGAAGTGAATTCACCACGCATTCCACTCTGGGTAAGGAAGAGCTCCATGTGGAAGTTTGCTCCGCCTGCCATCCTTTCTTTACCGGCAAGCAGAAGATTCTCGATACCGCTGGCCGGGTAGACAAGTTTCGCAGAAAATACGGCCGTTAGATCTCAGCTGGGGCGCTCCGCGGTCGAAAAATCGCACAGGAGACTCCGGTTTTTTGATGATGGTCTGCAGAGGGCCCCTCTGGCGGGGCTTTTTCTGTGCCTGCTGTTTTTTCTCCTTCCCTCTTTTGTAGCGGCTAGCTGCCTGTCATTCAAGTTGCCCACTCCGCCGGTTAAAGTGGCGAAGGTCTTCGATGGCGATACCCTTGAGCTTAAAGATGGCCGGCGTATCCGTCTGATCGGCATCAACACACCCGAGATTGGTCACCAGGGCAGGAGCGACGAAACGGGTGCCAGAGCAGCGCGACGGCTGCTGCAAAGCTTGCTCGAGGCCTCCGCTCAGCGTATCTACCTGAGGTCAGGTGAAGAGCAGCAGGACCGTTACCATCGCCACCTGGCTCACCTCTATAATGCCGACGGCGAAAACCTTACCGAGCGCCTGCTCGCTGCCGGAGTCGGTCTGCAGATCGCCATCCCGCCAAATCTCCAAAACCTCGACTGCTATGGCCAAGCGGAGGCAGAGGCCCGGGCTATGGGCAGAGGACTCTGGAAAGGCTCAGATTTTCCCCTCGATGTCAGTCGCCTGAGGGCCCGGGAACGTGGTTTTTATCTGTTGCGAGGGCAGGTGGCGCGTGCCAAGAGGGAGCGTGACAGAATCTGGATTGATCTTCAGGGAGGGGTAGCGCTGTGGGTCCACAATGATGAGCTGCCCTATTTTGTCGATTTCAAACCGGAGTTGCTGGCAGGGCGACCGTTGGAAGTGCGCGGCTGGCTCTACCCCGGCAAGGGCGGTTTGCGCATGCGGTTACACCATCCGGCAGCGATTCGGTGGCTGGACCGGTGAGGCGCGCCTAAGGTTATTTTCGCGGTGGCAGTTTGATCTGTGTTGCGGGGGGTGAACAGCTGCCCTGTTCCGATTCGCAGGCGCCGTTACCGCAGGCGCCGCAGCCTGCCTTATAGCCCCGATAGCTGGGGTCCTGTCGCTTCAGCCAATCCTGGAATATGATCCAGCCGCCGCAGAGTGCGGCGAGGCCAAGCAGTGCTAATAGATGGGTCCACATAATGAGATCCCCTCAGGATGAGCTGAACAGACCGGCAAAGCCCATGAAGGCCATCGAAAGGATGCCGGCGATGATCAGATTAATGGCGGTGCCGCGGATCAGCACCGGCACGTCGACGATCTCTGTCTCTTCGCGCATCCCGGCCATCAGGACCATCGCCAAGGTGAAGCCGGCACCGGCACCAAGTGCAAAGGTTACCCCTTCGAGAAAACCATAGCCGCGGTTGGTGGCGAAGATCGCCAGACCGAGGATGGCGCAGTTGGTGGTGATCAGCGGCAGGAAGATACCTAGTGCCTTGAACAGGGCTGGGCTGAGCTTCTTGATCGCCATCTCGATGAACTGCACTGTGGAGGCGATTACCACGATGAAACTGATCAGTCGCAGATAGGGAGCGTAGATCAGTACATAGGTGTTAAGAAACCAAGAGCAGATGGCGGTGATCAGCAGCACGAAGGTGGTTGCGAGACCCAGCCGGAAGGAGGTCTCGAGCCTGCCGGAGACGCCTAGAAAGGGACAAAGGCCAAGGAAGTAGGCGAGCACGAAGTTGTTGACCAACATCGCGCCGATGAATATCCAGATCAGATCTTGCATCAGACGTTCCCCCGCTCAGTCGCCACCACCTGTTCCAGGAACTGCCGGCGCCGCGCGGTGACCCAGTTGAAGAAGAGCAGGATCAAGCCCAGAGTCAGGAAGCCGCCGGGCGGCAGGATCATGATCACCCAAGGATCGAAGTTGACACCGAGCAGGTCGATGCCAAACAACGAGCCGCTGCCGAGGATCTCACGGATGCTGCCCAGCACCAGCATCGCGAACAGGAAGCCACCGGCCATGCCGATCGCATCCATTACCGCAAATCGCACGCTGTGCTTGCCAGCGAACGCCTCCTGGCGACCAAGGATCATGCAGTTGGCAACGATCAGCGGGATAAAGGCCCCCAGCTCTTTGTGGATCGCCGGCACCAGCGCCAGCAGAGTGTAGTCGATCACCGTGACAAAGGTGGCGATGATGATGATATAGAGGGAGATCCGCACCTGTTTCGGGATCAGGTTGCGAAACAGCGAAACCAGTGCGCTGGAGCCGACCAGCACAAACAGTGTCGCCAGCCCCATCGTCATGGCGTTGATTGCCGAGTTGGTCACCGCCAGCATCGGGCACATTCCCAGCACCTGCACGAATACCGGGTTGTCGCGCCAGATGCCCTTGATCATCTCATCGTAGGCGGAGGCATCTTTTCCTGAAATGGCCATAACTCTTTAACCTAAAGGTAACAGCTGTAGATCCGGCTTGAGCCGGACATATCCGCCTAAAGGCAGACCTACAAACGTTTATCCCACTTGGCGTGGGCCCCGTTGATGATACGCACCACCGCCTTGGAGGAGATGGTTGCACCAGTGATTGCATCGATCTCGTAGGGCGCCGATTTGCTGCCCTTCTTCACCGCCTTGATCTGCGGGTCCACCGCCAAGCCATCGAAGTTGGCAACGAAGTCCTTGTCCTTAAAAATCTTGTCGCCCAGGCCTGGGGTCTCACGGCTATCCAGGATCTCCATGCCAACGATCTTGCGCTGCTCCGGCAGATAGCCGTAGAGTAGCTTGATGGTGTCCTGAAAGCCCGGCCCCTCGCCGGCCACCGCATAACCGACCAGATCGCCCTGCTGATTGTAGCCGCCGTAGACCGTATCCTCGTCGGCGCCCTCCTGGGTGCGTTCGCTCAGCCCGCCATCGCTGTATTGCAGCTTCTTCATGCTGGCCACGCCGGGCAGCACCTTGAACACCGCCGCCTTCAGCTCCGCCGCCTTGTTGGCGGTGATGGTCGGTAGGGTTGCCTCAAAGATGCTGATGATCACCAGCCCCGAGATCAGCCCGGCAAAGGCGACCGAAAGCGCTAGTTTCTGTGGGCTGGGTTCGGCCACCTGTGGTGTCTGCTGCTGCATACTCATGAACGTTCCACTCCCCGGCCAAAGACCCGTGGTTGAGTGTAACGGTCGATCAGCGGCGTCGCCGAGTTCATCAGCAGGATCGCGTACATCATCCCCTCCGGCATGCCGCCGAAGACCCGGATTAACACCACCAGAAAGCCGATGCCGGTACCGAAGATAAGCAAGCCTTTCGGTGACAGTGGCGAGGTCACCGGGTCGGTGGCCATGTAGATCGCCCCCAGCATCATGCCGCCGGAAAACAGCGTAAACAGCGGGCTGGGGAAGCGTGCGCTATCGACCATAAAAAGGATCAAAGAGAAGAGTCCGGCGGTGACAAAGATGCTGACCGGAATACGCCAGTCGAGATCGCGTCGCCACCAGAGCCAGAGCCCGCCGAGCATCAGCAGCAGGCCACTAGTCTCGCCCAGCGAGCCGGCGGTGTTGCCGATGAACAGTGACCAGAACTCGCTGGATTGGTGCTCAAATTTCATCATGCCGAGTGGGCTGGCGGTGGTGAGGCTGTCCCAGGTCCCCTGCATCAGCGGCGCAGCGAAGGTGCTGGAGTAGAGGTCGAAGAAGTGCTCAGGGCCCTGAGCCGGGTACCAGGTGGTCATGGCGATGGGGAAGGTGCCGAGCAGGAAGGCGCGTCCCACCAGTGCTGGATTGAACAGGTTGTTGCCCAGTCCGCCCCAGATCACCTTGCCTAGACCGATCGCCACCATCCCGCCGAGGAACGCCTGCCAGAGCGGCAGCGCTGGCGGCAGGGTCAGTCCCAGCAGCAGCCCGGTGAGCGCGGCACTGCCATCGCCCAGTGCTACCTTGCGCGATTCTGCCGGGGTGAACACCCACTCGACCATCACCGCACCGGCGATGCAGGCGAGCAGCACCAGCAAGGCGCTGAGGCCAAAGAACCAGAGCCCAGCCAGGGTGGCGGGCAGCAGCGCATACCAGACATCGCGCATCGCGCTCGGGGTGGTCATCCCCTGGGCTAGCAGCGGCGCTGGTTGCACCAGCAGTTTTGGGTCGCGTTGCTGCTTCATTCGCTATGACTCCTGCGGTGCTGGTGGCGCAGATTATCCTTGGCAGTGCGGATGTGCTGCACGATAGGGATCGATGAGGGGCAGGCAAAGGTGCAGGCGCCACACTCCACACAATCGAGCACATTGATCTCCTTCATCTCGTCGTAGAGCCGCGCCTTGGCGAGGCGGGCGAAACGCGATGGATTGAGAAAGTAGGGGCAGGCATCCAAGCAGCGGCCGCAGTGGATGCAGGGGTATTCGCGCGGGCGGCTGGTCTCTGATTCGGTGAAGGCGAGCACCCCCGAGGTACCCTTCAGTACCGGTACATCAAGGCTGGCGATCGGCGCGCCCATCATCGGCCCGCCGGAGATCACCTCACGGGTGTCGTCGCTCAGGCCGCCGCAGAACTTGAGTAGATCGCGCAGCGGTGTGCCAAGTGGCACGATCAGATTGGCCGGATAGTTGATGCCGGGGCCGGAGACGGTCACCACCCGCTCGATCAGCGGCATGCCGCTGTCGAACCAGTCTGCGATGGCGACCACCGTGCCCACGTTGTTGACCACGATGCCGCAGTCCCGCGGCAGCTGGCCAGCCGGCACCTCGATATCGTAGATCGCCTTGATCAGCATCTTCTCCGCGCCCTGCGGATACTTCATCGGCAGGCCAACAATATCGACCGGCTCGTCTCCCAGCTCCGTCTGCAGGGTCGCGATGGCATCGGGCTTATTGTCCTCCACACCGATGGTGGCGCGACGGGCGCCGAGCTTGCGGCGCACGATCTCAGCGCCGCGGATCACTGCCGCCGGGCGTTCCACCATCAGGCGGTGGTCGTTGGTCAGATAGGGTTCGCACTCGGCACCGTTGATCAAGACGTTGTCGATGCGCTGGCCCTCGGGGATCGAGAATTTAACATGGGCCGGGAAGGCCGCGCCGCCCATGCCGACAATGCCGGCGCGCTGCACCTGTTGGATAAACTCATCGATGGAGAGCGCCTCCCAGTCAACCGGTGGCTGTGGCTGAAACTGCTGGGTGGCATAAGGATCGGCCTCAATCACAATCGCCGGCTTGAAGCTGCCGTCGGTATACCGGCAGGCCTCGATCGCAGCGACCCGGCCCGTCACCGGGCTGTGTAGTGCGGTCGACATGAAGGCGCCGGGTTCGGCGATCAGCTCGCCGCGAGTGAGGCTCTGCCCCTTCTCCACCACCGGCTTGGCCGGCACCCCGATGTGTTGCCCCAGCGGCATCACATAGCGTTCGCTAAACGGCACCCGCTGGATGCGCAGATCCACCGTCTGCTGCTTGTGCGGATCTGGGTGTACGCCGTGGCGGAAGGTGCCTTTCAGATTGAATAGAGTGCCTAACAGAGACATAGCGATACTGCGGTGCAAGCCAAATGAGCGCCCTAGTTTAGCAAAATTGGTTGGCCACGACCGCCCGGCAAAGGGCGAGAAAGGGCACAAAAAAAGATAGAATCCTGATTCTAACAGAGAGGAGAAGCGCGATGAGTAATGCGGCTGAAGAGTCGGTTAAACGATTCTGTGATGGCTGCTCCTGCTCCCAGGCGGTGCTGAGCAGCTACGCCGATCGCTACGGTCTGGAGCAGACAGTGGCGATGCGTATCGCCGCTGGGTTGGGCGGCGGCCTGGGGCGCATGGGTGGCACCTGCGGTGCGCTGACCGGCGCAGCGCTGGTGTTGGGGCTGGAGAATGGTTCGCCGGATCGCATCGACAAGCTCGCCAAGAAGGCAACCTACGACGCGGTGGCTGAGCTACAACGACGTTTCAGTGAGCGCCACGGTTCGATCCTCTGCCGCGATCTGCTACAGCATGACCTGAGCATCCCGCAGCAGTATCTGGAAGCCAAGGCTCTGGACCTCTTCAAGACGGAGTGCCCTGCCTTTGTCGAGACTACGGTGGAGATCCTCGACGATCTGTTGCAGTAGGCTCGAGGCCTCCTATCACCCAGACAGAAGAAACAAAATTATGCAGCAAAAGATCCTTACTATGCTCGACCTGCAGGCGGCGATGAACGCACGGGTCAACCCGCAGTGGCGCGCCGCCAACCTGCCCTGGTACCGGGCGATCTGGACCGAGTGCGCCGAGATGCTCGACCACTACGGCTGGAAGTGGTGGAAACATCAGAAACCGGATATGGAGCAGGTCCATCTGGAGCTGGTCGATATCTGGCACTTTGCTCTGAGCGACCTGCTGATGCGTGGCGACAGTCCCGAGCAGATCGCAGCGCAGACCCAGGTTGCGCTGGCCGAGCCGACCGAGTGCGACGACTTCCGTGAGTCGATCGAGCAGATGGCGCAGCGCTCGATTGCTAGCCGCTCTGCCGATATCCGCCTGTTCGCTGCGATGATGCAGCTCGCTGAGCTCGACTTCGACAAGCTGTTCAAGACCTACGTGGGCAAGAACGTACTCAACTTCTTCCGCCAGGACCACGGCTACAAAGAGGGCAGCTATATCAAGGTCTGGCAGGGCCGTGAGGACAATGAGCATCTGGCGGAGTTGCTCGCCACGATTGATGCCGAGAGCCCTAGTTTCTCTAAGGATCTCTATCAGCGGTTGGCTGATGTCTACCCTGGCTAGACTGCTATAGTCACCAGATAGATCACAACCAAGAAATTTCACTAAATGACCGAGAGTTCCGGGGATGATGTTGCGACTCCTGAGGAAAGGGATGAACTGATCTTTGCGCAGGATGAGGTGCAGCAGGAGCTGGTGGAGAGCGGCCAGCACAATCCACCCTGGAAGGTGTTGATCGTCGACGATGAGCGCGGAGTGCACGATGTCACCCTGCTGGCGCTGCGCGATTTCCGCTTCCATCAACGCCGCCTCGAATTTCTGCACGCCTACTCTGCTGCCGATGCCCGCGCACTGCTGGATGAACACTCCGACACGGCGGTGATCCTGCTCGATGTGGTGATGGAGGCAGATGACGCTGGGCTGGCCCTGGTTAGCCACATCCGCGAGCAGCTGGGCAACCGTTTTGTGCGCATCATCCTACGCACCGGCCAGCCGGGCCAGGCCCCCGAGGCGCGGGTGGTCGAGCAGTATGACATCAACGACTACAAGGAGAAGACCGAACTCACCGCACAGAAGCTGACCACCAGTCTCTATGCGGCGCTGCGTTCCTACCACGATATCATCAGCCTGGAGCAGAACCGGCGTGGCTTGGCGCGGGTGGTGGCCTCCACCGCCTCAATCATCCAGATTCGCGACCTGGACCACTTCCTCAGCGGTCTGCTGATGCAGGTAGTATCGGTGTTGGGACTCGATCAGGATGCCTTCATCGGTGTGGTCTCCGGCTTTATTGCCGGCCCCCCCTGTGCAGCGGATGAGAGCCTGCTGCGGATCTTGGTCGGGGTGGGGAGTTTCGAGGCCAAGCAGGGCCAGTGTGTCGACCAGGTGCTGGAGCCGGAGGATCTCACACTGTTGCGGCGCAGCCTGCAATCAGACCATCCGCTGCATCAGGATGGCAGCTACGTGTTCCGTTTCGATGGCTGCAAGCAGGGCAACGGGGTGGTCTTTGTGACCGGATGTGATGGGATCGGCAGCAGCGCCCTGAATCTGGTGAAGCTATTCTGCTCCAGCGCCTCAGTGGCCTATGAGAACGTCAACCTCTACCACGAGATCGAGGACACCCAGCGGGAGATCGTCTTCATGCTCGGTACGGTGGCCGAGTTTCGCTCCCGCGAGACCGGTAACCATGTGCGCCGGGTGGCTGAGTATGTCGGCCTGCTGGCGCACCATTGGGGGCTCGAACCGACAGAGGTCGAGCAAGTGAAGCTGGCAGCGCCACTGCACGACATCGGCAAGATCGCGATCCCCGATCAGATCCTCAACAAACCCGGCCGCCTGACACCTGAAGAGTTCGAGATCATGAAGAGCCACGCCCGCATCGGTTATGAGATGCTGAAAGGCTCTTCACGGCCGATCCTCAAGTCGGCCGCGATTATCGCCCGTGACCACCAGGAGAAGTGGGACGGTAGCGGCTATCCGGCTGGCGCCAGCGGCGAAACGATCCACCTCTATGGTCGCCTCACCGCAGTGGCCGATGTGTTTGATGCTCTCGGCAGTGATCGTTGCTACAAGCAGGCGTGGCCGCTAGAGCAGATCATTGACTATTTCAGCGAGCAGCGCAGTCGGCACTTCGATCCGCGGATCACTGATATCCTGCTACAGAATCTCGACGAGTTTCTCGTGATTCGCGAACGCTACCGGGATGATGTAAACCCGGCCTATACCCCGTTCAGCCATACGGAGTAGGTCACCCTAATGCGACGACTCGGCCTGCTGCTTTTCATGGTGCCCTGGCTGTTGTTGCCGGCCCGGGCCGCCGATCGGTCAGTACGACTGGTGGATGATGAGTGGCTGAGCGGTCGATCGGGGCAGGCTGAGCTGCTGATTCTGGATGTGCGAGAGCCCCAGGCCTACCAGCAGGGACATCTCCCGGGGGCGGTCAACCTGCCCGTCAACTCGATCTTCGGCCTTGATCCTCGTTCCGACCTGATGGCGCCCACTAGCACCATCCAGCGCGTCTTCAGCACTGCCGGCATTGATGTCAGTCAGCAGCTGGTGGTCTACGATAGCGGCACCTTCATCGATGCTGCTCGCCTGATCTGGATTCTGGAGGTGCATGGACATGCTCGGGTGGCCCTGAAGAATGGAGGCTATGAGTCCTGGCTTGCGAACGGGAAGGCGATCAGCTTCGAGGCAAGTCAGCCGCAGGCGCGTCGTTTCATCCCTACCGCCGATCCACAACGGATTGCCAGTAAACTCTCGACCCGGCTGGCGATCGACAACCCAGAGGTCGTGCTGATCGATGCGCGCACGCCGGAAGAGTTCGCCGGCGAGGTGAGTGGGGCAAAGCGCTTTGGCCACATTCCCACAGCGATCAACATCCCCTGGGATGCCAACTATGAGCGGGTGGATGGTCAGCCGAAACTCAAACCTCTCAGCGAGCTGCGGGCGCTCTACGCCGGCATTGGCCAGAACAAGCGGATCATCACCTACTGCAACAGGGGCAAACAGTCGGCGCTGACCTATTTTGTGCTGCGCCAGCTGGGTTATGCGGCCGCCGCCTATGGTGGTTCCTGGTTCGAATGGAGTAATGACCCGGCCCTGCCGATCGAACGGGATGGGGATGGCGCGCACTAGCCAGTCGCTACCTGCCGGGAGGGGGCGACATCGGTTGTCACGCCTACCGATCCGTCAGAAGCTGACCCTGGTAATTCTACTGGCGGTGCTTCTCACGCTGCATATTGGTGGCCTGTTTGTCATCTACTGGGATATCGCCGCACTGCGTCGTGCCGCCCAGGAGAGTGCTCTGGTACTGGCCCAGTCGATGAGCCAGAGCTTCGCCAAGATCCTGATGCTCGACTCCACCGATGCGGCGGTGGATACAGTCACCGCACTGCAGGCCTTCACCGAGGTGCGTCAGGCGGTGCTGTTTGACCGGCAGGGTAAGGCGGTATTCCAGTATCAACGCCCCGACAGTCTGGAGCTGGCGCCGCCCGCCTCGCCACAGGGGGAGCAGATTGCCTTTGAGCAGGGTGATATCCGGCTCTTCACCCGAGTGCAATTTCAGGGACTGGCGCTGGGTACGCTCTACCTCTGCCTCTCTACCGAATCGCTGGATCAGTGGGTGGAACGCCAGCTGCAGGGGTTTGCCATGCTGACCCCGGTGCTGCTGTTGATTGCGGCGGGGTTGGCGTTTCTGATGCAGGGCATCTTCTCCCGGCCATTGCTGCATCTGGCCGCGTTGATGGACGAGATGAGCCAGGTGGGCAATCTCGATCTGCGCGCCAGCACCGACGAGCGGAATGAGTTTGGCCAACTCTACGCGGGTTTCAACCGGTTGCTCGATGAGATCCAGGCCTCGCAGAGGGCGTTGCAGGAGCAGAAGTTTGCGCTCGACCAGTCGGCGATCGTTTCCGCCACTGATGTCACCGGCCGGATCATCTATGTGAATCAGCGTTTCTGCGACGTCTCTCACTACTCCTCCGATGAGCTGATCGGCGCCAAGCACAATATCGTCAAGTCGGATGAACATCCTCCGGAGCTGTTCCGTGAGATGTGGCGCACCATCGCCGCCGGTCGGGTCTGGCACGGGGTGCTAAAGAACCGCAACAAACTGGGTGGCTACTACTGGGTTGACACCACCATCGTCCCTTTCCTGAATGACAGGGGAAAACCCTATCAATATCTCTCGGTGCATTTCGATATGAGCGCCGAGAAAGAGGCGGAGCAGGCTCTGCTGCAGGCGCGGGAGAACCTGGAGGCGCGGGTCAGCGAGCGCACCCGTGAGTTGGAGACGTCCCGCGACCAGCTGATTCACGCTGAGAAGATGGCCGCGCTGGGTAGCCTGGTGGCAGGGGTGGCCCATGAGATCAACACCCCGGTGGGGATCGGCGTGACCGCCGCCAGCCATCTGCAGGAGGCGCTCCGCGGGCTGCAGCAACGCTACGCCGAGCAACAGATGACGCGCCGTGAGTTGGAGTCGTTTCTTGAGATGACCGAGGAGAGCTGCCGTATCCTGGTGAGCAATCTGCAGCGAGCGGCCCAGCAGGTGCGTAGTTTTCGTCAGGTGGCGAGTGATCAGAGCCAAGAGGCGCGCCGTGAATTCGAACTCTGCAGCTATCTGCAGGAGGTGCTGTTGAGCCTGCGGCCGCGGCTGAAAAAGAGCGGCCACGCTGCCACGCTCGACTGTGCCGCGGAGATCACCCTCGACAGCTATCCCGGCGCTCTCTCCCAGGTGATCACCAATCTGATTACCAACTCACTTGAACACGCTTTCACTGAGGGTGAACATGGGCATCTGCAGATCAGCGCCGAGCAATCTGGGGAGCGGCTGCTGATCGACTACCGCGATGATGGGCGGGGCATCAGCGAGGCCGATTTGACTCGGCTCTACGAGCCCTTCTTCACCACCGCCCGCGGCCGAGGCAACACCGGCCTGGGGATGCACATTGTCCACAATCTGGTGATCGGCCCGCTGGGGGGGAGCATCGAGTGCCAGAGCAGTCTGGGCAAGGGGGTACGCTTCCACCTGGAGATTCCGCTCGAGGCCCCGGCCGCCTGAAACGGATCATGCAAGCCCTCAGCACTCATCCTCACGTCGTGCAGTGACTGCTATCCCCTCCCCCATCAGTGTGATTTCCAGCGTGATCGGCCGGCAGCAAACGGAGCAGTCTTCGACATAATTTTGCTGAAGGATGCTGGGGTCGATCAGGATGGTGATGAATTCCCCGCAATAGGGGCAGAAGATGGTCTGAGCGTCGAGTAGGGAGATGGTGAATGCCTCGGGTGATCAGTCGTTGGCCTGCTTGCCGGCATCGAAGGCGGCACGCAGCGCTGCATGGATATTCGGGTGCTGTGCCAGATCATCGATCGCCAGATGCTCCTTGGCGATCTTGTGCAGTTCATCCAACTCTGGTTGTTGCTGCCAGAGTTGGATGAACTTTTGCAGATCAAAGTGGCCATCGCTCAGGCATTCGATGGCCAGTCCACGTGGTGTGCTGAACTCGATTGGAGTTGCCTCCATCACCTCATAGAGGTAGGAGTAGGTATCGATCTGGTTGAGCCTGGCGAGTAGCCGATGCAGATCAGGTGATTCATCGCCGGACTCCATCAGCTGATCGAGATCGATGGTGGCGGTCGGAGAGTGGGTCTCTCCCCGAAAACCGAAGACAATGCGGGCGTCGATGGTGTTGTGCACGGCTGGGCCTCAAAGTGGAATCTAAATCTAGGAGAGGAACTATAAAAAGTTGCTGGTGGGGAGTACAGCAGAGATCAGTCTTCTATTTTGAAATTGGCCTGGGCGAAGCGCAGCAGAAATGGCGACAGATAGGCACTGCTGGCTGCTGAGTAGTCGCGCTCGGCACGATAGATGGTCAGCAGACGGGCCACATAGGGGTTTGCTGTGTGGCTGAACAGGAGTGCCGAGACCTTGGCCTGCTTGTATGCATGGCCGCGTAGATCGGTGCGGCCGACCAGATAGAGCTGGTGGCAGGCTGCCTGTTTGATGATCGCGGCAACCGCATGGCTTGGCAGTAGCAGGTAGAGACGCCCTTGCGCGTCGATCAACTCTGCGGCAATCGCGAGCAGTTGTTGATAGGGAAGCTGGTCAGTATGACGAGCCGTAGCGCGGAGTGGATCAGCGGTGCGGGTGTGATCGGTAAAAAATGGCGGGTTGCTGATGATCAGGTCGTAACGCGTCGGATTGCCTGCGGCAAACTCTCGGATATCCTGATGCACTGCCTGCAGCCGTCCGGCCCAAGGGCTGTTGCGGAAGTTATCTCGGCATTCGTCGAATGCCTCCTTCGTCAGCTCAACCCCGGTTACCGATCCAGCACCCAGCTGCGCCAGCATCAGTGACAAAAGCCCGGTGCCGGCGCCGATGTCGAGCACCCGGTCATCTTTTTGGACCGGCGCCATCGCGCCAAACAGGGTGGCATCGGTGCAGACCTTCATGGCGGAGTGCGCCTGAGCGACAGAAAACTGCTGGAATTGGAAGGTCGACATGATGGGTAACCGGACGACCGCAGCGGGTCGTCCGGGGGGGAGGGGCTGGTTAGCCGAGCAGCTCTGCCATGCGTTTGCCCATCTCCGCTGGTGAGCGCACCACATGGGCGCCGGCGGCCTCTAGAGCCTCGAATTTGGCGTTTGCGGTGCCCTTGCCGCCGGAGATGATCGCCCCGGCATGGCCCATGCGTTTGCCAGGCGGTGCGGTGACGCCGGCGATATAGGCCACCACCGGCTTGGAGACGTGCGCCTTGATGTACTCCGCGGCCTCCTCCTCGGCGGAGCCGCCGATCTCACCGACCATGATGATGCCCTCGGTCTGCTCGTCTTTTTCGAACAGTTCCAGACAGTCGATGAAGCTGGTGCCATTGATCGGATCGCCGCCCAGGCCGACACAGGTGCTCTGCCCCAGGCCCGCCTTCGTAGT
Organism: Candidatus Endoriftia persephonae; assembly: GCF_023733635.1. NCBI lineage: Bacteria > Pseudomonadati > Pseudomonadota > Gammaproteobacteria > Chromatiales > Sedimenticolaceae > Candidatus Endoriftia > Candidatus Endoriftia persephonae. The sequence continues at coordinate 3,553,563 of NZ_CP090569.1, read as the reverse complement.
CTGCCCCACTGCCTCATAGGTCAGGGTGCCGGAGCGCGACATCACGCCGACCTTGCCGGGCTTGTGGATCACCCCGGGCATGATCCCGATCTTGCACTCACCGGGAGTGATGATGCCGGGGCAGTTGGGGCCGATTAGGCGCGCGCCGGTGGACTTCAGCGCCTCTTTGACCCGCAGCATATCGAGCACCGGGATGCCCTCGGTGATGCAGGCGATTACCTTGATGCCGGCGTCCGCCGCTTCGAGAATTGCATCGGCGGCAAACGGTGGTGGCACATAGATCATGGTGGCATCGGCGCCGGTCTCGTTCACCGCATCATGCACGGTGTTGAAGACCGGCAGCTCCAGGTGGCTCTGGCCGCCCTTGCCGGGAGTCACACCGCCCACCAGGTTGGTGCCGTAGGCGATCGCCTGATCGGAGTGGAAGGTGCCCTGCTTGCCGGTAAAACCCTGGCAAATGACCTTGGTGTCTTTGTTGACGAGTATGCTCATTTTTTTGTCCTATTCTCCGTAGGAGCGCCGCTCGCGATGCGAATATCCGGACCGGTGCGCGTCACAAGCAGCGCTCCTACGAATATCAAATCATGCAGCTGCAGCGACAGCCTTCTTGGCGGCTTCGGTGAAGTCGGCGGCGGTGATGAAGTCGAGTCCGCTCTCCTCCAGCATCTTCAACCCCTGTTCGGCGTTGGTACCCTCCAAGCGGACCACCACCGGCACCGCAATACCAACATTCTTGGCTGCGGTGATCACCCCTTCGGCGATCAGGTCACAGCGCACGATGCCGCCGAAGATGTTGACCAGCACGGTCTTCACCTTGGCGTCGGAGAGGATCAGCTTGAACGCCTCGGTGACCCGCTCAGCGGTGGCGCCACCGCCCACGTCGAGGAAGTTGGCCGGGTCGCCGCCGTGCAGCTTGACCATGTCCATGGTCGCCATCGCCAGGCCGGCGCCGTTGACCATGCAGCCGATGCTGCCGTCGAGGGTGATGTAGTTGAGGTCATGCTGGGCGGCGGCGGCCTCTTTCTCATCCTCCTGGCTCGGGTCGCGCAGCGCGACGAGATCCTGGTGGCGGTAGAGCGCGTTGCTGTCGATGTTGATCTTGGCGTCGAGGGCCATCAGCTGGCCGTCGCCGGTGACGATCAGTGGGTTGATCTCGATCAGGCTTACGTCCTTCGCCATATAGAGTCGGTAGAGCCCCATCATGATGCGGCCGAACTGCTTGATCTGATCACCCTCCAGCCCCAGACCGAAGGCGAGCTTGCGGCACTGGTAGGGTTGCAGGCCGGCGGCCGGATCGACCACTGTGGTGAGGATTTTCTCCGGGGTCTCGGCGGCCACCTCCTCGATGTTCATGCCACCGGCAGCCGAGGCCATGAAGGTGACGCGGGAGCAGGCACGATCCAGCAGTGCCCCCAGGTAGAGCTCGCGGGCGATGTCGCTGCCCTGCTCCACCAGCACCAGGTTGACCGGCAGCCCTTCAGGACCGGTCTGCTTGGTCACCAGAGTCATGCCAAGGATCGCCTCAGCCGCCGCCTCGACCTCATCGAGACTCTTTGCCAGCGTCACCCCGCCGGCCTTGCCGCGACCGCCGGTGTGGGCCTGGGCTTTGACCACCCAGATCTCACCACCTAGCTCCTGGGCCGCCGCACGGGCATCGCTCGGGCTGGAGACCGTCTTACCCTCCGGGACCGGGATGCCGTAGTCGGCAAACAGCTTTTTTGCTTGGTATTCGTGTAGATTCATCTGCTTTCCTTTCTCGTAAAGGTCAGTGGCGCGGACAAGCCGCTCGTCCGCACCTCGCTATCTATAGCCGGCCAGGTGCATCAGGCGATCCTGCAACTGTTGCGCGATCTGCGTCTGTGCGCTGTCGCGGGTGGCGTTGAGCTGTTGTTCATAGTCCGCCTTCAGGGCAGCGAGCTCGGCCTGATGTTGTGTTGCGACCCGCTCTTCGGCCTCTGCCTCGACCCGCGCGGTGAACGGGGTGACGATGCCAGCTAACTCCTGTAGGGTGCGCCAGATATGCAGCCGGTCAGCGGCCATCTGCGCCAGTTCAGGATCGACCCGCAACACCATAGCATCCCCTTTGCCCTGAGTGACCGAGAGGATCGGTGTCTTCTTCTGTCGCGCCGCTGGCTCGAGTTCGAGCCAGTCGAGCAACGTGGTGGGGGCAGGATCGTTATCCGCCAGCGCTCGGAAGCGGCTGGCAAAGCGTTGCTCGGTGAGAGCCCAGTGGGCCGGGGTGAGCGGCTGGCCATCATCGCTGTTGTGTAGCAGCGCACTGCGGGCCGGATTGCCCTGCAGATCGAGGCGGCTGCCGAATACGCCTTCGCCACGAGGATCGTAGCTGAACAAGGGGAAACTGCGGCTGCGCACCGCCAGTCGCGCCTGCTCCAGGGTGCGATCGCTGGCAAAGCCGTGGCGCAGCGGGCTTGGAGCGTGCAGACGCATCAGTGCCGGGCCGCTGAAGTCGAGCGCGCTGCGCAGACTGCGATGCAGATGCGAGGGATCGGCGATGCTGCACTGGGCGACGAAGGCGCTGCGCTGGGCGAGTGCCATCAGGCCGAGATTGGTGCGGGCGTCGTGACTGGCCGCAAGTGGCTTGCCCTGCTGCTCGATCTGATCGAGCCCGCCGTCGAGCTCCGCCAGCAGGATCACCTTGATCGGCAGGCCGGAGTTGAGCTGGCTGGCGATCTGCGAGAACTCCTCGCCGCCAAGCGCCTCCTCGCTGCCGATCAAAAGCAGCGGCGGACAGAGCGCGCGCTCCTCCGCGCTCAGGTTGTCCCATGTGAGCTGCTGTGGCGCGATTGGGTTGCGTCCCGCCTCGCCCAGCTCCTGTTTGGCCTGATGCACTAGGCGCAGGGTCTGCAGGGCCGTCGCCAGCTGCCCCTGCAGCAGCCCCATGGCGAGTTCGCTGGTGGCGCCCGGCAGGCCGAGGCTGACCGGCACCTGGAACGGGTTGAGCGGAAAAGTAGCCGCCCATTCGCTGATGCTGCCGGGGGCAAGGGCGATGCCGTAACGGGCGCGGCCCAGCCCCTGTGGGCCCTGCACCAGCTGCCAGTGGTGTTGGCTGAGTTTTTGCGCCAGCCGGGTCAGCCGGGCCAGGCGCACTGCATCCACGCCGCTGCTCTCGAGCTGGTCGTTGGTGTGGTCGATCAGCTCTGAGATCTCGACACTGCGGCTCTGCAGCTGCTCGAGTCGCTTGGAGAGGGCGTCGAGATCCGCGCTAGGTAGCGCATCTACCAGGGTCTCGCGGATCAGTCCGCTGATCCGGCTCTGCAGCTGTTCCAGTTCACCGGCAAAGCGATGCAGCAGCGGCTGCATACGAAACTCGGTGGTACCGAGGATCTGCCGCAGCGCGATCTTCTCTCCCGAGCCCGCCTCGGCGGTATCGCCGCTGGCCAGCGCCAACAGTGCATAGCGGGAGAGTTGCTGCGCGCCCATCGGGCCGGGTTCGGCCTCACCGGCAACACGCTCGATGGTTTCAGAGGGGGTGTCGGGGAGCTGCTCCCAGGCCTGCCACTGCTGTTGTGCGCTGGCGAGCCGTTGCTGGTCCTGGGGCTGCGGGGTGAGCGCCTGGGGCTCGCACACTGCGATGCAGAGGCCGCAGGCCTTGCAGGCCTCGGGATTGATAGTAAGGGTGAGCAGCTCGCCGCCATCCTTTTTCAGCTTTTCGCCCTGGTGAAACAGCGTCTCGGTGATTGCCAGGGGCAGGCAGCCGAGAGCCGCTTCGACTCGTGCAAGGGCGCTTTCTGCCGCCTCGCGGCGCTCCTCCGCCAGCGGCGCCTTCTGCTGTAGCCAGTCGAAGGCCTCGTGGATCAGCTGCTGCGCACTATCGCCGCTGAACTCGCCCTTGCGGCCGCGGGCACTGATGCGGGCGCCGAGTTTGGAGGCCATCGGCCGCAGCGCATCTGCGCCGCTGATGCCAATGCCGGCGTTGATCAGCGCGGTGGGGCTGATGGCGGTGCTGCCGATGGCGCTGTCTGGGCAGTTGCTCCAGCAGTCGCCACAGGCGGTGCAGGCGGCTGGGTCAAATACCGGCAGCAGGGTGCGGCTGCCGCTATGGTCGTTAAAGGTGGCGGAGAGCGGCGGGATCACACCGCTGGCGAGATAGGGGTCGGGGGTCAGCTGCGCCTGCTCGCCCTGCCGGTAGAGGATGCCGGCCTGGTCCCAGAAACGTGGCAGACTGTCGTAGCGGTCACCGCTGGCCTGCAGGTGACGCACCGCTGCCGGCAGATGGGACGGCTCAGCCGGCGGCTGCTGGCCGGTAGGTGCGGGCAGTGCTGTGTGTCTCACCGACTCCAGTCCGGCGTTGAAGGCCCGCAGCAGTGAGTCGGCACGCTCGGCAGTCTCGGTTTTGAGCTGCTGTTCATGACTGCTGAGGAATTTACGGGTCGAAATTGCGCTCAGCAGTCCCTCTGCCAGGGTGGCGTAGAGGGCACCGAGGGCCAACTCGCCGCGCTGTTCGGGCTTGAGCCATTTGGGGGCCGGGTAGAGAAACAGTTGCGGGTCGCGGCTGCGGATCTGCCGCTGCAGCCTTGCCGGCAGTCGCGTCAGGGTGTTGCTCTCATCATCGCCGGCCTGTAGCAGCAGTATGCCGCCCTTGCGCAGGCGCTGCAGCGCCGGGATCTGCTCGGTGGCGCCATGCAGCTCCACCAGCAGCAGGTCGAGCGGGGCCTCGTCGCCGGGATCAGTGGGGCTGCTTTGACTGAAGCAGAAGCTGTCCTGAGCCCGCTCACCCCAGCGTGGGGTGTGCTCGCCAAGACGGCTGCGGATATAGCCACCGGCGATGCTGTGGATCAGCGTAGCAGCCTCTGCCAGTAGGCTGGCACTGCTGTCGGCGGGGCGGTCGACAGCTAGGGTCAGCAGGGCCGGGTCGCTGCTGGCCGGTTCCTTCTGCCTGGCGCGCAGACCGAGGGATTCGATCTCCGGGTAGTCGCGGCGCAGACTGTCGAGCAGTACCTGGCGCTTCGGCTGGTGGGCGTTGCTCTGGGTAAAGTCGATGCCAAGGTAGCGCTTGCTGCTGCTCTCACGATGCGCGATCTGCAGCAGCTCGGTCAGGTCAGCGCTACGCAGCGGAAAGCCGCCACAACCGTAGATTACCGACTCAAGACGTGGTGCAGCGCCACTGAACTCGCCGCGCTCCTGGCCTCTGCCAAGAATCTGCCGCAGCTCCCGCAACAGCGGCGGATCGCCTGCCAGCGGGGTCTCGGCCCGCTCCATCACGATCAGGCGCTTTTTCCCTTGCAGCAGCTTGAGCAGGTGCGTCTCCGGCAGCGGGCGCAGACTTTTTAGCGCCAGCAGGCCAGTGGCCTTGCGCTCGCGTTTGTTGAGCTGACGGTGTGCCTGTAGCGCCGGCTCGAGGGTGCTGCCGAGCAGGATGATTAGCTGGTCGGCTTGTTCGGCCTGCTGGCTGAACAGGGCGCTATAGTTACGACCGGTCTCGGCGTTAAAGGCATTGAAGGCCTGTTCGAGGCTATCTGACAGTTCGCCCTGCAGAAAGGTGGCGTTGGCGGCACGGCTCAATCCCTGGGCGCGTCCATCTCTGTGCGCTGACTGCAGGCTCGGTCGGTCGAGGTTGTGCCAGCTTGGTACGGGCGGGCGTTGTTCTCCGAACAGTAGCCGCTCGGCGGCGCTCTGGCTCTGCAGGTCCTTTTCGGTCTCGCCGATGTAGCGCTGGATCAGCGCCGGCGAGAGCAGCTGCACATCCTGCAGCGCATTGGCGGTCTCGCCGCTGTCGATGGCGATGATGGCGGGGGTCAGGCTGGCCTCTGCGACTCGGCGGGCGATCAGGGCAAAGTCCACCGCCTCCTGCACATTGCCGGCGACCAGCAGTAGGCAGCCGCTGTCGGCGAGCTGCTGCAGCGCCTGGTGGCTGCTGCCGGATTTGTCGATGTCGCGGTTGCGCGCGTGGATCACCAGTGGCAGACGTTGTTCGACGGCGCGCTGCAGCAGGTCGAGGGCGCCGCTAAGCTCGCCGCTGTCGAGAAACAGGGTGGCGCGGCGTCCTGCGCTGGCGAGCCCGATGGCGCTGGCCAGCGCGCCGCGGGCGCTGGAGGCGCTGTGGCTGCTGAGATGTTCGCCAAATACGTTATGCAGCTGACGGCTCTCTTCAGAGAGCCAGGCGAGATTGGCGTGATCGGTACCGTGGCGGTTACTGATCGCAGCGTTTTCGGCGATACAGGCCTCGGTGATGGCGATGGCGCTGGCGCCATCCAGCAGGGTATGGATGCCGCTGTCCTGCGGCATCAGCCCGGCGGGGGTGCCAAACAGCTTGCGGTAGAGTTTGATGGCGGTGTTAGTGAAGGCGGGCATATCGTTTTTCACTTTCGGCTTGGGCGCTCTGCTGTTCGATGAACTGGCCATCCTCCAGCCATTGGATGGCGGCGGTGGGGCAGCGGCGGGTGGCGAGGTCGGTCATCGGCGCGCCCGATTTCAGGTCGATCAGCGGCAGATTGTCGCTCATGGTGATGAGGCCGGGGGCGGCGTCTGCGGCACATTTGCCGCAGGCGTCGCAGCCCACTGAGCAGAGCACGGTGACCGCCTCGCCTTCGAGGGGGTTGTTGCACTGCACGTAGAGTTTCTGCGTTAGCGGCAGCAGTTCAAACAGGTCTTTGGGGCAGGCCTCGACGCAGTCGCCGCAGGCGGTGCACTTCTCGACGTCTACCTGGGGCAGGCCGTTGGCGTTCATATGGATCGCGTCGAAGTCGCAGGCGACCTTGCAGTCAGCCAGTCCGAGGCAGCCCCAAGAACAGCCTTTGCCACCGCCGGAGACGGTGGCGGCGGCGCGGCAGCCCTCGAAGCCGGCATATTCGGCGATCTGGAAGGCCTGAGCCTTGCCGCCGGCGCAGCGTAGCCGGGCGACTTGCTTGTCGGCTTGGCCGGCGTCGACGTCGAGAAAATCGGCAATCGCGTCGATGGTGGCTTCGTCGGCGACGGTGCAGCCGCTGGGTTGGGCCTTGCCGGCCACCAGGGCCTCGGCAAACGGCAGACAGCCGGGTTCGCCACAGGCGCCGCAGTTGGTGCCGGGCAACAGCTCATCGGTGGTGGCGATACGCGGATCCTCCTCCACCTTGAGGAATCTATAGGCGACCGCGAGGATGATGCCGAAGAATAGCCCGATGCCGGTCATGATGCCGGCAGAGGAGACGAAACTGCTGAGCAGCTCAGACATACCGGACCTCTGCTTCTACCTGGAGCTGGTGGCTCATGCTGGCTGCAATGCGTTGTTCCTTGCCGTCAGCAGTGCTGTCACCAGCGCCGTCAACATAGCCGTGATTTGTCGTGTCTCGGAGATCCATTGATCACCTATCGATGGTTCGATGTGCTCGATCTTTTGGCCAGTCTCGATCTGCCGGAGCAGCTCTCTGCAGGCCTTGCGGGCCGAAACCAGATGGTCGGCGCAGTCGTTGAAGGCAGTGCGCGCACGTCCCTCAGCGATGCTGGAGGCGATAGCATGACCGATCTGGGTTATCTGGTCCCAGAAGTCGAAGTCCTGGCAGTCGATCAGCTCTAGGTAGATGTCAGTACTGAGTTGCGTGGCGCGGATCCAGACCTCTGCACACTCGAACTCGACTGCCACCTGCTTATGCATCTTCTCTGCCTCGATTCCCTGTTGCTCTCTCAACAAGAGCCATACAATCTCGCGCTATCTCTGACTTGATACCTGTTTCAGCCTGCCGCTCAGTTGTACGCTGCCGCCCGTTCGATCAGCTCATCTAGCCCGGGCTCAGCGTCGTTGAGTGGTTTGCCCGGGTGGATGCAGTCGGAGGGGCAGATCTCTGCCGCTTCCACCATCTGGGCGAAGGTGCCGGCGCTGGCGTCAGCAATGTAGGCCTGGTTGCTATCGTTGTAGACGAACACCAGTGGGTTGATCGCCAGGCAGTCGTTACAGCTGGTGCAGAGTGGGCTGTCGATCCAGGGGTCTTCGTAACCGCCGATCTCCTCCTCTGTCTCCGCCTCGTCTGGCGCCTCCGCCTCAGCCGTCGGCTCGCTGACATCCGCTGCAGCCGGGCTGGGTTGTACCGGGGTAGTGGCTGCAATGCGCGGTGTGGCGCCCGTGAGATCCATGCCCATCAGTACCTCGGTGAGGCGCCCCATCACCTCGCTGGCGGCCTCGGCACGTACGCTGTTGATCTCAGCTTCGTGGGCGGCCAGCAATTCGGCGCGCTCGGCATCGGCGGCGGCCTGGATCTCGGCGCGTGCCTTGGCGATGCCGCTCTCGATATATTTGCTACCGATGCCGGCCATCTCCTGCAGGCTGTGCCAGTAGTTGAGGCGGTCGCGGCAGGCGTGGACCAGGGTCAGGCTGACCGCCAGCTGACGCAATTCGCCGTTGGCGTTGATCGCCCAGACATAAGGGATGTAGGCATCGGTCTGCTGCTGTGGCAGCGCGAGGTAGTCGGCAATCGGCAGTAGATTGTCCGACTCGCAGACCAATGGCACCGGCGTGAAGTGGCGATGCAGGCGCGGGATTAGCAGTGCATAGTCGGCAAAGGTGAAGGCGCTCTGTGTCTTGATGACCTCGCCGTCGTTGTCGATGTAATTGAACTCGTGCAGCGGCCAGTCGCGATCGGGTTGGGGGTTGCCGCTGAAATCGACCCGCTCGGCGAAGCTGTCACCTTGCGCCGGGTTGAGCTGGAAGAAGGGGTGGACCCGGCCCTCCAGGGCGGCGCCGGCTACCAGCCAGGCGTTCAGCCCGACCCCCTGCCCCAGCGGACGCATGCCGATGTTGATCAGATGCAGGCTGGTGCGAGTCGCATTGAAAGCGGTGGTGAACTGTTGCAGGAGGTGTTCATGGCGCGCTGCAGAAGTCTGCCCGACCACCGCCTGGCGGTGGGCGATGCCCAGATAGCCGAGTTCGGTACGGAAGTGGGCGAAGGGGTCTTCTTCGGTGTCGCGGCCGGGATTGGCGTGGGCCAGCACCCGTACCATGATCTGCACCGGCCGGCCGGAGTTGAGCAGCCGTGAGAACTGTGGCATCGCTTGGTTGGCGACGCGCAAAGCGGTCTCCAGGGCGATCACCGCCGGCACCAGTAGCAGCTCGTGCTGGGAGAAGGCCTCCCAGTTGAAACTGGCGAACCAGGGATCGTGGATCGAGGCGTCGTAGAGATCGTCGATCTCGAGCTGGGCGATCCGCGCGGCGGCAAATACTTTGGCGAGGCGTGCTGCCTCTTGGTCGAATAGATCTTGGGCGGTGGTGCATGGGTCGTCGGAGACCACCGACTCGAAACCTTCGATGTCACTGAAGATGGTGCTATCCAGGTCTTTCAGGTGGACAAAACGCACCAGGGTGGGTTCCTGGCGGTACTCCTTGAGGATCTCGAGGGCGGTCTGCACGCGCTCTCGGCGCTCTGCGGACATGCCGACCGAACCCTGCGAGTGGTCCATTACCTGGGAGAGTGCGTTGACATCGAAGAGCTCAGCACTGCCGCCAACACTCTCTTTCAGGTGCTCCGGTTTACGCCCTGAATCGGATTTCTCCTTCTCGATATTGAGCAGCCGGCCGAGTCCGAGGATCTGTTCCTGAAGCTGTTCCTGAAACTGCGCCTGACGTGGGATCACCTGATGGCGGATCACATGGATCAGCAGGTGGATGGCCGGGTGGCGACCATAGGCGAGCAGTTGTCCCCCATCCGGGATCGCCTCCAGCAGCTTTTCCAGGTCGTCACTGAGGCGGGCGCTGCTGTCGCTGTCGAGACCGAGTTGCTGCACCATCTGTTCGCCGAGCTGTTGTAACAGCGGGCGGGCAGGCACTGGGGCTTCATCGTCCTTGGTGGCCTGGCGCAGCGCCTGCTCAATGCGCGGCAGGTTGTCTTTAAGGATGCGGGCATTGTCTGCGCCGGGAGCAACTGATTCGAGCGTTTCGCTGAGAAATTGGCTAAGGGGCTTAGCCAGCTCGGCAGCCTCAGCTGCCTGCCCGTCTTCAGCTACAGGGTAGAGAAACAGGGGGTAGTCGTAGCGCAGACGGGAGGCATCCCGGTAGGGGGCCAGCAGCGCGGGGAGATAATCGTCGCCAAAGGGCTCCAGCTGCTCTTGCACTCCCGGGTTGCCGAGATGAAAGTGGCGCAGAGTGTAGAGGATATCCTTGCTCGCCTCGGCATCTTTGATGGCGGGCGGTTGTGCCGGCAGGGCAGAGCCTGCGCTGCCGGCGGTGGGTGCATTGGGTTCTGCGTTCATAGCGCGCTGCCTTGCCCTGGAACGGTTTTGTTATTAGATGGAGAAGGCGTCGATAGCCTTGTCAATGGCCGCCAGCTTCTCTTCGTTGGTCTTCTCCAGGCCCTGGGCCGAGAGATCTTCGTAGACCACCGCGTCTGGATTGCGGTAGAGCAGGCCGAGCGGGATGCGCGTGGTGTCGTGGGCCAGCGCCATGGCGCCGAGCCAGTCGGCCGGGTCGTGCTCCTGTGTCTCTTTGAAGACGCGCAACACCGAATCGTCCATCGGGATGCCGTTCTCGTGGGTCAGCACCAGCATCTGCTCCGGGTTCTCCTGCATCGGTTTGCAGAACTCATCGGAGAAGACCGGGCAGCGCTGCAAGATGCGCACGAAGCTGGTGCCGCGATGCTGGTGGGCCGCCTTGATCGTCTCGTAGAGCATCGGCGGGTTCCAGTCGGGTACCTGGGCAACAAAGGAGACGTTGCTGATGCTCAGGGTGGTGGTCAACGGATTCAGCGGCGGCAGCAGTGCGCCTCTGGGGTGGGTGTTGGTCTTCATCCCAGTGGGAGTGGTGGGAGAGGTCTGCTTCTTGGTCAGACCGTAGATGCCGTTATCGAAGATCAGCACTACCATGTCCATGTTGAGACGCATGGCGTGGATCCAGGGGCCGGCGCCGATGGAGAAGCAGTCGCCGTCGCCGGTGGCGACCCAGACGTCGAGGTCGGGGCGGCGTGACTTGACGCCATTGGCTATCGGCAGGGCACGGCCGTGCAGGCCGTGGAAGCCGTAGGTGCCGACATAGTGGGGCATGCGGCTGGAGCAGCCGATGCCGGAGACGAAGACGCTCTTCTCCGGCGGCATCTGCGCATCGCGCAGCACCCGGTGGGTGGCGTTGAGTACTGCAAAGTCGCCACAACCGGGGCACCAGCGGGCCTCACCGCCGGCGTAGTCGCCGAGGGTGAAGTAGCGTTCAAAGACTTCGAGAGACCAGTCTGCTTTCAATCCAAACATGCTGACTCCTCCTTAGTTGTTCAGGTCAGCGAGCTTGCCGCTGATCACGTTGTAGAGCATGCCGGGCTGCAGCGGGTGACCATACACCACCGACCAGCAGTCGATGTCGACCAGGGTCTGGGCGCGCAGGATGATGGCAAGCTGGGCCAGCCGGCGATTCTCTTCGGTGATGAGCGGGTGGCTGAGATCGTCGCTGTAGTTGATCTCGATGGTCATCACCTTCTTGTAGTTGCTGAAGATCTCCTTCAGATGCGGCTCCATCGGCGAGAGGAAGCGCAGGTGCAGCTGGGAGACGCTCTTGCCCTCGGCGCGATGCAGGTCGACCGCTTCCTGCACGGCGCCCATGGTGGAGCCCCAGGAGACGATCAGCAGGTCGCCTTGCTCGTCGCCGTGCACCTCGGGCTTCTTCAGGGTCTTCTGCAGCGCGGCCAGTTTGCGGCTGCGCATGTGCATGCTGGTCTGGTGGGTATCAGAGTCGTAGGCCACCTTGGAGCGGCTGGTATGTGACAGGCCGGTCAGGACGTACATGCCGTTGCGCTGGCCTGGGATTGGGCGCTGCGACAGGCCAGTCTCCTCATCCCAGTCGTAGGCGGGCACGTTGGGGTCCCAAGGCGACTGGTCGATCGGCGCTGCCAGCCACTCCTCCTGCAGTTCGGGGCGGTTCCAGGGCTGCACGCCGGTGGCCAGGTTGGCGTCGGTGAGCATGATCACCGGGCCGCGAAAGGTCTCCGCCAGTTTGCGCGCCATGATCACGAAGTGGAAACACTCCTCGATGGTGGCGGGGGCGATGATGATCTTCGGTGCGTCGCCGGGCATGCCGTAGAGGGAGGAGAGCAGATCCGCCTGCTCCACCTTGGTCGGCAGACCGGTGGAGGGACCGCCGCGCTGCACGTTGATGATCACCAGCGGGATCTCCGACATTACCGCCAGGCCAATCATCTCGGTCTTCAGCGCCATGCCGGGGCCGGAGGTGATGGTGCAGGCGGTCTTACCAGCGTAGGAGGCGCCGATAGCGAAACCGATGGCGGCGATCTCATCCTCTGCCTGGTGCACGAAACCGCCGACTTGGTCGTAGATGGCGGCGATATAGTGAGAGGCGGAGGTGGCTGGGGTGATCGGATACATGGATACCATGTCCATGCCAGAGGCCATCACGCCGAGACCGATCGCCTGGTTGCCGTTGCAGACCAGCACCTTCTCTTCGCCGGTGAGCGCCTTGGGCTCAATCTCCCAACTGTAGGGGATATTGTTGCGGGCATATTCATAACCGGAGTTGAACAGGTCGATGTTTGGCTTGATCACCTTCTCGCCTTTATGGGCGAAGGTGGCGGCTATCTCGCTGCGGGCCAGGTCGGCATCCCGGCTGTAGATCTCACAGATCATGCCGAGCACGAACATATTCTTGCCCTTGCGCGCATTGGCGACGATCTTCAGGCACTCCTCCTCCATCGGTATCTCATGGACGATGAAGCCGTGTTCGGAGAGCTCCTTGATCGCGGTGTTGTACTGCTCCTGGATCTTCTCTTGCGGGTCGCTCTTCCACTTGTTCTCCAGCAACACGATGGAGCCCCTCTTGTAGGCGCCATTGGCGATACGCGAGTAGAGCACCTGCTCGTTGAAGGCGACCACGAGATCGGCCTCGTTACCCATATTGGTGACGCGCTCGGAGCCGATCCGAACGCGAATACCGGAGGCGCCGGCTGGTGAGCGGGCCGGGGGCTGGATCTCGGCGGGGATGATCTCTACGGTCCAGACCCCATTGCCCATCTTGCCGCTAACAGAACCGAGGGTCTGCCCGCATTTCTGGGCGCCCTCGCCGGAGTCTGAGACGATCTCAACGATATGTTCGTCGATCTTTGTGGCGGTTTTATTGCCTTCGAATTCGTCCATTTGGACGACGCTCTGGCCGCCATCAGCATGCTGAGTCATAAGCCACCCTGAATTTTCGGTTTTGGCTGGGAGTGAGGCCTGGCCCCGATCCCGCCGCATAAGCGCTTAACTGTTTCTGTCCAGCGGGCCAGTCCGGCCTCTCAGCCTTAGGATCTGGCATGGTCCACGGGGATGGTAAACAAATGCGCCACATCGGCGGGTGTGGACAGCCGTCCGGCTCGGGGCGGTTGCCAGGAGCACGGCCTTCTGGAGCTGGATTGTATAAATTTTGAGCCGGGAAATATGGCAAACAATCACCCGCCCGGTCAAATATTTTTTTATTGCCTAATGATTGTTTTATGCATGTTTGTGTATTTTGCTGGCATAAGCCCACAAATTGCGTGGATGTTCGACGAATATAATGAAGTGGTAAAATTTCTGGGCAAGACGCATGGAATCTATGTTAGCGGGGCTCGATCGCCTGCATATACTCATCCCGAAAGTGGTAGAGGGAGCTTTCGAGTACCTTGACTGCGCCATCAAGCAGGTGGCAGCGCCCGGCTCCCGGCAATACCTTGCAGAGGTCGTAGAGGGACTCCAGGTCGGCCTGGCTGCCCTGCCCGGTGTCGATCTTGCTCAGCAGCAGTGAGATGTAGTAGGTACCGGTCTTACAGGGCGGGCACTGGCCGCAGGAAGAGTCGGCAAAAAAGTTGACGTACTCGGTGACCCGCTTGACGATGCCGGTGCCCTCGGAGACCACGATCATCGCGCCGGTGCCGAGCGCCGAGCGGCGCGCCGTCACCGATTCGAAGTCGAGCGGTACGTCGAGGTCCTTGGGTGTGAGGATGGTGTTGGAAGGGCCGCCGGTGAAGACTGCCTTCAGTTCCTTGCCCACCAGCATGCCGCCGCCATGCTCGAAGATTAGCTGCTCTAGCGGTGTGCCCATGGGCAATTCGTAGGCGCCGGGTCTGAGTACGTCACCGCTGAGGCAGTAGATTTTGGTCCCGGTGGCCGCGCCGATCCCCAGTGCCTGAAACCAGTCGGCGCCGTGGCGCATGATGTGAGGCACATTGGCCAGGGTCTCGGTGTTGTTGACCAGGGTCGGGTAGCCATGCACCCCGGACTCGGCGGGAAACGGCGGTTTGCCGCGCGGAAACGGGAAGTTGCCCTCCACCGATTCGATCGCTGCGGTCTCCTCGCCGCCAATGTAGTGGCCGGAGCTCTCCATTACGCTCAGCTCGATCGGCTTGCCCATCTGTTTCGCCAGCGAGAAGTAGAGCTCGGAGTCTTCCCACTGGGCCACTGCCTTGCGCATCTGTTCGAGGGAGTCGTGCTGCTCCGGGTTGATGTAGAAGATGATGCGGTTGATGCCGCAGGCGAGCGCACAGATGCAGGCCCCTTCGATTACCTGATGCGGGGTCTCGCTGAGCAGGATACGGTCCTTGAAGGTGCCGGGTTCGTCTTCGTTGCCGTTGACGATCAGGTATTTGTCGGTGGCATCCTGCTGGGCGGCGAGAAAGCGCCACTTCTTGTGGGTCGGGTAGCCGCTGCCGCCGAGGCCGCGCAGGCCAGCCTGTTCGATCTGCGCAATCAGCTTGTCCGGTGTCTCCAGCAGTGCTATCTGCAGCCCTTCACCACCACCAGCGGTGTGCCAGGCGTCAAAGTCGGCGCCAACCCGGATCGATTCGTGCAGCAGCACTTGATTGGATCGAGCCATGATCTACCTCTGTTTGTGGCGCCGCAGGCCGTCGTAGTCAGCGTCGGCGTCGAATTTGGCGTACTCGGGGAACAGCAGTGGCCCCTTATGATCCATCGGCATGGCTGCGGTCATCAGCTCGCGGCGCAGGCTGCTGAGGTGCTCGATGGAGATCTTGGTGTGGGGCCTACCGTGGCTCTGTTCGGCGGCATGCTGGCCGGCGCGCCGACCGAAGCTGATGATGTCGAGCAGTGAGTTGCCCATCAGCCGGTTTTTGCCGTGGATGCCGCCGCAGACCTCGCCGATGCAGTAGAGCCCGGAGGTGCTGGAGGCGCCGTTTTTGTCGATTACCACGCCGCCGTTTTGGTAGTGCAGGGTGGGGTAGATCAGCAGCGGGGTGTGGGTCGGGTCAACTCCGCTCTTCTGTCCCAGCTGCAGTAGTTTGGGGAAACGCTGCTGCAGGATGCCGGGCTTGCGCAGCTCCAGTCCCGGGGTGTCGAGCCAGATGCCGACGGTCTTTTCGTCGACCTGGATGCCGCGGCCCTCCCGGCACTCGCGGATGATCGCGGCGGCGACATGATCGCGGGGCGCCAGCTCTTCAACAAAACGTTCGCCGGCGGCGTTGAGCAGGTAGGCCTCGGAGGAGCGCACGCCTTCGGTGATCAGGGTGCCGGCGAGGTGCTGTGGAAAGGCGAGCCCTGACGGGTGGTACTGGAACGAGTCGAGGTCACGCAGCTTCGCGCCGAGGCGGTAGGCGAGCACCAGGCCGTCGCCGGTGGCGCCGAAGTGGTTGGAGGTGGGAAAGCCGTTAAGGTGCATACGGCCGATACCGCCGCTGGCGAGGATCACCGCCTTTGCTTTCACCAGGGTGTAGCGGCAGTTCTTCAGGGAGGAGAGCACCGCGCCAGCACACTCGCCATGTTCGTTGGAGAGCAGCTCCACCGCCGGGTTGTAGTCTCTTACCTCGACTGGGCTGTTGCTGACCGCCTCGCGTAGTACCCGCATCATCTCCAGGCCGGTGTAGTCGCGATAGTAGACCACCCGTGGCGCCGAGGTGCCGCCGGCGCGGCGGGTCAGCAGCTCGCCGTACTTGTCCAGGTCGAACTGCATGCCCTGTTGGATCAGCCAGCGGATCACTTCCGGGCCGTCCAGCACCATCTGCGCCGCCAGCTCGCGGTCGACATAGTGGTGGCCACCCTTGAGGGTGTCATCGAAGTGCATTTGCGGGGTATCGCCCTTCTCCACCGAGGCCTGGATGCCGCCTTCCGCCATCACCGTGTTGCTGTCGCCGAGGCGCAGCTTGGTCGCCAGTGTCACTTTGGCACCGCTGCGTGAGGCCTCAAGTGCAGCGGCACAGCCAGCGCCGCCACCGCCGATCACCAGTACATCGGTCTCGCAGATGTTGGCACCGGCCAGATCGGCCTCGTCGATACGCGCATCCGACTGCAGCATCTGGGCCAGCTGATGGTGGCATGTGTTGCCCTTGTTGGGGCCGACCTGCAGTTTGACCATCGAGCCTTCGGTGTGGTCTGGGTGGAACTCACGCAGCAGATCCTGGGTTGGGGTCTTGTCTGTCGACGGGTCGCGGAATTTGAGTGGTGTGTAGCGCTTGAGCGCTTCGCTGTAGGGGATGCCGTTGGCCATGTTGTTTCCGGAGCTGGGGCTCAGTAGGTAACCTGCAGGTCGCCCTTGCGCAGTTTTTCCAGTCGGTTGATCAGGTTCGAGGGGCGGATGTGGAAGTAGGCGGTGACGCGGCGCGAGAATAGCCCGACATGGTTGGGGGAGATGTGTTCTGGGCAGGCGGTCAGGCAGAGGTTACACATCACGCACTCGACGAACAGCTCACCGGCCTCGCGGAAGCGCCCCTTGGAGGCCAGTTCGACGCCCCGTTCCACCTCGATGCCCTTGGGGCAGGACTGGTTGCAGCCACTGCAGTGACGACAGGCTTCGGCCTCAGGGAAGATCTGGTGGAACCTGGCCTGCACCTCCCAGGAGTTCTTGATGTCGTCGAGTTGGTAGGCGTGGTGGGTCGGGGTCGGGAAGACCAGGAAGTTGACCTGCATGCCCTCCTCCACCAACAGCTGGCAGCCTAGCTCCATCTTCACCTCGGGGCTGTCGGCGCGGCGCACCATCACCCGGCAGGAGCCGCACACCCCCTCCAGGCAGCCAACGCTTTTGACGCGTGGGTAGCCGGCATACCAGAGGGCCTGGATCACCGAGTGGTCCTCTGGAGCGGAGATCTCCTTGCCATTGATGCTGAGGCTGACCAGCTTGTCGCTCGATTGGTTCATAGTGGCTTCTTTACAGTCCGGTGCGCTCGACGCTCGCCTTGACCGCCTCCAGGGTGGTCTCGAACATCTGCTGCTCCTCGGCGGTGAGCTTGAACTCCACCACCTTTTCGACGCCGCCGCTGCCGATCACGCAGGGCACGCCCATGAAGTAACCGTCGACGCCATATTCGCCGCGACATAGCACGGCGGAGGCGATCACTCGCTTTTTATCCTTCAGGTAGGACTCGGCCATCTCGATGGCGGCGGCGGCGGAGCTGTAGAAGGCGCTGCCGTTGCCAAGTAGGCCGACGATCTCGGTGCCGGCGTTGCGGGTGCGCTCGACGATGCGCTGGATCGTCTCCTGATCCAGCAATTCGGTGAGCGGGATGCCACCGACGCTGGCGGTGCGGGTGACCGGGATCATGGTGGGGCCATGGCCCCCCATCACTAGGCAGGAGACATCCTTCACCGAGAGGCCGGTCTCCATCGCGATGTAGGTGCGGAAGCGGGCGGTGTCGAGTGCACCGGCCATGCCGATGATGCGCTCCGCGGGCAGACCGGAGAGCTTGTGGAAGGCGTAGACGATGGAGTCGAGCGGGTTGGTGGTGAGGATCACGAAGGCGTCCGGGGCATGCTGCTTGACTGCCGTGGCGACCTTTTTGGTGACGCTCAGGTTGATATCAAGCAGGTCGTCGCGCGACATGCCCGGTTTACGTGGCACGCCGGCGGTGACGATGATCACGTCGGCACCGGCGATCGCTGCCATTTCGCCGCTGCCGCTCAGTTCAACATCGACGCCGTCCACCGGGCGCATGCCCATCAGATCGAGAGCCTTGCCTTTCATCGGATTTTGCAGGTGCGGTAGGTCGATAATCACGACATCACCCAGCTCCTTCTGGGTCGCTATCATCGCGAGTGTGCCACCGATCTGGCCGCCGCCGATCAGCGCAATCTTCTTTCTCGACATTAAAAACTTCCTCAGGATTCTTCTACTTGTGTCCGCATCTGTCGGGCATCTTTGGCCGAAAAGTGCCGAAATCATAGGGAAGTCGGTGTTTTTCGGCAGAGGGGGCGTATCGTTCAACGTTGCCCCAAGACGCGCGAACCACCAATCATAACCCAACCGGGTTGGGGGGTAAAAAATGCTGCCTGCTGCTATGACCGTCTGCCGTGCTGATCGTGGCTATTATTGGAGAGCGGGTTTGTGAAGCAAGGAATAACAATGAACAAAATTACTATTGTGGGTGCGGGCCGAGTCGGTGAGACCACCGCGCAGATGTTGGCCGAGGCCGAGTTGTGCCGGGAAGTGATGCTGGTGGATATCCGCGAGGATGCGCCCCAAGGGGTGGCGCTGGATGTGTTGCAGACCTCGAGTTTCTTCCGTTTCGATACCCGGGTCTCCGGCTCCAACGACCCGGCGGCGATGGCTGGTTCGGATCTGATCGTGGTAACTGCCGGGGTGCCGCGTAAGCCAGGCATGTCGCGTTCCGATGTATTGGAGGTGAATCTGGGTGTGATCGACGGCATTGTCGACAATGCTCTGCAGTATGCGCCGCAGGCGATGATGCTGGTGGTGAGCAACCCGGTGGATGTGCTGACCTTCCGCGCCTGGCAGCGCAGTGGTTGGGCGCGCGGGCGGGTGTTCGGTCAGGCCGGGGTGCTGGATGCCTCGCGTATGGCCAGTTTCATCGAGATGGAGACCGGCTTTTCCTCCCGCGACGTGACCACCATTGTGCTAGGTGGCCATGGTGATTCGATGGTGCCCCTGCCCCGTTTCTGCACCATCAACGGTATTCCCATCGAGCACTTCATCAGTCGCGAGAAGATCGATGCGATCATCAAACGGACCCGTAACGGCGGGGCGGAGATCCTCTCGCTGCGCAAGAACAGCAGTGCCTACGATGCCCCTGCCGCAGCCATCACCTCGATGATTGATGCGATCGCCAACAATCGCCGGCGCATCATGCCGACGGTGGCGATTCTGCAGGGGGAATATGGCGCTGAAAAAATCGCGATGGGGGTGCCCTGTGTGCTCTCCGAGGTGGGGGTCGAGTTGGTGGTCGATCTGGGCCTGACTGCGGAAGAGATGGCGCTGTTCGAGGCCTCGGCGGCGGCGGTGCGGGCGGATATCGCCAGGTTGTAGTGGCTTGGCAAGGAAACTATTTCCTGGGAGATGAATGATGACAGAGAAATATTTTTTACTGCAGGATGAAGCGGCAGGGGAATCGATCAGGTTGTCGGTGAGGGAGTCGGTGCAGGGGCCGCCGGCAATCGATGTTTCCAGGCTCTATCGGGATAGCGGGATCTTTACCTACGATCCGGGCTTTATGTCCACAGCCAGCTGTGAGAGCCGCATCACCTATATAAATGGTGAGGCAGGGGTGTTGGAGTATCGCGGTTATCCGATTGAGCAACTGGCGGCTCAGGCTGACTTCATCGAGGTGGCCTATCTCCTGCTCTACGGCGAGTTGCCAAATGCAGAGCAGCTGCAGCGTTTTGATCACCTGATCACCTACCACACGATGCTCAACGAGACACTGAAAAACTTCTTCAGCGGCTTCCACTACGATGCTCATCCGATGGCGATCATGGTGGGTGTGGTGGGTTCCCTCTCTGCCTTCTATCACGACTCCCTCGATATTGATAATCCTCGCCATCGGGAGATTTCAGCGCATCGCTTGATCGCCAAGATGCCGACGATTGCGGCGGCCAGCTACAAGCACAACATCGGTGAGCCGATCGTCTATCCCCGCAATGACCTTTCTTACTGCGGCAACCTGCTGCGCATGATGTATGCCACCCCTTGTGAAGAGTATCAGCCCGACCCGGTGGCCGAACGGGCGCTCAACCTGTTGTTCATCCTGCATGCGGACCATGAGCAGAACGCCAGCACCTCCACGGTGCGGCTGGCCGGCAGCTCTCAGGCCAACCCCTTCGCCTGTATCGCGGCTGGTATCGCCTCGCTCTGGGGGCCGGCCCATGGTGGCGCCAATGAGGCGGTGCTGAACATGCTGACGGAGATTGGTGATGTCGCCAATATCGATAAATATATCGCCAAGGCGAAGGACAAGAATGATACGTTTCGGCTAATGGGCTTTGGCCACCGGGTCTACAAAAACTATGATCCACGTGCCGGCATCCTGCGGGAAATGTGCCTGGAGGTGTTGGAGAAACTCGCCGACAGCAACAATCCGATGTTTGAGCTGGCGCTGAAGCTGGAGGAGATCGCTCTCAGTGATGAGTACTTCGTGGAGCGCAAGCTCTATCCCAATGTCGACTTCTACTCGGGCATTATCTACCGGGCGCTGGGGATCCCAAACAACATGTTCACGGTGATGTTTGCCATCGGTCGTACGGTGGGTTGGGTGGCCCACTGGATGGAGATGATGAGCGATCCGCTGCAGAATATCGGTCGCCCGCGGCAGATCTATAAAGGTGCGCCGCGGCGTGACTATGTGCCACTCGACAAGCGCTGAGTGGAGCGGTCAGGTCGGCGTCTGACTGAGCAGTGCGCTGAGCTGATCACGGTTGATGCCTCTGATCGGCTGGTCGCCGCCGGGTTCGAGTGGTCGGCTGTAGCGTCCTTTCGGGGGCAGCACGATCAGTTCAAAGGCGCTCTCACCGGCGCGAAAGCGGAAGCTGGGCATGGGTTTGGGATGGCCGTTGCCAAACCGCAGCAGGTGTTCGCTATCACGCCAGGGGATGTTCAAGTCGGAGAGGGCGAAGATCACCTCTTCCGGAGTGTCGGCGAATAGCAGCAGCTGGATCGCTGAGTTGCGGTCTGCGGTGCCGGCCTGCACCGCGCCGACCAGCAGCGGCAGAAAGCGGCTGAGAGCGTGCATCGCTTCGAGGGCATCGCGTTGAAGCTGCTGCAACGCGCTGGTCTGTTGCTCACCCAGAAACAGCCGCTGCTGCTCGCGCAACGCCTCTTCGATCTCCTCCCTTCGCGGCATCTGTCGTAGGTCGTTGAGGCCGAGACGGTTTGCCGCCTTGCGGCTGGCGTAGGCGTAATCCCCAGAGCGCTGTTCAGTCAGGATGCGCGCAGCTTCGTAGGCGATGCGGCGCTGAAGTTCACGTTTGTCGGCCTTCATCTGTTGTTTTAGAAAGGATCGACCTCGGATGTTGATGTGTCGCCGCCGTTGGGGTTGGAGGTGGTGCTTGGAGTTGTTTCGCTGCTGGGTGGTGTTGGCGCGTATTGCTCGCGAAAGGTCTCGAAGATTGCGTTCTTCTGGCTCGCGCTCACCGCCTCACCGGTCTCCGGATCGATACGCACGGTGACCATGCCGGGAGGCATCTCCAGAGACGATTCCGGTTTTCCTTCCAGGGCGACCCGCATGAAGTCGATCCAGGCCGGGAGCGCCGCTCTGCCCCCCACTTCACCCCGGCCGAGGGGCTGGACGTCATCGAAACCGACCCAGACGATGGCAACCAGGTCGCGGTGGAATCCGTTGAACCAAGCATCGCGTTGGTCGTTGGTGGTGCCGGTCTTGCCAGCCAGATCGCTGCGGCCGAGCTGCTTAGCGCGGGTTGCGGTGCCCGACTGGATTACATCGCGCATCATGGAGTTCATCAGGTAGTAGTTTTGCGCGGAGATGACCCGTTGAGCGCAGCGTTGCGGGGGGGGCTCGGTGGCGTAGAGAGGAGCGGCTTTGTCCGCGGCGGTTGGGCTGGATGTCTGCTCGGGTGGCTCACAGACGATCTCGGGTTCGGCTTTGAAAAGGGTTTCGCTCCGGTCGTTTTCAATGCGTTTTATCAGGTATGGCGTGATGCGATAACCGCCATTGGCCAGCACGGCATAGCCCTGAGCCATCTGCAACGGGCTGATGGCGCCGCTGCCGAGGGCGAGGGAGAGGTCGTGTGGTAGTTCGCTTTTACTGAAGCCGAAACGGCTGATGTAGTCGAGGGTGGTTTCGATGTTCATCGACCGCAGCAGCCGTATCGAGACGAGATTGCGGGATTTTTTCAGCGCATAGCGCAGCCGGGTCGGGCCAAAAAATCGACCGCTGTAGTTCTCCGGTCGCCAGGCTGCCTCCAGTGCCGGGTCTTCAAATACCACCGGGGCGTCGTTGATCAGGCTGGCGGGAGTGTAGCCTGCTTCCAGTGCGGCGGAGTAGATGAATGCCTTGAAGCCAGAACCGGGCTGGCGTTTGGCCTGGGTGGCCCGGTTGAACTTGCTCCAGTAGAAGTCGTAGCCGCCGGTGAGGGTCTGGATCGCGCCGTCGTTGGGGTTGAGGGAGATGAAGGCCCCGGCAACTTGGGGGATTTGCGCCAGACGCCAAATGGGTTCGCCCTCTGGCTGCGGTTCACGCGTAACGCGGATCAGGTCGCCGGGTTTGAGGATCTCAGCGGCGTTTTTTGGTGCGTTTCCGACCCTTTCCTGGTCGATGAACGGAGCGGCCCAAGCGAGACCTAGCCATTCAAGCGTGATGCTGTCGCCGTTACCGATGTAGACCGTGGCGGATTTTTCCTGCACTTCGGTGACTATGCCGCTGGTGAGTTGAGCGATCGGCTTGAGCTCTGCGAGCAGTGGATCGAGGGTTTCCGGGGTGGAGGGCTGTGGCAGTGTCCGATTGCCCTCCGCGCCGCGGTAGCCGTGGCGCTTATCGTAGGCAAGTAGGCTGTTGCGCAGGGCCGTGTTGGTGGTCTGCTGGAGGCGGCTGTCGATGGTGGTGAAGATGCGGTAGCCGCCAGTATAGGCCTGGTTGCCAAAACGGGCGACCGCCTCGGCACGGGCCATTTCGGCTACGTAGGGTGCGTCTACCTCGCTGAGCGCCTGGTGCAGGGAGGCGCTCAGCGGGGCGATGCGGGCCGCCTCATACTCTTCAGCAGAGATGAAGTCCAGGCTGCGCATCCTGCCGAGCACATAGTTGCGGCGCTGCTTTGAGCGCGTGGGGTTGCTGATGGGGTTGTTTTTTGAGGGTGCCTTTGGCAGACCTGCAACCATGGCGATCTCCGCCAGTGTGAGTTCGCTGACCGGTCGTCCATAGTAGACCAGCGCGGCAGCGCCAACGCCGTAGGAACGATGCCCCAGATAGATTTTATTGAGGTAGAGTGCCAGGATCTCCTCTTTGCTGAGTTCGTTTTCGATCTTGAGGGAGAGGAAGATCTCATTGAGTTTACGGGTGAAGGTCTTCTTTCGACTTAGGAAGAAGTTTCGCGCCACCTGCATGGTGATAGTGCTGCCGCCCTGACGGCGCTCTCCGGTCAGCAACAGCTGGAATGCGGCCCGTAGTAGGCCGTGATAGTCAACACCCGGATGTTCGAAGAAGCGGTCATCTTCGGCGGCCAGGATCGCCTGGATCAGGCGCTTTGGTACCTCGTCATATTGTAGTGGCTGGCGACGCTTCTCGCCGAATTCGGCAATCAGTTTGTTGTCGTTGCTGTAGATTCGAAGCGGGACCTGAAAATGGATGTCTTTAAGAACATCGATGGATGGCAGGTCAGGCTTTAGATAAAGGTAGGTGCCGTAGATACCGGACAGGCCCAGCAAAAACATGACGAGAGCCGGGAGAAGGATGAATTTTACGATTTTATGCAGTGGCTTCATGCGCTACATCACAGAAAAAAGGGGTCCTGGGAGACCAGAATGGAGTGCTCGTAGATCGAGCCATTGGGCTCTTGGTCGATCAGGGGGATGACTGAGGACAAAGATCTCTCCGTTAGTCGCGTGCTGCGCGGAAAAGTTGCGTGTTCCAATAAATGCTGTTGGTTATTTTGCCGCGGCGCAGGTCACTGTTTCTCGCTCAGATTATCCCAGTGTTTGTGAGAAGCGATATACTAACAGAACTTGGCAGAGGGTTTGTGGTTGCTGGCAAAAAACGGCTTCACAAAAAAATCATTTGCTGCTATATAGTTAACTACTCTAGTTAAAGAGATTCCTCGGTTTTGGGGCTTGGGGAAGGCTTTTCAGGAAACCCGCATGTTCTTCGGTAGAAAAAAACCACCTCTGGTTGGGATTGATATCAGCTCTACGACAGTAAAATTGTTGGAGCTTTCCTCGAATGCCGGCCGTGGTGGCGCCATGTACCGGGTGGAGGCCTATGGTGTAGAGCCTTTGCCGCCAAATGCAGTTGTTGAAAAAAACATCGCCGATGTTGACGCTGTGGGAGAGGCGATCAAGGCTGTGCTGCGGCGTTCTGCTTCCAAGGCAAAGCAGGCGGCGGTGGCCGTCTCGGGGTCGGCGGTTATCACCAAGGTGATCTCTATGCCGGCCGCCCTGTCAGACCAGGAATTGGAGAGCCAGATCCAGCTGGAAGCTGATCAGTACATCCCTTACCCCTTGGAGGAGGTCAATATCGACTTTGAGGTGCTGGGAACATCGGAAAAAAATCCGGAGTTGATGGATGTGCTACTGGCGGCGTCGCGCAGTGAGAATGTAGACGATCGGGTTGCTGTCTTGGAGTTGGCCGGGCTGACGGCGGCAATCGTCGATGTTGAAGCCTATGCGATGGAGAATGCATGTTCTCAACTCGTTGACCAGTTGCCTGAGCATGGGGTTGACCAGACTATTGCCGTGGCCGATATTGGCGCTACCACCACTACCCTCAACGTTCTGCACAACAACAAGATCATCTACACACGTGAGCAGAATTTTGGGGGGCGGCAGCTTACCGAAGAGATTCAACGGCGGTATGGGCTTTCATTGGAAGAGGCAGGAATGGCAAAGCGCCAGGGTGGTTTGCCGGACAATTATGTGCCCGAAGTGCTGGAGCCATTTAAAGAGGCGATGGCGCAGCAGGTGAGTCGTTCGCTCCAGTTCTTCTTTTCATCCAGTGCCTACAGCAGTGTTGAACACATTGTGTTGGCAGGTGGCAGTTCATCGATTCCCGGTGTCGATGAGTTGATCGAGGAGAAGTTGAGCACGCCTGCCTCGGTGGCAAATCCATTTGCCAATATGTCAGTGTCGTCCAAAGTGAAGCCACAGGCGCTTAGCGCAGATGCTCCAGCCTTGATGATAGCTTGTGGGCTAGCCCTGAGGAGTTTCGATTAATGGCGCGTATCAATCTACTTCCGTGGCGTGAAGCGGAGCGCAAAAAACGGCAGCGGGAGTTTGGTTTCATGCTGATGGCGGCTGTTGTGGTGACGGTCATCGCCATCATCTCATTGCATATGCATATTCAGAGCTTGATTGCTGCTCAGGATAGCCGCAACGCTTTCCTTGGGAGGGAGATTGCTGTTGTTGAGCAGCAGATCAAGGAGATCAGCGACCTTGGCAGAACAAAGGCGGGGTTGTTGGCACGAATGAATATTATCCAAGAGTTGCAAAGTAGCCGGCCTCAGATAGTCCATCTGTTTGATGAGTTGGTTGCGACTCTGCCGGAAGGGGTCTATCTGACCAAAGTCAGTCAGTCGGGAACACGGGTGAAGATTACAGGGCGGGCGCAATCTAATGCCAGGGTCTCTGCATTTATGCGCAAAATCGAGGCATCCCAATGGCTAGGCAAACCCAACCTTAACTTGATCGAAAATAAAGAAGAGACTGGTACTGGTCTTAGTCATTTTGTGCTGGTTGCGCAGCAGATCTCCCAAAATAGGGAGGAAGACAAGTGAACCTACAGGAGCTCAATGAACTCGATTTTAACAACATTGGCCAATGGCCGATGGTGGTCAAGCTTATCCTGGTATTGATCGTGTGCGTGCTGGTTGGGGCCGTCGGATATTATGTGGATACTGAAAAGCAGCTCAAAAAGCTGAAACAGGTTGAACAGAAAGAGTTGAAGTTGCGTGATGAATTCGTCGAGAAGCAATCGAAGGCGGCGAATCTTGATGCCTATAAAAAGCAGCTTGAAGAGATGAAGCAATCGTTCGGTGCCATGTTGCGCCAGTTGCCGAATAAAACCGAGGTTGCTGATCTGTTGGTCGATGTTTCGCAGACTGGGCTGGCAGCAGGTCTGGAATTCGAACTGTTTAAGCCTCAAGGAGAGGTGCCACGAGAATTCTATGCAGAGTTACCAATCAAGATCAAGGTGAATGGTTATTATCATGAGTTTGGTGATTTTATAAGTGGTTTGGCTGCCCTGCCACGAATTGTCACCATACATAATGTAAATATCTCGCACCGGAAAAAGAGAACAGCGGGGGCAGATGATGGCCGCCTGATATTGGAGGCAACAGCTAAGACCTACCGCTATATGAACGAGGAGGAGGAACAATGATGCTCTCCTCTCCTACTATGCGCTCAAAGTGGTGGTTTGTTCTGGTGCCGCTTTTTATGATGGCAGGGTGTACTGAGTCCCGTGTTGATGACCTGGAACGCTTCGTTGCTGATACCAAGTCAGCGACACCGCCCCGTATAGATCCTCTGCCAGAAGTGCAACAGATTGATACCTTCTTGTATGAGAGTGGGGGGCGACGTGATCCCTTTTCATCGGAGGTCCAACAGACAGAGATTGACCGGGTTACCGTGGATGATGGTGTTTCGCCTAACTTCAATCGACGTAAGGAGGAGTTGGAACACTTCCCGCTCGACTCGATTCGAATGGTTGGTACTCTGGAGCAGGATGGAACCACTTGGGGTTTGGTGCAGACGCCTGAAGGCACGATTCACAGGGTGCGGGCTGGGAATTACATGGGGCGGAATCATGGGCGGGTGACTGTGATTTCGGAAGAGAAGATAGACCTGACGGAAATTGTTCAGGATGGTTTAGGCGGATATCGTGAGCGCTTGGCCTCCCTTGCGTTGACGGAATAATCCAGAGGATTTATGAAATGAATGGTTTGCCAGCGGCAATCAGGAGCGGACTGGAAGAAGGCGTCAACACGCCGTCACGAGGGATAAAGCCCAAGTGGTTCCTGTACCTATTGCTTACCCTGTGGATTCTTCCGGTAACTGCGTTTGCAGATAATCAGCTGAAATCTATCGATTTCTCCGCACTCCCCGGCGATCAGCTTCAGCTCAGGTTGTCACTTTCCGAAAAGATTGTGTTGCCAGCCAGCTTTACGACCGAATCGCCGGCGCGAATCGCCTTGGACTTTGCAGAAGTAAGTAGCGCGCTCGACTATAAAACATTGCCGATTGGTGTTGGAGCCGTACAAAGTGTCACAGCCCTTGAGGCTGGAAACAGAACGCGGGTGGTGATCAACCTGATCAGCACAGTAGCATTTACTCTCAAGGTAGATGGCTTGGATGTGGTGTTGACCTTGGATGCGGGCAACCGGGGATTGGTTGAGTCACCGGAGAAAGGCACAGAAGAACCTCAAGTCGCGACTGCAGTAGCTGCTAAAGCAGCTGGACAGGCCGATAGCATTGAGGAGATCGATTTTAGGCGCGGAACAGATGGAGAGGGCCGCGTTTTGGTGACGTTTTCAGATCCTACTATCGCAGTTGATGTGCGGGAAGAGGGTGGTCAGGTATTGATGGAGTTTTTTGGTGTGACTGTGCCGTCATCCTTGGTGCAAACCCTGGATGTGGTTGATTTCGCGACGCCAGTGACAAAGATTGAAACAAGGCCGCGAGGGGAAAATGTTATTGTTTCGATCTCCACAACAGGCGAATACGAATACATGGCGTATCAAGCAAATGATGTATTTGCTGTGGAATTGCGACCTTTGAGTAAAGCTGAAAAGGAAGCTTTGCAGAAAGAGCGGTTAGTCTATTCGGGAGATCGGCTATCGCTCAATTTTCAGGATATTGAAGTGCGATCGGTGTTGCAGTTATTGGCCGACTTTACCGGCCTCAATCTAGTGACTAGCGATACTGTTGGTGGACGGATCACTCTTCGCCTGAAAAATGTACCTTGGGATCAGGCGTTGGATATCATTCTCAAATCCAAGGGCCTCTCAATGCGGCGCAATGATAATGTCATCATGGTCGCGCCAACTGAGGAGATTGCGGCGCGTGAGCAGTTGGAGCTGGAGTCGCAGCAAAAGATAGAAGAGCTTGCCCCGCTGAGATCGGAATTTATCCAGGTTAACTATGCAAAGGCCGCTGATCTGGCTTCATTATTGAAATCCTCCGAGAATCGTCTGCTGTCTGAGCGCGGTAACGTTACAGTAGATGTGCGGACCAATACCCTACTGGTGCAGGATACTGCTTCAAAGCTTGAAGATATTCGCCGACTGCTGCAAAGGCTTGACATTCCAGTGCGTCAGGTTCTGATTGAGTCCAGGATCGTGATTGCCAACAATGACTTTACCAAAGCGTTGGGTGTGCGATTTGGTGCAACTACCAGTGCCAGTGCGGGTAGTAATGAAGCCTTGATTGCTGGTGGAATGCCTGGCCATATCTCCTCATTCGGTATTGATAAGGGCACTTTTATGACAACGACTACCGGCCAGCCGATTGCCGCCGGTATTGAAATCCCCGCCGGCTCTGGAAATGAGGCGCTGATGGTAAACCTGCCGGCTACAGCGCCCTCTGGTGCCATCAACTTCCTGGTTGGTAAAGTGGGTTCTTATTTATTGCAGTTGGAGCTTTCTGCGATGCAGTCGGAGGGCAAAGGTGAGGTAATCTCAAGCCCGCGTGTTATCACTTCGGATCAGAATAAGGCAACTATCAAACAGGGCGTAGAGATTCCTTATCAGGAAGCCACATCAAGTGGTGCGACCTCTGTGAGTTTTAAAGAGGCAGTATTGAAGCTAGACGTCACGCCTCATATAACCCCCGACGATAGAATTCGTATGGATCTTGAGATAAACAAGGACAGTCCGGACTTCTCCCGTTCTGTATTGGGTGTGCCGCCACTCGATACTCGTAAGATCGAGACGACTGTGCTGGTCGATAATGGAGAAACGATTGTTCTTGGTGGCGTATTTGAGCGAACCAAGACCCAGAACCGGGAGCAGGTTCCGCTTTTCGGTGATCTGCCTTATGTTGGAGTTCTGTTCCGAAAAACAGAAAATACGGATGAAAACCGAGAGCTTCTGATCTTTGTGACGCCAAAGATTCTTAAGGAATCCCTTCGAATTCGCTAGGCACATCGATCGTTAAATATACAGGCGCGCCTTTTGGCGCGCCTTTTCTGTTTTAGAGTACCTTTTGCAGGCGCATCGTCAAATGGATATATCTGAGTTCAATGGCTAGGCGACAAAGTCTTTTTTTGATTGGCCCGATGGGGGCTGGCAAAAGCACAGTTGGCAGGCAGTTAGCTGAAGTGCTTGGTATGGATTTTCTGGATTCGGATCTCGAGATCCAGAAGCGCACCGGCGTTGATATCCCCACTATTTTCGAATTCGAAGGTGAGGAAGGATTTCGCAAACGTGAGGCCGTGGTTATTGATGAACTGACCGGTAAGGATTCGATTGTCCTGGCGACAGGTGGAGGTGCTGTATTGCGTGATGAGAACCGGCGCAATCTTTCATCGCGGGGTCTCGTAGTTTACCTCTACTGCTCGCCAGAACAGCAGTTTGAGAGGACATGCAGAGACAAAAGTCGTCCTCTGCTGCAGACAGAAAACCCCCTTGCCAAGTTGCAGGAGTTGATGGCGATACGGGACCCGCTCTATAGACAGACCGCGGACATAGTGATTGCAACTGAGCAGCGGAATGCCCAGGCTGTTGCGAGAGAGATCAGTAAACGCCTGGAGTTGATTGACTGATGAGTATCATTTAGGTGGTTGGTGAGAGTTGCATATGTCTACAAATACATTGACTGTTGAGCTTGGCGAACGAAGTTACCCGATCTATATCGGAGAAGCGATCCACCACCAGGCAGAGTTCTATCGTCGCCATATTACAGGTAGGCAAGTGATGGTGGTGACGAATGAGACCATTGCTCCGCTCTATCTTGATGAGACCCTGTCTGCATTGTCTGGGTATGATGTGGCCACGATCATCCTGCCTGATGGGGAGCAGTATAAGACTCTGGAGACACTGAACAAGGTCTTTACCGGCCTGCTTGAACATCGCTTTACCCGTAAGGCGACGCTGGTGGCACTTGGGGGTGGCGTGATCGGTGATATAATGGGGTTTGCGGCGGCATCGTACCAGCGGGGGATTCCGTTTATCCAGGTTCCGACAACACTGCTTTCCCAAGTCGATTCATCTGTTGGTGGTAAGACCGGTGTGAATCACGCGCTCGGGAAAAACATGATCGGTGCCTTCTATCAGCCGCTTGCGGTGTTGGCGGATACTGCGACACTCAACACACTGGATGAACGCCAATTGGCGGCGGGCATCGCCGAGGTGATCAAATATGGCCTGATTGTCGATTCAGCCTTCTTTAGTTGGCTTGAGCAGAATATGGATCGACTCCTGAGCCGGGAGCCAGCCGCCCTCGCCCATGCTATCGAGGTCTCCTGCCGTTGCAAGGCAGACGTTGTGGCGGCGGATGAGCGGGAATCTAGTCAGCGCGCCCTGCTCAATTTTGGCCATACATTTGGTCATGCGATTGAGACTGGGATGGGCTACGGAGCCTGGCTGCATGGTGAGGCAGTGGCCGCGGGCATGAGCATGGCAGCCAATCTTTCACACAGGATGGGCTGGATAACAGAAGATGACCTGCAGCGTTGTTGCAGTCTAATTGAGCGGGCTGGGCTGCCGATCCAGCCTCCCGCTGAGATCAGCCCGGATCGGTTTCTGCAGCTGATGGCGGTCGACAAGAAGGTACTGGATGGGCGACTCCGTCTCGTATTGCTGAAGGGAATTGGGCAATCAGTTGTTACGGATGATTTTGACCATCAGTCTTTGCTGGAAACGTTGGAGTCGTATCAGTAATAATCCGCCTCTCCTGAAAGGTGTGCAGTGGTGATCAGTAGTGATTTTTTCTCAACTCCAGAGCTGGCGCAGCGCCTCGATCTGCTTCGACACCTGATTGAAAACAGCGAGTTGCTGCCTGTCGTGCGGGGTGCAGCCGGTGTTGGTAAAAGCGCCATCGTTGCCCAGCTGCGTAAGCAAGCTCCGGAGTCCTGGCAGGTTTGCCTCGTCGATGCGACGCCCCTGACTCAGCCTGATGTGGTGATCTCGACGATCTGCCGTTGCTTCGGCATTGCGCAGGAGGAGCAGTGGTCAAAGGCGCTGAGCAAGCACTTTCAGATGCTACGCGCTCAGGGCGTGACGCCAGTGATCCTTGTTGACGATGCTCACGAGCTTCCCCACTCTGCGATCATCACCTTGATGCGAATCTTTGAGAAGCAGATTGACGGCCGCCCTCAGGCCAGTCTCGTCCTGTTTGGTAATCCACAGGTCGATACGATACTGACAGCCGCGCCAATTCGGGCAATGGCGACCGACAAACTTCATGTAATTGATCTGCCGGTGATTTCTCTGGAGCATGTCCGCGCCTTCATGGAGTTTATTATCCGTGCCGAGGAGTTGCCGGCACGGCTAGGGTTGAATAACGCACTGCTTGAGCGAATCCACCGGGAGACGGGGGGCAGGCCCGGCGCTCTTGCTTCCTCGATTCTGGATGCGCTCGGGGAGGCAGAAGAGGGCGCGGCTTCGTCTAAGGCTAGCAATATGGCGGTGATCAAGCGCACCGGGATTGCGGTCGTGGTCTTATTGTTAGGTGGCGTCCTGCTGTTTCAAGAGCAGATCAATCGTCTTATCGACCCCGGTGTAATTAAGCGTGGTGCAGATCGGCAAACGTTGCCGGTGGAGTCAGAGATGCTGATGCTGGGTGAACTGGACCAGCTTGTCCCGGCGCCGAAACAGACCCCGGCTGAAGTGCTGCGCCAGGAGCCTGCTTTGGTGCTGGCGAACCAGTCTGACGTAGAGGCCGGGCAAGCTCCGGCGTCTCCACCAGTGCAAATCGACTCTGCGCCAGCCACACCAGCAGAGTCTGTGCAAATACCCGAAGCGAAGGCGCCAGCCGATGCGGAATCACCGGAACCGGAGTCAATGCCCGTTGAGGTGGTTGAGGTGCCATCAGAGCAGCAGCCAGTGTCGACTGACGATGAAGTGGCTGTAGTCGATGAGTCTGTGATGGTAGATGAGGTGACGGCATCTGAGCCGGAGGAAAATCCCGAGCTGCTCCAGCAGGCGGTTGATGCCGCGCCTGAGGTGGGCGGTGAAGATGAAGCCCGAACTGCTGCTGAGTTTGAGTCTGAGCAGAGTAGTGATGCGACTGCTGTCACCGAGACTGAGGAGGTCGAAACCGCCGGTGAATCGCCGACTGTTGTCGCGGAGGTGAAGCAAGAGCTGGAGCTGCTGCCTGCGGCTGGCTTGTTGGAGGCAGCCAGTGTAAAAGACAAAAAAGGGGACTCGCCAGCGCAGACTTCTGAGCCGTTTCGACGCGATGCGTGGCTCAAGAGCCAGAAGCCGGATGCCTACGCGATCCAGATGCTGGGTGTCGGTCGGCTTGAGTCATTACTGGAGTTTGTGCGGCGTCATGGGCTGGAGGAGCGGGCGATCTATTTTGAGTCGCGTCGTAACAACAAACCCTGGCATGTGCTGCTGTGGGGTGTCTATCCTGACAGGAAGAGCGCGAAGGCGGCTCAGGCCGAGCTTCCGGCCTCGCTGCGGCGAAAAACGCTCTGGATTCGCGGTCTGGGTTCGATCCAATCGAGCATGCTTGAATCACCTCGATAGACGAGGTAAAGCATCCATATTTCAGCCACTTAAGAGCAGAATGCCTGCTTCATTCTGGAGCTGGACAGCCTCCCGTTAGGCTGCTGATTGTCAAGCACTGGCTTGTGCTCCATTTCTCATATATGCTACGCGGTTTCGTGCGCGCCATATTGCGGTGCAGCAGGTGCTATTGCCCGGCGATCAGCGCCAAACAGGATTCAACTGCCTTGAATAAGCGCCAAATGTCTGGTTTATATCCGGCCTTGGCGCATTAATCGACCTTAGAGGTTTTGCAATGAACCAAGGTGCTTTACCTCCGCGCCAGGGGTTGTACGATCCCGCTAACGAACATGATGCCTGTGGTGTCGGCTTTGTTGCCAACATCAAGGGCGAGAAGAGCCACCAGATCGTCCAGCAGGGGCTGGAGATTCTTGATCGACTGACCCACCGTGGTGCAGTCGGTGCCGACCCCAAGGCGGGTGACGGTGCTGGCATCCTGATGCAGTTGCCTGATGTCTTCTTCCGCGCAGTCGTCGATTTTGATTTGCCGGCGGTGGGTGAGTACGCGATTGGCATGTTGTTTCTGCCGCGTAACGAGGCGAGCCGCACTGTCTGCGAAGAGGTCGTCGAGCGCCTTATCAAGGAAGAAGGCCAGCAGCTGATCGGCTGGCGTGATGTGCCGGTAGACAACAGCGGTCTCGGCTACAGTGTGACCCCGACCGAGCCGGTGGTGCGT
The DNA here is from genome assembly GCF_023733635.1 of Candidatus Endoriftia persephonae. Lineage (NCBI taxonomy): Bacteria > Pseudomonadati > Pseudomonadota > Gammaproteobacteria > Chromatiales > Sedimenticolaceae > Candidatus Endoriftia > Candidatus Endoriftia persephonae. The sequence goes on along the minus strand of NZ_CP090569.1, from coordinate 3,520,385 downwards.
CAGGTGATCGTAGCGCGTGGCGACAACTGTGCAGATCAGGAAGCTTTCGAGCGCAAACTGTTTGTGATCCGCAAGCAGATCGAACAGCTGGTGCGTAAGGCTGAGATGGAAGGCGGTAGCTCCTTCTACTTCAGCTCCTTCTCCTCGCGCACCATCGTCTACAAAGGCATGCTGCTGTCGAACCAGGTCGGTGAGTACTATGAAGATCTGCGTGATGAGCGGATGACCAGCGCCCTGGCGCTGGTGCATCAGCGCTTTTCCACCAACACCTTCCCCACCTGGGATTTGGCCCACCCCTTTCGCATGATCGCCCACAATGGTGAGATCAACACCCTGCGCGGCAATGTCAACTGGATGCGGGCGCGTAAGCACTCGATGGCCTCCGGTATCCTGGGCGAGGATCTGGAAAAGATCTGGCCGCTGATCCCGGAAGGCCAGTCCGACTCGGCCTGCTTCGATAACGCCTTGGAGCTGCTGGTGGCCGGCGGTTACAGCCTCTCTCACGCGATGATGATGCTGATCCCAGAAGCCTGGGGCGGTAACAAGCAGATGGATCAGCAGCGCCGCGCCTTCTACGAATACCATGCGGCCCTGATGGAGCCCTGGGATGGCCCTGCCGCAGTCGCCTTCACCGATGGCCGGCAGATCGGCGCCACCCTCGACCGCAACGGCCTGCGTCCTGCCCGTTACCTGATCACCGAGGACAATCTGGTGGTGATGGCCTCTGAGATGGGCGTGCTCGATATCCCGGAAGAGAAGATCGTCAAAAAGTGGCGTTTGCAGCCGGGCAAGATGTTTCTCATCGATATGGAGCAGGGGCGCATCATTGACGATGCCGAGCTGAAACAGCAGATCGCCAGCGCCAAGCCTTACCAGGCGTGGCTCGATAAGACCCAGATCCACCTGGACGCCCTCCCCTCGGATGTCGCTCCAATGGCTCCGGATGCCGCGACTCTGCTGCGCGCTCAGCAGGCCTTCGGCTACAGCCAGGAGGACATCAAATTCCTGCTCACGCCGATGGTGCTGACTGGCCAGGAGGGCACCGGCTCGATGGGTGCAGACAACCCGCCCTCGGTGCTGTCGCTGCGTGCCAAGCATCTCTCCACCTATTTCAAGCAGAACTTCGCCCAGGTGACTAATCCGCCGATCGACCCGATTCGCGAAGAGATCGTGATGTCGCTGGTGAGCCTGATCGGGCCGCGGCCAAACCTGCTGAACCTCTCCGATGCGGGTCGACAAAAGCGCCTGGAGGTCTCCCAGCCGGTGCTGACCAATGAGGACCTGGAGCGCATCCGCCACATCGAAGACAACACGGGTGGTGCCTTCTGCACCAAGACCCTGCATATCAGCTACCCTGTCAGCGAGGGCGCGGCAGGGATGAAGGCGGCGCTGAGCGCGCTCTGCGAACTGGCAGAGCAGAGTGTTGAAGAGGGCTACAATATCCTGATCCTCTCCGACCGCCGGGTCGATGCCGACAACATCGGCATCCCGGCGCTGCTGGCCACCTCTGCGGTGCACCACCACCTGATCCGTAAAGGGTTGCGTACTGAGTCGGGGCTGGTGGTCGAGACTGGTGGCGCGTTGGAGATACACCACTTCGCCACACTCGCCGGCTACGGTGCCGAGGCGGTCAATCCCTATCTCGCCTTTGACACCATCCAGGCGCAGCTTGCCTCACTGCCTGAGCCGCTGGCGTTTGCCGAAGCCCAGGCCCGCTACATTAAGGCGATTGGTAAGGGGCTGAAGAAGGTGATGTCGAAGATGGGCATCTCCACCTACCAATCCTACTGCGGTGCGCAGATCTTCGATGCGGTGGGTCTCTCCAGCGTCTTCATCGACGACTACTTCAGCGGTACCACCACTACCATCGAAGGTGCGGGCTTGTTGGAGGTTGCCGCCGAGGCAGTGAAGTGGCATGGCAAGGCCTTTGGTGAGCAGCAGATCTACCAGAAGCATCTCGATGTGGGCGGCGACTACGCCTACCGGCTACGTGGTGAGGATCACAACTGGACCCCTGAGAGCATCGCCAAGATGCAACATGCGGTACGTGCCAACGACTGGAACAGCTACGAGGCGTTCGCTAAGTCGATCAACGAACAGAATGAGGTCCTGCTGACTCTGCGCGGCCTGTTCGAGTTCAAGTTTGCCGAGCAGCCGATCCCGCTGGACGAGGTCGAGCCGGCTAAGGAGATCGTCAAACGTTTCGTTACCGGCGCCATGTCCTTCGGCTCCATCTCCTATGAGGCTCACTCCACCTTGGCGGTGGCGATGAACCAGATCGGCGGCAAGTCGAACACCGGTGAGGGCGGCGAGGAGCCCGCGCGCTTCAATCCGCTGCCGGACGGTTCGCGTAACCCGGAGCGTTCCGCCATCAAGCAGGTCGCCTCCGGCCGTTTTGGCGTAACCACCGAGTATCTGGTCAACTCCGATGATATTCAGATTAAGATGGCCCAGGGTGCCAAGCCCGGTGAGGGTGGTCAGCTGCCGGGCCACAAGGTCAACCAGCAGATCGCACGGGTACGCCACTCCACCCCGGGTGTGGGGCTGATCTCGCCGCCGCCGCACCACGACATCTATTCGATCGAGGATCTGGCCCAGCTGATCCACGATCTGAAGAACGTACAGCCCAAGGCGCGGATCAGCGTCAAGCTGGTCTCGGAGGTGGGTGTGGGCACGGTTGCCGCTGGCGTTTCCAAGGCCCACGCTGACCATGTCACCATCTCTGGCTACGATGGCGGCACTGGCGCCTCGCCGCTGACCTCGATCAAGCACGCCGGTTCGCCCTGGGAGATCGGCCTCGCCGAGACCCACCAGACTCTGGTGCTGAACCGCCTGCGCTCACGCATCGCGGTACAGGCTGACGGCGGCATGCGCACCGGTCGTGACGTGGTGATCGCCGCCCTGCTGGGCGCCGATGAGATCGGCTTCGCCACCGCACCGCTGATCGCTGAAGGCTGCTTGATGATGCGCAAGTGCCACCTCAACACTTGCCCGGTGGGCATCGCCACTCAGGACCCTGAGCTGCGCCAGCGTTTCACCGGCAAGCCCGAGCATGTGATCAACTACTTCTTCTTCGTCGCCGAGGAAGCGCGTCGTTTGATGGCGAAGCTCGGCTTCCGCAGCTTTGGCGAGATGATCGGCCAGTCCGAGCGTCTCGACATGCGCAAGGCGATCGGCCACTGGAAGGCGAAGGGGCTCGACTACTCCCGGTTGCTGGCCAAGCCGCAAGCCGCCGAGGGCGATGCGGTCTACAATAGCGAGCGCCAGGACCATGGTCTCGACAAGGCGATCGACAACGAGCTGATCAAACAGGCCGCACCCGCCCTGGAGAGGGGCGAGGCAGTGAAGATCGCGATCGACATCCACAACTACAACCGCACCTTTGGCACTATGCTCTCTGGTCGGCTGGCGGAGCGGTACGGCTTCGCTGGGCTGCCGGATGACACCGTCTATATCAAGGTGAAAGGCACTGCTGGTCAGTCCTTTGGGGCCTGGCTGACCAAAGGCGTAACCCTGGAGTTGGCCGGTGAAGGCAACGACTATGTCGGCAAGGGCCTCTCTGGCGGACGTCTGGTGATCTACCCGCCTAGCGAGTCAAAGATCGGCAAGGCGGAGGAGAACATCATCGTCGGTAACACTGTGTTGTACGGTGCGATCTCCGGTGAGTGTTACTTCCGCGGGGTCGCCGGTGAGCGTTTCTGCGTGCGCAACTCCGGTGCCAGCGCAGTGGTAGAGGGCGTGGGCGACCACGGCTGTGAATACATGACTGGCGGTGTCGTGGTGGTGCTCGGTAGTACCGGCCGTAACTTCGCTGCAGGCATGTCGGGCGGTATCGCCTATGTGCTCGACGAGGCGGGCGACTTCGAGGCTCGCTGCAACCTGGCTCAGGTTGAGCTCGAGCCGATCGCCGAAGAGGACGACGCGCTGGAGGCGCTGGAGCACCAGGGCGGTGATCTGGAGACCCATGGTCGGGTTGATGTCAGTCACGACATGACCCGCTTCGACGCGATCCGCCTCAAGCAGCTGATCGCAAACCACCTGCACTACACCAATTCTGAGGTTGCGAGGAACATTCTTGACAACTGGGAGGCGTACCTGCCGAAGTTCGTCAAGGTGATGCCGGTGGAGTACCGTCGCGCACTGAAGGCGCTGCAGGCAGAGAAGCAGGCCGGGGCCGGCGCCTGATAGCCATTGATTATTGGTCCGCGAAAAACGCAAGACACGCAAAGAGTTTATTGTTTTGCGTTCCTCGCGGATAAAAACCGGAGTTAACTAACGATGGGTAAGCCCACAGGTTTCAAAGAGTTTCCGCGCCAGGACCGCGGCTATGCGCCGGTCGCCGACCGGCTGACTCACTACGGCGAGTTTATGATTCCGCTCAGCGATGAGGCGCTGAGTCAGCAGGGCGCACGCTGCATGGATTGTGGTATCCCCTTCTGCCATCAGGGCTGTCCGGTGAACAACATCATCCCCGACTGGAACGACCTGGTCTATCGGGGCGAGTGGCGTGCTGCCATCGATGTGCTGCACTCCACCAACAACTTCCCTGAGTTCACCGGTCGGATCTGCCCTGCCCCCTGTGAGGCGGCCTGCACACTCAATCTTGACGATGTCCCGGTAACCATCAAGACACTCGAATACAGCATCATCGAGCGGGCCTGGGAAGAGGGCTGGGTGACGCCACAGATCCCCCGCCACAAGAGTGGCAAGCGGGTTGCGGTGGTCGGCTCCGGTCCTGCCGGCATGGCGGCGGCGCAGCAGCTGGCCCGTGCTGGTCATGCGGTGGTGATCTATGAAAGGCAGAATCGCATTGGCGGTCTGCTGCGCTACGGCATTCCCGACTTCAAGCTGGACAAGAAGGTGATCGACCGGCGCATGGCGCAGATGCGTGCGGAAGGGGTCGAGTTTAAGACCAACGTGCATGTAGGTGTCGACATCAAGGCGAAGCAGCTGCTCGAGGCGTACGATGCAGTGGTGCTGACCGGCGGTTCTGAGAAACCCAGGGATCTGCCGATTCCGGGGCGCGAACTGCGGGGCGTCGAGTTCGCCATGGATTTTCTGCGCACCAACAGCCGTCGGGTGCAGGGTGATCAGATCCCCGAGGATGAGTTTATCTCTGCCGAAGGCAAGCATGTGGTGGTGATCGGCGGTGGTGATACCGGCTCCGACTGCATCGGTACCTCCAACCGACATGGCGCAGCCTCCGTCACCCAGCTGGAGATCATGCCGCAGCCGCCGGAGAAGGAGGACAAATCCATCACCTGGCCCAACTGGCCCAACAAGATGCGCACCTCCTCCTCTCAGGAAGAGGGCTGCGAGCGCATCTGGCAGGTCGCCACCAAGGCGTTTGTCGACGATGGCAACGGCCAGGTCAAGGCGGTGAAGTGCGTCAAGGTCGAATGGAATAAGGATGATGCGGGCAACTGGCAGATGTCCGAGGTCGAGGGCTCTGAGTTCGAACTAAAGGCCGATCTGATCACCCTGGCGATGGGCTTTGTTCATCCGGTTCACGAGGGCATGCTCGAAGAGCTGGGCGTGGAGCTGGATGGCCGCGGCAACGTCAAGGGTGAGACCGAAGGTGTGGATGCCTACAAGACCTCGATCGAGGGGGTCTATGCGGCGGGAGATATGCGCCGGGGGCAGTCGCTGGTGGTCTGGGCGATCCGTGAGGGGCGGCAGTGCGCCAAGGCGGTGGACGAATATCTGATGGGTTCGTCTGATCTACCTCGATAAAGCTGAGTTATCGGGCTGGCTAAAAAAGGGGCTGCGGCCCCTTTTTTTGTGGTTGTCACTCAGGTCAGATGGAAAACCGTCAGCTCCTGGTCGGGATTGAAACGCCAGTCGATGTGGGTCCAGCTGGGGGCGATCTCCAGTCCACCAATGTTGAAGCGCTGGTACTTCTCCTGAATGACCGCCTGCATCTCCTGGGGCGTGAGGCCGACACAGATGATGTCGTAGGCATTGGCAATGGCATGTTGTGAGGTGGCCGAAAAGTAGGGGCTCTCGGGGGTTCGAAAACCACTCCACTCTCTCTCTCCACCGCAGTGATAGTTGTTGATTATGAGCGGCTTGCCAAGATATTTGCGCAGTTTGATGAGATTCTTATAGGCGCGCCGGTTAACGAAATTCCAAGCCCGTTGCTCGCCAAACCGGGTGTAGATTGCCGGTGGCACCAGTTCGGCAAGGTGGAAATAGTCACTCATTGTTTTCTCCTTTCAGTTTGATCGGGCCAGTGACGAGGGTGGCCGGCAGATTGTCTAATAACAGTGGGATTAAATCATCGTGTATGGCTGAGGTGCGTGATCCTGATAGAAAAGAGTGTAGTTGACCTGCCTGGGTGGCTGGCTAAGCTGAAGAAATAGCTTGGTTTTATGGAGACTTCAGGTCGGTTATGCTGCTCCTTGTCGTTGCAAGCAGAGAAGCCGAGGTTTTCATGAAGGAGAAGTTGATGGTGCTTCCTAGCACCCATTTTGAGCAGATCAGGGTGGTCTCGATTCCCAATGATCTGGATGCCAGTGAGGCGTTTCGCTATGCCACCGGCATTATTGCCCAGGCCGAGGAGTCAGAGGGCGACTACTCATGGGATGATATTGCAGAGGCGCTGGAGGCGCGGGGTTTTATCCAAGTCGATGTAGTACTCGGTCCTGAACTCGACTGAAACAAAAAGGGGCAACGGCTTGCTGCCGCAGCCCCTCTCTTCGATATCAAGGTTTCGGAAGGCTCAATTGTCGCCAAACTCGTCCATATCCATCTGCAGCAGGATCGCCTTACGCAACAATTTCTGCTCGTTCTGCATGGTCCGCTTGATATTGCTGATCTCCTTCTCCAGGTCCTGAATGCGGTAGATCAGTTCTTCGGCATTCATCTCTACATCCGGCGAGATGCTGATACCGCCGCCAGCGACTGCCCGATTGCCACTGGAGTGTATCTCCGAGACTGACGCGAGTTGTGTTTGATTTGGCTGCTGGTAGCTGACTTCCTGCTGAAGTTCAGTGATTACCGAGTCGATGGCTTTGTCGTCAAGGGTGTGCAGCTCTTCGAGGCAACCGTAGAGCATCAGGCGGTCGCAGATCGAATTGATCCGGCGCGGAACGCCATTGGTGAAGTCAAAGATCTTCTTGAAGACCTCGTCAGTGAGCTCCGGATCATTCTTCCAGCCAACCAGCTGCAGTCGGTGCTTGATGTACTTTTCGGTCTCGTCAGCGCTGAGCGGCTCTAGGTGGTAGGAAGCGATGATGCGCTGACGGAATTGCTCCATGCCGGGGCTTTGCAGGGTGCGCTTGAACTCCTCCTGGCCGAGCAGGAAGGTCTGTACCAGTGCCTTATCAGCAACCTGAAAGTTGGAGAGCATGCGTAGCTCCTCGACAGAGCGGGCCGGCAGGTTCTGTGCCTCGTCCACCACCAGCAGGATCTGCTTGCCCTCAGCATGACGGGTGCGGGCGATCGCCTCCAGATTATGCAACAGGGTGGCCTTGTTGAGGCCCTCGTGGGCCAGACCGAAGGAGGCGCAGACCATGCGCAGCATATCGTCAGGATCGACCTGGGTGGTGACTAGCTGGGCGGCCATCACATCTTTGTTGGATATCTCTTGGAACAGGTTGCGCACCAAGGTGGTTTTGCCGGTTCCGATACCGCCGGTGATGACGATGAATCCTTCGCCCTGCTCGAGACCGTAGCGCAGGTAGGCCATTGCGCGGTTGTGGCCCTTACTGTTGAAGAAAAACTTGTGGTCTGGGGTGAGTTGAAAGGGCTTGCCTTTCAGCTTGTAGAAATCGTCATACATTAGATCTTGCCCGTATGGTCTCTTTACCGTCCCTTGGAGTGGCCGTTGGCCCGGGTCGGGATCTTAATTCCTAGGTCAGTCATGTTAAAGACTTGTCAGGGAACCCCGGCGGCAGCTGCGGAAATCGTGAAATTTCACCGGCTCAATTATGCATAGAAAGGTTTGCTTTGCATACAGCACGAGCCGCAAAGCGTTGATCGGTTCATATCTTGGAAAAAGCGGGGATTGGCATCGGGCGTTTCCCCCTATTGACGCTGCCAAACCGGCTCAACTATCTTCCATGCCTAATGAACGTCGCATAATTTCAATAACCGAAAAGGAGCGTTTATGTTGCAAATCGGAGAGGTGGCACCGGAGTTTGAATTGCCGGATGCCGATATGTATATGGTTAAATCCACAGACTTTATAGGTAAAAAGAACCTAGTTCTCTACTTCTATCCCAAAGACGACACTACCGGCTGTACCATCGAGGCGGTGGAACTTTCGGACCTGGTTGAGACGTTTGAGCAGTCCGACACACAGATTTTTGGGGTGAGTCGGGACAATTGCGTCAGCCATGCGGCGTTTCGTGACAAACATGGTTTGACGGTGCGCCTGCTGGCCGATCCAGATGGCGAGGCGTGTGAGGTCTATGGAGTTTGGCAGGAGCGAGAGGCGCACGGAGAAAAGCGCATGGGAATCGTGCGCTCGACCTTCATCATCGACAAGCATGGAGTGCTCCGGCATGCGCTCTATGATGTCAAGCCCAAGGGGCATGCCGCCGAGGTGCTGCAGCTGGTGCAGCAGCTCTGAGCCAGACAATCTTGGGATGAGGGATTGAAACTACGTACCCAACTGCTGCTGTTTCTGTTTCTCTACGGGTTCATCCCGCTCATTGCTATGGTGGCGATCAACCTTCCGTTCGTGCTCGATCGGATGGAGCTGTTCTACCATAAGGCGCACCTGCAAAACTTGCGCGCCGATTTTAAGGATTTGGACGAGCATCTGGCCAGCCGCCATGTGATCCTGCGCCTGCTGGCGAAACTCCCCGAGCCGGGCACGATTCTGGAACGGCAGCCTGAGAAGTCGTCGTCGGAGATCGATGCTGCCCGGCTGCGCTATACCGGCTGGATCAATGAGACCCTGCGCGACCAGCTCGATATCGTGCAGATTCTCTTCATCGATAATCAGGGGCGACCGCGCTTTTGGCTGGAGCGGGATTCCCGTGACCAGCAGTGGAAGCCAACCATCAAAAAACCTGAACTGCCCTCAAAGGCACTGTTTCAGGCGAGTATCAGGCGGGAATTTGGTTTCGTCGGAGTGAGCCAGATTCGCCTCAATCAGCGCACTAACGACCCGCGTCGGCTGATGACGCTGACCCTGATCAGCCCGGTGTTCGAGCGGGCCAAGCCGGGTGGGCCGATCGGAGCGGTGGCGATCAGCATCGACGTCGGCGGCATGGCTCAAGCCTACCGGGACACCCTGTGGGTCACCAACAACGGCGCCTACCTTGAAGAGCGTCTCAAGGGCGACACTCGGCCGCTTGCGTTTGCGGATTTTCAGGGGCTGGAGGAGATATTCAGGCAGGGTAGCCTGGCGCTCTGGAAAGGAGATAAGCAGCAGGTGATCTGGGTGCCCCTGTTTATGACCGAAGAGTCTGGCCCGCTCTGGGTGGGGCGTTCGGTGGACCCCTCTCCGCTGGCCGAGTTTCGTACCAGCCTCTCGTTGCGGGTGATCTTGATCGTGTTGGTGGCGTTGATCATCGTCCTGCTCTCATCGCGTTGGATTGCCCAGCAGATCGCCCATTTCAGCGAAACCCTGGCCGATGGCATCGGGCGGGTGCTGAAATCGGATCAACCGGTGGCGTTTCATTGGCGTGGCCCGCGGGAGATCGAAGAGCTCGGTGAAAAGCTCACCGCCCTGGCCGAGACCCATGCGCATCACACCCAGGCCCAGCGCGAGCATGCCCGTCAGCTGGAGGAGTCGAACCGCTACAAATCAGAGTTCCTGGCGAATGTGAGCCATGAGCTGCGCACCCCGTTGAATTCGATCCTGCTGCTGTCGAAGATGCTGAGGGAGGAGGGGGACAATCTGGGCGAGCAGCAGTGCAAGCAGCTAAAGGTGATCCACGAGGCCGGCAGCGACCTGAAGGCGCTGATCGATAACATCCTCGATCTCTCGCGTATCGAGGCCGGGCAGGCTGGCCTTGTCCTTGATCAGATTGATATCAGGCGCATGGTAGAGGAGCTGCTGGAGCTGGTGCAGCCCCAGTTCGAGGCCAAGGGGCTCTATCTGAAGGCGGAATTTGATCCGCAGTTGCCGGATGGCTTTCTCTCCGATCAGGAGAAGGTGCGGCAGATATTGAAGAATTTCCTTTCCAACTCGATCAAGTTTACCGCAGAAGGCGGCGCAATCCTGCATGTCTATCGAGACCTGGACTCCGCCTGTTGTCCGCTCTGTTTTGCGCTGCAGGATAGCGGTATCGGCATCCCGCAGGAGAAGCACGAACTGATCTTCGAAGCCTTCAAGCAGGCGGATGGCTCCACCAATCGGCGCTTTGGCGGTACCGGGCTGGGGCTCAGCATCAGCCGTCAGCTAGCGCAGCTGCTGGGCGGCGAGATTAGGCTGCAGAGCCAGGAGCAGCAGGGCGCACGATTCACTCTCTGTCTGCCGCTGCAACCGCCGGCTGATGCTGCGATAGAGCCGCCGCCGGAACAGCCCTCTCTGCTTACCGTCAGTCGGCCGCGATCGCAGCCGGAGGAGCCGCCTGTGGATGCGTTCACGGGGGTGCGTTTGCTGTTGGTCGACAACAACCTGAACAACCTGCTGGCCCTGACGCCGCTGCTCGAGGGCTGGGGCCTGGAGGTGACCGCTGCGGGGGATGGCGACGAGGTGTTGGAGACGCTGAATGAAGAGAGTGACTTCGCCATCACACTGGTAGATACCATGATGCTGGGTATGGATGGCTATGATACGATTCGCCGTATCCGCGAAGAGGCGCGCTTCAGTGCCATGGCGATCATCGCGCTCACTGCAGACACGACGGCTGAAGATCGGGAGCGCTGTCTCGAAGTGGGGGCTGATGATTTCATCTCCAAACCGATCGAGATGGAGGAGTTGAAAACAGTGATCGAGCGGCACCTGCCCGCATGACCATTGAGACAAGCTGACGGACCGCCAGGAGCAGATGAAGCGCTACACCGGATTCAAGTTACTGATCGTTGACGATCATGAGCATAACCTTTTTACCCTGCGGACCCTAATCGAACGCCACATGGATGTGCAGGTGTTCGAGGCGGATTCCGGCCAGCAGGCGATCGACATCGCGCTGCATGAGCCGGCTATCGACCTGATCATCCTCGATGTGCAGATGCCGGGGATGGACGGTTTCCAGACTGCCTCGATGCTGAAGATCCGCAGCAAGACCAAAGATATCCCGATCATCTTTCTCACCGCGGCGTTCAAGACCGAGGCGTTCCAGCAGAAGGGTTACGAGGTCGGCGCGGTGGACTATCTGCTCAAGCCGATCGATGATAATCAGTTGATCAACAAGATCAGCACCTACTTCCGCCTGATCGAGAAGGAGCGTGGCCTCAACCGGGTGCTCGAGCAGAAGGTAAAAGAGCGCACCGCGGAGTTGGCGGCAGCGAAGCGCCATCTGGAGAATATCCTCACCCATATGGGCGAGGCGCTGCTGCTGCTTAATCCGGAGGGAGAGATCGAATCGGTAAACCCTGCCGCCTGTGAGATGCTGAGCTATCCTGAAGATGATCTGGTTGGCATGACTATCGCTGATATCTTCGAGGAGGAGGAGCAGGAGCAGGCGGGTGCCTTCTTCGGCACCTGGCTTGAGGCTCTGATTCGGACCGGAGCGTTGAACCGCATCGAGGCGCGGTTCATCGCCAAGGATGGTCGGCGGGTACCGATACTGTTCTCCCGCACCGCAGTGAAGGATGAGGCGGGGGAACTTCAGCATATCATCTGCATTGCAAAGGATATGACTGGATATGTACGTGAAGAGGATGCAGTTGATTCAGCATCCTGAGGAGTGTGTCATGAGTGAACCAACAGACCCGGAAATCCAAGGTGAAGATACCGTACTAACGGCCAATGCATTGAAGGCGATGGCGCATCCACTGCGCTGGAAGATCCTCTGTTCGTTGGGCGACAGTGAATTGTCTGTCGGTGAGATCGTGGAGCGTACCGGTACCTCACAGAGCAACATCTCCCAGCACCTGGAGCAGCTGCGTAACAAGAACATTGTGGTCTCCCGCAAGGAGGCAAACCGGATCTTCTACCGTATCCGCAACCATCAGTTACTCGACCTGATCGGCACCATGCGCAATGTGCTCTGCCCTGCCAATCTTGATGACCGCTATCCGAGGTAGAAACGATGGATGAAGCGCTGATCGATTTGCAGACTCGTGTGGCCTTTCAGGAAGAGAGCATCCAGGCACTGAATCGTGCGCTGCTGGATCAGCAGCAGGTCATCAATGCGCTGCAGGCGGAGCTGGAGACCGTGCATCAACGGCTGCGTGCGCTCACGCCATCGCCACTGGAAAGTGATGCGGTGGAGCCGCCTCCGCCGCACTATTGAGAACGGCTCACCCCGGTCGACATAGAATAAAAGGGCAATCTTCAGCCAAGCTCTTCCAGGGCGTGGTTAAGCTTCTGTTCAATCGCCCTTTTCAATTTTAGCAGGGTCACGGTGGCTGGTGCCTCATCCTGGCGCATGCTGCTAATCCTGAGTGAGGTCAGATAGATTGGATAGCGCTTGTTGCCTGCCCGTAGTCCTTGCAGAAAACCTGCGGTGGCGCTGTAGATCATCTCGCCATATTCAAGCCGGCTGAACTCACGATCACCACATACCAGAGCCACTGGCATGGCGTCGGATGCTAGGGAGTCGGTGACCAGGGTCAGCTCCATGTAGTCGTCCGGACCGTTCAGCGGTACTCGGCGCCGCTCTATGCTCCAGTCGCCGGACGGCGCTTGTTTTAGCTCGTAAAACTCGGTCTCAGCGAGCAGATTGCCCGCCCCCCCTGGCAGCATCAGTCGCAGCTGTTGCAGGCTGTTCAGAAACCGCCGCTGCTGCAGCATCATGAAGCGTGGGCTATCCATCAGCATCGACTGGCGGAACAGCGCACCCTGTTCATCCAGCAGGTAGATCTGCACCGACTCCCGTTGTACATGAAAAAACAGCTGGATGAGATCTGGCTTATTGTGTCGATAGAGAGCTGGGTAGGGAGTCTGGCGCAGGATGCGGGGGTCGATCTGCAGAGGCTGAAACACATGCTGTGGTGTTTCCAGCGCCTGCAGAAAATGTTCGAAGGAGTCGAGGTTACGCCACTGAAAGCCTTGCTCCTTCTGCTGGATCAGATAGAACGCTTCACTGATGCGAAAGGCGTAACGACCGCCGTGGCCTGGCTGCTGGTTGAAATAACCCAGGATGTGGCGATACAGCCCGGCCAGTCGCTGTGCCACCTGTGGGCCCTTGCTGGCAGCGTGGCTGAATGCTTCGATGTGCGCCAGGGCTGGCATTTGGCTTGGCTGCTGCTGCATTGTCAGCAGCTGACAGAGAGAGTCGAGCAGACCCTCCGGCCCCTCCCGGTGCAGCACCAGCCGCTCGCCCCAGCTGGTTACCACCAGCTCTTCCATATTGATCAATAGGTTGGCACGGGCTGAACCGTAGCTGAGTGGGTCGTAGCGGTCGCTGGTGAGCTGTTTCCCTTCAGCGGAGAGGTGCTGCATCGGATCCTGGCCGAGATTGACGAACAGCGCGATTAGGGTGGGATAGGCGGGGCCTGCGAGCTGGTCAATCGTCACATGTGCGCTCTTGTGCTGCGGGAAGAGGTGCTGGAGATCATAAAAGATAGCGTTCAGTTCGTGGCGTTTGATCGGACCGTGGCTGGGAAACAGATGGGTCAAGGTGGCGCTTCCCCAGACCTGGTTGAGCAGGCACCAAAGCAGCATCTCTACCAGATTGAGGGTGACCTTGATCGGCTGCTGTTGATCGGCCTGTTCGACCTTACCGCGGAACAGCATCCAGCTGAGGGTGCCGGCCTTCGAGGGGCTGTGGTGGAGTGACAGCTCACTCTCCGTAAGATTCTTTGAGATGCCGGGATTGATGCTGTCGATCTTGCCGGGGCGGTGGTCCAGTGCAGTGTAGAGCTTGCGTCCGAGCAGGTTGAGCTCCATCGGGTCGATGGTGCTGGTTTGGGCATGGGTGCGGGCAAAGTCGGTGAGCAGGCGGTAGCTGCGCGAGAGCACGCTGACCATCACGTTGCGTTCACGGATTACCCGGTCGATCTTCCACTCTGGACGGGTATCAAGCATCTGCAGCTGAGTCTGGCTCCAGCCCCACTCCCGGGTCAGTTTGAGCAGCTCGCGGGTGCGCCAGTGATGATGTGTCGAGAGGCGACTGAGCGGCTTGTCGACTTTGAAGTAGAGACAACGCCGGGCCAGCTCAAGGCGCTCCTGGTCCTGCAATTGTGTCAGGTACTCTTCCACCTGACGATACATCAGGATATAGGCATCGAGCTGGTTAAGATCGGTCTCACCGGCGTAGATAGCGCGTTTGGTCTGCAGGGCAAGCCACGGGGTGTCAGGGTAGTGCTTGCTGTAGGCCTCCATCAGGAAGATCTTGAGGATCGATTTGTAGGGTGAGTCGATGCCCTTGTAGAGCTGCCAGAGTGCGGCGCCAAAAAATTCCCCGGCAGGGACCTGATCGAGTCCGCCCAGATCGAGTAGGTCACTGGGCTCGACAAAACGCTTTGCCAGCAGGTTTTCAGTGTAGCGCTGATAGTCCTGCTCCTTGTCGGGGGGCACCAGCCACCAGAGGGGGGGGAGGCCGGCCAGCATTACCGCACTGCGGTAGAACTCCTCCAGCAGCAGGCTGTGTTGGGTGCTGCCGCTGCTCTCGGCATCGAGTTTGGTTGCCTCCCGGCGGCGAAACCGCTCTGGATCGACGAGGAAGATGTGCAGTTCGATACCGAGTGCATCGGCCTCCCGTTCGATCGCATTAATCTTTTTTTGCAGATTCTGGCGTTGCTTCTCCGAGAGGCTCGGGGCATGACAGAGCCAGAGATCGAAGTCGCTGCCAGACGATTGGCCGATGGTGCCGATGCTGCCCATCAGGTAGAGGCCGAGGATGTGAAACACTCGGTGGGCGCGTTTTTTATAATCGAAGCTGCGATTCAGGTGGTGGGCTGCCTCCAAAGCCTTACGCGAGGGGCTGAAGTCAGGGATGCCGGCCGGTACCTTGCTGTTGATGTAGCCTGGCAGTACCGGATGGTTGATGTGAAACAGCAACGGCAACAGCTGCAGCAGATCCTGTTGTGTGGGTCTCAGCTCCCCCAGGATGCGCCGCAGCCGCTCCCGGTGGAGTCGCTGGAAGCGCTGCCGGATGATCTTCAGATCTTTGCGGCTGATTCCCTCATCGAAACTAATGGCGCGCGATTCAGGCATCGCTTTAGCTGGTGGTCTCCTCAAGCTGTTGCTGAGCGGAATCGATCAGGCGTTGCGGATCGAAGCCCTTCTCCCAATGGGCAAGCCCGTAGCGGATCAGTGGCAGTGGTGTCTTATCGGGCAGGCTGAGCGCACCCTCGTGACACTCCTGCACGATCTTTTCGAGCAGCACCCCGGCATCGGCCAGGCTGGTCTCTGGTAGCACCAGCATAAATAGATTGCTCTGGTAGCGGCCGATGGTGTCGGCCCAGCGCAGTCGGTCACGCAGGTAGTGCGCAAAGGTGAGGATGAGCGCTTCGGGTACGGGCTCTTCGGGGGTGTTGGGGATGTTGATCTCCACTATCCCCAGGGTCAGCGGATTGCCGTAGCGGCGGCTGCGCGTCACTTGCACACCCAGTGCCTGCAGGGTGGCCTTGCGGTTGGAGAGGCCGGTCAGCTCATCGGTGATGGTCAGCTCCTCCACCTGACTCTTCAGCACGTCGCGTTCAAGCTGGGTGCTGATCTGGTTGCTGATGTCCTGATAGTAGTGAATGCGCAGAGGGCCGGGTTCCGAGTCGTTGATCTCGCGGATCTCCCGGCGGAACCAGCGTTCGCCATCGCCATCGCCATTGATGGAGATGTGGAGCATGTCGCTCTCATCGAATAGGGGGTGCAGCCCTTCCGGCAGGGTCTGTTTATCTTTGCCGATCAGCTCGGCCGAGTCGAGATGGAGCATCTGCTCCAGGGCCGGGTTGAGCCAGCAGATGCGGGAGTCTTGGTCGAAAGCCAGCATGCCGGTGGGGCAGGCTTCGAAAAACGCTTTACTGAAGTTGATCAGATCACTCATGACCGGAGTTCCAGATTCAATTTTAATGCCCGGGCCAGCGCGACGGAGCGGCTGACGTTATGCGACCGCAGCAATTGGGCTGCGGCAATCTACACAGCAGTTAGCGACAGGGGAAAAAAAATCTTTAGGGGAAATCCCTGATCATTGGCGTGAAAAATGCGCTGAAGCCCGAGTGAGGAAAACCTCATATCACTCATATTCAGAGGCGCGACGGGCATCACCGTAGACTTTGTCTGCGGGATAGCGGGCCTCGTTGATCTCGATCTTGCGCTGGGCGGCCTCGATCAGGTCGATATCGAGCCGTTCTGCGCAGCGGATCAGATAGATGAAGATGTCTGCCATCTCCAGCGCCACGGCATCGTGTTTGTCTGGCGGCAGCTGATAGCTCTGCTCCTCGCTGAGCCACTGGAAATGTTCGACCAGCTCGGCGCACTCGGCGATCAGCGCCATCGAGAGGTTTTTCGGCGAGTGGAACTGCTCCCAGTTGCGTGTCTGGGCAAACATCTTGAGGCGCTGGTTGAGCTGCGCCAGGCTGTCAGTCTGCGGTGTGGGCGAGCTGCTCATCGGTTGATCCGCTCCCGTGCTCTGCCGATCGCCGCTCGTACCTGGCTCGGCGCGGTGCCACCGATGTGGTTGCGGGCGGCCACTGCCCCCTCCAGGGTGAGTACCTTGAAGACATCCTCCTCGATGTCTGCGGAGAAGCCCTGTAGCTCCTCAAGGCTCATCGCTGAGAGGTCGCGCCCCTCGGCCACCCCGAAGGCGACGGCGCGTCCCACTACATCGTGAGCATCACGGAACGCCATCCCCTTGCCCACCAGGTAGTCGGCCAGGTCGGTGGCGGTGGCGAAGCCTTTCATCGCCGCCTCGCGCATGTTTTGCTTGCGGCAGGTGACGCCGGGCATCATTTCGGCGAATACCTTCAACGAGCCCTGCAAGTTATCGACAGTATCGAACAGCGGCTCCTTGTCCTCCTGGTTGTCCTTGTTGTAGGCCAGGGGTTGCCCCTTCATCAGGGTCAGAAGGCCGATCAGGTGGCCAAAGATGCGCCCGCTCTTGCCGCGGATCAGCTCCGGTACGTCCGGGTTCTTCTTCTGCGGCATGATCGAAGAGCCGGTGCAAAAGCTGTCGGAGAGCTCTATGAAGGCGAACTGGGCTGAAGACCAGATGATTAGCTCCTCGGAGAAGCGCGAGAGGTGCATCATCAGGATGCTGGCGTCGGCGCTGAATTCGATGGCGAAGTCCCGGTCCGAGACCGAGTCCAGCGAGTTCTCGCTGGGGCGCTCGAAGCCGAGCAGCTCGGCGGTATAGTGGCGGTCGATGGGGTAGCTAGTGCCGGCCAGGGCCGCCGCCCCCAGGGGCATCACGTTGAGCCGCCGGTTGCAGTCGGCGAAGCGCTCCCGGTCCCGCTCCAGCATTTCGAACCAGGCCATCATGTGGTGGCCGAAGGTGATCGGCTGGGCAGTCTGCAGATGGGTGAAGCCGGGCAAGATAGTATCGGCCTCGTGCTCGGCCAGGTCGAGCAGCGCCTGCTGCAGACGCAGGATGCCGTCGCGGATCACCTCGATCTCATCGCGCAGCCAGAGGCGGATGTCGGTGGCGATCTGGTCGTTGCGGGAGCGGCCGGTGTGCAACTTCTTGCCAGCATCGCCGATGGCGGCGGTGAGCGCCGCCTCGATGTTCATGTGCACATCCTCCTGGGCGATCGACCAGTCGAAGCCGCCGGCCTCGATGCGTTCGCGGATCTGCTCCAGCCCCTGGACGATGGCGTCCCGCTCCGCGCTGGTGATGATGCCTTGGCGGGCCAGCATCCTGGCGTGGGCGATGGAGCCCTCGATATCATGCCGGTAGAGACGCTGGTCGAACTCGACCGAGGCGGTGAAGGCCTCGACAAAGGCGTCGGTGGGGGCGCTGAGGCGGGCGGAGGAGAGTTTCGCGGAGGCGCTGTTGTCGCTCATCTGGGGCTATCCTAATAACGGGCCGGAAGCGCACCATTATACAGGCGAATGTTCCATGCATCAGGTGGAAAGGCGTGACGAATCGAAACGGCAGGGCACAAGCGATAGCGGCTGTTTTCTGCCCAACTTCTGCTCGATCCGGGCGGTATTCGGGGCGGTGGTCACTGCCGAGCTACTGGCGTTGCTACTGGTGCTGGCGTCAGCGACGCCGCTAGCGCGGTTCTGGACCGAGCTGAGCAGCCTCTCGCTGGTGGTGCAGTGGATCGCCCTGAGCAGCGCGCTGCTGCTCTGCCTGCTGCGCCCCCTGCTGTGCCGGTTTGGCAACCGGGTGGCGGGGGTGTCGGCCTGGCTGTTGCTGCTGCTGACAACCCTGCTGGCCTGCGAGGCGGCGCGAATGCTGACCAGCGCCAGCTACCGCCCCTTCGACGGTGCCGACTGGGAGGCGCTACTGCGCTATCTGGGGATCGCCGCTATCGTTGGCCTGCTGCTGTTGCGCTATCTCTATCTGCAGTTTCTCTGGCGCCGGCAGCAGCAGGCGGAGAGCGCGGCGCGGCTGCAGGCGTTGCAGTCGCGGATTCGTCCTCACTTCCTGTTTAACAGCATGAATACGGTGGCCAGCTTGACCCGCACCGACCCGGCCCTGGCTGAACGGGTAGTGGAGGATCTGGCGGATCTGTTCCGCGCCGCCTTCGGCGATGCACAGCGTGACTCGACCCTGGGGCGTGAGCTGGAGCTGGCGCGTCACTATCTGAATGTGGAGCGCCTGCGCCTGGGTGAGCGGCTGCAGCTGGAGTGGGATCTGCAGGATCTGCCTGAAGCGGCGACCCTGCCGGCGCTGACCCTGCAACCGCTGATCGAAAACGCGGTCTACCACGGTATCGAGCCTGCGCCGGAGGGGGGGCGTATCGAGATCGTTGGCCGCTACCGGCGCCGACGCATCAACCTTAGTATCCGCAACAGTCTACCGCCGGAGAGCGCGGAGAAGGTGCGTGAAGGCAACCGTCTGGCGCTGGAGAATATCCGCCAACGGTTGGCGGCGCGCTTCGATACCGAGGCGAGTCTGATTCATTCTAAGGTGGATGGGATGTATCAGGTGCGGTTGGTGATCCCCTACCCTTGGAGCGAGACATGAATATCCTGCTGGTGGACGATGAGCCCCTCGCCCGGGAGCGGTTGACGGCGCTGCTGGTCGAGCTGGGTGGCGACTACCGGGTAGTGGCGATGGCGGCAAATGGCGAACAGGCGCTGCAGCTGTGTGACGAACTGCAGGTGGATCTGCTGCTGCTCGACATCCGCATGCCAGGCATCGATGGCCTGACAGTGGCGGCACGACTGGCTGAGATGGCGACGCCGCCGGCGGTGATCTTCACTACCGCCTATGATGAGCACGCGCTGCAGGCATTTGAGCAGAATGCGGTGGGCTACCTGCTGAAACCGGTGCGCAAACAGCGCCTGCTGCAGGCGCTTGAGCAGGCGCGGCGGCTGACCCGACCGCAGCTGGCGGCGCTGAGCGTGGCACAGGCGTCGAGCGCCCCGCCGCTGCGCTCCAGCTATCGGGGCGGGCTCGAGACCCTGCCGATCGAGGCGGTGATTTACCTCAAGGCCGAGGCCAAATACGTAGTGGCCCGCCATGCGGGTGGCGAGCTACTGCTGGAGGAGTCCCTGAAGAGCCTGGAGGGGCGTTATCCCGAACAGCTGTTGCGCATCCATCGTAACGCCCTGGTCGCCCGGCAGCGGCTGGTGGCGCTGGAGCGAGGGACGAATGGCGGTGCCTGGGTGCGTCTGCAGGGGTGTGATGAGCGGCTGGAGGTGAGCCGCCGCCATTTGCCAGAGATACGGCGCTGGTTGAGTCGGTGAGAGTAGGTTTGGGCTTGTGGGGTGTCAGGAATGCTCGCTCTGCAATCTTGTATAGGCGCCTGACTCGGATATAGGAAGGTTTTTGCGTTGTAATGCCTGTGGTTAACAAAACCCTTGGCGCAAATACTAGAATTTATAGTGCAGGAAGGGAGTTCCGAGGCCGTATTCGTAGGGATGAACGTTCACCTGTCAAATGTGGGGGTGTGCGATGTTTAGACAAACACGCTTGAGTTCGCCGACCCCGTCTTTCAAATGGAGCCTGATCTTCGCGGTGTTGGCAGGGTGCCTGTTCGTAGCACCGGCGTTAGCGGGTACGCTCGTCGTCGAGAGTAGCAGTGACTGGAAGTCCTTTAACGCAGTGGCTGATCCAGGAGTCTGTCCTGGGGTCATAGATTCAGCGGGTCCAGCATGGACCCAAGCTGGCTTCGATGATAGTGGTTGGCGCAACGCCAAGGCACCAACGGAGTTTTACCCCTGGTATGGTAATCCGCCCGGACCTGAGTTGGAGGTCTTTATGTGGGACTGCCCCCAGGGATGCACCTCGTATAGCAATGGTCCGGATGAGGCATTCTTCCGTTATCAGTTTAGCATCGACAGACCGTTGCTTGCGGCAACAGTTAAATTCGATGTGAATGACGAGTTCCAGTTCTATATCAACGGTACGCTGGCCTATATCGACCTTACCGGTGGTGCCAATCAGACTGGCTGGATTGATGTCACTTCCTATCTGAATCAGGGGGAGAATACTCTGGCCATGCGGGCCTGGGATGGTTACATGTGCAGCGTATTCGATCGGGGAGTGGCTGAGGCCGCAATTAAGTTGCAGATTGAGACCGATGACACGATCTATGTCGAGATCGACATCAAGCCGGGTAGTGAGGTCAACAGCATCAATCTGGGTTCATCGGGCGTAGTGCCGGTGGCGATCCTCAGCTCGTCTGAGTTTGATGCTACCACAGTCGTGCCTGAGAGCATCGAGCTGGCTGGTGCCCAGGTGAAAATGGCGGGTAAGAGCGGTAAATACCTCTGTCACCAAGATGATGTCAACGGTGATCAGTTGATCGATCTGGTCTGCCAAGTCTACACCACCCAGTTCATGATCGAGCCGGGTGAGGCAAGCGCGGTACTGGAGGCCAAGACCGAAGATGGCATGATGGTTCGCGGCGAAGATAGCGTGCGAATTGTGCCCGACCACTAGGCATAAGAGGCTGCCGATATCCCCTGTTGTCGAGCAGGGGGTGTCGGCTGTTTGAACGCGAGACTGGCCTGTCCAGAATGGTGCTCAGTGACGGAGTGTTCCCGCACCCGATCCGCCGCTCATCGCGCCAACATACCCTCCTTCAGCCCTTTGTCCGCGGGCTCATTTCCCAACCAAATTTTCAGCCAGGCGATATGAAAATCTGCGCCCTTGATGGTGGCCTTGAGCTGACCGCGAATCCATATCTCGGTGCCACGCCCTGGGATGTAGTCGAGATGGATCTCATCCCCCTCATCGACGCCACTGAAGGCGGCATTAAAGGCATCGATGCGCGGCTGCAGGGTGGTCAGTTCGGTGCTGTCGAGGTTCTTTCTGAACCCCTTGTTCCAGCCATCGACCAGCTTTTCTCTATCCAGGTGATCGTAGAGAAAATGCATGCTGACCCTTTTGGGTCCAGACATCGGGTAGATGGTCTCAGGATCAGTCGATTTTTGGGGCAAATAGAGGGCGCCCACATAGATCTTGAAGAAGAACTTTGTTCGGATGCCGGCGCCATTCAGCAGCAGTGACTTACCAGCAACTGTGGTTGTCTCAGCAAGCGGCACGCCGGTTATTTCACGGGCAAAAAGCGAGGGTGCCAGCAGTAGCGTGGACAAAGCAATAAGAAGCACACGAATCATGTCCTGGCCTTTGTATAAAGGACGCGATCGTCCAATTGGTAGAAGGTGACGGGCCTGAGTCAGGAGGAGTGCGGTAAGATTCGCCGTTGTCGAGATAGCAAACTCATACCCAAGAACTCAGGCTACTGGAATACTAGCACGGTGCTGCATTTTAACCGGTTTTTGAAAAAGGCTTCTCTGGTGCTGCTCTGTTCGCTGCTGCAGGCCTGCCTGCCGTTGCGTCAGTCACAACTCCCGGCCCAACAGACGCCTTCCCCACCCCTGCCATCAGGCGCAACGCGAATTACCGCTCCAGCAGCCAGCTCGATGCTTGCACAGGGCTGTTTTGGTTGTCATGGCCCGCAGGGCGCATCGTCAGGCCCGGCCACCCCAAATATCGCCGGCCTGCCGGCAGATTACTTCATCAAAGTAATGCGGGCCTATCAGCAGGGGGAGCGCATTGCCACCGTCATGGGCCGCATCGCCAGAGGCTATTCGAGCCAAGAGATCGCACGCATGGCCGGCTACTTTGCCGCCCTGCCCCGGCGTTCGACCCGCCTACAGGGGGTGGATTGGGTTGCAGCGCGCTTCGGTCAGCGGCTGCACTCGCGCTACTGTGGAGAGTGTCACGATGCGCAGGACAAGGGCGCGCCACGCCTGCAGGGTCAGCACTCGGCCTATCTGCGCTGGACCCTGCATGACTATGTGCTGGGCGCCAATCGTACCGGCAACGGCATGCAGCGCCAGCTGACCCGGCTGATCCGGGCCGAGGGGAAGGCAGGACTGGAGGCGCTGCTCGCCTACTATTCGGCGGATCTCTCCATACCGGAGGCTTCGCTTAGCCGATAGGCGTGAGAAATTGCCTCCAGCATAGGCAGGCTTTAGCATAGTGGCCCAGCACGGCGCCCCTTCCGTCACTGCCTGCGGGCTGAGATGGGGGCGAAGGCGCCGAGAATATGAATCTTGCAAGGCCCATCTCCTAATGTCCGACAATAGAATCCGCATCGCTACCCGAAAATCCCCTCTCGCCATGTGGCAGGCAGAACATGTCGCCGCCGAATTGAAGCGGGCGCATCCCGGATTGGAGGTGGAGCTGCTGGGTATGAGTACCCAGGGCGACAAGATCCTCGATACACCGCTGGCGAAGATCGGTGGCAAGGGGCTGTTCGTTAAGGAGCTGGAACAGGCCATGCTGGAAGGGCGCGCCGATATCGCGGTGCACTCGATGAAAGATGTGCCGGCTGAGCTGCCGGAGGGGCTGCACCTGCCGGTGATCATGCAGCGGGAGGATCCGCGTGATGCCTTTGTCTCGAACCAATACTCCAGCTTCGAGAGCCTGCCCGAAGGCGCGCGCGTAGGCACCTCCAGCCTGCGCCGCCAGTGCCAGTTGGCCGAGGCGCGCCCCGATCTGCAGATCAAGCCCCTGCGGGGCAACGTCAATACCCGTCTGCGCAAGCTCGATGAGGGCGAATACGATGCGATTATCCTCGCCTCCGCCGGTCTCAAACGGCTCGGCTTTGAACAGCGCATCACCGCCTTCATCGCTCCTGAGCAGAGCCTACCGGCGATCGGCCAGGGTGCGATCGGCATCGAGTGCCGCAGCGACGACGCGCAGGTCAATGCCCTGATTGCGCCGCTGCATCATGTCGACACCGCTGCCTGCGTGCATGCCGAGCGAGCCATGAACAATCGCCTGATGGGTGGTTGTCAGGTGCCGATTGCCGGTTACGCGATGCTGGAGGCCGGCAACCTCTGGCTGCGTGGTCTGGTGGGCGAGATCGACGGTAGCCAGATCCTGCGTGGTGAAGCTGAAGGGACGCCGGATGAGGCGGAGTCCCTTGGTGTCGGTTTGGCCGAGCGCCTGCTGGAGTGGGGCGCTGACGAGATCCTGTCGACACTCTATGCCGACTGAGTCCGACAGCGCTTGTGATTTGCAGGGTGTCGGGGTATTGGTGACACGGGCGGCCCACCAGGCTGAGCCGCTCTGCCGGGCGATCGAAGCGCACGGTGGGCGGGTGGTTCGCTTCCCGGCGCTGGCGGTTGAGCCGGCCGGGGGGACGGCAGAGCTGCGGGCCAGTCTGGCAGTGCTGCAGCAAGGGGCGCTGCTAGTCTTCGTCAGCCCAAACGCCGTCGAGTATGGCTTGAAGTTGCTGCCACGGGATAAGCCAGCAGTTCAGTTGGCAGCGGTGGGTCGGGCCACCGCCAAAGCCCTGGAGCAGGCCGGCTGGCCGGTCGACATCCTGCCGCAGTCGGGCTTTGACAGCGAGGGGCTGCTGGCCAGCGAGGCGCTGCAACAGGTTGCAGGGCGGCAGGTTTTGATCTTCCGTGGTGAGGGGGGCCGCGCCCTGCTGGGCGATACCCTGATCGAACGGGGAGCGCAGCTGAGCTATGTCGAGGTCTACCGGCGGGTCTGTCCGCAACTTGACGTTGGCCCGCTGTTGCAGCGTTGGCCGACAGAGGTGCAGCTGGTCACCGCGACCAGTAATGCAGTGCTGGAGAATCTGCTGCAGATGCTGGGGCCGGCTGCACAGCCGATGCTGCTGGCCACCCCCTTGCTGGTGATCAGTCGGCGCATGCGGGAACGGGCGCAGCAGTTGGGATTCAGACGGATCCTGTTGGCGCAAGGCGCCGACGAACAATCGATTATGGAGCGGCTCTGCAGTTGGATGGCACAGAGCAACCACTGGCAAAGCACAATAGATGATGGATGAAGAGTCGATGACAGAGCAGGATAAGCGCGAACAGTCCGGGTTGGAACAGGAGCCGGAACAAGCGAAGCAGCCGGCGCCTGAAGGGGTCAGCGAAACCGTAGGCGAGGAGCCGCCAGTCCAGTCTGCCGAGAAACAGTCGGCCTCCCGCCTGCCTTTGGTGCTGGCAGTGATCGCCCTGCTGGCGGTGCTGGTCGGATTGTTGATGGGCCAGCGCTACTGGGAAGGGATGCAGCAGTCATTGTTTCAGGTTCAGGCTGAGCTGAAGCAGACGAGTCAGGAACAGAGCCGCATGAGTGAGCTGTTGCAGCAGACCGCCCGGGAGTACCAGTCCCAGCAGGCGCAGATCGAGTCGCAGCAGCAGGCGCTGGCCAGTCAGCGCCAGGCGTTACTGGCCCAAGTAGAGAAGATGGAGCTGGAGCGCCAGTTGCTGCAACAGCGGGGTCAGCAGCTCGACAGCTCGCTGCAGGAGATGCGCAACCGGCTCGGCAGTAACAGCAATCGTTGGCGGGTGGCGGAGGCGGAGTATCTGATGCGCCTGGCCAATCATCGCCTCTCCCTCAGCAGTGACCTGAAGAGCGCAGCGGCAGCGCTGCAGGCGGCGGATACGCGGCTGCGCGATACCCTTGATCCCGGCTGGAACGGGGTGCGGGATATTTTGGCCCAGGAGATCAGCACTCTACAATCGACCCCATTGCTCGATTTGAGTGGGCTGAGCGGCCGTATCAACGGACTGATCGAGCAGGTTGATGGCTTGCGGCTACTGGATGAGGGCGGCGTGGTGTTGCGTCCCAAGGCGAACGTTGAAACCTTACAGCCGCCGATGGAGGATGGGCGCATCGACTGGCGCCAGCTGGCGGAGGATCTGTGGCAGGGCTTCAAATCGCTGATGGTGATTCGCCACCACCAGCGTCCGGTGACGGCGATGTTGCCGCCGGAGCAGCGCTACTTCATCTACCAGAATCTGCGTCTCAAGCTGGAAGGAGCGAAGCTCGCCCTGCTGAGCAACAGCAGCGAGCTCTATCAGGATAGCCTGCAGACCGCCCATCAATGGGTGGCGCGCCATTTCGATAGTCATGTGGCGGAGACCGGTCTGTTTCTAAAGCAGCTCGACCTGTTGGCACAGCAGCCGGTGCAGCTCAAGCATCCCGATATCTCCGCCTCGCTGCGGGCGTTGCAGGGGCGGCGTGCGCTGCTGCGTGATCAGCAGGAGGCCAAGTGAAAAATCTGTTTACTGCCTTTATCGTCGCGCTGTCCGCGATCATCCTGACCCTGTGGGTTAAGGAGGACAACGGTTATGTGCTGATCGGCTACGGCGAATGGACCGTGGAGGGAAGTCTGGCGCTCTTCACGCTGGCCAATCTGCTGCTGTTCTTGCTTCTCTATCTGTTGCTGCGCAGCCTGGCCAAAATTTGGTCGATCCCGCGCGGTCTCTCGGCCTGGCGCGGACGGCGGCGCAATCGGCGTGCGCAGAAGGCGCTGACTCAGGGGCTGGTGGAGCTTTCTGAAGGCCACTGGAAGGTGGCGGAGAAGCAGTTGGTGCGTTATGCCCATCAATCCGAAACGCCGTTGCTCAACTATCTGGCGGCGGCCCGGGCGGCACAGTTACAGGGTGAGGATGGGCGACGCGATCACTACCTGCAGCAGGCCCACCAGAGCATGCCGATGGCGGATGTGGCGGTGGGGCTGACCCAGGCGGAGCTGCAGCTGGCGCACCAGCAGTATGAGCAGGCGCTGGCGACCCTGACCCATCTGCGCAGTCTGGCACCCAAGCATGTCTATGTGTTGCGGCTGTTGCGCCGTCTCTATGAAAGTCAGGAAGAGTGGCAGCAGCTCGAGGCGCTGCTGCCGGAGCTGCGCAAGCGCAAGGTGGCGGATGCAGGGGATCTCGATGCCCTCGAGCTGCGGTTGGTCGAGCAGCGACTACAGCGGGTTGCGCAGAAGTCCGGCGAGGAGGGGCTGCGCCACGCTTGGGGCGAGCTCTCAGCTTCATTGCGCCGGCGTGCCGAGCTGATCGGTGCCTATAGCCGGTTGATGTTGGCGGAAGGGCGCGGTGAGCTGGTGGAGTCGCTGCTGGCGGATGCCCTGCGCAGTCAGTGGAGCGAATCGCTGCTGCGGCTGTTTGGCGCGATCGAACGGGGGGATCCGGCGCAGCGTCTGGAACTCGCTGAGAGCTGGCTGCGCGATCGGCGGGAGGATCCGCTGCTGCTGTTTATTCTGGCCCGGCTCTGCCTGCAGAACAAACTCTGGGGTAAGGCGCGCAGCTACTTCGAGGCGAGCATTGCGATTGAACCAAACGCTGATGCCTACCGGGAACTGGGGGCGTTGCTGGAGCAGATGGACGAGCCCGCGGCGGCGCTCGACTGCTACCGGGAGGGTTTGCGTTGCGCTACCGAGAGCCGCCAGCCGTCAGCACCGGCGGCGTTGCCGCCGCCAGCGAAGCCGGCAGTGATGGGGTCAGCGCACCTGATCGGGGTGGAGGGCTGAAGCCTAGCTGTCTGGCCGAACGTCCAAAGCAGCCCGGCTCGCATGGCTCACTTGCCGGAGGCGGCACCGTACTCGAATGAGTCGGAGTAGAGGTGATCGGGGCTCAGGCCTTTGTCGAGAAAGGCCTGTTTAGCGGCATTGATCATTGGCGGCGGACCGCTCATGTAGAGTTCATAGTCGCTCAGATCGGGGTGATCCGCCGTCACGGCTTCGTGCACCCAGCCGGTCTGACCCTGCCAGCCCTCGTCCGGTTCCGAGAGCACCGGCACATAGCTGAAGTTGTCGTGATCTGTAGCCCACTGCTTGGGCAGCTCGGGCAGGTAGAGATCGGCCTTGCTGCGTACACCCCAATAGAGCACCATCTTGCGCTTGACGCCGATCTCAAAGGCGTGTTCGATGATCCCCTTGAGCGGCGCGAAGCCGGTGCCGCCTCCGGCGAAAATAATCGGGCGCTCCGACTCCTCGCGCAGGAAGTAGCTGCCGAGGGGTGCCTCCAGGCGCAGGATCGTCTTCTCCTGCATATCATTGAACAGGAAGTCGGTGAACTTGCCGCCTGCTATATGGCGGATATGCAGCTCGATGAACTTGTCGTCGTGGGGCGCGTTGGCAATGGAGAAGGCGCGTTTGCTGCCATCCTCGAGGATGAAGTTGAGGTACTGACCGGCCAGAAACTGCAGCCGTTCGCCCTCGGGGAGTTTGATATAGAGGCGGATTACGTCGTCATTGAGATGCTCGATCCGGTCGACCTTGCAGGGGAACTCTTTGATTTCGATATCGCTGGCCTGTGTGGCTTCTTTCACCTCGATGCGCAGATCGCTGTTGGGGGTTGCCTTGCAGGTCAGGCAGCTGCCGGCCGGTTTGCCGTCCAGTGCTGGTGGCTCACCATCCGGGTAGCTCACGCTGCCTTCAGAGAGGCTGCCCTGGCACTCACCGCAGAAACCGTTGCGGCAGCCGTAGGGAAGATTGATGCCTTGACGAACCGCAGCCTCGAGGATGGTCTCGTTTTTTTCGACGTTAAATTCGTGCCCGCTGGGCTCGACATGGACTTTAAAACTCATGGGAATCCTTGATATCTAGAGCGAACTGCTAATGGGGCGAAATTCTCGCCTATTTAAGTCAGGAATTAAACCTAGGAGAGTTTCAGGTAATGGCGGAGATCACCATCGTGGGTTGTGGCGATATCGGTGCGCGGCTGGCGCAGCGGTTGATCGGGGCGGGTGAGGCGGTGCGCGGCTGGGTGTGTAGTCCGGACGGTATCGAGCGGCTGCAGCGGTTGCGCATCCCCGCCGCGTTGGTCGATCTAGATCGGCCCGATGCCCAAGGATCTGACCTGGAGGGTGCGCAGCTCTTTTACTTTGCGCCGCCACCTAAACAGGGAGTGGAGGATGGCCGGGTGGCGCACCTGATCGAGCTGTTCGCCCAGCTCGGCCAGCCGCGACGGGTGGTCTATCTCAGCACCACTGGTGTCTACGGCGACTGCCAGGGTGAGTGGGTCGATGAAACGCGGCCGCCGGCGCCACGGGTCGACAGGGCGCGCCGCCGGCTGGATGCGGAGCAGCGCTGGCGGGCCTGGAGCGAGGCAACGGGTGGCGAACTGGTGATTCTGCGAGTGGCGGGGATCTATGGGCCTGGCAAGCTACCGCAGGCGCGACTGCAAAACGCCGTGCCGATGGTGTGCCAGGCAGAGTCACCGCTCACCAACCATATCCACAGCCTCGATCTGGTGGAGATCTGTGTTGCGGCGATGCAGCGTGGACACAATGGCGAGGTCTACAACGTCAGTGACGGCCAGCCTGGCAGCATGACCGACTACTTCATCCAGGTGGCCGACTTCCTCGGCCTGCCGCGGCCACCGTTGATCTCCCTGGAGGAGGCGAAGCAGCAGCTCTCGCCGGGTATGCTCTCCTATCTGGCGGAGTCGCGCCGGCTCGATAACCGCAAGATGTTGGAGGAGTTGGCGGTGCAGCTACGTTACCCGAATCTGGATCTGGGGCTACCGGCGGCGCAGGAGGCTCCTTAAGAGTTAAGTCCCTCGTCGACCCAGTCGAGCAGGCTGTTCCAGGGCGGAAGATCTTTATAGACCGATGAGCGCGGCAGTTCGAACACCCCGAGGCCGGTCTCGGCGGCGCGGATGTAGCTCTGGCTCTCGCGCAGGTGGCCAATTACCGGGAAGTTGAGGTCGCCGAGGAAGCGTTTCAGATCTTTGTAGGCGCGGGTCTTGCGGTTGACCCGGTTGGCGACGAAGCCGATGCGGGTCTGATGGCGTAAGACCCGACCGCTGCGCAGTAGCTCGTCGAGGTGACGGCGGCAGGCCCGGATATCGATGGGGGAGGGCAATACCGGGATGATCAGGCTGTCGACCCGGCGCAGCATCTGATTGATCTGCTTGCCGTGCACTCCGGCGGGTGCGTCCATCACCAGAAGGTCGGTGCCGCGAGCCGGTTTGGGGGCGGCCTTGGTGGCGTCGATGGCCTCGATCTCCGGGATGCCAGTGTAGTCTTGACGCGCCTCCAGCCAGTCGAGACTGGAACGCTGCGGGTCGAAGTCGGCCAGTGCCACCTTCAGCCCTTCGTCGGCGTACCAGCTGGCCAGGTTGGTGGCCAGGGTGCTTTTGCCGCAGCCCCCCTTGGCGTTCATCAGCATGATCTTGTGCATGGTTTCCCCCTGCCGTTTCGCATCATCCCAAGCCTAGCGGAGCTTGAGCCCTGCCGAAAGGGGCCTCGCTCAATCTATTCCCAACTCATCCCAGATCGCATCGACCCGCTGTTTCACCGCCTCCTCCATCTGGATCGGCGTACCCCACTCGCGGGTGGTCTCGCCGGGCCATTTGTTGGTGGCGTCGAAGCCAATCTTCGAGCCCAGGCCGGAGACCGGCGAGGCGAAGTCGAGATAATCGATCGGCGTGTTCTCGATCAGCGTGGTGTCGCGGGCCGGGTCCATGCGGGTGGTCATGGCCCAAATCACGTCGTTCCAGTCGCGGGTGTTGATGTCGTCATCCACCACGATGACAAACTTGGTGTACATGAACTGGCGCAGGAAAGACCAGACGCCGAGCATCACCCGCTTGGCGTGCCCAGGGTACTGCTTCTTCATGCTTACCACGGCCATGCGGTAGGAGCAGCCCTCTGGTGGCAGGTAGAAGTCGGTGATTTCGGGGAACTGCTTCTGCAGGATCGGCACAAAGACCTCGTTCAGCGCCACGCCGAGGATTGCCGGTTCGTCCGGCGGCCTGCCAGTGTAGGTGCTGTGGTAGATCGGTTCTTCTCGATGGGTGATGCGATCGATGGTGAAGACCGGGAAGCTCTCCACCTCGTTGTAGTAGCCGGTGTGGTCACCGAAGGGGCCCTCCGGGGCCATGTCGTCGGGGTGGATATGACCCTCCAGCACAAACTCCGCCGACGCCGGCACCTGCAGGTTGTTGCCGATAGACTTCACCACCTCGGTGCGTGAGCCGCGCAGCAGCCCGGCGAAGGCGTATTCGGAGAGGGTGTCGGGCACCGGCGTGACCGCGGCGAGAATGGTGGCCGGATCGGCGCCCAGCGCCACCGTTACCGGGAAGGGTTCGCCGGGATGGGCCTCTTGCCACTCCCGATAATCGAGTGCACCGCCGCGATGGGCCAGCCAGCGCATGATCACCCGGTTGCGGCCGATTACCTGCATGCGGTAGATGCCCAGGTTCTGGCGCGACTTGTTGGGCCCCCTGGTGATCACCAGTCCCCAGGTGATTAGCGGGCCGGCGTCACCGGGCCAGCAGGTCTGCACCGGCAGCTCGCCCAAGTCCACCTCGTCAGCCTCGGTGCTGATCGCCTGACAGGGGGCGTTGCGCAACTCCTTGGGGGCCATGTCCAAAACCTTTTTAAACACCGGCAGCTTCTGCCAGGCGTCCTTCATCCCCTTCGGCGGATCGGGCTCCTTGAGAAAGGCGAGCAGCTTTCCGACCTCGCGCAGTGCGCTGACATCTTCCTCACCCATGCCTAACGCAACCCGCTCGGGGGTGCCGAACAGATTACCGAGCAGTGGGTAGCGGGAGCCCTTGACCCGCTCGAACAGCAGTGCTGGCCCGCCGGTCCGAAGGGTGCGGTCGCAGATCTCGGTGACCTCCAGGTTCGGGTCGACCTCACTGTGGATGCGTTTGAGCTGGCCGCGTTGTTCGAGTTGCCGGATAAAATCGCGCAGATCCTGGTATTGCATGGCGGTGCTACAGAGTTGGTTGAGACCGGGAGACCCTACCCAGCCAGGCAAAATGGGTCAACTTTGCCACCCAAGCCCATTTTATGGCGACGTCAATTTGGCAAAGTAGGGCTTATGGGGCATAAGAAAAACTTGAAAAATCTGTTTTGGAAGCTAGTGTTAGCAAAATCTAATATATCGGGAGAATAATTCCATGTACGCCAAATTCATGGTCTGGCTGTTGCCAGCACTACTGATAATTAGCGGGGTTTCTGGTGTGTCAGCGGCCGAACTGCCGAGCGAGCCGGCGATCTACCGGGAGATCCCCCGTGAGTTCCGTCTCGATGGGACGGTCGAGGCGATCAATCGGACCACCGTCTCCGCCCAGACCCAGGGGGTGGTAGAGCAGATCCTGGTCGATGTGGATGACTTTGTAGAGAAGGGCATGCTGATCGTGCTGCTCAACGACACCCAGCATCAGGCTAAGCTGAAACAGGCCCAGGCCGAGCTGAAGGAGGCGGTGGCGCGGCTGCAGGAGGCGCAGGATGAGTTCAAGCGGGTCAAGGGGCTGCACGAGAAGAAGCTGGTTTCCCAGTCGCAGATGGACAAGGCCACGGCGGCCCTGAAGTCGGTCAAGGCGCGTCGCGAGGCGGCCAGCGCGGGTCTCGATCAGGCCCGTGAGCAGCTCGAATACACTCGGGTAAAGGCCCCCTACAGTGGCATTGTCACGCACCGTCATGTGGAGGTGGGTGAGATTGCCCAAGCGGGTCAGCAGCTGATGCGAGGCATCTCGCTGGATGAACTACGGGTCACTGTGGATGTGCCGCAGAGCCTGATCCCCACCATCCGTAAGTTTGGCAAGGCGTGGGTGGAGCAGCCGGAGGGTGGCTTCGTGGCGGCGACCAGGCTGACGATCTTCCCCTTCGCTCATCATGGCAGCAATACCTTCAAGGTTCGGGTCGACCTGCCGGAGGGGGTTAAGGGGCTGTTCCCTGGCATGTTCGTCAAGACCTCGTTCCTTACCGGCAGCAAGCGTGAACTCGTGGTGCCGGCAATGGCAGTGGTCTACCGTTCTGAGGTGACCGCGCTCTATGTGATCGATGCTGATGGTCGTATCGGTTTTCGCCATGTGCGGGTTGGTCACTACACCGAGGATGGCATGCAGGCGGTGCTGGCGGGGCTCTCCGAGGGCGAGCGGGTGGCGCTCGACCCGGTGGCCGCCGGTGCGCTTCTGAAGCAGCAGCGTGCGGAGGCCGCTAATGACTAAGCTGGGCATCTCCGGGCGCATCGCGGAGCGCTTTCTGGTCACTGAGATCACCCCGCTGCTGGCGCTGGTGGGGCTGTTGCTGGGGGGGTTTGCGGTGCTGGTGACACCGCGCGAGGAGGAGCCGCAGATCAACGTCACTTTCGCCAACGTCTTCATCCCCTTTCCCGGAGCTACCGCCAAAGAGGTGGAGAGCCTGGTGGCGACGCCGGCCGAGCAGGTGCTCTCCGAGATCGATGGCATCAAGCACGTCTACTCTACCTCGCGTCCCGGCATGGCGGTGCTGACGGTGCAGTTTCTGGTGGGCGAGGATCGAGAGGACGCCATTGTGCGCCTCTTCTCCAAGGTCTACTCCAACCAGGACTGGTTGCCGCAGAACCTGGGTGTGGGTCAGCCGATTATCAAACCCAAGGGTATAGACGATGTGCCGATTATCACCGCCACCCTCTGGTCGGAAAACCCAGAGGTGGGCGCCTATGAGCTGGGCCAGGTGGCACATGCTCTCGAGTCAGAACTGAAACGGGTGCCCGGTACCCGCGACATCTATACCATCGGCGAGCCCGACCGGGTGGTGCATGTGCTGCTTGATCCGCAGGCCCTGTCGGGTCACAACATCGACCTGAGCGATCTGCGCCGGACGCTGCAGGCGGCCAACCAGATCCACGACTCGATCACTATCACTGCTGACAACCGGGAGCTGCTGGTGCAGGCCGGTACCTTTCTCACCTCGGCGGAGGAGATCGGCCAGTTAGTGGTGGGAGTACAGGAGGACAAGGCAATCTACCTGCGCGATGTGGCGAGCATCAAACATCAACCCGACCTGCCGGCACAATATGTCTGGATGGGTGGTGGTGCCCAGGGTGCGCAGAAGGGGCTGCAGCCGGGGATGAGCTATCCTGCCGTGACCATTGCGGTGGCGAAGAAGGCGGGCACCAATGCGGTGGAGATTGCCGAGTCGGTGATCGAGCGGTTTGCGCAGCTCGAGGGCACCTTCATCCCCGATGGAGTCGAGGCGACCATCACCCGCAACTATGGTGAGACCGCCGAGGCCAAGGCCAACAAGCTGATCACCAAGCTGGCGTTTGCCACCCTCTCGGTGATCGTCCTGGTGTTTCTCGCCATCGGCTGGCGTGAGGCCTTTATCGTTGGTGGTGCGGTGGTGGTGACCCTGGCGATCACCCTGTTCGCCTCCTGGGCTTGGGGGTTCACCCTCAACCGGGTCTCGCTGTTCGCGCTGATCTTCTCCATCGGTATTCTGGTGGATGACGCCATCGTGGTGGTGGAGAACATTCACCGGCACCTGCAGATGGGCTCCAAGCAGCTGCTGGAGGCGATTCCGGCGGCGGTGGATGAGGTGGGTGGCCCGACCATCCTGGCTACCTTCACAGTGATCGCAGCACTGCTGCCGATGGCCTTCGTCACCGGCCTGATGGGCCCCTACATGAGCCCGATCCCGATCAACGCCAGCACCGGCATGTTGATCTCGCTGGTGGTGGCGTTTGTCTTTACCCCCTGGCTCACCAATAAGGCGCTAGCCAATCAGGCAGAGCAGATTGCTGCCCATGCCCATGATGAAAAAGAGGAGACCGGCCTGAGCCGTTTCTTCGGCCGCGTGATGCGGCCCTTGCTGCTCGGTTCCCGCGGCAACCGCAACCGCTGGTTGCTGCTGAGCGGCATCATGCTGCTGATCGTGCTGTCGATCTCGCTGGTGGTGAACAAGGCGGTGGTACTGAAGATGCTGCCCTTCGATAACAAGTCAGAGTTCCAGGTGGTGCTCGATATGCCGGAGGGGACCAGTCTGGAGCAGACCACGCGGGTACTTAGCGAGATGGGTGACTATCTCGCAACAGTGGATGAGGTGAGCGACTATCAGGTCTATGCTGGCAGCGCCGCTCCGATTGGCTTCAATGGCCTGGTGCGTCAGTACTACCTGCGTGAGGGGGCCTACCTGGGCGATATCCAGGTCAATCTGGTGGACAAACATCAGCGCGATCGCAAGAGCCATGAGATCGCCCGGGCGGTGCGCGAGCCGCTGCGACAGATCGCGTTGACCCATAACGGCAACGTCAAGGTGGTGGAAGTGCCGCCGGGACCGCCGGTGATGTCGCCGCTGGTGGCGGAGGTCTACGGTCTCGACTATCGTGGTCAGACCGAGGCGGCTTGGGAGATCCGCCAGGTGTTTGAGAACACGCCGGATATCGTCGATGTGGATGACAGCGTCGAACACCCCGCGGCGAAGTTTGTGGTGCAGGTTGATAGGGCTAAGGCGGCACGCCTTGGAGTGCCGCAAAGCAGCATCGTCGAGGCATTGGCGACGGTGCTGGCTGGTGAGGATGTCAGCTTTCTGCACGGTGAGAACCTGAAGTATGCGGTGCCGATCCGCCTTGAGTATTCAGATGCCGACAAGGCCGATCTGGAGCAGGTGTTGTCGCTGCGGCTGCGCTCCCAGAGCGGCAGTCTGGTGCCGCTGTCGGAGATTGTTGAAGTGATCCCGCGGGTGCGTGAGTACTCGATTTACCATAAGGATATGATGCCGGTGGTCTATGTTACCGGTGACATGGCGGGTGAGACCGACAGCCCGCTCTACGGTCTATTTGGGATCTCTGGCCAGCTCGATGGGGAAGGCGGTATCGACCAGTGGTTTCTGAGTCAGCCGGAGAATCCTTACGAGTACAGCCTGAAGTGGGATGGTGAGTGGCAGATCACCTACGAGACCTTCCGCGACATGGGCATTGCCTACTCGGTGGGGCTGCTGATGATCTATCTGCTGGTGGTGGCCCAATTCCGCAGCTACCTGGTGCCGCTGGTGATCATGGCGCCGATCCCGCTGACGGTGATCGGCATCCTGCCGGGTCATGCACTGATGAATGCGCAGTTCACCGCCACCTCGATGATCGGCATGATCGCGCTGGCGGGCATCATTGTGCGTAACTCGATCCTGCTGGTGGATTTCATCAATCAGCAGGTGCGGGAAGGGATGGTACTGGAGGCGGCGGTGGTGCGCTCGGCGGCGGTGCGCGCCAAGCCGATCGCACTCACCGCGCTGGCAGCAATGGCCGGTGGCCTCTTCATCCTTGACGACCCGATCTTTTCGGGGCTGGCGGTATCGCTGATCTTCGGCCTCTTCGTCTCCACCCTGTTGACCCTGGTGGTAATCCCGGTGGTCTACTATGCGGCGATGCGTAACCGGGTCGAGATGCTGCGTGCCGAGGCCTGAGTGGGGCTGTTAAGGCGATAGTTCGTGACTCGAGGGTAGCTCGCCCTCGGGTCGCCCTTCGCTTGCTGACTGATGTCGTTGTTGCCCCTGCCATTCTGCATGTGACGCCCTTATTCAAGCCTCAACATTTAGTGAGCTCTGCCGATGAGGTCTGAACGGAAGGAACTATCTTCCAGCCGCAGAACCCGCTGTGGCAGGTTGCCACTGGACATAGAGACAGTCTCATGCAACAGCTGTTATCCCGATCTATCACCATCTCTGTTTTGTTTGTGTCGCTGCTCGCTTGGGGCTTGAGCGGTGCAGCAATGGCCGACACCATACTCAATTTCGGCGTCTATACGGCGGACAAACCGACTTCGGTAGTGCGTCAATTTAGGCCCCTGCTGAGTGGGCTCGAACAGCGTCTGAGCCTGTTGCGCGGTGAGCCGGTAAAGATCCGCATCCAGGTGGCAAAAAACTATCAGACGGGCATAGATGACCTGGTCAAGGGACGGGTCGATTTCTCCCGTTTTGGGCCGGTTTCCTACATCTTGGCGAAGCGGCAGAATCCGAGCCTGAGCATCATCGTGGCGGAATCCAAGCAGGGGAAAAAGGAATACAACGGTGTTATCTGTGTTCACAAAGATAGCCCGATAAAACGGATCGAAGAGTTGGCCGGCAAGCGGTTTGCCTTTGGCAATCAACGTTCCACCGTTGGCCGCTATCTGTCGCAACTCTATCTGGTGGAGCATGGGGTGCGGGAGAGTGATCTGGCGTCGTATGACTACCTGGGGCGGCACGACAAGGTGGGAATGGCGGTGGCAGCGGGTACCCATGATGCGGGGGCGCTGAAAGAGAGCACCTTTTTCAAGTTGGCCAAGAAAGGCAAGCCTCTGCGGCAGCTTGTCACCTTTCCGCTGGTCACCAAACCCTGGATTGCCAGGGCAGGATTGGCCCCCGAACTGCGGGCCCAACTGCGTCAGGCACTGCTGGAATTTCGGGATGACAAGGCATTCAAGGCGCTGAAGAAGGATGGCTTCCTGCCGGCGGACGATACGGATTACGATCGAATCCGCCGTGCGATCGAGCAGAATGAGCAATTTTTTGCGGATTAGTCGGGCGGTTTGAGTGACAAAGCAGATAAAGATGTTGCGCAGACTGCAATGGATCCGTTGGCTGCAGGATTGGCCGCTGTGGCTGCAGTTAGGCCTGGGGCTGGCGATCATCATGTTGTTGGCGGCACTGGGTGGCGGAGAGGTGGTGCGCCAGTTTGAACAGCAGCGTCAGCTGCAGGCTGCCCGTCAAGATGCCTCCCATCTATTGTCGGTGTTGGCGGCCTCTGTGGTGGAGGCGGTAATTTCGGAGGATATCCCTCTGTTGGAGGCCCAAGTGCGGCAGCTGGTGTTAACCGATCTGGATGTCTACAGCCTACAAGTGGTGAATGAGGTGGGCGTGCAGCTGCTGAGCTGGCAAAGGGACAAGTCGGCTCCGGCAGCAAATGTGGTGCTGCAACGGCAAGGCATCGAGCTGGAGGGCGAGCGGTTTGGCGAGATCCAGATCGCTCTAGACATGACGTCCCGTTATGCTGAGGTCAGGTATAGCGTTGAGCTGGCGAGGCAGCTGTTGTTTCTGCTGCTGTTTCTGATCGCCGCAGCGCTGCTGCTCCTCTCCGAGTTGTTGGTGGTGCGGCCGCTGAGACAGATTGGCGAGCGCATCCATGCATTGGGTGACGGGCAGCTAGAGGGTGACCTCGAGCTGAGGAGCTCTCGCGACATGAATCTGCTGGCCGAGAGTGTGAATATGCTGGCGGATGCCCTGCGCAACGAGGATGTGCATAAGCAGGAGCTGAAGATGACCAAAGAGGCGGCAGTGGCGGCGAGTCGCTCCAAGTCCCGTTTTATGGACAACATGAGCCATGAGCTACGCACCCCGTTGAATGCGATCCTTGGTTTTTCCCAGCTGTTGAGCAGTGACGATGACGAGCTGCTGAGCTCCACGCAGGCGAGTTTTGTGGCGGGAATCAATGCTGCCGGCAGCAGCCTGTTGCAGCTGGTGGATGAGCTGTTGGTATTGTCCAGAAACGAGTCTGATGACCTGGAGATTAGTCTTGAGTGGGTTGAGCTCCAGCCACTGCTAAAGAGCTGCTTGGGGCTTGTGGAGTCTTTGGCAAAGCGCAGTGGGGTGCGGTTGGTGACGGTAGCTGCCGAGGGTGGGTTGGTCTCTGTGTATGCAGACCGGGAACGTCTAAAACAGGTGTTGTTGAGTCTGCTGTTCCGTGCGATCGAGTTCAGTGGCAAGGGCGGCGTGGTTGAGTTGCTCGGTCCCGAGCCGGGCGAGTTTGGGGTGCGCTTGCAGGTGACTGACAGTGGGCCGGGGATGGGCCTTGAACAACAGTTACGGGTGTTTGAGGGGTACTCATGTGGTGAGGACGGCAGTGGGTGTGGAGGTGCCGGTATCAGCCTTGAACTCTGTCATCGATTGATCCAGATGATGGGGGGCATTATGGGGATGACGAGCGAACCAGGTCAGGGCTGTAGCTTCTGGATTGAACTGCCTGATATAGAAAGCGCTGAGCCTCAGCTGCAGGCGTCGGTGTCCGATTGATGGATCTCATCGGTTTGTCGTTCCATCTGCCCCATGATCGATTGCCGAAAAGCGGCTTAATGGAGTGGGAGCAAAGTATGTGTTACGCCATCTATACGATTCTTATCGGACTTTTTCTCATCTACAGTGATGCCGTGCTGGAGCCACTCGCGCTCTCGGAGCTGGTGGGTGAGGGGGAGTGGATGGTGGTGGCCCTGGGGTGGGAGATGGTGTTTTCGATCTGGCCGCTACTGCTGATGGCGATGGTAGTAGCCAGCGCTCTGACATTTTTTGGTATGCGTTGGCTGAAGTGGAGTTAGGCGCCAGGCGTACCCGGGTGGCCTCTGATTTATTAACAGCCTGTGCTGAGTCCGACAGGTCGTCAATGCTCCTGATTCCGGTTGCGAGGTCGCCGAATCGATGGTTAAACGGTTAATTTAGGTCAGCCGATGCTCATCTA
The DNA here is from genome assembly GCF_023733635.1 of Candidatus Endoriftia persephonae. Classification (NCBI taxonomy): domain Bacteria; kingdom Pseudomonadati; phylum Pseudomonadota; class Gammaproteobacteria; order Chromatiales; family Sedimenticolaceae; genus Candidatus Endoriftia; species Candidatus Endoriftia persephonae. Next base: position 3,481,796 of record NZ_CP090569.1, on the reverse strand, counting down.
TCTTCACGGCCTTAACAGTTCCGGTGGATCGGCCAAGGCCAGGGTGTTGCGCGATGCTCTGCCGCAAATCAGCCAGGATGCGCCGACTTATCCGGCGCATCGTCCGGTTCAGGCGGTTGCAGCACTACAGGGCTATTTTGAACAGCTGCTGGCATCGCTTTCCAGCGGCGAGCCGCTGCTGCTGATCGGTAGCTCGATGGGGGGATTCTACGGGCGCTATCTGGCGCAGCAATTGCCCTTTGACCATCTGCTGATGATCAATCCGGCGTTGCAGCCCTGGGACTTGTTGCCAGAGCATGAGGGTTGGCAGGAGACTGCGTTGGGAGAGCATTACTATCTGTCGGCGCAGACCTTCGCTGAGACTCGTGATTACGCCGTCGAGGCTGGCGACGGCCCAGTGCCAGTGACCCTGCTGCTGGATGAGGCGGATGAGGTGATCGACTACCGCATCGCCGCGCGGATCTTTCGTGGCAGTGCCGATCTGCATATCTACCCGGGCGGCGATCACGCCTTCCAACACATGGATGAGGCGGTGGCGATCATCGCCAGGCTGCACGCCGGGATTGCTGAGCGCAAGCGTGTTCCCGGATAGCAGCGTCGCGGCCTGGCGGCTGTTCAGTCGTCGCTCTTGTGCAGCACTTCGCCTGCCTGGTTGACTACCTCCACCCCCACCGGGATACCTTCGCGGATGCTGGCAGTAACCACGCAGAAGTCCTCGAACAGGTCCATGCAGCGCTCGAGCTTCTTTGTTTGCAGCAGTTCGTCGCCGGCGGTGATGCGCACATCCATGCGACCGACCCGCAGGCGTCGCTTCTCGTTGCGCACCATGGTGCAGGTGACCTCGGTCTGCACGTTGCGGTCGGGCACCTCCTCCTTCGCCAGGCAGAACATCAGGCTGGCGCTGAGGCAGTTGGCGGCGGCTGCCGCCAGCATGCGCGAGGCGTTGGGGCCGTTGCGTTCGCCGAGTGGCGGAGGCTCGTCCATCAGCACATCCTCGGCTTTTTTAATGTCGAACTTGACGCGGAAGGCGTAGTCTTCTTCTTGCTCCAGGTGGATGGTAAATTTGCCAACTTCCGACATGGTTCTATCCTCGTTTGGTTATTTGGCTGCCGAGTGGCCCTTCAGCGGGGGCGCGTCGGGATTGAGTGATTATCGATGAGCTGTTGCCAGGCTGAGTGGCGGTGGATCAGTTCCAGTGCATCGTTGAGTAGCTGTTTGCCAGGCTCGGTGCGGTGCCAGGTGGAGGCACCGGAGGGGTGCGGCAGGGGGATCAGATCGGCCGGGCTGTCATTGAGATCGATCGAGTGGCACTGGCCGATCACCTCGGTGAGTCTATTGAAGTGGCAAAATTGCTCGATCGCCAGCTTGCCGACCGGGATCAGCAGGCGTGGCTGCAGCAGTTCGAACTCGCTCCGCATCCAGTCGGCACAGTGGGTGATCTCCTGCTTGTTTGGCACTCGGTCGCCTCCCTTAGGCTTTTTGCCTGGAAAACAGCGGCAGACCGCCGCCATGTAGACCTGGCTGCGAAACTGTGCCTCATCCATGCCGATCTGCTGAAACCATTTGAACAGGGTCTTGCCGGCGGTCCAGGCGAAGGGGTGACCGGCTGGGCCCTCCCGGTCGCCGGGGGCCTGGCCGATCAGCATCACCGCTGAGAGTGCCGGCTGGCCTGTGACCACCGGGCCGATCATCTGCGGACAGCGCTGGCAGGCGCGAAGCTGCTGTTGATGGTGTTGCAGGGCTTGAAGCGTGCTCATACGGAGAGTAGTTTTCGCTTTTTGGTTCTGGTGAATCGAGAGTGATACAGACCTTGCTTGGTTTCGGGTTTGCGCGCTGTTCGGGGCGCTGTTTATCTGGCTATTGCCCATTGTACTGATCCTGCGCTCAGACAAAACGGCTGGTGTAGAGAAGCTGCTGTGGCTGCTGGTTGTGCTGTTTGTCTCTTGGTTTGCCTGGATTCTGTATGCGCTGTTTGCCCCGCTTGGGCCGATCGACAAAAGGAGAGTGTGAATGAAAGCGGTAGTGATGCCTGCACCTGGTGGTCCTGAGGTGCTGTTGTATGAGGATATCCAAGAGCCGGGGCTGGAGTCGCCGAGCCAGGTCAAGGTGCAGATCCGGGCGGCCGGGGTCAATCCGGTGGACACCAAGATACGCAGCCGCGGGGTATTTATGGCCGACGGCCTGCAGGCGGTGCTGGGCTGCGATGCGGCTGGGGTGGTGGTCGAGGCGGGCGAGGCTGTGCAGCACCTTGAGGTTGGCGATGAGGTCTGGTTCTGCAATGGTGGTCTGGGGGGGAGCCACGGCAACTACGCGGAGTTTGCGGTGCTCGATGCCTGTCTGGTGCGCAAGAAGCCAACTACCTTCAACTTCGAGCAAGCCGGTGCGGCGCCGCTGGTGTTGATCACCGCCTGGGAGGCCCTGTTCGGTCGGGGGCGTCTGGCTGAGGGGCAGACGGTGCTGATCCATGCCGGAGCTGGTGGGGTGGGCCATGTGGCGATCCAACTGGCCAAGTCGGTTGGGGCGCGTGTGCTGACCACGGTTAGTTCGGTGGAGAAGGCTGACTTTGTGAAGTCTCTGGGGGCGGATGAGGCAATCCTCTACACGCAAGAGGATTTTGTCGAGGTAGTGGACCGTCTCACCAAAGGGCGGGGCGTCGATCTGGTGCTCGATACGGTGGGGCCAGAGGTGTTCGCCAAGTCGATTCCAACGGTGGCCCACTACGGAGATCTGGTGACCCTGCTCGATCCGGGTGGTGAGCAGGTCTGGAAAGAGGCGCGCAACCGTAACATCCGCGTCGGATTTACCCTGATGCTGACGCCGATGCTGCGTGATCTGCCTGAGGCACGAGACCATCACGGCGAGATATTGGAGCAATGCGCCGAGCTTGCGGATAGCGGCAAGCTGGATCTGCGGGTTAGCCGGGTGATGCCGTTGGAGGAAGCGGCTGAAGCTCATCGCCTGGTCGAGGTGGGGCATACTCGGGGCAAAATTGTATTGATTCCTTGAGTGTTTCGACGCTAAAAAGTCGCTGTTTTTCTCTCTCCGCGTCTCCTATGTCGCGGAGAAAGCGAGTTGAGGAGGGGCGTTTTTTCACGATAATTGTCAGGCTTGATCGCACAGTTTGAGTGTCCGGAACGAAATTCTTATAGATTTCGCTGAGAATCCGGGTAGAATTGTATATAAATAAACGCTAATACTCTTACACTGGTTCTTGGTTTTGGTTTGGCTCCTGTGGGGCGGGAGGCAGGCCATCGGGTCGGGCCGCCGTGTGCGGCGCATCGCAGTTTGACGATACAGCAACAGGGAAGCATCAAAGTCGTAATTTAGTTGCCGAACAGTTAATTGTGACCGAACCCGAACTGGAACGGAGACGATGATCATGGCAGGCAATCTCGACTCGATAGATCGGGTACGCATAATTCGACAGGAGCTGACCAAGATGGCAGCTGGCGGGGCGATGGAGATGACGTCTGATTCATCCTGCGCGCTTCTGCGTAACTATTTCGACTTCCTCGAACAGCAGTTGTCAGATGCTGGGGCGATTCCTGATGTAAGCCAGATCCAGGAGATGCTGCTGGAGGTCTCGGAGTTTATTCGTTCCGGGAAGACGGGCTACTACTCTGACGAATACGGTCGGATTCTCAAGCGACTAGTCAGTATCTATGCCGGCGGCTTCAGCTCCAGTAGCAGCAGCGCCTTCACGCTGACCTCGGCAAACTATGCCGATGTGGTGGAGGCGATCAGTAACCGCTTTCCCGGTTACGACTACACCGAGGCGATGGGACAGTTGCTTGCCTATATGGAGCAGCTTTTCGCCAACCGCAAGTCAGACTGGAAGACCATCTACGAGCACATCATTTCCATGCCCGAATCGGTTGAAGCCAAGCGCCTGATTAAGGCTGCGCGTTTTGAGGAGGTCCGGCAGTGGGCGGAAGAGGGGGCGGGAAACCTGTTTGGTATCCGTGCGGATCTGCTGGAGGTGATCGGGCAGCTCAGCGCTGAGATTGATCAGTTGAATGCCGATATCGAGCACCTCGGGCGGGCTTGGCGAACCGGCCGGGTGGTAAGTTTGGCGGCCCGGCGCAAGGCGAATGAAGTGCCGGCCCTGATCGAGGCGAGGGAGCGTGTGATTCATCAGCGAATGGATAAACAGAACCTGGTTGAGTTAATCGAATCGAATATCGAGGAGTTCGAGATGCTGCTTCGGAGTGCCCGCCGGGCGTTCTTTTTTCACATCGTTTAGGGGCGTCTGGGCGGGGTGTTTGGAAACTGCCCCAGATAGTCGGCCCGCCACCAGTTGCCGCTCTCCCGCCGCTCCTGACTACTGGTGAAGCGGTACCGATAGACCAATACTCGCAAATAGCGCGGAGGCCTATCGGAAAAGGGATTATGCGCCAGCAACCCAGTCACTTCCGGTGTGTTCTTCCCCAGCCGCAACATCAGCCTGTCAAACCAATAGAGCATCTCCGGTGCCTGGGTCGGTACAAACCAGACCATCCAGTCGAGGCGTGGCTGATGTGGAATGATGAAGGCCGGCTGCCGATCGAGAGGCCCCGGCTTGTAGCGAAAGCGATAGGCGTGCCACTCGATTCCATCCTGACTCCCTTCGATCCGCAGTTCATGGCGTTCCCGCTGCATGGTTGGAAAGACGTGGTAGACGTTGCCCAGGCCAAATTGATGGCCGGTAAACGCGATGCTGGCGAGTGGTTCCGGCAGACTCCGGCCTGAGATCATCTGGTATCCGAGACTCAGGCTGACCAGTAGGATGAAGCCGGCGGCCAGACCGCTTATCACTGGCGCGAAGCGACTGTGACCTGAATGCTGAGGCAGAGGGGGTGAAGCCTTGTGCCACTTCGCCGGTAACAGGCGCCGGACAAAACGGTCGTCGAGCAGGAACAGGCAGAGCAGGATCGTCAGCAGGTTGATGAAATTATGGTTGCTGGTGGCGATGATGCCGATCTGCACCAGGGTGGTAGACAGCGCGGCAAAGATGCGAAAAGGTCGTGGCAGGAAGATGAACAACGGCAGCAACAGCTCCGAGAAGAGCACCAGCGCAGTGGCCGCCATCAGCAACCCCTCCGGCAGCTGGTGGGCGTACCAGGCACCGATATGGGGAAGCGGCTGGGTCTCGAAATAGTATTCCAGGGTGGTCAGGCTGCCCCAGCTGGGATCGCCGCTGAGGATTTTGGAGAGGCCGGATAGTAGGCGCAGGCGGAACAGCAGCCAGTGGAACAGAAAGATTATCAGCCGGGTTGGCCGATCGACCAGGAAGATCGACAGGAAGCCCGCCTCCAGCAGTAAATAGTCCCACTGGAAGTTGAGGAAAAACTGCCCTGCTTGGGTCAGGGAGAGATAGAGAACGAAGAGCAAAACCAGCATGGCGCGTGGCCGGATGCCGGCAAGCAGCAGCAGAGCACAGAGTGAACCAGCCCAGCTGGCAGCCTGCAGCGCCCAGTCGTGGCTGGAGAGCCAGAAAATATTGGGGATCTGCCACCAAGCGGCATAGCCTTGTGCGGCGAAGCTGTTCCGCAGCTGTTCCTGGAATGGCAGGATACCGTTGCTTCCCACCAGGCCGACGATCTGGCCCGACAATGAGTAGAAGGCAGCGAGATAGATCAGCGCCAGCAGCTTGATGAAGAGGCGCGAAATCAGCCGATAGTCATCGTCTACCTGAAAGATGCGTTGCATGGGCGCGTTCATTGCTGACTCGGCCTTGTCTTACTCTGAGTTTTGGTTGTCGTGGTCTAATCGTTACAATCGCCCCCCTCTCCAGTTTAGATCGCCGTGCAGGCGGCAAGGTGATAAAGAGTGTCTCAGCCCCTGCTCTACTCGATCATTGAATCTCCCACACACCCGGATTTCGCTCCCCTTTACCAGCGCTTGGGGCTGGAAGTGCTCAGCTTTAAATCCATGCGCAAGGCGATCAGCCAGTTGAAGGGGCGAGCGCCAGATATTGTCGTCTGTGAGTTCTTCTATGGTTATGGCAACAATTACGCCGGGGTGAATATCAGCAATCTCGATGTGTTTCTCTTCAGCCTGCAGAAGTATGCCCCGCAGGCTCAGGTGATCGTGATGGTTGAGCCGGCCGAGCGGCACTATGTGGATAAACTCAATGAGATATTACCGCTGCATGAGGTGCTGAAGCACCCGGTTGACAAGCCGCGGATGGAAGCGCTGTTGCGGTCGCTTATTTGACCGGCAGGGGAAGCAGAGTCACGACCTGTGGCAGATTACTCAACAATTCTGCTGGCTGCCGATAGTCTGATTGTCCCATCCATCGACAGAGGTGTAGGCATGATCGACTCCATTGGCGCCGCCCAGCAGGCGGCTCGGCCGCAGCAGGGCGACACAAACTCCCAGCTGGTGACGGCGATGCTGAAAAAGCAGAAACAGGTGACTGAGGAGCAGGGTCAGATGGCGATAGAACTGCTCAACTCGGTACCTAAACCGCACGGTGCCCTTGGGCAGAATGTGGACGTCAAGGTCTGAACCGCTGCCGATAAAATTCGGTTTCAGCCGGCCGCTTAGCGGCTCTGCTCCACCAACAGCACCACGCCATCCACGCCGATGACCTTGATCTGGCTGCCGCCCGGGCAGTCGTTGCCGCGGATCTTCCAGGTGGTGTCGTCGACGCGGATCTTGCCTTCACCGTTGATGATCGGATCTTCCAGGGTAAAACTCCTCCCCAGATATTGCTCGCCACGCCGGTTAAGGGTCGGCTGATCAGTCTGGATCGGATGGCGCAGCAGAAAGCTGCGGGCGGCGAGGATGCTGGCGACGCTGAACAGGGCGAACCCCAGCAGCTGGTAGTGCCAGCCGAGTTCGGGAAAGGCGAGCAGTAGCAGCCCGACCAGACCGGCGGCGAGCCCCATCCAGATCAGAAACACTCCAGGCGAGAAGATCTCCAGGATTACCAGCAGCACGCTGAGGATCAGCCAGTGCCAGTAGTCGAGTTGCTGCAGCAACGCCATCAGGCATCTCCCCGCTTGCCCAGCGCCTGCTTCACCAGTTCGCTGATGCCGCCGATTGAGCCGATCAGGCTGGAGGCCTCCAGTGGCATCATGATCACCTTCTGGTTCTCTGCCGAGGCGATACTCTGCAGTGCCTCGGTGTACTTCTGTGCGACAAAGTAGTTGATCGCGTTGATGTCACCCTTGGCGATCGCCTGGGAGACCATCGCGGTGGCGCGAGCCTCCGCCTCGGCGAGTCGCTCGCGGGCCTCCGCCTCGCGGAAGGCCGCCTCCTTTTCGCCTTCGGCCTTGAGGATCGCTGCCCGTTTTTCGCCCTCGGCACGCAGGATCTCCGCCTGGCGGGTGCCCTCCGCCTCGAGAATCTGGGCGCGCTTATCGCGTTCCGCCTTCATCTGTCGCCCCATCGACTCCACCAGATCCTGCGGCGGGGCGATGTCCTTGATCTCGATGCGCGTCACCTTGATGCCCCAGGGGGTGGTGGCATCGTCCACCACGGTGAGCAGCTGAGCGTTGATCGTGTCGCGTTGGGAGAGCAGTTCATCCAGATCCATCGAGCCCATCACGGTACGGATATTGGTCATGGTCAGGTTGAGGATCGCGCGTAAGAGGTCGTTCACCTCGTAGGAGGCCTTCGCGGCATCGAGCACCTGGAAGAAGACCACGCCGTCCACCCTGACCATCGCGTTGTCCTTGGTGATCACCTCTTGGGAGGCCACGTCGAGCACCTGCTCCATCATGTTCTGCTTGTTACCGACCTGGTCGATCACCGGCACGATCAGGTTGAGGCCTGGGCGCAGGGTCTTTGTATAGCGGCCAAACCGCTCCACCGTGTACTCCATCCCCTGGGGCACTCGTTTGGCGCCAAGCACCAGCAGAGCGATGGCCAATGCGAGTACTGCCAATACAAATACATCCATGCTGTTCTCTCCGTTGGTTGAAGCTGGATCATCAAGATGGGGGATTTTGCGGTGAAATACAATGGTCGAATTGGTTTCGGCGACGACCGTCCTGCGGGTGTAGAATTGCCAGCTATGAGTGACTATGCCAAACCACCCAAGTCCCTGCTGCGCAAGGTCGGCCGGGCGATTGCTGACTACGAGATGATCCGTGAGGGTGACCGCATTCTGCTCGGGGTTTCCGGCGGCAAAGACTCGCTGTCGCTGCTGCAGATCCTCAGTCATCTGCAAACCTACGCGCCGGTGAAGTTCGAGTTGGGGGTGATCACCGTCGACCCGGAGGTCGAGGGGTTCGATCCCGTGCCGCTCAAAGCCTACTACGACCGGCTGGGTGTGCCCTGGTTCTACCGTGAACAGCCGATCATGGAGGACGCCAAGAAGAGCATGGACGGCGACTCTTTCTGCTCCTACTGCGCGCGCATGAAGCGCGGCATCATGTACTCCACCTGCCGCCAGCAGGACTACAATGTGTTGGCACTGGCACAGCATCTCGACGACCTGGCGGAGAGCCTGCTGATGTCGATCTTCCACGGCGGCCAGCTGCGCACCATGAAGGCGCACTATCGGAATGACGCAGGCGATATCCGGATCATCCGTCCGCTGGTGTACTGTCGTGAGAGTATGACCGGCGCCTTCGCCCGGGATGCGGGGCTGCCGATCATCCCCGACAGCTGTCCCGCGTGTTTTACTGCCCCCTCCCAGCGTGCCCAGATGAAACAGCTGCTGGCGATGCAGGAGCGGCAGAACAAGCATCTCTTTCCCAACATTCTGCACGCGATGCGGCCACTGATGGATGAGACGCCATGAACCTTGCCAAGATCCTTATCAAGACCAGCGTGGTGCGTTCCGGCATGAGCTTTGGTGATGCGCTGCAGGAGTGTGTCGACAAGGATGTGCCGGGCATCCCCTATGTGGATGCGGAGGGCCGCATCGCCGGCCGTTTCTCGGTGCGCCACGCATTTCGAGAATGCTGCGTGCCGCGTGATCTGATCCTCGGTGGCCATCTGCTGGGGGATGACATCGACCACATGAATCTGCCCGAGGTGCACGCCGAGGAGGTACTCTCCGCGCCGGTTGAGAACTACCTGCTGGAGGATGCGATCCGCCTGCACTGCGACTCCCATGCGGTGCGGGCACTGGCGTTGATGGAGCAGTTCAACACCGGCTATCTATTTGTCACCGATGCGGATGACAACTACCGGGGCGTGATCACTCGCATGGGCATAGCCAAACTCCTCACTAGCCGCGAGTGCAGCGACATATGAGCGAGTCGGCGACACTGTTTACCGGAGAGATGCAGTTCTCCGCTGCGATCCTGCTGTTGGCCTATGTGCTGATCTTCTCCGAATGGATGCACCGCACCCACGCGGCGATCCTTGGCGCGGTAGTGATGATCGGTGTCGGCATGGGGTTCGGCTTCTACTCCCAGGAGGCAGCGCTACAGGCAATCGATGCCAACACCATCTTCCTGCTGGCGGGGATGATGATGCTGGTTTCGATGCTGCGCCCCACCGGCGCCTTCGACTATGCTGCGGTGCGCATCACCCGTCTCGCCCAAGGTGATCCCCGGCTGTTACTGATCTACCTCTCGCTGTCGGTGAGCCTGATCAGCATGATCCTCGACAACGTTACCACGGTGATTGTGTTCGCCCCGTTGACGGTGCTGATCTGCCGCCTGCTCAAGCTCAACCCGATGCCCTACCTGATGGCCGAGGCGATGCTCTCCAATATTGGTGGCGCCTCGACCCTGGTGGGTGATCCGCCCAACATCATGATCGGCAGTGCCGGTGGGCTCAACTTCAGCCAGTTTCTGCTGCACATGGGGCCGCCGATTCTGTTTGTCTGGCTCGGTACGGTGGGACTGCTGCTATTTCTGTTCCGCGAACAGCTGCGTCCCGGCGGCATCCAGGCGCGTGAGCTGGTAGAGACCCACGCGATCAAAGACCCACTGGCGCTGAAGAAGATCCTCTCGGTGCTGGCGCTGGTGATCCTGCTCTTTTTCGTCCACCATCACTTCCACTTCTACCCCGCCTATGTTGCCTTCATCGGCCTGGCGCTGGCGCTGCTGCTGTTGGCCCCGGAGCCAGAGGCGCTGTTCGGCGAGGTCAACTGGTCGGTACTGATTTTCTTCTGCGGGCTCTTCATCATCGTTGGCGGGGTCGAGGCCTCCGGCCTGCTCGACCTGCTGGGTACCTGGCTGGCCGGGCTCGCCAGCCAGCCGGGTAGACTGCTGCTGGCCGGGTTGCTACTGATGTGGGCAGCGGCAGCGCTGAGTGCGGTGGTGGACAACATCCCCTTCACCGTCACCATGATCCCGATCATCCTTGGTTTGGAGAGCCACGGTGTCAACATCACCCCGCTTTGGTGGGCGTTGGCGATCGGCGTCGGTCTGGGCGGCAACGGCACCCACATCGGCGCCACTGCCAACCTGATTGCGGTCAGCGAATCGGAGAAGTGCGGTATCGACAGCGCCCGTATCTCCCCCGCCCAGTGGATGCGCATCGGCATCCCTATTACCCTCTTTAGCCTGCTGCTGGCAAGCGTCTTCTACACGCTCTTTTTCGAGCTTTTTGAGGGTTAATCGCGCGTTTCTCCAGCTGGGTAGACCCAACCCACACTTTCTTCGGAACAATTATGCCGCCATTATTCTTGATTAAATTACTTGGTTATCTATACCTAAGTAGTAACGATACGAGGATGATAATTATGCATATTCGAACCACCACAGATCCAATCACCCTGCATGAGGTGCGCAACCCTGAGATGCACCCCTGTGTCTATGAGGGGGATGGCGACAATGGTCTAGAGATCTATTTCGAGACAGAGGCCAATAAGCGCACCTATCTGGCAATGGAGCTGGAGGATCGCAAGGTAGTGCAGGGCAATGATAGCGATGACTATGTAGCTGAAGGTTAGGCCTGGGGAGGCAGTGATGTTAAGACGAGTCTATCTGTTGTTTCCGGGGCGTAAGTTTGCTGAACGGGCGGTGGTCGATCTGACCGGGATGGGAGTGGCGAGGCGTCATATCCACACCATCGCCCGTCAGGATGTGGATATCGAGGGGCTGCCCGAGGCGAGCGTGCGCCAGCGCAGTGACTTTGCGGCCAGGCTGGAGCAGTGGTTTTGGGATCTTAATCTGCTGCTCTTCTTTGCCGCGTTGCTGGTGCTTGTTGCCGCGGCCTTTAGCGGCAGTGTCGGCGTGACCCTGGCGGCACTGCTGGTGATGGGGTTGACCTATCTGGCGGGCCGCCACTTTGTGCGCCATCTGCCTCACGCCCATCTCGATGAGTGCCGTACGGCAATCCGCCATGGCGAGATCCTGCTGCTGGTGGATCTGCCCCGCGAACGGGTTGCTGCGGTTGAACGCAGCATGCGCAAGCGCCATCCTGAGGTGGAGGTCGGCGGCGTCGGCTGGACCCTGGATGCGCTGCAGATCTGAGCAAGCAGGAGATGGTTGGCGGATATTTGGTTGGTGATGACGTCGCTCTCCTCCAGGAGGTAAGTAGTAGGAATCACACATGGGGACGGTTTTACTACGGAACCTTCCTGGGGAGAGAGTTATGGCAATCCAAAAGCTGCTGCTGTGTTGTGGGGTTCTGGCGATAAGCCTGACGGCTGAGGCGGGGCAAGAGGTAGAGCCAGCCTACGAACCGCCCAAGGCGGTCTACGACTTCTATCTGGACGATCCGGCAAAGATGGGCAGTGCGCTCTACTGGATCCGCTCACTGATCAATCCGCTGATGGACTCCCCCTACGACATGGCACCGGAATTCATGGAGATCAAGGTGGTGGTGCATGGCACCGAGATCGTTACCCTGGCGAAAAAGAACTACGAGCGTTACCGGACAGAGGTGGAACGGATGCGCTACTACGCCTTGCTGGGTGTTGAGTTCAAGGTCTGTGGTCTGGCTGCCAGCGACTATGGCTATAGCGTCGAGGAGTTCCACGATTTTGTCGAGGTGGTCCCCTCCGCCTTCGCCGAACTGCTGCACTGGCAGCGACAGGGGTATGGGCTGATTACGCCGCGGGTCTATATCCGCCAGCAGAGCCTGGAAGAGATTCGTTGATCGTCAGCGCCCCGCCTGCCATCGGTGCTCGGCCAGTGTGACACAGCACGCTGGCTGCGTCGGTAGGCAGGGTGTTACCTTATGCTGCACTTGTTCCAGTCGACAGGGAAAAAGGATGCAGAGAGTAAAGCTTGTCTCGTTGCTGCTGCTATTGCTGAGCGTGCAGGGATGTGCCGCAGTGGTGGTCACCGGCGTCGTGGTCGGCGCTGCCGTTGAGGTGGTCGAGATTCCGTTCGAGGTAGGCGGTGCGGTGATCGACATGGCGACCGACGATGACGATGATGACTAAGGAGCCTCTGAACAAGTCATGAACTCGTATCTTGCGTCCAGAAGATTCAGCTTTTTCGTTGCAAATCTCGGCAACTGCGCCTTGCGTTGCTCTACCTCCTGCATCCATGCAGTCATTCGCAATAGCCAGTTATCCCCTACATCCCTGTAGGGGAAGCGCGTAAGCAGGGAGCGGTAGCTTTAGGTGCGATTTGCGCCTCAAATCTGAACATTCTGAATTGCGATCTACTTCGTCCAGACTTATTCAGAGGCTCCTAAGGCTGTGCTATCTACACCCCGCTGCTCTGATTCTCCGGCTTTATTCCGCTGTTATGCCGCTATGTCGCAATAGTGCATCGATCTGTGGCTCCCGCCCGCGGAAGGTGGTGAACAGCTCCATCGCCTGCTTCGAGCCGCCCTGCTCCAGAATCTCCTGCAGGAAGGCCCGCCCTGTCTCGGCGTCGAAGATGCCCCGCTCTTCGAATAGGGAGAAGGCGTCGGCGGAGAGCACCTCTGCCCACTTGTAGCTGTAGTAGCCTGCCGCGTAGCCGCCGGCGAAGATGTGGGAGAAGCCGTGGGCGAAGCGGTTCCAGGCCGGCGGGATCAGCACCGAGACCTGCTGCCTCACCTCATCGAGGATCTCATAGATGCGTCCGCCGTGGGCCGGCTCGTACTCCCGGTGGATGCGGAAGTCGAAGATCGAGAATTCCAGCTGGCGCACCATCTGCATCGCCGACTGGAAGTTCTTGGCCGCCTTCATGCGTTGGTAGAGGTCGTCCGGGATCGGCTCGCCCGTCTCCCAGTGGCCGGAGATCAAGTCGAGTGCCTCACGTTCCCAGCAGAAGTTCTCCATGAACTGGCTCGGAAGTTCCACCGCATCCCAGGCGACGCCGTTGATGCCGGCCACTGCTGGGTAGTCGATGCGGGTCAGCAGATGGTGCAGGCCGTGGCCGAACTCGTGGAACAGAGTCTCCACCTCGTCGTGGGTGAACAGCGCCGGCTGCTCGCCCACTGGCGGTGAGAAGTTGCAAGTGAGGTAGGCCACCGGGGTCTGATCGAGCTGATCGGTGAAGAAGCGGCTGGCGCAATCGTCCATCCAGGCGCCGCCGCGCTTTTTCGGTCGCGCGTAGAGGTCGAGATAGAACTGGCCGCGTAGCTGGCCGTCGGCGTCGCGAATCTCGAAGAAGCGCACATCCGGGTGCCAACTATCGACCCCCTCGATCGCCTTGATCTGGATGCCGTAGAGCCGCTCCACCACTGCGAACATACCGGGCACTACCTTGGTCTCGGGGAAGTAGGGCTTGAGCTCCTCCTGGCTGATATTGTGGCGGTGTTGGCGCAGCTTCTCGCTGTAGTAGCCAATGTCCCAGGCCTGCAGCTCCAGCATGCCATGTTCCTCACGGGCGAACTGGCGCAGCTCTTCGAGCTCGCGCTGGGCCTGGGGACGGGAGCGCTCGGCCAGATCGTGCAGAAACGCCATCACCGCATCGGTTGAGCGGGCCATCTTGCGCGCCAGGGAGCGCTCGGCATAGTTGGCGAAGCCGAGCAGCTGCGCCTGCTCATGGCGCAGCGCCAGGATCTGCTCCATCAGCTCGCTGTTGTCGAACGCTTTGTCGTGGGGGCCCTGATCGGAGGCGCGGGTGGCGAAGGCCTCATAGACCTCGCGGCGCAGCTCGCGGTCATCAGCATAGTTCATCACCGGCAGATAGGAGGGAAACTCCAGGGTCAGCAGCCAGCCGCTCTCGCCACGCTGTTCGGCGGTCTGCTTGGCCAGCGCCAGGGCCGACTCGGGCAGGCCGGCCAGGGCCTCGGGGTCGTCGATCCGTTTGCTCCAGGCGTTGGTGGCATCGAGCAGGTTCTCCTCATATTTGCTGGTGAGCTGGGAGAGCTGCTGGCTGATCTGCTTGAAACGCGCCTTTTTCTGCTCGGGCAGATCGACGCCGGAGAGATGAAAATCCTGCAGGGCGTTATCGAGCAGTTTACGTTGCACCGGATCGAGGCTCTCATCCCCCTCCGCGACGGCCTTGTAGGCGGCGCAGAGTTCGGCGTTCTGCCCCATCTCGGTGCCATATTCGCTCAGTTTTGGCAGGCAGGCATTGTAGGCGGCGCGCAGCGCATCGTTGTTGACCACTGAGTTCATGTGGCTGACCGGCGACCAGGCGCGGCTGAGTTGGTCATCGAGGATCTCCAGCGGCTCGATCAGGTTGTGCCAGCTGAAGGGGCTTGGCTGTTGCAGCAGCCGTTCGGTCTCGGCCCGGTTGTGGGCCAGTAGCTGGTCGATGGCGGGCTCGACCAGATCAGGGGTGATGCGGGAGAAGGCGGGCAGGCCTTCCATCTCGAGCAGGGCGTTGGACATTCGGTAGGCTCCGTAAGGAATCTGTCAGCGGGGCACAGGCCCCGTGGGAAATCTGCGGCGATTCTATAGCTTTTTGGCTGCCTGGTCCCCGTGGGGATTCGCGGGTTTAGCCGACCGTTAGTCGTCGATGAAGCTGGGGCGTTCCTGCAGCGACTGGTTGCTCTGCATGGCGCGGATAGTCTGTTCGGGGGTGTAGGGGAGGCCGGTGAGGATGTCGCACAGGTAGTGGCTGTAGAGCGGGTCGCGGAAGTTGCCGTAGCCGCTTTTCATCACCCGCTTCCACTTTGCTCGCTTGACCGCCTTGAGGCCTTTTTTACCGCTATAGGCGTAGACCTTGTAGCGGCGTTCGCCGCAATGGAAGCCTTCGAAGGAGGTGTTGATGGCGCCGCTGGCGGAGCGGATCACAATCAGGGTGCGAGTCACGCCATCCTTGCCCAGTTGCAGGGCGCTGCGGTCGATGAAGTAGCGAAAGCGGCTGTTGGGGTCGTCGACCTGGAACTCCACCAGGTTCTCTGCCTTGGGCAGTTCGGGCAGCTTGGTCGCCTGCTCCTTCCAGACTGTCTCCTCCAGGTCATCGCGGGCCTGGGGATCGGCCTCATCGATGAAGGGGCGATCCTTGGCCTGCAGGGGCAGCGCCAGGCTGGCGAGGATGAGGGTCTGGATCAGGATCGGGTGGCGCATGGTTCGATCAGCTCTGGAGATTGTTTGAGTGTGACAGTGGTGGGACGCTGGAGTTCGGCCGATTCTAGCAAAGTTCAGCTGAGCAGTCGGACGCCGAGCATCCAGCTGGCGATGCCGCCGGCGAGAAAAAAACTGCTGATGGCGGCGAAGGCGATGCGCTTGTAACGGGTGACGAGCTTGAATTCGGCATGGCTGGAGATGATGAAGGGGCGGCGGCTGGTACCGGTGTTGCTCAGAGTGTGTAGGTTCTGGCGGTCGGCGGCGGCCTCCTCCCGGGTCGCCTGGCGATGGGCCTGGCGGCGTGCCTGATCCCACTCGTCCAGGTCGATGCGACTGTCACCGTTGCGGTCGAAACGCGCTAGCAGTTCGGGATGATCCTGCTTCCACTGGCGCAGCAGGTCGCTGGCGTGCGCCTTGATCAGCGCCTGGCGGTCGGTCTCGTCAAAGGATTTAAACAGGCCGATGGCATAGAGCGGATCGCCGGGGTAGATGGTCTCTTCGGTGTAGCGGTAGTGCTCACCCAGATGGCCTTGTCCACCCAGCGAGAGGGCGGCGCTGAACAGGCCGGCGAGGCTGGAGCCGCCGCTACGGGCTGGCATGGCGGTGGCGAAGCTGGAGCCACCGTACCAGACCTGCCGCTCGCTGGGGGTGATTTGCGCCCCGTCGGGGTCGATGATGCACTGGCCGGTGGGATCTTTGATCAGGAACAGACCATCGCTGCTGCCCTGCTGGGAGGTGCGCCAGCCTTTTTCGTGGCGGCGTTCGATGCGGTAGCGATACCAGCAGCAGGGGACGTGGGTCAGTGGGGTGAGGATCGGCTCCCCCTGCATCGTTGCGGCAGTGCCGTTCAGCTCGACATAGCCCTGATGGGCGGAGCGGATCAACGAGGTGGGGGTGTCTTCGATGATGCGTGCGCGGGAGAGGTTGCGGAAGGCGAACCAGAGAGCGGCGAGACAGAGCAGCGCTAAGCTGTTCACCCAGATCCAGAACGTCAGTTCCGGCATGGTGAGGATGTCGTGGTGCATGGTGCTAGCTAAACAGTGCGCCCATATTCACGTCCTGCTTCTCTGCCCCGCTGAACTCTAGTAGTTCGGCCGATTTGAAATGGAACATGCCGGCGATGATTACATCGGGGAACTGTTCGATGCGAACGTTGCTGTTATTTACGCTCTCGTTGTAGAACTCACGCCGATCGGCGATGGTGTTCTCCAGTCCGGTGATGCGTGACTGCAGGTGCAGGAAGGAATCGTTAGCCTTCAGATCTGGGTAGTTCTCCGCTACTGCGAAGAGATTGCCAAGGCCGATGCGCAGTTCGCTCTCAGCAGCGCCAACTGCCCCCACGTCGCCCTTTTCCCGGGCCTTGAACACCGCAGCGCGCGCCAGCATCACTTTTTCCAGGGTTTCCTGCTCAAATTTCATGTACTGTTTGCAGGTCTCGACCAGCTTTGGTAGCTCGTCGTGGCGCTGTTTCAAGAGGATGTCGATGTTTGACCAGGCCTTGCTGACGCCGTGTTTGAGCCGAACCAGGTTGTTGTAGATCATGATCCCGTAGAGTACGACAGCGATGATCATGCCGATCAAGACGAACAGTACAATCTCCATTGTGTTCCCCCAGCTGAAAGAGTTCTATGCCTAATAATATCCGCTCGTTCGAATCCCGCACCCCCCAGGTCGACGACGACGCCTGGGTGGATGAGACCGCAGTGATCATCGGTGATGTGAGTGTCGGTCCGCAATCGTCGATCTGGCCGATGAGTGTGCTCCGTGGCGATGTGCACCGTATCACTATTGGCGCCGCAAGCAACATCCAGGATGGTTCGGTGCTGCATGTCTCCCACGACAGCGCCTATCTGCCGGGCGGGCTGCCGCTGTTGATCGGCGACCGGGTGACGGTGGGGCATCAGGCGATCCTGCATGCCTGCACGATTGGCGATGGCTGCTTTATCGGCATGGGGGCAAGAATCCTTGATGGCGCGGTGCTCGAACCCGGTGCCATGGTTGGTGCAGGCTCGCTGGTGCCGCCTGGCAAGCACCTCGAAGGGGGCTATCTGTGGGTCGGTTCGCCGGCGCGTCGGGTGCGCCCATTGAGCGAGCAGGAGCGGGAGTTTCTGGACTACTCCGCGCAACACTATGTGCGGCTGGCCGGGCGGCATCGGCTGGGTAAGCCGTAGGAATGCCGCTGAGAGGCTTTCTAGCCTCTCAGCTGGGCGATCACCGATTTGGTGTGGGGCAGAATGCCGCGCCACAGGCGGAACGATTCGGCGGCCTGCTCCACCAACATGCCGAGTCCATCCAGGGCGCGGCTCGCCTTGTGGTTGTAACCCCACTGCTGGAAAGCAGTGGCCTGGTCGCTGTAGAGCATGTCGTAGCACCAGCCGCCCTTTGCCAGCACGCTATCGGGGATCTGTGGCACTGAACCCTGCAGCCCGGCGGCGGTGCCGTTGATGATCAGGTCAAACTCCATTCCCTCCAGCTCGTCCAACCCGCAGCCGGCCACCCGCCCCAGTTCGGCCACGCCTGTGGCGAGGGAGTAGGCCTTGATGGCAGTGCGGTTGGCGATGATCAGGCGCTTCGGTTTGGCTTCCAGCAGTGGCCGCAGTACCCCGCGTGCTGCACCGCCGGCACCGAGGATCAGCACTCGGCTGTCCGCCAATTCAAAGCTGTGGTTGTGACTCAGGTCGCGCACCAGGCCGACACCGTCGGTGTTGTCGCCACGCAGCTGGTTGTTCTCCAGGCGGATCAGCGTGTTGACCGCGCCGGCGGTGTGGGCGCGCTGGCTCAGTTCGTCGGCCATGCGCCAGGCCTGCTCCTTGAACGGCACGGTGACGTTGAGTCCCTTCCCGCCCTCGGTAAAAAAGCGCTTCGCATCGCCTTCGAAATCATCCAGCCTGCCGAGCAGGCGGCCATATTCGATCGCTTCGCCGGTCTGTCTGGCGAAGGCGGCGTGGATCAGCGGTGACTTGCTGTGTTCGATGGGGTTGCCGATGACGGCGTAGCGGTCGCTCATGTTGATCTGCTCAGGCGTTGAGCCACTCGGCCGCCTGTCTGGCGAAGTAGGTGAGGATGCCGTCGGCGCCGGCGCGTTTGATGCAGAGCAGCGATTCCATCACCACCGCCTGTTCGTCGAGCCAGCCGTTCTGCGCGGCGGCCTTGAGCATCGCGTATTCGCCGCTCACCTGATAGGCGAAGGTGGGCACCATGAACTCATCCTTGATACGTCGGACGATGTCGAGATAGGGCATGCCTGGCTTTACCATCACCATGTCGGCGCCCTCCTGCAGGTCGAGGGCGACCTCGTGCAGCGCTTCGTTGCTGTTGGCCGGATCCTGCTGATAACTGTATTTGTTGCCGCCGCCAAGGTTAGCGGCGGAGCCGACTGCGTCGCGGAACGGGCCGTAGAAGCTGGAGGCATATTTGGCGGAGTAGGCGAGGATGCGGGTGTGGATATGACCGTCACTCTCGAGAGCGGTGCGGATATCGCCGATGCGTCCGTCCATCATGTCGGAGGGGGCGACCACGTCGGCACCGGCGGCGGCGTGGGAGAGGGCCTGCTTTACCAGCACCTCCTTAGTCTCGTCGTTGAGTACGTAGCCGGAGGCATCGATCAGGCCGTCCTGACCGTGGGTGGTGAAGGGGTCGAGCGCCACGTCGGTGATGATGCCGAGATCGGGTACGGCATCCTTGAGTGCGCGCACGGCCCGTTGTGCCAGGCCATCCGGATTGAAGGCCTCGCGGGCATCCTCGGTCTTCACCTGCATAGGGGTGACAGGGAACAGAGCCATCGCGGGCACGCCCAGCCCATAGATAGTCTTTGCCTCTTCGATCAGCAGGTCAACGCTCATTCGCTTCACACCGGGCATGGAGGGCACCGCTTCACGCTGGCCCTGGCCTTCGAGCACGAATACCGGATAGATGAAGTCGTCGGAGCTCAAGTGGCTCTCGCGCATCATGCGGCGGGAGAAGTCGCTGCGGCGCATGCGGCGCATGCGGGTGGCGGGAAAGGGCGAACGGCTACTTGAATTCGACATGGATTCGGTCCCCTGACGGTTTGGGTAAACCCCATAAGATAACCTATGATGCGCGATTTTAACCAATTCTGAGGCATTGAAGGGCATGCAGAAGCCGCACAAATCTCCCTATATCTACGATGTCGAAGAGGCCACCTTTGAGCAGAAGGTGATCGATGCCTCCAATGAACAACCGGTGATGGTCGATTTCTGGGCCGAGTGGTGTGCCCCCTGTATCTCGCTGGCACCGGCGCTGGAGCGGGTCATCGATGAGTTCGAAGGCGTGGTGCGCCTTGGCAAGGTGGAGGTGGATGACAATATGCGCCTGGCGGGCCGCTTTCGTCTGCGGGGTTTCCCGACGGTGATTTTGTTCCATCACGGGGAAGAGTTGGGGCGCTTTCACGGCTCACGGGCGAGCCACTGGCTGCGACAGTGGATTGAGGAGCACTTGGGCGACTATCTGGCGCAGCACAGTGCCTGATTTGCTGGTCTGGATAGGGTGAGGAGAGAGAAAAAAATCTGCGGGAGTAGGGGAATTTAAATCACAAACGATTGTCTTATGAGAATCGTGGCCTCTTTCATAGGGTTGGTGATTGTTTGGTTATTTCTTTGTTAACAAGTAGTTACGAGTTCGCGGCTGGTTTTTTCGGGGGCGTAAATTTTTTTTCACACAGGCTAAAGGTTTATTGATGGGTGCCGATCAATAAGGGCAACAGGCAGACATTGAATTTGATCCTCCTCCAGCGCAATCATTGCGCTACTCTAAGGTCCAACTCCTCCCCGGTTGGGCCTTTTTTTTGTCCGTTTTTCAGCGTCCCTGAAGCAGCAGAGGAGTCTCGAGGAGTGACTTCTTGCGGCCCTCTGGATTAAATATTTGCGTGGGGTGCCAATGCAAGAAGAGGTAAGGCGGCAACCACTTCAGATGCTTGAGTCTTTTCCCTGATTTCCTCGAAAAATATCGAAAAAGTGCGGATTGTTCCTCTATTTTGGGGAGAAGCGGGTGGTATTCTGCATATCCGATAAATGATCAGTGCTAGCTGGGAAGGCAAGTTGTACTGACATAGAAGAGAGCCTCAGGCTTGACTGACTCAAGATCTCAGGATGATTCCGGTCAGTGCGTCACGGATTGATGTGGGCTGGGCGAGCCCCTGGGTGGCGCCATGTAGAATCATGTCGATCTCCCCGCCACAGCACAGACGCACCTGTAGCGCATTGCGTGCAGGTGGATGGTTACTGCGATTGGCGCTGGTCGAGACGAGTGGACGACCGCTGGCGCGGCAGAGAGCCGCCGCCAACGGATGGTTGGTTACCCGCACCGCGATGCCCGAGTGATCGCCGCGCAGCCAGAATGGCAGTGTTGGGGCCGCGGGCAACACCCAGGTGTGGGGGCCGGGCCAGCTCTGTATTACCGGCTCTAGTTGTTGCGATGGCAGTTGGTCGATGAAGGGCTGCAGTTGATTGAAGTCGGAGGCGATGAGTATCAGTCCCTTGCTGACTGGCCGCTGCTTCAGGCGCAGCAAGCGGAATACCGCCTGGGGATTGAGTGGGTCGCAGCCGAGTCCGAAAACCGATTCGGTTGGATAGGCGAGAATACCGCCACCAAGGATCACCCTGGCGGCTTGACGTAACCGCCAGGGATGGATGGATGGATTAGCGGGCAAGGTCGGCTTGGAGTTTGGCATCCTTTTCGATCACGCCTTTGGCGTTGGCTTCGCGTTCGGCACGAATGCGTGTTGCCAGCTCGGTATCGCCCAGCGCCATGATCTGAGAGGCGAGATAGGCAGCATTTTTTGCGCCGGCCTTGCCTATGGCAACGGTTGCGACGGGGATGCCGCCAGGCATCTGCACGGTGGAGAGTAGTGAATCCATGCCCTTTAGCGGACCAGCGTCGAGCGGGACGCCAATGACCGGCTTCAGGGTTGCGGCGGAAACCGCACCCGCGAGATGGGCGGCGAGGCCCGCGGCGGCGATGAACACGGCGCAGCCGCGCTGATCGGCGTCCTTCACGTAAGTGTGGGTGGTATCGGGAGTGCGGTGTGCGGAGGTGATCTTCACTTCATAGGGGATCGCCAGGGCGCGAAGCACGTCCAGGGTGGATTGCATAACGGGCAGGTCCGAATCGGATCCCATTAGTACGGCTACAAAGGGCTTGTTCATTGGATCAGGTTTTTTGTCTGTTGGAAGGCGGGAGAAGATACCCGAAAGCCTATTTTATGACCAGTGTGAACTGCTTTGTGAAGCACTGGGTTGATTGTTGGATGCGGAAAAACTGTTGTTCCACGCATAGCCTGGCCGGCTTGGGCTAAAGCGCTGCCGGAACTTTTGGAGAAGATCGATGGTACATTTTCGGCGCATGCTGGGGGGCTTCATTCTTGTCATGAGTGTCATGGCAGAGGTGATGGCGTCTGGAGTCGAGTACAGCAAGGAAGAGATGGCGTGGCTGAAAGCACACCCTCAGTTGCGGGTCGGCATCATCAATACTAACTCGCCGATCCTCTACCTTGGTGAGGCTAACCAGCCGCGGGGCGTGGCGGCAGACTATCTTCGCTTTGTCGCCGAGAAGGCGGGGGCTGGGCTGAAGGTGGTGCGCTTCAATGAGGTTTCGGCGATGGAGCGCGCACTCAAGGATGGAGAGATCGATATGGTCGGTGCCACCACCTGGTCGGTGGATAGGGCGTCGAGCATGCGCTTCACCCAACCCTATCTCTCGATTCCGGGAGCGATCTACACCAGAAAAAACGGCCCACTACTGACCCCTACTGAGATGGATGGGCGTGCGGTGGCCGTTGTACGCGGCGGTTTTTGGAGTCGTTGGGTCAACGAGCGCTACCCAAATATCCGGCGGGTTGAGGTGTCTGGTGCTCTGGCTGGCTTGCAGAGCGTCAACAATGGTTTGGTCGACGCTTATCTCGGAGATATCGCCTCGTCGCGCTATCATCTCAAGCGTCAGGGGATTGACCGGCTGCAGGAGTATGGCGCGATCGGTGGTCTGTTGAATCTGGTGATGGCGGTCGACAGCAACCAGGCCCTGGTGGCTTCGATTCTCGAGAAAAGCATTGCGCTGATCACGCCAGAAGAGCACGCCAGCATCCGTCGGCGCTGGTCCAACATCGGCGAGGCGCCAAGCCTCACAGATAACGAAACGGTGCGGGGCGCATTGATTATTGTTCTGCTACTCGGCTGGTTTGTCGGGTGGTATCTGGCGTTCCGCTGGTTGGTCAAGCGCAAGGTTTCGCGGCGCACCAAATCGATGAAGAACTCGCTGTTGCGTCGACGCAAGATCGAAAAGGAGATGAAGCATGAGCGTGAGCAGCTGAAGACCCTGATTCGGCGCGCAAAACGGAAGATTCGGTCGATCCAGGGGCGGTTGAACCTGCTCTCTGAAGCGCTGCCTTTCGGCTTCTGGGAGTGGGACCTGAAACGCAATCGCTATCGCTGGGACAAGGGTATGTGCCGGCTTGCAGGGGAGCTGCCGGGTACCTTCGGCGGCACCCCCCACGAAGTCCTCTCCAAAATTCATCCTGATGACCGAGATCGAGTAGTGGATCGGTTGACCCGGGCGATGTCGAAAAACGCGGTGAGTAGTCTTGAATATCGGCTGCTGCGTTCTGATGGTAGCGTGATCTGGGTCGTTAACCACTACCGCACAATCCGCAACTCGCGGGGGTGCGTGGTGAAGCAGGCCGGTGTGACCTATCAGCTCTCTGAGCATCTCCAGACCAAGCTGGAGCCCCAGCCCGAGCCGTCAGAACAGGTCAAGCCTGACGACCTGCAGCCAAAGATCGGGCCGCGGCCGACGCAGAAACCGCAGCTGGTCAAGGATGAGCCTGTCACCAGTCAGGAAGAGGGGCAGGCACCGGAAGGCACTACGAACGCTGGTGTGGGTTCTGCCTATCAGGGGCTTTAGGGGCTCCCAGAATGAATCTGGGCGAGCAGAATTAGGAGGCCAAATTTTCTGCTGCAAGAAGAAAATCGCGGGTAATAGCTGGCCTATTGCCAAGATTTTCCACGCAGCAGCAGGAAATTTGGGCCGCAAGGCTGCCGTCCATGATTTGTTCAGGAGCCTCTTAACTCACTCCCCAACCATCTTTCTCATATCGCCAATCATGGATAGCAGGGTTTTTCCTGCTATCTTTTGAATCGGCTTCACTTCCTTGTTGGGGGATTAAGAGGATGAGGTGGACACTCTACTCTCTGCTGTTTCTGTTAATCACGGCATCGGCGTCTGCTGAGGAAGGGATCTCACCCACCGAACGGGTAACACTCTCCATGGATGCGGTGATGCAGGTGCTGAATAACCCGAATCTCAACCGCGAGCAGCGGCGCTTGGCAGTGCGTGACGTCGTGCGCAGCCATTTCGACTATCGGGTAATGTCGAGAATTATTCTGGCGATCAACTGGCGCAAGGCCACTGACGAACAGCGGGATCGGTTTGAACGCTATTTCAGGGAGTTGATGGAAAATACCTACTTCTCAGCGATCGATAACTATAGTGGGGAAGAGGTGCGCATCGGGCGGGAAAAACGCCAGGGAAAGCGTGCGGTGGTGCAGACTATGCTGATCACAAAATCAAAGCAGATCCCCATCGATTTCAAGCTGCTTTCCAAAAGCAATGATTGGGCTGTCTATGATGTGGTCATCGAGGGGGTCAGCCTGATTAGCAACTATCGCGTCGAGTATCGGGGTCTGGTGAAACGAGAGGGCATGGAAGGGCTCCTCTACAAGCTTGAACGCAAAGCACTTCAGCTAAAAAAGGGCGCAAAGACTGACTCCGTCCGGCCCGCCTCATGATGCTAGACTGAAAGGCGTGTTGAGCTGTAAAGGTTGATTGATCTGCTGAAGCTCAAGCGATAGATTGACCTACCGGATCGATTACGTCTTTGTTCCAGCAAAGCTTTTGCTGGCCTGGATCTGTATATCAATGGAGATGCCGTATGCTGAAGAAAACCACCCTCTCTGTCGCCCTCTCTCTGCTTTGGTCTTTGTCTGCCGGCACTATCGCGGCAGAGGAGGTTGCTGAACCTGGATCTACAGTGGGCGAGATGTCGCAGGTGCAAACGAACGCCACGGCTGATGATGCGAGTGAGGCAGCTGTAACTCCGCCGGTGACCGACAATTGGGAAGCGCGTTGGGAAGCGCGGACGAAGCGTTATGAAACGTTGCGCAAACGTGCGCTGGAGTCTGGTGTGATGCTGCCGAATCGGCCGCCTTGGGAAGAGCATCGGGGCATGATGCCGGAGTGGATCTCCATGGAAGAGCGCATGCAACGCATGGAGAAGCTACGCGATATGTCTCCTGAAGAGCGGGATGCATACCGCAATGAGCGCTACCAGGAGATGCGAGAGCGTGCCGCAGCTATGGGGCGAGAGATGCCAGAGACACCACCCTGGAAGGCAAGAGAAGAGGCGCGGGCTGCCGCAGAGGCGGAGTGGAAAAAGCATCAGGAAGTCATTGACGGGATGACCCCGGAACAGCAGGCGGCCTGCCGTGCCATGAAACGCCGCCACATGCGAGGTGGCCGGGGTGGTTGGGGGCCTATGATGTATGGGCCCGGCATGGGGCGTGGCAATCCGCAGGGTTTTGGACCGGGGCCGTATGGCGCCATAAACAACTTCTGGAGCCCTGACTACTGACTTGACGGCACCCGGGTACGCCCGGGTGCCCCGCTCTATTTCTGGGCTTTTTTTGCCAGGAGTGCGGCCTCGTCTTTTTGCAGATACTTCCATGGCAGAGGCAGCAGCGAAGGCACCTTTGCACAATAGCTTCGATAAACATCACCATGAAAGGCGATGAGCTTCTGCTCCTCCAGTCTGGATCCCAGCACAAAGTAGAGTGTTATCAGGATCGCTGAGAGCAGATAGGCACCATTCATTGACTGGGACCACACAATCACCAGCCCAAGGCTGTACCAGGGATGCCGAACAAAGCGATGCAGAGGCGATATCGTGAATGCCTCCTGATCGATCTGAGAGCCGCTTCTCCTGTCCGACAGCTGTCGCAGACCGATGAACTCCTTGCTGTCGTAATAGCGCAGTGACCAGAAAAAACCCGCGATTGCCGCCAGTGATGCGCCGCCACTCAGCCAGCGACCGATGCCCTGCCACTGCCAGAGCATCTCGCCAGGCCAGCTGTAGAGTAGCGCCAGTGGTGGAATCAGCAGCAGCACTGCCAGCAGGTTGAAGAGTAGCCGATACCAGGCTGCCAAGGCGGGCCAGCTGCCGATTAGCCTCTGTTTGAAGCCAAGTGAGGCGAACAGGGAGTGCAGTGCAAAATAGGCCAACCAGGCCAGCGCAAGCATGGTGAGGTGTTCCGTTGGCTGCATTGCGCTACCGGGTGTTGCCTAGTCTGGCTAAATGAGATGCGGTAGTGCAGCTATCCAACAAACTTGCCGCTTTGCAGACGTTGTGCCTCCATCAATTCCAGTTCTCGGGAGCCGGAGATGACGATCTCGTGGTCCGGCACAAAGTCGAGTTCCGGATCGAGCCGCTGATAAGGCACAGCGTTGAGGATCACCTTCATGGCGTTGATGCGGGCTTGGTGCTTGTCGTTGGAGCGGATGATGGTCCAGGGTGCGTGAGTGGTGTTGGTGCGGCGCAGCATCTCATACTTCTGATTGGTGAAGTCATCCCAACGATCCTGCGCCTGTACGTCGATCTCGGAAAGCTTCCACTGCCGTAAAGGATCGCTCTTGCGCCGTTCAAAACGCCGCGCCTGCTCCTCCTTGGTGACCGAAAAATAGAGCTTGACCAGGATCGTACCCTGGCGCACCAGATCCTTCTCAAAACCGGGGCAGCCGATCATGAAATGTTCGTACTCTTCTTGGGTGCAGAAGCCAAAGATTGGCTCCACCACGGCGCGGTTGTACCAACTGCGATCGAACAGTACCACCTCGCCGCCGGATGGACATTCGCGCACATACTTCTGGAAGAACCATTGGGTACGCTGCTCTTCAGTGGGTTTGCCCAGCGCCACCACTCGGTAGTGTTTTTCGTTCATGTAGCGGGTGACGCGGCGGATGGTACCGCCCTTGCCGGCGGCATCGCGTCCCTCGAAGAGGATGATCATGCGGGTACCGGTCCGCTCCAGATACTGTTGCATCTGTATCAATTCAGCCTGATAGGGCTTGAGCGCCTCCTCCCGTTCGAAGCGCCGAATCGCCTTTTTCTGATTCTTCTTCTGCCTGGCAACCTCGTCCCGTAACTGCTTCTGTTCATGCAGGAGTTCTGAAAGCCTGATCGGTTGATCATTGTAGAGGACAAATTCGGGATTCTGGATTTCATCATACATGATACAGCTCCTGCTCAGGGACGATACGAGGGTGGCGCAAATAGGGCGATCCAAACGATTAAGTATAGCCTTTTTTTATTTGTACCCCAGTGTCGATAGCTGAGATTAGACTCGATACGCTGATTCAATCTGCTCCCGGGTCAGCACGCCGAGAATCCGTTGGCCACCCCCTTTTTTACGTCGCGCGACATAGAGTGCCTCGGCGCCGCTTGAGTCGAGCCGTTCCACCGCCTCCTGCAGGGTCGCCTGCAGGGAGATATCGGCGAGCTGCAGGCGGCGCGCGGGAATCTCCATCAGATCGATCTCCTCCTCCATGGCCTCTTCGGCATAACGGGCCAGATCAGCGGCGTAGATCAGATCGGAGGGGGTTCCGTCGCTCTCCACAAGAAACCACTCGGGTGCTTCTGCCAAGAGGGAGATCAGTGCCTCGCGATGATTTCGGGAGTGGCAGTGGACCAGCTTCTGGCTCATTACCGATGCGACACCGATGCGGCGCAGGGATTGCATCACTGGATCGGTGCGATAGTTGAGGCCGCTCGATTCAAGGATCGCAATGAACAGAGATTTCTTCTGAAATATTTCACCACTGGTAAGACCGGCAATGACGATGGCGAGCATGCCAGGCATCACCACCTGAGGGCTGTTGGTGAGCTCGATGATCGCGGTTAGCGCCGCCAGCGGCGCTTGCAGGCTAGCGCCCATCATCGCCCCCATGCCGATCAGGGCATAGAAACCGGGGTCTGCGGTTGGAGTATTGAACAAAAGTGCCGGCAGCTCGGCAACAATCCCACCGATCGCCGCGCCGATGAAGAGTGCAGGGCCGATGATGCCGCCAGGGATACCCATGCCAATGCTGGCGGAGGTGGCAAAAATCTTGGCCAGTACCAACAGGATTAGCAGCCCCATGCCCAGTTCGCCGAGTAGGATGCTCTGTACCGTGTCGTAGCCAATACCGAGGACCTGTGGCAGAAACAGGCCGATGCCGCCAACCAGGGCCCCGGCAGTGGTGGTTCTGGCCCAGAAGGGCCAGGGTTTGCTGATCGCCGATGTTTTCTGTACCAGCTGAATAAACAGAGCCGAGGCGCTGCCGGCAACGATGCCGAGCAACGCCACCACGCCCAGCTCGCCAATCGAACTGAGCTGGAAATGCGGCATGGAGAAGGCACTGTCGCTGCCAAGAAAATAGACCGCCACGCCATTGGCGCCCACCGCCGCAAGGATGATCGGGATAAAGCTGCTCGGCGTGTACTCCATCATCACCACCTCGAGTGCGAAGATCACACCGGCCAGAGGGGTGTTGAAAGAGGCCGCGATGCCGGCGGCGGTGCCGCAGCCCACCATGGTACGGATGCTATTGTTGGGCAGAGAGAAGTGCTGGCCGAGCAGTGAGCCGGCTGCTGCGCCAAGGAATACATGCGGTCCCTCCCGCCCTACCGAGTGGCCGGAACCGATGGCAACCGCGGCACCAAAGAACTGCAGCAGAAACTCTCGCAGCCCCAGGTGTCCCTGATGATAGGCGAGACGCTCGATCAGCCGGGCGATCCCCAACACGTGTAAGCCACGGGCAAAGTGGTGGAAGATCAAACCGATCAGCAGTCCGCCCGCCACTGGCAGCAAAAATCGCAGCAGCGCGGGAAGGCCCTCATAGTTTTCCGCCAGATTGCCTGGCAGCAGGCTGCCCTGGGTACTCTCGACAAGTATCCGAAAGACGACGATCACAGCGCCGGCAATGACCCCGGTGATCAGCCCCAGCAATGCTAGCAGGAGCAGCGCATCCGGGCGCGCCAGATGCAGGCGGGTATGGTGGAGCCAGTCGTTGAGCGGTTGTCGCATCTGCTTCTGCATCTCTGATGTATCATGCCGCAGTCAGGCAGCAGTCGGTAGTAACCTTAACGGAGGGGCGGGAAGTTGTCAGCCAAGCAGAAGATGAGACTGGATGATTCGCAGGCCTATCAGACCAGCACAGAAATAGATCTTATGGAGCGGCTGTTGCCGTTGCATGGAGTGCGCGTACTGGAGTTGGGGTGTGGTGCTGCCTGGACGCTTCGAAAACTGGCAGAATGCTATTCCGACTCCCAGTTTATCGGCACCGAAGTGGATGAGATACAGCACCAGAAAAATCTTTCGCATGCAACGGTGAACCTCGAGTTTCGCCTCGAGGGTGCGCAGGCGATCAGCGAGCCGGAGCAGAGCATCGATCTGGTCTGCATGCTGAAGTCCCTCCACCATGTGCCGATTCAGCTACAGATGCCGGCGATGCAGGAGATCCATCGGGTGCTCAAGCCGGGTGGCATGGCCTGGATCTGCGAGCCGGTCTACAGTGGCGCGTTCAATGCGATCATGAGCCTGATTCATGATGAAAAGCAGGTTCGTGAACAGGCCTTCGATACACTGCGTCAGGTGGTGCAGAACGGCCTGTTTGAGCTGCACGCCGAGCACTTCTTCAATGTGCCCGGCAGCTACAGCTGGGCGGAATTCGAGCAGCGCTTTCTCAATGTCACTCACACAAAGATAGACCTCAGTGACGGACGACTTGAGCGGGTGCGGGACGAATTTGCACGCCATTTGGAGGGCGAGCGGGCCGCCTTTCTCAAGCCTCACCGGGTCGATCTGTTGCGCAAGCCGCTGGGCTGATTGGTCAGAGATGTCTTGGCTTGCAGCTGTGATACAGATCACCAATAGCGATGGCTGATTGATCTGGGTCAATACTGGACCATTAAAATTTTAGGTATATCTAATATTATTTGCTGATGGCGGCCCTTCTCTGCTATAAATGAGAATCATTATTGTTATTGATGTTTTTTACAATGGTGCTTCTAATGGTGCTTCTGATGGTTGAGAGAGAGTGTGACAATCAATCGATTAGCCTAGCCTCGCTGCCGGTGGGGGCGCGCGCCAGGATCAAACGTGTCGAGGGAGGCCGGCAGCTGTTGCGTCGCCTGATCAGCCTGGGTCTGCCGTTGGGCGCCGAGATATCGGTATTACAGCAACGTGGGCGGGGTGTCGTGGTGGCAAACGGGGGTATCCGGGTGGCGCTGGGAAGTGGCATCGCCGATAAGCTGATGATGGCGCCTCTGGATGCCGACTGAGAAGGGCTGGAACTGAGCGATGGGCTGTAGTGAATGTGGTGACGGGCGGAGCAAACCCCGCTCTGGGGGCGAGTCTCGGTTGACTATCGCGTTGGCGGGCAATCCCAACTGCGGCAAATCAGCCCTCTTCAACGCCCTGACCGGGATCCGTCAGAAGACCGGCAATTGGCCCGGCGTGACAGTGGATCGTAAGGAGGGGCGCTTCAGTCTCGATGGCGAGGAGGTCAGCGTCATTGACCTGCCAGGCATCTATTCGCTGGACGCCACCACCCTGGATGAACAGGTCACGCGGGACTACCTGTTGTCTGGCGATGCCGACCTGATCGTCAATATCATCGACGCCTCCAACCTGGAGCGTAACCTCTACTTCACCGTGCAGATGCTCGAGATGGGCGTGCCGGTGCTGATTGCGCTCAACATGATGGATGTGGCGCGCAAGCGCGGTATCTGCATCGATACCGAAAAGTTGAGTGAGGAGACCGGCTGTCCAGTGATACCGATCGTTGCGGTCAGCGGTGAAGGTCTGGAGCAGCTCAAGCAGGGGGTGACACAGCTACGCCGGGGCGAGCTGAATGGTGGCTTTGCGCTGGCTCATGATGAGGCAGTGGAGCAGGCGCTGAGCGATCTTGATCCCCTGATGCTCGACCAACATAAGACCGCCAAGCGGCGCTGGCTGCTGCTGAAGATGTTGGAAGGAGACAGCTTCGCCCTCGATCAGGCGGATGATGCACTGACACAAAAGGTCGCCGAATGGCAGCAGGCGATTGAGCAGCGCGCCGGTGAAGAGACCGACATCCATATTGCCGACAGCCGTTACGGTCATGCCCACGCGCTGTCGCAGACGGTCTTGAAGGAGCAGGGCCGGGTTGGCAAGACTCTGAGTGATCGCATCGACCGGGTCGTATTGAGCCGCATCCTGGGCATCCCGGTTTTTCTTGCGGTGATGTACCTGATGTTCCTCTTCGCGATCAACATCGGCGGGGCCTTTATCGACTTCTTCGATGGCATTGCCGGTGCCATCTTCGTCGATGGCCTGGGCCACTGGTTGAGCCAGCTCGGGCTGCCCGAGTGGCTGGTGGTGGTGCTCGCCGATGGCGCTGGCGGCGGCATCCAAGTGGTGGCAACCTTTATTCCGATCATCGCCGCCCTCTACCTGTTCCTTTCGGTGGTGGAGGATACCGGCTACATGGCGCGCGCTGCGTTTGTCATGGATCGTTTCATGCGTTCCATCGGCCTGCCGGGTAAGGCCTTTGTGCCGCTAATCGTCGGCTTTGGCTGCAATGTGCCGGCGGTGATGGCAACCCGCACCCTGGAGAACGAGCGCGAGCGCAAGCTCACCATCCTGATGAATCCCTTCATGTCCTGTGGCGCACGGCTACCGGTCTATGTGCTGTTCGCCACCGCCTTTTTCCCGGCCAACGGCCAGAACCTGGTGTTCGGCCTCTACCTGATCGGCATAGTTGTTGCGATTCTCACCGGCCTGATCATGAAGAAGACCCTGCTCTCCGGTGAGAGCACTGGCTTCATGATGGAGTTGCCCCCCTACCATCTGCCGACCCTCAAGGGTGTGGCGCTCCGCACCTGGGATCGGGTACGTCTCTTCATCAAAGAGGCGGGGCGGGTGATTGTGCTGATGGTGCTGGCGATCAACGTGCTCAATTCCTTGGGCACCGACGGTTCATTCGGCAACGAAGATAGTGAGCACTCTGCCCTCTCGGCAGTCAGCAAGACGCTCACCCCGCTGTTTTCACCAATGGGGATCGAGCAGGAGAACTGGCCAGCCACGGTGGGTATATTCACCGGCGTGCTGGCGAAGGAGGCGGTGGTGGGCACCCTCGACTCGATCTACACTAGCCTGGCTCGGCAGGAGGCGGGGGATACTGGCGGCGGGGAGCCGTTCGACTTCTGGGCGGCGATCGCTGAGGCCGCCGCCACAGTGCCGGAGAACCTGGGCGAGGTGAAGAATCAGCTGCTTGATCCGCTCGGCCTGCAAGTGGGCGACCTGAGCGATGCCCGTGGAGCAGCGCAGAAGCAGGAGGTGGAGGTGGATGTATTCGGCGCGATGGCGGCCCGCTTCGATGGCCAGGCTGGAGCCTTCGCCTATCTGCTGTTCATTCTGCTCTACTTTCCCTGCGTGGCGACTATCGGCGCGATCGTACGTGAGGCGGGTAGTGCCTGGGCCGCCTTTGTTGCGGCCTGGACCACGGGTGTCGCCTATGTCAGTGCCAGCCTCTTCTATCAGATCGCCAGCTATTCGCTGCACCCTGCCAGTTCGATCGCCTGGATCAGCTCACTGTTGTTGCTGGTGGCGATGGTGATTGGCGGCCTGCGGATCTGGGCGCGACGGGATCTGAGGGCGCTGTTGCGGCGGGTACGGGCATGATCCTCGCCGAGATCAAGACCTATCTGAAGCAGCGTCGGCAGGCGAGCCTGGCCGACATTGCGCTGCATTTCGATATTGAGCCGGATGCGGCGCGTGGCATGCTGGAGCAGTGGATTCGCAAGGGCAAGGTGGAACGGCTTAGTGCGCAGGCGGCCTGCGGTTCGAGCTGCAGCAAGTGTGATCCGGCTACCACTGAGCTCTATCTTTGGAAGGATGCGGCGGATCGGCCGGCTGCCGAGCCGATCCGTTTCAATCCAGGCTGCCCTTCACAATGAGGTGCCTGCGTCGCCCGCGGCGCAGCGCTAACGTTTCAGCTTGATTATCAGGGTCTTGATCTGATTCTGTCGCGCCAGCGCCAGGTCGTGATTGAGCGCCTGACGGTTCGGGTAGGGGCGACTACGCACCCGGTGGTAGGTCTGATTGTTGTTGATGCTGACCCGCTGGATCTCTGCCTCGATGCCGATCAGCGCCAGTCGTGCTTTCATCCGGTCGGCGTCGGCGAACTTGCGAAATGAACCCATCTGCAGGATGTAGGCGCTTTTGTCTTTTGCCACTGGGCGCGTTTCAACATGCGCCTTCTGCACTGGGGGTGGTATGGCCGCAGGTGCGGGCTCCGGGGCGTTGATCTCCTCCTCCGGGATCAACACCTCCATCTCCGGCAGGATGGTGTAGAAATCGAAGTGGGGTTTGGGTGTCTCTGGCGGCTTCGCTGGTGCTGATCTGGGCTCGGCGACCGGTTGCTTGCTAACCCCAGGGATCTGCCCGGCCGCCATCTGCGGACCATACTGCAGCCATACCAGCCCCATCACGAAGGCGCCACTGATCAGGCCGGAGAAGAACCAGAGTCCACAGCTTCGCTCTGACCTTTTCCGCTCCTTGGGAGTGGCCCGATGCTTGAAGTCCGCCATCGTCTACATGCTCTCTGGAGCCGAGACTCCCAGCAGGTTGAGTCCGTTGCGCAGTACCTGGCGTGCCGCCAGGATCAGCTTGATACGGGCGTCACGCAGTGCCTCGTCCTCGATCAGGAACTTGTGGGCGTTGTAGTAGGTGTGGAAGTCGTTGGCCAGCTCCCGCAGATAGTGGGTCAGTAGGTGAGGCTCCTCGTTGAGAGCCGCCGTCTCCACCACCTCCGGGTAGCGGGAGAGGCTGCTGAGCAGGGCCTGCTCGTGAGCCTCGCTGAGCCGCTCCAGGTTCTCGGTGCCGGCGCTGGGCTCGACAGAGATCTCCTTGTCGGCGGCCTGCTTCAGCACACTGCAGACCCGGGCATGGGCGTACTGCACATAGTAGACCGGGTTGTCGCTAGACTGGGACTTGGCCAGATCCAGGTCGAAGTCGAGGTGCTGCTCGCACTTACGCATCACGTAGAAGAAGCGCGCAGCGTCGGTCCCCACCTCTTTGCGCAGCTCGCGCAGGGTGACGAACTCGCCGGAGCGGGTCGACATCTGGGCCTTCTCACCGCCCCGGTAGAGGATCGCGAACTGCACCAGCAGTACGTCGAGCTTGCTGGGGTCATCCCCCACTGCCTGCATCGCAGCCTTCACTCGCGGCACATAGCCGTGGTGGTCGGCGCCCCAGATATCGATTACCCGCTCGAAGCCGCGCTCCAGCTTGTCCATGTGGTAGGCGATGTCGGAGGCGAAGTAGGTGGTCTGGCCGTTGTCCCGCACCACCACCCGGTCCTTTTCGTCGCCGTAGTCGGTGGACTTGAACCAGAGTGCGCCGTTCTTTTCATAGACGTGACCGGAACCACGCAGGCGCTCGATCGCCTTATTCACTGCGCCGGACTCGGTAAGGCTGCGTTCGGAGTACCACTCGTCGTAGTTGACGCCGAACAGCGAGAGGTCGTCACGGATGTCGTCAAGGATGGTGTTGAGCCCCAGTTCGAAGACGAAACGGTAGCGGTTGTCGCCCAACAGCTGTTTGGCGCGGGCGATCAGGGCATCGATATGCGTTTCTTTGTCGCCGCCGTCGGGTTCGTCGGCGGGGATATCGGCAAACACGTCGTCGGCGCTCTGCTTGTATGTCTCGCCGTGATCCCGGTGCAGGGTGGCAGCGATGTCCCAGACGTAGTCGCCTTTGTAACCATTCGAGGGGAAGGTCAGCTGCTCATCGCAGAGTTCCAGGTAGCGCAGCCAGACCGAGGTGCCGAGGATATCCATCTGCCGGCCGGCATCGTTGACATAGTATTCGCGATGCACGTCGAAACCGACTGCAGCGAGCAGATCCGCTACCACCGAGCCGTAGGCGGCGCCGCGGCCGTGGCCGACGTGCAGTGGGCCGGTTGGGTTGGCGGAGACGAATTCCACCTGCACCCTCTTGCCCTGGCCCAAGTCGCTGCGACCGTAGTCCGGTCCCTGCTCCAGGATTGCCGGCACCAGGGCGTGATAGGCGTCGGCGCTGAGGTAAAAGTTAATAAAGCCGGGCCCGGCGATCTCGGTCTTTTCGATCATTGCCGAGGCGGGCAGGGCAGCCATCAGCTTCTCCGCCAGATCCCGGGGCTTACTGCGGGCGGGCTTGGCCAGCACCAGCGCGACGTTGGTGGCGAAGTCGCCATGGCGGGGATCGCGCGCGCGCTCGATGGTGGGGGAGGGCACTGCGTCGGCGGGGATCACGCCATGGTTGGCGAGTTGTGCCAAGGCGGTGGAGACCAACTGCTGGATCTGGTGCTTCATCTTCTTCCTGTCTGTATGAAAGGGGTCGGAGTCGACCCGGGGACGGAGCGGTGGAGGGCGGCGTTTTGTCGGTCCCTCTCGTGGAGTCGATCACGGCCCCGAACCCTTTGAGATCAAACGATCAATAATAGCAGGAATGAGGTGTGGCGGGGCGACACAAAACCGGATTCTGGTGGCCGGTAATATCGCTGGCCACCGCGTGTTTCGGTCAAAGTTTGAAATGGTTGGTCAGTTCTTTCAGCTGATTGGTCAGCTGGTGCAGTGTATTCACCTCGGCGTCGACCTGGCAGGCGTTTTTAGCCGAGGTCTGGGACAATTGGCTGATCCCGGTGAGGCTCCGGTTGACCGCGCCCACCATCTGGCCCTGCTGTTCGGAGGCGGCAGCGACCTGGGTGTTCAGGCTGGTGATGGTTTCCACCGATTCCGTGATATGGGTCAGGTGATCGGCAACTTCGCCGGCCAGGGCAAGTGTGGCGTCAGCGCTGGAACGGCTCTTGTCCATAGCCTGTACCGTGGCGCCGGTCGCCTCCTGTAGGCGGGTGGTCATCTGCTGGATCTCCTCTGTGGACTCCTGGGTGCGGCCGGCCAGGGTCCGCACCTCGTCCGCCACCACTGCAAACCCCCGGCCCTGGTCGCCGGCCCGTGCCGCTTCGATAGCAGCGTTCAGGGCCAGTAGATTGGTTTGTTCGGCAATACTGCGAATGACTGCCAGCACACTACCGATCTCTTTACTATCGGTCGTCAGTTGGTAGAGTGCTTCGGTCGCTTGCTGAATCTCTTGTGACAATTGTTGCGTTACCTGCATGTTTTTCTGCATCAGATCCTGCCCGGCTCGGGTCGCGTTAAGCGTGTCGTCCGTTGCATCGGCGGCGCTGGTAGCACTGCGGGCAATTTCCTGGGTGGCCATGGACATCTGCTCAACTGCATTGGCCACCTGGACCGTCTCCTGTTCCTGTTGTGCCAAGGTGGCGCTGCTGGTCCGGCTGACATCTGCCAACTGCTGCGCACTGCCGGTAAGCTGGTCGCCGAGAGAGGTGATGTTGCCGACGGTGTGCTGCAGCTTTTCCACAAAGAGATTGAATGCCTGCCCGATGCGAGCTGTTTCGTGTTCACCTTCGGTGTCGAGTCGTCGGCTCAGATCGCCATCACCGGCGGCGATCTCCTGCAATGCGTCGATCACGGCTTCGAGCTTGTTGCCGATGGTGGCGCGATACACCAAGTAGAGGGTACCGAGCATAACCGTGGCCAGCAGGAGCAGTGTGAGCGTCAGGTAGTTGCTAATGCGGGCACCGTTGGCGAGTTGCTCGTCGATGGGCATCTCGATCTCGAGCACGCCGCGGACATCGCCCTTGCGCCAGTCGTTTTTCGGGGTGTCCGGATGGGAGTTGTGGCAGGCAACACAGGCGTCGGCAACCATGAGATCGGCGATGCCGACCCGGACGAATGTACGGTCGCCCCGTTGTTCGGTGCGTGTGACCGGTGTGTCAGGGGTCTTGATCAAGCGCTCCCAGGCATCCCGTTGGAAACTATCCAGGGTGCGGCTCTTCCGGTTGGGAAAGGGGAAAGCCGAGTAGAGTTTGATTTGGGTGCCCTGGTCTTTCAGCAGGGCGCTGAGGTCGTGGATCATGGTGGCGGGCAGGGGAATGCTATCGGACTCGCTGTGGTGATTGATGGAGGCATTGAGTCCGCCCTTGCCCACTACCTTTCCGATTACGTTGCGGGTGTAGTAGCTGCGCAGGGTCTTGAACTGGTTGACCATGGTCTTGGCCACCGCCAGGGCTTCCATTTCGGCATTCTGTTTTACCAATATCGGGATGTACCAAGTGACCAGTGCCAGTCCAATGGCGAAGACACCTAGAATCGGAAAAAAGAGTCCCCAAAACAGGCTTTTTCTCATGGCAACGCTCCTCCCCGCCCCACAGGTTTATGCACCTCATATGGTCGGCAGCGGCAGCGTATTCTTAAACTGGTCGGGTGCGAATGGATAAAAAAGGGTGCAGTGAAGCGTCGCCAGTTTGCTGTCCAGACTTGATCAGGGGCTCCCTAAGTTACTCACACCCAGATGAGATGAAAAAAGAAAAGGTGGTCCGCACCTCGCAATGCACCGCCTATTTGCAACAGCGTAGAGTGATCGAGGTGGGCGAGATCGAGCAGATCTTCACCCAGCGCTATGATCTGCAAGAAGAGCTGCGAGGCGATGACAGGCAGATCCATAACGCCAGATGAGGCGGTGGATTCAGGTCCTGAAGTTTGTCGTCAGGGTCTCGAGCCGTTGCGCCACCCCTACCAATCCTGCGCCAGAGCGGGCGGTCTCCTGAGCAATGCGCGCGCTCTGTTCGGCCACCTGATTGATGGAGCTGATGTGTTGGTGGATCTCGTTGGTCGCAATGCTCTGCTGTTCGGCACTGGTGGCGATCTGGTTGTTCATCTCGGTTATCGAGTGGACCGAGTCGGCGATCGCTGTCAGGGATTCGCCGGTGCGGGCGGCCTGATCGACACTCTGTTCTGCTCTTTCGCGGCTCTCTTCCATGACTCGTACTGCCTCGCTGGTGCCGTTCTGCAGTTGTTCGATCATCGCCTGGATCTCGCTGGTGGACTCCTGCGTACGTCCCGCTAGGGTGCGCACCTCATCCGCCACTACCGCAAAGCCCCGTCCCTGCTCGCCTGCCCGAGCCGCTTCGATAGCGGCATTCAGGGCCAGCAGGTTGGTCTGTTCAGCGATTCCCTTGATCACGTCGAGCACAGAGCCAATATTGCCTGCATCCGTTTCCAGTCGGTGGATTACCGCAGAGGCAGATTCAACTTCGGAGGCGAGTCCACTGATGCATTGGATGGATTTCTCGACAACATTTCTGCCTTCGTCGACGGCACTGTTGGCCTGACGTGCCGCCTCGGCTGCGTTGACGGCGCTGGTCGCAACCTGCTGCACACTGACTGCCATCTGATCCATCGCCTGGGCGACCTGGGCGGTTTTCGCCTGCTGACGTTGCATGCCCTCGCCAGACTCACGGGTGGCTTGAGAGAGTTGGCTAGCAGAGTCAGAGAGTTCGCTGATGGAGCTGTGGACCTGGCTAATCAGATTTCCCATCTGCGTGCGCAACTCAGACGCGGAGGTTGCCAGATCGCCAAACTCGTCATTACGCGGCTCGATGGTGACGGGGGTGAAGTCGCCACTGGCAAAACGTTGCAGACAGATAGAGAGCTGCCGGGTTGGTCTGACGACGGTCTGCTGGATGATCAGGAGCATTGCAATCGCGACCATAGCGGTGGTGATTCCAGATAAAATCAGGCTCCAGACCATGGCCGACTCTCCATCCGCCTTGAGCGTCTGGGTCTTGTCCTGTGCATCGGCTGCGATCAGTTTGGCGGCCTCTATCAGTCGGTTGGTGGGAGGCCTGTCTATCCCCTTGACTGCCATGTCGCCCGCCTTGGGGTCGAAGCCAGTTGCCTTGAATTGTGCAAGGCCATTTCGATAGGTGGAGCGGAGGGCTTGATGGTCTTCAATAAAGGCCTGGATCAGGCGCTGGGCCTGTGGATTTTGTAACGATTTGGCGAGCTTGTGGGCGCGTTCGCTGATCTGTTTCTCCAATGCCTCAAACCGGCCCCAGTATTTACTCATGGAGTCGGACTGGTGGCCGCGCAGCAGTACGTTTTTCCACTCCTGCACCTGTTTTTTGAAATCGGACTGCAGAAGCAGTGCCTCACGTTCATTTCTGAACTGCACACTGATGGCGTGATCGTAGGCGTTGAGCACATGTGAAAGGGTAAAAAAACCGTACGTTGTCGCCACTCCGATAAGTATAGCGCCGAGGCTTAGCAACAGGATCATGCGGGTTTTCAGGCTATGGAGATTGAATGGCATCAGGAGGTCCCGTTTTCGCTGGAGATGAAGCAGAAGTTGCCAATCATTGGCGTCTGATGGGGCTTTTTCTTGAGTAGTACCCTTGAATGGTGTTTGAGATGTGCGCTTGGTGGGTGGTCAGAGCATCTCCTGCGGATCCAAATCGATCGACCAGCGTACCCGCCTGGCTTCGGGGAGATCGCGGAGCTGCTTCAGCCAGCCGCTCAGCCACCCCTGCAGCAGACGACGCTCGCCCGCCTGGATCAGCAGCTGGGCGCGAGTGCGGCCGGCGCGCCGCTCCATCGGCGCGGGTACCGGCCCCCACAGCTCGATGCCTCGGCTCTGTGCTGCCTGTCGCTCCAGTTCGGCCGCACGCTGTAGAAAAGCGAGCGGCAGCTCGGCCTGATTCGCCTCAGCGCGTAGCAGTGCCTGGTGGCTGAACGGCGGTAGCTGTGCCAGCTGGCGCTCTTGCAGCGCCTCCCGGGCAAACGCGGCATAGCCTTGCTGCACCAGCGTCTGCAGCAGTGGATGGTCCGGGTAACGGGTCTGGATCAACACCCGTCCTGGGTGGTCGCCGCGACCGGCGCGGCCCGCGACCTGGATGATCAGCTGGGCGGTGCGCTCGGGAGCACGATAGTCGGCGCTGAACAGCCCCTGGTCCACATCAATGATCCCGACTAGTGCGACGTTCGGAAAGTGGTGCCCTTTAGCCAACATCTGGGTGCCGATCAGCAACGGATAGTCGCCCCGCCGGATCGCCTTGAGATAGTGCTCCAGGCTGCCCTTGCGGCGAGTTGAGTCACGGTCGATGCGCGCCAGTGCAACCTCGGGAAAACGTCTCTGCAGGAGATCTTCGATGCGCTCTGTGCCCTGCCCCAGTGGGCGTAGCTCGCTGCTGCCGCAGTCGGGGCAGTGGGCTGGCTGGCGATGTTGATGACCGCAGTGGTGACACCAGAGCAGGTTGGATGACTTGTGTAGGGTCATGCGGGCATCACAGCGCGGACAATCGGAGATCCAGCCACAGGCATGGCAGGTGATCACCGGGGCGAAGCCACGCCGATTGAGAAACAGCATCGCCTGATTGCCCTGTTCGAGTGTCGCTGCGATCTGCTCGATCAGCTGGGGCGAGAGGCCGGCCTCGAGCCTGATGCGGCTGGTGTCGAGCAGGCGGATCTCAGGCAACTGCGCGCTGCCGGCGCGGGTCGGCAGTGACAGCTGTTGATAGCGTCCCAGCTCGACATTTTGCAGGCTCTCCAGGGAGGGGGTGGCGGAGCCCAGCAGCAGCGGACAGTTGTTCTGCTGTGCCCGTACTACGGCCAGATCCCGGGCGGAGTAGCGGAACCCCTCCTGCTGCTTGAGTGAAAGATCGTGCTCCTCGTCGACGATGATTAGGCGCAGCCGGGGCAGCGGGACGAAGATCGCCGAGCGAGTGCCGATGATCAGCTGGCTCTCGCCGAGCCGTGCGGCGTGCCAGCCCTCCTCCCGCTCGCCCTCGGAGAGAGCGGAGTGGAGGCGGGTGATGCGACATCCAAGGCGTCGCTCGAAGCGGCGTGTCAGCTGCGGCGTGAGGCCGATCTCTGGCACCAGCACCAGCACCTGGCCATCCCCGGTGAGCAGCTGTTCGATCAGTTTGAGATAGACCTCTGTCTTGCCGCTGCCGGTGACCCCATCGAGCAGAAAGGCCTGAAACCCCCCGAAGGCGCTGCTGACCCTCTCCACCGCCTGCTGTTGATAGGAGGTGAGCGTTGGGCCGCTGATTGGAGTGTCTGGCGGCTGCGTGGGATGCAGGGTGCAGGGTTCGATCCAGGCCTTCTGCTGCAGGCTGCGCAATGCTGAGAGCGCCTCACCGAACTGCCGCTTCAGCTGCTCTCTGCTAAGCCCTGCGGGATGTGCAGCAAACAGCTTTAGCAGTTGCCGCTGACGTGGTGCCCGAGTGAGTAAGTCGGGATCTTGCTGCTCTCCCAGTGCGGAGATTCGCCAACCCTCCGGTTGAGCGCGTTGGATACTGCGGCCGCTGCGCAAGCGGCTTGGCAGGGCGTGAAAGATCACATCGCCCAATGGGTGCTGGTAGTAGCTGGCGGCCCAGCGCAGCAGCTTGAGATCCGGCTCCAGCAGCAGGGGGCTCTCGTCAAGCTGTTGCAGGGCGGGCTTCAGCCGTGAGTGGTCGACCGCCGATTCGCTGCTGTTCTCAAGCAGGATGGCGCAGCGCTTTTGGCGGCCAAATGGCACCAGAAGACGCACCCCAGGTTGCGCCTGGAAGGGGGCAGGGTCTGGCGGGAGATAGTCGAAGCTCTGATCGAGCGGACCGGGCAGGACGACGCGGAGAAAGCGCTGAGGTTGCATGAGGCGGAGCCTAGCATGGCCTGTTGTTTTTTCGCCAAAAAACCTCGCCACGCTTGAGTGTCGAGAGGACGCTTATCCACACTTCCTGTGGATAAAGTTGTGGATTTTCTCTGTGAAAAACTCCTAAGGTCGCGAAAACAAAGGCTTTCGGGAAATTGCTCGATTATTGGTCAAAAGTGTTAAATCCATAAATATCAATGAGATAGATCGACCAATCGCAGTATGCGTCAATCTATTGACAAATGCGAGGCTGTTGTGGAATGGCGTGTGAATAAACACCCTCATCCGATCCTCAAGGCGTATTCGGCTGCGTTCCCTATCTTGTTGTTGTTAGACAACTTATGACCCCTGTGGGAATATGCTTCGCTGCCAGCGAGGAGCACAAAAAGTGCTCCGTGGTGGTTTTTTCATCTTTAATCCGCACTTTTGAGGTGATTGATGTCAGCCTGGCAGCAGATTGCAGAACAGATCGCCCAGGTCACAGGTGAAGCCTTCGATCCGCTGCCGCCGAATGGTATCGGCGGAGGCTGTATCAACACTACGCAACGGCTGCGCGACGGCGAGCGCAGCTTTTTTCTCAAACTCAATAGCGCCTCCCTGATCGCCATGTTCGAGGCGGAGGCTGACGGTCTGCAGGCGCTGGCAGCCAGCGATACGCTTCGGGTGCCGCGCCCGATCTGTCACGGCGTCGCCTCTGGGCAGGCTTATCTGGTATTGGAATATATCGAGATGGGCCATGCTGGCGGCAGTAGTGCCGCCCTAGCCGGGCGTCAGCTGGCGCAGATGCATCGCTGCAGCGATGCCCGCTTCGGCTGGATCAGGGACAACACCATCGGCTCCACCCCGCAGCAGAATGCCCCGCACCACGACTGGATCCATTTCTGGCGGGCGCAGCGCCTCGGCTTTCAACTTCAGCTGGCGGAGCAGAACGGCTACGGTCGGGTCCTGCAGCCGCTGGGCGAACGTCTGCTGGAGCAGTTTCCGGTGCTGATCGAGCATGCCCCGGTCCCCTCCCTGCTGCATGGCGACCTGTGGGGCGGCAACCTCGCCTACGATCAGGCAGGCAATCCGGTGATCTTCGATCCAGCGGTCTACTACGGTGATCGTGAGGCGGATCTGGCGATGACTGGGCTGTTTGGCGGGTTCAGCCGGGATTTTTACGCCGCCTATCAGGAGGCCTGGCCCCTCGATCCAGGCTATCCGGTGCGCAAGCGCCTCTACAACCTCTACCACATCCTCAACCATCTCAACATGTTTGGTGGTGGTTATCTGGGACAGGCGGCGGGGATGATGGAGGGTCTGCTGGCTGAGATCGGCTAGCTCCAAAGTTGCGTCCGGTGCTGGCAGTGTCCCTGCCATTTCAAGGTTTCGGGGCGGAAAATGGGCAAAAACTCCGGATCAAAGCGAGCAACTCCAATAGAATAGGGTCCGCCATGAATATTTATTTGATCGCTGTGGGCAACCGCATGCCCCGTTGGGTGGATGAGGGTTACCAGGAGTATGCTCGCCGCCTGCCGGGCG
This sequence comes from Candidatus Endoriftia persephonae, assembly GCF_023733635.1. Lineage (NCBI taxonomy): Bacteria > Pseudomonadati > Pseudomonadota > Gammaproteobacteria > Chromatiales > Sedimenticolaceae > Candidatus Endoriftia > Candidatus Endoriftia persephonae. The sequence goes on along the minus strand of NZ_CP090569.1, from coordinate 3,439,355 downwards.
AGTGTGCGCTCAAACTGGTGGAGATCGCCCCAGGCCACCGCGGCAAGGGGGCGGATATTCGCCGCACCTTGAGAGATGAGGGTGAGCGCATGCTGAAGGCGATCCCCAAGGGGTGCCGGGTGGTGGCGCTGGAAGTGGGGGGGCGTAGCTGGAGCACCGAGGCGCTGTCGCAGCAGATGGAGCGTTGGATGGCCGATGGCCGGGATCTGGCGCTGCTGGTGGGCGGTCCGGAGGGGTTGGCGCCGGCATGTCAGGCGTGTGCCGAGCAACGCTGGTCGCTCTCCGCCCTGACCCTGCCCCATCCGTTGGTGCGGGTACTGCTGGCAGAGCAGCTCTACCGCGGCTGGAGCCTGTTGCGCAACCACCCCTACCACCGGGCTTGATTAGGGCCTGTTCACACTAAGAAAATCGTCGCGTTGCCACCTGAAATCAGGCCAGGCAAGGCGCAAGGAGAGAAGTTTAGTGAGACTAAATGAGCGACGAGCAATGCCTGGCCTGATTTCAGGCGCAACCCGAAGGGACGGGGCCATTTTTCCGCAATTCGGCGTTACCACTCATTTGTGCAGACTAACCACACGGCATTCGCGGTGCTTTGTCTTGCGAAAAAATGGCCACCGTTGCGGTGATTTTCTTAGTGTGAATAGGCCCTAGGGTGGCGGCAGCGCAGATTATTCTCGCCTCCCGCTCACCACGGCGCGCGGAACTGCTGCGGCAGATCGGCGTCGATTTTGAACAGATCGATGTGGAGATCGACGAGACACCGTTGGCCGACGAGGCCCCGCAAGCGTATGTGTTGCGTCTGGCGCGGCAGAAGGTGGTTGCGGCGCGCCGCGCCCAGGGCCAGCAGCTGGAGCTGCCGGTATTGGCTGCCGACACGGCAGTGATCGTCGATGGGCAGATCCTTGGCAAGCCGGTCGACCGAGCCGATGGCATCGCCATGTTGCAGCGGCTCTCGGCGCGCAGTCACCTGGTCCTCAGCGGGGTGGCGTTGGCCGATGCGCGGGGCGAACAGGCGATGCTCAGCCAGAGCCGGGTGACCTTCCGCGCGTTGGCGCTGTCAGAGATTGAGGCCTATTGGGAGACCGGCGAGCCGCTGGATAAGGCCGGGGCCTACGGGATCCAGGGCCTGGCCGCACTGTTTATCACCGAGCTGCAGGGTAGCTACTCCGGGGTGATGGGGCTACCGCTCCATGAGACCGGTGAGCTGCTGCGGCAAGCAGCGCTGCCTCTGTTGGGCAACAATAATAGTAACGGGTAGTGTCTGAATATGAGTGAAGAGATCCTGATCAATGTGACACCCCCTGAGACCCGCGTGGCGGTGATCGAAAACGGCGTGGTGCAGGAAATCATCATCGAGCGCACCGGCAATCGGGGGCTGGTCGGCAACATCTATAAAGGCAAGGTGTGCCGAGTGCTGCCGGGCATGCAGGCGGCGTTTGTTGATATCGGCCTGGAGCGCGCCGCCTTTCTGCACGCCTCCGACATTAACCATGCCAATGGTGGCAGAGGCAATGGTAACGGCGAGTCGCGTTATGAGTCGATCAGCGAGCTGCTGCGGGAGGGGCAGCCGGTCATCGTGCAGGTGCTAAAGGACCCACTTGGTACCAAGGGCGCGCGCCTCACCACCAACATCTCGATCCCATCCCGCTATCTGGTCTTCATGCCCTCACTGGGTACTGTTGGCATCTCCCAGAAGATCGAGGATGAGGCGGAGCGCGCCCGCTTGCGCGAGCAGCTCAGCGCCTTGCCGGACGAGGAACGGCAAGGCGGCTTCATTGCCCGCACCGCGGCGGAGGGGGCCTCCAGCGAGGCCTTGCAGGCCGACATGCGTTTTCTCTCGCGGCTGTGGGCCTCGATCCAGGAGCGGGTGCGCAACGTCCAGGGCGTCGAACTGGTGCATGAGGATCTGCCGCTGGCGCTGCGCTCGCTGCGTGATCTGGTCGGGCCCGATGTGGAGAAGGTGCGCATCGACTCCCGCTCGACGCACGGCAAGGCGATCGAGTTTGTGCAGCAGTTCATCCCGGAGATCAAGCGGCAGGTCGAATACTATCCTGGCGAGCGTCCGGTGTTCGAGCTCTACGGCGTGGAGGATGAGATCCAGAAGGCGCTGGAGCGTAAGGTGCAGCTCAAGTCGGGCGGGCATCTGGTGATCGACCAGACCGAGGCGATGACCACCATCGATGTCAATACCGGCGCCTTTGTCGGCCATCGCAACCTCGAGGAGACCATCTTCAAGACCAACCTGGAGGCGGCCCAGGCGATCTGCCGCCAGCTACGGCTGCGCAACTTGGGCGGCATCATCATCATCGACTTTATCGACATGACCGACCCGGAGCATCGCCGTCAGGTACTGCGGGCGTTGGAACGCTGTCTCTCCCACGATCATGCGCGCACCCACATCACCGAGGTCTCCTCCCTGGGACTGGTGGAGATGACCCGTAAGCGCACCCGTGAGTCCCTCGAGCACATCCTCTGCCAGCCCTGCCCCTGCTGTGCCGGACGTGGTTCGACCAAGACCGCGGAGACGATCTGTTACGAGATCTTTCGCGAGATTCTGCGCGAGGCGCGGCAGTTCGATGTGGAGTCGCTACTGGTGCTCGCCTCTCAGGAGGTGATCGACCGGCTGCTCGACGAGGAGGCGAGCCATCTGGCGGAGCTGGAGCAGTTCATTGGACGACCGATCAGACTACAGGCGGAAGTACTCTATGGCCAGGAACACTTCGATGTGGTCCTGATTTGACGCCTGTGCGATGCCCAAGCGCCTAAAAATCCTCGCCTCTCCCATCTCCTATCTCGGCTGCAGCGTAATCATCGCGCTGGCGATCCTGCTTAGTCTGCTGCGCCTGATTCTGCCGCAGCTCGACTTGGAGCCCTTGCGGGAGGATATCCAGGCGCTGGTGAGCGAGACGGCCGGGGTGCCGGTGCAGTTCGAGCAGGTCAACGTGAAGATCCTTGGTCCCCATCTTGCGCTGGTTCTCAGGCAGGTCGATCTGATGGATGAGCAGGGGCGCGAGACCCTGCTGCGGGTCGGTGAGGTACGGGTCGACCTCGATCTGGTCGGCAGTCTGCTGGCGGGTGAGATACGCCTCGGCCATGTGGAGCTGCGCGACACCCGCCTGCTGTTGGTGGAGCGATCGGATGGCCGGATTGAGCTGCAGGGTGGGCTCACATCCTCGGCGTCTGGGCAGGGCGACCTGAGGTTGCCGTTTCTGCGCCACAGCAGCCTGCGCCTGCTAGAGTCAGAATTCTACTGGGTCAAGGAGAGCGGTTCAGTCCCGCCGCTGCGCATCTACGATATCGATATGGAGCTGCGTAACCGGGGCAGGGAGCACCAGTTCATCCTCAGGGCCGGGCTCGACAGCAAGAGCCGGGGTGAGATCCGCCTGATCGCCGACCTGCATGAGCGGGGCGGAAAGCAGCTCCTCCTGGATGGCCAGATCTACCTGCTAGCAGAGGGGTTGAACTTGGCGCATCTACCGGCTGCGCTGCAGCCGGCTGGTTACCAGGTGGGGGATGGGGCGCTGCGACTGCAGTTGTGGGGCGATGTGGAGCAGAGCCGGCTGCAGCAGGTGACGGGTGACTGGGAGCTGCGGGATCTGCTGATCTCCGGAGGAGAGCCAATTCAGCATCTGGGGCTGGAAAACCTCTCGGCCAAAATCGACTGGCGGAAGTTGCCGCAGGGCTGGCGCCTCGACCTGAATCATTTGACCCTGGTGCGTAACAGTCGGCTCTGGCCGCCGGGTCGGTACAGTCTTGAGTGGGTACGCGACCGGCAGGCGGTGCGATTACGCGCCGGGGCCGACTATCTCTCTGTAAAAGATGTGTCGGAGTTTGCTGCGCTGTTTCTGGCGCCCGATGCCGAGGCATTCAAGGTGCTGCTTGGGCTCTCTCCACAGGGTGATATGAGCCGCTTCCGCTTTGCGCTGGATCTGCCCGATCAGGGCCCACCACGTTGGCAGACCCGAGGCCGCCTGACTAGCTACAGACATACTGCCTGGCAGCAGATACCGGGGCTGGAGGGGCTGCGGCTGGAGTTCGCCGGTGGTGACCAAGGTGGCAGGGTGTGGCTGGAGTCGGACCAGTTCAGCGCCGATTTCGGTGACCTGTTCCGCACCCCGCTGCAGGCGAGCCGACTCAAGGGCGAACTGGAATGGCACCTCCGCCCCGGTGAGATGCTGCGCCTCAGCAGCTCCCATCTCTACATGAAAACCCCTCATGTTGAGACACTCTCTCGACTCGATATTCAGGTGCCCTTGGCGGGCGGTGTGCCGCTGCTCGATATGCAGGCCGACTTCTGGAATGGTGATGGGGCGGAGAAGAGTCGCTACCTGCCGACCCGGATCATGCCGCCGGAACTGACCGATTGGCTCGACCGAGCCATCGTCGGCGGTCAGGTGACTGCTGGCTCGTTTCTGCTCTATGGGCCGCTCGATCGCTTCCCTTTTACCGGCCAGGAGGGGCGCTTCGAGGTGCTGTTCGGTGTTGAACAGGCGGTGCTGGACTATATGCCGGAGTGGCCGCGCATCGAAGAGGCCACTGCCGAGGTACACTTCCTCAACAATAGCCTGAAGATTCGACTCTACGAGGGGCGCCTGCTCGACAGCCAGCTCACCACCGGCCGGGTGGTGATTGATGAGCTGGATCGGGCCGACGAGGTGCAGATTCGCGTGAGCCTGGAGGGGCCCTTCAATGATGCCGCCCGGGTGTTGGGCGAAACTCCCTTGAAGGCTCATTTCGAGCGATTTCTCAAGCAGCTGAAGCTGGGTGGAGAGTGTCGTTTGAGCCTCAATTTCAACGTGCCGTTGCTGGAGAGCAAACCGTTTCGTTTCAACGGCGTGGTCGATCTGGAAAACGCCAGGCTGGGTGTGGAACAGTGGGATCTGGCGCTGGAGTCGGTCGAGGGGCGCCTGATCATCGATCAGCACAAGCTACAGGGGCAGGATATCCAGGCGCGGCTGTTTGGCGAGTCGGTACAGGTCAACGTGTTGCCACAGACGGATGCAGATGGGCCGCGCAGCCGCGTCGAGATCGCCCTGCCGCTGCGGGTGGAACAATTGCAACGACAGTTTCCGCAGCTGGCGGACTACCCACTCACAGGTAGCAGCGAGGCTCGTCTGGTGCTCGATATCGCCCACGCCGAGGCTGCCGAAACGCCACTGCGCCTGTCGCTTGAGTCGGAACTGCGAGGCCTGGCTGTCGATCAGCCGCAGCCGCTGGGCAAGCAGGCCGGAGAGCGTCGCCCGCTCAAGTTGTTGTTTGAGTTTCAGGCCGATGAACGGTTTGAACTGCAGGCGGAGTATGGCCCCAGACTGAAGGCGCATCTGGCGGGGGGGGCGGAGGGGTGGATCGAGCGCGGCGAGATCGTCGTGGGTGGTGCAGCGCCACGCCTGCCAGCACAGCCGGGGCTGCAGGTGCGAGGCCGGCTCAACGAGCTTGATCTCGATCAGTGGATGCGGCAACTGTCGTCCCACTGGCAGAGTCCCGGACATCAGGAAGGCTTGCTCGAATCCCTCGACCTGCAGATCGAGCAGCTCAAGCTGGCGGGAGTTGAACAGCACGATGCCCATCTGCAGATCACACAGATGGATGATGCCTGGTGGTTGCAGTTGCAGTCGGACAAGATGGATGGCGGCCTGCGCATCCCCACGGTGTTGGAGAGCGAGCCATTGTATGGGCGATTCAAGCTGTGGAGCCTCGAGACCTCGCACTGGTTTGCTGATGAGCCGGAGGCAGAGCAGGTGTCGGCAGCGCCCTCTGCAGTGGTCGACCCGCGACAATTGCCGGGGCTCAATCTGGAGGTGGAGCAGCTGCAGATCAACGGACGAGCGTTTGGTCGGGTAGAGATGAAGTGGAGCAAGACCCCGGATGGGCTGCAGCTTGATCGCTTTGCGCTGAACGGTGAGCGCCTGGAACTGCTCGCCACCGGCCACTGGTCGAGGCGCGGCAGCAGAGACAGCAGCGCCTATCAGGTGACCGGGAATGCCGCCAATCTGGGGCAGCTGCTGTCGGATCTGGGGATCAGTGCCACCATCGAGAAGGCCTCGCTGGCACTGCAGGCCAATCTGCGGGCAGAACGGTCACCGCTGGACCTTTCGTTGGCGGATCTGGAGGGTGAGTTTTCCCTGAATGTGGGGCCAGGCTCGGTGCTGGATGTGGACCCTGGCATGGGAGGGGTGATTGCGCTATTCAGTCTGCGCGGCCTGATCAACCGTCTGACCCTCGATTTCAGTGACATCACACCTGGGGGCTTTATCTTTGAGGGCATCAGCGGTCAGTTCGACCTGAAACAGGGCAATGCCTATACTGAAAACCTGCGGCTCGAGAGCCCGGTGGCGCGTATCGACATCAGCGGTCGTACCGGACTGAAGACACAGGACTATGAGCAGCTGGTGAGGGTCACACCGCGGGTCAGTTCGACCCTGCCGCTGTTCGGGGCGCTGGCACTCAATCCGTCGGTGGGGATCGCCCTGATGATTGCGCAGCCGCTGATCGGCGAGGGGGTCGACAGGATTGCCCGGGTGGAGTACCGGGTCAGCGGCAGCTGGGACAAGCCTCGTTTCGAGAAGATCGAACGTACTCCGGTAGCGGAATTTGATGAGACAGAGTTGCCATAGGGGGCCGGTAGCCTCTAATCTGCCATCGGCCTGGGCCTGTGCTGGTTCGCCTCAAGCCAATGATGCTATCCTGCGGGCTTTTCGGGGAGACCCGCAACATGACCAGAGATAATCTGGTCTGCCGGCCCGGCCACTGGACAACCGCCTGTCTGCCGGGGCACGGCAGGAGAGAGCGTTTCACAGGTAGTTTATGAGTCAGAACAGAAGCAAGATCGCCGCCATCCAGATGGCAACCAGTCCAAATGTCAGCGCCAACCTGCTGGAGGCTGAGCGCCTGATCGCAGAGGCGGCAGAGAGTGGTGCCGGTCTGGTTGTGTTGCCGGAGAACTTTGCCTTCATGGGCGAGCACGATCGGGATATGTGCACCCTTGCTGAGGCGCAGGGTGACGGTCCACTGCAGGAATTTCTCAGCCAGATGGCGAGCCGCTATGGGGTCTGGATTGTCGGCGGCACCATCCCGATGCGCGCTAAGGTGGCCTCCAAGGTGCGCGCCGCCTGTATCGTCTTCAACAGCGCGGGCCAACAGGTGGCGCACTACGACAAGATTCACCTGTTTGATGTGGACCTGCTGGAGGCAGACGAGCATTATCAGGAGTCGGCCACCATTGAGGCCGGTGAGCGGGCGGTGGTGGTAGATAGCCCATTTGGCCGGCTCGGCGTGGCGGTCTGTTACGATCTGCGCTTTCCCGAACTGTTCCGCCGTCTGCTTGAACTGGGGGCGGAGGTATTTGTCATCCCTTCCGCCTTCACCGCGATCACCGGCAAGGCTCACTGGCAGACCCTGGTGCGCGCCCGCGCCATCGAAAACCTCGCATTTGTCGTGGCCGCGGCCCAGGGCGGATACCATGTGAATGGCCGCGAGACCCACGGCCACAGCATGATCGTCGATCCCTGGGGCACGATCCTGGCCCAGGTGCCGCGCGGCACCGGCTCGGTGAGCTGCGTGCTCGACCGGGACTATCAGGATACAATCCGCCGCAGCTTTCCGACCATCAAACACCGTCGCGACGAGATTGTTTGAGCTGCCGCCCCACCTCTCTCTTTCACTACAGCTTGAGTGCCTCGGCGATGCGTCGCAGGCCGTCGGAGAAGCATGTCTGAACTGATTCAAATCGCCAACCAGTCGATCCTCGAACCTGCCGGCCTGGCCGAGCGGGATCTCGAACGGATGCTGGCAGAGCTGAGCGGCAGCGGCGTGGATGCCGCTGACATCTACTTTCAGTCGAGCCGACTGGAGTCCTGGGTGCTGGAGGATGGGCTGATCAAGGAGGGCGCCCACAACATCTCCCAGGGTGCAGGCATCCGCGCCATCAGCGGAGAGAAGACCGGCTTTGCCTACTCCGATGAGCTGCAGTTTCCGGCTCTGATTAATGCCGCCAAGGCGGCCCGGGCGATCGTGCGCAGCGGCACCGAGGGCTCGGTGAAGGTCAGTAGTGTGCCGGTGTCGCGGCAGCTCTATGCGCCGATCAATCCGCTGCCGAGCCTCAGCGAGGCAGAGAAGATCGATCTGCTGCGGCGGGTCGATGCCGAGGCGAGGAAGCAAGATCCGCGGGTCAAGCAGGTGATCGTCAGCCTGGTGGGGGCCCACGACGTGGTGATGGTGGCCGATCTCGAGGGTCGCCTGAACGCAGACGTGCGGCCGTTGGTCAGGCTCAATGTGCACGTCATCGTCGAGCAGGGCGAGCGTCGCGAGCAGGGCTCCAGCGGTGGCGGCGCCCGCGCTAGTTTCCAGTTCCTGCTGGATGAGGAGCGCGCGCTTGGTTACGCCCGTGAGGCGGTGCGCCAGGCGCTGGTTAACCTGGAGGCGGTGGCCGCGCCGGCCGGCGTCCTGCCGGTGGTGCTCGGTCCTGGCTGGCCCGGGGTGTTGCTGCACGAGGCAGTGGGCCACGGTCTGGAGGGGGATTTCAATCGCAAGGGCACCTCCGCCTTCAGCGGTCGGCTTGGCGAACAGGTCGCCTCCAGCTGTTGCACGGTCGTGGACGATGGCACCCTGCCGGGGCGGCGCGGCTCGCTCTCCATCGATGACGAGGGGGTGGAGAGCCAGAACACGGTGCTGATCGAAAACGGTATCCTCAAGGGCTATATGCAAGATCGCCACAACGCCCGCCTGATGGGGGTGGAATCGACCGGCAACGGCCGACGCGAATCCTACGCCCATCTGCCGATGCCGCGCATGACCAACACCTATATGCTGCCCGGTGAGCACGATCCGCAGGAGATCATCGCCTCGGTGGAGCGGGGGCTGTATGCGGTCAACTTCGGTGGCGGCCAGGTGGACATCACCTCAGGGCGCTTTGTGTTCTCCGCCAGCGAGGCCTACCTGATCGAAAACGGCAAGGTGACCGTGCCAGTGAAGGGCGCCACCCTGATCGGCAACGGCCCGGAGGCGATGACCCGGATCAGCATGGTCGGCAACGACCTGGAGCTCGATCCAGGCATCGGAGTCTGCGGCAAAGAGGGGCAGAGTGTGCCGGTGGGCGTTGGCCAGCCGACCCTCAAGCTGGATGAGCTGACCGTGGGCGGGACCGGTACCTGAATGCAGTGCCAGCACTTGCCGATCCTATCGAAACAGACAGAATCAGATCTAAGCAGATGAATGATATTGAACAACGTCAGCAGCGCCTGGAAGCCACCGTCCAGGAGGTATTGGCCGAGGCCAAACGCCAGGGGGCCAGCGCCGCCGAGGCGGGTGTCAGCAGCGACGCGGGGCTCTCCCTGACGGTGCGCCTGGGTGAGCCGGAGACCATCGAGCACACCCGCGACAACGGCATGGGGGTGACCGTCTATTTCGGCCAGCGTAAGGGCTCCGCCAGTACCTCGGACATGAGTCCGGCGGCTCTGCGCGAGACAGTCAGTGCCGCCTGCAACTTTGCCCGCTACACCTCGAAGGATGAGTGCACCGGTCTGGCCGATGCCGAGCTGATGGCCAGCGAGCTGCCCGAGCTGGATCTCTGCCACCCTTGGGAGCTGCCGGTGGAGCAGGCGATCGAGATCGCCTTGGCCTGCGAGAATGCCGCCCGCCAGCGCGACCCGCGCATCAGCAACTCCGAGGGGGCGAGCCTCGATAGCCAGCTGGGGGTGCAGGTCTACGGCAACAGCCATGGCTTTATCGGCGGCTACGCCGGCACCCGCCACAGCCTCAGCTGCGCGGTGGTGGGGGAGCAGGATGGCGAGATGCAGCGCAACTATTGGTACACCCTGGCCCGCGATGCCACCCAGCTCGATTCCCCCCAGCAGGTCGGCGAGACAGCCGCCGATCGCACCCTGGCGCGACTTGGGGCGCGGCGTATCCCGACCCAGCAGGCTGCGGTGCTGTTTCAGGCCGACGTGGCGGTGGGGCTGCTGCGCAGCTTCATCGGCGCGATCCGCGGCTCGGCGCTCTATCGTAAGGCGAGTTTCCTGCTCGATCATCTCGATCGCCAGGTCTTTCCAGAGAATATCCGTATCCATGAACTGCCCCGCTTGCGTGGCGGTCTCGCTAGCAGCGCCTTCGACAACGAGGGCGTCGCTACCCGCGAGCGGGACTTCGTCAGCGATGGCATCCTGCGCAGCTACGTGCTCGACAGCTACGCGGCGCGCAAGCTGGGGATGCAGACTACCGGCAATGCCGGCGGCGTGCGCAACCTGCGCATTAGCAGCGGTAGCCTGGATCGGCAGGGACTGCTGCAGAAGATGGATACGGGCCTGCTGGTCACCGAGCTGATGGGGCAGGGTGTCAACACCGTTACCGGCGACTACTCGCGCGGTGCTGCCGGCTTCTGGGTCGAGGGCGGAGTGATCCAATACCCGGTAGAGGAGATCACCATCGCCGGCAACCTGCGGGAGATGTTCATGGGGTTGCTGGAGGTGGGTACCGATGTAGAGACCCGCACCTCGGTACAGAGTGGCTCCTGGCTGATTGAGCGGATGATGATCGCCGGCGAATAGCAAAAACGATAATCAAATAGCCCGGTTTGGGATACTGGAGTGCCGGGTTGCTTGGGATGGGTTGAGCTGCTGCCTGCCCGATAACGGATCAGGAAAGATCACAGGAGGACAGGGATGTTTGAATCAGTCCTCGAGATCGCGATTTATCGATCAGGGCTGTGGGTCAGCTATTACATCTTTCGCAGTCTACTGCCGAGGCCGGGCGATGGCGTGTTGTCACGGGGTTTGATTGCCTTTTAATGATGCTGGCACTGGTCCTCTTCAAGGGCCGCTATCTGTAGGGCGGTTTGTCAGAGATCACACTCCGCTGTTCCCGGCTCGGCTGGCTGTCGCCCGCTCAGAGCAGATAGATTGTCGCCAACCCGAGAAACGCCAGGAATCCCACTACATCGGTGACGGTGGTGAGTAGTACGCCGCCGGCTAGCGCTGGGTCGATGCCGAGTTTCTCCAGAGCAATCGGCAGTATCGCCCCGGCCAGGGCGGCGAAGATCAGGTTGATGGTCATCGCCGCGGCAATCAGCAGCGCGATGCTGCTGTCATTAAACCAGAGGCCGGCGGCCACCCCCACCACCACCGCCCAGATGGCGCTGTTGATGGTGCCCACCGCCAGTTCCTTGGCCAGCAGCCAGCGGGCATTTTTGTGGGAGAGCTGCCCTAGCGCCAGGCCACGGATCGCCAGGGTCAGGGTCTGGGTGCCGGCAATGCCGCCCATGCTGGCGACGATCGGCATTAGCACCGCCAACGCCACGATCTGGTCGAGGGTCGCCTCGAACTGACGGATCACCCAAGAAGCGAGGAAGGCGGTAAGCAGGTTGACGCCGAGCCACAGCGCGCGGCGCTTGGCGCTGACCATCACCGGTGCAAACATATCCTCGTCTTCAGAGAGGCCGGCCTGGCCCATGAACTGGTGCTCCCCCTCCTCACGGATCACGTCGACCACGTCGTCGATAGTGATACGGCCGAGCAGTCGGCCGTTCTCGTCCACTACCGGCGCCGAGATCAGGTCGTGCTGTTCAAAGCGGTTGGCCACCTCGCGTTTGCTCCAGTGAGCCGGGATCGGCTGCATGTCGAGGGACATCACCTCGGCCACGCTGTCGTCCAGATCGTGGGTGAGGATAGTGGAGAGGTGCAAAACGCCGAGGTAACGATGGTCGCGATTGACCACGAATACTTTGTCGGTGTCCCGTGGTACATGCTCGCCGATGTGGCGCAGGTAGCGCTGCACCACGTCGAGGGTGACCTCGGCGCGTACCGTCACGGTATCGACGTTCATCAGGCCGCCAGCGCTCTCTTCGGGGTAGGCGAGTACCGTCTCGAGACGTTCCCGGTGTTGCTGATCGAGGGAGTCGAGCACCTCCCAGGTGATGTGGCGCGGCAGTTCCTTGACCAGGTCAGCCAGATCGTCGGTGTCGAGGCCAGCGGTGGCGGCCACCAGCTCAGCGGAGTCCATGCGGCTGATCAGATCGTCGCGAACCTCATCGGTGACCTGTAGCAGGATCTCGCCATCGGTGGTGTCATCGAGCAGCTCCCAGACGATCTCGCGTTGTGGCAGCGGCAGCGACTCCAGCAGGTGTGCCACCTCGGCGGGACGCAACGCATTCAGCATGCGCGCCGCCTGCTGTAGCGCGCCACTATCGAGCACGTCCTGCAGGAACAGCAGGCGGTTGTTGTCTGAATTGTTCTGCAGGCTTGGTGGCATGAGGACGTCAGCTCGGGCTGGAGGCTAGATCAATCCGGATGACCCGGAAGGCCGGGGCGCAGTTTAACAAGGGCCGTCGCGGGGTGAAACCTTACAAATAGAAGGTGTATCTGAGCTAGTGAAACAGTTCTGCGAAGAGGGTGGCGGCTGGTTTGCTGTGCATCTGCTGCAGAAATGCCTGGGCCTGGCGGGTGAGGCGCGGCAGATCGCTGGCGCGGACGACCTGGCGGGTCTCTAGCAGGGCGCCGGGTTGCATGCTCAGCTCGCGCAGTCCCATGCCGAGCAGTAGCTGGGTGAACAGCGGGTCGCCAGCCATCTCGCCGCACATACTGATCGGGATGCCAGCGTTATTGGCGGCGTGGATGGTCATCTGGATCAGTTGCAGCACCGATGGGTGGAGCGGGTCGAACAGGTAGTTGACCGACTCATCCATGCGGTCCACCGCTAGGGTGTACTGGATCAGGTCGTTGGTGCCGATGGAGAGGAAGTCGAGCTGGCGAGCGAAGCTGGCGGCGGCAATGGCAGCGGCGGGAATTTCGATCATGCCGCCGACAGGCATTGTCGCGTTGAACCGCAAGCCCTCGCGGCTCAGCTCCTGCTTGGTCTGTTCGAGCAGCGCCAGGGTCTCCTGCAGCTCGGCGATGCAGGAGAGCATCGGGATCATCAGCCGCACCTGCCCCTCGGCGGAGGCGCGCAGGATTGCCCGCAGCTGCGGTAGAAACAGATCGGGCTCCTTCAGGCAGAGGCGAATGGCGCGCAGGCCGAGGGCAGGATTGTTGGAGGGTGGACAGTTGGGGTCGCTGCACTCGATGGTCTTGTCGGCGCCCAGGTCGAGGGTGCGGATGGTGAGGGGAGCGCCGTTGAGGCCATGCACCGCGCTCAGATAGGTTTCGAGCTGCTCCTCCTCGCTGGGCGGGGTGGTGCGGTTCATGTAGAGGAATTCAGTGCGGAACAGGCCGACGCCATCAGCGCGGTTGGCGAGGGTGGCGGTGATATCTTCCGGCAGCTCGATATTGGCCAGCAGCAGGATGCGCTGGCCGTCGCGGGTGATCGCGGGCAGATCGAGGTTGCGCCGCAGCTCAGCCTCGCGGGCCGCCTGGGCGATGATGCGCTGCTGGTAGTGCTGCAGGATCTCCCGGGTGGGGTCAGCAAGTACCACGCCGGCCTCGCCGTCGACGATCAGGGTTTCGCCGGAGCGCAGCAGTTGACTGGCGTGGTGCACGCCGAGCACTGCGGCGATGCCGAGGCTGCGGGCGAGGATCGCAGTGTGTGACAGTGGTCCGCCATACTCGGTGACAAAGGCGATCACGCCGCGGTTTTTCAGCATGATGATGTCGGCTGGGGTCAGATCCCGCGCCACCACGATGTGGTTGGTCAGGTCGCTCGGCGCCTCATCCCGTCCGGTACCCTGCTGCAAGGCGATCTGGATCTGTCCCACCACATGCTCGACATCGTCCCTGCGGGTGCGCAGGTAGGGGTCGTCCATCTCGTCGAAGACCCGCACCAGCTCGTTGCGGCGGCGCTGCAGCGCCCACTCGGCGGCGTACTGGTGAGTGCGGATCAGCTCGATCGGGGCCTGGCTGATGGCGCTGTCGTCGAGCATCAGCAGATGGGTGTCGATAAATGAGGAGATGTCCTCCGCGGTGCCGGTGGGGAGGTGCTGGCGCACGGCGCGCAGTCGGTCACGGGCGGTATTGAGCGCCTTGCGGAAGCGTTCTACCTCGGCTTCGACCATCTCCTCGGGGATCAGTCGCGGTGCGATATCGAGTGGCCCGCGCTGCAGCAGGAAGGCGGCGCCTATGGCCACCTGGCGGGTGGTGCTGATGCCGATGCCGTGACTGGAGAAGGTCACTCACTCTCCCCGAACCGCTCATTGATCAATAACTCCAGAGCGGCTATCGCCTCTGTCTCGTCCTCGCCGTTGACCTCGACCTCCAGCGCGGTGCCCTGGCTGGCGGCGAGCATCATCACCCCCATGATGCTCTTGCCGTTGACCCGCTGGCCGTTGCGCAGCAGCTGGATGCTACTGCCGTAGCGGCTGGCGCAGTTGACCAGCTTGGCGGCGGCACGGGCGTGCAGACCAAGGCGGTTGATGATGGTGATCTCCTTGTGGATCATTGATTGGGGTTCTCCGGCTTGCGCTCGGGGCAGCAAACGATGCCGTCGATGCCGCCGCTGACTGCCTTTCTGGTCAGCTCTTTGAGGTTCATGGTAGCGTAGTTGAAGACGCGCACCAGCATCGGTAGATTGATCCCGGCGATCACCTGCACCTGGTCTTCACGGCGCAGTTTGTAGGCGATGTTGCTGGGGGTGGAGCCGTACATGTCGGTGAGGATCAGCACCCCGTCGCCCTGGTTGAGCTGCTGTATCAGCTGCTGTGCGCGCTGCCGCATAGCGTCGGGATCGCTCTCGGTGCCGACCTCGAGGGTGGCGGTGGCGAGCGGGCAGACCTCCATCATGTTGGTGGTGGTCTTGAGCAGCGCACGGCCGATCTCGTTGTGGGTGATGATCAGCAGGCCGATGCTCATGACAGTTCCCGATGGCGGCTCAGCACGTTGCGCCCCTGTTGTTTGAAGTGGCGGTAGAGCTGATCGGTGATGTAGACCGAGCGGTGTTGACCGCCGGTGCAGCCGATGGCGATGGTCAGGTAGCTGCGGCCATCGGCCTCGAAGCGGGGGATCCAAGATTCGAGGAAGCGGGTCAGATCCGCCTGCATCTGGCTGCTCTCCTCGCTGCTTTCGAGAAAATTGGCGACCGGGCCGTCGAGGCCGGTGAGTGGCCGCAACTCGGTCTGCCAGTGGGGGTTAGGCAGGCAGCGCACGTCGAAGACAAAATCCACGTCCCGCGGCACACCGTGTTTGAAGCCAAACGATTCAAACAGCAGGGAGACCTGGCGGCTGCCTCCGGTGACTCGGCCGCGGATCAGGTCGCGCAGTTCATGCAAGTTGGTGTGGGTGGTGTCGATGCGCAGGTCGGCGGTGCTGGCGAGGGGTTCGAGCACCTCCTGCTCTTGGCGGATCGCCTCGTCGAGTGAGTGGTCGTCGTCGGAGAGCGGGTGTTTGCGGCGAGTCTCGCTGAAGCGCTTGATCAGGGTCTCCTGTTGCGCCTCAAGGAAGATCATCTCGCAGTCGATGCCCTGCTCGCGCATCTTGGCGACCATCTCAGGCAGTTTGGCAATGTGAGATGGCTGGCTGCGGGCGTCGATGCCGACTGCAGTATGGCGGAAAATCGGCTCTGGGTCTTCCACCAGGTGGTTAGAGAAAGCCTCCAGCAGGCAGATCGGCAGGTTGTCGATACAGTAGTAGCCGAGATCCTCAAGGGTGTGCAGGGCGATGGTTTTACCCGACCCCGAGAGGCCGGTGATGATGAGCAGTCTAATACCGGTAGCCATGTTTCTTAACATCTGGAAATTTTGAATGGCAGGCGGCTAGGTTAGCGCAATCCGGGGCAATTTTGAAAAGGAGTTAGCCCTTTTCAGGTGGGTTAGCGGAACTCTGCTGGTTAGCTTCGATATAGCCGCGTTGGCGCTCGCTGAACTCTGCTGCCGCATCGTAGCCGGTGACCCGTAGCAGGTGTTGGCGCACCGCTGTCTCCGCCAGGATTGCAAGATTGCGACCAGCGGCCACTGGTAGGGTAGTCTGTGGAATTTCGACGCCGAGTAGGCGCTGGGTTGAATGGCTGCCTTCGAGTCGGTCCAGGTGTGAGAGTTCCTGTTCATTCATCTGCTGCAGATCGATGATCAAGTGGAGGTTTTTGACCGGCTTCACCGCGCTGTTGCCAAACATGGCGCGAACGTTGAGCAGTCCCAGTCCGCGTACCTCGAGAAAATCCTGCAGCACCGGTGGGCAGCGTCCCTGCAGGGTGTGGGCGTTGATGCGAGTGAACTCGGTGATATCGTCGGCGATCAAGCGATGTCCGCGAGAGATCAGCGCCAGCGCCAGTTCGCTCTTGCCGATTGAGGCATCGCCGCTGAGCAGCACCCCTTTACCCAGCACCTCGATGAACACGCCATGGATGTTTTTGGGCTCGGCATGGGAGGGCTGGGCCTGCTGGAAAGACGGCTGGAGATGCGCCAGTAGGCGCTGGATAACCTGGGCGTCGGGTTCGCTTGTATAGATGATTGGGGTGTTGCTGTCGGCGGCGAGGGTGCGGCAGGCGTCGGTGGGGACTAAGCCGTCGGTAAAGATCAGGGCAGCCGGGCGGCTGGCAAACAGCAGTTCAAGGTAGTGGCGGTAGCCCTTGCTGCCGAGGGACTCGAGCAGATGACGCTCAGGCGGGCCGATCACCTGGATCGGCTGTGGGCGGGCCAGGTTGAGCGGCCCCACCAGGGGGGCGTCGCCCTCTGCCTGGATGGCCCGTTCCTCACCATCGCTGTACCAGGTGAGATTGAGTTCCGCACTCAGCTGGGCGAACAGTTCGCGGATGGTGGTGGCGGGTGTCATTGCTGGCTGGGTTCGGGGCTTGGCTGCTGGATCAGCTCGATCACCTCGTCTGGGCTGCGGCACTGGCGCAGACGATCGCAGAATGTCTTATCTCCGAACAGGCTGGCGAGCTTCGACAGTAGCTGTAGATGCTCCTCGGTGGCTTCCTCGGGTACCAGCATGGCGAAGGCGAGGTCGACCGGCTGGTTGTCGATGGCGTCGAAGTCGACCCCCTGGGTGGTCTGGATGAAGGCACCGACCGCTCGCTTGATCTGTGCCATGCGGGCGTGGGGGAGGGCGATGCCCCGCCCCAGCCCCGTGCTGCCAAGGCGCTCCCGTTGTAGCAGGGCATCGAACACCATGTCCTGGCTAAGCCCGGAATCGGTGGCGGCGAATAGCCCGCCAAGCATCTCCAGGCTGCGTTTTTTACTGCTGATTTCGACGCCGCACAGGATACGCTGTGGGTCGATGAACCCTTCGGGAAACATCTTGGCCTTGTCCCTGTTCAGGGCTGCTCTGCGTCAGCGTACTTGTTGATGTTATTGCCACGATGGCTTTGCAGCTTCTCTTTATGCTTGATGACCTGTCGGTCGAGCTTGTCGATCAGTGCGTCGATGGCCGCGTACATGTCCTCTTGGACCGAGTCGGCAAACACGTTGCCGCCGTTGAGGTGGAGGGTGGCTTCCGCTTTCTGCCTGAGTTTCTCTACGCTGAGGATCACATGCACATTGGTGACGTTGTCGAAATGGCGCTCCAAGCGCTCAAACTTGCTGTCAACATAGTTACGCATCGAATCGGTGATATCGATATGGTGACCGGTCAGGTTGATTTGCATAATTAACTCCTGTTTCGGGAGGGATGCGCCGGAGATGCGGAGCATCCTCTTATTTGTCTGGTTGTCACACCAGACGCTTTCGCTCATTCGATGGGGGTATGCCCATCGATTCGCGGTATTTGGCCACAGTGCGGCGGGCGACATTGATACCCTGCTCGCTGAGTATCGTGGCAATCTTGTTGTCGCTGAGCGGCTTGTTGGGTGTTTCGGCGGCAACCAGTTTCTTAATGATGGCACGTATTGCGGTAGCCGAGCACTCGCCGCCGACACTGGTACTGACATGGCTGGAGAAGAAATATTTGAACTCCAGGGTGCCGCGGGGCGTGTGCATATATTTCTGGGTGGTAACCCGGGAGATGGTCGATTCGTGCATCTCCAGGGCTTCGGCGATGTCGCGCAGCACCAGCGGTTTCATCGCCTCCTCGCCATGTTCAAAAAAGGCCTGCTGGTATTCGACGATCTTGCTGGCGACCCGCAGGATGGTTTCGTTGCGGCTCAGCAGGCTCTTCAGGAACCAGCGCGCCTCCTGCAGGTGGTTCTTCAGGAAGGTATTGTCGTCGCTCTGATCGGCGCGGCGGATCAGTTTGGCGTATTCGGCGTTGACCCGCAGGCGTGGCATGGTCTCCGGGTTGAGCTCCACATGCCAGCTGTTGTTGCGCTTGGTGACAAACACCTCTGGGATGACATACTCCGGCTCGGTATCGGCAATCAGGGTGCCGGGGCGCGGGTGGAGTGAGCGGATCAGCTGGTTGATCGCCGACAATTCATGGTCATCGATCTTCATCTTGCGCTTGATCTGCGCCTGGTCCTGGGCCGCCAGCAGCTTAAAATGTGTGCTACACAGCTGGATCGCCTGCTCCAGATAGGCAGTCTCCGGGGGCAGCTGATCGAGCTGGATCAGCAAGCACTCCTGCGGGCCGCGGGCGGCGATACCGGGGGGGTCGAAGGCCTGAACGCGGTGCAGCACTGCCTCCACATCCTCTAGGGTCACCTCCTCCAGATCGACCGTGGAGTGGATCTCCTCGATGCTGGCCTGCAGATAGCCGTCGGGGCTGATGCTGTCGATGATGGTCAGCGCGATCGCCTGGTCCGAGGGGCAGAGGCGGGTCAGGTTGAGTTGCCACAGCAGGTGGTCCTGCAGTGAATCAGATTTGCTGCGCTGGCTGAGGAAGTCGGTATCGCTGCCCTCGCCGCCGGCGGGAGCTGGTGGCGAGTAGCTGTCGTAGACATCGCTCCACTCGGTGTCGACCGGGAGATCCTCGGGCATCTCGGGGCTGTCGGTCTTGACCTCCCGTTCGTTGTTGATGTCGTTGCCATCCGCCGGAGTTTGCTGCGCGCTTTCGCTGCTGGGATTCTCCTTGCGCTCTGTGGCGGTTTGCTCAAACTCCTCTTCGGCTTCCAGCATCGGGTTGGTGTCGAGGGCCTCCTGTATCTCCTGATTGAGATCGAGCGCGGAGAGCTGTAGCAGACGGATCGCCTGCTGCAGCTGAGGCGTCATGGTGAGGTGTTGGCCGAGTCGAAGCTGAAGTGTCTGCTTCATCTATCCATGGTCAAGTTGGTTCTCGTACGCAATTTATGTGCCTTTTCGGTTTCATTTTAGTCAAAAGCAATCGTAGGTGGAACCTCGGCTTGATCGAGAGTTGCCGTGGGTCATGTATTTGTAAACCGGCCCGGCAAAGGAGGTGCGGTCGGCCCTGCGCCATGCTACATGGTGAAGTTTTCGCCGAGATAGACGGCGCGCACCTCGGGGTGCTCAAGGATCGCCTCCGGGGTGCCCTCTTCGAGCACCTTGCCGTTGTTGATGATGTAGGCGCGGTTGCAGATGTCGAGGGTTTCGCGCACATTGTGGTCGGTGATGAGCACCCCGATATCACGCTCCTTGAGGTGGTTGATCACCGCTTTTATGTCGATGACGGCGAGCGGGTCGATGCCGGCGAAGGGCTCGTCGAGCAGCACGAAGCGGGGTTTGATGGAGAGCGCGCGGGCGATCTCCAGGCGGCGACGCTCGCCGCCGGAGAGGCTCATCGCCTGGCTGTTGCGCAGGTGGGTGATGCCGAACTCCTGCAGCAGTTGGTCGCAGCGCTTGTTGCGTGCGCTACGCGACAGTTCCTTGCGGCTCTCGAGGATGGCAAGGATGTTCTCCTCTACCGAGAGACGGCGGAACACTGAGGGCTCCTGGGCGAGGTAACTGATGCCGAGGCGGGCGCGGGTGTGCATCGGCAGGTCGGTGAGATCCTTTCCGTTAATGCGAACACTCCCACCGTCGGCGGGCACCAGGCCGACGATCATGTAGAAGCTGGTGGTCTTGCCAGCACCGTTTGGCCCAAGCAGTCCAACCACCTCGCCACTGGCGACCTCCAGGGAGATATCATCGACCACGCGCCGGCCACGGTACTGTTTGGCCAGGTTTTCGGCGTAGAGGCGTGTCATTGGTCGTGCTTTTGTGATTCGATCACCACCCGGACCCGCTGTTTGCCCTGTGCGCTGGTGCCGGCCTTGACCAGGCTGCGGCTGCGCAGGTAGGTGATGCGGTCGCTGCTGAACTCATCCTTGCCCTGCTGCAGTACTGCTTCGTCAAACAGGTAGATCTCATCTTTCTTGATGAAGTAGGTGATCTTTAGGGCGTGGCCGCGGGCCTCTTCGTGGCTCTTGTCCATCTGCTGGCGGAAGCGCACCGGCTTGCCGACGGCGACGATTTTTTCGGTTTCACCCTGGCGGCGGTGGATCCACATCTTGTCGGCCTCCAGACGCATGCTGCCCTGGCTGACCACCACGTTGCCGATGTAGACGCTGACGCCGCTGGCCTCGTCGATTTCCACGCTGTCGGCCTCAAGATAGATCGGTTGCTCCCGGTCACCGCTCAGTGCCCTGGCCTGCAACGGTAGCAGGAGTAGCAGAAGCAGAAGTGACACGCTGTTAATCGATTTCATGATAGCCACGTACCTCGGAGAGTAGCTTGATCTTAACCGGTTCCAGAAGTTGCCCTTGTAGCCCGACACCACGCAGCCAGTCGCCCTGGCTGGTAATCTGTACCCGCTGTTTGGTGCTGACATAGCCGCTGTCGGGATGGGCCCACAGGTCGCTGGTAGTGATCTGGTAGGGGCGTTTGCCGTTGCCCGCAGCGCGATCGATCTGTACCTCGCCGGGCATGAAGATCTTGTTGTTATCGCCGTAGAGGGTGGCGCTGGTTGCGGTGACTCTCCACGGCGCTGCGCCGGCTGCGTATTGCCAGAATATGGGGTGCTCGAGTTCGGTAGTGTCATCATCGGCGAAGTGGCGCATCGCTGCGCTTTTCAGACGATGCTGTGGCAGGCCATCCTGGTCGTATCTGACAGAGACCAGATCGCTGGCGTAGTAGTCGGGGTAGTGGAGTTCGGCCTGTTCCGGGCGGCTCTCCTGTTCGCCGATGTTGCTTAGCCACCAGCCAAAACCGGCGAGTGCGACGATCAGTAGCAGGCTGGTGAGCAGTGGATATTTCACAAGACGTCAGAGATAGCTCTGCAGGACACGCTGTAGATGCCCCTGGGCATCCATCAGCAGTTCGCAGACATCCCGTGCCGCGCCGCGACCGCCGGCATGCGGGGTCAGCCAGTGGGCGTGTTGAGTGACAAACGGGTGGGCGTCGTTGACCGCGATTGCCAGCCCTACCAGGCGCATGATCGGCAGATCCACCACATCATCTCCGACATAGGCGATCTCGGCATCGCTGAGGCCGAGTTTATCACGCAGCTCCTGGTAGGCGGGGCGCTTGTCGAGCTGGCCCTGGTAGACATGTTTGATGCCCAGGCTTTGCATTCGCAGGCGCACCACCTCGGAGCTGCGTCCGGTGATGATGCCTATCTCGATGCCGCTCTGCTGCAGCATCTTGATGCCGTGGCCGTCGCGGGAGTTGAAGGCTTTATACTCCTGGCCGTCGTCACCGAGGAACAGGCTGCCATCGGTGAGCACTCCGTCTACATCGAAGATGACCAGTCTGATCCTGCGCGCCTTTTCCTGAATGTCTTGCACCTGTTTTCTCCTTCAGGGAGCCGCTGACTGAATCATGGGCGGCAGCCTTGTGGTCCAAGTTCCCCGCTGCTGCGTTGTACCCCAAGGGCGTTCCTTGCGGGGCAGAATCTTGGCAATAGACCAGCTATTATCTGCAATTTCTGCCTTGCAGCGGAAAATTTAGCCTCACAATCCTGCTCGCTCAGATTCATCCGGAGGCACCCTAAACGACGCCGGCTCGTAGCAGGTCGTGCATGTTGAATGCGCCGATCAGTCGCGCGGCAGCGTCGACCACAAAAAAACCGTTGATTTTCTTCTCATCCATGATCTGCAGTGCCTCTGCTGCCAGCATCTCGGCCGGCACGGTGGCACCGTGCGGGGTCATCACCTCCGACACCAGTGTATCGCGGATGTTCAGCGGTCTGTTCAGGGTGCGTCGCAGATCGCCGTCGGTGAAGATGCCAATCAGCCGTTGCTCGGCATCCACTACGGCGGTCATGCCAAGCCCCTTCTCTGACATCTCGATCAGCGCCTGCTGCAGGCTGGCGTTGGCGGCCACCTTCGGGATCGCCTGGTCGCGGTGCATGATATCGCCAACGTGCAACAGCAGGCGTCGCCCCAGGCTGCCGCCGGGGTGCGACAGGGCGAAATCCTCGGCGGTGAAGCCGCGTGTCTCAAGCAGCGCGACTGCGAGGGCGTCACCCATTACCAGCGCCACGGTGGTGCTGGCGGTAGGCGCCAGGCCGAGCGGGCAGGCCTCTTTGTCGACGCCGACATCGAGGTGTACGTTCGCCTCCCGTGCCAGGGTCGAGCTGGGGTTGCCGGTCATCGCGATTAGCGGTGCGCCGAGGCGTTTGATCAGTGGCAGGATGGTGAGCAGTTCGCCGGTCTCGCCGGAGTTAGAGAGGGCCAGCACTACGTCCTGTGGGGTGATCATGCCGAGGTCGCCGTGGCTCGCCTCGCCGGGGTGGACGAAGAAGGCGGGGCTGCCGGTGCTAGCAAGGGTGGCGGCGATCTTGCTGCCGATGTGCCCCGATTTGCCCATGCCAGTCACCACTACCCGGCCACGGCAGTCGAGGATGAAGGTGCAGGCGCGCTCGAAGGCGGTGTCGATGCGCCCGGCCAGTGCGGTCACTGCGTCGGCCTCGGTCTCGATCACTGCCAAGGCCAGCTGGCGCAGCTTTTCTGCATCCTCGCGGGGGAGCGGTCGATTGTCTCGCATACCTGATCCTGTTGGAAATCGTTCTGCTGTCTGCCGGTCGGGAAGGGTTTATCGCAGGCCATTAAATATGAAGAGTTGATAGCCGACAAATGCCGCCACCAACAGCAAGCCTTCGAAGCGGGTGAGTCGGCCGTTCTTGCCAAAGCTGTAGCCCAGGGCGAACAGCGCCACGGTCAGGCCGAGCATCATCGGCTGATCGCGGGTCAGGGCGGCCGGGTCAAACGGGCCGGGGGCGAGTAGGCCGGGCAGGCAGAGTACCGCCAGCAGGTTGTAGAGGTTGGAGCCGACCACGTTGCCGATGGCCAGGTCGTCTTCGCCCTTGAGGGCACTGGTGATGCTGGCTGCCAGTTCCGGCAGGCTGGTGCCCAGGGCGACGATGGTGAGGCCGATCACCAGGTCGCTGATACCGAAGGCGGTGGCGATGTTGACCGCCCCCCACACCAGCATGCGTGAACTGATTAGGAGTGCCATCAGCCCCAGCGCGAGCCACAGCAGCGCCATCTTAGTGGGCATGTCGTGAGGGATTTCGGCGTCGAACTCGCCCACCATCGGATCACTGGCGGAGCCGGTCCTGGCGGTGTGGATCATCCAGGCAAGCAGCAACACCAGTCCGCCCAGCAGGATCATGCCATCAAACTGGCTCAGCTCGCCGTCGAGCATCAGTAGGAACGACAGTAGGCTGACCGCCAGCAGCACCGGGTATTCGCGCCTGAGTACGCCGGAGTGGACGGTGAGCGGCACAATCAGTGCGGTGACGCCGAGGATCAGTCCGATGTTGGCGATATTGGAGCCGAGTGCGTTGCCGATGGCGAGGCCCGGGTTGCCATCCAGGGTGGAGACGGCGGAGACGATGATCTCCGGGGCGGAGGTGCCGAAGCCGACGATGGTCAGGCCGATCAGCATGGGGGCGACGCCCAGGTTGCTGGCGAGGGCAGCTGCGCCTGAGACGAACCGGTCGGCGCCCCAGACGAGGATGGCAAGGCCGATGAAGATGGCGGTAAGGTCGAGCAGCATCTGTTTCTATAGTATTGAGGGTCGGGAGTGGAAATCAGTGGGGATTTTTCCAGACCCCGCAGGGAAAGTCCAAGCTGGCGGCTGCAGCTATCGGCAGGGGTGATAATTGTTGTCGTATTTGGGGTTGACGGGGCGGGCATTATAATTAGATAATTAGAAAATGCTGATTTTGTGTATACGGAATCAGACTCCTCCATCCTCCTTTTGGTGGTTATTATTAAGGCGCAACGTCACTCGTTGCGCTTTTTTTTTGCGAAGGCAGAAGGATGGGGTTGTGTGGCGCGATATGTTGCTGTAAGATTCGCGCTCTTTTTCAGATGACAATTGTTTCTCCACTGGAGCAACTTGGAATGACAACCGTTAGTGCAAAGCCGGATGAGGTACGTCGTAACTGGTACCTGATCGATGCGACCGATAAGACCCTTGGTCGCTTGTCCAGCGAGATTGCGCGCCGCCTGCGCGGCAAGCATAAGCCGGAATACACGCCCCATGTGGATACTGGCGACTACATCGTTGTAGTCAACGCCGAGAAGATCCGTGTGACCGGCAACAAGCTGAAGGATAAGATGTATCACCATCACACGGGATACATTGGTAACCTGAAGTCCATCAGCCTTGAGAAACTGCTGCAGAAGGCGCCTGAAAGGGCGATTGAGCACGCAGTCAAAGGCATGATGCCCAAGAATACGCTGGGTCGCGCCATGTTCAAGAAGCTGCGTGTTTTCGCAGGCCCAGAACACCCACATCAGGCTCAGCAGCCACAGCCGCTGGAAGTCTGATAGCTAGAAGCCCAGGTATATATAGAATGTCAGAGACTCAAAACAGCACCGGGCGCCGCAAAAGCTCCGCCGCCCGCGTATTTCTCTCCGCTGGCAGCGGTAAGATCGTGGTCAACAATCGTCCGCTTGACGAATATTTTGGCCGTGAGACAGCGCGTATGGTGGTGCGTCAGCCGCTTGAGATGGCGGAGATGGCGGACAAGGTTGATGTGAAAGTAACTGTCCGCGGCGGTGGTACCACCGGCCAGGCAGGCGCTATCCGTCATGGTATCGCACGTGCCCTGAACTCTTATGATGAGTCTCTGCATGTCGCATTGCGCAAGGCGGGCTTTCTGACCCGTGATGCTCGTGCCGTCGAGCGTAAGAAGGTTGGTCTGCACAAGGCGCGTAAACGTCCGCAGTTCTCCAAGCGCTGATTTTTCAGCCCCCTTCTTCTGGGGGCTGCATTCCGTCTACTGGGGATTCGTCTAACGGCAGGACAGCGGACTCTGACTCCGTATGTGGAGGTTCGAATCCTCCATCCCCAGCCAACACCAAAAGCCCGCTTCGGCGGGTTTTTCTTGTCTGGCGTTATTAACCCGCCAATTTAGATATGACGCATGTATAGATCGGGCTGTGCCCGACATTATCTGTGATTTTAATTGCTTGCATGTGGTGGCCACGGGTTGTCTCTATATCCATGTTGCCTACATGGTTAATGGCTCAAGGCTATTATCCGCCTCGGAATCCCGTAAATATAGAGATGTAGGATGTGCTGAGCGTAGTGAGGCGCATCGGCTGTGATCGATGCGGATCGCTTGGTTTGCTGCATCCTGAGTTGCTGCGGGTCGCTTGCCAGGTGTGTGTGCTAGGGTTGGTGTTGGAGGGACTTGTGGGTTTTTGCGCCGGTTTTTTTGTTGGAATGCTTTCTTATGTCGATGAATATCTTTAGATATTTTATGCGGAATATTTGCTATCTAATTGATGTCCTTTGTTAAATAGCTCTTGGCATCTGGTTGTGTCTTTTTTGCAACAGCTGGATAAAAGTGTAGTAAAAAAGCAAAAAAAGCCTTGCATTCGGTTTTTTGTCGGCATAGTATTTCCCCACGCAAACAGTTTTTAACAACAACTCGCGGGAGTTATACAAATGAAGAAAGTCCTCTCTCTGGCTATCGCCGCTGCTCTGGTCGCTCCTATGGCTGCCATGGCTGACGCCACCGTTTACGGCAAGGTTCGTGTTGCCTCCACCAAGATCGATGCCGATGTTGCCGATTCTTGGGGCATGTACGACGAATCTTCCCGTCTGGGCATCAAGGGCTCTGAGGATCTGGGCGACGGCCTGAAAGCCATCTATAAGATGGAGTTCGGTGTTGCTACCGGTTCAGCTTTCGGCGGCCTGAGCGGTCGTAATGCCTATGTCGGTCTGGCTGGTGGTTTTGGTACCGCTCTGGCTGGCCGTCACGACACTCCTATGAAGATGTCCACCGGCAAGCTGGACCTGTTCGCCGACACCATTGGTGACAACGACATGGGCGGCACCCACATGGGCATCATTATGGATCGTCGTGTTGACGGCGCCATCGCCTATGTCTCTCCTTCCATGAGCGGCTTCACCGTTGCCGGTGCTGTAGTTCAGACCACTGCTACCGATGACTTCCAGGATGCCATCTCTGTGGCTGCCATGTACAGCAATGGTCCTTGGTACGGTTCCTTGGCCTACGAGGCGCTGGACGGCGATCTGACCGGCGGTAACGACGAGAAGCAGACCCGTATCGGTCTGGGCATGCTGGGCATGAGCGGTTTCTCCGCTACTCTGGTCTATGAGACGCGTAGTGATATCGGTGGTACTGCTGATTCCGATACCACTGCCTACACCCTCAACGGTGCCTACAAGATGGGTGCTCACACCATCAAGGCTGCTTACAACAGCATCGACGGTGATGGCGCTTCCAGTGGTGCTGACGCTGACGGTTACGCGCTGGGCTACCAGTTCAACTTCTCCAAGCGTACCGATGCCCAGGTGCTCTACACCAACAAGGACTTCGACGCGGCTACTGCCAACGACATGTCCAAGTTCAGCCTGCAGCTGAACACCAAGTTCTAAGTCTGACTTAGTCTTGTGTTGAAGACGGGGCCTTCGGGCCCCGTTTTTTATTGCCGCAAGATTGATTGGCGGACAAAAAAACCGGCGGGATGCGCCGGTTGCTCGGATTAGGCGTGGGCAGTCAGGCGGTAATTGTCTTTGTGCCCTCTTCGGTACCAAGGATCAGTACATCGGCCGGGCGTAGGGCGAAGATGCCAGCGGTGACCACCCCAGCGATGTTATTGATGCGCTGTTCCATCTCGATCGGCTTCATGATCTCCAGGTTGTGCACATCGAGGATGACATTGCCGTTATCGGTGATGAAGTCTTCGCGCCAAACCGGGGTGCCGCCGAGCTTGACCAGCTGACGTGCCACATGGCTGCGCGCCATCGGAATCACCTCAACCGGCAGCGGGAATCTGCCAAGAATGTCGACCAGCTTGCTGCCGTCGGCTATGCAGACGAACTTCTTGCTGGCACCGGCGACGATCTTTTCTCGGGTCAGCGCACCACCGCCGCCCTTGATTAGGGCGAGGTTGTGGTCGGATTCATCCGCGCCATCAACGTAGAGCTCGAGTTCGCCGGCGGCGTTCAGGTCCATCACCGGTATGCCGTGCGATTTCATGCGTTCGGTGGAGACTTCAGAGCTGGAAACGGCACCATCGATCTTGCTCTTGATGGTGGCCAGATAGTCAATGAAATGATTGACTGTTGATCCGGTGCCGACGCCGATGATACCTCCATCCACGTACTCCAGTGCGGCCTTGGCCGCGAGTTTTTTCATATCATCTGCATTCATTTAGGGGTCTCCTGTCGAGAGGCTAAAAGGTTGGGAGGCGGCAAAAACTGAGGTCTCCCTATAGGAGAGGGCGACTCAGCATTGGTCTGCCTGTATACGGTTCGACCATCTTGCCTGTAATCTGCTAGCACGAGGTTTGGCGCTTGTGTCATCTTGATCAGCGCTGTTGCTTGTGCAACTTTGGAAAAATATGATACCGGCGCAATCCTGCCATGTCAGGTGTGTTGTAGATTTGGAAGTAAATTATGCCTCAGAAATACATTGAGAGAATCCTGCGGGCGCGTGTCTATGATGTCGCCCAAGAGACCCCGCTGGAGAGAGCGAAGCTGCTGTCGTCCCGTTTGAACAACAGCGTGTTTCTTAAGCGGGAGGATCTGCAGCCGGTTTTTTCTTTCAAGCTGCGCGGGGCGTATAACAAGATTTTCAATCTGACTCCGAAGGAGCGGGAGCGCGGGGTGATTGCTGCTTCGGCGGGCAATCATGCACAGGGCGTGGCGCTCGCTGCACAAAAGTTGAATATTCAGGCATTGATCGTGATGCCACTAACGACCCCGCCGATAAAGGTGCAGGCGGTTAAAAACCTCGGTGCAAAGACGGTATTGATCGGTGATTCCTACGATGATGCCTATGCACACTCCCAGGAGCTTGTAAAAGAGAAGGGGTTAGTCTTTATCCATCCGTTTGATGATCCAGACGTGATTGCAGGGCAGGGGACGATTGCGATGGAAGTGCTTCGACAACATCCGCAACCGCCGGAGGCGATCTTTGTGCCGGTCGGTGGTGGTGGCCTGATCGCGGGAATTGGCGCCTATGTGAAGTATGTGCGTCCCGAGGTGAAGGTGATCGGTGTAGAGCCCAATGATGCACCGACGCTTTATAAAGCGCTAGAGGCTAATCGTCGGGTCACTCTCAAGCAGGTGGGGATTTTCGCTGATGGTGTGGCAGTCAGACAGATTGGCAAAGAGACCTTTCGCATCGCCAAGCAGGTAGTGGATGAGGTTGTGCTGGTCAGTTCAGATGAGATCTGTGCGGCCATCAAAGATATTTTTGATGATACGCGCGCGATTGCCGAGCCTGCTGGTGCGCTATCGGTTGCCGGCATGAAGGCCTATGTGAAGCAGCATGGGATAGAAGGTAAGTCGCTGGTAGCCATCGAGAGTGGCGCAAATATCAACTTTGATCGCTTGCGGCATGTGGCGGAGAGGGCTGAAGTGGGTGAGCGGCGCGAGGCGCTGTTTGCCGTCCAGATTCCTGAGCGTGCTGGGAGTTTTCTGCGTTTCTGCAAGATGCTTGGCAAGCGTAGCATCACCGAGTTCAACTACCGTTATTCCGATGCCACAACGGCACAGATCTTCGTTGGCATAGAATTATCAGGCGGCGACCAGGAGCGGGAGGATCTCCTGGAGCGGTTTCGTGGTAGTGGTTATGCTATCGTCGATATGACTGACAATGAGACGGCCAAGTTACATATTCGCTATATGGTGGGTGGGCATGCCCACGGTATAGTGGATGAGCAGTTAGTGCGATTCGAGTTTCCCGAGCGTCCTGGCGCGTTGCTGTTTTTTCTAAGCAGCCTTGGGCGCCGGTGGAATATCAGCCTGTTCCATTACCGCAATCATGGTTCTGCATTTGGGCGAGTGCTGATGGGCATACAAGTACCCACTCGTGAAAGGGCGGAGTTTAAGCGTCTGCTTAATGGCCTGGGTTATCCTTTTTGGAAGGAGACCGAGAATCCGGCCTATAGATTGTTCGCGGGGGTGGATTGAGCTTTCTGGCTTGCTCATCAGCCCCCCGTTTTAATGGGGGGCTATAGGCTGCCTGTGTGGATGTTGAGCCGCCACAGACTATCGGTTCTTTGCTGAAGCCTTTTTGCGAGGTTTTACTTTCCTCGGTTTGGAAAATCGTTGATCCGTTCCCTTCTTTGTCGCCTTCTTCTTAGCGCTTTTCTTTGCTACCTTCTTTTTAGCAGCAACCTTCTTCTTAGCGGTTTTCTTCGTCACCTTCTTTTTAGCAGCGATCTTTTTCTTGGCGGTTTTCTTCGCCACCTTTTTTTTGACTGGAGACTTTTTGCTGACTACAGATTTCGAGGCAGTGGCCTTGTGCTTAATGGCAGCTTTCTTCTTGGCTGCTTTTTTCTTCGCCATGTCTGTTCCTCCAGAGGAATCTTGTCACAATATGGCCTGAGTATAATTCAGGGGAAGATAAAATCCAGAATGGATGGGCTGTTTCACTAATGAATACAGGTTGTTGAGACGTAATGCTTTGCTGGATGGGGAATGAGCGTTGCTCCGTGCTCGAGTATTGGTTGCCAGATTGGGCGGAGATGGTTTGTGTGCGCCGACTCAGTCAGACGGTAGGAAGTTTATAGACCCTTTTTTCTGTGATAACAGCATCGAGGGGGATGTCCCAGTGGTTTGCTGCGAGGATTTGCTCACTCTTTTGGAACTCATGGGCCAGGCCGATCAGCTTGGGTCCTCGCCAATGGCTTCGCTGCGTTTTGAATGAAAAAGTCCGATCGTAAAAACCGCCTCCCATGCCCAGTCGGTTGCCTTGTAGATCAAATGCAACGAGTGGAACAAAGACAAGATCGAGCAGCCAGGGAGGGAGGCTGTTTCGATGCGGAAAGGCGGGTTCGGGTATACCAAAGCGGTTGATCGTTTGCGGGGATTGGTGTTGGAACTCAGAGAAGACTAGGCGATTGGCAGGGCGATGCTTTAGCACGGGAAAGTAGCATTGCTTGCCCATTGCGAGCGCCTGATCAACCAGCGGTGCCGGATCCATTTCGCCATTGACGCCGATATAGAAAGCGATGCGCTTTGCCTTGAGGAACCTAATCTCACGAGAGGCACGATTTGCCATGAGCCGTGCGTGTGCCGAGATTGTCTGAGGTGTGAGCTGGCGTCGTTGGGCACGAATCGATTGACGGAGCTTGTGGATGTTCATGATGAAGAGTTGGGGGGTAGACACCTCCCGCAAATGCCGTCGCGGACCATTGTTCTTGAACCGGTAGGTTCAAGTGGGAACAACAGCGGCCTTCTAAGGCTTTCCGCTGGTGTGCGGACATGCACACTGAAGACCCGCATTATGCTCCCAGGGCACTAATTAGGCTCAAGAAAATACCCGGGCCACTAACGCGCACCACAGGAGGTGTCTGAGTGAAAGGCTAAACCGAAATGGCTCAAAGTTCCAGTTGATTGCTCGAATTGATTGCGATCTCGATTTTTGCCTGAAGATTTTGGAGGCGTTGCGAGATCACCTGGACAGCGTCCGATTTTGTCTCTTTGGCGCGCAGCAGCTCGTGCGCGATATTCAAGCCGGCCATCACGGCGATGCGTTCGGTGCCGATCACCCGGCCAGCTTGGCGGATCTCACGCATCTTGGAGTCGAGCAGGCGTGCGGCGGAGATTAACTCCTCCTGCTCCTCGGGCGAGCAGGAGACCCGGTACTCCTTTTCGAGTATCAGAACCTTGACCGGCCTTTGTGAGTCGTTCACTGTGTGGATTCCATCGATTTGAGGCGGGTGATCATTGCCTCGACCCTGTTTCGTGCTAGTTCAGTTTTCTCGATCAGGGCAGCGCGCTCTGCAACCAGGCTCTCCTGGCGGGCCCGCAAGGACTTGTTCTCGTTACTCAGATGGGTGCAGGCGCGAATCAGCTCGTCCACTTGGGATTCGAGTTTTTCTAAGTCGATTTCCGCATTGTTGATGGAATCATTCTGGCTCATGCTGACCAATATAGAGTGCCCCCCTTTAAGGGTCAATCTTCCGGCACTCATGATATGATCGCCACCTCGACCGGCTTGTGCATCGGCAGAAAACCTCATGAATTCGCTCCCAGAACCACCCGACTATTCCCGCTTCGATCAGCTGCTCTCATCCTTGCATCTGCAGGTGGGCGCGGCAGAATTGCATGGTGTGATCTCCGCGCTGCTGTGTGCGGCACACACCGATGCCCACGTTGCTTGGTTTGAAGAGTTGTTTAGTGAGTTGCCGAACGGAGACCTGCTGGTCAAGGAAATGCGTCAGTTACTCGGCCAACTCTACCAGATAACTGAGCGGCAGATTGGCGACGAAGGTCTCGCTTTTGCCCCTTTCCTTCCTTCTGAAAATGTGCCAGTCGAAGGGCGCGCGCAGGCGCTTTCAGAGTGGTGTCAGGGCTACCTGTTTGGTCTCGGCATGGCAGGAGTGACCGAGGAGAAACTCGCAGAAGATGGTCGTGAGGTAGTGGCGGATCTCACCGAGCTGACTCGGCTGGATTATGAACAGATCGAGTCTGGTGAGTCTGTCGAGGCGGATCTAATGGAACTGACCGAGTTCGTCCGTGTGGGCGCGCTGCTGGTGCGTGAGGAGTTACGCTCGGAAGAGGAGGCATCGCATGAGGCCGGCTGAGTTCAAGCGTCGACGTAAGCAGCTGATGCGGATGATGGGGGCGGGTAGCATCGCGATCCTGCCCACCGCGCCAGAATCGGTGCGTAACCGCGATGTGCACTTTCCCTACCGCGCCGATAGCGACTTCTACTACCTCACGGGCTTCCCCGAGCCGGAGGCAGTGGTGGTGCTGATCCCTGGCCGCAAACAGGCGGAGTACATCCTCTTCTGCCGTGAACGCGACCCCAAAAAAGAGCAGTGGGACGGCTCCCGCGCCGGCCAGGAGGGCGCAGTTGAAACCTATGGCGCCGACGACTCCTTCCCGATCGGCGATCTGGACGACATCCTGCCGCGTATGCTCGAGCAGTGCGAGCGGGTCTTCTACTCGATGGGTTGCAATGCGGAGCTGGACCAGCGCCTCTCCAGCTGGATCAGCCGCATCCGCTGCCAATCGCGCAGCGGCCTGCAGGGGCCGCTGGAGATCGTCGCCCTCGACCACTACCTGCATGACATACGTCTCTACAAGAGCCGCTCCGAGATCAAGGCGATGCGCGATGCGGCGCGTATCTCTGCGCGGGGGCATAAACGGCTGATGCAACGCTGCCGTCCCGGTCTCCGGGAATACCAACTGGAGGCAGAGTTCATCGCCGTGTGTGGTGATGCGGGGGCGCGCTACCAGGCCTACCCACCAATCGTCGGCGGTGGTGACAACGCCTGCGTGTTGCACTACATCGACAATCAGGATCCACTCAAGGAGGGTGATCTAGTGCTGATCGATGCCGGCTGCGAACTCGACTACTACGCTTCCGACATCACCCGCAGCTATCCGGTGAATGGCGTCTTCAGCAAACCCCAGCGCCAGCTCTACGAACTGGTGCTGGCGGCGCAGAAGGCGGCGATTGCCCAGGTCAAACCCGGCAACTCTTGGGAGGCGCCGCATCAGGCGGCGGTGCGCGCCATCACTCGCGGATTGGTCAAGCTCGGCCTGCTGAAGGGGACGCCGGCCAAGCTGATTCGCGAGGAGAAGTACAAAAAGTTCTATCCACACAAGACCGGCCACTGGCTCGGCATGGATGTGCACGATGTGGGTGACTACAAAGTCGATGGGGAGTGGCGGCTGCTAGAGCCCGGCATGGCGCTCACCATCGAACCCGGGCTCTACATCCCGGCCAACAGCTCCGGAGTGGCCAAAAAGTGGTGGGGCATCGGCATTCGCATCGAAGATGACCTGGTGGTCACCAAGGGTGGTCATGAGATCCTCTCCAAAGATGCGCCGAAAGAGATTGATGAGATCGAGGCCCTGATGGCGGAATAAGATGCAGATTGACTACGATATTCTGATCGTCGGCGGCGGCATGGTGGGCGCTAGCCTAGCCCACGCATTGGCAGGTAGCGGCCTGCGAATCGGCGTGATCGAGGCCTGGCCGCTCGACTCCGATGCCCAGCCCAGCTACGACGACCGGGTCATCGCCCTCTCCTGGGGTAGCCGTCGGATCATGGACGGCATGGGCCTCTGGCCACTATTGCAGCCTGAGGCGGAGCCGATCACCGGGATCCATATCTCCGAGCGGGGCCAGTTTGGCTTCGCCCGCCTCAACAGCCGCCAGGAGGGAGTGGAGGCGCTTGGCTATGTCGCCACTGCCCGCGCCATGGGTGCGGCCCTGCAGAAGGGACTGCAGGCGCAGGCGGACGTCGAGTGGCTCTGTCCGGCGACCCTGCTCAGTTTCTCGGTGACCGACGATGGTGTGGAGGTGCGGCTCGACCGGGCCGGCACCGAGCAGCGTGTCGGCGCGCGCCTGCTGGTGGCGGCGGATGGGGGCGACTCGCCGGTGCGCGGCCGGTTGGCGATCCCGCTGCAGGAGCGCAGCTACGGTCAGACTGCGATCATCGCCAACGTTACCGCCGAGCAGCCACACCAGGGCATCGCCTACGAACGCTTCACCGACAGCGGGCCGCTGGCGATGCTGCCGATGACTGAGGGGCGTTGCTCGCTCGTCTGGAGTGCCCGCGACGATCAGGTTGCCGATATCATGGCCCTTGCTGATGATGTGTTTCTGCAGCGGTTGCAGCACCGTTTTGGCTATCGGCTCGGCCAGCTGCAGCGGGTCGGGCGGCGTGTCGCCTATCCGTTGCGCTACCGCCAGGCGACGGAGTCGGTGCGCCCGCGCATCGCGTTGATCGGCAATGCCGCCCACGCCATCCATCCGGTCACCGGCCAAGGCTACAACCTCGGCCTGCGTGATGTGGCGGTGTTGGCGGATCTGCTGGCCGATGCGGCCCGTGAGCGGAGCGATCCTGGTGAGATGGCGCTGCTCAACCGCTATACCGAGTGGCGTCACCAGGACCAGCGGCGGGTGGCGCTGATCACCGACAGCCTGGCGCGGCTCTTCGCCAACCCGTTGCCACCACTGCGTTTTGCTCGCAACCTGGGGTTGCTCGGCCTAGATGCCCTGCCCGGTCTGAAGCACTTGGTGGCACGCCAGTTCATGGGGCTGAATGGTCGCTTGCCGCGGCTCGCAAGAGGGATCCCCCTAAGATGAATGAGACGAACAAAAACGCCTTTGATCTGATCGTCGTCGGTGGCGGCATGGTGGGCTCCGCGCTGGCCTGCGCGGTGGCCGAACAGGGCCTTCAGGTCTGTGTGCTGGAGGCACGGGAGCCGCAGCGGCAGTGGCCCGCCGACGAGATCGACCTGCGAGTCTCCGCCCTGACCCGGGCCTCGCAGCGCATTCTGGAGAATCTGGGGGCCTGGGGGCGGATGAGTCAGTTGCGCATCAGCCCCTATAGTGAGATGCGCGTCTGGGATGCCGACGGCTTTGGTAAGATCCACTTCAGCGCCGCCGAGGTGGGTGAGGACAACCTTGGCCATATCGTCGAAAACCGCGTCACCCAGCTGGCCCTGTGGGAGCGGCTGGCGACCTTTGCCAACCTCACCCGCATCTGCCCGGCAGCACCGGTGAGCGAGCTGATCCTCGGTGAGAACCCTGCGCTGGTGCTGGAAGATGGCCGCCGGTTGCAGGCGGATCTGGTGGTGGCGGCGGACGGCCGGGATTCGCAGATCCGCCAGCTGGCCGCCATCGGCACCAAAGGCTGGGACTACGACCAGCATGCCATCGTCGCCACTATCCGTCCGCAGCAGCACCACCAATTCACCGCCTGGCAGCGTTTCATGCCCACCGGGCCGCTGGCGTTTCTGCCGCTCGACGACGGGCGCTGCTCCATCGTTTGGTCCGCTGCGCCGCTGCAGGCCCGTGAACTGATGGCGCTGGACGATGCCGCCTTCTGCCGGGAGCTGACCCGCGCCAGCGAATCGATCCTCGGCGAGGTACTGGAGGTCGGGCCACGGGGCTGCTTCCCGCTGCGTCTCGGCCATAGCGAGACCTATATCCGCGAGGGGCTGGCGCTGGTGGGGGATGCGGCCCACGCGATCCACCCGCTGGCCGGGCAGGGGGTGAATCTGGGCTTTCTCGATGCCGCAACCTTGGCCGAGGTGCTGATCGAAGCGCGCTCGGCCGGGCGGCCGATCGGCGCCTTTGCCACCCTGCGCCGCTATGAGCGAGCGCGTAAGGGGAGCAATATGGCGATGCTGGGGGCGATGGATGGTTTCAAGCGGCTCTTCAGCAACCAGATTCTGCCGCTGAAACTGGCACGCAACCTAGGCCTGAATCTCGCCGATCACGCCGGGCCGCTGAAGCAGTTGATGGTGCGTCGTGCGATGGGCATGGTCGGCGAGCTTCCCGCGCTGGCCCGTTGAGCAGTTAAGTAGATATAGGGCGGCCTGCGACCGTCGCGTGGCATCGATTGAGATCAAGAAGAATGTCGGGCCGTGCCCGACCTACACATGCGCCATCGTCGATTGCCGGGCGAATAGCCTAGTTTTATACCGGGATCTACGCTGCTGACGGCCTGGCAAGGCTTACTCGACAGCGGTATAGTCCTTGGCTCGACCCGATACCCCGTGGGAGAGCTCGGCAGAGGCCGACGCCGAAGGCGCAAATCCGCCCGGAATCGCTCAGGCAAAAGGACCGCGGGGAGTGGGAGCTAGGCTCCCGGGTCGACTCTGGAGAGCGGTCATGAGACCCACCGACGGGGCAGGGGCCGGTAAGCCGGTTTCAAACTCTCAGGTTTTGGACAGAGGGGCGGCGCGGGACACTGGTGTTCCGCGCCGCCTTTTTGCGTTTTGGCCGGGAGAATGCCAATGGGAAAACAGACACCGCTCTACCAGAGCCACCAGAAGATGGGGGCGCGTATCGTGCCCTTCGGCGGCTGGGATATGCCGCTTCACTACGGCTCGCAGCTCGACGAGCACCACCAGGTCCGCCAGGATGCGGGGATGTTCGATGTCAGCCATATGTGCGTGGTCGATCTCAAAGGCGCCGGCGTGCGCCCCTTTCTGCAGCGACTACTGGCCAACGATGTGGCGCGCCTGCAGCGCCCGGGCAAGGCGCTCTACTCCTGCATGCTGAATGAGCAGGGCGGGGTGGTGGACGACCTGATCGTCTACTTCCTGCGCGATGACTGGTATCGCTTAGTGGTCAACGCCGGCACCAGCGATAAGGATCTGGCCTGGATGGAGCTCCATGCTGCCGACTTCAAGCTGCAGATCACCCCTCGGCGCGATCTGGCGATGATCGCGGTGCAGGGTCCCAATGCCTGTGAAAAGGCGCTGCCGCTGCTGCCGGCTGAGATGCGGGATGCCGTCGCCGCACTCAAACCCTTCAATGCCGCTCCCGGCGAGAGCTGGTTTGTCGCCCGCACCGGCTACACCGGCGAGGATGGTTTCGAGATCATGCTGCCTGCGGCACAGGCCTCCGGGCTCTGGCAGCAGCTGGCGGATGCCGGGGTTGCCCCCTGTGGGCTGGGTGCGCGGGATACCCTGCGGCTGGAGGCGGGGATGAACCTCTATGGCTCCGATATGGACGAGGTGCAGTCGCCGCTTGAATCCGGTCTCGGCTGGACCGTTGTCTGGGAGCCTGCCGAGCGCCAATTTATCGGCCGCGAGGCGATCGAGGCGCAGCGCGATGACGCACACAAGCAGCGTTTTATCGGGCTGCTGCTGCGCGGCCGCGGTGTGCTGCGCAATCACCTCAAGCTGTTCGACGGTGAGCGGCAGATCGGCGAGATCACCTCTGGTGGCTTCTCCCCGACCCTGCAGCGCGCCATCGCCCTGGCACGGGTGAGCGCAGGGATCGGCGAACATTGCGAGGTGGAGATCCGTGGCAAGCGGGTTGCCGTTGAGGTGGTTAAACCGCCCTTCGTGCGTAATGGCAAGGTCCTCGTATCAGTATAGAATCTAGTCTCCAAACTCTATCCAGATAAAGAAGGAAACAAACATGAGCAACACACCGAGCGATCTGCGCTACAGCAAGTCTCACGAATGGGTGCGCAACGAGGGTGACGGTAGCGTTACGATCGGCATCACCGAGCATGCCCAGGAGCTGCTGGGCGACATGGTGTTTGTCGAGCTGCCTGAGGTGGGCGATAGCCTCGATATTGAGGATGAAGTGGCGGTGGTCGAGTCGGTCAAGGCGGCGTCTGATGTTTACAGTCCGGTGGCCGGTGAGGTGATTGCGGTCAATGAGGCGCTCAACGATACGCCGGAGGCCATCAATGAAGATCCCTACGGCGATGGCTGGATCTACAAGGTGAAGCTGGCGGATGCGGCCCAGCTGGATGCGCTGATGGATGCCGAGGCCTACCAGGCGCAGGTCGCCGAAGAAGAGTAACACTGGAGCGGATATGCCGTTTATTCCCCATAGCGAAGCCGAGACTCGCGAGATGCTCGCCGTCATCGGCGTCAGTGATCTCGATGCCCTGTTCGATGAGATCCCTGCAAGCCTGCGTTGCGGCGAGCTGGAGCAGATCCCGGAGGGGCTGTCGGAAATGCAGGTGGGTCAGCTGATGGGCAGTCGCGCCCGCCAGGATGGTCAGCCGCTCTGCTTCATTGGCGCCGGTGCCTACGATCACCACATTCCGGCGGCGGTCTGGCAGCTGGTCTCTCGCGGCGAATTTTACAGCGCTTATACCCCTTACCAGGCGGAGGCGAGCCAGGGCACCCTGCAGCTGCTCTACGAGTATCAGTCGATGATGAGCGCGCTGACCGGCATGGATGTCTCCAATGCCTCACTCTACGATGGCGCCTCCGGTCTGGCTGAGGCGGTGTTGATGGCGGTGCGGGGGAATCGCAAGTCCAAATCGAAGCGCATTCTGATGCCACGCAGTCTGCACCCCGCCTATCGCCGGGTGACCGACAATATCGTGCGCAATCAGGGTATCGAGCTGGTCGAGGTTGGTTTCGACGGCAATACCGGGCAGATCGACCAGGCGGCGCTGGAGGTCCATGCCGGTGAGGACTTCGCTGCGCTGGTGATCCCCCAGCCCAACTTCTTCGGCGTGCTCGAGCCGGTAGATGCGCTGGTCGACTGGGCCCATGCCAACGGCATGCTTGCCATCGCGGTGGTCAACCCGCTGGCGATCTCGGTGCTGCAGCCGCCCGGTGAGTGGGGTGAGTCGGGGGGCGATATCTGCTGTGGCGAGGGTCAGCCATTGGGCGTCCCGCTCGCTTCCGGCGGCCCCTATTTTGGCTTCCTCTGCTGCAGTCAGAAGCTGGTGCGGCAGATGCCGGGGCGCATCATCGGCCGCACCGTCGATCTGGATGGCAAGCCTGGCTACACGCTGACCTTGCAGGCGCGGGAGCAGCATATCCGCCGCTCCAAGGCGACCTCCAACATCTGTACCAACCAGGGTTTGATGATCACTGCGGCGACCATCCACATGGCGCTGCTGGGAGCTGAAGGGCTGGAGCGGGTTGCCGCCGCCAGTCATCAGAATACCCAGGCGCTGAGTCAGGCGCTCTGTCAGCTGCCGGGGGTGGAACCGATCTTCTCTGGTCCGATATTCCATGAGCGGGCGCTACGTTTGCCACTGCCGGTGAAAAACGCACTGCGCTCCCTCGCGGCCCACAATCTGCTGGGCGGCTTCGACCTCGGCGACGACTACCCCGAACTGGGCGAGGCGCTGTTGGTCTGTGCCACCGAGAAGCACACGGAAGAAGAGATCGCGCAGTACCAGAACAAACTACAGCGGGTGATCCAGGCCCAGACCAAGCCGGGCTGTAAACTGCAGCCGAAGGATTGGTAGCGCCGCTGACGGCGCGAACAGAATGACAGATACTTCGCGCCGCGAGCGGCGCTCCTACGGAAGAGATAGAGCAGAGCGAAACCGATGTTGATCTACGAACAGTCATCCGATGGTCGCCGGGCGGTGGCCCAAGCGCCTCTTCAGCGGGCCTCTCTGCAGACCATTCCTGCAGAGTTTCGGCGCAAAAAATCGGCCGTCCTACCGCAAGTCTCGGAGATGCAGACGGTGCGCCACTATACGCGGCTGTCGCAGAAGAACTTCTCCATCGACACCCAGTTCTATCCGCTCGGTTCCTGCACCATGAAATACAACCCGCGTGGCTGTAACGAGCAGGCGATGTTGCCGGGCTTCCTCGCCCGCCACCCCTATGCGCCGGAGAGCCACAGCCAGGGTTTTATGGCCTGCCTGTTCGATCTGCAGGAGTTGCTCAAGGAGGTCACCGGTATGTATGCGGTGTCGCTCTCGCCGGCAGCCGGCGCCCAGGGTGAGTTCGCCGGGGTGGCGATGATCCGCGCCTACCATGATGCCCGTGGCGACCGCGAGCGGTGCGAGATCCTGGTCCCCGACGCAGCGCATGGCACCAATCCCGCCTCGGCGGTGATGTGTGGTTACAAGGTGCGCGAGATCCCGACTGGGGCCAACGGCGATATCGATCTGGAAGCACTGAAACAGGTGCTGGGGCCGCAGACTGCCGGCATCATGCTCACTAATCCCTCCACCCTGGGCGTGTTTGAGCGGCGCATCGAGGAGATTGCCGCGCTGGTGCATCAGGCGGGTGGTCTACTCTACTACGACGGTGCCAATCTGAATGCGATTCTCGGCAAGGTGCGTCCCGGCGACATGGGTTTCGATGTGATCCACATGAACCTGCACAAGACCTTCTCCACCCCCCACGGTGGCGGTGGTCCCGGTGCCGGGCCGGTGGGGGTGAGCGAGCGGCTGGAGCCCTATCTGCCGGTGCCGATGGTGGCGCAAGATGGTCAGGACTACGTCTGGCTGAGCGAGGCGCAGCGCCCCGATTCGATCGGCCGTCTCTCCGCCTTTGCCGGCAACGCCGGCATCCTGCTGCGTGCCTACATCTACGCCCGCATGCTGGGGCGCGAGGGCATGCATCGGGTGGCAGAGTTCTCCACGCTCAACGCCAACTACCTGATGAAACGCCTCACCGAGGCAGGTTTTGATGCTGCCTATCCGCAGCGGCGCGCCAGCCATGAGTTTATCCTCACTCTCAGGCGCCAGGCGAAAGAGCAGGGCGTGAATGCAATGGATTTTGCCAAGCGCATGCTCGACTTTGGTGTGCATGCCCCCACCACCTACTTCCCGCTGCTGGTGCCCGAGTGTCTGCTGATCGAGCCCACCGAGACCGAGACCCGCGAGGAGCTGGATCACTTCGTCGAGGTGCTGAAGCAGATTCAGCAGGAGGCGGAGACGGATGCGCAGCGGCTCAAGCAGGCCCCCTATTCGCTGCCGGTGCGACGCCTCGATGATGTGCGCGCGGCCCGCGAGCTGGATCTGGCTTGGCGTCCGGGCGGGGTGTGAAACGGGGCCCCCTCTGCTGCTATGGATTATCCGGCATTTAAATATGGCAGACGCATAGGTCGGGCCGTGCCCGACACTATCCGTGATTTTAATCGACTCCAGATGGCGGCCGTGGGCCGCCCTATCTCCGTAACTCACAGTCTTTTGTCGGCGGTCGTCGGCAGGCCGCCCCCCACCAAACAGGAAATTCTATGTCTGCACTGATCTGCGGCTCGTTCGCCTTCGACACCATCATGGTCTTCCATGACCACTTCAAGAACCACATCCTGCCGGAGCAGGTACACATCCTCAATGTCTCCTTTCTGGTGCCCGATATGCGCCGTGAGTTTGGTGGCTGTGCCGGCAACATCGCCTACAACCTGAAGCTGCTGGGCGGTGACGGCCGTCCGGCCGGTACTGTAGGGACCGACTTTGGTCCCTACGCGGAGTGGATGGATGGCAACGGCATCAGCCGTGATCAGATCAAGGTGATCGACGACGCCTACACTGCCCAGGCCTACATCACCACCGATAATGACGATAATCAGATCACTGCCTTCCACCCCGGTGCGATGAACCATGCCCATGAGATCGACGTGGGCAAGGTGGATGGGGTGACCCTTGGCATGGTCTCGCCAGATGGCCGTCAGGGGATGATTGATCATGCCCGGCAGTTTGCCGAAGCGGGCATTCCTTTCATCTTTGACCCGGGTCAAGGTATGCCGATGTTCGATGGCAATAATCTGCTTGAGTTCGCCGAGCAGGCCAGCTGGCTCGCCTTCAACGACTACGAGGCGCGCCTGATGGAGGAGCGCACCGGCAAGACGCCGGAGCAGCTGGCGGAGATGGTCGAGGCGGTGATCGTCACCCGCGGTGGCGAGGGTTCCCATATCTACACCAAGGATCGCTGTTTCGATATCCCGGTGGCCAGCGCCAAGGCGCTGCTCGATCCCACCGGTTGTGGCGATGCCTTCCGTGCCGGGTTAGTCTACGGCCTGATGAACGGCATGGACTGGGAGACCACCGGACGCATTGCCTCGCTGATGGGGGCCTACAAGATCGAGCAGGCGGGGACCCAGAACCACGTCTTTACCCGGGAGGAGTTTGCCGCCCGCTTCAAGCAAGCGTTCGACTACTCCTTCGAATAGCTAATCAGGAACAAGATGAGCGGACACTTCAACGACAGCGGTTTCGTGCCGCTCAACATCGCGGTGCTGACCCTGTCGGATTCACGCACAGAGGAGACCGACAAGTCGGGGCTGATCCTCAAGGAGCGCGCCCTGGAGGCGGGCCACCGGGTGGTGGAGAAGGCGATCGTGCCGGACGATGTCTATCAGATGCGGGCGATCGTCTCGCGCTGGATCGCCGACGACGATGTGCACATCATTATCAGCACCGGCGGCACCGGCATCACCGGTCGCGACAGCACCCCGGAAGCGCTGCAGCCGCTGTTCGATAAGTCGATCGAGGGCTTTGGTGAGCTGTTCCGCACCATCTCCCTAGAGGAGATCGGCGCCTCGGCGATTCAGTCTCGGGTGATCTCGGGGCTGGCCAACGGCACCCTGATCTTCTGTCTGCCTGGCTCCACTGGTGCCTGCCGTACCGGCTGGGACAAAATCCTCAAGGAGCAGCTCGACCACCGCACCCGTCCCTGTAATTTTGCCCAGATGTTCCCTCGCCTGCTGGAGAGCTGAGGCATACTTAGATCGATCCTTTCCGGAGATTGCATTGCCATGAGTAGTTGTGACTGTGACCATCACGCCGCAGGGCCAAAGCTGAAGCCCATCGAAGAGGCGCTTGAGTTTCTGCTGCAGCGCGCCAAGCCGATCAGCGATATCGAGAGCGTCCCCACCGGTGAGGCATTGGGTCGGGTATTAGCCGCTCCGGTAGTCAGTCAGGTGACTGTGCCGCCTTGGAATAACAGCGCGATGGATGGCTACGCGGTGCGGGTTGCTGATCTTGATGGCGAGCGGCCACGGCTGCCGGTCTCACAGCGTATCCCCGCCGGTGCCTGCGGCAGTGAGCTGGAGCCGGGTACCGCGGCACGCATCTTCACCGGCGCGCCAGTACCGCCGGGTGCCGATGCGGTGGTGATACAGGAGGTCTGCGAGGTCGATGGCGAGGATGTAATCATCACTGAGTGCCCCAAGCCGGGTGCCAACATCCGTCTCGCCGGTGAGGATATCGAGCAGGGCGCCGAGGTGGTTGCCGCCGGTACCCGCCTGGCGCCGCAACATCTGGGGCTGGCCGCCTCGGTCGGCGTGGCCGAGCTACAGGTCTATCGCCGCCTCAAGGTGGCGGTGTTCTCCAGCGGTGATGAGCTGGTGATGCCGGGCGGCGAGCTCGGTCCGGGGCAGATCTACAACTCCAATCAGTTCACCCTGGGGGGACTGCTGCAGGCGCTGGGCTGTGAGGTGGTGCAGCTCGGCATCGTCGAAGATACCTTCGATGCCACCTGCGAGGCGCTGTCCCGTGGTGCGGAGATGGCTGATCTGGTGGTCGCCTCCGGCGGGGTCTCGGTGGGCGAGGAGGATCACGTCAAGCCAGCGGTGGAGAAGCTCGGCTCTCTCGATCTGTGGAAGATTGCGATCCGCCCCGGTAAACCGCTCGCCTTTGGTCATATCGGCGAGACTCCGTTCATCGGCACGCCCGGCAATCCAGTGTCGCTGTTTGTTACCTTCTGTGTCTTCGCCCGTCCCTACATTCTCCGATCCCAGGGGGTGGCGGGAGATCTGCAGCCGAAAGAGGTGAGTGCGGCGGCGGCCTTCGACTGGAAAAAGGCGGAGAAACGTCGCGAGTATGCCCGTGCCCGACTGGTCTCGGGTGCGGCGGGGGAGTTGCAGGTGGAGCTCTATCCAAGTCGCTCCTCAGGGGTGCTCAGCTCTGTCGCCTGGGCCGATGGGCTAGTGGTGATCCCGGAGGGGCGTACCTTCAGTCGTGGTGAGCCAGTCCGCTTCATTCCTTATACTGAGTTGATGTCATGATCCAGATACGTTTTTTTGCCCGGCTGCGCGAAATGCTGGAGGTGGAGTCGGAGCAGATGGAGTTGGCGGGCATGGCGACCATCGCAGATGTGGTGGAGCAGCTACAGCAGCGCGGAGGTGTCTGGCAGCAGGCCTTCGGTGGTGGCAATACGGTGATGATGGCGCTAAATCAAGAGATGGCCTCGGCTGAGAGTGCGGTCGCCGATGGCGACGAGGTAGCCTTCTTTCCGCCAGTAACCGGCGGCTGAGGCGTGGCGATGAACGAGATCCGGGTGCAGAGCGAGCCGTTTGACCCCAATGTCGAGGTCGACCTACTGCGTAACCATAGCCCCTCGATCGGTGGTGTGGTCAGTTTTATCGGTCAGATGCGCGATTTCAACGACGACGATATGGTGCTGGCGATGACCCTGGAGCACTACCCGGGCATGACCGAGAAGGCGTTGGCCGCGATCGTCGATGAGGCCAATGCGCGCTGGGAGTTGATGGGGGTGCGGGTGGTGCATCGGGTCGGGCGGATGTTGCCAAAGGATCCGATTGTGTTGGTGGCGGTGGCCAGCTCGCATCGTGGCGAGGCCTTCCAGGCCTGTGAATTCATCATCGACTATCTGAAGACCCGCGCTCCCTTCTGGAAGCGTGAGGAGAGCGTTGAGGGTGCTCGCTGGGTCGATGCGCGGGAGAGTGACGATCACGCGGAGGCGCGCTGGAAGGGGTGAACGCTCCCAGCGCCTGTGGATTTTGCTTCAATTTGCCAGGCTTTCGGCGAGGATCTGACGAGTCTCACTGCTTGCCTTGGCCATTACCTCTTCGATCTTGCCGCCAAACAGCCGTGACATCAGCCCGGTATTTACCTCAG
The DNA here is from genome assembly GCF_023733635.1 of Candidatus Endoriftia persephonae. Lineage (NCBI taxonomy): Bacteria > Pseudomonadati > Pseudomonadota > Gammaproteobacteria > Chromatiales > Sedimenticolaceae > Candidatus Endoriftia > Candidatus Endoriftia persephonae. Next base: position 3,395,135 of record NZ_CP090569.1, on the reverse strand, counting down.
CTACCCGCACCTCACCCTGAGATGTCTCGTAGATGCTGATGCGGCAGGGCATCAGGGCCGAGACGTGCTTGTTGCTATCGTCGCTGAGGATTTCGTAGGCGTATCCCGGCTGGCAGAGTGACAGCACCTTGATCCGGTTGATGCCCTTGTAGCCCTCCTTGTCGAGTGATTTCTGGATGTTGTAGACCTTGGGCTGGACCCAGCCGTGGGCGGTGATTGAGTCACGGATGGTGGTTACGGTCTGCTCAAAACCGAGCGGGCTGTTGTGAACGCGGATCATCGCCTGTGGTAATGTGATCCAGAGGGTGCCAGCGGTGAGCAGTATCCCTGTAAAAAGGCCGCCGGCGAAGGTGAGATAACGGGATTTCATGCTGCACCTCCCGGTTGTTGTTGTGAAGGCAAAAGCGCATTGGCTTCTCTATTATATAATTATATTAGAAAGTTTTAATTATTCTATTTGCAGGCGCCTTCTCTCCGATTTTCATCGGAGAGCGAACGAAGTGGAATCGCTTCATAGTAAGGTATTGGGGCTGATCTCTGTGATGCGGCTGGATGGAGTGTCTGATTGTCGGTGGAGTCGTGGATGGATATGGTGGAATCATGCAAGCTTGGCGGCTTGCGATTCGCCTGGGAGGACTGCCCAGGATGGGGGGGCAGGGAGGCCGGGGTTGCTCCACCCCGGCCTGTAGATCTATTTTTGGCTGTGAAGCATCGCCTGTTCGAAGATGCTGCGTTTGATCCGGCTGCGAATCGGTTCAGGCAAGCTGTTCCAGGTCTTGGCTACCTCCACGCTCTCTGGGTCCAGTTCAGAGCTGGACTTCTCGCCAAACATGAGCCAAGCGGGGTTGACGTCCAGCACGGCGGCGATTTGATCGATCTTGCGTGGGCGCAGACTCTTGCCGTTTTCGATCTTCTGGATCACGGCCTGGTTGGTGCCGGCCCGGAGGGCGAGTTCTTCCTGCGTCCAGCCGCGTTCCCGGCGTTTCCTGCGAAGTCTTGAGCCTAGTGTGTCCATAGAGCGAGGAATGTAGGTTTCAAAGTATTGTGCATGTGCGTATGCCATATTGGTTCCCTGTCGTGGTCGAGGTCAGTTGAGCAATTCGTTCTGACCTAGATAACGACCTGAGAATCAAAATCTTGACACTCTGCAAATCGTTGACGCGTTCTTTGTGAAGCTCATTCCAGTAGACCAAAATAATGAGAACTGGTTCACAAAATACTATCACATGGATAGTAGCTGATAACGTTTTCGCTAGTCGTTTAGGTGGTTTGAGAATTTTTATTCCTTAAGGATCTGACAAGATGTTGACCTACCCCGAAATCGATCCTGTTGTGTTCGCCTTGGGCCCGCTCAAAGTGCACTGGTATGGGGTCATGTATCTCATTGCCTTTTGGTTTGGATGGTGGCTGGGGCGGCTGCGTGCCGCGCGAAAAAATAGTGGCTGGACCCTGGAGCAGGTCGATGATCTGGTTTTTTATATCGTCCTGGGTGTGGTGTTAGGGGGGCGGCTTGGTTACATGCTCTTTTATGGTTGGCCCCGCCTGATCGAAGATCCGCTGATGCTGCTGCGGGTCTGGGAGGGAGGGATGGCCTTCCACGGCGGCCTGCTGGGGGTGATTACAGCGATGTGGCTGTTTGCCAGGAAGCACAACAAGCCTTTCTTTGAGGCGACCGATTTCCTGGCGCCGCTGGTGCCGACTGGGTTGGCAGCGGGACGGATTGGTAATTTTATTAATGCGGAGCTGTGGGGAGCGCCCACAAGTCAGCCTTGGGGGATGCAGGTCTCCTGCCAGGTGGCGCCCGACCTTTGTAGCCGGGTGGGGAGCTTGGCGGAGGGGCTCTATTCAGTTCCGGTGCATCCGAACCAGCTCTATGAATTCCTGCTGGAGGGGGTGTTGCTGTTTCTGGTTCTCTGGCTCTTCTCTCTGCGGCCCCGGCCGCGCATGGCAGCCTCTGGCTTGTTCCTGCTCAGTTATGGCATCTTCCGCTCTCTGATCGAGCTGGTGCGGATGCCGGATGCGCATATCGGATATCTGGCGTTTGACTGGCTAACCATGGGGCAGTTGCTGTCATTGCCGATGATTATTGCAGGGGCCATCCTTATTCTGTTGGCCTATCGCAATCGTGGAAATCTGGAAGGCTGAAATGAAACAATATCTTGATCTGATGCGGCATGTGCGTGACCAAGGCGTCACCAAGGGCGATCGCACCGGCACCGGCACCCGCAGCGTGTTCGGTTATCAGATGCGTTTTGATCTCGCTGAAGGCTTTCCGGCACTGACCACCAAGAAGCTCCACCTGCGCTCGATTATCCACGAACTGCTCTGGTTCCTGCAGGGCGACACCAATATCCGTTACCTGAAGGAAAACGGAGTCAGAATCTGGGACGAGTGGGCGGACGAAAACGGCGATCTGGGGCCGGTTTACGGTTACCAGTGGCGTTCCTGGCCCGTACCTGACGGCGGAAGTATCGACCAGATCAGCCTGCTGCTGGAGCAGCTGAAGAGTAACCCCGACTCCCGCCGCCACATCATTACCGCCTGGAATCCGGCCGATGTGGAGCAGATGGCGCTACCACCCTGCCATTGCCTGTTCCAGTTCTATGTGGCGGAGGGGCGGCTCTCCTGCCAGCTCTATCAGCGCAGTGCGGATATCTTCCTCGGGGTGCCCTTCAATATCGCCTCCTATGCGCTGCTGACCATGATGATGGCGCAGGTCAGTGGACTACAGCCGGGGGAGTTTATCCACACCTTTGGCGATGCCCACCTCTACTCGAATCATCTGGAACAGGTGGAGTTGCAGCTTGGCCGTGAGCCGCGCCCCTTGCCGACCATGCGCATCAATCCTGAGGTGAGAGACCTGTTCGCCTTCCGGTATGAAGATTTCGAGCTGCTCGACTATGATCCACATCCGCACATCAAGGCGCCGGTAGCAGTTTAAGCGGCGCGCCTGTAAGATGCGGCGGCATGCAAGCCGCCGCCCCGAAAATCTCCATCATCGCTGCGATGGCGCGGAACCGGGTTATCGGCCGTCACAATCGGATGCCCTGGCATTTGCCGGCGGATCTCAGGCACTTCAAGGCGCTGACTATCGGCAAGCCGATCGTGATGGGACGCAAGACTTGGGAATCCTTGCCTGGCCTGCTGCCCGATCGTCCGCACATCGTGGTTACCCACAACCCAAGCTACTACGCCGAAGGTTGCACCCTGGTGCACTCCATCGACGAGGCGATAGCGGCCGCCGGTGAGGTGGAGGAGATTATGGTCGTCGGTGGTGGGGCATTTTATGCGGAGATTCTGCCGCGGGTGGGGCGGATCTATCTGACCCTGGTGGATGCCGAGATCGAGGGTGATACCCTGTTCCCCGACCTCGATATGGCTGAGTGGGTCGAATGCTCGCGTGAGCGTCATCCCGCGGATGAGAAGAACACCTATCCCTACAGTTTCATCGTCCTCGAGCGGAAATGATCACTGTTGGGTAGGAGCGCCGCTTTGCGGCGCGAAACCCGCCTATTCGCGCTGCGAGCAGCGCTCCTTCCGTTGTTTCGGCTTTAATCCTCGCCCTGCTCGCTGCCGCCGCCTTGGGGCGCATGCTCCAGGATCCGGTCGGCCATGCGTGAGAAGGGCAGGCTCTGGATCCACACCGTGCCGCTGCCGCTGAGGGTGGCGAGAAAGATCCCCTCGCCGCCAAACAACATCGACTTGAGTCCGCCTGACATCTCGATGCTGTAGTCGATGCCCTCGGTGAAACCAACCAGACAGCCGGTATCGACCCGTAAGGTTTCGCCGTTCAGCTGCTTCTCCACTACCGTGCCGCCGGCCTGGATGAAGGCGGTGCCGTCCCCCTCCAGGCTCTGCAGGATGAAGCCCTCGCCACCGAACAGGCCGCTGCCGAGCTTTTTTGTAAAGGCGATGCCGAGCTTGGTGCCGAGGGCGGCGCAGAGGAAGGCATCTTTCTGGCAGATCACCTTACCGCCGAGGGCAGCCAGGTTGAGCGGTATCACACTGCCGGGAAAGGGGGCGGAGAAGGCGACCTTGCGCTTGCCGGCGGAGCCTGAGTGGGTGAAATGGGTGGTGAACAGCGACTCGCCGGTGATCATGCGCTTGCCGGCGCTGAATAGCTTACCGAAGATGCCCTGGTCCGGGTTGGAGCCATCTCCCATCTTGGTCTCGAAGCTGATCTCCTGCTCCAGGTAGGTCATGGCGCCCGCCTCGGCGATAACGGTCTCGCCCGGGTCGAGCTCCACCTCCACCAGTTGCAGGTCATGGCCAAGGATCTGGTAATCAATGTCATGGGCTCGCATCTCGATTCTCCCAATTGTTGTTTGTCGGCTGGAGGGGTGTTCCGCCCGCTATTCGTCGCCTGGGGTTAAGCTGGGTGTGCAGTCGCTCTGCTGCACGGTTGGCGGTTTCTTCTTGTGCGGCCGCAGTGCGGTGAGTGTGCCGCCCCAAAGGCAGCCGCTGTCGACGCACCAGGTGTTATCTGTATGCTGGTAGCCCAGGGTCGACCAGTGACCAAAGATGATTTGATCGTTGCGGCTGGCGCGCCCCGGCACTTTGAACCAAGGGAGCAGTGACGGGTCTGCGGAGCCTGGTGCGCCCTTCTCACGCAGCGCCAGTTGGCCATCCGGGGTGCAGAAGCGCAACCGGGTGAAGCAGTTGGCGATGAAGCGCAGCCGGTCGAGGCCCCTGAGATCGTCTGACCAGCGGTCCGGTTCGTTGCCATACATGGCGTGACAGAATTCATGGAAGCGAGGCCCCTGCAACGCGGCCTCCAGCTCCCGCGCGCGCTGCATTGCGGTAGGGATATCCCACTGCGGTGGCAGTCCGGCATGGATGATGCTGTAGCCACGTTTTTTGTTGTGGTACATCACTCGCTGATGGCGCAGCCAGTGCAACAACTCCTCGCGGTCTTTCGCGAGCAGAATTGGCTCTAGGCTGCCGTGTTTGTAGTGGCGCTTGTTGCCTTGGGATAGGGCTAGCAGGTGCAGGTCGTGATTGCCGAGCACGGTGACTGCGCTGCGCCCAAGTGATTTGACAAAACGCAGTACCTCGAGGGATTGAGGGCCGCGGTTGACTAGGTCGCCGGCAAACCAGAGACGGTCTTTGGCAGGATCAAAGCGGATCTGCTCGAGCAGCCGCTGTAACTCGTCGTAACACCCCTGAATATCGCCGATTGCCCAGACCGCCATAGCCTTCCTGATGCTTGTGGAAAAGGCGTTCGATTATACCGTTTCTCTGCCAGGCTGGGAGGGGATGCGTTTGCGCAGGTCGATAAAGCGAAACCAACCGTTGCTGCCGGCCTCGCGGTTGCGCACGACTTCCAGTTCGGGGCAGCGCGACAGTAACTGCTCGAATACCACGTTGGTACGGGTGGCGACTAGCCCCAACAGTGGACTGATGGCGCGCCGCAGTGGTGCCAGCTGGCTGGGGCGCAGGAATTTGTCGAAGATGTGGATCTGCCCGCCCGGGCGCAGCACCCGACAGGCCTCCTGCAGCGCCAGCTCAGGTTTGGGCACCACCGCCAGGATCAGGTGCATCACCACCCGGTCAAAGCTGGCGTCGGCGTAAGGCAGCTGCATCGCGTTGCCTTGTTCCAGTTTGATCTCCACCCGATGTTGCTCAGCGCGGCTGCGTGCCCGCTTGAGCATCGCTGGAGTCAGGTCGATGCCGGTGTAGCTCGGGCCGGCTGGGAGATGGGGGATATCAAGGCCGCTGCCGATGCCAGGGATCAGGATCGATTCGTGCCCCGCCCCGCGCAGCGCCAGCAGGCTCTCGCAGCGTTTATCGTGAAACGCGCGATCGACAAACAGATCGTAGATCGGCGCCCATAGGGTGTAGCTGTATCTGAGGCTCAATGGAGGCTGCCGGGGCGCTGCAGCACAAACAGCGGGATGCTCGCCTCGAAGGGGTTGCCCTCCGGATCGACCATCTCGTAGCTCCCTTCCATGCTGCCGACCGGGGTGTCGAGCACGGTGCCGCTAGTGTAGCGGAATGCCTCTCCCGGGTTGAGATGAGGTTGTTCGCCTACCACGCCATCCCCCTTGACCTCCTGAATCTTGCCGTTGGCATCGGTGATGATCCAGTGGCGCTTCATCAGGCGGGCGGCCTGCAGCCCATCGTTGCGGATGGTGATGGTGTAGGAGAAGACATAGCGGCGCGACTCGGGGTTCGACTGCGACTCTACGTAACGGGTTTCAACCTCGATGTCGATCAAGTTAGTGCCTGGTTTCATCAATTTGGTATTCAAAAAGGGGGCACCCAAGATTACTGAGCACGGCCCTTGAGCGCAATGCTCCTGGGGTCAAGAAACACATCGTATGGCCGATTAGGTCTCAATGGGAACAGAAATCTGGAGATATGTGATGCGCTGCTGTGTAGCCTTGATAAGTTTGGTGTTGGCGATGCCGCTGGCCGCCTTGGAGCCGGGCCAGGAGTTGGTGGCCGCCGCCGCTGCGGGTCGGGTGGAGAAGGTGCGGGATCTGCTTTCCCAGGGGGTCGATGCCAACAGCAAGTATTCGACCGGGCGCAGCGCGATTCAGCTGGCGGCATTCAACGGCAACATCAAGACGGTGCGATCCCTGCTTGCCGCCGGTGCCGATCCCGCCCTGGCTGATGCCCGTGGCATTACACCACTGATGGATGCGGCGGCGTTTGCTCACCCCAAGGTTGTGGGGTTGCTGATCCAGGCTGGGGTGGATGTGAATGCCAAGGACAATACCGGCAACTCGGCCCTGAGTCTGGCGAAAAAGGGCGGACACAGTCGGGTGGCCGAGCTGCTCATGGCGGCGGGGGCGGTGGAAGAGGCTGCTCCGGAGGAGGGGGCCGAGGGTGAGGCAGACATGGCAGAGCAGGGTAAGGCGGACAAAAAGAAATAGTCGTGGCCATTTTGACTTGTTCTGAACCTTATACCCTGCATTTTTTAGGGATTAAACTTCCTGAGCTGACCGTTAACCGGTCAGCTGTGAACTGAGTCGTGGTTCCTAAAAATGGTGACACCGTACACTGGTATCCAACAATAACGAGGAGGGTTTAAGATATGCAGAGAGACTCAACAATAAGTCGCAAGCCCGATTTCCTGATTACCCTGGTGGCAGTGGTGTTGATCGGGGTGCTGGTCACTATCTCATTCCAGTTCTAATGCGGCGGCCATCAGGACCGCTGATCTGAAAATGGCCTGAGAGACAAGTCGTAACGCCCACCCAGGGGGGAGTGCCGTAGGCACTGGGCGCGGGTGGCGAGTTTCTCAGGTCATCCTCAATACCTGCCGGCGTCGCCGGTGCGATACAGTGTCCCGATTCCCAATCATCCCGGCTGATATGATAGATTGCCGCCTTTTCAATCATCAGGTGGCAGGCTATGAGTGAAAAGCGACGTGTCGGTGTGGTCGGTGTCGGATATCTGGGCCGTTTTCATGCCCTTATCTATTCGCGTATGCCTGACGTGGAGCTGGTTGGGGTGGTGGACAACGACTGGGAGCGGGCGCAGCAGGTGGCTGAAGAGGCCGGCTGCGATGCGTTGCGTGCCCCCCGTGATCTGCTCGAACGGGTCGATGCGGTGAGTGTGGTGGTGCCCACCAGCCTGCATCTTGAGATCGCCCGGCCATTTCTCGAGCGTGGTGTCGCGATGCTGCTGGAGAAACCGATCGCCTCCACGGTAGAACAGGGCGCCGAGATTGTGCGTCTTGCTGAAGCCTCCGGGGCGCTGCTGCAGATCGGCCATCTGGAGCGCTTCAATGCCGGGGTGATGGCGCTGGCAGAGCGCATCAGCAAGCCGCGCTTCATCGAGGCCCACCGCATGGGTGAGTTTGTCGCCCGCGCCACCGACGTGGACGTGGTCTCCGACCTGATGATCCACGACATCGACATCATCCTCTCTCTGGTGGACTCGGAGATCAGCTCGATCGCCGCGGTTGGCACCCGGGTGTTGACCTCGCACATCGATATCGCCAATGCCCGGCTGGAGTTTGTCGACGGTACCGTCGCCAACGTCATCGCCAGTCGCGTCTCCGAGCAGACCATGCGGCGCATCCGGGTGTTTGCGGAGAACCGTTACGAATCCCTCGACTTTGTCGGTCAGACCATCGATACCGCCTACCCGCAGCCAAAGTTGGGTGAGGCCTGGCCGGAGATCGTCAAACAGCGTATCCAGGTGGAGCCGGTGAAGCCGCTGGATGCGGAGCTGCGCGCCTTTATCGATAGTGTGCGTGACGGTACGCCGCCACTGGTCGACGGGCGTGTTGGGCAGAAGGCGCTGGAAGTGGCGATGCAGGTGAAGGAGAAGATACTCAACAGTTAACCGGCTGTTGAGTCTATTTAGTTGATGCTGAGGATGCGGTTCTCCGCCATGCGGATCGCCATCGCCACCGCCTGCTGCAGACTGCCGGGGTTGGCATCGCCACTACCGGCCAGATCGAGGGCGGTGCCGTGATCGACCGAGACCCGCACCACCGGTAGCCCCAGGGTGATGTTGACCGCCTGACCAAACCCCATGTGCTTGAGCACCGGCAGACCCTGGTCGTGATACATCGCCAGCACCACATCGGCGCGTCGTAGATACTTCTGGGTGAACAGAGTGTCTGCAGGCAGCGGGCCGGTGAGCCTGATGCCCTCGGCTCGAAGTGATTCAAGCACCGGTTCGATGACCTCGATCTCCTCGCGCCCTAGATGGCCATCCTCGCCAGCGTGGGGGTTGAGGCCGCAGACCAGGATGCGTGGTCGGGCGATACCGCAGCTGCCGCTCAGATCCCGCACCAGGGTGCGGATTACCCGCTCCAGACGCTCGCGGGTGATCTGTGCGCTGACCTGGCTGAGCGGCAGATGCGTGGTTGCCAGGGCCACTCGCAGCCCCTCGGTGGCAAGCATCATCACCGCCTCGCTCTGGCAGAGCTGCGCCAGATATTCGGTATGGCCAGTAAATGGATGGCCCGCTTCGTTGATCACCCCTTTATGTACCGGGCCGGTGACCAGTGCCTGAAAGTGGCCATCGAGAGCCTGCTGGGTGGCGACCCGCAGAGTCTCCAGAACATAACCCGAGTTGGCGCTGTCGAGCCGGCCGCACTGCTCCTCCCGAGCCAGCGCCACCGACAGCACCGGTAGGCTGCCGGGGGGGTTGGGGGTGGCGGGTGTGTGTGGATCGAAGCGCGTGATCTGTAGTGGCAGACCGAGCAGCGCGGCGCGGCGCTGCAGCAGCTGCGGGTCGGCCACCGCCACCAACTGCCCCGCCATCGGTTGCTGCGCCAGCATCACGCAGAGATCGGGGCCGATGCCGGCGGGCTCGCCGGGGGTGAGCGCGATGCGCGGTAGCATCATGGGAGTGGCTCCAGGTGGATCTCCACATAGGCCTCGTCGCGCAGCCGGCGCAGCCACAGCTCGATCGCCTCATCCGACTTCTGCTTGCGGATCGACTTGCGTGCATTGTCGCGGGCGATCTGCTCGGTGTTGTCGTGGTTGCGTCGCTCCAACAGTTGCACGATGTGCCAGCCGAAGGGGGATTTGAAGGGTTCGCTGATCTCGCCGGCGGCCAGCGTATCCATCTGTTGCTCGAATGCTGGCACCGTGTCGCCGGGATTGAGCCAGCCCAGGTCGCCACCCTTGATTGCCGAGGCCTTGTCGTCGGAATGGGCGCGCGCCAGCGGCTCAAAGGGCTCGCCGTTAAGAATGCGCTCCCGCAGGCCCTGCAGACGGCGTTTTGCCTCGGAGTCAGAGACGATCTCGTTGGTGTTGATCAGGATGTGGCGGGCATGGGTCTGGCTGACCAGGTGACGCTTGGCGCCTCTGACCTCGACCAGCTTGATGATGTGGAAGCCGGAAGCGTTACGCACCGGGTCGCTGATATCGCCGGGTTCGAGCTGGTCCATCAAGTGGGTGAAGATAGAGGGCACCCGGGCTGCCTCTATCCAACCCAGGTCGCCCCCCTCAAGGGCCTGGCGGCCATCCGACTCACGGATCGCGGTGCTGCTGAAGTCGGCGCCTTCACGCAGTTCCAGGACCAGCTGTTCGGCCTTGCCGCGTGCCGCCTGCACATCCTCGGGCGCAGCCCCCTCGGGGGTGGCGATAAGGATGTGCTGTATGTGAAAGGCGGCGCGTTGGCGGCTGGAACCCGCCTCGCGCGCCATATGGCTCCGCACATCCTGTTCGGTGATGACGATGCGGTTGACCACCTCTTTCTGGCGCAAACGGTTGATGATGATCTCGCGACGCAGCTTCTCGCGGAAGTGAGTGAAGTTGATGCCGTCGCTCTCTAGGGTCTCACGCAGCCGGTTGAGGCTGATGTTGTTGTTACGCGCGATGCTGGCGATGGTTCGCGACAGAGTGGCGTCGTCGACCGTGATGCCGAGGCGGGTGGCGGTCTGCAGCTGCAGTTGATTGGTGATCATGCGCTCCAGCACCTGCTGTTCGAGGATCGCCTGGCTTGGCAGCTGGGTACCCTGCTGGGTCAGTTGCGCGGCGGTCTCCCTAACGCTGCTGTTGAGTTCGCTGCGGGTGATGATGTCGTCATTGACCAGCGCCACGATGGCGTCGAGGGCGTTAGCCTGCAGGCCGAGGCTGGCCAGCATCAGCAGGACGGCAGTCAGTAAGTGCTGCGGGTGGAGGGTTGGTCGCATCGGTATTTACTCTGGTTGATAGCCGAAGATGGAATCTTTCAGGGTCTGCTCGGCGCTACGGCCGAAGGCACCCAGTCCGTTGAGTACCAGCTGCAGCATTATGCGCTTATCTGCCTTCTCGTCGGCGTCGGTGACATAGCTCTGAAATACAGCGCGCAGCCGCCAGCAGCAGCGCCCGCCGTAGTCCAGACCGATCACCTGGTTCATGCTACGTCGGTGGAGTAGCGACTGTTTCAGGGCGGCGATGGTGGTAAGCCTATAGCTGAAGGGCCAGTAGAGGGAGAAGTCGACGTCTTCGATGGTGTCGCGTTGGTAGTTGTAGCCGAGATTGAATAGGTGCTGTTCGCGATCCTTATAGTGGATGGCGGCGCGGGCGCGGTCGAAACGCCCGTCCTCCAGGTTGGAATCCCAGCGCAGGGTGGCGGAGCTGCTCCACTGGTTACTGAGCTGGGCGCTGAGTTCGCCGACGATGGCCGATTCGCTGTTGGTTTCGCTGGTGACGTCCGGTAGTTGCACCTCGCGGTCGTGGAAGTAGAAGATTTGGCCGATGCTGGCGCGCAGTCGCTGGCGGCCGCTGCGCTGCTCCAGCAGCTGTGAGCTGAGCCCAAGGCTGAGTTGGTTGGCATCACCGACCCGGTCGGAGCCGCTGAAGCGGTTGTCACGGAACAGGTTGGCGAAGCTCAGATCGAGTTCGGCTGAGTCGAAGTTGGGGATCTCACTTTGATCCTCGAACGGCGTGTAGAGGTAGTGGATTCGCGGCTCCAGGGTCTGTTGGGCGGGCAGGCCGAACCAGTCGCTGTCACGCTCGAAGATCAGCCCGCCATCCAGGCTGAAGCTGCTGCTGGTGTAGGAGGGCGAGTCGTTGCTGCCGCTATTCTGGTCCAGTTGGTAGCTGGCGTGGTTGAGTGCGAAACGTGGGGTCAGGTGTCCCCAGCTGCGACGCAGCGGCAGACTGATGCTGGGTGATAGACTCAGGCGGTGGCCGCGCACCTTTTCGGAGTGGTCGAAATAGACATACTCGGCCTGCACATTGAGCAGACTAGCGTTGTCAAAAAGCGCGTTGGCATAGTTGGCCCGCAGTTGCGGCAGACGGGCGTAGGGGCGATCTGTGGCGGCGATGCTGCGATCGACTGTCTGAAAGTTTTGCAGGCGCGCCAGCAGTGACCAGTTTCTGTCCTGGTAGCGGAGCTCGCCGCGGCGTTCGATGTGACGGCTGCTGGTGATCGTCAGGCCGCTGCCGAAGTCGGTGAGGTAGTCGATGTCGCTGACCGCGTTGGCGCGGATCTCGCTGCTCCAGCCAGGGGCAAACTGATTGTTGAACTCCAGGTTGAAGGCGCCGCGATGGCCGGGGCGGTTGTCTTCCTGGTCGTTGAGGTATTCGGCTTCGACCAGACCCTTGTAGTCTGCGCCGAGAAAGCGCAGTTCGCCGCCCAGCATCAGGCCACGTTTGCTCATTAGCCGCGGGTAGAGGGTGGCGTCATAGTCGGGTGCCAGATTGAGGTAGTAGGGGGTGGTCAGCTCGGTGCCGCCACGGCTGGAGCTGCCCAGGGAAGGAGCGAGGAAGCCCGATTTACGCCGGTCGTCGATGGGGAAAGAGTAGTAGGGGGCGTAGAGAACCGGCACTCCGGCCAGCTTCAGCGTGGCGTGGCGCGCCACGCCAACCCCCTCCTCACGATCGAGTTCCAGACTCTCTGCTTCCAGCTGCCAGTCGCTTTGTCCGGGTCTGCAGCTGGTGTAGCTGACGTCTTCATAGCGGGAGTGGTTGTCGCCGTTGAACTCGGCGCGGCTGGCGTTGCCGCGGGCGTTGCGTTCGGGAAAACGGTACTCTACCTGCTCCAGCCAGCCCTGGTCGCTGTTCAGATCGAACTGGCCCTGCTCTCCGCTGGCGCGCAGGCCGGGTCGCTGGAGCAGGATATCCCCCTCCAGTTCCAGCAGATTCTGCTCACGCTGGTGCAGCGCCTGCTGCGCCTCCAAGTAGGCCTCGTTGCGGCGCACCTTGACGTTGCCCTGGAACAAGGTGGTGTTGCGCTGCTGGTCGAGCTGCAGCGCATCGGCCTCGATGCGGGTGGCGTCGGGGGCGGCGGCTGGCAGAGGCGGTGGCGGCAGCTGCTGTTTTCGGTCAGGGTGGGCGCAGTAGTCCCAGTCGATGCCCTGATCGATGCGCTCCCCTGCGGCCTGGATGGTGGGTGTCCACAATAGGCAGTGAACCAGGAACGGTAGCAGTGGTCGGAGGGTTGGTCGGTTCATGCCGGGTGGTTTCGATATTGGATGGCGGGCAGTGAGATTTGTCATTTCCGCAGGTGAGTCTCGGGCCTAACCTGACAGCCCTAGCCGAGGCGAGGCATCCTTTACCACCCTGACCCCACATATAGTATGGGCGGCATAAAGTCGCATAGAATCGGCGATTCTTCAATGATTTCAACGCGGAGAGTGTTCCAAGTGGCATCTGTTCGACGCCGTTTTCTTCTTACCCTGCTGATTCTTGTGCTCACTATCGTGGCGGTGTTTGGCTTGGTGAAGACGCGCCCCCGACCGCAGGCCGAGTTCAGCGCGGTGGTGCTGAGCCGTGTTGAGGTGATCGAGGCGGTGCAACGGGCGCTGCAGCCGCAGCTGCAACTGACCGGCATGCTGCAGCCCTGGCAGTTGGCGCGGCTCGGTTTTGAGGTCAAAGGCGAACTGCTGGAGCGGCGGGTCGAGCCGGGGCAGCGGGTTCGACAGGGGGAGCTGCTGTTGCGCCTGGATGATGCCGACTACCGTGATGCGCTGACAGAGGCGCGGGCACAGCTGCGGGAGACTCGTGCCGGTATCGAACGTGATCAGCGTCTGCTGAAGCTAGCGCAACAGCAGCGGCAGCTGGCCGAGCGGGAGTTCAAACGTCTGGAGCGATTGGGCCAGGACTCCCTTGCCTCCGGCTCAACCCGCGACAGCGCACGCCAGCAGCTGCTCAAGCTGGAGAGTGACGCGGTGCGGCTGAGCTTTGGCATCGACAGTGGCACGGCACGGCTGGCCAAGCAACAGGCGGCAGCAGCGCGGGCTGAGCGCAATCTGCAGCGCAGCCAGCTGCTCGCCCCGTTTGATGGGCGGGTCAACCGGGTAGAGGTGGAGGTGGGCGACTACCTGCAGCCCGCTAGTCTGGTGGTGGAGCTGATTCGCGATGACTATCTGGAGTTGTCGCTGGAGGTGAGCACCGACATCGCAGCGGTGCTGAGGTTGGGGCAGTCTCTGGCAGTGGAGCTACCGGATGGGCCGCGCCAGGCTGAGCTGGTGGCTTTGCAGCCGGTGCCCGATGCGCGCACCCATACCCACCCGATTCGACTGAAGCTGCCGGGAGCGGGGCTGCTGCCGGGCATGCTCGGGCGCGTCGCGCTGCCGCTGCGGAGCTACTCTGACGCGATCCTGGTGCCGGTCTCGGCGTTGCTGCGCGAGGCGGGGCAGGCCTGGCTGTTTGTGGTGAATGAGGGGCGGCTGGAGCGGCGTGCGGTGGAGGTCGGGATTGTTGATCAGGGTTGGCAGCTGATTGAGGCAGGGCTGCAGCCCGGTGAGCTGGTGGTGGCGCGGGATGTGGAAGTGCTGAGCGACGGCCTGGCGGTCGAGACCGAGCGTTTGGAGTTGGCGCCTTGATTGAATTTGCCATCCGCAACCCGCTGATCGTCAACCTGCTGCTGGCGCTGGTGCTGTTGGCCGGGGTGCAGTCCTGGTATGCCATGCCGCGGGAGATGTTCCCTACGGTGGAGCAGGACAAGGTCAACATCCGCACCCTGTTCGAGGGGGCTTCGCCAGAGGAGGTGGAGCGCCAGGTGACGTTGCCGATCGAGCAGGAGATCGACGGCCTGGCGGATATCGAGGTGATCAGTTCCACCAGCAACGAGGGCAACTCATCGATCTTGGTGGAGCTGCACAGCGGCGCCGATATGGACGACTTCCTGCGCAAGGCGCAGAACGCCCTGGATCAGGTGGATGACCTGCCCGAGGAGGCGGAGGAGCCGGAGCTGTCGCGGCTGGAGACCCGTTTCCCGGTGATCTCGGTGAGCCTGTATGGCGAAATCGCCCGTGGCCGGCTCTACCAGATCGCTGAGCAGATCAAGGATGAGCTGATCGAGATCCCCGGTGTCGCCTCGGTGGGGGTGGCGGGGGACCGGGAATGGGAGCTGTGGGTGGTGGCCGATCCGCAGCGGCTGGCGGCGCGAGGGGTGGCGCTGGCCGAATTGGCCCGGGCGCTGCGACAGAATCTGCGCGATCTGCCCGGCGGCACGCTCAAATCCGAGACCGGCGACATCCGCCTGCGCGGTATCGGCGTGGCGCCCGATCCGCAGCAGATGGCGGCACTGGTGCTGCGCAGCAATGAGGCGGGTGGCCAGTTGCGGCTGGGGGATCTGGCCCAAGTCGAGCTGCGCCTGGAAGAGGTGCAGACCCTGGGGCGCTTCAATGGCCAGCCCTCGGTCAATCTGACCATCAACAAGACCAGCGAAGGTTCCACCATCGAGGTGGCGCGGCTGGTGCGTGAGTTTGTGGCGCAGCGCCAGCCGCAGCTGCCGGTGGGGGTGCATCTGGGGCTGTTCAGCGATCTCTCGGTGTATGTGAAGACCCGCCTGGATACGGTCAAATCCTCCGGGCTGGTGGGGCTGACACTGGTGCTGCTGGCGCTCTATCTGATGCTCAACTTCCGTATCGCCTTTATCACCGCGCTGGGCATCCCGGTCTCCTTTCTGGTGGCGGTGATCCTGCTCCACTATCTGGACTACAGCATCAACATGGTGTCGCTGTTCGCCTTCCTGATCGCCCTGGGGCTGATTGTGGACGACGCGATCATCGTCAACGAGAATATCTATCGCCACCTGGAGATGGGCAAGAGTCCGGCGGTGGCGGCGCGCATCGGCACCAAGGAGGTGTTCTGGCCGGTGGTCGCTTCCACCACCACCACCATCGCCGCCTTCATGCCGATGTTCGCGGTGGGAGGCACCATGGGGGCCTTCATTGCAGTGATCCCGGTGGTGGTAACCGCTTCGTTGGTTGGTTCGATGCTGGAGGCGTTTGGTGTGTTGCCCTCCCATGCCAAGGAGTGGCTGACCCGGGCCAGAGAGCGGCGCCAGGGGCGTATCGATTGGGCGGCGCTGAACCAGCGCTATACGCGCCTGCTGCGCTGGAGCCTCGACTACCGCTATCCGGTGGCGATGCTCAGTATCGGCATTCTTGCGCTGACCATCGCCTTCGCTGCCACCCGTATCCCGTTCCTGCTGTTTGGCCATGTGGATGTGGGGCAGTTTTTTATCAATGTTGAGACCCCCAGCACCTATAGCATCGAGGAGACCTCACGGCTGGCGGCGCGGCTGGAGCGGGAGATCTACGCGACTCTGGATGAGGATGAGCTGGATACTCTGCTGACCAACGTTGGCGTCATGTTTATCGACTTCCACAGGGTGCGCTTCGGCAGCCGTTATATTCAGCTGATCGTCGATCTGAAGAAGCAGCGGCCGCAGGGTTTTATCGAGCGCTGGATCGCCCCGGCAGTAAGCCTGAAGTTTGCCTGGGAGGGGAGTCGTGAGCGCAGTTCGCCGGAGGTGATCGATCAGCTGCGCGAACGTCTGGCAGGGATTCCGGGGATCCGCCGCATGTCGGTGCTGCGTCCTCAGGGTGGGCCGGCCGGGGCGGATATCGAGATCGGTGTGGTGGGTAGCGAGGTGGCGGTGCTGCGCGAGCAGGCGGAGCAGATCCGCAGCTTTATCGAGCGGCTGCCCGGTAGTTCCGATGTGCGCCAGGATATGGACCCGGGCAAGCTGGAGTATCGTTATGCGTTGAACGAGCGCGGGCGGCGTCTGGGGCTGACCCAGCAGCAGCTGGCGGATGCGGTGCGCACCGGTTTTCTTGGCCTTAAGGTGCTTCACGTCAGTTGGAACGACAAGCGTATCCCGGTGCGGCTGATCTATCCTGATGCGCTGCGTCATGATGCGGCAGCGCTGGAGCGGCTGCCGATTACCCTGGAGGATGGTCACACTGTCTATCTGGGGGATGTGGCGCAGATCGAGCAGGCGCGGGGCTTCAATAGCATCAACCGGCGCGACCTGCAGCGGCTGGCCACCATCACCGCCGAGGTCGATTCAGAGATCACCACGCCGAATAAGGTGATTGCGCAGGTGAAGGCTGAGTTCACCGCGTTGCCGGAAGGCTACAAGCTGATCTTCCTCGGTGAGAAGAAGAAGGCGGAGGAATCGATCGCCGGCATGAAGCGGGCGCTGGTGATTGCGTTGGCGGTGATCTTTTTCATCCTGGCGGCGCTGTTCAAATCACTGCTCGATCCGTTGGTGGTGATGTTCGCGATCCCGTTCGGTTTTATCGGCGTGGTGGTGGGGCATCAACTGTTCGGCTTCCATCTACAGTTTCTCTCGTTGATCGGCTTTCTCGCGTTGACCGGCATCGTGGTCAACGATTCGCTGATCCTGATCGACTTCGCCAAGCGATTGCGGCGCAAGGGCTGGGAGCGCAAGGCGGCGCTGGTAGAGGCGGGCAGAGTGCGGATCCGGCCGATCCTGCTGACCACCATCACCACCTTTCTTGGCATCTCACCGCTGATCTTTTTCGCCACCGGGCAGACCGCGTTTCTCGCGCCGATGGCGGTGAGCCTGGGGTTTGGGTTGCTGTTCGCCACCGGGTTGATCCTGCTGACGCTGCCCTGTTTCTACCTGATTGCGGATGATCTGCGGGGGGCTATGGGTCGTGATGCGTCGTCATAGGCCGGGCCCTGCCCGACATTCGGCGGCCACGGGCCACCCTATATCCGTGCGGTTTGATTAGTTGTGATTTGTCGGGGTGTCGTACGCGGAGCCCCGGCAGCTCAGCCGCGGCAGATCACCTGCACGGTAAACCTTGCTGCGTACTCGGCGATATCTGGGCGCTTTTTGTAGCGGGTCTCGTAGGAGTTGCGGGTAAAGAACTTGATCTGGTTGGTCTTCAACAGTTTCTTGATCTCTTTTGCCTTGAGGGCGAAGTGGATGTTGGGGGCGAGTGTGCCGCTGTAATCGGCCTGGCGCAGCGCGATCTCGTTGCTCTGCAGGATGCCGGTGACCAGGCCGTTGCGGTCGAGCATCGGACTGCCGCTGTTGCCGGGTTGCACCGGCAGGGTGACCTGAAACAGTCGGCCATCGCCGCGGATGCCGGTCAGGGCGCTGATGCTGCCGCCGTTGAGATTGATTGGCTGGTGGAGGATCTCTGGTAGTGGATAGCCGACGCTGAGCATCTCCTCGCCGAGCCGTACCGAGAGGTCGTTATTGATGAAGCGGGCATGGTTTTTGGTTTTCAGGCCGGTCTCCAGTACCGCGATGTCGCTCAGCTTGTGGTTGAACTTTAGCCTGGCGCGATGCTCCTTACCATCCTTCAGAATGCTGATGGTGAGGCACCCGGCAACCTGCTCGTTGCTGGCCAGCACCTGCCCCGAGTGGTTGAGGAAGAAGCCGCTGGCGGTGGAGATCAGCTCAAGCCCCTTCTTACTGGTGAGGTCTTCGAAGCTGAGCGGCTTTGGCGGCTGCTGTGCGAGATAGTTGAGCATACGCTGGCCGCGTTCGCGGAACAGCTCATCGAAGTAGTTGACCATCGCCTCGGAGTAGGCGTTGTAGAAGGCGTTTTCGTCGGTGATCAGGGTCGAGATGGCGCCTTGCTCAATCTTGCGCCGGTCGACCAGCTCGCCATCCTGGGTGTAGAGCTCGGCGTCGATGGTAGTGTGGTAGACGTTGAGGTGGTCGATGAAGGCATCACCCGAGAGTTTTAGCAGGTACTGGGTCGGCTTCTCCAGAGAGAGCGCCTGCGCCTTGCGGAAATATTTTTTCGCGATGATCACGGCAGCCTGCTTCAGATCCTGCCCCGGATGGTGAATAAACTCAGCGGAGCGGCTGAGCTGCAGACGTATCTGCTCGTCGTACTCTTTCTTGGGCACGTAGATGGTGATGGTGCCGTCGACCGGGTAGAGGATGCCTGGCGTGGTGTCGGGCATCAGGTCGGCGGTCTTGGTACGTGCGATGGAGCAGGCCTGCAGCATCACCGCCATCATCAATAGAGTCAGTATCCTCACAAGTCAGCCCCCCCTTCTAACCCTGTGACTGTTTTGATCTTGGCCTAATCTACAGAAAAGCTCGGCGCAAACCGAAACGGCCGGGGTTTTAGTGTGAGGGGTGTCTCGTTTCTTTTGGCCTTTTTCCACGGTGTCGTGTGAGCAGGCGCTGGCTTTGCATCAGGCATAAAAAAGCCCCGGTTGTTGATCATCGACCAGAAGCCATTGTTGCCAAAGTCGGTGGTGCCGGTTTGCACTGCGCATTGGCACAGGTGCTGTTGACGCCAGGTCGATGAAGATCTCCCAGGTGCCACCGCTAATACCGCCAATACCGCCAACCGGGATGGTGATGCCATCAAAGTTGTAGCCTGCCGCTCCCCGTTATTGAATTCCGTTATCCGAAGTTGTCAAAAAACTTTTGATAAATTCCACGCAAATTAAGCGCCAGATGTCTGTATGTGTTGTGTTGCTGTAAGCATTCTGTTGGGGGAGAAAAGCTGAGCGATCATTGTTCTTGTCATGAATACAAGGTTGGAACAGGAATTGCTGTGTCATAATTGGCAATTGCCCCCTGTTTTTGTGACAGAAGTGGCACGCCAGGCGGGTGATGAGCTCGATAAATGGCCTGTAGATGGCTTTGAGTAGAACTATAATTCACCTCGCGGAGATTGTAGGGGGGGTTCGGTGACCCTGTTCACGACGTGGGAGGAAAATCCTTGTAGGAACGTGATTATTTTTTAGGATGGACGGGTTGTAAGCGTTGTTACTTGAAGCTGATGTGATTAAAGGGGCAGAAAGGATGCTGAAGGAGCGGAATGCCCTGGTTGTATCCGTAGGTGACAGGACGCCGTTTGATGGCTTGGAGCTCTACGGCTGGAACCTAGTTAGAGCCGATAATCTGGATGACCTGCCGAAGCTGGTGCGCAGGCATCACTGCACCGTTGGACTGCTCTACTGTGATCAGTGTGATTGGGGTGAAATCGCCAAGGCTTGGGGGCATGTGGCGCGGGTCTCAGGCTCTGTCTCCTGGATTGCGGTTATCAACCATGATGACATGGAAGATAACGAGTTACGCTCGCTGATCGCGCGCAGCTTCTTCGACTTCTACACCCTGCCGATCAACCCCGAGCGCTTTCATGAGGTGCTTGGCCACGCCCACGGTATGGCCGAATTGCGGCGCAGTATGCGCCACGAGCCGGGCACCGAAGAGATTGATTTCAAGATCATCGGCCGCAGCAAGGCGATCAGCAAACTGTTTGCGCTGATCTACAAGGTCTCCGAGACTGATCTGCCTGTGCTGATCAATGGTGAGAGTGGCACCGGCAAAGAGCTCACCACGCAGGCGATCCATGCCCACTCGGTGCGCGCCAGCGGCCCCTGTATCGAGGTCAACTGCGGCGCAATTCCCCCTTCACTAATCCAGTCGGAGCTGTTTGGCCACGAAAAGGGCGCCTTCACCGGTGCTGCCAAGCGCAAGATCGGGCTTATCGAGGCGGCTCACGGTGGCACCCTTTTTCTCGACGAGATCGGCGATCTTCCTCTAGAGATCCAAGCGCATTTGCTGCGTTTCCTGCAGGAACAGACGATTCGGCGGCTTGGCAGCACCAGCAAGATCCATGTCGATGCGCGGGTTGTGGCGGCCACCCATGTGGATCTGGAGAAGGCGGTAGCGGATGGTCGTTTCCGCGAGGATCTCTATTACCGGATCAACGTGTTACCAGTAACTGTGCCTCCCTTGCGTGAGCGGAAGGGTGATGTGGAGGTGCTTGCCAGGCATTTCTTGTCGACGCTCGATAGTGATCTGGTGCGTCATGTGAACGGATTCAGTGAGGCGGCAATCCGGGCGATGAACGATCATCGCTGGCCCGGAAATGTCCGTGAGCTTATCAATAGGGTGCATCGGGCAGCGATTCTTTCTGAAGGGTCGGAGATCTCTGTCTTCGATCTGGGGCTGGGGGATGATGAGTCGCAGGGGCGGCGGATCCACTCCCTAGATGAGGCTCGGGCCCAAGCGGAGAAGCGCGCCATTCGTCAGGCTTTGGCTGAGACTGGTTACACTGTTTCCCATGCTGCCAAGTTGCTGGGGACTTCCCGTCGTACCCTCTATCGTCTGCTGGAGAAGCACCAGATCCCATCGGATCCGTCAGGAATCGAAGGCGATAGCGGCCTGTTGAGCTGAACTCCCTATCCCAGAATTTCCAAGCTGGGAGGGTGAAAGCCAACAATGGCTGATCTACTCGACCAGTTTCATTCAGAGGCTCCTAATCAAAGCCTTTCCATAACTATCCAGTACCCTGCCTGTCGTAGGAGCGGCGCCTTTACCGTGAAACAGCTTTAAATCAAACGTTTGCAATCGCCGCGAGGGCACCGCTCCTACTTTTAGGCCTCTCTTGAGAGAGGGCTGAATAGTCATGCCTTTTCTTGACATATCTCCCTGTGCTTCGAGGGGGAGTGTGCCGTAGTTGGCTCAGGATAGGGCGTAGTAGCGGTTTTATGAATACGAATTTGATTCCCTAGCGTGAAACTGGAAAAAAATACCTTAACTGCAGATGTTGCAAGTCATTGAAAGTTAGCCTCCTGCTTTTGATTGGCGCGATGTTTGCTAATGGCAAGTGAGACTAGAGTAGTAGTGAGGCTGAAGCCAAGGCCTCAAAGGAGATACAAAATGAAAAAAATTATCGTTGGAGCAACACTCTTCTGGGTAGCTGTTTTCTCCGGGCAAACTGTCGCGGTGGATGCGACAGGTACCGCCTCCATCAATGTGTTGCAACCGCTAACAATTTCAACCATTGATCATATGGATTTTGGCGGCAGCGTTATAGCTCCCAGCAGTGGTGTTGGTGATGTCTATAGTGACACGCATGATTTCACTATCTACGGAAACAGCGGCGAAAGCTTTGCTTTTTCTGTTGACCCGAATGCAAATTGTGGCACTCAGACACTGGTGACCCTGTCACTGGCGACAGATGCAGACAATCCGACCGTCTTTAACGAAGCCAACAAAGCCGATGTATTGGTTGGCGGCACTCTTACTGTTCTTGTTGGTGCTCAGGGAGTATACAACTGCACCTTCAGTGTTACGGCCAACTACGAATAGTGAGAGGGAATTGCTGGTCCACCCGGTCTGGTGTTCCGGTCGCCGAACGGGATGGGCTTGTCATGAGTCGCGGTCAAAATGGCTTGTTGATGGCCTTGCTCATCTGTGCACTGTTCGTCTGGGATTCGGCCTGGTCAGTCGGTGATTTTGGTGTTGATGCGGAGCCAATCCTGCCGCTTACGATCAGCAACACCCAGGATATGGATTTCGGCACCGTGGTTCGTGGTAGCAGTGATACTCTGTTTGAAATCAGCAGAGATGGAGGGGTCGACATCAACTTTGGTGATGGATTCTACCTGTCGGGCGCCCATCCAGGCAGTTTCAGCATTGATGGGGATGAGGGAGAGGTAGTACTGGTCCAGAGTGGTATAGATACAGACGGGTGTGATGGCCCTAACGATGCGGTGAACCTTCAGAGTGTCACTCCCTATCTGCAGCAGGTGACGCTGCCATTGACTCTTGATGTCACGGGCGCAGTACTGGTGAAGCCCTCTGCTGAAGGCAGCTACACCTGCCACTATAGGATCAGTGCTGATTATATGTAGATGCCCTAAGTGATGCTGCGGCGCTTTGTGTCACCTGATTACTTTTTTTCGAACTGTTCGCGTATCGTTCTGCTGGGAATGGTTATCCTTCAGCATTTAACTGAATGCTATTGAAAGAGGTGACAGGCATGACCGGTCGTACGGTTCCCCTTTGTATGCTGCTTAATTGGGTTTTACTCACTGCTTTGGTCAGTTTTGTACTGCCTTTGACTGCTTATGCAGGGGCTATGGCTGTTGACCCCAAACGGGTGGTGTTCGATGGACGTAAACGCAGTGCGGAACTGCTGGTGATTAACCGGGGGGATCGTGCCGCGACCTATAAGATCTATTTCCAGGAGATGCGGATGACAAACACGGGTCACCTGGATGTAGTCGATGACCCGACTGAGGCAGAGAAAACCTCCTCCACGCTGTTGCGCTATTCGCCAAGGAGGATGACGTTGGGGCCTGGCAAGATGCAATCGGTGCGACTGTTGCTGCGCAAGCCGCGTGACCTGGAACCGGGTGAATACCGTTCGCACCTGACTATTGAGGAGCTTCCCGACGCCATGGCAGGCACCGACGTGGAGCAGCTTGCTGATAATCGGGGAGGGGTGAAGGTGCGGATGGTGGCGCGCCACTCAATAACCATCCCTGTGATTGCGCGTCACGGCATGCTCGATGCGTCTCTCGAACTGAAGGCGCTCAAATACCTGCCCCCGGACAGGAAAAAGCCGCGGTCGCGAATTGCGCTGAACCTGCACCGGCAGGGCAACCGTTCACTCTACGGAAGCATCAATGTCTATCACCAACCGCGGCAGGGGGAGAGGCGTTTGGTCGGTTACATCAAGGGAGTGGCTGTCTATACGCCGTTGCAAAAACGGTCAATCATCGTGCCATTGCAGGAGATGGGCTCAGAAAGACTGCGGGATGGGGTCTTGAGGGCTGAGTTTACAGAGACTGGCAGACAGGGAGTTAAGGCAGCCGCTGAGTTGACAATTCATTGACCCGCCCGCTTGTTCAACCTCAATACCAGATCCGGGCTCGTAGAGGGGGTGGCGCTGCTTGCCGCCGGTGCTGTTGTGCTTCTGTTTGTCTTCTCTTCGACCCGCACGCCACCCTTGGAGGAGGATGGATTAAGCAGTGACCAGCTGAACATACCATCCAGGCTGGAAACGCCGGCACCTGTCGACGGTGATGCCCGGATTTTACGCTTGGTGGATGACAAAGGAGTGCTGAGTGATGGCCTGATCGGCTATCTGCATCAGGGGGAACTCCTGCTGCCGCTTTCCGGAATCAGTTATGCGATGGGCTATCCGATCCAGGTCAGCTCCCGCGCAGGGCGTGCTGAAGGCTGGTTTGGCGAACCGCCACAGCGTTTTGAACTTGACTACAGTCAGGGTCTGGTATGGGTGGATGGGCGGCGTTTCAGGCTGGAACGGGAGCGGGTCGAACTGCATCTGGACGACATCTTTGTGCATCCTAGCCAGCTGCAGCAGTGGTTTTCGCTGCATCTCTCAGTCGATCTAGATGCTGCGCAGGTCAGACTGGTGTCTAATCAGTTACCCGTCAGGCGCCACAGGGAGGCACTGCTTGAGGGGCCTGTGTCCCGGCCGACGGAGGTTGATGATGGTAAACGTCCCCTGTCCGTGAGTCATCCTTTGGGTGATGGAGGCAGCGACGCCCCACTGGCTGGAGAGGCCGATAATCTACCGCCTGGGCGCTCTCTGTCTGCACCGGTGCTACCCTCGACAGCTCCAAGCCCTGCGGCGGTGGAGGCAAATGTGCCGATAGACTCACCCAAGCCAGGGCCTGCCGGGCGTCAATTTGCCTACTTGCCGGATGTCTTTGCAGATCATCAGTTCACCCATCGCCGAGATGTCAGCCGCATTACGGATCAGCCAGGCAGGAGGTGGGAGTCTGACCTTTCTGCCAAACAGGGGCCGCCTGGGGGTGTGGACGATGGGCATCCTGCCCGGCGAGCGGATGTTGGTGCTGCGGGTTCAGCACAGAAAGTGAGTGGAGAACCGGCTCTGACTCGGGGCCATCCGTCTCAGGAGCTGAACAGCGCTGCGATGGTTGTGCCTGATGCGGAGGTCTCACTCGAGCCAACAAGCCGCCCTGCTGAGGATGAACTGATCCTGCAGCTGGTTGTGGGGCGAACCGTGTTGAGTGACGGCTTGCTTGGCTATCTCGTGCCGTCAGGTGTGCTGCTGCCCCTCTCCGAGTTCTTCTACGCGGTAGAGTTTCCCATCCAGGTTACCGCAGCCGAAGGACATGCCTCTGGCTGGTTTATTGATGAGCGCCACCAGTTTGATTTGGACTATGCGCGGGGCGAGGTGCGGGTGGATGGACGAGTCCACAAACTCAACCGCAATCTGGTGGAGTTGCACCAACATGAGATCTATGTGCATAGCAGTTTGCTGCAGCAGTGGCTGCCGCTGCGACTTTCAGTGGATCTGGCCTCCCTGCGGCTAAAACTGGAGCCTGATGAAGCGTTGCCCTTCCAGCAACGTGCGCAGCGGCAGATGCGTCGGCAGATGCTGGGGCGGAAGTGGGAGGCTGGCGATGAGTTGCAACTGCCCTATCTGCCGGATGTGTTTGAAGCCGTGGAGGTGCCGTTGATCGATCTCTCTGGTTCGTTGGCGCATCGCGGGGTAAAGGGGCAGCCCGCCAGCAATGCGGCTCACTTTAATATGTTGGCAACCGGCGATCTGCTGTGGATGAATGGCAAACTCTATGTCTCAGGCAATGAGAACGATGCCATATCGGATGTGCGTCTGACACTTTCGCGGAAGGACCCCGAGGGTAGGGTGTTTGGCGAGCATTTGGGAGTGACCAGTGTGGCGCTGGGAGATGTCTACTCGCCCTCTATGGCGTTGGTGTCCGGCAGTGGTTCAGGACGCGGCCTGACGCTGTCGAGTATGCCGCTCAACCATCCAACCGAGTTCAGCAAGACTCACCTTACCGGGGAACTGCTTCAGGGCTGGGAGGTTGAACTCTATCGTAACGGCGAACTGCTCGATTCCCAGATTTCACGGTCTGATGGTCGTTATGAGTTTCTCGATGTGCCTCTGCTACCCGGCAACAATCACATGAAACTGGTCTTTTACGGCCCTCAGGGACAGCGCCGGGAGGAGGTACGTCGGGTGCTCGTGGGAGCGGGGCAGGTAAGGCCCGGGGAGCAGCAGTTTCAGGTTGGAATCAACCAGAAGGATGAGGGGGTTGTTGAGCTTGGTGAGCGCAAGGATAGTGGAGACAGTGCTCGGGGCGCTTATCAGCTGGCGCTGGAGTATGAGCGAGGGATTAGCAATAACCTGACCCTTGGTAGTTCCTTCACAACCCTGCCGCTGGCAGATGGAGAGCGTAGGTACTACCTGGGAGTGAATGCCCGTGGCAGTTTACTGGGGGCCTTCTCTCGGGTGGATCTGGTGCATGACCTGACGGCTGGGGGGGTAGCCCTGGGCCTCGATCTGCAGACACAGCAGGATCTCTTCAGCCTGACGCTTTCCCATGATCAGTTTTTCAACTTTACCAGTCGGAAGACCGGGGTTATGGAGGGCGATGATCCGCTGCTATCGAATACTGATTTTCGTCTCGATGGAGATATCGATGCCTTCAATCTGCGTTACGCACTCACCTTTGGCTGGGATCGTTTTCGTTCTGGCAACAGTGAAATCCACGTGGGCAACCGGTTGTCTCTCTTCTGGGCCGACACAGCGTTTACGAACACCTTGGACTACTACTATTCTGGCCAGCAAACTGGCCACAGTAGCGGCCTGAATGGGGCCCTGCGGGCGAGCGGTCGTTACAATGATTTTCGCCTGCGTGGGACGCTTGATTATGCGCTGCTGACGCCTGGGGTCTCGCTCGATCAGCTGAGCGGGACCCTCGATTGGCGAGTGGGGGATGGCTACTCTCTACGGGCCGATCTCTCCTACAATTTCGATACCTCCGTGATCAGTCTGGGTGGGAGCCTGAACCGTAAATTCAAATACTTTGCCCTCTCCCTGAGTTCAAGCTACTCCTCTGACGAGAAACTCAACGTCGGGCTGACCTGGAGCCTCTCTCTGGGGCGGGAACCACGCCATGGGAGCTGGTTTATCTGGCCTGAAAAAAGAGCCAGTTATGGCGCTGTGTCGGCATCGGTGTTTATCGATAGAAACATGAATGGGGTGTTTGATCAGGGGGAAACCCCACTCGTCGGCACCCGCTTTCGTCGAGGTGGCGTGCCTGATGATGCGCTCAGCGATGAGTATGGAGTGCTTCTGCTGACCGGCCTTGCCCCGCACCGGCCAACTCAGGTGATGCCGATCCTCGGCAGTGTTGAAGACCCCTCCCTGATGCCCGTCTACAAAGGCGTGGTGCTGTTTCCCAGACCAGGACACGCAACGCGGGTTGATTTCCCGTTTACTCCAACCGGTGAGATTGATGGAAGTGTGTTACTGATTGATGGGGGGAGCACTAAAGAGCTGTCTAACGTTGATATTGAATTGCTGAACAGAGAGGGCAAGGTGGTTGCGGTTGAGCGTACAGCCTATGACGGATTTTATCTCTTTAGCGGCGTCTTTCCGGGGGATTATCGGGTGCGGGTCTCACCGGAACAGGCGCGCCAGCTGTCGTTCGAGGCCTCTCGGGAGATCAAGCTGACGATTGCCCCTGATGGTGATGTGATCAGCGGTATTGATTTCAAGCTGCGCATGACGGCATCTCCCTGATTTGAGGGGAAATCCTTTGTTCGAGGAGTGAGCTTCGTACATCGACTGCTCAGGCCTTGCGTCGCTGCCAGGTCAGATCTGAGTCCGACAGGCTGTCAATCGAGATACTCTGCATCAATGCTGATCCGGGTTCTGACCGGCCTGCCAAAGCGCGGTGGCAATCGCAGATCGGCACCGATAAAGACCTCTGCGCGACCATTGGGAGCCAATACGATGGGGCCTTCCGGATAGCAGCGAAAGTTTTCCAGGACGGCTTCGTTTCTGCTATCCGACGATCTGCTATGGGGGAGCAGAAGACGTACCTTTGCATTTGGTTCCCCTTCAATCAGCAGGTGGGCCGGTTTGTGGAAGCCGCTTGCCTCGGCAGTGCTTCCCCCAAAATGCCGGTGGCCTGTCTGCGGTTCAATCGAGATGATGGTTTCTCTGTTGCTCTGGGTGATGATCCGGCCAAAAGAGAGAGGCTCTATTTCTCGGATAACCAGCGCTGCACGGCGGTTGCCGTCATCGCCTGCTGCGATGGTGTTCGTGCTAAAAGCAGAGACTGTGAGAATGCACAGCAGCAACTCGATGAACGGTTGCCGGTGACAAAAGGTGCCGCCTCTGTTGCGGGCGGAGTCAGAGGGGCTGATCGCCATCGCAAGGCTCCTGTTGCCTGAATTGCGTGTTTACCAGGGAAATTTTGGGATGATGGAGAGGGTATGGCAATAACTACGACATGGTTTTTCTGCCGTCTGTGATGCTGTTCGAACTATCGGTTTACTGTGATTGGAGTTAAGAGGTTGAGGGCAGTCGAGCACGCTGTTCGATATACTCCCACATCCAGACACCTGAAGCCCCAGCGGGCCGCAACCATGTCACAACGTATCGAACAACTGAAATCCTGGCTGAACAGCCTCCCCGATCTGGGCGACTACCGCTTCGAGCCGGCCTCCGACGATGCCAGCTTCCGTCGCTATTTCCGTATCACAAACAGCCACGGCAGCTTTATCGCGATGGATGCGCCGCCTGCCCAGGAAGACACTGCCCCCTTCATCCAAGTCGCCGAGGCGTTTGAGGCGATCGGCCTGAACGTGCCACACATCCATGCGCGGGACATCGAAAACGGCTATCTGTTGCTGAGTGACCTAGGCAATCGGCTCTATCTCGATGAACTGGATGAAACTAGTGTCGAGCGCCTCTACGGTGATGCCCTTGGTGCGCTGATGACGATCCAGGCCTGTGGTCCACGGGAGGGGCTTCCGCCCTATGATGAGGCGCTGCTGCAGCGAGAGATGGAGCTGTTCCGTGACTGGCTGCTTGGGCGACAGCTTGGGCTGACACTCAGCACAGAAGAGCAGTCGATGCTCGACGAGAGCTTCGCCCTGCTAGCACAGAGTGCGCTGGAGCAATCTCAGGTCTGTGTGCACCGTGACTTTCATTCGCGCAACTTGATGTTCACCGAGCGCCACAACCCCGGGGTCATCGACTTTCAGGACGCAGTGGTTGGCCCGGTCACCTACGATCTGGTCTCGCTACTGCGCGACTGCTACATCGAGTGGCCGAAGTCGCGGGTGCGGGCTTGGGCGCTGGGCTACTACGAGCTGGCGGTGCAGTCGGGGGTGTTGAGCGATGAGCACGAGGACCGCTTCCTGCGCTGGTTCGATCTGATGGGGGTACAGCGTCACCTGAAAGCGGCCGGGATCTTCGCCCGCCTCAACCGACGCGATGGCAAGCCGGGCTATCTGAAGGATATCCCCCGCACCCTGGGCTATATCGTCTCGGTGGCGGCGGATTACCCTGAGCTGTCGGCACTTGCGTTGTTGATTGATGAGCGAGTTTTGCCTGCGCTGAAGGCTTAGCCCGCTTGGGGGCGCGTCAGGCTTCGCCGATTGCCCCCTTTCCCACCCCCTCATAGGCGCGCACCAAAAAGTGTTCTGAAGGGTGTTCCGCTTTGAGGGTCTCGGCGATGTGCTGCGCTAAATTCTCTACTGTGGAGTCAGTGTCGATCAGGTAGCAGCAACTGGCCGGGAGTTGCAGCTCGAACGGCCCCTGCGCGGCTTGGTAGGCGATCTGTAGATAGCGCACCCCATCTTCGACGTTCTCGCCCTGAACGTAGCTGCGGCTACAGATGAAGATATCGCGCCAGCGTGCGGCCCACTCCTGCTCCAGTGTCGCGTCGCGCTGGCCGTTGCGCAGAATCTGGATCGGCGAGCGGTGGCCGTGGGCGATGCGCTGGCAGTTGCCGGCGTGCTGTTGCAGGCCGTGGCTGTATTGGTAGCCGGCGCCGTCGCAGGGTTCAGGGTAGAGGTGGATGCCGAGCCGCTTTACATTGGTGGGCATCAGCGGTGTCAGAGTCGCCTCGATGGCCTGGGTGACCGCCTCGCTGTCGATCCGCAGCGCATCGATCAGGCAGATGGCATCGGTTGGTGAGCGGTGGTGGATGAAGCGGCCATTGTCCAGCGTAAATCGCAGCTCCAACATCTCGCCCTGCTGGGTCAACTTGAGCCCGGGGTTGGCGTTGGGCACTAATAGTTTGTGGTCGAAGTGCTGGTCCAGACTCTGCTTGACTTGGCGTTTGACCTCGGCGAAGTCGAGTACCATGCCCTGGGCGTCGAGTCCGCCCTCCAACTCTACATCGACCAGCCAGCTCTCGCCGAGAAGGCCACGATGCGGGTCCAGGTAGGAGAAGTCGATAACAGTCAGGCGGTTGACGAAGAGTCGGGTCATGGATTTTGAACGGTTCGCTGCTGATTAACGCTGGATCGGGGCGATCTGCCAGATCTGCTGCGCATACTCCTGGATGGTGCGGTCGCTGGAGAAGTAGCCCATCTGCGCGGTGTTGAGTATCGCCATCTGGTTCCAGATCTCTGGCTGGCGGTAGATGGCATCGGCCCGATCGCTGCACTCAAGGTAGGCCTGGAAGTCGGCCATCACCATAAAGTGATCGCGATCCAGCAGGCTCTCCACCAGTGGTTTGTAGCGCTCCGGCTCTTCAGGCGAGAAGAAACCGTTGCCGATCATTTCTACCACCCGCCGCAGCAGCGGCTCGGACTCGAAGTGGTAGCGAGGATGGTAACCCTGCTGGCAGCGCTGTTTCACTTGGTCGGTGGTGAGGCCGAAGATGAAGATATTCTCTGCTCCCACCTGGTCGCGGATCTCCACATTGGCGCCGTCCAGGGTGCCCATGGTGAGTGAGCCGTTGAGCGCCAGCTTCATGTTGCCGGTGCCAGAGGCCTCCATGCCGGCGGTGGAGATCTGCTGCGACAGCTCCGCTGCGGGGATGATGTCGGCCGCGGTGGTGACATCGTAGTTGGGGATGAACAGCACCTTCAGCCGTTTGTTAACTGCTTGGTCGTTGTCGATGACGTCGGCCACATCGTTGATCAGGCGGATGATCAGCTTCGCCATGAAGTAGCCGGGGGCCGCCTTGCCGCCGAAGATGTAGGTGCGTGGCACCACCTCGGCGTCGGGGGCGTCGAGCAGGCGATTGTAGTGGGCGATCACCCGCATCAGGTTGAGCAGTTGGCGCTTGTATTCATGGATCCGTTTCACCTGTACATCGAACAGGGTGTGGGGGTCGATCTGTTGCCCCAGGTGGAACTTAACCAGCTCTGCAAGGCGCTGTTTGTTGACCAGTTTGGCTGCGGCGAATCGCTCCTGAAAGCTGCTGTCGTCGGCCAGCGGGATCAGCGCCTCGAGCTGGTTCAGGTCACGCACCCAGGCGTCGCCGATCGCCTCGCAGATCAGTGCCGAGAGGGGGCGGTTGGCCTGATAGAGCCAACGGCGTGGGGTGATGCCATTGGTGATGTTGATGATCTTGTTAGGATAGAACTCATCGAAGTCGTGGAAGGTCGATGACTTCAGCAGTCCGGAGTGGAGGGCCGAGACGCCATTGACCTTGTGGCTGCCGATGATCGCCAGATGCGCCATGCGCACCCGCCGGCCATCCTGCTCATCGATCACCGAGAGGCGCCGCTGCCGCTCGGTGTCGCCAGGGTGGAGGTTGGCCACCATCAGCAGAAAGCGGCGGTTGATCTCATAGATCAGCTGCAGATGGCGTGGCAGCAGCCGCCCTAGCAGCTCCACCGGCCAGCTCTCCAGGGCCTCTGGCAGCAGGGTGTGGTTGGTGTAGGAGAAGATCTTGGTGGTGATCTCCCAGGCCAGCTGCCACTCCAAATGGTACTTGTCGATCAGCACCCGCATCAGCTCCGGGATAGCGATGGCAGGGTGGGTGTCGTTGAGCTGGATGGCGACCCGCTCCGGCAGCTCGTGGATATCGTTGTGGTCGGAGAAGAAGCGGCGCAGGATATCCTTGAGTGAGGCGCAGACGAAGAAGTACTGCTGCTTGAGGCGCAGCTCGCGATTCTGGCTGCTGCTGTCGTCGGGGTAGAGCACCTTGGAGATATTCTCCGAGAGGGTCTTCTCCTCCACTGCGCTGCTGTATTC
Organism: Candidatus Endoriftia persephonae; assembly: GCF_023733635.1. Lineage (NCBI taxonomy): Bacteria > Pseudomonadati > Pseudomonadota > Gammaproteobacteria > Chromatiales > Sedimenticolaceae > Candidatus Endoriftia > Candidatus Endoriftia persephonae. Next base: position 3,363,727 of record NZ_CP090569.1, on the reverse strand, counting down.
GCCCATGTTGAAGCAGCTCAGGTCGAACGCCTGATGCGCTTTGGCGCTCCACAGCCGCAGGTTGTTGACGGTGTCGTTTTTGTAGCCGGGGATCGGCGTATCGTAGGCCTGGGCGAGCACGAGATCACCCTCGATCCAGTCGAACTGACGCCGTCCGTTCGGCCCCTGATACTCCAGTACCCGACCGCCAAAGCGCACCTTGTAGGCCACCTCTGGGCGCGGGAACTCCCATGGGTTGCCGTGCGCTAGCCAGTTCTCCGGGTGCTCGACCTGTTGGCCGTTTTCGATGCGCTGGCGGAACATGCCGTACTCGAAGCGGATGCCGTAGCCGATGCCGGGCAGGTCGAGGGTCGCCATTGAGTCGAGAAAGCAGGCCGCCAGCCGCCCCAGGCCGCCGTTGCCCAGCGCGGCGTCGTGCTCCAGGTTGCGCAGTCGCTCCAGTTCGATGCCGAGCCGGTGCAGGGCGCTGCTGCAGGCGTCGTGGATATCCATGTTGAGCAGGCTGTTGGTCAGGCTGCGACCGATCAGGAACTCCATCGACAGGTAGTAGACTCGCTTGGCGTCGTTGCGGTAGTAGCTGCGCTGGGTCTCCATCCAGCGTTCGATCAGCCGGTCTCGCACCACATGGCAGAAGGCCATCATCCAGTCGTGGTCGGTGGCGGTGAAGGGATCCTTGCCGATGGTGTAGACCAGATGGTTGGAGACCGAGCGCTGGATCGCCTTCGGCTTGGAGGCGAGAAAGTCGAATTTGAAGCGGTTGCTGCTACTCATGGGCGTTCCTGGGGCTTGTTGGCGATTCAGTCGGCCGCCTTTTGCTGATCGTCCCCAGTATGGCAGTGGCGCGACAGCAGGGGTAGTCGCAGCAGTAGTGGTAACAGCAGCGGATAGACCAGTAGGCCGATCGCGTCGGCTCCCAGGTCGAGCAGCGAGAAGTGGCGGTCGGGCAGAAAGTGCTGGATTAGCTCGATCAGCAGACCGTAGCCGAGCAGCGGCAGCCACTTGCGCCGGTCCCAGCGTGAGTGTGGGAAGCTGAAGTCGCTCAGCAGCGCCAGGCAGAGAAACGCACTGCTGTGCTCCAGCTTGTCCCAGACACTGGAGACCATCGGGTAGTCGATGCTGGTGGTGGCCAGATGGGTGATCGCCAGCAGCGCCAGCATAAGAGCCGCCCGGAAGCCGAGGGTGAGTGGCGTGATTGGTCCTCTCCCCGGCTGACCAGTATCAGCTCTGCTCACGGGCCACCGCACGATAGCCGATGTCGTTGCGCAGATAGACCCCTTCCCAGCTGATGCTGCGTGCGAGCTGGTAGGCCCGTGCTTGGGCCGTGGCGACGTCCTCGCCCAGGGCGGTGGCGCAGAGCACCCGGCCGCCGGCGGTGAGCACCTGGCCATCCTGCTCTGCGGTGCCGGCGTGGAACACCTTCTCGCCATCGCACTCGCTTTCAGGTAGACCGGAGATTACCCTGCCCTTGGCGTAGTCGCCGGGGTAGCCGCCGGCGGCGAGCACCACGCCGAGAGCGGCGCGTGGATCCCATTCGGTGGTCTCACTATCGAGCTGGCCGTTGATGGCGGCGAGGCAGTGGGCCACCAGGTCGGAGCGCATCCGCAGCATGATCGGCTGGGTCTCCGGGTCGCCGAAGCGGCAGTTGTATTCGATCACCTTGGGGGTGCCGTCGGCCATGATCATCAGCCCGGCGTAGAGGAAGCCGGTGTAGGGCAGCCCCTCTGCAGCCATGCCCTTGATGGTGGGCAGGATCACCTCATCCATGATGCGCTGGTGGATCGCCTCGCTGACCACCGGTGCCGGCGAGTAGGCCCCCATGCCGCCGGTGTTGAGGCCAGTGTCGCCGTCGCCGGCGCGCTTGTGGTCCTGGCTGGTGGCCATTGGCAGCACATGTTCGCCGTCAGCGATGACGATGAAGCTCGCCTCCTCGCCGTCGAGGAACTCCTCGATCACCACCCGGTGACCCGCCTCACCGAAAGCGTTGCCGGCGAGCATATCCTTCACCGCTGCCTCGGCGGTCTGCAGATCCATCGCGACGATGACGCCTTTGCCGGCGGCCAGGCCGTCGGCTTTGATCACGATCGGCGCACCCTGCTGCTGCAGATAGGCGAGTGCCGGCTCGATCTCGGTGAAGGTTTTATAGTCGGCGCTAGGGATCTGGTGGCGGGCGAGGAAGTCCTTGGTGAAGGATTTGGAGCCCTCCAGTTGGGCCGCACCCTGGGTCGGGCCGAAGCACTTCAGGCCGGCTGCAGTGAAGGCGTCCACCAGGCCGATCACCAGTGGCACTTCGGGGCCGACGATGGTCAGGCCGATCGCGTTGGTTTTGGCGAAGCTGACCAGCGCATCGATGTCCTCGACGCTGATCGCTACATTCTCCAGCTTCGGTTCCAGCGCGGTGCCGGCATTGCCAGGGGCGACGAAGACCTTGTCGGCCAAAGGAGACTGGGCCGCCTTCCAGGCGAGGGCGTGTTCTCGGCCACCGGAGCCGATGACGAGTATCTTCATGGTGTTCTACTTCAGGCGTTATGGAAACTGGCGCAATGATACCGTTTCATGGGACGGGTTTGTATCGTTGCGGAGTGAGGGGCGGCATGAAAAAGGCCCCGCAGGGCCTTGTTGAGTGGGGCGACGGGTCTGCGTGTTACAGGCCCACCAGCTGGGCGTGCAGTCCGCGGTGTTCGACCTTGTGCAGCAGCTCGCTGGCGTGGATGTCGGCAGGATCGTAGTCGACCAGGATGAGATGACGGGCCTTCTCGTTGACGCAGGCCGAGACCACCCCGTCGACACTGGACAGTTCACGTTCGATGGCGTTGATGTTGGCGTCGTCTAGCTCTTCGACGATATGGATCACTACATCAGTACAGGTGTTTGGCATGGTAGCACCACCTTAGGGTTGACTGGAGGTCAGTAGGTCGCCTCAGTGAGGGTCATGTAGAAGAGATAGACCAGGCTGGCGTGAAGGTAAAGCGGAAAAGCCCTATAAGGCGTGGTGGTGCGGCTACTTGTGTGTGGTGACACCACGTTCGCTGGCTTCGAAGAAGGCGATGATGCGCTGCGCCTCGCTGCCCTGGGGCTCACCGCGCAGCTGTTCCAGAGCCTGGGAGATGTTGAGGTCTGAGTGGTAGAGGATCTTGTAGGTCTGTTTGATCGATTTGCGGGCCGTTGCATCGAAGCCGTTACGGCGCAGCCCCACTGCGTTGAGCCCTAGGATGCGCGCTGGGTTGCCGTCGCAGGTGGTGAAGGGGGGGACGTCTTTAACCACCTTGGCGCAGCCGGCGATCATGACGTTGTCGCCGATGCGGCAGAACTGATGGATTCCCGCTAGGCCAGAGATGAAGGCCTTGTTGCTGACGGATGCATGGCCGGCAAAGGCGGTGTAAGAGCCGACTACGTTGTGGTCGCCAAAACGGCAGTCGTGGCCGACGTGGCAGTTAGACATGAAGTAGTTGCCGCTGCCGATGATGGTGCCGTCCTCGCTCTTCACGCCGCGACTGAAGTTGACGCCCTCTCTGAAGTGGTTGTTGTCGCCGATCAGCAACGGGCGGCTCTTCTCCGGAGTGAAGCTGAGATCCAAGGGTTCGCAACCCAGCATGGCGCCGCTGTAAACGCGGTTGTTTTTGCCCAGGGTCGTGCCGCTGAAGATGCGCACCCCGCTCTCGATCACGCAGCCCTCGCCGATGAAGACGCCGCCCTCGATGATGGAGAAGGGGCCGACGCTGACCGATGGGTGCAGCTCGGCACCGTCCTCGATGATGGCGGTGGGATGGATCTTATTCATGGAAACAGCGTCTCACCACAAAGGGCACAAAGAACACTAGGGCGTTAGCCATTATTTCTTCTTGTGCTTTGTGTTCTTCGTGGTAAAGCCGATCAGTGACGAAAGTGCCGCATGCCGGTGAAGACCATCGCCATGCCATGTTCGTTGGCGGCGGCGATCACCTCTTCGTCACGCATCGAACCACCAGGCTGGATCACTGCGGCGATGCCCGCTTCGGCGGCGCTGTCGATGCCGTCACGGAAGGGGAAGAAGGCGTCGCTCGCCATCACCGAGCCCTTCACCTCTAGGCTGGCGTGTTCGGCCTTGATGCCGGCGATACGCGCGGAGTTGATGCGGCTCATCTGGCCGGCGCCGACGCCGATGGTCATGCCGTCTCGACCGTAGACGATGGCGTTGGACTTGACGAACTTGGCGACCCGCCAGGTGAAGAGCAGGTCGCGCATCTCCGCTTCGGTGGGTTGGCGTTCGGTCACCACCTTGATCTGGTTGCTCAGCTGCAGGTCGGCATCCTGTACCAGCAGGCCGCCGTTGACGCGTTTGAATTCCAAACGGTGCAGCGATTCGGCGGACCACTCGCCACACTCCAGTAGACGCACATTCTTTTTCGCGGTTACAGCCTCGATGGCGGCGGCGGAGAGTTTGGGAGCGATGATCACTTCGACGAACTGGCGCTCGACGATGGCCTGGGCGGTCTCGCCGTCGAGTTCGCCGTTGAAGGCGATGATGCCGCCGAAGGCCGACTCCGGGTCGGTGCTGTAGGCGCGGTTGTAGGCGTCGAGCAGATTATCGCCGAGGGCGACGCCGCAGGGGTTGGCGTGTTTGACGATGACGCAGGCCGGGCCCTCGTCGAAGTTCTTCACGCACTCCAGCGCCGCATCGGTGTCGGCGATGTTGTTGTAGGAGAGCTCTTTGCCCTGGATCTGGCGGGCAGTGGCGACACTCGCCTCGTCGATCTGGTGTTCGACGAAGAAGGCGGCCTTTTGGTGCGGGTTCTCGCCATAGCGCATGGTCTGCACCTGCTTGAACTGCATCGAGAAGGTGCGTGGGAAGTCGCTCGCCTCGTCACCCACTCGGGCACCCAGGTAGTTGGCGATGGCGGCGTCGTAGCGAGCAGTGTGTTCGAAGGTCTTGACCGCCAGGTCGAAACGGGTGGCTGGACTGACCTCGCCGTTGCGGGCGCTCATCTCGTCGAGCACCCGGCCGTAGTCGTCAGCATCCACCACCACGGCGACGTCGGTGTGGTTCTTGGCCGCGGCGCGCAGCATGGTGGGGCCGCCGATGTCGATGTTTTCGATGGCGGTGGGCAGATCGCAGTCGGGGTTGGCGACGGTCTGTTCAAAGGGGTAGAGGTTGACCACGATCAGGTCGATGGGGCCGATGCCGTTCTCTTTCATGACGCTGTCATCGGTGCCGCGTCGGCCGAGGATGCCACCGTGGATCTTCGGGTGCAGGGTCTTCACCCGGCCGTCCATCATCTCCGGGAAGCCGGTGTACTCGGAGACCTCGATCACCGGGATCGCGTTTTCGGTAAGTAGGCGGGCGGTACCACCGGTGGAGAGGATCTCGACGCCCTTGTCGGCCAAGGTGCGGGCGAAGTCGACGATGCCGGTTTTGTCAGAGACGCTGATCAGGGCGCGGGTGATTGCAGACATGGTTGCTCTATCCGTTTGTTTATCAAATGGTTTCTAGTTGGGGCTACTGCTTCGATCGCGTCTCATTCTTGCGGGCAGGGTGCTACTGAGGGAGGCGCGATCGGAGTGGCCGTTGTTATGCTCGGTGGACGGAGTTCAGTCCAGTCCGTACTGGGCGAGCTTTTTGCGCAGGGTGCTGCGGCTGATGCCGAGTACCGCGGCGGCACGAGTCTGGTTGCCGCCGGTATAGTCCATTACGCTCTCCAGCAGCGGTGACTCCACTTCGTTCATCACCAGTCGGTAGAGATTGCTCATACCATGGCCGTCGATGTGCTCGAAGTAGCGCTGCATTGCGTCGTGGACGCACTGTCGCAAAGGCTCTGATTTTTTCCTCGGAGTGGCGCTAAGATCCCCCTCGCCACTCTTGCTGTATAGTCCTGCCTCAATGTTCATGCCGCTATTTCCCCCAGTTGCATTTGCATCGAAAAAAACCGACCTATGAGTTGTAGTTGTGCTGCGATTGTGTCGGTCTGATTGATCTCCCTTCTGAAGCCTGCTCCACCCGGGTGGGTCTTGCTGTACCACGCAATGTGCTTGCGTGCGATGCGTACGCCCTGGTGTTCTCCGTAGAATGCGTAGAGGCTTTGCAGGTGTTCCATCAGTACTGCTTGTGTCCACTTCAGCGATGGGCTTGGCAGTTTTTCCCCTGTCTTCAGGTAGTGATCGATCTCGCGGAAGATCCAGGGTCTGCCCTGGGCTGCCCGGCCGATCATCACGCCGTCCGCTCTTGTCTCTCTTATAACTTCAGCCGCCTTTTCCGGGGAGTCGATATCGCCGTTGGCGATGACCGGGATGGCGACAGCCTCTTTTATCTGGCGAATCGTCTCGTATTCGGCCTCTCCTGCAAAACGGCATTCACGGGTGCGGCCATGCACCGCCAGCGCTTGGATGCCGCTGTTCTCGGCGATGTGTGCAATCTCTACCCCATTACGGTTGTTGGTATCCCAGCCGGTGCGGATCTTCAGGGTGACAGGAATATCCACCGCGTCGACCACTGCTTGAAGAATCTTTTCCACCAGCGCGCTGTCCCGTAGCAGTGCTGATCCTGCCGCGACCTTGCAGACCTTCTTGGCCGGGCATCCCATATTGATATCGATGATCTGGGCGCCATGCGCCACATTGAGGCGCGCCGCCTCCGCCATCATGGTCGGATCCGAGCCGACGATCTGTATCGAAATCGGGCCGCTCTCCCCCTCATGGTCGAGCCGCTTCATGGTCTTGCGGTTGCCCCACAGTGCGGAGTTTGCCGAGACCATTTCGGAAACCGCCATGCCGGCTCCCAAGCGCCGGCAGAGTTGCCGAAACGGGTGGTCGGTCACGCCAGCCATTGGCGCCAGGATCAGATTGTTCTCCAGCTTGTAGGGGCCGATCTGCATGAGTCCCATCACCTGGCTGCACGTGGTTTTTATTGAGGGAAAGACTGTGAATCTTACCCTCAATCAGGTCATGAAGTAAAACCTGTTTTGTCGGTGTGGGGTGGAATTTACATGGATATCAGTGGGATAGAGTGTTTGCGTGCCGGGATTCTATTTCCACGAACAGATTAGAGGAATTCAAACTTGAAGCCAATCACGTCGCTACCCGGGTCGACCAGTTCCATCTGGATACGGATCGGCAGTCCGGCTGGCATTAGGTTATCGGTGGAGAGGCTTAGCGGCAGGTATTCGGCAGGCAGGAAAGTGCGTCGGGCGACCGCCTTGCCCGCTTCATTGAAGAGGCTCAACTGTAGCTTGGGGAAGGGTTGCTCGAAGCTTGCCTGGTTGACCATGTCGAGCTGCAGATAGAGGGCGTCGTCATGTTCTGGGTGGATGCGCAGGTCGCGCTCGACCACCACGATACGCTTTGGGTCGCGCCGTTGAGGAAGAGTACAGTTGAACTGGTTGCAGGCTTGCTGCAGCAGATCGCGCCCCAGCGGATGGGCGGCGATCTGGTCACGGAACTGCCAGGTCAGTTGCCCGCCTAGAACGATTAGCAGAAGCAGTGCGCCGAAGCCCCACAGGCGGCTCTGCTTGGCGTAGCCGGGCTCAATGAAGATCCCTCCCAGGTCGAAGGAGTCCTCATCTAGTGTGTGGGCTGGTGGCTTCTCCTTGTCTGCCGAGGAGGGCTGGCTCTGTTCCCCTGGCGGGGTGGAAGGAGGCTCTGCGTCGCTCGGCTGTGGCTGATCCTCCGCTGGGACCAGGGCGACATCTTCTTCAGCCTCAGCGAGTAGGGCGGTGGTTTTGCTCTCAATCTCCTGGCTGGGGTTGCTGTCGATGTCCAGGTCATAGTCGTTGAGGTTGACCCTGTCGACGCTCAGCTCATCCTCTTGCTTTGCCTCGATATCATCGAGGGGGACGCCCGCCGCGCCCTTCTCTGGAAGTGAGAAGTCGATGCTGTCGAGGATCACCGAATCGCTGTCGAGCAGCATGTAGGAGCTGGTCTGCTCGTTGCCCTCGGCATCGGCATCAAACAGCTCATCAGCCTCGCTGGTTTTAGCCTCGAGCGTGGTTTTCTCATCGGCCAGGGGCTGGCCGGATGTGTCAGGGGGGCGCTGTTCCTCTGCATGCAGCCCAGGCAGCGACTGCAGATTCTGCAGTGCATTGAATATCTCCTCACACTCGCAACAACGAGCAAGGCCGTTGGCGGCCTTGAGTTGATCGAGGCTGATTCTGAACAGGGTGTGGCAGTTGGGGCAGCGGGTAAACATCAAAAGCGTGGGGGCGTGGAAACAGTTGGACTAACGTTAGACGGAAGTGATGAGTCAGGCAATAGGCAGGTGTAGATCGGCGCGGCGGTTTAAAATTCTTTGTCGAGCACCAGACGGAACATGCTGACACCTTCGCCAAAACGATAGCCCAGGCCGATACGCGGTAGTCCAGAGAAGCCGCTCTTGCCGCCGTTGGAGAGGTCTACACTAAGGCCTGTCTCCCACAGAGCGGTGATCTCCTGCTTCTCTTGCTGCAGTGAGGTGAACTCTGAGCCGTTGATGTAGAGCTGGTTGAGACCGTAGATGTTGAGGTCGGCGTTCCAGCCAAAGATGTTGCTCTGTTTGGGGAGATGGATGTCGAGCTGGGTTTCGAACGAGAGAAATCGGTCGGACTGACTGTTGTCGTCCAGGGCGTAGCCGGAATAGCGTACCCGGTTGCCGAGCAGCAGGTCGTGATTGCCCCAGTCAAAGGCGTAGCGGCTCTCCATGCCAGTGGAGTAGATCCAGGCAACCTGCTTGCCGTCGCGGGCCTTGCCGGTGCCGATGTCGACAAAGGGGGTCAGTATCCACTGCTCCGATGCGGGCAAGTGTAGGTGCAGCCCGGGCAGGCGGCCAACCGTCTCAACTTGGTCGGGCAGGTTGGGTAGAGAGATGTCGTCGAATTTGAAATCGTAGAGGCCGATGGTGGACGGCTTGGTGACCTCGAGTTCCCAGCCCGTTTTGTCGCCCAGCCGCATCGAGGCGTTGAGCGGGATCCTGAACGCGCCGGTGGTGCGATCGCTGGGGCCAATCGGCGGTGCGGGGGTGAAGTTGGGGCTTTCGTGCAGATCCAGTTGGGGTGTCGCCGCAGCAGGCAGCGCGACCACCAGCAGCAATATTGCCGTGAGCATCCGGTGCGCTGCGTGGCGCTGATTTGGGAGCATTGGTTGCCGTCTGTTCCCTTTCATGGGGGTCCCTTGATGATCACATCCTGCCGCAGTGGATGAATAATGCATCTGAAGCACTGCTGTTGTCTCCCCTAAAATCGCGTGGTGTGACGTTGTTCCGCCTGCATTGGGATGGCAAGCTTTAGCCTCTATCGGCAGCCAAGCTGATTACTTAAATCATAGTGTGCAAAATTCATCAGGATGATAATGCGATTCCCAGGATTGAAGTTTGGCATTGTTGCACTGGCCGTGGTGTTGCTGACGCTGGGCCTGGCGGCTGCGAGCTTGCCGCTCTGGCTTGAGCCACAAAAGGACCGGTTGGCCGCACTGATTTCAGATGCCTTGGGGCGTAAGCTGGAGCTGCGCGGAGAGTTGCGCCTCAAATCGCTCTTTCCACCGGCCCTGCAGGCACGGCAGGTGGCGCTGATGAACCCCGCCTGGGCCTCTCGTGCGGAGATGATCAGCGCCCGCGAGTTGCAGCTCAGCCTCTCTCCCATGGCGCTGCTGGCGGGGCGCATTGAGGTTGCCGAGGGGCGTCTGCTGGGGGCCGATCTGCGGCTCGAACGTGCTGCAGATAACGCCAACAACTGGCAGTTTGGGGCGTCTGGTGGGAGCTCAAGCGGTGCTTCGTTGCCGGAGATTCCTCGGATTCAGATCGACGACTCACTCCTGTCCTATCTGGAAGATGGCGTTTTGCATCGACTAGAGCTCACATCGGTCAGCGGTCGGCTCGGGGCGACGGGCCATTTCGAGCTGTTTGGCGATGTGCGCTACCGCTCGATCCCGATGAACGGACGTTATGTTATCGATTTTACTGCCCATGAGCCGACCAACTACTCATTCAGCTTTGCCGGTGAGGGGTTGCGGTTGGCGGGTTATACCGAGGCGGAGCGCTTGCTGTGGCTGCTTGAGGCGTGGCAGAGCCCCATGTGGGAGCGTTTGAGCGGCCTCAACCTGGCTGCTGATGCACGGGTTGAAGTTGCGGGTGAACTGCGCGCCAGCGATCAAGGGATGGCGCTGCAGCAGATCTTTGGTCGTGCAGTCAATGTTGCCGGCGTCAACAGATTGCTGCTGACCCAGGGTAGTGCCCGGATCGCTGAGCAGAGCCTGAGCATTGATCTTCAGGGAGAGGCCGATGCTCAGCCCGTCTCACTGCATGCCACCCTCGGAGAGAGAGGGAAGGGTGAAAAGCGGCCACTCACTATCGTGTTGAGCTCGAAAAAAAATAGCCTGAAGGCAGATGGTGCTCTGCATGAGACAAGGCCACGGTTGACTGAATTGTCTCTGCTGTGGAAGGGGGAGCGGTTCGAGTCACTGCTGCCTTCACGAAACCCGTCAGTTCCCATCGGGGCCTACCGGCTTGCTGCGAAGCTGCAGATTGCGCAGGATCAGTGGCGGTTGCAGCAGATCGAGGGACGGATCGGGAAAACTTGCTTCGGCGGTGATCTGCGGCTGGAGACACGCCAGGGGAGGCGGACACTGACAGGTGAGCTGGACTTCAAGCGACTCAACCTGCGTCCGCTGCTGAGCGGAGCCAGCAGGCAATCAGACGATGCAGAAGAGATGCTGCACCTGCCGCTTGCGCTCGACTTGGTTGTGCGTGCCGAATCTTTGCAGCTGCCTGCAGCCGAGTTGCATGCGGTGCAGGCGCGTCTCACTCTCTCCGACGAACAGGTTGCCCTTGAGGATGTCGCCTTCCGATGGCGCAAGCAGAGGTTTACCGGCCAGGGTCGACAGCAGCTGAGTGGCGGTGAATGGGATCTGCAGCTGGCAGGTTCGCAGCTGTCTCTCGCAACCCTGTTGCCCAAATCCGGGCTTAAGGGGAAGCTCGCCGGCATGTCACTTGAGCTGTCGGCTAAAGGTGTAAGCCGAGAGGCAGTGGCGAAAAGCGGGCGAGTGCAACTGCGCCTGCAAGGTGGGGTGGTCGAAGTCGCCGGCTTTGGTAAACAACAGCCCTTACGCTGGGAGCTGAAACAGACACAGCTGAAAGGGGCGCCGGGAAAGCCACTGCAGTTTGCCGCCTCGGGGCAGCTCGATGGGGAAAGCCTGAAATTGAAGGCTGTGGGTCCGCAGCTCGCTCAGCTGGTCGAATCGGCTGGGCTGCTGCGGTTTGCATTTGATGCGAGCTATCCCAAAGGGGGAGCGAGCCTGAAGTTCGATCTGGGGGCTAGTGATTGGCGTTTGCAGGGGCCGCTGCAGATCGAGGCCAAGGGGCGTGCTCTGCCCGCCTGGGCGAGTCGGCAAATTGGCCTGGGCAAAGGCTGGCCGCACCGGCTCAGGATGAGCCTGCTGCTGCAGAAGCGGGGGCTACGACTGCAGCCGTTTTCGCTCACCCTGGGGCGCAACCAGATCGGCGGCAGGCTCGAGCTTCGCCGGGGCGGTAGCCGACCAGCCTTGAGCGGCTCGCTGACATCGGAGCGACTCGATCTCAGGCAGCTGTTTGCCGCCCAGTCGGGCCTGCGGGGAAAAAAGTCGCAGCGGATGGCCGAGCGTCGTATCCGGCTCGAGTGGGTCTCCGCAGCGGATCTGGAGCTGGATCTCGACTTCAAGAGTCTTCGCTATGGCAAGAGTCGCCTCGGCAAGGGGCAGCTGCGGCTGCAGACCAAAGGAGCGCGATTGCGCTTGGTGCCGATCGAGCTGGCATTCAGCGGCGGCGGTACGCTACGGGCCAAGCTCTATGCTGATCCGCGTGGGCCGCAGAAAAAGTTCAAGCTGTTGGCCCACGCTAAGACATTGGATTATGGGCAGTTGCTGCGCCACCTCGATCTGAGTCGGGACCTGGATGGCAAGAGCGACATCACCCTTGATCTCGATGCGGGCGCACGCACCTGGGGGGGGCTGCTGCAGAGCCTGAGCGGGGATCTTGTGATAGTTGGCGGTAAGGCGAAGCTGCGCAACCAGGAGCTACCCTACAAGCTGCAGGATCTGGTCACCACGCTACTGTCCCAGCTGCAGGACGAGAAGCAGCACGACACCCATCTGAATTGTCTGGTGAGCCGCTGGTACCTCAAGCAGGGGGTGGCGCGCAGTCTGGGGCTGCTGGTTGATACTCAGGAGCTGACCATCGCCGGCAGTGGCAAGATTGACTTCAGGCGGGATCGTATCGACATGATCCTTGATCCGCGACCCAAGCAACTGACCCTGATCTCCTTCGCTAATCCGGTGGCGGTGAGCGGACCGCTGCATGATCCGCAGATCAACCCGACCAAGCTGAGTGTTTTGAAAGCGATCGCCGGCGTGGCACTGGGGATCTCCAACCCCGCGCTGTTGCTGGTGGCGTTTGGCGATGTTGGGGTTGGGGATGAGAACCCCTGCCTCAGCGCCTATCAGAAGCTGGAGCGGCGCGTTGGCGTGGATGAAGAGAGCAATGAGCTGCTGGAGGGGGTGCAGGCCGAGCTGGGGAGTCAGATGGATCGGGTTGGCGGTGCGATCTGGCGGGTATTGAGTCCAGTGGACGAGGCGCTGAGTGGTGAGCCACCAAGGCAGCAGGGTGAGGCTGGCCTGAGGGCCGGCGAGAGTATTCTTGATTATGACAACTAGCTCCGCGCCTGGGGATTTATGCACTCAACCCGGTTGCGGCCGTTCGATTTCGCTAGATAGAGCGCCTGATCCGCGTTTTCCAGCAGGGCCTTGGCGATGCTCTCCAGGTCGGGCTGTAGATCGGGTGGTGGTGGCAGGCTCTGCGCGGCGCCGACCGAGACCCTGATCGGGATTGTCTGGCCGCTCTCCAACCGCACCGGTTCGCGCTCCACACGCTGGCGAATCCGCTCCGCTAGCCGCAGTGCCTCTTTCAGCGTGGTGTGGGGCAGGAGTAGGGTGAACTCTTCGCCGCCGTAGCGGATCGCCAGATCACTCGCCCTCAGCTGCTCTCGCAGGCGCCGGGCCAGCTCCTGCAGTACCTGATCCCCCGCCGAATGGCCGTGTTGGTCATTGATCTGTTTGAAGTGGTCGGCATCGACAAATAGGCAGCTGAGCGGCTGGTGATAGCGGTGCGAGCGGGAGAGCTCCTGAGGCAGGCGTCGGTCGAGATATCGGCGGTTGTACAGTTCGGTGAGCGGGTCGGTAAAACCGCTCAGCAGCAGACGCTCGCGATTGGCGGCGTTTTCCAGACAGACACCACTGACTGTGGCGAGGTGTTCGATGAAGTCGCTGGCATGGTGGCGGGTGAAGCGGTCGTGGCGCCGGCTGCCCATGCAGATCCAGCCGATAATCTTGCCGCGGCGGGGGATCGGAAGCAGTGCGACACTCTGCAGCTGTTGTGGGTTGTCGAACAGACCGGCGTGTTCAGGTACCAGGAAGGGGCCGAGCCAGACTCGTTGCAGGCTGGTGAGATGGGGGTGTGCCTGTTGTAGATCATCGACCAGACGTACTGCGGGGAAGCTCTCTGCCGGGATGCCGTTGTTGTTGAGTAGGTCGCGCAGATGGTGTTTCCGATCCTCCAGCAGCAGACAGATCGACGCCAGCTCCATGGAGCGTCGCATGCCATCTGTCAGATGCTGCAGCAGTTCCGCCAGGGAGCCGGCAGAGAGCAGTTCCAGCTCTCGCTGATGGAAGCGATTCAGGGTCGTCTCATTACGCCGCGCCTCGTTGCTCAGCTCCTTGAGTCGTTGTTTGAGGTGGCGGTTTTCCCGTTCCATATCCCGCATGTCGGCGCGTCGTCCTTTCTATGACTGGGCGTGTTAGCGGCGCTTCTGTTTGATACTTGAAGAGTGGCGACTACTATCTGATTGGTCGTCAGGGATTGGATAACTCAGGGAGAGTGCGATGCGACAGGGATGTTTCGCCGGCTTGGTGTTGGGTGTCGGCTTGTGTGTAGGGTGGATCGGTGTGCCGGTGACGGCAGCAGCGGATGAGTCGATCTACCGCTGTACCATGGCGGATGGTGCGGTGGAGTTTCGCCAGCGCCCCTGCCAGCAGGGGGTGCAGAGCGAGACCCGGGTGGTGGAGCAGACTCGCGGTTTTGAAGCGCCGGCGCAGCGCCCCGCTGCCGCCAAGAAACGCAAATTGCGACGTAAAAAATCGAATGCCGGGGCGGCTGAGCGGGCGCGCAAACGCCAACAGGAGCGCTGTTTTCGTACCGAGCAGAAGCTGCAGCGGGTCGAGAACCGGTTGCGGGCCGGCTACAAGGCGTCGCACAGCGCCCGTCTGCACCAGCGCCAGGATGAGTATGAGGATTATCTGAGCCGCTTCTGCCACTAGGGAGCGTTGGAGACCCGCCAGCGTTGGTAGTCGGGCTCGCTGAGATAGCCGCGGCTGTTGATGTAGTTGGCCACGTTGCGCAGCCGGTAGAAGCGCACCACCGAGTCGACCCGGATGATCTCATTGCCCTGTTCGTCGAAGAACAGCAGCGACGGGGTGTAGAAGAGGCCAAGTTCTTTCGCCCACTGCTTCGCCGTGGAGCGTCTGCCGTCGGGGATGACGATAGGGGTGTCGGCGTTGATGTCGAGCTGCACGTTGTCGAACCGCTGGAACAGCCTGTTGATGGCGGGTTCGCGTAGCGGCTGGCCATGCAGCACATCACAGGCGTGGCACTCACCCTGCTCGAAGAAGACCGCCAGCGGGCGCTCGCCGGGGAAGCGGGAGCGGTCGAGGTTGTGCGGTGGCGGCAGGAAGAAGGACTCCTCGTTGAGCTCGCCGGGCTCGAAGTGGGTCGCCTCGTCGGCGCGGGCCAGGTAGTCGGGAAAGCTCTCTCTCTGGTAGTGGCGGTCGGCCACATACTCCAGTGCAGCACGAAACTGGTAGGGTGGGTAGTAGCCGCGCAACCGCAGTGCCTCGTGGCCTTCCTCATCGTAGAAGATCAGCGAGGGAGTGAAAGTGGTGTTCTCGCGCTGGGCCAGTTCCCGCTCCGTGAGCAGCTCGCCAGCCAGGTCGGTGACCTCGTCGATGCCCCAGATGTTGATTGCGACCACCTCGAAGTGGCGGCGGGTGTAGGCGGTGATGTCAGAGAGACCGAAGTTCACCTGCAGAAGCATCTTGCAGTAGGCGCAGCGCTGCTGGCCGAAGTAGAGGATCAGCCCTTGCTTGCCGCTCTGTTGGACATCGGCCAGATCCTCCTGCAGGTCGAGGAAGCTGTGTTTGAACCAGTCGGGGTGGCTGAGCGGCTCCTCCAGGGGAAAGTCATCGAAGGCGAAGAGATCTTTGGTATCTTCGGCAGCAAGAGCCGGGAGTGCGGACAATAGCAGGCTGCCCCACAGCAGCAGGGGCAGGAGGGATCGATGGTGTTTCATGCGGACAGCTCTTGGTGGTTTGTTTTTCCAATGCGCCCGGAACAATCAGTCTGCCTGCCGCCGGTAGTTGTTGTTGGTGTAGCGGCTGGTTCTGTTCCGACCACTCTGGCCGGAACGTTTTGTCCAAGTATATGCAGAGTGGACTCGGATTACTCCTTTTCGCGTTCGAGGTATTGCGACCAGTCGACGCTGCTGTCGCCGAACACGAAGAAGAAGGGGTTGAGCAGCGAATCTTTGGTGTTGTAGCGCAGCGGCTGCATATCGAGCATGGTGATTTTGCCGCCGGCAGCCTCCACTACCGCCTGCGCAGCGGCGGTGTCCCACTCGGAGGTGAGGCCAAGGCGTGGGTAGAGATCGGCGCTGCCCTCGGCCACCAGGCAGAACTTCAGCGAGCTGCCCATGGATGTCAGCTGGTGAGGGCCGATGTTTTCGAGGAATTTGATCAGCGAATTGCCGGCGTGGGAGCGGCTGCCGGCGACGATCGCTGGACTGCGCAGCTTGGCTTGCACCTGAATCGCCTCGGCCTCTGCCGGGCCCTGTTTTTTCCACGCCCCCTCGCCAAGTACGCCGTAGTAGAAGCGCTCCAGCACCGGCGCATAGATCACGCCGAGCGTCGCCTGCTGATTTTCCACCAGGGCGATGTTGACGGTGAACTCGCCATTGCGTTTGACGAACTCGCGGGTGCCGTCGAGCGGGTCGATCAGCCAGTAGCGGTTCCAGCTCTGGCGGGTCTTAAAGGGGATCTTGGCGGACTCCTCCGAGAGCACCGGGATCTCCGGGGTGAGGCGTTCCAATGCCTCGACGATGATCTGGTGGGAGGCGAGGTCGGCCTTGGTTAGGGGGGAGTCGTCAGCCTTCTGCTCGATGCCAAAGTCGTCGGAGTTGTAGACCTCCATGATTGCGTCGCCGGCCTGTTTGGCGAGTTCGAGGAGTTGGTCCATGGAGATCGGTGTGGTCATTGCAGATATTCCCTTGTCAGGCAGAGCGCGGCGATCGAGCGCGCCTCGGTAAAATCGGGTTGGGCCAGCAGTTGCTGCCAGTTTGAGAGTCTCCAGGGGACCACCTCGATGGGCTCGGGTTCATCCCCTTCGAGCCGGTCCGGGTAGAGATCGCGCGCCAGAATAACATGGGTATTGTGCTGGATGTAGGAGGGTACGATGGTCACAGTGCGCAGTAGTTCCAGGTTTCGCGCCGCGTAGCCGGTCTCCTCGCGGATCTCCCGCCCAGCCGCCGCCAACGGCGTCTCGCCGGCCTCGATGCGCCCCTTCGGCAGACCGAGCTGATAGTTGTCGGTGCCGCTGGCGTATTCACGGATCAGCAGCACCGTATCCTCGTCGAGCATCGGTACGATCAGCACCGAGCCGCTGCTGCCGCCAAGCAGCCGTTCGTGGGTGCGGCGCTCACCGTTGGCGTATTCGATCTCCATCTCCTCGACACGGAAGATGCGGGACTGGACTACTTGGCGGCGGCTGAGGATCTTTGGTTTTTGTGGCATGATCGAGCTCGTTTCGTTGCAACCAGCTGGGGTGGCACAGCCTAACATGGAGCCGACTTTTGACGATGATTGACTGGCAGCAAATCGATACCGTGTTGCTCGACATGGATGGCACCCTGCTTGATCTGCACTTCGACAACCACTTCTGGCTGGAGTACGTGCCACAGCGTTACGCAGAGACCCGTAGTCTGGAATATGCGGAGGCCAAGGATCAGCTGATGGCTCGCTACAAGAGCATCGAGGGGACTCTGGAGTGGTACTGTGTCGACCACTGGAGCCGCGAGCTGGGGCTCGATATTGCGCTGTTGAAGGCGGAGGTGGAGCATCTGATCCAGGTGCATCCGCATGTGGTCGATTTTCTCGATCAGCTGATGTGCGCCGGTAAGCGCCGGGTGTTGGTGACCAACGCCCACCAGAAGGCGTTGGCGTTGAAGATGGAGCGGACCCGCCTGGCGGGCTTTTTCGATCACATCGTCACCGCCCATGATCTGGGTCTGCCGAAGGAGGATCCTGCGTTCTGGGATAAGCTGCAGGCACTGGAGCCGTTTGATCGTGAACGCACCCTGTTTGTTGATGACAGCCCCTCGGTGCTTGCATCGGCCCGGGGCTATGGCATCCGCTGGCTGCTGGCGATCCTCAAGCCAGACTCCAAGGGGCCGCTGCGTGAGGCGGGAGAGATCCCAGCCATTCACGACTTCTCCGAGGTGATGGCGGGTCTGCGTTCGGTCTGCTGATCAGCTCTTTTTGGCGTCCTGGCTGGCGCTGATCTGTGCCAGCATCTGCTCCATCCGCTGTAGCCGTTCATCCATCTGCAGGGTGCGCGTCTCGATGTTGTGCACCTCGCCGGCCTCGCCCTCGCCGGTATCCCGGGCGAACTGCTCATGCTCCCGTTGCAGGGTCTCCAGCACGATGCCGATCATCATGTTCAGGAAAACGAAGGCGACGATGAAGATGAAGGAGAGATAGTAGCTCCAGCTCAGTGGATAGACGGCCATGGTCTCGTACATCACGTCGGTCCAGTCCTCGAAGGTGGCGACGCGGAACAGGGTCAGCATGGCGATGGTGATGTTCTCCCACAGCTCCGGGTTGATGGTGTGGAAGAACATGCTGCCCGCTGCGGCGTAGATATAGAAGATGATGAACATCAGCAGCGAGACGTAGCCCATGCGCGGGATCGCGGTGACAAAGGCGTTCAGCAACACCCGTAGCTCCGGGATGATGGAGATCAGCCGCAGCACCCGGAAGATGCGCAGCAGTCGCCCGAGTAGCGCCGCCTCACTATCCTCCACCGGAATTAGGCTGGCCACCACGATGATGAAATCAAAGACATTCCAGGCCTTGCTGAAGAAGCGTTTCAGACTCTGCTCGGCGATTATGCGGATGCTGATTTCCAGCAGAAAGAACAGGGTAATGCCGATATCGAGGATTGCGAAGACTCTGCTCAGAGTCGGCGGGATGGCGTAGGTCTTGGCGCCGATTACCATCGCTGAGATCAGGATCACCAGGATTACGAAGGTCTCGAAGCCCTTGTTTTCGCGGATTGAGATGAAACGGTTCTGGAGGCTGGCTGCGCTGAGGTTCATGGGGTTCGGGGTGGCTGGAGTTCGGATTTTCGGGTCGCGGATTATAGCTGCTGCCGCGGAAAAATCACGTGGCCGTTGGCTCAGATTGGGGTATGGGTTCAGCAGGCAGATCGGCTTACGACTGCAATGCAGTGTGGGGCGCTGCTGTTTGGCTCAGCCTCTTGCGTGGTTTTCTACTCGCGCTGCTGACGACCTATCGTCCCCAGGTCTTGAAGCGTTTTTTACAGTAGTCGAGTAGCTCACGGTAGTTGCGGAAGTGGAGCTCGAAGCCCGCTTCCGCCGGGGCGTCGAGTTCGCACCAGTCGTTGCTGTAGTCGCGACAGATCTGCGGGCGCTCGGCGTAGATACCGCAGGCGCCGCTCGGCTGGATGTGTTCGCAGCGGGCCTGGAACAACAGAAACCAGCCATCCTCATCTTTATAGATCTCCACCCCCTGGTGGGAGATCTGCCACAGCAGGTGCTCGAAATCGACCTTGGAGCGTGGTGCGACGCCGAGGGCCTCGGTGGTGTAGCTGCAGCATTTTGAACCGCTGCAGCGGCCACACTTGTCATCCACTCGGGTTACTGCGGGTTTTTTGATGTGCCCTCCGGATGGTGCCGGTGCCGATGGCGTTTGGGCTTGTCACCCTCGGCCCTGTTTTCGTCGTGCTTTTTATGATGACCACTACTGTGGCCTCTGCCGTGGTGCTTACGGCCATCCTTGCTGCGATGCTGCACACGCTTGCTGCGGTCCGGGTAGATGCGGCTCTTTGGGTCGACCTCTGCCAGCAGTTCGGCGGAGACCGTCTCCATCGGGATGGCGTGGCCGGTGTACTTGGCGATGTCGGGAAGGGAGAAGGCGTAGGTCTCGCAGGCGAAGCTGATGGCGTCGCCGCTGGCGCCGGCGCGGGCGGTGCGGCCGATACGGTGCACATAGTCTTCCGCATCCTCCGGCAGATCGTAGTTGACTACGTGGGTGACATCCGGGATGTGCAGGCCGCGCGCCGCCACGTCGGTGGCGACCAGTACCGATAGTTCACCGGACTGAAATTTGTTGAGCAGGTTGAGGCGTTTTTTCTGTGGCACATCGCCGGAGAGCACCGCAGTGTCGATCTGGTTGCCCTGCAGGAAGCCCCAGACCTTGTCCGCGACCCGTTTGGTGTTGACGAAGACGATGGTGCGGCTCGCCTCTTGCCTGCGCAGCAGGCCGATCAGCAGCGGGATCTTCTCCTCGTTGGCAACCATGTAGCCGATCTCTCGCACTTTCTCAGCGGTGACCTGTTCTGGTTGCACCTCCACATGCTGCGGGTTGTTCATGTGTTCGTAGGCGAGCTCTTGCACCCGGTAGGAGAGGGTGGCGGAGAACAGCATGCCGAGGCGGCGGGTTGGGCCCGGGCAGCGCCGCAGCAGGTAACGGATGTCCTTGATGAAGCCGAGGTCGAACATGCGGTCCGCCTCATCCAGCACTACCACCTGGATCTCATTGAGGTTGTATACATGCTGTTTGAAGTAGTCGATCAGTCGTCCGGGGGTGCCGACCAGGATATCAACGCCTTGCTGCAGCTGATTGCGCTGCTGTTCGTAGCCGGTGCCGCCATATACCGCGGCAGTGGTGAAGTCGGTATGCTTGCAGAGTGCCTCGGCGTCTTTGTGGATCTGCACTGCTAGTTCGCGGGTCGGGGCGAGCATCAGTGCGCGGGGTTGGTTGGGCCGGCGTTGTTCGCTGCTGGGGTGGTCGATCAGGTGCTGCAGGGTCGCGACTAGGAAGGCAGCGGTCTTGCCGGTGCCGGTCTGCGCCTGGCCGGCGACATCGTTGCCGGCGAGGGCGATTGGCAGGGTCTCTGCCTGGATCGGGGTGCACTGGATGAAGCCTGCCTCGGTGATGCCCTGCAGGAGTTCAGGGGCGAGATCGAATTGGTCGAATCGTGTGTCTGTCAAGTGTGTTTTGCTCATGGCGGGCAAGGATAACCCAATTTTTGTGAACTTTGGACTTGAATTAGTGGGATTTTTTCGATCCAATAAGCGACTCGTCACTGTTTGTGGCGTGAATTCACCTGATTTACCTGCTTCTAGGAACCCAAACACAGAGCACCATGCGGTGCCTGGTGTCTTCCCAGATCTTTTTGGAGAAACCCAACGTGAGTGGACAGATTGTTCATGTGACGGACGACTCTTTCGAGTCAGATGTGCTGCAGTCAACCCTGCCGGTCCTGATTGACTATTGGGCGGAGTGGTGTGGCCCCTGCAAAATGATCGCACCGGTGCTGGATGAGATCGCGGCCGAATACTCCGGCAAGCTCAAGGTCGCCAAGCTGAATATTGATGATAATTCCAACACCCCGCCCCAGTACGGTATCCGTGGTATCCCCACGCTGATGCTGTTCAAGAATGGCGAGGTTGAGGCGACCAAGGTGGGCGCGGTCTCCAAATCACAGCTGACCGCGTTTATCGACAGTAATCTCTGAGCGCTGGCAGAAGCCTGGTGACTGGACGCGTCACGAATGCCTGCTAGACTTCCCGCAACGCGAATCCGCACGCAGATCGCCCCCATCAAAATCTGAAGATACTTTTTCTCGGCTTGTCCCCATATCGGGGGCGACTCTCTTTTCCCGCCGATCCCATCAACTCAAAACCATCCCAAAACACCATGAACCTGACTGAACTTAAAAAGATGCCGGTCCCAGAACTGGCCGACCTCGCGCGCGATATGAAGATCGAGGGCATGGCGCGTACCCGTAAACAGGATCTGATTTTCGCCATCCTCAAGGCCCATGCGAAGAAGGGCGAGGACATCTACGGCGATGGGGTGCTGGAGATCCTGCCGGATGGTTTTGGTTTTCTGCGTTCGGGCGACAGCTCTTACCTGGCCGGGCCAGACGATATCTATGTCTCACCGAGTCAGATCCGCCGTTTCAGCCTGCGTACCGGCGACACCATCTCCGGTAAGATTCGCCCGCCAAAGGATGGCGAGCGCTACTTCGCGCTGCTCAAGGTCTCCGAGATCAACTTCGACAAGCCGGAGAACGCCAAGAACAAGATCCTGTTCGAGAACTTCACTCCGTTGTTCGCCAACCAGAAGTTCACTCTGGAAAAGGGTAACGGCAGCACCGAGGACATCACCGCCCGCACCATCGAACTCTGTGCCCCGATCGGCAAGGGGCAGCGCGGCCTGATCGTCTCTCCGCCCAAGGCGGGCAAGACCATGATGCTGCAGAATATCGCCCAGTCGATCGCCTACAACCACCCCGAGTGCTACCTGATCGTGCTGCTGATCGACGAGCGTCCGGAAGAGGTGACCGAGATGGCCCGCTCGGTGCGCGGTGAGGTGATCTCCTCCACCTTCGACGAGCCGGCCACCCGCCACGTGCAGGTCGCCGAGATGGTGATCGAGAAAGCCAAGCGGCTGGTCGAGCACAAGATGGACGTGGTGATCCTACTCGACTCCATCACACGCCTGGCGCGCGCCTACAACACCGTCATCCCCTCCTCCGGCAAGGTGCTGACCGGTGGTGTCGACGCCAACGCCCTGCACCGTCCCAAGCGTTTCTTCGGCGCCGCGCGCAACGTGGAGGAGGGCGGCAGCCTGACCATCATCGCCACCGCCCTGGTGGAGACCGGCTCGCGCATGGACGATGTGATCTACGAGGAGTTCAAGGGCACCGGCAACATGGAGGTCCACCTGGATCGCCGCATCGCCGAGAAGCGCATCTTCCCCGCCATCAACATCAACCGCTCTGGCACCCGCCGCGAGGAGCTGCTGATGAAAGAGGGCGATCTGCAGAAGATGTGGATCCTGCGCAAAATCCTGCATCCTATGGATGAACTGGCGGCGATGGAGTTCCTCTTCGACAAGCTCAAGGTCTCCAAGACCAATCAGGAGTTCTTCGACGCGATGCGGCGTTGAGGTAATGACTGACCTGGTTGCCACCGCGCCCCGGGTTTTATCCTGACGCCAGGCAGCATGCCGTGACTGCAGCGTTCCCCCAGCAAACCTGATGCGATGAAGGCGATGATCCTCGCGGCCGGGCGCGGCGAGCGCATGCGCCCGCTCACCGACCATACCCCCAAGCCGCTGCTGTCAGTGGCGGGCAAGCCGCTGATCCAGTACCACATCGAAAATCTGGCCCGTGCCGGCGTGCGTGAGTTGGTGATCAACCATGCTCACCTGGGTGAACAGATCGAGGCCTGGCTGGGTGATGGGGCGCAGTTTGGGGTTTCAATCCGCTACTCCCCCGAAGCCGAGGCGCTGGAGACCGGCGGCGGCATCTATCGTGCGCTACCTTTACTGGGAGAGGCGCCCTTCCTGGTGGTCAACGGCGATGTCTGGTGCGACTTCGATCCCAGCCGCCTACAGCTGGCCGGAGGAGATCTGGCACAGCTACTGATGGTCGCCAATCCGGACCACCACCCAGGGGGGGATTTTCATCTGCAGGCGGGGCGGCTGGATGACCAGGGCAGTCCAAAGCTGACCTTCAGTGGCATCGGCCTCTATCGTCCGGCGCTGTTTGAAGGCTGCCGGGCTGGCCGCTTCCCGCTGGCGCCACTGTTGCGGAATGCGATGGCTCAGGGCCGGGTGGCCGGCGCTGAACATCATGGTCGCTGGATCGATGTCGGCACTCCGCAACGCTTGCAAGAGCTGGAGCGCAAACTCACAGGATAAACTCGACCATGGGCCAGGAGATCAGCTCAAGCATCTTTTCCCCGGATGACTTCCGCGAGTTTCGGCAGCGGCTGAAGGCAGAGACCCGGCTCCTCGCCGAGTGGTTCAGAGAGGGCCGTTTTGCGTCGGTTGGGCACAGCGGTGGATTTGAGCTGGAGGCCTGGCTGGTGGATGGTAGTGGCTATCCTGCACCACTCAATCAACCCTTTTTGCAGGCCCTCGACAACCCGTTGGTGGTGCCCGAACTAGCCACCTTCAATGTGGAGCTCAACAGTACTCCGCGCGCGATTAGAGGAACAGTCTTTTCCGAGATGGCGGCAGAGTTGCAGCAGCTTTGGTGCCAATGCCGGGATGCCGGCGCGCCGCTGGATGTCCGTCCAGGCATGATCGGCATTCTGCCAAGCCTGCGCCAGTCTGATCTCAGTCTGGCTAATATGTCGCCACTGAATCGCTACCGTGCGCTCAACGAGCAGGTCTTCCGGCTGCGTCGGGGGGAGCCGGTTGAGCTCGATATCAGCGGTCGGGATCAGCTGCAGTTGAGTCATCAGGATGTGATGCTGGAGTCGGCCACTACCTCATTTCAGATCCATCTGCAGGTGGGTGGTGCGGAGATGGCGCGTTTCTACAATCTAGCAAAGATGGTCTCGGCACCGATGGTGGCGCTGTCGGCCAACTCCCCCTTTCTGTTTGGCCGGGATCTGTGGGATGAGACCCGCATCCCGCTGTTTGAGCAGTCGATCTCGGTCGGCGGCTCGGATCTCACCAAGCGGGTCAGCTTTGGCGTGCGCTACGTGAACGACTCGATCATGGAGAGCTTCACGGCCAATCTAGAGCGCTACCCGGTGTTGCTGCCGAAGCTGATGGATGAGCCGGTTGAACGGCTTGCCCATCTGCGCCTGCACAACGGCACTATCTGGCGCTGGAATCGGCCGTTGATCGCCTTCGATGAGGCGGGCCAGGCGCAGCTGCGGATCGAGCACCGGGTGGTGCCAGCAGGCCCCAGCGTGACGGATAGCATCGCCAATGCCGCGCTCTTCTTTGGTCTGATCTACCAGCTGGCGAAGACCCAGCAGGCGGCAGAGCAAAAGCTCGGCTTTATCCGTGCCAGGAGCAATTTCTACGCCGCCGCGCGGCGTGGGCTGGATGCTGAGATATTCTGGTTTGACTGGCAGAGGGTGCCGCTCGCTGAGCTGGCGCTCGGACAGCTGCTGCCGGCTGCCGAGTCGGGGCTTGCGGCACTGGGGGTGGAGCCGGCTGAGATCGAACACTGGCTGGGCATCATTCGCGGGCGGGTGGAGACACGGCAGACAGGAGCCGCCTGGCAGCGCGCCTGGGTAGAGCGCCATGGCCATGACATGCTAGCGTTGACCCAGGCCTATCTTGAGGCTCAGGAGAGCGGCAGACCGGTCTATCAATGGTCGATCTGAAGGAGGTTGCAAGGGTCGATGCTGAAACAAGCGTTCTCTATCCCTGACGGATTACTTGATCGGCAGGCCGATCAGCTGGCGTCTCTGCTCGAAGGCCCCACCCTGTTGCATCTGCCAGGGGCGCGACCTGATCCGCTGTTTGTCTCGGTGCTGATGCACGGTAATGAGACGGTGGGCTGGGAGGCGATCAGGCAGCTGTTGCGGCGCTATGCCGGGGGGCGCGAGCTGCCGCGGGCTCTGAGCCTGTTTATTGGCAATCTCACTGCTGCGGCGCAGGGAGTACGCCGTCTGCCGGGGCAACCCGACTACAATCGGGTCTGGCCCGGCTCTGAGGCCCAGGGGCTGCCTGAGCAGCGGTTGATGCAGCAGGTGGTGGAGGAGATGCGCCGGCGCCAGCCCTTTGCCAGTGTCGACATCCACAATAATACCGGGCTCAATCCGCACTATGCCTGCGTCAACCGTATTGAGCCTCGTTTCCTCCACCTTGCTGCCCTGTTCGGGCGTACCGTGGTCTATTTTCTGCGCCCCCGGGGGGTTACCTCGATGGCGATGGCAGAACTCTGCCCCTCGGTGACCCTAGAGTGCGGCAGGGTCGGTGAGAGCCGCGGCGTGGAGCATGCCATGGACTATCTCGATGCCTGTCTGCATCTGGCGGAACATCCACAACACCCGATGGCAGAGCACGATATCGACCTGTTTCACACGGTTGCCCAGGTGAAGATTAGAGAGGAGGCGAGTATCGGTTTCGACGGTGCGGTCGGAGATATCGTGTTCCACTCCGACATCGACCACATGAACTTCCGCGAACTGCCGGTCGGCACCGCATTGGCACACATCGGGCCGATTGGTACGAAGCTCCTGGATGTGCGTGATGAGCGGGGGATCGATCGTACCGAGCGCTATTTTCATGTCGAGGATGGTGAGCTGCGGCTGCGCACAGCAGTGATGCCATCGATGCTGACCACCGATGCCAGCATCATTCGTCAGGATTGTCTCTGCTACCTGATGGAGCGTTACGACAACCACCTGCATGAGGGCGATTGAACCGCCACTTTGCTGAGGGATAGACGGGCAGGAATTATCTGCCATATTTAGGGCTGAACTTTCCCGTTTGATGAGAGACGTCGCCCGCCATGAGCAAGCCCAAACCACCCCTGATTGGTATCACTGCGGCCAATGATCCGCGCATGCCGGAACACTACCTGTTGCGCTGGGACTATGTGCGTGGAGTGGTTGCGGCAGGTGGTATTCCGGTGATTTTGGCGCCCACCTCTGGATTGGAGATCAAGGCGGTGCTGGCTCGGATCGATGCCCTGGTGCTTTCCGGTGGCGGGGATATTGACCCGGCCTCCTACGGCGGTAATGCACGGATCAAGCCACTGCTGGCGAATCCGGAGCGGGATCAATTCGAGCTGGAGTTGGTGAAGCGGGCGCTTGATCTGGAGATGCCGCTGTTAGGTATCTGTCGCGGTATGCAGGTGATCAACGTCGCCTGCGGCGGTGATTTGATCCAGGATATCGAAGCCGAACGGCAGAGCCCGATCCTGCATGATGACCCGCTGCGTCCGCGGGACCGGATTGCCCATGAGGTGTCGATCTTGCCGGGCACCAGCCTGTTCGGCATGGTGCGACGTGAACGCATCGCGGTGAACAGTTTTCACCATCAGGCGGTGGATCAGCTTGGTGCTGAGCTGCGCATCAGCGCCTTGGCGGATGATGATCTGGTGGAGGCGATTGAGCACCCGCAGTTGCAGTTTGTGATGGGGGTGCAGTGGCATCCGGAGTCGCTGTGTAGCCTTGGTGCGCCGTTCTCAACCCTGTTCGATGAGGTGACCCGGCAGGCCTCCCGGATGATGCATGCCTGAGCCTACTTGAAGTAGTACCAGAGTAGTCCGACATATTCGTGCATGGCGTAGGCGACATTCTTCACCGCCAGGCCATTGGGTAGTCCCTCGAGCCAGACATGGCGGGTGTTGGTTTTGTGGATGAAGCTGGTAGGGGCCGCAATCACCTCCACGCCATTGCGTTCAAAGGCGTAGATGGCGCGCCGCATGTGCAGTGCGTTGGTCACCAGCAGCACCTGCTTGATACCGAGCTTTTTCAGTAATTGTGCACTCAGGCGGGCGTTATCCCAGGTGGTGTTGCTGGCGGCTTCGATCTGGCTGACGCTGACCCCAAACTCATCCTGCAGGATGCGTGCTGCGATCTTCGCTTCGGGCTCGCCGAAATAGATCGGGGCGCCGCCGCTGGGGATCACAGGCAGGCCGGTCTGGCGCGCCAGTTTGGCCGCATAGCGCAGTCGCTCCAGTTCGCGGGCGCTGACCGTGTCGCCGCCATACTCGGGAGCATCCAGATTGCGTCCGCCGCCCAGTACGATGATCGCCTCGGGGTGACTCTCTGCCAGGCGTTCTTCGCTGAGCGCGGGGTGGATCTCCAGCCCCTGCGCGAGCAGATCGGCAGTGATCGGCAGACTGGTGACCCACAGCAGTAGCAGAGCGAAGACAAATACCCGTCGGCCGTAGCCAAAGCGCCAGTAGAGTAGCCCAAGAAAACCGAGCAGAATCGGCCCACCGGGGGGGAGCAGCAGGTACTCGATGGCGCGGTGGGTGATGACGTCCATGGGCTGTGTCGCCTCAGGCTGATGAATAGTGACATGAATTGATTACAGATTTTAGCCCTTCAGCAATCTGCGATGAAGGACGCTGCCGTTGTCAGCGCTGCACAAACAGTGAATCGGCCTGCAGATCTGCGTGGTAGGAAGAGCGCACCAGCGGGCCACTGGCAACGTTGCTGAAGCCCATCGCCTCGCCGCTTTGGCGTAGTGTATCGAACTCTCTGGGGGTGACATAGCGTTGCACCGGCAGGTGGTCACGGCTCGGTTGCAGGTATTGCCCAAGGGTCAGCATGTCGCAGCCGTGAGCGTGCAAATCTTGCATCACCTGTTCGACCTCCGTCAACTCCTCGCCGAGACCGAGCATCAGACCCGATTTGCTGGGCACCTGTGGACAGGCCTGTTTGAACGCCTGCAGTAGTTGCAGAGACCAGGCGTAGTCGGCACCGGGGCGTGCCTGCTGGTAGAGTCGCGGCACTGTTTCCAGATTGTGGTTGAAGACATCCGGCGGCTGCTGGCTGAGCTGCTGTAAGGCGACCTCCAGACGGCCGCGAAAGTCGGGCACCAGGATCTCGACGCGGGTGTTGGGCGTCAGTCGGCGGATCTCGCGGATGCAGTTGGCGAAGTGGCCGGCGCCGCCGTCGCGTAGGTCGTCCCGGTCGACCGAGGTAATCACCACATAGTTGAGCCCCATCTGTGCGATTGCCTCCGCCAGCTGGCTGGGTTCGTCTGGATCGAGGGGGCGTGGCTTGCCATGGGCGACATCGCAGAAGGGACAGCGGCGGGTGCAAATATCCCCCATGATCATGAAGGTGGCGGTGCCCTTGTGGAAACATTCGCCCAGATTGGGGCAGGCGGCCTCTTCGCAGACCGAACTGAGCTTGTGTTCACGCAGCAGCTTGCGCACCCGATTGACCTGGCTGCCCAGCGGCGCCTTGGCGCGAATCCATTTGGGTTTGCGTAGCAGGCTGTCGCGCTGTTCCACCTTTACCGGGATGCGGGCGAGCTTGCTCTCACCGCGTTGATGGCTATCGGGGGTTGAGCGGGAAGGTGGCTGGTGGGTTTTGGTTTCACTCATCGGGGCTGGATTGGGATGTGTCGCTGTCAAAACGCAGAGTGTACTCCAGTCGATCGGCCAGTTGTTGCGCCAATTCCACGGCTAGGATGGGGATGGGCGTGTGGCATCCTAGTTCTGACAACTGGGTCACCGCCAGCCCCGGATAGCCGCAAGGATTGATGCGGCTGAAGGGCTCGGTTTCCATCGCCACATTGAGGCTGAGGCCGTGGTAGCTGCAGCCACGTCGCACGCGCAGACCCAGGGCGGCGATCTTGCGTCCCTCTACATAGACTCCGGGGGCGTCGGCACGGGCTTCTGAGGTGATGCCCCGCTTGGCGAGCAGCTCGATCACCGACTGCTCCAGTAGGGTTACCAAGGCGCGCACGCCAAGTTTGGCGCGGCGCAGGTCGAGCATCAGATAGGCAATCAGCTGGCCAGGGCCGTGATAGGTGACCTGGCCGCCGCGATCGCTCTGTACGATGGGGATCTCCCCTGGGTTTAATAGGTGCTCCGGCTTGCCTGCCTGGCCCAAGGTGAAGACTGGGGGATGTTGGAGCAGCCAGAGTTGGTCGGTGCTCTGGGGATCGCGCTGTTCGGTGTAGTCGCACATCGCCTGCCAGACGTCCAGGTAGGGCTGGACGCCCAGTTCACGCACAAGCAGGGTGTTCATGTCAGCTGCTCAGAGTGCCATGTAGACCTTCTCGTGGGCGCTGAGGTCGAGATAGATGGCATCAAGCTGCGCCTTGCTGTTGGCCTTGATGGTGACGGTGACCGAGACCCACTTGCCGCCCTTGCTGGTGCGGCTGACCACCGCGCCTTCGTGCAGGTCGGGCACGTGGCGGCGGATGAGTTCAACGATTATCAGATCGAAGCCGGGTTCGGCCTTGCCCATCGCCTTGATCGGAAAGCTGCAGGGAAATTCCAGTAGGCTCTCTTGCTCGTTACTCATCTTCTACTCCAGCCACATCAGGGCGGCGTCTTTGGCCTTCTGCCAGAGATTGCCTTCCGCGACGCTCTCCAGTGCGATCAGCGGTACCTCGGCGATCGTCTCGCCGGCTAGTTCGATGCGTACCTGACCCACTTCCTGCCCCTGCTGCACGGGTGCGGTAATGGTGGGGATCACGTCGAGCTGCGCATTGAGTTTTTTGTACTGTTTGTGGGGAATGCTGACATGCAGGTCGTGGGCCAGCCCTAGCGCAATCTGTGGTTTGTTGCCCTTCCAGATGCGCGCCCGGTTAAGGGTTTCGCCGGCACTGTAGAGGCGGTGGCTCTCGAAGAAGCGGAAACCGTAGTTGAGCAGCGCCTGACTGGCAGAGGCGCGTGCCTTCTCGCTCTTGGTGCCCATTACCACCGAGATTAAGCGCATCTGCTCGCGCTGGGCGGATGCCACCAGGCAGTAGCCGGCGGCCTCGGTGTGGCCGGTCTTCATGCCGTCGACAGTGTTGTCGCGCCACAGCAGCTTGTTGCGGTTGTGTTGTTTGATCTTGTTGAAGACGAAGGACTTCTCGCTGTACCACTTGTAGTAGTCGGGGAACTCGCGGATGGTGGCCATCGCGACCTTGGCGATGTCCTCTGGGGTGGTGTAGTGGTCTTTGTCGGGCAGGCCGGTGCTGTTGATGAAGTGGCTGGCGTGCATGCCGAGCCGGCGCGCATGGTTGTTCATGACTTCGGCGAAGGTCTCTTCGCTGCCGGCGATGTGTTCTGCCAGGGCGACACAGGCATCGTTGCCCGACTGGATGATCATGCCCTTGATCAGATCCTCCACTTTGACCCGTTTGCCGACCTCGATGAACATCCGGGAGCCGGGTGTGCGCCACGCCTTTTCACTCACCAGCACCTCGTCTGTGAGGTTGATGTTGCCCTCCTTGAGTTCGCGGAACACAGCGTAGGCGGTCATGATCTTGGTCAGGCTGGCCGGCTCTAGTCGTTGTGAGGCGTTGGATTCAGCAAGTATCTTGCCGGAGTAAAAGTCGAGCAGCAGATAGCCGCTGGCGGCGACCTTGGGCGGGGATGGAATGGGCACAGCAGCCTGTAATGTCAGGCTGAGTGTAACTAACGCAAGAATGAGCAGGGGGCGGAATAGGGTCATATTAGGTTTCATTGAGTTTCTGGGGGCGCGGCGAGCGCCTATTTTAAGAGCTTGTTGAGTGTAGGGAAACATCTCTGATTGAGAGAGAGGGAGGAATGTTTCCCGCGATCAGCGGATCACCACATGGCTGTCGTGGATGCCGAGTTCATCCAGGTGTTGGGCGAGACGGTCAGCACCCTCAACGTTGGGAATTGGCCCAATCTGCACTCGGTAGACTGGTTGCTGCTCGGAGCTGGAGTGACGGATCTGCACTGGTGTGTCGAGCTGGCTGAGTATCCTCTGCTGCAGGCGCCGGGCATTTTGCTGGTTGCCAAAGGCGCCCACCTGTAGGAACAGACTGGGGTCGCCCTTGGGCTTGCTGCGAGCTGGTCGCTTCGGCGGCTTGGTGGGCGCGCCTGGGGTGATCGCTTCGATCTCCACCAGTCCGGTGCCTCGGCCAACGATGCCAAGTTTGTAGGCTGCAGTATAGGAGAGATCGATCAGGCGATTGGCATGGAACGGGCCGCGGTCGTTGATTTTTACTACCACGCTACGGCCGTTGCGCAGGTTGGTGACCCGGGCATAGGTTGGCAGCGGCAGGCTCTTGTGTGCCGCGCTCATGCCGTACATGTTGTAGATCTCGCCACTGGAGGTGCGCCGGCCGTGGAATTTGCTGCCGTACCAGGAGGCGATGCCGCGCTCGCGATAGCCACGACTTTGCTTCAGGGTTTGGTAGCGCTTGCCAAGTACCACGTAGGAGGGGGCGTTGCCGTAGCGGCTGCGCGGCTCTTTTTTCGGTACCGCGTCAGGTATCGCGTTGATGTCGCTGGGTGCTGGGATCGAGCTTGAGATGCCGTCGATGTCCTGTTCGATGATCGACGGGCCGATACTACAGCAGGTGAGGGCGAGTAGCAGGACCGGCCAAAACAGTGGCCGCAATCTGCCACTGAAAAATCGTTTTCTCGACCGGGTCGCTCGTCTCTTCACTGCAATTGCGCCAATTTACCGATGGGTCAGGATCAATCGAGAGGCGCTCTCTCCCGGGCCTCTTTGGCTCTCTTGATGGCGCGGCTCAATTGATAGGTGGCCATCGCATAGAGGTTGCTGTGATTGTAGCGGGTTATCACGTAGAAATTGTGCAGCCCGACCCAATACTCGTCTTCTTCCCCGGCATCGAGCCGGATCAGGCTGCCCAGAGCATCGCCTGTCAGTTGAGGTGCCTGCTCGGCTTTCAGGCCTGAAGCGAGCAATTCTGTTACTGGGGTAACCGGTTTCATGCCGCGTTCCACATATTTCTCATGGACCTTGCTGCCGCCCCGTACCCGCAGGGCTATCGGTTCGCCGGCCCGCCAGCCATGGCGCTTGAAATAGTTGGCGACACTGGCAATGACGTCGGCCTTGTTGTTCCACAGGTCACGGTGGCCATCCTTGTCATGGTCGACTGCGTAGGTGCGATAGCTGCTGGAGATGAACTGCGGCATGCCCATGGCGCCGGCATAGGAGCCTTTGGATGCGGCCGGAGAGATCTGTTCCTCACGGCTCAGCAGCAGAAACTGCTCCAGTTCACTGCGAAAAAATTTGCTCCGCTTGGGGTAGCCGAAGGCGAGAGTGGTGAGGGCGTCGAGCACCCGATAGCGGCCGGTGTGGCGACCATAGCGGGTCTCCACGCCGATAATGGCGACAATGATCTCCGGCGGCACACCGTACTCACGGCTGACCTGCTCCAGCAGCGCCTGGTTTTGTCGCCAGAAGCTGATGCCGCCGCGGATGCGGTCTTCGGTAAGAAATATGGGGCGATATTCGTGCCACGCCTTCGACTCTGCCGGGCGGCTGATGGCGCGGATGATGTCATCCCGGAACTTGGCCTGGCTTAGCAGGCGGGTGATCTGGCTGCTCTCAAAACCGTGTTTTTTTGCCATCTCCTCGGCAAAGGCGTTGATCTCGGGGGAGGATGTCAGGGCCTGGCTGCTGCTGGCGGCGAGGCTAAGCAGCAGTGAAGCTGCGAGCTGTCTGATTGTGTACTTCATAGGTTAGGTAGGTAGTAGCTTCCGATGCGTGTGTATCGACATGAGCATACCGAAGCCGGCCAGGATGGTCACCAGTGAAGTGCCGCCATAGCTGATCAGGGGAAGTGGCACCCCAACCACCGGCAGCAGGCCAGTGACCATGCCGGTGTTGACGAACAGATAGACGAAGAAGACCAGCGTAAGGGTGCCGGCGAGCAGTCGGCTGTAGGTATTCTGCGCCTGGGTGGCGATGTAGAGGCCGCGCAGGATGATGAAGAAGTAGAGCAGTAGCAGTGCGGCGACCCCCACCAGTCCCAGCTCTTCGGAGATCACGGCGAAGATGAAATCGGTGTGACGTTCGGGGAGAAACTCCAGGTGGGACTGGGTGCCGTTGAGCCAGCCCTTGCCGGCGATACCTCCGGAACCGATGGCGATCTTCGCCTGGATGGTATGGTAGCCTGCCCCCAGGGGATCGTTTTCCGGGTTGAGAAAGGTCATCACCCGCTGACGCTGATAAGGGCGCATGAGGAACCAGATGAGCGGCCCCATGGCGGCCATCAGGGCGCTGAAGCCAGCCACCAGCCGCCAGCTGATGCCGGCCAGAAACAGCACAAAGACTCCGGCGCTGGCGACCAGCAGGGCGGTGCCAAGATCGGGCTGTTTAGCGATCAGCAGCACTGGTAGCAAGGTCATGATGATGGCCACTAACAGGCGGCGCTTCTTCGGTGGCAGACGCTTCTCCGCCAGGTACCAGGCGAGCATCATCGGCAGCGCCAGCTTCATCATCTCCGAGGGTTGGAAGCGGAATAGCCCCAGGTCAAGCCAGCGCTGCGCGCCCTTGCCGGTCTCGCCGAAGGCGAGCACTGCGGTCAGCATTAGCAGACCCGTCAGGTAGAGCCAAGGTGACCAGCGCCGCAGGTGGTCGGGATGGATCTGTGCCAGCAGAATCAGCGCGACGAAGGCGATGCCAAAGCGGATCGCCTGACGTTGGATCAGCGCCATGTCCTGATCCCCGGCACTGTAGAGCACCAGCAGGCTGACGCCGCACAGCAGCAGCAGGGCGCTCAGCAGCGGCAGATCGAGATGCAGCCAGGCGAGCAGACCGCTGGGGCGGGCGGGCTGGGATTCATGCAGGCTGGAGAGGCCGCTCACAGGGATTCTCCCAGCAGATATTGATCCATCACCTTGCGTGCGATAGGCGCCGCCACTGAGCCGCCGTGACCGCCGTTCTCTACGATGACTGCCACCGCGATCTTCGGCATCTCTGCCGGGGCGAAGGCGATGAACAGGGCGTGGTCGCGCTTGCGCTTCGCCACCGTCTTTTCGTCATACTCTTCGTCCTGACCCACGCTGAAGACCTGGGCGGTGCCGGTCTTGCCGGCGATGCGATATTTTTTGTTGCGGATGCGCCGGGCGGTGCCGCGCGGCCCTTGCACTACGTCGGTCATCGCCTGGGTGATCTGCTGCCAGTGCAGTGGGTTGTTCTGTGTTATTTGAGAGACGATAGGGATCAGCTCTTCTTGGCTGCCATCACCATGGCGGATGCTGGAAACGACCCGTGGTCGGATGCGTTTGCCGCCGTTGGCCAGCGTCGCGGTGGCGACCGCCAGCTGCAGCGGGGTGGCGAGGAAGTAGCCCTGACCGATGCCGATGATCAGGGTCTCACCGGGATACCAAGGGGCGCGGCGGGTACGGCGCTTCCAGGCTCGGCTGGGCAGCAGGCCGGTGCTTTCGCCGGTCAGGTCGATACCGCTTTTGCTGCCGAAGCCGAAGTTGGAGAGGAAGCCGTGCAGCCGGTCGATGCCCAGTGTGCGGGCCAGTTCATAGTAGTAGACATCACAAGACTGCACGATCGCCTTATGCATGTCGGTCACACCGTGGCCGGTCTTTTTCCAGTCACGATATTTGTGTTCCTTGCCGGGGAGTTGATAGTAGCCCGGGCAGTAGTTCTTCTGCCTGAAATGGACCACGCCGCTCTCCAGCCCGGCTAGGCCGATGAAGGGTTTTACCGTGGAGCCGGGCGGATACTGGCCGCGGATGGCGCGGTTGAAGAGTGGTTTGTCGGGGGATTTCTGTAGCGCTCGGTAGGCTTTGCTGCTGATGCCTTCAACGAACAGGTTGGGGTCATAGCCCGGTTTGCTGACCAGCGCCAGCACCCCGCCGGTCTCGATCTCGATTGCGGCTACAGCGCCGTTGAACTCGCCGAGTGCCTTGAGCGCGGTCTGTTGCAACTGGATATCGATAGATAGCTGTAGATCCTGGCCGGGGATTGGCGGCTGCTCCTGCAGTACCCGTAGGGTACGCCCCTTGGCGTTGACCTCCACCTGCTGCAGGCCGACCTTGCCGTGCAGCAGTGACTCGTAGGTCTTCTCCACGCCGTTCTTGCCGATATGGCTGGTGCCGCTGTAGTTGGAGGTGTCGATCAGCTGTAGCTCCTGCTGATTGATGCGTCCGACATAACCCAGCAGGTGGGCGGTGTGCTCTCCCAGGGGGTAGTCGCGTAGCAGCTTTGCCTTGACGTCGACGCCTGGGAAGATGTGCTGGTTGACTGCAAATCGGGCCACCTCCTCATCGTTCAGGCGTACTCGGATCGGGATACTGTCGAAGCGACGTCGTTGCCGGCGCAGCTTCTTAAAGCGGCGGCGGTCCTCCTCGCTGATCGGCAGGATCAGCGCCAGTTGTTCGATGGTCTGCTCAAGCGATTCCACCTTTTCAGGGGTGATTTCCAGGCTGTAGGCAGGCAGATTCTGCGCCAGGATGACGCCATTGCGGTCGTAGATCAGGCCGCGTGTCGGCGGCAGCGGCTGCAGCTTGACGCGGTTATCCTTCGACAGGGTGGTGTAGTGTTCGTGGCTGACCACTTGCAGATAGACCATGCGTACCCCGAGAAGCAGCAGCATCAGGGTGACGATGATTGCCGCGGCGATACTGCGGTTGATGAAGAGCTGGCTCTCGTAGAGATGATCTTTGATCG
Organism: Candidatus Endoriftia persephonae; assembly: GCF_023733635.1. Taxonomy (NCBI): domain Bacteria; kingdom Pseudomonadati; phylum Pseudomonadota; class Gammaproteobacteria; order Chromatiales; family Sedimenticolaceae; genus Candidatus Endoriftia; species Candidatus Endoriftia persephonae. The sequence goes on along the minus strand of NZ_CP090569.1, from coordinate 3,328,559 downwards.
AGTACTGAGGCATCGCCGTTCCTCAAGGAGTCTCTGAGCGAATCATTGACGGCTGCCTGGTGGTCCAAATCTCCCGCCGCTGCGTTGAAAATCCTGGTAATAGACTAGCTATTACCTGCGGTTTCCGCCTTACATCGGAACATTTGATCTCACAATTCAGCTCGCCCAGGTTCATTCAGCGGCCCCTTAGCTGACGTGAAAACGTCGGCGGACGTCCCGTAAGATGATGTAGATCCAGGGCCACAATAGCATGCCCACCAGGGGCGCGGCCCAATACCAGAGTGTCGGGGCGGGGTATCCGGCGGCGGCGGTGGCCCAGAGCGCCAGTAGCTTCTCCACCAGCAGCAGAATCATGATGGTGAACATCTGTTGGCGCAGTGGCAGTACCCGCACCCGTTGATAGATATTGAGGGTAAGAAAACTGACCACCGCCAGCGCCAAGGCGTGTTGACCGAGCAGCGATCCGCTCAGCACATCGAGCAGCAGACCGGCGAGCCAGCCGGTGCCGACGTTGACCCGCTCCGGCAGAGCCATACACCAGTAGATCAGGATCAAAGTAACCCACTGGGGGCGGAAGTTGCTGGCCCAGTCAGGCATAGGCATTACCGCCAGCACAAAGCCGAATGCCAGGGTCAGGTGGGCGATGTAGAGGCGTCCCTGGACGTTCGCGTTCATTGGGTTACCTCATCTGCTGACGGCTGTTCCTGCAGCGTCTTTGGTGTCAGTGTCCATACCAGCAGTACCTCGCGGATGCGGTCTAGGTCAGCAGTAGGGCGGGCGGTAACTGAGGCGAAAGGCTTGCCAGGCTCGCGCACCACGCTGGTGACCTCCGCCACCGGGTAGCCCGGCGGGAAGCGTCCAGCAAGCCCGGAGGTGACTAGCAGGTCGCCGGGCTTGATGTCGGCGTTGTTTGGCAGATGTGGCAGTTGCAGTTGGTTGATCAGGCCGGTGCCCATGGCGATAGTGCGCAGGCCGTTACGGTTGACCTGTACTGGTAATGCGTGGCTGGCATCGGTGATCAGCAGCACTGTCGAGGTGTAGGGGGTGACCAGTGTGATCTGGCCGGCGACGGCGTTGGCGTCGAGCACCGGTTGGCCCTTGAAGGCGCCGGATGTGGAGCCCTTGTCGATCACCACCAGTTGGCGGAACGGATCCTGCTCCACCGCCAGCAGTTCGGAGATCAACACCCGGTCACCGACTTTGAAGGATGAGTCGAGCAGGCCGCGCAGACGCATGTTTTCCGCCTCAAGGGCCTCAAACTTCTGCAGCCGGGCGCGCAGCTCCAGGTTCTGCTTGGCGAGCCGCTGGCGATCCTGGTTGAGCTGATCGCGATCGGCCAGGCTCTCCGCTCCCTGGCGGGCCAGCTGAGTTGGGAGGGAGGCGATATATTGGATTGGGTAGATCAGGACCGAGAGGGCTGAGCGCAGTTCGTCGAGGTGCTTCTCGCGATGGTCTAGCACCATCAATACGATCGACAGCAGCACGGCCGAGAACAGCCGCGTGTTGAGGGAGGGGCCCTGTGTGAAGATCGGTTTAATGGTTGGCGAACCTCTCGGATGCGGCAAAAGAGCGAGCGGCCGCTGGCGGCCGCATCAGGCTGCTATTCCACGGAGAAGATGTCTCCGCCGCGTTCGTCGATCAACTCCAGCGCACGGCCGCCACCGCGGGCGACGCAGGTCAGGGGGTCTTCGGCGACGATCACCGGCAGGCCGGTCTCCTCCTGGATCAGTCGATCCAGATCCTTTAGCAGCGCGCCACCGCCGGTGAGTACGATGCCGCGCTCGGCGACATCTGCGCCCAGCTCCGGCGGAGTCTGTTCAAGGGCGGTCCTGACTGCGCCGACGATGCCGGAGAGCGGCTCCTGTAGCGCCTCGAGGATCTCGTTGCTGTTGAGGGTGAAGCTGCGCGGGATGCCCTCAGCCAGGTTGCGACCCTTGACCTCGATCTCCTTCACCTCGTTGCCGGGGTAGGCGGAGCCGATCTCGTGTTTTATCCGTTCGGCGGTGGCATCACCGATCAGGGTGCCGTAGTTACGGCGGACATAGCTGATGATCGCTTCGTCGAAGCGGTCGCCGCCGACCCGTACCGAGTTGGAGTAGACGATACCGTTGAGCGAGATGATCGCCACCTCGGAGGTGCCGCCGCCGATATCCAGCACCATTGAGCCGCGCGCTTCGTCCACCGGCAGGCCGGCGCCAATGGCGGCCGACATCGGCTCTTCGATCAGGTAGACCTCGCGGGCGCCGGCGCCGGCAGCGGACTCCTTGATCGCACGCCGCTCCACTTGGGTAGAGCCACAGGGCACGCATACCAGCACCCGTGGGCTGGGCCGCAGGATGCGGGTCTCATGCACCTTGTGGATGAAGTACTGCAGCATTTTTTCGGTGACCGTGAAGTCGGCGATCACGCCCTCTTTCATGGGGCGGATGGCGGTGATGTTGGCCGGGGTGCGGCCGAGCATCTTTTTTGCCTCTTCACCTACCGCGACCACGGACTTTGCACCGCCTGGGCCGCGGTCCTGGCGGATTGCCACCACCGAAGGCTCATTCAGCACGATGCCCTGGCCACGGGCGTAGATCAGCGTGTTGGCGGTGCCAAGGTCGATGGAGAGATCGTTGGAGAAGAGGCCGCGGATGCGTCGGAACAGCATAAAATTTCTTCGTAATATCAGTGTATTGACATGGCCTTATGCGAATCGCTGGAGCTCTAGTCCAAGCTGGGGCTATTCCGGGCCACGATGAGGTTTCCGTAATCGGCCTTAATCTAGCAACCGTTGGAGGCTTGGGCAAGGCGGTGGTGTGGTGAAAGCGACTTTATATACCTTATTTGCTTTTTTATGTGAGTAGCTATACTTGATTAGAAAGCCGAGTAAAAAGCTCGGGTATTGGGTTCTTGTACTGATGCAGGAGGTGGTTATGACGATGTCTAAGCCTAGCCAGGTGAAGAAGCTTGATCACGACACCTGTATGCGGGAGATTCCCCGTTCTGAAATGGGTGTAGCTGAAGCGGATGACTACATCTTCTATTTTTGTGGTAGCGACTGCTACGCAGAGATGTCCCACGAGACGCCGCCCTCGGAGCAGCCGGAGGATATTACCTGATCGCTTGCCAGCTGTTGCTTTCGCTGATTCTGCGGCCGGCGGAGCGACAGTGATCTAGTGTGGATTGTTGGTGGCGGGTTGAGGGTGCTTCAGATGCCCTCTTCCGTGTTCTGTTCGAAATAAAAGATTCCGATGCCGGCCTGCATGTGCCGGTCGCCGTTGCTTTGCTGACCGGCGTGGCGGCCATTTTGCGCCAGATGCAGGTCGAACTCCTTGAGCAGTGCTTGGGCCTTTCTCGCGCTGAACTGGCGGAAGGCGGGCAGTGCCTCTTGGGGCAGGTTGTCGTAGGCGACCTTGCGTTGAAATAGGGGCGGAGAGCCCTCCTTGCGGAGCCTCTGGTCAATGGTGGAGACGAGTAGCTGTACATCATTGCCGAGGCTGCGCAGCTCGTCGATCTCGTCATCATTCGGCGCAAATGCGGTGGAGGCCAGGCGTACCTGACCCTCGGCGTTCTGTTCAACTGAGCCGATGCGCAGCAGTTCGTCAAGGATCGCGCGTGGAGGGATGTCGCCGCTGTGCTCGCGCACCAGGTCGCTGAAACTGCCGCTGCCAGACTCGAAATAGAGGGTTGCTGGGTTGCCGTTGCTGTCCTGAAATCGCGGGTTCCGGCGCCAGCCGGCGATTACCCGGGCGGCTCGGTTGTGGCGCTGGGAGATGAGTTCACTGCCGGGGTGTTGGAGCTTCTGTAGTCGGGCGACCTCTTTGCGGGTCAGCCCGGTAATCACCGAGATGCGCGAGATGGTCTGTTTTCGGCCGGGGATGGTGAACTCTTTTGCAGCCACGTCTATATAAATCCACTTTGCCAAGTCGGCGAACTCACCGTAAGACATGTTATTGCGCAGCAACAGGTGCACCACCGGTCTAAGCAGCTTGAGTACTGCTGTGCTGAGGGTGTTGCCGGTCGGGTCTCTCATCTGAAGTGAAGTGGCCTCTGCTGGTTTACATCGGGAAGCTCTTATGGTCCTGTGTGGCTTCCTGCTTTGTCGGGATTATCAATCGCCTCACTTTTCCGGCAAATGGGGTGCGGAAAGTTTTGTGACACAGGTTGCAGCTTGCCTTGCTTCCCTTCCTAAAGTGGCAAAACTGGTCTCATTCAGCGTTAAAGATGAGTCGCTCGGACGGCTGGGTCGTATCAATCCTGACGGAGTTTTTTTCTGGGATCTGCGCCGGTTCAGGGGGGTGGGTGGTGTTGGTGCAAAGTTTCAGCCCCATGTATGGATAAGGCCAATTGTGATAAGTTTTCCCGGTTTTCAATCTCAAGGGATCATTACGGATGTCTTTGGATCATTCTGATATCGAGAAGATCGCGCATCTTGCTCGGCTCTCTGTTGAACAGGAGCAGCTGGATGGCTTTGCGCAGGAATTGAGTAACATCCTCGATCTGGTGGCGCAGATGGATGCGCAGGATACTGAGGGGGTTACGCCGATGGCCCACCCGCTGCATATGTCGCAACGGCTGCGTGCTGATGAGGTGACTGAGAGCAATCGCCGCGAGGTCTTTCAATCGATCGCGCCGAAGGTCGATGGTGGGCTCTATCTGGTTCCCAAGGTGATCGAGTAATCGTCGGATAGCCGGCGTTAATCAAGAGAATTTCCTGCACAATGCATAACAAAAGTATCGTCGAACTGGGCGCGGCCCTACGTGCGGGCGAGTGCTCCAGCGTGGAGCTGGCCCGTCACTTTCTGCAGCGCATCGAAGCCCTTGATGGGGAGCTTAATAGCCTTATCAGCACCACCGCCGAGCAGGCGCTGGCTGCGGCAGAGGCGGCCGACAAGCAGATCGCCGCTGGCGAGGCGGGGTCGCTCACCGGCATTCCGATTATCCACAAGGATATCTTCTGTACCGAAGGGGTGAAGACCAGCTGTGGCTCGCGCATGCTCGACAGCTTCATCTCCCCTTACGACGCAACGGTGGTGAGCAAGCTGAAGGCGGCTGGCGTGGTCTCCCTAGGCAAGGCCAACATGGATGAGTTTGCCATGGGCTCCTCTAACGAGACCAGCTGGTATGGCCCAGTGCGCAACCCTTGGGACAAGTCGCGGGTGCCAGGTGGCTCCTCCGGCGGTTCTGCGGCGGCGGTGGCGGCGCGTCTGGCTGCTGCTGCCACCGGCACCGATACTGGCGGCTCGATTCGCCAGCCCGCCGCACTCTGCGGCATCACCGGCCTCAAGCCGACCTACGGGCGGGTCTCGCGCTACGGCATGATCGCCTTCGCCTCAAGTCTCGATCAGGGCGGACCCATGGCCCGCTCCGCCGAGGATGCGGCGCTGTTGCTGCAGGCGATGGCCGGCTTCGACCCAAAGGATTCCACTAGCGCTGAGGCGCCGGTGCCCGACTACTCAGCGAGCCTCAACGACTCCCTGGAGGGACTGAAAATCGGTCTGCCGAAGGAGTATTTCGGTGAAGGTCTCGACAGTGCCGTGGCCGAATCGGTCGAGGCGGCGATTGCCGAGTACAAAAAGCTCGGCGCCGAGCTGGTGGAGATCAGTCTGCCGAATACCGGTCTGGCGGTCCCCACCTACTACGTGGTGGCGCCGGCTGAGTGTTCCTCCAACCTCTCCCGCTTCGACGGCGTGCGTTATGGCTATCGTTGCGATGAGCCAAAGGATCTGGAGGATCTTTACAAGCGCTCCCGCGGCGAGGGCTTTGGTGCCGAGGTGAAGCGGCGCATCATGATCGGCGCCTATGTGCTCTCCGCCGGTTACTACGACGCCTTCTATCTGAAGGCACAGAAGATCCGTCATCTGATCTCTGATGACTTCAAGCGCGCCTTCGAACAGGTCGACGTGATCATGGGGCCGACCTCGCCGAGCACCGCCTTTGGTCTCGGTGAGAAGGCGGATGACCCGGTCACTATGTATCTCAACGACATCTACACCATCGCTGCCAATATGGCGGGTCTGCCTGGGATCTCGATCCCGGTGGCGCCGGTGGCGGGTCTGCCGGTGGGGCTGCAGATTATCGGCGACTACTTTGCCGAGGCGCGACTGCTGAATGTGGCTCATAAGTTCCAGCAGGCGACCGACTGGCACACGCAGGTGCCGTCAGGTTTCTGATTCCCTTAACCTAAGAGAAAAGACCATGCAGTGGGAAACTGTCATCGGGCTGGAGGTCCATACCCAGCTCGCCACTCGATCGAAGATCTTCTCCGGGGCTTCCACCGCTTACGGCGCGGAACCCAATACCCAGGCATGCAATGTGGACCTGGGCTTCCCCGGCGTGCTGCCGGTGCTCAACCAGCAAGCGGTGAGTATGGCGCTGAAGTTCGGCCTGGCGGTAGGCGCGGAGATCGGTCGGCGTTCGGTGTTCGCGCGCAAGAACTACTTCTATCCCGATCTGCCGAAGGGCTATCAGATCAGCCAGTTTGAGCTGCCGATCGTCGGCAAGGGCTCGATCACCATCGAACTGGCCGATGGCGAGCAGAAGGTGATCGGCATCACTCGCGCCCATCTGGAGGAGGATGCCGGCAAGTCGCTGCACGAGGATTTCCACGGTATGAGCGGGATCGACCTGAACCGTGCCGGTACGCCGCTGCTGGAGATCGTCTCCGAACCCGACATGCGCTCGATCAAAGAGGCGGTGGCCTATGCGCGCAAGATCCATCAGCTGGTGGTCTATTTGGGGATCTGTGACGGCAATATGCAGGAGGGCTCGTTCCGCGTCGATGCCAATCTCTCGATCCGCCCCAAGGGTCGGGAGGCGTTTGGTACCCGCACCGAACTGAAGAACATCAACTCCTTCCGTTTTCTTGAACGGGCCCTCAAATTCGAGCTGGAGCGGCAGATCGATCTGGTCGAGAGCGGCGGCAAGGTGGTACAAGAGACCCGGCTCTACGATGCTGATCGGGACGAGACTCGCTCCATGCGCAGCAAGGAGGAGGCCAACGACTACCGCTACTTCCCCGATCCGGATCTGCTACCGGTGGAGGTGGAAGAAGAGTTGCTAGAGACGATCCGAGCAGAGCTGCCCGAGTTGCCCGATGCCAAGCGACAGCGCTTCGAGCAGGAGTATGGCCTGAGTGATCAGGATGCGGGCGGGTTGACCGCGAGCCGGCCGCTGGCGGACTACTTCGAGGCGGTGGCCGCCGCCGGCGCCGAGCCGAAGATGGCGGCCAACTGGGTCACCATGGAGCTGGCCGGGGCACTCAACAAGGCGGGGCTGGGGATCGAAGCGTCGCCGGTGTCGCCGCAGCAGCTCGGTGGGCTGCTGGCGCGTATCGCGGACAGCACCATCTCCGGCAAGATCGCCAAGCAGGTGTTTGAAGCGATCTGGGACGGTGAGGGAGATGCTGATGCGATCATCGAGGCTAAAGGCCTGAAGCAGATTACCGATACAGCTGCCATCGAGTCGATTATCGATGAGATCATCGGCAGCAATCCCAAGCAGGTGGAACAGTTCCGGGCAGGTAAGGAGAAGCTGCTCGGGTTTTTTGTCGGCCAGGTGATGAAGCTCACCCAGGGCAAGGCTAATCCGGGACAGGTCAACGAACTGCTGCGGAAAAAGCTCGCTCCCTGAAACGTCGGTTTGAGGCTTGCCAGCGATTCCGCGGGCCGCTTGCGTGGAGAGGAGCCACTGCCGGCTTTTGTATAGTTTATGGCTGGTCGGCAGGCTGGCTCACGTAGGAGGCAGTGGCATGGGTTTTGGGTCTCGGTTTGTGGTTTGGCTGTTGCTGCTGGGGTTGCCGCTGGGTGGCGTGTCGGCCGGCGGCATCTGGAGTGAGCGCCTGCCGGATGTTGCCGCGCGGAGCGCTGCGGTGCCCGCCTTCCAATATCGTTCCCTACAGGCCGATCGCCCTGCTCTGGAGTCCCTGTTGGCGACAGCGCCGCTGGAGTTCACTGCCAGCGAAGGAGCGCCCCTGCAGCTGCCCCTGCCTGACGGCTCGTTTGCCCGGTTTAGCGTTGAAGAGTCGCCGATAATGGCGCCGGAGCTGGCTCGGCGCTACCCCGAGATCCGCACCTATTCGGTTCGCGGTATCGATCAGCCAACTGCGACAGGTCGGCTCGATCTGACCCCGCAGGGCTTCCACGCCATGCTCGATACACCCGCCGGCGTGATCTTTATTGACCCCGATGATCAGGGTGGCTATCGCTCCTACTTCAAGCGTGACTATGTGTTGGCGGCGCGTGGCGAGCTGTCATCACGCCCCTACTGCGTGCTGCAGGAGGTGGAGCAGGACTGGGAGCAGCGTGTGGCGGAGGCCTCTGCCTTGGCGCAGCGGCTCATCACCCTCACCGGGCAGCGGCGGGTCTACCGGTTGGCGGTGGCAGCGACTGGTGAGTACACGCAGTTTCACGGTGGCACTAATGCCCAGGCCTTGGACGCCATCGTTACGGCTATCAATCGGGTTAATCAGATCTATGGGCGGGATCTGGCGATCCAGTTCGAGCTGGTGGCCAATAATGACAGCCTCATCTATATCGATGGTGCTACCGACCCCTATACGAATACTGATGTTGCGACCATGTTGTCGGAGAACCAGGCCAACCTCGACAGCGTCATCGGTAGTGCCAACTACGATATCGGCCATGTTTTCGGCACGGGGAGTGGTGGCATCGCACGTGTCGGTTCTTCCTGTGCAGGTGGTATTAAAGCGCAAGGCGCGACCGGTTCTTTAGTGCCAAATGGAGATACTTTCTGGATCGATTTTGTTGCTCATGAAATCGGGCATCAGTTCAATGCCGCCCACACTTTTAACGGTACAACCGGCAGCAACTGTTCAGGAGGGCGTAGCCCACTAAATGCGGTGGAACCAGGTAGCGGCACTAGTATCATGGCCTACGCCGGTATCTGCAGTGGGGAGAATATCCAGCAAAATAGTGATGCCACCTTTCATGCACGCAGTATCGAGCAGATCGCTGTATATGCGGATTCGCAAACGTGTGGCAGTCAGGTCTCCACTGGCAATACTGCGCCGGTGGCGGCGGCAGGCAGCAATTACACGGTGCCACGTCAGACCCCGTTTCGACTGACTGGCACGGCGACCGATGTGGATGGCGACAGCCTCTCCTATCAGTGGGATGAACTGGATGTGGGAGCTTCAACGGATGCATCCACGCTGGGCACGGATCTGGGCTCCAATCCGCTGTTCCGTTCGTTCCTGCCGAAGAGTGGCGGAATGCGGGACTTTCCGCGGGTGAGTGAATTGCTGGTCGGCTTGACGAACAATCACAGTGCCGACAAGGGCGAGACCCTGCCCAGCACAAACCGTACGCTGAACTTTCGTCTGACCGTGCGGGATGGCAATTCCGGGGTGGATGAGGATGACGTGTCGATTGTGGTTGATAGCAGCTCTGGACCCTTTGCCATCACCGGCGGGACCCTGGTCACGACGGCTACGAGCCAGGGGGGTGTTGATCGCACCCTGACCTGGACGACCAATACCACTAGCATCTGTAGTGCGCTGAGCGTTGAACTGCTGGCCCTGAGTGCTGACGGCTACAGTTATTGTGATGCCAGTGACGATGTCGATCTTGATCTGGGCAGTGGCTTTCTCAACAGTATTGGCAACGCCACGGTGACGCTGCCGCAACGTAATATCGCTCGCGCCCGGGTCCGGCTCTACTGCAACGACAACATCTTCTTCGATCTCTCCGATAGCGATATTTCAGTAGAGAGTAGCCTTGGTGCTGCCGTGGCGACCAACTGCAAAGCGATTGATGGCGGTAGCTTGGAGCACGGCACGGTGTTCAATGATGCCGGTACCAATCTGGGCAGTGGTGGTAGTAGTAGCGATAGTGATAGCGGTGGCGGTGGCTCACTGCTCTGGCTGCCCCTGCTGTTCTCTCTGATCGGCTTGTCGCGTACCTCGAGGCGGTGCCTGCCGCTGCGCTTCGGTTCCTAATAAATGGCTTGTTGCCTGGGGGAGTGCCGAGCTTTGCCTGTGCGCTCCCTGAGGCGGGCAGCGCCGTGAACTTGTCCGATGTTCTCTTCATTCTCTCTTCAGTTCCTGCGCTTGGTATTAATCGGCCAGGCACGGGCTCTCTTTCAGAATTCTTCTGGGCTCTAAAGCTCTCGGGCCTGTAACCGATACTAGCTGTGCGAGTCGGTTATTTGCTGATAGTCAAGAAGTGGTCACTCTTGGTCGCCCGGCTTTCAGCAAATCACTACTGACTCGATCAGGATCCAGGCCCCTTTGAGATAGATAAACACCTCTCTGCCGGGCGCGGCCGCAACAGGCCATTGGGTCGGTTTCTGTCAGCCGTGGTGGAGAGCACAATATGTGGCTGGGACTCAGGGTTGTGGTTGGGGCGGTGCTGCTGATGAGCACACCGGTTTCATGGGCCTCTGTTGGGTCGGTTTGGGAGGATCTGCCGAGAGAAGACTTGGCAGGCCGACGGACAGTAGATGAGGTGCTCTACTATCGTCGCCTTCAAGCTGACCATGCTGCCCTGCAACAGCGTCTCGCTGCGGCGCCGCAAGAGCTCCTTGCTCGCCAGGGGGTGGAGTTGTCACTGCCCCTGCCCGATGGCCGCAGCAGTCGTTTTAGCGTCATGGAGTCGCCAGTTATGGCGCCGGAGCTGGCGCGACGTTATCCCGACATTCGCACTTTCTCCGTCACGGGGTTGGATGATCCAGCGGCGACTGGCCGGCTCGATCTGACCCCGGATGGTTTTCACGCCATGATCAACATGACGGCTGGTACTCTGTTTATCGACCCTGATATCAGTGGCGGCTACCGAGCTTACTACAAGCGGGATCTGCTGTTGGCGGGGCGGGGTGGTGAGGCCGATGAGCGGTCGCTCTGTGCTGTGCATGAGGTGCATTATCAGGATGACCCGGCAGGTCACTCCGCAGCGCTCGATGGCCTGGCGCTACGCAGTGGCGAGGGACGGCGTCTCTATCGTTTGGCAGTAGCGGCTACCGGAGAGTATACCCAGGCGATGGGTGGCACTGTTGAGGCGGCGCTATCAGCGATCGTCACGGCGATCAACCGGGTCAACCAGATCTATGGGCGGGATCTAGCGATCCAGTTCCAGCTGGTGGCAGATAACGACCGCATCATCTATACCGATTCTGCCAGTGATCCCTACGACAACAGCAGCGCCTTCGACATGCTGGGCCAGAATCAGGCTAATCTGGACCGGGTGATCGGCAGCGACAACTATGATATCGGGCATGTCTTCAGTACCTATGGGGGCGGTATCGCGGTGGTGCCGAGCGCTTGTTCGCCCCATCAGAAGGCGAAGGGGGTGAGTGGCAGGCGGAATCCGAGCGGCGAGTCTTTTTTTATCGACTTTGTTGCCCATGAGATCGGGCATCAGTTTGCCGCCGATCACACCTTTAATGGCTCAGATGGGGCCTGCATTAGTGCCCAGCGGGTGGCGGGTAGTGCGGTAGAGCCTGGCAGCGGCACCACCATCATGGCCTATGCGGGCATCTGTGGCGCGGAGAATCTGCAATACAACACCGATGCGACCTTTCACGCTTGGAGCATCCAGCAGGTGAATGATTATGTGGCATCCGGCGGTAGCTGCGGCACACTGGTTGCCACCGGCAACACGCCGCCCAGCGTCGATGCGGGAGCTGATTACATCATCCCCAGGCAGACCCCCTTCAGGCTGCTGGGGGCGGCAAACGATACGGATGGTGATGAACTCTCCTTTCAATGGGATGGGCTTGATCGAGGGGCGGTGACCTCTCCGGAGACCTTGGGTAGCGATCTCGGCGCAGATCCGGTCAGTGGTAACAATCCCCTGTTTCGTTCATTTCTGCCCAAGAGCAGTGGTGAGCGCATCTTCCCCCGCATCAGTCAGCTGCTGTTGGGGCTGGATGAAAACGACTCGACCAGCGCCAAGGGTGAAACCCTGCCAGCCAGTGCTCGTGTGATGAACTTTCGCCTGACGGTGCGTGATGGCAATTCCGGGGTTGCCGCGGATGATGTGCGGATCAGTGTGGATAACGCGTCTGGGCCGCTGGAGATTACCGGTGGTGAGCTGGTGTCGGGGGCATCGTTGATGGGGGACGGCACATACAGCCTGGAATGGTCGACTAACACTACGGCGATCTGCGGCAATATGACGGTGGAGCTGTTATCACTCAGTAGCGACTATGCCAGCTACTGCGATGGCACAGATCTACCGGAGCTGATTCTGGGGAGCTTTGCCAATGCTGCTGGCAGCGCCATGGTGACCCTGCCGGACCTGCAGATCGATCGTGCAAGGGTGCGCCTCGCCTGTAGTGACAATATCTTTTTTACCCTCTCCGAGGGTCTCTCGATTGAGGTGCAGGGTAATGGTGTGCCGGTGGCGAGCCGTTGCAAGGCCACAGATGGCACGACGCTGGAGCATGGGGCGCAGTTTAGCGATGCGTCTGACGCACTTGGTGCTGGCGCTGAGGCGGGTCGAAGCGAAGGGGGTGGAGGGGGGCTCTTCTGGATGCCGCTGATGTTGTTGCTGGCAGGCAGCTGGGGGTTGGCCGGCTGGCTGCGGCAGCCTACTTCATGCAGTGCTGGAGCATGATTCCGTTGTAGGTTGCAGCATACTTTTCTGCCTTTTGCAGTAGTTTCAGATGCATATCGCTCACGACCGCATCGGTGGAACCTTCCAGATATCGTATGCCGCAGACAGACTTTGCCTTTGATGCCAGCTCAGTGGGAATGCCTGGCATGCTGGCTCCTCGGGTCGCCATGGCGAGCAGCCGCAAGTCACCCCGGGCAAATGCCTGTTGTGCGTCGCGCTCTGCATCGGCTCCTTTCAGCCATGCCAAAGCGGTGAGCGCCTGTTGCTCTTCAGCGGGGAGGTTTGAGAGGTCGATCTGCTCCCCCTCTTGGCAGCCATGAAGGATCAGAAACGTTAACAGGAAGAGCAGTATCGTCCGAATCACCCGGCTACCTCAGAGTCATTCAATAGTTTTAGGTTGTGCCGCCCATAGTAAGGCGCCGGCAATGCTGCCGTAAAGGTGTGCGTCGACCACGACGTTCGCTGAGATCATCGCCTCACTGCCTGGCATCGGTCCAAGCAGCTGCTCCCAACCCAGCTTGCCCAGCAACAGGGCGGCCAGCAACCCGCCTCCTGACTGGGCATGGCGAAGTAGATGGAGTGCCACCCAGGCCAGATAGCCATGCAGCACTCCCGAGAGCCCTAGGTACCATTGAAGGTCGGGATTGAGAACAAATAGCCCGCATGAGGTGGCCAGCGCGAGCCAGAGAAAACTGATCGGTTGCAGTGTTGGGCTACGGGGAAACAGCAGACGAATCAGCCAGAGTGTCAGCAGATTGAGCAGCAGGTGCGACCAGTTGAGGTGGGTCAGGTGGGCTGTCAGCAGCCGCCAGAGCTCGCCGGATTCGATCAGGCTGCGTTCGTAGCGGAGCCATTGCTGGGTCTGTCCTGGCAGTAAGGTGATGAAGGCGGTCAGCAGGCTCAATCCCGGCAGTGCGAGATCCCAGTCGGGGCGGCGGATGGCTTTAACGCGGCGGCTCGCCATTTAGTGGTGGTCGTCGCTACAGATAGGACAGCGTGGGTCGGGCTTGAGCTTGAGGCTACGCCACTGCATGTGCAGTGCATCGAGGATCAACAGTTGGCCAAACAGTGGCGTGCCCGCCCCGGTCAGGATCTTGATCGCTTCGGTAGCCTGAATGCTGCCGATGATCCCGACCAGCGGTGCCAGTACGCCGTTCTCTGAGCAGGTGTCGGCGACCTGGCCCTCCTCTGGATAGAGGCAGCGGTAGCAGGGGCCGCCCGGCTGGCCGGAGAAGGCGCTGACCTGGCCCTCCATGCGGATCGCTGCACCTGACACAAGCGGTGTGGCGTGGTATTGGCAGGCGCTGTTGATGGCGAAGCGGGTGGCGAAATTGTCGCTGGCGTCGATCACCAGATCGGCCTTTTGCACCTCCAGCTCCAGCTCCTGCTCCTGCAATATCCGGTCGATGGTTTCGATCTGAATTTCAGGGTTCAGAGCCAGCAGCGCGCGGCGGGCCGACTCCACCTTGAGCTCACCGATGGCGTCGGTGGTGTGGGCGATCTGGCGTTGCAGATTGCTGAGATCGACCTTGTCGAAGTCGCTCAGCACCAGCTGGCCGACGCCGGCGGCTGCCAGATACAAAGCAACCGGCGAGCCCAGTCCGCCAAGCCCGACCAGTAACACCCGGCTTTCAAGTAGCAGCTGCTGCCCCTCAATACCGATGCTCGGCAGCATGATCTGGCGGCTATAGCGCAGCAACTGATCGTCATTCATCGAATCGTGTTCTTTGTTTGCATGGAAGCGCCACCTTAAATAAAAGGTGAGGAGAATGCATCAGGTGATTTGGATGGGAGGTTAGAGGTAACGACGCCAGTGTTCCGGGCGATGGTCGCGGCAGCTGTGGTCCTGGCGTTGGTAGCGCTCAGCGAAGATGCGACGGGTGCATTTGGAGTCGCTGCGCGAGCAGCCCATATTGCTGCGCTGGGTCTCTTCCGTGTAGTAGTAGAGGGCCCGTTTGAGGCGGAAATAGAGGCGATTGTCGAGGTGCAGGCCGACTTCGGTGAGCCCAATCTCGATCTGCTCCAGCGAGACTTCCAGCAAGTTGTAGCTGATGCGGAGGTGGGATGGTGCGACCGGCTCGATGCGGTCGATGCCTTCTACGTCAGCCAGCAGCAGTGCGGCAGTTTGCGCCTGCTGGGGGTCCGGGTGCAACTCGACGAAGTGGATCTCCCGGTGCTTGGTGAATTCTGGGCTCCCCGTCTCCATGGGAATTAATCCTAGCGAAAGTGGGTGAATATGCAAGCGTTACTGGTCGCATCTTGAGAATCCTCATTGACTCACCGCTTGGGCAGGCGCAGGCAGACATCCCTCAGTGACACGATCCAACCCGGCCAGATCCTGGTGGGTCTGGATCTCGACAAAGCCGGCCTGCTGCAGCAGTGAGCGGGCTGCAGCTCCCTGCTCGAAGCCGTGCTCGAAGATCAACCAGCCCCCCGCTTCGAGGTGGGCTGGGGCGTCGGCACAGAGCTGACGTATCGCCTGTAGGCCGTCTGGCCCTGAGGCCAGCGCGGCGCGGGGTTCGCGGGGCAGATCTCCCTGGCAGAGATGGGGGTCGTCATCGGCGATATAGGGTGGGTTGCTGAGCAGCAGTCGGTAGTGCGCACCGCGTGGCAGTGCGGAGTACCAGCTGCCGAGGTGGAACTCCAGATTGCCGATGCCGAGGCGCTGGGCATTGCTGCGCGCGGTCTGCAGCGTCTGCGGTTTGAGATCGGTGGCGTCGATGTGACAGTCGGGGCGCTCGCGGCCGATCGCCAGGGCGATGGCGCCGCTGCCGGTGCCGAGATCGGCGATGCGGCTGGCCTGGCTGTCGTCGAGATGGGTCAGTGCGATCTCCACCAGTAGCTCGGTCTCCGGGCGGGGGATCAGGGTATCTGGATTGACCTCGAGCTGCAGCGACCAGAATTCACGTAGGCCAAGGATGTAGGCTAGCGGCTCGCCGCTGAGGCGGCGTTCCAGCAGCTGTGAAAATTGCCGCATCTGGTTGGCTGTGAGCTCCTGCTCGGGCCAGGCGTAAAGGTGGCTGCGCGGCTTGTCGAGCAGATGGCAGAGCAGCAGCGCGGCCTCAAGTTCGGCCTCGGCGTGGGGTAGGACGCGAAGCCGGGCGCCTGCTTGCTGCTGCGCCTCGCGCAGACTGGTCACGCCTCGCCCATCGCCGCCAGCTGTTCCGCCTGATACTCGCGCAGCAGCGGATCGATCACCTGCTCCAGGCCGCCGGCCATGATCTCATCGAGCTTGTAGAGGGTCAGATTGACGCGGTGATCGGTGAGGCGGTTCTGCGGGAAGTTGTAGGTGCGGATGCGCTCCGAGCGGTCGCCGCTGCCGACCTGCAGTTTGCGGTTCTGCGCCTGGGCGCTGCTCTGCGCCTCCTGGGCCTGGGAGAGCAGGCGCGCCGATAGCAACGACATGGCGCGGGCCTTGTTCTTATGCTGTGAGCGTTCGTCTTGGCACTCGATCACGATGCCGGTGGGCAGGTGGGTAATGCGCACCGCGGAGTCGGTCTTGTTGACGTGCTGGCCGCCGGCGCCGGAGGCTCGATAGGTATCGATGCGCAGGTCGTTACTGTTGATCTCGACCTCATCGATGGCGTCGGCTTCGGGCAGGATTGCGACGGTGCAGGCGGAGGTGTGGATGCGCCCTTGGGATTCGGTCTCTGGCACTCGCTGTACCCGATGTGCACCCGACTCAAATTTCAGTCGTGAGTAGACCGCGTTGCCACTGATGCGGCAGATGATCTCCTTGTAGCCGCCGTGCTCGCCTGGGCTCTCGCTGATGGTCTCGGTCTGCCAGCCCAGGGTTTCACTGTAGCGCAGGTACATGCGGTAGAGGTCGCCGGCGAACAGCGCCGCTTCAGCGCCACCGGTGCCGGCGCGGATCTCGAGAAAGATGTTGCGTTGGTCGTTGGGGTCGGCGGGGATCAGCAGCAGCTGCAGCTCCGGTTCGAGGAGGTCCCGGGTGTGCTCTGCTTCTGCCAGTTCTTCGGCAGCCAACTCGGCCATCTCCGGGTCGGCGAGCATCTCCTGTGCCGACTCGATATCCGCCTCTGCCTGGCTGAAGTGCCGGTAGCTCTCCACCACCGGCTCGAGTTGGGCGTACTCTCGGCTGAGGTTGCGAAATTGGTTCTGGTCGTTTTGGACTTCGGGGTCGGCCAGCAGGGCGGTGATCTCCTCGAAACGGTCGGCGATCTGCTCCAGCTTGCCCCGTAGGGAGGGTTTCATGGACGATTCGTAGGCTTTTTTAGTTGAAACAGAGTGTTGGCGGCCTCTAGCAGTTCGATTTGGCCGTCGAAGCCGGCCTGGCGCAGCTGGGCGCTGGGGGTGTGCAGCAGCTTGTTGGTGAGCGTGTGGGCGAGGAACTGCAGTGCCTCCTCTGGCGATTTGCCCTTCTTCAATTGTTGCAGGGCCTTCTTCAAGGTCTCATTGCGCAGCTGTTCGGCCTGGATGCGGTACCCCTGGATTAGCTCCACTGCGTCGAGGGAGCGCAGCCAGCCCATGAACGCCTCGACATGCTGGTCGATGATCTCCTCGGCCTGTAGTGCCGCCTCTTGGCGTGAGCGTTTGTTCTCTTCGATCACCTCGTCTAGGTCGTCCACCGTGTAGAGGTAGATGTCGCTCAGATCGGCGACCTCGGGTTCGATGTCCCGCGGCACGGCGATGTCGACCATAAATATGGGGCGGTGTTTGCGCTCCTTGAGGGTCCGCTCGACGGTGCCTTTGCCGAGGATCGGCAGCGGGCTGGCAGTGGAGGAGATGACGATGTCGGCCTCCGCCAGGTGGTTGCCGATCTCAGTCAGGGCGATGGCGTAGCCGTCGAACTGGGCGGCCAGGCTGTGGGCGCGCTCGACAGTGCGGTTGGCGACGATGATGCGGCCGATGCCGTTCTGATGCAGATGGCGGGCGGCCAGTTCGACGGTCTCGCCGGCGCCGATCAGCATCGCGGTTTGCTCCTCCAGCTCGCTGAAGATCTGGCGCGCCAGGCTGACTGCGGCAAACGCAACTGACACTGGGCTGTTGCCAATGGCGGTATCGGTGCGGATCTGCTTGGAGACCGAGAACACGTGTTGGAATAGCTTGCTCAGCATCTTGCCGGTGGCGTTGGCGCTGGCGGCGGTCTGGAAGGCCGATTTGACCTGTCCGAGGATCTGCGGTTCGCCCAGCACCAGGGAGTCGAGGCCGCAGGAGACACGCATCAGGTGGCGCACTGCATCGGCATCCATGTGGCTGTAGAGGTAGGGGCTGACCTTGCCGTTGTCGAGGCCGTGGAAGTCGCTGATCCAGTCGGCCACCGAGCCCTTTTCGGTGTCGTTGATGCTGCAGTAGACTTCGGTGCGATTGCAGGTGGAGAGGATCACCGACTCCTCCACCGAGGCGGCCTCGAGCAGGCTGCGCAGAGCGCCGGCTATGATATCGGGACCAAAGGTGATCCGTTCGCGGACCTCTACCGGCGCGGTTTTGTGGTTAAGGCCCAGGGCGAGTATTGGCATCGGGAGTTGATTCGGGTATTGGGTTTTGGCGAACGGAATGCGGGATTGTGTAATATCATTGTCTTCAGTTCAAGGGCTGGGTTGCGCCAGGGTGCCGTTTTCAAAGGGGATTCTCGTAACTCCAGTATTGGTTAGGGAAATTGATTTGAACTCTGGTAGCATCCGGCCTTTCTTGTAGAACGGCAGCAATCTCCGGCCAAATTTGAAGTCAGTCCGGCTTGGGCCTGTAATCTTAAGGTTTAATGGAGTCTTGAATAAATGAAAGTTACGATCTTCGGAAGTGGATACGTCGGTTTGGTCACGGGCGCCTGTCTGGCTGAGGTCGGTAATGATGTTATGTGTGTGGATGTCGATCCGGCCAAGATCGATATGCTCAACAGTGGCGGCATCCCGATCTATGAGCCGGGCCTTGAAGAGATGGTTAAGCGCAACCGCGAGGCGGGGCGTCTTGCCTTTACGCTCGATCCAAAAAAGGGCGTCGAGCACGGGCTGTTCCAGTTCATCGCGGTGGGCACTCCGCCGGATGAGGATGGCTCCGCCGATCTGCAGTATGTGACGGCCGTGGCGCGCAGCATCGCGGAGCACATGACCGAGTATCGTGTCATCATCGACAAGTCTACCGTGCCGGTTGGTACCGGCGACAAGGTGTGTGAGGCGATACGCGAGGTTCAGGCGACACGTGGCGTCGAGATCGAATATGATGTGGTCTCCAATCCGGAGTTCCTCAAAGAGGGTGCGGCGATCGATGATTTCATGCGTCCCGATCGCATCGTTGTGGGTACCGATAATCCCCGTACCGGTGAGCTGCTGCGCGCCCTCTATGCGCCGTTCAATCGCAATCACGAGCGCGTGATGGTGATGGATGTGCGCTCCGCCGAGTTGACCAAGTATGCGGCCAACGCGATTCTTGCCACCAAGATCAGCTTCATGAACGAACTCTCCAATATCGCCGACCTGCTGGGCGCGGATATTGAGAAGGTGCGTATCGGTATCGGTTCTGATCCGCGCATCGGCTATCAGTTCATCTACCCAGGGTGCGGTTACGGCGGCTCCTGTTTTCCCAAGGATGTACAGGCGCTGGAGAAGACGGCGTTGAGCGTTGGCTACAATCCACGTCTGTTGACTGCCGTCGAAGCGGTCAATAGCGATCAGAAGCGGGTCATCTTCAATAAGTTGAATCGCTATTTTGATGGGGACCTGAAAGGCAAGACATTCGCTCTCTGGGGCCTGGCCTTCAAGCCCAATACGGATGACATGCGTGCGGCCTCCAGCCGGGTGATGATGGAGTCGCTGTGGGAGGCGGGTGCCTCGGTGCGGGTCTACGATCCAGTGGCGATGGAGGAGGCGGGCCGTATCTATGGTGAACGCGATGAGCTGACCTTTTGTGAGAGCGCCCAAGATGCCCTGCAGGGTGCGGAGGCCCTGATCATCATGACTGAATGGACCCAGTTCCGCAGTCCCGACTTTGACAGTATCAAAGAGACTCTGGGGAGCCCGGCGGTGTTCGATGGACGCAATATGTTTGAGCCGGAGACTGTGACGCGAGCAGGCCTAAGTTATTTTGCTATCGGCCGGCCGGATGCCCACCCGGCGAGCTGATGCACCAAACGGACCCCGCCGCAGAGCGGGGTTTTTTTTGCCCTGAAGAGTTTGGAATCACGATATGCGAGGGCGACTGCAGAGGCAAAAGCTGGCCTATGTAGCGGTTTTCCCTTATTGCGGTTGCAAGGGGATGTTTGATATTAATACCGGCCATTAGAATAATGCGTTCCATATAAGAATAACCTAAAAAAGTTATCTGATGGACGCGCAGTAGTAGCACCGCTTAGGAGGATCTTCAAAGATGCACTTGCGTAAGTTTGTTGCCGCGGCCGCGGCGATTCCCTTTTTTATCTCCACTCATGTCGCTGCCGGGGTGTCCAAGGATCTGGCCATTCCCTCGGGAACCCCCAGTGCCGCCGAAATCGCCGATCAGGTCTATTTCGTCAACCACTTCTATGCGATGAAAAACTACGGCATCACCAAGAAAGGCAAGACGATGACCGTGCTGATCAACAAGTCTGCCGGCAAGAAGCCCACCACCATCGCCCTGGAACGTTACCTCAATAACGACTACCGCGACAGCGCGATCAACGCCATGGACTTGGCGATCTTCCGCTCCGGCAAGCTGAGAGGCACCGGCATGCTGATCACCGACTATGTGGATGACAACAAGAGTCAGTCCTACTCCATCTGGTTGCCTGCGCTACGCAAGATTCGTCGTTTTGCCGAGCCGGCCCATGATGATGCCTGGGGCGGTACCGACTTTACTTTCGGTGATGTCACCTTGCGCAAGCCGAAGGACGAGACCCATGAACTGCTGGGCAAAGAAGAATTCAACGACTGCCTGGGTTCTATTCCGGATGTCAAGGTCAAGTATCTGCCCAATCCCCCCGCTGCGTCCTGCAAACACAAGGGCAAACAGGTCTACAAGCTGAAGAGTACCACCAAGCGTCAGAACTGGTGGTATGACTACCGTGTCAGCTATGTTGATACCAAGACCTTTGCCGACTATCGCACCGAGTTTTTCAAAGATGGCGAGAAGATCAAGGTAATCGATCGTGATTGGGTCAGCCTCGGTCAGGATGACGCGCGCGCGCAGTCCTGGGCCTACTGGTACGGAAAGACTTTCGCTAGCGGCCATGAGACCTGGGCGGTGATTCCGGATGAAGTGGTGGAGTTCAACCACGACTGGAAGCCGAGCAAGTGGTCGGAAAAGACCCTGCGCAAGATCAAGCGGTAATAATCAACCAAGTTAGAGGGGCGATTGCCCCTCTTTTTTGGGCTGCCGCAACGGCAGCCTGCAGTTTAACCAGATTCCAACCGGACAAAAGGGGAAGCCGCTAGGCGGGGTCCATGGGGCCGGGGGAGGAGTATGTAAATGTTTAAGCGATCAGTGATTTATCAATCCATGCTGCTTGCGTTGGTGCTGCCTGGGGTGGCAGTGGCGGAGATCGAAGTTAGCGGCTATCTGAAGAATGAGACCGCGGTCTTTACCAAAAGCGGGCAACGTACCGGTCAGGCCTCCAGCATGCTCGATACAACAGAGCATAGCGCCGGCGACCTGATGAAATTCGAGAACTCCGCGCGGATCTTCTTCAATGGTGATCTCGGTGAAGAGAGCAGCTGGCACGGCGAACTCAACCTGATCTACGACACTGAAGGGGTCGACGGTTATAAGAGCCACGAGAGCTATACCCAGAACGACTGGTTCCGTGAACTCTACGTGGACACCGGCGTTGGTGGTTGGGATCTACGCCTTGGTAAGCAGCAGGTGGTGTGGGGTACCGCGGATGGTATGAAGCTGCTCGATATCATTAATCCTACCGATTACCGCGAACTCAACCAGAATGCGATGGAAGACTCACGCATCCCGATCTGGATGATCAATGCGGAACGTAACGTGGGTGAGAACGGCAACATCCAGCTGATCGTCTCCCAGGTTGAGGAGAACAAGATCCCCGGACTGAATGCGGATGGAGATGCCGAGCATCCGTTCCTGATGAAGGGCGTCGATTCGATCACTGGCAAGGTCAATGGCTTCCTCAACGTTACCCCGCGTCTAGCAGCGACGGCGCAGAGCTTCAACAATGCAGCCCAGGCTGGCATGTTGACCGGCGGTGTGCCGATGGCGAGCGGCCTGGTGGGTTTCGCCGGCCTGAGTGTGGACGGTTTTGCCAGCAACCCGGACCCGATCGGCAGTGGCACGTCAGGCAGTGTGATGCTCAACCAGATCGCCCAGTTTGGTCTGACCGATCCGACCGTGGCGGTTGATCCCAACGGCAACTTCTGGGTCACCAATCTGACCAGTGTCACCGGGCAGTTGCCAACTGATGTGACCTGGGATGTCAGTCAGGCTTCATCAGCGTTCGAGTATATGGCCAACGCTACTTTCTCCACCTTTAACTCCTTTTCCGGGGCGGGTGCGACCGGTAACAGCGCCGGTGCAGTCTATGAGCGTGACTATCCGAACGATCTGGATGCCAACTTTGGCGCACGTTATCGCGGCAGCACCGATGGTGGCTTTAACTACTCCTTCAACTACTTCTATCACTACGACTCCAACCCCTATGTGGAGATGAGTTGGCGTGATGCGGTCACCAAGGAGACTCTGTCGGTGCAGCGCGCCCAGGCGATGCTGATTGACCCTGCTACTGGTGCTCAAGCGCCCAATCCAGCTACCGATCTGACGCCTGATCAGATCCCCAACTCTTTTGCGGCTGATGGTTCAAACTCGGTCTCCATCCTGTTGCACAATGCAGCTGGCGAATACTATGGTGCGATCGACCCAACCACCTTTGCCACCAACACCAACACCAATCCGGTGGAGATGGTGATGACGGAGAAGCTGAACCGCATCCACAGTCTCGGCACCTCGTTCGACTATGCAATGGACACCGGGGCGATGGGTGCCATCGTGCTGCGCGGCGAGTTTCTCTACAACAAGGATGAGATGCAGCCGGTGGTGGATCGGCGCCTGCTGGGGATTGGTGACCTGACCAACTCCCTGCGCATGGAAGAGGCGGACATGTTTAAGTATGTGCTGGGTGCGGATATCACCGTGCTGACCAACATGCTGGTCAGTGCCCAGTTTATCCAGTTCTGGAACATGGACTTTATCGAGGAGACGCGCACCTGTACCACCCAGGCGGGCAACAGCTACGATTGCTCCCGCTACACCGGTGACATGGCTACCATGAACCTGGATAACGGCCTGAACAAGGGACATGAGTTCAAAGAGTTCTACTCGCTCTTCTTCTCCAAGCCGTTTGGTGACTCGCAGGAGCACCGCTGGAACAACATCACCATCTATGAAGAGGGCGGTGGCTGGTGGAACCGGCTCGATATGGAGTACACCTTCACCGACGAGTTGATCGGTTCTGCTGAGTGGAACCACTACTGGGGTGACAAAGACACCACCTTTGGCCAGTTCGACAAGTCATCCAACTTCCAGCTGGGAGTGAAGTACCTGTTCGACTGATCCGGGTTGAGCATCGAAATCCGCTGATGAGGATGGAGGGGCATTCCGTTGGAATGCCCTCCATCCTCGCTCTCTTTTCTACTCTCGGCATGGAGTCCCAAGTGTCATGAGCGAAACCCCCGCAAGCCAATCAGCTAACAACCACTGGGCGGAACGTTACGCCGATTTTGTCATCCGCTTCCGCTGGCCGCTGATGCTGCTGTTGCTGGTTGTTACCGTGATTACTGCTCTGCAGATCAAGAATTTGGATATGCGCAATGATCCAGATACCCTGCTGCCGCCGAGCAATCGTTATGTGGCGACCAACCTCTATGCCGAGCATAACTTTGGCATGGGCAATCTGATGGTCTTCACCCTGCGCGTCAAGGAGGGTGACGTCTACCAGGGGTGGTTCATCAACAAGGTGCAGGAGATCCACACCCGGCTGGTGGAGTTGCCCACGGCGCGCGCCTCGAACTTCATCGACATCGCTGCGAAGAAGATCAAGTTTATGGGGGCGGACGAGAACGGTCTGGTGTTCAAGCGCCTGATCCCCACCGAGGGTATCAGTGAAGACTCCGCTGTGGCCGCCGAACAGCTGGCATTCCTCAAGGAGGGCATCGAGGGCAATCCGGTGATGGGTCCGATGCTGATAGGCTTTGAGGATGCCGCCGGCAACAAGTGTGAGTTCAGCGACAGGGATACAAAGAACTGCACTGCTAAGTCGCTCTATATCATCGGTGACTATACCGATGACGTGAAGGAGATCTACCTCCCCTGGGTGCGCTCGGTGCGTGCCATGATGGACGAATATGGCGAGGATGATCGCTTCGAGTTGCTGGTTGCCGGCGAGCCCTACTTCCTCGCCTGGATGCTTGCCGATCTAGTCAATAAGTGGTGGCTGTTTGTCATCTCCCTGGCGATCGTGGTAGCTGCGCTCTGGTTCGAATTCCGCAACTGGCGCGGTGCGCTGTTCCCGATGATCGGCGTCGGTTCCACCATCATCCTGACCCTGGGAGTGATGGGTTTCTCCTCCTTCAAACTGACCACCATGATGGTGCTGACGCCGATGTTGCTGCTTGCCATCGGCATAGGGCACTCGGTGCAGGTGACCCGGCGTTTCATGCAGGAGCAGGCGAAGGGGGGGAGCTGCGAGGATGCGGCGCGGCTCGCCATCTCACACACTATTGTCCCGGCGACCCTCTCCATCATCACCGACATGGTGGGCTTTGCCACCCTGGCCACGGTGGATATCTCCTTCTACAAGGCCTACGCCTACTTTGGCATGTTTGGCATGCTGACGCTGTTGTTTACCACCACCAGCCTGATCCCCCTGCTGATGATCACCTTTCCCGGCAGCAATGCGCAGATGGACGAAGGAGGTGAGCGCGCCTGGGAGCATAAGGTGGGTGGCGCCATCACTAACCTGCTGGCGGGGCCGGGCAAATGGTTGCCGATCGGCTTTGTGGCGGTGGTTATCGGCTGGTCCACCTATGAGACCGATATCTTGAACGGTACCTCAGAGGATCTGATGCCGGGGGTGGAGAAGGGTATCAACTACTCCCGTGCCGCCTTCAAAGAGCAGTCGATCACGATCCAGCAACTAGAACGCCTGAACCAGATAATGCCCGGTGTTATCTCGGTCTCGATCCCGATCCGGGGCAAGGCGCCGGTCTCTGAGCTCTGTACCGAGACGCCTTTCCCGGAAGAGCTCTACGATATCGAGGAGCCCGCCGAGAAGCTGGCTCAGTGCAAGAAGTACGAGGCCGAGCTGGGTTGCTGGGATCCTGATCCCTGTGGCGCCCAGGGCATCTTCAACGATGCCGAGGTGCTGGCTGACATCGAGGCGATGGAGGAGTGGATGCGGGCCCATCCGTTCATCGGCTTTACCGGCTCCTACGCTCAGTACATCCGCTTGATCAACATGCTACTGACCGCCGAGCCGGGCGAGAAACCGCAGCTGAAGGATCTCTATATCCCGAGCGATGCCAAGTTGCGCTCCATAGATCCGGATGATGACCGCAGCGGTGACGAGATCGTACAGCTCTACAACGGACTGCTGGAGACCATGACCGATGAGGGCGACATGGACTCCTTCGTCATGTCGAACTGGAACGAGGGCGTGGTGATGGGCTTCATCAACACCATGGATCCGAAGGAGACCCATCAGGTCACCATGGATATCCAGCAGTACATCGAGGACCACAAGAATGATTCGGGCTTTGGCAAGGTCAACTTCGGTCTGCGCGCCGGTCCGGTGGATGATCTCTCCAGTGACACCAACGAACTCTCGGTGGATGGCCCGGATTATATCCGTCCGGCGGTTGGCGGTTTTCTCGGTGCCACCGAGGCGACTCGCGAAGTGGCTGTTGACAATTGGCTCGCGGGACCGCTGCTGACCGCCGCTGCGGTGTTCGTCATCGCAGCCCTGATCTTCCGTTCCGTGGTGGTCTCGGTGATCCTGATGGTGATGCTCTTCATCACCCTCTATGCCCAGTATGGGCTGGGTGGTTACATGACCCGGGTGGAGAACTGGTCGGGCAACCTGGCGTTCCATCTGCAGGTGGCACTGAGTATCGCCATGGGGCTGGGTATCGACTACGGCATCTATATGATCTCGCGATTGCGCGAGGAGATGCAGGCCACCGCAGGCAATTGGGAGCAGTCGTTGGAGAACACGCTCAACACGACCGGATCGGCGGTGATCATCTCGGTGATCGTGCTGTTGGGCTGTTTTATCCCGTTGCTCAATACCGACCTGGCCAATACCTGGGGGCTGGGTGTCTATATCAGTGAGGCTCTGCTGATTGATGTGGTGACCGCCCTGACCCTGCTGCCGCTGCTAGTGAAGTGGCTGCGGCCGAAGTTTGTATTTGGGGTTTGACCTCGCTTGAACCGCCTGAGCGGTGAATAGTACAGCAAGGCCGGCATCTCGCCGGCCTTGCTGTTTTTCGGCAATAGTGGGATGAGTAGAGCAGAATCAATCTGGGGCGATGCCGGCTACACGGGGTGAACAAGCGTGAGGCGCTCAAAGAGAAGACCTCACCTGGAACATCGCTATGCGATGCAACTAAGTAAGGAAACTTTAACAAGGCAGCGAGATGCGCTGATTGGCGGAAGAGATTGAAACGCTCAAGACTAAGGTCCGATCGTGTGTCGAACTCGCCTTCCACATCCTCAAACTAAGGCGGCCCATGTGGTTTTGGCCCATGAGGCGAGCAACGGTTTGGTCTTTACTTCGTATCGGCGAGTGACACCCCCGGTTGGCCAATGGAAAGCCAATGCGTGGGCCGGCTCTGATTGAGATTAAAGTGCATAAGTACCGCCTGCACTAGAAAAACTGATGAGGCTCGACCGCTATCTGAGCAACGTCACCACGTTGACCCGTTCCCAGGCGCAGAAGGCGATCTGTGGCGGGCGGGTGTCGGTGGATGGAGAGCCGCAGAAACAGCCGTCGTTGAATGTCATGGAGGCCGCGGCAGTGTCGCTGGATGGCGGATTGGTGGCGCGGCACGAACCGCGCTATTTCATGCTGCACAAACCTGAAGGATATGTCTGTTCAACCGAGCCGGAGCTTCATCCTGGCGTGCTCGATCTGTTGGATGAGGCGACTGCTATGGGTCTCCACTTCGTCGGTCGGCTCGATATCGATACCACCGGTCTGTTGCTGATCACGGATGATGGTGCCTGGTCCCATCGTATCCTTGCACCGGCACGGAAGTGCTCCAAGCGCTACCTTGTCACCCTGGCCGAGTCGCTGTCAGAGCGGGATGCTGAGCGCCTTCGTCAGGGTATTCTATTGTGTAGCGAGGCTCGTCCCACCAAGCCGGTGCAGCTGCAACTGGTGTCATCGAACTCCTGCCGTCTCACTATCACCGAAGACCGCTATCATCAGGTGAAGCGGATGTTCGCTGCGCTGGGGAATCGGGTAGTGGTGCTGCACCGCGAACGGATTGGTGCGCTCCAGCTCGACCCTGATCTGTCTCCCGGAAATTATCGGGCGCTGACGGAGGATGAGATCAGCGGGATCTTCGCTGAGCCCTGAATCGACAGCGGTGGCCATCATGGCTATGGGCATATTACTGCCCATAGCTCCGCGGGAAGGGCACACTTGCTGCAAACTGCGGAGCGTAGGGCTTGCTGTCACAGGGTGACGATCAACCGCAGTGCATCCATCCTCAGCCGCGCCCCCTGGATCTGCTGATGCAGCGTCAGCCCCTGTTGCTGCAGCAGTTCAATCTCCACCCGGCGGATCGATGGATTGTGCTTGCGCAGCGCGATCATACGCTGAATCTCCCCGGTGAAGCGCTCCATCATATTGTCGAGCGCCTGTTTGACCTTCGGTCGAAGCTCTTTTTCTGCGCTCTTCTCAGCGGCGCTGATCAACTCCAGAATCTCCTTGCGAAATCGGCGTAGCACCGGTGCGGTGGACTGGGGCGGCAGCGGCTCACCCTGTTGGGCGATCTGATCTATCGTGAGTTGCTGGTCGAGGCGTTCGCCCTGCGGGTTGACCAGCACCCGGATCAGTTGCGGCGGCAGGAAGCGCCCCACCTGCAGTTCGGCCGGGGCGATGCACTCGATCTGGAACAGCGCCTCGATCAGCAGCTGGCCGGGTTTCATCTCTGGATGGCGCAGCGCGATGGCGCTGCTGTTGCCGCTCTCCTGGCTGATCACCTGCTGCATCGCCTCGCGCAGCATGGGGTGTTCCCAGGTGAGGAACTGCCGGTCTTCGTGGGCCAGTGCATCGGCGCGGTCGAATGTCAGTGTCAGACCGTCGTCTGGTAGGCCAGGCAGGCGGTTGTTGCTGATCTGCTCAGCAGGACGAAGTACAAAGCCGTTGCCGAGGGGTTCGACCTCTGCGCCAAAGCAACCGAACAGCCGCTCGCAATATTCGTAGAGCCTGGAGGAGCTATCGAGACTGCGTATCTGCCGCACGATCTGGTCAGCGAGGGGCTGACGGCAGCCTGCCAGCTCAAGCAGGTGGTCGCGGCCCTGCTGCAGGCGTTGCGCGGTCTGCTGGCGCAGCTCAGCGGTGGCCGCCAGCAGTGGCTCAAGTTCCGCTTCGGCTTCGTCCTCCTCCAGTACCTGCTGCAGTGCCGGTGCGAGCTGGCTGAAGATGGTGTGGGCCCCGGGCACAGTGTGGTGGAAGGCGTCGAGTCCCTCGTGGTACCAGCGCACCAGCCGCTCCTGGGGGCCGGGGCTGAGATAGGGCACGTGCACACGCACGGTCTGTTGCTGGCCGATGCGGTCGAGCCGGCCGATGCGCTGCTCCAGCAGGTCGGGGTTGAGTGGCAGGTCGAACAGCACCAGGTGGTGGGCGAACTGGAAGTTGCGCCCCTCGCTGCCGATCTCTGAGCAGAGCAGGATGCGGCTGCCTTGGTCTGGGTCGGCAAACCAGGCGGCGGCGCGATCGCGTTCGATGATGCTCATGCCCTCGTGGAACAGGGCGGCGCCTATCCCCTCCAGGCTGCGCAGAGCCTCCTGCAGCTCGATGGCGGTCTGCGCGTGGGCGCAGATCAGCAGCAGTTTGGGCTCTGGGTTCTCGCGTAGGAAGCGACACAGCCAGCTCACTCGTGGGTCGGTGCGCCACCACTCTTTCAGGCCGGCGGCGGCGTGGATGCGCTCGGGGGTGAGCCAGGCGTCTGGTGGGGCGCTCTGCTGCGGGTCGATCTGTTCCGCGTCGTAGCACTCCGGGTTGGGCAGCGGGTAGCCGTGGAATTCGCGCTCTGGAAAGCCGCTGATGCCTGCGCGATTGTTGCGGAACATCACCCGGCCGGTGCCATGTCGGTCGAGCAGCAGCTCGATCAGGGCGCTGCGGGCCGACTCACGTTGCGCTTCGTCAGAATCTGCGTCGCTGATCATGGCCAGCAGTTTGGCGCACTCCTCTTCGCCAAACTGGTCGAGGATCTGTGCCTGCGCATCTTCTGAGAGGGGGGTGCGCTGCATCAGCCGGTCGATCGCCTCGGCGGCGGGGCGGTAGGCTTGTTCTTCGGCGAGAAATGCCTCTAGAGAGTGGAAGCGGTCGGGGTCGAGTAGTCGCAGTCGGGCGAAATGGCCAGCGCGGCCGAGCTGTTCCGGGGTGGCGGTGAGTAGCAGGATGCCGGGGGTGTTGAGGGCCAGCGCCTCCACCAGCAAGTATTCGGGGCTAGGGTCATCCTCGCTCCAGGCGAGGTGGTGGGCCTCATCGATGATCAACAGATCCCACTCGCCTTCTAGGGCTTGGGAGAAGCGCTGCGGATTCTGACTGAACAGGTCGAGGCTGCAGAGCACCAGCTGCTCGGCATGAAAAGGGTTGCTTGCCTGGCCCGATTCGATGATTGCGGTACAGCGCTCTTCGTCGAAGATGCTGAAGTGCAGGTTGAAACGCCGCAGCAGTTCCACCAGCCACTGGTGCAGCAGCGGTGAGGGCACCAGGATCAGGGCACGGTTGGTGCGTCCGCTGATCAGTTGCTGGTGCAGGATCAGGCAGGCCTCGATGGTCTTGCCGAGCCCAACTTCGTCGGCCAGTAGCACCCGCGGTGCATGACGGCCAGCCACCTCGTGGGCGATGTAGAGCTGGTGCGGGATCAGGTCGATACGTGCGCCTTGCAGACCGTAGTTGGCCGATTCTGCCAGCTGTGCCTGGTGGTGCAGGCTGTGGTAGCGCAGCTCAAACCAGTGGTTGGCGTCGAGCTGGCCGGTGAGCAGCCGGTCGCGGGGTTTGTTGAAGCGCAGGTAGTGACTGAGTTCGCTCTCCGGCAGCTGGCGTGTGTTGCCATCCTGCTGTCGTACGGAATAGATGAGCAGGCCCTGTTGTTCGCTGACCGAGGTGATGTGCAGGGCTTCACCCTGCTGGTCCTCCACCTGGTCGCCACTGTCGAAGCGGATCCGAGTGAGCGGGGCGTTGGCGCTCGCATAGACGCGGGTGGCGTCGCTGGCCTCGAACCGCAGGGTGACGGTACGGCCTTCGAGTTTGACGACGCTGCCCAGGCCGAGCTCCGATTCGGTGTCACTGATCCAGCGTTGGCCGGGGATGAACTCATGCATTCGAGGTCTCCGCAAAAAACCCACCATTGTATTGAATTTAGCGGCTAAATTCAGGTTTACGGAGAGTCATGGGGGGCGGCTTTGGCTACATTGCTCTTTTACCTGCCTGTGGGAGTCTTTAGAATCCGCCTAATTTCTTTCAACTGCCGCCCAGGTGGCCGGAGTCGATTGCGTGGAGAAGATTTTCGAGAGTTTTTTGTGGAACAGCCGTCTGGTGGTGCTGCTGGCGGTGGTGGCCAGTCTGGCAGCGGCTGTGGGTATGTTCTATATGGCGACGGTGGATGCGGTCTACATGATCGGTCATCTGTTGCATTATGCCTCGCCGGAGCTGACTGAAGCGGCACGGGTGGCGTTGCGCTCCAGCTCGGTGACCCATGTGGTGGAGATTGTCGACGGCTATCTGTTGGCAACCGTGCTGCTGATCTTCGCGCTCGGTCTGTATGAGCTGTTTATCAGCAAGATCGATCAGGCCGAGAATAATATGCAGGCCTCGCAGGTGTTGCTGATCAGCAGTCTGGATGATCTGAAAAGCCGCCTTGCCAAGGTGGTGATGATGATCCTGGTGGTGCGCTATTTTGAGTTTGCCCTGAGCATGAGTTTTAACACGCCAATGGATCTGCTGCAGTTTGCTGGGGGGATCGCGCTGCTTGGGTTGGCCCTCTACCTCTCACACATGGCGGATAAAGGGGGGCATTGAGCCCGCCAGAAATCCCATGCTGTGGTTGATGAATTGATAAATCTCTTTTAAGTGGACATCTTATCTGGTGGTAATATACTGCCCCGTCGAGCCGATGGGACGAGGCGAACTCATCCCTGTAAACAGGCAGATCTCTCTCAAACTGAAACACGAGGTTCTTTTACCGATGATGAAAATGAAAGCTCTGGCGCTGTCTCTGAGTGTCGCTGCCCTTTCCCTGGGCGTGGTTGGTAATGCGGCCGCTGATGGTGCAGCCCTGTTCAAGGCTAAGACCTGTTTCTCCTGCCACGGTCAGGATGCCAAGACCCCGATCATGCCGGTCTATCCCAAGCTGGCTGGTCAGAACGCCGACTACGCCTTCAACCAGATGATGGATATCAAGTCTGGCAAGCGTAATAACGGTCAGACTGCTGCGATGAAGGGCATCATGGCCACGGTCAGCGAGGCTGAGGCGCGCGAGATCGCCAACTGGCTCTCCAGCCTGTAAGGCAGCAGTGATGCTGTTGGCTGGCACGCCTTATTGGAGGCCGGCCGGCAAGCTGCGATAGAGGGGCGAAGATGAAGATCTTTGCCCTTTTTTTGTCTGATGGATCGGCCATTTGCCTGAATTGCAGGGCAAATGCCATAAAAAATAGCGGAAAGGGTGCGTTTGGGGGCGTGACAGGTTCCTCTGATGGGGTGCTTGATGTTTATCATGTGCCCAGGTAACAGGCCGGGGGATTATGCCTCGGCGAATCGGGTTCAAATACATATGATTGCCGCTCCCTTCCCGGCAGTGGCCGTTATTCTCAGGAGTCATCGTGAATATTTTCAGAACAGTCGTGAGCCTTGTTTTTCTGATGGTCTGTGCCGCTGCATGGGCCGGTTCCGTAGCGGATCAGGTCGAGGTCGAGGACCCCTATGTACGGGGGGTGCCACCAGGCCAGCCCAACTCTGCCAGCTTTTTGCGTCTCACAAACCATGGCAGTGTAGACAGCGCTTTGGTTGGGGCGAGGAGTCCGGTGGCCAAGGTGGTTGAGCTGCATACTCACACCATGGAGGGCGGCATGATGCGGATGCGGCCGGTGGAGAAGATTGATCTGCCGGCGGGCAAGCAGGTTGCGCTGCAGCCGGGTGGTCTGCATGTGATGTTGATCGGTCTGAAGCAGAAGCTGGTTCCTGGTGAGCGGATTCCGCTGACCTTGCTGTTCGCCGACGGTTCAGAGAAAGCTCTGGAGGCGCCGGTGCGCAAGCTGCAGATGCGTATGATGCAGAATAAAAAGATGTCGCACTGATCCGACGCTGGCGCTGATCGAGTGAGCGTGCACCTGATTGGGGAAATCGGGTTACACTCCCCGGTCAGCGTTTCAAGCCGTCGGAGCAAGCATGCCAGAATCCCCTTTTTCCTCTTTCGATCACTTCTCCGGAGCGTTTGTCGAAGGGCTGCGCGGCGTGCTGCAGCAGCCTGGTCTGGGCGCCTATATTCTGGTCCACGCCAATGCAGTCTTCGATGAGGCGATCTTAACTACCCTGGAGGCGCCGCTACGGCAGCGCTTTGAGATCCTGGCTGCGGAGTGCCGGGAGGCGCTGGGTAATGGCCGGGAGATCAATGGAGCGGCGGACGACCTGTTGGTCTTCCTCAAGCTGATGGCGATCGGTTTCGATGGGGTGCAGCTCAACCGCTTCCGTCGTGAAGGCCCTTGGGCGCTGCAGTTCAACCATCTGCGTTCGTTCCGTCCGGCACGGATGGCGACTGCGCAGGTCAGTGGCATCCACAAGTCGTTCAATCCCGCGGGGTTTCACTTCAATAAACCTTTCCTGCGGCGCGAGGTGTTTTGGGCTGGGTCTCTGCATGGCCTGGAAGTGGAGCTGCTCTACAATAAGTTTCCGTTTGTGCCGATGCACGGTCTGCTGGTGCCTGAGCGGCTTGATCGTGAACCGCAATTTCTCTCCCACCCTTATCATATCTACATCTGGCGACTGACCGAGGCGCTGGCCGAGACGCTATCCGGCGTCGGCTTTGGTTACAATAGCTATGGTGCCTATGCCTCGGTCAACCACCTGCATTTCCAGATGTTTCTGCAGCAGGCGGCGATGCCCATAGCCGATCCCCGCTGGGTACATAATGGTGGGCCAGAACCCTATCCGCTGGAGTGTCAGTTGTTCAGCTGCCCCGAGCAGGCCTGGGAGTGGCTGAATCAGCAGCATCTGGAGGAGACTAGCTACAATCTGCTCTACCAGCCTGGATGCATGTATGCGGTGGCGCGTAGAAAACAGGGCAGCTACCAGCATTCCCCCTGGACTGCAGGATTTGGCTGGTCCGAGGTCGTCGGTGTTATCACGACCTTTAATCAGGTCGACTTTGAAACGCTCGAGATGGAGACGGTGCTCAGCGAGATGAAGCGGTTGCGCCTGGGGTGAGCGTGGGCCTGGGGTCAGCTACCGTCCAGCCAGTCGATCAGGTAGTAGAGCCGGACACCCTCGGACGAGCGGGATGGGCCGATCACGTGCGCGGGGTGGCGGTGTTGCTCAGGTGCTGCAGCTTCCAATGCCGCCTTCGCGCTCTCCTTTATTTCAACACAGTTTTCCGGGAAACGACTGCGCCGGCGGCTGGGAGTGAATACGATAGCGTAGCAGGTTTTGCTGATTCGGTTGTCAAATGGTGGGTGCTGCATGCTCTTTCCAGGATTTTTCGTTCAAATTACTGCCTGATCAGGTAATTAACAAGCGCGCAGGAAGCTCGGCTGAGTCATTTTGACCTGTATTAGAGGGTTCTGGTATAGTTCCGCAGCTTTTTTGGGGTTATCAGGTAGAACCGGATGAGGGTGCGGCGTGCTGTCGCAGACGGTTGGCGCCTGTTAGACAGTGAACAATCCAGGCAAGAACATAGCAGGATCGAACATGAACAAATGGCTAGTAACTGCTTCCATCGCACTCGCTGTTGCAGCAGGTGGAGCTCAGGCGGCCGGTGACGCAGCCGCAGGTCAGACTAAATCGGCAACCTGTGCGGCCTGCCATGGTCCCGATGGCAACAGCCTTAATCCGCAGTGGCCGAAGCTGGCGGGGCAGCATGCGAAGTACATTGAGCGGCAGATTGCCGACTTCAAATCCGGGGCCCGCAAAGATCCTGTGATGACCGCCCAGGCGGCTCTTATCCAAGAGCAGGATATTCCTAACTTGGCGGCCTATTTCTCCTCACAGAAACGCAACGCGGGTACTGCGGCGGCGGACAAGGTCGCGTTGGGTGAGAAGATCTACCGCGCCGGCAACGCAGCCACCGGCGTTTCGGCCTGCATGGCCTGTCACGGTCCGTCGGGTTCAGGCAATCCGCAAGCCAACTTTCCTTCCCTGGCCGGCCAGCATGCGCCCTATGTGGAGAAGGCCCTCAAGGATTTCCGTTCGGGTGGACGCACCAACGATACCGGCAAAATGATGCAGGGGGTGGCCAATCGCATGAGTGATGAAGAGATTGCAGCAGTTGCTCAGTATGTGCAGGGCCTGTCCCGCTAGTTAGTGACTCAGGTCTCGCATCAGAAAGGCGGCTTTGGGCCGCCTTTTTTGATGGTGGAAATCTGTGGGAGAGAGCTCAAGGGATGCTGAATAGTTGCCGTAATATCGCTGCAGGTACACAATGCCAATATTCTGGCAGGGAAACAGGGTTGCGCTAATGCGATATCAGGCAGATCAGTTTGGCAAGGAGCAGGGCGGTAAAGATCGTCTCCGGCTCCTCAGCTACAATATTCAGGCTGGGGTAGATACCAGCAGCTACCGCGAGTATGTGACCAAGAGTTGGAAACACATCCTGCCCCATCAGGAACGGCAGAATAATCTGGATTGCATCGCCGGGGTCATCAAGGATTTCGACCTGGTCGGCCTGCAGGAGGTCGATTCGGGCAGCCTTCGTAGCGGCTTTATCGATCAGACTGAATACCTTGCCAGTCAGGCCGACTTTCCCTACTGGCACAAACAGGTCAATCGGCGCATCGGTAAACTAGCTCAGCACAGTAATGGAGTGCTCAGTCGCCTGATGCCTTCGGCGATTGCCGAGCACCAGCTGCCGGGGCTGCCGGGACGGGGCGCATTGCTGATCGAGTTTCAGACCAGTGAGCAGCCCCTGGCCATTTGCATTCTCCATCTGGCGCTGGGCAAGCGCGCGCGGATGCGTCAGCTTGCCTATGTGAGCGAGGTCATCTCCCACTATTCTCATCTGGTGTTGATGGGGGACTTCAACTGCGGTTGTGGCTCCCGCGAATTCACCTATCTGATGGAATCCACCGGTCTGCAGGGATCCTCCTGCAACCTGCACACCTTTCCGAGCTGGCGTCCCAAGCGCAAGCTCGACCATATCCTGGCGTCCCCCAGCCTGCGTGTCGCCAGGACCGAGGTGCTTCACTACACCCACTCCGATCATCTGCCGATCATGCTGGAGATCGAACTGCCTGATAATGTGGATCTGGCACGAGCCGCCTGACAGCACCATTTTTTGCTTTTCCGGCAGGGGCTGGATAACCTTCAGCAGAATGCTACAAAGCTTGGGAACTCTTTTCACAGAAGAATAAGATGGACGTTGATAAGGATTTGAAAAAGGCCTACGAGGAGCTGCTCAAGAAAACCGAGCAGGAGTCAGATAGACGCCTCGAGGCAGAGTCGCTGTTGACTCGAACTATCGTTCGGCTGTGCCTGGCCTGCTCCGGCCTCGATCCAAATCTGGATCCATACCTTAAATCGATCCGGGAGTCGCTGCGTAATGGCGTCAACCCCGACTTGCTCAAGGAACTGAATGAGCTTTCAGATACCTTGATACGTCTTGGTTCGCCGGATGAGGCACCGCCTGCTGTTGTCTGGCATAAACTCACCTCCCGTTTGCGCCTCTCCGAAGCGGATGCCAGCGAGGCGGAAAAGATCTTCGGTCAGTTGCAGGCTGATCCCCAGGCGGCCGGGGAGCAGGAGTTGGACCGTCTTGCCCTGCTGCTGAGCCACGCGATTGGCGGCGATGGGAAGCAGAATAGCTTTTTTGACCGGCTGATCAAGAGCAAGCGTAGCAGTGAGTCGTCTCCTGGCGAGTTGCCAAACCACCTGTTGCGGGAACTGCTTGCTGCCGGCAGCTGGCCTGGGCACTGGAGTACAGAGATCTCTCGCTTTCAGGCGCGGCTCAATGATGATTCGGCAGAGGATGAGTGGATCAGTGTACTCAGGGAGCTGCTTGATCTCACTTCCACATCCTATAGCGACGCCCAGGTTGAGATCCATGAGGCAGAGGAATTTCTGGCGAACCTGACCCGGCGGCTGCACGACCTGGAGACCCACTTCCGCGAGGCTCATGCGATCCGTGAAGAGGTGATCAGCAGCGGGAGGAATCTGAATGTTGAGGTGAACGCCCAGGTCAGTGGCCTGCAGGCATCGATCGCCAAGGCAACTGATTTGGGATATCTGAAGCGTGAGCTGGAGTCCCACCTGTCGGGTATTCAGCAGACCATCGACACCTTCCTCGAGGAGGAGGAGCAGCGCTTCTCCTCCTCTGAAGAGCGCGAACGTATGTTGCGGGAGCGGATGCGGGAGCTTGAGCAGGAGTCGGAGGATCTCCATTTTCGCATGGTCGAGGCGCACCATCTCGCCCTGCTCGATACGGTTACCGAACTGCCGAATCGGCTCGCCTACGAGGAACGGCTGGCACAGGAGGCGGCACGCTTCAATCGATTCGATGCGCCGTTGGCCCTGATGGTCTGGGATGTGGATGACTTCAAGTTGATCAATGATCGTTTTGGCCACCAGGCGGGTGACAAAACACTGCACATTATCGCGCAGAATTTAAAAAAACGGCTGCGCGAAACCGATTTCATCGCCCGCTATGGCGGCGAGGAATTTGTCAGCCTGCTGTGTGGCAGCGATGAGGAGCAGGCGCTAGGGGTGGCCGAGGAGATGCGTCTGGCGGTGGAGAAGAGTGGT
Source organism: Candidatus Endoriftia persephonae (assembly GCF_023733635.1). Lineage (NCBI taxonomy): Bacteria > Pseudomonadati > Pseudomonadota > Gammaproteobacteria > Chromatiales > Sedimenticolaceae > Candidatus Endoriftia > Candidatus Endoriftia persephonae. The sequence goes on along the minus strand of NZ_CP090569.1, from coordinate 3,291,875 downwards.
TTCCACTCCGGTAGCCGCTCGGTGACAGTCACCATCTCCTGTGGCATCAGTGGCTTTATCAAAGGCGACTCGCCGGAGGCTGTTTTTGCGAGGGCAGATAAGGCGCTGTATGAGGCAAAACGCGCCGGTAAAAATCGCTGTGTAGTTGCTGATTCTGGTTTTGGCACTTAATCCTGAATAAAGAAGTGGTGCCAGGGTGCGCCGCTCGCCTCAGCCAGTGTGTTGAGTAGACTGGCTGAGGGCTGTGCCTCCTGCGGGAAGATGTTCTCCACATAGAGAAACAGCTGGCCTGAGCCCGCCGTTTGGCGCCATTGGTAGTGAGCAGGATTTTGGCTGTGAGCGCAGTGGGGGCAGGTCGCCTGGTAGTCTTGAGGTTGCTTCTGCCACTCTTCCATTATTCTCTCCCATCCCTGGATGCGCCGCCGGCATTTGCCACAGCGAGGAGGGTTGGTGTTGCGGCCCTGCAGGAAGATTGGTTGGTCCATTGGCAGGATCTGCAGATGACAGAAAGAGCGGTCGTCATCGGTGGGCTCCAGCTCGATATGGGGTGAGCAGCCCATGAAGCTGACCAGTTGCAAGAATCGTTCGCCCAGCAGGAAGCGCCGCTGATCCAGTTGTTCGCCACAGAAGTCGATCTGTCGTAGGCACCCTGTTATGCCGTCGAGAGTTGGCAGGGTGAAAAACGGGTCTTGCGGGGTCAGAACCAACCGCCCGGTGTGCATCGCCATCTGAGTTACTTTTTTACCGGTGTTGGGCGATAGAGCGGCACGGCAGTGATGCTGTTTTTCGGCGAACCATCCACCAGCTTATCGCTGTAGGTGAGGTAGATCAGGGTGTTGCGGCTGGCGTCGTAGAAGCGCACTACCTGCATCGTCTTGAAGAGGATCGAGGTGCGTTTCTTGAACACCTCCTCTCCATCACGCTGGCCGTTGTAGATATCCTCAGCAAGCTGCACCGGCCCGGTCTGGCGGCAGGCGATGGAGGCATCAGAGGTATCCTCTGCCAGGCCCACAGCGCCGCTCATGCCGCCGGTTTTGGCGCGGCTCAGATAACAGGTCACTCCGGCCACTCCTGGGTCATCGAAGGCCTCGATCACTATCTTGTCGTTGGGTCCGAGCATACGGAACTTGGTGCTGACCTTGGCGATGGTCTCTGCCTGTGTGCTAGCCGCCAACACCATCAAGCCGGCTAATGTCGCGTATTTTATCAATTTCATCATCTGCTGGGTTTGTTACCTTTGAGAGGGCCTTATACGATGAGGGCATAGCTTCAGTTGTTCAAGGGGGGGAGGCTTCATGCTGAAGAATAAGCAGTCCAGTCGGGCATTCATTGCCTTTGTTGTAACTTGGGCATTTGCCATTCTGACGGTGACCGGGATTGTGCTCTATGTGGTGCCCCAGGGGCGTATCGCCTATTGGATCCACTGGTCATTTCTGGGGCTGGGCAAGGAGCAGTGGGGAGATCTGCATATGATCTTTGGTGGTCTCTTTATCGCCACAGGGATCTACCACCTCTATTTCAACTGGAAGCCCTTCAAAAAGTACCTGGCTGACCGGGTGAAAGGGCATCTGCAGATCAAGCGGGAACTGGTTGGTTCGCTGCTACTCTCGTTGGTGATCATTATGATGTCGATCTATGCGCTGCCGCCGGTCAATTGGGTATTCGGTCTCAATGATTGGCTGAAGGCGGCCTGGGTCAAGTCACCTGAGATGGAGCCGCCCTTCGGTCATGCGGAAGAGGTCTCCCTGGGCGGTATCTCGAAGCGTATGCGGATCGATCTGCCGGTAGCGATGCAGGCATTACAGAAAGCCGGTATCCGCTTTGAGGGGGCGCGGCAGTCGCTGGAGAAGATCGCTCTGGCCAATGACACTACGCCGATGGCAGTTTATGAAGTGATCCGGCCACATATGGAGAGGCCAGAAAAATTGCAGCTAGGGGAATTGTCGCTTGAAGAACTTGAAGCGCATTTTGCTGGCACTGGTCTGGGACGAAAATCGCTGGCTGAGGTTTGTCAGGAGGTTGGTGTCGAGACCACTGTTGCCATTCAACGTCTTGCCGAGCAGGGTATAGATACCAGTCTGCAGATGAGCCTGCGGGAACTTGCCGGGCGTCATGGCAATTCCCCGGTTGGTTTGGTCAAGATTATCCTCAAGAGTGAATGAGATGATGGGGCGGCAAGCTTTCCGACTCGCCTTAACGATAGGTCTGGCCAATCGAGATTGATCATTGTTCAGGGTGGCAGACGGTTTCGTTCCCGTCAGGGGATGGCGCTGGATCTCGTCACTCCAATTGACGTGGCTGGGCCATGTGAGACCCAATCGTAGTGGCATATCCAGGGAGACCTGTGCAGGTAAGCAGCGAAGTGATACCGCCAAGTGCCGAGGCGGCAGCGTGTAATTTGCCGCGGGTGGGGGGCTATTTTTACGCAAAAGCAGACGCCCCGATGAAAGTGGATCGAGTCACCAAGATGCGAGGCAGCAGCCCCTTTTTCGGTATGTCTGTCGATAAGGAGCCTCTGATCAAGTCATGAGCTCGTATCCTGTGCCCAGAATATCCAGCTTCTGCGTTGCAAATCTTCGCAATAGCCAGCTATTACGTGCGATTTGCGTCTTGAATCTGAAAATTCTGAATCACAATCTACTTCGTCCAGACTTAATCAGAGGCCCCCTAATCTGCGCTGCTGCTATCAGAAGCAGCCCCTTCCCACCGGCATCGGCAGTCCTGCATAGCGACAGACCGATCTAGCGCCCTCTGGAAAGAGCCCGTTGATATATTTTTTGCTCCAGCGGCAGTCGTTTTTGTCTTTGCAGAGATTGCGCGCGAGCACCGGCATCTCCGGTGCAATCTCGAACTCTGCATAAAAACGGTGCAGGAAATCGATGAGGATCCAGTGATCCTCTTCCAAGGTGACACCATCACGTTGCGCGAGGGTCTCTGCAATGAGTGGTGACCAGTCGTTGTGGTCGAGCAGATAACCGTCTTTGTCGGTTGCGATGACATGGCCATCGATAGTCAGCACTGAGGGGTTGCGGAGCCCGGATAAGGCTTGCTGCCGCTCCATTTCCTCCAAACGCATTTCACACCTCCAACAAGGTGTCAGATCAAACTGTGTGCGATTTGTCTTTGTTATACCAACAAAAATAGCAGGGATTTTGGCTGGTGCTCGGGTCTGCTGATCCTGGATAGATGAGGCTCGTCGACAATCAAAGCGCGCTGGCGTCCTGATCGGAGCCTGACGGCGACTCATAGAGCTCGATAGGCAGCCCGTCCGGATCGCTAAAGAAACAGAATCGCCGGCCGGTATACTCATCGACCCGCAGTGGCTCGACCTGAACTCCCCGGGCCTGCAGGCTCGCGATGGCGTTGCCGATCTGTTCCACTGCAAAGGCGAGATGCCTGAGCCCCCGCGCCTCCGGATAACTTGGTCGCAGAGGCGCGTCGGGAAAGGAGAATAGCTCGATCTGCACGCCGTCCGGTGCGCGCAGATCGAGCTTGTAGGAATCACGCGCCGCCCGGTAGTGCTCGTCGATCACCGACAGCCCCAGCGTCTCGGTATAGAAGGTTTTGGATCGTGCATAGTCCGAGCCGATGATGGCGATATGGTGAATGCCTTTTATCTTCATAATGCTTCCTGCCAGTCTGGATCTGCAGCAGTCTACTCGGTAGGGCAGTTCGCTGTCAGTGCCTGGCACAGCCTCCTGATCCTATGAACTATTTTTGTTGGACGCTGCCGGTGGAAAGATCAAGCTCTCTTACCGGAGTGAGCGGCGTTGCATGTGTGAATCTGCGGGGTGCTTCTTCCTCCGCCTTGCTGGTGCTCGTCAGAGATGAAAAAACAACCTATAAGTTGCAATATCGGCACACTGTGGGGTGTGGAGGAAATATGGACTTGCCATTGATCGAGACGCTCAGGCGTAAAACGATAACACTGCTGACGACATTCCTGCTGTTGGTGTTGTTGGGATGGAACTGGTCGTTGGGTGCAGTGGAAGCGGAGAGTCTACTCACGCCTGCCGAGTTGATTGCAGCGCTGCGCGAGGGCGGCATGGTCCTCTACATGCGGCATGCAGCGACTGACCACAGCCAGTTCGACCAGAGCCACAATCGGGCAATGTTGCAGGATTGCCGCATGCAGCGGAATCTCTCCGCCGAGGGGCGTCAGCAGGCGGAACGGATTGGTCAGGCGATTCGCACACTGGGGATCCGCATCGATGAGGTGTTTAGCAGCCCCTACTGTCGGTGCAGGGATACTGCTCAGCTGGCATTTGGCGATCACCATGTGATGCAGGCGCTGCACTTTGCGATCGGGATGCGGCAGAGCGAAAGGGCACAGATGAGCGAGATCCTGCGCCGGCAGCTGGGCCAAGCTCCGCGCTCGGGGAGCAACCGGGTGCTGGTCTCCCACACCGCCAATCTGAAGGAGGCGACCGGGCTATGGCCTATGTTAGAGGGGGTGGTGATGGTGTTCCGCCCCCAACAAGGGCAGTCTTATCAGTTTCTTGGGCAGATCAATCCCGATGACTGGCCTGAATAAAATGCCAGACCGGACCTGATCCATGCGTCTCCTCTCCCGCCTTCCACTGCGCAGCAAGTTTCTGGTGGCGCCCTTGATTGGGTTGCTGCTGATGCTCGGGCTGGCGCTGATCTTCCTGAATGCCATCTTCGAGCAGGAGGTACTGTTTGAGCACCTGAACGGTGAGGATCTGCCGATCCTGAATAGGGTGAGCCAGCTCTCGAGCCGGGTCAGCAACAATTATGTGAGGTTGCTGAAGGTGATGGGCGCAGCCGGTCAGGAGCTTGATGAAGAGGGAGTCTATGAACGGGGTACACCCCTGTTGGATGAGCTGAATGAGATCGAAGAGGAACTGAATTCATTGCCCTCTGACTACCCGCTGGACGATCTGGAGCAGGCGAAGTACCGGGTCCTATTGGATGCCTTTGGCGTCTATCGCAACGACGTGATCACGGCGGTGGAGATGGGTACGGTTAATCTGGAGATGGCCGGCTTTCACATCAGGGGGGTGGCTCGCCACTATCTGGCGATCAATCAGTTGTTTCAGGAGCTACAGCGGATCTTTCAGGAGGATATTAAGCGGGAGATCGGCAAGCAGTGGGAGCACTCCAAGCAGCAACTGATCAACTACTCCATGTTGCTGATCATCACTGTGGCCGGCATGATCGTTTCCGGACTACTGTTGGCGCGGCTCATGTCGGCTGATGTGCAACGCATGATCAAGGCGATGGTGGAGTTGGCCAAGGGCAACACCGGGGTGCAGGTTCCCGCCTCGGTGATGGCTTCCCGTGAGCTGAAGGCGATGGGACAGGCACTGATTGTATTCCGCGATTCACTGATCAAGCTGGCGGACTCCCAGGAGCGTTACCAGCAGCTTGCCCAGCACGATACACTGACCGGTCTGCCCAACCGCCTGCTATTCCATGATCGACTCAACCATGCGCTAAATCGCGCCAACCGTAGCAAGATCGGTCTGGCGCTGCTGTTTCTCGATCTGGACCGATTCAAGCAGATCAATGACGCCTTCGGCCACCCGATGGGGGATCGCCTGCTGGCGCTGGTAGCGAAGGATCTGCTCGAGGCGTTGCGCGAAGAGGATACCATTGCGCGCCTGGGTGGGGATGAGTTCGTGGTAATCCTTGAGGGGGTGCATGGGCGTGACCATGTGATCAACGTGGCCGAAAAGCTACTCGCTGTGATCGGCAGGGAGCGCAGTCTCGACTCGCTGCAGATGCATATCGGCGTCAGCATTGGTATCAGCCTCTACCCGGAGGATGGCGAGGATGTCACCACCTTAGTGCGCAATGCAGATGCTGCGATGTACCAGGCCAAGGCCAAAGGACGCAATGGCTATGCCTTCTACACGCCAATGCTGACCGAGGTGTTGGAGGCATCATTCGAACTGGAACGGGCCATGCGTCAAGCGGTGGAGCAGGAGCAGTTCCTGCTCCTCTATCAGCCACAGGTGGATGTCGAGAGTGGGGATATTGTCGGTGTAGAGGTGTTGCTGCGTTGGCAGCATCCGGAGTTGGGTTTGATGCTTCCAGAGCAATTTATCTCTCTGGCGGAGGAGAGCGGGTTGATCCTGCCGCTCGGTCGATGGCTGGTGCGGCAGGCATTGCAACAGGCGTCTCAATGGCAGCTAGACGGCCTGAGGCCGGTGCGTCTCTCCATCAACATCAGCAACCATCAGCTAGCTGATGTGCAGTTTGCCAGTGAGTTAGGTGAACTGCTGGGGCAGTTCGGACTCGATCCCGGTTTAATTGAACTGGAGGTGACCGAGAACAGCTGTGCCGAGAACCTTGAGATACTGATTGAACACCTGGAGAGCATCAAGGCGCTGGGGGTGCAGATCGCCATCGACGACTTTGGTACCGGCTACTCCTCTCTCAGCTATCTGAAACAGTTTCCGGTCGACACCCTGAAGGTCGACCGTACCTTCATTCATGATCTGATTGGCAGCATGGAAAATCAGGCGATCGTGCGGGCGATGATTGTGCTAGGCAGGAGCCTGGGTCTGCAGGTAATCTCCGAGGGTGTGGAGCAGTCGGCTGAGCTGGCGTGGCTGCGGGCCGAGGGCTGCGACACTTATCAGGGGTTTCTGCACAGCCAGCCGATGTCGGCCGAGGCCTTTGCGCAGCTGATCATGCCCTGAACAGAAAAAAGCCACCCCGGATGGGATGGCTTTTTTGATATGGCGCGCCCGAAGGGATTCGAACCCCTGGCCTCTGCCTCCGGAGGGCAGCGCTCTATCCAGCTGAGCTACGGGCGCATGACGATCCTGTCTGCGAAAGACGGCGTAGTTTACCGCCCAGCAAAGGGCGCGTCTATCCGAGGATTCGATCTTTGCCCATCTACCTGTATAATCTCGTGATTTTCTAATGGATGGTCGGCCCAGCGGGCTGTTCGCGATATTTAACGAGGGGGTTTCCAGTGATGAGTAGGGCTGCTTTGAAGATGGGTAGGTTGGTGATGGCGGGTGCTCTGGGCGTGACGCTGTGCGCGAGTGCCTGGGCCGAAGAGCGTGCCGATGTGCGTGTTCGCATCAGCCCGGTAGGCAAGGTGGCTGTTGAGGGGCAGGCGGCTCCTGCTGCTCCTGCGCCAGCTGCAGCAGCGGCGCCGAAGCCCGCTGCTAATGCCGCGCCGGCAGCGGCAGCACCAGCCGCTGCTGGATCTGCCGGCGCCGCACTCTATGCGGCGAAGGGATGTGCCGGCTGTCATGGGGCGGATGCCAAAAAGACCGTAATGCCGGTCTACCCCACGCTGGCGGGACAGAGCGTTGCCTATCTGGTCGCGCAGATGAAAGACATCAAGACGGGTGCCCGCCACAACGGCCAAGCGGCGGTCATGAAGGGCGTGATTGCCGGTGTCTCAGATGCGGAGATGCAGACCATTGCCGAGTGGTTGAGCGGGCTGTAGGTCTTCTCTGCACCGCCGCTTGAACAACAGGCCGCCGCTGGGCGGCCTGTTGCGTTGTGGGTGATCAGGAGAGCATCGCCCTCAGGTTCGCTAAGTGAGCGCTGCCGCGCTCCTGTTTCTGTTCCGGTGAGAGGCTGCTCTTGCCCCCCTCCCAGCTGAGATCCTCCTCCGGCAGCTCCTGCAGAAAACGGCTCGGTTCGCAACGGACCAGCTCGCCGTAGCGTTTGCGTTTGGCGGCGTAGGTCATGGTCAGGCTGCGCTGGGCGCGGGTGATGCCGACGTAGGCGAGGCGGCGCTCCTCCTCGATATTCTCCTCCTCGATGCTGCTGCGATGGGGCAGCAGCTCCTCCTCCATGCCGACCAGGAAGACATGGGGGAACTCCAGCCCCTTGGCGGCGTGCAGGGTCATCAGGTGCACCTGGTCGTTGTCACCGGCCTCCTCGTTCTGCCGCTCCAGCACATCCATCAGGGTCAGATGGCTGACCATCTCGGCCAGGCTCTTCTCCTGTTCATCCTTGGCCAGCGCGCCGAGCCAGTCGCACAGATCGTTGACGTTCTCCATGCGCCGCTCAGCGATGGCGTCGCTGCTGGCATTCTCGCGCAACCAGCTGTCGTAGTCGATGTCGCGCACCAGGGCTTGGGCGATCTGCTTGGGTGGCTCCGACTCGGCGCGTCGGGCGAAGCTGCTGATCCACTCGGCAAAGCCGCGCAGCCGAGTCAGGGCGCGTTCGCCCAGCTGTTCACCCAACCCCAGCTCGTCACAGGCGCTGAACAGGCCGATCTCGCGCCGCTGGGCGTAGGCGCCGAGCTTCTCCAGGGTGGCGGGGCCGATCTCGCGGCGTGGGGTATTGATCACGCGCAGGAAGGCGGCGTCATCGTCGGGATTCGCCAGCAGCCGCAGGTAGGCCATTACGTCCTTGATCTCGGTGCGTGAGAAGAAGGAGGTGCCGCCGCTGAGGAAATAGGGGATCTTGTGGATGCGCAGGGCCTTTTCGAACAGCCGCGCCTGATGGTTGCCGCGGTAGAGGATGGCGTAGTCGCCGTGGCTGGTCTTCTTCTGGAAGCGGTGGTGGAGGATCTCGCTCACCACCCGCTCCGCCTCATGCTCCTCGTTGCGGCACTCGATCACCCGCAGCTCCTCGCCAGGGCCGAGTTCACTCCACAGACGCTTGTCGAAGACGTGGGGGTTGTTGCTGATCAGCTGGTTGGCGGCCCTTAGAATGCGCCCGCTGGAGCGGTAGTTCTGCTCCAGCTTGATCAGCCGCAGGCCGGGAAAGTCCTGCTGTAGCCGCACCAAATTTTCCGGGCGGGCGCCGCGCCAGGCGTAGATCGACTGGTCGTCGTCGCCCACCACGGTAAAGCTGGCGCGCAGCCCGACCAGCTGCTTGACCAGCTCGTACTGCGCTAGGTTGGTGTCCTGGTATTCGTCCACCAGCAGGTGGCGGATGCGGTTTTGCCAAGCTTCGAGTGCCTCGGGGTGATCGCGGAACAGCTGCACCGGCAGCAGGATCAGGTCGTCGAAGTCGACCGCGTTGTAGGCCTTCAGATGGCGCTGGTACTCGGCGTAGATGATGGCGTTGCGGGTGTCCAGGTCGTCTTCCGCCTGGGCCAGCGCCTGTTCGGGCTCGATCAGGTCGTTTTTCCACTCGGAGATGCGCCACAGCGTGCTGGAGACGATGCTGTCGTCACCGCTGCCGTGGCGCTTCATCAGCTCTTTCAGCAGGGTGGCGCCATCCTGGTCGTCGAAGATCGAGAAGCCCGATTTATAGCCGAGCCGCTTCAGCTCGCGACGCAGAATGTTCAGCCCGAGGGTGTGAAAGGTGGAGATGCTCAGACCCCTGCCGCGCTTGCCGCTGAGCTGCTTGGCGACTCGCGCTTTCATCTCCCGCGCCGCCTTGTTGGTGAAGGTGACGGCGGTGATGTGGCGGGCATCGATGCCGCACTTCTCTACCAGATAGGTGATCTTGGTGGTGATGACCCGGGTCTTGCCGCTGCCGGCACCGGCCAGCACCAGTAGCGGGCCGTCGATGTAGCGCACCGCCTCGGCCTGTCGTGGGTTGAGATCAGCCATCGCTGAAGAGGTCGCGTTTGTGGTGGAACAGGGTGGAGATGTCCTCTTCGCCGTGGCCCTCGTTGAGCAGCGAACGATAGTCGGCCAGGGTCATCTCCACTATCGGCAGCTCAACTCCCAACTGCGCCGCCATCTGACGGATGATCTCCAGATCTTTGTTGTGCAGGGCCAGCTTGAAGCCGGGGGTGAAGCTGTTGTTCACCATGGTTTTGCCGCGATGGTCGAGGAACCAGTTGCCGGCGGCGCCGCCGCCGACCACCTCGATCACCTTGTGCATATCGAGTCCCTGTTGCTGGCCGAAGGCGAGAGCCTCGGTGACTGCCTGATTGATGCCGGCGACCATGATCTGGTTGACTGCCTTGGTGGCCTGACCGCTGCCCACTGGACCCATGTGAGTGACGCTGTTGGTGATGGCGGTGAGGGTCGGGCGCAGCCGGTCGAGGGTGGCGGCGTCGCCGCCCACCATCATCGCCAGGGTGCCGTTTATTGCCCCCTCGGAGCCGCCGGAGACCGGTGCGTCGAGGAACAGTGCGCCGCGGTCGGTAACCCGTCTGGCTGCCTCGCGGGCGGTCTCGCTGTTTACGGTGGAGGTGTCGAGCACCACCTTGCCCAGTGCCAGGCCGGATAGTAGCTGATCGACCACCTGTAGCAGGTCGTTGTCGGCGGAGACGCTGGTGATGATCAGTTCGCAGCCGGCAGCGAGGCTGGTCGGGTCATCAAACAGTGTGCAGTTGTGTTCGTCGGCAAATGCTTCGGCGCGGCTGCGGGTGCGGTTCCAGGCGCCGGCCAGGGCGCCGCTGCGCTGTAGGTTGGCGGCCATGCCCTGGCCCATGGTGCCGAGGCCGATGACGCCGGTTTTGATCAGGTTGGAGTCAGTCACGATGCTTCTGCTCGGGTGTGCGGAGCGGGCAGATTACGCAGCCGCCTGTGCCAATGCAACCAAACTGGTCGCGTTTCGGGCTTCGTGTGTGTGGGCAGGCTTGCTATGATGCGAGGCCCACCAAATCGGGCCTTCGAGGCAGATAGAGGATATGAGTATTCAGCAAAAAGATCGGCGTTCGCGCCCTCGTCCTGGCAAGGAGCCGCAGCTCACCCGTGAGTCCTGGCGGGTGTTCCAGATTATGGCGGAGTTTGTCGAGGGATTTGAGCAGCTGGCGCAGATTCGCCCCTCGATCAGCTTTTTCGGTTCGGCACGCACTCCCAGGGATCACCCCCACTATGGGCTGGCAGAGGAGATCGCCCGGCTCTGCTCCGATAGTGGTTTCTCCGTGGTCAGCGGTGGTGGTCCCGGCATCATGGAGGCGGCCAACAAGGGGGCTTATGAGGGCAAGTCGCCGAGTATCGGGCTGAATATCCAGCTGCCCAAGGAGCAGTCGGGCAATCCTTATCAGGATATCTCATTGCAGTTCCGCCACTTTTTCTCGCGCAAGGTGATGTTTGTTAAATACGCCTCCGCCTATGTGGTGCTGCCGGGGGGGTTTGGCACCCTTGATGAGCTGGCGGAGATTCTCACCCTGGTGCAGACTGGTAAAACACGCGAGATTCCGATCATCCTGGTGGATGGTCAGTTTTGGAGCGGACTGTTGGACTGGTTTCGCCACAGCCTGTGCGAGGCGGGAACCATCGATCCGGAGGATCTGGATCTGCTGCAGGTCTGTAATGAGCCACAGGAGGTGGTGGATGCAATCTTCTCCCACTACGAACATCGTGGTTTTGAACCTTCTGCGGCGGAGCAGGAGATGTTGCTGGAGCTCTGATAAGGGATTTCAAGGAGAGTGGAATGAGTAGAAAAAGCTATTTTCTGTTGTCATTGAGCGGTCTGTTGTTGACGCCGGCATTTGCCGAAGAGCCGGCGGCTGTGCCTGTGCCGCCACAGATCCCCTCGGCGGTGCTCGATGGCGAGGCGCTGGAGCCAGAGATCACTATCCTCAAGCGTGAGGATAGAACGATCCACGAGTATCGAATCAACGGCCAACTCTACATGGTGAAGGTGGTGCCCCAGGCGGGCGCACCCTACTACATGGTCGACCGGGATGGTGATGGGGAGTTCGACTCCCGTCACCGTGAGCCGGGGGATGTCGCTGTGCCCCAGTGGGTGATTTTTCGCTGGTAGGTGTGGTGTTGCGATGATCTGTGGGGTGGCGGGCGATGTTTGAGCGGCTGGCGCGGTTGGCCGATGCCTTTGATGCGCTCAATGAGTGGCTTGGCCAGGCAGTCTCCTGGCTAAGCTTGCTGATGGTGTTGGTGACCTTTCTGGTGGTGGTGCTGCGCTATGCCTTCGATCTAGGCTGGATCGCGATGCAGGAGTCGATCACCTATATGCATGCGGCGCTGTTTTTGGTCGGTGCTGCCTATACCCTGAAGCACAAAGGGCATGTGCGGGTGGATGTTTTCTTCGGTCGCTTCTCGGCGCGAGCCAAGGCCTGGGTCGATCTGCTCGGCAGCCTGCTGTTGCTGCTGCCGGTCTGTCTCTTTATCTTCTCTGTCAGCTGGGACTATGTGGCGCAATCCTGGTCGCTGTATGAGGGCTCCCGGGAGGCGGGTGGTTTGGATGGGGTCTATCTGCTGAAGAGCCTGATCCTGGTAATGGCAGCACTGCTGGTGCTGCAGGGGTTGTCGATCATGATCCGCTGCGGCCAGGTGCTGAGGAAGCTGCGGGCATGATGCCGGAGCTGTTGCCGCTGCTGCTGTTTCTTGCTGTTTGCTTGGTGCTGTTGCTGGGCTATCCGGTGGCCTTCTCGCTGGGCGGAACGGCGCTGGCGTTTGCCTGGATTGGTGGCTTTACTGGCTATTTTGATGGCGCCTTCCTGGAGGCCCTGCCGAATCGCCTCTACGGCATCATGACCAACGAGACGCTGATCGCGGTGCCGCTGTTTGTCTTCATGGGGGTGATGCTGGAACGCTCCCGGGTGGCAGAGAATCTGCTCGATACCATGGCGGCCCTGTTCGGCCCGCGGCGTGGCGGTCTGGGCATCTCGGTGACGCTGGTGGGGATGCTGCTCGCCGCCAGTACCGGCATTGTTGGCGCCACGGTGGTCACCATGGGGTTGTTGTCACTGCCCACTATGCTGCGGCGCAACTACGACCCGGCCCTCTCCAGCGGCGTGATCTGCGCCGCCGGCACTCTCGGCCAGATTATCCCCCCCTCGATCGTGCTGGTGCTACTCGGCGATGTGCTCTCTGCCGCCTATCAGCAGGCGCAGCTCGACATGGGCATCTTCTCGCCAGATACCGTCTCGGTGGGGGATCTGTTTGTCGGCGCGCTGATCCCGGGGCTGCTGCTGGTGGTGCTCTATCTGCTCTATATCGGTGGTGTTGCCGTGTTCAGACCCGCTGCGGTGCCGGCTCTTCCAGAAGAGGAACGGGAGCAGGAACTGGGGCGGCTCTGGCGGCGGGTGGTGAAGGTGCTGTTGCCACCGTTACTGCTGATCTTTGCGGTGCTGGGTTCGATCCTGGGAGGGTTGGCCACGCCCACTGAGGCGGCCTCAGTGGGGGCGGTCGGGGCGATGCTGCTGGCGCTGAGTCAGGGGCAGCTGAATCGTGAGACCTTGCGTGCGGTGATGCTCGGCACCACCCGAGTGACCAGCATGGTATTCCTGATCTTTATCGGCGCCTCGCTCTTCTCACTGGTTTTCAGAGGCTTCGGGGGCGATGAGGTGGTGACCGATTTCCTCACCGATTTGCCGGGCGGCGTGGTGGGGGCGGTGGCGTTGGTGATGCTGGTGATGTTCCTGCTCGGTTTCATCCTCGATTTTATCGAGATCACCTTCGTGGTGGTGCCGATCGTCGGGCCGATCCTGCTGGCGATGGGGCTCGATCCGGTCTGGCTCGGGGTGATGATCGCGATCAACCTGCAGACCTCTTTTCTCACCCCGCCGTTCGGTTTTGCGCTCTTCTATCTGCGCGGGGTGGCGCCGCCGGAAGTAAGTACCGGCGCGATCTATCGAGGCGTGGTGCCGTTTATCCTGATTCAGTTGTTGGTGCTCGGCCTGCTCGCTTTGTGGCCGGAGATGGCGACCTGGCTGCCGGGGGTGTTCTACGGCTAGCCAGGTGTTCTGGATGGGGTTCAGGCGAGGGCAATGCGGCCCGCGACCGGAGCGAAGGATTGCCCCATCTCGAGGGTTGCGGCGCGAACCAGCTGGGGTTGGGCGGCGCTGAACCGGATCCCCATGCCGGTGGTGTTGGCGTGCATCACTTGGGCGGCGATGCTCCACTGCTGCCCGTGGAAGCTGAAGCTGACTTCGATCTGCTCACCGATGGAGAGCTGTCTGGAGTCGAGCTCCAGCATCATTCCTTCAGTCGAGATGTTTCTGGCAACTCCATCTTTTTGAGAGCCCTCTCTGCTGGTGATCGTTGCGACGAAAGTGGTGGGGTGGCGCTGATTGGTCCGGTTGGATCGCTGCATTCCTTGTGTGCTCCTAGCTGGTCACTCGCCTGTGGATGTTACATGAAAATTACCTGGCAGATCATACGGCTAATTCCTGAGCGAAATATAGACGAAGTTTGTCGAGCCGTTGGCATTTTTTCGAATCTGATCCAATAGCGACTATTTGCTCAGTTCCTTGAGCATTTTTTGCAACGCTTGACCGCGATGGCTGAGGCTGTTTTTGACCTCGGCGGAGAGTTCCGCTGCGCTGCAGTTGTGCGTTGGCACAAAGAACACTGGATCGTAGCCAAAGCCGTTTTCGCCGCGGGGTTCGCTGAGAATGTACCCCTCCCATGTCCCTTGGCAGATAGTGGGGGTGGGATCGTTGGCGTGGCGCATGTAGACCATCAGGCATCGGAAGCGGGCGCTGCGCTGGGCCTCGGGTACCCCCTGCAGATCCTGCAGCAGCTTCTGCAGATTCTCCTGATCGCTGGCGCCGGCGCCAGCAAAACGAGCCGAGTAGATGCCGGGGGCTCCGTTGAGGGCATCCACCTCGATGCCACTGTCGTCGGCGATGGCGGGCAGCCCGCTCAGCTGCGCCGCGTGGCGTGCCTTGAGAATCGCGTTCTCGACAAAGCTCAGGCCGGTCTCTTCCGCCTCCGGGATGTCGAAGGCCTTTTGCGGCACCACCTGCAGATGTTGGCTGGTGAGTAGTTGGTTGATCTCACGGACTTTGCCGGCATTGTTGCTGGCGAGCACGATACGTGAATCGCTCGGTCTGTCGTTCATGGATTGTTCTCGAGATGGGGTGTCAGTCCTGGGAGAGGGCCTGTTGCTGTAACTGGATGAGTTGTTGGATGCCCTGGCTGGCCAGATCCAGCATGGCGTCGAGTTCCTGGCGTGAATAGGCGGCAGCTTCGGCAGTGCCCTGGACCTCAATGAAGCCACCCTGATCGTTCATTACCACGTTCATGTCGGTCTCGGCGCTGGAGTCTTCAGCATAGTCGAGGTCGAGGATTGGTGTGCCCTTATGGACGCCGACCGAGACTGAGGCCACTGGGCCGATCATCGGGTCGGTTTTGAGCAGATCCTGCTGCAAGATATGTTGCACTGCGTCGTGCAGGGCGATCCAGGCGCCGGTGATGGAGGCGGTGCGGGTGCCGCCATCAGCCTGGATCACATCGCAGTCGAGGGCGATGCTGCGCTCACCTAGCGCCTGCAGGTCGATGGCTGCGCGCAGCGAGCGCCCGATCAGGCGCTGGATCTCCATGGTGCGACCCCCTTGCTTGCCGCGGGATGCCTCACGCCCCATGCGGCTGTCGGTGGAGCGTGGCAGCATGCCGTATTCGGCAGTGACCCAGCCGCGCCCCTGGCCGCGCATCCAGCCGGGCACGCGCTCTTCCACGGAGGCGGTACAGATGACCTTGGTATCGCCAAACTCTACCAACACCGAGCCTTCGGCGTGTTTGGTGTAGTGGCGGGTGAAACGGATCGGGCGGAGTTGGTCGGGTTGACGGCCGGAGGGTCTCAAATGGGGTTCCTCATAGTTTGGATTTGTGCGTCGCCTCGATGACGGCGCCACGCAGGCTGTTGATCGCCTCCTCCAGCGCCTTATCGCTCGGCAGTTCGGGGGTGTCGGGCATGGGTGTGTTGTCACCAAGTGCCATGCTGAAGTCGGCGGGTTTGAGGTTTACCGGTGCGGTCCCCCAGCGCAGGCCGATAGCCGTAACGTTGTCGCTCTCCGGTTGGCTGTTGGCAGCGGCCCGGTTGCTGAGCATCTCGATCAGCTGGCTCAACGGCTGGCTGATATCGCTGAGCTGCTGCGCCATGACACGTTCCTGCAGGGCACCCCAGAAACCGTCACTGCAGAGCATTAGCACATCATCCCGTTGCAACTTAAAGGGGCCGCTGAATTCGGCGACCGGGCGGTTGGAGATGCCACCGAGACAGCGGGTGACATAGTTACGATAGCGGTGTGTCGCGGCCTGGGCGGCGGAGATTACACCCTGTTGACGCAACTGCTCGACGTAGGAGTGGTCGGCAGTGCGGTGGGCGATTACGCCCTCGCGCAGCAGGTAGATGCGGCTGTCGCCGGCGTGGGCCCAGTAGGCATTGCCATCCTGGATCAGGCAGAGCGTGGCGGTGGTGCGGGGTTCGATGGGCGGCTGCTGATCTCGGCCGAACTCGAGGATTGAGCGGTGCGCCATGTCCATCAGGCCGCTGAGGAAGACTCGAGGAGAAGAGATTGGTTTGCGGCTGGTCAAAAATGATTTGCGGCAGGTGTTCATCAGGACCTGCGCTGCCATTTCTCCTCGCGGATGTCCGCCCATGCCGTCGGCCAGCGCCAGCAGTACTGAGTCGGGGGATTCCATGATCAGGCAGCGGTCCTGGTTCAGCGATCGGTTGCCGATCAGAGTGCACTGGCCGGAATGATATTTCATGAAGAGACCCTCTTGCCCGCAGGCGCATGTGGCTGAGAGCTCCCCACCATCAGGCTCCTGTCGTTGTCATTGCCGCTTTGCTTGTGGTTGAGGGCAGAAAGCAGCTGACCGGCGTTTTGCGGGCGGTTTTCGTGATTGATCTCCATCGCCCAGTCGATGGCCTCCAGCATGTGGGCCGGATAGCGCTTGCGAAAGGCTCGGCTGGCGGGCTTGAGTTTATCTTTGGCATGGCGCTCGATGGCAGAGGGTGGGGCCTTGCCGTCGAGGCAGGCGCGCATGCTGGCGCCGATTGCATAGACGTCGCTCCAGGGGCCGACCTCGCCCGACTGGTAGTACTGCTCCACCGGGGAGAAACCGGTGGTGACGATGCGGCCGTTGCGCCCCCCTTCGCCCTGGATCTGATGTACTGCACCGAAGTCGAGCAGCAGCGGGCTGCCACCGGTGCGCAGATGGATGTTGCTTGGCTTGATGTCGAGATGCAGTAGGTTGCGGGAGTGGATCAGGTTGAGCGCGTCGAGAATCGGCGGGAATACCGTCATCATAAAACGGGTGCTAAGGCCACCGCTGCGTTTTTTGATGTAGCTGGCAAGGTTCTTGCCGCGCTCATGATCCATCACCAGATAGCCGGTATTGTTGGCAAGGAAAAAACCACGCACCTGTACGATATTGGGGTGGCGCAGCGACGCCAGCACCTTGACCTCTTGATGAAACAGCCGGCGGCTGCGGTGGAAGTTCTCGGTGTGCTTTTTCGGATTGATTACATCAACCCGCTTGCCCTCGCCACGGCAGGCCAGCTTCTTTGGTAGAAACTCCTTGATGATCACTTCGTCCTGGGTGTCCTCATCCTCGGCTAGATAGATCAGGCTGAAGCCGCCACTTGCGACCACTTTCATGATCACAAAGCTGTCTATGACAGTACCGGGTTCAAGGCTGTCGCGTGTCTGCTCCATCACTGCTGATTCTCAATCGAGGGAAGCCCGATTATACGGCCACGGCGGCAAAAATGGAGGCTGCAACTGTGCGCTTATCACATTATAATACAAAGAAAGATCGCAGGGAATTAAATTCCTCGTGAAATGGTATGCGAATCCGGACGGTTTTGCTCTACCGGCACTGGCAGTGTTCGCCCTGGTTTTGTGTGACCAAGGGGTAGAGGTGGCGCTTAACTCGATGACCCAACCTGATATGAGGAGTGAATCTGATGGTCAGCAGCATGACTGCCTTTGCCCGGCAAGAGTATCGCGGTGAGCTGGGGGTGATGAGTTGGGAGATCCGCTCGGTCAACCACCGCTATCTTGAGATGCATCTGCGCCTGCCGGAAGAGCTGCGCGTCCTTGAGAGCGGAGTGCGCGAGCGGATCGCCGCCAAACTGGGGCGTGGCAAGCTCGACTGCAGCCTGAAGTTTGTGCCGGGCCAGACTGCAGCGGCGGATCTGCAGGTCAACTCTCGGCTGGTCTCCCAGCTGCTGGCGGCTGGTGATGAGATCGCCTCGGTGATGGGGGGGGCCGCGACGATCCAGGTGATGGATCTGTTACGTTGGCCTGGGGTGCTGGAGGAACAGGAGCGTGACTTTGCACCGATCGCTCAGCAGGCGATGGAGTTGTTGGAGCAGACCCTTGATTCACTGCAGCAGGCCCGCCAGCGTGAAGGCGCGCGTCTGGCGGAGATCGTGATGCAGCGTCGCCATGCGATGCAGGATCAGGTGGCTCAGGTGCGCGAACTGATGCCGAAGGTGCTGCAGAGCGTGCGACAGAAGATTCGTCAGCGTCTCGAAGAAGTGATGGCGGAACTGGACGAGGCCCGCCTGGAGCAGGAGATGGCGCTGCTCGCCCAGCGCCTCGATGTGGATGAGGAGATGGACCGACTCGATACCCATCTGCAGGAGCTGGAGCGGATCATCAGTGAGGTGTCTGAGCCGGTGGGGCGGCGTCTCGATTTTCTGATGCAGGAGCTGAACCGCGAGGCCAATACCCTCACTTCCAAATCCAACGATGTTGAGGTGACCCGCATCGCGGTGGAGATGAAGGTCCTGATCGAACAGATGCGTGAGCAGATCCAGAATATCGAGTAAGTATTGGTCTCAGTCGAAAGCAGGCACAGGAGGAGTCGCCATGATCTTCAGGCTTAGGGCCATTTTCAGCGCGCTGCTGGTGAGTGTGCTGTTGCTAGCCTGCGCCACCTCACCAACCGGACGCAACCAGCTGCTGATCATCTCCGAGGAGCAGGCGATTGCATCCTCCCGACTGGCCTACCAGGAGATGCTCGAGCCCTATGCGAAGGAGGGCAAGCTCGACAACGATCCGCAGCTGAAGGCGCGGGTGGAGTGGATCGCTGAACGCTTGATCGCCCAGGCGATCCGCATGCGTCCTGAGACCAGTTCCTGGGAGTGGAGCATCAAGATCATTGACGACCCAGAGACGGTCAATGCCTGGGCCATGGCCGGAGGCAAGATGGCGCTCTATACGGGGCTGGTGGAGCAGGTCAAGCCGACCGATGACGAATTGGCTCAGGTGCTGGGTCACGAAATCAGCCACGCACTGGCAAAACACTCGGCAGAGAAGATGTCGATGGCGATGATGACTCGCCTCGGCGTGATCGCGGTTGGCGCCGCTTCCGACCGACCGGCGTTGACCATGGCTGGGGCGGCACTGGCGGCCAAGCTGGCGCTGGAGCTGCCCAACAGTCGCACCGCCGAGAGCGAGGCGGATCGCATCGGCATCGAGCTGGCGGCAAAGGCGGGCTATGATCCCCGTGCCGCCGTCTCCCTCTGGCAAAAGATGGCGAAGGTGGGCGGCGACAACCCGCCGGAGTTTCTCAGTACCCACCCTGCACCGCAGAGTCGGCAGCAGACCCTGAGCGATCTGGCGCAGGAGATGATGCCCTACTATCGGGACAAGTCGCCGCGCCCGATCTATCCCTTAAAGCCCTGACCCCACCGATCATCACGGAATCCACTATGTCGACAGGTACCCTCTATATCCTCTCCGCTCCCTCTGGTGCGGGCAAAACCAGTCTGTTGAAGGCATTGCGCGAGCGTGATCCCGCACTTGCCGTATCGGTCTCCCATACCACTCGGTCGATGCGCCCGGGCGAAACTGACGGGGTCGATTACCATTTTGTCGACCATCAGAGTTTCCTGCACATGGTGGAGACCGGCGCCTTCATCGAGCATGCGGAGGTCTTCGGCAACTTCTACGGTACTGCCGAGGCGTCGGTGCGCAGGCAGCTCGAGCAGGGCCAGGATCTGGTGCTGGAGATCGACTGGCAGGGTGCGCGTCAGGTGCGGCAGCGCTTTCCCGAGGCGCTATCGATCTTCATTCTGCCGCCTGATCCGCAGGCGCTACGGGAGCGACTCGATGGCCGGGGCCAGGACAGTGCAGAGGTGATCGAGAGTCGCATGCGCGAGGCGGTGAGCGAGATGAGCCACTACGATGAGTTCGACTACCTGGTGATCAATGACGACTTCGATGTTGCGCTTGGCGAACTGGCCAGCATTGTCGATGCCCAGCGGTTGCGCATGTCGTCCCAGCAGACGCGGGAAGCGGAGCGTATTCAGGCGCTGCTGTCGGCCTGAGCTGGTGCTGTGCATGGGATAATCCGCGTGAACCAGATGGCTTCTCTGGCTCGATTTTTTCTTATTATCCAGGCAATTGAATGGATGCAGGGCGGCCCGTGGCCACCGCCGGTAATAGATTGAAATCAAGGATGATGTCGAGCGCAGCCCGACCTACACATGCCATGTTTAATGTCGGGTTAATAACCTGAATGAAAGGTTAATACGGAACTGGATGGTGTCTGGCCATGAGTTATAAGGTTCGCATCGAACCCAGCGGCCACGAATTTACAGCGGAGTCCTGCGAATCACTGTTGCATGCTGGCTTGCGCGCCGGCCTGAATCTGGAGTGCCGCTGTGCTAACGGCAGCTGTGGCCACTGCATGGTGCGTATCCTCCAGGGCGATTTCGAGTTGATCAGACAGCCCGACTTCCGTCTGACACCCCGTCAGCGAGCAGAGCGGCAGGTTTTACCCTGCTGTGTGCTGGTGCGCTCTGACATGGTTATCGAAGCCCGCGAATCCCGTGACGCTGCCGGGATGCCACGGCAGCGCCTGACTGCTCGAGTGGCGAGGGTGGACGCGTTGAGCGAGCGGGTGCGTCAACTGCATCTGCGAACCCCGCGCTCCCAGACCCTGCAGTTCCTCGCCGGCCAGCGGGTGACGCTGCATCTGGAGGGTGTGGGGCGACAGGAGTTGCATCTCGCCTCCTGCCCCTGTGATGGCATGAATCTCAAGTTCCATATTCCTGAAAATCCACGTCAGGCATTTTCCCGCGCGCTGTTTGCCGGCTTGGGTAAGGGGAAAAGGGTTGAAGTGGAGGGGCCGGAGGGTGAGTTTCTGCTCGATGAGGCAAGTCGCCGGCCGCTGATCTTCATCGCCTGGGAAACCGGTTTTGCGGCAGTGGAGAGTCTCATCGAACACGCCATCGCACTGCAGATGTCGCAACCAATGCGGCTCTATTGGCTCGCCTCGGTGGAGAGCGGCCATTATCTCACAAACTACTGTCGTTCATGGCAGGATGCGCTGGATGAGTTCCACTATCAGAAGCTGGATGTTGCGCCTGACGCCTTGGCCCGGCAGCTTGAGACAATCATCGCGCAGCAGTCTGAAGCTGCGGCGTGTGACTACTATCTGATTCTGCCTGAAGAGCAGTCTGCCTCAGTGATCAAGGTGTTGCAGGAGGCCGGCCTGGAGGCCTGCTCGCGGTTGGAGTGGTTGGCAGAGGATTGATGAGCCAATCGCCAGCGAGATCCTGTTGCATCGGCTGGTGTTTGTGGATTGGCTGCGCTGCACGTTAAAATGAGAGCCTTTTTTCGATGGTAAGGGCACATGGGCGGCAAACTGCATATCAAAACCTTCGGCTGTCAGATGAATGAATACGACTCCGCGCGCATGGCGGACGGGCTGCGCGAGGCGGAAGGGTTGGAGCTGACTGAGGTTGCGGAACAGGCCGATGTGCTGCTGCTCAACACCTGCTCGATCCGCGAGAAGGCACAGGAGAAGGTCTTTTCCCAGCTCGGTCGCTGGCGCCCTTGGAAGGAAAAAAACCCCAATCTGATCATCGGCGTCGGCGGTTGTGTGGCGAGCCAGGAGGGCGATGCAATTCGCCAGCGCGCACCCTACGTGGACCTGGTATTCGGCCCGCAAACCCTGCACCGCTTGCCGGAGATGATCCGCGAGGTGCGTGCCCAGCACCATCCGGTGGTGGATGTCTCCTTCCCCGAGATCGAGAAGTTTGACCGTCTGCCCGAGCCCCGTGCCGAGGGCCCCACCGCCTTCGTCTCAATCATGGAGGGCTGCTCCAAATACTGCACCTACTGTGTGGTGCCCTTCACCCGCGGCGAAGAGATCAGCCGCCCCTTTGACGATGTGATTGCCGAAGTGGTGGGCTTGGCTGCCCAGGGGGTGCGAGAGGTCAACCTGCTGGGGCAGAACGTCAACGCCTATCGCGGTGAGATGTACGACGGCGAGACTGCCGATCTGGCGCTGCTGATCGAATATGTGGCGGCTATCGACGGTATCGAGCGCATTCGCTTCACCACCTCTCATCCGCTGGAGTTCTCCGACAGCCTGATCGAGGCCTATGGTCGGGTACCGGAGCTGGTCAGCTTTGTCCATCTGCCGGTGCAGTCGGGCTCCGACCGGGTGCTGGCGATGATGAAGCGCGGCCACATGGCGATCGAATACAAGGCGAAGATCCGCAAGCTGCGCGAGGTGCGCCCCGACATCACCATCTCCTCCGACTTTATCGTCGGCTTTCCCGGCGAGACCGAGCAGGACTTCAATGACACCCTGAAGCTGATCGAGGCGATCGGCTTCGACCACTCCTACAGCTTCATCTACAGCCGCCGACCCGGCACCCCCGCCGCCGACCTGCCCGATGATGTGCCGCTCGAGATCAAGCAGCAGCGTCTGGAACGGCTGCAGCAGCTGATCAACAGCCAGGCCCAGCGCATCAGCCGCCAGATGGTTGGCAGCGTGCAGCGCATCTTGGTGGAGCGGCTCTCGAAGAAGAGCCCTAACCAGCTGGCCGGTCGCACCGAGAACAACCGGGTGGTCAACTTCGACGGCCCGGCTGAGCTGATCGGCGAGTTCGTGGAGGTCCGTATCACCGAGGCGCTGCCCAACTCGTTGCGGGGCGAACGCCTGCAGAGCCTCCCCGGTCAGGCCGCCAGCGGCTGAACCTGACCACCCATCATTCCATCAGGAAATACCTTGTCAGAACACCCTGAATCCCTCGATCTGCTGCTGGAGCCCGAGGACAATGAGCGGCTGGCGAATCTCTGCGGCCTGCTTGATGAACACTTGCGGCTGATCGAGCGCCGTCTGGGTATTGAGATCAACAACCGCGGCGCCAGTTTTCGCTTGATCGGCGAACCGGCGGCGATCCGTGCCGGTGAGCAGGTGCTGCGCGACCTCTATCGCACCTCGGCGGGGGAGCTGCTCGATCCGCATCGGCTGCATCTGTTTCTGCAGGACTCGGCCATCGACGTCCTGCTGGAACAGGTGCCGCGCAGCGAACTGCCGGCGTCAGTGATCAAGACCCGCCGCGGCATGGTGCGTGCTCGCGGGCCGAATCAGCAGGAGTACCTGCACAAGGTTCTGAGTTACGACATTAGCTTCGGCATCGGTCCGGCGGGCACCGGCAAGACCTATCTGGCGGTGGCCTGTGCGGTGGAGGCGCTGCAGAAGGATCAGGTGCGGCGCATCCTGCTGGTGCGTCCGGCGGTGGAGGCGGGCGAGCGGCTTGGCTTTCTGCCCGGTGATCTGGCGCAGAAGATCGACCCCTACCTGCGGCCGCTCTACGATGCGCTCTACGAGATGCTCGGTTTCGAGAAGGTCAACAAGCTGGTAGAACGCAACGTGATCGAGGTGGCGCCGCTCGCCTACATGCGCGGTCGCACCCTCAACGACGCCTTTATCATCCTCGACGAGGCGCAGAACACCACACCAGAGCAGATGAAGATGTTCCTCACCCGCATCGGTTTTGGTTCCAGAGCGGTGATCACTGGTGATGTGACCCAGGTCGATCTGCCGCGCGGGCAGAAGTCGGGCCTGCGCCAGGCCATCGAGGTGCTGGGGCAGGTGGAGGGGATCGGTTTTACCTTCTTCAACGCCAAGGATGTGGTGCGCCACACCCTAGTACAGCGGGTGGTGCGCGCCTACGATGACTTTGATCAGCGTTGCGAGGAGAATCGCGGCGGTGATTGATTCGGCGCAGGATGGATCGCGCCTGACACTGGAGCTGCAGCGGGTCAGCGAGACGCCGTCGCTGCCGTCACAAGCCCAGCTGCATGCGTGGGCGCTGGCGGCGCTGAGCGAACAGAGCGGGCCGGTCGAACTGGTGATCCGTATCGTCGATGAGGCGGAGAGTCAGGCACTGAATCGCGACTATCGCGGCAAGGACCGCCCCACCAATGTGCTCTCCTTTCCCTTCGAGACTCCCCCCGAGCTGCCAGCCGAAGCGGCTGGCAATCTGTTGGGGGATCTGGTGATCTGCGCCCCGGTGGTGGCCCGTGAAGCGGCAGCGCAGGGTAAATCACCGATTTCCCACTGGATTCACATGGTGGTGCATGGGGTCTTGCATCTGCAGGGCCTCGACCATCAGAATGATGCCGAGGCTGGGATAATGGAGGCTCTTGAGCGGAAGATCCTCGCAAGCCTTGGGGTTGCCGACCCCTACCAGATTGAAAAGGAAACATGAGCAGCAAAGATCGACCGATGTTCGGTTCGTTCCAGGCTTGGCTGAAGCGTATTAGCCAGCGTTTTAGGAGCGAACCGGAAGATAAGGCGCAGCTTGTTGAACTGCTACAGGAGTCGAACAAGCGCCGGCTGTTGGATCACGACACCCTCTCGATGATCGAGGGGGCAATGCAGGTCTCTGAGATGCGGGTTCGCGACATCATGGTGCCGCGGGCCGAGATGGTGGTGTTGCGCCGCGATGACACCCTGGAGGAGATCCTGCCGGTGGCGGTGGAGTCGGCCCACTCCCGTTTTCCGGTGATCGGCGACGATAAGGGCGAGGTGGTGGGTATCCTGCTCGCCAAGGATCTGCTTGCTTGGTGTCAGAGTGCGGACCAACGCCGCTTCCAGATCCGAGACCTGTTGCGCTCGGCGGTATTCGTGCCGGAGAGCAAGCGTCTCAATGTGCTGCTGCAGGAGTTCCGTGCCAGTCGCAACCACATGGCGATTGTCATCGACGAGTACGGCGCCGCCGCGGGGCTGGTGACCATCGAGGATGTGCTGGAGCAGATCGTTGGCGAGATCGAGGACGAGCATGACTACGACGAGGGCGGCAATATTTTTCGTCGCAGCAACCAAGAGTACATGGTCAAGGCTCGCACCGAGATCGGCGAGTTCAACGACTGCTTCGACTCCAATCTGCAAGATGACGAATTCGATACTGTCGGTGGGCTGGTGGTTAACGCCTTCGGCCATCTGCCAAAAAAAGATGAGTCGGTGGATATCGGCCGCTTCCGTTTCCGGGTGATGCGCGCCGACAGCCGCCGTCTGCACCTGCTCAGTCTGACCCTGCTGCAGAGTGCCGCCCCTCCCCAGGAAGAGTAGTCCCATGTTGCATGATGCGCGTACCGCGCTGCTGCGCAGGGGGAGGCTGCTGGCCTTGCTGGCGGGGGCGCTCACCACCCTGGGGTTTGCACCATTCAATCTATGGCCGCTGGCGATTGCCGGACCAGCCCTGCTGTTCTGGCTCTGGCTGCATGCCGGCCGCGATAGTGGCTTCCGCCTGGGGCTGCTCTACGGTCTTGGGCTGATGGGCAGCGGTGTCACCTGGCTGCATGTCAGCCTAGCCCAGTTTGGCGATGTGGGCTGGTTTCTGCCGCTGTTGGTTACGGGGTTGTTTGTTTTGGTGATGGCCCTCTACTACGGCCTGCTGGGCTGGTTGGTGAGCCGTATCCCGGTCGCTAAACGGCTGCGCCTTAGCCTGCTGTTCCCCGCCGCCTGGGTGTTGATCGAGTGGCTGCGCGGCTGGTTCCTCAGCGGCTTCCCCTGGTTGCAGCTGGGCTATGCTCAGATCGATTCACCGTTGGCCGGGCTGGGGCCGCTGTTTGGCAGCCTTGGCGTCAGCTGGGCGGCGGCCTTCAGCGCCGGCCTGCTGGTGTTGATCCTGATCACAACGGCGCGGCGTACCCGACTCAAGGCGCTGGCGATGCTGGGAGTGCTCTGGGTGGCAGCCTGGGGCGTCAGCCAGATCGAGTGGAGCCACCCCGAGGGCGAGCCGATCCGGGTGGCGTTGGTGCAGGGTAACATCCCCCAGGCTGAGAAGTGGAAGCTGGGGCAACTGGCACCGACCCTGATCCACTACGCCAAGGAGACCCGCCGCCACCTGGATGCGGATCTGATCCTCTGGCCGGAGACCGCGGTGCCGGCGTTTCAGTTCCAGGTGGAGGAGCCTTTTCTACAGGGCATGCATCGGCTGCTGCAGGAGCAGGGTCACAATCTGGTGTTCGGTGTGGTGCAGATGGACCCGGAGAGCAAGGCCTACTATAACGCGATGGTGAGCCTGGGCAGTGAGCGAGCCCACTACCACAAGCGTCATCTGGTGCCGTTTACTGAGTATCTGCCGCTCAAGGATTGGCTCGGCTCGCTGGTCGATTTCCTGACCATCCCGATGTCGGACTTTGCCCATGGCAGCTCGGCTCAGCCGCTGATGCAGGTGGGGGAGCACCAGGTCGGTATGTCGATCTGCTACGAGGATGCCTTCGGCAGTGAGATGATCGAGGCGCTGCCGCAGGCGGCCTATCTGATCAACGCCTCCAATGACGCATGGTTCGGTGACTCGCTGGCGCCCCATCAGCACCTGCAGATCGCCCGTATGCGCGCCCTGGAAACTGGCCGCTATCTGCTGCGCGCGACCAATACCGGCATCTCTGCGGTGATCGGGCCGAAAGGGGGATTGATCGGGGTCTCGC
This sequence comes from Candidatus Endoriftia persephonae, assembly GCF_023733635.1. Lineage (NCBI taxonomy): Bacteria > Pseudomonadati > Pseudomonadota > Gammaproteobacteria > Chromatiales > Sedimenticolaceae > Candidatus Endoriftia > Candidatus Endoriftia persephonae. The sequence continues at coordinate 3,265,579 of NZ_CP090569.1, read as the reverse complement.
CACTGCTGCAGCGGCATGTGCTGCGCAGCGAGATCCGCGCCATGCAGGGGCTGACCCCCTATGCCAGGATTGGCAACTGGGGCATAGTTATTCTGATGCTGTTTGCCCTGATGGTCGCCTACCCCTGCAACTATTGGCGGGGCGCCTGAGTTTGTAGCTGCTCGGCTGTGGCCTGTTCGAGCTGCTGGCGCTCCTGCTCATATTTGATCACCTCGCGCAGCTGGAACAGCACCTCATCCTGGTCGCTCCAAGGGGCGGCTGCCGGGGCGGTGGCGGGTGGCGACTCGCCGTATGCGGCCAGCAGCGCCAAAAGCAGGAGGGCGAGGCAGACCGGGGATGGGCTGAAACAGTTCATGTTGTGACTCCGCCTTAGCCAGGAGAGAGAGATGCTTAAACTATTGGATGATTCAGTTATCGCTGGGTTGATCGAAAGCTCCCGCAACGCGTCCCGTCGGCGCTCTCACCACTGTTTTCATGCCGACCACAGCGAAACGGTGCAGCGCATGGCGATGGCGGCTCAGCCCGGCACCTACTACCGGCCTCATCGCCACCTGGCCCCGTCAACCTGGGAGTTCCTGATTATACTGCAGGGGTGCTGTGGCCACCTCACCTTCGATGAGAGTGGCGCGGTGCTGAGTCGTACCGAGCTGAGCGCTGCTGGGCCGGTGCGCGGTCTCGAAGTGGCGGCGGGAGTCTGGCATGCCTTGGTCGCGTTGGCCCCGGACACCCTGCTGTTCGAGTTCAAACAGGGGCCGTTCAAGCCGATCGCTGAGGCTGATTTCGCCAGCTGGGCGCCAGCCGAGGGGGAGGCGGCTGCGGTGCAGTTCGAGGCTTGGTTCCGGCAGGCTGGGGTGGGAGAGCGTCCGCCCAGGCGGGCTGACTAGTGGTAAGATCCCGCGTTTTGCAACCGTGAACCATCGATGAAGTCACTGCTGAACTATTTTGTCGATCTCTGCCTGCTGCGTGCCGCGCCGCAGGATCTGCCTGTCTCCTCAGTGTTGCTGGCGTTGACCGCACTGCTGAATGTGCTGGTTGGGGTGCTGATGATCGTCGACTCCTCCCGTCAGCTGGGCATGGCCGTGCTGGAGAGCCTGTTCGAGGCGGGGTTGATGCTGCTCAGCCTGCAGCTGGCGCTGCGCCTCACCGGCCTGCAGCCACGATTTCTGCAGACGGCCAGCGCATTGATGGGCAGTGGTTTGTTGATGGGCCTGCTGGCGCTGCCACTGCTGAGCTGGAATCAGGCGTCGGGTGGTTCAGAGGTGGGGCTGTTGTTGCTGGTGCTGGTGATCTGGAGCATGGTGGTGTTGGGTCATATCATCCGTCACGCCTTTAACCTCAGCCTCAACCTGGGGATCGCCTTCGGCTTTATCTATACCTTGTCGGCCTGGTCGATCACCTCCACGCTCTTCCCAGTGGTGAACTGATGCATCTACACATTCTTGGTATCTGCGGTACCTTCATGGGCGGTATCGCGCTGCTGGCGCGGGCCCTGGGGCACCGGGTCACCGGCTCCGACGCTAACGTCTATCCGCCCATGAGCACCCAGCTGGAGGTGGCCGGTATCACCCTGATGGAGGGCTATGCGCCGCAGCATCTGCAGCCTGAGCCGGATGTCGTGGTAGTGGGTAACGCCATGTCGCGGGGCAATCCGGCGGTGGAGTACATGCTGGAGCGGGGGCTGCGCTACACCTCCGGTCCCCAGTGGTTGGCGGAGAATGTGTTACAAGGGCGCTGGGTGCTGGCGGTGGCGGGCACCCACGGCAAGACCAGTACCGCCAGCCTGCTCGCCTGGCTGCTGGAGTATGCCAATCTGGAACCGGGCTATCTGATCGGCGGGGTGCCGGAGAATTTTGGCCGCTCGGCGCGGCTCGGTAAGGCACCTTTTTTTGTGGTGGAGGCGGACGAGTATGACACCGCCTTCTTCGACAAGCGCTCCAAGTTCGTCCACTACCGGCCGCGCACCCTGGTCCTCAACAACCTGGAGTTCGACCACGCCGACATCTTCGACGACCTGGCGCAGATCCAGCGCCAGTTCCATCACCTGCTGCGCACCGTGCCAGGCAATGGCCTGGTGATCACCCCGGCCCAGGACGCCAATCTGGCCGCCGTGCTCGAGCAGGGTTGCTGGACCCCGCTCGAGTCGTTCGATGCGGAGCGGGAGGCGACCTGGCAAGCGGCATCCGCCAGCGCCGACGGCAGCCGCTTCGAGCTGATCTGTGAGGGCAAACCGGCCGGGCGGGTCGAGTGGGGGTTGCTCGGGCGTCACAACATCAACAATGCCCTGGCGGCGATCGCCGCGGCGCGCCATGCCGGGGTGCCGGTGGCGGTCTCGATTGAGGCGCTACGGGAGTTTTGTAACGTCAAACGGCGCCTGGAGCTGATCGGTGAGGTGGGCGGGGTGCGCGTCTACGATGACTTTGCCCACCACCCCACGGCCATCCGCACCACCCTGGAGGGGCTGCGCGGACGGGTCGGCTCGCAACGCATCATCGCGGTGCTGGAGCCGCGCTCCAACACCATGCGCCGCGGTGTGCATGCGGGTGAGCTGGCCGGGGCGCTGCAGGTGGCTGATTGGGTACTCTTCTTTCGCCCTGCTGAACTGGCCTGGGATGCGGCGGCGGCACTCCAGCCACTGGGGGATCGTGTCGCTCTGTTTGACAGCAGCGAGGCGATCATTGAAGCGTTGGCCGAGACCGCCCAGCCCGGCGATCATCTGCTGATCATGAGCAACGGTGGCTTTGAGGGGCTGCACCGGCGGCTGCTGGAGCGCCTCGGGCGGGGCTAAAATGCTCCAACAGGCCGCAGCAGGTTCCGGTAGGTCCGACTTTAGTCGGACTGTTCGGCTGACAGGGGTTGTTCCCAACAATCCTTCTGCATTTCCTCCATCCATGGAGGTCAAGCCGAACCTACGGGCTGTTATTGATCCGCCACTTGCAACCAATTGAAATCACGGATGATGTCGGGCACGGCCTGACCTATACATGAGCCAGATTAAATTGCCGGGTTAATAGCATCAGACGAGACAAAAGAGTTGCCGGACCACACCATGCATGATTCTAAGCCCATCGCCCTCGGTATCACCGGCGCCTCGGGCAGCGCCTACGCTCTACGCTTGCTGGAGTGCCTGATCGCGGCGGGGCGACCAGTCTATCTGATGATCTCCCAGGCCGGGCAGATCGTGTTGAATATGGAGTCCGGGCTGCAGCTGCCTTCGCAGCCGGCAGAGGTGGCGCGTATTCTAGCGGAACGTTTTCAGGCTGCGCCCGGGCAACTGCAGGTGTTTGGCCGTCAGCAGTGGATGGCGCCAGTGGCGAGTGGTTCCAATCCGCCTGAGGCGATGGTGATCTGTCCCTGTACCACCGGTGCGCTCTCCGCGGTGGCCTGCGGCGCCAGTAACGACCTGATGGAGCGAGCCGCGGATGTGATGCTGAAGGAGCGGCGCAAGCTGATCCTGGTGGTGCGTGAGACCCCGCTTTCCGATATCCACCTGGAGAACATGCTCAAGCTGTCGCGCATGGGGGCGCTGATCATGCCGGCCAGTCCCGGTTTCTATCAGGATCCAGAGTCGCTGGAGGATATCGTCGACTTCATGGTGGCGCGGATCCTCGACCAGCTCGGAGTGGAGCAGCGTCTAATGCCGCGCTGGGGGGAGCCGCTTTGACAGCCGGTTATGGGCTCACTGTGGTGCGGTTGCGCCCCTCCCGCTTGGAACGGTAGAGCGCCTGGTCGACCCGTTTGATCAAGGCGCGCGCATCGTCATCAGGGTGCAGCATGCTGGCGCCGAAGCTGGCGGTGATCCGGCCCACTTGCGGGAATTGGTGCTGCGCGATCGCCTTGCGCAGGTCTTCGGCAACCGTCTCCACCACCGCGAGATCGGCCAGCGGGGTGATGATCATGAACTCCTCGCCGCCCCAGCGGGCCAGCACGTCGCTCTTGCGGATGCGCTTCTGCACCACCGCGACAGCCTCCTGCAGCACCCGGTCGCCGACGTCGTGGCCGTGGTTGTCATTGATGCGTTTGAAGTGGTCGATGTCGAACATGATCAGCCCCAGCGCGCTCTGCTGCTGCTTGGCCCATTCGATCTGCTCCACCAGTTCGTCGTCGAACTTCATCCGGTTGAAGACCTGGGTCAGGCGGTCGGTGGCGGCGAGCTGGGTGAGCTGCTGCTCCATCTCCACATGGTGGGTGATGTCGCGATGGGACTCGATGATCTGTACCACCCGTTCTCCTGTGTCGTCGAAGATCGGTGTGGCCGAGACCTCGGCGTAGATGACCTTGCCGTGACTGTCGAAATGTTTGTGGATGACCCGTGCCGGAGCTTTGGTCTTACGGATCAGCTCGATCGGGCAGGGGTCATGCTCGCCACTGCAGGGGACCTCGCGCTTGTGGGAGAGACGGTGGCAGGTCATCTCCGCATCGATGCTGGCGCCGCCGCAATAGGTCTGGCGCGCGGCGCTGTTGGCTATCTCCAGCCGATAGGTGTCGATGTTGATCACCAGAGTGGGGTCGGCGATGGTGTCCACTACGTTCTGAATGTAGTGGTGGGAGCGCTGCAGCTTTTCCTCCGCCTGCTTGAGGGGAGAGATGTCGGAGATATAGGCGTAAAAGTGGGTGATGTGACCTGCGCTGTCGCGGATCACGGAGGTGGTGTCCTGGATCCACAGGCGCCGGCCATCGGCGCTGACCAGCTGATAGGGTTTGCGCTCGAACCAGGAGCGACTGTCTGTTTGAGCTGCTTCGTTCTCTTGGATGAGTTGTTGCAGGTAGCTGGGGGCGACGATGCTGGAGAGGGAGAGTTCTCCACTCTGGAACTCTTCTGCGGTATAGCCTAACAGAGGTTCAACGTTGCTCGAGATGTAGTCGATGGGCCAGCCGAATTCGTTGCGCCAGTGGATGACGACGGTGGGGCCACCGATAAACAGGTCGCGCTCGTCGGCGATCTCCTGGTTGAGGTGCTGGATCTGCAGCTCCGAGAGTCTGCGTTTTTCTCGGTTGAAGGTGAGGAATATCAGGACCGCGCCCAGTATCAGAAAAAACAGCCCAAGCAGGGGATATTGATGCGCCATCTCCTGGTCGATCTGGGTCTCGAGCAGCGATTCAGGAATCTGCAGTATCAGTACAAACTCGCAGTTTTGGCAGCCGCTGGAGAGGCTTGACTGGCTGTTGGGGAGACGCATGCGGAGATGGACAAATCGGCCCTCTGCGGTGCGGCTGCTGGCGATGCCGCGCTGTGTGATCTGCGACCAGATGAGAGGATGATCCTGTGCAAAACCGACTTGGGGTGAGTCGGGGAACATGAAGTTCCACTCCTGCAATTTGTTCGGGCTGAGCAGATACCGACCTTCACTGTTGAGCAGATAGGTTCTGCCCGGGTAGTCGCGGGTCAGGGCCAGAAAATCGTTGAGCAGATGGCGTCCCAGATAGTTGAGGATGACGATACCCCGTTTATTGCTCTGGGCGTCGCTCACCGGACTGGCCAGCCGCAGCATCGGCTTTAGCGGCAACTCCACCTCCCCGTGTTCCACATTGAGATCGAAAGGTGAGGTGTAGATGGCGCCGCTCGGCAGGCCGATTGTCTCGGTGAAGTAGTAGCGATGGGCCTTGGACTGCAGCTGGTCGGTGGGCACAATCGTTGGCTGCCCCTGGTTGGCGTTGACCCGTACCCGCTCCATCCCTTCAGCATCGAGAAAGCGCACTTGGTCGTAGCGACGTTTGTACTTGCTGAAGGCCTTGAATGCGATGCTGGTTCGGGCGATCGCCTGATCGCTCGGTTGCGGCTGGGTCAGCCCGTTCTGGCGGGCCTGGTCGGTCAGGTAGAGCAGGTCGGAGCGGACCTCCTTAAGATCGGTCTGCAACTGTTGGTTCAGCTGTCGCAGCAGCGTCACCGACTGGTCGTACAGTTTTTGCTCGACCCTCTCCTGCACCTGCGCCCGCAACCCCCAATGGATCAAGCTGGCCAGCAGCATCAGGCCGAGCAGGATTAATAGCAGATGATGGGTAAGACGGTGGTTCGGTTGCATCGCTGAGTTGGGCGTCACGCTTAGCTGTTGTGTGAGAGGATGGACACCTCACGAAAAACCACCACCGCACCCGTTATTTTCTTCTCCTCGATGATCGGGGTGCAGGTGTACTCGGCGTGGAAGCTGCCGCCATCCTTGCGCCAGAACAGCGCATCGCTGCTGCGGTGTGTCACGCCATTGCGCAACACACGGGCGATCGGGCATTCACCTTCGGGGAAGGGCTCGCCGTTGGCCCGAGTGTGGTGCCACATGGCGTGGCTGTTACGCCCGAGCATCTCATCCACCTCATAGCCCAGCAGTCGGGCCGCCATCGGGTTGACGAAACTGTGGTTGGCCTGCAGATCGAGGCCGAGAATGCCGTCACCGGCCAATTCCAGGATCAGTTCCTGCTGCTTCTGGCTGAGCCGGTTTTCCTCCTGCAGTTGTTTTATCGGGTCAATGTTGTCGATGGCTACCACCAGATATTTGATCTGCCCGCTGATATCGCGCACACAGGAGATGTTTAGCCGGGCCCAAAATGCAGTTTGGTCGGCCCGTTTAAGACGCAGCTCAACCGCGCCCTGTCTGGTGTCGCCGCGACGAATCTCGTTGAGATATCTCAGTCCCGTCGAAAGATCATCGGCAAGCAGCAGCTCCTTCAGATTGAGAGAGTGTAGCTCTCTGGCACTGTAGCCAGTCATCTCGCAGAACTTTTGATTCTGTTTCAGGAAGGCGCCGTTGAGTGTGAGGTGTGCGATGCCCACCGCGGCCTGCTCAAAGGTCACACGTAACTGCTCTTCATTCTGCATCAGGTTTCGCTGGTTGGCTTTGAGGGTGCGGTTGAGACGGGCGATACGCCATATCAGGAGGAGTAGAAAGGTGATGATGCCGAACAGGCCAAGCAGCCAGCCCCCGTAGGCCTGAATGATGGCGCGCAAGCCGATCTGATCGGCTTGATCGTAGGGTGCAATGCTGAGTCGTTTGAGCAGATCGTGCACCGATTGATAGTTCTCTGGGATGGTCCAGCCGGTAATGTGTGCGTTGCGGGCGGCGAGGTGCTCCGGTGGCAGTTCCAGCAGCGCAATGGCGATCTGTCGTGCCAGATCGTCAGAGGTTTGCGGCAGTTTGGCAAACGGCCACTCTGGATAGAGCGGGGTGCTGATGAGCAGTGGGAAATTGGGGTGACGTTGGGGGTTGATGACCCGCAGCATGCTGATCTCGAGTTTGCCCTCCTTGGCCATTCGCTCGAGGGTGTCCGAGCGCACCACGCCGACCTCGGCGTTGCCTTCCAGCACCGCCTGGGCCACTGCGTCGTGGGTGTTGTAAAACGCCACTGGACCCAGTTCTCCCCGTTTCAGACCGGTGTTCAATATGGTGTCCAGGGCCATGATCCAGCCCCCCAGTGAGGTGGCGTGAACTGCAGCGATGCGCTTCTTCTTCAGATCGCTCAGGCCACGGATCGAATGGTTCTCCCGATGGGTGAAGATGACGCTGCCAAATTGGGAGTTGTCGGCCTCGGTGGTGAGGCGATTGGTCAGGGTGAGGATGCGGCGCACGCCAAACTTGATCGACAGATCAACAAAGATGCCAGAGTTGACGATGACGAAGTCCACCAGATCGTTTTTCACCAGGATCGGAATGTCGTCGAACAGCATCGGCACGATGCGGAACCGGTACCTGGGTAGTCGCTGGTTAAGATAGTCGGCGGTGGCATCCCACTTGGCATGGGTCTTGGCCTGGCCGCGCTTCGCCAACACGCCGATGCGTACCTCTGGCCTGATTTCTGTATTGCCGGCGGCCTGGATGGGCGATGCTGTGGCGATCAGAAGGAGCAGACCCAACAGTGGTAGCAAAAGGTGGTAGAGGGGGATGCTGGGGGGCTTGCGTTTCATACTTCCTGACGCTGGTTTGGCGTTGGCTTTGCGAAGGGGCGGCCAACCTGCCCGGTCGCCCAGCCTGGCCTGAAATTAAGTATAGATTCAACTATCCGAGGTTGTCGGCATGGCTTGGCTGTAGTTGAACCCATTGCTTGGTGTTATTGCGATGGAGTCCGGTGGGTGTTCGGTAGTATCAATCGCAGCAGTGCCTCGTTGCGATGGGATTCGAGCGCTTTGATGGGGCCGAGATCCTGCTCTAAGATCCTGAGCGGGTTGAGGAAATCGCTATCGGTCTGCGGCAGGCTAAGCAGCCCTGCCAGATCGGGCCGGATCTGCTGCGAAACGTTGCCGATCCAGAGCGGCCGGTCGTCCGGCGCGACCCGAAAATGGCTCGACCAGAGCCGCAGCACCAGTCGTCCGCCCTCTGGCAGCGGCCTCTCCCAGCTGATCGACTCGTGCCGGCCATCGTGCACCTGGGGCAGCAGCGGCAGCTGCTGCAGTGGTAGCGAGGGGGAGAGCAGCTGCAGCGCATTGCCCCAGTCTAACCTTGTGGCTGGTCGCCAGCCCTGTGCCTGCAGCTGATCCAGCAGCTGCGCCGGATCGCCGATCAGCTGCAGATTGAGCGGGTGGTCCAATCGGGCACGGATATCATGGCGTTGCCGGGGGATTAGGCTGCCATCATCGGCCAGCCACTCAGCTTGGCTGATCACCTCAGTGGCTGGTAGCGGCTGGTAGCGCTGCAGTTTTTCAGAGTGGTTCTGCCAGCTGTCGATGGCGAAGAGCGTGCTCAGTGCCAGAGCGGAGGCGAACATGAAGCGGTTGGCATGGGTCTCCGCCGCCAAATGGCGGTGGTAGGCAAGCCCCAGTGCCGAGATCCAGGCCAGCCCGAGCAGCAGACTACCGATTATGTCGCTCAGCCAGTGCACACCCAGATAGAGTCGTGACAGCGCCACTGCGAAGACCAGTAGCGTCACCAGGCTGTAGGGGATCCAGCGCCACTCCCGGTAGAGGGTGCGCGCAATCATCACCGCGAAGAAGCCGTAGAGGGTCAGGCTGCGCAGCACATGGGCGCTGGGGAAGGCCCAAGGGCTGAGCCCCTCGATGCGCGGCTCGGGGCGCGGTACACGCAGGCCATATTTCAGCAGCATCGGCATCAGCAATCCGAAGCCTAGCGCCGCCCCCCAGTAGCCGAGTGCCCGCCAGTTGCCCTGCAATGCCAGTAGCGCAGCCACCGCCAGGGCAAAACCCAGTATCAGCGGCAGGTCGCCGAGGCGGGTGAGGTAGACCATCAGGCTGTCGGCCCAGGGGGTGCGCAGGCTCTGCAGGGCGCTGTGGATGGCGAGGTCAGGCCCGTCGAATAGGCCGCCGCTAGTGATCAGCCCGGAGAGCAGCAGAAACAGCAGTGTGCTCAGCAACAGCAGGCTGGCCAGTATCGCCAGCCCCCGTGACTCAGGGTGATCCGGATCGCCCAGAGCGGCGGCGATCTCAGCGAAACCGCGATGGGCACGTCCCCACTGCAGGAGTGCCTGAACGATACGGCTGGTGTGGGGTTGCAGCAGGCGGAAGATTCCCCGCGAGACGATGAGAACGATCCACAGCGCGGCGGCGAAGATCAGCAGCCAGGCCACCAGGCGGAAGGCGACCTCTGAGGCCAGCTCCAGCGAGGCGCCGAACACGATGCCCGGCAGCAGATAGGCAGGGGCCCAGACCAGTGCCGAGAGCAGATTGGCGATGAGGAAGCGCCAGGGGGGCATCTTCAGCATCCCCGCCACCAGTGGGATTACTGCCCGCACTGGGCCGAAAAAGCGCCCGAAGGCGACGCTCTTGCCGCCATATCGCTCGAAAAAATGCACCCCCTGCTGCAGCGACCGGGGGTGGCGGCGGAAGGGCCAGAGCTGGTAGAGGTGCGTCTGGTAGCGGTGCCCCAGCCAGAAGCTCAGGCTATCCCCGGCTACTGCGCCGGCCACTGCCCAGCCGAACACCGGCCAGAAGGTCAGCGCACCGTTGGCGATCAGCGCGCCGAAGCCGAACATCAATACCACCCCCGGCACTAGCAGACCGAGAATCGCCACCGATTCGGCAAACGCCACCAGGAACACCAGCCAGCCGGCCCAGAGGCTGTGCTGGGCGACCCAATCGATAACCAGCTGGAGATACTCACCCATGGCGAGGGATTATAGCCAGAGCCTGTGTAGGGTGCGGTGAGGAACGAAGCGCATCGATCGAGGGGCTGGATTGCCGAACGCAACCGATGCGGTTCACAGGCTCACCACACCCACGGCGGTCAGGCGATCTCGGTGAAAGCCTCTGCGGCGGCCTCGATGGTGTTTTGGATATCCTCGTCGGAGTGGGCGGCGGAGACAAAGCCTGCTTCATAAGAGGAGGGGGCGAGGTAGATGCCGCGCTTCAGCATGGCGTGGTAGAAGGCCTTGAAGCGCTCCTGATCGCAGGCGGTGGCGCCAGCGAAGTCGCTGACCTTGTCGGCATCGGTGAAGAACAGACCGAACATGCCGCCGACATGGTTCTCCGCCAGCGGGATACCGGCAAAATGGGCCTGAGCCATGATGCCGTTGACCAGGGTCTCGACCTTGGCGGAGAGGGCGTCGAAGAAGCCGGGCTCGGCGATCAGCTCCAGAGTTTTCAGCCCGGCGGTCATGGCCACCGGGTTGCCGGAGAGGGTGCCGGCCTGGTAAACCGGACCGAGGGGGGCAATCTGCTCCATGATCTCACGCTTGCCGCCGAAGGCGCCCACCGGCATGCCGCCGCCGATTACCTTGCCTAGTGTGGTCAGGTCGGGGCTGATGCCGTAGAGGCCTTGCACGCCACCCAGTGCCACGCGAAAGCCAGTCATTACCTCGTCGAAGATCAGCACAGTGCCGTGCTGGTCGCAGAGTTCGCGCAGGGTCTCGAGGAAGCCAGGCTGCGGCGGGATGCAGTTCATGTTGCCGGCCACCGGCTCGACGATGATGCAGGCGATCTCGTCGCCGATTAGCTCGAAGGTCTCTTTGACCTGTTCGCTGTCATTGTAGCTGAGGGTCAGCGTGTGCTCGGCTAAGGCCGCGGGCACGCCGGGTGAGCTGGGCTCGCCCAGGGTCAGCATGCCGGAACCGGCCTTCACCAGCAGCGAGTCGGAGTGACCGTGGTAGCAGCCCTCGAATTTGATGATCTTGTCGCGGCCGGTGTAACCGCGGGCGAGGCGGATTGCCGACATGGTCGCCTCGGTGCCGGAGCTGACCATGCGCACCATGTCCATGCTCGGCACTAGCTCGCAGACCTTGTCGGCCATGCGGGTCTCCAGCTCGGTGGGGGCGCCGAAGCTCAGTCCCTTGCTGATGATGGCGGCGACGGCCTCGATCACCTCGTGGTGGGCGTGGCCGAGGATCATCGGCCCCCAGGAGCCCACATAGTCGATGTAGCGTTTGCCCTCCGGGTCGAAGATATAGGGGCCGGCGGCGCAGTCGATAAATACCGGGTCACCCCCCACGCCACGAAACGCCCGCACCGGCGAGTTGACGCCGCCGGGGATGTGTTGCTGGGCCTGGGCAAAGAGGTCGTGGGAGCTGCTCATGTGGGTGAATCCTCCGCTTGGAATAGGGATTGAAAGGCCTGGCAGGCGGTTTTGATGTCGGGCTGGCCGAAGATGGCGTGGATCACTGCCAGCATGTCGGCGCCTGCATCTATTAATGGCCGGCCATTCTCCGGCGTAATGCCGCCGATGGCAACCAGCGGCAGGTCGATCTCGTGGCGTGCCTGGCGCAGCAGCAGTGGCTCGGCCTGCACCGCTCCGGGTTTTGTCTGTGAGGGGAAGAAGCGGCCGAAGGCGACATAATCGGCCCCGGCTGCGCTGGCCTGTTGCGCCAGCTGTAGCTGGTTGTAGCAGGAGACGCCGATGATGGCGCACTCACCGAGTTGGGCGCGGGCCTGCTCGATGTCGGCATCGTTACGGCCCAGATGTACGCCGTCGGCGTCGCTGGCCAGGGCCAGCGCCACATCATCATTGATTAGTAACAGGGCGTTGTGTCGGTGGCAGCAGCCGGCTAGGGTCTGTGCCTCGGCCAGGCGGCGCACCGGATCATCGCCCTTGTCGCGATATTGGATCACCCGGGCGCCGCCCTGCAGGGCCTGTTCGACCTGTTGTGGCAGTGGCAGTTCGCCCCCCAGCTTGGGATCGGTGATGGCATAAAGACCGCGCAATCGATCGTCCCTAGTCATGCTTGAAACCTCTTTCCAGTCGATAGAGCCGGTTGGGCAGGGATTGGCAGCGGCCGCTACGGAAGCCCTGGGCCAAGCTTTGCCAGGTGAACGTGAGAGCAGCGTTGACCGCATCTTCCAGCGACTTCCCCTGCGCCAGCCCGGCGGCGACAGCGGCGGCCAGGGTACAGCCGGAGCCGTGATATTCGCCGGGCAGCCGCTGCCAATTGGAGCGCTGGCGGCGACCGTCGGCGAGGTAGAGAGTGTTGATCACCTGCTCATCGGCCTCGTGGGTGCCGGTGATCAGCACTCCCTGGCTGCCTTGCTGCAACAGCTGCGTTGCACACTGCTCCAGTGTCTGCGGGCCGTCGGCGAGACGTCGCGCCTCCGGGCTGTTGGGGGTGATCAGGGTGGTCAGCGGCAGCAGCCGCTGGCGGATCGTTTCCAGCAGCAGCTGTCCCGCGAGCGGAGTGCCACCGCCGGCGGCCAGTACCGGGTCGAGCACCAGCGGGATCTGTGGGTGGGATTCGAGCAGCCCGGCCAGCGCCTCGGTGATCTCGACGCTGCCGATCAGGCCGATCTTGATCGCCCTAACCCGGCAGTCCGCCAGTACCGCCTCGACCTGGGCGAGCACCTGTTGGGCGGGCAGCGGGGCTAGCGCCTGCACGTTGCAGCTGTCCTGAAAGGTGATGCAGGTGATCGCGCTGGTGCAGTGGCAGCCGTTGGCAGCGACCGCTTCGATGTCGGCCTGGATGCCGGCACCTCCGCCGGGGTCGTGGCCGCCAATCGCTAGTATCACTGGGATTTTGGGAGGGAGAGTGTGCATCGGCGGATTGTATACTGGAATCTTCGCCGAGTGGCCGTTTGGCTGGTCAGCGGGGTACTGCCTGCTACACTGCCTAATTACTAAAACCGTTTTATCAGGCAGGGGGCTTACCTGTCCTGTTGAAGTTCTAGCGGAGTTGGCCTGGGCAGAAGTCTGGCTTTGGGCCACTGAGAGGGAGGGAATTCTATGAGTCCACAACATAGAGAGCTGGCTAATGTCGCGCGTGACTACTGCGAGATGGTCGAGACCGTGGAGTATATCGATGAGCAGTGGATTGAGCTGGTGGCGGCGCTGTTGCCTCGGCTGCATGCCGCGGTCTCGGCGCTGGGGACTGTCGGTCTGGTGAGTAAACGCCATACTCGGGTCGACCTGGATGCCCGTTTTGAGTTCTACAGCAAGTTGCGCAGTCTGTTGGGTGAAAAAGACAGCTATTGGCTGGAGTTCGATGTGGCCGAAGATGGCCAGTCGAAGAGCGGCAGTTTGGCGGATGACCTGACCGATATCTACTGCGAGCTCAAGGAGGGGCTCAACCTGATGGAGGGCGAACCGTCACAGGCTCTGGAGGGGCTGCGCGTCGGTTACCATCTCCACTGGGGGCGGCATCTGATCAATGCGCAACGCCATCTGTACGAGCTGCGCTCAAGCTATCAGATCGACCTCTGAGTTGGCTCTGAGCGGGAGTGCCGGATAGGACTCTAACGCGCCATAACCCGCCGGCTTGCTGGGTTTTGGATGATTTGCCGAGCGATCCTTGCTAGACTCCCCGACCTTTATCGAATTTTTTAGGAGATCCGGCATGAGTATGAATACCCTGACAGAGAGTGACCTGACTCTGACCGCGATTGCCCAGGAGAAGATGGGCGAGCTGTTTCAGCAGGTTGAGGACAATATCGAAGGCGTCCGGGTATTTGCCACCCCAGGCGGCTGCAGCGGTGTCAGTTTCGGTATGACCTTCAGCGATGCCATCAACGACAACGACGGCGTGCTGGCATGCGAAGGCTTCAAGGTCATCGTGGACGACGGTACCATGCAGTATCTGCGCGGCGTGGAGATCGACTTCGTTGATCGTGGTGACGGCAATCAGAGCTTCGTCTTCAATAACATGCAGCCGGTGGGCGGCAGTGGTTGTGGCTCCTGCGGCTCTTCTCAAGGTGGTGGGTGCGGCTGATTGGGTTAGCACTCGGTTGTCGGAAAAGCCTGCATGGCATTTGCCCTGCAGGTTTTTTTATGCCTAAAGAAAAGTTGGGGTGACGGATTGCATGGGCTGAAGTCGCCCCCTATGCTTGCCGAGCGTTGAATCAGGAGCGAATGGCAATGAGTGGCAAGTTGATCGATCTGGTGGTGATAGGCGGCGGCATTAGTGGTCTGGGGATGGCTCATTTTGCCCGCAACCGGGGCTTGCAGGCGCTGGTGCTGGAGGCCTCGAGGCAGCCGGGTGGCTGTCTGCGCAGCCACTGTTTTGAGCGGCCCGAAGGTGCAGTGTGGGCAGAGTTGGGCGCGCATACTTGCTACAACAGCTACGGCAATCTGCTGCAGATGCTGGAGCAGTCAGGACAGTTGCAGAGTCTGCAGGCGAAGCAGAAACAACCCTATCGGCTCTGGGTTGGCAACGCCATCAAGTCGATCGCCTCGCAGTTCAACTGGTTGGAGCTTTCTGCTGTGCCGCTACGGCTCCTGTTGTCGAAGAAGGCGGGGCGCAGTGTGCGGGACTATTTTGGCGGCATCATCGGGCGGCATAACTACCAGCGTTTTCTCGGCCCAGCGTTGGATGCGGTGGCCTGTCAGCCGGCGGATGATATTCCTGCCGAGAGTCTGTTCCGCAAGAAATCCAGGCGCAAGGAGATCCTGCGCAGCTATACCGGGCCCCGCGGGGTGCAGAGTTTTATCGATGGCATAGTTGCCGCGGGTCTGGATCTGCGTTGTGACCAGCCGGTGGTGCGGATCGAACAGAGTGCAGAGGGGTTTCAGGTCGAGACAGCTGATGGCTCGCGTTTCGCTGCCCGCAAACTGGCGCTGGCGATCGCCCCGGATCAGGCGGCCAAACTGTTACGGCAGTTGCGGCCTGAGCTGGCCGAACAGATTGGAGCGGTGCAGATGGCAGAGGTCGAGTCACTGGCGGTGCTGCTGAAGGCGGAGAGCCTGAGTCTGGAGCCGGTGGCCGGTATCATCGGGCGGGATGGGGATTTCTATTCGGCGGTCTCCCGGGATCCGGTCCCCGATCCCAATTATCGTGCCTTCACCTTTCACTTCCACCCCGGAGTGCTCGATGATGAGGGGAAGGTGCAGCAGATCTGCCAGGTGTTGGGGGTCGAGCGGGCTGCGCTGCTCGATCAGGTCGCCCATCAAAATCGTTTACCGGCGCTGAGGTTGGGGCATGCCGGGATCATCGAGACGGTGGACCGTCTGTTGGCGGGTGATTCGTTGGCGCTTACCGGCAACTGGTTTGCTGGGGTTTCGATTGAGGACAGTCTACAGCGTTCGGCTGCCGAGGCGGCGCGGTTGCTAGGTTGAGCAATTTGTTTCGGCTCAGCCCGATCGATCCCCCTTTTCGCCGGCATCGTGGTAGAGCTGTTGCAGGATATCCTTCCGACGGCGTGGCTCTACGTCCCTTCCCTTTCGGCGGAACAGCTCGCCTAGCCGATGTATGAGCTTTTTCAGGGTCCGCCAGATCTTCGGTAGCAGCCAGGCGACGAGCAGGATAAAGAGTGCCAGCAGGACGAGGAAGGTCAGCGGATAATGGAGTGCGGTCCAGAGGCCGCCGATCACCACTAGATCCTCTGCAATCGATGCGGCCCAGTTGGTGACGGGTTCTGGTGAGGTGTTGATCAGTACCCGGGAGCTGGCCTTGGTCAGGTGGCTGCCGGCCGCCAGGGTGCCGCCGGCAAGCGCTGCAGCCAGTTGTGCCGCTTCCGACACCTCGAAGCCGCTGGCGGCCCCGGCGGCCAGGATGGCGCCGGCGGGGATGCGCACAAAGGTGTGCAGCACGTCCCAACCGGTATCGACGCCGGGGGTCTTGTCGGCAAAGAACTCGATGCAGTACATGATGCCTGCTACCCCCATCACCAGCGGGTCAGACAGCACCTCCAGCCCTGGTGGCAGTATTATGTCTCCGGTTGCCCCCAGATAACCTAGCATAAAGACTGCGGCGTAGAGATTGATGCCCGCGGCCCAGCCGGCGCCGAGTGTTAATGCCAGTATCTCGATGGTTTCCATTTAGATGATCCGTGTCGTATCGCCCATCTCTTTACTATGGGGGATGGTGGCGGTCTTTCCAACGCCACTGGGGAAATGCCCGGCCAAACTGGTTGCACACTTCCGATTTTTTTCTCCTCTCCGTATGATGGCGAGCTCTGTAATAATCGTAGAGAGGGCGCAGGTGGCTATGATCAAGGTGGGTATCGTTGGGGGGACGGGCTATACCGGAGTGGAGCTGCTGCGCCTGCTGGTGAATCATTCGGCAGTCCAGGTGGTGGTGATTACCTCTCGTTCCGAGGCCGGGCGTCCGGTGGCAGATCTGTTTCCCAATCTGCGCGGGCATCTAGATCTAGCCTTCACCGAACCCGATCCGGCGCTACTTGCGAGCTGCGATCTGGTGTTCTTCGCCACCCCCAATGGCATCGCCATGCAGCAGGTACCTGAGCTGCTGGAGGCCGGTGTCCGGGTGATCGATCTGGCCGCCGATTTCCGGATCAGCGACCAGGCGCTCTGGGAAAAGTGGTACGGCATGCAGCACGCTTGTCCTGAACGGCTCGCCGAGGCGGTCTATGGTCTGCCCGAGGTGAACCGTGAAGCTGTGAAGCAGGCACGCTTGGTGGCTAATCCCGGCTGTTATCCTACTGCGGTGGGATTGGGCTTCCTGCCTCTGGTGGAGCAGGGGCTGATCGAGCTGGATCATCTGGTTGCTGACACCAAGTCGGGTGTTAGCGGCGCGGGTCGTGGCGCCAGTGTCGCCGCCCTGATGGGCGAGACCGGTGAGAGCTTCAAGGCCTATGCGATCCCTGGGCATCGTCATCAGCCGGAGATTCGCCAGACCCTGATGCGGGCGTCGGGGGGCGATGTGGGGTTGACCTTTGTGCCTCATCTGGTACCGATGATCCGGGGCATCGAGGCGACGCTTTATGCCCGGCTGAAGGATGTCTCGGTGGATCTGCAGGCGCTTTTCGAAAAACGCTACGCCGACGAGCCGTTTGTCGATGTGATGCCGGCGGGATCACACCCTGAGACCCGCAGCGTACGTGGGGTGAACCACTGCCGGATCGCGGTGCATCGGCCGTTGGATGGTGATGTGGTGGTGATCTCCACGGTGATCGATAATCTGGTCAAGGGAGCTGCGGGTCAGGCGGTACAAAATATGAATCTGATGTTTGGGTTGGCAGAGGATGCGGGTCTTGAGCAAGTCGCGTTGCTGCCGTGAGGGGCTATGAAAGCTAAAGAGAGATTCAGTTCACCGAAGATCGTCGCAAACAAAACGTCGATCGGACGAACCTGGGGGGTGTTGCTAGTGCTGATGTTGCTTGCTGCCGCCGGCTGGGGCGGTTATCAGTTGGGCGGTGAGCGGCTCTCGTCAGAGACGCTTCAGACACATGCTGAGATGCAGCAGCAGCTGGCCGTGGTTGAGGCGGAGCGCAATGATTTGCGCCGCCAGCTGACCATGGCGGAGCAGGCGGCACAGGTTGACAAGAAAGCGTTGGCGTCGGTCAAAGCGGAGATCGAGGCGTTGCAGGATGAGCGATTGAAGATGGAGGAGGAGCTGGTCTTCCTGCGTGGCATCGTCTCCACCAGCAAGAAAAAAGAGGGGCTCAAGGTGCAGGGCTTTAAGCTTGAGCCGGGGCTGGAGGCTGGGCAATTTAATTACAAGTTTACGGTTAGCCAGGTGCTGAAGAATGGTCAGGTCGCCAAAGGGCGGATTCTGATCAGCGTTGAGGGGGTGCAGGATGGCAAGGTAGCCACCTACAACCTGGATGCACTCGCGGACAAAAGTAGTGCGAGCATCAAGATGCGTTTTCGCTACTTTCAGAATATAGAGGGTGTGTTGCGCCTGCCCGAGGGTTTCGAGCCGGCCCGGCTGATCATCGAGGTGAAACCCAGCGGTAAGCGGCTGGCGCCAGTCAGTGAGAGTTATCCCTGGTCGCCAGTTTCCTGAGATAGAAATAGATATTCCGAGGTACGGTAATGAGAAGACCACGATTTCGAGCCCCCAAGATAGCCACAGTAATCGGTAAAGGCACCCACATCCTGGGTGACGTGACCTTTAGTGGCGGTCTCCACATTGACGGCACCATCAAGGGCAATGTCACCTCGGAAGGGGGTGAGAAGGCGGCCCTGACAGTGAGTGAATCTGGCACCATTGAGGGGGATGTGCGGGTCACCAACCTGATGCTGAATGGCAGGGTGATCGGTGATGTGTTTGCCAGCAATCGGGTGGAACTGGCGCCCAAGGCGCGGGTGACCGGCACGGTCTGCTATGATCTGTTGGAGATGTCGATGGGTGCGGAGGTGAATGGCCAACTGGTGCATTCGCAGGACGCAGAGCCGCGCCGGCTTGGCTATGATGAGCCTGCGGTCGATCAGGATGAACTGTCGGGAGATGAGTTGTCGGCGAGTTCCTGAGAAGGCCTGCAGATCCCAAATACTTGATTGAAATCCTTGGTTAAAGCATACTTCCGTCATTGTCTCACGTGCCGGTGCTCCGGCTAAGCGAATGGTAGGTTATCGAAGATGGGTACCGTAGAAGCAAGCAATGAATCTCTTTTGGTCTTTACTTCGGCCGCTGCCGCCAAGGTCTCTGAGCTGATCAAAGAGGAGGGCAACCCGGATCTGATGTTGCGCATCTATATCCAGGGTGGAGGCTGTTCCGGTTTTCAGTACGGCTTCAGCTTCGATGAGAATGAAGGCGAGGGGGATGCTAAGGTGGTAACCGACGGGGTGACCTTGCTGATTGATCCGATGAGCATGCAGTACCTGGGCGGGGCCGAGGTGGATTACACTGAGGGGCTGCAGGGCTCCCAGTTTGTGATTCGCAACCCCAACGCCAGCACCACTTGTGGCTGCGGTTCTTCCTTCTCTGTTTGAGCCTGGATTCAGGCTGCAAAATGGGCGCTTCGGCGCCCTTTTTTGTGCTTGAAATCTGTCGGATCAGGCAGGGTAGATGCCGCCCAGGATCACCGGCTGACTCGCGCCAGTGACGCTTGGGAGGTTGCCGGGCAGCTGTTTCAGGGTGCGCTGGGCGAGCCAGGCAAAGGCGGTGGCCTCGATCCAGTCCGGATCCACGCCGACATCGGCGGTACTGGTGACCTTCATGCGGCCTGCGTGGGCACGCAACCGGGAGAGCAGAAAACGGTTGTGCACACCGCCGCCGCACACCAACATCTCATTGGCTTGGGGGCAGTGACGCGTCACCGCTTGCGTCACGCTGACTGCTGTGAGCTCGACTAGGGTGCTCTGTACTGTTTCCACTGATAGCTCATGTGCTTGCGGATGAGCTTCCAGCCATGTCAGATTGAAATGGTCTGTGCCAGTGCTTTTCGGCAGATCGCGTTGAAAATAGGGCTCCTGCAAGAGTTGGTTCAACAGTTTTTGGTCGACTCTGCCGCTGGCTGCCAGGGCGCCGTCCTGGTCATAGCACTTCCCAAGCTGATGTTCGATCCACTGGTCGAGCAGCACGTTGGCTGGGCCGGTATCGAAGCCCACAATCGTGGCCGCAGGGTCGGCGGGTAGCCAGGTGATGTTGGCGATGCCGCCGAGGTTGAGGATTACCCTGTTGCGTTGGTGGCTTCGCAGCACCACTTCATGAAAGGCGGGGACCAGCGGGGCCCCCTCGCCACCTGCCGCCATGTCGCGGCGGCGAAAATCTGCCACCGTAGTGATGCCGGTGCCCTGGCTGATGGTGTTAGGGTCGCCGATCTGCAGGGTAAACGGCACAGTGAAGCCGGGGCGGTGGCGGATGGTCTGGCCATGGCTGCCAATTGCGGTGATCGATTCGGTCGGGCAGTTGCTCACCTCGAGCAGGGCATTCACCGCTTCGGCAAAACAGCGACCGACGCGAATGTCGAGCTGGCCCATCCGGTCGATCTCATTCTCGCCCGGGGTGGTCAGCGCGGCCAGTTCTGTCCGCAGTTTGTCAGGATAGGGGTGGCTGTGGCTGGCGCGTAGACTTGGGGCCGCGCCGGCCAGGTCGACCAGCACGGCGTCGATGCCATCCATGCTGGTGCCCGACATCAGGCCGATATAGAGCGCCTCAGTTGGCATCCGCGAGCATTGTGCGGCTGAGAGTCTCCAGCTGAGCCAGGAGATCCAGGCTCTTCATTTCGAAATCGGCGCGGTACTTTTTTGCGATCGGCTGGGCGGCGGGGAGTTTGACGGTCAGCGGGTTGCGGTGGACGCCGTTGACACGAAATTCGTAGTGCAGGTGTGGCCCGGTGGCGAGCCCGCTCTTGCCCACATAGCCGATGATCTGCCCCTGTTTTACCCGGCTGCCACTCTTCGCCTTTTTATTGTAGCGGGAGAGATGAGCATAGAGCGTGGTGTAGCGTTGCCCGTGCTGGATGATGACGGTGCGGCCATAACCACCCTTGCGGCCGCGGTGGATGATTTTGCCGTCGCCGGCGGCCTTGATTGGAGTGCCGATCTTGGCGGAGTAGTCGACGCCGCGATGCGGGCGTTTTTTACCGAGTACCGGATGCCAGCGGGCCCTGGTGAAGCGGGAGGAGATGCGGCGGAAATCCACCGGTGCGCGCAGGAAGGCCTTGCGCATGCTGCGCCCCTCCGGGGTGAAGTAGTCGGAGTGGCCGCTCTCGTCGGTATAACGCAGGGCGCGATAACGGCGCCCCTGATTGACGAACTCGGCGGCGAGGATGGCGCCGTCGCGCAGTTTGTCGCCGTTCAGGAACTCCTCCTCCCAGATCACGCTGAAGTGGTCGCCACTGCGGATCTCCAGAGCGAAATCGATGTCCCAGCCGAAGATATTGGCCAGCTCCATGATCACTGATTCCGGCAGTCCTGCCTGTTTGGCGCTCAGATAGAGTGAGTCCTGGATGGTGGCGCTGCGATGGGTGGTGCGGCGCTCCACCTGTTTGGTATCTGTGCGGGCGCTGAAGCTGTCACCTTCAATTTCGATAATCAGGCTGTTGATGCGGTCGTGATCGAGGATCAGCGAGCGGAATGCGTTGCTGCTGTCGCGGCCGATTCGCAGGGTCTCTCCCGGCTTGATGTGGGTGAGTTGCTTGGCGGTTTTTGATGAGTTGACGATACGGTGCAGCAGGGTCGGACTGAGCGCCTGTTCGGAAAAGATGCTTGAGAGGGTATCGCCGGAACGGATGGTGTGGTTGCTCCAGCTGAGACTCTCCCGATCCAGTGCAGGTGCTTGAGTGACGATGCTCTTGGTACGGGTGGTTGTGCTGGGCTGTGCGGCGGGTTGCTCGCTCCGCCTGGGCTTGGCGGTGGGAGGTGGTGCTGGCAGGGTGGTCGAGCTGCTTTCATCCCCCAGGTCGGGCAGCTTAAGCGGCAGAGTGATCTGCCTGCTGGGTTTCTTCTGGATATTGCTGTCGGGCTGTGGTGCGCTGGGCGCTGGCGCTGGCGCTGGCGCTGGCTGGCCCCCGCTAACTTGCCAGAGTAGAAGGCCGACGCCTGCGGCAATCAGGATTGCGCCGCCAACAAGCAGTCGCAGAAGCGGAGATCGGCGAGAGCGCCGGCTTTCCAAGCGGAAATTTTTGAAATCGCGCATAGGCCTGAATTGAGGCGTGATGAGATGGATAATTTGGGAAAAATACAAGAAAGCATCGGGCCGGGGCAAGTGAGGTTGTTGGGCACGGTTCGCTAAACTTATATTTTGGGAATCATTTTAGTAGAGTTGGCGGCCAATTATTTGACTTTCTAGGTGGGCTTGATGGCGGATATAGATGCGGCGCTGGAAACTATTTTGCGGGGTACCGATGAGGTGCTGCCGGAAGATCTGCTGGTTGAAAAGCTGAAGAGGGGTAAGCCACTGCGAGTGAAGGCGGGATTTGATCCGACGGCGCCGGATCTGCATATCGGGCACACGGTATTGGTGAATAAGCTGCGCCAGTTTCAGGAGCTGGGTCATGAGGTGTTGTTCCTGGTTGGCGATTTCACTGCGATGATCGGCGATCCGACAGGTAAGAGCGCGACCCGGCCTGCCCTGACTCGGGAGCAGGTGCTGGAGAATGCTCAGACCTACGAGCACCAGATCTTCAAGATCCTTGATCCGGAGCGGACGACGATTGTCTTTAACTCCTCCTGGATGGGGGAGATGCGGGCCGCTGACCTGATCCAGCTGGCCGGCAAGTATAATGTCGCGCGGATGCTGGAGCGGGATGATTTCAGTAAGCGTTACAGTTCCGGGCAATCGATCGCGATCCACGAGTTTCTCTATCCATTAGTACAGGGTTATGACTCTGTGGCGCTGAAGGCCGATGTAGAGCTCGGTGGTACTGACCAGAAGTTCAATCTGCTGGTGGGGCGGGAGTTGCAGCGGCAATACGGTCAGGAGCAGCAGGTGATTCTGACCATGCCAATCCTCGAGGGGCTGGACGGGGTGCAGAAGATGTCCAAGTCGCTTGGCAACTACATCGGCATCACCGATGCGCCGGAGGATATGTTCGGCAAGATCATGTCGATCTCTGATGATCTGATGTGGCGCTATCTGGAATTGCTGAGCTTCAGGCCGATGTCAGAGATAGAATCATGGCGGCTAGAGATTGAACAGGGCCTCAATCCCAGGGATGTAAAGATTCTATTGGCAAAAGAGCTGGTCGGTCGCTTTCATGATGAGGCGGCGGCGGAGGCGGCGCACCAAACGTTTGTTTCGCGTTTCCAAAAGGGGCAGATTCCGGATGAAATGCCGGAGTTTGAGCTGTCGGCTGGTGAGGGCCTGCCGATCGCCAATCTGCTCAGAGATGTCGGCCTGGTGAAGAGTACCTCGGAGGCGATGCGCATGATCAAGCAGGGCGCAGTAAAGATCGACGGAGAGAAGATTGGCGATACCAAGTTGCGCCTTGAGTCGGGCGAAGGGTTTGTCTGCCAGGTAGGCAAGCGTCGGTTTGCGCGTGTAACGCTGGTTTGATGGTGAGGTTTGAGGCTTGAAGGGGAGGGGGTGCAATTAGATGGCATAAGGTCTTGACGGGGAGGAAGATGGCCGTATAATGCGCGGCTCTTTACGGGGCGAACG
>NZ_CP090569.1:0-3237500 GCF_023733635.1 Candidatus Endoriftia persephonae | reverse complement strand
GATTAGATCTCGCTGGACCCTTGAGGTCCCTGAAGGTCCGTTAAAGACTATGACGTTGATAGGCTGGGTGTGGAAGCGCAGTAATGTGTGAAGCTAACCAGTACTAATTGACCGTGAGGCTTGACCATATAACCCCAAACGTTTTGGGATGGTTAAGCGAATGCGACACCCAAGCGATCTAACCGAATGCTGTTCTGCTCCGATAGGAGCAGGACCACTTGTTTGCCTGGCGGCCATAGCGAGTTGGTACCACCCGATCCCATCCCGAACTCGGAAGTGAAACGACTTAGCGCCGATGATAGTGTGGGGTCTCCCCATGTGAAAGTAGGTCACTGCCAGGCGCTTATTCCAAACCCCGGATCAACTATGGTCCGGGGTTTTTTATTGCGTGTAGAATGACGGCTCTCTCAGTCAAAACTGATCCTAATCCATGATGAGCGTCGAGATGGCATCCGATTGCCTTGGGGGAGCATCATCCTGATGAGCCTGAGGCTGGTGTCCAAGCGAAAAATTCTGTGGGCCAGCTTGGCTGGTAGTGCAGGAACCAGCGCTGCTTTGGTGGGGCTCTTTTTTATGCTGCTTGGCCTGAATCTGCATACCTATACAAAACTGACCGCAGAGCGGGTTCTGGCCAAGGTTATTGTGGGCGAGAAATCAGAGCTGGGGCGAGCGTTGATGCTCCGTATCGACGGCAAGCAACCGATTAGGCTGGATATGCCAGGAGAGGAGTGGCAACTTGATGGACGCTTTTTGAAGTGGAAAGCGTGGGCGGCTCTGCTGGGAAAAACACCAAACGTCCGACTTGAGCGATTTTCCTCTCGTCGGGAGAAGAACGCGCAAGTCGCTTCTGAACCCGTGATCATCGAACTGATTGAGTCGCCTGGCGCCTGGATCAGTGCCGCGATGACTATCGCGGAACAACTTGGAATGGTGGACGCCTATTACGGTAGCTCAGTCTATATGCCTCTGGCCGAAGGCGCTGAGTTCATCGTTAGCGCAACCATGTCAGGTTTGGGGAACGGATATTATGTATCTGTGGACCCAGGAGAGCTGGGTTTGCCTGGCCGTCGTGATCGACCTGTATTCTCGCCGTGTGGTGTGCTGGGCGATGGATTGGCGGATGAAGAAAGCCCGGGTGATCCTGGCCTTGATGATGGCGATCAATCTCAGACAGCCGCTACCCGGCCTGAACGAAGTGTCCTGAAACTAATGTGCACCTAAAAATGGCCAATAAACTGATTCAACGGCTTAAGGTTAACTTCAAAATGCTCTTCTGTTCAAGCAAGGACCGCTCCATCAGGACGAGCATTGCGACTCTGACTCCGAAACGCATGGGCTGGGCCAATTACTTCCGCCATACGGGAGTGAAAGGGGTCTTCGAGAAACTGGACGGCTAGACACGGCGTCATCTGAGAAAGACCCTCTGGGGGCAATGGAAGCACCAGTACTCGCGGGCGAGGATGCTAATGCGATTGGAATTATCTGAGATACGTGCACTGGATGAGCGCTGCCAATGGGGGTGGCCCTTGGCGGAACTCGGGTGCTTTGCACCTGAATCAGGTGCTTTCAAAGAAGCTCGTTGATCGCCTTGGACTAGTAACGCTGATGGATCAAGGCCATCGGCTCAAATGTTTTGAATGAACCGCCGTATACGGAACCGTACGTACGATGGTGTGAGAGGATGGCGGGAGCAATCCCGCTTCCTACTCGGTCATGTTGGATGACAGCTCCCTCAGCCAAAACTGATCTCAACCCAATATGAGCTTCGATATCATATTCGCTTCCCTTGATGACGGTGGCGGGGATTTTACGCTCTCCATAGCAAAGCTAGCTCAAGCCCCAAAAGTCGTTTGTAGGGTGAACATCCTTGTTCGTGTCCGATGCATTATCGGTCATCCCTGTGACCCACAATCTACAGGTGATGGACGTCAAAGATTAAGCGGACCTTTCTGATTACAATGTAGGAAATTTACTCGCGTGCCAGATTGAAATCGACCGCCATTCGCGCAAATCGATGATCATCTGGTCAGCGCTGGATCGGTTTGATGCGGTCCGGCGGGCACAAGGTCTTGGCCCAGTCGAGCGTTCTTCGATCTGTTTGCGGATCTTCTGTCTGATCCGATAGCCTGAATAATGCGTCGCACGATCGTCGATAACTGATTTGCAGCTGCAGCCGTTCTGCGCAATCTATCGACGAAGTTAGTGGTGTCCTATCCCGTGTCCGAACCGACCCTTTCGAGAGTCTCTTTCTGGTTGGCGTGTCCACTGGTTAGGGTGGTGTGTGTATCGACCGCCACGACCTGGCGGTTCCCCGTCAGCAGATGCCTTATGTAGCTCAACTTGGTTTTACCCTTACCTGCTTCTGGGGGGGTAGTATCTGCCAGGTAGGCAAGCGTCGGTTTGCGCGTGTAACGCTGGTTTGATGGTGAGGTTTGAGGCTTGAAGGGGAGGGGGTGCAATTAGATGGCATAAGGTCTTGACGGGGAGGAAGATGGCCGTATAATGCGCGGCTCTTTACGGGGCGAACGGCGGTTGAGTCGGGCCACGGAGGAGACGGGAAGCGCGCTTCTCGGGGCTGAAAAAAAGGGTTGACAGACTACCTTAGCCCTGTAGAATACGCGCCTCCAAACGAGATCGCTACGGCGCTGATCGGGATCCAAGAAAAAGTTCTTGACACCAGATTGGAGGTCTGTAAAATAGGCGGTCTTTCCCGGACGAAAAGTCCGGAAGCTCTTTAACAAGTCGGATAGGTAATTTGTGTGGGTACTCCGTTGACTTTGGTGAGACCAAAGATCGACGAGAGACTCAAGCGTTAATTCGATTGAATTTCGAGTCAAAAAGATTGGCTGCCATAAGTAGCTATCAAACTTAAACTGAAGAGTTTGATCCTGGCTCAGATTGAACGCTGGCGGTATGCTTAACACATGCAAGTCGAACGGTAACGCGGAGAGCTTGCTCTCTGGCGACGAGTGGCGGACGGGTGAGTAACGCGTAGGAATCTGCCCAGTAGTGGGGGACAACTCGGAGAAATCCGAGCTAATACCGCATACGCCCTACGGGGGAAAGCGGGGGATCTTCGGACCTCGCGCTATTGGATGAGCCTGCGTTGGATTAGCTAGTTGGTGGGGTAATGGCCTACCAAGGCGACGATCCATAGCTGGTCTGAGAGGACGATCAGCCACACTGGGACTGAGACACGGCCCAGACTCCTACGGGAGGCAGCAGTGGGGAATATTGGACAATGGGCGAAAGCCTGATCCAGCAATACCGCGTGTGTGAAGAAGGCCTGCGGGTTGTAAAGCACTTTCAATTGGGAAGAAAAGCCTGAGGATAATACCCTTGGGTCTTGACGTTACCTTTAGAAGAAGCACCGGCTAACTCCGTGCCAGCAGCCGCGGTAATACGGAGGGTGCGAGCGTTAATCGGAATTACTGGGCGTAAAGCGCGCGTAGGCGGCTTGTTAAGTCAGATGTGAAAGCCCTGGGCTCAACCTGGGAACTGCATTTGATACTGGCAGGCTAGAGTATGGTAGAGGGAAGTGGAATTCCGGGTGTAGCGGTGAAATGCGTAGATATCCGGAGGAACATCAGTGGCGAAGGCGACTTCCTGGACCAATACTGACGCTGAGGTGCGAAAGCGTGGGTAGCAAACAGGATTAGATACCCTGGTAGTCCACGCCGTAAACGATGTCAACTAGCCGTTGGGCTCATTATAAGGGCTTAGTGGCGCAGCTAACGCGATAAGTTGACCGCCTGGGGAGTACGGCCGCAAGGTTAAAACTCAAAGGAATTGACGGGGGCCCGCACAAGCGGTGGAGCATGTGGTTTAATTCGATGCAACGCGAAGAACCTTACCAGCCCTTGACATCCTCGGAACTTTCTAGAGATAGATTGGTGCCTTCGGGAGCCGAGTGACAGGTGCTGCATGGCTGTCGTCAGCTCGTGTCGTGAGATGTTGGGTTAAGTCCCGTAACGAGCGCAACCCTTGCCCTTAGTTGCCAGCACGTAATGGTGGGAACTCTAAGGGGACTGCCGGTGACAAACCGGAGGAAGGTGGGGATGACGTCAAGTCATCATGGCCCTTATGGGCTGGGCTACACACGTGCTACAATGGCCGGTACAGAGGGCTGCAAACCCGCGAGGGGGAGCCAATCTCAGAAAACCGGTCGTAGTCCGGATCGCAGTCTGCAACTCGACTGCGTGAAGTCGGAATCGCTAGTAATCGCGGATCAGCATGCCGCGGTGAATACGTTCCCGGGCCTTGTACACACCGCCCGTCACACCATGGGAGTGGGTTGCAAAAGAAGTGGGTAGCTTAACCTTCGGGAGGGCGCTCACCACTTTGTGATTCATGACTGGGGTGAAGTCGTAACAAGGTAGCCCTAGGGGAACCTGGGGCTGGATCACCTCCTTTAAAAAGTTTCGCCGGGTCGGCGGAGTACTCACATAAATTACCTATCCACAGTTAAAGCAGATACAGGCCTGTTGCTTGAAGCATCTGTACTGCACTTGAGCAAATTGGGTCTGTAGCTCAGTTGGTTAGAGCGCACCCCTGATAAGGGTGAGGTCGGAGGTTCAAATCCTCCCAGACCCACCAGATTGGAGTTCAGGGGCCATAGCTCAGCTGGGAGAGCGCCTGCCTTGCACGCAGGAGGTCGGCGGTTCGATCCCGCCTGGCTCCACCAAATTCATGAGTGGGAAGTGTCTAGCGAGAAGGCTAGCCACTTTGCATTTGCGAAGTCTGCTCTTTAAAAATTAGGTTAGATCGCTGATAGGTGATATCGAAAGATATCCTTATCAATTAAGTATCTAAGTTTCTCAAGGCTTAGATACTGGGTATGTTGCATTCGTAACCATTGATTGTATCCCAGAATTTTTGGGGTTATATGGTCAAGTGAGTAAGCGCATACGGTGGATGCCTAGGCGGCAGAAGGCGATGAAGGACGTGGTAGGCTGCGATAAGCCTCGGGGAGTTGTCAAACTAGCTTTGATCCGAGGATTTCCGAATGGGGGAACCCACCTCTTAGGAGGTATCTGCATCTGAATACATAGGGTGTAGAGGCGAACCCGGGGAACTGAAACATCTAAGTACCCGGAGGAAAAGAAATCAACCGAGATTCCCTTAGTAGCGGCGAGCGAACGGGGATTAGCCCTTAAGCGATAGAGTGGTTAGTGGAACGGTCTGGAAAGTCCGGCGATACAGGGTGATAGCCCCGTACACGAAAGCCTATTTATCGTGAAATCGAGTAGGGCGGGACACGTGATATCCTGTCTGAACATGGGGGGACCATCCTCCAAGGCTAAATACTCTCTGCCGACCGATAGTGAACCAGTACCGTGAGGGAAAGGCGAAAAGAACCCCGTTGAGGGGAGTGAAATAGAACCTGAAACCGTATGCGTACAAGCAGTGGGAGCCCCTTCGGGGGTGACTGCGTACCTTTTGTATAATGGGTCAGCGACTTACTTCTCAGTGGCAAGGTTAACCGTATAGGGGAGCCGTAGGGAAACCGAGTCTTAATAGGGCGCCATAGTCGCTGGGAGTAGACCCGAAACCGGGCGATCTACCCATGGCCAGGGTGAAGGTGCGGTAACACGCGCTGGAGGCCCGAACCCACTTACGTTGAAAAGTGAGGGGATGAGCTGTGGGTAGGAGTGAAAGGCTAATCAAGCCCGGAGATAGCTGGTTCTCCTCGAAAGCTATTTAGGTAGCGCCTCGCGTCTCACTCCAGGGGGTAGAGCACTGTTTCGGCTAGGGGGCCATCCCGGCTTACCAAACCGATGCAAACTCCGAATACCTGGAAGTGCAATCGCGGGAGACACACGGCGGGTGCTAACGTCCGTCGTGGAAAGGGAAACAACCCAGACCGCCAGCTAAGGTCCCTAAATCACAACTCAGTGGGAAACGATGTGGGAAGGCATAGACAGCTAGGAGGTTGGCTTAGAAGCAGCCATCCTTTAAAGAAAGCGTAATAGCTCACTAGTCGAGTCGGCCTGCGCGGAAGATTTAACGGGGCTTAAGTTGTGTACCGAAGCTGCGGATGCGTGTTTACACGCATGGTAGAGGAGCGTTCTGTAAGCCTGCGAAGGTGTGTTGTAAAGCATGCTGGAGGTATCAGAAGTGCGAATGCTGACATGAGTAACGATAATGCGGGTGAGAGGCCCGCACGCCGAAAGCCCAAGGTTTCCTGCGCAACGCTAATCGGCGCAGGGTTAGCCGGCCCCTAAGGCGAGGCCGAAAGGCGTAGTCGATGGGAATCAGGTTAATATTCCTGAGCCTGCAGGTGGTGACGAATTCCGGTAGTTACTGTATCGCGTTGGTTGTCGATATGGTGGCGTAGGAGTTCCAGGAAATAGCCCCTGCATATAGACCGTACCCCAAACCGACACAGGTGGGCAGGATGAGTATTCCAAGGCGCTTGAGAGAACTCTGGTGAAGGAACTAGGCAAAATGGTACCGTAACTTCGGGAGAAGGTACGCCCCTCGTAGTGCAAGCTATGGGGGGCCGCAGAGACCAGGTGGCTGCGACTGTTTATTAAAAACATAGCACTCTGCAAACTCGAAAGAGGACGTATAGGGTGTGACGCCTGCCCGGTGCCGGAAGGTTAATTGATGGGGTTAGCGCAAGCGAAGCTCTTGATCGAAGCCCCGGTAAACGGCGGCCGTAACTATAACGGTCCTAAGGTAGCGAAATTCCTTGTCGGGTAAGTTCCGACCTGCACGAATGGCGTAACGATGGCCACACTGTCTCCACCAGAGACTCAGTGAAATTGAACTCGCTGTTAAGATGCAGTGTACCCGCGGCTAGACGGAAAGACCCCGTGAACCTTTACTACAGCTTTGCACTGGACTTTGAGCCTACTTGTGTAGGATAGGTGGGAGGCTTTGAAACCGGAACGCCAGTTTCGGTGGAGCCAACCTTGAAATACCACCCTGGTATGTTTGAAGTTCTAACCTAGACCCGTTATCCGGGTTGGGGACAGTGTATGGTGGGTAGTTTGACTGGGGCGGTCTCCTCCCAAAGAGTAACGGAGGAGCACGAAGGTACCCTCAGCGCGGTCGGACATCGCGCAATGAGTGCAAAGGCATAAGGGTGCTTGACTGCGAGACAGACACGTCGAGCAGGTACGAAAGTAGGTCTTAGTGATCCGGTGGTTCTGTATGGAAGGGCCATCGCTCAACGGATAAAAGGTACTCCGGGGATAACAGGCTGATACCGCCCAAGAGTTCATATCGACGGCGGTGTTTGGCACCTCGATGTCGGCTCATCACATCCTGGGGCTGAAGTCGGTCCCAAGGGTATGGCTGTTCGCCATTTAAAGTGGTACGCGAGCTGGGTTTAGAACGTCGTGAGACAGTTCGGTCCCTATCTGCCGTGGGCGTTCGAGATTTGAGGGAAGCTGCTCCTAGTACGAGAGGACCGGAGTGGACGTATCTCTGGTGTTCCGGTTGTCACGCCAGTGGCATTGCCGGGTAGCTACATACGGACAGGATAACCGCTGAAAGCATCTAAGCGGGAAGCCCCTCCCAAGATTAGATCTCGCTGGACCCTTGAGGTCCCTGAAGGTCCGTTAAAGACTATGACGTTGATAGGCTGGGTGTGGAAGCGCAGTAATGTGTGAAGCTAACCAGTACTAATTGACCGTGAGGCTTGACCATATAACCCCAAACGTTTTGGGATGGTTAAGCGAATGCGACACCCAAGCGATCTAACCGAATGCTGTTCTGCTCCGATAGGAGCAGGACCACTTGTTTGCCTGGCGGCCATAGCGAGTTGGTACCACCCGATCCCATCCCGAACTCGGAAGTGAAACGACTTAGCGCCGATGATAGTGTGGGGTCTCCCCATGTGAAAGTAGGTCACTGCCAGGCGCTTATTCCAAACCCCGGATCAACTATGGTCCGGGGTTTTTTATTGCGTGTAGAATGACGGCTCTCTCAGTCAAAACTGATCCTAATCCATGATGAGCGTCGAGATGGCATCCGATTGCCTTGGGGGAGCATCATCCTGATGAGCCTGAGGCTGGTGTCCAAGCGAAAAATTCTGTGGGCCAGCTTGGCTGGTAGTGCAGGAACCAGCGCTGCTTTGGTGGGGCTCTTTTTTATGCTGCTTGGCCTGAATCTGCATACCTATACAAAACTGACCGCAGAGCGGGTTCTGGCCAAGGTTATTGTGGGCGAGAAATCAGAGCTGGGGCGAGCGTTGATGCTCCGTATCGACGGCAAGCAACCGATTAGGCTGGATATGCCAGGAGAGGAGTGGCAACTTGATGGACGCTTTTTGAAGTGGAAAGCGTGGGCGGCTCTGCTGGGAAAAACACCAAACGTCCGACTTGAGCGATTTTCCTCTCGTCGGGAGAAGAACGCGCAAGTCGCTTCTGAACCCGTGATCATCGAACTGATTGAGTCGCCTGGCGCCTGGATCAGTGCCGCGATGACTATCGCGGAACAACTTGGAATGGTGGACGCCTATTACGGTAGCTCAGTCTATATGCCTCTGGCCGAAGGCGCTGAGTTCATCGTTAGCGCAACCATGTCAGGTCTGATTGCGCGGCCAAGCAATGCCCGGGCAGAACAAGCAGTGACTGAATGGAGGTACCGATGATTGACTATACAGTCGAACTCCCGTCACCGGAGGCGCATCTCTATCAGGTCAGCATCCATATCCCGGATCCTGAACCGCACGGTGTAACCTTTTCTCTGCCGGCTTGGATCCGTGGCAGCTACATGATCCGGGATTTCTCACGACATATCATTATTATCGACGCTGAGGACAGCACGGGTCCGCTTGCGATAAAAAAACTGGACAAGCAGACATGGCGATGCGAGCCGGCCAGTGGCGATCTGACAATCCGTTATCAGGTCTACGCTTGGGATCTGTCAGTGCGAGGTGCTCACATGGATACCACGCATGCCTACTTCAATGGTGCTGCCCTGTTCCTGGCTGTGCACGGTAAGCAGCAAGAGCCACTGACTCTCACCATCAACCGGCCAGCAGGAGAGCGCTATGAATCATGGCGGGTCGCCGCGGCAATGCGATCGCAGGGTGCCGATGAGCAGGGGTTTGGCTGCTATCTATTGCAGAATTACGAAGAGCTGATCGATCAGCCTGTTGAGATCGGTGTGCACGACGCTTTTGATTTTGCAGTGGCCGGCAAGCCGCATCGCTTTGTCGTGGCGGGCAGACACAGCGCAGACCTGAACCGTCTGAAGAGCGACCTGACCCGAATCTGCAGCCAGCAAGTTGCGTTGTTTGGCGAACTCCCCCTCAACGACTATCTCTTCCTGCTTAGCGTGGTCGGAGAGGGCTATGGCGGGCTTGAGCACCAAAACTCCACTAGCCTGTTGGCCAGCCGCAAGGATCTGCCAGGGCGATACGAAACGGAACCGAGCAAGAACTATCGGCGTTTGCTGGGGCTCTGCAGCCATGAATACTTTCATCTGTGGAATGTTAAACGCATCACCCCTGCGGTGTTCCTCGAGAACGACACGAGCGCGGAAGTCCACACGCGACAGATGTGGGTGTTTGAAGGCATCACCTCCTACTATGATGATCTGATGCTGCTGAAAAGCGGCTGCATTAAGCGTAAAGACTATTTTGAACTGCTGGCCGAAACTGTCACTCGGGTGATGCGCGGCCGCGGGCGTCTGAAACAGACTCTGGAAGAGTCGAGCTTCGATGCCTGGACCAAATTCTACAAACAAGACGAGAATGCCCCGAACGCGATTGTCAGCTACTACGCCAAGGGTGCCCTGTTCGCACTGCTGCTTGATCTACGGATGCGACTAGAAAGTGATGGCGCCAGCTCTCTTGACCACGTCATGCAGGTGATGTGGCACCGCTACGGCAAGCCGGGTATCGGGGTGCCCGAGAGGGGATTCGAGCAAGTGGCGATGGAGGTGACAGGGCTGGATCTAGCGCCGCTGTTTGAGCTTGGCCTGCGCACTACCCAAGAACTGCCCCTGCAGGAGTCGCTGGCGGCGTTTGGTGTACAGATGCGCCTACGTCCCGCCTCCGGCCCGGAGGACAACGGTGGCGTAGTGACTGATGAGCAAGTGGCAGATGCAAAGCCGCGTTCGGTACTGGGTGCCCGCATCAAAGGGCAGGATGCCGGCGAGCAGGTTGTGCAAGTGTATGAGGGTGGTGCAGCGATGGCCGCGGGGATCGCCGCCGGTGACTTGATCGTGGCGGTTGATGGGCTGCGGGTCCGGCAGGGGGAGATCGAAAAACGCATCGCCGTCCTGCCGCCAGGTGAGGCGGTGCCGGTGCATGCCTTTCGACGAGATGAGCTGATGCAATTTGAGCTTGTGCCGCAAGTGGCGCCAGCCGATACCTGCGAATTCTATCTGCCAGAGGCGATCCCGCCAGCACAGCAGGCGCGGCGCGACGCCTGGTTAAGGAGCCTCTGAATGTATCTGGACGAGCAGAATTGTGCGGCCAAATTTTTCGATGCAAGGCAGAAATCGCAGGTAATAGTCGGACTATTGCCGAGACTTTTAACGCAGCAGCGGGAAATTTGGGCCATAAGGCTGCCGTTCATGATTCGTTCAGAGGCTCCTTAAGTGGTGATGCCGACTAGGATCAGACTGCTACAATTGCTGGCCGACGGGCGCTTTCACTCCGGTGAATCGCTGGCCGTAGCGCTGGGGGTCAGCCGGGCTGCTATCTGGAAGCAAGTCCGCCAGCTGCGTGATGCGTTCGGCCAGGATGTTCATGCAGTGCGCGGCAGGGGCTATCGACTCGCCCGACCGCTGGACCTGCTCGATAGCGAACGGATCAGTGCACAGTTCAGCGACGAAACCGGGGCGCAGATCAGCGTAATCCATCTCCATCAGAGCCTGGATTCCACCAACAGCTGGTTGATGGAACAGGCCCGCAAGGGGGCAGCGAATGGTACCGTCTGTCTGGCCGAGCAGCAGTCGGCCGGGCGCGGTCGGCATGGTCGCCGCTGGATCTCACCCTACGGTAGCAACGTCTATCTCTCGCTGCTGTGGCGCTTTGAGCTGGCGCCGATGCGTCTCAGCGGACTGAGCCTGGCCGCCGGTATCGCTGTGCTGCGCACGCTGCGCGAGTTTGGAGCTGTCGAGGCAGGTCTAAAGTGGCCCAACGACATCCTCTGGCAGCAGAAAAAGCTCGCTGGTCTGCTGCTCGAGGTGTCGGGGGAGTCAGAAGGGCCCGCCCAAGTGGTGCTCGGGGTGGGATTGAATACCCATATGGACGAGCAGGGGGCGGTCATCGATCAGCCCTGGACCGATCTCCGTTCAATCGCCGGCGTCAGGCCCCACACCCGCAATGAGTTGGTCGCGAGCCTGATCGAGAACCTGGTCAGGGTGGCGAATCTTTATGCAAGCGAGGGGCTGCAGCCGCTCATGCAGGAGTGGCACGATGCTGATCTGATGCTGGGCAGACAGGTTGTTGTCCGCAATGCGAGGGGCGCGATCCAGGGCCAGCACCGGGGAATCGATGAAAATGGTGCGCTACTGCTGGCGGTGGAGGGAGATATCCGCAGCTTTCATGCCGGCGAAGTCAGTCTCCGCTCTGAGGGATCCTGAAGCGTGGAGTTGCTCGTCGATATTGGAAACACCTCGTTTCGCTGGAGTACAGTGGCGGGCCTGGCGGACGGCTCGGTCAGCAGTCAACAGCACCTGGGTGAGCTCACACCACTGCTCGATGCCCAATGGCGGCAGCTGGCAGCGCCTGCAGCAGTTTGGGTAAGCTGTGTCGCAGGTGAGGCGGTGCGGTGTGAGCTGCGTGACTGGTGCACAAAGCACTGGGGACTGAAGCCCGATTTCCTGCGCGCCCAGGCAGCCCAGGGCGGGGTGAAGAGTGGCTATCGACAGCCGGAAACCCTGGGGGTCGACCGTTTTCTTGCATTGCAAGCTGCAAAGTCGCTTTCTGTGACCCCCGTCATTGTCGTAGACTGTGGCACGGCAACCACGATCGATGCTCTGGGTCGGGATGGTACACATCATGGCGGGTTGATCCTGCCGGGGCTGGAGATGGCAGTCCAGGCCCTGATCCGAGGCACCGACATTCCGCCGCCGTCTTCACTCGAGGTCGATGGCTTGTTCGGGGCTGATAGCGGTTCCGGAATTGCTGCTGGTGCGCTGTTTTCGACAGTTGCCCTGATAGAGCGGGCATACGCTGAACTGGAGGCCCGCAGCGGTGAGACGCCGCGCTGCCTACTGACCGGCGGGGGCGCGCTACGAGTAAGAGAGTGGATTAGGATAGCAACGCGGTATGAACCGCATCTTGTGTTGATGGGAATAGTAATCGCAACAGATCGGAGCAGCCGATGACAAGGTGGCTGTTTTTTATACTGCTTCTGGCCAATATTGGTGCGCTGATCTGGGGCTATCCACGCATGGTCAGCGACCCGGCCCCCGAGCGCGGGGCAGCCGCGCTGGGTAATCTAAAGCTGCTCAGTGAGCTACAGGAGGTTACTGAGCCGGAAACAGGTCGGCCCGCCGAGTCCCTTGACCCGCCGGCAGAACTGCTGCCGGAGAGTGAGCCTTCTGAACTGGCAGCGGTAGACAAAGATGAAGAGGTGGAGGAGGCGCAGCCACCAGTTGTGACGGTAGAGTCGGAACCGCTGGCTGAGGAGGCTGCGCCTTCGCCTGTCGCTGAGCAGCAGGTCCCTGTTGCCCCAGAGACGCCTACACTGGCGGCGCCCGCGCCTGAGCAGAAAACGCCAAAGACCCCACCGGCTCCACCGCCGCCCGCCCGTGTCTGCATGAGCGTCGGTCCACTGGATCTGCAATCAGAGGCGGAAAAGCTGCGTCTGCAGCTACTGGCGAAGGGCGTGAAGGCCACGCATAGGTCAGAATCCGTGCAGGAACAGGCGGGCTTCTGGGTGCTGATCCCGCCGCAGAAAAGTCGTGAAAAGGCGGCCGAGCTGGTCGAACGCCTCAAGCTGGCGGGCATTACGGACCTGTGGCGCTTCACTAGCGGAGAACTGGCCCATGCCATCTCACTGGGGCTCTTCCGCTCCATGGATCGTGCGGTAATCAGACGCAAGGCAGTGGTGGCAAAAGGCTTTGCAGCTGAGGTTCGGCCGCGTTTCCGTGAGAAGAGCCGACACTGGCTCGACTTCTCCTTCCAAGGCGAGCCGCCTCTGCCTGCAGAGGCATGGGCAGCTCTGCTGCAGGAGTATGAGGACGCCAAGCAGGGCCCACGCCCTTGCGACAAACAGGCCGGGTAGGTGTGGAGTCATGGGAGCGGATCGTATATCATTTCCCGTTCCCTCGGCCCAGCTGGTCGTAATGAATGATTCCCGGAGTGATTAAATGGCTCGCGTCACAGTAGAAGATTGTCTGGATTACGTGGATAACCGTTTCGATTTGGTGCTGGTGGCGACCAAGCGGGCTCGCCAGCTGGAGCATGGGGTGGAACCGTTGTTGCCCTGGGAGAACGACAAACCGACCGTGATGGCGCTGCGCGAGATCGCCGACGGTCTGATCGCCGGCCAGGATTTGGAGCAGCCAGAGGATGAAGCGATGGTGGTGGACGCGACCATCTCCGCACTAGACGCCTCCTTGCTGGGGCAGTAATCCTCTGCTCAAGCGAGTTCATGGTGATTTCGCCCTGATTGGGCGGAGATGGGTCTTGCCTTGAACGGCCCTGTCAGCACAGAATCGTCACATCACTGTGACGGAGTGCTGCATGAGCAACCCCCTTGGACCCACCAAACCACTGACCCCATCCGATCAGGAGGTTCCCCGCTTCCTGATCAGTGACCTCTGCGTCTACCTGGAAAACTATCTCAAGCAGGCGCAGATCCGCGAAGTCTACCGGGCCTATCTGTTTGGCGCTGAAGCCCACTCCGGGCAGCATCGCAAGACCGGCGAACCCTACATCTACCACCCTGTCGCTGTGGCGCGAATCCTTGCCGAGATGCGCATGGATCATAAGTGCCTGATGGCGGCGATCCTGCACGATGTGATCGAGGATACCGATACCGCTCGGGAGCAACTCGTCGAGACCTTCGATGAGGAGATCGCATCGCTGGTCGATGGCGTCTCGAAGCTCTCGAAGATCGACTTCCAGTCCCAGGTGGAGGCGCAGGCGGCGAGCCTGCGCAAGATGCTGCTGGCGATGACCCAGGATATCCGGGTGATCATGATCAAGCTGGCGGACCGGCTGCACAATATGCGCACCCTGGGGGTGATGCGTCCCGGCAAGGCCCGCCGTATCGCCCGCGAGACCCTCGATATCTATGCGCCGATTGCCAACCGGCTCGGCATCAATAGTGTCCGTCTGGAGCTGCAAGAGCTGGGTTTTCACGCCCACTGGCCGATGCGCTACCGGGCCTTGACGCAGGCGGTGGCGGAGGCCCGTGGCCACCACAAGGAGCTGGTATCGAATGTGGAGGTGGCGTTGCGTAGCCGGCTGGAGCAGGATGAACTGGGGGGGCGGGTCAGCGGCCGGGAGAAGCATCTCTACAGTATCTACCGCAAGATGGCGCAGAAGAAGCTGAGCTTCCACGAGGTGGTAGATGTGTTTGCCTTCCGCATCATCGTCGACAAGGTGGATACCTGCTACCGGGTGCTCGGCGCGGTGCACAATCTCTACAAGCCGATGCCGGGGCGCTTCAAGGACTATATCGCCATCCCCAAAGCGAACGGTTATCAGTCGCTGCATACGGTGCTGTTTGGCCCCCAGGGCATCCCGATCGAGATCCAGATTCGCACCGAGGAGATGGAGCGTCTGGCCGAGTCAGGCATTGCCGCCCACTGGAAATACAAG
Organism: Candidatus Endoriftia persephonae; assembly: GCF_023733635.1. Classification (NCBI taxonomy): domain Bacteria; kingdom Pseudomonadati; phylum Pseudomonadota; class Gammaproteobacteria; order Chromatiales; family Sedimenticolaceae; genus Candidatus Endoriftia; species Candidatus Endoriftia persephonae. The sequence goes on along the minus strand of NZ_CP090569.1, from coordinate 3,222,757 downwards.
AGCGATGACGGTGGCGGCCACTGGGCCCAGTCGCGTGCATCCGACTGGCTCACCAACCTGCTGGAGATGCAGCAGGGGGTGGGTGACTCGGTGGAGTTTCTCGAGCACGTCAAGGTCGATCTGTTTCCCGATGAGGTCTATGTGTTCACTCCGCGTGGTCGCATCATGGTGTTGCCGCAGGGGGCAACGGTGGTGGATTTTGCCTACGCGCTGCACACTGACCTGGGTAATACTTGCGTGGCGGCGCGTATCGACCGTCGTCTGGTGCCGTTGCGCAGTCATCTGCGCAACGGGCAGACGGTGGAGATCATCAACTCCGAAGGGGCCAGCCCGAGCCCCGCCTGGCTCAACTTTGTGGTGACCAGTAAGGCACGCATCAACATTCGCGCCTTCCTGCGCAATCTGCAGGGGCAGGAGGCGGTGGAGCTGGGGCGGCGTCTGCTGGAGCGGGAGCTGCAGAGCTTCTCGCTGAATCTCTATGAGCTGGAGCAGAAGCACATCGACGCGCTGCTGGAGGAGTACCGGCTCGACGATCTGGATGAATTACTGGCGGAGGTGGCGTTGGGCAACCGGATGCCGGTGCTGATCGCGCGGCGTCTGGTGGGGGATGATGTGCCGGCCGATGGGACTCCGGAGAAGACCGAGAAGTCGGCTGGCCCGCTAGCGATCAAGGGCACCGAAGGGATGGTGGTGAAGTATGCTAAGTGTTGCCGGCCGATTCCGGGGGATGCGATCGTTGGTGTGTTCAATCCCGGTAAGGGCATCGTGGTGCATCGCCAGGGTTGCCCCAATCTGGGTGAGTATGCCAAGCATGGCCACAAATGGATCGACGCCGAGTGGGAGCCTGAGGTGGACGGTGACTTCTCCACCGAGATCCGGGTTGAGGCAGGCAACCGGCGTGGTGTGCTAGCGACGGTGGCCGCGACCATCTCAGAGGAGGGCTCGAACATTGAGAATGTGCTTTCCGAGGAGCGCGATGGCCTCTCCACGACCCTGACCTTTGTCATCACCGTGCGTAACCGCCGCCATCTGGCGCGGATCATGCGGCGGGTCAAGACACTCTCTTCGGTGCTGAAGATCAACCGGCAGAATATCTGAGATCTGGGGAGCTTCAGCAAGTCTCCTGTTATGCGGGGCCTGGATAGTTAAGCTGAAACTGGTTGCAGGGGGGCGGCTTGCTGTAGAGATAGCCCTGCACATCGTTGCAGCCGACGCCGCCGATAAGCAATAGGCCGACTTTGCTTTTTTCCCGACCGGCACGGGCCAGGGCATGTTTCAACCGGTCATTGAAGAGAAAACGGTTGGGAAGGTTGGTCAATGAGTCGTAGTGGGCCAGTTTTTCAAATGCCTCGGTGCGCTCTGCAACCTTCAGTTCGAGTAGGTCCCGCTCAAATTCGAGTGCCGTGTTCTGTTCTTCCAGCCGTTGCCTCTGCCGTTCGATGACCTGTCTCTGCTCCTCCGCCTGTTTGGCGTGTTTCGCCAGGTCGGTTGAGAGATCAGCCAGCTCTTGGCGGCTGTTGTTCATGTCATGGATAGTCTCAACCAGCAGCCGGGATTTGACCTGCGAGAGATTGGCGAGACAGCGCATGCACAGGGTCTTCTCCACCAGGTTTTTATTGATATCCTGAACGTCGGTGACATGCTGTGAAGCAACCTGAACAATGTTCTCTGTCATCGATCTGGGCCGTTTTCGATCAGGTCGATGCCGCAGGGCAGGGCCTATCATTAGCCACGTCCAGGTTCAACGGTGCGCAGGCTCCAGAGAGTTTTCTAAGGTCGAATTACTAGCGCCGACTGCTGTGCTAGAGTCTCCGTCCAGCCATTCTATCTATTGAGGATCACTCTATGAGCCGTGAGATCATCCGCACCGATCAGGCACCGCAAGCCATTGGTACATACTCCCAGGCCGTCAAGTGCGGTACCACTGTCTATCTGTCGGGTCAGATCCCGCTGCTGCCTGAAACCATGGAAATGGTGGAGGGAGAGATCGAGCAGCAGATCCGTCGCGTCTTCGATAATCTGCAGGCGGTAGCCCGTGCCGCGGGTGGCAGCCTGGCGGATGTGGTCAAACTGAATGTCTTTCTCACTGATCTCGGTAACTTCCCGGTGGTTAATCAGGTGATGACCGAATATTTTAGCGAACCCTATCCGGCACGGGCGGCGATCGGCGTGGCGGGACTGCCGAAGGATGCGGGGGTTGAGATGGATGCGGTGATGGAGCTGCAGGGTTGATCCTCAGCCTGCAGATCTGAGCGGGATAGGGATGCGTGATAAATATCTATGGGGCCCGCATTCTGACGGGGCCATATCTGTCTGCCATACAGGAGATTGCAGCATGAGATTGATAGGTCGGTCTTTTCTATTAGGCGCTGTTGCCGCGCTCGTTCTGAGCCTGGCCCTACCGTCGGCAGCCTTTGCCGGCAAGCGATATGTGTTCAGTGGTGGCCCCGCCGGTGGCACCTTTCAGGTGGTGGCGAATGCGGTGCAGGTCTATGGGCCGGTGAAGAAGAACTCGGCCTACAAGGTCAAGGCCCAGTCTTCGGCCGGTTCGGTAGAGAACCTGCGCAAGGTCAATAAGGGGCGCGCCCACTTTGGCGTGGTCTATTCGGGGCATGTCTATCTCGGGCGAGAAGGACGCCTGAAAAATGACAAGAAAAAATATGAGGATGTCCTAGCGGTCTCTTACCTCTATGGCGCCCCGGCTCAGCTGGTGGTGCGCAAGGGTTCCGGGATCAAGAGCGTAAAGGATCTGGTGGGCAAGAAGGTGGGGGTGGGTAATGCCGGCTCGGGCGCCTTTGCCAACTGCGAACTCTTCTTCTCCCACATGGATGTTTGGGACAAGGTCAAGCGCAACGCCATGGGCTACAATGATGCGGCTCAGGCATTTGGCAATAAGCAGTTGGATGCCTTCTGGCTGTTCACCGCCTTCCCCAGTGGCGCGGTAATCATGGCGGCACAGACCAATGATATCGATCTGATTGATCTGCAGGCCGATGCCAACGTGAGCGGTTTCTTCAAGCGTTACCCCTACTTCTCCGAGCTGTCGGTACCCGCCGGCACCTATCGGGGTGTGGACCACGAGGCCCCGTCGTTTCAGGATTCAGCGCTGTGGGTGGCCAACGCCAAGGTGCCCGATGATGTGGTCTATGACATGTTGTCAAAGATCTATACCGATGAGGGCCTAGCCCACATGCGCAGCCAGAAGAAGACCTTCAAGGAGATGAGTATCAAGACCGGCGTCAACGGTATTGTGACGCCCATGCACCCCGGTGCGATCCGCTTCTGGAAAGAGAAGGGATTGCTCTGAGCTGCCGATAACAATAAAAGGACGGACTCAATCGGGTCCGTCCTTTTTGTTTGGGCAACAGTTAGCAGGAGAGGCGCATGTTCGAGAAGCTGCATCACATTGAGCAGAAGGTGTTTGATCTGCTGGCAGTGGCCTTGGTCCTTTTCTACGCCTATTCAGCTGTTCTTGAACCCGCCGCCACCCAATTCCATCGCGGCATCTATATTGTTATCACCTATGTATTGGTGTTCCTGCTCTACCGCTCGAAAACGCCGGTTGGCCGGGCAGTTGATTATCTGCTGATCCTGCTCTCCATCGTCACCATCGGTTACTGGATCTACAACTTCGAGGTGATTAACTACCGGGCGGGGGCGGAGACCGAGCTGGATCAAGTCATCGCCATGGTGGGCGTGTTGCTGGGGGTGGAGCTGGCGCGTCGAGTGGTGGGCAACATCTTTGTCGTGATTGGTGCCATCATGCTGCTCTACGGGATCTATGGCGATTACATGCCAGAGTTGATCTCCCACGCCGGTGACACCTTTCCCGACCTCTGTACCTCGATCTTCTACAAGAGCGACGGCGTGTTCGGCATCATGGCCAACGTGCTGGCCACCTACATCCTGTTGTTTGTGGTGTTCGGTGCGTTTCTGGAGACGAGCGGTGCGCAACGATTCTTTATCGATTTTCCCCTGGCCGCTGTGGGCCACAAGCTGGGTGGCCCGGCCAAGGTCTCGGTGATCGCCAGCGGCCTGTTTGGCTCGATCTCCGGCAGCGCCATCGCCAACACCGTCTCCACCGGGGCGTTTACGATTCCGATGATGAAGAAGGCGGGTTTTAAACCCCATGTGGCAGGGGGCATAGAGCCAGCGGCCTCCATCGGCGGTATGTTCATGCCGCCGGTGATGGGCGCCGGCGGCTTCATCATGGCGGAGATGACGGGTCTGCCCTATTCGCAGATCATGCTGGTGGCGCTGTTTCCCGCCTTCATGTACTTCTTCAGCGTCTTCGTGATGGTTCACTATGAGGCGAAGAAGTACAACATCGTCGGCGAACGTTCGAAGGAGAGTGCCGGGGAAATCCTGAAGAAGGGGTGGTTCTACACCCTACCTCTGGTGGTGATCAGCATTCTGATGCTGATGGGTTATTCGCCGGGCTATTCGGCAATCCTCGGCATCCTTACCTCGATCATCACCAGCTGGTTTCGCAAGGAGACCCGCATCGGCCCCAGGCGCTTCATCGTGGCGGCGCGTAACGGTGCGGAGAATAGCCTCAAGATCGGTGCCACGGTGGGGGTGATTGGCATCATCATCGGCGTACTGACCTACTCGGGCCTGGTGCTGACCTTTGCCGATATCGTCATCGAACTGGCAGATGGACGACTGTTTCTCACCATCCTGCTGATCGCGCTGGCCTCCCTGGTGCTCGGCATGGGGGTGCCGGTGACCGCCGCCTACCTGATCACCGCAGTGGTGGCGGTGCCGGCCCTGACTCACTTGGGGGTCAATGAGCTTGCCGCCCACATGATCGTCTACTGGCTCTCCCAGGACTCCAACATCACACCGCCAGTCTGTATCGCCGCCTTCGCCGGCGCCACCATCGCCAAGGCGAACATGTGGAAGACGGCGTTCACCGCCTTCAAATTCGCCAAGTTTCTCTATCTGGCGCCGTTCCTGTTTGGCTATGTGCCAGAGTTCTCCCTGAACGGCACACCGAGGGATATCGCCATCGTCTTTGTGCTGATCCTGTTCGGCACCTACGCTTACGCCTGGTTGCTCAGCGGTATATGGCTGCAATGGTTCAAAAAGGCGGATGTTTGATGGGGGGATCCTGCTGGGGCGTTGTACTCACGGTTTACACAGGAGCCTCTGAATAAGTCTGGGCTGTAAGGCTGCCGTTCATAATTCGTTCAGAGGCTCCCAATGCAACATAATCGGCTAGGATTAGTGGCAGGAATCGGATTCTATTCAATGGGTTCGGGGAGGGGACGGGATCCTGATGGACGATACTTTTCGCAGGCTGGTTGAGATCAACGTCATGGGGCGGGTGATGGCGGCCTGCAGCGCCCGGGGTATCAGCGATCCTGGTTTGTTGGCGCAATATAACTCCACCGTGCTGCAGGCGATCCAGGCAAGCATGAGTGATGTGTGCACACCGGCTGAGTTTGATGAGATTCTAAAGCGCCAGATGGAGTGGCTGGAGCAAGAGTTCGACTCCAGCCTGCAGCAGCTTACAGCTCCTCCCCGGCAGCCGGAGGCGGAAGCTGACACTGAGGAGCCTCCAGAATCAGAACCGGAGCCAGAGTCTGCCCCCAAAGCACGTCCGAGGCGCGCGCCCTCCGGTTATGTGCCCGAGGGCAAGTCGATGCCAGAGCGCCTCGCCGAGCAACGTGAGCTGGTGGAGGAACTGCTGAAGAATGACTGCGTCAACCTGGGCTTGGTCACCTGCAAGCAGGCGGAGCAGATGAGCCGTGGCATGGTGGGGCGTGAGCCGAAGAAGGCAGAGGCCGATATCGTGGTCGAGCTGCGCGCCACCCTGCATACCCAGATCCGCAAGTTTCTACGCAAGCACAAGGGTGGTCCCTGGAATAATCCCAAGGCCCAAGAGGTGTTGCGGATCGAGATTGCCTCCACCGGCTCGCTCCGCTCTCTGGTGCAGATGGCCCGATCCATCCTGAGTGAACGCGATGAGTGGCTGATGGCGAACCGGGGCAAGCTCAGCAGTCTGTTGTTTGGCGGCAAAGTGCGGGCGAAGTGAGCTTTGCGATGGTAGCCTCCTGGCATCATCCAATCGATAAATAAGAGGGATCAGATGGCCAAGCAGTACGATTCAATTTCAGACAAGCATGCGGCATTCATCATCCGGCAGCAGATCTTTTTTGTCGCCACTGCAGCCGCCGAAGGGCGGATCAACCTCTCCCCCAAAGGGATGGATAGCCTGCGTATCAGCGCTCCCAATCAGGTGGTCTGGCTCAACCTGACAGGTAGTGGTAATGAAACCGCCGCGCACCTGTTGGAAAATCCTCGCATGACTCTCATGTTCTGCGCCTTCGAGGGCGAGCCGAAGATCCTGCGCCTCTATGGGCAGGCCCGGGTCTATCATCAGGGGAGTGATGGCTGGGATCAGCACATCGGCCGTTTCCCCAGCCTGCCGGGCGCGCGCCAGATCGTGGTGATGGATGTGGACCTGGTGCAGACCTCCTGTGGCTTTGCTGTGCCGCTCTATGACTTTATCGGGCAGCGGAATGAGCTCAAAAGTTGGGCGGAGAAGAAGGGCGAGGAGGGGGTCCGCGACTACTGGCGGGAGCGCAATGTACTCAGCATCGATGGCAAACCCACCGGTATTATCGGTGGTGGCTGATTGGACGGCCAAAGCGCCCCTTTGGTTGTGAAGTGATACAGACAAAAAGCAGCCCCAGAGCGTTGGGGCTGCTTTTTTTGCAGGGGAGTCAGTTGATCAGGCTTTCTGCTTGCGGCGACGGCTGGCACCAAGACCGATCAGGCCAGCAGCCAACAGACCCAAAGAGGCAGGCTCAGGCACGTCGGCCTTGGTCTCCAGGATCAGCTGACGCGTGTAATGGCTGCTGCTGTAACCAAATGCATACCCCTTTGATTTGTAGCGGCCACCTACGGCCCAGAGGTCGTTGGCAGCGTTCAGTGAGCTGAGGGCATTGCCATTCAGGGCTACATTGAGGTTGATGTGATCCTGCTTGTAGAAGATTGTGGTGGCGCCGTATTTGGTGCCGGTTCCCAGATCCTTATAGATTGAGGTCAGACCGGAACCGCCAGCCGTCAGAGTACCGATATCGGTGCTGACATCGAACAGAGACCAGATGCCGCTCCTGGAGACATCGACTGAGTTCACCTTTAGAGTGGCCGAGATGATCTCGTCGGTGATTGAGGCGAGGTCAAAGACAAAGAAGTTGCGATACTTTTGCCCATGGATATTACCGGCGATGTAGTTGGTGTTTGACGCGGTGTGATCACCATAGTTGGTGTACCAGCCGGAGTCTGTGGCGTTCAGGGTGATGATGTCAGCGCTTGCAAAGGCGGGGGCCAGCAGCATGCAGCCGAGGACGATTTTGCGAATGATTTTTTTCATGGTGTTGTCTCTAGTCTGTCGGTCGATTGAAAAGTTCTGGCAGGCTTAAGGCAACCGCTGTGCCAACTTCGAGAATTATTTTTTAATTCAATAAAAACAGTTGGTTACAAACAAAGAGTTAATTCCTATGAGGCGTTTTTTTACTAACTGTAAGATCTGTAAATTGGGGTTAATTCCCAAAAAAATTGCTTGGTTCCTGATGAGGGGCGAGAGTATTTTTTTCAGAATATAACCACTGTTTCCGGCACTTATTTCCTGCTGTGTCTGTAAGCTTTTTCGACGCATTGTATTGTCAGGCTGTGGGCCTGCCGTGGCGATCGATAAACGGTGTCTTGGACAGATTAATGCGAAGGTCTGAGCCTGCTGACCGCCCTGTTCGAGATGATAGGTGGTGGGGATAGAAGGGCTTACAAATAGCGCAAATAAATCGTAATGATTATTTGGTATGGCAAGGAGAGCTCTCTGGACCATACTTTAACCGCCAGCTGAGAGCATAAAGGGTGCGGAGAAAGGCATACAGACCCATCAACTCTCTATACTTCCTTTGAGTTCGTTCTGGTAAACGGTGAGTGTTGCGGGCCTGGCTCGCTGTTAATATTCAGCTGCCGGCAGTGAATTGATGTTCCAGAATTACATACAAAAAAGCACCCAGAAAGTTCAGCAGACCCTGGAGATGGCGGTGGCCGAAATGGTGGCGCTGCATGAGAATCTGTTGACACCTGACTTCATCCTGCTGGCGTTGCTCTCCCAGGGTGACTCCGAGGCGGTGAAGATCCTCGAGGGTTTGCTGCCGGATCATCAGGTCGTTATCGAGCGGATTGTTGCCCAGATCCATCACCACCACCAGAATGCCGTGCCGGTGAAAACTGACCAAGTGGTTGCCTCCCAGGAGGTGCACGAAGTATTTCGCATCGCCGATGAGGAGGCACGAGGCTTTGGTGATGAGTTTATCGGCACCGGTGCCCTGTTTCTGGCGATGTTGGACGACAAGGCGGGGATCACTGCGACCCTGCTACGGGATGCGGGGATCACCCTGCAGCAGGCCCGCCAGGCACTGCAGGATCTGCGCGGTGGTCGGGCGCTGAAGGCGGAGGATGCGGAGAGCCGCCCGGACCCCCTCAAACAGTACACCCGGGATCTGACCGAGATGGCTCGGGCTGGCGAGCTGGATCCGGTGATCGGCCGTGAGGATGAGATCAATCAGGTGATCCAGACCCTCTCCCGCCGCAAGAAGAACAACCCGGCGCTGATCGGCGAGGCCGGCGTTGGCAAGACGGTGATCGTCGAGGGGCTGGCGCAGCGCATTGCCGATGCCGAGGTGCCCGATACCCTGCTCAATAAACGCCTGCTGTTGCTGGACATGGGGGAGATCATTGCCGGTGCCAAGATGCGCGGTGAGTTTGAGGAGCGGCTCAAGTCGGTGCGCGATGCGGTGATCGAGGCGCGCGGTCAGGTGATCCTGTTCATCGACGAGCTGCATACGGTGGTTGGTGCGGGCGCTGGCGGTGGCGGCATCGACGCCCCGAGCCTGCTGAAGACGGCCCTGGCCCAAGGCAGCCTGCAGGTGATCGGTGCCGACACCCTGGACGAATACCGCCGCTTTGTGGAGGCCGATAAGGCGTTGGAGCGGCGCTTCCATCCGGTGCTGGTGCGCGAACCTAGCATCGAAGAGAGCATCGCGATCCTGCAGGGCATCGCGCCCCGCTATGAACAGCACCATCAGATCCACTATCTGCCCGAAGCTTTGGAGGCAGCGGCGCACCTCTCGGAGCGCTACCATACCGACCGGCGGCTGCCCGACAAGGCGGTGGACCTGATCGACGAAGCGGGTTCGCGCCAGCATATCCGGCTGATCTCCATCCCCCAGCCGGTGAAAAAACTGGAACAGCAGCGGGCGCGTTTGCTGCGCGAAAAGGGTGAGCGCTACGATGCCCAGGATTATCAGCAGGCGGCCAGCCTGCAGATGGAGATCCTCAAGCTGGAGCAGGTGCTGCAGCAGCGTCGCCAGGAGTGGCAGCTGCAGCGGGGTGAGGTGGAGGCGACAGTCAATGCCGAGACGATCGCCGAGGTGGTGGCCCGTTGGACCGGCATTCCGGTGGCGCGCATGGTGGAGTCGGAGGCGCAGAAGCTGTCGCGCATGGAAGAGAATCTGCACAGGCGCATCGTCGGCCAGGAGGATGCGGTGCGCGCGGTGGCCGATGCGATCCGCCGCAACCGTGCGGGCATCACCTCATCCCGGCGGCCGATCGGCTCGTTCCTCTTCCTCGGCCCAACCGGCGTGGGCAAGACCGAGCTAGCATGCGCCCTGGCAGCGTTTCTGCTGGATGATGAGTCGCGCATCATCCGCCTCGATATGTCGGAGTATATGGAACGGCACGAGGTCTCGAAGATGATCGGCGCGCCGCCCGGCTATATCGGCTATGGCGAGGGTGGCCAGCTTACCGAGCGGGTGCGGCGTAACCCCTACAGCGTGGTGCTGCTCGACGAGGTGGAGAAGGCGCATCCGGATGTCTTCAATATGCTGCTGCAGATCCTCGAGGATGGCCAGTTGACCGACGCACAGGGGCGTACCGTCTCGTTTCGCAACACCATCCTGATCGGTACCTCCAACCTCGGTACCGAGTCCCTCTCGCCAGAGAAGCGCCCGATCGGCTTTGTGCAGGCGGCCACTCCCGGCTACGACGAGGCCAAACAGCTGGTGCTGCATGAGGTGAAGAAGTTTTTCAAACCGGAGTTCCTGAACCGCCTCGATGATGTGATCGTCTTTCACTACCTGGAACGGGAGCATGTAAGGCAGATTGCAGGCATGTTTGTGGAGGAGCTGATCGAACGCATGCGGCTGCAGCAGATCATCATGGAGGTGGATCCGGTGGTGGTCGACAAGCTGGCCCGGGATGGTTTCGATATGGTCTATGGGGCGCGCCCGTTGCGGCGTGAGGTGGAACGGCAGTTGGAGAACCCGTTGGCGATGAAGATCGTGAAGGGGGAGTGTATCGCCGGAAACCGGGTGCAGGTGCTGTTACAGGATCAGACCGTGGTGTTTCAGATCGAATAACAGGGCGGCCAGGAGCAAGGCGGAGATGGGGGCCAAACCCTTACGTCTCCCCATAGAGCGTCACAGTCACCCGCCGCCGATGGGGATGGGTGCGGTGCTCCCACAGATAGATCCCCTGCCAGGTACCGAGCCCAGGGCGGCCGTCGATGATCGGAAAGCTCAGGTCCATCTTGGTGAGGATCGAGCGCACATGGGCGGCCATGTCATCTGGACCCTCCTGGGTGTGATCGAAGAGTGGGTCGCCGTCTGGCACCAGCCGTGCCATGAAATGCTCCAGGTCGCTGCGTACCGTCGGGTCGGCATTCTCGCAGAGGATCAGTGAGGCGCTGGTGTGGTGCAGGAAGAGCTGGCAGATACCGGTTCTGATCCCCGCCTGGCGGATGATCTGCTCCACCTCGTGGGTGATGTTAAAGCTGCCGCGGCCGCGGCTGTCGAACTGCAGGGTCTCCTGGTGCACCATCTTTTGACTCTCTCCACTGATCTGGCATGCTTTGGCCCAAGTCTACTGGGAAGCCCACAGGATTGAAAAAGGCGTACCCCGCAACACCCTTTGAGCAGCAATCGGTGACCAGCCTCAAGCGGGTCGGGCCGAAGGTGGCCGAGCGGTTGGCGAAGCTCGGCATCTTCACCCTGCAGGATCTGCTGTTCCACCTACCGCTGCGCTACCAGGATCGCACTCGGGTGCATCCCATCGGCAGCCTGCGCCCAGGTGCCCAGCTGGCGGTAGAGGGCGAGGTGGAACGGGTGGAGGTGAAGTTTGGTCGACGCCGCTCGCTGCTGGTGAGCCTCGCCGACAGCAGCGGGCGCATCTTGCTGCGCTTCTTCCACTTCTCCAACGCCCAAAAACAGGCGCTGGGCCGGGGCGTGCGACTGCGCTGTTTTGGAGAGGTGCGCAACGGCCCCAATAGTCTGGAGATGGTGCATCCCGAGTACCAGGCGGTCAGTTCTGGCGCAACCCTGGAGGTGGAGGCGCATCTCACCCCGGTCTACCCCACCACCGAGGGGGTGCATCAACTGACCCTGAGAAACCTCACCGAACAGGTGCTGGCGCTGCTTGAGACTGAGCCGAAGGATTTGACCGAGCTGTTGCCCGAACCACTGCGGCAGGGGTTGGCGATGCCGGATCTGCGCCAGGCGATTCTCTATCTGCATCGTCCACCGCCGGATGCGCCCCAGCCGCTGCTGCTGGAGGGAGCCCACCCGGCCCAGCAGCGCCTCACCTTCGAGGAGCTGCTGGCGCACCAGATCAGCCTACGCGAGCTGCGTCAGCAGCAACGGCAGACTCGTGCCCCGGCCTTGCTCGGGGATGGCCGCCTGCGCCGTCCGCTGCTGGCGCAGTTACCGTTCGAGCTGACCGCCGCCCAACAGCGGGTGGTGGGTGAGATCGAGCGCGACCTGGCCGAGCCGGTGCCGATGCAACGGCTGGTGCAGGGGGATGTGGGCTGCGGCAAGACCATCGTCGCCGCTCTGACGGCGCTACAGGCGGTGGAGGCGGGGTTGCAGGTGGCGCTGATGGCCCCCACTGAACTGCTCGCTGAACAGCACCTGCGCAGCTTCCGTCAGTGGCTCGAACCCCTCGATCTGAACATCGCATGGATCACCGGCAGGCTCAAAGGCAAGGCACGGGAGGCCCAGTTGGAGAGGATCGCACAGGGTGAAGCCCAGCTGGTGGTGGGTACCCACGCCCTGTTCCAGGATGACGTGCTCTTCGCTGGGTTGGGGCTGGTGATCATCGATGAGCAGCACCGCTTCGGCGTGCACCAGCGTCTGGCCCTGCGAGAGAAGGGGGCGAACGGTGGCCACCGCCCCCATCAGCTGATCATGACCGCCACCCCGATCCCCCGCACCCTGGCGATGACCGCCTACGCTGACCTGGATATCTCGCTGATCGATGAGTTGCCGCCCGGCCGCACCCCGGTGCAGACGGTGGTGATCCCCGACAACCGCCGCGACGAAGTGGTGGAGCGGGTGCGCGCCGGCTGTGCCGCAGGGCGGCAGGTCTACTGGGTCTGCACCCTGGTGGAGGAGTCGGAGCTGCTGCAGGCCCAGGCCGCCGAGGCGAGTGCTGAAAGCCTCACTGAGACCCTGCCGGAGCTTGAGGTCGGTCTGGTGCATGGGCGGATCAAGTCCGATGAGAAGGAACAGATCATGGCCCGCTTCAAGGCGGGCGAGATTGACCTGCTGGTGGCCACCACGGTGATCGAGGTGGGGGTCGACGTGCCCAACGCCAGCCTGATGATCATCGAGAACCCCGAGCGGCTCGGCCTCGCCCAGCTCCACCAGCTGCGCGGTCGGGTTGGGCGCGGCAGCGTCGACTCTCACTGCGTGCTGATGTACCAGGCCCCCCTCTCCGCCAACGCCCGCCAGCGCCTGGCGATCCTGCGCGAAAGCAGCGACGGCTTCCTCATCGCCCAAAAAGATCTGGAGATGCGCGGCCCCGGTGAAGTCCTTGGTACCCGCCAGACTGGCGAGGTGCAACTGCGCATCGCCGACCTGGTGCGCGACCAGGGGATGCTCGACCAGGTGCGTGAGGCTGCCGACCAGATGGTGCAGCACCATCCAGAACAGGCTGCCGCCCTAGTCCAGCGCTGGCTCGGTCAGCGGGTGGAGTATGGGCGGGTCTGACCCAGAGGGGCGCCACAGGTGGCGCTCCTGCATGGACATCAGTGCCAGTCCTAAGCGCGCTGGCGCCGCGCCAGAGAGAGTGCGATGCTGCCGATGAGCAGCAGCCACAGAGTCTGTGGTTCATCAACATAGACGCGGCCAACGTCGATGCTGGGGGCGGCCAGCTGAAAGCCATAAGCATCACTCAACACCACATTCTGCGGCCTGACCAGGGTCAGTCCTCTGCTCACGGTTGTGAAGTGGAGCGTGGCCAGGGTGAAGCTGGAGCCCTGTAGTGCATCCAGTTCCAGATTGGTGAGAAAAGAGATCTCTTCGATGTAGAGTGTGCTTGGCGATCCGGCTAGGCCGCTCTCATCGACAAAGAAGTCGGCCTCAAACAGCAGTGGGTCGGTGCTGCCCAGGAACGCCCCGAAGTCGACCGAGTCGTAGCCGAGGATGCTAGAGCCGAAGGCGAGATCCATGGAGAAGGCGCCAAGGGAGTCAGGTCCACCGGCAGTGAGCCCAGAAACAGTGATGTCGAGGCTGATCGGGATGCCAAGTTGTCGGGTCTCCGTGTATGAGGGTTCGACGGAGATGGTGACCGCCGCAGCCGGCGCGCCGAATAGACCGATCAGTAGGGTAAGCAGCAGATATTGAAGGTGCTTGTTCACGTTACCTCCTCCCATTTGCAGTGGTTATTTGCAGGGTGCTCCCCGTGCATTGGTGAATTGAGTGACCAGGAAGCGTGCATCGGCAATATTCACTGAGCCGTCTCCGTTTAGGTCATAGTCGGGAGTTGGTTCGGTGGCGGCGTGGCTGCGGATATAGCTCTGAATGATTCTTAGGTCACTTCGGTCAACACAGCTGTTGTTATCCAGATCTCCGGCAAGAGCAGTGGAGCTGAGCAGCAAAAGCTCAAGCATCGGAGTAATTGCCTGCCGCCATCTTGATGGGTTGTCAGGAAAGGCGTCTTCACCATCTGGCACAAAATCCCCATCGCTATCCGGATACCAGGTTGAGGTCAGTGCCGCTGGCGTGCCCTGGTCCAGGTAGTTTTTGTTGTTGTAAGTGACGTGGGAGAGGTTGCGCCCAAACAGGCCCAGGATATGCCCAGTATGCGCGACCCTGGCGAACAGGAGCTCGGCGTCGGTGGTTATATCACTGTTGTCGATATCAGGTTGCAGATCAGGCACATCGTAGCGGGTTGCGCCTGGATGGCCAGGCTGCCTGGCGATGAAGATGTCTGCATAGTCACCAAAGTCGACTCGAATGCCCGTGTGGCTGCTGCCATCGCTGAAGGATGCGGTGACAGGTAGCGCTTCACTTGAAACGGATGGAAAGAGCAGGGCGAGGTAGTTGAGATTGGCGCTCGACACCTCATGTGCGGCTATTCGGGTGTGCTTCAGGGCCTGTGCGGGATCATTGCTCCAGGCGTTGAAGTGAAGTGCATCAGGATCGGCAGTTACTGTGCTAGCGCCATCGCTACTGCTGTTGGTGAGGTGCAGCAGCAGTTGTCGTTGGTTGGCTGTTGTCCAGAGGTGGCGCTCGCCGGCTGAGCTGTATATGCCATTGCCGTGCAACAGCCAGTCGTATTGATGCGGAGCAGTGGCGCGCAGCTCATCCATCAAGACAAAATAACGGTCGTCGATAAAGAGGGCATTTCTGGTGATATCTGCCCCACCGTATGCAATCGTGACCTCAGCAAAGTCGAGCTGTTCGCTATCGAATGTCTTTTCTACAAAGGCGTCGCTTGTGGGAGTTGGGCCCAGATTATCCACCAAGATCAGATTGTGGTTGCCAGCCTTGTTGACTAAATCCCGCACAGCAAAGCTGCCATAACCACTATCTAGTGCCAACGGCTCGCCAAAAGCATAGAGCATGAAGCTGGTGTTGTCCTCTTGCTGATGCTTGGGGAAGCGAAGCCCGCCGATTGCCTGCTCAACCGACCATTTGCGATCGGCCAGTAGATGCAGGTAGATCGCATCTTCGGTCCATCGATTGCGGAATGCTAGGTTGCCCGTCTCGGCGTTGAGACGACTTGGTGAGGGGAAGAGTGTCTCCGGTGATTGCGCTGCTAGTGTAGGATCAAAGGCGACAAACGTGTCAACAAGACGCCGCCCCAACTGGCTGTGTCGGGAGAAGTCCCAGGCCCAGAGTGCCCTTTGGTCGGTGTCAGAGGCTTTTGCGTTGGCGAGCAGACCACTATAGAAGGCGGCGTAGTTGCCATCTTTGATGTTGGGGCGCAGGCCGTTTGGCATGGAGAGCTCGAGTGACCATTGGTGGATATTTCTGGCGCGCTCGCTGGTGATCAGGTTGGGGATGATGATGGCATTCTGCCGAACCCAGTCATTATTGATGAAAGTTTGATCGGGGGCTGTGCCAAGTAGATTATTATAGGCCCACATGAAGGGCAGGTAGAGATCGGCAGCATAGCTGAGATAGTTTGGACCCTCAGAATAGCCGCTGCCCTCTGTCTCTTTGCTGAAGGTCAAGAAGTCGTTGATCGGTTGGCTTGCCGAGATGCCCAGGCGCTTCCAGATCACCGACATCGCTAGACTGATATTTTCGTAGGCATCCGGGGCCTGGTTGAACAGGAGTGCGGAGATGCCAAGGGCGCCGGCATTGCGCATCGAGATGTTCGGGCTTTCAGCCAGATCCCAGATGTGTGTATGCAGATAGGTCAGATCGCGCAGTCGCTTGAGCTTTCCGTCGATCCGTCTTTTTAGCAGATCTCTTGCACTCTGGGTGTTGCCGATGGAGATGAAGAGGTTGGCGCGCCACCAATCCCAGAATGGCAGTGCAAACTCATTTGCCAGGATCTCGTCTGCCGAGATGTTGTTGGGAAAATTTGTGCCTAACAGCAGATCATAGGCTTGGCTCAAGGTCGTTAATATCTCTGCGGTATGCAGGCTCTTATGTCCCCAGGTCTCGGTAAATAGCCCATCACCAATCTGGTCATGGAAGTTAAAGAGAACCTTGAGCGCATTGTTTCTGAATGCTTTGGCAGAGGGACCTTCCAGGTCGTAGACAAGTGTTGCGCTTAATGCAATATGGGCATTATTAATCTCCATCGGCCAGCCTACGGCCTCATCAACGATGCCCTCGGCGTTTTGTGTGGCGAACTGAGGTGTCTCGCCGGCCTTGGTGTGGATGCTGGTGTACCAATCAACAAGGCCGTCGTTCTTCTTTTGTACGATGGATGCCCTCTCGGTGGCCGAATAGAGCAGGCGGGGGTGGGCTGCCCACTCGGGATGCCAGGCGCCGGTAATGGGGGAGCCGAAGGTAAGCTCAACAATAGGCGTGTCATCCTCGATGGTCAGGCTGTAGGTAATTTTGTTTTGAGCGGTGAGGTGTGTGTAGATCGGGTAGATCAACGGCCCCGATGGTAGTGCGTCGCTGGGGAGTTGTGACGCCAGGTCAAAACTTTCATCGAGGTCTGGCACATTGTTGTGATTTGCATCGTGGCTTAATAGTGCGGTTCTGATCTTTGGCTCCATGATGGCATCAAGCCCGAGCTCTACCAGGTAATCCGCTGCTCGCCAGGTAAAAGGGATGCCAAGGATGGAGTAGTCGATGCTGTTGTTTGTAGAGGTGTTGGCATTTACCCTGAGGTTTTTCAGGGAGAGGGTGTAGTGACCGTTGGTTTCCAGTCTTATGTCGCCGGCTAGGGTGATCTCTGTCGCCAAGTCTGCGTCTGCATTCAGTGTTCCCAGTGAGGCGCGCACATTCAGCTTCCAATAGACAGGTATCTTTACCTCAAATGCCCAGGTGTTTGGTGAGGTGTGGAGGCCAATAGTGGCTGTTGGCAGGTCGGGGAGTGATACGCTTTTGACGCTGTGTTTGATGGAGTAGCTGAAAATCACCACATCAAAGACAGTCCATCGAATCAGCGCTGTTGTATAAGAGCCTGCCGCCTTCCATTGGGCTTCAATGGCGGGTTTCTGGGCGTTCCAGCTCTCTCTGACCTTGGCAACTAATGCATTTTTTGAGCTGAAATCCTGGCCGCGAACCCGAAAAACAAATTCGTCGTCCGCCACGGCATGAGCGATGCCACTCTCCATAAACAGCGTGGGTGTGAGCAGTAGCAGTAAAAACACAAAGGCATTTAACAGACTTAAGACTAAGCCTGTTCCAGTTGGCAGATAGCACATGCTCTTGATTGGATCTGACATGGTGTACCTTCCTGTGGAATATGGGATTTCAGTTGGCTTCGGTTATTGAGTGGTTGGTACTGGCCGGCTGCCCGCTTCGCTTTCAGTGCCTTTCACTCTGCTGCGCCATTCAACAAACCCTGTTCCCTAATGAGAGTGCCTGCCGAGGCTATTTAATAGAGATCGAGACAACCTCACCTTCGAATAGGCCTGTGTTTGGGTCAGGGATTGAGGTTGGCCTATAGTTGATAGCCACCTTTTGGTTCATGCTCTTTGCAGAAAGGAGTGTCGCTAGGAGGCGATTGATGTATGTCTCGGTATTGCCGCGAACGATGAAATAGCTGATCTCTGCTGGCTGGTTGTCGGTATAGAAGAAGAAACCGCCGCGATTTGGGTTCTGCCAGAGCTGGCCCATCACAATAACGGAGGTGACATGCCCATAGTCGGATGCTCGTATTTCATCTGAAGCTCGCACACTGGCTGATGTGACAAGGAGCATCAGGATTAAGATAAAGACGCTATTTTTCATGGCTGACTCCACAGTTCGATGCTGAGCTAGTTCATTGTGTTAGGTCAGAATGATTGGTTGCCTCACTATTTGCAGGCCTTGCCCCGTTTTTTGGTGAACTGGTGGACCAGGAAGCGGAAGTCGGCGACATTGAATGCGCCATCGCGGTTCAAATCGTAGCGGTTCGCTGGTTCTGTTTGGTTGCGCAGGGCGCTGCGCAGCAGCTTGAAGTCATGGCGGTCGACACAGCAGTCGTCGTTGAGGTCGGCGCGTGGGGTCCCTTCGGTGAAGCCTGCGGCGGTGTAGGCATCGAACAACACTCGCTTGTAGGTGGGGATAAGAGAGCACTCTCGCCGCCACCGTTTCAGATTGCTGTTCCAACGCCAGTAGCAGCGGGTTTTGGCATAGTTAGTTGCTTTTATAGCGAGTACATTTTCACCCAGCATGATCAGATTGGAAAAGTCGACCTTGTCGACTTTGTCGGCATTGCCGCCGTCGCTATTGATGTGCGCTGAGACGCCATTGACGAAAAACTCGTAGTCATCGTCGCCGACGATCTTGGCGATCGCCTTAGCCGGGGGATCGTCGGGGGCCGGATTGTAGTTGAAGGTGTAACGGAGGTAGACGGTCTCATCGCCGCTGATGCCGTTGGAATCACCTGCCGGGTCGTGCCACATGTGCTGGGCGGTGGTGCCGGGGATCAGTTCGGTGGGCGGTTTCGGATTGGGGAATGGGGCGCGTGCCGGTGACCAGGCGGAATCGTCGAAGCCGCTCAGGGTCCAGCCCTCTTCCGGGGTGGCGCTGGAGCGCCAGCGGCTGCTGCTGACTACGCGCACACCGGGTGGGCGGGTGAAGCAGAGGAAATTGTCACCCAATTCATCGAATTCAACCACTGAGATGCCGTAGCTGTCGCCGGCGTTTTCGTCGTGGTTGAAGTCGTGCCAGAGATCATTGCCGGTGCCGGGTGGGGTGCCGCTCCCCCAGTTGATCAGCATCCGTAATACATCTTCGTTGCCGACCGGGTTGTTGGGGTTGTTGCCGGGCTCCGGTGGTTGCAGGAAAGTGTAGGACCACTGGCTGTAGATGTCGCCCATCTCCTCGCCGGTGACCCAGGCCCAGTAGCCAGCGGGTTCAATGTCGAACGAGTATTGGAATCCGCCAATCCAGAGCTTGAGCCAGTTGCGGGTCATGTAGGTGGTGGAGATGAAGTCCTGCTCCGGCTGGCTGCTGATGGTGACGAGATGCCCGGGCAGGATGCGACCGTCGGGCAGTTCGAGGCGCTGCTGAGCGGCAACCGCTTGGGCCTGTGCCCAAGTCAGGCCCGCTTCGGGCCAGAGATAGTAGTAGTGCCCATCAAACTCCAGGGTATCGGCAAGCTCAATGCTGGTGGCCGGAATGGTAGTGAAGAGTAGCGCGCAGAACAGCGCGATTCGGATAACTGCTTGTGACGCGGAAGATTTCATCGTGATCCCCCCCAGGAGAGCCTGACGAATTTTCAATCCATACCCGCCGTGGGACGGGTGCCCCTGTTGTTATTATCCTTAGAAAAATTGTAGTTAATGCCGATCAAAAAACAACGTGGATTCTTGGCCGGGCAGGAGCTGCTCATAACTGGTGGAGAGAAAGAAACGGCGGTTTTATGCGATAATCCGCGCTCTTTTTTCGCCCGGGGTGAGCAGTGTCAGGTTCCCGCGACAATACGGTAGTCGAACCCAACTGGTCTGGCTGGAACCGCCAGCGGTTGACGCAGGTGCCTGCCGGGGTGCTGCCCTGGCTGCGCGACGAAGGCTCTTTGACGCGGCGGGTAGTGGCGGCCTGCAGTGGCCGGTTTCGGGTGCGGCTGCTGCGCCAGGCTTGGGGGACGCCGTTCTACAGCGAGGCACAGTTGCTGCGCATGCGTCGCGGCGAGATGGCGCTGGTACGGGAGGTGGAGCTGCTCTGTGATGAGGTCCCCTGGGTCTTCGCTCGCACCCTGATCCCCGCCTCTACACTGCGAGGGGCGGCCCGGCGCCTGACCCTGTTGGGAGATAAGCCGCTGGGCGCGGTGCTCTTCTCTGACTCGCGGATCAAACGAGGCAGAACCCAGGTGGCACGCCTGCAGCCACGACACCGCCTGTTTAGCGCCGCGAGTGTTGATCTGCAGCCTGTGCCGGATGAACTGTGGGGGCGGCGTACCCTGTTCCACGTCTCAGGTCGGCCGCTGCTGGTGAATGAGATCTTCCTGCCCAGGATACCGATGGAGAAAACCTCATGAGTGCGCCAGAGCTGAAGTTGGATTCGTTACAGTCGGGGGCTGTCTCTTGGGGTGAGCGGCTGCGTCGCTACGCCCTGCTGGTGCGGCTCAATCGACCGATCGGTATCCTGCTGCTGCTCTGGCCGACGCTCTGGGCGCTGTGGATGGCGGGGGAGGGGCGGCCATCCTGGAGGGTGGTGCTGGTGTTTATCTGCGGCGTGACGCTAATGCGCTCCGCCGGTTGTGCCATCAACGACTTTGCCGATCGTCACATCGATGGCCGTGTCGAGCGCACCAAGCTGCGCCCGATCGCCGCCGGGTTGGTCAGCCCAAAGGAGGCGTTGGGGGTGTTTGCGGCACTCTCCCTGAGCGCTTTCGCGCTACTCTTCTTTCTCAACCATGAGACCAAGGCGCTGTCACTGGTGGCGCTGCTGCTGGCGGCGGTCTATCCATTCATGAAGCGCTACACTCACCTGCCTCAGGTGGTGCTGGGGGCCGCCTTCGGCTGGGCGGTGCCGATGGCCTTCATGGCGATTCAGCAGCAGTTGCCGCCAGTCAGTTGGGTGCTGTTCAGCGCGACGCTGCTGTGGGCGCTGATCTACGATACCCAGTACGCGATGGTGGATCGGGAGGACGATCTGAAGATCGGTGTTAAATCCACCGCGATCCTGTTTGGCCGGCACGATCTGCTGATCATCGGCCTGCTGCAGCTCCTGATGCTCGGGCTACTGGGGCTGGCCGGTGCGATGGCGGGGCGCGGCTGGATTTTCTTCCTTGGGGTGGCTGCTGGGGCTGGGTTCTTTGTCTACCAGCAGTGGATCACCCGCGACCGCGAGCCGAAGGCCTGCTTCGAGGCATTTCTCAACAACAACAACTTCGGTCTGGTGGTGTTTGTCGGGTTGTTGCTCGACTATCTGCTGCTGGGGTGAGCGAAGCGAGCCGCATCTGTCGGAAAATCATGTGATTGATGCGGTTTGCGGGCTCATCACATCCTACAGGCGCAAGGTTCTGAATCGCACATCCACCGTCACTGCTATCTGCTGCAGTGCCTCTGCGGCGGCCTTGCCCTCCCGGCTGGTGCGGAAGAGGTGCGGTGTCATCAGCAGCAGGTCGGCGATCTGCTCGGCTCCCAGGGGGGCGGTTGCGAACTGTAGCTCTCTGCTGTCGGTCAGCCGGAATCCGGCCGCCTCGGCCTGCTCCAGCCCGGGCGGCGGGCGGCGTTTCAGGGTCGGGTAGATGATCCGGCGCAGCTCGATCAGGTGCTCCGGTCCTGGGTCGACCAGGATGATCCGTCCGTCCGGGCTGAGGCAGCGGCGAAAACTCTCATAAAGTGGAAACCCGAATAGGCAGAGGATCAGCTCCAGGCTCTCCGGCTGCAGCGGTGGGGTCCGGTTGCTGCCCACCAGCCAGCGGATCTGGCGGCTGCGGCGGGCGGCGGCCTGTACCGCCCACTTTGAGATGTCGAGGCCAACTAGGGCCGCAGTGCCTTTGCGGGGCCGAGCCTCCAGTTGCATCATCAGCTGCTCCAGATAGTAGCCCTCACCACAGCCAGCATCGAGGATCCGGGCGCTTTGCGTCTCTGCCAGCTCGGTGATGACCCGCTCGCCCAGGGTGGCGGCGATGGGCGCGTAGACGCCGCTCTGCAGAAAACGGCCTCGTGCGGTAATCATCTCTTTGCTGTCGCCTGGATTCCGGGAACGCTTCTGCTGCACCGGCAGCAGGTTGACATGGCCTTGACGGGCGATGTCGAAGCTGTGTCCGTCGGGGCAGAGCCAGCGTCTGTCATCTTGTCTCAGGGGTTGGCCATCCAGTGGGCAGGCAAGGTTGTCGGCGGGGATGATCTGCATGGTCTGTCTGGCCTGTTGCTGTGATTGAAAAGGCAAGGGAAGTTTACGAGAATGACCGACGTGCGGGAATGGCGTCTGTTGCCATCCTGCTTGACCCGCCAATAAAGAAGAATGACCGAAACCTCTCCATCCACATCGCTTGCCGCTGATTTTTCGCCTGCGGGAACGGCATGGGCGCTCGCGATTTTGTGATCTGGGTTGGGGTTTTTCGGCGGCGGTTTCACCGGGCGAATGGTACGCTTTGCCCGCTAATCCAATAGGAACAAAGAGGATCGGTGATGGCTGAATCAGCAGTGGATAACGTAAGGGCGGTGATTCTGGCGGGCGGCAAGGGGATGCGCCTCAGGCCTCTAACTACGGTGCTGCCGAAACCCCTGGTGCCGCTCGGCAACAAGCCGATCCTTGAGGTACTGATGCGCCGCCTCGGCTCCTTCGGCCTGAAGGATATCTCCATCTGTACCGGCTATCTGGCCGAGATCATCATGGCGGTTTGCGGAGACGGTTCCAAATACGATGCCAGGATCAGCTACTCAGGTGAGGAGAAGCCACTGGGCACCGCCGCACCGCTGGCGCGCATCCCTGATCTGCCAGAGACGGTGATCGTGATGAACGGCGATCTGCTCACCACCCTCGACTTCGGCAAGATGATCGAGTTCCACAAGGCGCAGCAGGCCGACTTCACCATCGGTGTCTACAAGCGCGATGTGAAGATCGACTTTGGGGTGGTGCAGAGTGACGATGACGGCCTGTTCACGGGCTTTATCGAGAAGCCCACCTACCACTATGAGGTGAGCATGGGGGTCAACGTGATCAACCGCGAGGTGATCGCCGGCATCGACCCCGACGAATACCTCGACATGCCTGATCTGATCCAGCGGGTGCACGACCAGGGCGGCAAGGTGGCCCTCTACCGGGAGGATTGCTACTGGCTCGACATCGGCCGCATGGACGACTACGCCACCGCCCAGGAGGAGTTCGCTGGGATGGAGGATCAGTTCCTCGGGATCAAGAAATGAGTCAGACGGTCTGGGTGACTGGCGTGGCTGGCTTTACCGGCCGCCATCTGGTGGCGTTTCTGCGCCAGCTGCCGGAGCCGCCGCGCATCGTCGGCCTGGGGCTGGGGGCGGTCGATGGGGTCGAGCTGGATGCCCACTTCCCCCTCGATGTGACCGACCCGGGCCAGATTGAGGCGGCAATTGCGCAGGAGCGCCCCGATATCGTCTTCCACCTGGCGGCGGTGATGCCGCCCTGTGACGATGCGCTGCTCTGGCATGTAAATGTGGGTGGCACCAACAACCTGTTGCGGGCGCTGGCCAAGGCCGGTTGCCAGCAGACCCGGATCCTGCTGGTGGGGTCCGCCGCCGAGTATCAGATGCGTGAGGATGGTCTGCTCAACGAGGACGATCCGGTCGCTGGCGAGACCCACTACGGCCAGAGCAAGTCGGCACAGATCGAGTGGGCGCGGCAGATCGCCGGGCTGTTCGGGCTGTCGTTGGTGGTGGCGCGACCGTTCAACCTGATCGGCCCTGGCCTGCCGGAGCGCTGGGTGGCTGCGATGCTCTGCGCCCAGTTCGCCGACCCCGGTACCGCCACCATTACCGTCGGCAACACCGCCTCTGAGCGTGACTTCGTCGACGTGCGCGACTGTGTTCAGGCCTATTGGGAGTTGGCGCTGAAAGGCACCCCCGGCGAGGCCTACAATGTCTGCTCCAACCACCCCACCGGGATCGGTGAGCTGATCGATATTCTGCAGGCGCTAACCGATGGCCGCCATTCGGTCGAAGTGGATCGCTCGCGCTTTCGCAGTGTCGATCTCGACCGAGTCTACGGCACCAACCACAAGATCCGCGAGGCGATCGGCTGGCAGCCACAGATCAGCCTGAAGCAGTCGCTGCTCGACATGCTGGATGAGCATCGCGATGGCGAATGATTTCGATATCTGCATCGTTGGCCTGAAGTGCTACGATTTGCTCGCCGGCGAGTCGGTGCCGCGCTATCTGGGCGGCATCGAGAAGGTACTGGTCTCCCTCGCCAAAGGGTTGGCTCAGGAGGAGCTGAAGGTCGCTTTCATCACCTACGACCACGGCCAGCCGGATGCCATCGAGATCGATGGTGTCACCATCTTTAAGAGCTTCGGGCCGGACGAGGGGTTGCCAGTGGTGCGCTTTGTGCATCCGCGCATGACCAAAGTTTGGTCCACCATGCGCCGGGTTGGAGCGAAGATCTACCTGCAGATGGGCGGCGCCAGCGAGACCGGTGTGGTCGGTCTGGGATGCGACTTGGTGCCGGGCAGGCCGAGTTTTATCTTCAATATCGCCAGCGATGGTGACTGTGTGCCGGAGCTGCCGTTTCTTCATCTCGGGCGTGAGATCTGGCTCTACAAGCAGGGTCTCAGCCGGGCCGACCTGGTGATCTCCCAGACCCGCAAGCAGCTGCAGCTGATGAGCGAGAACTTTTCCATCAACTCCACCACTGTGCCGCTGCCGGTGATCGGACCGGGCAATGATTTCAAGCCGCCTGCGCCTCCCGAGTCGGGCCATGCACGGGTATTGTGGATGGGGCGTATCGTCGAGACCAAGCGGCTGGAGTGGTTGTTTGATATCGCTGAGGCTTGTCCCGAGGTCAGCTTCGATGTGGTCGGCACGCCCAACGAAGAGTCCGACTACGCCAACGGACTGATGCAGCGCGGTGAGTCGCTGATCAATGTCACTATGCATGGTCGGGTGGCGGAAGAGGCGTTGCCCGGGCTGTTCAAAAGCGCCTCACTCTTCTGCAGCACCTCCACTCTGGAGGGCTTTCCCACCACCTTTCTCGAAGCCTGGAGCTATGGCGTGCCGGTGGTTACCACCTTCGACCCCGACAACCTGGTAGCCAACAATCGGCTTGGCAGCGTGGTCACCACCCTGCAGGAACAGATCGGTGAGATCCGCTTCCTGCTTGATTCGGATGTGGCCTGGAAGGCAGCCTCGCAGCGGGTGCGACGCTTCTATCTGGAGAGTTTCACCCTGAAGGCGATCGCCTGGCGCTATGTGGAGCTGATCAAGAAACTGGCCTGAAACAGCCGCATTCCAGCTTGATTTCGTTCTGAGTGAATGGCGTTTGTGGGATTGAGCTGGGATCGGTGGACTGCTGGGCGGGGTAACGCCCCTCCAGAGCGGAGGGGCGGCGACTGGCTCAGATGTTGTAGAGCCAGGACTTGTAGCCGGCGATGTTCTTGGGATCTCTGAACCACTCGACGGTCTCGGCGAGGCCGGCGCGCAGGTCGTATTTCGGCTCCCACTCGGTGAGTGACTTGACCTTGTCGGCGGAGCCAAGCAGGCGCTCAACCTCCGACTTGCCGGGGCGGATGCGCTCGTCGTCGGTGATGATCTGGGCGTTGGGGTTGATCAGCTCGATCATGGTCTTGGCGAGCTTGCCGATGGAGACTTCGACCCCGGTGGCGAGGTTGATCTCTTCGCCGATCACATTGTCGGACTTGGCGATCTCGACAAAACCCATCGCCGAATCCTTGACGAAGTTGAAGTCGCGGGTCGGGCTGAGGCTGCCGAGCTTGATCTCTTCGGCGCCGTTCAGCAGCTGGGTGATGATGGTCGGGATCACTGCGCGGGCCGACTGACGCGGACCGTAGGTGTTGAATGGGCGCACGATGGTCACCGGCAGGTCGAAGGAGCGGTAGAATGACTCCGCCAGCCGGTCGGCGCCGATCTTGGTGGCGCTGTAGGGTGATTGCCCCTGGTAGGGGTGGTTCTCATCGATCGGCACATACTGGGCGGTGCCGTAGACCTCGGAGGTGGAGGTTACCAGCACCTTCTCGGTGCCCAGCTTGCGCGCCGCCTGCAGCACGTTGAGGGTGCCCTTGATGTTGGTGTCAACGTAGGAGTCGGGTGAGTGGTAGGAGAAGGGGATGGCGATCAGCGCCGCCAGATGGAATACCACATCGACCCCTTGCATCGCAGTCTCGACACCGTTTGGATCGCGAATGTCGCCGGCGAAGATGTCGAGCTGCTGTTGCTTCTCCCTGGGCAGGGAGTCGAGCCAACCCCAGGAGTTGAATGAGTTGTAGTAGACAAATGCTCTTACGTCGCAACCGAGATCCATCAGGGTCTCGGTCAAGTGGCTGCCGATAAAGCCGTCGGCGCCGGTAACGAGTACTTTCTTACCTTTTATTTCCATGGTTGGCTCTTGGTGATTTTGGGGAGTGAATAAAGAGGCAAGTCATGGTTTTTTCTGGGAAAACCCTATATTTGCCTCGATTTTAAGACGCCGCAGTATAAGATGCCCGGTAAACGGCGCGCAAGATCCAGTCGAAATAGTGGGAAACAGTGCAATTTCTAGGGCTGCGGGGCTTGCGGTGGTTGCCAATCAGGGGCTTGAGTCGGTGCACTTCAACGCTCTGTGCAACAGCAGTAGTCCGGCAATCAGGGTCAGGTTGGCCTGCTGCCCCAGCTGCTCTAGCAGCCGCTGTAGGCGTCGCTCGAATTCGTCACTCTTGGTCGGAGTATCTGGGCTGGCGAGTTCGAAGGGGAGCAGGCGCAGATGCTCCCGGCGGTCCTCAGCTTGTCGGGTTGCGCTGAGGATCTGCGCGAATTTCAGCTCACTGCGCAGATAAAAGTAGAGTTCCGGCTTACCGCCGCGCAGAAACTCCCGCGTCAGGCCGAGACAACGAATTCTCTCTGGCGTGATGCCTAGCTCCTCCCTGACCTCCCTTCGCAGTCCGGCGAGTATGCCGTGCCAGCCATCGCTGGAGTGGCGCAGGTCGTCCCAGTCGAGCGCCCCGGAGACCGAACTGCTGAGGCTGTGGCGACGGTTGGCGACCCGGCCGCTGCGCTGTGGCACCAGCAGTTGACCGTCGGCCGATTCGATCAACCCCACCAGCCCCAGATGGTTGAGCAGTCCGCTGTCGGAAAACCCTCCGAGCCGACCCGATTCGGCGGAGAGGGCCTCGCGCAGTGTCTGCTTCTCCCCTTCCGGTCGGTAGTCCATGGCAAAGTTGCTGGTCAGGCCGTCGAAGTAGTTGCCCCGGCTGAGGCTGAGGCGGGGCTGACTGCTGCTGGTATCGAGCCTGGCTAGGCGGGTTACCTGGCCGTTGTGCAGCTCCGTCCGTTTTTCGCCAGACAGCTGGCGGAGCAGCGGGGCCTGGAAGCGCTCTATGTCGTACCCGATCGGATCACTGGCTGCCTCGATCTCTACCGCTGGTTGCTGCAGCGCCTCGCCGGAGAGCGCAAGGCTCATCGGCAAGCGGTACTTTGTGCCCGCGATCTGTGCGGAGATGGGCGGCTCCCGATGGTAGAAGTCGAGCAGCTGTTGGGCGTCGAGGTGCAGACGGGCCTCCTGACGACTGGCTTCGCCACTCAGTGGTTCGCAGAAGAGTCTGCAACTCTCCTTGTCGGTGGACAACCAAGGCATGCGGGGCTCCTACTTAGGCGCTATGAATAGTTTCGCCACCATACCAGCAGCAGCCGAGAGGTGATGAAGAAGATGGCCAGGGAGATGGCGATAAAACCGATCCCAAACAGCCACTGTGGCTAGCCCAGCAGTGCCACCGACTTGACCTGCATATGCACTGCCTTGCCAGGCTCCAGCCCGAGCAGGTTGGCCGACTTGTGGGTGATGCGGGCGAGCAGGGCGGTGCCGCCGGCGTTGAGCCGCACCGTCATCTGTGAGGGGCTCTCCGGGTAGAGCTCGACCACCTGCGCCGGGAAGATGTTGAGGATGCTGGTGTCGTGCTGGTGTGCCAGGGTCAGGCTCACATCCCGCGCCAGTACCCGCAGCCGTACTGCCTGGCCGACCTCGATCTCGCTGCGGGCGAGGGTGAAGCGGCCGCCGGAGAAGGCGACGGAGGTGAGATGGAAGCGGTCGTCGTGGCCCACCACTCGACCTTCAATAATTGCCTCCGCATCGCTGCCGTGGGCCAGCGGCAGGTCGCTGCGGGTGAAGATCTCAGCGATCGGCCCGCTGGCGCGAATCTTTCCCGCCTCCATCAGCAAAATATGGTCGGCCAGCCGTGCCACCTCCTCGGGGGCGTGGCTGACATAGAGGATTGGGATTGCTAGCTCCGCATGCAGCCGCTCGAGAAAGGGCAGGATCTCCGCCTTGCTCTGCAGGTCGAGGGCGGCCAGGGGTTCGTCCATTAGCAGCAGTTGCGGACTGGTCAGCAGCGCGCGGGCGATGGCGACGCGCTGCCGTTCGCCGCCGGAGAGCCCGTTGGGACGGCGTGCTAGCAGCGGCTCCAGACCGAGCAGGGCGATCGCCTGGTCGAAGTCGACATGGCGCTCTCCCGCTGGCAGCCGTTTCAGGCCGTATTCCAGATTGCCGCGTACCCTGAGGTGGGGAAACAGGCTCGCCTCCTGGAACACGTAGCCGAGCCGGCGGCGGTGGGTGGGCACAAAGTGGCGGCGATCCTGCCAGAGGGTGTCGCCGATCTTGAGGTAGCCATCCCGGCAGCGTTCCAACCCGGCGATCGCCCGCAGCAGGGTCGTCTTGCCGCAACCGGATGGGCCGAAGATGGCGCTCACCCCGCTCGCTGGCAGCGTGAATTCGGTGCTCAGCTGGAACTCACCTCGCTCGATCTGGATGCGTGCCTGGATGCTCATCGCATGCCCACCGCAAAACGTCGGTTGAGGCTGAACACCGCCAGCAGCATCAGGAAGGAGAGCAGCAGCAGCCCGCCGGCAAGCCAGTGGGCCTGAGCATATTCGAGCGCCTCGACATGATCATAGATGGCGATTGAGAGCACTTGGGTCTCGCCGGGGATGTTGCCGCCGATCATCAGCACCACACCAAACTCCCCCACGGTGTGGGCAAAGCCAAGCACCGCGGCGGTGAGAAAACCGGGCCGGGCCAGCGGCAGTGCGATGCTCCAGAAACGGTCGAACGGGGTGGCGCGCAGGGTGGCGGCCACCTCCAGCGGGCGTCGGCCAATGGCGCTGAAGGCGTTCTGCAGCGGCTGTACCACGAAGGGGAGGGAGTAGAAGACCGAGCCGACCACCAGCCCGCTGAAGCTGAAGGCGAGGGGGCGGCCGCCGAGGGACTCCAGCAGCTTGCCGATGGGGCCGTGGGGGCCGAGGGCGATCAGCAGGTAGAAGCCGAGCACGGTGGGGGGCAGCACCAGCGGCAGGGCGATGATCGCCTCGGCAATCACCTTCAGGCGGCAGCGGGTGCGGCTCAGCCACCAAGCCAGGGGGGTGCCGAGCAGTAGCAGGATCAGGGTGGTCAGGCCGGCTAGCTTGAGGGTGATCCAGAGTGCGGCGAGATCGGCCTCATCCAGCATCTGGGGTTCCGTAGCCATAGCCCTGGATGGTGGCCTTTGCCCTGTCACTCTGAAAGAAGTTGTAGAAGGCGCGGCTTGCGGCTGTCTCTCGCAGCAATACCGCTTGTTGTTCGATCGGGGTGTGCAGCGACCCTGGCACCAGCCAGTAAGAGCCGGGGATCGGTTGCCCCGGGCGCTGGATCTGCGATAGGGCGACAAGGCCCAGCTCGGCGCTGCCGCTCTTCACAAACTGGAACGCCTGGCCGATATTTTCGCCGCGCACCATCCGCGACTGCAACGCCTGCCAGAGGCCGTGTTTTTGCAGCAGCTGTTGGGCCGCCCGACCGTAGGGGGCGAGTTTGGGATTGGCGATGGCCAAGTGGCGGAAGCTGCCCTTCTTCAGCACCTCTCCAGCCGGATCGACCTGAGTTGCGTCTGGACTCCACAGGGCGAGGCGCCCCACTGCGTAGGTGAAGCGGCTGTCTGGGACCATCAATCCCTGCTGATCTAACATCTCGGGGCGTCGCCTGTCTGCGGCAAAAAAGGCATCGAAAGGGGCACCGTTGCGGATCTGCGCATAGTGTTTGCCGGTGGAGCCGACCACCAGCACCAGTTTGTGTTCGCTGTTCTCTTCGAACTGTTTGGCGATGCTGCGCAGGGTCTCGGCAAAGTTGGCGGCGACCGCGATCCGCAGCGTCTCTGCCTGGATGATGCTTGAGAAGAGCAG
This sequence comes from Candidatus Endoriftia persephonae, assembly GCF_023733635.1. Taxonomy (NCBI): domain Bacteria; kingdom Pseudomonadati; phylum Pseudomonadota; class Gammaproteobacteria; order Chromatiales; family Sedimenticolaceae; genus Candidatus Endoriftia; species Candidatus Endoriftia persephonae. The sequence goes on along the minus strand of NZ_CP090569.1, from coordinate 3,192,999 downwards.
GCAGCTCGCGTAGATCAGTAGGGTTGCCAGTCTACTTGGGTGGGTCATCGCTACTCCTGATAGATCGACGCTGGGTGAACGATATACAAAAACGCCAGTGGATTCATCAACTGGCTGGGGTATGCCGGTTGGCGGGGAGGGTGAGGCTGTGTGACAGCGTCGCCTGGGTAAGTTTCCAGGTTCGCTGTCATGATGGTTCGATTGCTATTCAGTAGAGAAGAAAGGGCTTGGGCTGAGCTCAACCTTTCGACATTTCAGGCCAAGGCCGCGGAAACTGTCATCCTGGGAGTAGATCTGCAGGCCGGTGGCAATATAGCCGTTGGGGCAGCCTACATATTGATGCCATTTTCTGCAGTTGGTGTGTTGCACCTTCTCTGCTGCGGCATTGATGCTGCGCACCAGCGGTGGGCTGGTGGAGAGCGTGGCGGCATAGAGCGCAATCCCCTTCAAGCGGTTTTTGCTACTCTGTTTTTTGTTGGTGGTGCAGACACTGATGCCGTGTACATACTGGCCGGCAGGTAGGCTGACCACTTTTTTGTTACCCGCGCTGCCGGTGCAGATGTTCTTTGACTTAGACGAAGGCTGCTTTTTTACGCTAGCCTTGTTCAGCGCCCGCGGGGTGGCCTTGATGTCGCAGGGTTTGTCGTGATTCTCTTGCCAGCTGACGTCGGTAATGCCGGCATGGGAGTGACGAAGGCGTGTCTCTTCTGAGCCATAGTCTCTGCTAGGTAGCGAGAGTGGCTCTTCATAGCTGAACTCCCCTACGTTGAGGCGTGTGAGTGTACCGGAATAGCCTGAGATCTTGCTGGGTATGTTGGCGTTGCCGAGCTTGAAGTAGGCCTGGTCAGCATAGACCGTAGACCAGGCAGCGAATGCCATGAGGCTTGCAGCGATGATGCGGGTTATTGCCCGCACTATTTTCCCCTGCTCTAGTAAGCGAGGTGAAGCTGCTCAGCCCTTTGGCTTCGTCGCTGTGTTTGGCGCGGGCGCCCATCACCTGATGGGTGTCTTCTCTGCCGAGCGCCCCGCCACATAGCCGCCCAGGCCGATCTGCAGCAGCGTCCAGGCTTCGTCCGCCAATGGGTTGGCGAGCCAGCCGAAGCTGTCGAATACTACCAGTGCGAGAAAGGTCAACATGGTGACCGGCCGCCAGCTGCGCTGCAGCCAGGACTGCCCGGTCGTCTCCGCCTTGATGATTGAGGCCTGGCTCTCCATCAGCTTGGTTTCGTAGTCGAGCACCTTGCCGAGGAACTCGTTTTCGATCTGCTTGACCTGACGCTACATCTCCATCTCCTCAGGTGTTGTTGTTCTGTGGTGGTTGGTTGGTGTTATCTGGGCGCTATCTGCTTTAAGGCGTCGTAGTGCTGTTTTATCCAGCTGCCGTATTTCTGTTTCTGGCCGCTGCCGTTGTAGAGCCCGGCAAAGCTGCTGAAGTCCTGGCGCTGTAACCTCTGAACCATGGTGCGGGAGAAGAAGTCGAAAAAGCCGCGGATCTGGGCTTCGATGTCGTTGCTGAAGGCGTCGAACATGGCCTCTGCCGAGGGGTAGCCGATCTGCTCGTGATGGAAGCCCATGATCTGTGGCGCACCCATGCTGATCGACTTCAGGGCCGCTTCGTTGTCGATGCTGCGGGCAAATTTCAGCACCTCCCACTCGGCGCGCTGGCTGCCGTGAAACTTGTGCCACTCTTCGCCCTGTGTGGCTCGCCACTGGTGCCCCTTCCAAGTCTGGCTCGTCTTGTAGCGGAAGTGGTTGTGAAAGTCATCGGCATGCTGTCGCCCCCAGAACTTCCAGAGTTTGTGGTTCTCAAAACGGATGATCATGCGCCCCTGGTTGCTCTCTTCAAAGCCTTTGCCGGAACTCTCCACGCAGAGCACCGCCACCGCGCAGGCCACGTCGAGCTGTTTTTCGTCACTCAGTCGGGATAACAGGCCGCCGTAGCGGTTCCAGGTGGTTGCTACCTTGCGCGCCTGTGAGCTGCCGCTGATGGGTAGACGTTGCAAGGGCGGGAGTCGGGAGGCCTCGTCAGCTGGTTGTGCTGGTGCCAGTGAGGAGTCCTCCTCTTCCTCCTCATTCTCGGCGATTGGACCGCTCAGCAGCTCCGCCTCCTGCAGGGTCCGGATGTAGGTTGCGGCGACATAGCCACGGCTACTGCCGAAGGGGATCTCGAACCAGTCGCCAAGGCGGCTCTCGATCACCACCCGGCTGCCTGCGGCCAACTGGCCGAGGCTGCTGGCCTGACGTGAGGCCTGACTGCGGACGTGCAGCAGATTCGCATCGACCACGCCCTGCTGGGGCGCCTCGCGCGGGTGCAAATCGACATATTCGCGGGCGACATAGGCGTTGCCCTGATTGAACTCGACCTCCAGCCAGCCCTCCAGCTGGGCGAGCAGCTCGACCCGGTTGCCCGCCGTCAGGGTGCCGAGTATGGCGCTGTTGCTGTCAGGCTGCTGGCGCACGTTGAGCAGGTTGGCGGTGACACGGCCGATGAGGCGCGATGGTTGCTCGACCAGATCGACATAATCGGCATGTAAAAATGCTGGTTGGCCCTGGTAGAGGACCTCGAACCAACCCAACCGTTCGCCGGTGATGTCGATCAGAGTGCCCAGGGAGTACTCGCCCAGCTTTCTCCCCTGCTGGCTGGGTTGGGCGCGGATATTCAGCCGTGAAGCGGTAATGGTACCGATCATGGAGCGCTCCTTTGTTGTGGCCCGGCGAGCGGGTGGTCCTAGTGGATAGGATTGCGGGCGGAGTGGCCGATCGTTGCGGTGAGGCTGGGTGCAGCGGACCCTTCATGATGTTTTTGTTCTCTATTATTGAATAGCCAAGAGGCGGCTATCTTGCAAGTCTTGGAGGCGTGTCTAAAACAGCTCGATGCCCGAATCATCCTCCGACTGCTCGGTCGATTCGGATGCCTGGCTGCTGATGAACGCCTGCACCAGGCTCTCTTGGTTGCTGATGACGCTCTTCAGATTGTGGTTGATAGTGTAGAAGACTTCGCTGATCTCTTGCCCGGCATCCATCTGCTGCATCGCCTCTTCGATGGCGCTGTCGATGCGGTGGAGCAGATACTCCTCCTGATCCTCCTCCAGCCCCATGCGCATCATGTCGTAGCTGATGTCGTGGACCAGATCCTGCAGCAGCTTGTTGCTGTGGTCGCGGTTGACCAGGATAGTTTTGGCCAGGTGATAGAGGCTGCCGCGGATCTGGCTGAATGAGCGTAGCAGTTCATGGTTTTGCTGAGTCAGCGCTGCCTGGGTGGCGAGTACATTGATCTTGGTGTTGACCGCCGAGAGCAGGATCGGGAACAGATCTTTCAAACGCCCGTAGCGATCCATATCCTCCAGCGGCATGTTTTTGACGAGTAGGCTGGCCTGAGGGAAGTTGATGATGGTGCGGGCGCCAAAATCGAAAAAGCGACTATCCTTGTCGTTCATCTCGATCAGCTCTTTTTCCAGCGGACTGATGCTGCCTTGGGAGGAGAACCAGTGCAGCTCATCATTGGCGCTGATCAGTAGTACGCACTCCAGTGAGAAACGAGTGGTGGTGTTGAACAGCCCTTGGGCGATCTCATCGAAGTTGGAGTAGCTGAGGCTCTTCTCCAGAAAATGCATCGCCTGAGCCAGTTCGCTGGTGCCGGTGATGGCGATGATGGCGGTCTGCTGCGCCTGCTGGTAGCGTTGGCTCAGTTCTTTGCGTTCGGCGCCGTAGCGCATCAGCACATTGATGCGGGCCAGCAGGTGTTCTGCCTCGAAGGGTTTGACCAGATAGTCATCAGCGCCGACCTCGTAGCCCTGCAGGCGTTCCCTGAGCGTGCCGTGGGAGGAGAGGAAGACCACAGGGATATCCTGGGTCTCCGGCAGACTGCGCAGTCGGTCGCAGACCTCATAGCCGTTGATGCCCGGCATCTCCACATCGAGCAGGATGAGATCCGGCTGCTCTTGCTGGGCGATCGCGATGCCCGACTCGCCGTCATCCGCCGTTCTGGTCGACAGCCCGCTTGCCGCCAGGGTCTTGCTGATCAGTTTCTGGACGAATCTGTCGTCGTCGATGATGAGGACATTGATCTTGTCTGACATGCTTGTCTTTCTTCGGCAAATAAGGGGCCGGATCCGGTTTGAAGCACCTCGCTCTGTAGATGGGTAGCGGTTGATCCGCCCAAGACTTGACCTGACCGTGCCCCTTGAGTCGGGGCGAACTAGATCAGCGCATAATCGGTTGCAGCCGGATGGTTTCCGGCGGCAGACAGACCTCGTCGCTGCAGGCCTGCAGCTGAAGCTCCAGATCCAATAGCGTGGCACCGCCGTTCCCCGGCGTGCGCTTGTGCTCCAGCGTCGCCTGGAGTTGGATATTGCCTTCATAGACCAGCAGAGGGTCGTGCTGGAAGGTGAGCTTTTGCTGCACTGGCGAGGGATAGGTGACCGGGGCCATGTGCCACTCGTGCTGGTTGTTGGCCAGGCGCAGCTCAGTGGGGATCAGTGACTCGCCGAGGGGGTGGTGGGCATTGATATGCCAGCCTTCGGGGATCTGGATAGCCAGCTCGAGCAGCTGTTTGTTGTCACTCATGGGTTTGAGCCCAGCCTCAAGGCGGATGCCGCCGAGGGCAGCGTAGCCGCGATGGGTGCGTTCGCCCTGGTTGAGATTGTCGACCGCGCTGAGCATGTAAGTGTAGCCGTTGGGTTGCCGTTCGATGTTGGCGGCGAAGTAGGCGATCAGGCTCTCTGCGGCGGTTTTATAATCTAGGTGGCCGCTGCGTAGCCAGAGCCGCTGCAGCAGATGCAGCGCCACCGAACTGCCAGAGGCGATGGCGTTGTCGGAGCCGCCGTCGCGCGGTCGGCCCATGGCGTTAAAATGGTCTTCCCCTGCCTCGCTCATGTAGAAACCACCATCCTTCTCCTGAAAGCGGGCGAGCATCGCATCGGCCAGCTCGCGGCTTCGGCTCAGCCATTTTGGGTCGCCGGTCAGGTCGTAGAGATAGCTCAGTCCCTCGCCGAGGTAGGCGTAGTCCTCCTGGTTGGCGGAGATGGAGGATTTGCCGTCGAGATGGACCCGCCAGAGCTGGCCGGCGCCTTTGCGATTGTGCTGCCAGAGGAATTCGGCGGCCCGTTCGGCGGCCTGGCGGTAGCTGTCTGAATCGAGCAGATCGGCGGCTTGGGCGAAGGCAGTGATCATCATGCCGTTCCAGGCGGTGACGATTTTGTCATCGCGTAGCGGGTGCTCGCGCTGTTCGCGGATCTGTCTCAGCACCTGATTGATATGGTCGATGCGCTGGTGTAGCGCTTCGAGGTTCATCGACTTGGTCTCGGCGTACTCCTCCAAGCTCTGTGGCAGATGCAGGATGTTGCGCCCCTCGAAGTTGCCGCGCTCGCTGATGGCGTAGAGTTCGATCGCCAGGCCAGCATCGCGGGGCTCTAGGGCATCGCGGATCTCCGCCGGGATCCAGGTGAAAAACAGCCCCTCTTCGCCGGCGCTGTCGGCATCCGTAGCAGAATAGAAACCACCGCTGGGGGCGGTCATTTCGCGCAGCACATAGTCGAGGGTCTGGGTCACCACCCGGCGATATTGCTCTTTGCCGGTGAGGCGCCAGGCGAGCAGATAGATCCGCGCCAGCTGCGCCTGATTGTAGAGCATCTTCTCGAAGTGGGGCACCAGCCACTCGTTGTCGGTGGAGTAGCGGTGGAAGCCGCCGCCGGCCTGGTCATAGATGCCGCCGCGGGCCATCGCGTCGAGGGTGACCTCGAGCGCCTGCAGCGCCTCTGGATGAGGCTGGCGCTGCAGCTGGTCGAGCAGCAGGAAGAGCCAGGGTTCATGGGGGAATTTGGGGGCCTGGCTGAAGCCGCCCTGTAGCTCGTCGAAGCTGCGCAGCATTTGCGCCACCGCCTTGTCGGCGGCCTGGGAGTCGAGCGCCTTGGCCTTGCCGCGCTGGCTGTTGGCTGCCTCGACTGCCTTGGCAACCCGCTCGGCCTGCTGGCGGGTGTCTTCGGGGCGCTCTTCCCAGATGGTCTGTATCTGCTGCAGGACGCTGGCAAACTGCTGCGGCGGGAAGTAGGTGCCGCCGAAGAAGGGTTTGCCCTCGGGGGTCAGCAGGCTCGACATCGGCCAGCCGCCGGATCCGGTCATCAGCATCACCGCGGTCATGTAGGTCTCGTCGATATCGGGGTGGCTTTCGCGGTCCACTTTGATGGCGATGAAGTGCTCGTTGAGGAAGCGGGCGATCGACTCATTCTCGAAGCTCTCCCGTTCCATCACATGGCACCAGTGGCAGGTGGAGTAGCCGATGGAGAGGAAGATTGGTTTGTTCTCCCGCTTCGCCTTGGCGAAGGCCGCTTCGCCCCAGGGGTACCAGTCGACCGGGTTGTGGGCGTGTTGCAACAGGTAGGGGGAGTCTTCGAGGATCAGGCGGTTGAGGTAGCGTGGTGAGCCGTCCGCTTCGAGGTGCTCTGTGCGTGGGCGGTAGCCGACTCCCTTGGCGAGGTAGGCGGCTTCGAGTTGTTGTTGGATCTGCATTGGGCGTGTCACCTGGTAGTGGGTTGGGCGCCCCTCCGCGCCGAACGCCTGCCAGGAAAGGGTGAGCAGTAGTGCGGCGAGGAGTTTGGTATGCATCGGTTTAGGCTCCCTCTGCCAGCAGTCTATCGATCAACTGCTCGCCCATCACCGGACTAAAACTGCCGAATTTCTGCAGCCGTATGATGCCCTGCTGGTCGATGATCGCCATCTCCGGGGTGCCGCGGGTCTGGAATCGCTTCATGGTCTCGGGGATCTCTCCTTGCCGGGTTGGTGATGGTCGATGCCGATCAGATGGTGGATCTCTTTCTCTTTGAGATAGCGGCGTAGGCGCTCTGGGGGGTGGTAATTGTGGCCCTCGAACACGGTGTGGATGCCGATCAGTACGGTTCGATCTGGTGCCGGTACTTCTCTCCCCAGCGCCGCATCAGCGGCCCAGAGAAGCTGTTGCAGCCGGGGCACCAGAACTGGAAGAAGTCGATCACCACCACCTTGCCGCGTAGCTCAGCCAGGCTGGTGCCCTCGCCGTTGATCCACTCGCTGATCTGCCATTCAGGGGTGGGCTTGCCACTGCCAAGGGCGCTGCCGGCCATAATTAAAAACAGCAGGCCGAGCAGCGGGTAGAGGGGGGCTGCCGCATCGCACGCCACCTTTAGAATTCGAGCTGGACTTTCTGTTCCATCGGCAGGTTGGCATCTTTGGCCCATTCGGCGGTGGAACCGTCGTAGAGCTGGGCTTCTTCGTTGCCTAGCAGTTCATGGGAGACGAACCAGCCCAGTGCGGCGCGGTGTCCAGTGTGGCAGTAGTTGATCTGTTTGCCCTGCAGCGGCACACCGGCGGCGGCGTAGATCTTCTTCAGGTTGTCGAGGCTCTGGAACTGGCCGCCGCCGTTGACGGTGAGCCAGTCGTAGGCGAGATGGACGGCCTGCGGCAGGCTGCCCGGGCGCTCTTTGTCGCCGCCCCGGTAGATGCCGAGATACTCGGCACGGCTGCGGTTGTCTACCGCCAGCGCACCATTTTCCAGGGCCGCCTTGACGGTCTGGCTATCAGGCCGGAACGCCGTGCGCAGTTTTGCTTTGAAGGCCTTTGGCTTGGGTTGGTTGAGCCCCTTCTGCAGTGGATAGACGCGCTTGTTGGCATAGTTGATCAGGCCGCCGTCGAGGATCGAAACTTGGTCGTGGCCGAGGGCCTTGAAGGTCCAGTAGATGCGGGTGGCGCTGGCCATGTCGCCGGCCCCGGAACCCATCACTACCAGCACCACCTGGCTGTCGTTGTCGATGCCGAGGCTGCCGATCAACTGCTCCAGCCGGGCTGGTGGCGTCATTAGCTGGGGCGTGCCTTTGGGTGATGTCTGACGCCAGTCGCCATAGTTGCTATTGACCGCGCCGGGTACGTGGTAGCGCTGGTAGCTGTTGCGGTCCTGCAGGTCGAGCACCACCAGGTTTTCATCCTTGAGGTGGGCATTGAGCCATTCGGCATCCACCAGGGGGGTGGCGAACAGCGGTGTGAGGGTGAACGCAAGCAGCAGGCCGGTCAGCAGTCGGATTTTCATTGGTGTTTTTTTCTTCTGGGTTGGAGGGAGTGAGGATGAGACACCGAGGGGAACCACCAGGTTCCCCTCGGAGCGGACTCAGGAGCTGATGCTGATACCGCCGATGCCGCTGGCGTTCATCTGCATCATGCGATGTTTGCCGGCGGCTTTTTGCGCCACGGCCATCAGGAACTCATCGACGTTTTCGTACTCCATCTTGTTGGCGAATTCCAGCAGTGTATCGACCAGCTGGCCGGTGGCCGCGATCTCCTCGTGGCTGCGGCCACAGCCCTGGCAGTGGGTGCCGTCCTGGGTGCAGTTGTTGCCGCCTTGGCAGGGATTGAATTTCATGGAAGCCTCCGGTGTCGTGGGAAAGTGAGGCGCTATTCTGACAGCCGAGGCGAGTGGGATAAACACCCTGCAAGCGGTAGGTAGGGAGGGGCGGCTTTTCTTGCATCGCATTGAAAAGCAGTGAATATCCTTATACCGTGCAGCGCACACGGGGGCGCTGTTGGGCCGCCTGTGTGACATAATAGACTCAAAATCTGAAGGGGTTTGTGATGCTCAAGCGAACAGCGGTATTTCTGATGTTGTTGGTCCTGGTGCTGGTGCCACTGGGGGCGGCGGCAGAGCAGGATGCCTTTGACGAGGCGGAGGCGGCGTTGTTGGCTGGGGATTATGATAAGGCGTTCAGGAAGTATCTGCGGTTGGCGCGGGACGGCAGCCCCAAGGCCCAGTATGAGCTGGGGCTGCTCTATCTGCATGGCAAGGGCGTCCGCAAGAAGGTCGACCGCGGGGTGGAATGGCTCAAGGAGGCGGCCAACAATGGCTCCTACCTAGCGGCCAATGAGCTGGGCAATATGTATATCTCTGGAAAGGATGTGCTGCGGGACGAAAAGCAGGCGATCCACTGGCTGCAGCAGGCCGAGAAGATCAATGAATCGACCAATGAGGCCGATGTCGAGTGCGAGTAATTTGCTGATATGAAATTCAGCGACTTCGGTTTCAAGGAGAACCCCTTTTCCATCACTCCCGATCCCCGCTACCTGTTTCTCAGTCGCGGTCATGAGGAGAGCCTTGCCCACTTGATCTATGGGGTCGGGCCCAATGGCGGTTTCGTTCAGCTCACCGGCGAGGTGGGTACCGGCAAGACAATGCTGGTACGCAGCCTGCTGGAGCAGCATCTTGAGAATGTCGAATTCGCTCTGATTTTTAATCCAAAACTCTCCCGTCGGGCGTTTCTCGCGGCGATCTGCGACGAGCTGGGGATCAGCTACACGGGGCCGCCCTACTCGCTGAAACAGCTGATCGACAACCTGACCCGACATCTGCTCGAGGCCCATACCGCCGGGCGCAACACCGTGCTGGTGGTGGATGAGGCGCAGAATCTCAGCCCGCGGGTGCTGGAGACGGTGCGCATGCTGACCAACCTGGAGACAGCGCGCCACAAGCTGCTGCGGATCATCCTGGTGGGGCAGCCCGAGCTACAGCAGATGCTGGAACAGCGGGAGTTGCGCCAGGTCGCCCAGCGCATCACTGCACGTTTCCACCTCTCGCCCCTGAGCCGCAAAGAGACCTCCGACTATATCCGCCACCGGCTTGAGGTGGCTGGTGTTAGTGAGCATCTGTTTACCACGGCGGGGATGTGGCTGACCTACTCGCTCTCGGGCGGCGTGCCGCGCATCATCAATACGATCTGTGAACGAGCCCTGCTGGCGATCTTCGCCACCGATGCGCGCCGCGCCGGCGTGCGGCTGGTGTGGCGGGCGGCGAAAGAGATCAGGGGACGGAAACGTAGGAGGCGGTGGTCGAAGGTGTGGATGCTTGGCTTGCTGCTGGGCGTGGTTGGTGGCGCCAGCTGGTGGTTGGCGCCGCTGATTGGTCCACTGAAATTGGAGTCGCAGCAGTTGCATGTCGTCCCGGAGCTGCCGGTATCAGCAGAAACGATGGAGAGCGGGGAGCAACCACAGCATGAGGCCGGGCCGCTGGATTCCAGGGCAGAGGGGGATGGTTCGGAAGCGTCGCTGAGTGAACACATCAGTCAAACCGATGATGGTGAGTGGGCGGCGCATGCGCGCCTGTTTGCGCTCTGGGGCTTCTCTCTGACTGATGGCCTCGCCCTGCAGCCTTGTGAGTATGCAAAGGAGCTGGGGCTGCGCTGCTTTACCGATGTGGCGGGATGGGAGGATCTGGAGCGGCTGAATCGTCCAGCGCTTTTGTACCTCAATGTGGCGGGAGAGAAACGTTATCTGCTGCTGAAGGCGTTGCATGGAGAGCAGGCGATTGTTGATTATGGTGCTGGGGAGAGAGCGGTATTGCGGAGTGAGATCGCACCGCTCTGGCGGGGCGAATTCACCATGTTGTGGCGCCCTCATGCTGGTGAGGCGCTGATTGGCCCGGGTAGCGATGGGCCACTGGTGACTTGGTTGCGGCGGCGTCTGGCGCTGTCAAACGGGATTAAATTGAGTGCCGATGGAGTGTCGCAGCAGTTTGATGAAGAACTTGGGGTGCAGCTGCGGGAGTACCAGCTGCGAACAGGCCTGAAGCCCGACGGGGTGGCTGGACAGAAGACCCAGATTCAACTCAACAATCTGCAGCTGATGGTGGGAACGCCGACGCTGACAGGCGTGAGCTTGGTGGAAGGGGAGTAGCATGTCGCTGATTCTGGATGCGCTGAAGAAAGCGGAACGCCAGCACCGTTTGGGAGAGGTGCCGCGTCTGGGTGGACGTATGCACCGCATTGATCCTGGGGTTGGGCGTGGGCTGATCTATGCGCTGCTGTTTCTGGTGGCGTTCGGCATGTTGGCGCTGGGGCTCTATCTCGGTGACAGCGAGCCTTTGGAGCCTACGCCCTATGAGACTGCGTCCGGCAGTGAGTGGCAGCCGCCTGCCGCGGACCCGCAGCAGAGGCCGTCTGCGTTGCGCTCCATGCTGCCGCCAGACGGACCTGCCGTTGCCCAGCCAACACCGCCGGTTGCAGCGGTACCGGAGATTCAGCCAGCGCAGCCAGCCAGCGTTGAGGCAACGGAAGAGGCGCCGGCGTCGGTTGCTTCAGGCGAGCCGTTGGGCAGCCCGCCGGCAGTGGCCTCCAAACCTCGGCCGAGACCCAAACAGCTGAGTGAGTTGTCAGCCGGCTTTACGCAGAACCTGCCGGAGCTGAATATCGACATCCACTTCTTCGATGAGCAGGCAGCACGACGTTATGTGTTGATCAATCTGCAGAAGTACCGTGAAGGTGACTATCTCAGCGAAGGTCCGCTGCTCGACGAGATCCTCACCGATGGGGTGGTGCTGGAGTATCTGGGAGAGCGGTTTGTGTTGCCGATCGGCAACCAGTAGCCGGCGCTACTGATCGAGCATTCGCCGGTAGCGTGACCAGTCGAAGGCCGGGCCTGGGTCACTCTTGCGCTCTGGGGCGATGTCGGCGTGGCCGGCAATCCGCTCCGGGGTAATGGCCGGGTAGTGCTGCATGATCTCCCGGCTGGCGCGTGCCAGGCTGGTGTACTGTGGGTCGCTGTAGGGGGTCTGGTCGGTGCCCTCCAGTTCAATGCCGATGGAGAAGTCGTTGCAGCGTTCGCGGCCATCGAAGCAGGAGACGCCGGCGTGCCAGGCGCGTCGCTGCAGCGGCACATACTGCACCAGTTCGCCATCGCGGCGAATCAGCAGGTGGCTGGAGACCTGCAGCGTGGCGATCTCCGCGAAGAAGGGGTGGGCCGCTGCCGGCAACTGGTTGCTGAAGAGGGCGTCGATCCAGGGGCCGCCGAACTCACCGGGGGGCAGGCTGATGTTGTGGATCACCAGCAGGTCGATGATGCAGTCTTCCGGGCGTGCATCCTGGTTGGGTGAGGGGCAGTGCCGTGCCCAGTCGATCCAGTCGTCGCCGTTCTGCTCCAGATCAAGCACCGCCTCAGTTGCTCTTCTTCAGCCCTTTCAGCACCATGTCGGTGAAGCTGACGATGCCGACGATCTCGCCATGCTGCTCCACCACTGGCGCACGCGACAGGTCGAAGCGGGCAAACAGGCGCGCGCAGTAGCGGATGTCCATCTCCGGTGAGACGGTGAGCACCGGCTTGCTCATGATTTCATAGATGTTGACCCGTTCTGGGGCGCGATCCTTCGCCAGCACCTCTCTGGCGATGTCCGACAGCATCACCATGCCGTACTCGTCGTTTTCGTGGCGTTTTTTTACCAGCAGACACTTGGTTTCTACGTGGATCATGGTCTGCAGGGCGGACTTTACGGTATCCATGCCGTCGACCAAATCAAAATGGGTCTTCATCACATCCCGGATGCGGGTGATTTGTTTGTTGTTCATATCTCCTCCTCGATGACCTGGGCCAGAGTCTGGATCTGGTGACTGACGCCGACGGCGTCCTCGATGTTGAGCTGGAAGGCGATGCCGGTGCCGGGGCGCTCGTCGAAGTGGCCGGCCTCGGCGATCCGCTCCAGGATGGTGCGGCTGAGGTGCTCCTCCACCATCAGCAGTACCATGTCGCGCTGGGTCTCCAGGGTAAGGCCGAAGAAGGTCTTAGCCTGCTTCACGCCCTCACCGCGGGCCTGATTGATGACGGTGGAGCCGGTGGCGCCTGCTTTGCGTGCTGCCTCCAGTACGGCGTTGGTCTCGCTGTCTTCCACCAGAGCAATGATGAGTTTGAATCGCATCTCTATTTTCCTGGACGAGTTAACCGTGTTTGCGTTTGCCCCACCACTCGCTGAGCTGGGCATAGGCCATCACCGACATGATCGGGAATAGGCTGGCGAAGGCGATCAGGCCGAAGCCGTCGAGCAGCGGACTACGGCCGGGGATGCTGCTCGATAGACCCAGCCCCAGCGCTGCTACCAGCGGTACTGTCACCGTCGAGGTGGTGACGCCCCCGGAGTCGTAGGCGAGGGCGATGATGGTGCGTGGTGCATACAGGGTCTGGCCGATCACCACGATATAGCCGCTGATTATGTACCAGTGTAGCGGGGTGCCGCTGATGATACGGTAGCTGCCAAGCGCGATGCCTGCCGCCACTCCGATCGCTACCGCGATGCGCAGCCCCCATTCGCTGATGGCGCCGCCAGAGACCTGGTTCGCCTTGATCGCGACGGCGATCAGTGAAGGTTCGGCGATGGTGGTGGAGAAACCGATGGCGGCGGCGAAGAGATAGACCCAGAGATAGTGATGCCAATCGATCTGGCCGTCCTCGTCGAGGCCAAGGAAGACCGGATCGGTCAGCTGAACGGCCATCAGTCTGCCGAGCGGGAACAGAGCCAGGTCGAGGCCCTCGAGGAATAGCGCCAGCCCCAGCAGCACCAGCATGAACCCCATCAAGACCTGCTTTGCGTTGAACAGCGGGCGGCGCAGCACCAGGAACTGGAAGCCAAACAGGATGGCGGCGATCGGCAGCACATCGACCACTGTGCCGAGCAGAGTCTGCAGCAGATGGAGCAGCATCTCCATCAGAGCAGCATCCCGTAACCCATGACGAAAATCATCGGCGTCAGTGAGGCGAAGGCGATCAGGCCGAAGCCGTCAGTCATCGGGTTGCGCCCCTGGATGCTGGAGGCGAGTCCCACTCCCAGCGCGGTCACCAGCGGTACGGTGATGGTGGAGGTGGTGACGCCGCCTGAATCGTAGGCGATGCCGATGATCTCCTTGGGGGCGAAGGCGGTCATGATGACAACACCGAGATAGCCACCGATGATCAGGTACTGCACCGGCCAGCCCTTGATAATGCGCAACACGCCAAGCATGATGGCTATGCCCACTGAGAGTGCCACGGTGTAGCGCAGGCCGCCGGCGTAGTCGGCTTTGGCTGCCTCCTCATTGACGATCATGCCGCCCCCCGCAGCGACCTCGGCGGCCTCCTGGGCGATCTTAATCAGGGCGGGTTCGGCCACCGTGGTGCCAAAGCCGAGGGCAAAGGCGAACAGCAGTAGCCATAGCAGGCTGCCCTTGCGGGCGAAATCCCATGCCATCGCTTCGCCGAGCGGAAACAGCCCGATCTTCAGTCCGTGGATGAACAGGCTGAGCCCCAACACCACCAGCAGGGTGCCGCCAAGCAGGCTGCCCAGGTTGGGGATTGGCTGCTGCAGCACTACCATCTGGAAAAAGGCGATCACCAGAACAATCGGCAACAGATCCCTGGTGCTGTCGAGTAGTGAGGCGACGAGTAGTTGGATGGTCTGCATGTGTGGGGCGTCTGGCAAATGTTGGCAAAACCATACCCCAGGGGAGGGGCGCATGTTAACCTTGTTTGGGTATTGTTGGTGCGGCAGGCGCCCATGATTCGTTCAGAGACTCCCTAGTCAGGCTGTTCCGGGAAGGCTCTGGTGTCAATGGCAGGCTTGGTGGTTACTAGGAAGCCTCGGGCTGGCTTCTCTGAGATGCGATCTTGGCCACAATATCAACTACGATTTGTGTTGCTGGAGGCCGTTTATCGGGGGGGCGGCTTAAGTGATCCGCTGAATGGGCGATAGTAAGTAGTAGGTACAGCATTGAATGCCCTACGGCAAAATGCTAATTTTGTGCGAACCGACGACAGGATCAGGGAGCTTGCTGGTCTGGCTTCAATTATCTGTGAGGCCAATCGCAGTCACACAACAACAGTTGGATTAGTATTCCCGAAAGTGTCTAAGCAACGGATATGGTAGGCCTTTTTAGTTGATCCAGGTAGCTGAGACCAGAAGCGTATTGCATTATGCAACGGCAAGACAACATCATCTCTTTCGACGGGCAAGAGAGCCCAAAACGTCGGATCTCTCTGGACGCGAATAGCCGCAGGCTTATCGATGCGTGTCGAAAACTAGTCGTCAAGATGCTCCCTCAGTTGATGGCGGGGCTGTTTGAGAAGCTCGACGATGCGATGTATGAGCTTGCCGATAAATCCGAACACAACTCCCTTCAAAGCACCTATTTCAACACCATGCGTGACCTGCGCAAGGATCGCGTGCGTATCGACCGCGAATTCTGCCGTGAGGTGCTGGATCGCTACGATCGTTTTTGGGAGACGGGTGAGGTTGATGTATCGCAGCGCTCTTTCGACGAATTGAGCCGTGAATCGGAGATGTCGCTGCTCGACGATAATGAGCTGGAGGATTCACTGGCACTGGTCAACATGATCTCCAAGGGCGAGAACCGTTACTCCCGTGAACTCTATGCCCTGGGGCGGCGCTTTGCCCACATCGCCAATCTGGCCGATGAGGTGTCGAGCCAGAATAACCCGCTCGCCCCGGCGGTGATCTGCACCGCCTTTCAGGAGTCGTTGCGCAGTCTGCCAGTCGAACTGCCGGTGAAACTGATCATCTACAAGCAGTTTGACAAACAGGTGATGCACTATGTTGGTGGGCTCTATGACGAACTGAACCTGCTGCTTGGCAAGGCCGGGGTGATCGCCAAGCTGACTCCGCGGGTACGGCGCAATCCGGTCGCCCCTGCGGTCAAACAGGCCAAGCATGATCTGCACGGTGATTCCGAGCTCAGCGAAGAGGTGGATGAGCTGCAGGCGGAGGTGTTTGAACGGCTGCAGGGGCTGTTGGCCAACCGTCGGGGAAGTTCGTCATATCCGGCGGCTGGTGGAGTCGGCGGCGTGTCGCTGCCAAGTGTAGATACAGTAGAGCTGTTGGGGGCGCTCTCTGCGTTGCAGCAGTCGAATGTGGTGATGGTGCCATTTGGCGCCGCAGAGCAGCATCAGGATGATCTGCGCCGCCGCCTGGATTCCGATCTACGCATGCGCGATGGCAGCGAGGTCCAGCGCGCGTTGGGCGATATGGATAACGACACCATCGATGTAATCTCGATGCTGTTCGAGTTCATCCTCGACGATCACAGCCTGCCCGATGCGATGAAGGCGCTGTTGAGCCGCTTGCAGATTCCGATGCTGAAGGTCGCGATCATCGACAAGACCTTTTTCAGCAAAAAGGTCCACCCTGCCAGACAGTTGCTCAATAATCTGGCACAGGCAGCGATCGGCTGGAATGAGGCCAGCGATCGGAAGAGCGATCTGCTCTACCAGAAGATCGAGTCGGTGGTCAAAGCGATATTAACCGAGTTCGTGGATGACCCCGCGATCTTTACTGAACTCAACGATGACTTCTCAAAATGGTGGGAGAAGGAGCAGCGAGGCGCCGACATTGCGGAGCAGCGCACCACCCAGGTTAGTCGCGGCAAGGAGCAGTTACGGGCGGCCAAGCTGAGGGTGACCGAGGAGATCAACTCTCGCCTGCAGATGCAGCCAGTCATTCCCCATGTGGTGATCGCACTGCTGAAGGATGGATGGAAGGATGTCATGCTGCTCAACTACCTGCGCCAGGGCCCCGACAGCGATGATTGGAAGGAGTCGCTGGAGATAGTCGATAAACTTCTCTGGAGCGTACGCCCCAAAGAGGAGTATGCGGAGCGCCAGGAGTTGCTGCGGAATATTCCTGAGCTGCTGCGTAACTTGCGTGAACGCCTCAACAGCATCTCCTTTGACCAACATAAGATGGCGCGCCTTTTTAAGGAGTTGCAGAATTGTCATATCTCTTGTCTGCGCGGCAAAGAGTTGCCTTCGCCGGTCAATACGGCGATGGCGGTGGCAGAAAAGCAGGTCAGCTTCCCGGACAGCCGCCTGTTAGAGACCAGCTCACTGCTGGCCGATTCGGAGGTAATCGAAACGCCCTCGGTGCCCCATGACGAATTTACCGAGATTGCCGAGAATCTGGAGGTCGGTACCTGGCTGGAGATGGATCAGAAGCAGGGGGATGGCAAGCTAAGGGTGAAGCTCTCCTGGAAGAGCGATGTGAGTGATGCCTACATTTTCGTCAACCGTAAGGGCGTGAAGGCCCTCGACCTGACCGTGCAGGGGCTTGCTGCGCGTTTTCGCGAAGGTTCAGCCCGAATGCTGAGCGATGGCTCGATGCCGATTATGGATCGGGCGCTGGATGCAATGTTGGGCGCCCTGCACGATACTCGTGAAGGCGCGGTATCGGCCTGACTGGTTGACTCTTTCTCGTCCTGGTTTTACTTTCCCTGCCCATCCTCGAGCACCCCGGTAGCGGGGTGATCGATCATCAATCACCTTTTGCCACTAGACAGATGGAGAACTCAATGAGCGATAAGATCACCGATTCCGGTCTGAAATACGAAGACCTGCAGGAGGGCGATGGTGCTGCTGCAGAGAATGGGCAGCGGGTTTCGGTGCACTATACGGGCTGGCTGACTGATGGCAGCAAATTCGACTCCTCCCTGGATCGCAACCAGCCATTCAGCTTCTCGCTCGGGCGCGGCATGGTGATCCGTGGCTGGGATGAAGGGGTTGCCGGAATGAAGGTGGGCGGCAGGCGTAAGCTGACGATCCCGCCGCAGCTCGGCTATGGTGCCGCCGGGGCAGGCGGGGTGATTCCACCCAATGCGACACTGGTGTTCGAGGTAGAACTGCTGGCGGTGGATTGAACCCTATGCCGGAGTTGCCACAATCCCGATTGATCTCCGCCCAGGTTGCGCTGGCACTGGAGGAAGACCTGGGGTGCGGTGATCTCACCGCATTGCTGATCGATGCCGGTTCGGTCTCCCGGGTGGAGGTGATCTGTCGTGAACAGGCGGTGTTGTGTGGCTGCGCCTGGTTTGACGAGACCTTCAGGCAGCTCAATCCGGCCATCGAGATCGAGTGGCTGGCAGCAGATGGCGAGCGGTTGCAGGCCGGTGCGACGGTCTGTCGTCTGCAGGGTGACACCCGTAGTCTGCTCAGCGGCGAGCGTACGGCGCTGAACTATCTGCAGACCCTGTCGGGCACGGCGACCCTGGCGCGGCGCTACGCCGAGCAGGTCGCCGGTACTGGGGTGCGCATTCTTGATACCCGCAAGACCCTGCCGGGACTGCGCTTGCAGCAGAAGTATGCAGTGGTCTGTGGCGGCTGCAGCAACCACCGCATCGGCCTCTACGATGCCATCCTGATCAAAGAGAACCATATCCGGGCGGCCGGCTCGATCGAAGCCGCACTGGAGGCAGCAGTTGCCAGCGTTGCCGAAGGGATCCCGATCGAGATCGAGGTAGAGTCTTTGGATGAACTGCAACAGGCGCTGGCGGCCGGTGCCGCACGGGTGTTGTTGGACAATTTTCCGCTCCCGCAGCTGCGGGAGGCGGTCGCCCTGAGTGCTGGGCAGGTTCGCCTGGAGGCTTCTGGCGGGGTGACGCTGGAGACGATCCGGCAGATTGCCGAGACTGGTGTGGATGATATCTCGGTGGGAGGCCTCACCAAGGATCTGGTTGCTGTTGATCTGTCGATGCTATTTATCTAATGCTCAGGCCTTCTCGTCGAGTAGCGTACCGAGCGTCTCATCCGCGTGCTTGATCACTTGCACAGCGGCACTGCTTTGATGGGCGTGCTGTTTCATCTCGAGCAGGGCGCGTGAGAGATCGCTGGGGTTAGCTGTCTTGTTGCCCGGAGTGGCATTGCTGATGCTGGCGGCGACCCGGCGCATTCCCTGAAAGCTGCGCTGGATTCCCTGCAATGCCGGTGTGACGATCGATTGAATGGGCATGCTTTGCCACCCCCCATCACCTGTTTCATCCCCTATGCCGGCAAGCCGGGCTTGATCTTGAGTGGCTGCGGGTAAGATTGTGACTTTTGTGAGTAAGGCAGGGAAAGCGCTTCGCCTGGCAGGTCTCCTCGTCAGGTCCAGCGGTGCAGTGCTGGAAATACCAGTCGCAGACCACTCAGCTGAAATCGCTGGTCGGGGGGGGCGCTCTGGCGAAAACTGCTGCGCCGTAGCACTCGCTGGGTGTGTAGCGAGCCGCCTCGCAATACCCCCATATCCGGTGTGAAGGCACTGCTGGAGACGCTCTCGTCAGGGAAGGGCTGGAACTCGGGGTAGCCGTGAAAGTCGTTTTTACACCACTCCCAACTACGGCCGAAGTCGCGCAGCACCTTGGTGCGGACTGCTATCTCCCACTGGTATTCGTGCTGTACCACAGCGCCCTCGTAGGGCTTGCCTTGGGACGAGACCCAAGCGGCGAAGGCGCGCGCCTCATGGCGGTTGATGCCGGCAAGCGGTTCATCGGCCATCAGATCGATGGCGCCATTGAGGCCGATCTGGTACCAGTTCCCGTTGGCGTCATGGCGCCAATACTCGGGTGCCTTGCAGTCGGTTTGCGCCAGCCAGTTGCTGCCTGCCTTGTCCCAGTGTTCGGGCGTGGCGTAGCCGCCGGCCTGCATGAACGCAAGGTATTGGCCATTGCTGACTGGTGACAGAGCGATACGGAAGCTGCTCAGCTCCACTAACTGAGGTGGTAGTTCATTATCGTAGGCGGAGGGCAGATGGCGTGAGCCGATGCGATAGTGGCCCTGCGACAACTCCTTGGTCTGCCACTCGATTGGCCTGGGTTGCAGCGGATGCTTGGTCTGGTGGTCCGGTGCGGCCAGCTGCAGCTGGCGCTGGTTGAGCACCAGCAGCATCTGCTCGTAGAGCTTGGCCTGTTCCTGCACCAGAAACCACTGCAGTCGCTCGTTCTCCAGTAGTGGACTGGAACCCAGCATGCTGGGGTTGGCGAGGCGCATCAGATGGTCGTCGCGGACCTCTGCGGCCCAGTTGCGCAGGTGGTCGCTGGGGGGGAGCTGGGCGCACTGCGCCTCGAGAGAGAGATCGCCAGGAGTGAAGAGCTGGCTGACGCGCTGTGTGAGGCTGTCGTCACCGGCGAGCTGCTCCCGCAGCCAGTAGAGTTCCAGATAGACGCCACGCCCAAACAGCCAGTTGAGCGAACCCAATTGCGGATGGTACTGACGTTTGGCCTCTTCAGGCGTTACCGATGCCAGCAGTTCGTCCTGCATCTCGTAGAGGTTGCTGAGGGTTCCCAGTATGGAGGGTGCGGTCATGCGAGGCGTCTCCGTGTCTGTTGCAACCCGCTATGGTAGCGGAACGGCACAGGGATCGGAAATTGGCCGGATACCACTCAGGAGAGATCCTGGTGGTCTGTTATTCAGGTCGGTCGCGAGAGGAAGATGGGTGCGGGTTGATGTGAGAGATTCCAGCTTGGTTTGCGCATGCCAAGCTGGAGTCTCTCATCGGTCTGGGAAGGGATCAGACGCAGCCGGTCGGCTTGGGCAGGCCGCCATATTTGGTGATCGGCTTCATTGGGCCGGTCAACCAGAGCTTGAACATCTCTTTCTGGTTGGCTCCCAGGTATTTGGAAAACTTGCGGATCGGCGGCACTGTTGAGTGCTCTTCGTAGTACTCGCGGGCTTTCAGCATCTGTTCCCAGCGCTCACCAGAGAGGTCGAAGTCGTCCGCTTCGGCCATTGCCTTGGCGATCTCTGGTGTCCAGAGATTCATGTCGGTCAGATAGCCGTCGCCGTCGCGTGTAGGGATTTCAATGCTCATGCTCAATACTCCAGGATGGGTTATAACCAACTAATTTAGTCAGGATTTAGATGAATTCTAAAGTATTTGGTCTGGTTATATCTACCATTAACTTAATGTGGAATTATTTTTTGAGCAGTCAGCCCTGCTCGGTCGGCTTGTTTTCGTCCAGGATCTGCCCCGTGTTGAACCAGCGCGCCGCACCGAAACCGCCGACGAAGTAGAAGCGCTCAGGGATCAGCCGGTAGAAACGGAAGTTGAGCTGTTCGAAATAGGGGCGGCTGTCAGGATAGTGGTGGAAATGGCGCTCCAGTAGTGCTTCTGAGGGGGAGTTGATGGCCTCGGCGCGGGCCAGCGCGGTGAGCCGCGCCAGCTGCTGCACATCCCCCTGGCCTGGCTCAACCAGAGTCAGCGAGCAGCCGGGCTCAGCCTGCAGGTTGCGGGTGTGTTGTGCCAGATGGGCGAGTAGCAGCAGCGGCCGGCCCTGACGATCGAGAGAGTAGGGGGCCAGTGAGCCGAATGGGTAGCCTTTGTGCTCCAAGGAGCGGGTCGAGAGGATGCCGCTGCGACTCTCCTGCCAGAGTTGGTGGGCCAACTGCAACTGCTGTGGTGTGGCAGAGGGGCTGCTCGGCTCCGTGGGCGGTTGAGGCCTGGTCATGGTTGCTCAACTCCTAACCGTGCCAATTTTCTCCTCCACCGAACGGATCTTCTGCGCCAGACGTTGATCTTTTCCCTGGCGGATATCCAGCTTGAGTGAGGAGTAGACACGTCGGCAACCCTGGCGCTCGAGCAGCTGATAGGCACGCTCCACCAGGGCCAGCGCATCGCCCAGCTCGGCGGTCTCGATAATGGTGCCCATCGGTGTTAGCTGATAGTCGACGCCGCTGTCGCGGATCATGGCGATCACCTGGCTGACCTGCTCGCTGACGCTCTCCCCCTGATCGGTGGGAAACATGCTGAATTCCAGTAGTACCGACACTTTCACTGCCCTCCGTTGTTCGCAGGCTACTCTAAACGGCGGCCAGTGTCGGGTGCAAACGGCTAAATTCATCCTTGGTAGCCTGAGGCCAGGCCTGATCAGGCCCGGACTGCGCAGTTCACAAATGTTCACAGGGTTCTGTTTGGGTGGGTGTGGGTGATGCCGTATGCTCAAGCCCATCGTCAGGCTAGGGGGCGGTATGGTCTATTTTTTGATTGTGGGGTTGTTGGCTGGCTGGTTGGCCGGCCTGATCCTGAAGGGGCGCGGGTTCGGGTTGATCGGTAATCTGTTGTTGGGCGTTGTTGGTGCCTTTCTCGGTGGTCTTATGTTCCAGTTTCTGGGATTGTCGAGTGACGGTTTCATCGGCTCGTTGATTACCGCCACGGTGGGGGCGATTGTGATATTGGTAGTCGCTGGCAGGTTGAAACGGGGGTGATGATGGCGGACCAGGGCGGCCCAATCGGCAGAGCGGATGTGTTGCGCATCGCCTGCCTGGAGGATGACCCGATGCAGTCCACACTGTTGCAGGAGTGGCTGCAAGGGGCGGGCTATGTCTGCCGTGCCTTTGCTGCTGCCGATGCCTTTATCCGGGAGTTGCGTCAGGAGTCCTATGACCTGCTGATCATGGATTGGGAGCTGCCACAGAGCAGTGGCCTTGAAGTGCTCGGTTGGGTGCGGAATGAACTCGATTGGAATATCCCGGTGCTGTTTCTGACCCACCGTGACAGCGAGCAGGATATTGTCGAGGCGCTGGAGCTGGGGGCGGATGACTTCCTGAGCAAGCCGATCTCGCAGCCCATCGCTCTGGCCAGGGTTAGGGCACTGGCACGGCGCAATGCCCGCATCAGTGGTCGGCGCGGGGTGCTCGAACTGGGTCACTTCAGGCTTGAGAGGGAGAGCAAGACGCTGCTCTACCAGGGCGAGGATAGGGGCCTCACCGAGAAGGAGTTCCAGCTCGCCTGGATCCTCTTCTGCAACGTCGGCCGGCTGCTCTCCCGCGACCACCTGCTGGAGACGGTCTGGGGGGTGGGCCCGGGGCTGATGACCCGTACCGTCGACACCCACATGAGCCGTCTGCGTCGCAAGCTCGGTCTGCTGCCGGAGAACGGCTGGCGGTTGAAGGCGGTCTACCATCAGGGCTACCGGTTGGAACAGCTGTCCACTGGGATCTGAGCCGGCTGCCAACCCCATAAATCAAAGATTTGTTAGGATACTGCATCGACTGCAGTCATCCTCACGTCTAACAACTATGAAACGCTCTATTCGCTGGCTGCTGCTCTCCCTCGTCCTGTTTTGGCTGTGCGCGCAGGCAGCAGATGATGAGCCAGAGTGGCTCTACACCATGCGCCCGGGAGACAACCTGTGGAGCCTGGCGCAGCGCTATCTGGGGGATGGCGGGGCCAGCGTCAAACTGCAGCGATACAACCAGATCGATGCCGCCACCAAGATCCCACCGGGCACCCGAATTCATATTCCGCTGAGCTGGATGCAGCAGCAACCGGCTGTCGCCCGGGTAGTGCAGTTGCGGGGTGATGTGGTGTTGCAACATTCGGGGAGACAACCTGAGCCACTGACCCTTGGCGGGCGGCTGTGGATGGGCGACAGCCTGGAGCTGGGCGAGGTCGCTTTAGTCACCATCGAACTGGCCGATGGCTCACGCCTGCTGCTCGGACCGGGTAGCCACATCACTATGGACCGGCTCTCCGCCTATGGCGACACTGGCATGGTCGACAGTCGCTTTCGGCTGCAGCGTGGCCGGGTGGAGAGTCGGGTCAGGCCTCTCAAAGGGCCCGGTTCCCGCTATGAGATCTCCACCCCGGCGGCGGTGACTCTGGTGCGTGGCACCGACTTCCGGGTTGGGGTGGAGAGCGGCAGCGGCATCAGCCAAAGCGAAGTGGTGAAAGGGGAGGTCGCAGTGAATGCGGCTGGCGAGTCGGTCAAACTCAAGGCCGGATTCGGCACCCGCATCGAGCCGGGCAAGCCGCCGCTGGCGCCGCGGCCGCTGCTGCCGCCCCCCGATCTTTCAGCCCTGCCTGAGCGGCTCGATGCCGTCGCGATCACCCTCGACTGGCCAGATCAGAAGGGGGCGGTTGGCTATCGGCTGCAACTGCTGGCCAGTGGGGATGATGCCCTGCTTGCGGCGCACCAGCTTGAGCAGTCGCGAATCGACGAGTTGGTGCTGTCACCTGGGCGCTACCAGGTGCGGATCCGCGGCATCGATGGGCTGGGTCTGGAGGGGCTGAGCAGCCGCCATCTGCTTGAGGTGGTGAAGCCTCTGCCTGCTCCATCGCCTGAGCCAGAACCGCAGCTAAGACTTGAGCCGCCGGCGTTTAATGGTGCCTGGGTTAGCTTTCGCTGGAACCAGCCACCCAAGGCGAATCACTATCGTCTGCTGATCATCTCTGAACAGACGGGGTTGCCGCTCTTCTCCCGTCGGTTTGAGACGACAGTGCTGAGCTTGCCACTACCGCCACCGGGTCGTTATCGGGTGTCAGTTGAAGCCTGGCTCGCGGTCGAATCGCGCTGGCTGCGCTCCAACCTCTACCGACTGGTGATCCCCCCGTCCTGGGCGCTTCCATGAGCGTCGCCAATGGCACCTTACGCCAGGTTAAGCGCCTGCTGCTGCCGCTGTTGCTGGCAGGTGTAATGGTGCTGCTGGCGGCCAGCGGTTGGCTCTGGCGCCTGGATAATCTGCTCTACGATCTGCAGCTTGGCTGGCGAGGCTCGGTTGCGGCGGACGACATCATGCTGGTGGCGGTGGACGATCAGAGTCTGGCCGAGTTTGGCCGCTGGCCCTGGCCCCGTGAGCGCCATGCGCAGTTGATCGAGATCCTGACCCGGGCCGGTGCGCGGGCGATCGTGATGGATCTGCTGTTCGCCGAGCCCGATCCCGCTAACCCTCAAGGCGATCGCCGGCTGATCCAGGCGGTTGCCGCCAGCGGCAAGGTCTTCATGCCGGTGGTGGTGGAGGAGCTGCAGCTCGGTGGGCAGCTATTGGAGAGCCTGCCGCTACCGCAGTTGACCGAGGTGGTGGCGGGGCTGGGGCATGTCCATATGGAGCTGGATGACGATGGTATCGCTCGCGGCATCTACCTGCAGGAGGGGCTTGGCGAGGCCTTCTGGCCGCATCTGATGCTGACAGTGTTGCAGAGCCTGGAGCCTGCTCGCTTTCCGCCCGCGGAGCAGTCCGGGCCCGCGACTATGGCAGCGAAGCGCTTCTCCATCGTGCGCCAGGGACACCGGCTGATCCCCTTCGCCGGTCCGCCGGGCCACTTTCCCCGGCTCTCTTACGCGCAGGTGCTGCGCGGCGCGTTTCATCCTGACAGCCTGCGTGATCGCATCGTGTTGGTGGGGGTGACGGCTACCGGTCTGGGGGATGTGTTGCCGACCCCGCTCTCCGGCCGCGGCCAGCCGATGGCAGGTATCGAGATCAATGCGAACATTCTGCAGAGCCTACGCAACGGCGAGGCGGTTAAGCCGCTGGCTCGCCACTGGCAGCTGCTCCTCACTGGGCTGCTGGTGGCCCTGCCGCTGCTGCTCTACTCGCGTTTGCCGCCGCGTCTGGTGCCGCTGTTGGCTCTGGGGTTGATCCTGTCGTTGTTGCTCTTGAGCCTGATGGTGCTGCAGTTTGGAGGTATCTGGTTTGCGCCGTCGGCGGCGCTGCTGGGGCTGGTGCTGAGCTATCCCCTGTGGAGCTGGCGGCGACTGGAGCAGATGGTGCTCCATCTCGATCAGGAGCTACAAAGGCTGAGTCAGGGGCCGCAGCTGTTGCCTGCGCCGAATGATTTAAAGGATCTGCAGCAGGGCTTGGAGTCGATTGCCGCCACTCTGCCTCTGCAGGGGTGGTGTGTGGATGATGCATTAGGTGCGCGGCTGGCCCAGGCGGGGCGCCAGCCCGACCCGTCGGATGACCTGCTGCAGGCCGGCTGCTGGTCGCGGCTGGGGCGTTCATTGTGGACACTGTTGCCGCGCGGTACGCAGTATTGGCGGCTGGGGCTCTGCTGGCCGCCCGGCGAGCTGCCAAGAGGGCGCGGCCAGGCGCTTCTCGACGACTTTGTCCGGCAGTTTTCGATCCCTCCAGCGGCGGCCTCTGCAAAGGGCTCGCAGCGGTTGGAGCAACGCATCCGCGAGGTGGAAGCGGCGAACCAGCATCTGCGCCAGCTGCGTGACTTCATCAACACCGCCCTTGGGCAGATGGATGACGGTCTGCTGGTGCTCGATTCGATCGGCAGGGTGGTGCTGGCCAACCCGCGGGCAGCCTTTTACCTCGGTCTGACGCATGAGTCCGAACTGCACGGCCAGCCCGCGCTGACATTTCTGAAACCGCTACAGATTGTCGGCGATCTACACTGGGAGCCGCTGTTGCGCGAGCTGCTGCTGCGGGGGGACGGCTGTCGCTTCGAGGCGTTGCGGTTGCCAGATACCGAGCTGTTTGTGCAGCTCAGGCCGCTGCACCCTGAAACAGCGGGCATGTTTGGCATGATCGTCACGCTTTCGTTCATCGGCACCCTGAAGCAGAGTGAACGAGCGCGGGCGCGGATGGTGAATTTTCTCTCCCACGATATCCGTTCGCCACTCACCTCCCTGCTGGCGCTGACCCAGTCGGAGCAGGTGCTGCAGGCGGGCAGCCGGGAGTTGGCGACCCAGGTTGCTCCCTATGCGCGCCGTGCACTCAAGTTGGCGGAGGATTTTCTGCAACTGGCGCGGGCCGAGTCGGTGGAGCGCAGCGCGTTTACCGATACTGATTTTGTCTCGGTGGCGCACAATGCGGTGGACGAGGTCTATGTGCAGGCGCAGGCACGCAATCTCTGCCTGCAGCGGCAGTTCGAGGTCGAGGAGGTCTGGCTGCAGGCCGATGCGGGGCTGCTGGAACGCGCGCTGATCAACCTGCTGAGTAATGCGATCAAGCTGGCGCCGCAGGACTCCCAGGTCGAGATCATGCTGCGTTGTGACGGAGACCAGCTCGATTGCTGCGTCAAGGATCGCGGGCCGGGGATTCCCCAGGAGCGTCTCGAGGAGCTGTTCCTGCCGTTCAGGAGCGACCTGGGCCATGAGCCAGTGGGGCGGGGGGGCATCGGCCTCGGTCTTAACTTCGTCAAGCTGGTAGCCGAGCGCCACGGCGGTTCGATCGAGGCGCGCAACCGGCTCGAGGGAGGCGCGAGCTTCTGTCTGCATCTGCCGGTCGAAGTGTGATTTGTCTCGGCTGATGCAATCCGGGGGGTGAAGCAGGCATAATCGGCTTTTGAGCCAACTGCAGACCCGGAGGCCGAGATGCCGCAATACCGATCCCGTACCACCACCCACGGCCGCAACATGGCGGGCGCCCGCGCGCTGTGGCGCGCCACTGGCATGCAGGATGCCGACTTTGAGAAGCCGATCATCGCAGTGGTCAACTCCTTTACCCAGTTTGTACCCGGCCATGTCCATCTCAAGGATATGGGGCAGCTGGTGGCCCGCGAGATCGAGGCCGCTGGTGGTGTGGCGAAAGAGTTCAATACCATTGCGGTGGATGACGGCATCGCCATGGGCCATGGCGGCATGCTCTACTCGCTGCCGTCGCGCGACATCATCGCCGATTCGGTGGAGTACATGGTCAACGCCCACTGTGCCGACGCCATGGTCTGCATATCCAACTGTGACAAGATCACCCCCGGCATGCTGATGGCCTCGCTGCGCCTCAATATCCCGACAGTGTTCGTCTCCGGTGGCCCAATGGAGGCGGGTAAGGTGAAGCTGGCGGGCAAGGGTGATCTAAAGCTCGATCTGGTGGACGCGATGGTCTCTGCGGCTGATCCCGAGCAGAGCGATGCTGACGTGGCTGCCATCGAGCGCTCCGCCTGCCCTACCTGTGGCTCCTGTTCCGGCATGTTCACCGCCAACTCGATGAACTGTCTGACCGAGGCGCTAGGGCTGTCGCTGCCGGGCAATGGCTCGCTGGTGGCGACTCACGCCGAGCGCAAGTCGCTGTTCCTGCAGGCGGGCCGCCTGGTGGTGGAGATCACCAAGCGCTACTACGAGCAGGATGATGAAAGCGTACTGCCGCGCTCCGTCGCTAGTGCTGATGCGTTCGAGAACGCCATGAGCCTGGATATCGCCATGGGCGGCTCAACCAACACCGTGTTGCACCTGCTGGCCGCCGCTCACGAGGCGGGGGTGGCGTTCACTATGGCCGATATTGACCGGCTCTCGCGCAAGGTGCCGAATCTCTGCAAGGTGGCCCCGGCGACCCCACAGTATCACATGGAGGATGTGCATCGTGCCGGCGGTGTGATCGGCATCCTCAGCGAGCTCGACCGGGCTGGCCTGATCCACCACGATTGCCCCACGGTGCACAGCGCCTCCCTGGGCGAGGCGCTGCAGAGCTGGGATATCACCCAGGGCGGTATGGATGCCAAGCGCCGCTTCCTGGCCGGCCCCGGCGGGGTACCGACCCAGGTGGCGTTTAGTCAGACCGCGCAGTGGCCCTCTCTGGATCTGGACCGGGCGGAGGGCTGCATCCGTGATATCGAACACGCCTACTCGCAGGATGGCGGGCTGGCGGTGCTCTACGGCAATCTGGCGGAGCAGGGGTGCATCGTTAAGACTGCCGGCGTCGACGAGTCGATCCTCAAATTCTCCGGGCCGGCGCGCATCTTCGAGAGCCAGGAGGCGGCGGTGGAGGCGATCCTCGGTGACCAGATCCAGGCCGGCGACGTGGTGCTGATACGTTACGAGGGGCCGAAGGGCGGCCCTGGCATGCAGGAGATGCTCTATCCCACCAGTTATCTGAAGTCGAAGGGGCTGGGCAAGGCCTGCGCGCTGATCACTGATGGGCGCTTCTCTGGCGGTACCTCTGGGCTCTCCATCGGCCACTGCTCACCGGAGGCCGCCGAGGGCGGCAATATCGGCCTGGTGAAGGAGGGCGACACCATCGAGATCGACATTCCGCAGCGGATCATCCGCGTTGCGCTCTCCGACAAGAAGCTGGCGTCGCGGCGTGAGGCGATGGAGGCCAAGGGCGATAAGGCGTGGCAGCCGAAGAAGCGCAAACGGCAGGTCTCCCAAGCATTGCAGGCCTATGCGGCGTTGACCACCAGTGCGGCCAGAGGCGCGGTGCGGGATCTCTCCCAATTGAAGCGTTGATCTCCGTTCGTTCCTGCTCCGGCGATGTCTGCCGGAACGATATTTTTGATGGTTGTCAAAGCAGCCATGCCTGGACTGTCTAATACTGTCGGCTTAGACAGAATCCAGACAGAATCCAGACAGAATCCAGACAGAATCCAGACAGGAGCAGACAGGGTAATGAGTGTGATCTCCCAATCCATGACTGAGGACCACCGGCGTTGTGATGAGTTGTTTGCGGATGCCGAATCGGCTGCTGCAGATAACGACTGGTCGCGGGCGCACAGTAATTATGATGCCTTTCGCGAGGCGATACTGCACCACTTCCGCATGGAAGAGGAGCTGCTTTTTCCTCGCTTTGAGCAGCAGACCGGTATGACGATGGGGCCGACCCAGGTGATGCGCAGCGAGCATGCGCAGATGCGTGAGCTGTTTGAGGAGATGGAGGGGGCGGTGGTCGCACAACAGCAGGATCGCTTCCTCGGTCTGTGTGAGACCCTGCTGATGCTGATGCAGCAGCACAACGCCAAAGAGGAGCAGATGCTCTACCCAATGACGGATCAGGCCCTGGGCAATGCCGCTGCTGGCGAGCTGCTGGAACAGATGCGGGCGCTGTGACAGGAGGGGTGAAATGGAGGTCAGTCTTGATGTCAGTATGCTGGAACCCTGCGAGCCCCTGGATCGCACCCTGGAGTCGGTTGAGCAGCTGAAAGAGGGGGACTACCTATTGGTGATCCACCGCAAGGAGCCTTTGTTGCTCTACCCGTTGTTGGCGCAGCGGGGATTTTGTTACCGGCTGCGCAAGGGCGGGCCTTCGGTCTATCAGGTCCTCATCTGGCGCGAACAGGATGCGGCTGCCGAGGCGGCCGTCAATAAACGGCTGGCGGGTAACTAGCTTGACCTCCACCGCCTCCCTGTCGCTGGAGCAGGCGCCACCGATCTCGGTGCCGTTTCGCTTTTTTCTTACCGCACCGCTGTTTTTGCTGCTGGCCTCTCTGTTGCTGATGCTGGAGGGTGCGGCGGTGCTGATGGATCGCTGGTCGCCGCTGACCCTGTCGATGACCCATCTATTTACCCTGGGGGTGTTGGGCCAGGTGATGATGGGGGCGATGTTGCAGATGCTGCCGGTGTTGGCAGGTTCGCCGGTGCCGCGGGTGGTGCCGTTGGCCACCACTGTGCATCTCGCAACCTCGCTCGGCACGCTGGCGCTAGTGGCCGGTTTCCTCGGTGCCGGAGCGCTCTGGATGAAGCTGGCGGTGTGTCTGCTGGCAGGCGGGTTTACGTTCTTCATCAGTGGGGTCGGGATCGCCCTGTGGCGGGTGGTTCGAGTCAGCACCACGGTGATTGCGATGCGCCTGGCGGTGCTCGGGCTGCTGGTGACGGTGCTACTGGGGCTCTATCTGGCGGCAGCTCAGTTGTGGAAGCTGCCCTATGTTGATCTGATCATGCTCACCAATACTCACCTGGCTTGGGGCGGTACGGCCTGGGTGGGGTTGTTGATCGTCGGCGTCGGTTATCAGGTGGTGCCGATGTTCCAGTTGACCCCAGAGTACCCGGTGCGGCTGCAACGGCTCTTCGCGCCACTGCTGTTTGCTGCGCTGCTGGTCTGGTCCCTCGACTACTGGTCGGTCTCGGCTGCGTCCTGGCTGGCATTGCTGGTTGGTTCTGGCTTCATGCTGTTTGCGCTGGTGACCTTGTATCTGCAGCATCAGCGTCGCCGCAAACTGGCCGATGTGACCCTCAATTTCTGGCGTCTGGGGCTGGGGCTAGTGGTGCTGGCCTGGCTGCTGATGCTGACCAGAGCTCTTTCGGATTTTAATCTTGATCTGTGGTTGGGCGTCTGTCTGATCTTCGCCGTGCTCTCGATCATCAACGGCATGCTCTACAAGATCGTGCCGTTTCTCAGCTGGTTCCATCTGCAACACCAGAAGACCGCCTCGCTGGCTGGCGGCGGTCCGCGGATTCCGAGCATGAAAGAGCTACTGCCGGATCGTTTCGCCCGCCGCCAATGGTATCTGCATCTGCTGGCACTGCTGCTATGGGCTGGGGTGCTGGCTGTTGGTGACAGTTTGACGCTACCGGCGGGTCTTTTTTTGGGGCTATCTTCCCTGCTTCTCTGCTACAATTTGGTGCGCGTTGTTCTGAAGTTTCGCCATCTGCAGACTGAACTTCGGGCAGCTGCCCCGGCGGGGGCGGTTGATCAACACTATTAGAATAATGGGAAAGACCGGGAGCCAGCCTTGCCATTTAATCTGCGACAGACCTATCTCTTTGCGCGGCTAGACGATGATCAATTCCAGCAGGTCACTGAATTCAGCCGCACTATCAAACTGAATGATGGCCAGATGCTGTTCCAGGCGGGTGATGCGGCGGATCGCTTCTTTCTCGTCACCACCGGCCAGATTAAACTCTACCGGTTGGCGATGAACGGCAACGAAAAGGTCATTGAGATCATCTCTCCCGGCCACACCTTTGCTGAGGCGCTGATGTTTCTGGAGAGCCCAGGCTTTCCGGTGAATGCCACCGCTATGGGCACGACTGAACTGGTGACGATTGATAACGCCCAGTTTCTGACCATGCTGCGCGGTTCGGTGGATACTTGTTTCCGGCTGATGGCTGATATGAGTCAGCGGCTCAAGCTGCTGATCAAAGAGATCGACGACCTCACCCTACAGAGCGCCACCGGTCGGGTCGCCGGCTTCCTCTGGGGCAAGTGGGATGCGGTCGGCGCAAACATCGAGTTGGAGGCACCCAAAGGGGTGCTGGCGTCGCGGTTGTCGGTCAAGCCAGAAACCTTCTCACGTATCCTGCACAACTTCTCTGAACAGAATCTGATCAAGGTGAAGGGGGGGAGTATCACCGTGCTCGACCCTGAAGGCTTGCATGCCCATGCGGAGTCTGCAGGCATCTGCGGTGGCAGCCTGTCGCCCTGATCATCCCTCGGTGTTTTTCCTTTCCATGTAGGCGCGTTGCTGGCGCGCGGTGCGCTCGCTTGCAAGGTTGGCGTCATCGCCCTTGAAAAACGCCCAATACTCCCCAACTTTGTGGACATCAACAGAGTTTACGGAGTAGTTAGCCATGCGAATGGATCGTTTGACGAGCAAGTTTCAGATGGCCCTGGCGGATGCCCAGAGCCTGGCCGTGGGACGCGATCACCAATTCATTGAGCCGCTGCACCTGATGAGCGCACTGCTCGACCAGGAGGGTGGCACGGTACGCCATCTGCTGGCCCAGGCGGACGTCAACATCAATCTGCTGCGCTCAGATCTGAGCGCAGCCACTGAGCGTCTGCCGAGCGTCGAGGGGGCGGCGGGGGATCTGCACATCTCCAACGACCTCGGGCGCTTGCTCAATCAGACCGACAAACTCGCCCAACAGCGCAAAGATCAGTACATCTCCAGCGAGCTGTTTGTGCTCGCTGCTGTCGATGATAAGGGTGAGCTGGGCGAGATACTGCGTAAAGCAGGGGCGAACAAGCGGGCGGTTGAGCAGGTGATCGATAAGGTGCGCGGCGGTCAGTCGGTGGACGACCCCAATGCAGAGGATCAGCGACAGGCGCTGGAGAAGTATACCATCGACCTCACCGAGCGCGCCGAGCAGGGCAAGCTCGACCCGGTGATTGGCCGCGATGATGAGATCCGCCGTACCATTCAGGTGCTGCAGCGGCGCACCAAGAACAACCCGGTTTTGATTGGCGAACCCGGCGTCGGTAAGACCGCCATCGTCGAGGGGTTGGCTCAGCGCATTATCAATGGTGAGGTGCCGGAGGGGCTGAAGAGCAAACGGCTGCTCTCTCTCGACATGGGAGCGCTGATTGCCGGCGCCAAATTCCGCGGTGAGTTCGAGGAGCGCCTGAAGGGCGTGCTCAACGATCTGGCCAAGCAGGAGGGGCAGATCATCCTGTTCATCGACGAGCTGCACACCATGGTCGGTGCCGGCAAGGCCGAGGGCGCGATGGATGCCGGCAATATGCTCAAGCCGGCGTTAGCGCGCGGCGAGCTGCACTGCGTTGGCGCCACTACCCTGGACGAGTATCGCCAGTATGTGGAGAAGGATGCGGCCCTGGAGCGCCGCTTCCAGAAGGTGTTGGTGGAGGAGCCGAGCGTGGAGGACACTATCGCCATCCTGCGTGGCCTCAAGGAGCGCTACGAGGTGCACCACGGAGTGGATATCACCGATCCGGCCATTGTCGCCGCAGCGACCCTCTCCCACCGCTATATCACTGACCGTCAGTTGCCCGACAAGGCGATCGACCTGGTGGACGAGGCGGCCTCGCAGATCCGCATGGAGATCGACTCCATGCCTGAAGAGATGGACCGGCTAGAGCGGCGTCTGATTCAGCTCAAGATCGAGCGCGAGGCGATGAATAAGGAGACCGATGAGGCCTCGAAGAAGCGCTTGGCCCATCTGGAGAGCGAGATCGAGCGTCTGGAGCGGGAGTTCTCCGACCTGGAGGAGATTTGGAAGTCGGAGAAGGCGGCGCTGCAGGGCACCACCCACATCAAGGAGTCGCTGGAGCGGGCCCGGCTGGAGATGGATACGGCGCGCCGCGCTGGCGATCTGGCACGCATGTCGGAGCTGCAGTACGGTCGTATCCCGGAGTTGGAGAAACAGCTCGATATGGCGGCCCAGGCGGAGATGCAGCAGATGAAGCTGCTGCGCAACAAGGTTACCGATGAGGAGATCGCCGGGGTGGTCTCGAAGTGGACCGGCATCCCGGTCTCCAAGATGCTCGAAGGCGAGCGCGACAAGCTGTTGCGAATGGAACAGGAGATCGGTCGGCGGGTGATCGGCCAGCAGGAGGGTATCAAGGCTGTGAGCGATGCCATCCGCCGCTCCCGTGCCGGGCTTGCCGATCCCAGCCAGCCGAATGGCTCGTTCCTCTTCCTCGGCCCCACCGGTGTTGGCAAGACCGAGCTGTGTAAAGCGCTGGCGGAGTTCCTGTTCGACACCGAGGAGGCAATGATCCGCATCGACATGTCGGAGTTCATGGAGAAGCACTCGGTGGCACGGCTGATCGGCGCACCCCCCGGCTATGTCGGCTATGAGGAGGGCGGCTATCTCACCGAGGCAGTGCGCCGTCGACCCTACTCGGTGATCCTGATGGATGAAGTGGAGAAGGCCCACCCGGATGTCTTCAACGTGTTGCTGCAGGTGCTCGATGACGGACGTCTCACCGACGGCCAGGGACGCACGGTCGATTTTCGCAACACGGTGATTGTGATGACCTCTAACCTGGGGTCAGAACTGATCCAGGAGAAGTCGACTGAGGAACAGTACGGTGTGATGAAAGAGGCGGTGATGGAGGTGGTGCGTTCTGCCTTCCGTCCTGAATTCATCAACCGGCTGGATGAGATCGTGGTCTTCCACCCGCTGGCTCGGGAGCAGATCCGTGCCATCGCCACGATCCAGATCGACTATCTGCGTCGCCGTCTGGCGGATCATGAGATGGGATTGCAGATCAGCGATGCCGCCCTCGATCGGTTGGGTGAGGCGGGTTTCGATCCGGTCTATGGCGCTAGGCCACTCAAGCGTGCGATCCGCCAGCAGTTGGAAAACCCACTGGCGCAGGAGATCCTGGCTGGCAAGTTTATGCCGGGGGATGAAGTTCGGGTGGAGCTGGCGGAAGATGGGCTGAATTTTAGTAAGGGGAGCGGAGCAGACTAAGAGGGGTATTTCTTGTGAAGGTGTGACTCTGTCGCTTGTGGCGGGAAAAAGAATCTCCTAGCGTGCAGGTTCTTAAGAAGGATTTCAGAGGTTCCTGCCGTGAACAGAGTCATTTTGCTGCTTTTCCTGTGCATGTTCTCCCTTTCGGCACAGGCGTTGGAAGGATATGTGGAGGCCCTTCTGGGCTCTGTTGATGTGGAGGGTGTGGAGACGGGCACATACACCTCCACAGAGACAGGAACCATGAGCGGTGCACTAAAGTATGGCTCCACCCTCGGTCTCGGGCTCGAGGTTGGTCTGCGTAATTTCGAAGAGCATAATGTGCTGCGGGCCAGCCTCTCCTGGCATTTCGCCGGGGCCGAGCTGGATAGCGCCAGCATCACGACCAATGGGGGTTCTGAGCTTGCGTCGGGGAGCTATGTGGTATCGAGCGCAGAGCTGAAAAGCGTCGGTCTCAATTTTGATAACGATATTCATGTCGTTCTGGCAAACCTCTATTACGAACTCCCGATCGGGATGGATCTGTTCCCATATGTTGGTCTGGGGTTGGGTGTGGCAGATGTTGAAAATGCCGATGGCACAAGCGCTGCGGGCGCGGTTTCGCTGGGTCTACGTATCGAGAGACCGGATGAAACCTATTGGGCCCTGAGATATCAGCGATTCGCTATCGGCAGTATCACGGACAAGCTGGGTATCACCTATGGGGATATCGGCTTCGACATCATCACTGTGACAGTCGGTATGAATTTTTCGCTCTGAACTGGATGTGGGGGGAGAGCCTAGCGATCTCGGGCTTATCGAGCAGACAGCCGCAGATATTTTTCATGTAGCTGCTCAGTGGCGGCTTTCAGCGCGGCGAGATCGCCGCTGTTTTCGATCAGATCATCGGCTATGGCTCTACGGCTTGCGCGATCCGTCTGGGCAGCAAGAATCTGGCGGATCTGGATTTCTGAAAGCGCATCGCGCTGCCGGATCCGCTTGATCTGTAGCGCCTCAGGCAGATCCACCACCA
The DNA here is from genome assembly GCF_023733635.1 of Candidatus Endoriftia persephonae. NCBI lineage: Bacteria > Pseudomonadati > Pseudomonadota > Gammaproteobacteria > Chromatiales > Sedimenticolaceae > Candidatus Endoriftia > Candidatus Endoriftia persephonae. The sequence goes on along the minus strand of NZ_CP090569.1, from coordinate 3,157,884 downwards.
GGATTCGGTCGGCGCTGTAATTATGTCCGCTCTCCAGCAGCAGCGGGACGACAACGACGGCATAAGGGGTGTCCAGCCTTTGCAGGCGTCGCGCCACCTCGGCCCGAATTCGCGGGTGGAGGATCTGCTCCAGTTGGTGCCGCTTTTCCTGCGCATCAAATACAATCCGTCGCAACCTGGCACGGTTGAGCCGGCCATCGGCGTCAAGCACCTGCTTGCCGAACTGGTTGATGATCTCTTGCAGAGCCGGCATGCCTGGAGCGACCTGTTCGCGGGCGATGAGGTCTGTATCGATCACCGGCACACCCAACTCTTCGAAGTATCGGGAGACGGTGGACTTGCCGCTGCCGATGCCGCCGGTGAGGACCACCAGCATCAGCCAAGCCCCGACCACTGCAGATAGGCATGGTTGATCGAGTCACCCCAGAGCATGGCGATCCAGCCTGCGGCGGCCAGATAAGGGCCAAACGGGATCGGCAGGTTGCGCTCGCGACCACGCAGCAGGATCAGCGAGATCCCGAGCAGGGCGCCGACCAGGGCGGAGGCCATGATCGTTAGCGGCAGGTATTGCCAGCCGAGCCAGGCACCGATGGCGGCGAGCAGTTTGAAATCGCCGTAGCCCATGCCCTCTTTTCCGGTGATTCGCTTGAATATCTGATAGACGCTCCACAGGGTGAGGTAACCGGCGGCTGCGCCTATCACCGCCGACTCCAAGTCGCTGAATAATCCGTCCAGGTTGAGCAGCAGCCCTGACCAGAGCAGTGGCAGGGTGATGTTGTCAGGTAACAACTGGGTGTCGAAGTCGATCATCGTCAGGGCGATCAGGGCCCAAGTGAAGCCCATCGCTGCCAGCACCTGCCAACCGGGATCGAAATGGTAAGCGACGATCAGGGTAAGTAGGGCGGTGGCTGCTTCAACCAGCGGATAGCGGGTGCTGATGGGGGTGGTGCAGTCGGAGCAGCGTCCTCTGAGTAGCAGCCAGCTGATGACCGGGATGTTCTCCCAGGCGCGGATCTGGTGACCACACTGGGGGCAGCGGGAGGGTGGGTAGGCGAGGTCGAGTCGCTCCTCATCGGTGGTGGCTGGCTGCTTTAGCAGTTCCAGGCAGTCGCGTTGCCACTGCCGCTCCATCATCCGTGGTAGGCGCAGGATGACAACATTGAGAAAGCTGCCGATGGTCAGACCGAGCAGGCCGCTGAAGATCAGGTAGATGGCCAGGTTTTGTTGTAGGAAGCTGAGCATGGTGATGTCAGGGTGCCTTTGCGGCACCACCTTGCGTGGTATGAGAACAAAGCACGTGGATGGGGCAGAATCAGCCGAGCACCGCGGAACCCATCTTGAAAATCGGCAGATACATGGCGACCACCAGACCGCCGATCAAGGTACCGAGGATCACCATGATGAGCGGTTCGAGCAGGCTGCTGAGCGCATCCACTGCGTTGTCTACCTGCTCCTCGAAGAAGTCGGCGACCTTGGATAGCATGTCGTCGAGAGAGCCTGACTCCTCGCCGATCGAGACCATCTGGATCACCATGTTGGGGAATATGTGGCGTTGGCGCATGGCCAGCTGTAGGGACTGGCCAGTGGCGACATCTTCACGCATGCGCAGTACCGCTTCGCTGTAGACTACATTGCCGGTGGCGCCAGAGACCGACTCCAGCGCTTCGACCAGGGGAACGCCGGCGGATGACATGGTGGAGAGGGTGCGGGCGAAGCGTGCGATTGCCGCTTTGTTCATGATGGGGCCGATGATTGGAATCTTAAGCAGGATCCGGTCGACCGTATGGCGGAATTTTCGCGAGCGCTTCCATGTGCCGATCAATATGTAACCTGACAGGATGGCGCCGCCAAGCATCGCCCACCACCAATTCTGCACCACATGGGCGATGTTGATGACGACGCGGGTAAACACAGGCAGGTCGGCGCCAAAGCCCCGGAACAGTTGCTCGAACTGGGGGATGACGAAGATCATGATGATCGCGGTGACGATGATAGCGACCAGGACCACCGCGGCGGGGTAGAACAGCGCCTTCTTGATTTTGCCCTTGATTGACTCGGTCTTCTCCTTGTAGAGCGCAATCTTGTGTAGCAGGGTCTCCAGCACACCGGCATGCTCGCCGGCTTTTACCAAGTTGCAGAACAGGTCATCAAAATGGAGTGGGTGTTTCTTGAGCGCATCAGCCAGTGCGGTGCCGCCCTCCACATCGGACTTGACGCTGAGGATCAGATCCTGCATCGAGGGGTTTTCGTGGCCACGTCCGACGATCTCGAACGCCTGCACCATCGGCACGCCGGCGCTCATCATGGTGGCGAGCTGACGACTGAAGACAGCGATGTCGGCGCTTTTGATCTTCCTCTTGCGACTTGTCAGAAATGAGGTCGTCTTTTTTCTGACCTTCAGCGGATTGATGCCCTGACGCCGTAGTTCAGCCCGTACCAGGGCAACATTGGTGGCGCGGGTCTCGCCGGTGATGCGTGAGCCCTTGCGATCAGTGCCTTCCCAGGCGTAAAGACTGGCTTTTGGCTGTGCTTTTTTAGCGGGAGGCGCCATGGTTTAGTCCTTGGTTACCCGGTTGATCTCGTTGAGGCTGGTGAGGCCTGCCTTGACTTTGCGCAGGCCGGAGGCGCGCAGGTTGTCGATCCCCTCCAACTGGGCCTGCTCCTGCACTTGCAGCGAGGTGCAGCCTGCCATGATCAGCTTGCCCATTGCCTCGGAGACAGGCATCACCTGGAATATGCCTATGCGACCTTTATAGCCGTTGGTGCACATGTCGCAGCCGACTGGCTTGTAGACGGTAATGCCTTCGTCGATCTCAGCATTGTTGAAGCCCTCTTCCAGCAGCGCCTCGCGGGGTAACTCTTCGGCGGCCTTGCAGTGGTCGCAGAGCCGTCGCGCCAGTCGTTGTGCCATGATTAACAGCACCGAGGAGGCAATGTTGAAGGGCGGAATGCCCATGTTGGCGAGGCGGGTCAGGGTCTGGGGGGCGTCGTTGGTGTGCAGGGTGGAGAGTACCAGGTGGCCGGTCTGGGCCGCCTTGACCGCGATCTCCGCAGTCTCCAGGTCACGTATCTCGCCGACCATGATGATATCCGGGTCCTGTCGCAGGAAGGCGCGCAGCGCCGTGGCGAAGGTGAGCCCGGTTTTCGGGTTCATGTTGACCTGGTTGATGCCCGGGACCTGGATTTCGACCGGATCCTCGACGGTGGAGATATTGACCTCGGGTTTGTTCAGTAGATTGAGGCCGGTGTAGAGGCTGACCGTCTTGCCGCTGCCGGTGGGGCCGGTGACCAGGACCATGCCGTAGGGCTTCGCGATCGCCTCGAGAAACGCCTTCTGCTGCTCTGGTTCGAAACCGAGTGACTCGATGCCGATCTGCGCGCTGGTGGGGTCGAGGATACGCAGCACCACCTTTTCACCATGCAGGGTGGGGCAGGTGTTGACGCGGAAGTCGATGGAGCGGCTCTTGGAGATCTTCATCTTGATGCGGCCGTCCTGCGGCACGCGACGCTCCGCGATATTCATGCGCGACATCACCTTGAGGCGGCTGGTGAGGCGGTTGGCCAGGTTGGCGGGGGGCGAGGCGACCTCGTGTAGCAGGCCATCAATGCGGTAGCGGATGCGGTATTTGCGTTCGTAGGGCTCCAGATGGATATCCGAGGCGCCGGCGTTGATTGCATCCAGCAGTATCTTGTTGACGTAGCGCACCACCGGCGCTTCGTCCACATCCAGTTCGCCATCCGCCGGTTTTGAGTCCTCACCCCCGGAGATATCCAGGTTGTCCAGGTCAGTATCCAGCAGGTCGTCCATGCTGGTGTCTTGGGCATCCAGAATCAGGCTGATCAGCTTGCTGAGCTTGTTTTCTTCCACCAGGATCGCCTCGGAGGCGAGGCCGGTGTTGAAGCGGATCTCGTCGAGTCCCTGGTGGTTGGTTGGGTCGGAGACGGCGAGGAAGAGGCGGTTGCCGCGTTTGAACAGCGGCAGGGCGTGGTGGTTGCGGATCAGTTTCTCATCCACCAAATCCCGCGGCATCAGGTCGGTGTCGACCACATCAAGATCGAAGATCGGCACGCCAAAACCACGAGAGGCGGAGACCGCGATCTCAAGGCTTGTAAGCAACTGGTTTTCGACCAGGTAAGTGGCAAATGGGATGCTCTGAGAGAGGGCATCCTCAAATGCGGCGGAGGCATTTTCCTCGGAAATCAGGTTGTCCTGGATAATACAACGGGCCAGGCCGCTGAGGTTTGCTTTGGGTTTGGTGCTGGCCATCCTGTCGATATCTTCCGCGCTGGTGGAGAGGTTGGGGGCGGTCGGGCCAGTTCAACCCATGAGGCGGGCTGAGTTTGGAAATGGTGTTCAATAACCGCCGCAACCAACTGATCTTATTGCCCCAATATAGCCCCTGCCGGGGGTGATATCAATTTGCCCAGGGTGTGCGCCATCACGCTTTTTAGCGTCGAATGGGTGGAAGTCAGCTGCCGGTGTTTGTTGCACACCTAAAGGTGCCTGCGGTCTGGTTCCGGGTGCATTGGATGCTGGCTTCAGCGTAGTTGATGTCGGTGACGGTCAGGATGTAGCCGGTTGCGATGTCGGCGTTGAGCGCGGCCACCGAGTAGTTGTAATTGTTGCCGTCACCATCGGGGTGCCAGGCGAGGTTACCTGTCTGCAGGTCTATTGGGTTGCCATCCGCTTCCCAACTGCCAGCGATGTAGGTGTTGTTCTCCAGGAAGTAGTCTTCCAGAGCCAGGCGTAGAGGTTCGGCGTTCATGCGCGCGGCGCTGAAGCGGGCCTCTTCGATGTAGCCGTTGTAGGCGGGAATGGCGATGGCTGAGATGATGGTGATGATGGCGATGGTGATCATCAGTTCGATAAGGGAAAAGCCGTTGGAGTGGCATACCTTGGTTTTCATGTCGTTCACCGCTATTTAAAGGTACCTGGGAAGGCGTTGGAAACAGCTCAGCCATTGTTGGTCTGAGAGTAATATCACCGGATCACTCTCGCAAAAACGGGGAAGCTGGCCGTTTATGCCAGCTTCCCCAATCCCAATTTTAGCCGATCCGATGGCAGGGGTTAACTGCCTGTACGCACCGGATTGTAACTAATGGCGCCGTTGACGGTGATGGTTGCAATCTCTTGCGCTACGCCGGTGCCGTCACCTGCCGGGTCGTAGGCGGGGCGAGTCAACGTTAGGTCACTTGCGTCCGTGCCATTGCCGCCGACGACGATGACATCGCCTGCCCCATTGGCTGCCTGGGCAAACGCTGCGTCGCCACTGGGAGCGGTGCCGCCGCTGTTGTTGAGTGCGGTGATCCACTCAGCTGTTGTGTCGGTAGGAAAAGTACCGCCACGGGCGACCACAGATTGGCGTCGGGACATCTCGGAGCGAACAAAGTTGATGCCCTCTTCATAGGCGGTATTCACTCGTGTGACGTTCGCTTCAGTAATGTAGCCGTTATAGGCCGGGATGGCGATAGCGGCCAGGATGGCGATGATCGCAACTACGATCATCAGTTCGATAAGTGTGAAACCAGATTGGTTTTTCATTGCTGCATTCTCCTCAAAATACCTGTTGGGCGGTGAAGGGCTGCCCAAAACCCGGAGCGTTTGGCCGGTGGCCGTCACTGGTGATGTCTACGCAGTTTCTGTGCCACGAGGATGGAATGGCGCTTATGTTCTGATGTAATTCAAATATTTCAATTGGTTATGCACTGCGTTCAGCTCTAAGATCAGGGCGGATTACACCGGAACGCATACAAGGAATTAAAGTGAGGGCCTCAAGTGTCACTAAGTGACATTTTTTGTCACCTGTGGCTGAGGGTTCTCAGTGAATGCCAGCAAGAAAAACTGCAGAGAGCGGTCTCGCGTGACGATAACTGTGGAGATCGCGGTCGGCATGGATCTCGCTAGTGTGGTGACAGACCGATTGGGATCATAAAAGTGGAACCTAAATCCTGGCTGCTGGTTGGCTTCCCAGCCAGAATTAGGTGTTGAATGGTCACACAAACAGGCAGGGTAGAGCGTTGAAGGCAGGGGTTTCGCAAGTCAATGAGATGATGGGGCCGGACCGGAAAAGTGCGCGGCGGCTCCTTGTGTTGCTGACATCGCTGACGCTTTTCTGGATGCTTTCCCTGTTTTTGATAAGGACGGTGGGTTTTTTTGTTCGCCGTGCCGACTCCAAGGTCTTCCACTCGCTGTCGGTTGAGGAACTGCTGGCGGGAGGTCTGGGGGGTGACCTGCTGCTGTTTGCTACAGCATTGATCGGACTCTACCTGTTGGTGGGGGGCGTGGTCTGGTGGGTAACAACGCTGATTGCCCGCAAGCACCATTTGAATGGTCAAGTCTACTTGCTTGCCGGGCTATCGTTCTGGCTGCTCAGTGTGTTCTGGCTGCTGTTGTCAAACGGCCTGGAGTTTCCCCGTTCGCGTTATACCTTCATCGTGAGAGGATTGACCGGGACAGGCTATGCCGAATCTGTCTCGCTTCTGGCCGGTACACTGATTCTGGGGTTGGTGGTTTATGCTGCCCTGTTGCAGTTGCGTGGTTGGTTGCCAGCAGTGCGGAAACGCCCGACTCGAATCGGTGCGGTGGCAGTGGGGTTGGCACTGTTGCTGGCAATCCCCCTGTTTTTTCCCGCGGTGCCCCTGTCTGAGGCTGGTGCATCCAATCGTCCCAATATCATTGTGATTGGCGTCGATTCCCTGCGTCTGGATCATGTCGGATATTTCACGGCTGGAGAGGGATCGACCCCGGCAATTGATGATTTTCTAAACTTCGCTGCTGTTTTTCCTGAAACGATTACGCCATTGGCCCGGACTTTCCCAGCCTGGAGCAGCATTTTGTCCGGGCGTTATCCGAAGAGTACCGGGGCAAGATATAACCTGATCGACCCGACCCGAGTTGAGATGGATGAAAATCTGGCCTGGACACTCAAGAAGATCGATTATCAAACTATCATCGCGATGGATGAGAGGCGCTTTGCCAACTTCGATGCCAGCTATGGTTTTGAGCAGGAGGTGGGGCCGAAGATTGGCGTAGGGGATTTTGTGCTTGCCAGCATCAACGATACGCCGTTGACCAACCGTCTGCTCGATACCTGGTTGGGCCGGCTGCTTTTTCCCTACAATTATCTGAATCGAGGAGTCAGTGAGACCTATCAGCCAAAATCTTTCCTTGACCGGCTGAAGTACGTGATCACTCAGCGCGATCGGCACAAGCCGCTGTTTCTGGTCACCCATTTCTGCCTGCCTCATTGGCCCTACTACTGGTCGCAGACTTCACTTGATGCCAGCCAAACAGGTGATACGCTTTCGAACCGGATGTTCTTCTACCGGAGCGCGGTGGCCGAGGTTGATGCGCAATTCAATGATCTGATGAACGCCCTGCGGGAACAGGGTGTGTTGGAGAATGCGATTGTGGTGTTGTTGTCTGATCATGGCGAATCGCATGGTGAGACGCTGCAGGCCTATACCGAGGTTGGCGCTGGCGGGGCATCAACTAGGCAGGGTTTTGATCCGTTACGGATGATGGTTGAGCGGGAAGACTGGGGGCACGGAACCAATATCTTGAGGCGTGAACAGCATGCAGTGGTTTTGGGGATAAAAGGTTTCGGGCAACACCAATTTCCCCCTGGGAGACGCTCACAACGGGCTTCGCTGATCGATATCGCGCCCACTCTCTATTCACTGGTCGGGATTAAGCGGGGGCAAGTTGAATTTGACGGGCGCTCGCTGGTTGCTTCTTTGGAGACTCCTTCAAGAGAACCTATAGAGCGTTCTTTCTATCTTGAATCAGGTTTCTCTGTGCCAGCTATCATTTCGATCAAGCCTGACATGGAGGTCGTTATGGCGCAGGGGCTGCGCCACTATGCCGTGAATCGTGATAATGGACGCCTTGAAGTCAGCAAAAAATCGCATCACCACATCATTGAGAGCAAACAGCGCGGTGTGCTGATCGGGGATTGGCTGATGTTTGCAGTGAAAGGCAAGGGAGAGGACGACTCGCAACTGGTCGGTCTGCTCAATGAGAAAACCCGGGAGTGGACCACAGCCTTGGACTCAGAGTTTGCCCGGAAGGCCCCGCTGCGGCGTCTGCAGAAAGCCCTGGTGGATTTCTATGGCGATGAGGCGAAGTTTGACTTCGCAGGCTTACCGGAACGTCTGGCCAAGTTGGAACGCCAGCCTGAATAGCGGATTTCTCCTTGTGTACGACTGGTCTTAGTCCCTGTCCAGCCCAAGCTTGGAGAGCCGATAACGCAGCGATCTTAGGCTCATGCCGAGTTTCCTGGCTGCAGCGGTGCGGTTCCAGCGGGTCTCCTCCAGGGCTTTGATGATCGCCTGACGTTCAATATCCCCCAGCATGTCGCCAAGGGGTTTGCTGGTTCGCCTGGTGGGCTCTGTGTTGACCTCGGGAAGCTGTAGGTCGCGAGCGCTCAGCTGGTCACCCTCGCAGAGGGTGATCGCCCGTTCCAGAATGTTCTCCAGTTCACGTACGTTGCCGGGGAAAGGGTGGCGCTGCAACGCTTGCAGCGCATCCGGGCTGAGACAGGGCGACGGCAGCTCCGAGTTGCTGCAGAGGCGGGTAAAAATGCTGTCGATCAGTAGCGGGATATCCTCCGGACGCTCTCGCAGCGGCGGAAGCGGCAGCTCAATCACGTTGATGCGGTAGAAGAGGTCTTGGCGAAAGCTGCCGTTCTCCACCATCTCGCTGAGATTTTTATGGGTGGCGCTGATGATGCGCACATCCACCGAGACCTCCCGGTGGCCGCCCACCGGGCGCACTCGCTTCTCTTGGATCGCCCGCAGCAGTTTGACCTGCATCTGCAGCGGTAGATCGGCCACCTCGTCGAGAAACAGGGTGCCGCCGTCGGCGGCCTGGAACAGTCCCTGCCGGTCGCTGCTGGCGCCGGTGAAGCTCCCCTTCATATAACCAAACAGTTCGCTCTCCATCAGTTCTTGAGGGATGGCGCCGCAGTTGACCGCGACAAACTCTTGGTCGGCGCGGGGACCTTGGTCGTGGATCATGCGCGCCACCAGTTCCTTGCCGGTGCCCGATTCGCCGCTGATGTAGACCGGCGCCTGGCTGCGGGCGAGTTTCTGTACCAGCTCGCGGATCCGCTGCATCGCGCGGGAGTTGCCGAGCAGTTGCCTGCCGGCATCTGCATCAGAGGCTGTCGGCGCGGCTGTTTGGCGCTCGGGTGAGAGCTTGAGCGCCTTCTCTACCAGTTTGCGCAGGATCGCCAGATCCACCGGCTTGGAGACGAAGTCGAAGGCCCCGGCCTTCAGCGCCTCGATCGCCGACTCCATGTTGCCGTGGGCGGTGATCATCGCCACCGGCAGGGCCGGGTGGTGTTGGCTGATGTGGCGCACCAGCTCGATGCCGTTGCCGTCGGGCAGGCGCATGTCGGTGAGGCAGAGATCGAAGTGCTCGCCGGCGAGATGTTGATGGGCCTGGGCGAGGTTGAGTGCGGCACGGGTCTCTATGCCCATACGCATCAGGGTGATCTCCAGTAGTTCGCAGATGTCGGGTTCGTCATCCACGACCAGCGCCAACGGCTGCGTCATCTAACTTACCTCGTGGTTCCAGTTGTAGAAATGCAGCCGGAAGCAGCTGCCGCCGGTGGGCCCGGGAATATACTCTAGTTCGATACGATTCGCCTCGCTCAGTTCCTTGGCAATATAAAGGCCCAGGCCGGTACCTTTGTTGTGGGTAGTGTAGAAGGGTTCGAAGATCTGCCGTGCCACCTCCCGCGGGATACCGGGGCCATTATCGATGATATCGACCACCGGATCGTCGAACTCAGTCACCTTGCCGCCGATGATGCGGATCCGTAACGGTTGTTCCCTACTGGCGTGTTCGCGGGCATTGTTGCAAAGATTGGTGACGATCTGCCGCAGCTGTCCCGGGTCGGCGATGATATTGATGCTCTCCGGCTCCACCTGCAGCGAAAAGACCCCCGGCGGCAGCTCGTGATCCTGCTCCTGCTCGCTGATAAAGTCGCGCAGCCAGGCGGTGAGAGGGATGGCGCGGGGTTTGCCTGGATCGCGGCGGGAGAGTTGCAGCACATTCTCGATCACCTGATTGACCCGCTGAGAGTTGGATTGAATGATCTCGATCAGGCGCCGGTCGGCCGGGTTCAGGTTGGGGGATTCGTCAAACAGCTGGCTGGCGTGGCTCAGCGCCCCCAGCGGGTTGCGGATCTCATGGGCGATGCTGGCGGTGAGGCGCCCCAGTGAGGCGAGTTTCATCTGCTGGGCCTGGACGATCAGCCGCGAGTGGTCCTCGAGAAACACCAGCACCCGGCCGTCGGCGCCCGCCTCCAGGGCGTTGAAGCGGGGCTTCAGTTCCGGCCCGTGGGCGTTGATGCGAAATGGCGGGCATTCCCGGTTGTGATCCTGTTTCCAGCGGATCAGCATGTGCGTCAGTTCTTTCGAGGCGCGTTTCAGCGGGCTGCCGATGGCCGCATCCGGGGTACCCAACAGGCGTCGGGCAGGGGCGTTGATCAACAGGATGCGCAGGTGTTGATCCACCACCAGTACGCCGGTCTGGATATGCTGGATGACATGGTCGTTGAGGCGCGCCATATTCTCCAGTTGGCGCGCTCGCTGCTCCGCCAGCTTTTCACTCTCGCCGATCCGCCGCGAGAAGACGTGGGCGATCAGCGCCATGGTGAAGTAGAGGCTGCCGAGAAAACCGGCCTGGATGAACCGGGTCGGGTAGATGTGGGTTAGCGAGGCGTAGATCTGGTCGGTGATTACCATCAGCGAGGCGAGGGCGGCAAACAATAGCGAGGCACGCCCGCCCATCATCACGCTGCCGATGGTGATGGAGATCGCGATCAGTATTCCCAACCCGCTCTGGATGCCGCCGCTGGCGTGCATTAGCAGAGTGATTGCCAGGATGTCGATGAAGACCATCACCGCCGCCTGCTGGTCCGCCTTGGGTGAGCGCCAATACCAGAACACCGTACCGACCATCACCAGCCCCATATAGAGGGTGGCGCTGAAGGCGAACAGGCTGGCCGAGTGCTGGCCAAGAAAGTCGGGGCCGGTCTTACTGAAAAAAAAGAACAGCAGCGCCAGCGAGAGGGTGATGCGGTAGATCAGGAACAGCCGCAGGTTCTTCCAGCTGCGCAGCGATTTCAGCGCGCGCTTGCTGCTCTCCACCTGCAAAGTGTCACGCAGGGAGTCGAGCCAGCTGCGCATGATTAGATGCCGCTCACCGAGTCAGTCTTCAGGGCGATAGGCATCGTGGTGCTCTTGGCTGCAGAAGAAGTGGTTGTCCGCCTGCAGCGCCTCCTCACGGGGCAGATGCAGCCCGCAGTGAGCGCACTGCACCCCCTCCAGTGACTTCACCTGCCTGGGGGGATGGGGCTGGGTTTGGTGTCTGGACCAAAGGTGGCGGATGATCAGCAGCGCAACCCAGATAGCTGCGCCGATTAACAGATAGCGGAGGCCCATCGACGATACTCACAGGACGGGGTTTGCAAAACGATTTTGTCGGCGGAAGCGATTATTGGAATAATACCACCTTTTGCCGGCTCTGAGCCGAACGAGGTCCGTGTGACACTGCGTATCCAGATTGCCCAGCTCAACTTTCTCGTTGGGGATATCGAAGGCAACACCGAAAAGCTGCTCAGCACCGCGCGTGCTGCTCGGGGACGGGCCGATGCGGTGATCTTTCCTGAACTGACCCTGACCGGTTATCCGCCGGAAGACCTGCTGCTGCGTTCTGACTTCATCGCCCGGGTGGAGCAGGCGCTACAGCGCATCCTCGACGAGGCGCATGGGGTGCATCTGATCTTTGGTTATCCGCTGCGGCGCGACGGGCAGCTCTACAATCTGGCCGGGGTGGTCCGCGATGGCGAACTGATTGCCGAATACCGCAAACAGATGCTGCCTAACTACTCGGTGTTCGATGAGAAACGCTACTTCAGCCCCGGCAGCGAGGCGGTGCTGTTCCCCCTCAACGGGGTGCAGGTCGGGCTGAGCGTGTGTGAGGATATCTGGGAGCCGCAGCCGATGGCCCAGGCGGTGGCGACGGGTGCCGAGCTAATCCTCAATCTCAACGCCTCGCCGTTTCACACCGGCAAGGCGCCGGAGCGGGAGCAACTGGTGCAGGAGCGAGCTCGCCAGCACGGCGTGCCGGTAGTTTATGCCAACCTGGTGGGCGGGCAGGACGAGCTGGTGTTCGATGGCGGTTCCTGCGTGGCGGATGGCCAGGGCGCGCTGGTGCGGCGGCTGGCGTTCTACGAGGAGAGCATCGCACTGGTCGAATTCGAAACGGGTGATCGGCTGCGACCGCTGCCTGGCGAGGTCGCGGCAAGACTGAGCGAAGAGGAGGCGGTGTATGGCGCACTGGTGCTGGGGGTGCGCGACTATGTCTGCAAGAATGGTTTCAATGGCGCCATCCTTGGCCTCTCCGGCGGTATCGACTCGGCGCTGACCCTGGCGGTGGCGGTGGATGCGCTGGGTGCGAACCAGGTGGAGGTGGTGATGATGCCGTCGCGCTACACCGCCGATATGAGTAATGAGGATGCGGCAGAGCAGGCGAGAATCCTCGGCGTGGAGCACCGCACGATCCCCATTGAGCCCGCTTTCAAAGCCTTTCTCGGCATGCTGGAGCCGGAGTTTGCCGGGCGGCCAGCGGATGTCACCGAGGAGAATATCCAGGCGCGCTGCCGTGGTGTCATCCTGATGGCGATCAGCAACAAGAAGGGGCGCATCCTGCTCACCACCGGCAACAAGAGCGAGATGTCGGTGGGTTATGCCACCCTCTATGGCGACATGGCCGGCGGCTTTGCGCCGATCAAGGATGTGCCGAAACTGCTGGTCTACCGGCTTTGTGAATATCGCAACCGCCTCTCGCCAGTGATCCCGCAGCGGGTGATCGAGCGCCCGCCGTCGGCGGAGCTGGCGCCAGGCCAGAAGGACAGCGATTCGCTGCCCGATTATGCGGTGCTTGATCCGGTCCTGGAGCGCTATGTGGAACAGGACCAGAGTCCGACACAGATCATCGCCGCCGGATTCGAGGCGGCGTTGGTGGAGCGGGTGGTGGGGATGGTGGACCGCAACGAATACAAGCGCCGCCAGGCTCCGCCGGGAATCAAGATCACTCGCCGTGCCTATGGTCGTGACCGGCGCTACCCGCTGACCCGCGGCTATTGGACGCCGCTGGAGTCGGAGCGGTAAACTTGCCTCCGATGAGATTAGGTGCCGGTTCGCTGCACGATCCGGTCAGACGATCAGCAAAACGCCATGTCTGGCGGGAATGGAGTAAGAAACAATGAAAAAAGTCGAGGCCATCATTAAACCGTTCAAGCTGGAAGATGTGCGCGAGGCGCTCTCCGCGGAGGGAATTACCGGTCTGACCGTGACCGAGGTGAAGGGGTTTGGGCGGCAGAAGGGGCACACCGAGCTCTACCGTGGTGCCGAGTATGTTGTCGATTTTCTGCCCAAGGTGAAGATCGAGGTGGTGGTGGCTGAGGCGGCGGTGCAGTCCTGTATCGAGGCGATCACCAACGCGGCACGCACCGGCAAGATCGGTGACGGCAAGATCTTTGTCTCGCCGGTGGAAAAGGTGATCCGCATCCGTACCGGCGAACAGGATGAAGCGGCGATCTGAGTCTTCCGGCCGGCTTGGTGCCGGCCCTGCCTTGGGCTGCTAGGGGCTACTCCTTGTCTAGCCCGAGCGACTCCCAGATTCGCTCGCTCAGGCTCTCCTCATCCTGCTCTTCGGCGAACAGACCGTTCTGCCGGTTCAGCGCCAGCACCCGCTCGGCATCCGCTGCCAGATTTTTCAGACCCAGTCGGGTGTAGGCGTCCACCATGATCTGTAGTGCTTCATCCACCACTGAGGTGCGCTGAAAGTTGGCGACCACCCGGTTGGCGCGGTTGGCTGCGGCCAGATAGGCGCCGCGGCGCATGTAGTAACGGGCTACGTGGATCTGGTATTTGGCCAGGTTGTTGCGCAGGTAGATCATGCGCTGACGTGCGTCGGAGGCATATTTACTCTCCGGGAAACGGCGTACCAGCTCGGCGAAGTCGCTGAACGAGGTGAGCGCGGCGCCGGCGTCACGCTGCGAGGAGTCGGTGGGGATGAAGCGGGTGGTGATGCTATGGTTGCGGTTAAAGTTGGCCAGCCCCTTCAGGTAGTAGGCATAGTCCACATAGGGATTTTGCGGGTGCAGCCGGATGAAGCGTTCGGCGGCGGCGATGGCCGAATCGGGCTCGCTGTTTTTGTAGTGGGCATAGATGATGTCGAGCTGTGCCTGGGTGGCGTAGCGGCCGAAAGGGTAGCGTGCCTCCAGCCCTTCATAGTATTCGATGGCGCCGTCATAGTCGCCGTCCATCATCGCCGACTTGGCTTCAGAATAGAATTTGCTGGCGCTCCACCCCTTGGTCTTGTCGATCTGCTCCGGCAGCAGCGAGCAGGCGGAGATCAGCGACAGTAGCAGTGCGAGAATAAGAAAGCGAAACAAATGCATGGCCGGCAGGCAAGTTCTTGTGAGTCAGTAAAAGGCGGCATTATAACGGAAAGCCCTGGCGCGCGCATAAGGGCGGATGGGGCGGAAAAGAATCGAGATGAGTGAAGAGATAGAAACATTGATCAGTGAGGTTGGCCTCGAGCAAGCGGGACGCCGTCTTGACCAGGTGGTGGCGGAACAATTCGCTCAGTTCTCCCGCAGTCGCTTGCAGCGCTGGATCAAGGATGGTCGGTTGCTGCTCGATGGCCGGCCGGGCAAGCCGAAACAGAAGGTGCGGGGGGGGGAGCGACTGGAGCTGGTGCCGCAACTGGAGCAGGAGGTCACCTCACGGCCTCAGCCGATCCCGCTCGACATCCTGTTCGAGGATGAGAGCCTGCTGGTGGTCAACAAACCGGCTGGGCTGGTGGTGCATCCGGCGGTGGGCAACCCGGACGGCACCCTGCTCAACGCATTGCTGCACTACTTTCCCGCGATCAGCCAGGTGCCGCGGGGCGGCATTGTGCACCGCCTCGACAAGGAGACCAGCGGCCTGCTGGTGGTGGCCAAGACCCTGCAGGCGCAGACCGCGCTGGTGGCGCAGCTGCAGGCGCGCAGCATGAAGCGGGAGTACCGCGCCTTTGCCCAGGGGGTGATGGCCGCCGGTGGCAAGGTGGATGCGCCGATCGGCCGTCACCCGGTACACCGTACCCGGATGGCGGTGGTGGCGAACGGCAAACCGGCAGTGACTCACTACCGGGTAATCGAGCGCTACCGTTTTCACACCGACCTGCGGATCCAGCTGGAGACCGGTCGCACCCACCAGATCCGCGTGCATATGGCGCAGATCCGCTTTCCGCTGGTGGGCGACCCGGTCTACGGTGGGCGGTTGCGATTGCCGACCGGCATCAGTGATGCCTTGGCGGAGGGCTTGCGGGCGTTTAAGCGCCAGGCGCTACATGCCCGGCGTCTGGAGCTGGTCCACCCCGAGAGCGGCGAGCAGATGAGCTGGGAGGCGCCGCTGCCGGAGGATATGGAGCAGCTGTTGGGGCTGCTGCGGGCGGATGCCGCTGAATGATTGAGCTGATCCGCCCCGACTGGCCGGCGCCGGCGAATGTGCGCGCTGCGATCACCTGTCGGGCCGGCGGGGTCAGCTTGTCCCCCTACGCGAGCCTTAATCTGGGCGACCATGTGGGGGATGATCCGCTGGCGGTCGCTACCAACCAGCAACGGCTGGCCGTGGCGTTGAGCTTGCCGGCAGAGCCGCTCTGGCTGACCCAGGTGCATGGTTGCGCGGTGGCCGATCTGGAGGATGCCCGTCGCGGCTGTGAGGCCGACGCCGCCTTCGCTGATCGACCTGATCGAGTCTGTGCAGTGCTCACCGCCGACTGCCTGCCGCTGTTGCTTTGCGATCAGCAGGGCGAGCGGATTTGTGCGGTGCATGCAGGCTGGCGGGGTCTGGCCAGCGGGGTGATCGAGGCGGCGCTGCGGCGCATGGGGCGGCCGGGTTCGGAACTGCTGGCCTGGCTCGGTCCCGCCATCGGTCCGGAGCGTTTCGAGGTGGGGGCGGAGGTGCGGGAGGCCTTCGTCGCCCATGCCGATGAGGCAGCCATCGCCTTCCGCCCCGCAGAGCAAGGCAAGTGGCTGGCCGATATCTATCGGCTGGCACGGCAGCGTTTGGCGGCGTTTGGCGTGGGCTTTGTGGGGGGCGGTGATTACTGTACAGTGTCCGACCCAAAACGTTTCTACTCCTATCGGCGGGACGGCGTCACCGGGCGCATGGCTTCGTTGATCTGGCTCCAACAGGGAGAGCTATCCTGATGCAATGGCAGATGTTGACCCTGGTCGGTGAGGACCGGGCGGGTATCGTGGCGCAGGTCACCGATGCCTTGTTCAAGGGCGGCTGCTCGCTGGGCGAGGCCTCGATGCTGCGTCTGGGCGGCAACTTCAGTGTGATGCTGATGGTGCGCGGTGATCAGCAATCGGTGCAGGGCCTGATCGCGCCGGTGGCAGAGGCGCTGGGGCTGCGCTTTCACCTCGACCCGATCCACGGCGGGCTGCACCAGCATCGGGTGCCCAACTACCAGGTGCGGGTGGTGGGGGCCGACCGGGCCGGTATCGTGGCTCAGGTGACCGGCGCGCTGGCGGATGCGGGATTCAACATCCTCGAGCTGGAGTCGGATGTGGCCGGTAGCGAGGCCGACCCGGTCTATATCATGACCATCCAGGGCTTTGCTGAGACCACCCTGGAGCAGCTGCAGGCGGCGCTGGCCAGGCTGGGCGATGAGGCGATCGAGGTCAATATCTCCCCCATTGAGACCCTGATTGGCTGATCTATGGCAATCCTGGAGATTCTTAAGTTGCCGGACCCCCGGCTGAAGCAGCCTTCTGAGCTGGTGGAACAGTTCGACGACGCGCTGCGCGCCTTCATCGACGACCTGGAGGAGACCCGCGTCAACGGCCCGGCTGCGGTGGGCATCGCCGCGCCGCAGGTGGGCGATTTCCGGCGGGTTATCATCATTGATTGCTCACAAACCCGCAAACCGGTGCCGAACCATGGCCGGCTGGTGCTGGTGAATCCTGAGATCAGCAAGTGGGACGGCTTCGAGCTGGGGCGCGAGGGGTGCCTGTCGGTGCCTGACTATACCGGTAACGTGATCCGTGCCGAACGCATCAAACTTACCGCCCAGGATCCCTACGGCGAGCCGCTCGAGTTTGATATGGAGGGCTATGAAGCGCGCGCCCTACAGCACGAGGTGGACCACCTGGACGGCATCCTGTTTGTTGATCGGTTGGTAAGTCGGCGTACCGACCTGTTCCAGCGCAAGGTTTACCAGAAGGGTGGCAAGAAGAAGCAGGGAAAATAACGGAAGGCGGCGTCAGCTTGCCGTGGCATAACCGAAATGGACAACACCACACTCATCGCCATCCTTCTCATGCTGTTGTTGGGGGTGGTCCTCTATCGTCTGCAACGGCTCTGTCTGCAGGCCAGTCGTGCCGACTGGGGTAGCGGCCTGATGAATCGCATTGATGGTCTTAACCGGCTCTTCTGCCGCTACTACCATCGCCTGCCGCCGGTCGAGCTGGAGATCCCGCCAGAGGGGCCTGCGGTGGTGGTCGCCAACCATATCTCCGGTCTTGATCCGCTGTTGATGGCGGCGGCCAGTCGCCGCTCGCTGCACTTCATGATCGCCCGGGAGCAGTATGAGCGGTTCGGCCTGAAGTGGCTATTCCGCATGGCGGGGTGTATTCCTGTCGATCGGGAGCGGGCGCCGGAGAAGGCGCTGCGAGCCGCCTTTCGCGCGCTGCGTGAGGGGCATGTGGTGGCGCTGTTTCCGCATGGCACGATGCATCTGGATACGGAACCTTCCCGCCGAGTGAAGCCGGGCGCGGCGCGACTCGCCATGATGACAGGGGCGCCGTTGGTGGCGATGCGGATCAGCGGGGTACAAAAGCCTGGGAATGTATTTCTTCCGGTGTTGCTGCGGGCGGAGGCGAGAATCGAGTCGCGCGGAGTGGTGAGGCATGAGGGGCTGGACAGGCAGGCGTTTTTGGCGGTGATTCAGCGGGCGATTGAGCCCTGACAAAGGCCGAGGGTCTCTTGTGGGTGGTGGCGGAACCCCTCGGACCGCTGCGGTGGTGCCCATCTTTTGATCAGATTCATGTTTCACGCAAAGAAGTTGAGTTAGGAGACTTACGCTCTCTGAAAGTGTGATTTGTTGACTACAGACTGGTCGCCTAATCCCGTTAACTTGGGGCGATAGGATATTTCTTTAGGCGGCCATCATGGATATTCCCGGCAAGACCCTCAGCGCCCTTTTGTGTCTTGGCCTGTTGAGCGGCTGTGGCGGCAGTGGCTCAGAGAGCAGCGAAGAGACCACTCGGACGGGCTCGGAATCTGCTTCACAGACGATTACGCTTCAGCCCACTGAGGGCACAGGAGGGAGTGACTCGAGTTCAGGCTCGGGATTGGCAGGAGAGCAGTTGGTGCCCGCTGTCGGCGCGGGGGGTGGTAGTCAGTCGCCAGCTGCGCAGCCGGCCCATACCGCGCGGGATGATAGCTTTGATGTCACCATCAACTCGGCCCGCACCCTGGATGTACTGGCCAACGACAGCCTCGACAGCGGAGCTGCGATGATCCTGTCGATTGAGAGCAGCAGTCAGCTGGGCGGCACTGTGCGCATCGTCGCCGCCAATCTGCTCAACTATACGCCACCGTCTGGTCAGGCCAGCTCTGCAACCGATCGTTTCAGCTACACGCTTGGCGACACGAATGGCGCCAGCTCATCGGCAACGGTGACCCTCTCCCTAACTCTGCCAAGCACGTCGGCCCACACCGCCAACGACGACAGCGTCATGGCCAGCCATAACAGCAGTCAGAGCATCGACATCCTGGCCAACGACCAGGTCGATTCCAGCACCACGCAGCTGGGCGGCAGTGTGGTGATTGCCGGCGATAACAGTGTGACCTACACTCCGCCGGGCAATATCACCAGTTCTACCACCGATAGTTTTGGTTACACCCTGGCCGATAGTTTTGGGCTGACTTCAGCGGCAATCGTCAGCGTCCCCTGGAGGTGCCGGCCCAGCCGACCACACCGCCAAGCGTTACCCTCAGTGCCAATGAAGATGAGTTTGGTGCGACGGCGAACACCAGCCGCAGCATGAATGTGCTGGCAAACGACACCTTCGATGCCAGCGCCAGTCTGACCCTCACTGTCGCGAGCAGCAGTCAGTTCGGTGGCAGTGTGAGTGTGGCGAGGGACAATACCATCAACTACACACCGCCGGCCTCGGTGACAGATGTCGGTACCGACCGTTTCGACTACACCCTCAGTGATGGCGCAAACAGCTCGACCGCCACCGTCACCGTCAATATCAACGCCCTCTGTGCTCGCACGGACATCCACTGCGTCGGGGATGGCGAAGAGTTTGATACCAATGTGCAGAACCCGAGTGAGGCGTTCCAGGCGGCGGTCGATGCATCAGGCCCCGGTGACACGGTGAAGATCCGCGGCGGCACCTACACCCACAGCGCATCTTCGAAGATCTTTCTGAATGTGAATGTCTCCGGCAGCCAGGGTTCGCCGATCACCATCGAGGCCTTCGATGGCGAGCATGTGCACATCACCGGCTTTGGTTTTGCCGAGAGTTCAGCGAATCCAACCCGCGAGCGTGAGGTGCTGATCCGGGTGGCGGGCGACTACATCGTGATGCGCAACCTGGAGCTGAGCTACGCCACCCGCTACAACCTGCAGGTGGAGGGCAGCTTCGGTCTCTATGAGGAACTGGTGCTGCGGGATGCTTGGCTGAACAACCTGATGGTTGGTAATGAAGATACCCGCGTCGAAGGCAATCTCTTCCGCTATATTGAGGCGGCCCGAGCACGCCACCACAGCGGCATCATCCTGTGGCGCTACGGCACCAGTAAGTTGTTGGCCAACAACCGCTTCGAAAACTGCCTGGGCTATGACAATGGCTACCAGCCAGACGGCCAGAAGGTGCCCGGTGGCCCGGACGGGGATACCTACGGTGGTGAGAACTCAGATGCGTTCGAGTCCTTTAAGGGATGCCATGACGATGCCACTGGCAGCGTCGACAACCTCTGTCCCGGCAATGTGGTGGATGGTTTTGTCGCCTTTCACAACGCAGATGACGGCATCGACAACTCCTTTGGTAGCGACTCCTACGTGATGAATAGCCTCTCCTTCAGCAATGGCCCGGAGGGGCGGCGTGGTTTCAAAAGCCTGCGTTACGCCAAGGGTGGGGTCCACTACATCGGCAACATCTCGTTCTCCAACGATGAGCGGGGCTTTGAGCCGCGCATGCAGGGCAGCGGCAGTGTTCATCACAACCTTGCCATCGATAATCCATCCCGGGGCGTGCATCTGAACGCCAGCAACCCTGATCCTGCCCGCTTCAAGGCCTACAACAACCTGGCCCTGAACAATGGTGATACCGACTTCTCCATCCCCTCGGGTGTCGATGCGAAGAATAACTGGTCTGGGGATTCGGATGGTGATCCGCGGATCGCCAACAGCGGCTTTAGCGCCAGCGATATCGATACCCACTTCAGTGCCGGCATGAGCGTTGCCGAAAAGGTGGCTTATGTGAAGGATCAGGTAAAGAATGCACTGAAGCCGCAGAGCGACAGTCCGCTGATCGATACCGCTACCTGGATCGCCGGTGTGCACTGCGCCAGCGCGGATGACGATCCATCGAATCCGATGGATGTCGATGCTGATTGCCGGCATTGGCTCGGGGTCGCGCCGGATATCGGTCCTTACGAGATCAAATAGCGGTCTACTTGCTGGGGCGGGACCAGTTTCGCCAAGGCAACCTACGAAGCCAGCCTTCAAAGAAGGCTGGCTTTATTAGTGGGAGTTTCGTTTGAATAAGAGCGAATTAACAAGGATCAGTTTTGCAGTCGGCTTTACCCTCGATTGTCATCAAGGCGGCCTCTGTCTGAATCAATTTGTTAAGGAAGCTCGGAATAAGTCGACCCTTTTAGGGATCGTCGAATCTACCTGCACAATTCCATAAAGAGCCTTATTTGTTGGCACAATAACCGACGGTGGTTGATGCCAATGGGTTGAGTTTTTCGTTCCAATTCACCCCGCTGACTTGAATTTGGTTGTCAGTCTGTGACATGTTGGAGCTCCAATGGTTTTTAAGTGAGCCTGTGATTGGCAAGCTGATTTGCCAGATGCCAATGGCGTCATTGGGATTGGTGATTTGTATGTCTTCGCAATATCCCGTTCCCCAGTCTGTGGTCACTTTGCGAGTAATAATCAGGTCGCTATTGGACATGGCGCGTTTAGGACTGTTTATGCAATAACCAAAAGATGTGGTGGCGTTGCCAGCTAGAGTCGAGTTCTGAGCATTAAGCAGGCCTTCTTCAAGCATGCTGACTTGTGCGTTCCATGCATGGCTCAGTGTGCCATTGATGATCAACTCAATAGACCAGTCACGAGTGCGGCTGTCCGGGTTATGAATTCTTACGTTTTCACAATAGCCGGTATTCCATCTGGAGATGATGTCGCGTGATATTTCCAATGGCGCCAAAGGGCTGCTGGTGCTGTTATCTGAGATGCGACTGACTTTAATGTAGTCAATGTCGTAATGAAATTGCTGGTTGTTGGCGAAATCTGGCGTGGCGGCCAAATCTGCACTGTAAGCATTCTGCCAGTCGTTATTAGCTGCCCAGAAGTTGCTGCGTATTGATAGAGCTAGATTGGGTACAGGGTTGTTTTGCTGTTTAACTAGCTTGCCATTGAGATACCATTCTATGCGTTCAGGGTACCAGCGTATGCTATAAGTTTGCCAGTTTTGGTAATCATAGTCTGCCAGGCTCAACAATGAACCCGCATGATGTATGCCGTCTCCGTAATTACTGTCAGGGTGTCCCCAGTCGTTCCAGCTGGTTGCAAGAAAAGTATTGTTAGGTTGGGCGGTAAGTATCTCAATGTCGATTTCATCTGCAAAGCCTTGTTGGTCTTGTGCATAGGCAAATAAGGATGCGATCAATCCGGCGGGCATGGCGGAGGCGCGTAGTCGAGCTTCGATTTCCAATCCTGTGCCGACATCAAACTTATCCAGACTGTATATCTCGCTACCATATAAAGTTTGTCCTGGTTCATTCGGGTTGTAGCTATCCAGTTTTAATGAGAGATAGCTGGTTTCACCATCATTGTCGAAACTTGGTTGATTGCCCAGTTGAGTGCGACCAAGATGCCAACTTCCTTGATTCCAGACCTGAGTGTTCAGGCTATTGTTATCAAAATCATCAAACAGTAAAACCTCTGCTGGTGACATAGAACTGATAAGTAATAGGCTGCCAGAAAGTCCGAGGCGAAGAGTGTTTGTGGGCATGCAGGCGATCCCTTTTTTTGTATAAGCGAGTGAGATAATCAGCGGCCGAATCTTGTATAGTGATCAAGGTTTCCAACTCAGTCCAGTAAACTGAGCCTCAGCCACAGGATGAGAATAGTAGGGTGACTTCCGGTAGATCGGAGCTGGGAGGATAAGCCAAAAATCTTGCGAGAATCAACCTGACAAATGGAAAAAACGGCCGTCGCAGACTCGCCCTCCCTAGCGCTGAATTGGCGTCAGGGGTAACGTACTCTAGACAGCTGGCAGGTGTTCTGGCACGAAAAAGACTCGAGGACTTGGTCGATCAAACGCTGCTTTGCGAGCGTTTGCTGGTGGGCTGGTATCGAGGATTCGCTTATCCACGATCTACGCACATATTTGTGCCAGTCTTGGCTGGTTTCGCGGATGTAACGCTGACCGCAGTTCAGGATCTGCTGGGCCACGGTTCGGTTAAGATGACCGAGCGTTATGCTCGTCTGGTGAGGGAAAGCGTACGTGCCGCAGTCGCCCTTCTTTAAGGGTGCTGAGCAGCGCTGGCGAAAGATGAGGAAGTAACCATACGGAAGTAGGTTATCGATTTGATTGGTCGGGGTGAGAGGATTCGAACCTCCGGCCCCTGCCTCCCGAAGACAGTGCTCTACCAGGCTGAGCTACACCCCGAGTTCGTCCCGGCATAGACCGGCTGGATGGCGGTAGGTCGGGAGCCGACCGCAAACGAGCGCGCAATGATAATGGAATTCGCTAGATGGTTCAATGCGTTCTGGCGACAGAGAAGTCGGCCAGTGCCATCAGCGCCTCGCGGAACGGAGAGTTGGGAATCAGCGACAGCGCTGTCTTGGCGCGCTCCGCCTCCTCGTGCGCCAGTGTCTCTGTGTAGGTAATGGCGTCGCTAGCCTGGACCTGCTGCATCACGAATTCGATCTCATCCAGGCCACCCTTCTCGATGATCTTTGCCAAGCGCTTCCGGTCAGCTTCAGAGCACTGCTTCATCGTCTGGATCAGCGGCAGGGTTGGTTTGCCCTCGGCCAGGTCGTCACCGATATTTTTACCGATATCCTGGTTGGAGGAGTTGTAGTCGAGCGCGTCATCCACCAGCTGGAAGGCGATGCCCAGGTGCAGCCCGTAGTCGGCCAGCGCCTGCTCCTGTTGCGGATCGACACCGCTGATCACGCCGCCGAGGCGGGTGCCAGCCTCAAACAGGGTGGCGGTCTTACGTTTGATCACCTCCATGTAGTCGGCCTCGCTGGTCTCCGGATTGTGCACATTGAGCAGCTGCAGTACCTCACCTTCGGCGATGCGGTTGGTGGCGTGGGAGAGGATATCCATCACCCGCATCTGCTCCACCGCGACCATCATCTCGAAGGAGCGGGAGTAGAGAAAGTCGCCCACCAGCACACTCGCCTCATTGCCCCAGACTGCATTCGCGGTCTCCTGGTTGCGGCGCAGCTCGGAGCCGTCTACCACATCGTCGTGCAGCAGGGTGGCGGTATGGATGAACTCGATGATCGCCGCCAGATTGATGTGGCGTTTGCCTTGATAGTCGCAGGCGCGGGCCGCTAGCAGTACCAGCATTGGCCGCAGCCGTTTGCCGCCACTGTTGACGATATAGGCGCCGATCTGGTTGATCAGCACCACGTCGGATCGCAGCTGTTCGATGATCAGTCGGTTGACCGCCTGCATGTCGTCCGCGATCAGCTCGCGAATGGCGTCGATATTCATTGGACCTACTGCACAGAAATCAAAACCTTGGCATGCTAGGCGGGGGGGCGGGTAGAGTCAAGAAAAAAGGCTGGTATGTGAAGAGCTGGTTCTCCCCCCTCTTCTCGCAACAGGCCGGAGCGCCGTTATTATTAGCCCGACCATTACATACATCGCTCTGTAGGACCGCTTGCAGACAGACCTGCCCGGCTAAAGTCGGGCCTACAGGCGATCTGTTTGATGGTCAGCTTAAAAATTTGCGACCTCCTTCCTTGATCTGGCTTTATGTCGCAGAATAGATTCTCATTCCCATTTAAACCGGTTGTTTGACCACTCAGGAAAAACCATTGATGAATCCACTCAAAACGTTGAGCGTGGCCCTCTCCTGCGCCCTTCTACTGACTGCCTGTGGCGGTGAAAGTACTAGTACCGACAACGGGGTGCCTGTTGTCAGCGGCAGCCATAGGGTGCTCGCCTTTAATGATCTAGGTATGCATTGTGCCGACTTGGATTACTCTAATTTTGTTGTTCTGCCCCCTTTCAATGTGGTGCATAGTCAAGTGATCGAGCGGGGCGCCACGCCACGCCTCCTCGATAATAGTGAGGTTGTTGTTACCTATAAGGCACAACTGGATGCGAATGGATCGATCACTACGACTAGCCAGAATCCTCCGAGCGGGAGTTTTACTAAGAGTAATTTTTGGGACATCAATCCAGCGACGGGCAATACGTATGTCTTTGACCTGTTTGGCATAAATCCGCAACCTGATGAGGGACTCACTCAGCAAGAAATGCCGGGTATCCTGACCCCCTATTCGGCCAATGACGCCCAGGTTTTCAATGGATTCAATAGTGCAAAAAGCTGGTTCTCTGCCGAGGGTATACCCATACTGCCCGTTGATGACTCGGGCGGTACTCAAGCCTATCCCTTAATGCGAGTGAATGCTGCAGCCCCTTCCTCTGGGGAGGATCTGGCGAGCGTTGATGTCGTGTTGCCGGTCGCATCGGAAGCCGATTGCCAGAATTGCCACGCGGTAGGAGAGGTTGGAGCAAGGGATTCTTCCATCGCCTTTGTCTTTCCTGACGATATTACCGATCCCAACAGCGTATTGCAGGCGGCGAAGGAGAACATTCTACTACTGCATGACAAGAAGCACGGCACCAATTTGCACAACCAACGCCCGGTACTTTGTGCTCGCTGTCACTACTCGGCAGCACTTGACTTGGCTGGCAATGGGGGGCCAACCGGAGACCAGATTGGCCATGACATGATGTCCCAGGTCATGCACGGTTACCATGGGCGTTTGAAAGACCCGGACACTGGGGCCGACCTGTTTCCAGCAGATGGCACCCTGGAGGAAACCTGTTACCAATGCCATCCGGGCAAGATTACCAAATGCCTGCGGGGCGCTATGGGTAACGCAGGTATCGTCTGTCAGAACTGCCACGGTGACATGCTAGCAATCGGCGGTGTTTTTCCTCTGCCCGATGGTTCTACGCGCCGCCCCTGGATCGACGAACCACGCTGTGAATCCTGTCATACCGGTGATGCGCTCGATCATCTGGGTGCCGACATCCGTCTCACCCAAGCCTGGGATAGCAGTGACAGTTCAGCGGCCCCCAGGTCTGTCAACAACCTACGGTTTGCCGGAAATAGCGCAGAGCTGTACCGCAACAGCCTGGGGCATGGTGGTGTTGCCTGCGAGGGCTGCCACGGCTCGACCCATGCGATCTGGCCGAATGCTCAGAACAGCTCCAATGACAATGTGGCCGCCACTCAGATCCAGGGGCACACCGGCACGATCGCTGAGTGCGCCACCTGCCACACCAGTCTGCCCAATACCCTGGATGGCCCCCATGGTATGCACAATGTTAACAGCAGCAGTTGGGATCTTGGACATGAAGACTTCTATCGCCGCAATCCCAATGCCTGTAAGGCCTGCCATGGCAATGACCTGAATGGCACTGTTCTCTCTCGTGCTGCGGCTGATCGGGATTACCAAAGCGATGATGATGGTGGTCGCACAGTCCATGTTAGTAAAGGGACGGAGATCGGTTGCACGCTCTGTCACGCACGTCCATGACGGGGTGATTGAGTCCTGTTGGATTATCGGCTGTTGTTGCAGCAGGGGCGCCGGGTAAGCGGCGTCCCTGTGCGTGATGACTAATTCTCTCTGGAGCCAGTGTGCAGTGATGTAGAAAATCAGTTGAGAGTCGTTAAAAAATGAGCCTTGTCATGTAGTTAGAGAACTGCCGTCCAGGCCAGGTATCGGAGATGCGTTCAATGTTTGCTGAACGTGTGCTCAAAAATCGCTGGCCTTGTAATGTTTTTTGTTACAGAAAGCCGGTCGGGTGTTCAGCGCTGGCAGAGCGGGCAGTAGAAGCTGGAGCGCTGCCCCAGGGTTTTTAGGCGGATCGGCTCAGCACAGATCGGGCAGGGCTCGCCGGTTCGGCCATAGACCTGCAACTGCTGGGCGAAGTAACCGGGGGAGCCATCCTCCTGCTGAAAGTCACGCAGGGTGGTGCCGCCCTGTGCGATCGCCGCATTGAGTACCTCGACGATCGCAGCGGCAAGCCGCTGGTAGCGTGCCAGGGCGATGCGGTTGGCGGCCCGTTGTGGGTGGATGCCGGCGCGGAACAGCGACTCATTGGCGTAGATGTTGCCGACTCCTACCACCACGCGACTCTCCATGATCAGCTGCTTGATGGCGACGCTGCGTGATTGGCCGATCTGATGCAGATAGTCGCCATCGAACCCCTCACGCAGTGGTTCGAGGCCTAGCCTGGCTAGCAGTTCATGGCACTCGCCGGTCGGCTGCCAGAGCACGGCGCCGAAGCGCCGTGGATCACGCAGGCGCAGCAGTGAATTGTTGTCGAACTCCAGGTCGAAGTGGTCGTGGCGCTGGGGCGGCGTACCGTTCGGCAGCACCCGCAGACTGCCCGACATGCCGAGGTGCAGGAGCAGGCTGCCTGGGGCGAAGTTGAGCAGCAGATATTTACCCCGCCGTCCCACCGAATTGAGCCGCTGGCCATTTAGCAGTGGACTCAGATTTTCTGGCACAGGCCAGCGCAACCGCGGCTGGCGCACGACAATCCCACTGACAGCGGCGCCCTCAAGGTGTGGCGCGATGCCGCGGCGGGTGGTCTCTACTTCTGGCAGTTCAGGCATATTTACTCCAGAAATGCCGCTGCCGGCGCGCTCAGGTGGTGACGAAAGCCATCGCCGATCAGATGGACCTGATCACCGATCTGCAGATAGCGCTGGCCGCTGAGCGGTTCTGTGGTGCCAAAACGTAGCTCGGTCTGGTCGAGCCAGAGGATCGTTTCAGGTGGCTGCAGGCCGAACGCAGCGAGGCGCCCCTGCGGCAGTGGAAAGTGCGCCAGACTAGGGGTTGTGGCGATGCCCAGTAGTTGCGCCACCCGTTGCTGATCGGCCCGTGCCTCGCCCAACCACCAGACCCCATTGTGCCGCTGCAGCTCGATCGTCTGTCCCGCACGGATCAGTCGGATCTGTTGGATCCTGGCTGGGCTAAGTCGGGTCAGCGGCGGCGGCATGTCGCTGGATTGCAGCCACCAGGCCGCCCCACCCAGCAGGGCGACCAGCAGCAGTAAGATCAGATTGACCCGGCTGAGCGTGCGCATCTCAGGCCCGGTTGCGTCGCCAGCCGAGTAGCCCACCGATGCTGAACAGTAGCAACGGCAGGCCGAACAGTGCGCCCAGCCCGATGATCCCTTTGGTCAGCGGTGAGAGCTGCAGCTCTCGGTCGAGGATCGGTCGTGGTGGGATGCCGATCAGCTGCTCAGCGCCGGCCAGCCAACCAACCAGGGCCAGTCCCAGATCAAGATTGCCGGCATTGGCCAGATAGCTGTTGGAGAGAAAATCGCCGTCGCCGATCACCACCACCCGCTGTTCGCGCTCGCCCCGCTGGCGGGTGAGGGCGAGGCCGATGGTGAGTGGCCCGGCCTGTTCGCCAAGTTCAGGATTGCGTTCCACCTCGCCGTGGATCGGGCCGGTCTCGTTCCAGCTCTGTGGCAGGGTGCGCAGCAGCCCGGTGACCTGCCAATCGCGGGTCTGATCCGCCTGCAGCGCCAGGCTCTCCGGAAACAGCGTGAGCAGATCGAAACCGGCGGTGGCGGGAAACTCTGGATATTCGGAGACCAGTGCCACTGTTGGGTTGTCGATGCCGAGGCGGCGCACATTGGCGTCTACCAGAGTGCCGGGCAGGGCTTCGATGTCGAGTTGCTGTAGCAGCGGCTGCAGGCTCTCGCGGCTGGATGGGTCTGTCAGCAGCAGCAGATTACCGCCTTGCTGCAGGTAGGCCTCAATCAACGCCAGCTCGCCCTCCAGCAGGGCAGTGGTGGGGGAGGCGATCAGCAGCAGAGCGGTGTTGTCTGGCGGCACAGTGGCAGGGGTCAGAGCGACCAGCTGGTAGCCTTTCTGCTGCAGGGATTGGCCAAACGCCCCCAGGTCGTGGTTGGCCTTGCCGTGCAGATCCCGTTCGCCGTGGCCGGTGAGCGCGGCAATCCAGTGGTGCTGTTGCTGGCTGAGGCGCTGCAGGGCATTACTGAAGTGAAGCTCGCTGAGCCGCTGCAGACGCTCCTCCCGCCCCTGGTAGCGCAGGACCAGCTCACCGGAGAGGGAGATCCCCTGGCGGCGGCTGGCGTCGGGGTTGCGGATCGGGTCGACAAATGTCAACTGCAGGTCGGGCTTGAAGCGTTGGTAGCGTTCGATGAAACGCTCCACCTGCTGTTGCAGCGTCGAGGCGCGGGGAGTGAAGATGGTCACCTGCAGTGGGCCCTCGAGGCGCTGCAACAGTGCGATGCTGGTCTCGCTAAGGGTGTGGCTGCCGTTACGGGTCCAGTCCCACTGCCACTGGTAGCGGTTGCTGAACCAGGCGAGCAGCAACAGCAGCGCCAGGCTCAGCAGCGGGAAGATCAGCTGGTGGATTTGTTTGCCAATGTTCATGCTCAGCTCTCCCGGCGCAGCTGTAGGCGGTGCAGCGCCAGGCCGAGGAAAAACAGACTCAACAGCAGGAAATAGGCGATGTCGCTGCTGCGCACCCAACCCAGTTGCAGGTTGAGGAAGTGAGGTGGCCAGCCAAACCAGCTGAGTAGGCCGCTGCTGTCGGCAGAGGCGTATTGGCTGATGATGGAGAGCAGCAGCAGCAGGCCGTAGCTGCCCGCAGCCGCGGCCCCCGGGGTGCGGCTCAGGCTGGAAACATAGAGGCTGATGGCGGCGAAGCAGCTGCCCAGCAGTAACAGACCGAGACTGGCGGTGGCCAACAGTCCCCAGTCGGGTTGGGTGCCGACCGCCAGTGGTATCGACAGCCCCAGTGGCAACAGCGCAACCAGCGCGATGACCCCCAGCAGGGCGAGGTACTGGCCGAGTAGGATCTCCCGGAGACGTAGCGGTGCGGTGCTCAACAGGCTGTTGCTGCTGTCTGACAGGCGCATCGTCAGCAGCGGCGTGATAAACAGGATCAGCACTGCCGTCAGGCCAAACAGCTCCAGCCCCAGATGGCGGCTCAGGCCAAACAGACGCCCGACCGCCGGGGTGCTGCTGAAGGCATCTAGGGTCTGTAGCAGCTGCCAGCCCAGCAGCAGACTGGCCAGCGCCAGCACTATCCAGGCGAACGGGGTGCGCATCAGCCGCCGCCACTCAATCCAGGCCAGCCGCCAGCTCATTCAGAGGCCCCTTGGCTGGTCCTGCCGCTGGTCGCCTCGAGGTAGATCTGCTCCAGGCTGAGGCGTTCCTCACTGAGTTGCCGAAGTCCCCAGCCCTGCTGCACAATCTGCGCTGCCAGTTCGGGGGCGGTGGCTTTGGGGGACAGTTGCACCCGGAAGTAGTCGGTGTGGAGGCGTTCGACAGAGGCGATCTGCGGCAGCTGTGTGAGGGCTTCATTCCCCGGGTTCTGCTGCAGCTGGAGCCGCAGCAGCGGAGTCTGGGCTGGCTCGATTGCACCCTGGTAGATGGCGCGTCCCTGCTGCAAGATTGTCACTCGGTCGGCGCAGGCCTCCACCTCGCTGAGGATGTGGCTGGAGAGCAGCACCGCACTCTGCTCGGCCAGCTCACGGATCAGCTCGCGCACCTCGCGGATCTGTGCCGGGTCGAGCCCCTCGGTGGGCTCGTCGAAGATGATTAGGTCGGGGGCGTGGATGATCGCTTGGGCGATGCCGGCCCGCTGCTGGTAGCCCTTCGAGAGGTTGCGGATCAGGCGTCTGCCAACGCTCTCCAGGCCGCAGCGGCGTTTGCTGTTGCCGAGAGCCTCGCGGGCTGCCTGAGGCGTCAGCCCCCTGAGCCGGGCGCAGTCGTAGAGATACTCATCGACCCGCTGCTCGGGATGCAGCGGTGGGCGTTCCGGCAGATAGCCGAGCCGGCGTTTCGCCTCGATCGGCTGCTGCTGCATGTCAAATCCGGCCACCGTGACACGACCGTGGCTGGGCGCCAGAGCGCCGCTGATCAGCCGCATCGCGGTGGATTTGCCAGCCCCGTTGGGCCCCAGCAGGCCGACTACCTCACCGCGTTGCAGCTGCAAGTTGAGTCTCTGCAGGGCGCGTTTTTGGCCAAACTCGCGGCTCAGCTTGTGGGTGGTCAGCAGGGTTTCCATCTGGCGCAAGATAAGGAATTTGCTGCCGACCCACAAGCGGCTTTTTGCATGGGGCGGCTTTGTCTTTGCGGAGGTGGAGGGTATCTTTGCCTCTCACTGTTTCGATGGGGATGATCTTGAAATATCTGGGTGTTGATACCGGCGGTACTTTTACCGACTTCGTGCTATTCGATGCTGCCGGGTTGCGCATCCACAAGGTGCTGTCGACACCGGACGCGCCGGAGCGGGCGATCCTGCAGGGCATCGCCGAGATGGGGCTCGACCCGGCGCAGCTGCGGGTGGTGCACGGCTCCACCGTGGCCACCAATGCGGCGCTAGAGGGGAAGGGCGTGCGCACCCTCTATATCGGCAATCGGGGGCTGAAGGATCTGCTCACCATCGGCCGTCAGGCGAGGCGCGAACTCTACAACCTGCAGCCGGAGCCGATCGCGCCGCCGGTGCCTGAGGGGCTTTGCCTGGAGACCGGCGGGCGGCTGGCGGCGGACGGCTCACTGATCGAAGATCTGACTGAGGCCGATCTGCAGATTCTGGTCGAGGCGGTGTCTGAACTCAAACCCCGCGCGGTGGCGATCAACCTGCTCTACGCCTACCTGGATGACTGTTTCGAGCGGGAGATCGAGGCAGTGTTGCCGGAGGCGGTGTTTGTCTCCCGTTCCTCGGCGGTGCTGCCGGAGGCAGGTGAATATGAGCGCGGTATCGCCACCTGGCTAAATGGTTGGGTGGGGCCGCTGGTGGAGGGCTACATTGGTCGGCTGCAGGCGGGGTTGCCGGGGGCTCGGGTGTCGGTGATGCAGAGCTCCGGCGAGGCGATTGCGGCGCAGCAGGCGGCGCATCAGGCGGTGCGGATGCTGCTCTCGGGGCCGGCGGGCGGTCTGGTGGGGGCGCGCTTCGTGGCGGCGGCCTCCGGACATGAGCGGCTGCTTTCGTTTGATATGGGCGGTACCTCCACCGATGTGGCGCTGCTCGACGGTGCGCCGCGACTGACCCGCGAAGGGCGCATTGGTCCTTGGCCGGTGGCGGTGCCGATGGTCGACATGCATACCATCGGCGCAGGCGGTGGTTCCATCGCCTACCTCGACGACGGCGGCATGCTGCAGGTGGGGCCGGAGTCAGCGGGGGCCGCACCTGGTCCCGCCTGCTACGGCGCCGGGGGGGAGCGGCCAACGGTCACCGACGCCAATCTGGTGTTGGGGCGGCTGCGTGCCGACGCCTTTCTCGGCGGCCGGATGCGGCTCGATCTGGCTGCGGCGCGGCGTGCCGTGGGCGGGCTTGCCGAGGCGATGGGTTTGTCGCCGGAGCAGGCCGCCGAGGGGATTGTCCGCATCGCCAACGAGCACATGGCGCGGGCGCTGCGGGTGATCTCGGTGCAGCGCGGGGTCGACCCGCGTGGCTTTACCCTCGTCTCGTTTGGTGGCGCAGGCGGGCTGCATGTTTGTGCCCTGGCAGAGGCTTTGGGGATGACTCAGGCGATGGTGCCGGTGCAGGCTGGAGTGCTGTCGGCGCTGGGCATGTTGGCGAGCCGGCCGGGGCGGCAGCTGGCGCGCACCCGGCTCGGTCTGCTGAAGGAGTTGAGCGAGGATTTGATTCGACGGGAGCTGGATGCGCTGGCTGAGTCCGGTCTGCAAGCATTGCTGGCGGAGGGAGTTGCGAGAGCGCAGGTTGAGCGGCGCGATTCGCTCGATCTGCGTTACCGTGGGCAGTCCTATACGCTCAATTTGCCTTGGGAGGGGCTTGATCAAATGGCGGAGCAGTTTCATGCACGGCATCAGGTCCGCTTCGGCCACCGCATGGAGGCCCCGGTGGAGCTGGTCAATCTGCGAGTTGGGTTGCAGGGGCCAAGCCCGCAGGTGGCGCTGAAGGCTGTGCCTGCGGCTGCTGCGCTGGCTGAGTGGGAGTCGATACGGGTTACCGGAGTCGAGGCTGAGGTGCCCTGTTACGAGCGTGCTGAGCTACTGGCGGGGCGTGAGATCGTTGGTCCGGCGCTGGTGACCGAGCAGGTCTCAACCAGCTGGATCGCCCCCGGTTGGCGCTGTCGAGTCGATGGGGTGGGGAACCTGCTGTTGTCGCAGACGTAGTCGGGTGTTTAGGCTTCGCCCAGCGCCTGGGCCTCGGCGAAGGCGGTCTTGGAGGCGTTGAGAAAGATCTCGGTCAATTCACCCAGATCGAGCTCAAAACGGTCGTCAGGTTGGATATTGCCAGATTCGTAATTGAGGGTGCAGACCAGGGCGCGGCCGGCGGGGCCAGCGTGATCGAGCAGGGCGGTGTTCAGTTCGTCGGAGAGGCCCAGTTCGCCAATGATCTCCGCCAGCGGACGTTCCATCAGCAGGTCGAGGATGGAGAGTAGGCCGACGCTGAATCCCATCTCGGCGGAGCAGTTGGAGCCGCTTTTGCTGAGCAGGCGCTGGCACATGTGGGCGCGTACCAGGGCGGTGGTGAAGTAGTCTTGGGGTTTGTTTGCCACCCGCGACAGCACCAGCAGACTGGCCCAGGCGCGGATCCGTGTTAGCCCCATGAAGACCACAGCCTGGTGGATCGACTCGACGCGGCGCGGCATGCCGACGGCGGCGGAGTTGATGAAGCGTAGGATCTTGTAGCTGAGGCTGGCGTCCTGGGCGATCAGATGCTCCAGGTCTCTGATCTCCACCTGCGGATCGTTGAGCCGGGAGACCAGCTGCATGATCACCATCTGGTTCTCCTCTAGCCGCTTATCCTCCACCACCTTGGGGCGGGAGAAGTGGTAGCCCTGAAAGAGATCGAAGCCCAAC
The DNA here is from genome assembly GCF_023733635.1 of Candidatus Endoriftia persephonae. Lineage (NCBI taxonomy): Bacteria > Pseudomonadati > Pseudomonadota > Gammaproteobacteria > Chromatiales > Sedimenticolaceae > Candidatus Endoriftia > Candidatus Endoriftia persephonae. Next base: position 3,124,485 of record NZ_CP090569.1, on the reverse strand, counting down.
TCGAGGCACTGCTGGAACTCCTCTTCGGTCTCGATCTTCTCCGCCAGCAGCAAGAGCTTATGTTGGCGCAGCTTTGGCAGGCCGGCCTGCAGCTGCTCGGGGGTGAGGGCGGGGATCTCTACCTTGATAATGTGGGCGTGGGGCAGCAGTGGGTCCCACTTCTCCTCGAAGGCGTAGTCGTCGAGGGCGATGGTGTAGCCCTGTTCGGCCAGCTCACGCACCCGCGTCACCAGGGGCTCGTCCACCGGGATATCTTCGAGTATCTCCATAACCACCCGTTCTTTGTCGAATGCCAGTTGCGGGTGGTCGAGCAGCAGGTTGCGGGTCAGGTTAATGAAGGCGCGGTGGGGGCCGACGATGCGTTCCAGGCCGATCTCGACAAAGCAGTTGAGGAGTACTTCTGAGGAGGCAAAGTCGCCGTTTGTCAACTGGTTGACGTTGCTGCCATCCTGATTGCCCTGGCGGAATAGCAGCTCATAGGCATAGACTTCCAGGGAACGGTCATAGATCGCCTGCCTGCCGACGTAGATATCCTTCATTAGTACTGGTTTCCCTATTATCCCGGGGTGCGGTGGTCTCCTGCTAAGTCGGCAGGTGAGGGAAAATGTTTACCGCTTCTGGCGCCATTTATAGGGTTCTGTTGGGGCTCCGAGAAAAAGAAAGCCCGTCTCAGGGACGGGCTTTCAGGATGCCGCAGGGTCGCAGGGAAGCGGCTTATTTGATCTTCGCTTCCTTGTACATGACATACTTGCGGATGGTGGGGTCAAACTTTTTGATCTCCATCTTGCCGGGCATGTTGCGCTTGTTCTTGGTGGTGGTGTAGAAGTGGCCGGTGCCGGCGCTGGATACCAGTCGAATCTTGTCACGCATGATGGTTTCCTCTGTTAGACCTTTTCACCACGGGCGCGGATCTCGCCCAGCACTGTGTCGATGCCTTTTTTGTCGATGATGCGCATACCGTTGGAGGTGACGCGCAGACGAACCCAGCGGTTCTCGCTCTCAACCCAGAAGCGATGGTAGTGCAGGTTGGGCAGAAAACGGCGTTTGGTTTTGTTATGAGCGTGGGAGACGTTGTTCCCGCTGACCGGGCGCTTGCCGGTGACCTGGCAGACTTTTGACATGGTCCAAACCTCTAAAAACTGTTAACCCTGGGGCGAAAGGCGCGTATTTATAGCAGAGAGCGGGAGGGAGCGCAAGCTGTCTGGGTCCGTGGCGGCTGATTTTAGATCAGGCCCTGCTCGGCGAACGAGTAGGGTCGACCATCGCCAATCACGAAATGGTCGAGCACGCGGATCTCCACCAGCTCTAGGGCTTGTTGCAGACGCAGGGTGATGCGCCGGTCCGCATCGCTGGGTTCGGCGATCCCGGAGGGATGGTTGTGAGCCAGGATTACCGCTGCCGCATTATGATGCAGGGCCCGTTTCACGACTTCCCGGGGGTGGACACTGGCGCCATCGATGGTGCCGCGAAACAACTCCTCGAAGATGATGACGCGGTGGCGGTTGTCGAGAAACAGGCAGGCGAAGACCTCGTGCGGATGGTGGCGCAGTTGTGCGCTTAGGTAGTGGCGGGTCTGCTCCGGGCGGGTGAGCGGGCTGCCGCGGTTCAGATCCTCGCCAAGATAACGCCGCCCCATCTCGAGCACTGCCTGCAACTGGGCGTACTTGGCGTTGCCCAGGCCTTTGCCGTGACAGAAGACCTGGCGGTCGGCGGTGAGCAGCGGCCGCAGCCCCTGGAACTCGGTGAGCAGGTCGCGGGCCAGATCCACTGCGGTGCGGCCGGCCACCCCGGTACGCAGAAAGATCGCCAGCAGTTCGGCGTCGGTGAGGCTAGACGCCCCCTGTTTGAGCAGTTTCTCCCGCGGGCGCTCGTCTAACGGCCAGTCGGTAATCGGCATATGACCTCCCTGTCATGCTGCTATGTTGGTTGTCTGGAGCTAAATCTAGCCTGTTTCGGCGGGTTCTGCCGATGTTAGTACTCACTCAGAGTGTTAACACTGTCACTTTGAGGTTTTGGCACCTTAAGGTACCCTCTATAACCGATTTTTGTTCAGGATGGTCTAACGACTCATGTCGGCTCTAGCCAACCAAAAGATCCTGTTGGGCGTAACCGGGGGCATCGCCGCATATAAAAGTGCGATGCTGCTGCGTGCACTTATCGAGGCCGGCGCTGAGGTGCGGGTAGCGATGACTGCCGCTGCCCAGACCTTTGTCACCCCACTTACCTTCCAGGCACTCTCCGGTCGGCCGGTCCATACTGAACTGCTTGATCCCGCAGCAGAGGCGGCGATGGGGCATATCGAGCTGGCCCGCTGGGCGGATCTGATCCTGATTGCTCCCGTCTCTGCCGATTTCATGGCCCGACTGAGCGTCGGCATGGCGAATGATCTGCTGAGCGCCATCTGTCTGGCCACCACAGCCCCTATCGCGCTGGCGCCGGCGATGAATCGGCAGATGTGGCTCAATCCGGCGACCCAGGAGAATGTACAGCGGCTCACTGCTCGTGGCCTGCTGATCTGGGGGCCGGCGGAGGGCGTGCAGGCGTGTGGTGAGAGCGGGCCGGGACGCATACTGGAGCCGGAGGCACTGCTGGATCAAGTCAGTGCCCATTTTGTAGGTGGGACGCTGGCTGGAGTCAAAGTGGTGCTGACCGCTGGTTCGACCCGTGAGCCGATCGATCCGGTGCGTTTCATCAGTAACCGCAGTTCCGGCAAGATGGGTTTTGCCCTGGCGGCGGCGTTGCGTCGGCTTGGCGCCGAGGTGGTGCTGGTGGCTGGACCGGTCGCACTGGCAACCCCTGCGGGGGTGCAGCGCATCGATGTGGAGACAGCCCAGGAGATGCAGCTGGCGGTGTCGGAGCAGTTGGCGGGGTGCGATATTTTTGTCGGAGTGGCTGCGGTGGCGGACTATCGCCCCCGCGAGATGGCGCAGCAGAAGATCAAAAAGCAGCAGACGGTCATGACGCTGGAGCTGGAGCGCAATCCCGATATCCTGGCAGATGTCGCGGCTGCTGAAGATCCGCCCTTTACTGTTGGCTTTGCCGCCGAGACCCAGAACGTGAAGGCCTATGCGGAGGAGAAGCGCAGGGCTAAGAGAATCGATCTGATTGCCGCCAATCGTGTCGCTGCCGCAGAGGGTGGCTTTGAACGGGATGAGAATGCCCTGACCCTGCTGTGGGAAGGGGGGGGCGAATCGCTGCCGATGATGCTAAAGAGTGAATTGGCAGCACGGCTCGCCGCTCGCATCGCGGAGCGATATCATGCGCGGACCCAGCAGGAAAACAGTTGATGCAGCAGATCGCTCCAGGTTGCGGGTGTGTGGCGAATGCCTTAGGCAGTGGTGGTTTGGAATGCCTGCCCCCAGGCATTTGCAGGATCGGAAGGAGCTTTGAGATAGCGAGCTTATGAGTAAGAGAAGTAAGCGGAAAGAAAAAACGGGCACCAGGCAGAGCCCGACCGGCAGAGGGATCCGCTGGTATTGGTCGATAGCGGCTGCGGTAGTGGTGGTGCTGTTTCTTCTGGTGAGCGCGATCCTCTACCTGCAGGCCAGCCTGAAGGATGCGGCGGCAGTTGAGCGCGAGGCGCGGCTGGTTGCCTCCGGTGTGGCGGAGCGCGTCGCCGTTACTACCCAGGCACGCATGCAGATGTTGCTCGGGATAGCGCAGGATCCGCAGCTGGCCGACTATTTCAGCACTGATAATCGAGCGGAGCTTGATGGCTACGCAGAGCAGCTGAACCGGCTGCTGCCAGGGGTGCTGCGATTGCGTCTGCTGGCTGCCGGTCAGCGCGAACCAGAAAACAGCGCGATGCCTCATCTTGGCTACGCCTCCCTGGAGCTGATCCGACTTGCGGAGGAGCAGCCAGGAGTACCTCCGGCCCAGGTGCACAAGTTTGGCGGGGCGCAGCAGCATATCGCAATAGCGGTGGCGGTGCGAAACAGCAAACAAGGCCCCGCGCTGGGGGTGATACATGCGGCCTTCCCTGTGGCCCTGTTGCAGGATGTGGTTGAGCGCAGCCGCCTGAATGGTCGTGTCGAGGTGCGCCAACTGGTGCAGAGAGCTGCGCCGCTGGTGCTGGCCGCAGGTGGGAGCGGCAGGGCGGCTGGCGAGCCGGATGGACGTTTTGAGGTCGACGGAACCATCTGGGAGGTGGCCTATTGGTCGGGGCAGGTGAGCACACCTCTGCTGGAGCAGATCTATCTGCTGGCGCCGGGTGGGATAGCGGCACTACTGGCAGTGGCGCTGATGGGGCTGCTGGCGCTGCAGATGCAGCGGGCGCTGAAGGGGGATCAGTACAGCCTGCTGGAGTTGGCCGAGGTGTTGATGGCGGGCAAGTCGCCGAAGCGCCAACAGGCAAAGCTGCTCGATATGCAGTCAACCTTGGAGATCATTGAACATCAGGCTCGCGAGTTCGCCAATGCGCGCAAGCAGCGCCGTGAGCGGCGCAAGCGTGGCAGCGCCTCAGCCACTGAAGGGATTATGGTGGAGGAGGATATCTTCGCAGTGCCGAAAACCGATCAGCCGGGTGCTGACAGGCGTGCGAGGCAGGCCGAGGCGCTGGAGAACGCCGATGCACTCGCAGCGGTGCCGGCCAGCATCTTTCGTGCTTACGACATCCGCGGTCTGGTCGGCGAAACCCTGACCGAGAATGTGGCCTACACCATCGGCCAGGCGATCGGCAGCGAGGGCTATGAGCAGGGCTTCCAGTCGATCGTGGTGGCCAGGGATGGACGCAACTCCAGTGAGGCGCTGCAGGAGGCCCTGATCAATGGGCTATTGTCGAGCGGGCGCGATGTTATTGACATCGGCATGCTACCGACACCACTGCTCTACTATGCGGTGCATGAACTCAATGTGGGGTGTGGCTGTATCGTCACCGGCAGCCACAATCCGATCGAATATAACGGCATCAAGGTGGTGCTGGGTGAAAAGAGTCTCTCCCCCGAGCAGATCCAGGGACTCTACCGCCGGATCGCGGATGGCCGCCTGATGAAGGGGCAGGGGCAGCGGAATATACGCGAGATTACCGAAGACTATATCGAACGGGTGATCAACGATGTGCGCCTGGCGCGCTCCCTGAAGGTGGTGGTTGACTGCGGTAACGGCGTGGCGGGTATGGTGGCGCCAGAGCTGTTTAGACGCCTTGGTTGTGATGTGGTGGAGCTGTTCTGTGAGGTGGATGGCAGCTTTCCCAACCACCATCCCGACCCGAGTCGGCCCGAGAATCTGGAGGCCCTGAAGCAGGCGGTGGTCGAAAACCAGGCCGATGTGGGGCTCGCCTTCGATGGGGATGGGGATCGCCTAGGAGTGATCGACTCCTCCGGCAAGTTGATCTGGCCCGATCGGGTGTTGATGTATCTCGCCATCGATGTGCTGGCCCGCCTGCCAGGCGGTGACATTGTCTATGACGTCAAGTGCTCCCGGCATCTGGCCAATGTGGTGCTCTCCAACGGCGGTCGACCGCTGATGTGGAAGAGTGGCCACTCGCTGTTGAAGGCGAAGCTGCAGGAGACTGGTGCCCTGCTCGCTGGTGAGTTCAGCGGACACATCATGTTTGCGGAACGCTGGTATGGCTTCGACGATGCGCTCTATGCTGGTGCACGCCTGCTGGAGATCCTGGCGCTTGAGCAGCTGTCTAGTGCCGAAGTCTTCACCGGTCTGCCCGAGGGTGAGTCGACACCGGAGTATCAGGTGCAGCTTGAAGAGGGGCAGGGAGACAAGATCATGGATGCCCTGGAGCAGCAGCCGGAGATCCCTGGTGCTCGCATGGTCTGGATCGACGGACTGCGTGCCGAGTTCGAGCGGGGCTGGGGTCTGGTACGGGCCTCCAACACTACCCCGTCGTTGGTGTTCCGCTTTGAGGCGGATGATGCCCAGGCGCTGAAGGTGGTACAGGATGTCTTCCGCACGCTGATGCAGAAAGTCGCACCCGAGCTGGAGATGCCGTTTTAACCGGTCATCCGACCTTTCAATTCTATTTAGAACCTTTGTAATAACACTATGTCTTTGACTCCGGAACAGGCCCATAACATTGCCCATGTATTGACCGCCGCGCTGCCCTACATCCAGCGTTTCAGCGGCAAGACCATCGTCATCAAGTATGGTGGCAACGCGATGGTTGACGAAGATCTCAAGAGCAGCTTTGCCCGCGATATCGTGTTGATGAAGCTGGTTGGCATCAACCCGGTGGTGGTGCATGGCGGTGGGCCACAGATCGGCTCCCTGCTGGAGCGCCTCGGCAAGGATTCAGAATTCATCCAGGGCATGCGTGTTACCGACACCGAGACCATGGATGTGGTGGAGATGGTGCTGGGTGGGCTGGTCAACAAAGATATCGTCAACCTGCTGAACCGCGCCGGTGCCAGGGCGGTCGGTTTGACCGGCAAGGATGGTGACCTGATCCGTGCTCGCAAGCTGCTGGTGGAGTGGAAGGGACCGGAGCTGGAGGCCCCGGAGATCATCGATATCGGCCATGTGGGGGAGGTGGAGAGCATCGACACCAGCGTGGTGGAGATGTTGCTGCATGGCAATTTTATCCCAGTGATCGCGCCGATTGGTGTCGGCGAGGATGGTCGCTCCTACAATATCAACGCCGATCTGGTGGCGGGCAAGGTGGCAGAGGTGCTGCAGGCGGAGAAGCTGATTCTGCTGACCAATACCAAGGGGTTGCTTGATCAAGAGGGTGGCCTGTTGACCGGCCTCACCAGCGAGCGGGTCAACGAGCTGATCGCAGACGGCACCATCCATGGCGGCATGCTGCCAAAGATCGGCTGCGCGCTGGATGCGGTGACCGGCGGAGTCAACTCAGTCCATATCATCGATGGTCGTCTGCAGCATGCGGTGTTGCTGGAGTTGTTTACCGACGAGGGTGTCGGCACCCTGATCCGGCGGCGCTGATGAGTGGCAAGGTCTCCCGCAAACAGCTGATCCTCGAAGCCTTGGCAACAGAACTGGAGCGTAACCCCCGCGGGCGGATTACCACGGCTTCGTTGGCAAGGGCGGTGGGGGTGTCGGAGGCGGCGCTCTATCGCCACTTTGCCAGCAAGGCGAAGATGTTCGAAGGGTTGATCGACTTTGCCGAGGAGAGCATCTTTGTGCGGGTCAATCAGATCCTGGAAGAGGAACAGGATGCGCGGGTGCGTTGCGGGCGGCTACTCTATCTACTGCTGGCCTTTGCTGACCGTAATCCCGGTATCTCGCGGGTGCTGCTGGGCGATGCGTTGGTGGGGGAAACGGAACGTCTGCTGATGCGAGTTGGGCAGTTTTTTGCGCGCCTGGAGACCCAGTTGCGGCAGATCCTGCGCGAAGGGACGATGCGTGATCAGGGCTATGCTGGGATCGATGCGCGGGTCGGAGCCAATCTGCTGTTGGCGGTGGTGGAGGGGCGCATGCACCAGCATCTGCGGAGTGGGTTTGCCGACTCCCCGCTGGCGGAGTGGGATGCGCAGTGGCGCATCCTTGAGGGGGCTTTGCGGCAGATGCAGAGCTAGGCGTTATCGTACAGGCCCTGGCCCCGCTGCTTGCCTCACTGTTTGTCAGGTGAAGTAGGGTGTTCCGAGAGGGCCTCGATAAAGCCTCGCTTGACCCCAGTTATCTTTTTGCTGTTACAGAATGCGTTACCCGCCGGGGAGTCTTTGCACTGCAGATCCATGAAGATCACAGTGCCCCTTTTATCTGGATTGCGGATGCGGGAGATGGTGATGCTGATATCGTGATCATCCACCGGTGGTCCGGTCATCACGATATTGGTGGCGAGCATTTTGACGGGGGTGGTGGCATGGTTGCGCAGAAAGCGTTTGGCTCTGGACCAGGCGCTATTGCAGCTGTCGTTGCCAGAGCACTCGAAGACATTGTTCAATGGGCGCTCTTGCGTGCCGCCTGTCTTGTCGGTTCCGGCTTCCCCATCTTTGCTCTGACTTGCGCTTAGGTGCTTGAGTTCGCGGAAGCGGGCTTGGTCGCGGGCAAACGCGGTGCGAATACGGTTTTTGTCCTGTTCCCGTTTGACAATCGACTGGTAGGCCGCCTTCAGCGCCTGGCGTTTGCGATCGATCTGCGCGAGATAATCGGGTGAGGGGGTTTCACCGCTCAGTTCCAGAGCGGCAGCGTTTTGCTGCATCTCCAGCAGGCTGTTCTTGATCCGTTTGATGTTGGTCTGGGTCATCAGGATCGTTAAATCCACCGCCCTGAGCTGGCCATCGCGGGCCATGATGATGTCGTCTTCACTGCGAAAGGTGCGCAGCAACACCCGATCCGCGGCTTTTTGCTGATCGATCAGCGCCTGTTGTTCCTGCTGAAGACGCCGTTGGATCGCCTCCAGCTGCAACTGCTGTTTGGTCTTGGCGGCATCGATCCGGTCGACGACGATGCCCCGTTCATCCAGCTTGCTATGTTCCTGTTTGACGTATTCCGGAGGGATGCTGTCAGCGTAGTGGATCCGGCCCTCTTCGTCGGTCCACTTGTAGAGCCGGCCTGCACTGCTTTGCGCTGGCAGCGCCAGTGCCAGCGCTACCATTAGCAGAGATCCAGTTTTGAAAAAGATGTTCAGTTTGGCCATAATCTTTACTTCGCTCCGCTTCGTCTACAGAACCTAGCGGCTGGCTGTTTGAATTCCTTATTATCGTTGTCTTTGGCTGGAATTCCCTTCTCCCCCACTCTATTAGAATGTTTCTCCCACCATTCCTCAAATGGTATCGATTGCCTATTTTCGCTGAGATCACCCATCCGTGGAACAGTTCACTCTTTTTCTGATCTCGCTACTGGCCAATCTCTTTTCGGCGTTTTCCGGTGGCGGCGCTGGCTTGGTGCAGTTGCCGGCATTGATTTTTCTGGGGTTGCCGTTCGGTGTGGCGTTGGCGACTCACAAGGTCGCTTCGGTCGCTTTGGGGGTGGGGGCGACGATACGCCACCTGCATGAAGGTGGACTGGAGTGGTGGTTCTCGCTGTTTCTGCTGTTGTCGGGTATCCCCGGCGTAATCCTTGGTGCCAGCCTGATCTTGCGGGTCCCGGACCGGGTTGCCGAGGTGGCGCTGGGCATCTTGACCCTTGGGCTGGGAGTCTACTCGCTGTTGAAGCGCTCATTGGGCCAGGAGTACTGCCCGGCTCATCGTGACCTGCCGGGATATCTGCTTGGCGGATTGGGACTATTCTGTATTGGCTTTCTCAACGGTTCTTTGACCTCAGGGACAGGGCTGTTCGTGACCCTCTGGCTGGTGCGCTGGTTTGGCATGGATTACCGCACGGCGGTGGCGCATACCCTGGTGCTGGTCGGCATGTTCTGGAATGGCTCTGGCGCACTGACCCTGAGCCTGCTCGGAGAGATCCAGTGGGAGTGGCTGCCGGTGCTGCTGGCAGGGTCACTGCTGGGCGGCTATCTGGGGGCGCATCTCTCCATCACCAAGGGCAACCGTTGGATCAAGCGAGGCTTTGAGGTGGTCACCCTGGCGGTGGGGACGAAGCTGGTGATTGGCTGAGCCGCTCCTGCTCCACTCAGATGCCGTAGCGCTCCCGGTAGTCGCGGATCTGCTGCAGTGATTCAGCGGAATCGGGGCTCGCCTGCAGATACTCGATCAGCTGCTCCAGCTGCACGATGGAGCTGACCGGCATGCCGTAGTCGTTCTGCACCTCCTGAATTGCCGAACGCTCACCCTGGCCGCGCTCCTGGCGGTCGAGGGCGATTACCACTCCGGCCGGGGTGGCCCCCAGGTCGCGGATGATCTCCACCGATTCGCGTACCGAGGTGCCGGCTGAGATCACATCGTCGATGATCAGGATGCGCCCCTCCAGGGCGTGACCGACGACTATGCCGCCCTCGCCGTGATCCTTTGCCTCCTTGCGGTTGAAGGCGTAGGGGATGTCGATCTGGTGCTGGTCATAGAGCGAGGCGGCAGTCACCGCCGCCAGCGGGATGCCTTTGTAGGCGGGGCCATAGAGTAGATCGAACTCGATGCCGGAGTCGACGATAGTTTGGGCGTAGTAGCGCCCCAATCGCGCCAGAGCTGCGCCAGTGTTGAACAGGCCAGCATTGAAGAAGTAGGGGCTGATGCGTCCTGACTTGAGGGTGAATTCGCCAAAGCGGAGCACGCCTACATCGAGGGCGAAGTCGAGAAATTCGCGTTGATAATCCTGCATTTTTCGGCATCCTGGTTAAAAAGACGGGGCATTTTAACCTGCTGTTGCGTTTCTGGGGGAAATGATTTTGCCAGCTGCTTATAATAGCCGGGTTTTGCCGTTGTCCAGGCTGGGGCTGCGTCTTCTATCTGTTTCTGGAGGGTTCGCTTGCCCAATCCAATCCATAGTTTCTTTATCGGCTGGCTAGAGGCGCTGGAGGTCTATACCCAGCCTCGGGTTCGGGGGATGCTGTTTCTGGGTTTCTCTGCCGGCCTGCCGCTGCTGCTGGTGTTCGGCACCCTCTCGTTCTGGTTGCGTGAGGCAGGTATTGAACGCAGTACCATCGGTTTCATCAGCTGGGTGGCGCTCGCCTACAGCCTGAAGTGGCTGTGGGCACCGCTGGTGGATCGTCTGCCGCTGCCTGGTTTGACCGCTCGCTTGGGGCGACGGCGCAGTTGGATGTTGTTGGCGCAGCTGACGATCCTGGCCGGGCTGGTCGGCATGGCGTTGTTCGACCCGCGTGAGGAGCTGACGCTGTTTGTCGCCCTGGCGTTGCTGGTGGCCTTTGCTTCCGCCACTCAGGATATTGCTATTGATGCCTACCGCATCGAAAGTGTCAGTCGCGATCTGCAGGGTGCCATGGCGGCGACCTACATGCTCGGCTACCGGCTGGCGATGATTGTTGCCGGGGCTGGCGCGCTGGCGATTGCAGCGCTGTTCGAAGCGGATTCGTCGATCTACCAGCAGTCGGCCTGGAGTGCCGCCTATCTGTCGATGGCGGGGTTGATGCTGGTGGGGATGGTGACCACCCTGCTGATCAGTGAACCCGAGGTGGATGCGAATGGTGAGACGCGCCGCCGCGAGTCGGAGGGGATCGAGCTGCTGGAGCAGCAGGGCTGGCTGCCACGCCCGCTGCGACGGTTTAGCGAATGGTTTTATGCGGCGGCGATCAGCCCATTTGTCGACTTTATCGTCCGCTACCGTTGGCATGCCCTGTTGATCCTGACACTGATCGCCAGCTACCGGATCTCCGATGTGGTGCTGGGGGTGATCTCCAACGTCTTTTATGTGGATATGGGATACAGCAAGGCGGAAGTGGCGACCATCACCAAGGTCTACGGGGTGATTATGACCCTGGTCGGGGCAGGCTTGGGTGGCCTATTGATGGTGCGTATTGGGGTGATGCGGGTATTGTTGATCGGCGGTCTGCTGGCTGCCGCGACCAATCTGCTGTTTGTCTGGCTGGCCGGGCTGGGACACGATTTGGGGATGCTGACGCTGGTGATCTCGGTTGATAACCTTTCGGGGGGGCTGGCTTCGGCCGCCTTTATCGCCTACCTGTCGAGCTTGACCAATGTCTCCTATTCGGCAACCCAGTATGCGCTGTTCAGCTCGGTGATGCTGCTACTGCCTAAGCTTGTCGGCGGTTTTTCCGGGGTGATGGTTGATTCGATCGGCTACGCCAGTTTTTTTATTACTACCACCCTGATGGGGGTGCCAGTGTTGTTGCTGATCCTGTTGGCGATGCGCTATGTGCCGGCAGAGGAGAATCAGCATGGTTGAGCCGATGAGCTATCTGACGGCGTTTGTCGTCGGACTTTCGGGCGGGGTGCACTGTATTGGCATGTGCGGCGGGATCATCGGTGCGCTGACCTTCGGGCTACCTGAGAAGCTGCGCGGCAGCCTGGTTGATACCCTACCCTATCAGCTGGGTTACAACCTGGGGCGGATCAGCAGTTATGTGATCGCCGGCGGCATCATGGGCGGGCTGGGTATGTTGCTGGCGGAGCTGGTGCCGGTCTATCTGGCGCAGCGGGTATTGCTCGGGGTGGCCGGTCTCTTCATGCTCTTTCTTGGCCTCTATCTGGGAGGCTGGTGGCTTGGGCTGGCTCGCATCGAGGCACTGGGTGGCGCGCTGTGGCGGCGCATAGAGCCCATCGCTCGCCATCTGCTGCCGGTGCACACGCCGGGGCAGGCCTGGGTGCTGGGGCTAATCTGGGGCTGGATCCCCTGTGGTCTCGTCTATAGCACCCTGGCCTGGAGTGTTTCGGCCGGCAGTGTGCTGGAGGGGGCGGGGTTGATGCTTGCGTTTGGCCTGGGCACTCTGCCAAATCTGTTTGCGATGGGGCTGCTAGGCAGCGGGATCGCCCGCTGGGCCAAGGATATCCGGGTGCGCCGCGCGGCGGGGCTGATGGTGATCGGCTTTGGGTTGGTGACAGTATGGCGGGCGTTGTGAGCCCGCCGCACTGTGCAGAGTCCCTCAGTCGATAAAAAACTGCTGTTTCAGCTGGGCCTTGTAGAAGCGGGGCTCTCCCTGGGGCTTGACCTTGATGGAAAAGTTGAGTGTCTCCCGGTCAGTGATGCGGAACTCACCCAGGTAGTAGATGGCGCCTGTCTCCTTGACCTCCCGCATCGGGATGTCGATGCGCTGACCAAGGATATTGGTGGCGTAGGCCTGGACTATGGCGTGGGCCGGGGAACCGGTGGTTCCGGCCTGGGTTTTAATCACACTCACATTTAGCAGGCCCCGGTATTTGCTGCGCTGAATCTGGTACGCTTTGGCAACCTCGCTGTCGAGTGCCGCGGTCGGTAGGGCATTGTGGTGGATCTTGTAGCCGGGGATGGTGGTGCTGTTCTCCGCCAGCAGATTGGCGGAAAAGAGATAGAGCAGGGCTAGTGCGATCTGCGCGATCTTGGTTTTCATGATGATACTCCTCCTCTCCTGGTGCCGTTGTGCGCTGCAGGGTCGCCGGGGCCAGACTCTGGCCGACGACCGCAGGGTAAGGATAGCGCAACTGTCGCAGCCGGGAGAGGGCCCTGTGCAGTAATTCAGGAGGCTTTGCGTTTCCTCACCAGCTTCGGGTAGGGGCGTTCGCCCGGTCTGAGTGGCTGACGGCTGTTGATACGGTTGGACATGTTGCGCAACGCAGTGAGCTGCTTGGCTACATCGGTGTACTGTTCCTGCAGTTCGGCGATTCGGAATTCCAGGGTGGTACGGGAGCGGCCGATTTTCTGCAGGTTGGTGAGACGTTTCTCCATCATCTCCTTGTGATCGCGGATCTGCAGCACCAGGGGCTCGAGGGCGGAGCCGAGCCAGACATCGATCTCTTTGCTGGCGCGGGAGAAGATCTCTCCAGCACGGTAGACCAGTGCGCTGAAGAAGCGTTTGACCACAAAGCTCTGCTCCATCATCGTGGTGATCGGGCTGTTGCGGAATACCTCCACCTCCTGATGCAGCAGCTCGAGTTCGACGCGGAATTTGACGATGGAGAACATGCGCGGCTGCACCACCGCAAAGCCGTGTTCGTTCTGGAATTTGCGATAGATGCCGCGGATCAGCTTGCGGGTCTGATCGCTCTGCACCACCACTGAGTGCATGTTGCGGCGGATCTCCTCGAACAGCTGCTTCATCACCGACTTCATGCCGTGGGTGGTCCAGCTGGAGGACATCTCCTTGCGGCTGCGGGCGATGATTTCGTTGAGGGTATCCAGATCGAGGGCGGCACGCAGCTTCTCAATCTGCTCTTTCAGCTGCAGGCGGCTCTGCTGGAAGCTCTCCACATCGGCCATGTACTGGGACTGTTCCTGACGGGTCTTCTCCATCAGGTTATTGATGATGTCGTCGCTCTTGCCGCTCAGCTCTTCCAACTCCTCAAGCTGGCGCTTGGCGTTGTTCAGCTTGCTGGAGAGCACGCTGCGGCTGTTGTCGAGCATCTGCCCCACATCGGAGCCGATGGTGTCGAGGATGATCTGCTGTTTGATACCGAGTACGTCATCGGCTAAGTAGCTCTCAAGGTCGAGCAGTGAGCTGCGTTCCAGCAGTTCGGTATCGTTTTTGATCTTTGCCAGCAGCCCCTTCTGTGCTGAGACCGGGAATACCGCGCGCTCCTTCAGGCCAAGCAGTTTTGCCGCCTCAGCACGCTGCAGATGGATTGCCTCCTCTACCTCGTGTTGGTCGCGCAGATCGTCCCAAAGGGTGTCGATCTTGTTGAGTACCACCATCAGGCCGTGCTGGCGGCCACTCTGAAAGCCCTTGATGTGGTGCTGCCAGATCTCCATGTCGCTGCGGGTGACGCCAGTGTCGGCACCCAGTACGAATAGCACACCCTGGGCGGAGGGGAGCATGTTAAGGGTTAGCTCCGGCTCGGTGCCGAGTGCGTTGAGTCCGGGGGTGTCAAGGATCGTTAGTCCTTTATTGAGTAGCTCATGGGGGAAGCTGATCAGAGCGTGACGCCACTTGGGGATCTCAATGGTCTTGGGGGCGCGCTTCTGATGCGGGTGCAGGTCGGCGCTGTAGAGCCCCAGGTGCATTGCCTCTTCAGTGGTGACCTGTTTGGTCTGCATCACCTCTTTGAGAGCCGCCTCCATCTGTTCGGCGGAGCCTACCTCCAACGGATAGTGGACCCACTGCTTGGTGTCTTTGCGCAGCTGCGAGAGGGTAGTGTCCTGCAGTCGGGTCTCGATCGGCAACAGGCGTACATAGGGCTCGTTGCGCTCCGAATCATAGAAGATCTCGGTGGGGCACATGGTGGTGCGCCCGGCCTCGGAGGGCAGCAGGCGGCGGCCATAGTCGGCAAAGAAGATGGCGTTGATCAGCTCGGTCTTGCCGCGGGAGAATTCGGCGACGAAGGCGATGGTGAGACGGTCGTTTTTCAGGGTCTCCAGGGTGTTCTGGATGCGTGCCTGGACCTCCGGGGTCGACATGTTGTTCGCTTCAAGCCAAGGACCATACTCTTCGATGGTATGGATGATGTTGCTCTTCCACTGCTCGAAGGCCTGAAGTTGCTGCTGAAATCGCATCTTGTCCATCGTATTGCCTTTGCGCCCTGACTGAAAATCAGTCAATAAACCGTGTTTGTCTCATTATAAACAAGAAGATTATGAATCTCTTTCTCCTGAGGAGAAAAAGTTGTTCAACTTGTGGGACGCTTCACGGGGATGGGTAGGGTCTGGGGATTTTTGATCCTGACCCGCTTGCTGCGGGAGCTCTCGCCGGCGATTAGCAGAACCTGTTTTTTCGATACGCCAAAGGCCTTTGCCAACATCTTAAGCAGATGCGCATTTGCCTTGCCATCCACTGGCGGTGCGGTGATGCGTAGCTTGAATTCGTCCCCGTGGGGGCCGATAAACTCGTTTCGGCTCGCCTTGGGTTGAATCCGCAGTTGCAGTTCCAACTCATCACCCAGCCAGCGGTACCAGCTCATCAGAAGGGGCTGGCGGTGATCATGCGCAGTGGCGGCAGCAGCAACATCTTAAGCAGCACCAGGCCGATCATCACCAGCATCGGCGAGAGGTCGAGGCCGGAGATCGGTGGCAGCAGCTTGCGTGCCGGGCGCATCACCGGTTCGGTGAGACTGTAGAGCAGGGCGGAGGCCGGGTTGTAGCTGCCCGGACTGACCCAGCTGAGGATCACCTGGATCAGTATCGCGAACAGGAAGATATTGATGAAGAGTTCGATCAATTCCGGGATCGCCCACAGCAGCGGGCCGATGGGGTTGGTGCTGAGCCCGCTGAAGGCCACCACCAGCATCAATTCGGCATATTTCAGGGCCCACGCCAGCAGCAGTGAGGAGAGGTCGATGCCGCCCAGGCCGGGGATGAAACGACGCAGGATGCGCAACGGTGGAGCGGTGATTTTGACCAGAAACTGTGACACCGGGTTGTAGAAGTCGGCGCGCAGCAATTGCAGCAGAAAACGCAGCAGCAGTGCCAGGATGTAGAGGCCGAACAGGGTCTGGATCAGGAAGATCACTGGGCTTGTCAGGTAGTTGCTATCCATCATGTCTTGGCTAGGATCTTGGAGAGTTCTTCAGAACGGGTCTTGGCACCGAGTAGTGCATCTTTGAACAGGTCGCGCAGACCACCCTCTTCGAGGATGCCCAGTGCCTTCTCGGTGGTGCCGCCAGGGGAGGTGACTTTTTGCCGCAGGGTGGCGGGGGCGTCTCGGCTCTCGATTGCCATGCGGGCGGCCCCCAGAGCGGTCTGCAGGGTCAGCAGGCGGGCGCTCTCGGAGTCGAGTCCAAGCTCCACTGCCGCCGCCTCCATCGCCTCCATCACCAGGAAGAAGTAGGCTGGACCGCTGCCGGAGAGGGCGGTAACCGCATCTATCTGTGCCTCATCCTCGACCCAGCGGGTCAGCCCGACCGCACGCAGGATGCTCTCCGCCTGATTGCGCTGCGCGTCGTTGACGCCGGCGCTGGCATGCAGGCCAGTGGCGCCAGCCTGGATCATCGCCGGAGTGTTGGGCATGCTGCGCACCAGCGCGATGCCCTCGCCGATCCAGTCGAGCAGGGCCGCCTCACGCACCCCGGCGGCGATCGAGATAACCAGTGGCCGGCTGGCCTGCAGCGCCTCGGCCAGATCCCGTGCAACCGCCTCCAGCACCTGGGGCTTGACCGCCAGTACCACCACCTCAGCGGCCTCTACCGCGGATTGGTTGTCGGCAGCGGCATGGATCCGGTAGCGGGCGGCCAGTTGTGAGAGTTGTTCTTTGTCGGGGTCGCTGACAAAGATCCGGGTGGGGTCAAAACCGTCGGCGATCAGGCCGCCGATCAGGCTAGCGGCCATGTTGCCGCCGCCAATGAAGGTGATGCTGTTGGGTCTCATGCTGCGGTCTGTTAAACGTGCTGTATTGCTGTCCATTATATTCTCAATCACACCGCCGCTTGCGGCGGTGGTTTCGGCTTTGGTTGTTCGCGAGGTTCGCATATCTCGCGCTATCTATACAGTTTGTCTGGGTCCAAAAATGGCGGTGCCGATGCGCACGATGGTTGAGCCTTCGGCAATCGCCGCTTCCAGGTCGGCCGACATCCCGATGGAGAGGGTCTCCAGCGGTAGGTCGTTGCAGCGCAGCCGGTCACGCAGTTCTCTCAGCTGACGAAACGGCTTCCGCTGTGCCTCCAGGCTATCGGCTGGGGCCGGCAGGGTCATCAGTCCGGCTATCTGAATGCGTGGCAGTTCCATATAAGCCGGCAGTAGCTCGAGCAGTTCATCCGGGCTGTGCCCTCCCTTGCTGGCCTCTCCGCTGGTGTTGATCTGGATGCATGCCTTCAGCGGCGCAAGCCCCGGCGGGCGCTGCTGGTTGAGGCGACGGGCGTGCTTCAGACTGCCCAGACTGTGAACCCAATCAAACCACTCTGCGATGGGTTTTGTTTTATTACCCTGGATCCGGCCGATGAAATGCCATTCGAGGGGGAGATCCTGCAACTGCCTGTGCTTGTCCAGCGCTTCCTGCAGATAGCTCTCACCGAAGGCGCGCTGGCCGGCCGCCACTGCCTCTCTGATTTCGTCAGCGGTTCGTGTCTTGCTCACTGCCAATAGCCGGGTGCTGCCCGGTGGTCTATTGTACAGCTCTTCTGCTGCCTTGATGCGTCGATTTACCCTATCGAGGCGCTGTGCGATTTCGTTCATAGGGGGATTTTACAGAATTTAGGCGGTGCAACAGAGGAATAGTTCGTGATAGCGTTGGAAACATTCCAGTAGGTAGTGCCAGAACGGATGGAGAGAGGGCCTGGATTCCTGCCGGGTGATACGGACTTGCGGCGCTGCTGCGCAGCCGCTTTGAGGAGAGAGAATGGATATAGCTGAATTGCTGGCTTTCAGTGTCAAACATAGCGCGTCGGATCTGCATCTGTCAGCCGGATTGCCGCCAATGATCCGGGTCGACGGCGATATTCGCCGCATCAACGTCCCAGCGTTGGAACACAAGATGGTTCACGGGCTTGTCTACGACATTATGAACGACAAGCAGCGCAAGGACTTTGAAGAGTTTCTCGAGACCGATTTCTCGTTCGAGATTCCCGGTCTGGCGCGTTTTCGTGTCAACGCCTTCAACCAGGCGCGTGGCGCCTCCGCGGTGTTTCGTACCATCCCGTCGAAGGTGCTGACGTTGGAGGATCTGGGCTGTCCGGGGATCTTCAAGGATATCGTCGATGTACCGCGCGGCCTGGTGTTGGTGACCGGCCCCACTGGTTCAGGTAAGTCGACCACCCTGGCGGGCATGATCGACTACAAAAACGACAACGACTATGCGCATATCCTCACCATCGAGGATCCAATTGAGTTTGTCCACGCCAGCAAGAAGTGCCTGATTAACCAGCGCGAGGTGCACCGTGACACCCTCGGCTTCAGCGAGGCGCTGCGCTCGGCGCTGCGTGAAGATCCGGATATCATCCTGGTCGGTGAGCTGCGTGACCTGGAGACCATCCGCCTAGCGTTGACCGCTGCCGAGACCGGTCATCTGGTATTTGGCACCCTGCACACCAGTTCTGCCGCCAAGACTATTGACCGCGTGATCGATGTGTTTCCCGCCGGTGAGAAGGCGATGGTGCGCTCGATGCTGTCGGAGTCGCTGCGCGCAGTTATCGCCCAGACCCTGCTGAAGAAGATCGGTGGCGGCCGTACCGCCGCCTGGGAGATCATGGTCGGCACCTCGGCGATTCGTAACCTGATCCGCGAAGATAAGGTGGCGCAGATGTACTCGGCGATCCAGACTGGCCAGGCGGCTGGTATGCAGACCATGGACCAGGCCCTCAAGGAGCTGGTTGAGAAGGGCGTGATCAGTCGCCTCGATGCCAAGGCCAAGGCGCAGAACAAGGATCTGTTCTGAATTTGATAACGGGTGGGGAACCACTCTGCAGCAAAGGGATGTCGCTCAATCCAGCCGACATCGCCAACAGGAGGCTACGGTAGATAACCGGAGGGGAAAAGTGGATCTTAATATATTGTTGACCATGATGGTTCAGAAGAAGGCGTCGGACCTCTTCATCACCGCGGGTCGCGCGCCCTCGATCAAGGTGGATGGGCGCATTCTGCAAGTGAGCAAGGCACCACTGACGATGCAGCAGTCGCGCCAGTACGTGATGAGCGTCATGAGCGATGTCCAGCAGAAAGAGTTTGAGTCGACCCGGGAGTGCAACTTTGCGATCAACGCCAAGGGCATTGGTCGCTTCCGCGTCAGTGCCTTTGTGCAGCGGGATGCGGTGGGTATGGTGATGCGTCGCATCGAGACCCGCATCCCGACCATGGAAGAGCTCAGGCTGCCCACTGTGCTGCAGGATCTAGCTCTCTCCAAACGTGGTCTGGTGATCTTTGTCGGTGCCACTGGTACCGGTAAATCGACCTCACTGGCGGCGATGATCGGCTTTCGCAACCGCAAGACCTCGGGCCACATCATCAGCATCGAAGATCCGGTGGAATTTATCCACAGCCATGAGGGCTGCATCATCACCCAGCGTGAGGTCGGTATCGATACCGACTCCTACGATGTGGCGCTGAAGAACACCTTGCGCCAGGCGCCGGATGTGATCCTGATCGGTGAGATTCGTAGTCGCGAGACTATGCAGCATGCGTTGACCTTTGCTGAGACCGGCCATCTCTGTCTCAGTACCCTGCACGCCAATAACGCCAATCAGGCTCTCGACCGGATCATCCACTTCTTTCCTGAAGATCAGCGTGAGCAGGTCTTCATGGACCTCTCACTCAACTTGCGCGCTGTTGTTGCGCAGCAGTTGATTCGGCGTGCCGATGGTAAGGGACGGCGTGCCTGTATAGAGGTGTTGCTCAACTCCCCCTATGCCTCGGAGCTGATCCGTAAGGGCGAGATTCCCAAGCTGAAAGAGCTAATGAAGCGTTCCACCGAGCAGGGCATGATGACCTTCGATCAGAATCTGGTTGCTCTCTATCAGCAGGGTGAGATCACGCATGAAGATGCGCTGGCTTACGCTGATTCGGAGAACGATGTGCGTCTGGCAATCAGAATGGCGCAGACCCGCACCAGTGATCCAATTCTTGGCGGCGACTTGGATGACGCCATGGCCCTGAGCGAGCATCACTAGGCGGGAGGAAGTCGCTTTACTCCGCTAGAAAGGCTTCAGTCAAGACATACTGGCGCTGCGCCTCATTGTCCAGTTCGCCCTGGTCGTTGAGGATCATCTCGCAGTTTTTCGCCATGCGCGCCTGCATCGCCGCCTTCCATGCCAGACTGTGTTTGTCGCCGAGTTGCTTCTCCGGCAGCAGCGCGGCAAGCGCTGCGGCAGCGACGAAGTGCTCAGCCTGGCTGGCCCAGTCCGCATCCCGGCCGCAGGCGGTGAAGGTCTGCACTGAGTAGGCCTTCACCGCCCGGTAGGCCTCCTCCATCTCTTCGGGGGAACATTCCGGCGTAGCGGCGGCCTCAACCGCACGTTTGACCCTGCCGTCCTTCGAAAGGTGGAGTAGATTGCCGACAAAGCGGGCGGCGAGTATCCGTTGTGATGCCACCGGCAGTGCGTCCAGGGCTCGTTTCAGGGCCTCGTCGTTGTTGATTTTCGCCATGCTGCTCTCCTCGGTTGACGTGATCAACATCTTCATAATAGGCGTCACCAGTCGACCCGATGCTGATTCAAATCAATCCTTGCGTCTCTCTGCCATCTGTTTGGGTCAGCCACTACTGAGCAGCGCGACGATCCGCTCATGACCTTCTGTGCGGGCCCAGCTGAGCGCCGTACGCCCCTGGAAATCCTTGAGATCCTCTCTGGCAGCGTGCTGCAGCAGCAGCTCGACTGTCGCCTCGTGACCCCGCTTGGCGGCCCAGATCAGTGCGCTCCAGCCGCTGGTTTGCTCCTGACGGTCGATCCAGGCGCCGGCCTCGAGCAGCAGTGCGACTACCTCGGTGTGGTTGTTCGAGGCGGCCAGCAGCAGCGCCGAATAGCCTCCCTTGTCGGTGAGGTCGGCCGCCGCGCCGCTCTGTAGCAGTCGGCGCACCGCCTCGGTGTGGCCATTGAGTGCCGCCTTCATCAACGGGGTCCAGCGGCAGGCGTCACGGATGTCCAGGCTGGATGATTGCGCCAGCAGCGCGTCGAGCGTGCCGAGATCGCCTTGCTCAGCGGCTAGCAGCAGTGGTGCAGGCTCATCGGTATCGCTGTGTTGCAGCGGTTCGTCGTTGCAGGCGCTGATCAGGAGTGAGAGCAGGATTGGCAGAACAGGGCTTGGACGCATGTCGGGACTCGCGATTGGCTGCGGAGCCAAGATTGTCGCGGCACTGCCCGATGCGCCGCAATGCGGATTCGCAACCCCAGAACGCGGTCGGTCAATCGTCCTCGTTTTTGCTCGGAGAGATAAAAGGCGTGGGGAAGGGAGTGATGTTGGTGGTGTTGTCGAGCTCGGTGATCTTGCCCGGCCCCTCCTTCTCCACCTCGTCGATGCGGATCACCGCATGGATCGGTACCAGGGTGCGGCTGACGCCTGCGAACTCCTCCTGCAGGCGCTCTGTCGACGGATCGATCAGCAGCGAGTTGCCGCGTTCGAAGATCAGGTCTTCCAGCTCAACAAATCCATACAGCTCGCCCTGGTGTATGCTGCGCGCATAGATCTCGTAGAGCTTGCCCTGATTGAGGAAGATGACTTTGAATATACGCATGTCCGGTTCGTCTATTGCAACTACCAAGCAGACTCTTATTATCCGGTTGGACTCTTCCACTAATCAAGCTGCAGGCCGGGAACTGGATCCAGCGGAATGATCCTCAGCTATCACAGCAACCGCATGGAGCGGTTGCTCGACCATCTCCTTGAGCAGCTCTCCACGCCGCTCGGCAGCCCTCTCGGCCGTGAGACCATCGTGGTGCAGAATCCCGGCATGGCGCGCTGGCTGTCACAGCAGCTCGCACTGCGCAGCGGCGTGGCAGCCAATCTTGAGTTCCCGCTGCCAGTCAGCTTTACCTGGAACATCTATCAGGCCTGGCTCGGCGAGATGCCGGCCGAGAGCGGTTTTGACCGCGAAAGCCTGCACTGGTGCATCATGGGGCTGCTGCCGGGGCTGCTGGAACAGCCTGCGTTTGCGGCGTTGCAGCGCTACTTGGAAGGTGACAGTGGTGAGCTGCGGCGCTATCAGTTGAGTGGACGCATCGCCGACCTGTTCGACCAGTACCTTGTCTACCGCCCGCAGATGGTGCTCGCCTGGGAAAACAGTGCGATAGAAACAGGCACGCAGGATGAACCCTGGCAGGCGGCATTGTGGCGCGCCATCGTCGCGCAGACCCAGGGAGAGCATCGCGCGGCACTCTTTGATCGCTTCCAGAGGATGGTGGCGCGGGGGGATGCGCCGCGCGGCCCACTGCCTGAACGGGTCAGCCTGTTTGGCCTCAGCACCTTGGCGCCACTGCATCTGCATGCCCTGCAGGCGCTCTCGCAGCAGACCGAGGTGCATCTCTACCTGTTCAACCCCTGCCGTGAATACTGGGCCGATATCACCGATGAAAAGGGTTTGGCACGGCGGCGTGCGCGTTGGCGGCAGTCGGGCAAGACTGATATTAGCGCCTTGCTGGATGTGGGCAATCCCTTGCTCGCCTCGATGGGGCAGGTGGGGCAGGGTTTTATCGACCAGCTGCTGGAGCTGGAGGTGATCGAGACGGAGCTGTTCGAGATGCCCGCTGAAACGAGTCTGCTGGGCCGGTTGCAGCAGGACATCCTGGAGTTGGCGGACCGGCGTAGCGCCGACCTGGTCGAGCGTACCCCGCTTGAACAGATGGATGAATCGATCCAGCTGCACGCCTGTCACAGCCCGTTGCGTGAGGTGCAGGTACTACACGATCGGCTGCGCCAGATGTTCGACCGGCTGAGCGGGCTGGAGCCGCGTCAGGTGGTGGTGATGGCGCCGAATATCGCTACTTACGCCCCCTATGTGCAGGCGGTGTTTGGCGCGGCGGAGGGGGCGCGGCATATCCCCTGGTCGGTGGCCGACCTGAGTGCCGAGGAGAGCTCGCCGCTGCTGCAAACGCTGTCGAGCCTGCTGGATCTGAGCAGCTTCCGCTTTGCCGCTTCGCAGGTGGTCTCGCTGCTGGAGGTGCCGGCGTTGGCGCGCCGCTTTGCGATCGATGACGAGGGGGTGGAGCGGATTCGCCGTTGGGTTCGGGAGAGCGGTATTCGTTGGGGTGCCGACGCGCAGATGCGGGGTGAGCTGGGACTGCCGGCGGAGTCTGCCAACAGCTGGGATGCGGGGCTGGAACGGCTGTTCCATGGCTATGCCCTACCGCCCGATGCGGGCTTGGCGCAGGGGGTGCTCCCCTATCCCGACATCGAGGGCAGCGATGCGTTGGATCTTGGCCGGCTGGCGGCGCTGCTGGAGCGACTGCGGCAGTGGCAGGCGCGTCTCTCCCAACCCTGTGATGCGCCGGCCTGGGCGCTGCGCATCAACGCCCTGTTGGCCGACTTCTTTCTGCCCGACAGTGAGGAGGAGGCGCTGCTGCAGGGGGTGCGCCATGCCATGGATAGCCTGACTGAGCGTTGTCTGGCGAGCGGTTTTGATGAGGCGATCCCGATCGGTGTGTTGCGCTGTGAACTGGAGCAGGCGCTGGCGGAGTCGCTGCCGGGGCGGCGTTTCCTGGTTGGCGGCGTGATCTTCTGCAACATGGTGCCGATGCGCAGCATCCCGTTTCGCGTGGTCTGTCTGCTGGGCATGAACGACAGCGACTACCCGCGTCGCGAGGTGGCCCCAGGTTTTGATCTGATGGCGGCTGCACCCCGGCCCGGCGACCGCTCGCGCCGTCTGGATGACCGCTATCTGTTCCTCGAGGCGCTGCTCTCCGCCCGTGACTGCCTCTATCTGAGCTATGTGGGGCGCAGTGTGCGCGACAACAGCGCCAGCCCCCCCTCGGTGGTGGTGAGCGAACTGATGGACTACCTTGAACAGTCGTTCCGTCTTGAGACGGATGCTGAGCTGCTTTCCCAGCTGCTGATCGAACACCCGTTGCAGCCCTTCAATCGTGGTTATTTCGATGCCAGTGACAGCCGCCTGTTTAGCTACGATGCTGGCTGGCTGGCGGCTGCCGATAGCCGGGCGCAGGCGGTGGAGAAGCCGTTTATCGATACGCAACTGCCCGAGCCGGAGACGGCGGCACGGCAGCTGGAGCTGCAGGACCTGGTCCGGTTTCTGATCAACCCGTCGGCCTGGTTTCTGCAGCATCGCCTCGGCGTGGCGCTGGCGGAGGAGGAGGCGATCCTGGAGGATACAGAACCCTTCGACCTCAACGGGCTGCCTGCCTATCTGCTGCGTGCGGAGATGTTGCAGCAGGCACTGCAGGGAGAAGAGCCCGGTGAGCTGCTGCCGCTGGCGGCGGCCCGCGGCGAGTTGCCCCATGGGGAGGCGGGAACGGCAGTGTTTAGCCGCCTGAGCGAGGAGATCCGGCAGATCGCAGAGCGGGTCAGGCGGCGAGCTGAGGAGGTGCTGGAGCCGCAGGAAGTGGATCTGCAGCTCGACGGCTTCCATCTGACCGGCTGGTTGGAGGGGGTGACGCCTGCCGGTCTGCTCAGCTACCGGCCCGGCAAACTCAAGGCAAAGGACCGCTTGCGTCTCTGGGTCAACCATTTGGCCCTTTGTGCGCTGCGTCAGCAGACGGCAGCAGAGGCGCCGCTCAGCTTGCATGTGGCGGAGGATCAGACGCTGATCCTGCACTCGGTCGAGGCGCCGGGCCAGTTGCTCGCCGATCTGCTGCAGGCGTGGTGGCAGGGGCAGTGCGCGCCTCTGCCCTTCTTTGCCGCCGCCTCTCTCAGCTTCGCGGAGAGTGGGGATCTACAGAGAGCGATCAAGGTCTGGGAGAAAGATCACGACAGTGGCGCCCCCAATTGGGCCGTTTCCACCGCCTTTCGTGGTATGCAGCCGCTGGCAGAGGAGGCGTTCAGTGGTTTGGCGACGCGTCTGGGTGGGCCGCTGCTGGCGGCCAGCGAGAGTATCAAGGCAGCCAGGGATCGATAAGATGCAACCACTCAATCCCCTCTCCTGCCCCCTCACAGGGCGTCTGCTGATCGAAGCCAGTGCCGGTACCGGCAAGACCTATACCATCGCCATCCTGTTCCTGCGGCTGCTGCTGCAGGCGCGCCTCGAAGTGGAGCAGATCCTGGTGGTGACCTTTACCGAGGCGGCCACCGCAGAGCTGCGCATGCGCATCCGGGCGCGGCTTCGCGAGGCGCTGCAGCAGCTGCGCGGTCTGGCGCAGCAGCCCCCCGATCCCCTGCTGCGGGAGCTGCTCGATGGCATCGATGGGCGTCAGGAGGCGCAGCAACGGCTCGAGGATGCCCTGGTGCGCATGGACGAGGCGTCGGTCTTCACCATCCACGGCTTCTGTGGTCGGGTGCTGCAGGAGAACGCCTTCGAGAGCGGTATGCCGTTTGAGGTGGAGCTGATCAGCGATGAGCGGGCGCTGCGCCATGAGATCATCTGTGATTTCTGGCGCAGTCGCCTGGCAGTGCTGGATCTGCCGCAAACTGTCTGGCTGCGTGAGCAATGGAAAACCCCCGAGGCCTTGCTCAGTGCGCTGCAGGGGACACTGCCCCACACCGGCCTGAGCCTGATCCCGGCGCTGGGGCTGGCGGATGCCAAGCTGGCCTGGCGTGAGGTTGAGGTCCGCTACCAGGAGCTGTGCACGGTATGGGCCGCGCAGGGGGCAGAAATAAGCGAACTGCTCACCACCAGCAAGGCGCTCAATCGGCGCTCTTACAACAAATCGGTGGTGACGAAGGCCTTGGCGGCGATGGGAGAGCTGATCGAGGCGGGGAGTTGTCCGTCCTGCTTGGCGGAGAAGCAGCTGGAGCGATTCACCCCAAGCATGCTCGAAGAGAAGACTAAAGCGGGCGAGACGCCACCCGCGCATCCGCTCTTTGATCTTGTCGCCGGCTTTATCGCGGCGCACAGCTCCGCCTTGGGGATGCGCCGTGCCGCCTGGCTGCGCGAGGCCCATGCCTATCTGCTGAGTGAACTGGCGCGCCGCAAGGAGGAGCGTCGTCAGCTCTATTTCGACGACCTGCTGCGGCGCATGCAGCAGGCGTTGCAGGGCGAGTCGGGAGGGCGCTTCGCCGCGGCGGTGCGCCGGCGCTTCCCGGTGGCGATGATCGATGAGTTCCAGGACACCGATCCGCTGCAGTATCAGATCTTTTCCGGCATCTACCCAGGCGAGGCGGACAACGCCCTGTTCATGATCGGCGATCCGAAGCAGGCGATCTACAGCTTCCGTGGCGCCGATATCTTCACCTATATGCAGGCCCGGCGCGAAACTGCATCAGCCGGGACGCAATACACTTTGGATACCAACTGGCGATCCGCCAGCGCACTGGTGAGCTGTGTCAATGCCTTGTTTGGTCACAAACGGCTGGAGTCTCCTTTCATCTACGAGCCGGATATTCAGTTCCAGCCGGTCAACGCTAGCACGACTGCCGACCAGGCGCCGCTGCGCCTCGCGGGCGAGGCGGTGCCGCCACTACAGTTCTGGCTGATGTCAGGGGAGGCGGAGCGGCCGCTTGATCTGGGGCCGGCGCGGGAGCGGGCCGCGGCCGCCAGTGCCGGGCGCATTGCTGAATTGCTCAACCAGGCGCAGCAGGGCGTAGCGCTGATCGGAGAACGACCACTGCGGGCCCGGGATATTGCGGTGCTGGTGCGCACCCATGCCGAAGGCCTGCAGATGCAACAGGCGCTGAGTGCCTGTGGGGTGAGCAGCGTAGCGATCGGGCGGGAGAGCGTCTTCGCCTCGCAGGAGGCGGCGGAACTGGCACTGCTGCTGAACGCCATTGCCGCGCCGGAGGATGAGGCTCAGCTGCGCGCGGCCCTGGTGACTTCATTATTTGGTTGCAGCCTGAGCGATCTGGCTGCGTTGGCGGTGGACGAACTGGCCTGGGGGGAGCTGCTGCAGCGTTTTCGCCGCTACCGGCAGGCCTGGGTGCAGCAGGGGTTTATGGTTGGCTTTCAGGCACTGCTGCATCGCGAAGCGATCCCGCAACAGCTGCTGTCGCAGCCGGGCGGTGAACGGCGCATCACCAACCTACTGCAGCTGGCCGAGCTGCTGCAACTGGC
Organism: Candidatus Endoriftia persephonae; assembly: GCF_023733635.1. Lineage (NCBI taxonomy): Bacteria > Pseudomonadati > Pseudomonadota > Gammaproteobacteria > Chromatiales > Sedimenticolaceae > Candidatus Endoriftia > Candidatus Endoriftia persephonae. The sequence continues at coordinate 3,097,568 of NZ_CP090569.1, read as the reverse complement.
CTCCCGCGAGCGGCCCGGCATCGACGGCGTGTTGCGCTGGTTTGCCGAACAGCGTGCCGATACCTCACCGTCGGATGAGAGTGAGCTGCGGCTGGAGAGTGATGCGGCGCTGGTGCAGATCGTCACCATCCACAAGAGTAAGGGGCTGGAGTATCCGGTGGTGTTCCTGCCCTTTCCCTGGGGTATCGGAAAAAAGAGCGATCTGCTGTTGTTCCACAATCCAGCGTCGGGCCGACTCTGTCTTGATTTGGGCAGCGATGATGCGGCGGCTCATCTGGCCTTGGCGGAGCGGGAGCGTCTGGCCGAACGGTTGCGGCTCTTCTATGTGGCGCTGACCCGCGCCAAACACCTCTGCGTGATGAGCTGGGGGCGGATCAAAGGTGCCGAGCAGTCGGCCCCCGCCTGGCTGCTGCACCAGACGAGTGATGGCGGTGAGCCGCGGGTCGCGATGCCGGAGACGCTGCAGGGGATCGCCGCAGATATCCAACGCCTGGCGGAGGAGACGGGCGCGGAGTTGCTGATCGAGGCGCTGCCGAATGAGGCGACAGCTAGCTACCGGTCGTCCGGGAAGGAGTGTGTCGGGCTGCGGGTCGCCGAACTCGCGGGGCTGGTGCCACATCGCTGGCGCCTGGCCAGCTTCTCCTCGCTGGTCGCCGGGGTGGAGAGTGAGTGGCCCGATCACGATGCCGCAGATGGCGGCATCGACACAGCCCGGCAAACGGCGCCGTTGGAGGATATCTTCCGTTTTCCCCGCGGCCCGCGGGCTGGCACCTTCATCCACAGCCTGCTCGAACACTGTGACTTCGGTGCCATCGACCAGGAGGGGCTGCAGGCTTTTGTGCAGCGGCAGCTGCAGAGCCACGGTTTTGAAAGCCACTGGGGCGAGGCCCTGAGCGGTATGTTGCGCGACCTGCTCACCACCGAGTTGGATCAGAACGGCTTGCAGCTGTGCCAAATTAGTCGTGCTGATCGCCTGGATGAGATGGAATTTTTCTATCCGCTGGCGAGCTTGAGCCAGCCGGGTTTGCAGGAAGTGCTGGCCAAGTTTGCCGACTATCGCAGCAGCGGCGAGGGTTTGAGCTTCGACTCGACCGAAGGGCTGATGCGCGGCTTTATCGACCTGGTTTTTCAGCATCAGGGGCGCTTCTATCTGGCCGACTACAAATCGAATCATCTGGGCAACCGCCCCGAGGAGTACCACTGTGAGGCGCTGGAGCAGGCGATGCAGGCACACCGCTACCGGCTGCAGTATCTGATCTACACTCTGGCGCTGCACCGCTATCTGCGGCAGCGTTTGCCTGACTACGACTACCAGCGTCACTTCGGTGGGGTCTACTACCTGTTTGTGCGCGGCATCCGCCCCGGCAGCCGCCACGGCATATTTTACGACCGCCCGCCCTTGGCGCTGATCGAGGCGTTGGACCGTCTCTGTGCGGAGGGGCAGGCATGAGTGGCACAGGCATGCGTGAGGCGCTGGCGGCAGGCAGCCTGCGCGAGCTGGATCTCTACTTTGCCGAGCGCCTCACGGCGAATCTGCAACAGGGGCGGGAGCTGGTGGCGATCGCCGCCGCGCTGGTCAGTCATGCGGTGGGGGAGGGTGATGTCTGTGTTGATCTGGCCAAGCATGCGGAACAGCGCCTGTTCGTGACCGAAGGCTTTTCCGGAGTGGCGGCACCGCCCCTGGCGGACTGGCTGCAGCAACTGGCCGACAGCCCGCTGGTGGGTGGACCGGGGCAGTCGCAGGCGCTGATCCTGGATGAGCAGCGCCTCTACCTGGGGCGCTACTGGCGGTTTGAAGCGGATCTGGCCGACCGGCTGCGGCAGCTGGCGACAGTGCCGCTTGAGGCTGTGGATCGGGTGTTGCTGCGTGGCGGGCTGCAGCGCCTTTTTCCCGACTGCGATGATGAGATCGACTGGCAGCGGGTGGCGGCGGCGATGGCGTTGCTGCGGCGGCTGTTGGTGATCTCCGGTGGGCCGGGTACTGGCAAGACCCACACCGTTGCCGCGATCCTCGCGCTGCTGATCGAGCAGGCTCAGGCGCAGGGACAAAGGCCACTGCGGATCGCTCTGGCGGCCCCCACTGGCAAGGCTGCGGCGCGCCTCACCGAGTCGATCCGCAAGCTGCGTGCCGGGCTGAATCTGAGCGAGGCGGTGCGCGAGGCGATCCCCGCTGAGGCGCTGACTCTGCACCGCTTGATCGGAGTGCGACCGGGGCGGGCGCAGCCCCGCTACACTGCGGAGAATCCGCTGCACCTGGATCTGCTGGTGGTGGATGAGGCCTCGATGATTGATCTGCCGCTGATGAACCGGGTGGTGGCCGCGCTGCCAGGCCAGGCGCGGCTAATCCTGCTGGGCGATAAGGATCAGCTTGCCTCAGTGGAGGCGGGTAGTGTGTTTGCCGATCTCTGCGGCCGCGGCGGCGAGCTGTTGTTGTCTGAGGCAATGCGTGAGGCGTTGGCACAGGTCGGTGTCGGTCAGCTGCCCGGTGCCGGCAGCACTGAGCCGATGGCCGACAGCATCGCCCTGTTGCGCAAGAGCTACCGCTTCGATCGGCAGAGTGGCATCGGTGAGTTGGCCGGTGCCATCAATGGCGGCGACACTGCGCGGCTGCGGGCAGTGTTGGCATCCGCCTCGGCAGAGCTGCGCTGGCGTGAGCTGGCGGAGTCTGAGCGCAACCGGCCGTTGGCCGAGTTTGCGCTGCAGGCGTTTGCGCCGGTGATGCAGGCGGCGGGGCCTGAAGCCGCCCTCGATGCACTGGATCGGGTGCGCATCTTGTGTGCGCTGCGTCAGGGCGCGGCTGGGGTGGAGCAGGTCAACCGTCAGGTGGCGCAGGCGCTGCAGGTGGCCGGGCTGATCCGCAGGGAGGAGGAGCACTATGCGGGACGGCCGATAATGATTAGCCGAAACGACTACCATCTGGGGCTGTTCAATGGTGATGTCGGTCTGCTCTGGCCCGATGCCGCCGCAGGCGGGGTGCTGCGCGCCTGGTTTCGCCTGCCGGACAACAGTCTGCGGCGGGTGTTGCCGGCGCGCCTGCCGCCCCATGAAACCGCCTTCGCGCTGACGGTGCATAAGTCCCAGGGCTCGGAGTTTGCGCGGGTGCTGCTGCTGCTGCCCGACAGCGACAGCCTGGTGTTGAGCCGCGAGCTGCTTTACACCGGGGTGACCCGGGCCTCCGGGACGGTGGAGCTGTGGGGGCGCTGGGAGATCCTGGCGGCAGCGGTGGGGCGCAGACTCAGCCGCGCCTCCGGCTTGTCGGAGCGGCTGCGGTTGCCGGGATGAGGCCTTTGGCCAGCCAGAATCCGGGCCCTGCTGGGAAGTATGGAGCCGATGAGCGGAATTGAACCGCTGACCTACTGATTACGAATCAGTTGCTCTACCGACTGAGCTACATCGGCCAAAAAGGGACGCAATTATAGACTTGGATGGTCTGAAGGGTCCAGGTCGGCTGTTACTCTCTCGCTGCGTCCAGCGCATAGGGGGCGGGGTCGAGGATCGGCTCCCGTTGCAACACCAGGTCGGCCATCAGGCGCGCCGAGGCGGGGCCGAGCACCACGCCATTGCGGTAGTGGCCGGCGTTGAGGTAGAGCCCCTCCATGCCTGGCACTGGGCCGATGAAGGGGATGCCCTGGGGTGAGCCGGGGCGCAGTCCAGCCCAATGGTGTTCGACCGGGGCATCGGCCAGCGCCGGGTAGTGATCGCAGGCGAACTGCCGCAACTCCTTTTGAGTCTCGGTTGTGGTGGTCTTGTCGAAGCCTTTGTGTTCCAGGGTGCTGCCGACCAGCACCCGGCCGTCCAGGCGTGGGATCAGGTAGCGCTGGTTGTGCAGCAGGATGCGGTTGACCCTGCCGGGGTTGGTTTTGAGCAGGATCATCTGCCCCTTTACCGGCTCGATGGCCGGTGGGATGGCGGTTTCGGCGAGCAGCTTCTGGCTCCAGGCGCCGGCGCAGATGATGACCCGTTCACTCTCGATCTTGGTGGTGCCTACGCGCACCCCCTGAATCTTGCCATTATGGCTGATCAGCTCGGTGATTTCGTGTTCTTCAAGGATGTTGATGTTGTGATCAATGGCGAGTCGGGCGGCCTTGACCAGCCGCGGATTGCGGACTTGGGCGACCTCGGGCATCCAGATGCCGCCCCTGCCGCCGGTCTTTAGCCCGGTGTCGTAGCTGACTGCCTCGTCGGCGGTACAGGAGTGGAGCGCTATGGCGTGGCGTTTGCCCCAGCTGAGTGCCTGGGTCTTGTCCTCCACCTCAAGCACCAGTAGGCCGCTGCGTTGGTACTCGGGGTCGATGCCGCTCTCCTGGTGGAGGGCTGCGGCCAACGCCGGATAGCGTTGCTGGCTCCAGGTCGCCAGTGCGGTGACCGCATCGGCATAGCGCCAAGGGTAGAGAGGGGAGACGATGCCGCCGCCGGCCCAGGATGATTCCCGGCCGGTCTCACGGCGTTCGATTAGGGTGATACGCATGCCGGCCTGGGAGAGCTCGTGGGCGGTGAGCATGCCGATAATGCCGCCGCCGATGATGAGACAATCGCTCATGGTTACTGCCTTCAAAAAAATGGTGCTGCGGTTTTTCGTCAGAGGAAAAAACCGATACTCTTTTCATTCTCCATCCACGGCGGGTGTGCGTCCAGCTGCCCAGTGGCGTGTTTGGGGTGGATGATATTGTGGGTTTTATCACATTCAGGCGCACCGTGGTGCCGTTTGTCGGGCAGATGGGGCAGCTCATCGGAACAGCTACCCCGGCGTTCGTGAGGTTTGCTATACAGATGCACAAGATGAAAAGTACACAAGGTTTTACCCTGATCGAGGTGATGACGGCGCTGGTGGTCGGGCTGATCATGCTGCTGGTGGGGATCCCTGCCTACAACGCGTTGATGGCAAGCAACCAGGTGACGGCACACGTCAACGACTTTGCCGGTGCAATACAGCTGGCGCGCAGTGAGGCAGTGAAGCGGGGCGGGGCGGTCACCATCTGTCCGCAGGCGGCGAATGGCAGCTGCAGCGGCGCCTGGGCTAATGGCTGGATGGTCTTCCCCGATCGCGATGGCGCCGGCGTCCGGGATATGAATGACCGGGCAGAGGATCCGGTGCGAGTCTGGCAGGTCGCAGCTGGCGATGTCACACCGACCTTCACCAATATGCCGGCTTATATCCGGTTTCTTGCCAGCGGTGAGTTGGATACTACCAATGCAGCGGGTGGGATGACCTTCAGCTTCGAGTTTCCGCACTGTGAGGGCAACCAAGTGCGGCAGTTCGCGATCTCCACTACCGGTCAGATGACGGTAACGAAGACGAGTTGCACAAGCGGGAGTTGAGGTATGTTCAAGCGAAACGGCAAAGCATACAGGCGGCAGCGGGGGTTTACCCTGATGGAGGTGCTGGTGACGATGGTGATCCTCTCCATCGGTCTGCTCGGGGTGGCCGGGCTGCAGTTTCGCTCCCTGCAGGGCAATGTGGGGGGGATGGAGGGCACTCTGGCGACCCTGATGGCGCTGGATGCGGCCGACCGGCTGCGGGCCAATCCGGCCGGTGTGAGCGCAGGGAGTTACGATCTGGCGGTTGCCGATGGTAGTGATCCGAATTGTATCACCAGCACCTGCACGGCCGCACAGGTGGCGCAGTACGACATCTGGCAGTGGCGTACCGAGCGGCTCTCACAGCTGCCACAGGGCCAGGGTGTAATTTGCCTCGACAGCACCCCGGATGATGGCGCCTCGGCCGCTGAGCATGCGTGTGATGGCCTAAATCCCAATGGTGTCTATGCGATCAAGCTCTGGTGGGACCATGATAAGGATGCCTCTTTGGCTAACGATGCCACCCCGCTGCGCCGATATGTGTTGAGCCTGATCCCCTGAGGTGTTGCATGAATAGCTATCTGAAAAAATATCCGATGCGACGCCTCTGTCAGGGTCTGACCCTGGTGGAGTTGATGATCGCCCTGGTGCTCAGCCTGCTGCTGATGAGCGGCGCCATCTCTATCTTCATGTCGAGTAAACAGACCTTTAAGTTGGAGGAGAATGTCTCACGCATCCAGGAGAGCATGCGCTACGTCGCCTCCCGCTTTATCAACGACTTTGCTGGCGGTGGCTTCTACGGCTGTGCCCAATCCTCCAAGGACGGCAACTCCAATGTCACCAATGTGGTGAGCTACTCTGGTGGCGATGACTGGAAGACGCCTCTCTATGACTTCGCGCAGCCGCTGATCGGTGTGGAGGGTGCCAGCGGTGCTCCCGATTCGCTGACCATGCACTACGCCAAGGCGGGGGTGGCAGTGCCGGTTACCACGAGTATGGGTTCACAGACCGGATCGGTGCCAGTCGACCAGAATGTGGCCACATACAGTGAGCTGGAGGCGGGGGATATCATCTCCGTTAGCGACTGTGACGCGCTGGCGATCTTCATGTTGACCAATGATCCGGGCAACAGCGGTCTGCTGGCCCACGACACAAACACCACCCTCAATAACGTCAGCAATAGTGAGGCGGGGATCCAGCATGTATTTGGTGATACCCGCTTCTCGGCCGCCACGGTCTACGAGATGGAGGCGGTCAACTATCAGGTGCTCGCCACGGGGCCGGTCGGTAGCAAGATTAGCGGCCTGTTTGCCACACGCTTGGGGGGCGAGCGGCAGCTGCTGATTGCCGGGGTGCAGGATTTTCAGATCACCTATGGGGTGGATCAGGACAATGATGGTTCTGCCGATCGATATACCGACTGGGACTCAGTGGGCAGTGCCAATCTCGATTTAATCACCAGTCTGCGGATCTTTCTCGAGATCAATCCGGGCACGCCTGTGGCGGATAGCCAAGGCAAGATGGCCGACGATGAGACCCGCGAGTTCACCTTCACCATCAAACTGCGTAACCGTGGAGGCACCATATGAGGTTTCCATCCGTAATCAAACCGCATCGGCAGCAGCGTGGCGCGGTGCTGGTGCTGGCGCTGATGCTGCTGGTGATAATGACCGTGTTGGGCATCTCGGGCATCGGCAACTCGGTGCTGGAACAGCGCATGGCGGGCAACTTCCATCAGTCGAATACCGCGTTGCAGGCGGCGGAGGTAGCGCTGCGAGTGGCGGAGCGCTGGCTGACGGCCAACATCACCAGCACGGCAAACCTGAGTAGTTTCAAGAGTGGTAGCACCGGCCTCTATTCGGCGATGCGGCATACGGTCAATATCTCCCCGCCACTACAGGCGGAAGACTCAGACCGGATCTGTGCCGGCACCGAGTCGGGCGGCTGCAGATTCGATCCGATCCGTGAGGAGCACTGGTGCAACGATGCGAGTCCTCCCACCTGCCCGCTTGGCAAGGGCTATGTCACCCTGGGACAGGATGACTTGGGTACCGGAGTGCTGCCCAGCTTCGACCAACAGGTGGCACAGCAGCCACGCTTTATCATCGAGTATGTCGGTCCGGCCGACGTCAAGATCGATCTGACCATGGGCAAGGTGAGTGCCAGTACCAGTGCCAGGCAGGCCTTTCGCATCACCGCCATCGGCTGGGGGCAGGACCGCGCCGCCCGGCAGGTGTTGCAGAGCCACGTTTTGATGCCCTTGTGAATAAATAGGAGGAGGGCGGAATGAAAAGCAGACAGACCTATCGACCAAGCTGGCGGGCCGTTTCCGCACGCCGTTTTTCGCGTCTGGCTGGCGCCGCACTGTTGGTGATCTGCAGCAGCCAAGGGCAGGCGGCCCCCGGTCCGCTGGCGCAGGTTCCACTGTTTCTGGCGCAATCAGTGCAGCCGAATATCTTCTTCATGCTCGACGACTCGGGAAGTATGAGTTGGGAAGTGTTGTTTCGGGAGGGAGTCGATACCAACAGGTGGTCACCCCGTACTTACAACCGCTACAACATCCGTTTCAATCCTTACCATGATTCGTTTAGCGCTACGGAGCGGGAGTACGCCAAACTAACCCTGTGCGCCGGCTTCAACGTCATGGCCTATGATCCGAGTAAGACCTATACCCCTTGGCGTGGTGTCGATATCGATGGAAACGCCTTCACCGACCAGTCGATCACCAATGCCCGGATCCACCCCTTTACCGGTGAGGCCAGGGCCGGCCTAAGCTGTGAGTCGACCAGCAATAACTTTTCATTCGCTGGTAGCGCCAAAGACATCAAAGATACTACAGGTAATGCGGGCTATACGTGCGACCTGACCAGCGAATTCAACCCCGGCGGTGTCTTCTACTACCCTTGGAACGATGCAGATGGTGATGGGGAGTATGACGAGGGTGAGTGCCCCATTGCTGACGATAACGCGAGGGTCTGGGTCAATACCGATCTCACCGCTGAGCAGCAGACCAATTTCGCTAATTGGTTTAGCTACTATCGTAAACGCCACTATGTAATGAAGCGGGCGATCTCCGAGGTGATCGAAGATTCGCGGGCTCGCCTCGGCTTGGGGCTGATCAATCAGAACGATAGTGTGCCGGGCAGTGGTTCACGTGAGGTAGGCACCCCGGTCGCCTCGGTGGATACGTTTACCAACCCCGATAATAATGCCACCGAGACGGCCAACAAGGCTCAGATCATGGCGAACCTGCTGCGCGGCCGAGTCGGTGGTTCGACACCGCTGCGCCGCGGCTTGGCCCGGGTCGGTGAGTATTTCATCGGCTCAAGCGGGGCAGATAGAGATCTGTTTGGCTTCACGCTGGGTGATGATCCAAACAGCGCCAACGGCTTTTCGCCGATCTTAAAGGCCGATCTGGGCGGCACCTGCCAGCAGAATTTTGCAGTGCTGCTCTCCGATGGCTTCTGGAACGGGGATGACCCCGGCGTGGGCAATGCCGACAATGATGGTGTGCCTGGAGGCTATGATCAGGCCTCCTATGGCGATGCCTTCAGCAACACCCTGGCTGATGTCGCCATGCACTACTATGAGCGGGATCTGAACGGGAATCTTGCCAATAATGTGGGTGAGGTTGATCTCGATATTGGTACGGACAGTAATCCACAACAACATCTGGTGACCTTCACGGTGGCCTTTGGCGTCACCGGCAACATCCCCTTGAAAAAGGCAGATGGCAGCGACTGTCTGCCCGGTAACCGTACCGACAGCCTGGCCACCCAGAACTGGCCCAGCGAGTGCGACCCGACTCTCGCCACCGGCTGGCCGGAGGCTGTCGGCGATACAAGCACCGCCGTGGATGACATGCTGCACGCCGCCTGGAACGGTCGTGGCCTTTATCTCAATGCGAAGAATCCCGAAGACCTGATCGCCAGCCTCAACCGGGCGATTCAGGAGATCACCTCCCGCGACTCCTCTTCGGCGGCAGCGGTGGCGGTGGACACGGTGGATGTCAGCGGTGGTGGCAGGATCTTTCAGGGGCGCTTCAACTCATCAGATTGGAGTGGCGAACTCTATGCCGCCGTTATCGATGCCAATGGTGTGGGGGCGGATGTCTGGGCTGCCCATGAGCTGCTGGCAAACCGTGCTTCACCACGGGTGCTGATCACTCGCAATGACACCGGTGGTATCCCGTTTGCCTTTCCGGCGGACTATACCGCACCGGCAGCAAACGAGATGACCGCTGCCCAGGTGGCCGATATCCTGGCGGCCGATACCGATCGCTCCAGTTTTGCCGATGAACAAGCGTTTGGCGAGAGTCTGGTTGCCTATCTGGCTGGAGCAACCGCCAACGAAGGTGACAGTAGCGGCCAGTTCCGCGCGCGCGGCGGTCTGCTCGGTGACATCATCCACTCCTCGCCGGTGTTTGTTGGAGCCCCCAATCCTGGGCTCTATCCCGACGGCATAGAGGGTGGCGGTGTTAACTCCTACTATCAGTGGGCAAATGTTGATGCAGCCAATCGTATCCCGATGGTCTATGTGGGGGCCAATGACGGCATGCTGCACGGCTTCCGTGCAGAGGATGGTGAGGAGGTGTTCGGTTACTTTCCGCAGCAGCTGTTCTCCAGCGCGACCGGTAAAGGGCTGCATTGGCTGGCTGAGCAGGGCTATAGCCACCGCTACTATGTCGATATGACGCCGACGGTGGCGGATGTGTTCATCGATACCGGTGATGGTGCTGGTGCGAGTTGGCACACCATTCTGGTGGGTGGGTTGCGCGGTGGTGGTCGTGGCTTTTTCGCCCTGGATGTCTCCGATCCCAGTGAGTTCACTACTACTGCCGGCGCTGCAGCGAATGTGCTTTGGGAGTTCACCCATGATGATCTGGGCTATACCTACAGCGAACCGACCATCGTCAAGACCAACGGACCCATTGTGGATGGGGTGAATACTGGACGCTGGGCGGTCATCTTCGGCAGTGGCTATGAGCCGGGACCAGCATCTGATGGCAGGGCCAAACTGTTTATCAAGTTCCTCGACAACGCTTTACCATCAGAGATTGTGATCGACACCGGAGTGGGGTCGATCGTCAATGGTGATTGCCAGAGTGCGGCCAGTGACTGCAACGGTCTCTCCACCCCGTCGGTGATCGATCTGAACGGCGATGGTATTGCCGACCGGGTCTATGTTGGTGATCTGCATGGCAATCTCTGGGTGTTCGATATCTCCAATGCCACCTCGGCCCGCTGGGATGATGCGGATCAACACTACCGGCTGTTCAGCGCTCAGGATGAATTCGGTAACAGACAACCGATCACCACCCAGCCGGCGGTGGCTTTCCACCCAACCGAACGGGGCCTCTCCACCGAGCCCAACGTGATGGTGTTCATCGGTACTGGTCAGTATGTCGCGGAGGGTGACCCCAGCAGCACCGGTGTGCAGAGCTTCTACGGTGTCTGGGATGCGGGTGCGAGCGTCGGCACTCTGGGTTTGGACGGGGTCCTGACCAATTCAAGAGACCAACTGATCGAGCAGACCCTTGAAGAGTCCCTGCAAACCTTCGGTGAGGGGGCGGATGCCGTTGAGTTGACGGTGCGCCTGCTGAGCAGCAATCCGGTCGATTATGATACAAAGAAGGGCTGGTATGTCGATTTCAACACAGCCTCCTCCAACAGTAGAGAGCGGGTCATTGTCAATCCAGGCATCTTCGGTGATCTGGTTTTCTATACCACCCTTGTGCCGGCGGAGAATCTATGCGGCACCGGTGCTGGCTACAGCTGGTTGATGGTGCATGATCTTGCCAGTGGCGGTGAGCCTAGTTTTGTAGCCCTCGATGTCTCGGGTAACAGCAATTATGGCGCGGAAGACACGGTGAACGGCAGAGAGGTGGCAGGTGTGAAGTCTGACAATATCTGGTGGCAGCCCTCGATCGTGAAGTCGGGTCCCGGTGAGGAGGGCACTATCGAGCTGCCCACCGACCGGGAGCAAAATGATGCTAATGGTGGCGGAGGCGGTGGTGGTAGCGACAATGTGACCGTCGATTCGATGGATGTGCAGGGTGGCAGCAGTACAGGCACCCGCTCATCCTGGGCCCACTACCAGTTTTGATCTGCTTGGCCGGCATCGGGCCAGTTGGATAGGAGAAGCACATGAATGGCAATAAGCGCAGAATAGGCCGAGGCTGCTGGCTGCTGGCGGCGGCCTTGCTGATGAGTGCGGCGTTGCCTGCTGTGGCAGGCAACTATGCGGTCAGGCCCATGGCAGGCATGCCGGGTATGCCTGCGGCGCAGGGAGTCGAGATCTCTGGTCCCTTTGATGGGGTTAACCTCAAGAGACGACGGATCTGGATTGATGATACCGTCTTTTCTATGTCGAGAAAGCTCAGGGTGGTGGGCACATCGAAGAAGCTGGGGCTGCTCTCTGACCTGCGTCAGGGTGAAGCGATCAAGGCCCTGGTGACTCGTGGAGAAGATAAAAATGGCCTGCGGGAAGTGCTGGAGATCCGCCGCCAATAGGCCGGGATAAGGAGAGACAATGATGAGATTTGATCGCGCCAACCAGGGCTTCACCCTGATCGAACTGATGATCACCATTGCGGTGCTGGTGATTCTGGTGGGCATTGGCTATCCGCTCTACAGCGAACAGTTGCAGAAGGCCCGCCGGGTGGATGCGCGCAGCGGCCTGATGCGGTTGGCGATGGCGGAAGAACGCTTCTACGCTCTGAACGGCAGCTATGCCTCTCAGGTGGCTCTGGGCAACGAATTCACCAAGATCATGAGCGAACTCGATTACGATAACGATGTGGATGGCAATCCTGACTACTACAGTTTCAGCATCACCCTTGATCCCGATGGGGATGCTGCCACTCCCGACTACAGCATCACCGCTACTCGTGTCGGTGCCCAGGCGGGAGATAGCGGCGATACTGACTGCGATACCTTCACGATCACTGAGACGGGGGCCAAGTCGGCGACGAATAGTGCTGGCGATGACAATACGGCCAGGTGCTGGTAGGGCCTTAGGGTGAGGGCCGCCGGGCTCAGATATAGGGCGGCTGGTGGCCGCCGCGTATCATAGATTGAATCAAGGATGGTGTTGGGCGCAGCCCAACCTATACATGTGCCATGTTCAATTGCCGGGTTGGGAAGAGGGTGACCCGCAGCCCGATGCGGTGTTATAGACCTCAGTTGATCTGTTGGCGGCTGGCATAGAATTCAACCAAGGCGCGCCGGTCGCTCTCATCGAGTGTGTTGAAGCGGCGCGCCATCTTTTTGGTGGTTGGGCGTGCGTTTGCGATGAACAGCTCGAACTGCCGCTCCAGATAGGGTTTCCACTGACCGGCGATGATACCGGTGTCGTCCTCAGGAAAGGCGCCGCCATCATGGTGGCACTCTTCGCACTTCTCTTCGTGGATACGCGCGCCCAGCGCAGCCAGATCCGCGTCATACTTCTGTGTTGCTGGCCTGAATGGCTGCTTGGCAAAAAACTCACCCAGCGCTTTGATCTCTTCCGGCCTCAGGGATTGGGTGACCCGGTTCATGTCGGTCTTGCCCAGGTGGGGGGTTTGAATGCTCTTTCCCTTCCGGTCGCCATACTTGTAAGAGAGCAGGGAGTCGAGCAGGTTGTTGGTGGAGAAGCCAGCAATCGATGGGATCTGGGGGCGATCGCTGTTACCTGCTGTGCCGTGGCACTCTAGACACTTATCAGTGAGTGCGGGCAGGTCTGCCTGAGTGGTGATGGGTATTGAGGCCAGCAGCAACAGGGTGCTGACGACAGCGATGTTCGGTTTTATCCTGATCATGGTACTGCTTGGTCATGGACTCCACTCTACTACTTTAAGGGTAGTAGTATACTTAAAAATTCCCTCTGATTGTTGATTAGTCTCAATTTGTTTGAACCAGTGTGCGTCCGTGGGTCTCGCCATTGAGCATCTTTTCGAAGATTTTGGGCAGCTCTTCCAGAGTTACAACCTGGCCGACAATATCCTCCAGATGGCGCGGGTGCAGGTCTGTGGCAAGCCGTTGCCAGATCTCTTCGCGAATCGAATAGGGGCAGTCAGCGCTGTTGATGCCGAGCAGGCTGATACCACGGAGAATGAACGGCATCACCGTGGTATTGAGTTCGTGGCCGCCGGCCAGACCAATGGCAGCAATGGAGCCCCAGGGCCGCACCGACCGGGTCAGGCCGGAGAGCATGGCACCGCCCACCGTGTCGACAATTCCGCTCCAGACCCCTTTCTCCAAGGCATGATGCCCCAGTTGCAACTGCTCGCGGGTGATTACCTCGCTGGCGCCCAGATGCTCCAGCCAGGCATGCTGCTGCGGCTTGCCGCTGACAGCCGTCACCGCATAGCCTTCGCCGTCGAAGATATTCACCGCCAGGCTGCCAACCCCACCGCTGGCGCCGGTGACCAGGATCGGCCCCATCTCCGGGGTCTGACCGTTGGCCTCCATGCGGTGCAGCGCCAGCGCGGCGGTGAAGCCAGCAGTGCCCAGCGCCATCGACTCGAGAGGCCCCAATCCCTCCGGCATGGGCACCGCCCACTCTGCTGGAACCTTCAGGTATTCGGCATAGCCGCCGTCGTCGGTGGCGGAGAGGCCATAGCCGGTGACGATCACCTCGTCCCCCTCGCTGAAGCGCGGATCGTTCGACTGTGCCACCTCGCCACAGCTGTCGATGCCGCCGGTGAGCGGGAAATGGTGCAGGATCTTGCCGCGCCCGGTACCTGCCAGGGCATCTTTGTAGTTGATACTGGAGTAACGGGTGCGGATCAGGATCTCGCCTTGCTCGGGTTCGACCACCTCGAGCTGCTCGATGCCGGCGCTGTGTTTACCCTGATCGTTGTGGATGCGGAAGGCGTTGTAGTGGGGCATCTTGCTACTCCTCAATCACTGGGATCTTGCCGATCCGCGCCCGCCACTCGGCAGGGCCGCTGGTATGGACTGACTCACCCCGGCTATCCACCGCCACGGTGACCGGGAAGTCTTTCACCTCGAACTCGCGGATCGCCTCCATGCCGAGTTCCTCGAAGGCGACCAGGCGCGAGCTGCGGATCGCCTTGGAGACCAGATAAGCGGCGCCGCCCACCGCCATCAGATAGACCGCCTGGTGCTTTTTGATCGACTCGATACCACTCGGGCCGCGCTCCGACTTGCCGACCATGCCGATCAGCCCCAACTCGCCCAGCATCATCTCGGAGAATTTGTCCATGCGGCTGGCGGTGGTGGGACCGGCGGGGCCGACCACCTCGTCGCCCACCGGATCAACCGGGCCGACGTAGTAGATGAAACGGTTCCGCAGGTCGACTCCATCGGGTAGCGGTTCGCCCCTGGTTAGCAAATCAGCGATGCGCTTGTGGGCGGCGTCGCGGCCGGTGAGCAGCTTGCCGGAGAGCAGGATGCGCTCGCCGGGCCGCCAGTCGGCGATCTCTGCCTTGGTCAGGTTGTTGAGATCGACCCGGCGGGCGTCGTCGGAGGCCTCCCAGGTGACCGCGGGCCAATCCTCCGCTCGGGGTGGGGTCAGCTCGGCCGGGCCAGAGCCATCGAGGGTGAACTCGATATGCCGGGTGGCGGCGCAGTTGGGGATGATCGCCACCGGCAGCGAGGTGGCGTGAGTGGGGTAGTCGCTGACCTTTACGTCCAGCACCGTGGTTAGTCCGCCTAGTCCCTGGGCGCCGATGCCCAGCGCATTGATCTTCTCATGCAGCTCCAGGCGCAGCTCCTCGGCGCGGTTGGCGGGCCCACGCGCCTGCAGTTCGTGGATGTTGATCGGCGCCATCAGCGACTCCTTCGCCAGCAGCATCGCCTTCTCTGCCGAGCCGCCGATGCCGATGCCGAGCATCCCCGGTGGGCACCAGCCGGCCCCCATCAGTGGCACCTGCTCCAGCACCCAGTCGACCACCGAGGCAGAGGGGGTGAGCACCGCAAAGCGGCTCTTGTTCTCCGAGCCGCCCCCCTTCGCCGCCAGCTTCACCTCCAGTTTGTCGCCGGGAACCAGCTCCATGTGGATGATCGCTGGGGTGTTGTCCTTGGTATTGGTGCGGGCGCCGGCGGGGTCTGTGACCATGGAGTAGCGGAGCAGGTTGTCGGGGTGGCTGTAGGCGCGCCGTACCCCTTCGTTGACCATCGCTTCCACGCTCATCTGCGCATCCCACTGCAGTTCCATGCCGATCTTGAGAAACACCACGGCCATGCCGGTATCCTGGCAGATTGGCCGGTGGCCCTCGGCGCACATCCGTGAGTTGACCAGGATCTGCGCCATCGCATCTTTGGCGGCGGGGGACTCCTCCCGCTCCCAGGCCTCGCCCAAGGCGTGCAGAAAGTCAGCGGGGTGGTAGTAGGAGATGAACTGCAGCGCGTCGGCGATGCTCTGGATGAAGTCTTCCTGGCGGATAGTGGTCATGCGACGGCTCCTGTTGTGCGAATGGACGCATTATACCTGCAACAGCAGCCTGGCCGGATCTTCCAGATGTTGTTTGATGGTGACCAGGAACTGCACCGCCTCGCTGCCATCGATGATGCGGTGGTCGTAGGAGAGTGCCAGATACATCATCGGCCGGATCACCACCTTACCGTTCTCCGCCACCGGCCGCTGCTGGATCACATGCATGCCGAGGATTGCGCTCTGCGGTGGGTTGAGGATCGGTGTCGAGAGCATCGAGCCGAACACCCCACCGTTGGTGATGGAGAAGGTGCCGCCGGAGAGTTCATCAAAGCTCAGGGTGCCGCTCTTGGCCTTATGACCGAACGCCTTGATGCCCTTTTCGATCTGCGCAAAGCTGAGCTGATCGGCATTGCGCAGGATTGGTACCACCAGGCCACGCGGTGAGGCGACCGCGATGCCGATATCGTAGTAGCCGTGGTAGATGATGTCGCTACCGTCCACTGAGGCGTTTACCACCGGGAACTGTTTCAGTGCCTCTACCGCCGCGCGGACGAAGAACGACATGAAGCCGAGGCGCACCTCGTGCTGTTGTTCGAAGCGCTCCCGGTAGCGGGCGCGCAGCTCGGTGACGGTCTGCAGGTTGACCTCGTTGAAGGTGGTGAGGATGGCGGCGCTCTGCTGCACCTGCAGCAGCCGCTCTGCGATTCGCTGACGTAGCCGGGTCATTGCCACCCGCTGCTCCGGCCGGTCGTTGTCGATTATGTCGAGTGTCTCGTGGGAGTCCGCTAGCGCAGGCGGGGCGCTCTGGCGACTGGCTGCAAGGTGGGCCTCCACGTCACTCTTGAGTATCCGCCCATGCTTGCCTGAGCCTGTGATCTGATGAAAATCGAGCCGATGCTCATTGATCAGGCGGCGCACCGCGGGGGAGAGTGCCGGCTCCTCTTCGCTGATTGGTGTTTCAGCCTTGCTGCTGACGGCTGACTCGCCAACCTCGATCAGTGCTAGCAGCTCGTTGGCCTTGACCGTCTCTCCCTCGGCAACACGAATCTCGCTGAGTATGCCGCTGGCAGGGGAGGGCACCTCGAGCACTACCTTGTCGGTCTCCAGGTCGACCAGGGATTCGCCCTCTGTAATCGCCTCGCCCGGTTGTTTGTGCCAGCTGAGGATGGTGGCATCGGCCACCGATTCGGGCAGTTCGGGGACCAGGAGTTCTCGGCTCATAGTTGATTCACCATGGGATTCATCTCGGGGTTGATGCGGCCTGTGAGGGCCTCGTCGATCAGGGTCTGCTGCTGCTGTACATGCACCGGGCGGTAGCCCACTGCCGGTGCGGCGGTGCGTGGGCGGCCGACAAACCAGAGCCGCAGCCCAGCGGCAACCTGCTCAGCAAAGCGGTGTTTGATCTGATTCCAGGCGCCCTGGTTGAGCGGCTCCTCCTGGCACCAGATTAGCTCCTCAGCGTTTCGATAGGGGGCAATGGCTTGGGCGAAATCGTCGCTGGGGAAGGGATAGAGTTGTTCGATGCGGATGATGGCGGTGTCGGTGATGCCGCGGGAACGGCGCGTCTCCAGCAGTTCATAATAGAGCTTCCCAGCGCAGAGCACGATGCGCTTGACTGATTCAGGGTCGATTGCGTCGATCTCGCCGATGACGTTGAGGAAGCCATCTTCGGTAAAGGCCTGGATCGGGGAGGTGGCGAGCCGGTGGCGTAGCAGGCTCTTCGGTGTCATCACGATCAGCGGATGACGGAACGGGCGCAGGATTTGGTGCCGCAGCATATGAAATATCTGCGCTGGCGTGGTCGGCACGCAGACCTGCATGTTGGCGTTGGCGCAGAGCTGCAGATAGCGCTCCAGGCGGGCCGAGGAGTGTTCTGCGCCCTGGCCTTCGTAGCCGTGGGGCAGCAGCATCACCAGGCCGCACAGCAGCCCCCACTTCTCGCCGCCGGAGGAGATGAACTGGTCGATCACCACCTGGGCGCCGTTGGCGAAGTCGCCGAACTGGGCCTCCCACAGGGTCAGGGCGTTAGGCTCGGCGGTGGCGTAGCCATACTCGTAGCCGAGCACCGCCTCCTCCGAGAGCAGTGAGTCGATCACCAGAAAGTTTGCCTGGTCGTCGGCCAGATGCTGCAGGGGGATATGGGGAGTGCCGTCGACCTGATTATGGATCACCGCGTGGCGGTGAAAAAAGGTGCCACGCCCTGCATCCTGACCGGAGAGGCGCACCGGGCAGCCCTCGGTGAGCAGCGAGGCGTAGGCGAGGGTCTCACCGAAGCCCCAGTCGATCAGCTGGTCGCCGTTGGCCATGCGCTGGCGCTCGCGCCAGATCTTCTCCACTCGGGGGTGCAGTTCAAACCCGCTGGGAAGTTCGAGCAGTCGCTGAGCGAGGGATTTGAACTGCTCTGTCGGTAGTGAGGTCGTGGCTGGGCAGGTCCAGGCCACACTGTGAAAATGCCTCCAGTCCACCGCAAAGCGGTTCTTCACCGCGCAGATCACCGGGCGGGATACCACCCGTCCCTGCTCCAGTGATTTGCGATAGTTTTCCACCATTGCCTGGGCCTGGGATGGGCTGATGATGCTGTCGGCTATCAGTTGCTGAGTGTAGATCTCGCGCACCGTGGGATGGCGGCGGATCTTCTTATACATCTCCGGCTGGGTGACCGCCGGTTCGTCCGCTTCATTGTGGCCGAGGCGACGGTAGCAGACCATGTCGATCAGCACGTCCTTGTTGAAGCGGAAACGGAAGTCGAGCGCCAGTCGGGTGACAAACAGTACCGCCTCCGGGTCATCGCCATTCACGTGGAAGATGGGAGCCTGCACCATCTTTGCTACATCGGTGCAGTAGAGGGTGGAGCGGGTGTCGAGGGGATTGCTGGTGGTGAAGCCGATCTGGTTGTTGATGATGATGTGGACGGTGCCGCCGGTGCTAAAGCCGCGGGTCTGGGAGAGGTTGAGGGTCTCCATCACCACCCCTTGGCCGGCGAAGGCAGAGTCGCCGTGGATCTGCACCGGCAGCACCTGTTCGCCCTTGCGATCGCCGCGGCGCTGCTGACGGGCGCGCACCGAGCCCTCGATCACCGGGTTGATGATCTCCAGATGGGAGGGGTTGAAGCCGAGGGCGATATGTACGATGCCGCCGGGGGTGTCGATGTCGGTGGAGAAGCCCTGGTGGTATTTGACGTCACCGACGTAGCGCGCTGGGTCACGCTCAATGCGGCCTTCGAACTCGTCGAAGATCTCCTGTGGCGGCTTGCCGAGGATGTTGGTCAGCACGTTGATCCGGCCGCGATGGGCCATGCCGATCACTGTCTCTTCGACTCCATTGCGCCCGGCGTGCTGGATCAGCTCATCGAGCAGCGGGATCAGGCTCTCGCCGCCTTCGAGGGAGAAACGCTTCTGCCCCACGTAGCGGGAGTGGAGGTGTTTTTCGATCCCCTCGGCGGCGGTGAGCAGGGTCAGTAGCCAGCGTTTCTCATCGACACTGGCCCCCTCGATTCGGGGGCGGCCCTCGATACGCTCCTGAATCCAACGCTTCTCGTGGGTGTTGGTGATGTGCATGTACTCCGCACCGATGGTGCCGCAGTAGACGCGCCGGACTAGCTCGATGATCTGTTTCAGCGGCATCCGGTCGGGGGCCGCCAGGGAGCCGGTGTTGAAGTGGGTGGCGGGATCGAGCCGGTCGAGTTGCAGGAAGGCCGGGTCGAGGTCGGGGACCGCGGGTTGGGGGCGCAGTTTGAGTGGATCGAGGTTGGCGTTCTGATGACCGCGCACCCGGTAGCCGTTGATCAGTCTGAGCACTGCGGTCTGCTGTTCTGCCGCTAGTGGCGACAGGCAGTGTTGGGCTGAGCTGGTGTTGGCGCGCTCGCGAGCTAGTTTGCGAAAGGTCTCGCGGACTGGGGCGTGCGGAGTGTCGACCTCTTCGCGTCTATTCAGCCGTGCGAACCGGCTTCGCCAGTCCTCTGGTACGCTCTCCGGGTCACGAAGATACTCTTCGTATAGAGCCTCGATAAATGCTGCATTGGCACCGGAGTAAGCAGAATCGATTTGGAGTTGTGTGAACAAATGACAAATCTCGGCATGAAAAGGCTGGAAATGGGTATAATGCCGCGTTTTGCTGTCGCCTATTGGTTAGGATGTTAGCACAGGGATCGAACATGGTTTGGACGGGTCGGGCTGCTGAAAAAATAGGAACCGCTCCTGTAATGTATAGACGAATTGCATGTGCTGCCAACGGTGGGGCAGGTGTCTGAGAAGAAGAAACCGGGCGTTGCGGATGCCTCCTGGGTGCGGCTTAATCCCGCTGCGCTGGAGGCCGATGTGGCGTTTTTTGAGGCTCGCCTCGAATTGGTGGGAGAGCCTAGTACCGCTTATGAAGTTGCCCAGCGCAAGGCCTATCTGGCGTTGTGTGATTCACTGCAGGAGATGATTGACCGGTTGCGCGGAGACTCGGAGCGCGCTGGATAACCCCCTGTTTTTGCTAGCGCCTGCGCCCCGATTTCCAGATTCCCATACCGTACTGACGTGCCCGTGACTCAGCCTGCCGATAACGCCGAGCGTGGGCTGGATCGAGCGTCGAATCCGGTACAAATCTGGCAAGTCCCGCCTGGACCATTCGCAGATTAATCTCAGCTCCCCCATGAAACAGCGTTCCCAGCAGCGCGCCGTCTGGCATCAGCGATGAGTAGATGACCGTGACAAAACGTCCAGCGACCAGTGTCTGGAGCAGCTTGCGGGCGTTGTTGGCCGAGTGGGAGGTGGTTGGTGGTTCGATATGAGCCAGCAGAATAATGCGCTGCCGGCCATCTTGAGTCGAAAGGTGCAGCTGGTTGCCGCTCTCGACAGCGATGACCTGGCCGGTGATGCTGGCAGATGTCTCTGCTGCGACCAGCCCGGGCGGCAGCAGGAGAAAGAGCAAAAAAAGATGCATGTCGCTTCAGCCTTAGATTGGCGCCCTCGAGAGGATTCGAACCTCTGACCTATCGCTTAGGAGGCGATTGCTCTATCCTGCTGAGCTACGAGGGCAGGCAACAATTATCAGAAGAAACAGTAGTTTATCGTGCGGTAGGTGATCGGGCAAGCCCGAAAAAAGAGATTCCGATGCGGCTAGTAAAAACAGATTTGACCTGGTCGAGTCAGATCAGTATGATGCCGGCTCTTCGCGCTCCCTGGGTGGGTTGTGAGGCAAGGCCCAGGATTCGGGGTATAGCGCAGTCTGGTAGCGCGCCTGCTTTGGGAGCAGGATGTCGGGAGTTCGAATCTCTCTACCCCGACCAATTAACTCTGCGCCCGTAGCTCATCTGGATAGAGCATCGGCCTTCTAAGCCGAGGGTAGCAGGTTCGAGTCCTGCCGGGCGTGCCAGTTCACTCCAGGCGACGACAGTTTTATGGTGGACGTAGCTCAGTTGGTAGAGCTCCGGATTGTGATTCCGGCGGTCGTGGGTTCGAGACCCATCGTCCACCCCAGGTGACAATACGGCTTTCAGCTACGCTGCGAACCGTTAGAATATTCAGCTTATTGGGCCGTTAGCTCAGTTGGTAGAGCAGTGGACTCTTAATCCATTGGTCGAAGGTTCGAATCCTTCACGGCCCACCAATAGAATAAAAGGCTTACATCATTTTTTGATGTAAGCCTTTTTTGTTTTGTGAGATGGGGGATCGAAGGATATGTTCTTGTGCTCCTAGTTACTGTGCGAGGATTGGCTGACAGTCGGGTGTGCTCATCTCGTTTATCGGCGAATGCATCGAGGACTTGTTCGGTGTTCGCCAATGTTACGGTTGCGTAAATCCAGTGCGGCTTGGCAGCAACTCTTTTGCGCTGCTTCCAGTTGATGTAACGCAAGGAGTGGTGCACCTGATGGACGATACAGAGCTGAATCTGGGGTGTAGGTAAACGGACTCAAGAGCTGAAGGATTATCCTTCACGGTTCTCCTACCCAAGATCATATTTAGCCGCTCCTGGCTATAGGTCCAAAGCCTGCGGGTGGAAAACTCCTCAACCTCAGCGCCTTATTGTTTTACAAGCTGCTCTATTTAGTCGACATTCCATCGCCAATCTACCTTGGAGGAATTTCGAGCCACAATTCAACGACGCCAGGACGCGGTTTCTTCCCGCGGTAGGAGATGAACGATTCCGCCACGACATTGAGTACGTCGTGATCAGAATACCCTAAGCTTTGCAGGGCAGCGGTGGCCTCATCCGCGAGGCGCTCTGCGGTCTCCTTGTCGTCGAGATGGAAATAACGGACCTCATGCTTTCTGGCTGCCCCGCCTTCGCGGTCCTCTCCAGGAACATAGTAGCCCTTTGCCTTTAGAGCGGCTGACAGGGCCTCAGCCTGTTCGCGATGTCCTCCAGCGAACTGGAAAAACACTGTCGTCTTGTTGCGCGCCTGTATGAGACGCTGCTCTGCCTTCGTGGCATCTGAAATTACAGTCAAAATAGCGGCGGTTCTTTGATTTGGTGTTTGTGCTAGTTCACTCTCGGAACCAAAGTCAGCGGCTGTGGTGATGGTGTTCAGTTGATTCACCTGTTCCGCCAGCACTTTCAGTTGGCTTGAAAAGGACTTTACGCTTGAGGCAAGCGGTTGTATTTCTTGCGAATATATGGCTATTAGATTCTGTGCAGTAACATTTAGTGCTTTTACCCTTTCAATAGTCTCATCTAGGTTTTCCGCCTGAGGTTGGAATTCATCTAGCTGTTTTTCTAGGCGCTGGATGACTTGGTTAGCACGCTTGGCCATGAATCAAGTCTCGGCCACCCGTTCTGTGATTTCGGCACGCTTGGCTTTTATTTCTTTGTCGATTGAATCTGCGATCTCCGATTTAATCTCGGACTTGATGTCAGAAACAATATCCCAGCTTACGAATCCGAGCGCACCGATAACGGCCAACCCAACAGTTGCATAGAGCCGGAATAATGCGGAACGGACCCGTTCGGTTACCCTCTCGGCGAGTTGCCGTTCCAGAAGTTCGATCCGATCATCGTCCATATCTGCCATTATTGTCCCCGCTTGTCGCCATACTCATTTCTTATGGTTCACCTCTAATTCTCCAGAATTAATGAGGTGCCCACTATATCGGGCAAGTTCCGAGTCCGAGTGCATAGTGTTGTTAAGGAGCCTCTATCATCGGAATTTGGTTCCGAGTTGGTAGATACACTTACATCTCTTTCGTGACATCTACAAATGAATCAATCTGGCTGAGAGCATAGACTAGGAAGCCTCTGAACAAGTCATGGACCTACATCTTGCTGCCAAAATACGAGTTCATGACTTGATTAGAGGCTCCTTAAGGGGCACAGCATCCTTAATGGAACGAATGCTGGCTGGTCGCCTCTTCCAAGTATAAAAGTCGCCGGATGTTACCCGGAGTCAATGACACTATTGATTGGTGCCTTTTTACGGATAGGTGCAATCCGTCCTGTTGCCAGCTTACTGCTGACGCAGTCTTGCCAACTCTTCGCGCAATTCCAGTCGTTCTGCTTTGATGTGCTGGCGCAGGGCTTTTCTGGCCTCGCGTTCCGTTTGTTCGCAGGCGCGATAGACGTGGCGATCTGCTGCCTGTTGAATGCATTGCTCGGCGCTCTCCAGGATCTTTATCCGCTCCAGGTGGCTCTCTGATTCGGTCGCCTTGAATCGCTCAAACAGGTTCTTCCGTGCTTCAGGATCAAGCTGGTGGAGTGGCGGGGCTGATGCCCCTGCTGCTGGTAGGATGCTGAGCAAGCCTAACAGAGTGATGGTGAGGATTTTTCTGCACATGGATAACTCCTGTAACGGTTCACTCCAGATAACGCAGCATGTACTGAAAGGTTGACAGGGTATTGAGGTTTTTTTCAGGGGGCATCCCATGTCAACCGTGGAATGAATGGCGCGTTATTAGAGGTAGAGATGCCTTGGGATGGAGCACTAGCCGTTGCTTGTTCAGTTGGAGTATGGTGCCGGCACTATCCCCGCTGGTGAATGTGGGAAGAATGGATGTCGAGAGAGAAGAGGAGCCTAACGGTCCATGCGCGCCGAAATGGAGCGGTTTCTGGGGGGCGTCGAACGACGCGCCTATCGTATGAGTGAAATCGCCACAGGGAATCGTGAAGAGGCTCTGGACATCGTGCAGGATGCGATGCTGGCGCTGGTGCGGAAATATTCGGACCGGCCCGAGGCGCAGTGGGCGCCGCTCTTCCACCGCATCCTGCAGAATCAGATCCGCGATTGGCAGCGCCGTCGCAGTGTGCGCCAGAAGGTCTTTACCTGGCTGAAGATAGGCAACGAGGAGGATGTGGCGGGCGAGCCCCTGGAGAGTCTGCCTGACCCACGCAGTGAGCAGCCGGAGCGGGGGTTGCAGCGGGAGGCGCTGGCCGAGACCCTGGAGCTGGCGCTCAGACGACTGCCGTTGCGCCAGCAACAGGCGTTTATGCTACGCGCCTGGGAGGGGCTAGATACTGCCGCCACGGCCGATGCCATGGGCTGTTCCGCGGGCAGTGTTAAGACTCACTATTCGCGTGCGCTGGCGGCCTTGCGGGGGCACCTGGAGGTGTATCGATGAACAAACAGAGTGATGAACAAGCGCTGATTCAGTTATTGCAGCGTCGTCTTGATGAAGGCGTGGAGCAGCTCGACAGCGACACCCGTGAGCGTTTGCGGCAGATGCGTCACACAGCCCTGGAGACACTGCCGCAACCCCGTGTCTGGTGGCAGAGCCCGCTGCTGGGTGGAGTCATGGCCACCGCCTCGGTCACGCTGCTGGTGCTCTACCTTTGGGTTGGTACACCGGTGGCTGTTGATGAGGGGTTGCTGCTGGATGACCTGGAGTTGCTCAGCAGTGAGGATTTGGAGCTCTCCAGTGAGCTGGAATTCTATCTCTGGCTGGAGAGTGAACGTGGCACGGGTTGAGTGGCAGCTTGAAATTGTCTGTGTGCTGGCGTGCTGGCTGATCGTCACACCGCTCAGAGCGGAGGAGATGCCGGCGCTAGAGTTGCTGGAGTTTCTCGGCAGCTACGACGATGAGGAGCGCAACATGATCGAAGATGAGATTGAAGAGATGGCTCCGGTATCAGTGAGAGACGACCATGATTAATCGACGCACGATTCTGTCACTGCTGTTCTGTTTGAGTTGTGGTGCCGCTCCGCTGGCAGCGGCTCCGAGTTGGGATGCGCTGAGTGGTGAGCAACAAAAGGCGCTTGGCTCGTTGCAGTCCGAATGGGATGCTCTGCCAGAAAAGCGTCGGGAAAACCTGCTGCGTGGCATTGAGCGCTGGCAGAAGATGACACCGGAACAGCGTAAGCGGGCCAAAAAACGTCTCAAGCGTTGGCAAAATCTCTCCCCAGAAAAACGTAAAAAGATCCGTCAGAAACTCAAGCGTTTCAGGGCACTGCCTGCGGAGAAGAAGAAGGCCCTGCGGAAGAGTTTCAGGCAGTTCCAGGCGCTGCCAGCGGATAAGCGCAAGAAGCTGCGTGAACGCTGGAACAAGCTCCCCCCGGAGCGCAAGAAGCGGTTGCAGGAGCGTGTGCAGCGGATGTCACCAGAGCAGCGCAAAGCCTTCAAGCGGCGCATCAAGCGCAGCCTCCCTTAATCGTTGTGGCCCGGTGAATCCTGTTGAATCAGCCCCAGCAGCAGAAGGATGTGGTGGGGATCACTCAGATCACCGATCAGGCGTTGGGTGGGAGCCGGCAGCTCTCTGATCAGCGTAGGGGTGGCGAACACTCCGTCGGCAACGGCCTTTTGTACGTCTTTGAGGATGTCAGTCACCTGCAGGTCAAACTGCACCAGTTCGGACTTCTCCAGTGCATGACTTAAGGCCCTGGCGAGTTTCTCGACCACCGGGTCGCCATTGGCGACATAGAGTTTCAACAGATAATGCGTGCTCATGGGGGCTCCGGCTCAGTAGCTCTGGGCCTGTTCCAGTACACCCTGGACGATCAGGCGGATCTGCTCTCCACTGAGGGGCTTCTGCCCCAGCCCGAATTGCAGCCCCTCTTTGGCGGCGGCGGCGAGCTCCTGCAGAAACTCCGGCATGAAGGCGGTGACGATGTAGATAGGGATATCTGGCGCCATGCCCTGGCGGATTCGGCGCAGGGTCTCGACACCGTCCATGCCGGGCATCTTCAGGTCGAGAAAGATGAAGTCAGGCACCCGCTGTTTGACCTGGTCGATACCTGCGGCGCCGCCAGCGGCGCTGCTAACCTCATAGCCGGTCTCTTCCAGGGCCAGTTCGAAGGCTTCGCGCACTGCTGCATCATCGTCAATGATCAGGATCTGTTTGCTCACCGCTTCTCTCTTCCTGTTGGATTTGTCTCATAAGTATAGTTTTTTGCCGCATCAATGGTTCCACTTTGGTAGGCAGATGTGGAAACAGGCGCCCCCGGTGGTGTTGTTTTCAGCCTGCAGGGTTCCACCAAAGCCTTCGATGATGCTGCGTGAGACCGACAGACCCAGGCCGGTGCCCTTGCCCGCCGGCTTGGTGGTGACAAAGGGATCGAACAGCCGCTCTGCCACCTCCGTTGCGATGCCTGGCCCGCTGTCGCTGATTGCCAGGCAGACCTGCCTCTCCTCGACGCTGGATTCGACCAGAATCTCGCGTTTGTCACTCTCGTCAATGGCGTCGCGGGCATTGATCAGCAGGTTGAGTAGCACCTGCTGGATCGCGTTTTTACGGGCATCGACAGCAGGCAGGGCCTTAGGGAAATCGATCTTGACGGTAATCTGGTGATGATGAAGGTCGGCGCTGATCAGGGCCAGGGTTTGTTGCAGGGTCTCGATCAGATTAACCGCCTGACTCCCTCCGTCGCTGGGGTGTGCGAAGATCAGCATGTTCTGCACGATAGTCTTGATACGGTGCAGTTCATCCTCCGCCTTGCCGAGGATCTCTGCTGATCTGGCGTGTTCGGTGTGCCTGCAGGCGTACTGCACATAGTTAACCAATGCCATCAAGGGGTTGTTGATCTCATGGGCGACGCCGGCGGCGAGGGTGCCGAGGGCGGAGAGCTTTTCGGTCTGCACTAGCGCCGACTGGGTGCGGTGGAGCTCCGCCAAGGCGCTGTTCAACTCATAGTTGCTCGCCTCGAGGGCCGCCTCAGTGTTGCGCAGTTCGGTGATCTCATACATCCAATGGACATAGAGCGGTTCACCTTGGGGGCCACTGCCAGCAGACATGGAGTGGGAGAGGAAGGTGCGCCCATCTGCCAGGGTGAGTTCCTCCCGGTGCTGGTCGACTGTGCTTGGCTTGGGGTCTGAGCCACCGGCCGCACAGTCGGGCAGTGGGCCGTCGCCTTTTGGAAAGAGTTCCCAGTAGAGTTTGCCCAGCACCCGATCGTGCTCTGCCTTAGCCTCCACCACATAGGCCCGATTGGCGCGCACCACCCGTCCCGCCTGGTCATGCAGAAACAGGGGTGAGCGAATGGTGTCGAACACCCGGTGCCACTCGGCCCGTGCCCGTTCAGACTCCTGACGCCGCGCCTCTGTCTCTACCTGGGCGGCGGTGAGCGCCTTCAGATTGGTCACCATGGTGTCGAAACTGCGCGACATCTCGCCCACTTCATCTTGTGCATCGGTGGCCAGGCGATGTTCCAGATCGCCACTGCCGATGCGCTCGGCCCCGCGTGCTAGCTGCTGGATCGGTCCAGTGATGCTGTGTGCGAGACGCATCGCCGCAAACACCACTGCCAGCACCAGCGTGATCAGAATTGCGATGGTCCAGCGCTGCAGCTGCCGGATTGGGGCAAACGCCTCGCGGGCATCAATCTTCGCCACCAGTCCCCAGTTCGGATAGGGAAGGTAGCGCCAGACCGCGAGGATCGGCTCGTCGCGATAGTCGACCGAAAGCGCAGCACCCCGTTCTCCCTGAACCGCCTTCTGGATCGGCATGCCTGCCTTTGAGTCAAAAGCGATCTGCATCTTAAACGCAGCGTCCGGGGCGAACTTGAGCGGTGCCAGGATGGTTGCTGCATCCGTGCTGCGTTGCGCGAGCACAATTTCGCCGCTCTCACCCAGCCCGCGAGTGTCACGGCTGAATGTGTAGATCGAATCCGCATTGATCTGGATGGCGACCACGCCGATAAACCGGTGGACGTCGTAGACTGGAGCGGCGATGAAAGAGGCCGGGCGGTTGGAGGGGGCATAGTATTTGAAGTCGGAGAAGGCCACGTCGAGCAGGGTGAAGGCGCGCTTGAAGGCTGCGGCCAGCTCGCTTTCCCGGTAGGGGCCGTTGAGCAGATTGGTGCCCAGAGTATCCTCGCCAGCCAGAGTCAGGATGATGTCGCCATCGGCGGCGATGAGGAACAGAGCGTCGTCGCCCGAGTTCTCTTTGAGGGTGTACAGATAGGGCTGGATCCGTGCTGTGGCCTGCTGGTAGTCAGGCGAGCCGATGCCGGAATCGTGAAAGATCGGTTCCAGTCGGGCGATCGACTCGGCCACCAGGGGACTGCTGGCGAGGATTGAGATGTCCTGCTTGCGCTCCAGGAAGAAGCGGTTGATGAGGGCGGCCCTGGCTTCGGCGGCGGCAGTGAGATCGTCGAAGGTCTGGCGGTAAAGTGTCTCTCGGGCAGTGGTGAAACCGAGCACAGTGATCAGCAGCAGTGGCAATAGCGCCACCGCCAGCACTGTCGTGAGGAGACGGGGGTAGAGACCCCGGGACAGCGGCCAGCGGCGCTTCATGGGGTGGTCGCCTTGGGGGCCTGCCAGTTGCCCTGCCAGCGCCGCTGCAACTGATCCAGAAAGCGGTTCCACTCGGCGCGGTTGCGCGACAGCGGATAGGGGTTGGGTTGACTGGGGCGGCCGGCGCTCCAGACGATATCGAAATCACCCTCGCTGTTGATTCGGCCGATGCGCGGCGTCTTCCAGAGGTGGCGGCTGATCGGATCGACGTAGACCATGCCGCTGGGGGCGTCGAATGCCTGGTTGAGGATCATTGAGCGCACCACCTCTACATTGGCGGTATGCGCCTCCCTGACCGCCGCGGCCCATAGCTGCACCGCCAGATAGCCGGCTTCCATCGGATCGGTGATGCGCCGCCCGGCGCTGTAGCGTTTGCGGAAGCGCTCGATGAAGGCCTGATTCGCCCCGTTTTCGATGCTCTCAAAGTAGTTCCAGGCGGCGTAGTCGCCGGCCACCTGCGGCAGGCCGATGAACTCCAGCATATTCTCGTCGATGCTGAAGGAGAGGGTGGGGATCTGTTCGGTGCTGATGCCAGCGCGGCGCAGGGCGCGGAAGAAGCTGATATTGCTGTCGCCAGTGATGGTGTTGAGGATCACATTTGGGCGGGTCTTGCTGATTTCCTCCACCAGTTTATCGACCTGGTGCCCTCCCAGTGGCAGATAGTATTCGCCGACGATCTCGCCACCGAGCGCGCTGCTCAGGTCGCGGATAATGGCGTTGGCGGTGTGGGGAAAGATAGAGTCAGATCCCACCAGGAAGAGCCGCTGGCCGAGGTTGTCGAGCGCCCATTTGACCGCCGGGATGATCTGCTGGTTGGGTGCTGCGCCCAGGTAGATGATGTTGGGTGATTGCTCCAGCCCCTCATACTGTACCGGGTAGAAGAGCAGATGGTTGTGGCGTTCCACCACCGCCTTGACCCGTTTGCGGCAGCCGGAGTTCCAGCAGCCAAACAGGGCGGCGACCTGCTCCTGGGTGATCAACCGCTCTGCCTCGCGGGCGAAGGTAGGCCAGTCAGAGCGGCCATCCGCCTCGATCGCCTCCAGCGGTCGGCCGAGCAGACCACCAGCGGCGTTGATCTCCTCCACCGCCAATTTCATTGCATCCGCCACCGGACGTTCGCTGAGAGTCATGGTGCCAGTGAAGGAGTGCAGGATGCCAATGCGGATCGGCTCCTGAAACGGGCGTTGGTCAGTGTAGAGATACCAGAGCCCGAGTGCTGTCGCGCTCGACAGCAGCAGGCTGAGCAGGGTGGCGTAGCGTTTCATAGAAACTGCTTAGCAAAGTGCTCTGTTGGAACGGGGCGGCCCAGCAGGTAGCCCTGGCCGTAGGGGCAGTTGTGCTGGAGCAGAAACAGCCGTTGCTGTTCGGTTTCTATCCCCTCGGCGATGACCCGCAATCCCAGACTCTGGCCGATGCCGATCACCGCTGAGGCAATCGCGGCGTTACCCGGGTCGCCGGGGATGTCGTGGATAAACGACTGGTCGATTTTAAGCCGCTCCACCGGCAGGCGTTTGAGGTAGGCCAGCGAGGAGTAGCCGGTGCCGAAGTCGTCGATGGAGAAGGTGATGCCCAGCGCACGCAGGGCGTTGATCTGTTCCAGGATTGCTTCCGACGCATCGATGAACAGGCTCTCGGTGATCTCCAGCTCGAGGTTTTCTGGTGGCAGGCCGGTCCGCTGCAGACACTGTTTGACCTGGAGCTGGAGATTGCCGCGGGTGATCTGGATCGCCGAGAGGTTGATCGCGATGCGTTCAAAGCGGGCGCCGGCCTTGAGCCAGCGGGCTGCCTGATGGCAGGCCTGCTGCATCACCTGGGCGCCGATCTCGCCGATTAGGCCGCTCTGCTCGGCGATTGTGATGAACTCTCCTGGCCCGACCAGTCGGCTATCGGTCTGCTGCCAGCGCACCAGTGCCTCCATGCCGCTGAGGGCGCCGCTCAGCAGATCGAACTGGGGTTGGTAGTGGACCACAAACTGCTTCCGGGCAATCGCATGGCGCAGTTGCGAGGCGGTGTCGAGGTGGCGTTGGGCGTTGGTGGTGAGTGCGGTCTCGTAGAACTGGTAGGCGTTGCGGCCGCTCTCCTTTGCGCGGTACATGGCGCTGTCGGCGTGCTGGATCAGATCAGCGGCAGTGGCGCCGTCTCCGGGAAACAGGCTGATGCCAATACTGGCTGTGATAAACAGCTCACGTCCCTCCACCGGGAACGCCTCGCGGAACTGCGCCAGCAGCTTCTCTGCGATGATCGCCACATCTGCCTGCTGGTCGAGGCGTTCGATTACCACCAGGAACTCGTCACCTCCGAGCCGTGCCACCATGTCGGGGCCGCGTAGTGCCCGCCGCAGGCGATCTGCCACCTTCTGCAGCACCCGGTCGCCGACGCGGTGGCCGAGGCTGTCGTTGATGGTCTTGAAGCCGTCTAGGTCGAGGAACATCACCGCGCTGCGCTTATCCTCGCGCCGCGCCCCGCCGATGGTGTGTTCCAGCATTTCGTCGATCAGCAGCCGGTTGGGTAGGCCGGTGAGCGGGTCGTGTTGCGCCAGGTGTTCGAGTTTCTGCTGTGCCTGCTTGACGGTGGTGATATCGGAGAAGACCGAGACATAGTGGGTCAACTCGCCGTTGGGGTCGCGGACTTCAGAGATGGTGAGCCACTCGGGGAAGGATTCGCCATTCATGCGGCGGTTCCAGATCTCGCCCTGCCAGCGGCCGCTGTTGTGCAGCGCGGAACGGATCTGCTGAAAGAACTCGTTGTCGTGCAGTCCGGAAGAGAGGATCGATGGCTTCTGACCCACCATCTCCTCGAGGCTGTAGCCGGTGATCTCGGTGAAGGCGCGGTTGACCGCCACGATGCGGTCCTGCGGGTCGCAGATCATGACCCCTTCGGCGGTGCTCTCGAACACGGCGGCGGCCTGGCGCAGCTTCTCGTCGGTGGCTTTGCGCTCGGTGATGTCGCGAGCGGTGGCGATGATGTAACGGCTCTGATCTAGGTCCACCTGGGTGGCGTAGACTTCGACATCAAGCAGGTTGCCGTCGCGGCAGCGCAGGCGGTCGAGGAAGTAGAGCGAGCCTGCATGGGTGATCTGCTCGCGGAACTGGTCCCAGTCACTGATATAGGTGGAGATCTGCGGCAGCCGCAGCGTGAGTATCTGTTCATTACTGTGACCGGTGTAGTGGCAGGTACGCACGTTGACATCGATCAGCCGGCCATCTTCATAGGCGAGGACCAGGATCGCCTCCATGCTCTGGTCGAGCAGGTCGCGGAACAGCTGCAGGCGTACTGCCGACTCCTTCTCGGCAGTGATGTCGAATAGCAGACCGCCTAGGCAGCCATTTCCATCCTGCCCCTGGATCGGAAACTTGCAGACCCGCCAGGCGTGGGGCTGGTGGTCAGCGCCAATGCCGAGCTGTTCGGTTCTGAGTGGTTCGTTCTGTTGCATCGCCTGGCGGTCGGTGCGTTCGAATTCGATAGCGGTGGGCAGGGGGTAGAGGTCGCGGTCGGTCATGCCTAGCAGCTGCTCCAGCGGCAGCTCGAACTGCGCCTGCCAGGCGCGGTTGCCATAGAGATAGCGTCCCTGCGCATCACGAATGAAGGCCTGCGCTGGGATCAGGTCCATGAAGTGCTGGAAGCGTTGCTGGCTCTCCTGCAGGGCCTGCAGTATCGCGTGCTGCTTGGTGATGTCGGTGAAGATGCAGTAGCTCTGCAGCTGCCCCTGTGGGTTGCTGGCGATGCGTCCCTCGAAGGCGACCAGTCGTTCACTACCGTCCTTGTGGCGTATGCGGAGCTCTGTCTGGTGGGTCTGACCGTTCTGCTTGAATTTGGCGAAGTGGGTTCTGAACAGTGTGCTGTCGTCAGCGTGCAGAAAATCACCGAACCAGCGCCCGACCACCTCATCTCGCTGATAACCCAGTGTGTTGAGCCAGGCCTGGTTGACTGCCAGGACGTTTCCTTTGCCATCCAGTGACTGATAGGGTAGCGGGGCCTGTTCGAACAGCCGCTGAAAATCGAGAAAAGGGGCGTCGTGGCTCGAGGTACACTCTTGTGTGGGTGGTGTCATTGCATCGGCTCGGGGCTTCTGTTCCTATTTCAGCGGTTGCGCTGGATAGTTGAATCTGGATTCAGAAGTGGGTGAGAGTGCTGTTTGGTCCGCTGTTGTCCCGAGTGTAGTTGATGTCTTCTCTGACAGGTGGCGCTGACGTCGATTCAAGGCCACTGAAAATCGGTTATACTGCGCCGTTTTTCGGGAGATCCCCGTAGTTTTCACCATTGGGAGATGCAACGCGATGTCCAAAGACGGCGTGAAGAAAGTTGTACTGGCCTACTCGGGCGGTCTGGATACCTCCATCATCGTTAAATGGCTGCAGGATGAGTATCAGTGCGAGGTGGTAACCTTCACTGCCGATATCGGCCAGGGCGAGGAGGTCGAGCCGGCCCGCGCTAAGGCGGAGGCCGCCGGTATCAAGGAGATCTACATCGAGGATCTGCGCGAGGAGTTCGTGCGCGACTTTGTCTTTCCGATGTTCCGTGCCAACGCCATCTATGAGGGCGAGTACCTGCTCGGCACCTCCATCGCCCGCCCGCTGATCGCCAAGCGGTTGGTAGAGATCGCCAGAGAGACCGGTGCCGATGCTATCTCCCACGGCGCCACCGGCAAGGGCAACGACCAGGTCCGCTTTGAGCTGGGCGCCTACGCGCTGATGCCAGACGTCAAGATCATCGCCCCCTGGCGTGAGTGGGATCTGCTCTCCCGCGAGAAGCTGATGAGATACGCCGAGGAGCATGGCATTTCGGTGGAGCAGAAGCGAGAGGGTAAGAAGTCCCCCTACTCGATGGACGCCAACCTGCTGCACATCTCCTATGAGGGTTACGACCTGGAAGACCCCTGGACCGAGCCCGGCGAGGATATGTGGCGCTGGTCGGTCTCTCCCGAGCAAGCGCCGGATGATCCGACTTACATCGAGCTGACCTTCGAGCAGGGCGATGTGGTCGCCATCAACGGCGAGGTGATGAGCCCGGCAACGGTGCTCGAGAGCCTCAACAAGCTGGGCGGTGCCAACGGCATCGGCCGTGCTGACATCGTTGAGAACCGCTATGTCGGCATGAAGTCCCGCGGTTGCTACGAGACTCCCGGCGGCACCATCCTGCTGAAGGCCCATCGGGCGATGGAGTCCCTCACCCTGGATCGCGAGGCGGCCCACTTGAAGGACGAGCTGATGCCGCGCTACGCCAAGCTGATCTACAACGGCTACTGGTTCGCTCCCGAGCGCGAGATGCTGCAGGCGGCCATCGATAACACCCAGCAGGTGGTCAACGGTGTGGTGCGTCTCAAGCTCTACAAGGGCAACGTCTACGTTGCTGGTCGCAAGTCGGACACCAACAGCCTGTTTGATGAGTCGATTGCCACCTTCGAAGATGATGCTGGTGCCTACGATCAGAAGGATGCCGAGGGCTTCATCAAACTCAACGCCCTGCGGCTGCGGGTGGCGGCGTCGAAAAAAGCCTAGGGAAGCCCTGAGCAACCCTAGTCATTCCCCCCCAGCTTGATGGTAGAGGCCCGGCCGCTTGGCGGTTCGGGCCTTTTTTTGCGTAGTGATTGGTGTCTGCGGCTGTAAGCTTAAGGGTTCGCTATAGTCGCTAAAGCTTTTGAGTTGCATGTTTGTAATCCGGAAGACTGCATTTGTGCTGGGGAAAAGCTTTCCGGATGCGCATAAAACAAAAATTTATCGTGAGCATGTGGCAAAACGCCACAAGCTACTATTGGAAATATGTCCGGCACTTGGTTATGAGGTGGGCATCCACAACTTCAAAAACTATGTGTTGCGTGGCAGTGACAAATATTTTGAGCGCATCAGGAAGGGTCTGCAGCGTATCCCCTAGGCGGCTGAGGAATAATCGCTGATGTCTCTGCGCAAGAGCAGGCGGCCTTGGTGAGGTGATCAAACTAATCAATGGTATCGCTGAACAGGCCAAACTGCAGGTCCTGAATGTCGCTATTGAGGCGGCCTGGAGTGGTGCGGGCGGACGGGGTTGTGTGATCTAGCGCAAGAGACGGCCAGCTCTTCGGTGCAGGCAGCGGCTTCGGGCAAGGAGTTTATGTTGCTGGCCAAGCCGTTGGAGGGCCTGGTTTCATGGTTTCTGATAGCCGACAAGGCGAAGACTATGGCAGCGACGCCTGAGCGTGATGAGGTGGAGCTATACTGAGTGTAAACAGTAATCCATTTTTTCTTGTGTCTATCGAAATTCCAGATTGTGTTTAACCGGCCGATAGGGTCGGGTAGACGGGGTGATCTGGTGGAGTGCCGTCAGCCTAAGTCCAATAAACATTCTTGGATTCTTCTTCCGAAAAGTTATGTTATGGAAAACCAATTTAAAATAGATTGTTATGCGGACCGGCTGAATATCCTCTATGCCAATCTCAACCAGAGTATTCTGGTTACCCTGATGGTAATTTTGGTATTGGCGTCCATTCAATATGACGTAGCAGCACACTCGATCCTCACCAGCTGGATTCTTGTGCAGCTTCTGGTGCTGATCGGGCGTTTCTGGTTGGGGCTGAGGTTTGCCAGAAAAGCCCCGATGAATAGTGATCTGCGCAAGTGGGGGCGCAGATTTTTTATTGGTGCTGTATCCACAGGACTGGTCTGGGGCGCTGCCGGACTGGTCTTTTTCCCCAGTAACTCCATTGCGCTGCAGGTGTTTACCGTGTTGGTGTTGGCCGGCCTCGCTGCCGGTGCGTTGACGGTCCTCGCGGCTGATTTTCCCTCTTATGCTGCGTATGCCTGCACCACTCTGTTACCGGTGACAGTCAACTCTGCTATCTATGCCGATCGACTGCATATCGCCATCAGCGTATTGACCTTTTCGATGTTGATCTTTCTCTTGCGGGCCGCCAAACGGTTCAACGGATCGATCAAAACTTCGCTCCATCTTCGTTACGAAAACCGAGAGCTGATGCAGCAGTTGGAGTGTGAGAAAAAACGCCTCGATAACCGCCTGACGCGAATCCTGCAGGATTTCTCTTCGGAGATCTATCTGGTTGATCTGAACACACTCGATATCTTGCAGAGCAACGCGGGGGCTTCGCGTAACCTGGGTTATAGCGAGCAAGAGCTGTTGCAGCTGAGCCTCTCTGATGTCCATCCGGGGATCGATCAGGCGGTTTTTCTTGGGCTTGTTGAATCCAGCTCAGAGGCCGATCAGGGTGCGGTTGCATTCCGTGGCGACAATCGCCGACGTGACGGCACTCTCTATCCGGTGGAGATGCGTCTGCAGGTAGTGACATCGGAAGACCCGCCGATCTGCTTGGTGACCATGCTCGATATGTCGGAACGGTTCCACTACGAAGAGAAACTGCGCTATCAGGCCAACTATGATCAGCTGACTGGCTTGCCCAACAAGGTGCTGGCGTTGACTCGTGCAAGTCAGGCATTTGAACGCTGCCTGAACAACAATACCAAGCTGGCATTGATGTTTCTCGACCTGGACAACTTTAAAACCATTAATGACACCCTGGGGCACAAGACCGGTGATCAGCTTTTGCAGATGGTGGCAGAACGGCTCAACCAGGTGCTACGTACCAGTGATACAGCGGCGCGGATCGGTGGTGATGAATTCATCATCCTGATCCCCGATGTGGTTGAGCTGAGCTGTGTGGAAAAGGTTGCACATAAGATTATTGATACCATCACCCCCCCCTTTTTGTTGGACAATCGTGAGCTGTATGTGACTGCCAGCATTGGTATCAGCTTCTTTCCTGATGATGGCAATACGGCCGAGAAGCTACTGCAGCATGCGGATACCGCGATGTATAACGCCAAGGCGCAGGGCAAGAACAATTTTCAGTTTTTCTCCCGTGAGATGAAGGAGATGGCGGCGCGCCATCTGCTGATCGAATCGAAATTACGCAAAGCCTTGGAGCTGGACGAACTTGAGATCCATTTTCAGCCACAGTTGGATACCAGCAGCGGAATACTGTTGGGTGCGGAGGCACTGCTGCGTTGGAACAACCAAGTGTTAGGCCAAGTTTCTCCCGGTGAATTCATCCCGGTGGCGGAGAATTCCGGCCTGATTTTACCGCTCGGTAACTGGGTGCTGGAGCAAGCTTGTATGGAGGCGGCACGCTGGCCGCAGACGTTGGGGCGACCGCTGCGGGTGGCGGTGAATGTCTCATCGCCCCAGTTTCAGGATGGTGGACTGGTGGAGAAAGTGAAGGAGTCGTTGGAGAAGAGTTGTTTGCCGCCAGAGTACCTGGAGCTGGAGATCACCGAGAGTCTGCTGATGGCAGAGTCAAGCAACCTGATGGGACTGTTTCAGCAATTACTGGATCTTGGAGTGAAATTGTCACTGGATGATTTTGGTACCGGTTACTCATCTCTTAGCTATCTCAAACGCTTTCCGATCCACACCCTGAAGATCGACCAGAGCTTCATTCGTGAACTGCATACCGACCAGAATGATCAATCCCTGGTTACGGCCATCGTGGCGATGGCCCATGGGCTGAATATCGAGGTGGTGGCCGAGGGCGTGGAGTGTGATGAGCAGCTGGAGTTTCTGCGCCAGCGTGAGGTGGATATCGTGCAGGGTTTTCTGCTGAGCAAACCCCTCTCTGCTGACAACTTTCGCGACTATCTGGCCCAGCAATGTGAAGTGCCCGTCGATGCCTCTGTCGAACTAGTTTAGGCTTGACGCGGCGGCGGGAGTTCCGGCTCCTTGCGCTGATAGCCAATCGCCGCCAGCTTGTCGAGATAGGCCTGCCATAATTCATCGTGGAACTTCCCCAGATTGTAGAGATATTTCCAGTCGTAGAGGCCGGAGTCGTGACCATCATCGAAGATAATCTTCACTGCGTAGTTGCCGACCGGTTTCAGGTCGAGAATAGTCACCATCTCTTTTCCAGTCTCCAATTTTGCCTGCTCTGGAGTGTGGCCGCGGGTCTCCGCCGAGGGGGAGTAGACGCGCAGGTATTCGCAGGGCAGGGAGAAGTGGCGGCCGTCATCAAACGCGATATCGAGAAAGCGTGATGCCTGATGCAGCTTGATCTCGGTGGGGCGATAGTGTTTTTCCATCAGTCTTTCTCTCCTCGATTCTGTTCGGCCTCAGGCCAGCCGCATAGGTGGCGGCAGACTAGATTGGCGAGCATTCCGATATGGTCGGGATGTTCGTTGAGGGCGGGGATGTAGGCGTATTCGCCGCCG
The DNA here is from genome assembly GCF_023733635.1 of Candidatus Endoriftia persephonae. NCBI lineage: Bacteria > Pseudomonadati > Pseudomonadota > Gammaproteobacteria > Chromatiales > Sedimenticolaceae > Candidatus Endoriftia > Candidatus Endoriftia persephonae. The sequence continues at coordinate 3,060,061 of NZ_CP090569.1, read as the reverse complement.
CCGGCCTGTTGAAAATAGTGTCGGTTCTCTTCACCCAGCTCCTCCAGAGTCTCCAGGCAGTCGGCGGAGAAGCCGGGGCTGACCACATGCACCCGCTGCAGTCGTTCTGTCCCCCAGGCTTTCAGGGTGACATCGGTATAGGGTTTGATCCACTCCTGACGACCGAAGCGGGACTGGAAGCTTAGTGCCCACTCATCCTCATCCAGTCCGAGAGCCTCGGCGGTGCGGCGGGCGGTCTGCAGACACTCGCTGGGGTAGGGGTCGCCCTGGTCGGCATAGCTCTGGGGGATGCCGTGGAAGGAGAAGAGCAGCCGCTGCGGTTCCCCCTTGGCCTGGCGAAAGTGGCGGATGCTGTCGGCCAGCAGCTGAATGTAGTCGGCCTGATTCCAGTAGCGGTTGATGAAACGCAGCTCTGGCAGGCGGCGCCAGTGCTGTAGTTCGCTGGTCACGGCATCGAAAGTCGAGGCGGTGGTGGTGGCTGAATATTGCGGGTAGAGCGGCAGCACCAGCAGGCGCTGCAGGTTCTTTTTGCGTAGTCTCTCCAGTGCGTTGGCGATGGATGGGTTGCCGTAGCGCATCGCCAGTTCCAGCTCGACCTGGCTGTTGAGGCGCTGCTGCAGCCGGCTGCGCAGGGCGATCTCTTGTTGCCGTGAGATCTCCATCAGCGGTGAGCCCTGCTCACCCCAGACGCTGCGATAGGCGGCGGCGGAGCGTTTTGGCCGGGTGCGCAGGATGATGCCGTGCAGGATCAGCATCCACAGCAGCCGGGGTAGCTCTACCACCCGCGGGTCGCTGAGGAACTCGGCCAGATAGCGGCGCACGCTGGCGGTAGTGGGGGCGTCGGGAGTGCCTAGGTTGACCAGCAGCACACCAAGACGGCCTGCCCCATCGAGGGGTTGGTCTGATTGGTCTTTGTATTTCATGACACCCTATTCGTTGACCGCGGATGTGCGGATTTTTGCCTCAACCCGGGCCCGATTCAACAGCTGTTTGTCGAGGATTTTGGGGTAGAGGCGCCAGCAGCGCTCCACCTCGATGGCGCTCTTCACTGCCCGTTGCTCCAACTCTGCGCGCCAGGCATCGGGGATCTGTGGCAGTTGCAGCAGTCTTGGCGCCTTCCAGTCGAGGTACTCTTCGAACAGGGCGCAGTCATCTGGATGTTCCCAGGCGTCGCTCAGCGGCAGTGGTGGAAAGGCATCGGCCGATGGGCTGGATTGCCTGGCATCGCAGGCGAGCACAGGCTCTCCGGGCTGGCGCAGGAACCAGCCGCGCCGGTGATTCGGCCCAGCCCGGCCGCGCACCATCGCCTCCAGAATCGAGGCGTGCACCCGGGGATTATGGCTGTCGTTGTTTGGTACCTGTTTGCCACTCAGGGTGGGAGAGATGAAGGAGAAATCTCCCTGCTGGGCGGCGACCCAGCGGCTGGCCTCTATGCTCTGCCGGGATGCGTCAGTGACCACGCTGGCGAGCAAGGCGATGGGTTGAGCGCTGTTTTCGTCGAGGGACCAGAGTTCATAAGGATCACCTGGCGGGAAGGGCAGGTGCGGCAGGGCGAGCTGCAACGGTTCGATCAGCTGTGCGGCGGCATCGATCATCTGCTGGATGTCGAACAGGGGATTGATCGGCACCTGTTTTAGTCCCTTTGCGGCAGACCAGATGCCAAAGCGAAAGAAGGCCTTGTCGCCGAGCGGGGTGTTGGCCCAGAGCCCCTGGGGTTGGTGGCTCAGCACCTGGATCTCCCAGCGCCTGCCATCGGCGCTGAAGGCACGTGCATGGTCGCTTTCAAACACCTGCAGGGTACCGTTGAGCGGGTTGAGCCGGCGCAGGCAGTAGGCTTGTGGTTTTGGTTGATCCATCTCGGGCGATCCTAGCATGGGCCGCGGGGAGAGGCAGCGTTAGTCGGGACTGGACTTTTTGATATCGCTCAGGCCTATTCCCGCTATGCACAGATATCGTTTTGATAGGTTGTGGGTGAACGGATGATGCGGCGGCGTCCAGTCGTCGGTATCAGCGCCTGCCTGCTGGGGGAGCGGGTGCGCTACGACGCTCGAGAGAAGCGGGCCACAGTGATCATCGAGGGGCTATCAGGCCGGGTGGAGTGGCTGCCGGTCTGCCCTGAGGTGGGGGCCGGGCTGGGGGTGCCGCGGCCTGCGGTGCGGCTGGTGGGAGAGCCAGGCAGGGCGCGGGCGGTTGGTGTCGAAGTGCGCACACTGGATGTGACAGAACGGTTGCTGGTGTTTGCGGCCGACTGGCTTGAACAGGTCAGTCGGCTTGATGGTTTCATCCTCAAGAGCCGCTCGCCCAGCTGTGGTCTGCACTCCACCCCTCATTACCCATCTGGTCAGTTCGGTGCCGGTCTGTTTGCCGATCAACTGCGTCGGGCCCTGCCTGCCCTGCCATTGCGAGAGGAGTCTGAGTTGGTTACCCCGGAGCAGCAGGAGTCGTTTCTGGCAGAAGTGATAAGGCATTCAAAATTACCATGATTTAATTACGGGATTTTGTCGTCTAAAATTGTGGGAGCTGATCCCGATAAGCCAAATGATATTTGGCTCACTCTGCTGTACGTGATGGAAGCACGATTTCAATTCACCATCTTCGCTCTGTTGATGACCTGCCTGCCGCTACAGTGCGGTGCTGTTGAGCTCGCTGCCAACAGCGGGAATTCAATCAGGACTCTCTCCCGCGCCACGCTTCGTAGCATCTTCACTATGCGCATGACCGAGTGGCCAGATGGCACTCCGGTCCGGGTGTTTGTACTGGGAGACAAGGTGCCGCTGCATGTGGAGTTCACCAAGCAGGTGTTGGGGGTGTTTCCCCACCAGTTGCGCCGCGCCTGGAACCGGCGCATCTACTCAGGTACGGGGCAGGCGCCGATCCGCGTGGGATCGGAGGCGGAGATGTATCTGCGGTTGTCGGTAACCCCGGGAGCTATCGGTTATCTGTCGGAAGGGCTGGTTGATGGGGAGGTCCGGACCATTGAGATCGAATAATCCTCTGACATTGGTCCTGTTGCTGTTCCTTCTTACCGGGCAGATGCAGCTCTGCGCCGCCGGGAGCCTTTTCGATGATGATTCGCCGTTGCAGATCCACGGCTTTCTCACCCAGGGCTATGTGAAGACCAGCGACAATAGTTTCTTTGGTAACAGTGAAGATGGCAGTACTGAGTTCCGCGAGATTGGCGTCAATCTCTCCTATCGCATCAGCCCGAAACTTATGGCTTCCGGACAGCTGTTGTCGCGTCGTGCCGGCGGCATGTATGACGGCTCACCGGCGGTCGACTATGCGCAGTTCGACTATTCGCCCTATATCTCTGAGACTGGGCGCGCCGGCATTATTGTCGGGCGCTACAAGAATGTGCTGGGTTTCTACAACGACACCCGTGATGTGGCCTCCACCCGGCCCAGCATCTTCCTGCCCCAGGTCATCTATTGGGACCGGGTGCGCAATACGGTGCTCTCCAACGATGGCATACGGCTCTATGGAGAGCTTCATCAGGGCGACCATAGTCTCTATCTGAACTTTGGTTCAGGTAAATCGCTGATCGATGAGAACATGGAGTCAACCTATCTGATCAACGATTTTAATCCGGACCTGAGCCAGCAGGGGCTCAATCTAATCGGTCGTCTACTCTACGAATGGCAGGGTGGGCGGCTGCGTATAGCATTGAGTGGTGTAAAGCTCGATCTGAATGGCACGATGTCAGGTCTGCCCTCGCCATTGCCTCCAACCCTCAGCGGTAGTCTGGGGATCGAGTACTGGCTCGCCTCTGCGCAGTACAACGAAGGCCCCTGGAGCCTGACCCTGGAATATATGCAGGAGCCCCTCGAATACAGTGGCTTTGGCTCGATTCTAGACAGCAACAACACAACGGTTGATGGTTACTACCTGCAGGGGAGTTACCGTCTTGCCGCTGACTGGGAACTGCTGCTGCGCTATGAAGAGGGCCACTTTGACAAGGATGACCCCGACGGCAGCGGGCGCAGTGCGATATTTGGCCGGCCGGCCCACACCAGCTTTAGTAAGTTGACCACCCTGGGTCTGTTGTGGGAACCGACAGAGCAGTTGATCCTGCGCGCTGAATACGGCCGTGCGAATGGCACCATGTTCCTCTCAAGTGTCGAGAATCCAGATCTGCTCTCGATGACGCAGCACTGGAATATGTTCAGTCTGCTGGTCTCATATGGTTTTTAGGCACCATGGCAGGACAGGCAAAAGAGAGCGCTCGATTTTTTAGCCTCAAATGGAAGGCGGGACTCCTCTTCAGTCTGATCCTGATTGGCGTCAATGGCGGACTGGCGGCGCTCGGCTATCTGCAGTTACAGCACCAGTTTGTCCAACATCAGCGTGAGATCAATCAACAGCAGGCCGAGGAGTTGCGGGCCCTGGTGCTGGATCGCTTTCAGCAATTGGAGCAGGTGGCAGCCCTGACCCCGGTGATTGCTGCCAGCCAGTCGGGCGAAAGCAGGCTGGCAAAACGGCTGGAGATGGTGTTTGAACAGAATGCGGCAACCCTGGAAATCGACTGGGGGCTCGACTTCGCCGCCTTCTTCTCCAGCAGCGGGGAGCCGCTCTACCACTGGCAGTCAGAGCAGACCCTGGCGTACTTCAAGCCGCAGGTCGCACAGGTCAACCGCACTCAGCAGCCATTCCATTGGATCGACTGCCAGCGGGGCTGCCGGCAGTTTGTGGCGGAGCCCCTGCTCGACCGGGCGGAGTATGCCGGTGTGACCCTGCTGGGACGGCCAATCTCAGACCTGATCCTCGCCTTCAATAGCATCACCGGCGCCGATATCGCGCTCCTCAGTCAATCAGCCCAGCCGGGTCCTGATCCGCTCGCGGGGACGCTGGCGGCCCATTGGGGAGTGGGGGTGGTTGCACGCTCCCAGGCAGATCAGCTGCTGCCGATGCTCAACGCGGCGGCATCCCGGATCGCGCTGACGCAGTTGCAGGAGGAGCCGCAACAGCTAACATACGCCGGCAACCGCTATGCCCTGCAGATCGTTCCGCTGAGTGCCAGCAGTGGTGTGCACAGGCCGCAGTTTCTGATCATCAACGACATCACCCGCTCGGTTGAACAGATCGAGCACTCGATCCGTACTGCCGTCATCGCCGGGCTGCTGGGGCTGTTGTTGTCGGAGGCCGTGCTGTTGCTCCTGCTGTGGAGCCCGATGCGGCGCCTGCGTCTGTTGTCGCGAGCCCTTCCGCTGCTGGCGCAGAATGCCTTTGCCGAGGTGCAGCACAAGCTGGCAAGGCCGATAAAGTGGATTGCCGCCGACGAGATTGATGTGGCGGGAGGCGCTGTACTCGATCTTGCCGCACGGCTTGAGGCACTGAATCTTGAGGTCAGGAAGCGCGCCATCAGCCTGATCGAACGCAGCGAAGAGCTGGCGCGTGAGCGCGATTTTGTCACCAGCCTGTTGCATAACGCCCAGGTGGTGATTCTCACCCAAGGCAGTCAAGGCCAGCTGTTGTCGATCAACCCCGAAGGTGAGCGGGTGTTCGGCTGTCGGGAGGAGCAGGCGGGCAAACTGAGTTTCCTCGAACTGATCGAAGTAGCAGGGGAGATGGATGACCCGGAGCCCTATCTGCAGCGGCTCAAACGGGGAGAGATCGATGTCTATCAGCATGACAGCCGGGTTGTGTCAGACGACGGCCGCCAGTTCAGCATCTCCTGGGTCCACTCGCGGCTGCCCGCCAAAGATGCCGATGATTTGCCGCTGCTGCTTTCGATCGGCCTGGATGTAACCGAGCGTAAGGTGGCGGAGAGGAACCTGGCGTGGCTGGCCGACCACGATCCCCTCACCGAGCTGTTCAATCGCCGTCGTCTGGTCGCTGAGCTGGAACGCCTGCTGGAGCGTTCCGAGCGCTATGATGAGAGTGGCGCGTTGCTCTTCATCGACCTAGATCAGTTCAAGTATGTCAACGACATCAGCGGCCATCAGGCCGGCGACGCGCTGCTCAAGATCATTGCCCGGCAACTGGCACAGGCCACCCGCAGCAGTGACATCCTAGCGCGCATTGGTGGTGATGAGTTTGCCATGCTGCTGCCGAATGCGGATGTCAGCGCGGCGGTGGATGTGGCTGGCAAGTTGCTGGATGTGATGAAGGGGATTGAACTGCCGAGCAAGGAGGCCAGCCAGAGGATCTCCGCCAGTATCGGGGTGGTGCTGTTCCCCGATCATGGCGTCAATCTGCAGGATCTGATGGCGAATGCAGATCTGGCGATGTATCAGGCCAAGGAGCGCGGCCGCGACCGCTGGCACCTGTTCGCCCAGGATGAGCAGATCCGCGAACAGATGAGCGACAGCGTCTCTTTGAAGGGCAAGATCGAGTGGGCGCTGGCGGAGGGTGGATTCTTGCTCCACTACCAGCCGATCATGGAGATCGCCTCACGGCGTATCTCCCACTATGAGGTGCTGCTACGGCTGCGGGAGGCGGATGCTCGCATTGTTATGCCTGGTGACTTTATCCCGGTGGCCGAGAAGACTGGGCTGATCCACAGCATCGATCGCCTGGTGCTGCGCGAGGCGATCAACCGGCTGGCTGAGCTGGGTAAGGCTGGGCAGCAGTTGATCAACCTTTCGGTCAACCTGTCGGGTTGGGCGGTCGATGATCCGGAGTTGTTGCCGTTGCTGAAACAGCTGCTGCAGCTGCGCGGTGTGAGGCCACAGCAGCTGGTGTTTGAGATCACCGAAACGGCGGCGTTGGCCGACATGGCCGCCGCTGAGAGTTTTATCCGTGAGCTGCAGGAGCTGGGCTGCCGCTTCGCCATGGATGACTTCGGTGTCGGTTTCTCCTCCTTCTACTATCTGCGCGAGCTGCCGCTGGACATCGTCAAGATCGATGGCTCTTTCATCCGCCAGCTGCCGCAGAACCGCAAGGATCAGGTGTTCGTCAAGGCGTTGGTTGAGATGGCCTCTGGACTAGGCAAAAAGACCATCGCCGAGTTTGTTGAAGATGAGGCGACCCTGCACATGCTCGAAGAGATTGGGGTCGACTATGCGCAGGGCTACTTCATCGGCCGGCCGCAGGCGGAGATCGAACTGCCGACCGGATAGGGGCCAGCGGCGCAGCCGGGGTTGTTTTTTTCGCCGCGGGGGAAAAGACTAGGGCTCGATGCACAACATGCAGAGAGGGCAGCGATGAGCGGCGGAAAAAATCTATTGATCACCGGCAATAGCAGCGGACTGGGCGAGGCGTTGACCCGCTTCTATTTGGCGCAGGGCTGGAACGTCTACGGTTGCAGCCGGCGGGGCTGTGCGGAACAGGCCGAGCCGCTGCAGGATATCCACTGCGACCTGAGTGACTTTGATGCCATCCCAGGCATGATGGATGTGTTGCTGGAACCCGCCGAGGGGCTCGACCTGGTGATCCTCAACGCCGGCATCTTGGGTGAGCTGGAGGCATTCCATAAGGTCTCGCTAGAGGATGCGCGGCAGGTGATGGACGTCAACCTCTGGGCCAACAAGGTGATCCTCGACTGGCTGCAGGGTTGGGACAAGCCGCTGCGTCAGATCGTCGCCATCTCCTCCGGTGCGGCGGTCAACGGCAGCAAGGGCTGGGCCGGCTATGCCCTCTCCAAAACGGCGCTCAACATGCTGATCAAGCTCTACGCCCATGAATTTCCCGCCAGCCATCTGAGTGCACTGGCGCCGGGGCTGATTGACACTGGCATGATGGAGTATCTCTGCAGCCAGCCTGATCCGGCAGAGTTCCCGGCGGTGCAGCGGCTGCGCGACTCTCGCGACACCGGGGGCACACCCCCAGCCGATGAGGCCGCGGCACGGATCGCCGCTGCAATCCCCCATCTTTACGACTATCCCAGCGGGGAGTTTGTTGATATCCGCACAATGTGAATAGGTCAGTCAGTGGCTGATACCATTTTGATAATGCCGGGAGCACACTCCATGCCCAGACCTTTTCTGCACAACCCTGTCGAAGCTGACTGCACCGCAGCGATGTCGTGGACGCGCCTGTTGTTGATCGCGATGGTCCTGTTGGCCTGCTCCCATCAGGCCCTCGCCCTCGAGGTGAATATCACCCCTGAGCTCGGTGAGTTCCAGGTCGAGCATGCGGGTAAGCCGCTGACTATCAGACGCAACCAGGATACCGAGGCGATGCTCGAATTCGACTTCGCCCGTACCTCCCGGCCCTGTCCGCCGTTCTGCGCTCAGCCGATGCAGCTGGCGGCGGGGGTGGAGACCATCGGTGAAGTGGAGTTGGTCGAGTTCATGCGGACGCGACTGGCTGATGGCTCCGGCCTGTTGATCGATGCTCGCACCTCCGACTGGTACGAGCGCGGCACCATCCCCGGCTCCATCAACCTGCCGTTCACCCAGCTCAACCCCAGCCAGGGCGCGGATGATCTGACCCTGGAGGATTCGCTGGCCCGGCTTGGGGTAGAGCTAAAGGACGATGGCTGGGACTTTTCCGCGGCGAAATATTTGGTGCTCTGGTGCAATGGCCCCTGGTGCGGCCAGTCTCCCACCGCCATCAAAGGGTTGCTGAGCATCGGCTACCCGGCCGAGAAGATCCTCTACTATCGCGGCGGTATGCAGCTGTGGCAGATCTTTGGCCTGCCGGTTGTGGTTCCGGAGTGAGCCTGAAGCACGCTCTTCTCGATCTGGCATAATCTCTTCGGTTCGGCGCTGGCGGGTTTCTGGGGGTGCCGTCGTACTTCGAGCCCATGGCGCAGTCGTTTATACTGAGCCCCCCACCAAAACAGGATCAGCCAGATGGAGACAGCTCCAGAGAAACCGAAAAAGCGCAGCCGCGGCATCTATCTGTTGCCCAACCTGTTTACTACTGCAACCCTGTTTGCCGGCTTCTACGCGATCCTCGCAGCGATGAATGATCGCTTTGAAGCGGCGGCGATTGCGATCTTTGTGGCGATGCTGATGGACGGGCTGGATGGCCGGGTGGCGCGCATGACCAACACCCAGACCGCGTTTGGCGCAGAGTACGACAGCCTTGCCGACATGGTGGCGTTTGGGTTGGCACCGTCGTTGGTGATCTATCTCTGGGCTCTTACCGACCTGGGTAAGCTGGGCTGGATCTCGGCCTTTGTCTACACTGCCGGTACGGCGCTGAGGTTGGCCCGTTTCAACACCCAGATTGGGGTGGCGGACAAACGTTACTTTCAGGGGCTGCCGAGCCCCTCAGCGGCCGCAATCATCGCCGGCAGCGTCTGGCTGGGTGTCGATTACGGGATCGCCGGGGGTGCCGTCGAATGGCTGGTGGCGCCGCTGACTATCGTGGTTGGGCTGCTGATGGTGAGCAATGTGCGCTACAACAGCTTCAAAGAGATCGACTTCCACGGCAAAGTCCCCTTCATCGTGCTGGTGGTGGTGATGCTGGGTTTTGCGATCCTGCTCGCCAAGCCGCCGGTGGTGCTGTTTCTGATCTTCTTCGTCTACGCTATCTCCGGACCGGTAATGACCCTGAGCCAATTGCGCGAGTGGCGCTCCCGGCGGACGGCCGGTGCGGAGGGTGAAGTGGCCGAGCCACAGAAGCCTGAAAAGAAGGGCTGAGTTTGGTTTGTGGCAGATTGCCTAGACGCTTGCCTGGACGGTTGGCAATACTGGGGGCTTGGGTTATATTCGAAGCCTCTTGAGCGGACACTCGATTGATGAATCAGATTGCGCATCACAAGCTGTTTGACCTGCCCTTCCAGGGGGCGGTGTCTGCTGCGCGTCTGACTGACCTCCTCTTTTCTCTGTTGCTGCGACTGCTGCCCTGAGGGGCATGCAACTGACGATGCCCCGGCGGGGGCCAGAATCTACGCCACAACTAGAGCAACATCCCAATCGACAGAATTAAACCTGTGGCGTATTCCAGTCAGGCGCGTCATAGATGGAGTTGAAGCATGAGCAACCCAGACAGATTGATCATTTTTGATACCACCCTTCGAGATGGTGAGCAGAGCCCCGGTGCCTCGATGACCAAAGAGGAGAAGGTGCGCATCGCCAAGGCGTTGGAGAAGCTGCGGGTGGACGTGATCGAGGCCGGTTTCCCGATCGCCAGCCAAGGTGATTTTGAGGCGGTGCAGGCGGTGGCCTGCGCGATCAAGGACTCCACCGTGTGCGGCCTGGCGCGCGCCTTGGACAAGGATATCGAGCGCGCCGGCGAGGCGCTGAAAGAGGCCAACTCAGGGCGTATCCATACCTTCATTGCCACCTCGCCGATCCATATGGAGCAGAAGCTGCGCATGTCGCCGGATCAGGTGGTAGAGCAGGCGGTGGCGGCGGTCAAGCGGGCGCGCAACTACACCGACGACGTGGAGTTCTCCGCTGAGGATGCAGGCCGTTCCGAGCTCGACTTTCTGTGCCGGATCTTCGAGGCGGTAATCGATGCCGGTGCCACCACCCTCAATGTGCCCGATACCGTGGGCTATGCGATGCCGGATCAGTTTGGCGAGACCATCCGTGCCCTGCGCGAGCGTATCCCCAATGCGGACAAGGCGATCTTCTCGGTGCACTGCCACAATGACCTCGGGCTGGCGGTGGCCAACTCCCTGGCGGCGGTGGCCAACGGCGCACGTCAGGTGGAGTGCACCATCAACGGCCTCGGCGAACGGGCCGGCAATGCCTCCCTGGAGGAGGTGGTGATGGCGGTGCGCACCCGTGCCGACTACTTCACCTGCAACAGCGGCCTGGATGCCACCCAGATCGTCGCCTGCTCCAAGCTGGTCTCCAATATCACCGGCTTTCCGGTGCAGCCGAACAAGGCGATCGTCGGCGCCAACGCCTTCGCCCACGAGTCGGGTATCCATCAGGATGGTGTGCTCAAGTCCCGCGAGACTTACGAGATCATGCGTGCCGAGGATGTGGGCTGGAGCCGGAACCGGATGGTGTTGGGCAAGCACTCCGGGCGCAACGCCTTCCGCTCCCACCTGGATGAGTTGGGCATCAGCTTCGGCTCCGAGGAGGAGCTGAACGCCGCCTTCTCCCGTTTCAAGGATATCGCCGACAAGAAGCATGAGATCTTCGATGAGGATCTGCAGGCGTTGGTCACCGATGCAGCGACCAAGGCGAAGAACGAGCGGGTCAAGCTGGTCTCGCTGAAGGTCTGCTCCGAGACCGGCGAGACCCCCCACGCCGATGTGGTGATCTGCATCGACGGCGAGGAGCGTGCCGACAGCGCCGCTGGCGGTGGCCCGGTGGATGCCGCCTTCAAGGCGATCGAAGCGCTGGTCAATAGCGAAACCGAGCTGCTGCTCTACTCGGTCAACAACATCACCAGCGGCACCGATGCCCAGGGCGAGGTGACAGTGCGGCTGGAGCGTGGCGGGCATATCGTTAACGGTCAGGGAGCCGACACCGACATCGTGATCGCCTCCGCCAAGGCCTATATCAACGCGGTGAACAAGATTATGGAGCCGGTGGAGAAGGCGCACCCGCAGGGCGGTGATGTCTGATCCGGGGAGGCCCTGATGTCGATGGATGAGGCGACTCGCCGGCGCTATCTCGAGACCATTGGGATCACGGTGTGGCAGCGCCGTGACTCCCTGACGGAGCTTCAGCCTGAACCGGCTGAGCCGCCTGCGTTGGACAAGCCACAGCTCGCTTCGCCGCCCGCGCCAGATCCGGTCGTGGCCCCGCCTGCGGAAAGTGGAGAGATGCCGCCCGCCTGGCTCGACGAGGCCCCGCCGTTGGAGGGGAACTGGGAGCCGCTGGAGATCGAGCCGGTGGTGCCGGAGGAGGCTTATCAGGCTTCGCCTGCCGAGTCGGATGTGGCCGGGCTCGACTGGCCTGCCCTGGAAAAACGGGTCAAAGGATGCCGTCTCTGTCAGTTGCGCGAGGGTTGCACCCAGACCGTGTTTGGTGTTGGTAACCGCCAGGCCGATCTGCTGATTATCGGCGAGGCGCCGGGTGCCGACGAGGATCGTCAGGGCGAGCCCTTCGTCGGTCGTGCCGGTCAGCTACTTAACGAGATGCTGCTGGCGATGGGTCTCAAGCGCCAGCAGGTCTTCATCGCCAATATCCTCAAGTGCCGACCGCCGGGCAACCGCGATCCACGATCGGAGGAGGCGCTTAAATGCGAGCCCTATCTGCTGCGCCAGATCGCCCTGATTCGTCCGCGGGTGATCCTCTCGGTGGGACGCATCTCGGCGCAGAATCTGCTCAAGACCGAGATCGCCGTGGGCAAGCTGCGTGGCCGCATCCATAACTTTGGCAGCAGCGCGATCCCACTGGTGGTGACCTATCACCCGGCCTACCTGCTGCGTTCACCGGAGCAGAAGGGCAAAGCCTGGGCCGACCTGCAGTTGGCACTGTCAGTATTGCGTGGGGTCGCCCGGTGAGTACCCAACTGCAGGACCCGCTGCTCGATCTGCGGCCGATGCAGGCAGAGGATTTGGAGCAGGTATTACAGATCGAGCAGCGCGTCTACCCCTTCCCCTGGACCCTCGGCATTCTGCGCGACTGCCTCAAGGTGGGATACTGCTGCTGGGTGGTGACAGTGGATCAGCAGATTGTTGGCTACGGGGTGATGTCGGTGGTGGTGGACGAGTGCCACCTGCTCAACATCTGTATCGACCCCGGCTGGCAGCGGCTTGGACTGGGGCGCAGACTGGTCGAACGGCTGCTGCAACTGGGGCGGCAGCATGGCGCCGAGGCGGCCTACCTGGAGGTGCGCGAGAGCAACCGCCCGGCGCACCGGCTCTATCGGCAGATCGGTTTCGTCGAGGTGGGGCGGCGGCGCGACTACTACCCGGCCATCGGCGGGCGTGAGGATGCGCTGCTGCTGACCCTGTCTTTCTGAGCGAACGGGCCGGGGGCTCGCAGCAGTGCCTATTGCGCTATAATGCTCTGTTTTCCCGACCCGATTCAGCACCATGTCAGACGAACTGCTCGAACAACTCAGCCGGCGGCGCACCTTCGCTATCATCTCCCATCCGGATGCCGGTAAGACCACTCTCACCGAGAAGCTGCTGCTCTACGGCGGCGCGATCCAGATGGCGGGTACGGTGAAGGGGCGCAAGGCGGCGCGCCACGCCACCTCCGACTGGATGGAGATGGAGAAGGAGCGCGGCATCTCGGTGACCTCCTCGGTGATGCAGTTCCCCTACCGCAACGAGATCGTCAACCTGCTTGACACTCCCGGCCACGAGGACTTCTCAGAGGATACCTATCGCACCCTCACGGCGGTGGACTCGGCCCTGATGGTGATCGACGTGGCGAAGGGCGTGGAGGAACGCACCATCAAGCTGATGGAGGTCTGTCGCATGCGTGACACCCCCATCCTCACCTTCGTCAACAAGCTCGATCGGGAGGGGCGCGACCCGCTGGAGATCCTGGACGAGATCGAGGATGTGCTGAAGATTCAGTGCGCGCCGGTCTCCTGGCCGATCGGCATGGGCAAGCGTCTGAAGGGGGTCTACGATCTGCGTTCCGACACCACCCATCTGTTCAGTGCCACCCACGGCGGTAAGATCCAGCTGGGCGAGGTGATCGAGGGACTCGACAACCCCAAACTGGATGAGATGATCGGCGACATGGCTGATGAGTTGCGTGAGGAGATCGAACTAGTGCGCGGCGCCTCCAATGAGCTGGATCTGGAGGCCTACGCCCGCGGCGAGCAGACTCCGGTCTTCTTTGGCTCGGCGATCAATAACTTCGGTGTCAAGGAGTTGCTCGACGCCTTCGTTGAGTACTCCCCATGCCCATTGTCGCGCAACACCCAGCAGCGCGAAGTGGCACCGTCGGAGAAGAAGTTCACCGGGTTTGTGTTCAAGATCCAGGCGAATATGGACCCACAGCACCGTGACCGGGTCGCCTTCCTGCGGGTTTGCTCCGGTAGTTACCGCAAGGGCATGAAGATGAAGCATGTGCGCATCGGCAAGACGGTGCAGGTGAGCAACGCCATCACCTTCCAGGCCGACCAGCGCAAGCACGTGGAGGAGGCCTGGCCCGGCGACATCATCGGCCTGCACAACCACGGCACGATCCAGATCGGTGATACTTTCACCGAGGGCGAAGAGCTGAAATACGAGGGCATCCCTTACTTTGCGCCAGAGCTGTTTCGCCGGGTGGTGCTGAAAGATCCGCTGCGGCAGAAGGCGCTGCTGAAGGGGGTGCTGCAGCTCTGCGAGGAGGGCGCCACTCAGGTGTTTCGGCCGCTGAAGAACAACGATCTGATCCTCGGCGCGGTGGGCGTGCTGCAGTTTGAGGTGGCGGTGCAGCGCCTGAAGGGCGAGTACAACGTGGAGGCGATAGTTGAGTCGGTCAGCGTCGCCACCACCCGCTGGGTGGAGTGCGATGACGAGAAGATGTTGCAAAAATTCAAGGAGAAGAACCAGGCAAACTTGGCTCTCGACGGCGACGATCAGCTGGTCTATCTGGCGCCGACCCGGGTCAACCTGAGCCTGGCGGAGGAGCGCTGGCCCGAGGTGCGCTTCCTCGCCACCCGCGAGCTTTAGAAGCGGGGGACGCTAGGGGAGGCGGTGCGTCGATGGGACCCGTCACCAGCTGAAGCCTGCCGATGGGATATTTTCTCACCACGATTCTATTTGGAGGAACAAGATGGAAACCACAAGGGTTGAAGAGCTCATCCGCGCCGGGCTGTCGGGTGCTGAGGTGACAGTGACGGGTGATGGTCGCCACTTTGAGGCGGTGGTGATCAGCGCCGAGTTTGCGGGGAAATCCCTGATCCAGAAACACCGCATGGTGCTGGCGACGGTGCAGGAACAGATCGCCAATGATGAGCTGCACGCGCTCTCTATCAAGAAGGCCTGTACCCCCGAGGAGTGGTAGGCGCAGCAAGGCTGAATTTGCCTGCTGGCTGGTTTCAAGGACCTGGAGCATTTGAAAAATGAACGGGGGACCCCATAATTAAAGTACAAGGTAAGTCGATTCGGCCCTTTTCCATTTGCTAGGAGGTATGCCATGTTCCTGATGCAGAAAAACACGGAAAAGCTGGTTGAGGTGCTGACGCAGGTTGATCTCTTCGACCCCAACCACACGGAGATCGTCGGTCGTATGCATGCCGGCGAAGAGATGCAGGATCCGGAAAGCTTCACCAAAGGTGATCTAATCTTTCCTTCCGGAGAGACGCTGCCGAGGTGCTGGACAGATGTCCGCTATCGTGAGCATTAGAGAGTTTCACAGTTGAATCCAAGGGCCGGGGGGCAGCAATGTCCGCCGGTTTTTTTGTCTCTGCGTGTTGCAGATTTTCCCCATTGCCTGCCTTCTAATCGGAAAAATACGCTGACAACGCAGCGCACAAAACGACTGAAACTGCTACAGGCTCGATGCTTGGCTCGGACCTCCATCGCTGTTTGGAAGACTCCCTTTTAACTTCCGCCATTACTGCATTCAGAATGAAATGCATCGATCGCTACAGGTGGTATCAGAGGGTATTTCACCCCTGGTTCGGGGTGTGGTGGATCAGGCGGGAAACCAAATTGGGAAGCAGATATGTTGAAGTGTAGAAGAGTGTTATCGAACGGGACCAGGCTGGCGCTTACAGTGCTGCTCCTGTTTGGTCTGAGCGCCTGTGGCGGTGGCAGTGTGAGCGAGACTGCCGCAACGGCGGTTAGTAGCAGCCAGCCTGATGCCTCTTCCGGCACTGATTTAAGTGGCGAGTCAGGCGGCACCGCGGCAACGATGCCCGCGTCCCTCGCCTCCGGCACCGCCGGGCGCTCCTACGAAGTCGAGTTGCAGGCATCCACGCTCGTCAGCGGCATGAGCTGGAGTGTCTCCAGCGGTATGCCGCCGGGACTCACATACGCGCCAGGCGCCACTGCAGATCGCCTGCGCATCTCCGGTATACCGAATCAGGCGGGAACCTATGAGTTCACCGTCAGCATCTTGGCCAATGGTGAGATCAGCAGCAGCCGGTTTCGGATTGTTGTTGATGCAGGCACAAGCACAGCGCTGAGTGTAGATGCCAGTGGTGTCGGTCAGGCCACCCTGGGGACAGCCTACAGCGCTAATATCACCGGCAGTGGTGGTGAAGGCAGCTACAGTTGGTCGCTCAGCGGTACGTTGCCGGCGGGCCTGAGTTGGGCGGAGGCGGCGGATAATCTCTCCATCGATATTACTGGCACACCGACCCAGGCTGGCCAGTTCCAGTTCGCTGTTAATTTGCAGACAGCGGGCGATAGCGTCAGTGAGACGCTCAGCATCACAGTGGTTGAGACGATCGAGCCAGTGGCCCTGACCACCAGTTTGGTACCGGCGGCCACCAAGGACAGCGCCTACAGTACCACCCTGCAGGCGAGCGGTGGCGTTGCTCCGTTCAGCTGGAGCATCAGCAGCGGCACGCTGCCGGCGGGCCTGAGCCTGGATAGCTCCTCCACTCTGGCCAGCGTCAGCCTCTCCGGTACCCCCACTGAGAGCGGCAGCTACAGCTTCAGCGTGCAGGTGACTTCTGATGGCCAGAGCGCCAGCCGCGACTATCAGTTGACTGTGGCTGATGGTGGTACGACTGGTGGTGGCAGCAGTGATATCGAAGGCTTTGGTCGAAACACTCTCGGCGCGCTGAGTTCACCGACTGGTTATGAGACCTATGTGGTGACCTCGCTGGCAGACAGTGGCCCGGGTACTCTGCGGGATGCGATCTCCCAGGAGAAGCGACTGATCCAGTTCGCGGTGGCGGGTGAAATCAATCCGCAGACCGATATCCTGATCAAGAAGCCCTATATCACCATCGATGGTGCGAGCGCACCTGCGCCGGGCATCACCCTCAAGAAGACCCAGCGGATGGGCGGTGCGTTGATCGTTGGCGGTACCCACGATGTGGTGATCCAGCATATCCGGGTTTGGGGTGCTTACAAGGCGGGTGATGGCACAGTCAACAATGCCGGCACCCTCGGCATTGATGGTGACTGGGATCCTGACTATGTGGCGCGCAATATCGTGCTTGATCACATCACTGCACGCAACGCCACCGACTCCGGTCCTGATATCTGGGGCGAGGTGCAGGATGTGACGGTCTCCTGGAACCTGATCTTCCACAACTATCATCCGACCACCATCTCGCACTACCCGTCGCCCTACCAGACGCGGCAGCGGATCTCGATGCACCACAATGTCTATGCGGAGAATGGCGAGCGCAATCCGCAGATCCGTGGTGATGTGCAGGAGCTGGACTATGTCAACAACATCGTCTATGGCTGGGGATGGGCAAATGTGGGCTGCTACGGCATCCGTATCAAGAATGACTGGGCAAATGGCGAGCCCCAGTCCAATCTCAACATCGTCAACAACCACTTCCTCACCGGTCCGGCGGGTCGCTGCGATGATTCGGCGCTGATCTACGGTTGGGATCCGGGTCCGGACCAGTACGATGGTGGTCCGAGTGGCACCCCTGAGCAGGGCACGGTGATCGACACGAGTCGTATGGGCTCCCTCTGGGTCAACGGAAATATCCTGCCCAGCGCCAACCGGGACCACTACTCGACCATTGCCCAGCCGCTGTTTATCCCCTCTGAGGCGCAGGTCACCACCTGGCCGGCGAGTGAGCTACGGGATCGGGTGCTGCCCGGGGTGGGGATGAAGTTTCGCGATGCGGAGGAGCAGGCGCTGCTTAACGATATCAAAAACTCCGCTCCCTGAACGCAGCAGCCTTGAGGAGATAAAAGCGTCACCGATTGGTGGCGCTTTTTTTTGGCACAGCCAAGCGTGGGATCAGGCTGCCGAGCAGTTCTGGCTGAAATCGGAGCTGCATGCGATCTGTTTGAGTATCGGGTCAGTTCTGTAGCGCCTTCGGTAAGGAAAAGACCACCTCTTCGGTCTTTCCGGCCCCCTCATTGATCTGATCGGCACCCCACTCCTGTAGTCGCTCGAGTACTCGTTCTACTAGCACTTCCGGGGCTGAGGCGCCGGCGCTAACGCCGATCCGGGCCTTCCCCGCGAGCCAGCTACGGTCGATATCTTCCGCGCCATCGATCAGATAGGCGGGGGTGGAGTGTTTTTTTGCAATTTCGCACAAGCGGTTGGAGTTTGAGCTGTTGGGAGAACCGACTACCAGCACCAGATCGCACTGCTCCGCCAACTCTTTCACCGCATCCTGACGGTTCTGGGTGGCGTAGCAGATGTCGTTTTTCTTCGGCCCCTCGATGTTGGGGAATCGCTGCTGCAGCGCCGCGATCACCAGCGCCGTGTCATCTATCGAGAGGGTGGTCTGGGTGACGAAGGCGACCCGCGATGAGTCGCTGATCTGTAATTGCTCCACATCTGAGGGGGTGACCACCAGGTGGATGCGCGCGGACTCCTCCTTGCTCCGACACTGTCCCATAGTTCCTACTACCTCCGGGTGGCCGCGATGACCGATCAGGATCACCTCATAGCCATCCCGGCAGCGTCGTGCCACCTCCAGATGGACCTTGGTCACCAGTGGGCAGGTCGCGTCGAAGATCCGCAGATCGCGCCGCTGTGCCTCCTGGCGCACTGTCTGGGAGACGCCGTGGGCGCTGAAGATCACCGTGTTGCCGTCGGGGATGTCGGAAAGTTCATCGACAAAGATGGCGCCGCGCTGGCGTAGACTCTCCACCACAAAGCGGTTGTGCACCACTTCGTGACGCACATAGATCGGGGCGCCGAGCATGTCGAGGGCGCGCTGTACGATCTCGATGGCGCGGTCGACGCCGGCACAGAAACCGCGGGGATTGGCAAGGATGATTTTAGACATGGTCGTTTCGTTGAGTATCAGTTATCGCGGTTGTCCGGGAGGGGGTTCTGCACCTGCAGGATTTTCACCCGGAAGTGGAACTCTCGTCCGGAGAGAGGATGGTTGAAGTCGACCCGCACACTGTCACCGTTGCACTCCAGTACCACTCCAGCGATCTCATCGCCGGCGGGGGTGACGAAGCCCACCAGGGTCTCGGGCTCGGCCGATACCCCCTCGGGAAATTCGCTCAGCGGGATCGGTTGGATCTTCGCCGCGTCGCGCGGGCCGAACACATCGTCTCCCGAGACCAGCAGGCTCTGATCCGCTCCCACGCTGAGGCCGTAGACCGCCAGTTCCAGGGGGCGGGCCAGGGTGCCGTCTCCGACAGTGAACTGGAGCGGTTGCTCGTCGAAGGTGGAGACTACCTCGGTGCCGTCGGGAAGGCTCATAGCATAGTGCATCTCCACCCGGCTGCCGTGGGTGATGGCGCCTGCGGGCAGTTGATCCGGATCAGTCATGGGTCTGTTCCGCATGAATCTCGTGCATCAGCGGCAGCTCAAGGCCGAGACGCTGGCCGTGCTCCAGCGCCCGGGTGAGTCGCGCCGGTGCGCTACGGCCCATACATTTGTGTTCAGGGTCGCCGTCGAAGGCGCGCTTCATCGACTGGATCAGCGCTTCGCGGTCGAACTGTGCACCGCTGAGCGCCTCTTGCAGATCGATTACCTCATTGGCTAGCTGGCGGCAGAAGCCCTGGTGCTCTTGCCAGAGCTCCCCCACGGTGCCGCCAGTACGCAGACCGGCGATGTTGCTGGTGAGGATGTAGAGGTTCTTCAGCACCAGCTCAAACAGCAGTTCTGCGTCGTTTTGCAAGATGCGGGTGGGGATATCCAGCGCGCCCAGCGCGTCGGCGATCAGTCCCGCCCGGGGGCCATAGAGCGGTGAAGGGATGATCACCTTGGTATCCATCCCCTTCTTCTTCTCAAACCAGACTGAGATCACGGTGGGGTGCTCAATCCCCGCCCAGTCGGCTGGTAGCAGTTCGTTCTGCAGTAGACAGAGTCGATCTTTCCAGACGCTTGGTAGCTGCCCTAGCAGGGGTTGCAGGTCGGCTTCACCCACCGCCACCACTACCACCTCAGGACTGGGCAGAGCTGCGGCCAGCTCGCCCATATCAGTGTTGCGGGTCACCGGGTAGAGCGGAACCCCAAGCCTGAGCAGTCCCCGGGAAAATACGCCGCCCATCTCCCCGACGCCGATGATAACTATCGGGCTTTGCATGGTTTTTACTACCTTTGATCGGAAAATGCTTCGTAGAATACCGGATTTGTAATCAGGTCTGAAAGGACTATTCTTAGGATGAGCGATCGAATGATGGGTATAACATCATGAATATTATAGAAAACTCATCTGATATGCCGATTCCTGTCTATGAGGTGGAAGAAGTGACAGTGAAGGAGGCACTACTGATGTTGGCTGAGGGGAAGGGGGAGTTCCAAATCGAGGTCGCTCCGGGTGTGGAGCGCAGCCAGTTTGCTGTGGACCTCTTCGGCTCGGTGGTCTTCAATAGCCTGAACTAAAGCTGAGGCGGCATCAAAATGGCGGGGGGCTGTAGATGTCGGTATCTACAGGAGGTGCGCGCATGCCACAGAGTCAGCAATGAGCTGCCCGGAATCGCCTCTCTATGCGATATCCCTGAGGTATCCGCCGCTTTAGGTAAGTATCTCCTGGGTGATAAATAGAAACGCGAGAGCGCCAACCAGGATCGCCACGGCAGCATATTGGAACAGGATGCAGATTCCCGGCAGGTCATTGCAGACTGAGCTGAAACGACAAAGTTTGCAGTTTTTCAAGGCTCTCAACCTCACTTACAACAGAGGTACATAAGCGGTGACTCCTGGCCATACAGAAGACTCCGTTTCAGATTAGCCGCATCCTTGCACACTTGCCTGCTGTCACACAACGATTATCGTCAATGATCCCATTTTGAATATAAGCCCATGGTTTGTGGCACTATTCTGCGCAGAGGGATCGTATTAACATGTGCGATCTAAAACAGACGGGGATCTGATGCGATGTTGATCGAAGGGCCTTTGAAGATAGGGGTGCTGGACCAGCCGGAGATGCCGGGCCGGGAACTACACATCGATTTTACGCCGGAATTCATCGCCCTTGATGCGCAGGCGCAGGGGCAGCAGTTCCAGGATTATCTCAAGAGTCTGCATGAGGGTATCGCCAAGCTCGCCGAGGATGACCCGAACCGGGCCGGCATGCTGATCGTGCAGCAGATCTCGGAGCAGCTCTTTCCTCATCTGGCAAGTGGCGACCTGGAGCTGGATGAGACCATCGTCGTTGAGATGGGCCGCGACGCCTCCTCCGCCTCACTGATGAACCTGCTCAGTTTATGAGTGATCGTGCCTTCATCTTCGAGGCGAGCAGCGACAATTTCGACCGGCTGGTGCTGGAGAATTCGAAGAAGGGGCTTGTGGTGGTCGACTTCTGGGCTCCCTGGGCGGGTCCGTCGCATCGCCAGAAGAAACTATTGATAGGACTGGCCAACAGTTACCGCGGACGCTTCCTGCTGGTGTCGGTCAACACCGATGAGCAGAAGGCGCTGGCCGCCCGCTTCGGCGTGCGCACCCTGCCTTCGCTGAAACTCTTTCTCAAAGGGGAGTGTGTCGAAGAGTACCAAGGGATGCAGGCGGAGGCAGACTACCCGCAGATGATCGACCGCCATCTAGGCAGACAGCTTGACCAGACTGCCAGCCAGGCGATTGCCCTGTGGCAGGCTGGCAAGCCGGAGCAGGCGCTGCAGCTGCTGGCTCAAGCGGCAGTGGATGTGCCGGATAAACTCGACTACCCAGCGCTGATGGCGAAGATCCTGATGCGCCAGCAGCGCCTCGAAGAGGCGCATCAACTGCTTAGCGCACTGCCGGAGGCCGCGCAGAAAGAGACGGAGATCAGCCAACCGCTGGCCCACCTCGATTTCATGTTGACCGCAGCTAAGGCAGCGCCAAAAGAGCGGCTTGAGGCAAGCCTGCAGCACGACCCAGATAATCCTGAAACCCACTATCAGCTGGCGGCCCTGGAGCTCCACGAGGAGCAGCTCGAAGCGGCGCTGGAACGCCTGCTGGCACTCTCCCGTAGCCACCCCAACTTTCGCAGCGGCATCGCCCGTAAGGGGATGCAGGCGGTGCTGGCACTGCTCGATCCGCAGGATGAGCGGGTGATCCACTACCGTAAAGAACTCTTCCGTCTCAACTACTGAGGCAGCCTCCCATGCAGAAAGAACCCCAGATTGGCTTTATCAGCCTCGGCTGCCCGAAAAACCTGGTCGATTCCGAGGTCATCCTCAGCCGCCTGCGCGCCGAGGGCTACCAGATCTCCCCCAGCTACGATGGCGCCGACCTGGTGGTGGTGAACACCTGTGGTTTCATCGATGCGGCGGTGGAGGAGTCCCTCGACGCGATCGGTGAGGCGCTGCGCGAGAATGGCCGGGTCATTGTCACCGGCTGTCTCGGTGGTGATGAGGCACGCATCCGCGCCGCCCATCCGCAGGTGCTGGCAGTGACTGGAGCGCACACCTACGACGCGGTGCTGGAGGCGATCCACGCCGAGCTGCCGCGCCCCCATGAGCCCTTCGCCAACCTGCTGCCCTCCAGCGGGGTCAAGCTGACACCGCGCCACTACGCCTATCTGAAGATCTCCGAGGGGTGCAACCACCGCTGTAGCTTCTGCATCATCCCGCAGCTGCGTGGTGATCTGGTAAGCCGGCCGCTGGCCGAGGTGATGGGAGAGGCGCAGCGGCTGGTGGAGGCGGGGGTGCGCGAGCTGCTGGTGGTCTCCCAGGACACCAGCGCCTACGGCCTCGACACCAAATACCGGCCCGATTTCTGGCAGGGTCGGCCACTGACCACCCGCATCCATGATCTGGCCGCCGCCCTGGGTGAGCTGCCCGCCTGGGTGCGGCTGCACTATGTCTATCCCTATCCCCACGTGGATGATCTGATCCCGCTGATGGCGGAGGGGCATATCCTGCCCTATCTCGACATGCCGCTGCAGCACGCCAACCAGCGGGTGCTGCAGGCGATGAAGCGGCCGGCGGCCAAGGAGCGGGTGCTGGAGCGGATCCAGCGCTGGCGCACCGAGTGCCCCGAGCTGGTGCTGCGCAGCACCTTCATCGTCGGCTTCCCCGGCGAGACCGAGGCGGAGTTCGAGGAGCTGCTCGCGTTCCTGCGTGAGGCCCAGCTCGACCGGGTCGGCTGTTTCGCCTACTCGCCGGTGGCGGGGGCCACCGCCAACCAGCTGCCTGGCGCCCTGCCGGATGAGATCCGCGAACAGCGCCGCGCCCGCTTCATGGAGGTGCAGTCGGCGATCAGTGCCGAACGGCTCGCTGCCAAGATCGGCTCGGAGATGATCGTGTTGGTGGACGAGGTGAACGAGAAGCAGCTGATCGCCCGCGGCCCGGGAGATGCGCCGGAGATCGATGGTCGGGTGATTATTCCCGGCAGCTGGGAGCTGGATCCGGGTGAGTTCATTGAGGTGAGGATTACCGGCGCCACCGCCCATGATCTGAAGGCGGAACCGGTGGATTTCGAGGAGTAAGTGGGGAAAACAGAGGCAGATCCCCCGCCAGCTCAGTTGCGGGAGTTAGATGCTGTTGGGGGACCAACTCTGTGTGGCGTCCATGTCATTTGCCAACCATCTGCAGGGCTGGATTCCAAAAAAGTGCGCCCGCGATCGGGCTTTATGCAGCTGTTTCTCTCATCCCGAGCTGAGGTTGCCAGTCGGGATGAGATCAGGCCAGAGGCTCTTTAGAACGCAGAACCGCTGCTCTTGCCCATACTGCGCAGCATGCTGGCCAGTGGGCAAAAGCCGGTGAAGGCGGACTGCAACAGGTTGAGGCCGACAAACGCGGTGAAGTAGAGCCAGTAACCGGAATGGAAGATCGGGCTCTCTGCCACGCCCAGCGCCAGGCTGAGCAGGATAGCGAAACCGGCGAATGCGAGTACGATGCGATCGATGTTCATAATCTCTCTCCGAAAAAAGATAGTGGTGCCGCATCGAATTACACCGCGGCAGGAAAGCGCGAAATATTAGAGTGATCTAATATTCAAGTCAAGGGTGAGGCAATGTCACAGCAGCTCGACACACAGGCAAGGCTCATTGAAGCGCTGCAGCAGCCAGCGGCCTACCCCCATCCGGTAGGGCAGGTCGAACATATTGAGACCCACATCTCCCACCTGCTGCTGGCCGGGGCGTTCGCCTACAAGATCAAAAAGCCGGTCGACTTCGGCTTCCTTGATTTCTCAACCCTGCAGCGGCGCCACCATTTCTGCGAGGAGGAGCTGCGCCTCAACCGTCGCCTCGCGCCGCAGCTCTACCTGGCGGTTGTCGCTATCCGCGGCACGCCGGAGCAGCCACACTTTGATGGCGACGGAGCGGTGCTGGAGTACGCGGTGAAGATGCGTCGCTTTGCGCAATCGGAGCTGCTCGACCGGCAGCTGCCCGATCTGGCGCTCTGCGAGCTGCTGGCGCGAGAGCTGGCGGCGTTTCACCAGCAGCTTCCCGCCTGTGATCCGCACACCGCTTACGGCACCCCCGAGCGGGTGGCGCAGCCGATGCTGGAGAACTTCGAACAGATCTGCTCTGTGCTCGATGCCGTGCCACTGGCGCAGCGGCTCGATCGGCTGCAGGCGTGGATCGGGGAGCAGCTACAGAAGCTGCGGCCTGAGTTGCAGAAGCGCCGCGCCGACGGCCATATCCGCGAGTGCCACGGCGACCTGCACCTAGGCAACATCACCCGTTTTCGCGGCCAGCTTTGCATCTTTGACGGTATCGAGTTCAACCCCGCGCTGCGCTGGATCGACAGCCTCAGCGATCTAGCCTTTCTGTTGATGGATCTGCACCACAAGGGGCTGCAGGGTGAGGCGGCGGTCTGTCTCGACTGCTATCTGGCTGAGACCGGCGACTATCAGGCGCTGCCCCTGTTGCGACTCTATCTGGTCTATCGCGCTATGGTGCGGGCCAAGGTGACCACGCTACGGCTCGCCCAGGAGCGACCGGGGGCGGCTGATTGGCAGCAGAGCCGGGCAGAATTCGAGAGCTATCTCGAGCTGGCGGAGCGGCTCTGCCAACCCGCCAAACCGCTGCTGATGATCAGCCACGGCCTGTCGGGCTCGGGCAAGAGCCACTTCAGCGGGTGGCTGGTGCAGCATTGGCCAGCGATCCGGCTGCGCTCCGATCTGGAACGCAAGCGGCTGTACGGGCTGCAGCCTGCTGAGCACAGTAGCTCAGGACTGGCCGGGGGAATCTACACAGAAGCCGCGGGGGAGGCGACCTATGTGCGGCTGGCACAGCTAGCGGAGGTGATCGTCAGGGCCGGCTACAGTGTCATCGTCGATGCGACCTTCCTGCAACGTGAGCGGCGTGAACACTTTCGGCAGCTGGCCAGGCGGCTCGGTGTGCCGTTCCTACTGCTCGACCTGCAGGCCCCGCTCGAGCTGTTGCAGCGGCGCATCGTCGAGCGCCAGCGCCAGGGAGAGGATGTCTCGGAGGCCGATCTGGCGGTGCTGCAGTCGCAGTGTGCCAGCGCCGAGCCTCTCGACGCCGCCGAGCGCCGCTCTGCGTTGGCGATTGACAGCCGACAGTTCCCGCCAGAGGGGTTGCTGCAGCGGATCACCGAGCAGCTGAATCGAGATTCGGATTAATCGGGGTGCAGTCCCAACCAGATCAGGAGCACTATCCATGCGTTTTCCCCAATTGGCAATGGGTCAGCGGTTTCGCTTTCAGGGCCGAGTCTTCACCAAGAGTGGGCCGCTCACCGCCCGGGAAGAGGGCAGCCAGAACAATCAGTTGATGAGGAAGTCGGCGGAGGTGGAGCTGCTCGATAATGCAGCGCCGCAGTCGGAGAAGCCACAGGGCCAGTTGCAGCGCCAGCAGCTTGAGAGTGCGATGCGCTCCGGTCTGGCGCGTCTCCGCCAGAGTGCGGAGCAGGTCGCCGAGGTGGATGGGCGGATGCCGGTAGAGAGGCTGCTGTTGTTGGTGGAGGCGGAACTGGAATCGATCCTCAAGGATCTCAGCTGACTCGCCTCAGCCAAGCACGATTAGGGCCACCCCAGCGACCATCACCGTGCCTGCCAGCAGATGGTGGCCGAGTCCGGTTTCGCGGAAGATCCAGGCGCCGTAGAGGATGCCAAACAGTAGACTGGTGCGCTTCACCGCGATCATGTAGGCGGTCTCCACCTGCTGCAGAGCGAGGAAGTGGGTCACCAGCATCAGCGCCATTAGCCCGGCGGTGAGCAGCACCGGCCACAGCTGGCGGCGGATCCGGCAGAGGGTGGAGCGCGCCTTCAATCCCAGCAGCGGCAGCAGCGCCAGCCCCACCAGCACAAAATAGAAGGGGCCGAATAACCCTGGTTCCATGTACTGCATCGCTCCTTTGCCGGTTACCGCGGTGAAGCTGTAGATGAAGGCGACCACCAGCATCAGCAGCGAGCCAGGGTGGCGCAGGATCGCCCGTAGCGGCTCCAGCCAGCTGCGCCAGTTGTTGCCGTCGGCCTCGTCGAAGTTGAGCAGCCAGGCCCCCGCCACCACCAGCAGGATGCCCAGAAGACCCTGGCCGGAGACCCGCTCGCCAAGCAGCAGATAGCCCACTAGGATCACAAACACCGGCGTGAAGGCAAGGTAGGGCAGGGTCAGTGACAGCGGGTAGTCGCGGATCGCCTTCATGTAGAGCAGCATGGCAAGGATCTCCAGCGGCACCGCCGCCAGCACCCAGCCCCAGAAGGCCGGTGGTAGCGCGGGGAATGGCTGCAGCAGCAACAGCGGCGAGACCAGCAGTCCGGCCAGGGAGAGGCGAATGAAGGCCAGCTCGCGTGCCGAAAAACCGCCCAAGCGCGCCTTGGTCAGGGCGTCCGCTGAGGCGAGGGCGAAGGCGCAGAGCAGGGTGAGGGGGAGCCACTCCATCGGGTTGATGCCTGTGTGCGATCAGTTCGAGCCGTGGACCAGCGCTGCCGCCTCGGCGATCAGCGCGGCGCCAGCCCCGGGCTGGTGGGCCTGCTCGCTGAGCAGACGTCGCCAGGCCCGCGCGCCGGGGCAGCCGTGGAATAGGCCGAGGATGTGGCGGGTGATGCGGTTGAGCGGGATGCCGCGTTGCAGCTGTTGCTCGACAAACGGCATGAACCGCTCCAACACTTGATGACGGCTCAGTTGTGGCTGGTTGTCGCCGTAGATGCGGCGGTCTGCTTCCGCCAGGATCCAAGGGTTGTGGTAGGCCTCGCGACCGATCATCACGCCGTCGAGCCCCTGCAGCAGCTGCTCGGCCAGCGTCAGAGTCTGGATGCCGCCGTTGATGGTAAAGCCCATCTCGGGGAAGTCTTGCTTCAATTGTTGCACTATCTCGTAGCGCAACGGCGGCACCTCGCGATTCTCTTTCGGACTCAGCCCCTGCAGCCAGGCCTTGCGGGCGTGGATGATGAAGTGGTCGCATCCCGCTCCGATCTGAGCTGCGACGAATCCCTGTAGCGCGGCGTAGCTGTCGTTGTCATCGATGCCGATGCGCGTCTTCACGGTGACCGGGATGGAGACCGCCTCCTTCATCGCCCGTACACAGTCGGCCACCAGCTCAGGATGGGCCATCAGGCAGGCGCCGATCATGCCGTTTTGTACCCGGTCTGAAGGGCAGCCGACATTGAGGTTGACCTCATCGTAGCCCGCCGTCTCGGCCAGCCGCGCCGCCTCGGCAAGCTCCGCCGGGTTGCTGCCGCCGAGCTGAATTGCCACCGGGTGCTCGCTGATATCAAACTCGAGGAACCGCTCTGCATCGCCGTGCAGCAGCGCGCCAGTGGTGATCATCTCGGTATAGAGCAGGGTGTGACGGCTGATCAGCCGGGCAAAGTAGCGGAACAGGCGGTCAGTGTAGTCCATCATCGGGGCGATGGAGAGGCGGCGGTTTGGCTGGAGTGAGTGCTGTGGCATTCCCGGATTCTACAAGAGCCAGCGGGAAGATGGTGTGGCTTTACCCCGTTGATATCCTGGTAAGTTAAGATTTTCGGCTGCTTAAAATGGAATAACATCCATGCTTATAAAATCCCCCATCGCAATTGGAGCGCAGGTCGTCACTGCAGTCAGGCAATGAAAATGCTTTTTCTATTGGTGTTGCTCAGCCGTAACGGAGCAGGTGATATCAACGCATCATTCGTTAATACACAAAACTTTGCCCAATGTCAGCAGAAGGCGTTGCTGGTCAAGGGGATCTTTCTATCGGCACAGATCCCAGTCGTCGAGAGCCGCTGTATCAGCAGTGAGTTGCAGTTTTCAGAGTTTGGGCACGCCACATCATCTGGTATGCCCCGTCACTTCTATCTGGTCCGTTTCAACAGCGAGGCCGTCACCATTCGCCCGATCGCCGATTGGCAGAGCTGCATGGCGATGCAGCAGCGTGACACCGGGCCGGGGCGGCTCTACTGCAGCAGTTCTATCCAGTCGTTAGGGAGCCTCTGATTAAGTCTGGACGAAGTGGATTGTGATTCAGAATTTTCAGATTCAAGGCGCAAATCGCCCGTAAAGCTACCGCTCCCTGCTCACGCGCCTCCCCGACATCCCTGTCGGGGATAGCTGGCTATTGCGAACGACGGCATGGATGCAGGAGGTAGAACAACGCATGGAGCCGTTGCCGAGATTTGCCACGCAGAAGCTGGATATTCTGGGCACAAGATACGCGTTCATGACTTGATCAGAGGCTCCTTAGAGCGTTAATCCATGCCCAACCTGTCTTAATTGGCCGCGGGTGGTGTGATAGAAATGTGAATGATTCGTGATGGCATCTCGATCTGCTGCTTCCATACTTTTGTCTAGATCCTGACCAATCACATCATAGGAGGAGAGATGATGAGAAGCGCGCTGTTGTATGGGGTGATGATACTGATCCCGTTGCTCTACGGCTGTTCCGAGTCGATTGCCGGAAAACCGCTCGAGATGCAGAAGATGGACGACAAACTGGAGCTGGCGACCTTTGCCGGCGGCTGTTTCTGGTGTGTCGAATCGGATTTCGAGAAGCTGGAAGGGGTGCAGGAGGTGATCTCCGGTTACACCGGCGGTAGTGTCGACCAGCCAAGCTACGAAGCGGTGTCGGCTGGTGGTACCGGCCATCTGGAGGCGGTGCAGGTCTACTACGATCCGCAGCGGATCAGTTATGAGACGCTACTGGAGGCGTTCTGGCGACAGATCGACCCGACCGACAGCGGCGGGCAGTTCGTCGACAGGGGCGAGCAGTATCGTTCGGCGATCTTCTATCACAACCCGCAGCAGCAGGCCGCGGCGGAAAAGTCCCGTGCTGCGCTGGCCAGCTCGGGGCGCTTTGATCGCCCCATTGTGACCGAACTGCAGGCTGCTTCCAGGTTCTGGCGGGCTGAGTCCTACCACCAGGACTACTACAAGAAAAATTCGCTGCGCTACAAGTTCTATCGCTACCGCTCGGGGCGTGATCAGTTTCTGCGCAAGACTTGGGGGGATGAGCTGCACCCGGTTACCAGCAGCCACTCGAAGTACCGCAAGCCAGACCAGGCCGAACTGCGCCAGCAGCTGACGCCGCTGCAGTTCAGAGTAACCCAGGAGGAGGGCACCGAGCCGGCTTTTGACAATGAGTACTGGGATGAGAAGCGCGAAGGTATCTATGTCGACCGGGTCAGCGGCGAACCGCTCTTCTCCTCCCACGACAAATATGACTCCGGCACCGGCTGGCCCAGCTTTAGCCGGCCGATCAATGATGCAGCGATCGTCGAGCAGCAGGACTACAAGCTGATTATCCCGCGTACTGAGGTGCGCAGCCGCTATGGCGACTCGCATCTTGGCCACCTGTTCGACGATGGTCCTGAGCCCACCGGCAAGCGCTACTGCATCAACTCTGCCTCACTGCGGTTCGTCGCCAAAGAGCAGCTTGTCGAGAAGGGTTACAGTGAGCTGGAGGCGCTGTTTCGCGAGTGATTCGTATGGCAGCGTCACTGGCGGTGCGATCACTCTGGGATCGACTCTTGCCGCCAGTGGCTTTCTGTCCAGTGGTCTCAACCAACCCGATCCTGAACCGACTGCTGTAACCGAAAGTCCTGCCTCACAGCGGGTGACGCATCTCAAAATCCTCCTGGAAGCACTGCTCCAAGATACCTCTCGGTGATCATCGCACTGCCTAGCAGCAGCCAGTCAGGGA
This sequence comes from Candidatus Endoriftia persephonae, assembly GCF_023733635.1. Classification (NCBI taxonomy): domain Bacteria; kingdom Pseudomonadati; phylum Pseudomonadota; class Gammaproteobacteria; order Chromatiales; family Sedimenticolaceae; genus Candidatus Endoriftia; species Candidatus Endoriftia persephonae. Next base: position 3,030,246 of record NZ_CP090569.1, on the reverse strand, counting down.
GCTTCAGCTGGCGGGCCGGGCTGTCCTTGCTGAGTGATCCGCCAGGGCCAGCCGATGAACCTGTTGGATGGCTTCATGATAAATCTCACACAATATGTTGTGGTCAAGATGCAATAATTGTCTATATATTGTGTTCACAACTATTGTTTGAGGAGATGGAAGATGACCGCAGGCATCGCCAACAGCCCGCTCTACTTACCGACCAAGGTACGCAAGCGCGACGGTAGCGAGGTCGATTTTGATCTCGACAAGATTAGAACGGCGATCCGCTTGGCCGGTCAGGCCAGTGGCGAGTATGAAGATGCTGAGGCGCAGCTGCTCACTGCCCAAGTGTTGAAGGTGCTGACCCACACCGGGTACCGCGAGCATGTGCCCGATATTGAGCGTATCCAGGATATCGTCGAGCAGGTGCTGATCAGCTCTAACCATCTGAAGACTGCCCGCGCCTACATCGTCTATCGTGAGCAGCACAAGAAGCTGCGTGAAGATCGCCGAACCCTGGTGGATGTCTCAGCCTCGGTGAACGAATATCTGGATCAGGCTGACTGGCGGGTCAACGCCAACGCCAATCAGGGCTACTCCCTGGGTGGGTTGATCCTCAACAGCTCGGGCAAAATGATCGCCAACTACTGGCTCAATCATGTCTATCCGCCTGAGGCGGGAGAGGCGCACCGCGAGGGGGATATCCATATCCATGACCTCGACATGCTGGCCGGCTACTGCGCTGGTTGGTCGCTGCGCACCCTGCTCCACGAAGGGCTCAATGGGGTGCCGGGCAAGGTGGAGGCGGGACCGCCGAAACACATGTCTTCCGCCGTGGGGCAGATCGTCAACTTTCTCGGCACCCTGCAGAACGAGTGGGCCGGGGCGCAGGCCTTCAGCTCCTTCGACACCTACATGGCCCCCTTCGTGCGCAAGGATAAGCTCAGTTACGCGCAGGTGCGACAATACATCCAGGAGCTGATCTACAACCTCAATGTGCCATCGCGCTGGGGCACCCAGACCCCCTTCACCAACCTGACCTTCGACTGGGTCTGCCCGGAGGATCTGCGTGAACAGGTGCCAGTGATCGGCGGTGAGGAGCAGTCCTTCAGTTATGGTGATCTGCAGGCGGAGATGGATCTGATCAACCGCGCCTACATCGAGGTGATGACCAAAGGTGACGCCAAAGGGCGGGTCTTCACCTTCCCGATCCCCACCTACAACATTACCCCCGACTTTCCCTGGCAGAGCGAAAACGCCGAGCGGCTGTTCGCGATGACCGCCAAGTATGGCCTGCCCTACTTTCAGAACTTCCTCAATTCTGAGTTGAAACCGAACATGGTGCGCTCCATGTGCTGCCGCCTGCAGCTCGACCTGCGCGAACTGTTGAAGAGAGGCAATGGCTTGTTCGGCTCGGCGGAGCAGACTGGCTCGCTGGGGGTAGTCACCATCAACTGTGCGCGCCTGGGATACCTCTACAAAGGGGATGAGGCCGCACTAATGCAGCGGCTCGACGAACTGCTTTGCCTCGCCCGCTCCAGTCTGGATATCAAACGCAAGGTGATCCAGCGCCACATGGACGCCGGCCTTTTCCCCTATACCAAGCGCTATCTAGGCACTCTGCGCAACCACTTCTCCACCATCGGGGTGAACGGTATCAACGAGATGATCCGCAACTTCAGCGCTGATCAGCACGACATCACCAGCGAAGCGGGCAGCGCCTTCGCCATCCGTTTCCTCGACCATATCCGGGAGCGCATGGTTGAGTTCCAGGAGCAGAGTGGCAACATGTACAATCTGGAGGCCACCCCGGCGGAGGGTACTACCTACCGGTTTGCCAAAGAGGACCGCAAGCGCTGGCCCGAGATCCTGCAGGCCGGCACCCCGGAGCGCCCCTACTACACCAACTCGTCGCAGCTGCCGGTAGGCTTCACCGACGATCCTTTCGAGGCGCTGGCCCGCCAGGAGCCGCTACAGCAGAAATATACCGGCGGCACCGTGCTGCATCTCTACATGAACGAGCGCATCAGCAGCACCGAGGCCTGCCGGCGACTGGTGCGGCGTTCCCTGGAGCGGTTCCGCTTGCCTTACATCACCATCACCCCGACCTTCTCAATCTGCCCGACCCACGGTTACCTCAGCGGCGAACACGAGTTCTGCCCGAAGTGCGATGAGGAGGCGATCGCCCACAAACAACAGGAGCAACACAGCCATGTCCACCAATAAGATCGAACTGAAAGACGAAGAGAGAACCCGCTGCGAAGTCTGGACCCGAGTCATGGGCTACCACCGTCCAGTAGCCGCCTTCAACCCGGGCAAAAAGTCGGAACATGCCGACCGTGTCTGTTTCCGGGAACAACCGCAACAAACAGCTGATGTCCGGATCTGAACTCACCCTCCGGGTGGGCGGTCTGACGCCGCTCACCACCGTGGACTACCCGGGGGAGCTGGCGGCGGTGATCTTCTGCCAAGGTTGCCCCTGGCGCTGCCACTACTGTCACAACCCGGACCTTCTGCCACGCCAGGGCGAGCAGCAGATCCCGTGGGATCAGATTCTCGCCTTTCTGCAGACCCGCCGGGGCCTGCTGGATGCGGTGGTCTTCAGTGGTGGCGAGCCGACCCTGCAGCGAGGGCTGCCGGATGCTATTGGGCAGGTGAAGGCGATGGGCTTCAAGGTAGGGCTGCATAGCGCTGGCCCCTATCCTGAACGGCTGCGGGAACTGCTGCCACTGCTCGACTGGATCGGGCTGGATATCAAGTCCTTGCCGGAAGATTATGCTGGACTGACCGGGGTCAGGCGGAGTGGTGAGCGGGCTTGGGAGAGTGCAGCTCTAGTGATCGAGAGCGGCCTGCCGCATCAGATCCGCACCACCCTGGATCCGGCCCTGTTCACTGAAGCCAAGCAGCAGAGGCTGTTAGACAGACTGCGGCAGCTCGGCCCGCTCAAGCACTCTTTTCAGGTCTGTAACCCTGTGGTGTCGATATAAACAGGTGGGTGCTCAAGTGGACTCCCCGGCCAACTGCTCAGTGAATTCGCTGGCGGGTTTTGGCTTGCTGAAGTGATAGCCCTGCAGATAGTCACAGCCAATATCGTCAAGGAACTTGGCCTGCTCAGCGGTTTCGACTCCCTCCGCGATCAGTTTCAGCTCCAGGCTTTGGGCGATGGCGACGATCGCCTCCACCAGCGAGGCATCCTCCTGGTCATCGGGCAGGTCGCTGACAAAAGCGCGGTCGATCTTCAGGACATCCACCGGGAAACGCTTTAGATAACTGAGCGAAGAGTAACCGGTGCCGAAGTCGTCGATCGCCAGCGCCACCCCTAGTGCCTTGAACGACTCCAGCCAGGTGACTGCCTCTTCGGTATCCTCCATCAACAGGCTCTCGGTCATCTCCAGGGTCAGCAGGCTGCTGTCGAGGCCGGTCTCCTGCAGGATCAATTCGAGTAGTTTGGCGGAGAGCCCCAGCTCCCGCTGGCGGCTGGAGATATTGACCGCGATCTTCAAGCCCGGCTGCTGGGCCTGCCAGAGTGCTGCCTGGCGGCAGGCGGTGCTCATTACCCATACGCCGATCGGGCCGATCAGCCCGGTCTCTTCAGCCAGAGGGATGAACTGGTCGGGTGGGATCAGCCCCTGATCGGGATGGTGCCAGCGCAGTAGCGCCTCCATGCTGACCAGCCTGCCATCTGTGGCACTCACCACCGGCTGATAGTGCAGCTCCAGCTCATTCCGCTCCGGGGCTCCGCGTAGATCCTGTTCCAGATGCTGACGGATGCTGACCTGCTCCTGCATCGCAGTGGTGAAGAACTGGTAGCGGTTGCGGCCGGTCTCCTTGGCGCGATACATCGCCATGTCGGCGTTGCGCAGCAGGGTGTCGGAGTCGCTGGCATCATCGGGAAACAGGGTGATGCCGATGCTGGCGCCGATGATGACCTCACGACCGGCCAGCAGAAAGTAGCGGGAGAGCTTTTCGATGACCTTGTCGGCAATCTGGGCGGCATCGTCGGCCCCGGAGATGTCCTGCAGCAGAATGATAAACTCGTCACCGCCGAAGCGCGCCACCGTGTCGCTCTCCCGCACGCAGGATTTCAGACGTTCAGCGGCATGTTGCAGCAGTTCATCGCCCATGACATGGCCAAAGGTGTCGTTGACGATCTTGAACTGGTCCAGGTCGACGAACAGCAGTGCCAGTTCCCACGCTTCACGTTCGGCCGAATTGATGGCATGGGTGAGTCGGTCGAGCAGCAGTGAGCGGTTGGGCAGACCGGTGAGGGCGTCGTAGTTGGCCTGAAAGCGGATCTGCTGTTCGCTCTCCTTGCGCTGGGTGATGTCGGAGAAGACGGCGATGTATTCCGAGACCGTTCCGTGTTCAGTACGGATGGCGGCGACCGAGAGCCACTCTGGGTAGATGCTGCCATCCTTGCGCCGGTTCCAGACTTCTCCCGACCAGGATCCCTGCTGTTTGACCGAGACCCACATCGCCTTGTAGAACGCCTGGTCGTGGCGGCCTGAGCTGAGCAGGCGCGGGTTTCGCCCGATGACCTCTTCTGCTTGATAGCCGGTGATACGGGTAAATGCCGGGTTGACGGTCTTGATGCGGTTGTCGGCATCGGTGACCATGATGCCTTCTGTGGTGGTTTCGAAGACCGTGGCATTCATGCGCAACTGCTCTTCAGCGCGTTTTTGGGCGGTGATGTCCTCTTTGACGGCGATGAAGTGGGTGATCTCGCCCCCCTCGTTACGTAGTGGAGAGATTGACGCGGACTCCCAATAAATCGTGCCGTCCTTGCGTTTGTTGTGGAAGGCGCCACGCCACTCCCGACCGGCTTTGATGGTCTCCCAGAGCTCTTTGTAATCCTCGCGGGATTTGTCACCGCTCTTGAGTATTCTCGGGTTCTTTCCGATCGCCTCCTCAGAGGAGTAGCCGGATATCTGCTCGAACTTGGGGTTGACGTACTCGATGGTGCCCTCGGTATCGGTGATCAGGACCGATGCCGGGCTCTGCTCCAGGGCGCGGCTCAGCTTACGCAGCTCCAGCTCAGCCCTTTTCGTTTCTGTGATGTCGGTGCGTACACAGACTAGCCCCCCCTCCGAGGTGGGATTGTTGCTCGCCAGATACCATTTTCCCTGATCCAGGCGCTCCATGAAGAGATGGAGCGGCAGCTGTTCATGGATGGGCTGGCCATCCATATCGGCCTGTTGTAACTGCGAGCCGTTCTGCTCCTGGATGGTGGTTAGTGCCAGACCTTGGGTGAGCTGTTTGCCAAGCCAGGGGTAGAACATACGGTAGCGTTGATTGTGCAGCACCAGTCGTCCTTTAGCATCGAACAGGGCGAATGCCTCGGAGAGACTCTCGACGCCATCGTGCAGATGCTTCAGCGCGGTCTCTGCGGTCAGCCGGGCCCGTTCAAGTTTGCTCAGCAGCCACCACAGGCTGGTCAGTAGCACGGTTAGCGCCAGCGCCAGCAGCATGCTGATCTGCTGAGTGTGTCGCCGGTCACCGGTGCGATGTAGTTCATAGACATCGTGCAGATAGTCAAAGCGCTGCTGAGTCTGGATGGCGATGAAGCGTTGTTTCAAACGGTTGAGTCGTGACAATCCCTTGAGGATGGCTCGCATGTGAAACAGAATGTTGCGCAGGACTTTCTGCGGCTCCCCTTGGGCTTCTGTCTGCTGTTGCAGCCTGTCGATCTGCTGCTCGATCTGCTGTAGCCGGGTCGTGCTAGAGATGAGGTAGTAGATGTAGAGCTGATTGAGCAGCTGCAGAACCTCCTGGTAGTGCTTGCTATTGGTGGCCTCCAAGCCTTTGGCCGCCAGCGGCAGATAGTGAATGCCGTTGCGTACCACGGCGGCCTCTGACTTGATACGCTCAAGTAGTTGCAGCTTCTCTTGCATCGACTCCCAATAGGCGTCGAGGGCACCATCCACCAGCTGATCCATGCTGCCGTAGAAGCCTTTCGATGGTGACCCGAGTCTCTCCTTGAGGCGGCGCAGTCGGTTGGTGGTCTCCACCAGGGGATCATACTGAACCAACAGGAAGGAGGTGATCCGCAAAACATCCCGATCGAGACGGGCATCGAGTTCCTTCAATTCCAGCAGCATATTAGATTGCTGAGCATGGTGCTGGGCGCCGCCGTTCCAGCTGGCGGCATAGAAGATAAGGATGCTTGCGATGATCAGCAGGCCCGCCAGCATCCAGCGTGAAGCAGGACGAACTGGCATCATGGGTGCAACCTGGGGTGGTTGCCCACCAGGGTGTGGAGAAAGGCAACGATTGCCTGCACATCCTTTGGTGGGATCTCCCGACCCAGCTGGTAGAGCCCCATGATCCTGACCGCCTCCTCCAGGGTCTTGGCGCTGCCATCATGGAAATAGGGTGGGTTGATCGCTGTCAGCCGCAGACAGGGCACCCGGAACAGGTGTTTGTCCTCCTCCAGGCCGGTGATATTGAAACGCCCCATGTCTGCCTGGGTAAGTGGTGTGCCGCGGTCGGCAAAGTAGTCCCCCATCGCCCCCATGTAGCCATACATGTTACCGCCGACGTTCATGCCTTGGTGGCAGCTGATGCAGCCGTAGTCTTTGAACAGCAGATAGCCTTGTAACTCATGTTCATTCAATGCCTTCTCGTCACCGCGTAGCCACTGGTCGAAGCGGGAGTTGAAGGTGATCAGCGAGCGTTCAAAGGTGGCAATGGCATCTTTGATGTTGGCTGAGGTGATGCCGTCGGGGTAGCTCTTCTTGAAGGTGCGCGATAGTTTGGGGTCGGCCTGCAGTTTTTTGATCACATTCGGCCAGCTGCTACCCATCTCCAGCGGATTGTGCACCGGTCCCTCTATCTGCTCCTCCAAAGTAGCGGCGCGCCCATCCCAGAACTGGACAAAGTGGAAGCCGCTGTTGAAGACCGTGGGGGCCTTGATCCTGCCCAGCTGACCGTTGATGCCGGAAGATGTGGCGCGATGGTCGCTGCCGCCGGTAGCCAGGTTGTGGCAGTGGGCGCAGCTGATGGTGTTGTTGCCGGAGAGGCGTGTGTCGTGGAACAGGAGATCCCCCAGCGCGACCTTGTCGGGATTCAGATCGATCGTTAGGGGTAGAGGGCGGATCGGTTCGTTGCGGTCAGACCCGATAGCAGGGGTGCCGGACACCATCAGGATGAACAGTGGCAGGATCACGCTTTTTAATCGATTGAATCTGCAGGTAGCCATGGTGATTGATGGAGCCTGGGCGTTTTTATTCGGCTGGTTGCGAAGCAGAATGTGAATGTAAATCCATTTAACAGCCGGTTAGCGGTTTAATGAAGACCTTGGCGTTGCGCTGATAATTGTAGAGCGCCTGACGCTGCATCGGCAGTGTCTGGATCTCGGCCGCCTCGAAGCCCCGCTCGCGGAACCAGTGGGCGGTCCGGGTGGTGAGGATGAAAAGTTGATGGATATTTTGCGCCGCTGCCATTTTCTCCATCTGTTCGAGCAGCCGATCGCCGCGACCGCCGTCCCGGTAGTCGGGGTGTACCACGACGCAGGCCAGCTCCGCCATCGATTCCTTCGGATAGGGGTAGAGCGCGGCGCAGGCGACGATCATGCCGTCTCGCTCCATCACGGTAAAGTGGTCGATCTCGGTCTCCAGCAGCTCCCGTGAGCGCCGCACCAGAGTGCCGTTGGCCTCCAGTGGCTCGATCAACTCGAGCAGGCCGCCGACATCGTCGATCTGGGCGGTACGGGTCGTCTCGTAGGGTTTCGCGGTGATCAGGGTGCCCACGCCGTCGCGGGTGAAAAGCTCTTTCAGTAGCGCGCCGTCGAGCTGCCGCTCAAGCAGATGGATGCGTTTGACCCCGCTGCGACAGGCGCTCACCGCTCCCCGCAGGTGTTGGCAGAGATCCTCCGCCAGCGGCCCCTGTTGCGCCAGCAGGGTGTCGATCTGCCGCGGGATCGCATGGGTGATTGCTCTGCCGTCGGTATCACTCAGCCCCTGGCCCTCCACCAGGCTGATCAGCTTGTCGGCGCCTAGGGCGATGGCCACCGAGGCGGCCACGTCGGCGGCGCTCAGGTTAAACACCTCGCCGGTGGGGGAGTAGCCGATCGGTGGTACGATGGCGATGGCGCCGCTGTTGAGGCGCTGCTGGATTGCCTCCGCATCGACCCGCCGCACCTCGCCGGTGTGGCAGTAGTCGACTCCGTCGCGCACCCCGATCGGCCGGGCGGTGACGAAGTTGCCAGAGGCGGCGCAGATGCGAGCCCCGGCCATCGGTGAGTTGGCCAGCCCCATCGAAAGCAATGCCTCGATCTCCACCCGCACTGTCCCGGCGGCCTCCTTGACACAGGTCAGCGCCGCATCGTCAGTGACCCGTAGGCCGTTGATGTAGTGCAGCTGGGTACCTTGCGCCTGCAGCCGCTGTTCGATCTGCGGGCGGGCGCCGTGCACCAGCACCAGACGGATACCCAGCCCGTGCAGCAGGGCGATGTCGTGGATCAGATCGGCAAAGCCGCTACTGGCCACCGCCTCGCCGCCGAAGCTGATGACAAAGGTGCGACCCCGGTGGGCATGGATATAAGGGGAGGAGCCGCGGAACCAGGCGATAAAGGGGTCTGATTGTGGGGATCTCTCGGCCATTGGCGTAACAGCTTGTCTATAAACAGAATCTTCCGATCAGCGACTCTATCAGTTTGATCGCTGGGGCGATATGTTCAAGCGGCAGATACTCATCCGGCTGGTGTGCCTGAGCGATATGGCCGGGGCCGCAGATCACTGTTTCCATGCCCATGCTGTTGAGATAGGGGCCCTCGGTGCCGAAGGCGACTGCGCCGGCGCTTTGCCCCGTCAGGCTCTCCACCGCCCGGACTATGGCCGCCTGGGCCGGGGTCTCCAGCGCAGGGATGCCGTCGAACACCGGCTCGAGCTGCCACTGCAGCTCGCTGCCGGCGAGCAGCCGCTCCAGCCGCTGCGACAACTCGTCGCGCAGTTCACCAAGTTGCATGCCGGGCAGCGGGCGCAGATCGAACTGCAGTTCACATTGGCCGCAGATGCGGTTGGGGTTGTCGCCGCCGTGGATGTGGCCCAGGTTGAGAGTGGGCACCGGCACGGCGAAGGCGGGGTTGTGGTAGCGCTGCTGTAACTCGCTGCGCCAGGCCATCACCTCGCCGATCACTTTGTGCATCCCCTCCAGGGCGTTGACCCCCAGGGCTGGGTCGCTGGAGTGGCCGGAGCGGCCGGTGAGGCGCACCGACTCCATCGAGATCCCCTTGTGCATGCGCACCGGTTTGAGCCCGGTAGGCTCGCCAATGATGGCGTGGCGTCCCAGCTGGCGATGCAGCTCGACCAGCGCCTTGGCACCGCACATGGTGCTCTCTTCGTCGGCGGTGGCGATGATCGTCAGCGGCTGCTTCAGCCGCTCCAGTGGGACCTGCTTCAGCGCCTCGATCACCACCGCAAAGAAGCCTTTCATGTCGCAGCTGCCGAGGCCATAGAGGCGGCCGTGGCTCTCGCTGATCTTGAGTGGATCCCGGTTCCATTTGCCCTCGTCGAAGGGCACGGTGTCGGTGTGGCCGGAGATCACTAGTCCCTCTGGGCCGGAGCCGCGGCTGGCGATCAGGTTGAATTTACCGTCACAACCCGGCACCGGCAGGATCTCGATCTGGAAGCCAAGAGGTTCGAGCCAGCCGCTGAGGTGTTCGATCACCTGCTGGTTGCCCATATCCCACTCGGGGTTGACGCTGCTGACCGAGGGGGCTGCGATCAGCGCCCGGGCCAATTCGATGAATTTGGGTGTGGTCATGGGTTGATTCTGGAAGGCCAGTCCCACGCATGCAAGCCAAAAAGGTATGCTTTGCTCTTTTGCATAGGGAGAGCGGGGCATGCGGATGCACTACGAAGAGATTGAGCTGAGCACCGGCACAGGGGTGGCACTGCACGATATCACGCTGCAGTTGCAGGATCTGTTGGCGCGCCAGGGCCTGCAAAATGGCTTTCTGCTGGTGTCGAGCCAGCACACCACCACCGCACTCACTATCAACGAAAACGAGTCGCGCCTGCTCGATGATCTGCGGCTGTTTCTGCATCGTCTCGCGCCGCCGGGGGATGCCTATCTGCACAATGACATCCATCTGCGCGATTGCCCGCCGGGTGAGCCAAAGAATGCCCATGCCCATCTCGGTGCGATGATGCTCGGCTCCAGCGAGGCGATCCCGGTGGAGCAGGGTCAGCTGGTGCTGGGGGAGTGGCAATCGCTGATGCTGGTGGAACTGGATGGTCCGCGGGAACGCAGGGTGGCGGTGCGGCTGGTGGGAGAGTGATCCCGATGTTGGATTGGCGCGATGCCGACGCCTATAGGTTTGCGGCTGAACTTGATGCCGGCGGCTGGGCCTGGGAGTTCCTGCGCCGCAACCCTGACTATCAACAGGAGTGGCAGGCGTTCATCACTACCTGGCGGGCGCTGGAAGCAGAATATGGGCGGGCGCCGAACCGCGATTTCTGTGCCTGGAAGCGCGATCCACGCGCCTGGCTGGCGGCGGCTGAGTGTGAGGAGGGCGACTGCCGTATCGACGGCGACAAGGTGTTGATCGAGTGCGCCCTGGGCGCCCGTTGGGGTTTCTATAAATTCCCGCCGGATCCGGCGGCCGACGCGGTGGTGCAGCAGGAGCGGCTCGCCTGGAGGGCGGTTGAACTGCCCACGCACCTGCAGTCAGCAGATGAGCGACCGGACTCGGGTCAGGTGGCGCTGGTGTTCGATCTGCAGCTGCCGCTGGCCGCTCAGCTCGAGCAGGCCAAACGTCTGCTGCAGATCGAACAGCGCCGGCAGATCAAAAAAGCAAGCCTGTTGCCGCCACGTATCGCCGCCCATGGTCCTCGTTTGACCCGGATGCTGCAGCTGCTCGACGGGGCTCAGGCAGGTGCGGAGCCATCCCGCATGGTGCAGGTTCTTGGCTTTGATTCCGTAGAGGCGTTGGATCACGCCCTGGAGGAGGCGAAGCAGCTCCGCGACGGCGGCTATCGTCGCCTGCTACTGCTCGATTGAGCTAGGCCCTTGCGTAGTGGACAACTCTCTGTTTTGCTATGGATAAGCCTCCGCGACGCTACTGATCAGATAAATCAAAGAAGGATCTCAATGCCATGCGGCAGTTTATCCGTCACCCGTCGACTATCCCGATCCATTACCAGCTGCAAGAGGTGGTGGGGGACAGCAAGGAGTATCTGCGCAATATCAGCGAGGGGGGGCTCTGTTTCATCTCGCACTCAAAGGTTGAACTCGGTGTGATGATCGACATCAGTATTCCGCTGGTCGACCCGCGCTTCCATGCTGCCGGTATGGTCGTCTGGTGTCACGAGAAACCGGGGGGCTTTGAGGTGGGTGTGCATTTTGACAATCCGCGGGTTGAATTCGCGGTACGCATGGTGGAGCAGGTCTGTCAGATCGAGCAGTATAAACAGCAGATACTCGAGCAGGATGGACGGAAACTTTCCGGTGAGGAGGCGGCAATGGAGTGGATCGAGAACTTCGCCGACCGCTTTCCTCGCTGAGTTTGAGATTTACTGACCCGACCTTAACGAATATGGAGGCGAGCTGTCGCGTATGAAGCCGTTTCCCTTTGCACTGGCCCAGGGTGAGAATCTAGAGGATCTGCTCGACTCCTGTCTGGCGCAGCTCGGCTCGCTGCCAGCGGATGCCAATCTGGGCTTTCTCTACGCCACCGACCAGCTGGCGCGACAACTGGCGGATCTGGTTTCGGCGCTGCGCCAGGCCTATCCGCGGGTGCACTGGGTCGGCACCTTGGGGGGTGGTATCTGCGCCGGCAGCCAGGAGATCTACGAAACCGCGGCGGTGGCGGTGATGGTCGGTAGCTTCCCAGTCGCCAATTTTGGTCTGCTCAGAGAGACCCCGCGGGGGCCAGTCAGCCGGATGGATCCCCCCGCATGGTTGCTTGATGCTGAGCCGCTGTTCGCTCTGCTGCACGCCGATCCCTCTAACCCCGAGACCGCCGTCTGGCTGCAGACGCTGGCGCAGCATCCTGATCGCCCCTTCATCAATGGCGGTATCACCTCTTCGCAAGGGGCACAGCTGCAGGTCTTCGACGGGGTGATCAGTGGTGGTATCTCCGGGGTGCTGTTTGGCAGCGAAGTGGAACTGATCACCGACCACACTCAGGGCTGTTCGCCGATCGGGCCGGTGCATCAGTTGAGCCACAGCGATGAGAATCTGCTGATTAGCATCGATGAGCGTCCAGCGCTGGAGGTGATGCGCGAGGAGATGGGTGAGGTGCTGTCACGGGATCTGCAGCGGGCCGGCGGCTATATTTTTGCCGCCCTGCCGATCAGCGGCTCCGACAGCGGCGACTATCTGGTGCGCAATTTGATCGGGGTCGATGAGGTGAGCGGCGTGATTGCGGTGGGTGATTACCTGCAGGATCAGCAGCACATCATGTTCTGCCGGCGCGACGGCAACAGTGCGCGTCAGGATATGCAGCGCATGCTTGACCGGCTGAAGCGGCGGCTCATCGGGCGGCAGATCCGTGGCGGTATCTATGTCTCCTGCCTGGGGCGCGGGCGCTACCAGTTTGGCCCCGGTTCGGAGGAGCTTGGGATGATCAGCGCGAGCCTTGGGCCGTTCCCACTGGTGGGCTTCTTTGCCAATGGCGAACTCTACAACGGGCGAATCTACGGTTATACCGGGGTGCTGACACTGTTTCTGTGAGGCTCCCTCAGTGGATGCGAGGTGGTTGATGTTAAAAAGTTTCTGGCTGCTGGGTGGGCTTCTGCTGCTGGCCGCCTGCTCTGAAAACGATACGATGCAAGTGGAGTATTTCGGCTACCAGGATTGCAAACGCAAGCTGGCGGCGAAGTATGAAAAACAGGGTAGCCAGCCGGCGGCAGCAGATATGAAGGCGAAGGCCGAGTGCAAGAGGCAGTTCAAGCGCTAGCGGCTCAGAAGCCAGCCATTTGGATGACATGATAGGCGGGTTGTTCATAGGGGTGGGTTCGTAGCAGCTCATCGATCACAGCCTTAATTCGTTCTTCGGCACAGATCATCTCCACCTTGTATTCAATTAGTTGCTCGGTCCTGCCTGTTTCCCCAATGAATGGGCGGCTGCCCGCCAATGGCCGGAACTGGCCGCGCCCCTCAGTCTCCCAGGCGCAACGGTCGTAGCCGGCAAGGCGCCCGGCACCCTTGTCGAACAGTGCCTGCTTGAGGCTTTCCAAGTGGCTCTCGGGGACATAGAAGGCGAGCAGGTACATAGGGTCGATCTCCAGAGCAATGTCTTTTCGCAGTATATCGGCAGGTGCCGGTACGGCAATCGGTCGATGCGGAAATCCTCTGCCATCTCCTGTGTTTCTTCCGGTGCAAATTCCCTAAGATTGTGAAACTTCTGTATGAATCGAGAGGCCAGCCAGAGCGATGTCCGCCCGCGCAGCAAAAACCGTGCAACCCGCCAGCCAGGCGGTGCTGAAAAAACACTATCTCACCGGTCTGCGGCAGCGCTTCAAGTGGGAGATCAATCGCATGACCAGCGGCGCCATGGGGGAGTTGCTGGCGGAGCGGCCCGATGCGGCCAATCTCAGCTTCCTGATGAGCTACCTCTATGGTTACCACTGGCTACGGCACAATGTTCATCCCAGCTATCTGGCTGATCTGCTGGTTCCGTTTCGTCGCTCTCGTGGCTTTCTGATGGATCTGCTGCTGGAGTCTGAAGATGCCGAGGCCTTTGTCCGGGGCTATATCGACCACTGGTTGCAGGCGCCTGCCGATGCGCCGGTACAGCGGGCGCAGCTGCTGGCGTTGCTGGAGTCTGCTGATGGTGATCCGGAGCGGTTGACCGCGCGGGTGGTGCGGCTCTGGCAGGGGCTGGGGTTGTTAACGGAGAGCTACAAGCTCGCCTACAGTGGTCTGGCGCGAGAGGAGCGGCAGCGCTATGGCGAGATGCTGAATGAGGCGGATCGTGAGCGGTTGGCACTGCTGGATGGGCTGCCCGATCCAGGTGGTGAGACGCGTTTTGCCAAGCTGGGGCTGATCCCGGCGATGGGCTGCCCACAGACCTGTCGCCACTGCATGTTCATCTGGCGGCCACCGGTGAAGCAGCAGCTGGAACCGCAGTCGCTCTACCAACTGGTGGATGGTCTGACCGAGAGTGTGCTCTTCACCGGTGGCGATCTGACCCGTCATCTCGACCATTTCTATGCGGCGATCCGCAGTATGCGTCATATCCGCCAGTTTGCGATCCTGCTCAATGGCGACTTCGCGGACAACCGGGCAAGTACCGAACGGGTGTTCAAAGCGATGCAGCGAGCCCTGAAGGATCGCCCCGTCCATTGGCCCGATGCGAGTCTGCTGCTGCAGATCAGCTTCGACGAATTTCATCAGGAGGTGGTGGTCGACAAGCGGGGGGCGCTGAAGGAGCGTATCCCGGTGGCGAAGATCGCCAATATCGTCGAGACCGCACCCCACTTCAAACGGATCCAGCTCTGTCTGCTGCATAAGCAGACCAGCCTCAACTTCTCCATGGAGCTATTTCAGAAAGGGGTGTTCGGGCGTCTGCTTGAGGAGTTGAGGGAGCGGGGGCAGCAGGTGCAGCTGCTCTCTTCGGCGCCGTCGCCGCGGCTCAAGCGCAATCCGTTGGATAGCAGCCAGCAGGGGCAGCTGATCAAGGATGCGAGTTTTGTTTTGGCCCGTCATCCACAGCGCCCGATCTTGCTCACCAGCTCGACCATCGATGCCTATGGCCGGGCGGAACTGCTGGAGGCGGGGGAGTTCGTGAAGGAGCATGATCTGCTGCAGCAGGTATTGCAGAGTGGCCCACCGCCGGGGGAGAGCTTCGATACCGATCTGATGTTCTGGTTCAATGGCTGGGTGACCCTGTTCAACGCGGTGCACATCAGTCTGGGGAATCTGCAGCAAGAGGGGGCGGAACGGATTCTGGCGCGTCATCGGAAGGATCCGCTCAGCGCTGCGCTGCAGCGTTTCGACCGACGGCTGCTGGAGTACTACGCTGAGATCCGTGATGATCTGCAGCCGCTAATCGACAAGGCGACCGGGCCGCACCATCTGTTCCACATGCTCACCGAGCAGGCTGAGGCGCGGCTGCATCTGACGCGGCGGTTGCTCGGGCATTAATCGGTTAGCCAATCCAACGCTGCCGGCGGGCATGGCCCGCCCTACGTGGCTAAATATTGCCTATAGGGCGTCCCGTGGGCGCCAAATCTGAGGGCTCAATGGGTGTGGGGTGTGACACCTGCCGCGCTGAGGAACTTGCGCAGGTTGCGCACACTCTCCTTGGTCAGGGCGGCGCTGTGGTGGGGGCGGTGCAGGGTCTCTTCCAGGCCGTTGAGCAGCACCCGCAGGCGGGCGCCGTGGGACTCTTCCAGCTCGGCCCCTGCTGCCTTCAATAGCGATTCGATCTCACGCCAGTGGATATTGGCGCTGACTGGATCGTGGAAGATGGCCGCGAGGGTGTGTTGCTGTTTGTGATTCATGATGGGAGAGGCTATTTGAAGAGATCCTCAGCCGCGTTGAGCAGGGCCTCTGCTGAAGCGGCTGTCGTTGTGGCGGCCTCGCGGTCGGCAGGCTTGAAGTAGTCGCAAAAGTTGGCCCGTTCTTTCTCCGTCACCTGCTCTGCGATCGGTTCCAGGCAATCATTGTGTCGGCCGGGTGTGTAGAAGCGGCAGTTTTTGCAAACGTGGGTGTAGCGGTTGCATGCTGGACAGGTGGATTCCCGCCGGTAATCCAAAGCCTGTAAGGGCTGGTTGCAGTGCCAACAGTTTCCGGAGGCTTCGCTATCCATCGCTATGCGCCGATAGATGCGGCTTGTTTCGCTTCCGGCGGGCGATGCCGAGCCCGGCAATGCCCAGACTGAACAGCAATATCGCAGAAGGTTCCGCCGCCGGTGTGGGGGGGGGCACGATCGGATCGTGGCCAGTGAGCAGAAAATAAGTGTCGTTGGTGGGAACGGTGTAGCCGCCGGAGGTGCCAATCTCGTCGCCGATCATACCGTCCAGGCCGACCGTGCCGATCCGGGTCCAGTGCATGGCGAACTGGGCGGGATCGGCCTGCAGCGCGATCCAGTAGTCACCGGGGCCGAGCAGCCAGTCACTGAGGGTGAGCGAGTAGCTGCGCTGAATGTCGCTGCCAAAGATGCCGGTGATCTCGATCAAGTCAATAGCGAAGGTGCCGCGAAACAGCTCAGTGCCGACACTGCCGGTAGCGTTGTTGTAGAGGGCAACCTGAACGGTTGGTGTCAGGGTCGATGCCTTGGTGATGGCGTTGAAGGTGAGTCCGTCCAGCAGGGTCTCGCTGCCGACGCTGAAGTCCATTGCGACAAACTTGTCGAGGAAAGAGAAGGTGTTGTCGCCAACGCTCCCTAGTTCCGCAGTGGAGCCGTTTTCATGCACCACATAGGCGTTTGCCTGAAGGCTCGCCAGGATCAGGGGGAGGAGTGCTAATGCCGCGATTTTTTTCATATTTTTATCTGTCCGTGTGCACTGTTCAGCTCAAACAGGATGCCTGTTCCTAAGGAACGAGACGATTTTGCGCCATGGATATTGTAGTGCAAAAGTGATCGACAGAGGATGAGTTTTTTAGGTCTGCTGTGTTGGGGGGCTGGCGTATAGGTTATGCTGGCGGTGCGTGAAGAATAAGATTCCTATATCAATGGATGGAGCCGACGATGAAGATGAGATCCATTTTGTTCCCAGTGAGCGGTGTTACCTTGGGCCTACTGATTATGGTAGCGCCCGTTGCAGCCGATTATTTCAAGTGTGTGGAGTCGGGCAGTTGTAGTGGACCGGTACTGTTGGATTCAACCAGCTGTCTGCAGGGGCGGGACTACCACATCAACATCAATGACCCAGGTAGTAGTGTGGTGGTGCTCTCGATTCATGGTGGCCGCATCGAGGCCAAGACCAGCCAGATCGCTCAGGCGCTAGCCGACCGTTATAGCTGGAGCCACTACGGATTTCAGGGGCACGGCCAGGCTGCCTGCCTCGATGGGCTGAGTAACTACCGCCGATTGCATATCACCTCCAGCCATTTTGATGAGACGAATGCCATTGCTCTGGTGGCAAGCCGCAGCCACAGCGTTGCCATCCACGGCTATAGCAGTCGTCGTGGTTACCCCACAGGCACCATCTGTGTGGGAGGGAGAAACAGCGCCCAGCGGGCCGCCTTTATCGACTATATCGAACAGAATCGGAGTGTTTTCGGTGAATATGAGCTGATTCCGGTGGATGCGACCAAGGCTGGCACAGGGGAGAGCTGTGACGGGTTGTCGGGACGTTCTCGTCGCAATATCGTCAACAAGAATGCCAGCGGCATGGGGCTCCAGATCGAGTTGCACAAGACCATGCGTTACGATCTGGTAGATCCGGAGCCGGAGTACGATGCACTGCGGGAGCTGTTTTATGGCGCGGTGCATCATGCCATAGCAAACGGCTAGGAGGCTGTGCCTTACCGCATCCTATGCTGTCTGAAAGAGTGAGCCAGGCATTCAGAGTGAAGTTAGCTTAATCTCGATGCGGCGGTTGTGGCTCAGTGCTTCCGGTGTGTCCCCTGTGTCGATAGGGTGGAACTCGCCGAAGCCGGCGGCGGTGAGGCGTCGCTGGGGGATGCCCTGGCTGGCCAGGTAGCGCACCACTGAGACTGCCCGTGCTGAGGAGAGCTCCCAGTTGGAGGGGAACTGCTCGGTGTGGATCGGTAGCCGGTCGGTGTGGCCGTCGATCCGTAGGATCCAGTTGATCTCTTTGGGGATGCGGGTTGCCACCTGCTTCAATGTGACCGCCAGTTTGGTCAGCTCCGCCTTGCCCTTGGCGCCCAGCCTGGCGGAGCCGGAGGCGAACAGCAGTTCCGATTGGAACAGGAAGCGGTCACCGACGATGCGCACCGCCGGGTTGTCGCCAAGTAGTGTGCGTAGTCGGCCGAAGAATTCCGAGCGATACTGCTCGAGTTGGTTGACCTGCCTCGCCAGTTCAATATTGAGTCGTTCGCCGAGACGTTTGATCTCGTTCTGCTGCGTCGTCTTCTCCTGTTTCGACAGCTTCAGTGCTGCGCTGATCTCCTGCAACTGGCTGCGCAGCAGGCCAATCTTCTGGCTCAGCGCGGCCACCTCGATCTGTGCCTCTTCGCTCAGCCGGCGCTCTTTGTTGATCGCCTCACGCTGCAGGCCAACTAGGGTGTTGAGGGCCTGGATGTTGATCTCTTTGTGTTGCAGCTGCTGTTGGGCCAGCAGGGTGCGCTCCTGCTGATCCGCCAGTTCCGCCTGCAGTGATTGGCCGCGATCGCGCAGCTGGCCCAACGCTTCGTCTTTCTGTTGTAGGTTGCTGGCGAGTTGGCCGACCTCCTGTTCGAGCTTTTGGCGCATCGCCTGCAGGGTGGCGATGTCCTGCTGCAGACTGGCGATGTTGAGCAGCTGCTGTTCGATCTGTTTTTGGTCGGCCTCGCCCTGGGTAGTCAGCTGGCCGATCTGGCTGGAGAGCTGAAACTTTTCGTCGGTGAGTTCACTGATCATACCGGAGAGTTGGTTGACATCCTGCTCCAGGCTGGCGCGCTGGGTGCGTTCCAGCCCCAGGTCGTGGCTGAGGGCGGCGATCTGCTGGTTGAGGTTAGCCAGCTCGCTCTCCTGATTGCTGAGAATCTGCGACAGCAGAAACTGGGCGAAGGTGAAGATCAGGATGACGAAGATGACCAGGATCAGCAGCGCGGAGAGGGCGTCCACATAGCCCGGCCAGACGTTGATCTGGTGTCGTGAGCGGCGTGCGCTGGTGAACATGGCTAGCTTCCGTTGGCTGTGGTGTCGTCCTCAGCTACACCCTTTTCATAGTGCGCCAGCAGTTGTCGCATCAGCTGGCGATCGGTCCGCATCTCCTGAATCAATAGATCGAACTGATCCTGGCGCCCCACTGGAACCTCAGTGCTGCGGCTCGCCTCTTCACTTATCGCATCGGGATCATCGATCAGCTGGGTGACGCCGGAGAGCCACTCCTCCAGGCCGTTGAAGAAGCGGTTCTGAGCGTGGCCGGCCTGGATGTCGAGAAACCCCAGCACCAGCGATCCGCCAAGGCCGAACAGGGAGGAGCTGAAGGCGGTTCCCATGCCGTCAAGGGGTTTGCGCAGCCCGGTTTTGAGTTCAGTGAAGACGGCGGCGAAGTCGTTGTTGCCGACGTCGAGGGCGCCGATCACCTGGCCCACCGCGGAGATGGTGCCGAGCAGTCCCCAGAAGGTGCCAAGCAGGCCAAGGAAGATCAGCAGGCCGATCATGTAGCGGGAGATCTCGCGGGACTCATCGAGGCGTTCGCGGATGCCGCCCAGCACGGTACGCAGTGACAGGGCGGAGAGGCGGAAACGGTCTTTGCGCAGTCCGGAGAGGTGTTTGGCCAGCGGCTTGAGCAGGCGCGGTTCGTCAGCTACCGAAATGCCGGACTGACCGGTACGGAACAGCTTGATCCAGTTGATCTCGGTTTCCAGCACCAGCACCTGGCGGAGGGTGATGCCGATTCCCACTAGCAGCAGGCTGAGGATCAGGGTGTTGAAGCCCCAGTTGGCCATGAAGGCGGATTTTAGTGGCAGGAAGAGCAGGCCGCAGACGACGCTCACCACCGCCAGGTAGATCCCCATCCAGAACAGGGAATGACGCGGATTGATCATAACGGTCCTTCAGTTGATTCGATCCTGGGGTAGTGCACAGCATATATCCCTGGGACCAAGAGTTAAACAGCGGCTGTCTGCCTGGCGCGTAGCCGGCCAGACTGCTTGTTACTTGAAGGGGATAACCACATCCGTGTGACAGTTCAGCCGACGATAACCCGATTGCGTCCCTGTGCCTTGGCATTGTTCAGGTGACTGTCGGCCCGTCTGAACATGCCATCTGATTTCTCGTCACTGGGTGAGTAGAGGGTGGCGCCAATACTCAATGTCACCCCGATTGATTCGAGATCGGTTTGTATCGGCGTTTCTGCCACCTTTGCGCGCAAACGTTCGGCAAGCTGGCCGACCTCCGCGATATTGTCGGCGTGGATCAGTGCGCCAAACTCCTCGCCTCCCCAGCGAAATACGGTATCTCCACCGCGCATCATGGCTTGCAGCATTTGTGCTACTGATTTCAGTACCAGATCACCGATGCTGTGGCCGTAGCGGTCGTTGATGGTCTTGAAGTTGTCGAGATCCATGAACAATAGGCCAAAGCCGGAGTTGTGGCGTTGCGAATGGGAGATCCGGCGGGCGAGCTCGCGATCAAACATGCGGCGATTGCCCAGGCGGGTCAGATTGTCTTCCACTGCCAGCTGGTAAACCTCCTGTTCGATGCAGTTGCCCAGAATCGTTGCCATCTCTTCCGAGGCCGCTTCAAGATCCATTAGATAGTGGCTGATATCCTGTGGTTGCTGGTTTTTTGCCTTGTCGAGGATGATCGCCATCAGATGGTGAAGGCGTTCGTGGGCCGCCAGCAGTCCTTCTTGAACATCCTCCGGAAATCGCCTGATGCCGCCTTTGTCGAGCCAGCGCCCTAACTCGCATTCGTGCGGGCTGATTGGCACTTCCTCCTGCTGCAGTGGTTCGCCAAGGGCCAGCGAATAGGCGCGCACCTTCCAGCGATAGTGGGCGATATAGGCCTTTACGATATCGTCCTGATCTATGTTGCCCAGAACGCTGCAGCTGCGGCTGATGCGGTTGATATCCTGTTGCGCAGCTTGGCGTAGCTTCTCCAGGGTGTGTTCCAGGTGGGCAACGGTTGCCTGGATCGATTGTGAGAGGTCGACGACTCGACAGAGCGAGCGGGCCAGATCCATCTGCTGCCAGGATTCGGTCAAGTGGATAAAAAACTGCCGGATCTGGCTGAGTGAACCGATGGCCTGGGATGGAGCGATGCCCTGTGCCAGCCAGTACAGCGCCTGTTGATATTGAGTGGCGTAAAAGGTTTGGTCGTATCTAGCGCAGACAAATGACTCGAAATAGCCGTCCATCAGGAGTTCAGGGCTATTCTCAGAGCAGCTGGTTTTTGTGTGCAGCCAGCTGGTGAATTCCGGGGTCCACTCGGTCAAGGCTTTCAGCAGCGGTTCTTTATGTTGAGCGATGATATTTTCATCCAGCCTGGAGAGTTCCACTAGTTCACTCAGTTGCTCAATGGATGTCATAGATCGTTCCTCTGATCGCTTCGGGTAACCCCCAGCTAACGTGAGGTATTTAAATGGCATCCATAATACCTACTGGATCGCTAAAAAAATGCTGGTAGTTGCCTTTGGATGTCTAGGGTTGTTCCCTATTTTAATTCGTGGAATATCCCGTCCCCCCCTTACTCTTGCCGTTGCCACACATCTCTGCAACGGTTGTTGGAGCAGTCGTAGTCGCGCCGCCGTTCTCCAGTGAACTTGATGGATATTGATATTTTTCAATGCCGATGCCGCGACAATTCCTTACCATTTTCGTCAACTATTAAATCGCGCTGACTCGCATGGCGGAGGATTGGATATGTCACAGCAAGAGAGACTGGAGAACCTGCCGATCTCATTTTTTTCCATGGTGATGGGAATGGCGGGACTGACGATTGCTTGGCAGAAGGCGCAGCATGTCTGGCAGTGGGAACTGCAGATCAACCCCTGGTTGGTGGGATTCACTAGTGGCTTGTTTCTGGTGCTGCTGGTGCTCTACGGCGCCAAACTGATCCGTCACCGCAAGGCAGTTCTGGCGGAGCTGAAAAATCCGGTAAAGCTGAATTTTTTTCCGGCGGTCTCCATCAGTCTGTTGCTGTTGTCGGTCTGTTTCCTGATGGTCAGCGAAGATATCAGCCGCCTATTGTGGATGACCGGCACGGCGTTGCACCTGCTCTTCACTCTCTATGTGGTGAATGTCTGGATTCACCATGAGCATTTTGAGGTGCATCATCTGAATCCGGCCTGGTTTATTCCGGCGGTGGGTAATGTGCTGGTGCCGGTGGCGGGTATGCCTCTCGGTTACGTGGATGTCTCCTGGTTCTTCTTCAGTGTCGGACTGTTGTTCTGGATGATCCTCCTGACGATCATTTTCTATCGCATCCTGTTTCATGACCCGCTACCGGCCAAGCTGATGCCGACCCTGTTTATCCTGATTGCACCGCCGGCGGTGGGTTTCGTGGCCTACATGAAACTGACCGGGGAGCTGGACAGCTTTGCCCGCATCCTCTACTACAGCGGCCTATTCCTGACGCTGTTGCTGTTTATCCAGGTGGGGCGTTTCACTCGGCTGCAGTTTTTTCTTAGCTGGTGGGCCTATTCCTTTCCGGTGGCGGCGATCACTATCGCCAGCCTGCTGATGCATGAGCTGACCAACAGCATGATTTACCTCTATATCGGCAGCGGCCTGCTGTTGCTGCTGACCCTGATTGTCGGCCTGTTGTTGGTGCGTACCAGCCGGGCGGTGAGGATGAAAAAAATCTGTGTGCCGGAGTAGTGAAAATGCTTGCCAAGGGTTGAGCCTTTTCAATGTTCCTGAGCCCTCTCCGGCGCCGTACACGGGCGTACAGATGCCGCGATTGCAGGATGCAATGAAACGTTCCATCCCCTTTGGTTACACGACGGCATGGATGCACCCCAAAGGAAGTGCCCTTGGGGTACAGGAGGTAGAGCGATGCTTGGAGCCAAAGTCGAGAGCAATGCATGGAGCCATTACCGAAGTAAAAATCGCATTTTTGCGCAGTAATCTGAATAGCTAAATCTCAGGAGTAGTAACATGAGAAAAACCATACTTACCCTCGCAAGCATTGTTTTGGCTGCCGGTGCCAGTGCCCTATGGGCTGCCCCCGAACCGGAAGACCCGACGAAACAGACTCCCTGGCACCTCTACGTCGATTCCGTGGAGGCGAATGCGATGAAGCAGAAACAGGGCGATCAGGTGCTGTTCGTCGATGTGCGTGATCCGGTGGAGATCATGTTCACTGGTTTTACTGATGTGGTGGATATCAATATCCCCTACAAGCTCGCCAACCGAAGCAAAAAGAACCCAAAGAAACCGGTCTTTTT
The DNA here is from genome assembly GCF_023733635.1 of Candidatus Endoriftia persephonae. Classification (NCBI taxonomy): domain Bacteria; kingdom Pseudomonadati; phylum Pseudomonadota; class Gammaproteobacteria; order Chromatiales; family Sedimenticolaceae; genus Candidatus Endoriftia; species Candidatus Endoriftia persephonae. The sequence continues at coordinate 3,007,309 of NZ_CP090569.1, read as the reverse complement.
GATGGAGACGAATGTCAATTTTGAGAAGCAGGTTGCCGCGGCGCTCGAGGCCCGAGGCCTGAGCAAGGAGGCGCCGGTGATCCTCATGTGCCGTTCCGGCGGCACTCGGGGCGCGCCCAGCGCCAAGATGCTGTGGGGCAAGGGTTACACGCAGGTCTATGTGGTCACCGATGGTTTTGAAGGTGGCAAGATCAAGTCGGGCGAGCGAAAAAACTGGCGTCTGAAAAACGGTTGGAAGAATGCTGGCCTACCCTGGTCCTACAAGCTCAATATGGAAAAGATGTACATGCCTTAGGGCGATTCATAATGGGTGGTCTGCTGGAGAATCAGGGCACCTAAAAAAACCGTGCAATAGTGGGGAGAAGTCGGGGTGTTGGGCGATGTTGTTGTGAGTAGTGCCGGACAGCTGCACAGCTTCTACCCTGGCCGTCTTGAGGGCGGTAATCAGGGCCTGGGTGTTCACCGCTGGGACCACCTCATCCCGCTCGGCGTAGAGGATCAGGGTATCGGCGGTAATTGCCTCGGCCTTGTCGCTGGAGAGATAGCGATCCTTCAGCAGTAGCCGTACCGGAAACAGCGGGTAGGCGCGGGCGGCAACACTCTCCACGCTGTCGAAGGGGGTGATCAGCCCCAGTCTGGTGATCGGGCGTCGACTGGCGAGATGGATGGCGATGGCGCTGCCGAGGCTGCGTCCCAGCAGTGAGATCTGGCGGTGTTTGGGCTGGATCTGGTCGTAGATCGCCTCGGAATCGGCGAGCAGTGCTGCCTCGGATGGACGACCTGGGTTGTTGCCATAGCCCCGGTAGGGGATCAGGTAGAGGCTCTTTCCGGCAAGTATCCGGCTGAACTGGTCGATGTTGTATTCGATGTGTTCAGCGTTGCCGCCGAAGTAGAGGATCGCCTCGTTAGCTCCCGGGTTGATCAACCAGCCGTGCAGCGTCAGACCGTTGACCTCAATGGTGTAATTGGTCGGCACGGCGGCCGGTGAGGTTGCCCCGGTAAAGTAGAGCAGGGTGCGCTGATTGAGGTAGAGGTAGCCGGTAAGCAGAAGGTAGGCGGCTGCCAGCAATGCCAGAAGCTGTTTCATCGGAATAGGGGCGTTGCCGGTGATGCGGGGAAACCCAGGGGAGGCGTGATCCACGCGGAGCCTGTTGCGCGATCAGCCGCTGCCAGAGGATAAGGAGGTGCCGAAACTCGAGTGGTTTGTTGAACGGGCTGGCTCAAGCCGCCAGCCCGTTTCGATGCAAAGTGGCACGGCTGATGATCTATGCTCAGCCCGGGTGGAGAAGGTGACGGCTCGCGGCTGGTGGTTGAGGATCGTCGGCATGCCTGGGGTGGAGGCTCTCCTGGATGCGCCGGGTCAGCAGCTCTCCGCGACCGCAGTTGGGGCATTCGTAACGTGTCTGTTCGGTGTGGCCCTGACGATTCTGTTCGGCCATTAGCATCAGGGATCGGCAACGCTGGCAATACATGGTCTCTCTCCACTGATGGGAGGGCTGGCGGCCTTCCAGCCGCTGCGCTCCCGCTTTCAGGTCAGTCCCAGTTGAGTGCGCCACCGGTCTGGTACTCGGTGACAGTAGTCTCAAAGAAGTTCTTCTCCTTGCGCAGATTGGCTTGCTCGTCGAGCCAAGGCAAGGTTGCCTCGGCGCCGGGGTAGGGCTCTGACAGTCCGATCTGCCGGGCGCGTCGGTTGGCGACATAACGAAACTGTCCCATGTGGTCATCTTTACTGTAGCCGAGGATCGGATCGCGCAGGATATAACCGGCGTAGGCATCTTCCGCTGCCTCGCACTCGTCCCACATCTCACGGATCGCCTGGGGATCGGGGGCGATGTTCTCTTCCAGCATGATCTGCTTGGCGACGCGGATGCCGAAGGAGGCGTGCAGCACTTCATCGCGCATGATGTATTGCAGTTGTTCGGCTGTGCCCTTCATCAGGCCGCGGCGCTGCAGGGCAAAGATTGGCGAGAAACCGTTATAGAACCAGACCCCCTCGAAGATGCCGGCGAAAAAGAGGTAGGCCATCAGGAAGTTTTCCAGCTCATCGCGGTTGGACAGGTCCACATCGGAGCGCAGGATCGAGTGTAGACGGCGGTTGGCGATTTGGATCTTGCCGTTGATTTCCGGCACCACCCGGTAGCGGTTGTAGATCTCCCCCTGATCGAGGCCGATGGTCTCGATGCAGTGCTGGTAGGTCCAGGTGTGCAGGGCCTCCTCGTAGACCTGACGCGCCTGGTAGATCTGCAGCTCAGGTGCACTCATCTTTTCCATCACCGCCAGGCCGATGTTGCGCATCGCCAAGATGTCGGAGGTGGTCAGGTAGGAGAGCACGTTCTCGTAGATGTGGCGCTCTTCCAGGGTCAGCTTGTGGTGGTAGTCGTGAACGTCCTGGGCCATGTTGATGTCCAGCGGCGTCCAGTGGTTCTTGTTGGCGTTGAGGAAGTACTCCCAGGCCCAAGGGTATTTGAATGGCGCCAGCTGGTTGACGTCGGTGAGACCGTTGACCACCCGCTTGTCGTCCGGGTTGACCGGCTTGGTGTCAAGCGGCGCTGCGACAGGCAGGGGCGTAGCCTCGGTTTGCACTGCAGCGCGGTTGCCGAGTAGCGGGTTGGCCTCCGGATGAGGCGACTGGGTTGACTCGGCCTGAGGTGCCGGTTCGGTTGCAGGCGCGGGGGGCGTCTGTTGGCTGGCCAGTGGCGCCAGCGGGTCGTCCCAATTCAGCATATCGTGTACTCCTTTGATCTCTCTGCCCCTGCAGGCGCGGTGTTCGCAGCCTGGTCGCTGGGCTTCAGTGCGCCGCTCACGGCGCTCTACATGTCGTGTTGCCGGTGGCGCGTTATTGGCAGGCCTCGCAATCCGGGTCGAGGATCGAGCAGGCCTTGGGCGCCTCAGCCGGAGCGCCGTCGCCAAGTCGATTGACGTCACCACTGCTGCTGGCGGTGGTTTTCTCGACTGCGGTAGCGCCCATCGAGCGCAGGTAGTAGGTGGTCTTGAGGCCGCGCACCCAGGCTAGTTTGTAGAGGTTGTCGAGCTTCTTGCCCGACGGCTCGGCCATGTAGAGGTTGAGCGACTGGCCCTGGTCGATCCACTTCTGGCGGCGGGCGCCGGCCTCCACCAACCAGCGCGGGTCGATCTCGAAGGCGGTGGCGTAGAGCACCTTCAGCTCCGCCGGGACGCGCTCGATGGGCGCCAGGCTGCCGTCGTAGTATTTGAGATCGTTGATCATCACCTCGTCCCACAGCCCCTCGCGCTTCAGGTCATGCACCAGATAGGGATTGACCACGGTGAACTCGCCGGAGAGGTTCGATTTGACGAACAGGTTTTGGTAAGTCGGCTCGATCGACTGGCTGACGCCGACGATGTTGGAGATGGTGGCAGTGGGAGCGATGGCCATGGTGTTGGAGTTGCGCATGCCCTGGGTCTTCACCTTTTCACGCAGTGCATCCCAGTCGAGGCTGCTGCTCTGGTCGATCTGCAGGTAGTCGCCACGGGCCTGCTTGAGCTGCTGCAGTGAGTCGATCGGCAACACGCCCTGGCTCCACAGCGAACCTTCATAGCTGGAGTAGCGGCCGCGTTCTGCCGCCAGCTCGGAAGAGGCCTGGATAGCATAGTAGGAGACCGCCTCCATGGAGCGGTCGGCGAAGGTCAGCGCCTGTTCCGAGGCGTAGCCGATGCGCTGTTTGTAGAGCGCGTCCTGGAACCCCATGATGCCGAGCCCCACCGGGCGGTGGCGCAGGTTGGAGTGACGCGCCTGGGGCACACTGTAGTAGTTGTAGTCGATGACGTTGTCGAGCATGCGCATGGCGGTGGTGACTGTGCGCTCCAGCTTCGCTATGTCGAGGCCGTTCTCGTCGACATGGGCGGCCAGGTTCACCGAGCCTAGGTTGCAGACCGCGATTTCACTGTCGTTGGTGTGCAGGGTGATCTCGGTGCAGAGGTTGGAACTGTGTACCACGCCGGCGTGCTGGTTGGTGTAGCGGATGTTGCAGGGATCTTTGAAGGTGATCCAGGGGTGGCCGGTCTCGAACAGCATGCCGAGCATCTTGCGCCACAGATCCACCGCTTTGAGGCTGCGGAAGACTTTGATCTCGCCGCGCGCGGCCTTCTCTTCGCAGGCGGTGTAGACGGCCTCGAACTCAGCCCCGGTGAGGTCGTGCAGGTCGGGCACCTCGTTGGGGGAGAACAGGGTCCAGTCGCCTTCCTCGGCGACCCGCTTCATGAACAGATCGGGGATCCAGTTGGCGGTGTTCATGTCGTGGGTGCGACGGCGCTCGTCACCGGTGTTCTTGCGCAGCTCGAGGAAGTCCTCGATGTCGATGTGCCAGGTCTCCAGGTAGGCGCAGACTGCGCCCTTGCGCTTGCCACCCTGGTTGACGGCGACGGCGGTGTCGTTGGCCACCTTGAGGAACGGCACCACGCCCTGGCTCTTGCCGTTGGTGCCCTTGATGTGGGCGCCGAGGCCGCGCACCCGGCTCCAGTCGTTGCCCAGGCCGCCGGCGAACTTGGAGAGCAGGGCGTTGTCCTTGATCGCCGAGTAGATGCCGTCCAAGTCGTCCGAGATGGTGGTCAGGTAGCAGCTGGAGAGCTGTGGCCGTAGGGTGGCTGCGTTGAACAGGGTCGGCGTGGAGCTCATGAAGTCAAAGGATGAGAGCAGATTGTAGAATTCGATGGCGCGGCCTTCGCGATCGATCTCGTTGATCGCCAGCCCCATTGCCACGCGCATGAAGAAGGCCTGTGGCAGCTCGAAGCGGGTGCCCTCTTCCGTGTGGATGAAGTAGCGGTCGTAGAGGGTCTGCAGCCCCAGATAGTTGAACTGCAGGTCGCGCTCGGGTTTGATCGCATCGGTAATGCGCTGCAGGTCGTACTGCTGCAGGCGGCTGTCGAGCAGCTCCAGTTTGACGGCGCGTTTGACGTAGGCTTTGAAATAGTCGGCATAGTGTTTGCCCATCTCGGCCTGGGTCTGCACTGGGTTGTCGAGGTCGAGGTCGAGAAAGCTGAGGGCCTCGCGGCGCAGGATATCCAGCAGCAGTCGCGCTGAGACCTGGGAGTAGTTGGGCTCCTGGTCGATCAGGGTACGGGCGCTCATCACCAGCGCCTGGGAAATGTCGTTCTCGGTGACGCCGTCGAATAGGTTGCGGCAGGTGGCGTCGAGCACCCGCTGGGCGTCGACCTGGTCGAGGCCATTGCAGGCCTCAGCGAGCAGGGTCTTCAGGCGGGCGATGTCGAGGGGACGCTTGGAGCCATCCGCCAGGGTCACCATCACCTGGTGCTCGGGTTGTTCTCCCTCGACCTCGGCGCGGAGGGCGGCCTCTTCAGCACGCTTCTGCGCCTGCTGCTCGCGATAGAGTACGTAGGCGCGGGCCACCTTGTGCTCGCCGGAGCGCATCAAGACGAGTTCAACCTGGTCCTGGATGTCTTCTATATGCACGGTGCCGCCGGCGGGCAGGCGGCGGGTGAGGGCCTTGACCACCTGTTCGGTGACCTGCTCGACCGCATTGTGGATGCGGCTGGAGGCGGCGGCACTGCCGCCCTCCACAGCGAGGAACGCCTTGGTGATGGCAACCGAGATTTTGCTGGCGTCGAAGTGGGTGACTTTGCCGTTGCGGCGGATCACCTGCAGGTTACCCTGGGTGTCGTCGATAGCATCCGGGCTGAAACTGCTGGCAGTTAGCGGGGGGATAGATGCGTCTGCAAAATTCTCTGGGGTCGCTTCGATTGCCATGTCTCCTCCGGACTCAATCTTCTGTGGCTGTGCGCAACGATGCTCTGAAGCCGGGTGGCTTGGGTTGCGGTACAGGCTGTCAATGATTCGCAGCAGGCATTGGTGCGGCTCCGGTACTCCACTTCCCGTTCGCAGGGAGGTTGCCGGGGGGGGCTGTGTTGATTTTGTGCCCTGTCCGCAGAATCTGGTGTGCCGCTCAGCTGCTGAAGCACAATATATACGCATATTTCTTGCTGTCAAACACAATATGTTGTGTATGGAAGGGTGATAACTGGTGTGCAGATTGTGGGCGAGCTGTGGATAAGTAAGGTGGGATTTGCTGCATTTTTAGTAAAAACACAGGCTTAGCTTGCTGTTTAACGGCTGCTGTAGATGCTGCTGTGGGGGGAGGGTGGGTGGTGTCGAACGAAGAGGTAAATTCCTGTGACCCACTGCGGTTTTTCTGTGCCTTGTGGAAGCAAAAAAATGAAATGCATGTAGGGTTAACGAGGTCGGCCGTAAATAGAAAAAAGGAGCTGTTGCCCGCTTGGGTGAGGAGATGGTGAGGTTATGCGTTCAGTACTTTATGTTAGTGATCAGTTGGCTTCTGAAGTCTATCTGCGTCGGTGCCTGGACGGAGCGCATCTCTCCCTGGCCGCTGCTGTTCGTACCAATACGGATCTGTTGACCTGGGTGGCCAGACTAAATCCCGATTTTCTGCTGGTGGATGTGGATGCTCCGACTCCACGTCTGCTTGACGCTTTGGAGACACTGGTCGAGTTGGCATCCCTGCCGGTTGTGATGTTGTCCCGAAACGGGGACCGGCACTTGCTGCAGCGTGCCGAGGTGGCGGGGGTTGCCGGGGTGGAGCCCGGGTCGCTGGATTCTGTCGATCTTGCTTGTCTTGTGGCCTCAGCCTCTGAAGTATTTGCGCAAAGACAGTTGTCAGCCAGACGTCAGCCATAATCCCATTTTGTATTTGTGATTTGAGGCGGCATGCCTGCCTCACCGTTCGTTTCGGGTGTAATGCACTTGAGTTTGATGGGGTGTTTGCATATCAGAGAATAAGAGTATGCTGCGGTGTTTATGCTGCTTACCTAAAGGTTGGAAATACTATCCGGATTGCGTATGGTTTGTCCCATGGAGAAACCCGAGAGAACAATCAAGCGTATGAGGAGGAGTTATTTTCAATGTTAGTACGCGACATAATGACAAATGCGCCTAAGACTGTGAGCCCCGATGCGAAGTTGTTGGAGGTGGTCTCACTGATGTGCCTGTTTCGTTTTAGTGGCCTGCCTGTTGTGGAGGATGGGAAGGTGAAGGGGATCGTAGCGGAGAAGGATGTGCTGCACCGCATGTTCCCGGGCCTGGAGGATTTCAAGGACGGTATGGTCGCTCCTGATTACGACAGTATGCTGACTCAATACAAAGATGTGGTGACTCTGAAGGTCGCAGATGTGATGACTTCGCGGGTTATTACGGTTGATCCTGATATGCATATCCTGAAGGCAGCAACTGTTATGATACGGCACAAGTTTCGCCGGATTCCGGTTGCAGAGGATGGTGAGTTGCTCGGTATGCTGAGTTTGGGGGATATCCACAAAGCGATCTTTCAGTACAATATTTCGAGCAACATGTGCGGCACTTCATAGGAATAAACTGGAGCAGGTTGCTGCTTCAGGCATAAAAAAACGGCGATTTCCGCCGTTTTTTTATGCCTGATCATTCCAGGTGCGGAAGAATACTCTTCCGCACCTGTAGTTTTGAATTTGAACTATATGCTCAGAATTCGCCGGTCGCTCCAGCAACCATTACGTCCAACATTGCCTGGTTAACGCGGATTGCAATTTCTGTCAGTTCAGGCGGCAGCATCTGACTGTTGATCAGCATGTCGAGGTTTAACATCATCAGCCATAGTTGTCCTTGCTTGTCTTCAACCATGGCGATGCGGCAGGGCATATAGGCTGCGTAGATCGGGTCATGCATGATCATCTTCCGGGCATCTTCAGGGTTACAGAACTGGAAGATGTCGAGGTAGGGGGTCTTCAGTCCGCGGGCTTGCAACTCTTTGGATACTTGCTGGCGGGACACAAACTTCAGATTGATCTCTGCTGCACGCGACATGAGTGCCTGGATGGCATCTTCTCGCGGAACCTTGACGCTCATCTGAACTACGGTTTGTTTGATGTCGGTGATGTTGATCTGGGGATCATTGTTGTCAGCAGCATATGCAGGTAGCAAAAGAATTGCTGACAACGCAAGGGTGAACCAGAGGGTTTTGATCGTATTCATAGATTTCTCCGAAATGGGGGCGCCTTCAACGCATCATGAACTGTAGTGTTATGCCTTATTTTTTATTGTTTGGAGCCAATGACGAGATGTAGGCGAGGATGCTTTCGACCTGTCGGTCGTCAAACTCATCGAAGGTATCATCTTCTGGGTCATCGTCATGCACACGCTGTTTCCACTGGAACATCTTTATCTGCCGGAACAGGTACTGGGAGTACTGCAGCGCCAGAGCAGGGATGCTTTTTCGGGATTTGCCCATGCCGTTCTTGCGGTGGCAGCTCTTACACTCTTCGTTGTAGATAGCCTTGCCCGCATCAATAGCACCGGGCCATAGGGGGATTTCCGCCAGCCTGGGAGCGATAGTCTCAAGGTTGATGCTTGCATAGTAAGCGGAGATATCGTCAATATCATCTTCGCTCAAGGACCTGAGTGAGGAGGTAATGACCATTCGAGGGTTGAGGCGATCGCCCCTGATATAGGCCTCTATCTGCTTGGTCATGTAACCGGCTGGCGTACCGGCTAGACGGGGGGAAGCGGGGCCTGGGGTGCCTTGGCCGTAGATACCATGGCAGAGGGCGCAGCTGCGGCTGAGCTTTTTGCCATTTTCAAGGTCAATCGCCTGTGACGTTAACGGCAGAGTAAGCAAGATCGTTAGTAATAACCGTTTCATTGGAAGCCTCCTGGTTAACGGTCGAATTGCGCAAGTAGCAGCCCTGATAGGGGGGGCTGCTTTGTTTGGAATGGCCCCGGCATGGTTGCGGAAGGCCATGCCTCCACCTCCAGGCGAATTTCTTCCCCCCAGCCAAGAGCGTGGTCTCTGCTGGCGGAGAAAAATGGCAATATTTTTTTCAATTTGTGTGCCGGTCCCTGCGGCTGATTGTTTTGATCCGACAAGGACGCGGGCATTGTGACAAAAGCATTGATGCGATTCAATTTTCTTTAAATTTCAAAAAATTAGCGGTTTAATGGGTTCTAATTGTTGGGTGATCATCAAAAAAATTGTGCTGTTTATGCCCCTTAATATATATTGCCCGACCGGCAGTTAACCGATATTCTGCTCCCCATCGTATGATCGTGCGCGGTCCCGGTTATGTTCTTAGCCATGGGTTCTTCCTTTTGTTGGGGGGCATCCTCTGATTGGGGCCTGGCAAGCAGGTTGGTGAGGTTTAGATGAACAAGTATTTAGCGGGTGTAGTTGCGTTTGCTTGCATGTTCGGGCTGTCTAACGTGTGGGCGAGTCCAGCAGAAGAGGCGATGAAAGAGTATGATCAGGCGCTCTCGCGGACGCCGAATCTCGAAAATGGCAAAAAGGTTTACAAAATCTGCGCTGTGTGTCACACGCCGGAAGGCTGGGGGCGGGTTGACGGCACCTACCCACAACTTGCAGGGCAACTGAATACAGTGATCATCAAACAGCTGGCTGATATCCGCGCCAGAAATCGTGACAATCCTACTATGCGGCCTTTTACCTCTTCGCGCCTACTTGGAGGTGTGCAAGAGATTGCAGATGTTGCAGCCTATATTGCACAACTTCCGATGACGCCAACTAATGGCCGGGGGTCGGGGATGGACCTGGAGCACGGCGAAAAGCTTTACGTAGATAACTGCGTGGAATGTCATAGCGAGCATGGCGAGGGAAATAGAAAAGAGCACATCCCAATGATTCAGGGGCAGCACTACCGCTATTTGATGCGACAATTTGAATGGATCAGAACCGGTCGTCGCCGTAATGCTGATTCCAGTATGGTAAAACAGATTCGGCGCTTCACTGCGCGTGATGTGGCTGCTGTGATGGATTATGTCTCTAGGCTGGTTCCTCCACCAGGCAAACTGGCTGAACAGGGTTGGGTGAACCCTGACTTCCCCAGCTATTCAAGGGCGAATCTTCCCCGTGATCGAGGCAACCAGATGCCACTTCCAGGAGTGCCTCCACGTTATAGGCCAGGCCAGTATCGCTAACCGAAGAAAGCGATTGGAATGGCCAGCGGGGCATCGGTTCTCTGCAGAGTACAGACAAAGCCCTTGCCGCCAGGCAGGGGCTTTTTTATGGGACCTGGAAGAACTGCTTTCGAAAGACCAACTGTTACGCAAGATATGTTGCCATATCGCTTTTTCTGCCTCATGCACGCTTAAGTTCGATGTCTCTATTGTGATATCAAGCAGTCTATCGTCGGAGCGCAAGTCGAGCAGGCTGCTCCCGGTATAATTCCTGGGATGTGTCATTACGCAGAGCGGGGCGCTAGTTCCACTTTTTTGTTCGTATCGACTATCCTCTAATTCGGTGGCAGTACAGCTGTGTGGAAATGCTTTGGAGACGAGATGCTTCAGAAGGTGCTCTTTGTTGATGATGAACCCCAGGTACTGGCAAGTCTGCAGCGAGCGCTTCGCCGCGAACCCTTTGAAATAGTTGTGGCCGGCTCAGCGCAAGAGGCGTTGGCAATCTTGGAGCGTGAGACTGTGGATGTGGTGGTTTCTGATGAAGAGATGCCTGGTATGTCTGGCTCTGAACTGCTAGCCGAAATCTATCGGCTTTACCCAGACACGGTAAGGATGATTTTGACCGGCAAGGCGAGTCTGGAAGGAGCGATCAAGGCCATAAATGAGGGGCAGATCAGCAGGTTTTTTACCAAGCCTGCGAATACAATCGATTTGGTTGTGACTATTCGACAGGCGTTGCAGCAAAAGGCGCTGATGTGTGAGAGTCGCCGATTACTCAGGGCGGCGAGAGATCAATCCTCCCTGCTCGAAGAGCTGGAGCGAAGGCAGCCTGGAATCAGCGCTATTCAGAGGGATACTGCGGGAAGAATCCTTATCGAGGAGGAGCAGGGAGACTTCAACTCGCTGATTCAAGAGATTCAGCAGCAGGTAAAAAAATCGGAGCGGGCTCTCTCCCTGCGAAAAAGGAAGTGAGTGGTCGAGCAGGGAAGGCTGCTATCTGCTGCTGGGCGGCAATTTAGTAGAATAGGTCAAGTTGAGGCTGGTTTTCGTTGGGCGTCATGTGCTTTTGGATTTAAGCAGGTCGAAATAAAAAACCGGGGCGTTGGCCCCGGTTAGAAGTTTTATCTCATCCTGTGAGGGTAATCTTCTCCGCCATCCTTGGCGAATGCGCGATCATCCGTGTCAGCCTAGCAGGCTAACCGCGTACATGATCTTACCCAAAGATGTCGTTTGTGATGTTCTGGAACCAGCTATAGGCATACTGAACCTCGCGCTTGCGAGTCTCGGCGCTGGCATCCTTTGCGGTCAGGCCACCGGATACTTTGGTGATCTTGGAGCCGTCCTCGGCCAGACGATAGACCGCTGCCACGGAGATGCCATAGTCCTTGCCTACAATTGAGTAGCAGGTGTTGACGTAGGCCGGAGTGCCGGGCTCTTGACCGCTCAGCAGGGCGGCTACAGAAGCAGCACAGACCTTGGCTTCGGAGTTGGCGGCATAGCCGGATTTCGGCATACCTTTTGCGATCGAAGCATCACCAATCACGTGGATGTTCTTGTGAATGGTGGACTCGAAGGTGTGCAGGTTGATCGGACACCAGTCACCCTTAGTCAGGCCGGCTGCAAAGGCGATCTTGCCCGCTTTCTGTGCAGGAATCACGTTCAGCACGTCCGCCGTCACCTCGTTGAAACCGGTGGTCACGGTGCGGGTCTTGGCGTTGACGCTCTTCAGCACGTTGTCGTCAGAGCCCTTGGGTGTGCCCTGCCAATCGATCATGGAGTCCGCAGTGCCATAGCCGTAGAGATCCTTCCAGCCCTGTACGAACAGGCCCATCTTGGAGAACTTCGGTTTTGGATCCAGGATGATGATCTTGGACTTGGGCTTCTTACGCTTCAGGTAATCAGCGATCTGAGAGGCACGCTCGTAGGGCCCAGGTGGGCAACGGAAGGGATTCGGCGGCGGGCAGATGGCAACGGTGCCACCGTCCTTCATCGCTTCCAACTGCTTGCGCAGGGTGACGGTCTGGGAGCCTGCCTTCCAAGCGTGGGGGATATCTTCGGCGACCTTGGCGTCATAACCTTCAATACTCTCCCACTTGAAGTCGATGCCTGGGGCGACGATGCAGCGGTCGTAGCTGAAACTCTTACCACCCTTGGTCTTGACGACGCGGGCGCCGGCATCGATGCCGATGACGATGTCGTTGACCACATTAACGCCGTGCGTGGCCAATCCAGTGTAGCCGAAACGGATTGAGTCAATGGTGCGGTTGCCACCCAGCACCTCGTTGGACATGTAGCAGGTGTAGTAGTTTTTGTTGGCCTCGATCAGCGTCACGTCGATGCTGGAGTCAGCCATCTTCAGGTACTTGGCTGCAGTGGCGCCAGCGGTGCCGCCGCCAACCACTACTACTTTTTTGCTAGCGCCCAGTGCGAGTGTGGGTGCTCCAATAATGCCAACTGCAGTGGCAGCACCTGCACCTTTGACAAAATTTCTACGGGTAATCTTCATGTTCAAAACTCCCCCTTATTTCTGGCTGGCGTAGAAATTGACCAAGGCCTCAATGCCCTTGTCGCCTTCTTTCTTCAGCATCTTGTTAAGCTTCTTTTTCATCTTTTTGGGTGCTTCGCGATCACCCGCCTTGTAGTCTGCCAGCGACCATTTCAGGTACATGGCGAGCTGACCAGCAAGTACACCGGAGTCATCTTCAGCGGAGGAACCGCCTTCGGCATGGCACTTTTCGCAATATTTGTCATGTAGCTTGGCACCTTTCTTGGCCAGAGTTGCGTCATACTTTTGTTCTGCGCCGACAAAAGGCTTTTTGCCAAAATAACTGGCCATCTGCTTAAACTCGTCGTCAGAGTAGCCTTTGGCAATGCGGGCCATGATGGTGGTGGGGATATCGCCACTCTTGAAACCTTGCATTGCCTCAACAAAGTACTCGGTGGAGAGTCCCGCAATGCTCGGGGTGGCAGGGCCGGCGCTTGCGCCATTGGTTCCGTGACAACCTGCGCAGGTGTTGGCCAGCATGCTGTCGCTTGCGCCCATCATAAGGGGCTTTTTATCAGCTGCGAAAGCCATTGAGGAAGCGCTGATAGCCAGCGCGCCAATCAGGGCCTTCTTGAGGGTGGTGTATGCCATGTTACCTCCTTTGGATTTTGAACAGGCTTACGTGGTAACGGAGGGATCAGTATCCCTCAAGGGTGTGTTGGTCCTCTTTTTAGAGGGTTCCAACATTACGCACACGTCGGATGAAAGCGGCACTCGCCAACAGCTTGAACACTCCATCCGTCCGTATATTGCTCTTCTAACGGCAACAAAGCCGTAACGCGCGGCCGCTCTAGCGTCGCGCAGGCTTCGCCTCATAGGTTTCTGTTTATTATTATTTCCCAGGATCTAGCGTTACGGCTAAAGCCTTAGATCCTTTGTTAACGGCCTTACTTCGCCTGGCTAAGCAGAGCCAGGATCTGTTTCATTCGTTTCTTTGTTGCGATGCTGATGGCAGTTCTGCCATCTCTGTCTTTTAGATTTTTGTCTGCACCTTTTTGTAACAACAGCTTGACCATGTCCGGGGAGCCACTGCTAACGGCTTCCATCAGTGGTGTGATGCCATCGCTATCAGCTGAATTAATGTCAGCGCCGCTCTCGAGAAGGAGTTGCGTGGTCTGGATATGACCCTGCCCCACTGCCCATGTAAGCGCTGTGGCGCCATCCCGATCTTTTTTGTCGATGCTGGCGCCGTGGGTGAGGAGTTCTTTGACTACCTCGGTATTGCCCCGGTCGGCTGCCAGAATTAGGGCGGTTGATCCATTCTTGTCCTGGGAGTCGATATCAGCGCCATTTTTTGCCAGTATCGCAACAGTTTCTACATGGTCCTTTTCGGCCGCCATCATCAGGGCGTTTTTGCCGTATTTGTCCGATGCTTTGGGGTCGGCCCCTTTGTAAAGCAGCTGCTCCACCATGTCGGTTATGCCGTAGCGGGCTGCTATCATCAGTGAGTCCCAACCGGCGCGTGTGCGGTCATGCAGATTTGCGCCACGTTCGAGAAGAAAAGCGGTGATTGCCGGGTGCCCATTCTCAGCGGCAAATGTCAGGGCTGTACAACCCTCTGTGGTGCGAAAGTTGACTTTGGCGCCGCGGCTGAGAAGAAGCACTATGGTGTCCATATTGCCATTCTCTACTGCCATCATGAGGGCGGTTTTGCCTTTAATGTTGGCAGCATCGACGGCAACTCCCTCATCTAGGAGCTGCTCCATGGCTTCGATATCATCAATGATGGCGGCCTGTCGCAACTCCCGTTCTTTCTCTTTGTCACCCGCAAAGACCTGGGATGACAAGAGAAGACTCAACAGCAGGGCCGGGATTTTGGTTCTTTTCATTGATTTTCCGTAGCGCTTCTGGGATCAGGAGTCTTCTCTCGCCTCTGTCTCGTCGGGCTCATCAGGTTCCTCATGAGCAATGCCTTTGTGACAGTCGATGCAGGTTTTACCCTGGTCCATGGCTCTGGAGTGGCGTTTCCGCGCACTGCGATCTTGTTCACTGAAGTCCATCTGGGTGAAGTCGTGGCAGGTGCGGCATTCACGGGAATCCGAGTTACGCATCTTTTCCCAGACGCGATTCGCCATATCCCAGCGATGTGCCTCGTATTTCTCCTTAGTGTCGATAGTACCCATTATCTCATGGTAGACATCTTTGGCTGCCATGACCTTTGCGATCATTTTTGGCACGAACACTTTGGGTACATGGCAGTCGGAACATGTGGCTCGCACACCTGAGGCATTTTTGTAGTGGACAGTCTCTTTGTACTCTTCCAGATTGACTTTCATGGTGTGGCAGCTGGTACAGAAATCCATCTCATTGGTGAGCGCCAGTCCGACATTGAACAGACCGGCAAAAATTACACCGCCAAGGAAAATTACAGCGATGAAAATGATGGACGCTTTACCGCCAGTTCCTCTACCGGAAGCGACAAATGACATATTCCACACCCTCTTTCTTAGTATGAGTCGGTGCATGAACGGGTAATTGGCGGATACCAAACGAACAACCGACATCGGCCCGGATGAAAAGCATCTCTCAGGCGGAACAACGCAGGGCCGGATGTTACGGCAACTCGGTTCCCGATGTAAAGCTAAAAAGCGGCTCAGAAGCATATGAATTTATTAGATAAAACTGATATTCGTCACTTTTCGGCCCAGCTATTTTTTCTGTGGATCAAGGTTCTTTCCAACTGGCCGACTACTTTTTAGGAAGCAGAGAATGAGGAGTATTGGGCGATGAAAAAACTTGGAGCTTTGGTGTTTGTCCTGATATGCGGGGTTGGTGCAGCTGGTAGGTTGCTTGCAGGGAGTGAAGTGCCTTTCCCTGCCGACTGGAGGAGTTGGAACGCTGTCTCTACTCCGCTGACTGCCATTGGTGCTCTGCCGGGGTGTGATGCCGATGTGAGTGCTCTGCCTCCGATCTATCAGGAAACGGTCGAGACATATTGTGCGGTTCGCCCTCAAGGCCCCGGTGCTGTAGCTGTTTTGGTGAGGCCTGACTCTGTTGCTGCATACAAATTAAGAAATGGTGGGATGGGGGATGGTGCCAACATGATTCTCCACTTGAAGGAGTTGCAGCTTTTGTTTATCTCAGGGCATAAAGCTGGCGCCGTCAGCTACGGTGTTTTTAAGGAAGACGGAAGCGATGTGACTGATGCCAACCCGGATGCACCATTGGGCGTAAACACCTGCCGCGTGTGTCACAGTGGGTATGAGGCGTTTTGTGTTCAGGGGCAGTGCGGGACTCATAAGTAGCCGGTAAGCAAAGAACCACTACCCCGTTGATTTGTTGGAGTAGTGTTCTGAACAACAGGTGGGGCCATGCCGATCAAAAAAGCCAAACAGCGATACCACAGTTTGGGTTCTACCATCCTGTTGGGGATTTTGGGGACAGGGCTGGCAACTCTGCTGACATTCAGCTTCGTGCTCTATAAAGTCCAAACGGATGCCGATGAAGTTAGACTGCGGGAGACTGCCGAAGCGGTGCTACAGCCGATCATTGGCCTGGCGACTCGGGCAGTCAATGGCAGCAATGTGATGAAGCTGCGGGGGCGTGATGCCCAGTTTCTCTATGCCAGTTCAGGCCTCAAATATCTGGCAATAGTCGGTACCTCCAAAGGTGCCCCAAAATCTGCCTTTGGTGAGGCCCGCCCGCCCTCTCCGGTCGCATACACCTTTATTGGAAATGGCGTGGATGGGGAGGCAATGAAGCGGCTGGCTGCCAATGTTCAGCAGACGCTAATAGATGAAGAAGGCTGGAACTATGTGGTTCGCCGTACCCTACCGGATGTAACAAACGGAGGCGAAATCCTGGCGGTGTTCTCCGCACAAAGCCTCCAGGGCTCGGTCTGGCGCACAGTGAAGCAGGTTGCTGTGGTTGCGTTTGTGGTGATGGGCCTGACCTTGGGGGGGGGATCCTTATCGGTCGCTGGATCTCAAGGCCTATTGTGGCAACCTCAAAAAGGATCAAGGCGATCAGTGATTCACTGGATCTGTCGGCGCGTGTAGAAGTTGCCAGTCAGGCAGAAGTGGGTGAGATGGCCGAAGCATTTAACAATCTGCTCAACAAGATGCAGGAGATTATTCATCATGTAGAGAGCTCTGTTGCTGAGTTGAGCCGCTCGGCAGAGCAGCTTTCACAGACCACCAGCTCCTCAAATCATCGCACGATTGAACAGGAGGGGCAGACCCGGCAGGTTGTGGTGGCGATGAACGAGATGGCGGTGGTGGTGGAGCATGTCGCCGAGAATGCTTCTCATGCTGCAGGTGCGGCGAAGGATGCCAATGACAAGGCGGCAGAAGGTCAAACGGTGGTTGAGGAGACTATCGGGGCGATTAATGGCTTGGCAGAAAGTGTTGAAATGACCCTTGCTGTCGTCCGTCAGTTGGGCAAAGAGAGCGATAATATCGGTGGCGTATTGGAAGTCATCCATGGGATTGCCGAACAGACTAATCTGCTTGCCTTGAATGCGGCGATCGAAGCGGCCAGGGCGGGTGAGAGTGGTCGTGGGTTTGCCGTGGTGGCAGATGAAGTGCGCACCCTGGCCGGCCGAACAGCTCAGTCGACCCAGGAGATCCAGGCAATGATTGAGCGTCTGCAAGCCGGTGCTGGAGGGGCGATTCGCGCCATCGAGAATGGCAGTGAGCGGGCGGCTAAAAGTGTGGCCCAGGCGAGTGAAGCTGGTATCACCCTGCAAGCGATCGCTGATGCCGTCGCCACGATTACAAGCATGAATAATGAGATTGCCAATAGCTCGCTTGAGCATGCCGCGGCGGCAGAAGAGATCAATAAAAATATCTCACGCATCAGTGAGTTGACCGAGTTGGCGACAGAGGATTCCAGCGAGACGGCGGCGGCTGCGGAAAGTCTTGCGGCGCTGTCAGATCAACTCAAGGTGATGGTGGGTCAGTTTAAAACCTGAAACATTAGTCGCGGAGAAATGGGTTGTGCAGCCGCTCCTCACCAAAGGTCGATTCGGGACCGTGCCCTGGAACAAATCGACAGTCGTCCCCCAGCGGCCAGAGTCGCTCACGGATTGAGCGAATCAGGGTAGCATAGTCGCTGCGTGGAAAATCGGTACGGCCGATTGAGCCCTGAAAGATCACATCACCCACCAGTGCCAGCTTGGATGGAGCATGGTAGAAGGTCAGATGACCTGGCGTATGGCCGGGGGTGTGGATCACCTCAAGCTGCTCATCTCCCACAGTGACCCGATCGCCCTGTTCAAGCCAACGCTCTGGCGTAAACGTCTCTACCTGGGGAAAACCAAATATTTCGGCCTGTTGTGGCATGTTTTCGAGCCAGAATCGGTCCTCCTGGTGAGGCCCTTCGATAACCACCCCCAGTGCCTTGGCGAGTGCCGCGGCTCCACCAGCATGGTCGATATGGCCATGGGTGATGAGAATCCGCTCCGGTATCAGCTCCTGACTTTCTATGGCCGCAATGATCTTGCCGATCTCACCGCCAGGGTCGACAATGGCGCATTTCCGGCTTCTCTCACACCAAAGCAGGCTGCAATTTTGCTGAAAGCTAGTGACTGGGATGATCTGATATCGCATCAGACTACTCGCTGCAGCAGTTTTTCCAATTGCCGTTTCGATTTGGCTCCCAGCGCCACTTCGGATACCACATTGTTGAGTACCAGGATGGTTGTTGGAGTGGCTCGGGTGCTGAATGCCTGCGCCAGCTTCGGCTCTTTGCTGACATTGACTTTGCGAATGTTCGGGTAGTGTTCAGACAGCTCGTCGATCAGCGGCGACATGCTTTTGCAGGGGCCGCAATGGTCGCTGTAAAAATAGAGCAGCCGCGAGGCAGGTTCCCCAGTTTCTGCCTCTACCTGTTGTCCCACCAGCTTGCGGGCTGAATGGTAGGTCAGCAGGGTCATCAACAGTAGGGCACCGGCGATTGTGCCGATGATGATTGACCAAGACATGCGGTTTACCCTCTCGCAGCAGTGGAGTCACACTTGTTCGACACATTCCAGAACAATCTGTCATCAATTTCAACCTGCCGGTAAGCTGGCCGCTACTATTGGCAGGCGCTGTTGCATCGCCGGCCTGTTTTTTTAGCCCAGGAAGACTCTCCTCTGGTGGCTAATGATAAGCGTGCGGAAACCGCTGCTGAAGGAAAAAAATGGAACAGTACACACTAATCGCAATCTTGGGAGGGCTGTTGGTCTTGGCGCTCTTCCTGTCCGGAATCGTCCAACGTCACCAACAGGCAGTGGAGGCAAAACGAATCAAGATCCAGCGCCTTCTGCGTGGTGTCGACCTGGTGGAAAATATTCTGTTTCGTCTGCAAGGCTGTCATCTGCCAAATGAGGTGGAGCGGTTGCTGCGGGAGGACCTGCTTGCCCGCTATCGGGCGGTGAAAAAAGTCGAGCCAAAATATGAGGGCATAGATGAATTGCTCGAAATGACCGAGCAGGCACTTGCTACCCTGGGTGATGCAGCAAAAGCTGACGAGATCACAGATAAATTCCATCTGCAGAAGTTGACGAGCGTTATCAACGAGCTGATCGACTTTATAAAACAGGGCGGTCTGCTGACGCCGATCACGGCAGAAGCAGTTCGCGACCTGGTGGACCTGATCGGCACCCGTCGGGCGGAATGTCTCGCCACATTTCATATGCAGAAGGCCCGGGAGTTGCAATTGGAGGGTGATATCCATGCAGCACTGGGGCACTGCAGCGCCATCAAGGATTATCTGAACCGCAACGGGCCGGTCAATGAGCGGGTTAAAGCCCTCTTCAGGGAGGCAGAGGCGCTTCGGAAAGCACTCAGTGAAGGCGAAACGGTGCTGGAGAGGGAGTCAGCTTCAGACAGTGGTGGTGATTAGCCGGGATGCAATTCAACGCTCTGGATCGAACCCATCGGGTACTACGTCGGTCGGCATGGGGATGCGGTGCTCCTCATCGAACCATTCACCCAAGTCGATCAGGCGACAGCGTTCACTGCAGAAGGGGCGCCAACGCGACGAAGCTTCCCAGGTTACCGGGAGACCGCAGGTGGGGCATTTAACTGTTCGCTTCTCTGTTGCGCTCATCTTCGTCAAAGAATACAGCTGGTGAATTGAAACCTGACGTCTTCGCTCGCCTGGATCGGACGTCCTGACTCGACGGGTTCGAGGAAACGGATATTGAAGCGGTTCTTGTTGCCTGACACTTCGACAAACAGCGGCGTCTCCCTGGGCAGCCCGATGCGCACCATCTGTGCAGGGGTTTGCGAATCGAGGGTCTTCAGATAGAGACCGCTCTTGGCGATCTCCCAACTGGGGTGGCTGCTGTTGCGCACCAGTTCGAGCAGCAGGATGATCGCTTTGCGGACGGGCGCCAGCTCCTGCAGCCAATTCTCCATCTGGCGCTGGCGGACCTCATGGGGCTGATTCAGCCAGTGGTGAAACTGCGGTAAATCGAAGCTGCAGTTACCGCCGGGGATGCTGGTTCGTTGAGCGATGGCGCTGAGGAACTCGTTTTTCTTTAGCTTGTGGGCAATCTGCCCCTCCAGCCGATAGACTTGATGGATCGACTGCTCCAAGCGTTCCAGCACCGCTCCCAGTGCCTCTATGTCGACATCTGGCTGGCGGCGGATTCGCTCAAGGCTGGTGGAGTGGCGCTCCAGCTCCTTGAGGATCTCGGTCTTCAGGTCGGAGCGGGCGAAGATGGCGGTGACGTCGAGCAGCGTGTAGATGGCTGCACGGCTACTCCAGATGTCCGTCATGGGCACAAAGTGATCGATCTGCAGCAGCAGATGTTCCAGGCGCAAAAAAATGCGAATCCTTTCGTTCAGCGGATGTTCGTAAACGACGAGATCGGCCACGTTGCTTTTGATTTGTGATGGTAGGAAGAGACAATTGTCCACTATTTATCCGGGTGAGGCAAAAGGAATAAGAGGGCCTGCTTCACACCTCAGCTGCAACCACGAGCAGGGAAGGGGAAGCCGTCAAACAGTGGTCCTGGCTCTGTCATTTTCCTAAAAAACGCCGGGGCCGCTGCGGAAGCTGTCGAGGATATGCACATAATTAGCCCGCTCAAACTCCGCAGG
The DNA here is from genome assembly GCF_023733635.1 of Candidatus Endoriftia persephonae. NCBI lineage: Bacteria > Pseudomonadati > Pseudomonadota > Gammaproteobacteria > Chromatiales > Sedimenticolaceae > Candidatus Endoriftia > Candidatus Endoriftia persephonae. The sequence goes on along the minus strand of NZ_CP090569.1, from coordinate 2,986,803 downwards.
GTGCGGTACGCTGATCTGACTGACACGTCCGCGTACCTCGTCGATCGAGTCGAAACCCTTTTCTTCCATCCATGCCTTGATGCCGGTGAGCACCTGACCCAAGGCGCTGGGCCCCTGTTCCAGCAGCAGGCTACAGATGTGTACCACGTCGGCCCCGGCAAGCAGCAGTTTGATGGCATCTTCAGCGGTGTGCACGCCGCCTGTGGCACCTAGGGAGAGGGTGGTTCGGCCATGCAGGATGGCGATCCAGCGCATCGTCAGCAGCGATTCTGCTGAGACTGAGGTGTGCAGGCTGGAGACCAGGCGCAGATTGTCGATATTGATGTCTGGTTGGTAGAAGCGGTTGAACAGGGCGACCCCTGATGCGCCGGCGTCCTCCAGCTGTTTGGCCATGTTGGCCACCGAACTGAAGGCCGGTGAGAGCTTCATGTTGATCGGGATCGTGACCTGCTGGCGCAGATCCTTCAGCAGTTCCAGGTAGCGCTGTTCGATCTCGCTGCCCGGGGTGTTCAGGTCCGCTGCCACGAAATAGACGTTGAGTTCCAGGGCATCGGCGCCTGCCTGTTCCATCTCGGTGGCGTGCTCGATCCAGCCGCCGGGGGTGATGCCGTTAAGACTAGCGATCACCGGGATCTCCAGGGTCTCCTTCAGAGCACGCAGGTTTTCCAGGTAGAGATCCTGGCCGTTGGAGAAGTCGTAGTGATCGGGCAGAAAGCTGTCGGCCTCACTGAAACCGGTGTCCTGGTGGTGCAGAAAACGCACCATCACCTCCTCCTCTGCAGTTACCGCCTCCTCGAACAGGGAGTACATGATCAGCGCCGAGGCGCCAGCATCCTCGAGCCGCCTGGCATCGTCAATGCTGCGCGACAGGGGCGAGGCGGAGGGCACCAGCGGATTCTTCAACTGCATGCCGAGATAGTTGGTGGTCAGATCCATTTCAAACTCCTGTGCTGTAAACGCAGAGGCCGCGGAGGTGCAGAGTACGTTGAGGATTTATCAGTTTCGGTCAATAGGTGCCTTCCGCAGGAAGAGACTCCGCGTACTTTGCGTCTTTGCGAGTCCTGCATTTTCATCCCAATTCATTCAGAGGATTGTTCCGGTCTCTCTTCCATATTAGCCATTGCGAGCTGGGCCAGCTGTTCGTAGAGGAAGAAGCGCGTCTTGACCTGCTTCTGGGCGCTGCGCAGGAAGCGCTCGGCTGCCTCCGGGTGGGTGCGCGTGAGCACGCTGAAACGGGCCTCGGTGGCGGTGAAATCCCGGTAGGGGATCGACGGCGCCTTGGAGTCCATGTGCAGCGGGTTCTCGCCCTGCTCCGCCTTGCGTGGATCGTAGCGAAATAGTGGCCAGTGGCCGGAGGCCACTGCCAGATCCTGCTGGCGGATGTTGTGGGAGAGGTCTACGCCGTGGGCGATGCAGGGGGAGTAGCAGATGAGCAGCGAGGGCCCGTCGTAGGACTCCGCTTCGAGGAAGGCCTTTAGGGTCTGCACATCCTTGGCGCCGAAGGCGACCTGGCCCACGTAGACGTTGCCGTAGGCCATGGCCATCATCGCCAGATCCTTCTTCGGCGTGGCCTTGCCGCCGGCGGAGAACTTGGCCACCGCGCCCAGTGGGGTTGCCTTGGAGGTCTGGCCGCCGGTGTTGGAGTAGACCTCGGTATCGAGCAGCAGGATGTTGACGTTGCGTCCGGTGGAGAGCACATGGTCGAGACCGCCGTAGCCGATGTCGTAGGCCCAGCCGTCACCGCCCACCAGCCAGACGCTCTTTTTCACCAGGGTGTCGGCGATCCCCTCTAGACTGCGGGCCTCCCGCTTGTCGATACGCTTCAGTTTCTCCTTCAACGCCTTGACCCGGTCGCGCTGCTCGAAGATCCCCGCCTCGCTGTGCTGGTCGGCACCTAGCAGGCCGTCCACCAGTTTGTCGCCGATCTCGCCGCGTAGGGTCTGTAGCAGCTCCCGAGCTTGTTCCGCCTGCTTGTCGATGGCCACCCGCATGCCCAGGCCGAACTCTGCGTTGTCTTCAAACAGGGAGTTGTTCCAGGCCGGGCCGCGCCCATCCGGATTGGTGGTGTAGGGCGTGGTGGGCAGGTTGCCGCCGTAGATCGATGAGCAGCCGGTGGCGTTGGCGATCAGCATGCGGTCGCCAAACAGCTGGGTGGCGAGTTTCACATAGGGGGTCTCGCCGCAGCCGACGCAGGCGCCGGAGAATTCGAACAGGGGTTGCATCACCATCGCCCCCTTGAGGGTGTTCTGGCGCAGCTGGCTGCGGTCAAATTCCGGCAGCCCAAGGAAGAAGGCCCAGTTGGCCCGCTCTTGTTCTTGATAGGCCGGGTCGTCGACCATGTTGAGGGCCTTGCGGTTGGGGTTCTGACGGTCGCGGATCGGGCAGATCTCCACGCAGAGGCCGCAGCCGGTGCAGTCGTCCGGGGCCACCTGGTAGGTGATGCGCAGCCCCTTCTCGAAGCCGCCGCCCTTGACCGGGGCGCTGCGGAAGCTGGCCGGGGCGTCGGCCAGGTCCGCCTCGCGGAACACCTTGGAGCGGATCGCCGCATGCGGGCAGACCAGCGGACACTTGCCGCAGTGGGTGCAGAGGTCGATCTCCAGCTTTGGCCACTGCAGGCCGATGTTGCGCTTTTCGTGGGCGGCGGTGCCCAGGGGCCAGGTGCCGTCCGCCGGGATCGCACTGACCGGGATGGTGTCGCCCTGGCCGGCGATGATCTTTGCCGTGACCGACTGTACAAAGGCTGGGGCATACGCCGGTACCGGTGCTCGGCGTTCGAGGTGACTGCTTATTTCGTCTGGTACTTCGACTTGGTGCAGGCCGGCCAGGGCGGCGTCGATGGCGGCGTAGTTGCGTTCCAGGAGTCTCTTCCCCTTGCGTCCGTAGGTCTTTTTCACCGCCTGTTTGATCAGCGCGATCGCCTTGGTCTTGTCGATGATACCGGTGATGGCGAAGAAACAGGTCTGCATGATGGTGTTGATGCGTCGCCCCATGCCGGTCTGGTCGGCGATGCGGTAGGCGTCGATGACGTAGAACGCGAGCCGCTTGTCGATCATCTGCAGCTGCATCGGGCGGGGCAGGGTATTCCAGACTTTGGCCGGATCGGTGGGTGAGTTGAGCAGGAAGGTTGCCCCCGGCGCTGCCTTGTCGAGCATCTCATAGCGATCGAGGAAGATCGGCTGGTGGCAGGCGACGAAGCTCGCCTCGTTGTCGCCGATCAGGTAGGTGGAGGCGATGGGCCGGGGCCCGAAGCGCAGGTGGGAGACGGTGACCGCGCCGGACTTCTTGGAGTCGTACTGGAAGTAGCCTTGGGCGAAATTATCGGTCTGCTCGCCGATGATCTTGATCGAGTTCTTGTTGGCGGAGACGGTGCCGTCGGCCCCCAGGCCGTAGAAGACGCAGGCGGTGACCCCTTCTGCGGCATCGGGGCGGAAGGCCGGCTCCCAGCCGAGGCTGGTGTGGGTCACATCGTCGATGATGCCCACGGTGAAGGGGTGTTTGGGCTGATCCTGCGCCAGCTCGTCGAAGATCCCCTTGACCATTGCCGGGGTGAACTCCTTGGAGGAGAGGCCGTAGCGGCCGCCACTGATGCGGGGCATGGTGTCGAGGGCGCCGCGGCTGAAGGCCTGGGCGAAGGCGCTGGCCACATCCTTGTAGAGGGGCTCGCCGTCGGCGCCCGGCTCTTTGCAGCGGTCGAGCACGGCGATCTTCTGCACGCTGGTGGGGATCGCCTCGAGCATCTTGTCGGCAGCGAAGGGGCGGAACAGCCGCACCTTCAGCAGGCCGACCTTTTCTCCCCGCTTGGTTAGGTGCCTCACCGTCTCTTCGGCGGCGCCGATGCCCGAGCCCATCAGCATGATCAGCCGCTCGGGGTTCTCTGCGCCGATATATTCGAACAGGCGGTAGTGGCGGCCGGTGAGTTCGCCAAAGCGGTCCATCCATCTCTGGATGATCTCAGGCAGCGCCTGATAGTAGGGGTTGACCGTCTCCCGGCCCTGGAAGTAAACATCCGGGTTCTGCGAGGTGCCGCGGATCACTGGGTGATCCGGGGTCAGGGCCCGGGCGCGATGGGCGCTGACCAGTTCTTCGTCGATCATTGCGCGCACGCTTTCGTCGCTCGGCAGCTCGATCTTGTTCACCTCGTGGGAGGTGCGGAAGCCGTCGAAGAAGTGGAGGAAGGGGATGCGCCCCTCTAGAGTGGCGGCCTGGGTGATCAGGGCGAAGTCCGCTGTCTCCTGCACGCTGGCGGAGCAGAGCATGGCGTAGCCGGTGGCACGCGCCGCCATCACATCGCTGTGGTCGCCGAAGATCGAGAGGGCCTGGGCCGCCAGAGAGCGGGCTGAGACGTGCAGCACCGTGGGGGTCAGCTCGCCGGCGATCTTGTACATGTTGGGGATCATCAGCAGCAAGCCCTGGGAGGCGGTGAAGGAGGTCGAAAGCGACCCTGCCTGCAGGGCACCGTGGATCGCCCCGGCAGCGCCTCCTTCACTCTGCATCTCCACCACGTCGGGCACTGTGCCCCAGATGTTTTTGATGCCCCGGGCCGACCACTCGTCTGACCACTCGCCCATCGGGGAGGCGGGGGTGATGGGGTAGATGGCGATAACTTCGTTGGTGAGGTGAGCGATATGGGCGGCGGCCTCGTTGCCGTCGATGATGACCATCTTGTTTGACATCTATGGATTCCCTGACGCAGTGGGTGAAGCTAGCTTCCTGAAAAGGTATAGCATCTATTCTGGACCTTGGTGAATGGATCGCCGATGACCGAAATCAACCTAAATCGCCCCGCATTTAGATGAACGCCGTTCACAAATCGATCTGTCGGGACCAGGCACTATTTCATACTGTCTGCACCCCAGATAGAGGCGCAGGCACCTTGCGCGGATGCGTTTTTTCATAGCGTGTTTTGCAGAGGCTTGGGAAATAATTCAAACACGAGGATCGATATGATGTACCACAAGGCTTTGAGTGGAGTATTGGCCGGATCACTGGCGCTGATGGCGGGTTGTGCGAGTCAGCCGGATGAGGTGTCGGCGGCCTATGTCTCTCCGGTAAAATATATGAACTACGATTGCGAACAGATCACCTTCGAGATGGATTATGTCTCCAAGCGGACGATCAATCTCTACAGCAAATTGAAGGATAAGGCCGATTCTGATGCGGTGCAGATGGGTGTTGGCCTGGTCTTGTTCTGGCCGGCACTGTTGTTTCTGGAAGGTGGTGATGGCCCCGAAGCCGTTGAGTACGCCAATCTGAAGGGTGAGTTTGAGGCGCTGCGTTCAACCGCCCGTGAGAAACACTGTTCGATGGCTTCGTTGCCACCATCGCCGGAAGAGATCATCCAGAAGCGGGTGGAAGAAGAGAAAGCCTCGCAACAGCAGCAGAACAGTATCGACATTTAGTACGACCTGTTGGGCAGAGGGCAGAGGGCAGAGGGCAGAGGGCAGAGGATGCCAACTGCTCGACTTGGTTAGTCGAACCGCCCATGCAGCCATGCTGGGATGGCTGCATGGGCAAATCAAGCTGAACGTTTGCGGTTATCAAGCCGGTAACACGCTATTTGATTGCCGGTTTAGCGGCGCCCGCGGCCTCCGCCTCCACCGAAACCGCCCCCGCGCCTCTGGCCACCGCCGTCACCTGAGCCATCCCGCAGGCGGGAGCGGGTCATACTCCCCTGGCCCTGCTCGGCACCGGCCATGTTTCTATACCCGCCAGAGCTTGTGCCCATCTCGCTGCGCATGGTCTGTCGCTCCTCCTGACTCATGCTCTGCATACGGCTCTGTCGCTCACTGCGATAGGCATCACGATCTGCTTCGCTCATGTAGCGGACCTCATCCCCCATCTGCAGCAGATCAGGGGTCGAGTATTGTGTGTAGTCCTCTGCTGCCAGGGCGCCGGTGGCGGGGAGCAGGCCGCTCAGGATGAGCGTTGTAATCAAACTTTTTTTCATCAGATAGTCCTCAATTCATCGTCTTGTTTTGGTTTTTAGCGTCTGCCGCGTGTCGTGCGACCTTGTTCCATCGGCTGCTCCAAGATTATCTCCACCTGCAGCTGATCCAGTGCCTGTGCTGTGTAGGGAACGCCCAGGCTTTCAATCTGCCGGACAAATGCTCTGAGATGGTTGCGTGAGCCGCGTATCAGGTTTTCGTAGGTCTGGGTAAGATCCGGGTGAGTGGAATCTGCAATGGCGTGTTGCAGATCTTCAATATCGATCTCTTCGATCAGGGCGCCGACCATGAGTGCATTGATGAGTGATGTCTGCCCCTTGGCGATGAGTTCGGCGTAGAGGTTGGCCAGATCGGTATTGGTAAACATGCCGATGCTGTCATCCATGACCGGGTCGACAATTTCATAGTTGTCGAGCTGTCTCTCCATGGCCTCCATATGTCGTTGTTCAGAACTGGAGATGTTGGAAAAGACCGGGTGTTTCCACTGCTCGTAGAGGGTCAGGTAGACATCCCGTGCCAGTTTCTCCTCCTCCCGCATGAAGGTGAGCTTTTCGCTCTCTTCGAGGCTTAATGGCTCGGATGTGATCGGCTGACTAGTGTAGCTGTCTGGCTGCTGGCCCTGATGTTTCCAACCTGCATGAACAGGTGCGGCAGTGAGCAGGGCGACAATCGAAAGTGCAATTATGGGTTGCTTTGGCTTCATACTTAATCTCCTGAAGGATTATCGGCGATACTCAACTCGCCGCGTGTATGACAGAGGTTAGGTATGAATAGTTTCTGTGCTATTTCTGTAGACCTGCAGAGTGTTTCAATCTGTTTCCGTGAGCAGACTTGTTGCCTGAAATCAGTCCATATAGATGATGATTTTGGTGTGGGGGATATGAGAAGCAGCAGAATCTATGGCGTTAAGCCATGATTGTGGAGCAAGGCCCACTAGCGAGCGTAACGCAATTGTATTCCAACAGCGGCATCCGGACTGGCATTGGAGAAGCCGGCTACGCCATAGCCGTTTATCGACCAGCTATTGTCCATCTCCCAATTCAGGTAGGCAACCCATTCCCTCAATTCAGCAGCGGTCGCTGAGTATGCCTGCCGGTAGTCGAAGCTGATCCCGCTATAGAGCGAATGGCTCAGGCGATAGTCGAGGCCGAGTGAAGCAAAGCTGACGTTACTCAGCTCCATTTGGGGTAGATCCCCCATCAGGCGGTAACCGAGGGTAAAAAAAGGTGTTAACCGGCCTTGGGTGGCAGCCATATTGAGTTGTAGGGAGTAGTCATTGCTGCCGCTGCCCAGCTCTTTTTCCGCATCCGCGGTGGCAAGTTTTGCCTCGCCAATCAGGTCAACTGCATACGGCAGATTCCATAATGGATCGAGCGCGTAGGAGAGACTGGTTACGATATCGGCTAATCCCTGCTGGGTGCGTAGCGTTGGAGTCTCTCCACCACTGCCTCCCCGGTTGCTGCGACGATCTGTATCATCTTTGACGATTATCCCACCACCATTACCGCCAATCACTCCGCCTGGGCCGGTTATACGTAGGTAGGGGATGGTGATGGCCAGCCGCCAGGGAAATTGACTGTATTCCAATGTTGCCGGCAGATAGAGCATCTCGGTGTCGGCCGCGAGGCCATAGTCGCCGGAGCTGTAATCCATGCCGAGACTAAAACTGAAGCTCCCCGATTCATATTCAGAGGCATCCAGACTGCTCATCGCGATGCTGCAGAAGAGAATGAGGGTGTGGGTGCGCCACCCAGGCAGGAACGCAACGGGGTGTTTTGAGCAGGGTCTTATGAACTGCAGATACGCTCTCATCGTCCGGGGCGGTTCGGTCGAACCGGGCGATGTGGACGCGCTGGCCGGTGGCTGCGCCCAGGTCGTTGCATCTTCATGCGGTACTCATAACCAACGCCAAATCGGGTGTGCTTCTTGTCTGGAGTGGATGCCGCGCGATTGCCGGCAGCGGCTTGGCTGTCGACCTTCATAGGATTGTCCCTGCCTTGAACGGCTTTCTCTTGGTGGTGTGGCTCAGGCGACGTGGCTGATTCCTCCAGTAACAGTGGCGCGCTGATGGTATCGTCAGACCACGCCGGGCTGGCGAGCGCGATCCCCCCAAACATGGCTGCTATCGGCCAGCGTGCTTTCACGATTCAGACCCCCCTAAACAGTTATCCCGGTCACACTTCCATAACTGGGATGATAATGACAATTGAGCCCAAATCCATTCCATTTCACCGCTAAAGTGTTTCAACCTATTTCAGCCGGCCACTCTCGGAGCCAGATCGAGGCCGCCTCTGGTAGACTCGCAGGGGTGGACACAAAAAACACCAAGCTGCTGATCGTTGATGATGACCCCCGCCTGCGGGAGTTGCTGCAGCGTTACCTGGGTGAACAGGGGTTTCAAGTTAGCGCCTGCGAAGATGGGGTGGCGATGCAGCGTCATCTGGCAGAGGCGGTGGTAGACCTGATCATCCTGGATCTGATGCTGCCTGGCGATGACGGTCTGACCCTGGCGCGGTGGATTCGGGCGCGCCAGGATACCCCGATCATCATGCTCTCTGCCCGGGGTGAGGATGTGGATCGGATTGTCGGACTGGAGGTGGGGGCGGATGACTATCTGCCGAAGCCGTTTAACCCCCGCGAACTTCTGGCCCGGATACGGGCGGTGCTGCGGCGCAGGCAGCCAGGGGAAGGCGCTGAAGCGATGCAGCCCCCCTCGAAGCTGCTGGAGTTTGGCGAGTTCCAACTCAATCTGAGTACGCTCACCCTGACCCGCGATGGCAACCGGATTTCCCTTACCAGTGGAGAGTTGGCCCTGCTGGAGGTGTTTGTCGAACACCCCAATCAGATCCTGAGCCGAGACAGACTGGTCGATCTGCTGAAAGGATACGATCGCTCGCCATTTGACCGTAGTATCGATGTGAGGATTACCCGCCTGAGGCGCAAGATCGAGACCGATCCGAAAGTCCCCGAGTTTATCCGCACCGTGTGGGGCAAGGGGTATCTGTTTACCCCTCAGGGTGAAGCCTTCCGGGGATAGCTGTGCCGCGCAGAAAGACCCTATTAAGATACACCGGCCAGATCATGGCGGTGTCTATGCTGACCTTTTTGTTGTTTTCCAGCGGGGTGATCGTCTACTACATCCTGGTGCCGATGGCACGCCAGGCGTCTGGGGATCTTGCCGCACTGATCGTCCTGTCGGCACAGACCTGGGTGGAACTGCCACCGGATACGCGCCCCGATTTTGAGGATGAGTTGTATCTTCAGCATGGCCTTTCACTGGTCTCTGCCGAGGCTCAGCTAAAGCCGGTGCGCTACAAGAGCCCCTATCTGAGATTTCTCGAGACGGCACTGTCGCGACGGCTGGGCCAAGAGATCCAGCTGCTTGATGGTGGCACGGCAGATGACTGGGCCTGGGTGGATGTGCCGATGGCAGAGCGGACCGTGCGCATCGGTTTCTCCTCTAAGCATAACGACGCCAGTCCGCCGCTCGCGGTGCTCCTGCTGCTGCTCGGTGGCAGTATGATCACTCTGATCAGCTCGCTGCTACTCGTTAGGCGCCAAACCTATTCGCTGGCTCAGCTTGCCAGTGCGACATCCCGCTTTGGCCGGGGGGAGCGGCCTGAGTCTCTGCCGGAAGAGGGGCCTGAAGAGCTGGCGGTGCTGGCGCGTAACTTCAACCGCATGACCGGGCAGGTCCAGCAGCTGCTGACCAACCGGACCACCCTGTTGGGGGGGATATCCCACGACCTTCGCACCCCGATCGCGCGCCTCCAGCTGGCGCTGGCGTTACTCGATGAGAAGAGTGAACCTGAATTGATAAACGGCATGCGCGAGGACTTGCAGGAGATGGATCTGCTGATCAGGCGCACCCTTGAATTGGCCAGAGGTTTGGAGGGTGCTCCACAGGACGAACAGCTGCTGGATCTGGCTGCATTCCTGGCAGAGGTCGTGGCGGACTACCGGCAGCAGCCGGTTGCGATCGAGTGGGCCGATCCGCCGCCATGCCCGATGCGCTTCAGCCCGCTGGCGTTACGCCGGGTCCTATCCAATCTGCTCGGAAATGGCCTGCAGTATGGTGACGGGAAACCGCTTGAGGTGCGGCTGCAGTGTGATGGAGCGATGGCAGAGATCCAGATCCTGGATCGGGGGGCGGGTATCCCTGAAGCGCAGTTGGAGGCGGTGTTCCAGCCCTTTTTTCGACTCGAAGGGTCGCGCAATCCTGCAACAGGAGGCAGCGGACTGGGGTTGGCAATCGTTCGCCAGCTTTGTGACTTATATGGTTGGCAGATCCAGCTTGTGCCACGCCAGGGTGGCGGGACAAAGGCGTGCCTGAGCCTACCCAACTCGCGCAGTGAGAAAAACTCCCACTAAGCCCATCTTGGCAGGAGAGTATGCAGCCGTGGAAACGCGGAGCGGGGCGCAGGGTTCAATGCCTGACCCGGCTCATCGGCGTTGCCTGGGGCGGCTTTTGTTGTCGCTCCTGATCCCCTCGATGCCCAGATAGAGTTCGACCTCTTTCGATGCCGGCCCTAGATTGTAGTCGCTGCCGAAGTCGGCCAGGGCGAAGCGGGTGTGGCCCTCAAAGCCGCGCCGATAGCCACCCCAGGGGTCCGTGCCGCTGCCGATCTGGGTGACATCGATGGTGACTGGCTGAGTGACCCCGTGCAGGGAGAGATTGCCGTGCAATTTAGCCGTGCCGTCGGCCAGTTCCTGGAAACTGGTGCTGACGAACTCTGCCTTGGGGTAGTTGGCCACGTCGAGGAACTTTTTGCTGCGCAGGTGTTTGTCGCGCTCGGCGTGGTTGGAGTCGATGCTGCTGACATCGATCTCGACCCGGACCTTGGCGGCCGCCGGGTTGTTCTCGTCGTAGCTGAAGCTCCCCGAGAAGTGGTTGAAGCGGCCCAGCAGCCAGCTGTAGCCGAGATGGGATATCTTGAACTGGATGAAGGCGTGGGCGTCTTTGGTGTCGATGGTGTAGTCGGCGGCCTGGGTCGGCAGGGTGGCGAGGCAGAGGCCGGCGGCGAGTAGGCCGCTGATGATCTTGTGTTGCATTAGGGTTGCTCCTTGGTGGACCCCAAGATGTGGGTCAGGGTGGTGTCGTGGTCAAAAAAGTGGTGTTTCAAGGCACCACTGGTGTGAACCGCTGCGGTGCCGATCAGGCCCCAGGCGAGCAGCTTATGCAGCCTGCCCATCACCTCCTCCTGCTGCTCCAGGCCAGTCAACAGCGCCGGTAGCTCGAACCAGTCGAACACTGAGACAGCCCGGCCATCGGCGGTGGAGATCAGGTAGCCGCTCAGCATCACCAGCAGGGGCAGCAGATAGAGCAGCCAATGCACCAGCCGCGCGGCTAAGTGCTCCCAGGGCAGGTGGTTAGGTAGGGCGGTGGGGGTGGGGTTGAGCAGTCGCCAGCCGAGCCGCAGCAGCACCAGCAGAAACAGCAGGCTGCCGATGCTGCGGTGCAGATCGGGGGCTCGACGGTACCAGGGGTGGTAGTAGTCGAGCCCGGTCATCCACAGCCCCAACCCAAACAGACCGAACAGGCCAAGGGCCACTAGCCAGTGCAGCAGGATCGCTGGCAGGCCCCAGGCGTCTGTCGTGTTACGCCACTGCATCGGGTGTCTCATCGAGCCTGCCGAACAGGCCGGCCTGGTAGTCCCGATAGGCCTGCTCGATCTGCTCGGTGCTGTTCATCACGAACGGGCCGTGGCGTACTACTGGCTCACCGATCGGGCGTCCGGCCAGCAGCAACAGACGACTCGCCTGGTTCGCCTCGATGACGACGCTGTCGCCATCACTCAGCACCCCCAATTGTCGCGGTTCGATCCGGTTGTTCTGCGTCTTATCACCGGCAATCGTTAGGCTCCCTGAGATCAGATAGATGAAGGCATTGTGGCCGCTGGCCAGTCTCTCCTGGTAGGTCTCGCCGGCAGGCAGGGCGATATCCAGATAGAGTGGCTGCACACTGATCCCATTGACTGCACCTCGGGTGCCGCAGGCGGTCTGCCCGGCGATGACCTGGATACGGGTGCCGTTTTCATGCGGCTCCAGCGGTATCTCCTGTGGTGCAAACTCCTGGTAACAGGGGGTGGCCATCTTCTGTGCGGCGGGCAGGTTGACCCAGAGCTGGAACCCCTCCAGCAGCCCCTGCTCCTGTTCAGGCATCTCGGAGTGCTCTATGCCCCGCCCGGCGGTCATCCACTGTACCCCGCCCGCTTCTTCCACCACCCCGCTGTGGCCGGCGCTGTCGCGGTGCCGCACCCGTCCGGCCAACAGGTAGGTGACCGTTTCGAACCCCCGGTGCGGGTGGGGCGGAAAGCCGGCGATATAGTCCTGTGGATTGTTGGAGCGAAAGCTATCGAGCAGCAGAAATGGGTCGAGCAGCGGCAGGCTGTGGCTCGGGATGAACCGGGTCAACTGCACCCCAGCGCCATCCTGGGTGTCGCTGCCGCGGATGATGCGGATCAGCTGGCGTGGTTTTTTAAAGATGGTGGTCATCGTGTCCCTCCAGATTTTGAGCATCATGTGGAGAGAGTTTAGGCGGCAATAGCTGACTAAACCAGTCGGTCAAGTCGGGATGCAAGCCCCAAATCTATGGAACAAACTGACAATCTGCCGTGCCGTTGCCAGGTTCACCTGTTCAGGATGGAGGAGTCACTGTTGGTTGGCTATGCACCAATATTTTGTTCATAGTCCAAAATTTGTAGGAGCGTCCGCTTGCGGCGCGAATCAAACGACACTGAAGATATTTGCATCGCAAGCGGTCGCTTCTACAGGGTTTTGCTGTCGTGGAACAGGAGCCATAAGTGCGGCTCAGTGAAGATCCCCCGCCAGCGATGCCCTGATCGGCTCCTCCAGAGTGATCTCTGCCTGGTAGTGCGGGTGATCGATGCCAGCCTTGATGGTGGCCCCCTGCTTGACGGCGGCAGCCATCTCCGGGGTCAACTCAAAACGCACGAAGTGTACCGAGGCGGTCTTCTCTTCGGTTTCACGCTCCAGATCCTCATTGGCGATGGGGCGCACCTTAGCGAAACCTTCAACCGCCACCCACAGCGCCCGCTCGATGCCGATCAGGCGGGCGAGTGCCTGGTGTCGCTCCTGCGGGTCTTCGTACTCCACCATGAAGGTTGCCTTCCAGTTCATACCGTCGGGGATCAGGGGATTGTAGACATCCAGTTCGTCCTGAATCCCTTGATGCTCGAAGATGCGCTCGATGCGCAGCATCTCCTGAATCTGGTACTGCATGGTTAGGGCGTCCTCGAAGTAGAGAGCAGCATGCTCGCCCAGAGGTACCCGGCGGTTTTTCTTGTGTTCCATCACCTTGCCGCGGAATTCGCCGCGCATGTTCGAGTACTCTTCCAGACTGTAGAGATCGTGGTGTGACAATTTGCTCATCAGTTCTTCTCCGTTAACAGGTTTCTCTCTCGTGCGGGTGTTGGTTTGGATCGTAGGTCCGACTTCAGTCGGACCTACAGCCGGACCCGCAGGATGATCCATTGGGCTATCAGATCCCATAGGCCTTGCGCAGTAGGCCCATCGGGTGTTCGGTGTGGCTGCCATCGGCCATGCCCTGTTCGATATGGTGTCCGGCCATCGGGCAGTCGCTGCCGTAGTGGTCCGCTTCGGCCTTTTTGACCCGGTTCACCACCGGCCGGACAATCTTCATCGCGGCGTCGTGGGTCTCTTTTTTGACGGCGTAGGTGCCGTCGTGGCCGGAGCAGCGTTCGATCGCCTCGATGGTGGTCTCCGGTATCAGCGACAGCAGCTCGCGGGTCTTGGAACCCACGTTCTGTACCCGCTGGTGGCAGGCGGCATGGTAGGCCACCTTGCCCAGAGGGGTCTTGAAATCGGTATTCAGCTTGCCAGCTTTGTGGCGCTGCATCAGGTATTCGAAAGGGTCGAAGATCGCCTTGGAAACCTTGATGACATCGGGCTCGTCGGGGAACATTAGCGGCAGCTCTTGCTTGAACATCAGAGCACAGGAGGGGACCGGGGCGACGATATCCCAACCCTCGTCCACCAGTCTGGTCAGCACCGGGATGTTGGCATTCTTCGCCGCTTCCACCGCCTCCAGATCGCCTAGCTCCAGCTTGGGCATGCCGCAGCACTGCTCCTTCTCGGCCAGGGTCACGGGGATGCCGTTGTGCTCGAACACCGCCACCAGATCTTCGCCAATCAGCGGCTCGTTGCGATTGCCGTAACAGGTGGCGAATAGCGCCACTTTGCCCTTGGTGGGGCCGGCCAGTTCACCTTTCGCCTCTCTGCCGCGCCTGTCGGCCAGACGTGAACGCAGGCTCTTCGAGTGGAACTCTGGCAGGCGGGCTTCGGCATGTACCTCCAGCACGGCCTCCAATGCCTTGCGGGCGGGCTTGGCCTTGTTGATTGCGTTGATGACTCCGGCAACCACTGGGATTCCGGCGATGCTGCCGACCGCATCGGTGCTGGTGAGAATCCTGTCGCGCAGTTTTACATCGCCCTTTTTGTACTTCACCGCTTTGGCGCGCAGCATCAGGTGGGGGAAGTCCAGATTCCAGTCGTGGGGTGGGACATAGGGGCACTTGGTCATGAAGCAGAGATCACAGAGGTAGCAGTGATCGACTACCTTCCAGTAGTCCGCCTTGGCGATGCCATCCACCTCCAGGGTCTCTGATTCGTCCACCAGGTCGAACAGGGTGGGGAAAGATTGGCAGAGACTGACGCAGCGCCGGCAGCCGTGGCAGATATCGAATGCCCGCTCCAGCTCCTGAAACAGCGACGCTTCGCTGTAGAAGTCTGCCTCTTTCCAGTTGAGTGGGTGGCGGGTGGGTGCTTCCAGGTTACCTTCTCTGATACTCATGGTGTCGTCTCCGCTGATTACTGTTGAGATGGGGAGGTGCCGGGACCATCCGGCCCCGGCGTCTACCGCTTACTCCATCTCGTTCAGAGCCTTCTGGTAGCGGTTGGCGTGGGAACGCTCTGCCTTGGCTAGGGTCTCGAACCAATCGGCGATCTCGTCGAAGCCTTCGTCACGGGCGGCCTTGGCCATGCCGGGGTACATGTCGGTGTACTCGTGGGTTTCGCCGGCCACTGCGGTCTTGAGGTTGTCGACGGTGCTGCCAAAGGGCATGCCGGTAGCGGGGTCGCCGCACTCTTCCAGGTATTCCAGATGGCCATGGGCATGGCCGGTTTCGCCTTCAGCGGTGGAGCGGAACAGGGCTGCCACATCGTTGTAGCCCTCGATATCCGCCTTGGAGGCGAAGTAGAGATAGCGGCGGTTGGCCTGGGATTCGCCGGCAAAGGCGTCTTTCAGGTTCTGCTCAGTCTTGCTGCCTTTCAGGGACATGGTCTCTTTCTCCTTGCGGTTCAGTTGGTTTGTGCCTGCTAGGCACGGAGAAAATATAGTTGCTGACCTGAAATACCTCTAATTGTTTGTTTGAATCCAAATGATTGACACTGTGAATGAATGTGTGATTATTTATTCATAGGAATCACGGGTGGGGCGTCATGAATCTAAGAGATCTGAGCTATCTGGTGGCGGTTGCCGAGACCGGCCATTTTGGGCGGGCCGCTGAGCGCTGTTTTGTCAGCCAACCGACCTTGAGCAACCAGATCAAAAAGCTCGAGAAGAGCTTGGGTGTCACCCTGTTTGAGCGCACCAACCGCTCGGTCCGGGTGACGCCAGTGGGTGAGGTGATCATCGAACACGCCCGTCGCAGCATCCAGGAGGCGGAGGCGATCAAACATATCGCGGAAGGCTTTCATGATCCTTTTTCAGGCCCTTTGCGGTTGGGCGCCATCCCGACTCTGAGCCCCTATCTGATCCCGCTGATCCTGAAGCCGTTGCGGGAGCGCTACCCCAAGCTGCAACTGGCCCTGACGGATGAGGTGACCGCATCGTTGACCGACAAGCTGGCAAACCATGAGATTGATGCGGCGCTGCTGGCGACACCGATCAAGGCGCCTGGTTACGATTCGCTGCTACTGTTTGATGAGCCGTTCTGGCTGGCGCATCTCAGCAAGCACCCGCTCTACACCAAGGATGAGATCAGCTGCGAAGATCTGGCGGAGGTGGAGATGCTGCTGCTGTCGGATGTGCATTGCCTGTCGGGGCAGATTATGTCTGTCTGCCCCCACCAACGAAGTTCACAGGAGTATCTGCGAGCATTTGGTATGGAGACGCTGATCCGGCTGGTGGCGGCAGGATATGGCTGCACACTGGTGCCCGCGTTGACAGTACATGGCAGCGGGCTGATCGGTTCCGGGGTGATTGCACGCAAGCTCGAGATCCCCACTGCCTTCCGGCGCATCCGTCTGGTCTACCGATCGAGTTTCCCCCGCAAGACGATGCTGCAAGGTTTGGCGCAACTGATCGACGAACAGCTGCCGAACACGGTCAGGCGCTTGGATGCTGATATGGAATAGCCAGATATGCTGGCCACTACTCGATTTACTTAATTATTAGTCAACGGGATGTCGATGTGATCTACATACATATGCATACCCTACAAGATATGCATAGAAAACAGTAAAAACTATACATGCAGGCTCTTCACTTTTGCCGACCAGATCGAACAGCGGCACAAAGATGCCCAGGCACCTGTCAACCACCTCACCCAACCCATCCTTGCCAAAGCCTTCCGCGGTGAACTCACCGCCGAGGCGCTGCTGCAACGAATCAAGGCCGAGGGGGAGAAGATGAAGTCTGTTAAGCGGGGGAGAAAAAACGGGCGGCTTCTTGATGTGCGGCGCTCCTACAGGGTCAGGTGGCGCCCAATAAAAAAACGCCCTCAAACGAGGGCGTCAAATGGAGAGTTAAGATCGTTATTGTTATAGGTCAGGAACTAAGCCTGTTTGCGCCGCAGACGCTTGCGGCTGGCGAAGCCGATCAGGCCGATGGCGAGCAGTACCAATGAAGCGGGCTCCGGCACCTGGGCGTGCTGCATATCGAGCTGGATCCAGTCGTTGTTGCAGTTTGCAGTCCAGTGCACGCGCAGGTCGAAGTCATTCAGCGAGCCCAGGTTGAGCAGAGCCAGATCGACGCTGGTCTCAATCATGTAGTGGCGGTCCTTTTTATACTTGCCGATCTTATCGGGCTTTGAGTCACCAAAGTTCATGCTGCCGTGGGTCATCTCACCGTAGGCGAGGTCCACGCTACCCAGCAGATCACCAGACTTGATACTGGTGGGGTGGGAGAGCTTGTAGGTATTCATCGCGCTGCTGGTCTTTTTGGGCTTGACCCAGAGGCCGTAGTTCCAATTATCGACCGAGTAGACGTCACCCTGGCTCATGCCGTTGTGATCGCGGGTGACGATGCCATATTCGAAGGAGGTGGCGTCGCTGCCGAAATCGAAGTTGAGGGCGATATCACCGGCGGCCCAGCCTTTGGCGTGGGGGGCACGGCCAGTGGCGATACCGATATTGAGCATGCTGCCGACTAGCTCCACATACATCGCCTCGGCATCATACTTCTGACCGCCATAGCCGGGGTTGAGATACCATTTGTGCTGATCCTCGACCACTACCGAGATGCTGCTGCGCAGGGTCTTGTTCCAGTCGGATGCCTTGCCCTTGGGGGCCTTGATCCAATCACTGATATCAGAATCGATGGTGATCGCCTGAGCGGCGCTGCCGGCGAGCAGTAGCAGTGCGGCAGCGCTCAGTTTGAGAGCCTTCTGGGTAAAAGTGGTTGCGTTAGCCATGGTCCCAATCTCCTGATGGATCTGCTGAAAGTGAACTTGCCTGCTATGTGGCAAGTGGCGGGCCAGCTTGGGATGAGGCGATCTCAGCTGCGGAATTAAACGCGGATGAGGTGGCGATAGTTGCGCAAATAATGACGAAACTTATTGAATATTAAAGATAAAAATTAAAAGGAATGGGTTTCTCTGATGAGCGTGTTTGGAGAAGGATATTCTCGCCGGAAAAGGGCATGGGAAAGCGGGTCATAGTCTGGGGAATAAAAGTCGAGTTTGTCAGGCAGACCGACAGAGAGAAGAATGGATTTCCGGGGAATGGAATCGATTTCCCGTGATCTGAACGGGCTTCTTGCCCAGCCAGCGGATAGGAAGCAGCTTCAGCGTCAGTGGCCGGAATGGGGCGGGGCTTCCTGTCGGAGTGTAAAGCCAAGCGACGGATTGGGAAGAGTGATCTCTCTTTCTGAGTCATGGATGTCGTCTACACTGCTAGAGGATTGCAGCAAAGGTGTGTTGCCCTGCCGATTTCAGGCTCCGGCGAATGGAGAGAAGTAAGGGTGGAGAGTTCAGTATCTTCAAGCGGCGCACGGCGACCGGGATTTCTGCCACGAAACGCATTCGATCGCCTGCTCAATGCGATCTCGGAGGCGGGATGGCAGTTGCTCGGTCCGGTGGTTGAATCTGGGGTGATCCAATTTCGTCCGATCAGCGGTATGGCCGCCCTGCCGACAGGGGTAGTGAACCGGCAGCAGCCGGGCAGCTATCGTCTTGAGCAGCGAGAGGATCAGCGCCTGTTCGCCTGGAACCAGGGCCCGCAGGGACTGAAACCCCTCTGCTTCGCGCCGGAAGAGTGCCTTTGGCAAGAGTCCCAGGGGCCGGATGGGAAGATGCAGCTAGAGTCCGGGCTGGCTGAGGCGACTCCGATCGCGGTGATCGGTGTGCGCGGCTGTGACCTGGCAGCCTTGGCGATCCAGGACAGACACTTCCTCTCCAGCACCGCCCCCGATCCTCATTATAAAGCGCGGCGCGAGGCGCTGTTTCTGGTAGGGGTTGACTGTGCCGAGTCGGCAGAGACCTGTTTCTGTACCTCCACCGGCGATGGCCCTTCTTTAAACGGGGGGTTCGACATCGGGTTGGCAGAACTGGATGCGGGTTTTCTCACCTGGGGAGGGTCACAGCGGGGCGAGGCGCTGCTGCAATCTTTGGCCTTGCCGCTCGCCAGCGACCCACAGCTTGCCGAGATGAATGAGGCGACAGACCGGGCCGCCGCCGCCCAGCAGCGACGTTTGCCGTCGCCGGCGGTGCTGCGCCGTCTCTACGACAACCTGGCCCATCCAGACTGGGATCAGGTCGGGGAGCGCTGCCTCTCCTGCGGCAACTGTACCGCGGTCTGTCCCACCTGTTTTTGCTACTCCACCGAATACCGCACGGCGCTGGACGGGACAAGCGCCGTGCGCATCCGCCAGTGGGACTCCTGCTTCAACCCGGCCCACAGCAGCATGGGCCGTTTCAATGTGCGCACCACCATCCCGCAGCGCTACCGGCAGTGGCTGACCCATAAGCTGGCCGGCTGGCAGGATCAGTTCGGGCGCATCGGCTGCACCGGCTGCGGCCGCTGTATCAGCTGGTGTCCGGTAGGGATCGACCTGACCCGGGAGGTGGGTTTGGTGCTCGGGGAGGATGATTTTGATGTTTGACCCGCACCTGCCCCGTATCGCCATCATCGATCGCCGTACCCAGGAGTCGGAGACGATCTTCACCCTACGGTTGGAGTTTGAGGATAGTGATCAGCAGCAGGCGTTCGAGTTTAAGCCTGGGCAGTTCAACATGGTGTCGTTGTTCGGTGTCGGCGAGATCCCGATCTCTATCGTCTCCGATCCGCAGGACAGCCACTTCTTCGACCACACCATCCGTGTGGTGGGCCGAGTGACACGCAAAATGCAGAGCCTCAAGCCGGGCGACCGGGTGGGCATTCGCGGGCCCTTCGGTCGTGGCTGGCCGCTGGCCGAGGCCGAGGGTAAGGATCTGTTGCTGATTACTGGCGGCTTAGGCTGCGCGCCGCTGATGTCGGTGATCGGCTACCTGCTGCGGCGGCGTGAGCGGTTTGGTCGCATCTATATCCTGCAGGGGGTCAAACACTGCGACGATCTGATCTGGCGTGACCAGTATGATCAGTGGACCCAGCAGCATGATGTGCATGTCCACCTGGCTGCCGATGTGACAAGCCGGGATTGGCCCTGGCAGCAGGGTATGGTCACTGAGCTGATCGGGATGTTGGAGTTGCACACCCAAAAGACCCTCACCATGCTGTGTGGGCCGGAGATGATGATGATTGCCGCCATTGCCCAGCTGCGTGACCTAGGGCTGCCTGATCGGCGCATCTGGCTGAGCATGGAGCGCAACATGCAGTGCGGCATCGGTCAGTGCGGGCACTGCCAGATCGGGCCGAAGCGCGTCTGCCACGACGGACCGATCTTCAGTTATGAGGAGGTGGCAGACTTCCTCGGCGTAAAGGGGTTTTGATGATGAGAGAAACAAAACCCACCCTTGCAGTGCACAAATTCAGCTCCTGTGATGGCTGTCAGCTTGCCCTGCTCAATCTGGGTGAGGCACTGCTCGAGCTGCCAAACTATCTCGAGATCGTCCACTTTGCCGAGGCAGGGCCCAGTGATCCGACTGCCCATGTCGATCTGGCGCTGGTGGAGGGCAGCATCTCCACCCCCGAGGATATCGAGCGCATTCGCCAGGTGCGGAAGAATAGCGACTACCTGATCAGCATCGGCGCCTGCGCCACCGCGGGCGGGATCCAGGCGCTGCGCAATCTGGCCGATGCGGCTGCCTGGATGGCGGCACTCTATCCCCACCCAGAACAGATCGAGATCCTGCCGGAGTCCGGTGCCATCGCTGCACATGTCAAAGTGGACCTGGAGTTGCCGGGCTGCCCGGTCAATTCAAACCAGCTGCTGCGCGCCCTGCGGGACCTGCTGAACGGGGTTGAGCCGGTGCGGGAACGGCGTGCACTCTGCATGGAGTGCAAACGTCAGGGGTTGGTCTGCACCCTGGTGAGCAGCGGTCAGCCCTGTCTGGGACCGGTGACCCTGGCTGGTTGCGGCGCACTCTGCCCCTCCCAGGGGCGGGGCTGTTACGGCTGTTACGGGCCGGTGGAGTCGGTGCACCATGAGAGCCTGGCGCAGCGCTTCAGTGAGCTGGGGCTGGATCAGGCAGCCAGCGCACGGCGCTTTCTCTTCATCCAGGGTGGCGCGCCGACGTTTGCCGAGGCGGGTGTGCGGTTGCGCGCCAGAGCGACGGAGGAGGAATGAGGAGCATGGGCGACTCCCGCGAGATCCACATCAATGTGCCGGTGCTGACCCGAGTCGAGGGCGAGGGTGCACTGGAGCTCGATATCGTTGATGGCAAGATCGAGCAGCTGCGGCTGCGTATCTTTGAGCCGCCACGGCTGTTCGAGAAGTTCATCGAAGGCTACGAGTGCGACCAGGTAATCGACATGGTGGCGCGCATCTGCGGCATCTGTCCGGTCGCCTACCAGATGAGTGCGGTGCAGGCCTTCGAGAGCATTTTCGGCATCGAGCCGACACCCTGGATCAAGCGCATGCGCAGGGCGATGTATTGCGGTGAGTGGCTGCAGAGCCATGCGCTGCATATCCACCTGCTGGCCGCGCCCGACTTCTTCGGCTACGAGAGCGCCATCGCGATGGCCGTGGATCACCCCGAGATAGTGCGCCGCGGGCTGCGCCTGCAGAGCCTGGGCAACGATCTGATTGCGCTGTTTGGTGCTCGTTCGGTGCATCCGGTGGGGGTGCGGGTGGGCGGCTTCTACCGTGCGCCGGAGCCGGCTGCGGTGGAGGCAATGGTGCATCGCCTGGAGGCGGCTTTGCTGGAGGCGGAGGCGCTGTTGCGTTTGTGTGCTGGGCTCGATTTCCCGCAGGATGAGCAGGCTTTTGTCAGTGTCGCCCTGAGTGCGCCAGATGAGTACGCCATCGGTGTGGGGCGGCTGATCTCCGGGCAGGGGCTCGACATCCCGATCAACCAGTTCGCCAGCCACTTTCGCGAAAAGCAGGTGGACCACTCCACCGCCTTCCACTCCGAACTGGAGGGTAGATCCTATCTAGTGGGGCCGCTGGCGAGGCTCAATCTCAACTTTCATCAGCTGCCGCTTGGGCTGCGCAGACTGCTGGATGAGTGCGGTATTCATATCCCCAGCCACAACATGTTTCACAGTATCTTGGCACGGGCGGTGGAGCTCTATCTGGCGGTCGCTGAGGCAGTCGAGCTGCTGCAGGATTACCAACTGCCCGAGATGCCGGCACTGCCCTTCACGCCCCGCGCCGGTACCGGCTTTGGCTGCACTGAGGCGCCGCGCGGCATCCTCTGGCATCGCTACGACGTGGATGAGCAGGGACGGGTGTTGAGTGGCCGTATCGTGCCCCCCACCAGCCAGAATCAGGCGCGCATCGAGGAGGATATCCACAATTCGCTGACGCTGATGGGGCTAGACAAGGATGACCTGGCATTGCGCCTGCGTGCCGAGCAGGTGATCCGCAACTATGACCCCTGCATCTCCTGTGCGACCCACTTCCTGACACTGAAGGTCCGCCGCCGCTGATGCGAGTGATTGCAGTCGGATCTCCCTTCGGCGCTGATCGTGTCGCTTGGCATGCCGCCGAATGGCTAGGTGCGGAGTTACCGGATGTGGAGGTGGTGTGTCTCGACCGTCCCGGCAGCGCCTTGATCCCCTGGCTAGAGGAGTCGGTGGTGTTGCTAGATGCGCTGCGGGCGGAGGGGCAGCCGGGGCAGATCCGCCGGCTCGATCTGGCGGAGCTGGCCGATCCTGGCCAGATCAACGCGGTGCATGGTTTTGGTGTGGCGCAGGCGTTGGCGCTGGCGCAAGCCTTGGGGGAGCTGCCGCAGCGCCTGCTACTGCTCGGCATTGTGATCGATGCCGCTACACCCTCTCCCCCTGAGCTGGATGGTGCCGCACTGTTGGCGCAGCTCGAAGCGTGGCAGCGGGGCGCTATTAACCCGGCAATTAAATAGATATAGGGTGGCCCGTGGCCAGCGCGTGTCACCGATTGAAATCAAGGATAATGTCGAGCACAGCCCGACCAATACATGTGCCATATTTAATTGCCTGGTTAATAAGGTAAGAAATTCCCTGTATGGCCGATAACCCGGCAGAGCTATAGGGGAAAGTGGATGACGCTAAACCAGATCGGGCGTTTCAAGGTGGGCAAGAAGCTGGGGGCCGGGGCCCAGGGCACGGTCTATCTGTGCTTCGACACCCAGCTGCAGCGCCGGGTCGCGATCAAGCTGCTCGATCGCTCGGTAAAGGAGTCGGCGCAGTGCGGCGAGGCGCGCGCCATGAGCCGGCTGCAGCATCCCAACATCGTCTCCATCTACGAGGCCGGCGAGCAGCGCGGTCTGCCCTTTATGGTGTTCGAGTATGTGGAAGGAGAGCTGCTCAGCGATCAGATCCGTTCTGCCAGGCTGGAGCTACCCCTGGCACTGAATATCTTCCGCGGCATCCTTCAGGGTATGGCGGAGGCGCACCGGGCCGGTATCGTGCATCGGGATCTGAAGCCCGGCAACATCATCATCAATCCGGATGGGGTGGCCAAGATCATGGATTTTGGCATTGCCCGTCTGCTTTCGGAAGGGCGTGAGCGGGATCGGTCGCGCATCGGCACGCCGCGTTACCTGGCCCCTGAGTACATCAGTCGCGGTGAGGTGGGAGCGCCGGCGGATGTCTTTGCCCTCGGTCTGATCCTGGATGAGATGCTCACCGGGATGCCGGTGTTCAGTGGCAGCAGTCAGCAGATCGTATTGGACAGCATTCTCAAGGCCCGGGTGCAGCCGCCCTCGCGCTTCAATGAGGCGGTGGATGAGCGCCTCGACCGGTTTGTTTTGAAGGCGCTGGAGAAGGATCCTGATGCGCGCTACGCGGATGCCGGTGACATGCTCAAGGCCTTCGAGGCGCTCAAGGGCGAGCCAGCAGAAGAGGTGGATGGCGCCCATGGCACGGTCGAATTTCTGCTGCGTCGGATGCGCCGCAAGAGCGACTTCCCGGTGCTCTCCCAGTCGGTACGCCGGATCAATGCCATGTCGCAGGTGAGAGGCAAGGATGCGGGGCAGATGGCGAGCGTGATCGTGAAAGACTTTGCGCTGACCAACAAGATCCTGAAGGTGGTCAATTCTGCCTACTACGGTAGATTCTCCGGCAAGATTGGTACTGTCTCCCGGGCGGTGGTGGTGCTCGGTATCCAGGCGATCCGCTCACTGGCAGCTTCGCTGATCTTTTTTGAACACCTGGGGGACAAGCAGCAGGCAGAGCGGCTGCGGGAGCAGGTCTCGGCTGCGATGTTCAGTGCGGTGTTCGCCAGTCAGCTGGCCCGGCAGCAGGGTGAGAACGATACGGAGGGGTTCTTTCTGGCCGCTATGCTGCGGGATCTGGGCAGAATACTGGTGGCGTTCTATCTGCCTGATGAGAGCCGCGAGGTGGAACGGCTGCAGCAGCTGGAGTCGTTGCAGCCAATCCAGGCGCAGCACCAGGTGTTGGGGGTCAGCTTTGAGACGGTCGGTATCGAAATTGCCCGGCAGTGGAACTTTCCCGACTTGTTGACGGATGCAATGAAGCATTGGAAGGAGGATCGGCCACCAACGAGTGAGACCGAGCGGCGACGCATGCTTGCCGCCTTCGCCGGGGATGCCACCCGACTGATGGCAGAACAGGGAATCGGCGACAGTCAGGCTGTCAGCAGGTTGCTGGAGCGTTATCGAAAGGGCCTTGGTTTTGATCGCAAAACCTTTCTTCACCTGAGCCACAACGCGATGGATGAATTCAAGGCCTATGCCAAGGTACTGAACAGCGATATCTCGCAGGGCTTTGTCAGCAAGATTGTATCCGGCAGTGGCAAACCGCCAGTAACTGAGCCCGTGGGCGATGCTCAGCCGGGTGGCGGTGCGACGCTTCCGGATGGCCTGACAGAGACCCGCATCCTCAATGGCAGTAATGAGCAGGAGGAGGTGGAGCAGGCAGTGACAGCGGAGAGCCTGATCACGCCGCAGGAGAGCGAGACATTGCTGATGGACGGACTGCAGGAGGTGACCAGTCTGATGGTGGCGGATTGTGAGATCTCCGAACTGTTCAATGTGGTGTTGGAGACCATGTACCGCTCGATGGGATTCCGCCGTGTGGTGCTGGCGTTGTACAACCGCCAGAGTGGTGAAGTGATGGGGCGCAGTGGCTTTGGGGACGATCTGGAGCCGTTCATCAAGGCGTTCCGTTTTCCGATGAAATACAGCGTGGATGTGTTCCATGGGGCGCTGAAAAATGCGGTAGATGTCTACATCGCCAATACTGCAGAGCAGAAGATGCAGCAGGACATCCCGCAGTGGTACAAACAAATCTCCAACGCCGGCTCTTTCCTGCTGTTTCCATTGGTGCTGAACGGTCGGCCGCTGGGACTGATCTATGCGGATCACCCGCAGCCCGATGCGCTTGAGATCGATAAGAAAAAACTCAACCTGCTGAAGGCGCTGCGCAACCAGATCCTGCTCGCACTGCGCAGCCAGTGAGTCGATGGGGGTATTGAGCAGGTGCTCAATGCGCAGGAGAGTCGAGCTTGCTTGTGGTTGCAATGGGGGCGTCGGTTTCTCCAATATCAATGTGCAAATAATATCGACAGCCGTTTGAAAAAGCCCCGGGTTTCCTTGTGATTACCTGTGATAAACGTGGATCGTTTTACGACCAGGTCGAGGGTGTGGAAAATTCACACCAGATACGTGGGGGGGGGCCGGATCAGGCAGCTGGGTGGTTTGGGCGGTGATTTAAAAACGGGGAACTGGAGGTGAGTGGAGAGGAGTTGATAAGCTCCTGGGAGACTTCACCCAATTGGAGAAAAATATGCAGATCGGCACCCCTCTCTCAGCCTCGGCAACCCGTGTGATGCTGCTCGGTAGTGGCGAACTGGGCAAGGAGGTGATCATCTCCCTGCAGCGGCTTGGAGCAGAGGTGATCGCGGTGGATCGTTATCCGCATGCGCCAGGGCATCAGGTGGCGCACCGTTGGTATGCCATCGACATGAGCGACCCGGCGGCACTGCGGGCGCTGGTGGAGCAGGAGCGCCCACATCTGATCGTGCCGGAGATCGAGGCGATTGCCACCGATGAGCTGGCGCGCATCGAGACCGAAGGGCTGGCGGAGGTGATCCCGACGGCACGCGCCGCCCAGCTGACCATGAATCGCGAGGGGATACGTCGGCTGGTCGCCGAAGAACTTGGCCTGCCCACCTCAGGTTACGCCTTCGCCGAGAGCCTGGAGGCGCTGCAGCAGGCGATCGATGGCGGGGTGGGATACCCCTGTATCGTCAAGCCCGTGATGTCATCCTCCGGCAAAGGGCAGTCGACATTGCACGGACCGGAGGATCTGGAGTCGGCCTGGAACTATGCGATGCGCGGCGGACGGGTGCAGCGTGGCCGGGTGATCGTCGAGGCGATGATCGAGTTTGACTATGAGATCACCCTGCTGACGGTGCGTGCTGCAGATGGAGAGGGAGGCATTGCAACCCACTTTTGCGAACCCATCGGCCATCGTCAGGAGCAGGGGGACTATGTGGAGTCCTGGCAGCCACAGGCGATGAGTGCACGGGCTTTGGAGAAGGCGCGGCAGATCGCGCAGCAGGTCACCAGCGCCCTGGGCGGGCGTGGCATCTTCGGCGTGGAACTGTTCATTCGCGCTGAGCAGGTTTGGTTCTCGGAGGTCAGCCCACGCCCCCACGACACTGGCATGGTCACCATGGCGAGCCAGTACCAGAATGAATTTGAACTGCATGCCCGCGCCATTCTCGGCTTGCCGGTGGATACCAGCCTTAGGGAGAATGCTGCCAGCGCCGTGATCTACGGCGGGCTGGAGGCGAAAGGGATCGCCTTCGAGGGTGTGGCCGAGGCGCTGCAGATACCGGGTAGCGACCTGCGCCTGTTCGGCAAACCCCAATCCTTTACCCGACGCCGCATGGGCGTGGCGTTGGCTCGCGCTGAGAGTGTGGAACAGGCCCGCGAACGGGCGCTGGAGGTGGCGAGGCGGGTTCGGCCTGTACCCGGAGAGTGACCCGCTTCAAGGAGAGAATATGAGGCGGACTTGGTTGATCCCACAGCTGAGGAAAGCCCGGCGCGGAGATTGCCTGAGGCTGTTTGGCTCTTGATGAGGGGGCAGATGAGTCTTAGCGAGAGCTGAACTGCCAGCCGATCAACATTAGCAGGGCGGGGGCAAAAAGAACTTCCATACAGCCAGATAAGCCGCAATGCCCCAAAAGGTGACGAACGAGAGTGTCAGCAGATTAATGATCATACAGAGCGGAATGTAGGCGCTGTGCCGCCTTGCGGTTAAACGTGTAGCTAGTTTCGCAGCTGGTGACGTGCCACGGGTGCGGGGGAACCGCAGATTCAGTAGCGGAGATAATCGACACTCCGGGCCTATCCCCGCGAGTGCGGGGAACTCCAGTTATTACGCGAGGCGATTAGATCGTAAGTAGGTACATCCCCGCGGGTGCGGGGAACACACGGCATTGGGTCGCGCGAATTCAACAGGCACAGGTTCATCCCCGCGGGTGCGGGGAACACGTCAATGGGCAGATAAAATCACCCAGCTATTCCGGTTCATCCCCGCGGGTGCGGGGAACACGTGACAGCTATAAAGCCGCCCTGGCCCAACAGCGGTTCATCCCCGCGGGTGCGGGGAACACTGATTGACGCAGTACACAAGATTCTGCCTATTCGGTTCATCCCCGCGGGTGCGGGGAACACGCTTGCCTCTGCCCAAGGCAGTTTCGTCGCGTCGGTTCATCCCCGCGGGTGCGGGGAACACTAAATTGTCCGTGTTTATTGCGCTTGTTATAACGGTTCATCCCCGCGGGTGCGGGGAACACCGCCCAACGCGTTTTTTCTCGGCGTCATAGCTCGGTTCATCCCCGCGGGTGCGGGGAACACGCCCTGGCTCACCGCCTCGCGCTCCACTCCAGCGGTTCATCCCCGCGGGTGCGGGGAACACATGTTGTTAACGTGATCGAAGCCCTTGAGGAGCGGTTCATCCCCGCGGGTGCGGGGAACACATGCTGGCGTGGGGTATGTGATGCCGATTAGTCGGTTCATCCCCGCGGGTGCGGGGAACACGTCTCAATTACCGGGTGTGGGTTGCGTTTATGCGGTTCATCCCCGCGGGTGCGGGGAACACCAGGTGTCGCAAAAGTGGATTGGGTCTTTGTCCGGTTCATCCCCGCGGGTGCGGGGAACACCTTTGTGATGCTAAGCATTAGGTAGTCGTCGCCGGTTCATCCCCGCGGGTGCGGGGAATACCCACCAGGTTTGCTCTGTGCGTTGCGATTTGCCGGTTCATCCCCGCGGGTGCGGGGAACACGACACGGCGGCCGCTCGATAATTATTTTGTCGCGGTTCATCCCCGCGGGTGCGGGGAACACTGATAGAGGAGGCCCTTTGTAGGGCGCACGACCGGTTCATCCCCGCGGGTGCGGGGAACACCACGTCATTAAAGGCGATTAACCAATGATAAACGGTTCATCCCCGCGGGTGCGGGGAACACGGAGCAGAAGACCGCAGCGATCTGGCCGTCGAACGGTTCATCCCCGCGGGTGCGGGGAACACTGCAATTATCGGCTGCGGGACAGGCGCGGATTGGGTTCATCCCCGCGGGTGCGGGGAACACAACGTAGGATAGAACGCGACTGGACGCCCTAGCGGTTCATCCCCGCGGGTGCGGGGAACACCCAAAAATACAACACACAACAGGACGCCAGATCGGTTCATCCCCGCGGGTGCGGGGAACACGCACAGCCGCACTATCCCGCTGATCTGGCCGTCCGGTTCATCCCCGCGGGTGCGGGGAACACCATTAGCTCAACATCGTCGTCGCTCAAACGCGCGGTTCATCCCCGCGGGTGCGGGGAACACCAAGTGATTGTGCCCAGAAAAATAACACAGACCGGTTCATCCCCGCGGGTGCGGGGAACACCCAACGAAGTTTGACAGCCAGATCGCTGCGTTCGGTTCATCCCCGCGGGTGCGGGGAACACTCAAGTGGATTGACCAGGCAGGCTGGAATTTCCGGTTCATCCCCGCGGGTGCGGGGAACACATTTTGGCTTGCTGCCGTTGTCTGCTGTGGCGCGGTTCATCCCCGCGGGTGCGGGGAACACTTGGTGGGTCGATGAAAACGAGTTGCATTCAGCGGTTCATCCCCGCGGGTGCGGGGAACACGTTGCAGCTGCCATTCGTAGATCCTAGTCTAGCGGTTCATCCCCGCGGGTGCGGGGAACACCATTAGCTCAACATCGTCGTCGCTCAAACGCGCGGTTCATCCCCGCGGGTGCGGGGAACACAGCAACGCCACCAGCGGACGGCGTACTGGCGGCGGTTCATCCCCGCGGGTGCGGGGAACACTGTGAATCACCAACAGTTGACGATTTGATGATCGGTTCATCCCCGCGGGTGCGGGGAACACGGTGATTATCAACTCAGCCAAAGTCGAGGTCGACGGTTCATCCCCGCGGGTGCGGGGAACACTAGGCACAGCACTACTGAATTAAGGCTCGACTCGGTTCATCCCCGCGGGTGCGGGGAACACTTGATAATCGCCTGAGCGACGCCACTAATTGCCGGTTCATCCCCGCGGGTGCGGGGAACACTTTTGATCGCGAATTAGAAGTGGTTTTGACCGCGGTTCATCCCCGCGGGTGCGGGGAACACTCACTTGGCGGCGACGCATGGCCCTCCCTTTGAGGTTCATCCCCGCGGGTGCGGGGAACACTCTTATTCTATCTATTTGATAGAGATAAGAAAAATCATCGTGTTGATTTCTACCGATCTTTTTGGCCGATCGGATGGTTTCCAATCGAGGTGCCTGAAGGTCATTTCCAGGTTGTTAAAGAGCATTTGTTTCTTCCTTTTCGGGAAGAAAGGCGACCAGGCGGATGCCGTCGAAGTCGACGGGGATTCTGCGGTTCGTACCAAGGGTTTTGAAGTCGTAGCCCGATTCGGTGTTGGTGCTCCAGGCCATGATGGCGTTCCCGTTCTCGAGTCCTTCTTCCACCTGTTCCCAGATGAAGTCACGCAGCCGGGCGGAGGGGTTGCCGACGTAGACGCCGGCGCGCACTTCCACCAGCCAGACGCCGAGGCGTCCGCGCAGTCGGGGCGGGATGGCTTCAGTGACGATGACCAGCATCGCCCAGGCCTTTCTCTTCGGGGATGGCGACGGGCTGGGTGTCCGGCGCCGGTTTTGGCATCTCGAGTTCGCCGGCGGTGAGTATCTCTTCGATGGCCGGGATGATCTTGCCGAGGAGTTTGCTCTGGCGGAAGTGGTCGCGGCAGGCGAGGCGGACCTGACGTTCCGGCTGGGCGGGGGCGCGGGCGGCGATCTGGAAGGCGATGGGCACCACGCTGTCGAATTTGAATATGTCGGCGATGTCGTAGACGAAGGAGAGGGGCTTGCCGGTGTGGATGAAACCCACCGCCGGGGCGTAGCCGGCGGCCAGCACGGCGGCCTCGGTGATGCCGTAGAGGCAGGCGGTGGCGGCGCTGAGGCAGAGGTTGGGCAGGTCGCTCTTGTCCCACTGGCTGGGGTCGTAGCTGCGCCCTTTCCAGGCCACGCCGTGACGCTGGGCGAGCAGTTTGTAGGTTTTGCGGACCCGTGCCCCTTCGATGCCGCGTAGCTGATCGACGCTGCGTTTTGCCGGAGGCTCTTCGTCGAAGCGCATGGCGTACATTTTGCGCACCACCTTGAGCCGGGCCTTTTCGTCCAGGGCGAGTTTGGCCTGGTAGAGCAGCCGGTCGGAGCGCGCCCCGCCGGGCTGGCCGGAGGCGTAGAGCCGAACACCCGCCTCGCCGACCCAGACCAGCAGGGTGCCGACCCGGGCAGCGAGTGCGGCAGCGCGGTGGGAGACCCGGGTGCCGGGTTCGAGCATCAGGCAGGCGATGCTGCCGACCGGGATCTGGGTGCGGACGCCGGTCTTGTCGATGACGACGAAGGCGCCGTCGAGTACGTCGATCTCACCGTATTCGATGAAGAGCATGGAGATCCGTTCCTTCATGGCGATGGGTTTGAGTGGCGGCAGCATGGTTTATTGGTCGCTCCAGCCTAACGGAGAACGTTTCTGGTGCAGTACGGCATGGACAGTGGTTTTGTTTGCAGTTGGCTGGTAATAAACCGCATATGGAAAACGATGGGTTAGCGCTCTATGAATGCCTGCGCGTACCTCGGGAAAGATCCGTGGGTTTTCGATGATCTGCTCAAATAGTCGATAGATCTCGGTGAGGAGTGAGTCACCTACGCCAATCTGCTGTTGGTTGTACCAGTGTATTGCGGAAGAGATGTCTTGCTCCGCTTCCTTGCGGATTATTAAGATCATTGTTTGCCAAGTCGTTTTTTTACGTTTTCCCAAGAGTCTGTTTCGGCGTTCTCGTCAGCCAGACGTCTATCCAATATATCTTTGTGCCATTGTGGTACGGGTACTGCTTCTGGTGAGGTGGCAATTGAATCCCAGATGGCTTCGACAAGCGCCAGCTTAGTGTCGATCGGCATGGCATCAATATCGGCTTGGGTGATTTTGCTCATGGTATTGGAGGTCATGTGAAATCTTCCTTGAGTATGATCTAGAGGCGGCGGACGAGCAATAAGCCGCAGCCGAAGGCCTTGGCGGGGCCAAGACCGGTATAGAGCAGTTGGGTGAATGGCTCGGGGTCTTCCACCTGCAGGGTGCCCTCGAAATCCAGGCTGCTATGGGTGATCGGTTTTTTGGCCCCCTTCTTGTGGCTGCTCTGGGGTTGGTAGCCGTCGACCCGCACCGCTTCGAGATTGGCCCCATGGCGGGCGAGTCGTTCGGCCAACCAGCGCTCACCTGCCTGCTGGATCAGCGTCGGCAAGTGGGGACGCTCGGCGGCAGGAAGTGTGCTCCAGCTGATCTGTTTTTTTGCGTCCATGATGATGTCGTGGCGGCTTGATCGTCCCTGTGCGTTTTTGCGTGTGACAACCGGGTTGGCGCGTAGCTGAAAGGCGAGCCGCTGGCCGCTGTGGAGTCTGGGGCGGTACGTTTTTGTCTCGACCTGCCAGATCGCCGGGTCGGCCTCCGGCTGGCGTTGCGAGAGTAGCAGGTAGCGCTGGGTTCCGTTCCTTTTTTCGGCACGAAACAGAAAGTCGCGCTCGGCGTTTGGATCGCGGGGGAAGAGCTGCCAGATGAGCTGGTGTTCCCGGTAGGTAGATGAGTTGTCAAACTGCCGGGCGAGGCGCATTGGGTCGGTGTCTGGCCGCAGGCGGATTTGGCTGATGAACATTAGCTATTGTCCTCCTTGACGGGTTGCGCGGCATAACATTCATTGCGTGGATCGAACTGCCAGCGTCTGCGGCTGCGTAGGCAGTCGCGGCGTGGGTAGATCATCTCTGTCTGCATGCCGGGGGTGGGTTCGCTCTCTTCCCAGAAAAAACGGATCAGATCTGGGCGGGGGAGGCCATCACCGTAGGCGCGGCTCTCCTGGGTAATCTCATTGAGCTGGGCGAGGCTGTCGGGGTAGGCAGCGAAAGCGCTGCTGAGGCTGTCAGCGATGATGATTTCCGGGGCGAGCGGCAGTGCCAGAGGACAGGACTTCCGGCCTAGGTAGAGGGGCAGGGCTGGACGTTGCAGAGCGTGTTTGATCCTGTCGAGACTGATCTTGGCGTCTGTGCCCAGGCTCAGGGCGATGCTGGCGGCGGTGTCGGTGCGGTAGTCGCGCTGGGAGAGGATGGTGTGCAGCTTGTCGGCGTTGAGTTCGTCCCGGCGGGTGTAGTGACGTCCCTTGCGCTGCTGCGGTGGCACCTGGGTGGTGTGGTAATCGCGCAGCAGTTCACCGGGGGCGTCGAGGCGCACGGCGATGCGGCAGCCCCGGTCGAGTGCCAGCAGCTGTGCCTCGTTATCCCGGGTGATGCCCAATGCGGCAGCGACCAGCCCGAGCACCCCGGTGCGGGTGGGGTGGCCGTGGCTGGGGCGGAACTCGCCCACTGCGGTGTCGCCCCAGGCGGCCATCGGGCCGTAGAGACGGAAGAGCAGGTAGTCGGCCATGATCTACTCTCCGGTGGCGCAGGCGATGATGGCGTCGAGGCTCCCCTCGCCGGTCCGGGCATTGAGGCGCGCCGGGTTCTCGATACCATCGCCGTAGACCGCGTCCATCCGCTCCCGGGTCTGTTCCAGGGCGTCGATGGCGTTGGTGAGCAGATCCTGACCGGCCACCGGTTTGAGGAAGGCGACGGAGAGGGAGCGGGGCTGGGCCTCGCCCCGTTCGCAGAGGATGTAGGAGGCTCGTGCCCGGGAGGCGAAGCTGTTCTGCTTGCCGCAGGGGGCGACGGTGGCGGCGGCTCGGATCAGTGCGTCGAGAGTCTTGTCCGCCAGCTCCGTATCGCCGGAGAGGTTCTTTCTGAGCAAATCCCGGTCGATGCAGATGTATTGATAGAAGAGTCCGGCGGCGAACTCGGTCTCGCCCATGTGGCCGGCCCCCATGTCCTCTTCGCCGTTGTTCAGGTCGTCCACCGCGGTAAAGAAGTCGTCCTCTACCGTGACCTTGTGCACGCTGATGGCGTGGGCCACCTGGGCGGCGGCCTCGGTGTTGTATTTGGGGCTGGAGGCGAGCATGCGGCCGAACAGGGCGATGTCGGCGGCGGTGTGACGCTCCCGCAGCAGGGCGAGCCGTTCCTGGGTGGGGGCCTCGCCGGAGGCGGCCAGTTCGTCCACCAGGGCGTCGATGGCGGCCAGCTCCTCAGGACTGAAGTGGGCGAGTTGTTCGATCTCCAGTTCAACCATTAGCTTGGCGGTTTTCTCAGGCTCTTCCATCTGCTTGACGGCTTCCAGCTCCTTTTTTGAGAGGCTCTTCAGCTTGCCGAATTGACCGGCGATCTGTTTGGCCCAATCCATCGCCTTTTTTCCAGACACGTCTTTGTCGATCAGCGATTGGTAGATTTTTGGCCCCATCTCCTTGGTGCGAGTGCCAAGGTGGTCCTTGAGCGCCTGCTCGAAGCTGTCGGAAGTGCGCCAGGCCCGCTTCAGGCTCTGAGATGAGACCCGCAGCCGGTTGGCGCCGCCCATCATGGCGGTTTTGGGGCGGCCCAGGTCGTCCCGGTTGAGGTTGGCGGGTGGGTAAGAGGTGAGCAGGTGGAGCTGTACGAATTGAGTCATGGTTTCTTCCTTGTTGCTTTGTGTCCGGGGTCGGAGTCAATTTTGTTCGTGAGTATTGCTGTCATTAGTTAAGGGAGGAGCCAAAATTGACTCCGATCCCTGGCCAATCAGCCTGCGGCTTTTTCTGGGGTGTTGGGAAAGTAGTCGAAGGCCCAGTCTTTTCTGACCTTGTCGCCCCAGTAGAAGACCGAGCTGATCAGGTCGGGCAGGTTGGCCCTGTGGTCGAGCATGCGCAGGATGCGGATCATGGCGCCGTAGAGGTCGGTCCGGTCCCGTTGCAGCAGGCGGCGGAAGCGCAGTTCGCTGACGACAGGTGGGTTGCCCGCCATTTGATAAGCGAGCTTCTGCCCGGTGGTGTACCGCACATGGGCCAGCAGACCGACCACGCTGGCGAGTTGGCGCTGTTCCTGTGGCTCTGGTTTCAGTCGCTGGCAGAGGCGTTGGAAGGCGGGCTGGAACATCACTTTATCGGGGCTGGTGCAGCGGCGCAGTTCCGCCCTTGTGCCTTTGTTGTTCTCCAGTCCCTGCCACCATTGGATGAGGATCTCGGTGGTGTGTGACTCCTTGTTCAGGGTGAGGCTCATGCGGCTTTCTCCTTGTGCTTTGGCAAGCCCAGAATCTGGGTTCTCAGTTTCTTGCCGTGCAGCCAGTTGTTGAGTTTTCGATGGGCTTGGGCGATACGACGTGGGTTGACTGCCTCGAAGTCGCCCCGGCTGGTCCAGTAGTCGAACAGGTCGAGCGCGGCCTTTTTCAGTTCCCCGTGCCAGACCTCCAGCAGCGCCTTGCCATCCTTCCCTGCTTTCAGTTGCTGTTTGAGCTGTTGCAGATGGGCATAGAAGGCACTTTCGGTGTGGCTGAAGAAGGCTTCGGTTAGAAAAGCAGTGTCCCCCTTGGCTTCACCGGGGCGCTTGAACCAAGCCTCTTTGATGCAGCTGCGGGTGATGCCGGCAGTATCGGTCGCGGCCTCTATCAGCTGTTTGGTGCGCTGGGTGAAAGTTTCGCGGATGGCATCATCGAGCGGGTAGAGGGGGAAGGTGGTTTCGTACCAGCAGCGGGCCTTCATGTTGTCCATGTCGTAGCCAAAGGTGTGCAGGCGAAATTGTTCCTCAGGCAGTTTCCGGTAAGAGAGAAAGGTGCTGACCACCTGTGCCGGTTGTCGATTTTCCTGTTTGCTGACCAGACCAAGCCAGTGGCGGTAGCTGAGTCCGCCGGGTTGGGCGTGTTGCGGCAGTAGTCCTCCCTCCTTGTTGGCAACGTGGGGGCTGAGGGGATGGACCCAGGCGCCACTGTAGTTGATGCCGTAGTTTTGTGTAACGTAGTTGCTGACCAGTTGGTTCGATGCCCGGTCACAGAGATCGCAACGACCATCCTCGGTGGTGTGCCATTTGAGATGTATCCGGCGCGGCATGCCCCAGTACATCTGCAGCGGGTGCCCATCCAGCGGGGTGGTGTCCTGGCCTGTCTTTGCCTCGCTGGTGCGGGTGGCGGCGAGCCAGGGGAAGGTGGCCTCCGGTTTCTTTGGGAAACCGTCTCCAAGCCCACCAATCACGCTTTTTTCTAGTACGTTGAGCCAGCAGGCCCGCCAGAGGGTGTTGTCGAGCTGGCTGCCGGCAGGGTCAAGGGCAATCAGTGTGCTCAGCGGGCCGCCGCCGCGCAGGGAGGTGCGGTGTCCTGCGCCGCCGGCGGGAGCATTGGTCTGTAGCGTAAAGAGGGCGGTGGCGGCACAGCAGGGGCAGATTTTTTCAATGCCACCGCGCTTGATGAAGTGGTCGGCGTTTTGTTTCAGAGTCTGTGCGCCCGGGGCGTCGATCAGCAGGTTGGCAATGGGTTTCTCATCGCCATTCAACGGCTCGAAAGCCTGCATGAAGAGAGGGCTATCCCCCATCAAATTGAAAGAATCGGCGAATGGTTCGAAGTGTTGTTTGAGGCTGGCCGGTGAGGGCGGGTTTTCCAGCCATTGCTCCCACTTGTCGTCGCTTTCTGGTGGGTAGGCAGTCTGCAGCATCCCGATCAGGAATTGCAGCAGGGCACCGTTGAAGTCGGGGCGGGGGGCGGCGAGGGCGATGATCGGGTCGGCCGAGTCGGTGATCTGCCAGGGGGCGATCAGTTCTTCCCTGCCGCTGGCGCGGCGGATGGGTATCCAGGGGTCGTCGATCAGGTTCATTCCTTGTCCTCCATGGCCTGTTGTTCCCGTGCGGTGGTAAGGCCGGTTTCCGGGTTGTAGTAGAGGGCGGATGTGTCGCCCTTTGCGTCCTGCACAATACCCTGCCACTGACCGAGGGATTGTTCAATCAGCGGCAGCAGAACCCCCCACTTGCCCTTGGCGGGCAGGCTCTCCAGACAGGCGTCGATAGCCGACTGCGTGATTTCATCATTCGGTATTGATTCTGATATAAGCGCGCTGCGCAGGCTGAGACTGCTGCGTTGCCAGCGGAAGTCGCCCTCGTCGCACCAGGGTTCGAGCCGCCTCTCCCGCCAGCGAGCGAGCCAGACGGTGGTGCTCTCCTCGCCGAGACGGGTGGGGGTCTTGGCGTCGTCGATCCAGTTCCAGGCATCTTCCCGTGAGTAGCCGGATGGGAGGTTGAGGGCGTTTTGAATGGCGAAGCTGGCGGCGGCTTTGTCGTTGCCTTCGGCTCCCAAGCTGACCGCCAGTAATCCCTCGGGGGGTTCAGCCTCGTTGCCATAGACCCCTTCGATCAGCCCCCGGGCATCTTCCGGCATGGCGAAGCCGCCCCGTTCATGCAGCCGTTTCATGCCGAGCCAGAGCTGACCGTGGTCGGGGTAGATGGGGGCGACTCGAGGGAAGGTCGCCTTGAACCAGTCGCTGCCGGGCGTCTCCGTCCACTCGGGCGTGTGGAGGGTGAGGGTGGGCTGGCCGCGTCGGTCGTCACCGTCGATGCGGTTACCCTGGGGGTCGCGGCTGTGGCGGTGGAGGCGGCCTGCCCGCTGGATCAGCAGGTCAATGGGGGCCAGGTCGCTGATGAGTCGGTCGAAGTCAAGGTCGAGGGACTGCTCCACGACCTGAGTGGCGATGAGGAGGCGACCCCGGCGCGCCTCTTCGTCACTGTTAGGGCCGAAGCGGGCCACCACCTGCTGTTCGATGTTGAGCCGGTCGTCTAGGGCGAAGCGGGCGTGGAAGAGTTCGATCTGCCACTCGGGGTGATCGGCTTTGAGCTGTTGCCAGGCCTCCCGTGCATCGGCCACGCTGTTGCGGATCCAGCAGGCGCACTCACCGTTGGCGACGACCTCTTTCAGGATGGCGGTGATGGCGTCGATCTCGTGGACGCATTCGACCACCACACGCCGCCGCACACTGGGGCGGGTGGCGAGGGGATATTCTCGGATCTGTTCGCCGTTGTAGTGGCTGAGCAGGGGGTAGGCAGTTTGCTTGGGTTCAGGGTGGGGCTGTTGCAGGCCGTCGGCGAAGGCGTTGATCAGTGCCTGGCGCTGCCGCTGGGGCAGGGTGGCGGAGAGTAGGATGGCGCTGCCGCCGGCCATCGCCTGGGCGGTGAGCAGGCGGCAGAGCAGTTGCTGCATGTAGGCGTCGCAGGCGTGGACCTCGTCCACCAGCAACACCTTGCCGAGCAGCCCCAGCAGGCGTAGGGACTGGTGGCGGCTGGGGAGGATGCCGAGCAGGGCCTGGTCGATGGTGCCGACGCCGATCTCCGCCAGCAGGGCCTTCTTGCGGTGGTCGGCGAGCCACTGGCCGCAGTGGGTGGAGGCGGGGGGTGGGT
Organism: Candidatus Endoriftia persephonae; assembly: GCF_023733635.1. Lineage (NCBI taxonomy): Bacteria > Pseudomonadati > Pseudomonadota > Gammaproteobacteria > Chromatiales > Sedimenticolaceae > Candidatus Endoriftia > Candidatus Endoriftia persephonae. The sequence continues at coordinate 2,949,236 of NZ_CP090569.1, read as the reverse complement.
CATCGCGGTGGTGGCTGCTCTCGGGGTGCTGGGTTTCCGGGATTAGCGATTGGCGGAACCGCGTCGAGAGATTGCGGGCGCTGTGGGCCAGCACCAGGGAGGGGGTGCTGGCTTCGCCGTAGAGTTGGCGGTAGCTGTCGCCGAGGCGGTCATACATGGCGTTGGCGGTGGCCATGGTGGGCAGGCCGAAGTAGATGCCATTGGCACTGCCTCTGCTCATCAGCCGGTGGGCGAGCAGCAGGGCCGCCTCAGTCTTGCCGGCGCCGGTAACGTCTTCGAGGATGAAGAGTTGTGGGCCGTCCGCCAACGTCAGTTCGTTCACCTTCTGTTGCAGGGGTGTGGCCTGCGGGTTGGGGGTGTTGGGGATGAGCTGTTCTAGCCCCAGGCGGTCGCTGGGGGTGGCGGGGATCAGCTCGCTGTGAGCGATGGCCTGCTCCGCCTGGTCCAGCGCTCGGTTCCAGTAGTCGTCGAGGGACTGCGGCTCCGGGTGGTAGGGGAAAAAGTCGGCGTTGGAGCCGATCCAGTCGCAGAGTACGGCGAACCCCGCTAGCCACCAGGAGGCGGCCTTCATGCGGTCGGTGGTGAGGTCGGGAAAGCGGAGGGCGTCGGGCAGCAGCAGTTGACGGGCATCATCGGCGAAGGCCAGCAGCGCCTGCTCATCGGCGGGGGTGAAGTGGTCGATCTGCAGCCATTCAGTTAGTTCCGGTGGCTGGCCGTGGTGGCCGGTGACCGCCAGCATCCAGTAGTCGGCGGGGATCTGGCCGCGCCGTCGGTGGGGCAGCACGCCCTGTTCCTGAAGCCTGGGTTTCAGCCGTGATTTCCAGATGTCGTAGCCGAGGGTGTCGTGGTGCCGGCTGTAGCCCTTGGTGGGCTGGTGGTTGGGGGCGAGGTCGGGCCGTAGTTGCTGGAAGCTGGTGGCGAACTTGCCGATGTCGTGGAGGGCGAGAAAAAATACCGTCCAGCGGATTAGTTCATCTTCGCCGAGTCCGGTGAGGCGGCAGAGTGATCGTCGGATCGGCTGATGCTGCTCCAGTAACCGCTGGCCCACCGCCGCCACATCCAGACAATGGTAGGGCAACAGGTGGCAGGCCCGGCTCTCCTTCTCTCCCGTCTTGCCCCAGTAGTGGTGGTAACTCGTATTCGCTTCCATGTGAATCTCCTGGTTGGGTTTCAGGCCGGCACCTCTGGGTTTACGCTGTAGGTACAGGTGAGCTTTGCTTCGGCCAGGATGTGCCCGACGATCGCCTCACGCACTTCAGGCCCGCCGAAGTTGCCTTCGACTGGGGTGCGTTCGATGTCTAGTGCGTAGAGTGTGAAGATGTAGTGGTGTGGAATGCTGTCGTTCCAGGGTGGGCAGGGGCCGTCATAGCCGAAGTATTGGCCTTCCATTTCGGCATCGCTACTGAACCAGTCGGTGTAGTTGTTGAGGCCGCGGCGGGAGCCGGCTGGTCCTCCCCGCGGGGATTTGCCGCGGGGGGTGACCTCGCTGGAGTCGGCGCCTTCGGCCAGCTCCCGACAGTCGGCGTGGATGTCGACCAGCACCCAGTGGAAGAAGTCGATTCGCGGCAGGTCAGCGGGTACCTGGCGCCCCTCCTGATTGACGTCGTCGGCGCGGCTGGGCACGTCCGGGTCGTGGCAGATCAGGGCGAATGAGCGAGTTCCCTGCGGTATCTCGTCCCATGCGAGATGGGGGCTGATGTTGTTGGCCAGGCTGACATGGCTGGTGGGGTCGGCTTGGCAGAAGGCAAAACGGCGGGCGATTGGTGCGCTATCGGTGAGGCTCTGGCTGGTCAGTTTCATCGGCTATCTATCTCCGGCTAAGGTTTTCTATTAAGGTGTCTGCGTGTGAACAAGGCTGATCCTCGACATGCTTGAGTATATCTTTTTCGACGAGCGCCCCTGGCGGCGTTTTATTGAGTTTCTTGATGAACAGAAGTTGGCGCCGATTATCTCTCACGGCCCTGAGGAGTGGGTGGTGGGGCTGCCGGAGGACCTGGACGACGAGCTGGATGCGCGTATCGAGGCCTTCTACGATGAGATGCTTGCCTACAATGAGGCGCTGGTGACGGAGGAGGAGGGGGCGCAGCAGGTGCATACCACCGGCATTAATGTGACCCTGAAAGATGGCCGGCAGGTGCAGGCGGCGATCGATCCACTGCTGATGAACCGGCTGCTGGAGGCGGTGACGCCGGAGGAGCTGGGGGTGTTTGTCAATGCCATTGTGGATGCGGTGGAGCATCCGGACGAACGCTCGCTCTGTCAGCGCTGAGGTATCTGCCTGATGGCCTGCTCGGCGCGCCGGGCCCGTTCCTGGGCTGCCTGTTCGAGCTGTTGCGCTTCAATGCGCGCCGCTTTTTTGCGCTCTACCAGTTCGATGTACTCTTTGGGGGTGAGGGTGATCCCTTTTTCCGGTGGCTGTTCGGCGTTTTGCAGCGCCCAGATCACGGCCCCGATCAGCACGATCAGGACGATGAAGAAGACGTTGCGGTTGGTCTGCTGCTGTTTAACGTGACGGTCGAACATCCCCATGCTTTTGCCTTGCCTCGTGTGTGGTGCTTGTCCCTCTGATTATGGACGATTATCCGACCTGCGCTGGTCTGATCGGTAGAGGGGGCTTCACTCTCTGAGGCTGATCACCGGCCAACCGCGCTGCCGGGCGGTCTCGGCCAGGCTTGGGTCCGGGTCCACCGCCACCGGGTGGTCGACCTGTTCCAGCAGCGGTAGGTCGTTGTGTGAGTCGCTGTAGAACCAGCTGTCGCGCAGGTCGAACTGGTGGTCTGCCATCCACTGCTGCAGCCGCCGGACCTTGCCCGCCTGGAAGCAGGGTTCCCCCGCCACTTCGCCGGTGTAGTGGCCGTCGATCTGCTCCGGTTCGGTGGCGATCAGCTGCTGCACGCCGAAACGTTCAGCGATCGGGCGGGTGACAAACGAGTTGGTGGCGGTGATAATTAGCAGCTCATCACCGGCCTTGCGATGTCTCTGCAGCAGCGCTTGTGCCGCATCGCTGATGATCGGATCGATTTTCTGCGTGAGAAACTCCTCCCGCCAAGCCTGCAGCTGTTCTGGTGCATGCTCGCGCAGAGGGCGCAGGGAGAAGCGCAGGAACTCGAAGATGTCGAGCCGACCCTCCTTGTACTCCTTATAAAATCGCTCGTTTTCCTGTTCGTAGTAGTCGCCGTCGACTATGCCCTGTTCCACCAGGAAGCGGCCCCAGAGATAGTCGGAATCACCCAACAGCAGGGTGTTGTCGAGGTCGAAGAGGGCGAGCGCCATAGGTCAGTCCTGATCTTGTGCGGAGGAAGTCGGAAAACACTACAGGAAAGTTGTTTATAAGCAAAGACTGATCCTGTGGCGGCTTGCCGGCTCAGGTTGATTGTGGAAAAATCCGGGCAACATCAAAGACTAGCGGCGCTATTGTGATCGACACCGACGGCTTCCGACCCAACGTTGGCATTATCCTCTGTAACGGCAATCGCCAGCTGTTCTGGGGGCGCCGTATTGGGCAGAATTCCTGGCAGTTCCCCCAGGGCGGTATTGATTCTGATGAGACACCGGAGCAGGCGATGTACCGCGAGCTGGAGGAGGAGATCGGCCTTACGGAGGACCAGGTCGAGTTGCTCGGCGCCACCCGCGGCTGGTTGCGCTACCGACTGCCGAAGCGTTACATTCGCAAGAACTGCCAGCCGCGCTGCATCGGGCAGAAGCAGGTCTGGTTTCTACTCAAGATCGACTGTGGTGAAGAAGCCTTCTGCTTCGACACGACCGGAACCCCTGAGTTTGACAACTGGCGCTGGGTAAAATACTGGCAGCCAATCCGGGAAGTGATCTACTTCAAACGCAATGTCTATACCCGGGCCCTTGAGGAGTTGGCGCCGCTGCTCTATCCCGATGGGGTGCCGGTGCGCAGCCACTCCAACTATCTGCGCCAGAACCGGCGCTGAGTTCTCACACCAGGCCTCGTCTCAATGGACCGGCGGGCCTTAACCAGATAGGGAGTTGATGCTCGAGACCCTCCATCGGATTGTCAATGAGGTAAACGGTGCTGCCGATCTGGGTTCGGCACTGGATATCATCGTCTCGCGTGTAAAGTCCGCGATCACGGCGGATGTCTGCTCTGTCTATCTAACCGATTTTGAGCGTCGCGAACATGTGTTGCGCGCTACTGATGGTCTGGCGACTGAGTCGGTGGGCAAGGTACGTCTGCCGCTGCATCGCGGCCTGATCGGGTTGGTCTGCGAACGGGCCGAGCCAGTCAATCTGGCGGATGCGCCGAACCACAATCGTTACCTGTTTGTCAGCGAGACCGGCGAGACTCACTTCAGCGGCTTTCTTGGGGTGCCGATCATTCAGAACCGGCGCGTGCTCGGGGTGCTGGTGGTGCGTCAGTTCGAGCAGCGCAGTTTTGACGATAATGAGGTGACCTTCCTCTTCACTCTAGCGGCGCAGCTGGCGGGGGCGATCATCCATGCGCAGACTAGTGGCGACCTGGTTATCATCGAAGATGAGGCGCCACTCACCCGCTTTCTCAAAGGTCGCTCTGGTGCGCCAGGTGTCGCCCTGGGACATGCTGTGGTGGTCTACCCGCCGGCCGATCTGAGGGCGATCCCCGACCGCCCTTGTGTTGATTCCGACGCGGATGAGGATGAGTTTCGTAGCGCAGTGGCGGCGGTGGTCGAAGACATGATGGCGCTGGCGGACCGGGTCGATGAGAGCCTGCCGGCGGAGGATCGGGCGCTGTTCGATGCTTGGTTGATGATGCTCGGTAGCGACTCCTTGATTGGCAAAACGGTGGAGCGCATCCACGCCGGCAACTGGGCTGCCGGGGCGTTGCGTCAGACCATCGAAGAGCACGCCAAGGTGTTCGATGCGATGGACGATGTCTATTTGCGTGAACGCGCCTCGGATGTACGCGATCTGGGGCGGCGTATCCTGATGCATCTGCAGCAGGCGCGTTCTGAACCGATAGAGTATCAGCCCGGTACCATTCTTGTGGGGGAGGAGGTCAGCGCCATGCAGTTGGCTGAGGTGCCCGAGGGGCGACTAGCGGGTATCGTTTCGGCAAAAGGTGCCAGCTTCTCCCATGTGGCGATCCTGGCCCGTGCCATGGGGGTGCCAGCGGTGATGGGTGCCAGAGATCTGCCGGTGGGGCGGATCGATGGGCGCCGTCTGATCGTGGATGGTTATCGTGGGCGGGTCTATATCTCCCCCGCCTCCTCGGTACAGAAGGAGTATCAGCGCCTCGCCGATGAGGATCGGGCGCTGAGCCAGGAACTGGAGTCGATCCGGGCGCTCCCCTCCGAGACCACCGACGGGGTTGAGGTGCCGCTGCACATGAACACTGGGCTGGTGTCGGAGATGAGCAGTCTGGGGCTGGCTGAGGCGGCCGGGATCGGCCTCTACCGCACCGAGGTGCCGTTCATGGTGCGTGACAGCTTCCCCGGTGAGTCGGTGCAGACTGCCAACTACCGAAGTGTGCTGGAGACCTTCGCACCTCGCCCGGTTACCATCCGTACCCTGGATATTGGTGGCGACAAGCCGTTGCCCTATTTTCCGGTCAACGAGTCGAACCCATTTCTCGGCTGGCGCGGCATCCGTATCTCGCTGGATCATCCGGAGATTTTCCTCACCCAGGTGCGCGCCATGCTGCGAGCCGCCAGCGGCCTGGATAATCTGCGCATCCTGCTGCCGATGATCAGCACCGTGAGTGAGGTGGACGATGCGCTGTTGCTAATCCAGCGTGCCAGGGATGAGTTGATCGATGAGGGTTTTGTGGTGCAGATGCCCCAGGTGGGGGTGATGATCGAGGTGCCTGCCGCGGTCTATCAGGTGGAGGCGCTGGCGCGGCGGGTCGACTTTCTCTCCGTCGGCACCAACGATCTGACCCAGTACCTGCTGGCGGTGGATCGCAATAATTCTCATGTGGCGGCACTCTATGATGATCTCCATCCTGCGGTGATTCAGGCGCTGATCCGGGTGCTGGAGGGGGCGGCGAGGTTTAACCGGGAGGTAAGCGTCTGCGGTGAGATGGCTGGTAATCCGGCGGCGGTGCTACTGCTGCTGGGGATGGGGGTACACACCCTCAGTATGAGCGCCGGCTCCCTGTTGCGGGTGAAGCGGGTGGTGCGCTCGGTGAGCCGGGCTCGGGCCAGAGAGTTGTTGCAGGCAGCGTTGCGTTGTGAGCGGCCGGCTGAGGTCAGTGAGCTGTTGAATAACGCCTTGGAACAGATCGGGCTTGGCGGCCTGGTGCGGGCCGGCAAATAATCCTTCTTCAGCTCTTGGTGCTGGCCTCCTCCAGCGTTTTTTCCTCCGGTGTTTGCTGAGCGTCGATCTCAGCGATCTGGGTATCGGTCGGTGAATAGAGCACCGTGGAGATGTCTACCAGCATCTGGGTGATGCGCCTGGCGTTGGCGCTGTCGTTGATCAGGGAGCTGGCCATGCGATCGCTGATCTCACCTTTCATGATCAGTTTCTGGATCCGCCCGCTCTCCAGCACGTCCAGCTCTTCAGCCTTGGCGCGCTGAAGTTTTATCTTCTGCAGATGTTCCTCTAGGTGTTCAGAAGAGCCGATGCGGTGAATTTCCCGCACTACCTTGAGGATGCGCCGGCGCAATACGTTGTACTCGCGTCGGATCTCCTGGTTGTCTGAGCCGATGAAGCGTTCGATGTTGCGGTTGAGCGGTTTCATCTGTTTCACCACCTGCACCAGCATGCGGTTGGCGATCAGAATATTGCGGATGCTCTCGATTTCCGGCTGCTGTAGCGGGAATTTGCTCTGCAGTTGTGTGGCGTACTCGAGGATGCGGCCGTAGATGGTCTTGATGCGGGTGGCGTAGACCTGGTCGATGTCGATCGGGATGGCCTGGTTGGATTTCTCCAGGATCTGTCGCAGCTTCTGCTCTGATTCAATATCTCCGCGATGCACGCTGAGACCGTGGGCAAGGATCTTGTAGGCACTGTTTTCCAACAGTCGTAGTGATTCATCCTTGAGTGCCTTGATGCCGGTTTGGGGAAACCTCAGGGAGGCTTCAGTGAGGAATTTGGGTTCGTCGATCTCGCGTTCTTTTTCAATCACTGGCGGCACCCAGGCCTCGGCGATCTTGACGATGCTGGGGACAAAGCCGAGCAGGAACAGAGTGTTGAGGATGTTGAAGCTGGTGTGGAACAGGGAGAGCGCTACCGGGATGGCAGTTGCGTTTAGGAAAGGGGACTCTCCCGCCAGTTCTTCTGCTATCCCGCCGACCCAATTGATGAATGGATAGAACAGCAACAGGATGCCGATGACCCCAATGAGGTTGAACAGCAGGTGTGCCCGGGCTGCACGCTTGGCATGATAGTTGGCCACCAGCGCAGCCAGATTGGCGGTGATGGTGGTGCCGAGGTTTTGTCCCAATACCATCGCAGCGGCGCTGTCGAAGGGGAGCCAGCCTTCATGACACATCACCAAGGTCAGGGCCATGGCGGCACTGGATGATTGCACGATCAGAGTCAGCAGAGTGCCAGCCACCATGAAGAACAGCACCGAGAAGTAGCCCAGCGTGGTGTACTCTACGAGAAAGGCGAGGACCTCGGGGTGGTTGCGGATGTCGGGCACCGAGTCTTTAAGAAACTGCAGGCCGATGAACAGAAGGGCAAAGCCGATGATGAATCGGCCCCAGTTTTTGTTGGTTTTATGTTGTGACAGGCTGAGCAGAAAGCCGGCGCCGATCAAGGGGATAGCGATGGCGCTTATCTTTACCTTGAAGCCGAGGATGGAGATCAGCCAGGCGGTGACGGTGGTGCCGATGTTGGCTCCCATGATCACGCCGACCGCCTCGGTCAGGGTCAGCAGGCTGGCATTGACGAAGCTGACCACCATCAGGGTGGTGGCGGAGGAGGACTGAATCACGGCGGTGATGAAGAAGCCGGTAAGCACGGCAAAGATACGGTTGGAGGTGGTGGTGGCCAGTATCGAACGCATCCGGTTACCAGCCAGATGCAGCAGGGCATCGCTCATCACCGTCATGCCATAGAGAAACAGGCCGAGTGAGCCGAGCAGTGTCAGGATGTTGGTGAAGCCGTAGTCCATAGGCGGGTTATCTGGGTTGACCCTGTTGTCTGTTTAAGCGCTGCGGGGCTTGCTTGGTGTTTATCAATTGATGACTCTTCGCATTATTCACTTGTTTGAAATGTGGAGGGAGAGCGCAAATATAGCGACTCGTCTGCGGTGTGTTAGCGGCATATGAAATAATTAGCAGTATGGCTTGAAAGTGGCAATGCAAACCAGTCGATTTTGCAATCTGTTGTCAATATGTGGATGCGAGAAAGAGGAGGAGTGGATGGGCTACAGGCATCGATGGACAGATGGTGAGGCGCTGGATCTGCCGAACGGCAAGGTGGTCTGTGTGGGGCGCAACTATGTGGGTCACGTCAAGGAGTTCGATAGCCCGCTCCCCACCGAGCCGCTGTTGTTTGTCAAACCCGACACCACCCTGGTTGATATGCAGCAGCCTGTTGTGATCCCCACTGACAAGGGTGCGGTGCATCATGAGGTGGAACTGGCGATGCTGATTGGTGAAACGCTCACTCACGTCTCAAAGGAGCGGGTAGAATCCGCCATCGTTGGAGTTGGACTGGCACTCGACCTGACCCTGCGGGATATTCAGGCGCGGCTGAAAAGCGCTGGCCATCCCTGGGAGAAGTCGAAGGCGTTTGACGGTAGCTGCCCGCTCTCCGGTTTTCTGCCGATGGGGCAGCTGACGTCGCTGAGCTCCATCGAGTTCAGTCTGGTGGTCAACGGTGAACAGCGGCAGAGTGCAAACAGCGCTGACATGATCTTTGATGCTCTGACCCTGATCGCCCACATCAGTGAGTTTTTTACCCTCCGCCCGGGGGATCTGGTGCTCACCGGCACCCCGGCTGGGGTAGGGTCGCTCAAGCCCGGGGATCGCTTCTCCTGCTCGATTGGTGAGCTGCTGCAGGTTGACTCGGTGGTGGTGTAGGAGCACTGCTCGCGGCGCGAACATTCGCACTGCAAGTGGTGCTCCATTTGGCGTTGCCAAATGTTATTTGACAGAAGTCTGTTCTTTTATGGCTGCCTGTGAGGCATCCTGCAGGTCAAATGCAAGCCGGTAGGCGGTGTAGTATTTGAGGATGTTGCGCACATATCGCACCGTTTCCTGTCCGACCAGGCGCAACGCCGCTTGCTCCACGTTGCCGAACCAGCGGTTCGAGTCGAGACCCATCGCCTTGGCTTTGTCGCGCATGCGCCGCACCTTGGCCGGGCCGGCGTTGTAGGCTGCGAGACTGAAGAAGAGCCGATCCTGCGGCAGGATCTCGGCATCGCTGAAGTAGCGATCCCGGATCCAGGCCAGGTACTTCACGCCGGCATGGATGTTGTTCTCCAGCTGCTCGATGCTTGTGATTGCGACCATCGTGTCGGCAGCGGTGGTCGGTCGGATCTGCATGATGCCCAACGCCCCCGAGGGGTTGCGTTTGCTCTGGTCGAGCCCTGACTCCTGATAGGCCTGGGCGGCGATGGTGAGCCAGTCGAAGTGGTACTGTGTGGCGTACTTCTCCATCAGACCGCGCACCCGCATCAGCTTGTCCTGCTCGCCCGGCTGCAGCGGGTTTTTGATCCAGCGGGTGTTGCGATAGTAGCGTTGAAACAGCATGTTGCCGAGCAGGGTGCCCTTTTTGATCTTGCCGATGAAATCGTTCAGGCTGGCGCGCAGTTTCGGGTTTTCTTTGCGTACCGCCCAGGCGATCTTCCCGCCACTGTGGATCTGCAGGGTGCGGTGCAGCACCAGGTTTGGCAGCAGTCTTGCCCAGATGGTGGCGATGTGGTCGTCGGCAAACGTGTAGTCGATCACCTGGGCACTGAGCATCTCGAGCAGGTCTTCCGTCTGCAGATGCGAGTCAACCTCAACCAGTTTGATCGGTTCGATATGAGCCTGTTTGAAACGTTGGTTTAGCGCTCGCAGATGATCGACATAGCTGCTGCCTCGCAGCAGGTGAACCCGCTGCCCGGCCAGATCCTCTAACTTATCAACCGGTTTCGCCTTGTCTGAAGCGACCAGAATCTCCTGCACATTGGGCAGGTAGGGCGCGGTGAAATCGACCAGCTGACGGCGCTGTGGTGTGATCGTCATACCGGCGGCAACGACATCACCGCGTCCCTCGATCAGCGCTGGCAGCAGCTGCTCGAAAGGGAGTGGGATGTAGATAAAGCTGGTCGCGATCTGGTTGTTTTTCTTCTCCTGATTGAGGTGTTTGCGGTACTGCTCCATCAGTTCGAATTCAAAGCCTTGGTGGCGTCCATCGTGCAGGAAAAAATTAGTGCGGTTGTGGTTGACCAGGACGCGGATGGCGGTGCGTTGCTGCATCGCCGGCAGATCATCAGTGAAAGGCTGGTTGGCTGGCTGCAGGGCAGAAAGTCCGTTTGCCTCCCTGGCCGACAGGTGGGGGATGCAGAGTAAAAAAAGCGGCAGAAAAAGAGACGCTGTTTTGCTGAATATCGACACAGGACAGATCCGCTGGGATTTGAATCATTCTGGCACAGAGGTAGTCGGCTTGCAGAGCAATGGATACTGTATATAATTACAGTATTCGTGATATGACTGGACCGAGCCGATGAAACTGACTCCTCGCCAAACGCAGATTCTGGAACTAATTCGCAGCCATCTGGCCGACACAGGCTTTCCCCCGACTCGTGCCGAGATTGCCGAAGCTCTGGGGTTTCGTTCGGTAAATTCGGCAGAGGAACACCTGCGCGCGCTGGCGAAAAAGGGTGCTATCGAGCTGTTGAAGGGCACCTCCCGCGGCATCCGTCTGCTGGAGAGAGAAATGCCTGAAGCGGGACTGCCGGTGGTGGGGCAGGTTGCTGCGGGTCAACCGATTCTGGCGCAAGAGCATATCGAAGAACGCTATGACTTCTCTCCTGATCTGTTCCAGCCACGTGCGGACTATCTGCTGCGGGTGCAGGGTATGAGTATGAAGGATATCGGCATTATGGATGGTGACCTGCTGGCAGTGCACTGCTCCCAGGATGCACACAATGGCCAGATCGTGGTGGCAAGGATTGAGGATGAGGTGACGGTGAAACGCTTCTTCCGCGATGAGCGCAGTAGTCACTTGGTGGTACTGCTGCCGGAGAATGATGATTTTGAACCGATTCGGGTCGACCTGCGCGAGCAGTCCCTGACGATCGAGGGGCTTGGGGTCGGTGTTTTGCGCCAGGGATTAGGTGCTCCATTCAAGTTTCGCTAGAGGTGGGGATGGAACTGGAGCAGCTGTTATACGAACAACAAGATCTCTGGCATGGAGGGCAGAGCAAAGACGATTCGGCAGCGGTGCTGGCCACTGGCTTTGATGCGCTGGATGAATTGGTGGGAGGCTGGCCGCGAGGTGATCTGAGCGAGATCCACTGCGATGCGGAAGGGCTGGCTTGTCTCAACCTAGTGATACCGCTGCTGGCCCGCCTCAGTGTGGAGTCGCGCTGGATTGCCTGGATTGCGCCGCCGGCGATTCCCGATGCGTTGGCGTTGCAGGCCTGGGGCGTAGACCTGTCACGGGTCTTGCTAGTGCATCCACCGGATTCTGCTGGGAAGCTTTGGGCGCTGGAGCAGGCGCTGGCATCGGGTACCTGCAGTGCGGTACTTGCCTGGCCGGAGACGCTGAGCCTTTTGCAGGGCCAGCAACTGCGGCGGGCTGCACAGCAAGGTGATGCGGTGGGTCTGCTGTTTCAGTCACAGCAAAAGGTCGCCCACTCTTCTGCCGCAGCACTTCGTCTGCAGGTCCATCCGCGTGCCGACGGGATGCGTCTGGAGCTTCTCAATCTGCCAGATGGCGGGGGGCTGGCCTCACTCCACATCACACTCTAGCATTACAATCTGATCGATCGTCCGGAAACTATAGCAATGGCTGTGCATTTGCTGGCGACCGGCTAACCTGCTGCCCGTGGCTCTGTTTAAAGCGCGCCCCAGTTGTTGCGACGGCGCTGGAAGCGGAGGTGGGGCAGCAGCAGGCCGATCAGAATTCCAGCAATCACGACGGCTGCGCCGATAAGAAACCAGTCGCGGTTCGACTCGTTGCTGAGATCCCGGTTCTGCTGCCTCAGGTCGGCGACATTGCGGGTCAGGTCAGCAACCTGCTTGCGTAGGTCGTTGCGTTCGTTGGAGATGCGGATGGCGTTTGAGGCAGTGCGCTGGATGCTCTGCAGCTCCTGATTGAGCTGATTTTTGGTCTGTTGCAGGGCCTTGTGTTCCTGCTGCAGGCTGTCGTGCTGCTGCTGCAACCGGGCGAGTTTGCCGCTCAATTCAGCGGGGGCGGATTCGAGCTCATGAACACGTTGCTGCAAGGTCTTGAGCTGGTTGCGGGCGCTCGGCTGGTTCATCAGCTGGCGACTCAGTACATATCCTTCCAAGCCGCTGGCGGTGCGGATTTTGGAGTAACCGCTCTCTGAGTCGGTAGAGAGCAGATCGACCTGATCACCACTATTCAGCATGCGCAGAATGCGATGGGTTGAGCTTTCGCCGGAACGCATGGTCACCTTAAAAGTGTCGGTGATATAGGCAGGCTTTGCCTGGGCCAGCAGGGGGAGGGCCAGCAGAAGCAGAGCAATGCTTAATTGGAAGGGGAGCCGCATCACAGTATTCCGTTAAGTGGTGGTCCTGAAAGAGACGTATTGTCGCAGTTTTTCTCAGAAGAATTTCTGATCATTCCCACGTTTTTCTGTTTCGGGTCGCTAAAAAGGTGGCTATTTTTGCTTGCTAAGTAGTAGGAATTCGAGTAACGCCTTTTGTGAGTGAAGACGGTTCTCTGCTTCATCCCAGACGACGCTGTCGGGAGCATCGATGACTGCAGCGCTGACCTCTTCGCCGCGATGGGCCGGCAGGCAGTGCATGAATAGTGCGTCCGGATTTGCGATGGCCATCATCGCCTCATCAACCTTGAAATCGGAGAAGGCTTTTTCCCGCTGCTGCTGTTCCTCCTCCTGACCCATGCTGGCCCAGACGTCGGTGACGACCAGGTCGGCTGCTTTGGCAGCAGCCATCGGATCGCGAGTCACTCGGCAACGATCGCCCGCTGCGGTAAGGATCTGATTGTCAGGGTCATAGCCTTCCGGGCAGGCGATGCTGAGCTGGAAATCGAACTGGCGCGCCGCGTTGATGTAGGAGTGGCACATATTATTGCCGTCGCCGATCCAGGCCACGGTTTTGCCTTGGATCGAGCCGCGATGCTCCACATAGGTCTGCATATCCGCGAGCAGCTGGCAGGGGTGATAGAGATCAGTGAGCGCATTGATTACCGGTACCTGAGAGTATTCGGCAAAACGCTCAAGTTTCTCCTGCTCGAAGGTGCGGATCATGATGATATCGACCATACGAGACATCACCCGCGCGCTGTCCTCGATTGGTTCGCCACGCCCCAGTTGAGTATCGCGGGGCGAGAGGAACAGTGCGTGTCCACCGAGCTGGGTCATACCGACCTCAAACGAGATGCGGGTGCGGGTGGAGGATTTCTCAAACACCATGCCCAGGTTTTTTTGTTTTAACGGAGCATGGATCTCGCTGGCATGGGTCATGCGTTTGAGCTCGATGGCGCGGTCGATCAGGTCGGTCAGCTCCTGACTGCTGAGATCAAGCAGGGAGAGGAAGTGCCTGGGTTGAGTATCGTTCATGTCTGCTTCCTCAAGGGAGTGCTCAGAGAAAATCGTGAATCAGTGCACTAACGCCTGAGATGATCTGGTCCGCCTCCGCATCGCTGATGATCAGCGGTGGGATCAGCCGGATCACGCGCTCGGCCGCGACGTTGATCAGCAGTCCCTGTTGCAGGGCCTTGCTGACCAGTTCGCCACAGGGCCGATCGAGCTCGATGCCCAGCAGCAGGCCGACAGCGCGGATATCCACTACGCCATCGAGGTCGTCCAGCTGTTGCTTGAAAGCGGCGAGCATGCGCTCGCTGAGAGCTGCGGCGCGTTCTGGGATCGCTTCCGCTTGCATTGTCTCCACCACGCAGCATGCCACCCGGCAGGCGAGCGGGTTGCCGCCGAAGGTGGAGCCGTGGGTGCCCGGCCCGAGAACCTCGGCAGCCACCCCCTGTGCCAGGCAGGCACCGATCGGTACGCCGTTGCCGAGGCCTTTGGCGAGAGTCATTACGTCGGGCAGGATGCCGTTGTGCTGATGCGCGAACAGTTTGCCGGTGCGGCCCATGCCGGTCTGGATCTCGTCGAGCATCATCAGCCAGCCCTGCTGGTCGCAGATCTCGCGTACTTGGTTGAGGTAGTCGGAGGCGGGGATATTCACGCCGCCTTCGCCCTGTACCGGTTCCAGCAGAACTGCCACTACGTCCTGGTTGTTGGCGGCGACTTGGGCGATTGCCGCGGCGTCGCCAAACGGGACCCGGATGAAGCCCTGCACCAGTGGTTCAAAACCCGCCTGCACCTTGCGGTTGCCGGTGGCGGAGAGAGTTGCCAGGGTGCGACCGTGGAAGCTGCCTTCGGCGACGATGATCTGTGGTGTGGTGATGCCTCTGTTATGGCCGTGAAGCCGGGCGATCTTGATCGCGGCCTCGTTGGCTTCGGCGCCGGAGTTGGCGAAGAATACCCGCTGCATGCCAGAGAGCTGGGTGAGCAGGTCACCCAGCCGCTGCTGCTGCTGGATGCCGTAGAGGTTCGAGGTGTGGATCAGTTCGCCCGCCTGTTCGCACAGGGCCTGACGCACTGCCGGGTGGGCGTGGCCAAGATTGCAGACAGCGATGCCGCTCACCGCGTCCAGATAGCGCCGGCCATCAGTATCCCACAGCCAGGCGCCTTCGCCCCGCTCGAAGGTTACCGGTAGCCGTGCGTAGGTTGCCATCAATGAGTCAGCCATGAATCCATCCTGTAAAATAAAAAAGGCATCCTGATGGACGCCATTCTCACCAACATCCGCCGCTGTTTGGCCGGAAAACCGATTAGTTTACCTATGTGTGTCGCTTGGCGCAAACTCACATCTGGCAGTGTAGATTTATCTGCCGCATTGGGCAGAATGCACCGCAGGTTCAGCTTTTTCATCATTTGATTAGGAGATACCCATGTTCCTTGCGCTGACACTCCATCTGCTTGCTGTGATTGTCTGGGTAGGCGGTATGTTCTTTGCCCATATGGCGCTGCGTCCGGCGGCCAATGCACTACTTGAACCACCCCAGCGGTTGCCGTTGATGAAGCAGGTCTTCGATGGTTTTTTCCCCTGGGTGTGGGGCGCTGTGTTATCGATTCTCGCGAGCGGCTTCTGGCTGCTGTTTGTGCCCTTTAATGGTGAGGCGAAGACCTCAGTTTGGGCGATGACGCTGCTCGGTACCCTGATGGCGGTGATCTTCATCTTTATCTATGCGCGCCCCTACCAGTTGATGGGGCAGGCGCTTTCGGCGGGGGAGTTACCCAAAGCGGGGGCGGCGATGGCGCTGATCCGCCGTCTGATCGGTATCAATCTGATATTGGGCCTGCTGGTCACCGTGTTGGCGGTGATGGGTAAATACAGCGGTTTTTAATCGGCCACACGGCAGAAACCTCATGTTTTCCCCCTGACTGTCGATTGCTTGTTTGGGGATCTGCTTTTGGTGTCTAAGGGGGGGTGCGATGTTCCTATGTGGCAAAACAAAACGTGCATTGGGCGATGCTGAACAGCGGATTGAAGCGCTAGAACAGCAGCTTGCCGAGTTGTCGGAACAACAGCATACCCTGCAGCAGGAGCGTGACCACTACCAGGCAGAGGTGCAGCGCCTTAAACAGCAGCAGATGCTGGCGACCAGCATCTTTGCCAGCTTTGAGCACTTTGGCAAGAGCCTCGACCTGATGCAGGAGACAATGGGGGGCATGGCCAAACTGCTCAGCAGTGAGAAGGAGACGGCGGTGGTCTCTTCCACTGAATCGGAGGTGGCGCGGCATAAATCCTCGAAGATGGCTGATAACCTCAGTTCAATCTCCAGCGAGTTGAGTGATGCAGTCTCCTACATGGAGCAGCTGAATAGCCGCACCGATGCCATCGGCAATATTGTCGGCCTGATCAATGGAATCTCCGAGCAGACCAATCTGTTAGCGTTGAATGCGGCGATCGAGGCGGCGCGGGCGGGGGATCAAGGGCGTGGTTTTGCGGTGGTTGCCGATGAGGTGCGCAATCTGTCGCACAAGACCGGTGAGGCCACCAAAGAGATCGCCAGTGAGGTGAGCCAGATTCAGAGCAGCTCATCGGATGTGGAGAAGCGCATGCGCCAGATCGCCAATGAGTCACAGAAACTGGCGCAGATCGGCGGCACCTTGGTCGATGGCATGAATAGCATTATCGGCCTCTCGCGGCAGATGGAGCAGGCGGTCTCTTCCGGATCGCTGCGCAGCTTTGTTGAGGTGGCGAAGATTGACCATCTGGTCTTCAAGGTTCAGGTCTACATGGTGCTGATGGGGCAGCTAGAGAAGCCGGCAGAGGCGTTCTCCAGTCATACGGATTGCCGTCTGGGGCACTGGTACTACCAGGGCGAGGGGGTCAGCTGCTTCTCCAAGTTGGATGGTTACAAGGAGATCGAGAGACCTCACATTTTGGTGCATGAGGCAGGCAAGATGGCGGTCAACGCTTTCCATGCACAGGATTTTGATCGATGCGTCGAGGCGATGCAGCAGATGGAACAGGCCAGCCTTGATGTGTTGGATAGCCTGGAGCATCTGGCAAAGTCCGGTGAAAACATGCCCGAGCTGTTGTGTCACCATCAAGGATGAGTGGCTGATGTGAACGGGCGACGCCGACACAAATCGGCGTCGCGTCGTCTCAGTTCATGCGGATCAGTTCCGCGCGGCGGTTCATGGTTTGTCCCTCGAGGGATTCGTTGTCGGAGATCGGCTGTTCTTCACCAAACCCTTCCGCCGAGAGGCGCTCAGCGGCGACCCCATTGTCGCTGAGATAGTGCATCACAGTGATAGCGCGACGGTGGGAGAGGTCTTTGTTGTATGCCGCATCGCCGCGGCTGTCGGTGTGTCCCGCCACCATCAATCGAAGCCCCTGATGGTGAATCAGGGTTCTGGCCACCTTATCCAGGATGGAGACCGAACCCTGGGTGAGCTGGTCTGAATCGGTCTTGAAGTTGACGCCGTGCAGGGTGATGACCTCGGCCGGACTGCAGCCGGTGGTGTCCACCTCCTTGCCTGCCGCCGTGTTGGGGCAGAGATCGGCGTCATCGAAGATGCCATCCTGATCACTGTCGAGAGTCGATGCTGGGATGGGAGTGATCGGCTCTGCAACTTCGGGGCAGTTCGCTACAACGATCTCACAGCCGTCGCGGCTGACCTCTTTGCCGGCCGGTGTGTTGGGGCATTGATCGAGCCGATCGACCACCTGATCACCATCCAGATCAGTCTCGCAGCCTTTGTTATCGACCCTGGCCTCGGTGGGAGTACCCGGACACTGATCAAGTCGGTCGATAACTCCGTCACTATCCTGATCCAGCTCGCAACCTCTATTGTCGACCATAAAACCCGCGCCGGTGCCCGGACACTGGTCAGACTCGTCGGCCACGCCATCCTTGTCGGTGTCGATCACGATCGGCACCTGGGGCGGCAATATGCGTTCACAGCCGTCGGGGGTGACCTCTCTGCCGGCGGCCGTGTTCGGGCATTGATCGAGGCGGTCGATCACGCTGTCCCCATCCTGGTCTGTTTCGCAGCCGTGGCTGTCGACCCGGGCGCTGGCAGGGGTGTTGGGGCACTGATCGAGATGATCCACCACCTGATCCTGATCCCGATCGGTCTCGCAACCTCTGAGATCGACGCTGAGCTCGCTCGGGGTGGCTGGGCAGTCGTCCTGGCTGTTGACCACGCCGTCATTGTCGCTGTCCACCTCACAACCGTTCGGCTTCACTTGCGCGCCCTGGGGGGTGGCCGGGCAGCGGTCGAGTGCGTCCGGGATCAGATCGCCATCGTTGTCGAGGCGGCAGCCGTCGGTGTCCACCACCGCGCCCTCAGGCGTATTGCGGCACTTGTCGTGGCTGTCGTCAATGCCGTCGCCATCGGTGTCGAGGGCGCAACCGAGATTGTTGACCAGGATGCCCGAGGCGGTTTTGGGGCAGTGGTCCAGGTTGTCGACAATGCCGTCCTGGTCGCTGTCGCTGAGCCGGTAGCGGATGGTGAAGACCAGATCATTCACCTGGTGGCCGTAGTAGGTGATGGTGTTCTCCCGCTTCACCCACTCGCCGTCGCGATTGCTTTCATAGGAGATCAGCTCGATGCCTTTGGGCAGCACCCAGGCGTAGACGAAGTTGTCGAAATCACCGGGCTTGTACCACATGCCGAAGTGGCCGTCGGCACGTTTCTCCTCGCGGGTGGTGAAGGTGTAGATGCCATCGTCAGAAAGGCTGAGCTGGTCGCTCAACTGCTCAGGATAGACCACCACATACTCCCCCTGGTTGAAGGCCAGGGTGTTGACAGCCGGGTTTGAGGTGCCATCCCAGTCGCGCTTGTTGGGGTAGATGTAGTAGAAGTCGTTCAGCTCCAGCGATTTGGTGACGTGAAAGAGGAGCTTTGAGGCATCCCCCCGCAGGGCGCGATGAAACAGCGAGCTTCTGCCATCGGTCTGCAGGTAGATAATGTTCTCGGAAGTAACCTCGGCATAGGCGCTGGAGGCGAGCAAGCCGCTTGCCAGCAGGCCGAAGAGAGAGATAAAGGTGCGAATGGAAGCCATGATACTATCCCAGCGTTTGGCAGATGACGGTGTGGCGGATTCTGCAGTAAGGGGCGCCCGACCTGCAAGGTGGAGGTGGTGGATGCTTGGTGATGGCAGGAAACGTCACAATTGTTGACGATTTCTATGCCAAACGATGGAGAAGTGATGGCTACACAACGTGCTGGAGTGATTGGCACCCTGGTGTTCGGCGTCATTTGCGCCTTGGCGGGCTATTTTGCCGCCTTTGAGTGGGGCAAGCCGATCCTCGATAAGGCCGAGGCAAGCGTCAATTGGCCGCAGGTTGCAGGTCGGATCGAGATCGCGGAACTGCAGCAGGCGCGTGACAGTGACGGCAATCGCCTCTATCGAGCCCAGATCGACTACAGCTACCAAGTGGCGGGGGCGCACTACCGGGGTTCGCGCATCCGCTTTGATGGTGGCCCCAGCTCAAGCAGCGCCGCTGAGGCGAAGCGGGTACTCAATCGTTACCAGCCGCAGCAGCCGATCGAGGTCCACTACAATCCGCAATCACCGGAAGAGTCGGTGCTCGAGCCCGGCACCACCCTGGATAGCTATCTGCCCTACTTTATCGGTCTGACATTTTTTACCATTGGGGTGTTGATCAGCGTTGGCATGCTGCTCAAACTGCTGCTGGTGGGAGGCGTCATCGTTGGTGCGCTGCTGCAGCGGTGGAAGCAGAGAGCAACGCCGCCACCGCCACCCAAAGGCTGAAGCGACTGAGCTGCCTGGTCTGAACAGAAAGGAAGGAGAGCAAACCATGTTTGATGCAGAGAAGATGTTGGGCGGACTGCTGGGCGGTGTGCTCGGTGGTGACAGCGGAAAGTCCGCCATCCCTTCGGTGGGGATGGGGGTGCTGGGAGTCGCGATGGCCGCCTATGAACATTTTACCAGCCAGAGTGGTGCCGGGCAGGCGTCGGCCCAACCCGGCACGACCCAAGCCCCGCCGCCCCCGCCTGGGCAGGCCGCTGCGCCGCCACCCCCTCCGCCTGGTGTGGCCCCCACCACAGCTGCTCCGCCGCCTCCGCCCGCTGCTCCGCCGGCCGCTGCCGATGAGAGCCAGCCAAGCCTGGCGGTGGTGTTGATCCGCGCCATGATCGCCGCCGCCCATGCCGATGGCGAGGTAGATGCCGATGAACGCCAGCGTATCTTCGGCAGGCTTGAGCAGAGCGGTCTCGACCCGGAAGAACGGGCCTTCATGGAGCACGAGATCGACAACCCGGTGAGCGCTGCACAGCTGGCTGGCTGGAGCGACTCCGCTGACAGTGCCCAGCAGATCTATTCGGCATCGCTGCTGGCGATTCAGCTCGATACCCCGCAGGAGGTCGTCTATCTGCGCGCCCTGGCTGGTCGGCTGGGGCTGACAGATGATGCGATCAATGCGGTGCATGCGGCACTGGGTGTGCCGCCGCTGGCGCCTGCAATCTAAACGACAGAAGGAGTATCAGGATGTCTCAAGAGTGGTATCTCAGCTATAACGGCCAGCAGATAGGGCCGATGGATTTCGCGCAGGCCGCCGCCCGCGCCCAGGCCGATCCCAACGGCCACGCCTGGCGTCAGGGCATGGCGGAGTGGCTGCCGATCAACCAGATCCCAGAGCTGATGAGCGGCCAGCCGCCGGCAGGTTCCGCGCTAGTGCCGGGTAAGGCGGACGAGATTGACTATCAGATCCACGGCCACGAGAGCCAGTTTGTCGAGGTCGAGCTCGATCCCGGCGAGAGCGCGGTGGCCGAGGCGGGGGCGATGATGTACAAGGACGCTAGCATCGGCATGACCACCCTGTTTGGCGACGGCTCCGGCAGCGATGGCGGTGGCTTCATGGACAAGCTGTTGGGGGCGGGCAAGCGTCTGCTCACCGGCGAGAGCCTGTTCACCACGGTCTTCACCCACAATGGTTCGGGCAAGGCGAAGGTCGCTTTCGCCGCGCCCTTTCCCGGCACCATCATCCCGATCTCCCTGGCCGACATGGGTGGCCGGCTGATCTGCCAGAAGGACAGCTTCCTGTGTGCCGCCAAGGGAGTCTCCATTGGCATCCACTTCCAGAAGAAGATCCTCACCGGACTGTTCGGTGGCGAGGGTTTTATCATGCAGAAACTGGAGGGCGACGGGCTGGTCTTCGTCCAGGCCGGCGGCACCCTGCTGGAGCGTGAGCTGGCCCCCGGTGAACAGCTGCATGTGGACACCGGCTGCCTGGTGGGGATGCAGGACTCGGTGCAGTTCGATCTGCAGCAGGCGGGCGGCGTGAAGACCGCCCTGTTTGGCGGCGAAGGCCTCTTCTTCGCCAACCTGCAGGGGCCTGGCAAAGTCTGGCTGCAGTCGCTGCCATTCTCGCGCTTGGCTGGCCGGATGCTGGAGGCCGCGCCCCAAGGTGGCGGGCGAGACCAAGGTGAAGGTTCCGCGTTGGGTGGATTGGGTGATCTGCTGATGGGGGATAATTGATCCGGCGCTTGCCGGTCGGTTCTGCCCTGTCGCAAGAACATTAGGAAACCGATGTGATGTTTGGCCTGTTGAAATCAACCCCGCCTATCGATGAGCCCTCAGCAGAGTGGCTGTTTGATGCCTATGCTTGGGCGCTGAGAAACTTTGATGCGCGGGTCTTCCATCAGGAGAGCATCCTGGTGGTGCCCTCCAATGAACACTTTCCGGGTCGTGAAAACAGCCTGCACGGCATGGCAGAGCTGATCTTCGAGCAGGTCAAGGCCTATGCTGGCATGGCCCACTGGCCCTGTCGGCTGCTGGATCAGCAGGCCTGTATGACACTGGAAACGCCCAGCCTGCGTCTGGCCGGTGCAATCAGAGGCTCCCGGGGTATTCCGCTCACGACGGTGGCGGAGGATCAAAAACTCATCGTCCTCTACCAGCCGAATCAGGTCAGCAATCCGGAGGCGCTGATCGCCAGCTTCGCCCACACCCTGGCCCACTATCTTGGCACCACCGCTGAAGAGCCCCCGCCGGGCGGGCCGGAGCAGTGGCCCCATCTCACAGAACTGTTGGCGGTGTTTATGGGGTTTGGGCTGATGTTTGCCAACAGCGTCTACGCCTTCAAAGGCAGCAGTTGTGGCAGCTGCGGCGGTGGCGCCCCAGGTCGCAGCGCCTTTCTTTCAGAGGAAGAGACAACCTACGCCCTGGCAATCTTTGCTGTGCTGAAAGAGATCCCGGCCAAAGATGTCAGCCGCCACCTGAAAAAATCACTGCGCCCGGTCTACAAGCAGGCGCTCAAGGATCTGGCAGGACGAGGAGAGCAGCTTGCGCGGTTGCAAGATATCGATGGGGATGCTGTTGCTGCCTTAGCCCAATAGGGTGGATTTTGTGAAGCGCAGCTCGTCATCATCACCCATAAAAAAGGCCTCCCCACCGAGGTGAGGAGGCCTTCTTCACAGCTCAGATCGCTGTCGATCAGCCCATGTTGCTGGCAACGAAGTCCCAGTTGACCAGTTTCCAGAACGCATCCAGGTAGGCGGGGCGGGCGTTGCGGTAGTCGATGTAGTAGGCGTGCTCCCAGACGTCGGCGGTGAGCAGGGCCTTCTTGCCGGCAGTCATCGGGGTGCCGGCGTTGGAGGTGTTGTAGATCTCCAGGCTGCCGTCTTCGTTCTGCACCAGCCAGGTCCAGCCGGAGCCGAAGTTGGTGGCGCCGGAGGTGGCGAACTTCTGTTTGAATTCGTCGAAGGAGCCGAAGGTGCTGTTGATTGCGTCGGCCAGGGCGCCAGTCGGGGCGTTCTCATCGCCGGGCGAACGCAGGCAGTTCCAGTAGAAGGTGTGGTTCCAGACCTGAGCGGCATTGTTGAACACGCCGCCCTCGGACTTCATGATGATCTCTTCCAGGGAGGCGTTTTCGAACTCGGTGCCCGGGATCAGATTGTTGAGGTTGGTGACGTAGGTGTTGTGGTGCTTGCCGTGGTGGAACTCCAGGGTCTCTTGGGAGATCACAGGCTCAAGGGCGTCGATTGCAAAGGGAAGCGCAGGCAGTTCGTGTGCCATCAGTCAGGTACTCCTTGGATCTTATTGAGAGTCGTGGTGGGGTCGATCTGTGCCGCACCACTGGTAAAACCTAGTAAAATGCTTGGCCATTCTAGCCAGAGGGGTTGAGTCTGGCAAGGTTATTTTTGTACTGATTCTAAATGGAAATATGGGAACGTCGATGGACCCGGTTGAACTGAATATCTTCGCCTCGCGTCTGGAGGCGGTCTGCGATGAGATGGGGGCGGTGCTGCGTAATGCCGCCTTTTCGCCCAACATCCGCGACCGTCTCGACTACTCCTGTGCGGTGTTCGACGCTCAGGGGGAGCTCTGCGCCCAGGCGGCCCACATCCCGGTCCACCTCGGTAGCATGGCCTTTGCGATGGCCGGAATCGTCTCGAGTCTGGAGTGGCAGGCTGGCGATATGGTAGTCCTCAACGACCCCTATCTTGGCGGCACCCATCTGCCGGATGTGACCCTGATCGCGCCGCTCTTTGCCGACGGTGAGCTGACTGCTTTTGTGGTGAACCGCGCTCATCATGCGGATATCGGCGCCGAATCCCCAGGTTCGATGCCGCTCTCCAGCTCTCTGGAACAGGAGGGGCGGGTGATCCCCCCCGATTATCTGCTGCGCGGCGGTGAGCTGAATCAGCGACTCTACCGCAGCTTGGTCGAGGAGAACCGGAACCCGCAGGAGTCGGCCGGCGATTTTGCCGCCCAGATCAGCGCCAACCGCAGCGGTGTGGAGCGACTGAGTCTGATGATCGACGAGTGGGGGCGGGCGGGCTTCCTGAGCGGCCTGCAGGCGCTCAACGATTATGCCGAGAAGCTGGCGCTGAATGCTATCGCCGCGCTGCCCGACGGCGCCTACCGCTTTGAAGATCTGATGGACGATGATGGTCAGGGTAGCCTCGATATCCCGATCCGGGTCTGTCTGACGATGCGTGGCGGGCGGGTGACGGTTGATTTCAACGGTACCGCCGGGCAGGTGGCCGGTAACATCAACGCGCCGCTCTCGGTGGCCGCGGCGGCAGTCTTCTACGCCTTCCGCTGCTTGATGCCGCCTCAGACCCCCGCCTGCGCCGGCACCTTCCGGCCGATCAGTCTCAACGCCCCGGTGGGTTGTCTGCTCAATGCGCAGCGCCCGGCGGCGGTGGCGGCGGGTAATGTGGAGACCAGCACCCGGGTGGTGGATGTGGTGCTGGGGGCGCTGGCCCAGGTGGTGCCGGAGCTGATCCCGGCCGCCAGCCACGGCAGCATGAACAACCTGGCGATGGGCAGCGATACGCCGGGCCGCCGTTGGGACTACTACGAGACCATCGGCGGTGGCATGGGAGCGGGTTGCCGGAGCCCTGGTCAGAGTGGGGTGCAGACGCATATGACCAACACTCTCAACACCCCCATCGAGGTGGTGGAGGGCCGCTTTCCACTGCGCATCCGACGTTATGAGCTGCGTCGTGGTTCCGGTGGTGCAGGACGGTATGGCGGTGGTGACGGACTGCGGCGGGAGTTCGAATTCCTCGCCCCGGTCCAGGTCTCACTGCTCACTGAGCGACGCCGACGTGGGCCTTGGGGTGCCGATGGCGGTGGTGCTGGGGCGGCAGGGCGCAATCTGCTGGATGGGGAGGAACTGTCGGGCAAGGTCAGTCTGAAACTGGAGGCGGGGCAGCGTCTCATCATAGAGACCCCCGGCGGCGGGGGCTGGGGCACTCCCAGTTCCGACGAGTAGGCCGACCGGCGATGTGTGGTATCTGCGGCGAATTGCGCTTTGATGGTGAGTCGGCGGAGCTGGCCGTGATCCAGCGCATGAGCGTCCGACTGGTGCGTCGCGGTCCTGACCACGCCGGTCGCTTCAGTGACGGTCCGCTCGCCTTTGGGCATCGCCGCCTCGCCATTATCGACCTCTCCGAGCAGGCCAACCAGCCGATGTTCGATCCGCAGCTCGGGCTGGTGCTGGTCTTCAACGGCGCCATCTACAATTATCGGGCGCTGCGCGAGACGCTGATCGCCAAGGGTTACTGCTTCTTCTCTACTGGCGATACGGAGGTGATCCTCAAGGCGTGGCACGCCTGGGGCGAGGCCAGTGTTGAGCGGCTGGAGGGGATGTTCGCCTTCGCCATTTGGGATCAGCAGCAGCGCCGGCTGACTCTGGTGCGCGACCGGCTCGGCATCAAACCATTCTACTATACGCTCGATCAACGCGGTCTGCGTTTCGCCTCCAATACCCAGGCACTGCTGGTGGCAGGTGGCGTCGACACCTCCATCGATCCACTGGCGCTGCACTATCAGTTCACCTTGCATGGGGTGGTGCCGGCGCCACACACCATCTTCAACGGCATCCGCAAGCTGGCGCCGGGCCACGTGATGCGGGTGAGCGAGGCGGGCGCCGGTCCGCAGTACGCCTATTGGTCCTATCCTGTGGATCGTCCGGCCGTGCCACGCAGTGAGGGCGAGTGGCTGGAGGTGATCGAGGTGGCGCTGCGCCAGGCGGTGCGCCGACGCAGCCAGGTGGCTGATGTGCCGGTGGCAGTGTTGCTCTCCGGTGGCCTCGATTCGAGTCTGTTGGTAGCGTTGCTGGGGGAGGCGGGGGTCAGCGATCTGCATACCTTTACTATCGGCTTTGAGGATCAGCCGGAGGAGCAGGGTAACGAGTTCGAGTATTCCGATGCGGTGGCGGAGCACTGCGCCACCCGCCATCAGCGGTTTCTGGTCTCTGATGCCGAGGTGCTGCGGCGTCTGCCGGAGGCAGTGGAGCAGATGGCGGAGCCGATGTTCGGCCAGGATGCTGTGGCCTTCTACCTGCTGGCGGAGCAGGTTGCCAAACAGTTCAAGGTGGTGCAGTCGGGGCAGGGGGCAGACGAGGTATTCGGCGGCTATGCATGGTACCCGCGGATGTTGGCGGATAGTCATGGTGATCCAGTGGCGCGTTTTGCCCGCCACTATTTCGATCGGGATCATGGGGAGTACCTGCGCCTGATCACTCCGCGGCTGGCCGGGGCCGACCACAGCCGGGCGCTGATTGGCGACTATCTACAAGACGTCGCTGATGAGGACTTTATGCAGGCGGTGCTGCGCATGGATCAGACTATGCTGCTGGTCGATGATCCACTGAAGCGGGTCGACAACATGACCATGGCCTGGGGGCTGGAGGCGCGGGTGCCGTTTCTTGATCAGCAACTGCTGGAGCTGATGGCGGCCTGCCCGGCGGAGCTGAAGCTGCGTGAGGCTGGCAAGTATCCGCTCAAGGCGGTTGCCCGGGGGCGGTTGCCCGACTCTGTCATCGATCGTCCCAAGGGCTATTTCCCGCTGCCGGCGCTGAAGTATGTGCGGGGAGAGTTTCTGACGTTTGTGCGCGATATCCTTGATTCATCGGTGGCGTGTGAGCGCGGTCTGTTCCAGCGAAAATATGTTGAGATGCTGCTGGCGGCGCCGCAGATGCACCACACTCGCCTCTGGGGCAGCAAAATCTGGCAGCTGGCGGTGTTTGAGCTGTGGCTGCAGCGGCAGGGCGTGTAGGTTATTAATCCGGCCAAAGCAGGATCTATCGGCGGTTAATCATAGATATAGGGCGGCCTGTGGCCGCTGTCTGTCATATATTGAAATCATGGATGATGTCGGGCGCAGCCTGCCCTATACATGTGCCATGTTTAAATGTCGGCAATCAAATGGACCTAGTAATAGCCTCGCCAAGTCCCTACAAAGACACGATGTTCTTCCCCTGTCTGGCGGGGTAAACTGCCGCGCATCATTGCGGCGCTTGAAAAGCGGCAGTCTGCCACCATCTAGTGCCGGTCACTGAACTCATTACCGAGGTATTCCGATGGACGTGTTGGATCGAATTCGTGAACAGGTGGAAGGCAATCCGGTTGTCATCTACATGAAAGGCACCCCCCAGTTCCCCATGTGCGGCTTCTCCTCCCGTGCGGCGGAGGCGCTGAAGGCATGCGGCGCGCCTTTCTCCTACGTCAATGTGCTGGCCGATCAGGAGATTTTTGAGAACCTGCCACGCTACGCGGATTGGCCGACCTTCCCCCAGATCTATGTGGATGGTGAACTGGTGGGCGGCTGCGATATCACCCTGGAACTGCAAGCTAGCGGCGAGCTGAAAACCATGATGGAGAAGGCCGTGGCGAAGTCGGAGGCTGCCGGCAAGTCCGAATAGTCGATTCTCTGCGGCAGGCGCTCACCTCTGCCTGCCGCTTCTCTGTCTCTCTTCCTGTCAGGCTCTGTTGTTGGTCTGCAATGGGGCCTCGCTTTTTTGCATTGGCTGATCCCAGGGGTTGGCGGGGCTCAGCTCCTGCCAGCGGTTGACGATGGTGCAGAATAGGCGCGCGGTCTGTTCGGTATCGTAGATCGCGGAGTGGGCCTCGTTGCTGTCCCACTCCAGCCCGGCGCACTGGGCAGCCCGTGCCAGCACCGTCTGTCCGTAGGCGAGACCGGCCAGGCTGACCGTGTCAAAGGTACTGAAAGGGTGGAACGGATTGCGTTTGTAGTTGCTGCGTTCCACTGCGGCATTGATAAAACCTAAGTCAAAAAAGGCATTGTGCCCGACCAGAATGGCACGCTTGCAGCCGCTCGCCTTCACTGCCTTGCGAATTGGCTCAAAGATCTTTTTTAGTGCCTCCCGCTCCGGTAGTGCATCGCGAAACGGGTGGTACGGATCGATGCCGTTAAAGGCGAGCGCCTTGGGGTCGATATTGGAATTGGGAAAGGGTTCGACATGGCAGGCATGGGTCTCACCCAGTTGTAACAGGCCGGCCTCGTCGAGCAGGAGGGTGGTTGCGGCGATCTCCAGCAGGGCATCCTGCTTGGCGTCAAAGCCGCCGGTCTCCACGTCGACCACAATCGGCAGGTAGCCGCGGAAGCGGTCGGCGATGATGGGGTTGTATATCGGTTCGTTCATCTGCCAAGGATAATGAAACTGCGGTGGATTTACGACCTACACTGGGGTTGGTTAAGGTAGTTCTTATGAAAGTTCTACAGGATGCCGGGTATGCTGAGGGAGATAGGGTGCCGTTATGATGAGTCGCTTTTTTTTGCAGAGTGGCGCTGTGAGTGTGTTGGTGCTGGTCTGCCTGGGGATGATCTCCGGTTGTGCCAGTGTGCCTGCTGAACAGGCTCATCCGTCCGATCCACTTGAATCGTTCAATCGTGGCAGCGATCGTTTCAATAGGGACTTTGATGAGGCTATCGGCAAGCCGGTGGCCAAAGGGTACCGTCGGGTGTTGCCCGATCCGTTTGATCGGGGTTTCACCAACTTCTTCGAGAATCTGACCGACGTCAATTCAGCTGCCAATAATCTGCTGCAGGCGAAACCCAAACAGGCGGCCTCTGATGTGGGGCGGTTCTGCGTCAACACCACCATTGGTCTGCTCGGTTTCTTCGATGTGGCCAGCGATATGGGGCTGCAGCGCTATCGGGAGGATTTCGGCCAGACGCTTGGTCATTGGGGTTACGAGGAGTCCGCTTATTTTGTCATTCCGATCCTTGGGCCGAGTACGGTGCGGGATGCTGCAGGGCGAGTGGTGGATCTGTTTATCAATCCGCTCTACTTCACGCAGGAAGGGCTGCGTTGGAGCTTGTTGGTGGTCAAGCTGATCGACATCAGGGCAGACCTGCTGGAAACGGTCGAAGCAGTGGATGAGGCGGCGCTGGACCGCTATGTCTTTGTGCGAGAGTCCTATCTACAGAAACGCCGCTACGATATCTTTGATGGCGATCCTCCGTTGGAGGACGACCTGTTCGATGAGTTCTTCGATGAAGATCTTAATCAGACTCCATAGCGGTTAATCACTGACGATTCGCCATTCAATCTTCTCCCCGGCACGCAGCGGGATTACCCGGTCACTGCCAAAGGCGTAACTGGTCGGTACATCCCAGGCGCTTTTCTCCAGCGTGATGCTGTCTCTGTTCCTTGGCAGTCCGTAAAAGTCCGGCCCGAAGTGGCTGGCAAACCCCTCCAGCTTGTCCAGCGCGCCGGCGCGGTCGAAGGCCTCTGCATAGAGTTCGATGGCGGCGTGGGCGGTGTAGCAACCGGCGCAGCCGCAGGCGCACTCTTTGGCGTGAACCGGATGGGGAGCGCTGTCGGTACCCAGAAAGAAGCGTGGATCGCCGCTGGTGGCAGCATCGACCAGTGCCTGTCGGTGTCTCTCCCTTTTAAGGATCGGCAGGCAGTAGAGGTGAGGACGAATGCCGCCAGTGAAGATCGCCGTGCGATTGTAGAGCAGGTGGTGGGCGGTGATGGTACCCGCAACCCGTCCGGAAGCCTGTTTAACAAACTCCACGCCCTCCTGGGTTGTGATGTGCTCGAGTACTAGGCGTAGCTCAGGGAACCTCTCCACAAGCGGCGCCAACTGTTGATCGAGAAAGACGGCTTCACGGTCGAAGGTGTCGACCTCCGGGTGGGTTGCCTCGCCATGAATCAGCAGCGGCAGATCGTGCTGCTGCATTGCCTCCAGAGTGGGATAGATACGTTCGATATTGGTGACACCGGCGTCCGAATTGGTAGTGGCGCCGGCCGGATAGAGCTTTACCGCATGCACAAAACCGGAGGTCTTGGCGCGGGCGACCTCATCGGGACCGAGGTTATCGGTCATATAGAGTGTCATCAGAGGCTCGAAATGGCTCCCCTCTGGCAGGGCGGAGAGGATTCGTTGTCGGTAGGCCTGAGCGGTATCGGTATTGGCTACTGGCAGTTTGAGGTTAGGCATGATGATGGCACGGGCAAACTGTTTGGCCGAATGGGCCAGGACAGAGGTCATCGCCGCGTCATCACGCAGATGGAGGTGCCAGTCGTCGGGACGGTGGATGGTTATCTTCATAGAACGCAATTCTTATAAAATAATATTATCTATAGATAAGCAGAATAAATTTGTTAGATTAAGTAAATACTAATATTCTTTCGCTCGAAGGCTACGCTGTATCTGCTTTCAACAACGCTGCTAAAGACACATTGTATCTATTGGAGAGTTAACAATGAACAAAATCGTTAAAGCCGCTGCTGCTGCAGCTCTGGTTGTTGCTTCTGCTTCTGCTTCTGCTTGGTGGGGCGGTCCCTGGGGCAACCGTGGTTGGAATGACAACAACTGGATGGGCGATGGTTTCGGCGACGGCGCTTTCGATTTCAACATGAGCGCTCGTGGTCGTGGCAACGGTTATGGTAGCGGCTACAACCGTTACAACGACTACTACGGTTACGGTCCTTACGGCTACGGTGCTCCTTATGGCGCTCCTTACGGTGCTCCCTATGGCGCTCCTTACGGTGCTCCGGTTGCCCCTCAGGCTCCGGCTGCTCCTGCTAAATAAGTAGGAACGAATCAGGATGATTGACAGCACAGGGACGTGCTGAAAAGACTAAGCGTGGTTTTCAAAAGATTTTCCGGGTGAGTGACATGAAAAAGGTTTCTACTATCGCTGCTGCCGTTGCACTGGCTGCTGCTTCTGCTTCCGCAAGTGCCTGGTGGGGCAACAACGGCAACAACTGGGCGAATGACTTCCTTGGTGACGGTTTTGCTGATGGTGCTTTCGACATGAACTTCAGCATGCGTGGCCAGGGTCGCGGCAATGGCTACGGCTACAACCGTTACAATGACTACTACGGCCCTTACGGTTACCCCTACTACGGTGCCCCCTATGCAGCGCCGGTTGCTCCGACCGCTGAGCAGCAGGCTGCCCTGACCGAACAGCAGAAGACCTTCGCTGAGCAACAGCGCAAGGCCTTCGAGCAGGCGATTGCCGCCCAGCGTGAGTACGCCAAGAACTTCCAGAATGTTGATCCTTTTGCGTCCATGGAGCAGGAGAGGAAGGCCATGCAGGAGCGTATGGCAGCAGAGCGCAAGCAGATGGAACAGCGCTTCGCCAACTTTGCTCCCGCCAACCGCGCCATGCCTGCTGACGTTGCCAAGCGCATGGAAGAGTCCAAGGCTCGCCGTGAAGCATCTATGAAAGAGATGGAGGCGCGCCGCGCCGAAGCTCGCAAGCAGATGGAAGAGCGTCGCAAGGTTGCTATGGAGCGCAAGCCTTTTGAGCGCCCGGCCTTCGCACCGCACAAGGACATCTAAACTCTTGCGGGTTTGATGCCGAAAAAGGCGCGTTCGAGTAATCGGACGCGTCGCACTGCTGACAAAGCCCTCGCCGTCTGGTGGGGGCTTTGTTTTTTATGGGGTTTGCTGAACTCCAACCCCATCTGTAGTACGCATCCCTGACGCTTGCGATGATGCGGTAACTCGTCCCAAGTGTTTCGCCTTTGATTCCCTGGTGGTTCCGCTTGGGAGGCTTAACAGCTCCCGGCTCAACGCTCGATGGTGTAGAACAGGTCCACCCCCTGGGATCGACCGGTCTCGGTCTGAATCTGCAGCCTGTCGGTGAGGTCGTAGCGCAGCCGCAGCTTGGTTTCGCGCGAGGCCAGTTCGTTGACGTATTGCACGTAGAGGCGCGGCGACAGATAGGTGCCGGCCACCACCGATGCCTCGGCCAGGCTGTTACCGGTTTCCACCCGCAGTTCCTCCAAACCCAACTGACGGCCCACCTCGGTGGTGAGGCTACCCACACCGGTGGCCTGTAGTGCCGTGGCCACGCCCACATTGGCGCCGGATTTACCCGGCGGATGCCCGGTGAGCAGATAGGAGACGACCTCACTCTGGGTCATGGGCGGGGTGGAGTAGAGTGTCAGCTTGGGCGTCTTCAGGGTGCCGCTCACGCGCAGCCCGGCGGTCACCTCGCCAACCTCGCGCACCGCCTGCACGTCCAGCCCCGGATTGTCCACCGGGCTGTCGGCGAACAGGGCGTAGCCGCGTTCTATTTTGAGGTCCTGGCCGTAGGCGCGGTAGCTGCCGTCCGTCACGCCCAGCCGACCGCGACCGATGACCGGCCGACCCGGCTCGTCGATCACCAGCAGGTTGCCGGTGAGGTTGGCGCGCAGGCCGAAGCCCTCGAAGCTGACTCTGTCGCCGAAGACGATGCGCAGCCTGGAATGGAAGTTCGGGTCGGCCTGTTCCTGTTGTGGTGCATCGCGGCCCACCACCACCAGATCCGGGGTGCCGGTGACAGCGGTTTCTGGCAGTTCGCGTGGCCGGATGCGGCCGTAGGGGATGCGGACCTCGCCGTTCAGCTCGGTTTGTTCCTTGGTGTGCAGGATCAGCAGATCTGGCGATACATGCACCTCCGCCTCGGGGATGTTCAGCGCCACCCAGTCTTTACCCTGCAGCTTGAGTCGGGTGAGATAACCCTCGGCCGGTTCGATGCGGGTCTCACCCTCCAGGGTCAGGGTTCCTCCGCCGGAGCGTACCCTGCCCTTTATCTCCAGCCGTTCCAGACTCGGTGCCTTCAGGCTCAGGCCCAGTTCGCGCAGCTCCAGCCCGAGTTCCGGGATATCCAGGGCTCCCTCTTTCAGCTCCGCTTTGCCCTTGAGTTTGGGTCTGGCCAGGCGCCCGGCCAAGGTGAAATCAAGATCGATGTAGCCCGCTACATTCTGCAACTGTGGTGCCATTGCCGAGGCCAGGCTCAGGTCGTTGATGCGTGCTTTAAGCTGGCCGGCCAGGGGTTGCTTGTCCGGGGCAAGTGCCGACAGTTTCAGTCCGGGCAGGCGTATTTCTCCGTCGATCTCCCCCAGGTCGGCCAGGGGTATGCCAATTTCGGCATGGGCACCCGTGGCATCCAGCTTTGCCTGCAGGCTGCCACCGGAGAAGTCCAGTTGGTGTGGTTCGCCCTGCACCTCGAAGGCTAGCTGGCCCTCGGGTAGCTCCAGTTCGGCTCGGCCACGGATATCCCCATCTGGGGCGGCATAAAAGTCCGCCGCCAGGTCACTGCGACCAGTGAGCTTCAATTCCGGGGGCAGCCAGTGCTGGAAGAAGGCCAGGGGAAAGGCGGGGGCGCTCAGCTTCGCTTTCCAGCCCTTGGCGTCGCTGCCATCGAATGCCGCGCACAGACGCCCGCCGTCGGCGGCCAGACAGAGTTCCTGCACCCGCTGGGTCTCGGTCGCCAGGGTGAAGAGGGTGGGGTGCTCCAGATCCCAGCGGCCGATCTCGGGCAGGGTGAGGGTCAGGGCCTGTAAGGTTCCGCTCCAGCTGTTTTTTGCATCCAGGCCGGCGTCGATGAGCAGTTGCGCGGTTGGTGCCTGCTCGCTCTCTAGTTTCAACTCGATCTGGTGCGCATTGCGCGTGCCCTTGGCGCCCAGCGTCAGTTGATGCCACTGCATGGCGCCGGATTTCAGCCCTCGGGCTGCCAGGTCCAGGTCGATATTCTGCTCACCGCCCAGCTCCAGCTCCGCCTGTACCTGGAGATCTGCAACCGCGTGCTCCTCGAAACCGATGGCCTTGCCGTCGATGTTGGCCTTGAGCTGTGGTGCTTCACGGCTGCCAGCCAGCCGACCCTCGCTGTGCAAGGAGCCGGACAGGCCTGGCCACAGGCTGGCCAGATTCTCTGCCTGTAGCGTCCAGCCCAGGTCGAGGATATTGCCGGCGCTGCCCTCGATGCGAATCACACTGCTGCCGGAGGTCAGCGCCAGTTGCTTGATGTGCAGCGTCTCGCCGGTCAGTTTCAGTTCGCCCTCGGCCTTGAGCGGATAATCGCGCAGCACGCCCTCAAGCTGGGTCAGCTCTACCTCGGCTTGCGGCGTGCCTTCCGCCACCCGGCCCCGGGTGGCTAGCTGCAGCGCTAGTTTGCCGGGAAAATCGGGGTGGAACAGACCGGGGTTGATGCTGGTGCCGGTCAGGTTCAGCTGCCAGGCCGGCTGCGGCGCCCAGTCGGCGCGGCCGGAGCCGTCGATATGCCCCTCTGGCAGGCGAATGCGCAGCGCCTCGAAGTCCACGCCATCGGTATTGCCGCTGCCGGATGCCTCCAGCGTGAGCGCAGGCTGATCCGGCAGGATTGCGTCCAGGATCAGTTGGTAGCGGTAGTCTGCCGGTTGGCCCTTGATTTCCAACCGGCCCTGGTTGCTACGTACCTGGACTCTCTCCCCAGTCAGGGGCCAGCGCAGAGCGCTCCAGGCGAGCTCGGCATCGAATACGCCCAAGGCGTCGTCGGTAGTGTATCGACCGGAGCCTTCGAGTTTAGAGCCAGCGGGAGTAGTAATGAGCAGCCGTTCGGCGGTCACCGTGCCGTCTTCATAGGTCGCGGCCAGGTCCATATTCAGCTCGCCCAGGGCGGGCTCGGTCAGCCTCAGTCTGCCGTCGACTGTGACTACCTCCGGAGTACCGCTACTGTGTAGTCGTCCGCTGACCCGGGTAGGAAAGTTGGCGGCAAAGGCGCCGAGATCGGTGTTGTTCAGGGTCAGCTTCGCATCCCACCGGGGTGCCTGCTGCAGTTCATACAGGCTGGCGTTCAAAACGGCGGCGAGGGGGGCAGACAGGGTCTGTTCGAGTTTGAGTTCGGCCAGATCGCCGGTAATCTGGCCCTGGCCGGAGAGTTCTGGGCCTTCAGGTAGCTGGTAGTGCCAGCCCAACTCCAGGTTCAATGGTAATAACGGAGCCAGTTGCAGCTCGCCGGCCAGCTCCACCCGGGCGCCAAAGCCAGCAGCCTCCAGATGTTCGATCTGCACCACATCGTCGACGGCCCGGGCAGCCAGGCCGACTTGTTCGATGAGGATGGGTTCGGCTGTCGTGGGTGGGATGATGTGGACGTCGGTCAGCTGGAGCGATTCCAGCACCAGCTCCAGGGGCAGGCTGAGACCGGGGAAGGGTTTGGTCGGGGCAGAGTCCGACTCGGTTGGCGGCAATGCCAGGCGGCCCCGATCCAGTTCCAGGGAGATAATCTGCAGGCGCCGCTGCAACAAGGCGGTGGGCCGCCAGTCCAAGTGTAGCCGGTCCAGCTCCAGCAGCAGATCGCCATCGTGATAGCTGAGCCCGGTGAGGTCCAGCGGGCCGGTGAGGCGGCCTTTGAGGCTCTCTGCGGACAGCTCGCCGGGGACCAGATCCCGGGCCAGGTTGAACAGCCAGCGGGTGCCGTTTTCACTATGCACTACAAGGCCTAGTCCCAGGAGGAGGCCGATCAGGGCCAGCAGGGCGGTGTTGAGCAGGGTCGCCAAAACATGCAGCGCTTTTCTGCGCCAGCTCATAGCTCGGGGCCGACCACGATGTGCAAGCGCAGCGCGGCTTCATCCGTGCTCAGAGTCCTGGCCAGATCGATGCGGACCGGCCCCACTGGCGAGTGCCAGCGCAGACCGATGCCGGCGCTGTAGTGGATCTCGGCATCGTAGTCGGGGTCGAAGGCGTTGCCGGCATCGATGAACATTGCAGCGCTCCACTTGCCAGTCAGCAGACGTTCCAGCTCGATGCTGCCCACGGCGAGAAAGCGACCGCCGATCACCTCGCCGGATGCATCCCGCGGGCCAATCTCATCCAGGCCGAAGCCGCGTACGCTGTTGTCACCACCGGCGAAGAAGCGCTTGGAGGCGGGCAGGTCGGTCAGGCCCTCCGCCAAGGTGGCGCCTAGCTCCGCCCGGGCGAGGATGCGCCAGTGGCCGTCGCCCAGACCGCGGATGAGCTTGTCGTTGGTGTGGGCCTGGATGTAGCTGGTGCTGGAGAGCAGTTGTTGGGTGGCGCCCTCAAGGCGGAAGTCGATCCGATGGCCGCGCTGGATGTAGTCCAGGCTGTCGCTGTGCAACTGCGACCAGCTGAGGTAGGGCACCAGCAGGAAGGCGTTGTCGTCCTGCGCGCCCACTTCGAAATTCTCGTAGGAGTAGTCGATGCCGATGGTGCGTCGCCAGTCGTTGTCCAGGCCGATTGAGTGGGCGCTGTTGAGCAGCAGGCGCACGCCAAGACGGCTGTCGGTATCGTAGTGGTCACCCTGGGCCGAGAATGATAGAGAGTCTTGTGATGGTCGCTCCAGAGGGATGGTGTATTCCGTCTTCAGTGAGCTGCGTGGTGCCGACAGACGCAGCTCGCTGAGCATGCGGTGGCCTTCACGGTTGATCAGTCGGCGTTTCCAGTCCAGGGTGATGCGCGGTCCGGTGTCGGTGGAGAAGCCAATACCGGCGCGGTAGCGGTTCGGTTTGTTGGGCGACAGCAGCAGCTCGATGGGCACCTGATCTGCCACTGCCTGATCGCGCAGGGTTCGCACCTCTACATGGTTGAAGTATTCGCTGTCGATCAGGTTGGATTGCAGCGTCAACAGCTGCTCGTGGCTGAACGGGTCGCCCGGTTGGAAGCGCAGGTAGCGGGCCAGGAATCCGGGGGCCAGCTTGTCTTGTATGAAGCGTACCTCGCCGAAGTGGTAGTGCGGGCCGGTCTCCAGTTGCAGGCGAATGGAGGCCTGGTAGCTGTCCAGATCTACCCGAACCTGGTGGATGGTGTAGCGGGCGTCTAGGTAGCCGGCCTCGATGGCATCGCTCAGTAGCTGCTGCTTGAGCTTCTCATAGCGGGCCTGGTTCAGGAAGGTGCCTGGCTGCAGGTCGAGGCCGAATGCAAATAGGGCGTCATTTCTGCCCGGGCCGGTGGTGTTGAACTCGACCTTCGCCAGTTGGATCCGGGGGCCTGGCTCAATCTGGTAGCGGGCACGGTAGCCGGTGTTGGTCTGCTCCAGGCGGGAGTCGATTGCCGGCTTGAAGTGGCCGAAGGGTTGCAGTGCCCGACGGATCTCCGCCGGTGCCTGTCGGTGCAGCAGGCGCATGCGGCCCTTGGTCAGAGCTTCTCGCTCTTTCTCTCGCTCGAGGGAGAGGAAAGCGCGTACATTCGCCTCCTGCTCCCTGTCCAGGCCTTCAATCTGCACCTCAATCTCTAGGGCATGAGCGGCTGCGGCGGCCAGCAGCAGCCAGGTGGCAACAAAAAATTGCTGCATTGGCCTCCATACAATTCAGAAATGAAGAGGTGGGGATTTTACCAGTTCCGCCCGGTACGGAAGCGAACTCATATACAAGGGGGCTTCTGATCACGTCATGAACGCGTATCTTGTGCCCAGAATATCCAGCTTCTGCGCTGCAAATCTCGGCAACGGCTCCATGCGTTGCCCTACCTCCTGCCTCCATGCAATCGTTCGCAAGAGCCAGCTATCCCCGACAGGGATGTAGGGGAGGCGCGTGAGCAGGAAGCGGTAGCTTTACATGCGATTTGCGCCTTGAATCTAAAAATTCTGAATCACAATCCACTTCGTCCAGATTTAATCAAAGGCTTCCAAGCAAAAATTCCTGGTTTATCGGATGATGATGGAGCGACGGGATAAAGAGAAGGCCGCATTCCTTGTGACCAACAACATGAAAGAACCCAAGCAGGTGTCGGGACTGCGTGCGGAGAATTGAGTATAGGTGATCTGATATGTCCAGCCGTGTTGCCCAAGAATGACAAAGGCCTGCATTTGCAGGCCTTTAATGTCGCCCGACTACAGTCAGGCCTAAGCTGGTACCGAGGGACGGACTCGAACCGTCAAGGCCGTGAAGCCGGGGGATTTTGAATCCCCTGTGTCTACCAATTCCACCACCCCGGCGTGGTAGGTGATGATTATAAACGTGTTGTGGGGCGGCTGAAAGGGGTTAGGGAGCCCCTGATCACGTCATGAACTCGTATCTTGTGCCCAGACTATCCAGCTTCTGCGTGGCAAATCTCGGCAACGGCTCCATGCGTGACTTTACCTTCTGCCTCCATGCAGTCGTTCGCACGAGTCAGCTATCCCCGACAGGGATGTAGGGGAGGCGCGTGAGCAGGGAGCGGGAGCTTTACGTGCGATTTGCGCCTTGAGTCTGAATGTTCAGATTCGCAATCCACTTCGTCCAGACTTAATCAGAGGCTCCTTAGCCGGTTTTAGCTGGTTTGTTGAGTTCGGGGGCGGGTTTGCCGAATAGGTACCCCTGGCCATATTTGAAACCGATGCGCCTGAGACGTTTTGCCGTCAGCTTATCCTCGATACCTTCAGCCACCAGGCGATGGCCAGCGTCAATAATCATTTTGGCGAGATAGATCAGGATCCGCTGTTGCTCCTTGTCGTTGAGCAGCTGGACCAGGCTGATGTCGAATTTGACGATGTCCACTGGCATGGTGGCGAGATATTTAAAGGAGGAGTAGCCGCTGCCAAAGTCATCGAGAGCGATCTCGAAGCCGATGTTTCGCAATCGCTTGAGGTTCTTGGTTGCCAAGTGAAGCTGGGTGATCAGCGCCGTCTCTGTGACTTCCAGCACCAGTTTGTGGCTCCTTACGTAGGGCTGGAAATCCTCCAGCCAGTCGATGATGCCTTCGTCCACCACCGAGGGGGGAGAGAGGTTGATCGAAACCCCGCTGCCGGGTGGGATGCGATTGCTCTCTAAATCGCGAAAGATTGCCTCGATGATCGAGCGGTCAAGATCGGGTTCGAGTCGGCGTGCTTCCACCAGCGGGAAGATATGGGAGGGCATGATCAGCTCATCGCCATGCTGGATACGCACCAAGGCTTCATAGTAGTGGGTCTGTCCGCTCTCCAGATCGACGATCGGTTG
This sequence comes from Candidatus Endoriftia persephonae, assembly GCF_023733635.1. Lineage (NCBI taxonomy): Bacteria > Pseudomonadati > Pseudomonadota > Gammaproteobacteria > Chromatiales > Sedimenticolaceae > Candidatus Endoriftia > Candidatus Endoriftia persephonae. Next base: position 2,911,202 of record NZ_CP090569.1, on the reverse strand, counting down.
GTAGTAGATGTGCAAATCTTTTCCACTGGTCACCGCCTCGTAGACTGCGAGGCGGGTCCAGCTGGAGAAGAGCCCCTGGGTGCTTTTCTCCATCGCTGGGGTGAACAGGGCGATGGAGGATGAGCTGGGCCGCTTGGCGGAGTACATCGCTACATCCGCCTTCCACTGCAGGGATTGCAGTGGATCGTTTTCGAGCCGGTCGGTGTGGGTCAGTCCAATACTGATGCGCACAGGTTCGCGTACCCCAAACTTTTGGAAATTGCTTTGGGCGGTTGCCTGTTCACAGCGTTCGGCAATGCTCAGTGCGGTTTGGGGTGTGCAGTTGATGAGGAAGGTGGCAAATTCATCACCGCCGAGACGAAACAGGCGTTCATTCTTGCGCAGCACGCCTTGGATAGTTTTGGCGATCACTTTCAGTACCTGATCGCCAGCCTGGTGGCCGTAGCTGTCGTTTATCGCCTTGAAATGGTTGATGTCGAATAGCGCTAGGCAGATCGGGGTTCGGCTGTCGGCAAAGATGTCATTGAGTTCCTGCCAGTATTTCTCGAATGCTCGCCGGTTGTGTGCGCCGGTGAGTGGGTCGTGGTGGGCCATTTTCCACAGTTCACGATTTTTCTGGTCAAGGCTCCGGTTAACGTCGTTGAGCCGCATGTGGTAGGCGTTGAGTGATTGCCGGATCTTCTCCAGTTCGGCGATCTGGAATGGTTTACTGAGCGAACTTGGGACAGATTCACCAGGGTTTTCGCGCAACAGATCGATGTGTCGGGAGACTCGCTGGATCGGTTGGCTGAGCAGCCAGATTACGAAGGGGTAGAAGAGCAGGGTGACCAGCCCCATGAGTAATCCAAAATGGACGAAGGCTGATGTCATGATCTTCAGCAAGGTATCGGAAAAAGGGTCTGTGCGCAGATCAAACTCGATCAGGCCCTGCAACTCATGCAGTGGAATCGGGGCCGCGGCTGGCCGTTCAATATGGATCGTTTCTGCGTCGATCTGGCTGAAGCCGCCGGTTCTGAAAAGCTCCGGCAAGAATCGAATCAGGGTGGCGACATAACCCAGTGTTGAGCCCTCCTTGTTGGTGACTGGGGCGTACAGCAGTAGCGAGGGTTTGTTGCCATCAAAGATCAGTGTTGCTGTGTCGGACTTCTCTGGCACCCGTGCTGGCAGCAGTGAGGTGTCGAGTTTGCTTAGTACCTTGCCTTTGGCGTTATAGATGGCTGCATCCTGGGTGTAGTCCGGCAATACTTCTGAGCTGAGTGCTCGGTGTTTATGCCAGTAAGCGTAGAAGTTTGGATTCTGGATCTGCTGCCGCACTTCCTGCCAGCGGGCATACGCTTTGGTGCGGTCAAGAATTTCTCGATAGGCGGCATTGATGGCCCTGCTTAGTTCGACATCTGCTTGAGTGAGTGAGGTGGTCTGGAACTCCTGTCTCAGATGGTCTATCTGCTGCAGGGTAATGATGCTGAGGAGCCCCAGCATAGCCAGGGCGGCAAAGATGAAAAGGGCGAGATAGGCCTTGATGGATGGGGCTTTTTTCGCCATTTTTGGCCTATTTCCTGTTGTTGTTTTCCAGGGCCGCTTCCACGGCTTCTACCAGATCGAATTCGTGTTCGTGATCGAAGAAATGGTTGGCTCCCTCCACTTTGATCAGTTTAACTCGCCTATCTTGCAGTTGTCGGCTCCATTGCGGAGTGATGCGCTGATCGGAGCCACCGATGATAACCGTGGTCGTGGTCTGGATGGTTGCCATCTTCGACAGGATTTTCTGTCTGGACCAGCTGACATAGGAGAGATAGGCGGAGGGGGTGGTCGGGTAAAGCTTACAAAATGCCAGGCCAAAGTTGTCGAGCCTCTGCCCCTGGCCAGCCTTGATCGCGTGTTTGGCGCGTTGGATATCTGCCAGCGTTTCATTGGCAGCTGGACCCTGGCCGAAATGGGTGAGGCTGATCAGAATCGCGGCAGATACTGGCGCATCCGGCTCGGCGCCAAGATAGCCAACCAGCGTGACACTGCCGTCGCTGTGTCCGATGATGATAGCGTTCTGGCCGGTGTGCGTCTTCAGCCATTGGTTCCAGACGCCCACCTCTCGCCTATCCTGATCGAAGGAGTGGGTATGGATTGCTTCGCAGGGCAGACTGGCATTGCGCTGGTCGATACCAAGCGTCAGTGTCGGAGTAAGCACGCTGTATCCACTCTCTGCCAGGGTTTCAGCGAGCCGGCGGACAGTAAAGAACTCCCGGGTTTGCAAAAAACCGTGCAGGATCAGTATCGGCGGGGCGTCGAGATTCCCCTGCCGGAACTCCGCGCTGGCTCGAATCCCTTTGGCCATTTTCAGTTCGATAAGCTCTGCCTTGAGTGGTGCAGTGAATAGGCTCAGCAGAATAATCAGAGCGATGAGGTTTGTCGCATTGTGGGGGGCTGCAGAAGCCATTGTACGCTCGCGGATGTAGTTGGGGTGGCGCTGACAGATGTTAGCTTGGAATAAAGTGGTTCTACTGCTCGATTGTCGGCCGGGCCTGGCTGTGCTTGAGTCGGCAGCGTTCTGGAAGGCGGTGGCTGTTTAGGCTTGTTGTTGATTCCACAAGGTTTTCCTGCATGCTACTATCCGCGCCCTATGCGCCTTTCCGATTTTCGATACGAGCTGCCTGACGAGCTGATTGCCCAGTTTCCCCAGCCCTCGCGAACCGCGTCGCGCCTGCTGTGTCTCGACGGCAGCAGTGGTCGGGTCGTCGACCGGCAGTTTACCCAATTGCCCGACCTGCTGCAGGCTGGCGATCTGCTGGTGTTTAACGATACGCGGGTGATGCGGGCCCGGCTCTATGGACGCAAGGCCTCCGGTGGCAGAGTGGAGCTGCTGATTGAGCGGGTGTTGGCGCCGCAGCGTGTGCTGACTCACGTTCGTGCTAGCAAGTCACCCAAGCCGGGGAGTCGCCTGCTGCTGGGTGAGGCAGATACTGAAGTCGAAGTGGTCGCCCGGGAGGGAGCGCTGTTTGAGCTCTCCCTGGCTGATGGCGATTTCTACCAATTAATGGAGCGGCAGGGGCATATCCCGCTGCCACCCTATATCACCCGTTCCGACCAGGTCTTGGATCAGGAACGCTATCAGACCGTCTACGCACGCAGTGAGGGAGCGGTGGCCGCGCCGACAGCCGGGCTCCATTTTGACCAGCCGCTGCTTGATCGGCTGGCGGCGACCGGGGTCGGAATGGCCCATGTCACCCTGCACGTGGGGGCCGGCACCTTCCAACCGGTGCGTGTCGAGAACCTCGATGAGCACGAGATGCACAGTGAGTACCTTGAGGTGGATGAGGTGGTGTGCGAAAAGATCAGAGAAACCCGTGCCCGCGGGGGGCGGGTCGTGGCGGTGGGTACGACCACCGTGCGCAGCCTGGAGACGGCGAGCGCGGATGGGAATATCCGTCCCTACCGTGGCGATACCCGCCTGTTCATCCGCCCCGGTTACCGCTTCTCCAGTGTCGATGCGATGGTGACCAATTTTCACCTGCCGGAGTCGACCTTGCTGATGCTGGTGTCGGCCTTTTCCGGTTACGACGCGGTGATGGCCGCCTACCGGCATGCGGTCGAGCAGCGCTATCGCTTCTTCAGTTATGGAGATGCGATGTTTCTGACCCCCTCATCAAGCGCCAAGTACGAGTAGGGGGCGGAGCTGAGTCAGTGTCTCGAAAGAAAATTGAGGCAAAAAAAAGCGCGGCAGGGGTGCCGCGCTAAACGTTTCCACCAAAGGAGGATGGAGGAGTGTGGGCTGATTCAGTTAAGAATCAGCACATAATCATCTTCTAATATAATTTATTGGCTGTCAACTAATCCTAGGGAAAACCCTTGCTTTCAGGATATTAAATCCTGTTTGCCCTAAAATTATAGGGCGAAGGTGGCAGCAATTACCAATGTAGAGTCATGTACTTCGAAAAGATCAAAACCGATGGGGCAGCGCGACGCGGCCGGCTGACATTCGAGCGGGGCACCATCGAGACCCCCGCCTTCATGCCAGTCGGCACCTACGGAACCGTCAAGGCGATGACCCCGGAGGAGCTGCAACAGAGCGGCGCCGAGATCATCCTTGGCAACACCTTCCATCTGATGCTCCGACCAGGCACTGACGTAATCCGCAAGCACGGTGATCTGCACGGTTTCACTCACTGGGAGCGACCGATCCTCACTGACTCCGGTGGCTTTCAGGTGTTCAGCCTGGGAAAGATGCGCAAGATCACCGAGCAGGGGGTCGCGTTTCGCTCGCCGGTGGATGGCAGCAAGGTCTTTATGGGGCCGGAGGAGTCGATGCAGGTGCAGCGGGAGCTGGGTTCCGACATCGTGATGATCTTCGATGAGTGCACCCCCTATCCGGCCACACAAGAAGAGGCGCGGGCCTCGATGGAGCTCTCGCTGCGCTGGGCAGAGCGCTCGAAAGTCGCCCACGGCGACAATCCGGCAGCGCTGTTCGGCATCGTCCAGGGTGGAGTCTATGAATCTCTGCGCCAGGCCTCTCTGGATGGGTTGATGGCGATCGGCTTCGACGGCTATGCGGTGGGTGGGCTGTCGGTGGGTGAGCCGCCAGAGGATCGCTGGCGCATCCTCGACTTCCTCGCCGACAAGCTGCCCGCGGATAAACCCCACTATCTGATGGGGGTCGGTACCCCGGAGGATATCGTCGGGGCGGTGCAGCGTGGTATCGACATGTTTGACTGCGTGATGCCGACCCGCAACGCGCGCAATGGCCACCTTTTTACCCATCAGGGGGTGGTGCGGATCCGCAACGCGGTACACCAGTACGATGAGGGGCCCCTCGACCCGCTCTGTGACTGCTACACCTGTCGCAACTACAGTCGCGCCTACCTGCGCCATCTGCAGCGTTGCAACGAGATTCTCGGTCATCGCCTCAACACCATTCACAACCTCCACTACTACCAGTCGCTGATGCGTGGCCTCAGAGAGGCGATCGAGGCTGGCCGGCTGGAGACGTTTGTGGCGGAGTTTTATCGGATGCGCGAGTAAGATACCGGATTCGGGCGACGGCCGTTGGTTTGGCCACTGCATCTTCAATGCTTCTGTGTCATAATCCGCGGCTGATTTTGCCGCCGCCAGGCGATTTGCGGCGGCTATGATGACTTTCCAAAGAAATTAGCGGGAAAAACCATGAGCTTCTTTATTTCCGATGCATTTGCCGAAGGCGCGGCCGGCGCTGGACAGGATCCCCTGATGGGGCTGTTGCCGCTGGTCCTGTTTGGTGTGGTGCTCTACTTCCTTCTGATCCGGCCTCAAGTGAAGCGCCAGAAGGAGCACGGTAAGATGGTCGAGAGTCTCTCCAAGGGGGATGAGATCGCCAGCTCCGGCGGCATCGTCGGTAGGATCACCGGCCTGGGCGATAACTTCATCACCGTGGAGGTCGCCGAAGGCGTCGAGCTGAAGATGCGCCGCCAGGCAGTGGAATCGGTTCTGCCAAAGGGCTCTATCAAGGAGATGTGACGGACCGGCAACCGCCGATCCGTCAGGAGCCTCTGGATGAATTTGTACCATAAGAGTACCGTCCATGATTCGTTCAGAGGCACCTTAGTCAGGAACAGTTCGCCGGTTCTCTCCGGCGTCGCAACAAGCATATCGCGATGAATCAATACCCCCTGTGGAAAAACCTGTTGGTGGTGATCGTGATCCTGGTCGGGGCGCTCTACGCCCTGCCCAACATCTACGATCAGGATCCCTCCATGGAGATCTCCGGCACCCGCCGGGCTCAGATCGATGCCACCACACCGCTGCGTATCAACACGGCGTTGGCAGCTGCCCAGATCACAGCCAAGGCGATAGAGCCGCTCGAAGGCAAATTGCTGGTGCGCTTCAGTAGTTCGGAAGATCAGCTCAAGGCGGTTGAGGTTATCGCTGCAGAACTGGGGGGAGACTTCAATCAGGCACTGACGCTGGCACCCGATCTGCCCGACTGGCTGCGCAGCTTGGGGGCCGAGCCGATGTACCTGGGGCTCGACCTGCGCGGCGGCATTCATGTGCTGATTGACGTCGACATGGAGGCGGCGGTGCAGCAGGCGATGGAGCGTTATGCGGGCGATATCCGCGGCCTGCTGCGCAAGCAGAAGATCCGCTATCTGCGGGTGGCGCGTGAGGGTGATGCGGTATTGGTCAAGTTTCGCGATGCTGCCAAGCGGGATGCGGCAGAGCAGAAGATCCACAGTGAATTCCGTGAGTTGGTGCTGGAGACTCTAGACCGTGGTGCCGACTTTTTTGTGAAGGCTAGCCTCACACCCGCCGAGCGTAGAGGCGTGCAGAAGTTCGCTCTGGAGCAGAACATCACCACCCTGCGCAATCGTGTCGACGCGCTGGGAGTGGCGGAGCCGCTGATTCAGCAGCAGGGCGAGCGGCGCATCGTGGTGCAGCTGCCCGGCGCACAGGATCCGGCCAAGCTGAAGGAGATTCTCGGCGCTACTGCGACCCTGGAGTATCGTCTCGCCGACACCGAACATAGCGTGCAGGATGCGGTCAACGGCCGAGTGCCCCCGGGTTCTAAACTCTATCGGGAGCGTAACGGCCAGCCGGTGTTGCTGAAGAAGTCGGTGATCATCACCGGTAATCAGATCACCGATGCCTCCTCTGGACTCGACCAGCGTGGCGGTGGCCCTATGGTCTCGGTCACCCTGGACGGCGTGGGTGCCAAGCGCATGCGCCGTCTCACCAGCGAGAATGTCGGCAAGCCGATGGCGGTGGTGTTTATCGAGAACCGCACCATCACCCGCATGGTCGACGGCAAGCCGGTCAAGCATAAAGTTAAGGTGGAGGAGGTGATCAGCATCGCCAATATCCTTGAACCTTTCGGTCGGCGCTTTCAAACCACCGGCCTCGACAGTTCGGAAGAGGCCCGAGATCTAGCGCTGCTGCTGCGTGCCGGCGCGCTGGCTGCTCCCATCGAGATCGTCGAGGAGCGCACCATCGGCCCCAGCCTGGGTCAGGACAATATTGACCAGGGCTTTCAGTCAGTGGTGATCGGCCTGGTCTTGGTGATGGTCTTCATGGCGGTCTACTATCGCGTCTTCGGTCTGGTGGCGGACCTTGCGTTGGTGATGAATCTGGTGCTGATCATCTCGGTGCTCTCCATGTTGCAGGCCACCCTGACCCTGCCAGGCATCGCCGGCATTGTGCTTACCGTGGGTATGGCGGTGGACGCCAACGTGCTGATCTTTGAGCGTATTCGCGAGGAGATTAAGATCGGTAACTCGCCCCAGGCGAGCATCCAGGCCGGTTATGGCAAGGCACTCTCCACCATCCTGGATGCCAATATCACTACCCTGATCGCGGCGGTGGTGCTGTTCAGCTTCGGTACCGGCCCGATCAAGGGCTTCGCGGTGACCCTGGCAATCGGTATCCTTACCTCCATGTTCACCGCGATCATCGGCACCCGGGCCCTGATCAACCTGATCTATGGCGGTCGCCGGGTCAAAGAGCTGGCGGTGTAACAGGAAGCAACGACCATGCAGATATTCAATAAGACATCCAAGTTCAATTTCATGGGTGGGCGCAAGCTGGCCTCCGGTCTCTCCGCGGCGGTTATCCTGGTGGCGCTGGTTTCAGTGTTCGCCAGGGGGCTGAATCTGGGTATCGACTTTACCGGCGGTACCCTGGTTGAGGTGGGCTATGCGCAGCCTGTCGAGCTTCCAGCGGTGCGCAAGTCGCTGGTTGAAGGTGGTTTCGACGACGCCACGGTGCAGCATTTTGGCACCTCCCGCGACGTGCTGGTGCGTCTCGCCCCGCGTGACGGGGTGGAAAGCGCGGTGGTCAGCGACCAGGCGTTTGCCGCGATGCAGCGTGCCACCGAAGGTAAAGCTGAGCTGCGCCGGGTGGAGTTTGTCGGTCCCCAGGTGGGTGACGAGCTGACCGAGGATGGCGGTCTGGCGATGCTCTATGCCCTGATCTGTATCCTGCTCTATGTTGGCATCCGTTTCGAGTACCGCTTTGCTATGGGCGCGGTGATCGCGTTGGTGCACGACGTGATCGTCACTATCGGCATCTTCTCCCTGTTCCAGGTGGAGTTCGATCTGCCGGTGCTGGCAGCGGTATTGGCAGTGATCGGCTACTCGCTCAACGACACCATCGTGGTCTACGACCGGATCCGCGAGAACTTCCGTAAGATGCGTAAGGGTACGCCGATCGAGATCATCAACGCCTCCCTTAATCAGACCCTGGCGCGTACCCTGGTGACCTCCTTGACCACCCTGCTGGTGCTGATCGCACTGTTCCTGTTCGGTGGCGAGATCATCCACGGCTTCGCCCTGGCGCTGATCGTCGGCGTGGTAGTCGGTACCTACTCCTCCATCTATGTGGCGAGCAGCGCAATCATCATGATGGGCATCAGCAAGGAAGATCTGATGCCGGTGGAGAAGGAGGGTGCCGAGCTGGACGAGCGGCCCTGAGTGACGCTAGCCACTTCTGCCGGGCGCGGTTCCTAGGGGGATGGCGCTCTGGCCCTCCCGTATCCTTCTGTAGGGTTGGTTTTGAACAGCCCAAAGCAAATGATCAGCCCAGCCTTCGATACAGCACATGCGGTTGATAAGATCCTCTGTGGATCTATGTCAAAGCGGGGCTAAAACAGGTTGTTTGGGGATAGCCTTTCAAGGTGATGAGCAAAACGCCCTCACCTCTGAATGTCATATGGAAAACTTTGCAGCGACTTCCTTTAAGTTAGTAGCAAGGCGGGCTTGGTCCTTGCTAGCGGTGGCTGTGTGGCTGGCACCATCCGCTGTTTGAGAGGCAAGGTTATTGATGGAGACCACCCTCTGGTTGATCTCTTCTGCGACAGTACCCTGCTGTTCCACGGCAGTGGCAATCTGGACGTTCATCTCTTTGATATGTTCAACAGCTTGAATAATCCCGCTAAGCGTTGCCCCCGCATTCACGACTTTTTCTACGCTGTTTTCCGCCTTTTTTTGGCCTTTCTCCATGGCATCAACAGCCTCCTTGGCACCTTGCTGAAGCCGTTCGATGATTTGCTGAATCTCCTGGGTAGACTCTTGAGTTCTTCCAGCCAGAGTGCGTACCTCATCAGCAACAACCGCAAAACCACGGCCCTGTTCACCCGCTCGAGCCGCTTCAATTGCGGCATTCAGTGCCAGCAGATTGGTTTGTTCTGCTATGCTACGAATGACATCCAGAACTGTACTGATTGAGTCGCTCTCATCTTCTAGTTTGTGGATGACAATCGATACATTTTGTACTTCACTGGCAAGGTCATTTGTTGCTTTAACAGCCTCAGCAACAACCTCCCGCCCTTTAGCCGCCTCATCATTGGCCTGCTGAGCAGCCTGTTCTGCTAGATTGGCGTTTTTCGCCATTTCATGTGTGGTGCTAGCCATCTCATTCATTGCAGTGGCAACTTGCGTAGTTTCACTCTGTTGCCTTTCCACTCCTTGATTGGTCTGCATCGAAACAGCCGAAAGGCTTTCAGCGCCGGATGAAAGTTCTTCACTGGATCTATGTATATTAGCGATGAGGCCACCAATATTGTTTGCAAGTTCATTGAAGTCATGGGCTAGTATGGAAAATTCGTCTTTTCCCTTGTAATCCATGCGAGTTGAGATGTCTCCCTGAGCAAATCTACGCATCGATTCCGTTGCCATGGCCAATGGACGATTAACTCGACGCAGCACGATAAAGCTAATAAAAATCAAAACGACCAGCGCGACTGATGCCGTTACTAATAAGATTGTGCGGCTGCTGCTGATCACGCGATATCCCTGTTCTTCTGCTTCTGCCTGTATCTTGTCTACAGCTTTCACCAGTGTATTGAGCGCCTGCTCCATGGAAGTCCCTGCCGATTGCATATCGGTGAGTGCTGACCGCATCTCTTTGGAAAGTCGCAGGCTTTTTCTTCGCAGGGTCAGAATGGAGATTTTTTCATTGATGAGCGTTTCCACCAGTCGATCAAATTCTTTGTTCAGCTGCTTGATAAGATCATTCAGTTCCTTATTATCGGATGATTCCTCATCAACTTTGACAATAGACTCCTTTGTGGCCTGGATGACCTGAGCAAGCTGGTTCTCTTTGATGCTGGTTAGGATATCGGGATTACTCTCCAACATAAATTGCCGACCCAAGCCACCCATGATGGCAACACCGGTTCGGATGCTTGAGCTTTCTTGTTGCAGGTTTGAGGAACGCCCCAACAGGCTAGCTGATACCTGATCACGAAACTGGAAAGCAGTTTCCGCATCTTGATCCCCAATTTCATTTATATCCTGAAAATCCTGGATCTTTTTGTATAGTTTTCGGATACGTCGTTTAGCTCGCTTGTTGGAGAAGTTGATTTTTCCTGCAATGCTTTCGGCTGTTTGTTGGATAATCTGTATTGCCGAGTCCATCTTGGTCACGAAATCTGCCTGTTCCTGGTTGATTTGAAGAGTTGCCTTCTTTTTCTCAAATAAAGTGTTGCCTGCATTTATAAAATCTTCATACGTTTTTTCAAGTGCAGTGAGAGACTCTTTTATAGTGATATCATTCCCCGCCGCATTTTTTGCACTGGCCATTGCGGAAGCGAATATATTTTCCATCGCGCCATGGTTTTTCAGGCTCATCAACTTCTCTAAGGAATTGGTACTGATAATCTTTGACTGGTGACTAAAAACACCTGTAATCGTATTCTTGATATCATAGTTTGCAGTCTGCAGCGGTATTGCTTTTCCAGCTATTTTCTGCTGGTTATCCGAAATGCTTTGGTAAGCGGTCAGGGATGTAAGGACCTGAATCAAAACAACCGCTACGGCAGTAACAACCCAGATTATCAAGAGCCCTTTGATCGTGATGTTGAGCTTTTTCATCGTTGCGTCCTTGATGCGGAACGAGCAATCAAAAGAGTATAGGGAGAAGTTATTACCTCTCCCGTTTCTGGTTTCAGAGCTCAGACCAGTTGAAGGCGACAAACTTGCCGTGCTTGATCATGGTCGGCCATATTTTATGGCTTGCTTGATGTTTGGTTTTGCTAAAGCCAACCTTGCTACCGATATCAACATTGGGAGAATTTAGGGACTCCAGCCCATCTACGATGCTCTCTCTGTTAGGGTTGGAACCAGCATTTTTCATACCTTCCACAAACAGCTTGGCTACCAGATAACCCTCTAGTGAGACGAATCCCGGCTCCACACTGGCGTTATAGTCATTGAGGGCTTCACGATATTCCTTGACAGTGGCATGGCCGGAATCGAAGTGTGGAACCACCTGAGTTACGATGACGCCATCACCCTTGTCGCCCAAAGCCTTGGCCAGGGCGGTGCTTCCGACAAAGGAAACATTAAGAAACTTGGTGTCAGGGAGGTATTCCTTGGCCATCTTGATGAACTTGGCGCAGGGAGCGTAGGCTCCCACCATGATGATCGCCTTGGGTGTGATTTCAACATCGAGGAAGGTTCCCAAGCCATCTTCCACATTCAGAGTGTTGCGCGTGTAGCGACCGTGGGCCAGTTTTTCAGGATTCGCTACGCCTTTTGCCTTAAGTGCCTTCATCGCCCCTTTGTAGCCAGCATCACCATACCCGTCATTCTGGGTGAAGAAGGCGATCTCTTCAGGCTTGATGCCAGAGGAGAGAAGACCATCGATCATCGCAGATGTTTCTTCCGCATAGCTTGCGCGATAGTTGATGATATAGCGGTCAGGTGGCGTCTTGCGCAATACGCCGGCGCCAGTAAAGGCACCGAATAGCAGCGTCTTTTTCTCGTTGGCGATCGGTACACTGACAATGGCGGTGGGTGTTCCCACATTACCCATAACAGCAAGCACCTTCTCCTCATCGATCAGTTTGCGCATGTTCGGGGCCGCCCTGGCTGGCTCATAGCCATCATCCAGCGCGACTAGTTTCAGGGTGTTGCCATTGATTTCTGATTTGTTGACTTGATTGAAATAGGCTTCGATGCCCAGTTTCATGCCCTGTCCCAAGGCCTGAGCCGGTCCAGCCAAGGCTGTGGACATACCCACCTTGATCTCAGCAGCCTGAGTGACAGAAACACCCAATGTGCAGATAATCAGTGCAGTAATGGTGGTTTTGCGGAAATAAGAAAGAATTTGTGTGTTCATTTCAGCCCCTTTTGTGAAAACTCCTTGTAGCGGCTCAACAAAATGGGAGTGCGAGATGGGCCCCGAGATTAAGTAATGAATGTGCCAAACCTGCTACTAAATGCAGGTATCGGCCATGGTTAAAAAATCTTTATTGTCTATCAGGGGATTAAAATCACCGGCTAAAGACGGTGAGCTTTAGCAGCGAAAATAAGCTGACAGATAAGAGGGAAGGCGGTATGGACTACATATATGGCAGCCTGATGTGGTAAGGGTTTTCCGGATATAAAATCAGAGATAGTAAATTAAATTATGTAGCTGCTCATAGATCAATACCTGAAGTGGCCCACAAAAATACTGGACAGGGGTATAAAATTTGACTCGCTAATGAGAGAGATGAGATGAGCAAGAAACGAAAGCAGTACAGTGCAGATTTCAAGGCCAAGGTAGTGTTTTTATCCTGTGGGAAATAGAAACGAGGGCAGAGCTGGCAATCCGCTATGGGCTACACTCGACCTAAATCAATCAATGGAAGCGATAAGCACTGGAGAATCTGGCTGAGCTGTTTGAGCGAGGTAGCATAAATCAGGGCCCTTCGACCTTATCGGTCAACTGACGGTGGAATGCGATTTTTTAGCCGGAAAGCTCGGTTACTGAGCCTCAAGGATAAACACCAGATGATTGAGTACCATCCAGAGTTGAGTATCAATCAGTAATGCCAGCTACTGAATATCAGCCGTTCCACCCACAGTTATTGCCCATGCCACAGGATAGTGATGGTCTAGGGATAATGCGCCTGCGCGATGAGTAATACATGAGAACGCCATTGTTTGGGTCACAGAGTATGGTGACGTACCTTAGGTGGTAGGCACCTCATCAATCGCAAGCAGATTCGCCGGCTTATGCAGCATATGGGTTGGCCTCCATTACCCCAACCTTTAATACCAGCCGAAGACACCCACAGCACAAAATGGGTATCAGTAAGGAGGATCTAATGCCGCTGGAGAAAGAGGGCGCCGAGCTGGATGAACGCTCTTGAGCGATGTGCTGCTAGGCACTTGTTCCGGCAGAGGGTTGTTCCGAGATGGTTTCCGAAGGGGAGGCTCTGAGCAGACCAAGGCGAACGGCCAGTCGTTCCAGCAGCAGTATTCCACCTGCAAGAAGATAAAATTTGATAGCTGGATCGCCCGCCTTGCTTAGCCAGAGGTAGTGGAGCAGGCTGGCGATCACTGCTAGATGTACCAGCTGGTGGAGTTGTTGCCAGTTGTGCTTGAGGCGGCGCATCATGGCGTTGCTGGAGGTGATGGCCAGCGGTAACAGCAGTATCAGGCTGGTGAATCCTGCGGCGATGAAGGGACGCTCTTGCAGCTCGTAACCGACCTCCTCGAGACTGAACCCCAGTTCCAGCCAGAAGTAGATGAGAAAGTGGCTACTGGCATAGAAAAAGGCGAGCAGTCCCAGTGCCCGGCGCAGTCCCATCAGCCAGTTCCAGTCCGACAGGCGGTGACCATAGTCTGCTGCAAGAGCGATCATGCCCCGCGAGCACCAGCGCCGTAACGGGCTGACCGCATAGATCAACAGTAGAAAGATCAATGCCCACTCGCCTGTGCTGTGAATCAGCCGCTCAAAGCCATTGATGCCAAGGCTGTCGCTCAGGAACTCCCAGAGCAGTCTGATGGAGGGTAGCAGCGCAAGAAGGATCAGGCTCCGCTTGAGTAGAAGGCTGTTTTGGTTGGCGAGGCGAGCGGGATTGAATCGTAGGACCGGCATGACACGGCTGTTCCTCAAAAGTGTTGCGACAGATCCATACCGCTGTAGAGCGATGCTACCTGTTCTGCGTAGCCATTGAAGGGCAGGGTCCGGCGCTTTTGCAGTTCGCCGATGCGGTTTTCCCGTCGTTGACTCCAACGGGGGTGGGGGACTGCGGGGTTCACATTGGCATAGAAACCGTACTCGGAAGGTGCTGCCTGTTGCCAGCTGGAGAGAGGCTGCTGTTCGCTCAGACGGATGCGCACGATCGCCTTGACACTTTTGAAACCATATTTCCAGGGTACCACCAGTCGTAGCGGGGCACCGTTCTGATTCGGCAGTGGGGCGCCGTAAAGCCCAGTGGCGATGATGGCCAACGGGTGCATTGCCTCATCGATACGCAGGCCGTCGCGGAACGGCCATTCGAGCACTGGTCGGCGCTGCCCGATCATCTCTGAAGGACGCTCCACGCTGATGAGTTCCACATATTTGGCGCGGGAGGTGGGGCGGACAAGCTTCAGCAGATGGCAGAGTGGGAAGCCGTTCCAGGGGATCACCATCGACCAACCCTCGACACAGCGCATGCGGTAGATGCGCTCTTCCGTTGGCCAGCGTGAGAGCAGTTCGTCGAGTTCGAGTGTCAGTGGCTGTTCGACCTCACCATCCACCTGCAGCGTCCAGGGGCGTGGGTTGAACTCCTGAGCGAGCAGGTGGATCACCTCTTTGTTGTTGGAGAACTCGTAGTAGTTGTTGTAGCGAGTGACAGATTTCAGGGGGGTTAATGTGTCGGTTTTGTTCAAGCTGGCAGGTTGGGCGAGTTCGCAGTCGTTGCCGGCTCTGCTGCCAATCAGGGGCAGCAGCCCGACGACTCCTGTTGCGGTCAGCTGCTGGATAAAATGCCGGCGTGATTTCCAGACCGCAGGAGGAGTGATCTCCGATGGTTTGGGTTGATTGAACTTGAAAACCATAGTGGTAATTCAGCCTCCTTGTTCTTGCAACTGAAGGGTGTTCAGTTGGGTCCTGCTCAATATCTGCGCAGGGTTTTGATGTACTGAATCACCGACTGCAGTTCGGGCTCAGAGAGCTCGTCGCCCCAGGGTGGCATACGATAGGAACGGCTCATTTTTTCACCACCTTTGCTGATTATCTGATGTAGGTACTCATCAGGGGCTCGGCTCAGGGTCAGATTAAAGGGTGGTGGATTTTTGATGATCTTTGCCATGCGGCCATTGCCTTCGCCTGTTTTGCCATGGCAGATGGCACAACGTCCCTGGTAGATGTTGCTGCCGAGTTTGAGTGAGATGCTTTTACTCGATTCGAGCTTGCGCAACATGGCAACCGCCTGCTCTGTCTCTGTGTGCAGATATTGTACGAACATGACCACCGACTCGATCTCTGTCCAGGTCAACTCGTCTCCCCAGGGGGGAGAGTAGTCGTGCATCGCCTTCTTGCTGCCGCCCCAGATCACAATCTCTTGTAGACTTTTTTTGTCCACGCCATAGCGGGGTTCCATCAGATTGGTCTTGGGGTAGTTTTTTAATGCAAGGGGCAGTACCCCCTCACCCATTCCTACATCGCCATGACACAGGGAGCAGCGCTCCTGGAAGACTCTTGCGCCCTTGTCCAGGTTGGGCTCGGTCTGATTGCCTGCCAGGGCTGCGCTGGTGACTGCCAGGCTGCCGGCAAACAGCAGCGCTGAAGCGGATAAGGTTCGCATGGCCTGCTCACTTCTCAACGATGATGTCCATATACATGTTTGGATGAATTGCACACTCGACAGGGATCTTGCCCGCTTTGTCGAACACGACGCTGCGGAACTCGCCCTTTGGATAGGAACCCAGATCGAATGTTTTTAGATCGGAGAGGCTGTAGACATTGTGGAAGAAAGGATCCTGGTTGGTGAATTTGACACTGTCACCAACCTTGATACGCAACTCCTTTGCGGTAAATGCCTTGTTCTTCTGGCCCACTTCGTGCTCTGCAGCGACTGCGGGCAGGGTGTTGATCAGCAATATGCTGGCAATGGGTAGGACGAATTTTTTCATCGCGTGTTCCTCTTGCGAATGGGTTGTTTTTGCTGTCTGGAGCTCAGTGCTTCCAGGCTTTATCTGTACTATTCAAGCGGTAGGAGCGGCAGTTTGAAGGGTTTCTGCGGGGTGGTCAGTGCCTTCAGGAAGGCAACGATCGCCTCCATTTCCTGCTGGTTCAGCTTCAAGGCTTTGATGTTGGGTGAGAGATCCTGCTTTACCTCGCCACCACGGTTATAATGCTGCACCGCCTCCATCAGGGTGCTGGAGCTGCCATCGTGAAAGTAGGGCGCCGAGAGTTCGATGTCTCTCAGGGTCGGGGTCTTGAAAGCCCCTTTGAGGATGCGTATTGGCTTCTGTGCATAGCGCCCCATATCCGGATTCTCTTTTCCGTAGGAGGCCAGGCCCACATTGTGGAAGCCGTTATCGGTGAAGTTAGGCGCTGAGTGGCAGACTTCACAGTTGCCTTTGTCAGGATCGATAAAAAGCTTGAAGCCCTGCACCTGTTGAACGCTCATGGCGTTGGTATCCCCCTTGACCCAACGATCGAAGGCGGAGTTGTTGCTGATGATGGTGCGCTCGAAGGCGGCGATTGCCTTGCCCGCGGTGGTCGCGTCGACCGGCTCTCCCGGGTAGGCTTCGGCGAAGGCTTCACGATAGCCATTGTTGTTGAGCAGTCGCTTCAGGGCGATCATGTCGGTGTTCATCTCGACCGTGGCTTCCATCGGGCCAGTGGCCTGATCCTCCAGGGATTTTTTTCGGCCATCCCACATCTGCAGAGAGTTGAATGCGGTGTTGGTGATCACCGGGGAGGCGCGGCCTAAGACCTGACTTTTGAATCCCTTGGCGGTTGGCAGCCCATCTGACCAACCGAGCATCGGACTATGACAGGTGGCGCAGGACATGTTGCCGTCGCGGCCGATGCGGGGATCAAAATAGAGCTGCTTGCCGAGTGCGATGCGCGCCGGGCTGGGTTTATTATCAGCCGGATAGGGTGGTTCGTCCGGCAGCAGCCACTCCTGCAGGCTTGGGTGGCCGGGTTGCGCAACATATTTGCTGTCGGCGCTGGCCGTGCTGATGGTGATCAGGCTGCCCAGCAACAGGCTCAGCGGCAGCAGTGTGGGTTTTACCAGTAATTGACTCAGTTTCATGTTGTTACCTTTCTTTGGTGGCGCCCTGATGAGGTGTCCGCAGGTTTAGGGGCCGTGCTACAGGGTGAATTGTCGAACGGTGGACTGCAGTTCTTCAGCGCTGTTTGTGAGACTGGAGGAGGAGGCACGTAGACTCTCTGCGTTGCTATTGGAGGATTCAGACAACTGCACGAGTTCGCCGAGAGCGGAGGTAATACCGGAGACGGCGTTCTGTTGCTCGGTCATTAGATCAACCACTTGATGCATGACCTGTTGCAGATCACGGGCCTGCTCACTGCCCTGGCTGGAACTGGCAGCAATCTCTTGTAGGTCGTTGATGTGGTTGCGTGCATCTTTCAGGGCGGTGCCAAGAGCGCTGACGGTAGAATCGACACTGGAAGAGATGGTATCCGCCATCTGCTGGATCTGTTCGGTGGCCTCCCGGGTATTGGTGGCGAGATGACGCACCTCATCGGCGACCACTGCAAAGCCTCGTCCATGATCCCCGGCTCGCGCCGCTTCGATGGCGGCGTTGAGGGCCAGCAGATTGGTCTGCTCCGAGATATTGTTGACGGTGCCAACCACTGAGGTGATCGTCTCCGCTGCCTGTGCCAGCTTGCGGGTAGTCTCCACCGTGCCTTCCATCTCCTGCTGAAAACGCTCGAAGGTTGTGACCATCTCCAGCATCTGATTGGCCGCTGCTGCAGCGGACTGGGCGGTGGATTGCGCGTTGTTGGCGGCCACGTTGAGCTGGGCGGTGGCATTGTCGGTGGCGGTTGAGACCACTGAGGTATCCGACTGGATACGCTGTACCCCCTGATGCAGTTTTTGTGAGACCGCAAAGGCATCCGATGCAGAGGTGTTGAGGTGCTCGGCCTCCTGTGACAGCCGCGAAGAGTTAGTGTGCAACCCGGAGATGATGTTGTGCAGTTTTTTTATGGTGGTCTGCAGTGCGCTGAGGGTCTGGCCGGTTTCATCCCTGCCATAGGCGTTCACCTGGATGCTGAGATCACCCGATGCCAGTGCATCGATGGCCTTGGCGGTGTGGAGCAGCGGCCGGGTGAGCAGATTGGCGGCGATAATGCTGATCAATAGGCCGATGCCAAAGGCAATCGCAAGTCCGATCCCGATACTGATCAGGATGGTGCGGCTCGCGGTGATGCTCTGTTGCATACCCTGTAGCAGAGTCTCGCGTTCTGTTGTCACCAGTTCGTCCGACAGACCGGCGATCTTCTTTATCGAGGCCTGGACCGACTGCATCTTGCCAAAGGCCTCCTGGTCCTTGTTGGCTTTACCTAACTTGATGATCTGGATTTCTACCGGGCGGATACTCTTGAGTTCTGCGGCAAGCTCGCTCACCTTTGGCTGATCAGGCAGCTTCTGCTCCAGCAGCTGGATGTTCTCATCGAGGATGGCGGCAGCGCGGATCATGCCGATGGCGTTTTTACGGATTTGCCCCGCCTCTTCGGCTGCAATCAGCTCCGCCTTGGCGCGCGCCATATCCAAGACTGCGTTACGGGCGTTGGTTGCCGCGTCAAGCCGCTCTAGTGCCAGGCTGACCGTGCTCTGGGTGGCGTGGTTTTGTCGATCAATGAGGAATCCGGCGATCAATGCGGTAACACCGAAGATAACGATGAATGACATAATCAGGCCGATGATCTTTGCCTTCCAGGGGATGTTTGAAAGCAATTTATCGAGTGAATTCATCGCAAGAAACCTCAGGGATTCTGGTCGCTAAAACAGGAATCGGCTTACTTGGTTAGAACTTTAGATTCTACTGTGGGGCCGCTGATCAACGATTCTGCGCAGGAAATGAGAGGGATAAGGGGTAGAAATTCAGACTGCGATCTTGCGGAAGCAGGCAGGATAGATGATCTCTGCGGTTGAATCGCTCGCAGTGCTGTGAGGTTCCTGGCAGGGATGCGTCACCTTTTCGATAGAGATGATCTCAACCGGAAAGGGGTTGGCGCTAAAAGCGCTCTGCAGCGAGGTATCCTGGAGGCTGTCGAGCACATCCCGCATGATCAGTTCCAGCGCCTGATCACTGAGAGGGGGATCAAACTCATTGTTTCGCGCCATGATAAAGCCCGCTGGTTACTGGTTGCTTGAGTTAACTCCGGTAACGGTATCGGGCGGGAATTCTTGAGCCGGGCAGGGTTGGCTCGGGAAGTGGGTTAACACGCTTGCCGAAGTGTGGCGGCTGCGGCGTGGTGGTAGATCAGGCGTTCAGCTTGTCATCCAGATGGGGGCGGATCTTGCGCAGCATAGCGTTATGCACCTTGATGCCGCCGGCGATCACGTTGCCGGTTTCGAGGTAGCGCTCACCGCCGCCGATGTCGGTGACCATGCCGCCGGCCTCGCGCACCAGCAGGGCGCCGGCGGCAAAATCCCATTCGGAGAGCCCCAGCTCCCAGAAGCCGTCGAGCCGGCCTGCCGCCACATAGGCAAAATCGAGCGCGGCTGAGCCGGGGCGGCGCACGCCGGCGGTCTCTTCGATCAGCTCATTGAGCATCCCCATGTACTGATCGCGGAAGCGGAAGTCCCGATAGGGCAGGCCGGTGCCGAGTAGTGCGCCCTTCAGTCCTTTGCGGTTGCTGACCCGCAGCTTGCGATCATTGAGCAGTGCGCCGGAACCGCGACTAGTGGTGAACATCTCGTCGCGGAGTGGGTCGTAGACCACGCCCAGTTCCAGCCGCCCCTTGTGCTTCATCGCGATGGAGATGGCGAACTGGGGGAAGCCGTGGAGATAGTTTGTGGTGCCATCCAGCGGGTCGATCACCCACTGGTAGTCATCGCCGGCGTGCGTGCCGCTCTCCTCGGCGAGGATCGCGTGGTTGGGATATTTTTCCCGCAGCACCTCGATGATCACCTGTTCCGCGTTGCGGTCGACCTCGGAGACAAACTCGTTGCGCCCTTTCTCGGAGATGTTCAGGACATCGGCCCGCTCGTAGTAGCGGAGCAGGACCTTGGATGCCTCACGGGCGGCGCGTACAGCTATGGTTACCATCGGATTCATGGGCGGCGAGGATACAGCAAGCGTGCTGGAGGATAAAGAGCGAGTGCCTTCAAGTTGGCGGCGATAGCCGGCTTTGGTAGGCTGCCGTGCCATGTTGAAAAATATTCGCATTGTGCTGGTCGAGACCAGCCATCCGGGCAATATCGGTGCGGTGGCCAGGGCAATGAAAAATATGTGCCTGAGCCGCCTCTGCCTGGTGGCGCCAAAACGTTATCCGAGCGAAGAGGCGGTGGCGCGTGCCTCTGGCGCTCAGGATCTGCTCGATGCGGCGGAGATCTTCGATGACCTGGATTCGGCTCTGCAGGGTTGTCGGCTGGTGATCGGCACCAGCGCCCGGGAACGCTCAGTCGCCTGGGCGGTGTTGAACCCCCGCGAGTGCGGTGGCCAGGTGATCGAAGAGGCGGCGGTGGGTGAGGTGGCGCTGGTGTTTGGTCGCGAGAACTCCGGCCTGAGCAATGAGGAGCTGGATCGCTGCAATCTGTTGGTGCATATCCCAACCAATAGCGACTACAGCTCCCTCAACCTGGGCGCCGCGGTACAGCTGCTCGCCTATGAGGTCTATCTCGCCTCGCTGGAGGAGGCGGATAAGCCGCTGCGTGCCCCCAGAGAGGTGGCCAGCGCCGAGATGCTGGAGGGCTTTTACACCCATCTCGCCCAGGCATTGGAGGATATCGGCTTCGCTGACCCGCGCCAGTCCGACAAACTGCTGCGCCGCCTGCGCGCGTTGTTCCATCGCGCCCGCCCTGACCGGGATGAGATCAATATTCTGCGTGGCATCCTCAGCGCCGCCCAGGGGCGCAAATCAATGCGCCGCTGAGGCTCCTAGGCCCAGATTCATTTAACGGCTTCTTAGAGTCCGAGCCTGTCGCAGAGCCTCAGGGTCGGTTCCGACTGGTTCATAGTATAGAAGTGGAGCCCTGGTGCGCCGCCCTCCAGCAGACGGCGGCAGAGTTCCGTGACCACCTCGAGACCGAAGGCGCGGATGCTCTCCAGGTCATCGCTAAAACCCTCTAGCCGTTTGCGAATCCAGCGCGGGATCTCGGTGCCGCAGGCATCGGAGAAACGCACCAGACTGCTGTAGTTGGTGATCGGCATGATGCCGGGGATGATCGGGATCTCAACACCTAGTCGGCTGCACTCGTCCACGAAGCGGAAGTAGGCGTCCGGGTTGTAGAAATACTGGGTGATGGCGCTATCGGCGCCGGCATCCACCTTGCGTTTAAAGTTGGCCAGATCGGTCTCCGGGTTGGGTGCCTGAGGATGAAACTCGGGGTAGGCCGCCACCTCGATGCGGAATTGATCGCTGAAACGCTCGCGGATCAGGCTGACCAGTTCGTTGGCGTAGTTGAGCTCCCCCAAGGCGCCAAGACCGGCGCCGGAGGGTAGGTCGCCGCGTAGCGCGACGATGCGGTTTACCCCCTGATCCCGGTAGTGCTGCAGGATCGCCACCGTCTCCTCGACGCTGGCGCCGATGCAGGAGAGGTGGGGGGCGGTCTCTATGCCCTGTTCGCGCAGCCAGTCGACGCTGGCAAAGGTACGCTCCTGGGTGGAACCGCCGGCCCCGTAGGTGACCGAGAAGTACTCAGGTTTGGCCTGGTTGAGCTGGCTGATAGTGCGCTTGAGGTTTTCGAAACCCTGCCCCGTCTTGGGCGGGAAGAGTTCGAAGCTAATCGATGGCGCTGTTTTTGTCTGGGATGTCATCGATGACTCCTGCCAAACGGCGACGTCCCGGCCTGCTCCCACCGCTGTAAAACGGGGTGAGGTGGTCCGGGCCGTCGCCTATCGGATTGAAGGATCAGTAGCGGTAGTGATCGGCCTTGTAGGGACCTTCCACGGGAACGCCGATGTAGTCGGCCTGCTCCTGGGTCAGCACGGTCAGCTTGGCGCCGATCTTATCCAGATGCAGACGGGCCACCTCTTCGTCCAGCTTCTTCGGCAGGATGTAGACGCCGATCGGGTACTCTTCGGGCTTGGTGAACAGCTCGATCTGCGCCAGCACTTGGTTGGTGAAGGAGTTGGACATGACAAAGCTGGGGTGGCCGGTGGCGCAGCCCAGGTTCACCAGACGGCCCTCGGCCAGCATGATAATGCGTTTACCGTCAGGGAAGATGATGTGGTCGACCTGCGGCTTAATGTTCTCCCACTCATACTTCTGTACGCCGGCGATGTCGATCTCATTGTCGAAGTGGCCGATGTTGCAGACGATGGCCTGATCTTTCATGGCGGCCATATGGTCGTGGGTGATGATGTCCTTGTTGCCGGTGGTGGTGACGTAGATGTCGGCCACCGGCAGCGCATCTTCTATGGTGACCACCCGGTAGCCTTCCATCGCCGCCTGCAGGGCGCAGATCGGATCGATCTCGGTGATCCATACGTTGGCGCCGAGACCGCGCAGGGACTGGGCCGAGCCCTTGCCCACGTCGCCGTAGCCGCAGACCACGGCGACCTTGCCGGCGATCATCACGTCGGTGGCGCGCTTGATGCCGTCCACCAGTGACTCGCGGCAGCCGTAGAGGTTGTCGAACTTGGACTTGGTGACTGAGTCGTTGACGTTCATACCGGGGAACAGCAGTTCGCCTGCTTCGACCATCTGGTAGAGACGATGCACGCCGGTGGTGGTCTCTTCGGTGACGCCGCGGATCGATTCGGCCATGCGATTGTAGCGGGTCGGGTCTTCTGCCAGTGAGCGCTTTAGTACGCTCAGGATGACCTTCCACTCGTCCGCGTCGTCATCCTTGGGCTCTGGGACGCCTTCGGCAGCGAATTTCACGCCATTGTGTACCAGCAGGGTGGCGTCGCCACCATCGTCCAGGATCATGTTGGGTTCCTGGTCGCCAGGCCAGTTGATGACCTGCTCGGTGCACCACCAGTACTCTTCCAGGGTCTCGCCCTTCCAGGCGTAGACCGGGATGCCAGCGGCGGCGATGGCGGCGGCGGCGTGGTCCTGGGTGGAGAAGATGTTGCAGGAACACCAGCGCACTTGGGCACCGAGCTCCACCAGGGTCTCGATCAGTACTGCGGTCTGGATGGTCATGTGTAGGGAGCCGGTGATGCGGGCACCGGTCAGTGGCTTGGATTCGCCGTACTTCTCACGCAGTGCCATCAGACCTGGCATCTCGGTCTCGGCGATGCGCATCTCTTTGCGGCCCCAATCGGCCAGGGACATGTCAGCGACTTTGTAGTCAGTAAACTCACTCATGGTAATCAACTCCTGAATATCGTGAGTGAGCGCGGTTTTTTACGATTTTTTCCTTCGCTCCGAGCCTGGCGGGCGTTGTTGCCCGTTGCAGCGCTCCTCGGAGGAGAGGATGTGTGATTTTGAATTTTTCTGGCCGGGGTCGGAGTCGATCCGGCGAGTAACTAGGTTAATCGTATGGTATTATCTCGTATCGACTCCGACCCCCTTATCTTGACTGGGCCTTAAAGCCCCGCGTCGTTTTTCAGTACCACCGCCTTGTCGGTATTCTCCCAGGTGAAGCCCTCGTTCTCGCGGCCGAAGTGGCCGTAGGCGGCGGTCTTGCGGTACTTGATCTGCGCTGCGTTGAGTAGGTCGAGCATCTTTAGAATGCCGTAGGGTCGCAGGTCGAAGTGTTTGTGTACCAGTTCGATGATCTTCTCGTCGGCAATCTTGCCGGTGCCGAAGGTGTCGAGCATGATCGAGGTTGGCTTGGCCACGCCGATGGCGTAGGAGACCTGGATTTCACAGCGCTCGGCGAGGCCGGCGGCGACGATGTTCTTGGCGACATAGCGGCCGGCATAGGCGGCGGAGCGGTCGACCTTGGAGGGGTCCTTGCCGGAGAAGGCGCCGCCGCCGTGCCGCGCCGCGCCGCCGTAGGTGTCGACGATGATCTTGCGGCCAGTGAGGCCGGCGTCACCCATCGGGCCGCCGATCACGAACTTGCCGGTGGGGTTGATGTGGATGTTGGTGTCGCTGGTCAGCAGGCCGGTGGGTTCCAGTACCGGCTTGACGATGACGTCCAGCACCGCGTCGCGAAGGGCCGCTTCGCTTAGCACATCGGCATGCTGGGTGGAGAGCACCACCGCGTCGATGCTGACTGGCTTGCCATCCTTGTAGTGGAAGCTGACCTGGCTTTTGGCATCGGGGCGCAGCCAGTCGAGCTCGCCGCTCTTGCGCACCTCAGATTGGCGCTCCACCAGGCGGTGGGCGTACTGGATCGGGGCCGGCATCAGCACGTCGGTCTCGTTGGTGGCATAGCCGAACATGATGCCCTGGTCGCCGGCGCCCTGGTCCTCGGGGCGGGAGCGGTCGACACCCTGGTTGATGTCGGGGGACTGTACGCCGATGGCGGTCATCACTGCGCAGGTCTCCCAGTCGAACCCCATCTCGGAGCTATTGTAGCCGATCTCCTTGATAGTCTGGCGCATGATCGCTTCGTAATCGGGCTTGGCGGTAGTGGTGATCTCGCCAGCGATCATCACCATGCCGGTCTTGAACAGGGTCTCACAGGCGACTCGGGCGTGGGGGTCTTCTGCCAGGATGGCGTCGAGGATGGCATCCGATACCTGATCGGACATTTTGTCGGGGTGCCCCTCTGAGACAGATTCGGAGGTGAAGATATATTCACTGGCCATGGTATTTATTTCCGTGCTTGGTCCTTCGGGGGAAGGTGAAAGAAATGCTGGACCCGCGCCTAGGTAGTGTGGCTATCCCTGGTCAAAGGCGGCGATTTTACACCTGGTTTTGCTTTTTGCATAATGCCGGCCGGAATTTCAATCAACTACTCACAGGGTTGCAAGAGCATGGTATCACTGCAAACGCCGGTATGTGATTTTGGTCACGGGGCGCCCGAATTCAGTTTGCCTGGTGTCGATGGCAGAGTATGGTCGCTCGGCGAATGCCGGGGTGAGAAGGGCCTTCTGGTCATGTTCATCTGCAATCACTGCCCCTATGTGAAGGCGATCCGCGACCGCATCGTGCGCGACGCCAGGGAGCTGAAGAGTCTGGGCGTGAATTCGGTGGCGATTATGTCGAACGATCCCAGCGAATATCCGGAGGACTCTTTTGAGAATATGCAGCGTGTCGCGGAGGAGTTCGACTTCCCTTTCCCCTATCTGCTAGACCAGACTCAGGCGGTGGCCAAGGCCTATGGTGCGGTCTGCACCCCGGATTTCTTTGGCTACAACGCCAGCCTTGAGTTGCAGTATCGTGGGCGTCTTGATGAAAGCCGCAAGCAGGCGGCGGCAGCCGATGTGCGGCGCGACTTGTTTGAGGCGATGAAGCAGGTGGCGGAGACTGCCCAGGGCCCACAGCAGCAGATTCCGAGCATGGGGTGCTCGATCAAGTGGCTTGACGAGTGATTTCCGGGACAGGGCGGTTTGTTGACTGGAGGTCGAAATAAAAAACCAATAATGAGTATTGGAGTTTTCATCAGCATTCTTTATCGCACCTATAAGGGCTTCTTCTTTGCCCAGACATTTTTGTTGGGGCAGAATAGCTCACCTTTTGTCCGCGGCTGGCATCTGCAGGCTCGATTTTGAGAGCCAGACAGCGGCGAGATGGATACCCCCGTTTCAGGATGGCGGAGATGCCGCCGTTTTCGGGCTGCAGGCCGGGGCATTACCCTCTGGCAGAGTCCCGAGCAAACCGATAGATAAGATTTGTACATCTAAATCAGGAGTGATCAATGTCCTCACGCAGAGAACTCGCCAATGCCATCCGCGCTTTGAGCATGGATGCCGTGCAGAAAGCCAACTCCGGCCATCCCGGTGCGCCCATGGGTATGGCGGACATCGCCGAAGTCCTATGGAACGGCCACATGAAGCACAATCCGGCCAACCCGGACTGGGCCGACCGCGACCGTTTCATCCTTTCCAACGGTCACGGCTCGATGCTGATCTACTCCCTGCTGCATCTGACCGGCTACGACCTCAGTATGGATGACCTAAAGAACTTCCGTCAGTTGCACGCCAAAACTCCGGGGCATCCCGAGTACGGTTACGCTCCCGGCGTTGAGACTACCACCGGCCCCTTGGGTCAGGGCATTACCAACGGTGTGGGCATGGCGCTGGCCGAGAAGACCCTGGCGGCCCAGTTCAATCGTCGCGGCCACGAGATCGTCGATCATCACACCTACGTCTTCATGGGCGACGGCTGCATGATGGAAGGTATCTCTCACGAAGCCTGCTCCCTGGCCGGTACTCTGGGTCTGGGCAAGCTGATCGCCTTTTGGGACGACAACGGCATCACCATCGACGGTCACGTCGAGGGCTGGTTCACTGACGATACCCCCAAGCGTTTCGAGGCTTACGGCTGGCACGTCATCCCTGGTGTCGATGGTCACGATGCAGACGCCCTGAACGCGGCGATCGAAGCGGCCAAGGCGGTTACCGATAAGCCGACCCTGATCTGCTGCAAGACCACCATCGGTTTCGGCTCTCCGAACCTGGCCGGTACCCACGACTGCCACGGTGCGCCGCTGGGTGATGATGAGATCAAGCTGACCCGCGAGCAGCTGGACTGGAATTACGGTCCATTCGAGATCCCGGAAGATATCTATGCCGGTTGGGACGCGAAGGATGCTGGTGCAGCCGCCGAGTCTGCCTGGAATGAGAAGTTCGCCGCTTACGAGGCCGCACATCCCGAGCTGGCCGCCGAGTTCAAACGCCGCATGGCCGGCGAACTGCCTGCCAACTGGGAAGAGGAATCCAACAAGTTCATCGCTTCCGTCAATGCAGCGGCTGAGTCCCCTGCGACCCGCAAGGCCTCCCAGAACACCCTCAACGGTTACGGTCCGCTACTGCCTGAGTTTCTGGGCGGCTCTGCCGACCTGACCCCCTCCAACCTGACCTCCTGGTCCGGTTGCAAGGCAATCACTGAGGGTCACGCCGACGGCAACTACATCTCCTACGGTGTGCGCGAATTCGGTATGTCCGCCATCATGAACGGTGCCACTTTGCACGGCGGTTTTATCCCCTATGGCGCCACCTTCCTGATGTTCTCCGAGTACGCTCGCAATGCCCTGCGCATGGCGGCGCTGATGAAGATTCAGTCGATCTTCGTCTACACTCACGACTCCATCGGACTGGGTGAGGACGGCCCGACCCATCAGCCAGTCGAGCAGATTCCGACCCTGCGTATGATCCCCAATATGAATACCTGGCGTCCTGCCGATGCGGTCGAGACCGCAGTGGCCTGGAAGTGCGCGGTAGAGAAGAAGGACGGCCCCTCCACCCTGATCTTCTCCCGTCAGAACCTGCAGCACCAGAAACGTAACGACGCGCAGATCGCCGACATCGCCAAGGGCGGCTACGTGCTGGTCGACTGCGACGGTACTCCAGATGTGATCGTCATCGCCACTGGTTCTGAAGTCGATCTGGCAGTCAAGGCTGCGGCCGAGTCCGACAAGAAGGTGCGTGTGGTCTCCATGCCCTGCACCAACGTCTTCGATGCCCAGGACGCGGATTATAAAGAGTCCGTGCTGCCGGCTGCCTGCACCGCCCGCGTGGCAGTCGAGGCCGCGGTCACTGATAGCTGGTACAAATATGTCGGTTTGAACGGCAAGGTGATCGGTGTTGATCGCTTCGGTGAGTCCGCACCGGCGGGTCAGCTCTTCAAAGAGTTCGGCTTCACCGTGGAAAACGTTGTCGCAGCGATCAACGAAGTTTCCGCCTAAGGCATTGCAACGGACGCCGCGAGGCGTCCGTTAAGCAGATCAATTAACGACAAAATATTACGTTTTAACGGAGAATCAAACATGACTATCAAAGTAGGTATTAATGGTTTCGGTCGTATCGGCCGCATGGCTTTCCGCGCAATCGCTAAGGATTTCGCTGGTGACATCGAAGTCGTTGGTATCAACGACCTGCTGGACGCTGACTACCTCGCATACATGCTGAAGTACGACTCCGTACATGGTAACTTCGATGGCGACATCGCTGTAGACGGCAGCAACCTGGTTGTTAACGGTAAGAACATCCGTTTGACCGCTGAGCGTGATCCGGCCAACTTGGCCTGGGGCGACATCGGCGCCGATCTGGTTATCGAGTGCACTGGCTTCTTCCTGACCGAAGAGACCTGCCAGAAGCACATCGACGCAGGCGCCAAGAAGGTTGTCATGTCTGCGCCTTCCAAAGACGGCACCCCCATGTTTGTACACGGTGTTAACCACGAGACCTACGAAGGCCAGGCCATCGTTTCCGCGGCTTCCTGCACCACCAACTGCCTGGCACCTGTCGCCAAGGTCCTGAACGACAAGTGGGGCATCAAGCGTGGCCTGATGACCACCGTTCACGCTGCAACCGCTACCCAGAAGACCGTTGACGGTCCTTCCATGAAAGATTGGCGTGGTGGCCGTGGTATCCTGGAAAACATCATCCCGTCTTCCACTGGTGCTGCCAAAGCTGTGGGTGTTGTACTGCCTGAGCTGAACGGCAAACTGACCGGTATGGCCTTCCGCGTACCGACCTCTGATGTTTCTGTAGTCGACCTGACTGTTGAGCTGGAAAAAGATGCGTCTTACGACGACATCTGTGCGGCCATGAAGGAAGCCTCCGAATCCGGTCCGATGAGCGAGACTCTGGGTTACACCGACGAGAAGGTTGTTTCCACCGACTTCCGCGGATGCGGTAACTCGTCCATCTTCGATGCAGGTGCTGGCATCGCACTGGATGGCACCTTCATCAAGGTGGTTTCCTGGTATGACAACGAGTACGGCTACACCTGCAACATGCTGCGCTTTGTGAAGCACGTATCGGCGTAACTGATAGCCTTGTCCAGCCTTCGGCTAGCAGTGGGTACACAATTTGCTGCTAGCCGGTAGGTTGGGTTGAGCATGGCGAACCCCAACAGATTGTTGTTGCGGGATTTCGTTCACTCGACCCAGCCTACGCTGGCTGTTCGTTAAGCGACTTCTCGGCTGAGAGGTGGTTTACCAAACAGTCATATCTTTTAGAACACTTATGAAGGAGTTGATCATGGCTTTCATCAAGCTCACCGATCTCGATCTTGCCGGCAAGCGCGTTCTTATCCGTGCTGACCTGAACGTTCCTGTCAAAGACGGCAAGGTCACCTCCGACGCCCGCATCACTGCCTCTATGCCGACTATCGAACACTGTGTCAAGGCTGGCGCTAAGGTGCAGGTTATGTCGCACCGTGGGCGTCCGGAAGAGGGCAAGGCCGACGATGAAAACTCCATGCAGCCGATCGCTGAAGACATGTCTGCTAAGCTGGGCACAAGCGTGCGCCTGGTGAAGGATTATCTGGAGAACACCCCTGAAGTGGCGGACGGCGAAGTCGTGCTGTTTGAGAACGTGCGTTTCAACGCCGGTGAGAAGAAGGACAACGAAGAGCTGGCTAAGAAGTACGCAGCTCTGTGCGACGTCTTCGTGATGGATGCCTTCGGTACCGCCCACCGCGCCCAGGCCTCTACCCACGGTGTCGGCAAATTCGCCCCCACCGCTTGCGCCGGCCTGCTGCTGGCCAGCGAATTGGATAACCTGGCTAATGCGCTGGCCAATCCGGCCCGCCCGATGGTCGCCATTGTTGGTGGCTCCAAAGTCTCCACCAAGTTGACGGTGCTGGAGGCCCTCTCTGAGAAGGTTGATCAGCTAGTGGTCGGTGGTGGTATCGCCAACACCTTCCTCAAGGCGATGGGCAACAATGTCGGTAAGTCTCTTTGTGAAGACGACCTGGTTGATACCGCCAAGGCCCTGGTGGAGAAGATGACGGCCCGTGGTGCCAATATCCCGATCGCCACCGATGTGGTCTGCGGTAAGAATTTTGCGGAAGCCGAGCCGGCTGTGTTGAAAGCAGCAGGGGATGTGGAAGACGACGACATGATCTTCGATATTGGCCCCGACTCCGCCAAGGAGCTGGCCGACATCATCGCCAAGGCAGGCACCGTGGTGTGGAATGGCCCCGTGGGTGTGTTTGAGTTCGATCAGTTTGGTGAGGGTACCAAGACTGTCGCCATGGCCATTGCCGATTCCGACTGCTTCAGTTTGGCTGGTGGCGGCGACACGATTGCCGCTATCCAGAAATATGACATCTACGATAAAGTCACCTATATCTCTACCGCCGGCGGCGCCTTCCTCGAGTATCTTGAAGGCAAGACCCTGCCTGCTGTGGCGATGCTTGAAGAGTGTGCCAAGGGCTGATCTCTGGTAGGAGCGGCGCCTTGCGCCGCGATTTATACTACTTCTTCGCGCCAAGGGGCGACGCTCCTACAACTGAGTTAAATATGCCAAGACGTACAAAGATCGTTGCAACCCTGGGCCCGGCCACAGACGACCCCAAGGTAATGGACAAACTAATCCATGCCGGGGTGGATGTGGTTCGCCTCAACCTCTCCCATGATCCTCATGATCAGCAGCGTGAGCGTGCTGAGCGCATCCGTGATCGTTCCCGCGCCAGTGGCCGTCAGGTCGGTGTGCTGTGCGACCTGCAGGGACCGAAAATACGTATCGGGCGCTTCAAATCCGACTTCGTGATGCTGGAAGAGGATGGCGCGTTCATCCTCGATGCCGAATGCCCACTCACCGATGGCGATGATGAGCGTGTTGGTCTGACCTATCCGGATCTGATCAACGACGTCGCTCGCGGCGATACCCTGCTGCTGGATGATGGGGCCATTGTGCTCTGGATCGCCGAAGTGGAGGGCAAGCAGGTCCACTGTAAGGTGGTGGTCGGTGGTAAGCTCTCCAACAATAAGGGCATCAACAAGCAGGGTGGCGGTCTCTCTGCACCGGCCCTCACCGAGAAAGACAAGCAAGACATCAAGTTCGCTGCCGAGATCGATGCGGATTATCTAGCCGTCTCTTTCGTGCGCTGCGCGGATGACGTGCGCGAGGCACGTCGCCTGCTGGAGGAGGCCGGTGGTGACGGGGGTATTGTCGCCAAGATCGAGCGGGCCGAAGCGCTGGATGTCATAGAAGAGATCATCGAGGCCTCGGATGCGATCATGGTGGCGCGCGGCGACCTGGGTGTGGAGATCGGTGATGCCGAGCTTCCAGCGGTTCAGAAAGAGCTGATCAGGACGGCACGACGCATGAACAGCGTGGTGATCACCGCCACCCAGATGATGCAGTCGATGATCGAAAGTCCGATCCCGACCCGCGCCGAGGTGTTCGACGTGGCCAATGCGGTGCTTGATGGCACCGATGCAGTGATGCTCTCAGCCGAGACATCGGTGGGCAAATATCCCCATAAAGTGGTCGAGGCCATGGATCGAGTCTGCATCGAGGCGGAAAAACAGGCCTCCGTGAAGCGCTCGAAACACCGCATCGATTCGGTGTTTGGTCGGGTCGATGAGGCGATAGCCATGGCCAGCATGTACACCGCCAACCATCTTGGGGTGAAGGCGATTGCAGCGCTTACCGAGTCTGGTTCCACCCCGCAATGGATGTCGCGCATCAGCTCTGGTATCCCGATCTACGCGTTGACCCGCAATGTGAAGACTCGTCGAAAAGTGACCCTATTCCGCGGTGTCTATCCGGTTAGCTTCGACGTCGCCAGCACCGACTACAACCAGGTCAATGAAGAGGTGATCGACGAACTACTGCGTCGCGGCGAGGTACGTGATAATGACTTGGTGCTGATCACCAAGGGCGATCGCTCCGGTGTGGAGGGGCAGACCAACATCATGAAGATCATGCGGGTCGGCGAACACATGCGCTATCGGGGTGATTGAGCAGAGCACGAACTCCAAGAAAGAATTTAAAGCTCGGAACGACAGGCTGTTGCTAGCTTCTGTTCCGGCGATCCAATGGACGGTTTTTTTGGTTTTGACACTACAGATTAGGAGGCAATCATGGCCCTGATTTCCCTGCGCCAGCTTCTCGACCACGCTGCCGAGAACGGCTACGGACTTCCGGCGTTTAACGTCAACAACATGGAACAGGTACACGCTATCA
This sequence comes from Candidatus Endoriftia persephonae, assembly GCF_023733635.1. Classification (NCBI taxonomy): domain Bacteria; kingdom Pseudomonadati; phylum Pseudomonadota; class Gammaproteobacteria; order Chromatiales; family Sedimenticolaceae; genus Candidatus Endoriftia; species Candidatus Endoriftia persephonae. The sequence goes on along the minus strand of NZ_CP090569.1, from coordinate 2,879,355 downwards.
TGCAGGCCGCTGATGCGGTTGACAGCCCTGTTATCCTGCAGGGCTCTGCTGGTGCCCGCTCCTACGCAGGTGAGCCCTTCCTGCGCCACTTGATCGAGGCGGCGATCGAGATGTATCCGCACATCCCGGTCTGCATGCACCAGGATCACGGTGCTTCCCCAGACATCTGCCTGCGTTCCATCCAGTCCGGTTTCAGCTCGGTGATGATGGACGGCTCGTTGATGTCCGACGGCAAGACCCCTTCCTCCTTTGAGTACAACGTGAATGTCACCAAACAGGTCGTGCAGATGGCGCACGCCGGCGGTGTTTCCGTCGAGGGTGAGCTGGGCTGCCTGGGCTCTCTGGAGACCGGTGAGATGGGTGAGGAAGATGGCCACGGAGCCGAGGGCAAGCTGGACATGGATCAGCTGCTGACCGGTGTTGAAGAGGCTGCGGACTTTGTCAAGCAGACCGGCGTGGATGCTCTGGCCATCGCCATCGGCACCTCCCACGGCGCCTACAAGTTCACCCAGGAGCCCACCGGTGAGATCCTGCGTATCGATCGCATCAAAGAGATCCACGCGCGCATCCCCAACACCCACCTGGTGATGCACGGTTCTTCCTCGGTGCCACAGGAGTGGCTGAAGATCATCAACGACTACGGCGGTGACATGGGCCAGACCTATGGCGTACCGGTTGGAGAGATCGTCGAAGGTATCAAGTCCGGCGTGCGTAAGGTCAACATCGACACCGATCTGCGCATGGCCTCCACTGGCTCCGTTCGCCGTCACCTGGAAGAGAACAAGAGCAACTTCGATCCGCGTAAGTTCCTCAAAGAGGCGACCAAGGCGATGTCCGATATCTGCAAGAGCCGCTACGAAGCATTTGGTTCTGCCGGCATGGCCTCCAAGATCACCCCGATCTCCCTGGAGAAAATGTTCGAAAGGTATGCAACAGGCGAGCTTGATCCCAAGGTCAGCTGATTGGCCGCAGCATACTAAAAAAGGGGCCTTAGGGCCCCTTTTTTTATCATCTGATTTTGCTTCAGGCAGCCCTATTGGTGGGATTCAGCGGGGGGAGGGGATCAGTCCGGAGCGCGAGAGAAAATCTTTCAGTTTGTTGGGGTTGAACCCGGTAAGCTGCTGCTCTCCCACCACAAACATGGGGACGCTACGTCCGCCAATACTGAAGAATTTCTTCTGGATCTTGTTTGGTTTCCCGACATCAAAGTCGAGAAAGGGGACGCCGTGCTGCTTCAACCAGGCTTTGGCCTGTCTGCAGTGCTTGCACTGCTGGGTAGTGTAGATCACGACCTTTGCTGTTTTTTCTTCTTGGCCATTCATGTGCAAGGCAGTTACCGTATGTTCTCTGTCCTGTGGTAAGTGGGCGTAACATTTGTTACGTCCCACGCTAGCTGACGACTTAGTTTCCTGTCAACTGTCGTTCCGCCTCGCGGTATTTTTCGGCCGTTTTGTTGATGATTTCGGCGGGCAGTTCCGGGGCGGGCGGGGTCTTGTCCCAATCCAGGGTTTCCAGATAGTCCCGCACAAACTGTTTGTCGAAGCTCGGTGGGCTGATTCCCGGTCGGTATTGATCAGCCGGCCAGAAACGGGATGAGTCAGGGGTGAGCGCCTCATCGATCAGGTGCACCACACCGTTATCGTCCAGCCCGAACTCGAACTTGGTGTCGGCAATGATGATGCCTTTGCTCCGCGCATACTCCGCCGCCTCGGTGTAGATGTGCAGACTGAGATCGCGCACCTGCTCTGCGAGTTCACCGCCGAGCAGTTCGACGGTCTTGTCGAAGCTGATGTTCTCGTCGTGTTCGCCAACTGCGGCTTTGGTGGAGGGGGTGTAGATCGCCTCTGGCAGCTTGTCGGCCTGCTGTAGCCCCTGCGGTAGCTGGATGCCACAGACAGCGCCGCTGCGCTGGTAATCCTTCCAGCCGGAGCCGATCAGATAGCCGCGCACTATGGCCTCCACCGGCAGTGGTTTGAGGCGGCGTACCAGTAGCGCCCGGTCACCCAGTGCGGCTCGCTGGTCGGCATCGGTGATGATGCTGCTGAGCGGCAGGTCGGAGAGGTGGTTTGGTACCAGCGCTTCGGTGCGCTTGAACCAGAAGTTGGAGACCCGGGTCAGTACCTCGCCCTTGCCGGGGATCGGCTGCGGCAGGACCACATCGAATGCCGAGAGACGATCGGTGGTGACGATCAGCAGATGATGGCTGTCGACTTCGTAGATGTCCCTGACTTTGCCGCGATTGAGCAGATGCAAATCGGGGAGTTCGGATTGGAAGAGGGTGTTAGCAGTTTCGATCATAGCGGTTGCCGTGGATACAAATCGGCATTATAACCGGATTTTTCGCCGGGCAGCCTGCAAAAAAAACAATTGCTTGGCTGATAAGCGGCTGTATAAACGCAACTCTTGACTGACGGCCTGATAGGGCCGCATCCAGATCGCACCGCGCAGCGTATAGCTGGGAGGAGAGAGAACTTGAGAGGATCGCTCACATGACAGAACAACAGCACTATCTGGTGGCATTTCGTGGCAGCTTTACCTCGGCACTTCGTTGGCACCATCTGGATGACCTGTGGGGTGTGTTGAGGGAAGATGCCGAAGGCGGCTGGTATGTCTATGCAGTCGGCGAGACGCCGCCCAGTACGGTGCTGGACAGTGCTGCATTCAACCGCTTCATCAGCGAGATCGACACCCTGCTGCGGGAAGAGCATAAGGAGAACTACTGTGGCATCGTCTATGCGGATGATCTCAGGCAGCCCAGCTTCGTCAAGATCTACGACCCGAACAACCTGGGAGTCTCCTGCGGTTACAGTGACAACCCTCCTCTACCGGGTTGGGTGCTGAGCAAAATTCCGCCGGTGGATCTACCGGCAACCCAGCAGCTGCCGAATAATCGCAAACGCTGGTGGAGGCGTCTGTTCAGCAGCTAATAAATCCATGATCAGGAGCCGGAAATAGTCCGGCAACGGCATGTTAGACTGCCCCTCCAATAACCATGATCACGACTACGTATTTGGGGCTCCCGGGTGAACTATGACAGAGAATAAGACAGCAGAGTTCGAGATGTCGTTGAATGACCGGCTCGATATGACCCAGAGTGTGTTGAATATGCTCGAGAGCTGGGGCCTGCGGGCGGAAGAGATGATGGCGCTGCTCAGTGTCGAAGGTAAACCCCGCCACTTCATGCGCTATCGACAGGATACCCCCTTTCCTCATACTCCGGAGCTGATGACGCGGATCGAGTACTTGGTGCGTATCGATGACGCCCTGCGCACCACCTATCCGGGCAACCCGCAGATAGGGCGGCGCTGGTTCCGTCAGGCCAATCACAAGCTAAGTCGCCGTACCCCCCTGTCAGTGATGCTGGATGGCGAGAAGGGGATGGTCAGCGTGCTCTGTCACCTCGACTGCACCTTTGCCTGGGATATGAGTGGATCCCGCAACACCTCCTGTCGGACTCTCTGACGTACTTGGCTGGACGGTGTTAGGCGTGAGCCTCACGCCGCCGCAGCCAGACCTCCAGCCCCTGACTGTTGAGCTCGAGATCGAGAGCCAGCAGCGCCAGGCACTGCTCCTGCGGCAGTTGGCAGCCACGCCGCTGTAGTGCTTCCAGCGCCCAGCTTTCCAAGCCAGTGCGGATCTGCGCCTGGCGATCCTCCTCGTTGGCTTGCAGCGCGATCTCAACAAATGTCTCCAGACCCTCCCGCAGCTGCGTCGCCAGCTGCTCCACCCCGGTGACCGCTCCGAAGTGAGTCAGGTAGATCACCTTGGGCCTGTAGCTCAGCAGCCGATCGAGGGTGGCGTTCCAGGCATCCGGGTCGAACTGCACCGGGGTGGTGGTGGGAAGCAGAAAGGCGCCGCTGTCTGTATCGAACTCCCGGTAGGAGAGACCGAAGGTGTCGCCGCTGAAGAAGCCATTGGTCTGGGAGTCGTGGATGCAGATATGGTGACGGGCGTGGCCAGGGGTGTCGAGACACTCCAGGCGGCGTCTGCCCAGCTCCAGGGTAAGTCCATCTTCAGCCTCGATCACCCGTTCCGCCGCCACCGGGATGATTTCGCCATAGAGACGCTCAAATTCCGCCTTGCCGTAGACCGCGATGGTGCCGGCGATCAGCTTGGCCGGATCGATCAGGTGGCGTGCGCCGAACGGATGCACCACCAACTGCGCATTTGGCAGCGCCCGCATCAGCGCCCCAGCGCCCCCCGCATGGTCAAGATGCACATGGGTGGGAATAACATACTTCACCGCCTCCCGCACCAGCCCGCGCTGCTCCAGCGCCTGCAGCAGCAGCGGCAGGGAGTGGCTGGTCCCGGTGTCGACAAAGGCCGCCTCACCTTGGGATTCCAACAGATAACAGGCAGCCAGACCGGGACGCTGATACTCGGTGTCGATCCGGACGATCCCGCCAGGCAGGGTTTCGATCGGGGCAGGCTGCATCGCGGTCACCTGGGTCAAATCGGCATCAATCTCAGCGAGCCGCCGTCGGGATCAGCTTCTGAAACTTGCGTTTCACCTTCTCCGGGAAGAGCAGCAACCAGAACATCACAAACAGCACTAGGCCGCCGGCCAAGGCGCCATAGCCCATGGCACTGACCGGCGATTCCGGCATCGCCATTTTGATCCCCAGCAGGGTCAGCAAGTAGGGCAGAGCGCACAGTAGTGGCACCCCAAAGGCGCGGTGCAGATAGCGCCAGAGCGGGATCTGCAACACCCGGCTGGCATGGATCGGCACCAGGATACCATAGGCCAGCAGCTCAGGGACCAACACTATCCAGGCGGCCCGGTCAAGGCTCCAGCCGATCGAATTCAGTATCGGAATGCCGATCGACAGGGAGGCGACAAACGCCAGTGCAGCGCGCATTGCGATATAGCCGTGCTCGTTCATTCCCATCAGGAAGCGGAAGCTGGGTTGCTGTGAGATGGGGAGGAAGAAGCCGCAGCCGAGCAGCACTATCAACGGGATATTGACATAGTCACTGCCCATCCAGACCTGCATCAGCACATCGCCGAACACCACAAACGGGATCATCATGGTCAGCGCCAGAGCGGCGGCATACTTCGCCGCGGAGAACAGCAGATCCTGCAGCTCCTTGAGCTTGCCCGACTGCTGCACCGCACCCACCGTGGGCACCAGCACATGGGCGAACTTTTTCATAAAGGTCTCAACGTGGCGGATCAGCGAGAAGGGGCGGGCGAACACCGCCAGCGAAGCCGGTCCCAGATTGCTCAACAGGAAGATGTAGACGGTCTGGATCGAGAGGATCGGCACCAGATCGGTGATCAGGGTCTTGCCGCCAAAGTTGAACATGGTCCTGGCGTGTGCCATCGATGCCAGCTTGGGTGCGATGCGCATCTCCGGGCAGACTTTGAAGACCACCGTCACCCGGGTCAGCTCCGCCATCAGGGTGACGATGAAGTAGACCATCGCGATCTCCTTCAGGCCGCCACCCAGCTTCAGTGCGATGATCATGCAGATTACGTTGAGGGTGTAGAAACCCGAGGCGATGCCGTTCTGCAGCCCCCACTTGTGGTAGCCGGTGATCACCCCGCGCGAGGTTTGCAGCGCCAGCTCGAAGCTGAAGCCGAGGCCGAGAAACAGCACCACCCACTGTGCCTCCTCGGTGTGGCCGGCCAGCTTGTCGGCGAACTGGGTTGGTAGCAGGAAGTAGAGCCCGATGACGGCAGTGGCCACCAGCAGCGCCATGCAGACCTGGATAAAGGCCACCGTGGTGACCGCACCGCGCAGCTTGTCGAACTCGCCGGCGGCACGGTAGGTGCCCACATAGCGGGTTACCGAGGAGGTGAAGCCGAGACCGCTGATGCGCAGGTAGGAGACGATCGACCAGCCGAAGTCCCAGATGCCCAGCGCACTCTGGCCGATAGTGTCGTCGATGATGCGCGGCATGATGAAGCCGGCGATGATGAAGACCAGATGGCCGGCCCAGCTGACCAGCGTATTCTTTAGCAGCGACTGGCGTCCGGTGACGTCGCTGCCCTTTTGGGAGTTGGATTCGCTCATCGGCGGCGGGCCCTTCCTTAATTCGATTGCGGGGGGGAGTGAGTGCTTATTTAGGGCGCCTAATCATGCCCCCTGTACCGGGCAAAATCTATAATTGTGAACGGCTACAGAGAACCTGGTTCCAGTTTGGCGAGGAGAGCGTCAGATCACCGGGGTTTTGCTTGGCGCACCGACCTCTTCTCGCACCAGTTTTGGCACCAGATATCCTGGCAGTGCGGCCAGCAGCGCCTGGTAGATCTGCTGACTCTTTGCCGCCGGGAGCTCGAAATGGGCCGCGCCATCGACCCGGTCGAGCAGGTGCAGATAGTAGGGCATCACGCCAGCATCAAACAGCTGTTCGCTCAACTCCGCCAGCGTCTCCGCCGAGTCGTTCACCCCCCTGAGCAGCACCGACTGGTTGAGCAGGCGGATGCCTTGTTCGCTCAGCTGCTGCAGGCCATCGGCCACCGCTGCGCTGATCTCCCGTGGATGATTGGCGTGGATCACCATTACCGTCTGCAGTCGGGAAGCGGTGAGCAGGTGGGCGAGCGATTCGCTGATCCGCTCCGGCAGCACCACCGGCAGGCGGCTGTGCAGACGCAAACGCCGCAGATGGGGGATCGCTGCGAGGTCATCAAGCCAGCCGGCGAGACGCCGGTCGTCCAGCAGCAGCGGGTCGCCGCCGCTGAGGATCACCTCGCTGAGTGATTCGTCCCGGCGTAGATGCTCGAGGATCTGTCGCTGCTGGCGCGGTGTGGCTGAACCCTGCTGGTAGGGGTAGTGGCGGCGGAAGCAGTAGCGGCAGTTGATGGCACAGGCGCCAGTGGCGATCAATAGCGCTCGTCCCCGGTACTTCTGCAGCAGACCGGGCAGTGCCTCGGCCTGCAGATCGCCCACCGGATTGGTATCGAAGCCCGCTTGGTCCTGCAGCTCCTGGGCCAGTGGCAGCACCTGGCGCAGCAGCGGGTCGGCGGGGTCGCCCTTGCGCATCAGCGCCGCGTAGCCCAGCGGTACTCGTAGCGGGAAGGTTGTGGCGGCCTGCAGCGCCGCCGGCAGCAGGGCCGGGTCGAGTTGTAGGAACTCAAACAGCGCCTGGGGGTGGGTAAAGGCCCCGGCAAGGGCTGTCTGCCAGGGCGTACCCTGCAAAGATGGCGCACTCTCAGGTATGATGTGCGCCGCGATTTCAAAGTTATTCGAGGATGTCATGGCAACCTACAGCACCAATGAGTTCAAGGGCGGTTTGAAGATTATGATGGACGGGGATCCCTGTTCCATTATTGAAAACGAATTCGTCAAGCCAGGCAAAGGTCAGGCCTTCAACCGGGTCAAGATCCGTAACCTGAAGACCGGTCGGGTGCTGGAGAAGACCTTCAAATCGGGGGAGTCGGTGGAGGCCGCCGATGTGCACGAGACAGATATGCAGTACCTCTACACCGACGGTGATTTCTGGTACTTCATGGACCCCGAATCCTTCGAACAGGTCAATGCTGACAAGACAGCGGTGGCCGATTCGATCAAATGGCTCAAAGAGCAGGATATGTGCACCGTGACCCTGTGGAACGGTAACCCGATCATCGTCACGCCGCCCAACTTTGTCGTGCTGGAGGTGACCGATACCGACCCCGGCCTGAAGGGCGACACCTCCGGCAGCGGCGGCAAGCCGGCCACACTTTCAACCGGTGCGGTGGTGCGGGTGCCGCTGTTCGTGCAGATCGGTGATGTGATCAAGGTCAGCACTGTCTCCGGCGAATACCAGGGCCGCGCCAAAGAGGATTGATCGCCTCCATGAGCGCGACGCATGAGTGGCGCCCGTTCGCCTCGCTAGCAATGCTGCAGGCGCGCGCGGAGCTGCTCGCTGCGATCCGTGACTTCTTTCGACAGGCTGGGGTTCTCGAGGTGGAGACCCCGGTCTGTTCCCGCTTCGCTGTTACCGATCTGGCCATCGAGAGCCTTACCAGTCGCTACACTGGACCGGGCGCCCCGGCGGGGCTCGGGCTGTTCCTGCATACTTCTCCTGAATTCCCTATGAAGCGGCTGCTCGCCGCCGGCAGCGGACCGATCTACGAGATCTGCAAGGTGTTTCGTGATGGCGAGCTGGGGCGACGCCACAACCCGGAGTTCACCCTGCTGGAGTGGTACCGGCCCGGCTTCGATCACCGGCAGCTGATGGGTGAGGTGGCCGAGCTGGTCAACCGGCTGCTGCCCGAACCAAGACCTGTAGAGCGACTCGCTTACGCAGAGGCCTTTCACCGCCATCTGGGGATCGATATCCAGGCTTTCGATGCGACTGGTCTGCAGCAGGTTGCGCAGCGTGAACAGATTTCCGGCGCAGAGTCGCTGCAGCTCGACTGGGACGGCTGGCTCGACCTGCTGCTGAGCCATGCCATTGAACCGCACCTGGGGCGCGGTACTCTCTGTTTTCTGTACGACTACCCGGCCAGCCAGGCGGCTTTGGCGAGAGTGCGGCCTGGTAATCCCCCCGTGGCGGAGCGTTTCGAGCTCTATCTGGAGGGGATGGAGATCGCCAATGGTTTTCACGAATTGAGCGATGCTGATGAGCAACGGCGGCGGTTTGAGGTGGATAATCAGAACCGCCGCGCTGCCGGACTGGTAGAACCACCGATGGATGAGTATCTGCTCGCTGCGCTGCAGGCCGGGCTGCCTGACTGCGCCGGCGTGGCGCTGGGCATCGACCGGTTGCTGATGCAGGTCAGCGGCGCCGAGCAGATCCGGCAGGTGCTCGCCTTCCCCTTTGAACGGGCCTGATCTGGCTGCCCGCACACTCTTTCTATACTTTGGTTGAAGAAGAGACTCGTTCTCGGTTGATCCACATAGGAAGGTGTGATGCGACACCATCTGCCTGTTGTCTGCCTCTGCTGCGCGCTGTTGAGTGTTGGTGGTGCGTTTGCCGATCTGTCAGCCCCGCCAGGGAGGGAGGTGGCTGCCGGGGGTGAGAACTCGCAGCCGCTGCCACCTCTGCTGCTCACTTTGGTCAGTGGGTTGCCCAACTGGAGCCATCTGGCCGATTTTTACCAGGCCAGAGAGGGCCGGCCAGTGTGGCATCAGCATGAGCGGCTCAATCCTTGGGGGCTGGTGCTGCTGGAGTGGATCGAGAATGCATCGACTGAAGGGCTCAACCCGGTGGAGTACCATCTGTCGACCCTGCAGCAGCTGGGTCATCGTCTCGACACGCCCGCGATCCTGTTGCGGGAGTTAGTGTTTACGGATGCCTTCCTGAAGCTGGCGCGGGATCTCAACAGCGGGCGTTTCAATGCGGCCCGGCTCGATCCGGCCTGGCACCATCCGGCTGAGAGCTTCGAGCCGTTGGACTATCTGCAGCAGCAGCTGAAAGCGGGGCAGCCGGAGCAGCTGTTTTCCTCGCTGCTACCCACCACCCCCGGCTATCTGCGTCTGAAACAGGCGCTCGACCGCTACCAGGGGATCGAACAGCAGGGAGGTTGGCCCGGCCTGGAAGGCGAACTGCTGTTGCATCTGGGGATGCGCCATCCCGATGTGGTACTGCTGCGGCAGCGGTTGCGGTTCGAGGAGCCGGCTGCCGTGGAAGAGGCTGATGATCCTGAATATTTCGATGCGCCGCTGCTGCTCGCCATCAAACGCTTTCAGCAGCGCCACGGCCTGCTGGATGATGGTCTGATGGGGCCGCAGACTCGCGCCGCTCTTAACCAACCGGTGGCGCAGCGCATCCTGCAGTTGCGTGCCAACCTGGAGCGCTGGCGCTGGCTGCCGCGCCAGCTCGACAATCCGCACCTGCTGGTCAATACCGCCGGTTTTGAACTGACCTTGATGGTGGATGGTCAGCCACAGCTGCAAAGCCGCTCGATCAACGGTCGCCTCAGTCGTCAGACCACCTCCTTCCAGGGGCGCATCACACAGTTGATCGTCAATCCTGCCTGGACCGTGCCACGACGCATCGCGGTGGAGGATCTGCTGCCGAAACAGCAGCAGGATGCCGACTATCTGGAGCGTAGGGGCTTCCAGGTGCTACAGCGCGTGCAGGGTGAGTGGCGGGAGGTCGACCCCTGGTTGGTGGAGTGGCAGCGCTTCGACAAGAACAACTTCCCCTATGTGCTGCGCCAGTTTCCTGGGGAGAACAACAGCCTGGGGCGGATCAAGTTCCAGATGCCCAACCCCTACGCGATCTATCTGCACGACACCCCGGCTGTTGGCCTGTTCGATAAGCCGCGTCGCGCCTTCAGCTCTGGTTGTGTGCGGGTGGAGAAGGCGCGGCAGCTGGCCGGGTTGCTGCTGCAGAACGAGAATGCCCCGCAGCACAATCTGCTGCTGGATATTGAATCTGGAGAGACCCGCATCCAACCGTTGTCACAGCCACTGACGGTCTATCTCACCTACTTCACCAGCTGGGTGGACGAAGCGGGCAGGGTGCAGTTTCGTCCCGATATCTATGCAAGGAACGGGCTGTTGCTGAGGCTGTTGCAACACACCGACCAGATTGCCAGAGATGGACGCTCAACCCGGCAGCTGGCAGAGGCAGATTGATCCTCGCTGACTTATCGACTCCTCACTAAGGAGCCTCTGATTAAGTCATGAACTCGTATCTTGTGCCCAGACTATCCAGCTTCTGCGTGGCAAATCTCGGCAACGGCTCCATGCGTTACTCTACCTCCTGCATCCATGTAGTCGTTCGCAAGAGCCAGCTATCCCCGACAGGGATGTAGGGGAGGAGCGTGAGCAGGGAGCAGTAACTTTACGTGTGATTTGCGCCTTGAGTCTGAACATTCTGAATCACAATCCACTTCGCCCAGACTTAATCAGAGGCTTATAAACCTGGAATTGTGAATGGAATCACAAGGATGGCGTACCCCGGTCATAATCTGATACTCTTTGCATGGTCTTTTTGGCGGCCCTGCCGAATCATCGGGCAGAGTAACCAGTTATCCGGATTAGCGAAGTATGTCAGAACAGATTCAAGTCCCGCAGATTGAGTGCCCAGATACCAGCCGGCGTCATTTTCTCAGCGGTTGTGTTGCCCTCGGCAGCGCCTTGACCGCCCCCTCCCTGTTCGCCTCGATCGGGCAGCAACAGGAACGCAGTATCGCCCTGCACCATCTGCACACCGGCGAACGGGAGAAGCTGGCCTACTGGGCGGACGGCGAGTATCTGGCAGAGAATCTGCGGCGCCTCAACCAGCTGCTGCGTGACCACCGCACTGGCGACAGCACCCTGATGGACCCGAAGCTGCTTGACCTGCTATATCGCCTGCAGAGCAGCGTCGGGCGGGTAGGGGAGTTTCAGGTGATCTCCGGCTATCGCTCACCTAAGAGCAATGCCATGCTGCGTGGCAAAAGCAATGGTGTCGCCAAGCGCAGTCTGCACATGCAGGGCAAGGCGATCGACGTCCGTCTGCCGGGAACTGAACTGAAAGAGCTGCGCAAGGCGGCCCTGGCGCTAAAGGCGGGTGGCGTCGGCTTCTACCCAAAATCCAACTTCATTCACGTCGACACCGGCCGCGTGCGTTTCTGGTAGCTCCGGCTTGGCCTCCATGGATGGAGGAAATGCAGGGGGATTGCTGAGAACAATCCCTGCCAGCCGGACATTGTGCATCACCCTGTAGGCGCGCCGCGAGCGACGCGCCTACAATCGAATTTACCCTTCTGGTTAGGCCAGCCGGTCGTCCGCCACGTGGTAGCGTGGATCCTCCAGCATATTGACCTCCACCAGATCCCCCGCCTTCACCAGCAGATTCTGACACTCCTGGCTCAGGTGCTTGATGTGCAGGCGCTTCTCGGCACGGGTGTAGCGTTCGGCGAGGGCATCGATCGCCTCCAGGCCTGAGTGATCGTAGACTCGCGCATTGGCAAAATCGACCATCACCTCGTCCGGGTCATCTTTCGGATTGAACAGATCGGCAAAGGTCTGCACTGAACCGAAGAAGAGCGGGCCGCTTATCTCATAGTGTTTGATGCCGTACTTGTCGACATAGGTCTTGGCGTAGATGTGTTTGGCATGCTCCCAGGCGAACACCAGTGCGGAGACGATGACACCGACGATCACGGCGATCGCCAAGTCGGTGAGCACCGTCACCACCGCCACCAGGATGCCGACGAAGGTGTCGGCCAGTGGGATCTTGCCGAGCAGGCGGAAGCTGGCCCACTCGAAGGTGCCGAGCACCACGATAAACATCACGCCGACCAGCGCTGCCACCGGGATCATTTCGATCAGGCTGGAGCCGACCAGGATGAAGGTGAGCAGGAACAGTGCGGCGGAGATGCCGGAGAGACGGCCACGACCGCCGGAGTTGATGTTGATCATGCTCTGGCCGATCATCGCGCAGCCGCCCATGCCGCCGAACAGACCATTTACCGTATTCGCCACGCCTTGGCCGATACACTCCTTGTTGCCACGGCCACGGGACTCGGTCAGCTCATCGATCAGGCTCAGGGTCAGCAGCGACTCGATCAGCCCTACCGCAGCGAGGATCACGGCATAGGGCAGGATGATGTAGAGGGTCTCGAAGCTGAACGGCACCATCGGGATATGGAATTCAGGCAGGCCGCCGGCGATGGTGGCCTGCGGATTGCCGGACATGTCGGCCAACACGCCCTGCACAGTGCGCGCGTCCAAATCCAGATAGAAGACCAGCAGGGTGACGCTGACGATCGCCACCAGCGAGGCAGGTAGCGCGCTGGTCAACTTTGGCAGAAAGTGGATGATCGCCATCGTCAGCACCACCAGCCCGAGCATGATCAGCAGCGGCTCGCCGCTCATCCAGACCAGGTTGCCGTCCGCGTCGGCTACCTGAAACTGCTGCAGTTGGGCGAGAAAGATCACGATCGCAAGGCCGTTGACGAAGCCCAGCATCACCGGGTGCGGCACCATGCGGATGAACTTGCCGAGCCGCAGCACCCCGGAGAGGATTTGGATCAGACCCGCCAGTAGCACCGCTGCGAACAGGTATTCGACGCCATGTTGCGCCACCAGCGAGACCATCACCACTGCCATCGCCCCGGTGGCGCCGGAGATCATGCCAGGCCGGCCGCCGATGATCGAGGTGATGATGCCCATCATGAAGGCGGCATAGAGGCCCACCAATGGCTCCACCCCGGCGACAAACGCGAAGGCGATGGCTTCTGGAACCAGCGCCAGCGCGACAGTCAGGCCGGAGAGAGTGTCGTTTTTCACGCACTGTCTGCCAGGGCAGGTGAGCTGAAACATGGAGTACCTCTAATGGGATAGAAAGAGGCGGAGAGTCTATCAGAAAACTCTTATATGTCTACAGATAGAGCCTGGCACGAGACCCTGTTTTCCTGCAAGTCTGTAGAGGCAGCGCTTGTGGTGCGAAGGCTCGGCAGATGGTGCGTTCGCGCCGCAAGCGACACTCCTACGATCGGATCCTTTGGGGATGGATTGAGTTGTAATTATAACTCAACCCCAGCTACCCTCCTCAGCGTCCAGGGCAGGCTGGGGCGGCCTAGGTCTACCGTTTCCAACTGGCAGTGATCTTCAGCCCGCCGCTCGTCGCGCCGGTGAGGATCACTGGGATCGGCTGGCTCTCGCCCTTGAAGCCGATGGTCAGCTCTACCTTCAACTCGTCGGGACGGTTGCTGACCAGCGCCTCCTGTACAGTATCGGCCACCGCGCTGATCTGGTTGCGCAGCAGACCGATGGCGCTGCTGATATTGTCGCTTAGTCCGGTGGCTTCGGCGCCTGCCGGTAGGTCGGTGGGGGCGGCCCCGCTGCCCGGCAGGGCGAGATCACCCTGCTCCATCTCCACCATGATGAGGCGGCCATCGGCCAGTCTGATCGGGGCGATCTTTTCCATTCCTAACTCCTTTTTGTGGATTCGGTGCCGATTATTCCATCTGCGCCTGCGGAATGAAATTCCTAATGGGGGCACCGCTTGCGGTGCGAATGTTCGGGGGTGGAGGGTTCGTGCCGCCAGCGGCGTTCCTACGCAAGGATCTCCAGTGTGTTCAGACCGGGGTGACGGTGGCGATCTGCTGCCCCATCTTCAGCGGCATGCCGGATTCTAGCTCCTCCATCCACTCTGTCGCATCTTTGCCAAACAGCAGGATCACTGTGGAGCCCATGTTGAAGCGGCCCATCTCCTCGCCCTTCTGCAGACTGATCGGCTCGGGTGTCTCTGACTCGGGGGTGTAGTTCCAATGGCTGACTTGGCGGGAGCGGGGGGTGACGGTGCCGGCCCAGACGGTGTCGATGCTGGCGACGTTGATTGCTCCCACCAGGATCATCGCCATCGGCCCGATCTCGGTCTCGAACAGACAGACCACCCGTTCGTTGCGGGCGAACAGCCGTGGCACCATGCGCGCGGTGGTGGCGTTGACGCTGAACAGCCGACCGGGGACGTGGATCATTCGCTGCAAGGTGCCGCTGAATGGCATGTGCACCCGGTGGTAGTCGCGTGGCGAGAGGTAGATGGTGGCAAAGTTGCCCTCTTCAAAGCGCTCGCTCCACTGGGGGTCGCCGCCGAGCAGCTCCAGCAGTGAGTAGTCGCGCCCCTTGGCCTGGAAGATGTAGCCCTCTTCGATGTCACCGCACTGGCTTAGCGCGCCGTCGGCAGGGCAGACGATCGCCTCCGGGGCCTCAGCCACCGGGCGGACATCGGGGCGCAGGACGCGGGTGAAAAAGTGGTTGAAGCTACGGTAGCGGCTTGGATCGGGCTCTAGTGCCTCCTCCATCTCGACCCGGTAGAGTTTGATGATGTTGCGGATCAGCCAATCCTTGAACGGTTTTATCTCGATGCGGGTGATGCGGTAGGTCAGCGCCGATATCAGGTGATGTGGCAGCAGGTATTGCAGGCTGATAAAGAGATAGTCGAGGGGGGTTTCAGTGAAGCGGCGGGAGGGTTCTTCGCGCATGAGGTTACCGGTAGTGGTTGATCAGGGTCTTGATATCCGCAGCGATGCTAGCCCCTTCCTGGAAGGAGGTAAACAGGGCGTGGATGCGGCCAGCCGGTCCGATCAGAAACAGTGGTGCCTCTTCCTCACCCTGGGTTGCGCCGAAGCGGGCGCGCATTTCCTGTAGGGTCGCCGGGTCGCCCTGCAGAGTGAGGAAGCGCTCTCCGATCTGTTCGAGCATCACATGTCGGGCCGGGTCGCTGCCATCGTCAATGTAAATGAAGCGGAGTTGCTGTTGCAGCTCCGGCTCGGCGCTGAAGCGATTGTGGACCTGGGTTAGGCGCAGCAGGGGGCTGGGCTGGGCTGTTTGCTCCGCGAAGCCGAGTAGGCTCCAGCTGCCTTCCAGTTGGCTTTGGTCGAAGCGTGTGTCGTCGCGGCTGGAGAGCTGAAACTCAGGCAGTGGATGGGGCGGTCGCAGTAGCACCCCGGCGATCGCCGGCAGGGTGTTGTCGGAGTAGCGGTTGCCGGTGTAGTAGGCCATGCCGAAGACGATCAGGCTCAGGGTAAGGAAGACAAAGCGGCGTTGTTTGGAACTTGGACGTTTTGGCATCGGCTGGGTGGATGTTTAACTGGGTCGGGGCAGTTTAATCCAAACCGGCTCGGATGTGATGATTCAGACTGCGGTCTGGCAGTTGGGGCAGAGGTAGCAGGGCTGCCCACCCTGGTTGATTTTGATGATGCGGCTAGAGCAACGGTAGCAGGCCAGGCCCTCGCGGCGGAAGAGCTGGAAACGGGCGCTCTCGAAGTTGCTGCCGGCTGCCATCAGCTGCTCTGCCCGCTCGAGGTCGTTAGTAATACCGCCGGTCTCATAAGATTGGCGAGGTAGGTGGATGATCGCCGCTGCCAGCCGGGCGAGTTGTTCGGGGCGGCACTGACTGGGTTTGCTGGTTGGGTGCAGAGCGGCGTGGAATAGGATCTCACAGCGCAGATAGTTGCCGATGCCGGCGAGAAAGCCCTGGTCGGTGAGAATGCTGCCCAGGCGGCGGTTGCGGAACTGGCGGGATTCGAGCCGCGCCAGCACGGTTTTGACGTCGAGTGTGGGGTCCAGCAGATCGGGCCCCAGCCGGCTGAGAAACGGGTGACTGAGCAGTTCCTGGTCGTTGAGTACGTCGATCTCCGAGGCGCTGTAGAGCAGCGCGTCGTGACTTTCGGTGGAGATGCGCAGGCGCAGCTGGCGGCGGGTCTCAGGGCGCTCGCCGCGCCGCACACAGTGCCAGCGGCCATAGAGCTGGTTGTGGCTGTAGAGGGTCAGGCCGTTGTCGAAGCGGGTCAGCATCGCCTTGCCGTGGGTGTCGATACGCAGCACACGTTGCCCTGTCAGTGTGGCAGCGAATGGTTGCAGGCGGGGCAGGCTGAACCAGACCTCACTGGCGATTCGGCCCTTGAGTATCGACTCAACGGCATCGGCGGCGCGGCGGATCTCTGGTCCCTCTGGCATGCCGGGTCAGCTTTCGATCGGCAGGTCGTCCCGGTTGCCCCAGTCGGACCAAGAGCCGGGATAGCCTTTCGCCTGCTTATAGCCCAGATGTTTCAGTACCAGCCAAGCGAGCGAGGAGCGGTGGTGGGTCTGGCAGTAAGTGACTACCTCCTTGTCGCTGCTGATGCCGAGGCCCTCCAGCATGCTCCGTAGCTCACTCTCCGGTCTGAGACGCAGGTTGCGGCTGCGGTCCATCAGCTCCAGCCAGTCCAGGTTGGCGGCTCCCGGGATGTGGCCGCCAAACTGGGAGAAGCGTTTGCGGCCGCTGTACTCGTCGCTGTTGCGGGCGTCCCACAGGGCGAGGTCTGGGTTGCCCAGGCGGCTGCTGATGTAGTCGGCCTCTGCTACCACTTCGGGGGTGGTGGTGGCTTTAAACAGGGCGGAGGGCGGTGTGACCGGATTTTGCTCAACCGGGTGTTGCTCGTTGCTCCAGGCGTGCAGACCACCGTTGAGCAGGGAGAATCGTTCGTGTCCCATCGCTGCCAAGGTCCAGAGTAGGCGTGAGGCGTTGCCACCCCCCTCGTCGTCGTAGGCCACCACATGGGTCTGGTTGCCGATGCCGTGGGCGCTGAAAACCTGTTCCAGCTGGGCCGTTTCCGGCAGCAGCCCGAAGGTTGGCTTGCGTCCGGCGACGAACCGCCCGTACTGCAGATGGATCGCGCCGGGGATGTGCATTTGCCGGTAGGTAGTCTCCTTGCAGACCGCGACTATCAGCAGCCCCTCGCTGCTGAGCTGCGGTTCGAGCTGGTCCGGTTCGCAGACCAGGGGCAGGTCGATGGCGTTCATCGGGCTGCCAGCACTTTCTGTACTGCAGAGAGTGCGACGCCGCTGTTGATCGGTGCGCCTCTTTCGTTGAGCACCGCCTCTAGGGCGCTGACGCAGAGGAGCACGTTCTCGGCTCGGGCGGCGTGGCCCATCAGGCCGATGCGCCAGACTTTGCCGGCCAGCGCGCCGAGCCCGGCGCCGATCTCCAGATTGAACTCGTTGAGCAGGCGGTTGCGCACTGCGGCGTCGTCCACCCCCTCGGGGATGGTGACGGCGTTCAGTTGTGGCAGCCGGTGAGCTTCATCGACCACGAATGAGAGCCCCATCGCCTCCAGCCCTGCCTTGAGGGCGTTGTGCATTCTGCGATGGCGTGCCCAGGCGTTCTCCAGACCCTCCGCTTCGAGAATGCGCAGTGCCTCATGTAGGCCGTAGAGGGCGTTGATCGGTGCGGTGTGGTGGTAGGCACGTTTGGTGCCGCTGCCCCAGTAGCCCATCACCAGGTTTAGGTCGAGGAACCAGCTTTGCACGGTGCTCTGGCGGTTGCGTACTTTCTCCAAGGCGCGCTTGTTAAAGCTGATTGGGGAGAGGCCGGGGGTGCAGGAGAGGCACTTCTGGGTGCCGGAGTAGATGGCGTCTATATCCCATTCGTCCACCTTCACCGGGGTGCCGCCCAGCGAGGTGACGGCGTCGACGATGGTTAGGCAGTCGTGTTGGTGGGCTAGGGCGACCAGCTCGGCGGCGTCTGACTGGGCGCCGGTGGAGGTCTCAGCGTGCACGAAGGCGACGATCTTCGCATCCGGATTGGCCTTCAGTGCATCCTCTAGCTTCTGCGGGTCGACTGCCCGGCCCCACTCATCCTCGATCATCAGCGGGGTGCCGCCGCAGCGCTCCACGTTCTCTTTCATGCGACCGCCGAATACGCCGTTCTGGCAGACGATCACCTTGTCACCAGGCTCCACCAGGTTGGCGAAGCAGGTCTCCATGCCGGCGGAACCGGGGGCGGAGACCGGCATGGTGAGGGGGTTTTCGGTCTGGAAGGCGTACTGCAGCATGCTCTTGGTCTGTTCCATCATCTCGATGAAGAGCGGGTCAAGATGACCGATGGTGGGGCGCGACATCGCCTCCAGGATGCGCGGGTGCACATCGGAGGGGCCGGGGCCCATCAGGGTACGTACGGGGGGGGTGAAAGCGGGTATGGCCATGGTGTGGATGCCTGGTGAAGTCAATGGAAAAGGGGTTGAGTCTATGGCGGCCGAGTATATGTGCGCGTTTTGTGTCGCTGCAAGGGATCACTCCCCTGTTGCCGGCGTGGTTAAGAGGCATCTGGGCGCGCCTTGAAAAAAAATGGGCGGGACCCAATTTTGGACACATCAGTGAATTACACCATCCAGGAGATGCGACGATGACTTACATGCACTATCAGCCTCTTGCCATGCTCAATCAGATGACCCGCGAGATGGAGCGCTTGGCCGCGGAGCACAAGCGGGCACAGGTTGCTACCGCCGGGACGGTATCCCGTTGGCAGCCGTCGGTGGATATCCTCGAACAGCAGGAACGCTTTGTCCTGAGCATGGATCTGCCCGGTGTCGATCCCAACACGCTGGAGATCCAGGTCGAGAAGGGGATTCTGACGGTTTCCGGAGAGCGCAGCCTGCGCAAGGTGGAAGACGAGGCGGCCAGTTACACTCGGCGCGAGCGGGTTGCAGGCAGCTTCAGCCGCAGCTTCAAACTGCCGGAGACGGCTGATGAGTCGACGATCAGTGCGGCCTCAGAGCATGGGGTGCTGGAGATCGTGATCGCCAAGAAGGCGGAGGCGCAGCCACGCCGGATCAAAATCACTCACTGACACGCCGCGCTGACAGAAAGCCACCCTGATTGGTGGTTTTCTGTCGGGCGGCGTTTGTCTATGGTGGGTTGAACCTCAAAAGCCTGGCCGGGAGGAGTTGAAGGTGTCAGAGAAGATCGCAAAATCGGATGCCGACTGGCAGCAACAGCTGAGCCCGGAGCAGTATCGGGTCTGCCGTTGTCAGGGGACGGAGGCGCCCTTTACCGGCAAATTCTACAATCATCATGAAGCGGGTGTTTACAGCTGCAGTTGCTGCGGCAATGAGCTGTTCGACGCCTCTGCCAAGTTTGATTCCGGCAGCGGCTGGCCGAGCTATTTTCAGCCGGTCTCTGCGGATGCGGTGACGGAGCATGCGGATAACAGCCATGGCATGCTGCGGGTGGAGGTGCTGTGTGGCCACTGCGATGCGCACTTGGGCCACGTCTTCTCCGACGGCCCGCCTCCCACCGGGTTGCGCTACTGCATCAACTCGGTTTCCCTCGACTTCAAGCCTGAGTCACCGCCATAAAAAACGGCCCCGAAGGGCCGTTGCTGAGGGGAGGGCGATGGTGGTTACTCTTGGATCTCGCCGCCGATTACCTTGGGTGCTGAAGTCACTGTCGGTACCGGCAGGTCGTTGAGCGTTCCGCTGACTGTACTTGGCAGGGCGGTGGCAGGCTCGGTCAGGCTGAGCGCGCTGCAGTTGCTGATATCGACCTCGACGAAGGTCTGCTCCACATCCCGCGCCTTGATCGCATATTCGGTGCCGTTTGGTCCCATCTGTACCCCGTCGGCGATGGCAAAGGCCCGTGTCCAGCGGTCCGGGTTGCCGTCGCCATCGGTGTCGAGCGATTCTTCCGGAATACCCCAGAAATCGCCGCTGCCACCATAGTTGAGGCGGAAGGTCTGACCCGCGTAGTCGGTGGTGTCGTGCACCGCGCTGCCGCTGCGGTCATTGGCGTCGCTGTGGGTGTAGGTGAACTCGATCGGCTTGTCGAAGCTCTGCACGACACCGAGTGAGTCAAACACCGTGGTGGTGCGGTTCCAATTGTTGGGGCCGGTCTCCCAGGTGTAGTAGACCGAGCCTTCCGGTAGCTCGTAGACATCCCAGACGTTGGCCAGTGCTGAGATGTCGGTGAGCATCGCGCCGGTGTCGATACCCCACTCGCTGCCGGCGGGCAGGTTGGCTGGGTCGGTACCGTCCACCGGGTTGCCGGAGGCATTGTGGACCAGGGTGAGGAAGTTGGCAGCGCTGCTGTCGTTGTTGATGCTGTAGGCCACCGCCTCGGCCACCGAGTTGGGGTTGCTGGTGCTCATCGGTGAACCCGGCACCAGACAGCGGTCGAGGCAGTAGAGGGTGGCGCTGCCGCCAGAGGCGAAGAGTTCGCCGGCGCCGGTCTCGCTGCCGTTCATGATGGTCTGCTCGTCATAGGTGATCTCGTTGTCGCCCTGCACAAAGCGTACGCTGCCGCCGAGCTGACTCGACCACATATGCAGGGTGTTCTGTCCAGGCGAGAAGCTGACTAAAACTGGTGTATCGAGGTTGCTGACAACGGGCGGTGCGTCCTGCTGCCAGATCTGGTAGCCGGTGCGGTAGAAGCCGTCGCTGGCTACCCCATCGCTGACGCTGAAATACTCCACCAGCCAGGCGCCATCGGCATTGTTTGGCAGTGGGTTTTGCTCGTCGTGGAACTCGAACTGGATGCCATCCAGGGCGCTGATGGCCAGACTCTTGACCTCGTTGCGAATCAACCGGCCGGGGGTCTGCTGCAGGGTATAATCGGTCTGGGTGTCGCTGCTGTAGTCGAATACAGAGACGGTCGCGCCATCCAGATTGGCCGATTCATCCTCATACCAGAGGCCCCAATAACCCACATGGCCGTACTTGCCATCGTAGGTGAAGGAGAGCCCCGAATTGAGACTAAGCGTGGCGCCGCTTGTGTAGTCGAACAGATCGTAGCTCCAGACTGTTTCGTCGATGTTGTTACGGTCGAGGCAGACCTGTGAGCCTTGGCTGTCTTGGCTGTCTTGGCTGCCGATGATGAAGTCGGCATCGTAGCTGAGGCGGTAGGTGGCGTTTTCGCCGCCGGGATCGGGGGTCATGGTGGTGCGGGTGATCGCCTGGCCGGTGGTCTCGCCCTGCATCTCCACCGAGGCGGCGTGTTCGATCTGCATCGGCCCGAAGCCAAAGTCATCCTCCATCGACTCGAAGAAGGTGAAGCCGTTGAGCCCGCTGCTCACTCCGGCGGTAGATATCTCGCCGCTACCGAAGCTGGTGCCTGATGAGTCTATCATCTGCCAGGTGAGCTGAAACTCACCCATCGGGTTGGTAGCGCTGGGCTCGGCGGTGACCTCGGCACGGGCCTTGATCAGCATGCTGCTGTTGCCTGGGCCCTCCATCTCCGGGATCCAGACGTTGACGATCATCGGGTCCTCATTGGAGGCGCGAGTTGAATCGATAATCACCTCGGTGTAGTTGGTAGCATTTTGCCCGCTGGACTGATTCTGGCTGCTGGCGCCCGATTCACCCTGGGAGCATTCATCATCATCCACCAGGGCGATGTAGGCCCCTTGGTCCACAAACTGGTCGGCGCGCATCTGCGAGATGAAGCAGAGGATCTCGTTGGCGGTATTCACCGGCTCGATGGCCGGGTGGTAGGTATGGATATCGGTACTGGCGTTGGCGTAGTCACTGCCGGCATCGTCAAATCTCAGGCCAAGCTCGCCGCGACCGGCGAAGCGCGCGGCGGCAGATCGGGCGCTGCTCGATTCAGCGGCCACCACGTCCACTCGTTCCGGCAGTTGAAGGCCGGAAATTGCTTCGCTGGTGGTGGTCTCTGTGCTCCCGCCACCGCCACAGGCTGTGAGTATCAGAGGCGTTGAGAGGGTAAACAACGCACCATATCGATGTAAAAACTGGTTCATTTGTCGTCTCCATTGGCAAACAAGAACATCTTTCCCATCTTCAGTTCGTGGACCCGAACTGATTGAGACATCGGCGCGTTGGAGAAAACCTGAAGCCGGGATTGAGTGAGGATTGTGATGGAGCAGCTGCGTTACGACAGAAGTCTATTTCAGCGCAGGGGTATACAGGTTGGTGAGTGCGGGGTCTAAGTCGATAGGTTTTTCGGGATGACAAGTGAGTGGATATTCGCGTGGCTGATCCCATCGAAGGCGACCAGCAGGTGGTAATCCTGCTCACTCTCATCGAGCAGAGCCAGGCCCTCGGCCTTGCCGCCGGCAGGCGGTTCGAGCTTGTGCAGCAGGCGGATCTTTCCCTGTCCACTCTGCGGTCGATCGGCGCCTGGCAGTGTGTCTCTGCCATCCCAGTGGAAGATCCGGTAATCCCCTGGTCCCTTGCCATTGGGACCGGCAAGGATCAGGAAGCCGTCGCTGACCCGGGTGATCTCGCGGCAGCCGAGGCCGCCCAGAGTGACGAAGCGCAGTTCATAGTCTGATTTCGGATCATCGAAACGAAACCGCAGGATCGGCACCAGCCCGTCGCGTAACACCGGCCCGCGGAAGGCGGCGTAAAGCCAGCCATCGTGCACTGCGATTCCCTCGATGTCGACACCGTTCTCTTTGCCGGGAATGGCGCTGAATGGCTGCAGCACTGGGTCCCGCCGCAGCAGTTTTCTGAGGCTGATACGCTGCTTCGATTCAATATCACCCTGGCTGTTGATGCGTAGCCGGAACAGCTGGTCGCGACTCTTTTCATGGATGATCGACTTTCCATGCAGTCGCTTCAGGTTCTTTTTATGGCTTTTGGCCGGGTTGAGTTGCTTGCGTTTCAGCGAGTGGGAGCCGATCACATAGATCGATTCACCATCGGAGGCGATGCCTTCGATGTCCAGCTCCCGGCCCTTTTTCCTGGAACCCTTATACAGCAGGATATTGCGGGCCAGCTGATAGTGGCCCTGGCCATCGGCACGAAACAGCTGCAGATAATTTTCGTTGCGTCGCTCGCCGCTGGCCTCATCGGAGCCGATCAGCAGCAGCCCTTGATGACGCCCGATGGCGCTGATGTCCGCCGGCGACTTGAGCTGATTGACCGCGATATTGAACATGCCGGATGCACCTCTGATACGGGGTCAGTCAGAGAGCTGCTTGAGCCGTTCGGACCAGAGCAGGGTGGCTCCCGCTACCGCCGCCGGCATCGCGACAAAGTTGAGGATCGGCACCATCATCAGCAGGGTCAGGCTGCCGCCAAACGCCAGCGAGGTAAAGCGCGCCTGCTTGAGGCGGCGATGCTGCTGTTTAAAACGCAGGCCGTGGTTGGCCATTGGATAGTCGCCATACTCCAGTGCCAGAAACCAGGAGGTGAAGGCGATCCACAGGAATGGCGCAGCAATGTTGATCACTGGGATCAGAAACAGGATTAGCAGTGGAATCGCGCGCAGCAGAAAGTAGCCCATCTTGCGCAGCTCGGAGGCGATGGAGGGGAGGATATCCTTCATCACCTGGCCGATGCCACCGGGCTCCTGGGGCAGCTCGCCGCCGATGAAACGCTCCACCTTTTCCGCGAGCAGCCCGTTGAAGGGGGCGGCTATCAGGTTGGCGATCACCGTGAAGGTGTAGAAGACTACCAGCACCAGGGTGATGGCAAACAGCGGCCAAAGCAGCCAGCGTAGCCAGAAGAGCCAGCTATCCTCCGCCGGCAAAAAGCGCTCCATCAATAGCTCGAACTGGTCGATGCCGAACCAGATCAGCAGGCTGAAGACCAGGATGTTGACCAGCAGCGGGATCAGCACAAACGGGCGCAGCCCCGGTTTGCTGATCAGACTGAGGCCGCGAAGCAGATAGCCGGCGCCGGAGAGGGGATTGTTTACCATGGTTGAGGATCTTCGATTGAAAACGCCTATGGTAGCAAATGCGACGGTTTCTGCCGTGTGCATGTAAACTTCCCGTCAGTTGTGCCGAATGTCCTTAAGGAGCCTCTGATAAAGTCTGGATGAAGTCGATTGTGATTCAGAATGTTCAGATTCAAGGCGCAAATCGCACGTAATAGCTGGCTATTGCGAACGACGGCATGGATGCAGGAGATAGAGCAACGCATGGAGCCGTTGCCGAGATTTGCCATGCAGAAGCTGGATATTCTGGGCGCAAAATACGAGTTCATGACTTGATCAGAGGCTCACTAATGGCGGATGACGCCAGATATGGCAGTAAGTGCCAATAAGGAGACCGCGCATGAAGGGCATTGTATTTTCCAAGTTCATCGAGTTCGTAGAGGAGCGTTTTTCGCCGGAGATGGCAGATGACATCATCGAATCCTCCGATCTCCCGTCAGGGGGGGCATATACCTCGGTGGGCACCTACGATCATAGGGAGATGCTGCAACTGGTGACCGCGTTGAGCGAAAAATCCGGCACACCAGTTCCGGACCTGGTTCGTTCCTTTGGCTGTCACCTGTTTGGCATCTTGGCTGGCGCCTATCCCCAGTTCCTGGAAGGAATCGACTCAAGCTTGGAATTTTTACAGCTGATTGAGAATTACATTCATGTCGAGGTGAGAAAACTCTACCCAGATGCCGAGCTGCCGACCTTCGAGCACTGCTCCCCGTCGGCAAACCAACTGGAACTGATCTATTACTCAAAGCGGCCGCTGGGGGATCTGGCGCACGGGCTGATTGAGGGATGCGCCGCCCACTTCGGCGATACCCTCTCCATTGAACGGGAAGAGCTGCTGGTGGAAGAGGGAACCTCCATCCGTTTTCTGCTGACCCGCCAGGTGTAGCGAATGGATGAACTGACTCGTCTGGAACACCGCTGGCAGCGTGAGCGCAAGGCCCGCCATGAGGCGGAGCGCCTGCTGGAGGAGAAGAGCCTAGAACTCTTCCAGATGAATAACGAATTGGTTGAGCTGGCGGCTAGCCTGACGCACAAGGAGGAGTGGAGTCGCTCCATCCTGGAGGCGGCCGCCGAGGGGGTTATCACCACCGATGAAGGCGGTGCAGTGCAGTTTCTCAACCGGGCGGCGCAATCGATGTTCGGTTACACGCCGGACGAGATCTCCGGAAAGTGCATAAACACACTGTTGCCCGAAGAGCTTCTGAACTGCCCTTTCGCCAAGTCCGATTTGGAGAAAACCGAACCGCTCCTGAGCCTGAGTCATGAGACGCAGGGGCGCAGGAAGGACGGATCGGTGTTTCCGGCCGAATTGACGGCCAGTATCGCTCACCCTGGAACCGAGCGAATCGTCATCGCCGTTGTACGTGACATTACGGAACGAAAACAGGCGGAGAAGAGACTGGAAATGACCAATCGGCAGATCCAGCTGATCCTGGAAACGGTGGTTGAGGGAATCTTTGGCGTAGACTGCGAGGGAAATTTTACCTTTATCAACTCCGCGGCCAGCAAGATGCTGGGATGGAGCCAGCAGGAGCTGATCGGGCAGCACAGTCACGAGCTGATGCACCATACCCACAACAACGGCTCACGCCACCTCGCTGAAGAATGCCCCATCTACACGACGTTCCGAGAAGGCAAGGGAAACACCATCCTGGAAGATCTGTTCTGGTGCAAGGACGGCACATCCCTTCCAGTGGAATACGTCAGCCGACCGATATGGGAAGAAGAGAGAATAGTGGGAGCAGTCATCTCCTTCCGTGACATCACGGAACGTATAGAGGCCGAACGGGAGCGGCAGAAGATGGAGATCCAACTGCACAACGCCCAGAAGTTGGAGGCCATCGGCCAGCTCGCCGCCGGCATCGCCCATGAGATCAATACCCCGACCCAGTATGCCAGCGACAACACCCGTTTTTTGCAGGATGCCTATGCGGACATCATCAAACTCGTCTCCCTGCAGGAGCGCAGCATCGCAGCACTGACTAGCGGTGACCCGCTAGCGGCGCAGCTGGCTGCCGAGGCCGCTGCGCAGGCTGAGACGATCGAAATCGATTACCTGAAAGAGGAGATCCCCCTGGCGGTTGAGCAGACCCTGGACGGGCTTGAACGCGTCACCAAGATTGTGCGGGCGATGAAGGAGTTCTCTCATCCCGGCGTAGAGGAGAAGACTTTTGTAGACCTCAATAGCGCCATTCAGAGCACTATCGATGTGTCTCGCAATGAGTGGAAATACCATGCCGAGCTGGAGACCGTGTTTGATCCTGAGCTTCCTGCGGTCCGCTGCCTTCCCGGGGAGATCAACCAGGCCATCCTGAACATTATCGTCAACGCTGCCCACGCCATCGCCGATAGGCGCAAGGAATGCCCAGATGAGAAAGGGATCATCCAGATCGCCACCCGCAAGAGGGGCGATTATGCCGAGATCAGTATCAATGATAATGGAGGGGGCATCCCGGAAGAGATACTGCCACGCATATTCGACCCCTTTTTCACGACCAAGGGGGTGGGTAAAGGAACGGGCCAGGGCTTGTCGATTACCTACTCCGCGGTGGTGGATAAACACAATGGAACCATAGAGGTGGATTCCAGCGTAGGGGAAGGCACCACCTTCATCATTCGTCTGCCCATCGACGGTGAAACTGGACAGACAAGCGATGCGCCGTGAACCCATCCCTGTGGGTTTGGCTGCGGCATTCCTGCCGCAGATACCCACGGATCGCTCCACCAACCCTGGCTCCAGGTGAATCTAACAAAGTAGAAGAGGCTCCTTAAGGCTTTCTCACACTTTTATGGTTAGAATGCGCGGCCATTTTTGCAGCAGAGAGCAGGATCAAAGATGAAATATGTCGGTGCCCATGTGAGTGCCTCTGGCGGTGTGCAGAATGCCCCGTTGAATGCTGGGAAGATCGGCGCCAGGGCGTTTGCCCTGTTCACCAAGAACCAACGCCAGTGGCGTGCCAAGCCGCTGACTGATGAGGTGATCGAGAGTTTTCAGCAGAACCTGCAGCAGGTCGGTATCAATCCGGCGCAGGTGCTACCCCACGACAGCTACCTGATCAACCTGGGCCACCCGGAGCCGGAGGGGCTGGAGAAGTCGCGCAACGCCTTTATCGATGAGATACAGCGTTGTCAGCAGCTTGGCCTCAAGCGACTCAACTTCCACCCAGGTGCGACCCTGCGCAAGATCGACGAGCCGGCGAGCCTGGAGCGGGTCGCCGAGTCGATCAATATCGCCCTGGCGCAGACTGAGGGGGTGACGGCGGTGATCGAAAATACCGCCGGCCAGGGCTCCACCCTGGGTTACCGCTTTGAGCATCTGGCGCAGATCATCGATAGGGTGGAGGATAAGTCCCGGGTTGGGGTCTGCCTCGATACCTGCCACAGCTTCGTCGCCGGCTACGATCTGCGCAGCGCTGAGGCCTGCGAGCAGACCTTCGCCGAGTTCGAGCGCATCGTCGGTTTTGATTACCTGTGCGGCATGCACCTCAATGACAGCAAGCCGGAACTGGGCCAGCGGGTCGATCGCCACCACAGCCTGGGGCAAGGCAAGATCGGCTGGGAGTGCTTCCGTTACATCATGAACGACCCGCGCTTCGATGATATTCCGATGGTGCTGGAGACCATCGACGATACCCTCTGGGCGGAGGAGATCCAGGCCCTCTATGGGCTGATTGCCTGATTGGGGTTTCTGCTTCCCGCTCTGCATCTATGCTTAGGGTTGATCGCCTTTTGTGGAGGCGATTATCACAGGCCCTTTTGTAAACGATAGATTGCAGACAGGTGATCATGGGTTGGGAAGCCCTCTTCAGTCTCGCTAGCGTGCTCTTCTGCTTTGGCATGATGGCGTTCACCCGGGTCTCTCCCGACCTGATCACCAGTGCCGCGTTGACCGTATTGTTGCTCGCCGGTGTGGTTAGCCCCGAGCAGGCGCTGGCGGGCTTTGCCAACCAAGGAATGCTGACGGTAGCGGTGCTCTACGTGGTGGTCAGCGGCCTGACTGAGACTGGCGCAGTGGGCTGGATCGGCCAGACCCTGCTGGGCCGGCCCCGCTCCATCCGCCATGCCCAGTGGCGGCTGATGCTGCCGGTGGCGGGGCTGAGTGCCTTTCTCAACAATACCCCAGTGGTGGCGGTGTTCATTCCGGCGCTGCAGGAGTGGGCACGTCGTCATCGCCTGCAGCTCTCCAAGCTATTGATTCCGCTCAGCTTCGCCAGCATCGCCGGTGGCACCTGCACCCTGATCGGCAGCAGTACCAATCTGCTGGTGAACGGTCTGATGCTGGAGCAGACCGGCAGCGGCCTGGCGCTATTCGATCTGCTCTGGATCGGTCTGCCGGTGAGCTTGGCGGTGTTGCTGTTTGTGCTGCTGATGGGGAGCTGGCTGCTGCCCAACCGCAGCTCGGCGATGGAGGAGTTTGCCGATGTGCGCGCCTACACGGTGGAGATGCAGGTAGAGGTCGGCTCGCCGCTGCCAGGTCGATCGATCGACGAGGCGGGGCTGCGACAGCTGCCGGGGCTGTTCCTGGCGGAGATTGAACGGGAGGGAGGCGTACTGCCCGCGGTCTCGTCGAAAGAGCGGCTGCAGGCGGGTGATCGTCTGCTGTTTGTCGGGGCACGGGATTCGGTGGTGGATCTGCAGCGAATCCACGGCCTGCTGCCCGCTACCAAGCAGCTCTTCAAGCTCAATGATGAGCGCCCGGAGCGCCGCTTCATCGAGGCGGTGGTCTCCAGCCGGCACCCTCTGGTGGGGCGTACGGTGCGCGAGGGACGCTTCCGCAATCGCTACAATGCGGTGATTATCGCCCTGGCGCGCAATGGTGAGCGGCTTGACGGCAAGCTCGGCGATCAGCGGCTGCAGGCGGGGGATACCCTGTTGCTGGAGGCGCGCCCCTCGTTTCTGGAACAGCAGCGCAATGCCCAGGATTGGCTGTTGATCAGCCCGGTGGGGGAGTCGCACCCGCTGCAACATGAGCGCGCCCCGCTCGCCCTGGGGATTGTGCTGTTGATGGTACTGCTGGTGGGGTTGGGCTGGCTCAGCATGTTGAAGGGGGCGCTGCTGGCGGCGGGGCTGATGATCCTGACCCGTTGCACCCGCGGCCAAGTGGCCCGGCGTTCCCCCGACTGGCAGGTGCTGGTGGTGATCGCCACCTCCTTCGGTATCGGTGCGGCGCTGCAGCAGAGCGGCGCGGCGCTGTTTGTCGCCCAGGGGCTGATGGGGCTGGCGGGTGGCGAGCCCTGGCTGGCACTGGCGCTGGTGTTTGGGGTCACCGCCCTGTTGACCGCCCTGGCCACCAACAATGTGGCGGCGGTGCTGATGTTCCCCATTGCCCTGGCGGCGGCCCAGCAGTTGGGGGTGAGCCTGCTGCCGTTTGCCATTACCATCATGGTGGCGGCCTCCGCCTCCTTCGCCACCCCGATCGGCTATCAGACCAACCTGATGGTCTACAATGCCGGCGGCTATCGCTTTCAGGACTTCCTGCGGATCGGATTGCCGCTGACCCTGTTGGTGGGGCTGGTGACGCTCTTGCTGGTGCCGCTGGTGTGGCCGTTCTGATTACTTTTTGCGTGCCTTGGTGAAGGCTGCAGCTATCGCGCCCCCTGCCTGCGGTTGCGGTTGGTTGTCACGCTTTGTGCGGCGCGGGGCGTTGGCCGGGGCCTTTTGCCGCCCATCCCGACGCGGCTCCCGCTCGGCCCGTTCCTGCAGCCGCATGCTCAAGCCGACCCGCTTGCGTTCCAGGTCCACCTCCATCACCTTGACCTTCACCAGATCTCCCGCCTTGACGACCTCCCGTGGGTCTTTAACAAAGCGGTCGGCGAGCTGGGAGATGTGCACCAGGCCGTCTTGATGCACGCCGATGTCGACGAAAGCACCGAAATTGGTGACGTTGGTAATCACTCCTTCCAGCACCATATCGGGCTGCAGGTCGTTGAGGGTTTCCACTCCCTCTTTGAAGCTAGCGGTCTTGAATTCGGGACGTGGGTCGCGGCCGGGTTTCTCCAGTTCACCGATGATGTCGGTCACTGTCGGCAGGCCGAAGCGCTCGTCGGTGAAGTCGGCCGGTTGCAGCTGCTTCAGTGCCTCATGGTTGCCGATTAGTGAGGTCACCGGCAGCTTGGTCTGCTCCAGGATGCGCTTGACGACCGGATAGGCCTCAGGATGCACCGCCGAGTTGTCGAGGGGATTGCTGCCGTTCATCACCCGCAGAAAGCCTGCCGCCTGCTCGAACGCCTTGGGGCCGAGGCGGGATACCTTCAGCAGTGTCTTGCGCTCGCTAAAGGCACCGTGTTGGTTGCGAAACTGTACGATGTTCTCCGCCAGCGTTGGACTTAGGCCGGAGACCTGGCTCAGCAGCGGCGCCGAGGCGGTATTGAGGTCGACCCCGACAGCGTTGACGCAATCCTCCACCACCGCATGCAGGGAGCGGGAGAGGCGGCTCTGGTTGACGTCGTGCTGGTACTGGCCGACGCCGATCGCTTTGGGTTCGATCTTCACCAGCTCGGCCAACGGATCCTGCAGGCGGCGGGCGATGGAGACTGCGCCACGTAGCGAGACATCCAGCTCCGGCATCTCTTTGGAGGCGAGCTCGGAAGCGGAGTAGACCGAGGCGCCGGCCTCGCTCACCATCAGCTTCTGCAGCTTCAGTTCCGGATGTTTTTTGATCAGTTCAGCGGTCAGTTTGTCGGTCTCTCGGGAAGCTGTGCCGTTGCCGATCGCCACCAGCTCTGCCGAATATTGTTTGGCCATCGCTGCCAGAGTGGCAATTGATCGATCCCACTGCTTTTTCGGCGCATGTGGGTAGATGGTGTCGGTGGCCACCACCTTGCCGGTGGTGTCGATCATCGCCACTTTGACCCCGGTGCGCAGCCCAGGATCGAGGCCGATGGTCGCCTTGGGGCCGGCGGGAGCGGCCAGCAGCAGGTCGTGTAGGTTGCTGGCGAAGACCCGGATTGCCTCCTCCTCGGCGCGCTCGCGCAGCTGCGCGAGCAGCTCCAGTTCCAGCTTCAGGGAGAGCTTGATCCGCCAGGCCCAGCGCACAGTCTCGGTGAGCCAGGCATCGGCGGCGCGCCCCTGCTGGGCGATGCCCTGGGAGGCGGCGATGATGCTTTCGCAGATGCTTGGTTCGCCCTCTGCCTCGCCGCTGCCGAGATGCAGGTTGAGCACCCCCTCGTTGCGGCCGCGGAATAGCGCCAGGGCGCGGTGGGAGGGGATCTTGCCGATCGCCTCCGCGTAGTCGAAGTAGTCGGAGAATTTCTTCCCCTCCTGCTGTTTGCCGCTGACCACCTGGGAGCTGAGTATGCCGTTATTCTGCATCTGTTCACGCAGCCGGCCAATCAATGTCGCATCTTCGGCACAGCGCTCTATCAGGATCTGGCGTGCGCCGTCCAACGCCGCCTTGCTGTCGACCACGCCCTTGTCGGCATCGATATAGTCGGCGGCGGTCGCTTCGGGATCGAGATTCGGGTCTTGCAGCAGCCCTAGAGCGAGGGGCTCCAGGCCGGCCTCGCGGGCAATCTGCGCCTTGGTGCGCCGTTTCGGCTTGTAGGGAAGGTAGAGATCCTCCAGGCGGGTCTTGGTCTCTGCCGCCCTGATCTCCTGTTCCAGCTCCGGGGTGAGTTTTTCTTGCTCGCTTATGCTCTTAAGGATGGTTTCTCGACGATCTTCCAGCTCCCGCAGATAACCGAGTCGCTCTTCCAGATGACGCAGCTGGATGTCGTCAAGTCCACCGGTGGCCTCTTTGCGGTAGCGTGCGATGAACGGCACGGTAGCGCCTTCGTCTAGGAGTTTAATGGCGGCATCAACCCGCTGAACTGTGACCTTTAACTCAGTGGCTATACGGCGAAAGATGGTATTCATATTGTCAGACACGCGGGAGTGGAAAGCGCGCAACTCTACCTCGCCGGACGGGGAGTGAAAAGCTTGTTAAGGAGCCTCTGAACGAATCGTGAACTTGCATATTGGATCTAGAATCCGCGCTTTGTCGTTGCTGATCTTCGCAATAGCCTGCTATTACGTGCGATCAGAGCCTCAAATCGATGAATTCTGAAACCCATTCTGCTTCGCTCAGATCATTCAGCGGCTCATTAACGATCAGAGTTGACGCGTGTGTTGGATGACAATGTCTAGTAAGGAAACGTCTCGTTGGGGGTGGCGGCCAGTTTGCTATGGTTGTTCACCAGCGTGATTACGAGTCGGGTTCGCCCGTTTGCAATAGAGAAAAATCACAATGTCTCTGCTCGATGAATTGAAACATGAGGCCACAAGGCTCAACTCAAGTACTTCCGAACAAGCCGCATCCCACTCCCCTTGGGAAGCACATTACCACAAAGAACTTCGGCCGCGGATGCTCAAGCTTCTGGCCTACCTGAACGATTTGACTAGTCAGCTCAAGTTGGTTGCTCCCGATGTGCGGGCCAATTACCGAATTCCCGGGCTGGGGCAGGTTAAAAGGCTGCGTCAGGGGAACTATCTGGTGAATGCGGACAGCGTGACCAATCCGCGCCGGATTCGACTGAAATTCAGCTGCGTGGCAGCTCAGGAGATGTCATTTTCGGTTAGCCCCAAGGGGCTAGCCGATGAGACCCGGGGTTTTCTGCACTCTCACCACATGCAGTTCAGCGAGTGGCCGATCCGGGATGCAGAACAACGTCTGAGTGGCGTCAACTTCCAGGTCACGCCCAAGGTGGAAGTGGTGTTTATGTTCCAGATCGCTCCTGAGCAGTATGAGATCGAGATGCTTACCTCGAACTTCGAGAAGTTCGGCATCCGTCGCTACACTTACGGACCAGAGCGAATCGATGATGAGTGGCTCGATAATCTCGGCAACTATGTGTTGCGCCGCCATGACAAGCTGCACAGTCTCGACATCTCCGACTCGACCCTGGTCAATTTGCGTGAGCGCCTGGCGGTAGACAAGCTCGAGCGTGAGACTGGAGGAGGTGCCGACAGGGTACACCGGCCGGGACAGAAGCGCGGTAAGGGGTTGTTTGGACGTTTTCTCCACTCTCCCAATCATTGAGTATTGACGAACCCCGTTCTTGCTTGGATGACGTAACTTCAATTTTCAGGAAAAGAACTAACGAGTTTTTTCGGCCAAAATGGGTTGCTGCGCCCCGGGTAACTCTCCCCGGGGGGCTAGTTAGGATGCTTGTTTTGGCCTCAGCAATCCCCTAGTCTTCAGGCAATGTTTCATTGCCGCTATCTCTGGTTGTGTCTATTGGCAGTGCTTGTCTCTCCTCTATCTGCCTTGGCGGATGGAGGGAAGTTGGTGCGCATCGGTGTACTTAGCCATCGCGGCGATCAGTTCACCCTCGACAAATGGTCGCCCACTGCGGAGTATCTGACCAGTCAGATTGCTGACCATCACTTCATCATCATGCCGCTCGACTTCGCTGAGGTGGAGCCGGCGGTGGTGGAGGGCAAGGTCGATTTTGTGCTGGTCAACTCCGGCATCTACGTCAATCTGGAGGTGCAGTTTCGCGTCTCACGCATTGCCACCCTGAACAACCGGCGCAGTGATGTGCCCTACAACATCTTTGGGGGGGTGATTTTCACCCGAGCCGACAATCCGCGGATCAACAGCCTGGAAGACCTGCCAGGTCACTCACTGATGGCGGTGGATGCAACCTCGCTGGGTGGCTTCCAGATGGCCTGGCGCGAGATGCGGGCCCAGGGGATCGATATCAATGATCTCTCCGAGTTGCGCTTTGCCGGCATTCACGACCGGGTGGTGATGGCGGTGCGCGGCGCTGAGGTGGATGTGGGTACGGTGCGTACCGACATCCTGGAACGCATGGCCAGCGCAGGCATGATCGACCTGGATGAGTTTCGCATTATCAACCCCCAGTCGGATCCGGAGTTTCCCTTCGCCCACAGCACCCGGCTCTATCCCGAGTGGCCCTTCAGTAAGGTAGCGCATACCTCCAACGCACTGGCGCAGCGGGTGGCGGTGGCCCTGCTCAACATGCCGCAGAACCATCCGGCAGCGATTCAGGGACGTTACTCCGGCTGGACCATTCCTCTCGACTACCAGCGGGTACGTGAGTTGCTGAAGGAGCTGCATCTGCGCCCGTTTGAGAAGCCCGCTCAGTTTACCCTCCTGGATGCCATCAAACGCTATTGGTACTGGTTGCTGAGCGGGTTGATCTTCCTGATCTTTATGGCGTTGATGACCCTCTGGGTACTGCGCCTGAATCGGGAGCTGCAGCGCGCCAAAAGCCGTCTGGAGCAGCAGCATGAGCTGATCCTCGACTCGGTGGCCGATGGCATCTACGGTGTCGACCTGCACGGCAACTGCACCTTTTTCAGCCGCGCCGCGGAGGCGATTACCGGCTGGTCGGCGGAGGATCTGATTGGCCTAAACCAGCATGAGATTCTGCACCACACCCGTCCGGATGGCACCCCTCATCCGGCGGAGAATTGCCCGGTCTACCAGACCTTTCGTGACAACCAGCCCCGCTTCGTCTCTGACGATGCCTTCTGGCACAAGGCTGGGCACAGTATTCCGGTGGAGTACAGTTGCACCCCGGTGAAGGATGAGTCGGAGCGGACCCTCGGTTCGGTGGTGGTGTTCCGTGATATCACCAAACGTAAACAGGCAGAGGATGAGGCGCGTCAGCACCAGAACGAACTCGCCCGGGTGGCACGTTTCAGCACCATGGGTGAGATGGCGTCGGGTATCGCCCATGAGTTGAATCAGCCGCTGACTGCCATCGCCACCAACGCCCATGCCAGCATTCGTCTACTCGAATCCGGTAAGGAGGGGCAGCAGGCCTGTGCCGATGTGATGGAGCGTATCGCCTCCCAGGCGGAGCGTGCCGGAGCGATCATTCGGCAGCTCCGACGTTTTGTGCGCAAAGAGCCGCTGGAGCGCTCCCGGGTCGATATCAATACCCTGGTGGATGCAGTGGCGGTGTTGATCCAGCCGGAAGCACGGCGGGCGGATGTGGCGGTACGGCTGGAGCTGATGCCGAATCCACCGCAGATGAGGGTGCAGCGGATTCAGGTGGAACAGGTGATTTTGAACCTGGCGCGCAACGCTATCGAGTCGATGGCCGGGGACGAAACGGAGCGTCAGTTGGTGATTACCACCGAGGCCAATGGCGTGGCTTCGGTGCAGGTGCGGGTCAGTGATACCGGGCCGGGTATCAAGCTCGAAATGATCGAAACGCTGTTCGCTCCCTTTGTCACCAGTAAGTCGGGTGGCATGGGGCTGGGGCTCTCTATCAGTCACGGGATCGTCGAGGCGCATGGTGGTAGACTCAGCGCACAGAATCTGCCCCAGGGTGGGGCCTGCTTTATATTTACCCTGCCGGTCTCAGCTACAACCTGAAAATTATGGAACAGAATTCCCCTACAATTTTTATCGTTGATGACGACGAAGAGGTACGTAATGCGCTGCAACTGCTGATGCAGTCGGTGGGGCTCACAGTGGCCTGTTATGCCTCTGCGCTGGAGTTTCTGCAGGCGTTTGACGCCTCCCGGCCCGGTTGTCTGGTGGCCGATATCCGCATGCCTGGAATGAGCGGCATCGAACTGCAGGAGCAGCTCAATGGCGAACCGATCCATCCGCCGATCATCTTCATCACTGGTCATGGCGATGTGCCGATGGCGGTGCGGGCGGTGAAGGCCGGCGCGATCGATTTCATCGAGAAACCGTTTAACGACCAAGTGCTGCTTGACAGTGTGCACCGGGCGATCCAAATGGACGCCAAACAGCGCGGCGAGGCCTCGCGGCTCTCCGATATCCGTGAGCGTTTCAATCAGCTGACGCCGCGCGAGCGCGAGGTACTCAACCTGGTGATTGCCGGCCGGCGCAACAAGAATATCTCCCAGGAACTGGGCATCACGCTCTCCACCGTGGAGGCGCACCGGGCACGGGTGATGGAGAAGATGGAGGCAGATAGCCTGTCGCATCTGATGCGCATGATGCTTTCCCTGGAGCAGGGTTAAGGAAAACCCTTACACAAACCGTTGTATGCTGGGATTTTCATTAAAAGACAATCGGTTAGATAATACTGACTCCCCGATAACTGCCCGGAACAAGCGTTTGGGGAACCTCCTGGAGGCTGGTCGGTGGACTGTTGGTTTTGGATAGCGAACAGGCATCCCGCAGTTTTCCGACCAGCCTTCCCCTTTTACTGATGGCCTTTCCGGTGGTCAGCAGCAACACAGAACAATAGGCACTCCATTGCTGGCAATTTTGCAGAGAGTGCTGCAACAAACCCTAGAACCAGCCATCGGCGGCAGACTCGACCAGCCTGTCGTCTAGGAGGATGAGGAAGAATGAGCATTTCACGACGTGAGTTTCTACGCCTGATGGGTATGGCTGGTGCGGCCGGCATGATGCCTGCTTCGATCTTTGCCGCGATGCGTCAGCCGACGGATCTCTATGAGGTGCCGAAGTTTGGCAACGTCTCGCTGCTGCATTTCACCGATACCCACGCCCAGCTCAACCCGATCTATTTTCGCGAGCCCAACGTCAACCTCGGCCTCGGCTACGCCTTCAACAAGGCACCGCATCTGGTGGGTGATAAGTTGTTGAAACACTTTGGTATCGCGCCGGGCGGTATCGAGGCCCACGCCTTCAGCTATCTCAACTTCGATTCGGCTGCCGGCAAATTCGGCAAGATTGGCGGCTTCGCCCATCTCAAGACCCTGGTGGACCGTCTGCGCACCGAGCGCGGCCCCGGCAACAGCCTGCTGCTCGACGGTGGTGATACCTGGCAGGGGTCCGGCACCGCCTACTGGACCCGCGGTAAAGACATGGTTGGCGCCTGCAACCGCCTCGGTGTGGATGTGATGACCGGCCACTGGGAGTTCACCTATCTGGATAACGAGGTGATCTCCAACATTGCCGACTTCAATGGTGACTTCGTGGCGCAGAACGTCAGGGTGAAGGATGACGCCCTGTTCGACTACAAGTTTGCCGACTTCGACGGCTTCAACGAGGACGAGGGGCTCGCCTTCAAGCCCTACGTAATGAAGGTCGTGGCTGGTGCCCGGGTCGCGGTGATCGGTCAGGCCTTCCCCTACACTCCGATCGCCAACCCGGGCCGCTTCATCCCCGACTGGACCTTCGGCATCCAGGATGAGCGCATGCAGACGGTGGTCGACGCGGTGCGCGAGAACGAAAAGCCCGATGTGGTGATAGTGCTCTCGCACAACGGCATGGACGTTGACCTGAAGATGGCCTCCCGAGTCAGTGGCATCGACGTGATCTTCGGCGGTCATACTCACGACGGCATGCCGGCCCCGACCATCGTCAAGAATGCTGGCGGCAAGACCTTGGTCACCAACGCCGGTTCCAACGGCAAGTTCCTCGGAGTGATGGACCTCGATGTGCGCGGCGGCAAGGTACGCGATTTTCGTTACCGTCTGCTGCCGATCTTCTCCAATCTGCTGCCGGCGGACAAAGAGATGCAGGCCTACATCGACGGCGTGCGCGCCCCCTATAAAGAGACCCTGGATGAGGAGTTGGCGGTGGCGGAGGAGACTCTCTACCGTCGCGGTAACTTCAACGGCACCTTCGATCAGGTGATCTGCGACGCCCTGACCACGGTCAATGATGCGCAGATCTCCCTCTCCCCAGGCTTTCGCTGGGGTACCACTGTGCTGCCAGGTCAGAAGATCATCATGGACAACGTGATGGATCAGACCTGCATCACCTACCCCGAGACCTACCGCCGCGAGATGAGTGGTGCTGACATCAAGAATATTCTGGAGGATGTCAGCGACAACCTCTTCAACAAGGACCCCTACTATCAGCAGGGCGGTGACATGGTGCGGGTGGGTGGACTCGACTACACTTGCGATCCCGGTCAGGGGTTTGGTAAGCGTATTACCGACATGCGCCTCAACGACGGCAGTAAGATCGAGGCGGGCAAGAATTACGTGGTCGCTGGCTGGGCGACAGTCGGTTCCAAGTCGCCGGGTCGGCCGATCTGGGATGTGGTGGCCGACTACCTGCGTGACCAGAAGACGATCAGGATCAAGAAGCTCAACACCCCCAAGCTGGTTGGAGTCGATAACAATCCGGGCATTGCTGAATATCGGGGTGCCTGATCAGGCATTGCGGCCCGCCGGGCAGGCCCACTCCCGGTGCGCTGCAGATTGATGGATATGGCGCAGAGAGGGAATACTCTCTGCGCCTTTTTTGCTTCTTAAGGCGTCGTTTGCACGCCTTGCAGGAGGGCGCCAAACGCGCGGCTCAGCTGCTCTGAGCGTGCCGGATCCCTGACCCCAGCGAGAACCTGCGGGCGGGTGTCGGGCAGAAACATCAGATCACTGAGTAGTTGATTGAACAACGCCTGTCCCTCCTGATTCTCTGCCAGACGTTCGAGAAACAGACGGCAGATGGCGGTCTCCTGCAGGCCCTCCCAGGCGCGCCCGGCGATTGCAGCAAGGATCTCGCTGTGTGTCGCGCAGGGGGCCTGCAGTACCCGTTCGATCAGTCGCTGTCGGATCTCCGGGGAACGCGCCTGGGAGCTGCCACGGATCGCCGCCGTAATCAGTTGGAGGTCGATCTCCTCTTCATTCAACGCCGACTCCATCCGCTCCAGCAGGGCTGTCGCGATCTCGTCCGTCACCCTTTCGTTCTCCAGACAGTGGCAGAGTGCCTCGAGTGGCGCGCCGGGGAGCTGTGGGATAGCGGCTGCCAGCTGTTGGCTTGTATCTTCAAGATCGAATCTGGCACCCAGATCGGCAATCCCCTGGTAACCGAGGAAGGGCCACTGGTCCCAGCCGATCTCACCGCAGAAGTAGGATCTGGCATGCGCATAAAAGCGTGAGGGCGGGCGATTCAACAGCCGGTTCACCTTGGCGTGAAACACCGCGAGCCGCTCCTGTTTTGGGGTGAAGGCGTAGGGGTTGTCCTGCAGTGCGGCCTGCAGCTGCTCCCCCTTCTCCGCTGCCTGCAGATTGCGGTCGGTGACCTCCAGCAGCTTGCACTGCTCGTCGAGGGGCAGGTGCAGAAACCAGATCGAGACCTCGCCCTGTGGATTGTCCGGTTCTGCAAGCAGGACAGCAAACCAGGCCTGCTGCTGCAAAGGTAGGGGATAGGGGCTGCGGGTACATTCAAAGTCGAGAAAGGCCGCTCTGTCGATCGGGTTCACACGACGTCCCATATCGAAATAACTGGGCTGGAAGCCGCTCGTTTCCAGCAGTTCGGCGAGAGTGGAGCCTGGTTTCATGCCTGCACCCAGTCGATCAGGTGATACTCCAGGTCATCCGCTTCCGCTTCAGGCACCACCCGGCCGCAGATGGTATGGCCCGCAGCGGCAACGCTGTGAGGGTCGTGGGAGCGCAATGGGTGCCAGCTGGGGAGTTCTGCACCTTCTGCCAGCAGCCGATAGGCGCAGGTAGAGGGCAGCCAGTAGGGGTCATCCAGGTCTTTGGGTGTGAGTGTGATGCAGCTTGGCACCAGGGTGGAGCGCTCCTGGTAGCGGCTGCAGCGGCAGCTGTCGAGGTCGAGCAGGTCACAGACCACGTTGGTGAAATAGATCTCCCGGGTCTCAGCATCCTCCAGCTTCTGCAGGCAGCATTTGGCGCAGCCGTCGCAGAGCAACTCCCATTCGCTGGCGGAGAGCTGTTCAAGTGGTTTCGATCTCCAGAATGGTATTGTCACTATCGATCCGGCGGCTGTTGATGGGGTGGCGCATTGTCCGGGTTCCATCGAGTCTGTGCAACGCTTGACAGGGAGGCGGGGGATTGTATGACCTGTGTCACATTATGCGGCCGCCTCTAACTCGAGGTTTTTTCAGTTTTTTTCACTTGTCAAATTCTTTATGCACACCCTAGTCGTTTGCTTCGCAATGCCTGGGTGCTGCCTGACAGATTTTTACTTGGTCTGTCAATATATTTGTAACTAGTTGAAATTAAAGGATATATCTAGATTGTATAAAAACTGATCAATCTAACAGGAGGGCTTGAGCGACAAGGGCTGCAGGCAAATACAATCACCTTACCCACAAAGTTATCCACAAGAACTGTGGAAAGATGAGGCGGCGGTTATCTATCTGTCTGAACTGCCTGGATTTCGGGGCTGGAGAGGGCGGTTTCGTTGTAGAGGCGACTCTGCTCTTGGATCTGTTGATCCAGTATCTGATTACGGCGCCACCCCTCCTGGAGATCTTGTGAGAGTGTTTGTAGGCGCTGCCTGGCTGCCAGGTTCTGCTCGCGTAGACGCTGACCTGCTGCGAGTAGTTCGCTGACTTGGCGGTTCAAGCTGTTGATGTCGGGCCGGTTGTCGTCCGCCAGTGCGCTGGGGACGGTTGGGAGGAGCAGTATCGTCAGCAGGGATAGGGGTAA
The DNA here is from genome assembly GCF_023733635.1 of Candidatus Endoriftia persephonae. Classification (NCBI taxonomy): domain Bacteria; kingdom Pseudomonadati; phylum Pseudomonadota; class Gammaproteobacteria; order Chromatiales; family Sedimenticolaceae; genus Candidatus Endoriftia; species Candidatus Endoriftia persephonae. Next base: position 2,839,240 of record NZ_CP090569.1, on the reverse strand, counting down.
GATAGACATATCTCGCTGGGGCCTGTGGCGCTGGCGGGTGAATTTTGTTCTGATTTGGTGTCGGTTATTTTTACACTTTTTATGACGAAAGATTATGGCGGATAGGCCCGACTATCAAGCGGTAATTGATGCCGCTTGTTGTCGTTTTGGCGTGCGCATGCGGGGGCATGAGCTCTTGTCCATCGATTTCCTGCCGCGAACCTGGCTCCTGATGGATGCGACAGAGAGGAACGTCTCTGCGATTGTCCAACAGATCGAGGCCTATCTGGTTGATCCGCAACAGTCGATTAGCTGCCGTCGTTTTTCGCAGGGCACACCCTTTCAGCAGCGGGTGTGGCAGCGCCTGCGCCAGATCCCGCCGGGTTCCACCCTTACCTATGGTGCATTGGCGGCTGAGTTGGGAACCAGCCCCAGGGCAGTGGGCAATGCTTGTCGTGCCAACCCCTGTCCATTGGTGGTGCCCTGCCATCGGGTGGTAGCCGCCACTGGGCTGGGGGGGTTTGCCGGCAGGCGGAGTGGGACAAAACTGGCGATAAAGGCCTGGCTGCTACGGCATGAGGGGGCATTGTGAGTGAAGCGGTGGTGGAGCAGGCGCTGATCGAGGCGTTTGCCGATGCGCTTTGGATGGAGCGGGGACTCAGCCAGAATACCCTGGTCGCCTACCAGAGCGATCTGTCGAAGCTCTCGCTGTGGCTGCAGCGCCAACGCGGCAAAAGATTGCTCGAGGCGGGACAGAAGGATCTGTTGGGCTATTTGGCGGTGCTGGCGCAGCAGGGTCGCCAGGCCCGCTCCAGTGCCCGGCTGCTCTCTTGTATGCGCCAGTTTTACCAATATGCGGTGCGGGAGAGTCTGCTCAGCGCCGACCCCAGTGCGCAGATCGAATCGCCGAAACTGCCTCGCCCGTTACCGGGCACCCTCACTGAGCGCGAGGTTGAGCAGCTATTGGCGGCCCCCGACGTGGGCGATCCTCAGGGGGTTCGTGATAGGACCATGCTGGAGCTGCTGTATGCTACCGGCCTGCGGGTCTCGGAGCTGATCGATCTGCGCCCAGAGCAGATCAGTCTGAGCCAGGGCGTGGTACGGGTCATCGGTAAGGGCGACAAGGAGCGGCTGGTGCCGATGGGGGATGAAGCTCAGTCGTGGATCGAGCGTTTTCTGCGCGGACCGCGCCAGGCGATCCTGGGTCAGCGGGTCTGTATCCACCTGTTTCCTACTCGACGCGGCAGCGGCATGACCCGACAGGCATTCTGGTATCTGATCAAGCGCCATGCCCGGCAGGCGGACATCGACAAACCAATCTCACCCCATACCCTGCGCCACGCCTTTGCCACCCATCTGCTGAATCACGGTGCAGATCTGCGCGTGGTGCAGCTGCTGCTTGGCCACAGCGATCTCTCCACCACCCAGATCTATACTCATGTGGCGCGGCAGCGGTTGAAAGCTCTCCATGCCAAACACCATCCGCGAGCCTGAAGCGGATGCTGCATGGGTCCTGTCAATGCCTGATGTGCAGCGGGAACTGTGCTACATTCCCGCGATTATTACATTCAGCTTTGCGGGGAGGTGAATATGTCTTCATTCGATATTGTCTCTGAGGTGGATCTGCAGGAGGTCCGTAACGCCGTGGATCAGGCCAATCGGGAGGTCAGCACCCGATTCGACTTCAAAAAGGTGGATGCCAGTTTCGAACAGAATGACTCCGAGATCACACTACGCGCCGAGCAGGAGTTTCAGCTGCAGCAGATGCGGGATATCCTGCGGCAAAAACTGGTCAAACGGAACGTTGATGTGGGCTGCATGGAGATCCGGGAGCCGGAGACTAGCCTCAACGCCGCTCGCCAGCTGGTGATCATCCGCCAGGGCATAGATACCGATACCGCGCGCAAGATAGTCAAGGCGATCAAGGCCACCAAGATCAAGGTGCAGGCGCAGATCCAGGGTGAGCAGGTGCGGGTGAACGGCAAGAAGCGGGACGACCTGCAGCAGATTATCGCCACGCTCAGAGAGGCGGACTACGGGCTGCCTCTACAGTTTCAAAACTTCAGGGATTAACTCATGCAATATTATCGTTTGCGAAATCGCCTCAGGCGGGTTGCGGCACCACTACTGGGTGGGATGCTGCTATTTTCCGGGCTGGTGGTTGCCGCTGACAGGGCGGAGATCGAGCTGGTCAGGCAGGGGGTCGGCAAACTGCTGGGAGGGGAGACGCCCGACAGTATCCAGCCTTCGGTGATACAGGGGGTCTACGAGGTGATGATCGGGCCGCGTCTGGTCTACGTCAGCGCCGATGGAAAATATCTGCTCAATGGCAAGCTGTTCGATATCGAGACCCGCGAGGATCTGACTACCCCCAAGGTTGCCAAAGCGAAGGCGCGGGCGATTGAGGCGGTGGGTGAAGAGAATATGGTGATCTTTGCGCCAGAGAAGTTTGAGCACACGGTGACGGTGTTCACCGACATCGATTGCGGCTACTGCCGCAAGCTGCACAGTGAGATAGGCCAGTACAATGATCTTGGCATCCGCGTGCGCTACATGATGTTCCCACGTGCCGGGGTGGGCAGTAGCTCCTTCGACAAGGCGGTCGCTGTCTGGTGTGCCGACGACCGTCAGAAGGCGATGACGCTCTCGAAAGCGGGCAAACAGGTTGAGCAAAAAAAGTGTGAAAACCCGATCATCCAGCACATGGAACTGGGGCAACTGCTGGGCGTGACCGGTACCCCCGCGATCTTCTTTGACGATGGCGAACTGCTACCGGGCTATGTGCCTGCAAAGCGCATGCTCTCCTATTTGAAGGCGAAACAATCCCAGTAGCAGCACGCAACGAATCGATGTCAGCTGAGAGGGGGCTTTGGCGCCCTCTTTGTATATTTGCAGCTGTGCAATAGAGATTAATATCATCGGATAGTTGCCGCTTAATGGGTGGCGCGGATCGAAACAGCCAAGTTTGGGACAGGGGGGACACGTGGAGTTAGCGGTTGTGATGCGTACTGATACGGGAGTGGTACGCCAACGCAATGAGGATGCGGTGGGAGCAGATCCTGATGCTGGCATCGTTATCCTCGCGGATGGTATGGGCGGCGCCAATGCCGGCGATGTGGCGAGCAACCTGGCGGTCAACCTGCTGCTCAACCGGCTGCTGGATACTCCCGGTGTCGCCAGTGGTCCGGTGGATTGTGATCAGTTGCGCCTGACGGTCCAGGAGGTCAACTCCGCGATCTATTCAGCGGCCCAGGAGATGCCCGAGTGCAAGGGTATGGGCACCACCCTGGTGTTGGGCATGTTTCGTGGAAACGATCTGATCTACGGCCATGTGGGTGACTCCCGTCTCTACCGCTTACGCGGAGGGGAGCTGGAGATGCTGACCCGTGACCACTCACTGGTCGAGGAGCTGGTTGCTCAGGAGGTCTTCTCCTCCACCGAAGAGGCGCGCAGGTCAGGGGTGCCGGGCAGCGTGCTCTCACGTGCCTATGGCATCTTCCCCTATGTCGAGGTGGATCTGGAGAAGACACGCCTGGAGACGGGCGATCTCTACCTGCTCTGCACCGACGGACTGAACGGTATGCTAAGCTCGAACGAGATTCACGAATATTTGATGGCAGGCGATGAAGATCTGGAACAGACGGCCGATCAGCTGATAGAGGCCGCCTGTGAGAAGGGTGGCATGGATAATGTCTCTGTCATCCTTGTCAGAGTTTGGGACGACAAGGAGGCCGAGCTTCTGCAGCAATAGTGGGGAACCGGTGATGGAAAAACTCGTGATGATCGATAAAGGAAGGGTCTTGAGAGAGGTCGATCTCAGTGGTAAGCGGGTGATGATTGGAAGGGATCCGATGAGTGATGTCTGCCTCAATGACACCTCGGTCAGCCGCCACCACGCCGCGGTGGTGCGCATCTTCAACGAATATTTTCTGGAAGACCTGCGTAGTACCAACGGCACCAAACTCAACGGCCACGAGATCCGCAAACACTTCCTCAAGCATGGCGACCGAATCAACTTGGGCGTCTTTGAGTTTGAATTTCAGGTGGGCGAGGACAGAGCACAAGAGCCTGAGCTGGATCGAACTGTGGTGCTTCATCCGGCGGATCAACGCCGCCCAGCCACTGTGGAAAAAACAGCGCATCAAGCGCTAGCGGCGCATGTACTCTATCTGGATGGTCCTGAACGAGGCAAGCAGCAGGCATTGCAGGATCAGTTCTTTACCATCGGCAAGCCGGGCAGCGATCTGGCGCTGATCAACCGCCGCCACCGCAACTATGTGCTGCTCAAGCTGGCTGGCGATACCCTTCCCAGAGTGAATGGCACGCTGGTGCGAGCGGGTGGCCATGAACTCCAGGATGGTGACCTGGTCGAGTTTGCCGAACACCGGCTGCGCTTCTTCGCCTCTCCGGTGAACTCGGGCGCCGCCTGACCTCAAGCGGCTGCTGCGGCTATTAACGCGGCCATCAAATATCTCCGTATTCCGGCGATGCCCCTGACCGGCAAAGACGTTGTAGATCCATCCTTGGAAGCTTGACGGCAGCATCCCCGCTGCCGACACCCCGCCGGTCAGGGGCATCGCCAATCGTGGGAAGCCCGACGTTAAATGTGGCCTGTGCTACTCATCTTCGAGTCGGAAGCCGATCTTCAGGGTGACCTGCCAGTGGGCCACTTCACCATCCTGAATATGACCGCGGCTCTCCACCACCTCAAACCAGTTCATGTTATGGATCGACTTTGCCGCACGCTTGATTGCATTGCGTACCGCATCGTCACTGCTCTCGCTGGATGAACCAACAATCTCGATCATCTTGTAGATATGCTCACTCACCTTTTTCTCCTCTGATTGGATCAATACACGACACCTGCCGAAGCCTCACGTCTGACAGAGTGTCTTCAGTCGGTAGATTTGCTCCAGCGCCTGCCTGGGGGTGAGGTTGTCTGGATTGATCTCCAGCAGCGCCTGTTCGACGACTGAATTCTGTGGTGTCTCCTGAAACAATAGCGGCAGCTGGTTCTGCTGCTGATCGGCGTGCTGCTGGGCCGCCTGTTCCAGCTCCTCCAGGCGCTGTCGCGCGCGCTGGATCACCGCTTTCGGCACCCCCGCCAGTGCTGCCACCTGCAGTCCATAGCTCTGATTCGCCGGCCCCTCCCTGACCGCATGCAGGAAGACGATGGAGTCGCCATGCTCCACCGCGTCGAGATGCACATTGACAATGCCGGGATACTCTTCGGGTAGGGTGGTCAGCTCGAAATAGTGGGTGGCGAACAGGGTGAAGGCGTGGATCTTGGTCGCCAGTTCTACCGCGCAGGACCAGGCCAGTGAGAGTCCGTCGAAGGTGGAGGTGCCACGGCCGATCTCGTCCATCAGCACCAGGCTCTGGTCGGTGGCATTGTGCAGAATGTTGGCGGTCTCCTCCATCTCCACCATGAAGGTGGAGCGTCCCCCCGCCAGATCGTCGGAGGCGCCGATGCGCGAGAAGATGCGGTCGATCGGCCCGATGCGCAGCGCGCTGGCTGGCACAAAACTGCCGCAGTAGGCGAGCAGGGCGATGATCGCGATCTGCCGCATGAAGGTCGACTTGCCGCCCATGTTGGGTCCGGTGATGATGAGGATGCGGCGCTGCTCGTCCAGCTCGATGCTGTTGGCGATAAACGGCTCGTGGCTGACCTGTTCCACCACCGGGTGACGGCCATCGCTGATCTGCATGCCGGATTCGTCGCTGAGTTCAGGGCGGCAGAGGTTGAGGCTCTCGGCGCGCTCCGCCAGATTGCAGAGAATATCCAGGCTGGCGAGCCCTTCGGCGCACTGCTGCAATGCAGCTAGCGACTCTGCCAGCTGTTCCAGTAGCTGCTCGTAGAGTGCCTTTTCCCGGGCCAAGGAGCGCTCGCGGGCGCTCAGCACCTGATCCTCGAACTTCTTCAGCTCGGGGGTGATGAAGCGCTCCGCCCCCTTCAGGGTCTGGCGGCGGATGTAGTCTTCCGGCGCATTCTCGGATTGGCTGCGGCTGATCTCGATGTAGTAGCCGTGGACCCGGTTATAGCTCACTTTGAGGCTAGTGATACCGGTACGCTCGCGCTCCCGCGCCTCCAGGTCGAGCAGGAACTGATCCGCGTTCTGTGACAGGTTGCGCAGCTCGTCGAGCTGTTCGTCGAAGCCTGCCGCGAGCACCCCGCCGTTGCGGATCAGCATTGGTGGCTGCTCGATGATCGTCCGTGCCAACAACGCATGCTCCTCTGGATGGGTGTCGATCTGCCTGGCCAGCTCAGTCAACAAGGGGCTTTGCAGCGGAGCGAGCTGTGACTGCAGCGCCGGTAGCACATCCAGGGTGTCGCGTAGTGTGGCCAGATCCCGCGGCCGGGCGCTCTTCAGGGCGACCCGGGTGAGGATGCGTTCGATGTCGCCGATCTCTTTCAGGCTCTCCCGCAGCTCGGGGAAGGCGCGCTGCTCAAGCAGCTCTTCGATGGCGGTGTGGCGCTGTGCCACCGCCTGCCGATTGCGCAGCGGACGGTTGATCCAGCGCCTTAGCATACGACTGCCCATGGCGGTGGCAGTGCGGTCCATGATCCCCGCTAGGGTGTGTTGCGGCTGGTTGGAGAGCGAGTGATCCAGCTCCAGATTGCGCCGGGTGGCGGCGTCGATGATGATCGCATCCTCGCGTCGCTCGGTGCGCAATGAGCGGATGTGGGGCAGGGCGCTACGCTGGGTCTCCGCCACGTATTGCAGCAGGCAGCCGGCGGCGGCCAGCGCCAGCGGCTGGTCGTTGCAGCCGAAGCCGCCCAGGTCGCGGGTGCCGAACTGGCGGGTCAGCAGCTGCTCGGCGGATGCCAGGTCGAAGTGCCAGGCGGGTCGGTGGGTGATGCCGCGTTTCAGACCGAGCCGCTCGGCGATCGGGTTATCCTCTTCCAGCAGTAGCTCCACCGGGCGCAGCCGCTCCAGCTCCCCCTGCAGCGCCTCCAGGCCGCTGAACTGCTGTACGATGAAGCGGCCGCTGGCCAGATCGAGGGTCGCCAGGCCAAACTTGTCATCGACCTGGTTGAGAGCGGCCAGCAGATTCTCCTGACGCTCCTCTAGCAGCGACTCATCGGTGAGGGTGCCGGGGGTGATGATGCGCACTACCTTGCGCTCAACCGGCCCCTTGCTGGCCGCCGGGTCGCCGATCTGCTCGCAGATTGCTACCGATTCTCCAAGCCGCACTAGCTTCGCCAGATAGTTCTCCGCCGCGTGGTAGGGCACCCCGGCCATCGGGATCGGTTTGCCGGCGGACTGGCCGCGTTTGGTGAGGGTGATGTCGAGCAGTTGCGCGGCGCGCTCCGCATCGTCGAAGAAGAGTTCGTAGAAGTCCCCCATGCGGTAGAACAGCAACATGTCGGGGAATTCACCCTTGATGCGTAAGTATTGCTGCATCATGGGTGTGTGTTTTGCCTTTTTTGGCCTGGTTTGTGGTGCGGAGCTGCTCTGTATTTTATCCATCGATTCCGGTGTTTGTGGGCAGTCTGGAATGTGTATGGTGGATCATACCCTCTCTCGCCTTGGCGAGAGGATGTTTGAGAGAAATCTATGCGGGAGGTGGGTGACAAAGGGGCCTGTTTGCCCCTTTCAGATTGTGCGTAACTTGTTTTGCTCGGGACTATTTCGGCGCCAGCATCTGGTCGACGATGTGCTCGCACTCGATCCAGTCATCCATCTCGTGGCCCGCTTCGAAGTTGCGATTCTCGGCCCGGTAGTAGGCCATGGTGGCGATCATCTCGTAGCGCTCGCGGGGGCTGACCTCGGGATGAGGTGTGGCGGCTTGTTGGGACGCTACTCTGGCCACCCTCTTTTTCCTGACCGGGCCCTTTGGGCTGGCGGCCTTGTTCGTCGCTTTCTTCTTGCTGACCTTCTTTTTCACCACCTTCTTCTTGGCCTTTTTCATCTTCTCGTCGTCTTTGCCGGATCTCTTGTTCACGTCCTTTGCCCTTTATTTACCGCTGAAATACCTTCGGCATTCTAGACAATATTGATGAAAAAACCATGATTGATCTGGGAGCCGGGGCGTGCCAGATTATTACTGGTGTTGCGCCAACCGATGCTGCGCCCCCTTGCACAATTTCTGGGAATTGGAAAGCAAAGTATCGTACGGCCAAGGCAGTGAAGACTGCTTTCGCGGATGGGCAGCAGCCCCATACCCCACACCATTCAGGAACCTTGTCCACAAATTTTGACATTGGACATGGGGCTGGATGCCGGGCAGAAGTTAGTGTTCGATCACATGGTGCATCGGTTGCGGGATAGACAGCGCAGAGGATCTGCCTAGCGCAAAGTCCGCCCCAATTCATCTACAAAATGCGTGAAGTTGATAGTCCTCACAGCGCCAGATCCCCCCCCAGAAATAAGCGTGATAGCAATCACAAAGCCACCTAAAAAGACGTTATGCCGCGTTGATCGGTGCCACAAAATCCAGAGAATGTACCATTCATTCTTGTTGTTATTTAGGGAATAGAGAACAGGGATCTGGTTTTTTCTGGAGGTTGGTACTGATTGCTTGCCCGATGGTTGCGGACAAGCGCCTCCCCTGCATCCCCTTGCATTAAAAATAACTGATAGCGAAACAGAATCGGGGGGTTTATCCATGTTGACCGAGAAGATCAAGCGACCATACTACCCATTGGCGCTCATTGCAGCGGCCCTGCTGTCAGGCTGTGTTGAGGAAGTGGTAGACAATCATACAATGACCACGGCCGCTGCCGGTGACGATACCGATCCCCCCATCATCACCCTGCTGGGCGCCAATGCCCTCACTGTTGAGGCGGGAACCGTCTACACTGATTCTGGCGCCAGCGCCAACGATGCGAAAGATGGCGATATCAGCGCCAACATCATGCAAAGCGGCGTGGTTGACACTTCCGCTCCCGGCAGTTACATCCTCACGTATAATGTTTCGGATGCCGCCGGTAATGCTGCTACCGCAGTGACTCGGAGCGTGCTGGTAGCCGATACGACCCCCCCGGCCATCAGCCTCATTGGCAGTAGCCCGCAGACCGTCATCCTCGGCGCAAGCTATAGCGATCAGGGTGCGACTGCCAACGATTCTTTCGATGGCGATATCTCGGCCAGCATCGTTGCCACAGGCAGCGTCAATACCGGTGTCGTCGGCAGCTACACTCTGACCTACAACGTTGTGGATAGCGCCGGCAACGCCGCTACCGCGATCACCCGCACGGTCAACGTGGTCGCCGTGACGCTCCCCGCAGACGTCACCCCCCCGGTCATCACCCTGACCGGCGCCAATCCCCAGACGGTCGCCCTCGGCTCCAGCTACAGTGAGCCCGGCGCGACTGCCAACGACGACAGGGATGGTGACATCAGCGCCAACATCATGATTGGTGGCAACGTCAATACCGCCTCGATCGGCAGCTATACCCGCACCTACAATGTCTCGGATGCGGCGGGGAATGCGGCGGCCCAGGTCACCCGCACCGTGACCGTGACCGAGGCAATACCCCCGGTGATCACCCTCTCCGGCGCCAATCCCCTGACCTTGGAGGCGGGACCGGCGGCCTATAGCGATCCGGGCGCCAGCGCCAACGACAATGTGGATGGTGATGTCAGCGCCAATATTGTGATGAGTGGTACGGTCGACCGCACCACCACCGGTAGCTACACCCTGACCTATAGCGTCTCCGACACGGCTGGTAACTCGGCTAGCGTGACGCGCACCGTGGATGTCTCTGCCGCTGCCGCCCCGGTGATCACCCTCTCCGGTGCCAATCCGATCGACTTGAAGGCGGGCGACAGCTTCAGCGACCCGGGGGCCTCCGCCAATGACAATTTCGACGGCGATGTCTCAGCCAGCATCACGGTCAGCGGCACGGTGGACAGCAATACTCCAGGCGACTACACCCTGACCTATACGGTCAGCGATGCCGCCGGCAACAGCGCCACACAGACCCGCAGGGTCAACGTGATCGAGTCAACGCCCCCGGTGATCACCCTCTCCGGAGACAACCCTCTGACCCTGGAGGCGGGGCCGGCGGCCTATAGCGATCCGGGCGCCAGCGCCAATGACAATGTGGATGGCGATGTCAGCGCCAATATTGTGATGAGTGGCACGGTCGACCGCACCACCGCCGGTAGCTACACCCTGACCTATAGCGTCTCCGACACAGCCGGTAACCCGGCCAGCGCGACGCGCACCGTGGAGGTCTCCTCCGCTGCCGCCCCGGTGATCACCCTGAGCGGAGCCAATCCCTTTAGCCTGGCCGTTGGCGCCGCCTTTTCCGACCCGGGTGCCAGCGCCAACGACAATTTCGACGGCGATGTCTCAGCCAGCATCACGGTCAGCGGCACGGTGGACAGCAATACTCCAGGCGACTACACCCTGACCTATACGGTCAGCGATGCCGCCGGCAACAGCGCCACACAGACCCGCAGGGTCAACGTGATCGAGTCAACGCCCCCGGTGATCACCCTCTCCGGAGACAACCCTCTGACCCTGGAGGCGGGGCCGGCGGCCTATAGCGATCCGGGCGCCAGCGCCAATGACAATGTGGATGGCGATGTCAGCGCCAATATTGTGATGAGTGGCACGGTCGACCGCACCACCGCCGGTAGCTACACCCTGACCTATAGCGTCTCCGACACAGCCGGTAACCCGGCCAGCGCGACGCGCACCGTGGAGGTCTCCTCCGCTGCCGCCCCGGTGATCACCCTGAGCGGAGCCAATCCCTTTAGCCTGGCCGTTGGCGCCGCCTTTTCCGACCCGGGTGCCAGCGCCAACGACAATTTCGACGGCGATGTCTCGGCCAGCATCACGGTCAGCGGCGCGGTGGACAGCAATACTCCAGGAGACTACACCCTGACCTATACGGTCAGCGATGCCGCCGGCAACAGCGCCACCCAAAGCCGCACCGTTTCGGTCACCGATCAGACCGCGCCACAGATCACCCTTAATGGCGACAATCCGCAGAGCGTTGAGGCAGGCTCTAGCTACAGCGATCCTGGGGCCGTCGCCAGCGACAACGTGGACGGAGATCTCTCCTCCAGCGTGGCGGTGAGCGGCAGTGTCAACGCTAGCGTGCTGGGTAGCTATACCCTTACCTACAACGTCTCGGATGCGGCCGGCAATGCCGCCACCGCGGTGACCCGCGCGGTCAACGTGGTGGATCAGACCGCACCCGTCATCACCCTGCTGGGCAGCGATCCGATGAGTGTGGAGGGGGGGGCTACCTTCAGCGATCCAGGCGCCACCGCTAGTGACAGCTTTGAAGGCGATCTCAGTGCCGGCATCGTCATCAGTGGCAGTGTCGATAGCGCTGTGCTGGGCAGCTATACCCTGACCTACAACGTCTCCGACAGCACCGGCAATGCCGCCACTGCAGTGACCCGCAGGGTCAACGTGGTGGATCAGACCGCACCCGTCATCACCCTGATTGGTGCCAACCCGTTGGAGGTGGCACTGGGCAGTAGCTTCACCGACCCGGGTGCCAGTGCCAGTGACGCGGTGGATGGTGATCTCTCGACCAGCATCACTGTGGCGGGTACGGTGGATACCAACACCCTGGGCAGCTACACCCTCACCTACAGTGTTTCCGATGCGGAGGGCAACGCTGCCACGCCAGTGCAGCGTAGCGTCTTGGTCACCGATCAGATCGCCCCGGTCATCACCCTGATCGGCGCCAATCCGCAGGCGGTGGAGGCGGGTTCGACCTATGGCGATCCCGGTGCCAGCGCCAGCGACAATGTCGACGGTGACCTTAGTGCGAGCATTAGCGTCAGCGGCAGTGTGGACACCGCGGTACCCGCCAGCTACACCCTCAGCTACGATGTCACCGACGCCGCTGGCAATGCGGCCACCACGGTGACCCGCAGTGTAGTCGTCTCCGATCAGACAGCCCCGGTCATCACCCTGAACGGTGCCAACCCGATGAGCGTGGAGGCCGGCTCTACCTTCACTGAGCCAGGGGCAAGCGCCAGCGACACCCTGGACGGCGATCTCAGTGCCAGCGTGGTGGTGAGCGGCAGCGTGAATACCGCAGCCCTAGGCGGTTATACCCTGACCTATGACGTTTCAGACGCGGCTGGCAATGCCGCCATCGCAGTCACCCGCACGGTGAATGTGGTGGACACCACCGCTCCGGTGATCTCCCTCACAGGAGACAACCCGTTGGTTGTCATTGTGGATAACAGCTACACTGAGCCTGGCGCCACGGCCACGGACAATCTGGATGGCGATATCTCCGCTAGCCTGGCTATCGACAGCAGTGCCGTCGACACCGCTACCATCGGCAGCTACAGCGTGACCTACGATGTCACCGATGCTAGCGGCAATGCCGCGACTCAACTGACCCGAACGGTTCAGGTGGTGTCAAGCGCCCCGAACGCACCTACCAATGTGACCATGAGCATCGGCTTCAAGCGGTTCCAGTTCAGCTGGGATGCGTCACTGGGGGCAGACCACTACCGTTTGATGGTGAACCCTGACGGCGTTTCTGGATACAGCGTGGTAGCAGGGGCCGACTCGATCACTCTCACCAGCCATACCATCGACATCCCGGTGCACCTGCACAATTGGCCCGCCGCCCGCTATATGGTGGAGGCTTGTGACGCCGCCGAGAGCGCCTGCGCTGGCTCTGCAGAGCAGACCACTGTGGCGATTGACTCGGTTGCTGCCATCGGCTATTTCAAGCCGGGCACAGCAAGCAACGATGACAACTTCGGCTACTCGGTCGCCATGAGCGCTGATGGTACCACCCTGGCGGTCGGTGCGCCGCAGATCGCCAACGGAGGAGCAGGTGCGGTCCATATCTTCTACTTCGCCGCTGGAAGCTGGAACCTGCAACAGGTGCTTACTGCATCCAATGCCGGCTCGGGCGATCAATTCGGTGCATCCGTCGCCCTGAACTCGGATGGCACCACTCTGGCGGTTGGTGCAAACGCCGAGGATAGTGACGATACCGGTAGCCACTTCTCCTCCAATGGGGCGGCACCCGACTCCGGTGCGGTCTACATCTTCACTCGCTCCGGCGCCACATGGAATGAGCAGACCCGCCTTAAGGCAGCTACCACCGAGGCTGGAGATGACTTCGGCTATGCCGTGGCCCTTAGCGCGGATGGCAACACCCTGGCGGTGGGTGCCGATCTTGAGGATGGTGGCAACGATGGTATCAATACCCCGACCAATAATACCGAGACCGAGGCCGGTGCCGCCTATGTCTTTAATCGCACCGGCACTAGCTGGAGCGAACAGGCCTATATCAAGTCAGATCACTCGGTGTGGTACGACCATGTTGGCATCTCGGTTGCACTGAGTGGCGATGGCAACACTCTGGCGGTCGGTGCTATCGGCGAGGATTCCGATGCCTTGGGTAACTGGCCTGCAGATGCAGGCAAAGGCTCCGGTGCGGTGTTTGTATACACTCGTAACTCGGGGAGTTGGTCCCAGCAGACGATGCTCAAGGCCGCAAATGCTGGCCGATTCCATCGATTTGGTTCTGCACTGGCCTTTAGTAGCGATGGCAACACTCTGGCGGTGGGTGCCAAGGAGGAAGACAGCAACACCACCGGGGTTGACTCAACCCCGAATCCAGGCATTCTGGCCGGTGTTGGTGCCGCCTACGTCTTTGGTCGTAGCGGAACAACTTGGAGCCAGCAGGCCTATATCAAAGCCTCGACGCGGACTAGCAATTATGATTACTTTGGTTTCGCCCTGGCACTGAGCAGTGACGGAAATCTGCTGGCGGTGGGGAGCCATGGTGAGAACAGTAGCACCCGAGGAGTCTACGCCAGCACAAATAGCACGGCATCTAATGCCGGTGCCGTCTTTGTCTATGAACGCAGTGGGGCCAGTTGGGCCAGCAAGACCTTCGTCAAATCCTCCAACACCGACAGTAAGGATAGCTTCGGCTGGGGGATGGCGATCAGCGGTGACGGTGGAACCCTGGCTGTTGGTGCGTACAGAGAGGACAGCAGCGCAACGGGCATCAACCCCACACCAGGGACTGATGCCACTGCCGACGAGAATGTCGGTGCGGTCTATCTCTACTAACCTTCATTGGCCTTACAGTGACAAGATGGCCTCCTCGGAGGCTGTCTCTGCTTCCGGGTTGGCTCAGCCCGTCCCGCTACATTCTCCACAGCCTCCCGTTACCCCGACGGCTTTTGGAATGGGTATTGCCTCAATGTGTGTATGATCGGGTAACCTACAAAGGAGCCTCTGAACACTAAGATTTGCGCCTTGATACGAAAGATTCTGACTCACAATTCGCTTCGCCCAGACTTATTCAGAGACCCCCAAGTGAAAACTCAGCCCAACTGTCGATCGCAAAACTGATAAGGGTGTCGCACAAGCGTCTTGGTCTAAGGTGATACCTTTCTTAGGTTTGGCCAGAATTGGCAATGCTTTTAGTCGAATGCGATTTGTTTACTAATTAACTCTACGAAAAAATAGCAATCGAGGAACGATTCAATGTCCACAATCACAACTGATCAGTTAACCGCCTTTGCGGTGGATATCTTGACCGCAGCAGGCGCAGATAGAGAGCAGGCGATGAGCGTTGCCGAAGTCCTTATTTGGGGCAACTCTGCCGGACGACCCAACCAGGGTGTTTGGCGTCTTCCGATCCTGTGCAAGCGCCTTTCGAAGGACTTATTCAATTCCCCGTGTAATCTAAAGATCGACAAACGTACACCTTCTGTTGCAGTTATCGATGGTGATAATGGCATAGGGCATTATGTGGGGCAGGTGGCTGCAGATACAGCCATTGATCTGGCGTCCAAAAATGGTGTGGGCGTGGTTACCGTATCTGACAGTAATTTTTTGGGATCGTTGGGCTACTATGTCGATAAAATTGCAAAAAATGGAATGCTGGCTGTTTTGTGGAATAATTCCTTTCCAAAAGTGGCTCCCTACGGTGGCGTAAAAGCAGTTCTTGGAACCAACCCGCTCGCATTTGCTGCGCCGCGCCGTAATGGAAGAAATGTCATTGCCGATCTCTCCACCGGTGCCAGTGCGGGCTCGACAATCACCAAGGCTGCGGAACTTGGACAGCCTATCCCGGAAGGTATTGCCATCGCCCGTGATGGTACTCCGATTACCGATCCAGCCAAGGTAAAGGATGGCGCCTTGTTGCCATTTGGTGGCGCTAAAGGTTACGCATTGGGCTTGATGGTGGAGATCATGGCCGGTGTTGTGACCGGCGCCGGCATTTCACATGGCGTACATTCGATGTATGGTGATTTTGAGAACCCGGGTAATAGTGGGCACTTTTTCATGGCCGTTGACATTAATACTCTGATGCCGATGAACACATATTATGAGCGGATGGAGATGTTGGTTGATGTTCTACGCGAGAGTGGAGAAGAAGTCATGTTGCCTGGCGAAGGGCGGTGGGGCGCGCTGGATAAAACCGAAGCGGCAGGTGGTATAACGTTGGACGAAAAGACTATCAAGGCCTTGACTGAGTTGGCAAATAGTCTGAGTGTTATTACGCCCTGGTAGGATGGTTTTTGTGAGGGGGTAAGGCACCCTGCGGTATCACTTGTTTTTTGGTGATACCGCAGGACAAGATCGAGGCTTTGGTTGAACTGCTATAAATAATTGATTTTCTTCGCTAGAGTACGAAAGATAGAGCGGCGTCCATGTAAGAGCTTTCCTAAGGAAGCGCTGATAAAATAATCGATTCCAGCAGCCCTCCCGGCATCGGGCGATTCCACCTATTCCCTAAGCGAGAGATCTTCGAGTATATTGAGGGCTTCTATAATCGCCAGCGCCGGCATTCATCGATCGGATGCCTGGCACCTGACACTGGCTAAGTACGATGCCCAGTATCAAGAGATTGCTTGATTTTGTGTCCGGAAAATCCTTGCTAGATCCGTTGCCACCCAAACTATGGAAAAGCTACCTCCCATCGGAACGATGGCGGCGTGGGTTTATTAATACCACGGTACCAATCGTCAGGTTACGAGCGCTTTTTCTTGAATATATACTCCAATATGGTTTCGCACACTCCTTGCTCGTGGGGACTCTTGTCTGCAAGAAGATAGTGATGATGGAGGCCAGGGGTGGTATTTACCTCGCCAATTATCCCACCGGTTGCATGCAACGGTTGGCCTATGTCGGTGGTGATTATATCGATGCCGGCGAGTTCACAGCCCATGATGCGAATAATATTTTGCGCCAGAGTAATGGTTTCCGGGTGAACCTGGTCCGTGACGGAATGACTCTCCCTTGAACAATTCTGATTGACTACCTGTTTGACTTTGATCGACTCATCTTTTTTTGGAACATAGTTGGGAGACAGGTTTTGTGCATTTAGGGTATTTTTACACTCCATATCGATCAGTAAAGGGCTGAGTGCGCGCGGCGTGTTCCCTGTCAGTCGATTTGATGTCTCTATTTCCATCAATTGCTTGATGCTGGAGCGCCCATCACCTCTAACTTCTGGTGGATCACGTCTTACCGCATGTATCAGATCTGAATTTAGGAATAACAAACGGTAAGAATGCCCTTTGACTTCCTCTTCGATTACAATATTCGAGCAAAATTTTCTGGCAAGTATGGTGGCGTTGATCAACTTTTGTTTGCTGTCAATGCCTGTAGTAACTCCACTTCCTCCACCGGTGCCGGATGCGGGTTTCACTACGCAAGCTTGTGTTGAGTCGCTAAGAAATTTTAAGGCATC
Organism: Candidatus Endoriftia persephonae; assembly: GCF_023733635.1. Classification (NCBI taxonomy): domain Bacteria; kingdom Pseudomonadati; phylum Pseudomonadota; class Gammaproteobacteria; order Chromatiales; family Sedimenticolaceae; genus Candidatus Endoriftia; species Candidatus Endoriftia persephonae. The sequence goes on along the minus strand of NZ_CP090569.1, from coordinate 2,822,601 downwards.
GTCCAATTGGGAAAATCGGAACTCTAGATACCTGGGTGCTCGGTAACCTTCGATGGTTTCTAAAAGTTGGTGTGTAAGAGGTTTGTTGCCCGCAAGTCTTAACGTTAGATTGCTGTCCAGCATGACTTTGTCCATCTGTACAAAGGTATGCAGGTCATTTCGAGTGATGCATTGAAAATCAGAGCCGATTTCTTCAATCTTCGCACCTATCCTGGATGCGGATTCACGCCACAAATCGCGATAGAATCGCTTTCGAAGATCCCAAAAGCGCTGCTCAATAGCCCGTTTTTCTGGGGAGGTAAGCGTCAAGAATTTGCTGATTCTTGAGTAGTTCTCCAGTACAGTCAAAGTAACGTAATTCATAGTACAAATGTGATGCATCCAAGTGTGAATATTTCTTGGTTAGTTATTCCAATCAAGCCGGGCAGAAAATCTAATTTCTGCTAAAAGTTCGTCTAATCATCTCCAGTGCTACACAATTTAACATGCACGGCATGTTAAATTCTTATGTTGCTAGGAGAAACTCTGAGTCAGCCTCTCAACCTTTTGTCTTCTTTTCTTGAGTCCGGAAGTGCTTGAGGAAGTGATGTATCGACGGATACGGATCCAGTAGTCTAAAAAAGGGGAAGACCTGAGGATGGGCTAAGCTAGCAATCCACTGGGGAAAAGTTATCTCGCCTTTTTGCCTCATGGTGCGAAATGCGAGGTAATCATTTACAGGGTAGAGCAGTCTCATGTTGGAACGAAAACTGTCGGTATAGGGAACAAATTTACCGCTCATGTGTTGGTGGATTAAGTAGGCAATATCCATCCCGGATCTTACAAGCAGCTCATGAGCAGCAGTGAATCTTGGGTTGCATTCAATTACCTTTAGTTGGTTGTCACGGGGGTCTTTTTTGAATTCTATGTTGGCCATCCCGCGAAGGCCGATGCCTTGAAAAAACTTCATCCCTAATTCTGCGGTTTCCTGGTCCCAGTCGGTGATGTGATAGCAAGCACCTCCATGATTAGGCGGAAAGCGGCGCAATACTCTCTTGGTGAATTGAAAAAGTGGGGTTCCATCTGATTTGATGTAAGTATAGAAACTGCTTAGCAGAGTGTCGGGGCCTGGGATGAATTCTGAGATTATTACGTCACATTCCTTCTCGCTGGCGGCCTTCAGGTTGGCTATTAACTCGGCTTGATTGTCGGCTCGGAGATATTTTTTGCCGTTAAACCTAGTCCTAAAAACAAGGGAATTGACTGGCTTTGCGATGACAGGATATTCAATATTTTGGCTCGTTAATTCTTCGATTGAGGATCCAGCGTCCACTTTCCAGGTTCTCGGTGTTCCTATTCCAATCTTTTTGGCGAGCCGAAGGGTCTCTTTTTTGTCGAGCATAGCGAGATGAATTTCAGGTATAAATTCATCTAAAAGATAGTACTTCTCCAGCTCTTCGCGGTTCTCCGCGAGAAACTGAACAGCATCATCTCCGCAGCCGAATATCAAATGACCATTCAGTTCTGGATGAGGTCTTCCAAGTAGAAGCTCTGACCAGTAGTCAAATACATCGGCGCCTAAAGGAATAATATATTGCTTATTTCCATATCTGGAGAATGTGATGGGACGGCCTTCTGTTGCTGAAAAGCTAACAGGTATACCATGGCGACTCAGGCTACGAAGAATCGAAAGGGCATTTTCATGGCCGCCGAGAATCAATACAGGTATATTTGAACTATCCTTATCAACCATGGTTAACGTCGCTTAAATATGTTTGAGTGGGCTGAATCGTCAATCGGAGTTATTTGAAAAACTTTCACATGACGCTTGTTTACCGGTAGTTAGCAAACGATCCAAAATTATCTACTAGATCACGCAAACCGGGGTGGAAATTCTAATTATCTGGATCAGGCCGGGCTTGATCTGTCCCTGATGTTCAGTCACAAATTTTCCTTGAAGCTGACCGTAATTTGTTCGCCCAAAGTTATGCTAATCACTGGGGGCGGGCAAGAGAGAGAACTTTGTTTTGCGACACAAAGCAAGTTTGCTAACACCGCCTACTATATGTGCTTGAAACCCTGATCACTCCTTCTGTTTCGCGGCTTCCACCAAAATCGCCAAGCCATTTTTCCCACCCCCAGCACTCAGTGTCAACCAAGAAAGACGTTAGCATGTCACCAAATTTCGGACTCACGTTATCAAGCTGGCCTGATCTGCTATCGGGTGCTTAACCGGCGGATCAACAGGGTGCCATCCTTTTTGGGGTGACGCCAGCAACAATAAAAATCACCTTGCTTGGTATGAACGTCCTTTGCCAGTCCGCCGATAGACTATTGAGCGGAATCTTACTCGTTGGTCAGACACACTTGACGGCACCGCCCAAGGAGATAGTGGAGGATTGATCTCACTATATATATCGATGCAAGGCATGCATTTTGAGTCTCTATGGCGCAGTTAGGACGTGCACAGGCGCATGCTTTTGTAACAGAGCCAAACGCAATGGTACCTCGCTGTACAACCCCTCTTTTTTTGCCTCAGCGTATTTTGCGTGCTTTGCTGCACCGGAGAAAAGGAGGAACAGATTTTTTGTATTCAGGGCAAACGATGCTGTCAAGGACATACGTGGCAGCCGGGTTTTGGTCTCCGGTACTGCAACGCAGCGGCCTTCACGCACCTCAACAGCGGCATCACCGGGAAACAGTGAGAGAAAATGGCCATCTTCACCCATGCCAATATAAACGGCGTCGAATGGCCTATCGATGGTAGCCAGTCGGGCTTCACAAGCTGCTTGGCCCAACTCCGGTGTTGCTTCACCACCATAGAACGGGATAAAGGTTGCATCGGCAGCATCTCCCTGCAGTAGGTAGTTTCGCACTAGGCTTTCGTTGCTATCGGTATGGCCCACCGGAACCCAGCGTTCGTCAGTCAGTGTGATGGTTACACTGGCCCAGTCGATATTTTGCTTGCACAAATAGTTGAAGACAGTTTGTGGGGTACGCCCACCGGATACTGCGAGTAGCGCACGACCACGCTCGGTGATTGCATCCCGCATGGTGCAGGCTAGTTCATCCGCCAATGCATGCGCGGCAGCTTCCATCGATTCAAACCCGCGTTCTTCAATGGTCATCAATAATTTAATCCGGTTAACCTGCGGGAGGGTAATCTGCTGTTGGTATTTTGTTCTCATCCAGGCCCGCAATCGCAGCTCTGCCCATAGCAAGAATGGCCTCTTCAGAACTGCCACCTATATGCGGTGTGACCAGCAGATTGGGCAGTTGCAGCATCTCCAGATCATCCGGCGGTTCGACAGCAAATACGTCTAGTGCGGCCGCAGCGATCTTGCCTTCTTGCAGTATCTTCTTGAGGGCCGCATCGTCGACCAGGCCGCCCCGTGCAGCATTGATCAGCATTGCATCCGGCTTCATCAGTGCCAACCGTTCAGCATTGAGAATGTTGCGCGTGCTGTCGTCTAACGGAAGATGCAGTGTCACGATATCCGACCGCTGTAGCAACTCTTCTAGGCTCACCGCTTCAACATTATGCTGGGCGTAAAACTCGGGGAAGTCGAGAATATCGTGTGCCAGTACTTTGCAGCCAAAGGCATTCAGAATCGGCGTAAGATCTTTGCCGATATACCCGCAACCAATGATGCCAACGGTGCGGCCTGAGATCTCCTTGCCCATCCTGTTTTTCCAAACCCCTTCGCGTGCTTCACGCGATCCTGCCGGCACATGACGCAACAGCGATATGGCGCAGGAGATTACCAGTTCGGTCACTGAGCGTCGGTTAACGCCGCCGGTCCAACCCAGTTTGATTCCGTGTCGAATCAGCGCCTCCTTGTCCAGCATATCGGTGCCCACGCCGTATTTGCTGATAATTTCAAGCTCAGGTAGGGCCTTTAGAAAAGGTTCGTCAATCGTCTCCAAAGCGGAAATTATTTTGCGGCGCCCACGACAATATTCGATCAGATCCTCGCCGGCCAGCGACACCCCGTCGTCGTTGAACTTGACATCGGAATAACGTTCCAATAGTTCTGCCCGCAACACAGGGTGGCGGGAAAATGAACGTGATGTGACGGCAATAGGGGTGTTTTCTCTCATGCAAGCTCCGTGGAGATCTCTTCGTAACTATAATGATATGAGGCGCTGGCGTGTGTGCCCGTTTGCCCAAAGGCAGTCATGCTGATGGCAAGCAGCAGTGCTACCGATTCCTGCTCTGCAGCTTTTTTGCTTGTTCTTGCTTGAATTGTGGGTCGGCATCGTAGATGCCAAACACCATCTTCATCACCTCGTAGGTATCTTTTGTTGTGCCGTTGTGAATCGGCTTGCCGGTGCGGATGCAGTCAACAAATTCGGCCAACTCCAAGTCCCAAGACGGGTCGGTGTTGCAGAAAGTCTTTTCCTCAGGGGGATTGCCAATCGCGAAACCGACATGTTTGCGGCCTTGGATGATCCATTCGTCGCGATAACTGCGCGTTCCTGAGGGCATGCCATCCACTATGACATAGCCGTCCTGCATGAATATCTCCAGCGTAAAACGGTGTTTCCACTGGGTGAATGAGCTGTGCAGCTGTGCGATACGGCCTTTTTTGTCCCGCAGTAGGGCAAAGGCGTTGTCTTCAAGGGCGATATCCCAGAATGCAGTGGTGCACATGCTCTTGATTTCGACAAAATCACCACAAAAATAGCGAAAGAGGTCTAGCATGTGAATGCCCTGATCGAACAGTATGCCTCCACCAGCAACCTCTGGGTCGTCGCGCCACTCATTGGGATTACCTGACCCCTCCGCCTTGCCATAGACCCCTCTCATCCAGAGAATCTCGCCGTATTTGCCACTCTCAACGATTTTCTTGGCTTCCATGATGCCGTAATGGTAGCGGTGGTTGAATCCTACCTTTAGCGCCAGACCCGGGTTACGCTTTTCGGCCTCCATAATGCGCTCGATATCTGCCAGGTTGCGACCCGGTGGCTTTTCACAAAAGACATGTTTCCCTGCATCCAGGGCTGATTCTACGACCTCTGGAATGAATCGGTTGGGGGCGCAGACGATGACAGCGTCAACATCGGAATCGATGACAGCCCGATAGTCGGGGAGGATCTTAATGTCTTGGAATCCTTGCGCTGGTGGGTTGGGATCCGTACCGGATACTAAGACTGTGTCATCGCAATCCCGCACGGTCTTGGCGCGGATGCCTCCCATCTTTCCAAGGCCGACAATTCCTATCTTCAGTGGTGCACTCATATGCTTCAAGCTCACAGGTGTTGTAAAAAGATGTCCCTAAGTCCAGTCGATCAACCAGGCGCGTTCAGAAGGATTGGTTAATATACTAAAGTAGCGTGTGAGGAGATGATGTCTTGCCAGGTTTGCAATGTAATGGTAACCGTGCCTTTGGTTGTCGGCTCCACATGATATTTCTTTATATTTGTGATGGAACTCTATGGGCTGGCTATGCTGTTTGCAAGCCCATTCCGGCAAAGGTGTGAAGCAGATCAATCTGGCCGACAGTTTGACCAAGTCCAATTTTGGCGTGTATGTTGTGACGGCAGTCGTGGTGAGACCATGCCAAAGTCGGTAGTATCGCCGTCGGCAGTCTGTCGGGTGGTAGGAAGCGATCAGACAGATGAGCATCCATAATCCTACCTGACTTCCCAATCCCGTTTTTCAATCCTGATATTCGGCCGTGCGAGGGCCCGAATTGCTACATTGAGGAGTTTCTGGTGAGAAAAAATACAATTAAAGAGATCTGGGCCAATGGTGGAGCGGTCGTCAATGGTTGGTGCTCTATCCCCAGCTCATTTTCTGCCGAAGTGATGGCGCACCAAGGGTTCGACTCCATCACAATCGATATGCAGCATGGTGTTGTCGATTACCAGATGGCAATAACCATGCTGCAGGCCATATCAACTACATCAGTCATCCCGCTCACCCGGGTGCCGTGGAACGATCCCGCCCGATTGATGAAGATATTGGATGCGGGTTCGTATGGTGTAATCTGTCCCATGATCAATAATCCAGACCAAGCGGAGTCACTGGTTGCTGCATGTAAATATCCGCCAATGGGTATGCGCAGTTTCGGACCGATCCGGGCAAAATACTATGCGGGCGGCGCCACACACGGTGGCGGGGATTATCACGTATACGCTAACGATGAAACTCTCGTTATACCGCAGATTGAGACTCGGGAAGCAATCGAAAACCTTGACGAGATCCTGGACGTGCCTGGCATCAGTGCCATCTACGTTGGTCCATCGGACCTAGCCATGGCACTGGGCTGCCAACCACGTGGTGGGCAAAATGATCCGAAAGTGATCGAGGCAAGGCAAAAAATCATTGAAACGTGCAAACGTCATGGTATACCCGCTGGCATTCATACCAACTCGCCGGAGGTTGCAGTGCAAATGATCAAGGATGGATTCCAGTTGACATCGCTCGCCAGTGATGACCGATTTCTGATGCAGGCGGCAAAAGATACGGTAAACGCGGTAAGAAGTGGTATTGAACAAGGTTAGATTCACCGTTACTACTTTAACCGCAAGTAGCCTCGATGGATTGTAGTTAATAATTAGGAAACCCCGGCTTATGCCGGGGGCATATGAGTTTGATTGATGCAGTCAGTCTGACTGACCTTTGAATCTCAACCAAGATAATGATTACCCAGTCAGAAAAATCCGCAGGGGAAAGGAATGTGCAAAGGTATTAAGGTCACGGGTTGTAATTTGCTATTTGTATTCCTACACTCGGTTCCACTTTACCCTTTAGTAATGCCATTGCTAAGGGCGCGTATTGCATGTGATGTATCTGAGTGATACGGCTAGCTAATATTTCAGCGTACCATATCTAACACTACGCCTTGTCCGCATTCTGACTACATTTAGGAGGGCTGTAATGACTTTCCCAGATAGAAAATTCACTGATGTCGCTGATTACGCGACAGACTACTTCAGCAACTATTCTGCCGCTGCTGCGACAGTTGATGGCGACAAGCTGCGTCAGGCTGCAGATATTCTGACGAAAGTCTATTCTGCAGGTGGAATGGTCTACTCTTGTGGTAATGGTGGCTCAGCAGCCATTGCCAATCATTTGGTCTGCGACCATTGCAAACTGGTACAGACTGACACTGATCTGAAGCCCAGGATCTACTCCCTCAGTGCCACGGTGGAGATGATTACTGCCATCGGCAATGATATCTCTTACGATGATGTCTTTGTGTACCAACTGAAGAGTCTGGCCAAGGCTGGCGATGCATTGATCACTATAAGCTCATCTGGAGATTCTGAGAACATCGTTCGTGCAGTTCAGTGGGGTAAGGATAACGGTATTCCTGTGATCTCGATGACCGGCTTCTCGGGAGGACGCTCCGCCAGCATTACAGACGTGAATCTGCATGTCGATGCAGAGAACTACGGTGTTATCGAGGATGTTCACCAATCATTGATGCACATCCTGGCGCAGTATGTGCGCCAGGCCCACATGGATGAGGAAGTAATCCAACAGCGAAAATTCTAGGTTGGATTCCACTATACAAACGCTTTTCCGATATCGCCTCCTGTAAACATCGCCGCTTTACAGGAGGCCGATTTGATAGAGGCATTCGTACTCCATCGTAATCGTTACGCATAATAATGATCCCCTGCCTCTCCGAAATAGATAGCATTCAAAAGCATTATTTAGACTTTCTCGATGCGCTTGAAGATGGTGGCTTTGCAGGGGACCTCAATCCGGATTACGGCAACCGTGTCGTACTCTCCACTGACAACAGTATCTATCAGGTGCTGCCGCAAGGGGTAATCTATCCTCAAAACGCCGATGATCTCGTCCTCATTGCACGGCTAGCCGGTCAAGAAAGGTTCAATCAGGTCCGGATCACCGCCCGAGGTGGTGGCACTGGTACCAATGGCCAATCTCTCACCGATGGATTGGTCGTCGATATCTCCAAGCACATGAATGCCATATTGGAGATTAATGCCAATGAGCGATGGGTCCGAGTACAGGCGGGGGTGGTCAAGGATCAGTTAAACAATGCCCTCAAACCCTATGGTCTGTTTTTTGCACCAGAACTCTCTACCAGCAATCGCGCCACCATAGGTGGAATGATCAGTACAGACGCCAGTGGTCAAGGGTCAATACTCTATGGCAAGACCCGTGATCATGTGCTGGAGTTGAAGAGCATTCTGCTGGGTGGCGGGGTATGGCATTCTGCCCCACTGAGTGATGATCAGTTTACGGAAATATGCTGTCGCAATGACCAGATTGGCACCATTCATCGAATGCTGGATCAGATCTACTGCGACAATAGAGAGCAAATTGATAACCGTTTCCCCGTACTGAACCGATGCCTGACAGGCTATGACCTGGCCCACATTCGGGATGAGCAGGGCCGATTCAATCTCAACTCCATACTGTGTGGGGCCGAAGGATCACTGGGGTTTGTTGCGGAGGCAAAACTCAATCTGCTACCAATCCCAAAGTTTTCAGCGCTAATCAATATTAAATACGATAGTTTTGAGTCATCGCTCAGGGATGCTAAGGCGCTGATGGAGTGGGGGCCAACGTCGATCGAGACCATTGATTCCAAGGTTCTCAATCTGGCGATGCAAGATATCGTCTGGGAAAGCGTTCGTGACTACTTCCCACAAAATCAGCAGGAAGTGGCGATTTGCGGCATCAACCTAGTGGAATACACCGGCGATGATGAACAGCAGTTACGCAGGCGAGTTGACAAACTTACCAACTATCTCAAGCAGGTCAGTGGTAAAACTGGAAAGTGCTTTGGGTACAGCACCGTCTACGGTGCTGGAGAGATTGATAAGATTTGGGCGATGCGCAAGAAGGCGGTTGGGTTGCTGGGTAACACACAGGGCGAGAAGCGACCAATTCCATTCGTTGAGGACACCGCCGTACCACCGGAGAGCCTGGCCGACTACATCATGGAGTTTCGACAACTGCTGGATGAGGCCAATCTGCAGTATGGAATGTTCGGCCACGTAGATGTAGGGGTGCTGCATGTTCGCCCCGCGATCGACATGAAGGACGAACAGCAGGCACGACAGATCCGCACCATCACCGATCAGGTCGTCAAACTGACCCAGAAATACCGTGGCCTGCTGTGGGGCGAGCACGGCAAAGGGGTGCGTTCTGAATATACGCCGGAGTTTTTTGGCGAACTCTATCCTGAGTTGCAGAAGATCAAGGCCCTATTTGATCCCCACAACCAGTTGAATCCTGGCAAGATCGCCACCCCGCTTGGTTGGGAGGGATCACTGCTCAAGATCGACAAGGTTCCCACCCGTGGTCAGCATGATCGCCAGATCGCTCCGGCCGTTCGGGATGAATACACAGAAGCGATGTTCTGCAACGGTAACGGAGCTTGCTACAATTATGATCCCAGGGATGTCATGTGTCCCTCCTGGAAGGCGACTCGGCAACGTATCCACTCTCCAAAAGGACGCTCATCTTTGGTTCGTGAGTGGTTAAGGCTGCTGTCTTGCAAAGGTGTGGATGTTGTCGCTGAGAGCCGTTTGGTCAAAAAAAACTCGTTTATTGCGACCCTGCCTGGCCGGATCAGAAACTCCCTCTCCAGACGCAATGGCAGTTACGACTTTTCCCACGAGGTTCATGTAGCGATGATGGGTTGCCTGGCCTGTAAATCCTGCGCCGGTCAGTGCCCAATCAAGGTCAATGTGCCCGATTTTCGTGCCCGCTTTCTTGAGCTGTATTATGGGCGTTATCTGCGCCCGGTAAAGGACTATATTGTCGGTGGTCTGGAGTTCATGATCCCCTGGCTGGCGAGATTCCCTGCGCCCTATAACTGGGCGGTAGGCAACAGAATCATTGCTAAACTCATGCGCCGCTATCTGGGAATGGTCAATAGTCCAGCCATCTCTACCCATACTCTCAAGGGGGGGCTGGAGCAGCGTACTTTACCCCTCGCGTCCATTGATGCGATCGAATCGCTGACACAGAACGAGAGAGATGCAGCAGTCATCATCGTCCAGGATGCCTTCACCAGCTACTTTGAATCCCAGTTGGTCCTGGATCTGGTGGATCTGCTGAGAAAGCTGGATTTTACTGTCTTGGTGGCGCCGTATCGCCCTAACGGTAAACCGCTGCACATCCACGGTTTTCTACAAGCATTCGAAAATACCGCCAGACAGAACGCCCAGATGCTAGCGGAGTTGGCGACCACCGGTGTGCCTCTGGTGGGAATAGACCCCTCGATAACGCTGACGTACCGTGAAGAGTACCGGAAGATCAAGGATGCAGAAGTGGTAAACGTCATGCTCATCCAGGAGTGGCTGGCTCAGCAGCGTGAGATTCTGACGACACATGGAAAAAAACTGCTGCCGCACCACTTCAAACTGCTCGCCCACTGTTCCGAACGGACATCAGCGGTGCAGACGATTCGTGACTGGCAACAGATATTCCAGGCGCTTGGGCAACAGCTCGAAACGCTGGCAACTGGGTGTTGTGGTATGGCTGGCACCTTTGGTCACGAAGCAGACAATCTGGAAACCTCAAAGAAAATATATCAGCTGAGCTGGTCGGAGGTGATCAACGACCCCGACAACCGGGGTATATTGGTTGCGACTGGCTATTCCTGCCGCAGTCAGGTCAAACGGTTGGACAATCAGCGGATACCCCATCCGGTTCAAGTGCTCAACAATCTACTGTGAAACGGACTTTTTCCCTGCCAGTAAAAGCCAGGTATCGACCACCGTATCGGGGTTGAGCGAGATGCTGCTGATGCCCTGTTGCAGCAGCCACTCAGCCAGGTCCGGGTGGTCCGAGGGCCCCTGTCCGCAGATGCCGATATAGCGGCCGCGTTTGTGGCAGGCGTCGATCGCCATGCGGATCAGCGCCTTCACTGCCGGGTTGCGCTCGTCGAAGCTGGCGGCGACCAGCGCCGAGTCCCGGTCGAGGCCGAGGGTCAACTGGGTGAGGTCGTTGGAACCGATGGAGAAGCCGTCGAACAGCTCGAGGAACTGCTCGGCCAGCAGTGCGTTGGAGGGGATCTCGCACATCATGATCAGGCGCAGGCCATTGTCGCCACGGCGCAGGCCGTTGGCCGCCAGCGCATCCACCACCCCTTGGGCCTCTTCGACGGTGCGCACAAACGGGATCATGATCTCCACATTGGTCAGCCCCATCTCGTCGCGCACTCGCCTGAAGGCACGGCACTCCAGCGCAAAGCAGTCACGGAAGGCCTCCGAGGTGTAGCGGGAGGCGCCGCGGAAGCCGAGCATCGGATTCTCTTCCCGCGGCTCGTAGCGTTCGCCGCCGATTAGGTTGGCATACTCGTTGGATTTGAAGTCCGACATGCGCACGATCACCGGCTCTGGTTGGAACGCCGCCGCCAGGGTGGCGATGCCTTCGCTGAGCCGCGCCACATAGTACTCGACCGGATCACCATAGGCGGTGATGCGTGGTGCAATCTGCGCCTTCAGCTCATCCGGCAGTTGCTCATACTCCAGTAGCGCCCGGGGGTGGATGCCGATCATGTTGTTGATGATGAACTCCAGTCGCGCCAGCCCCACCCCCTGGTTGGGGATCATGGCGAAATCGAAGGCTCGGTCCGGGTTGCCAACGTTCATCATCACCTTCAGCGGTACCTCCGGCATCTGCTCTAGCTCGACCCGCTGATAGTTGAATGGCAGCTCGCCCCTGTAGATGAAGCCGGTGTCGCCCTCGGCGCAGGAGACGGTGATCGGCTCGCCGTCCGGGATCGTCTCGGTGGCATTGCCGCAGCCCACTACCGCCGGTACCCCCAGCTCGCGAGCGATGATCGCCGCATGGCAGGTGCGCCCACCGCGGTTGGTGACGATGGCAGCGGCGCGTTTCATGATCGGCTCCCAGTCTGGATCGGTCATATCGGTGACCAGCACCTCGCCGGGAATGATGCGCCCCATCTGCTGCAGATCGGTGATCAGACGTGCGGTGCCGCTGCCGATGCGTGCGCCAATGCTGCGCCCCTCGCACAGCAGCTCGCCGCGCTCGGGCAGGCTGTAGCGTTCCACTACCCCGGCGCTGCGGCTCTGCACAGTCTCGGGCCGTGCCTGCACGATATAGAGCTCGCCATCGTTGCCGTCGAGGGCCCACTCGATATCCATCGGCTGGCCATAGTGGGCCTCGATGGCGACTGCGTGGCGCGCTAGTTGCTCGATCTGCTGGTCGTTGATGGAGAAGCGCTGGCGGCGCGCAAGTTCCACTTCGACGCTCTGCACCAGTGCCTCAGCGTCGTTGGCGTAGCGCATCTCGATCGCCTTTTCGCCCAAGGTGCGGCGCAGGATCGCGGGGCATCCCGCCGCCAGGGTTGGTTTGTGCACATAGAACTCATCCGGGTTGACCGCCCCCTGTACCACCATCTCGCCGAGGCCATAGCTGGAGGTGATAAAGACCACGTCGCGGAAGCCCGATTCGGTATCCAGGGTGAACATCACGCCGCTGGCGGCCAGATCGCTGCGTACCATGCGCTGAATGGCGGCGGAGAGGGCCACCTGGCGGTGTTCAAAGCCCTGATGCACCCGATAGGCGATGGCGCGGTCGTTGAACAGTGAGGCGAACACCGCCTTGATCTGCTGTTTGATGTTATCGCGGCCGCTGACGTTGAGGAAGGTCTCCTGCTGACCGGCAAAGGAGGCGTTGGGCAGGTCCTCGGCGGTGGCCGAGGAGCGCACAGCCCAACTGACCTCGCTGCCATACTCCGCCTCCAGATCGGCCCAGGCGGTATCGATAGCCCGTTCCAGTGCCGGCTGGAAGGGCTGCTGCATCATCCACTGGCGGATCTGCGCGCCGGTCTGGCTGAGCTGGTCGATATCGTCGATGTCGAGCCGCTCCAGTTGTTGCTGGATGCGCCGGTCCAGCCCATCCTGGGCGAGAAAGTCGCGATAGGCCTGGGCGGTGGTGGCGAAGCCGCCGGGAACCTTGATGCCAGCTTTCGAGAGGTGCTGGATCATCTCGCCGAGGGAGGCGTTTTTGCCGCCCACCTCTTCGACCTGGTGGATGCCGAGATCCTTGAGTCTGAGCAGGTAGTCGCTCATCGACCTCTCCTGTGTTGTGGTGGTTTCGGGCAGGTTTGAGCGAGGCCAAGCGCGCACCTTTTGGGACGTGCTAGTGTGGGGATGTGCGGATCTCCATCCCAAGCTGCAGCCTGAGCTTTACCGGGCATCTTGGTCCGTGCCTTTTGCTGGCTGTCGCTTTTGGATGAGGGCAGGGGAGTTGGAGATGGATTTGAGGATCGCCAGAGCTGCCGGATAATCGAAAGCCGCTATCTGCTGCCCGAACTGCTCTACTCCCGATCCGAACGTGTTCTTCAATAGTGCTTCGGATTCTGAGAACAATCTGTTGGCAGTCGTATCGTCAATCGACAATAACGAGCTGAGTCGCTCCAGTATTTTCTGTGCCTCCACAGGATTCGCCTCGGCCGATGGCTCTTGATCCATCTGCTCCGCTATGTGGGCCAGTGCATCGTGGAGATTAGTTTGGTCAATCATGACGGCATTCATGAGCCGGGTAGCCTCTTCACCGCCTCCCTTACCTTTAAGGCTGTGCAAATACTCTTCCAGCGCCCTGGCGGTTTCCTGCAGATGTGTCAGGCTCAAGGTGCCTGCTGCACCTTTGAGGGTATGAGCCAGATGCCGTGCTTCGTCGATCTTCCCGTCCGCGAAGTGTCCGCTCAGCTTGCGCATGTCTTCACCATGGGTAGTGTCAAGCTGGCGTAGCAGGCGCAGATAAGCCGTTGCGTCGCCACGTAGGTTGCGCAGTCCTGTCTGCGCGTCCAGCCCTTCGATAGCCGCAAGCTGCGCGCGCAAGACAGTATCCTCTGCCGTGACGGGAGTGGATGGGGCTGTTTCATAAGGGGGCGGAGTCAAATTATTTAAAGCTTGAATGTTTGCATTCGATTTCCCGGCATAATTTGACTCCGACCCCGTCATTACACGCTTTGGCAGCCATTTGGCGATGGTCGAGAAGAGGCTTTCTGGATCGACCGGTTTGGCGATGAAATCGTTCATGCCGGCCTCCAGGCAGGCCTGGCGATCTTCTTCGAAGACATTGGCGGTCATCGCCAGGATAGGGAGCGCCGCTTTGCTGGCCATGGAGCGGATTACGCGTGTCGCCTCTCGGCCATCCATCTCCGGCATCTGGATGTCCATCAGAACCAGGTCATAAGCGGTGGCGCGAACCATTGTCACTGCTTCCCGGCCATTTTCCGCCGTATCCACGGCCAACCCCGCGCCACTCAGCAACTCCATCGCCACTTCGCGGTTAATGGCATTGTCCTCGACCAGCAAGATGCGCGAACCAGCATGATAGGTGCGTAGTGCCGTCTCGGCGTCCGCCACCACCTCGGTGCAAGGTGCAGTCGGCTGGATGCCGTGGCCACGGCTAAGCCTGGCGGTGAACCAGAAGGTACTGCCCCGGCCCGGTTCACTCTGTGCCCCCACCTCGCCGCCCATCAGCCGTGCCAGGTGCCGGGTGATGGCCAAACCTAGGCCGGTGCCGCCGTATCTACGCGTGGTGGAGGCATCGACCTGTTCAAAGGCTTCGAACAGACCGGACAGCTTGTCAGGCTCGATGCCGATGCCCGTGTCCTGCACCTCGAACCGCACCAGGATCTCATCACCTCGTTCTTCCAGCTTCTTTGCACGCATAAAGATCGTTCCCCGCTCGGTGAATTTGACAGCGTTGCCGGCGTAATTGAGTAAGGCTTGGCGAAGGCGGGTTGGGTCGCCCCGGAGCCAGTGCGGCACTGTGTTTCGATCCACTTCGATGGTCAATCCCTTCTCTATGGCCTGCTCTCTCAACAGCGACTGGATATGATCGAAGATCGCATCCAGGTGGAAATCCGACTGATCCAGGGTCAGCTTTCCGGCCTCGATCTTGGAGATGTCCAGGATGTCATTGATGATGGAGAGCAGATGCCGGGCGGCGGCATCGATCTTGTTGAGCCGTTCCGATTGCTCAGGCGTCGGAACAGCGCGCTGCAGCAGATGGGTGAGCCCAAGGATGGCATTCATCGGGGTGCGGATCTCATGGCTCATGTTGGCAATGAAGGCGCTTTTGGCCTGGTTAGCGGCTTCCGCTCGTTGCCGTGCCTCGGCTAGCTGCGTGGTGCGTTCCACTACCAGTTCCTCGAGGTGATGGCGGTGCTTGTCCAGTTCTTGGCCCAGACGTTTCTTCTCGGTGATGTCTTCCTTGACCGCGACGTAGTGGGTGATCGTGCCGTCGGGCTGGCGCAGCGGTGCGATGTGGGCGAATTCGATGTATTCGCCGCCGCCCTTGCGTCTGTTGTGTAACACGCCCTTCCAGGGTCGGCCGTTGTGCAACGCATCCCACAAGGCTGCGTAGGTCTCGGGCGGGGTCTTGCCCGATTGCAGAATGCGCGGATTTTTGCCCATTACCTCCTCCCGGCTGTAACCGGTCACACGCAAAAAGGCCTCGTTGACGTATTCGATCTCGGCATCAAGATTGGTGATGACGATGTTCTCCGGGCTCTGCTCCACCGCCAGGGCCAGCTTGCACAGCCGTTCCTCTATCTGCTTGCGCTCGGTGATGTCCAACAAGGTGGCGATGACGAACTTCACTTCGCCGTGGTCGCGGTAGCAGGCCATCGTGAGATGTGTGTAAATGCTGTTGCCGGCCTTGTTATAGAGGCGCTTGTCCAGCTCGTAGTCGTCGATCTCGCCAGCCAGCATGCGATTGAACTGGGCCTTGTCGGCAGCCAGGTCGTCCGGGTGTGTCATCTCAGCCCATGTCATCCCCTTCAGTTCGTCCTCGCTGTAGCCCAGCAGATCGTACAGGTAGGGGTTGACCCGCAGCCATCCTTTCTCGGGCGAAGTGATGGCAATACCTAAGTTACCCAGGTCGAACTGGGAGCGGAACAGAAACTCACTCTCGCGCAAGGCTGCTTGAGCCTCCCGCTCGTCCTCGAGCACGCTCAGCAAGGTGCGCCGCGCCTGGTCGGCCTTGATCAGCAGGCGCTCGGTTTCCGCCTGGGCGGCCCGGCTGGTCTCCTCAGCGCGTTTTCGCGCGTCGTTGTCGATGACCAGGCCCTCCAGGGCCAGCAGTTCTCCTCCCTTCCCGTAGATTCCCGTCCCGCTCTCCCAGGCCCATTTTTCCTTCCCCTCCGCGGTAAGTAGGCGGTATTCAAGTTCGAAGCGGCCGTCTGCCGCCAACCCGGCTTGTACCTCATCCCAGACCCGCTGCCGGTCGTCTGGGTGGATCAGTTGGGCGTAACTGACCCGCTTGTTCCCGAGCAGATCGGCCGCCGGGTGGCCGGTCAGGGCCAGGCAGCCCTCACTGACGAAATCCATGCTCCATTCCAGGTCGTTGTGGCAGCGATAGACCATGCCCGGCAGGTTGGCCATCAGCGTTTCCAGGCGGCGATGGGTCTCGTATAGCGCTGCCTCGGCTCGCTTGCGCTCGCTGGTATCCAGCATGGCGCCGATTACCCGGTACGCCTGGCCATTGGCGCCGCGTAGTATCTCCCCCCAATCGATGGTATGGGCCCAGCGACCATCCTTTGTCCGAAAGCGGTACTCGGCGTGGAAACCGCTGTCTCCCCGCTCGATGGCATTGCGGATCGTGGCAAGCACCTGCTCACAGTCGTCCGGGTGGATGCGGTTGGTCCACCACTGTTCAGAGTTTTCATCGATCCGTCCGCTGGGCCAGCCAAACATCTGGGTGAAGGCGCCACTCCACTCGGTGATATCGTCAGCGATATCCCAATCCCAGACCGCCGCCGGTGCCTTATTGACCACCAGGCGGAGGCGCTCCTCGTTGGCCGCCAGTTCCTGGGTACGTGCCTGTACCTGCCGCTCCAAGCCTCCGGCCTGATCGCTCAGTCGCCGCGCCAGGCACCTGTTGGCGTAGGTGGAGCCGGCCAAAACCAGCAGCAACAGGGCAATAGTCAGGCTGACCCACCGGTGCTGGCGTACGGCCTCCAGCAGTCTCACTTCTCCGTAATGTTCGTAGGGCACTGCCTTGAGGTCTCGCAGCACGCGGTGGATGGGCTGGTAGTCCAGCGGGGTGGTCCAGCCGGTGACGCGGGCGGTTTGCGCGGCCGGACTGTCGGCTGGCATAAGCAAAAGTTGCGCCGTAACCTGACGCGCCACCTCATTGTCCACGTGGGGCAGGCGGGCGAAGCTGTGCTCGGGATAGAGCGGTGTGCTGAGCAGATAGGGAAAATCTGGCTCCTGGCGCGGGTTGAGTACGCGCACATCGGCAAGACGCAGCCGGCCTTCGGCGGCCAAGACCTCCAGTGTGTCGGTACGCACCGCACCGGCGTCTACCTCGCCGCTCAGCACCGACTGCACCAGGCGGTCGAAGGGGTAGCCGCTGTAGCGCAGCGCCTCGAAGTCCTCAGGCCGCACACCCTGGCGTTCAAGTTCATGCCGGGGCATCAACCAGCCACCCCAGGCCTGGGGGCTGACGGCCATGAAAGTCTTGCCCTTGAGATCGGCCAGATGGATGATGTCGGATCGGTCGGCGCGGGTGAAGATCACCGCGCCGAAGTGGGCGCCAGCATCGCCACCGGCGGAGTTGACCAGGGTGGCGGTGCGGATCGCGCCGTGGTGCGCTTCCAGCTCTACATAGTTGGCGCCGTTGGTGACCACGAAGTCCAGTCGTTGGTCCATCACCGCTTGGCGCATCTCCTCCAGGCTCAGGGGCAGGATGACGAAACGGTGCTGGGGCAGGCGTTCGGCCAGGTAGTCGGCGGTGGGCTGCCACTCGGCTAGGGCCTTCTCCGGGCCGCGATGGGCCAGTATGCCGATGTGGAACTCGGCCGCCCAGGCGGGCGCTGTTTGCTGCACCAGCACTAGTACCAGCACGGCGGGCAGGAACAGCGTGCGCATCAGCCAAGGCGCGGGCCGGCGCAAACAATGCGGAGGAGGTGCGGACGCGTGCTCAGTCACGGCTCTTCCCTTCTTCCTCCACGCTGGA
Source organism: Candidatus Endoriftia persephonae (assembly GCF_023733635.1). Taxonomy (NCBI): domain Bacteria; kingdom Pseudomonadati; phylum Pseudomonadota; class Gammaproteobacteria; order Chromatiales; family Sedimenticolaceae; genus Candidatus Endoriftia; species Candidatus Endoriftia persephonae. The sequence continues at coordinate 2,804,681 of NZ_CP090569.1, read as the reverse complement.
ATAGCGTGGCGGCAGACCCAGTTCGGTAAGCAGGGCGTTGACCTCGTGCTTCAGCTCCAGCGAACGCCCCTCGCGTCCCAGAGTGGCGTCGTGCCAGCGGCGCAACTCGTCGAGCTGGGCGGCGAGTTCGGCCTCGGTCAGTTTGCGCTCGGTGATGTCGATGACAATGCCCTGATAGTGTGTGATGTTTCCATCGGCGTCCTGCTCTGCCGTGGTGCGGTCGTCGATCCAGTGAACATCTCCATCTGGTGTGACGATCCGATATTCCTGTTGAAAGTGGGTCATACCGCTGGCGGAATAGTCCTGCATCTTGTGCGTGACCCGCTCCCGGTCGTCGGGATGCACGATCGAGGCGAAGGGCGTCTCGCCAGAGCGCAATTCCTCAGGCGTGTAGCCAAACTGGGTTACATTATCGGAGACCAGTTCCACCGGCCAGCCGTCGGCTGCCTTCCATCGAAAGAGCACTACCGGACTGTTCTCGATAATCAGACCGGCTTGCCGCAATGCCTCCATCGCCTGCCTACGATTTGTCTCTTCCTCAAATTTATCCAGCGCGAAGGAGATATCCCGGGCTGTCTCTTCGAGCAGATTTATCTCCTCTGCATCAAAGAAATGGGGTTCAACGGCATAAACATTTAAAGCGCCAATAACGGTGTTATCTAATCGTATGGGAAAAGCACCTGATGAGCGGTAGCCTTTTTCAAGGGCTCGCTCGCGCCAGGGTGCAAATTCGGGGTTGGTTTCCAGGTCATTGAAGACAACACTCTTTCCCTCACGGATTGACCTGCCGGTAGGTCCTTTTCCGGTTAAATCGTCGGTGAGAGAAATTTTAATATTTTGCAGATAATCAGAGCCTTCACCACTAAAGGCAACCGGGTCGACCAATTGGTTTTCTTCATCAAGCAATCCTATCCATACCAATCTGAACTTGCCGAATTTGATGGCGATATTACAGATGGTCTGAAATAATTTTTGCTTATTCCGCTCCTTTACAATGGCCTGGTTGACCTGACTCAACGTGGCGTATAGTCGGTTGGCTTTATGTAGCTTTTCTTCCGCTCGTTTACGCTCGGTGATCTCTTTTTCCAGTGCCAGCGTCTTCTTCTCAAGCTTATTGATCAGACGCTCGTCATAGAGCCTTAGCACCTCCTCGCCAGTTCTAAGTGTCGGCGTTCTGAGCTCTATCTTGCCTGCATCCAGATCCCTGACTACGCTCTGAATGATCTTCATGAACTTATCCGGCTCGGTAGGCTTGATGATGAAGCGGGCCGCACCAAGGCTCAACGCGAATTCCTCATCTTTGGTTTCCGTATAGGTGGCGGAATAGAAGACGAAGGGAATGTTCTGCAGGCGCTCGTCTGTCATCCACTCACAACAAAGGCGGAAGCCATCCATAACCGGCATCATGATGTCGGAGATTATGATGTCCGGCGGGCTCTTACGGGCGGCCTTCAGGGCATCTTCTCCGTTGGACGCCGAGACCACGGCGTGGCCATGACCTTCCAGCAGCACCCGCAGCATGTAGAGGTCATCCTCGCGGTCATCAACAATAAGCACGCTTTTCATGGTTCATGTCCATTCGGTGCTGCTGATGCTGGCAGATACCGCTCCAATTCTGATGCGAATGAAGCTGGGTTGATGGGTTTTTCTATATAGCCCTCACAGCCGCTGGCGAGAATTTGCTCCCGGTCTTTGTTCATGGCGTAGGAGGTCACAGCCACGATGGGGATATCGCTGGTTTCGGGCTGCTGTTTGAACCGCCGGGCGACCTCATGGCCATCCATGGCCGGCAACTGGATATCCAGGACAATCAGCGCCGGCTCAATCCGGCTCGCCAACTCGAGTCCCTCACGTCCATCCCGCGCCCCAACAACCTCGTATCCATGCTTTTCCAGAAGGAAAGTTTCCATGTAGAGGTTTTGCTCATTGTCTTCAATAACAAGTATCCTGGCTTTCATCCGATCATTCCCCTGTTTTCATTGGCAGTGTGAATGTGAACACACTCCCCTCGTCGGGTTTGCTCTCGACTCGAATGTCGCCGCCCAGAAGAGCAGTCAGTTTCTTGCAGATAGACAGGCCGAGACCGGTACCTTCCTGCTTGCGGTTCAGCCCGGTATCGAGTTGGCGGAACTCTTTGAACACTTTGCTCACGTCCTCGGCATTGATGCCGATACCCGTGTCCTTCACACTGATCACTAGCCGATCATCGCTGAGGCAACATTTGATGCCCACTTCCCCGTGCTCGGTGAATTTCACCGCGTTGTTTAACAGATTGATCAGAATCTGCTCGACTCGCCGCCGGTCACTGGTAATACAACCCGCTTCGGGCGCCACCTCAACGGTCAGAGACAGTCCCTTCTTCTCGGCCAACAAGCTCACCTTTTGTGCCGCTTTCTCAATCGTTTCGCGTATATTAAAAGCCTCCGGCACGATCTCTACCTCGCCCACCTCGATCTTGGAGATATCCAGCACATCATTGATAAGTTCAAGCAGATGACGGGCGCTGCCCTGCACCATGCCGAGTTGCTTGGTCTGTTCTTCGGACAGGGGGCCGGCCAGGCCTTGCAGGATGATACCCGTGAAGCCGATGATCGAGTTAAGCGGCGTACGCAGTTCATGGGACATGGAGGCGATGAACATGGATTTTAGTTGATCTAACTCCATTAATGTTTCGTTGGCCTCTGCCAACTCGCGGGTACGCGTCGCTACGCGCTGCTCCAGCGAAAGTCTCAGGCGAAGATTAATCAGCGCGGTCGAGACCTGCTGGGCAAAAAGATTAAGGCTCTGTTTGTCTACTTCATCAAAGGGCTCACCGTTACGGAAAGCAGACAATCCACCAATGACCTTGTCCTCGTGTCGGAGTGGCGCAAGCACACCCGTGTTGACGTTCAGTGTCCGGCCGAATTCCGGGATGACGCGGGAATCGTCCGCCAGATTAGGTACGTGGACCGGCTCACCGTGCTCAGCGACCCAGCCGCAAAGCCCACCCCCCTGTAACGGCATTGTCTTGCCCTTTAATAGCTCCGCTTTGGCCCCTGCCGCAGCCACGTAGGTGAAAGATTCTCCGGATTCATCGAGCAGCGGCAAGGTGGCCAGGTCTGCATTCACGAGTGCCAGGATGCCCTGGTTGACCAGGTCATAAAATTCTTCGACCGGGCCTTCCTGCTGGATCAACTTACTTACCCACTCGTCGAGCATGATTAGGGCTTCATTTTGACGGCGACGTGTTTCTTCGACCTCTACACGCTCAGTGATATCGCGCAGGGCGACGGTAAAAAATATTTCACCGCCTAGATCCAACTTGGATATGGAAGCCTTAATTGGAAATTCCTCGCCGTTTTTTCTGCATCCGAGTAATGGCAGGGAACGCTCGTTCATCTGGCGAGCCGGTGCCTCTTCATCCTCAAAGTGCTTAATGTTTTCTTGATGCTTGTGACGAAACCTTTCCGGCAGCAACACATCCAGGGGATGACCCAGCACCTCGTCTGGAGAATAATCGAAAATCCGCTCGGCAGCGGGATTAAACAGAATAATCTTCTGCGAGTGATCCACCGTAATGATAGCGTCATTGGCTACCTGAATAATTCCTGACAACCGCGCCTCGCTCTGTCGCAACTTCTCATCAGCTTGTAGGCGCTCGGTGATGTCGCTTGAGATGCCGCAAATCCCATAGAGTGCCTGGTCAGCATCATATAAAGGGAACTTCTGTGAGATGTACGTATGCGGTCCATCTTTATGAGGCGCGATCTCTTGAATTTCCATAGGCTTTTCATCGCGGATTACTTTAAGGTCATTCATATGAATTGTATCAGCGACCTCCTTTGGAAAGATGTCATGGTCGGTCTTGCCGATCGTGTTGTCATTCGCGATACCGAACAACTGCTCAAAACGCCGGTTGGTCATTAAATAGCGTCCTGCTTTATTCTTGATATAAATGATCGCATCCGTGTTATCGATGATATCCCGGAGTTGTTTGTCACGTTCTCTGACGGTACGTTCCGCGTGGTCGCGGGATTTCAATAGATCTGACCAGCCACGGGCCAGTAAACCGAATTCGTCTAAGGAACTGGGTACCGGATAAGTAGGGATACCTGCTCCGAAAACGTCGCCTAAGGGCTGCTTTAGTGCATGCATTCCCTGATGAAAACTACGCAGAGCGACCCATGTGCCGGCTCCAGCGATCAGTACGAGCATAAACCAGAGTACAATGGTTTCGATCGCGAGGAATCCGGTCCGGTTGAAATAGTACGTTAATAATATGGTATCGATCATGACCGGCGTGAACAGGCCGAGCACTGTGACCTTCAACCGCAAGGGTGCGACCATCACCGTGACTCCCCGTGGCGCCAGAAAGCGGCCCAGCAGATCGGTAAGGTAGAAAAACAGCGGAAAGGCGGCGATTAGAAGGAATGGGATGACACCGAATGCCGAAAATACGTACTGTCCTAAGGTGTACTCTGTGCCTTGAAAGACGGCATTGGATAACAAGACAGTAGCGGGCCCAAAACTGCTGTACAGGCCTAGCAACCCCCAGAATATCCAGGGAAACGCCTTCAGTCTCCTAGTATGTGCGGGAACAAGTGTAGGCTGACGATCACCGAGCGCTACGACCGGTTCGATGACCAGGTACTTGAACACGAAAAATGCGATGAGCGTGAAAACGGCGATATAAACCCCGGTAAACCGGATCAGACTCAAGCCCGCTTCCTCTAACTCCCAGAAACCTAAAAAGGTCATGCCAAGTTCACCCGTCGCTGGCGGGATCAACCAGGCCGCAATGAGACCGGCGCGAAAGCGGCGCCGGAATTCATCCTTGGCAAGTTCGGTGGAAACTATCGAATTTTCAACCATAGCTTTGCTCGTTAGCCTCCGGATGCTTGTCTTGATGACCCCCGCTTATCTGATAGCGAAATGGTCTATTAGTGCATCGACCTCCCAGGCGAGCAAGCCAATACCCTGGGACAGTGCCATGATGCTCCACGTATTGCCGAAGACACCCCCCGAAAATCGTTCAGAGGTCGGCATGGTCGGAGAGGGCCTGTTGCTCTCGCCATGTGTTTTATCGTTCATGCTCTCCTCTTGCTCCCGCTCATGAACCACGCGTTCACCTTGTTTGTTCCTCAGATAGCGGGAGCCCTGCCTCAGTCCCTAGCCCGGTACTTATGGGCGATATGCACAAACTCGTCGAAGCTGGTCAGGAAGGCATCGGTGACGTCTGGATCGAACTGGCGACCGCGATCCGCGGCGATGACCTCTCGGGCTTTTTCGAATGGCATGGGCGGCTTGTATACCCGTTTCGAGATAAGGGCGTCGAAGACGTCGGCCAGGGCCATGAGCCGGGCCGAGACGGGAATGGCGTCCCCGGCCAGGCCGTCCGGGTAACCGTTCCCGTCCCAGCGCTCGTGGTGCCAATGGGCGATCTGCTTGGCCAGGGTGAAAAAATCCACCGGCTGATCGACATCCCTCTCGGCTTGCTCGATGGCCCGCGCGCCAAGCTCCGCGTGCGTCTTCATGACCACCCATTCATCGTCTGTGAGCTTACCTGGTTTGAGCAGGATGCTATCTGGAATACCCACCTTGCCGATGTCGTGCAAAGGCGCTGATCGGCTCAGCAGCGGGATGTAATGATCCGTGATGGTGTCGCTGAAGCGGGGGTGATCCTGAAGCTGTGTCGCCAGGACCTGGACATAGGATTGGGTGCGGAGGATATGGTCGCCGGTCTCCGAGTCACGGGTTTCCGCCAGATGCGCCAGGGCGCGTATGCTCACGTTCTGGATGGCCTGGTTTTCTTCCATACGCCGGGCGACCTCGGCTTCGAGATAGGCGTTCTTATCGTGGAGAAAATCACGGGCCTGCTTCAGTATCAGATGGGCTTTGACTCGGGCCAGCAGGATCGCTGGTCTGATGGGCTTGGTGATGTAATCCACCGCGCCCAGTCTCAGCCCCTTCTCTTCGTCTGCCGCCGTCTCCATGGCAGTGACAAAAATCACCGGTATATCGTGGGTGGCCTGATTTTCTTTTAGTCGTGACAATACAGAGTAGCCATCCATTCCGGACATCAGTACGTCGAGTAGTATCAGGTCAGGGCGTGGGTCCGTAGTGGCTACCTGCAACGCCCGCAACCCGGAGTTGGCGGCTCGCACCCTGTAAGTGGATTCAAGTACCTTGCTCATTGCCGACAGAATTGTTGGATCATCGTCAACAATGAGTAGTGTTGCTTCGCTCATGGGCTTCCCATTTCTTAAGACGGCTGCAAGGGAATTCTAGAGCAACTCTGCTGCACTCACCTTGTTTGCGGTGGTAGTCAGAGCCGTCACCGTGAATAGGGTTGGATTAATCCAGCGGTTCCCCGGCTTGGATGTAGGGTGGCGCCTGGCCGGGTTGTTCCCCCCGCTCCGAGATGATTGCATCCAGAGCGGCAATCAACGCCTGCTGCTCCTCATCCAGCTCCCCATAGAGTGTAGTGAAGCGTGCCTGAATTGCGACAATGCCTTGCCGCAGTGTCTGTCCAATTGCTCGGCGCAGGCTGGCGGCGGCGGAGGGCTTTGTGCGTTGCTGTAGCAGCTGTGGGATCAGCCAGGCGAGCAGCACCAGCAGTGTGGTATGAATGGCGAAATCGAGACCGAGGAAGGCCTGTTCTCCCCGTGTGCCGGCATAGAAATCAGCCACTACATGATAGCCGGCCCAGGCCGCTGCCGCCAGCGGCAGCAGCCCGCTGAGCAGGCGGAAACCACGGTAGAGCAGCCGTTGCCCGGCGCGGCCGGGGCGGGCCAGCGCCTCAGTTGCGGCCCGCTCGATCGGCCCCAGCAGCAGTGGTTGATGCTCCGCATGCAGCCGTTTGAGGTGACGTTTGAGCGGTCTGACAGGCAGCTGATGGAGGACAGCATGGTTCTCCAGTTCCAGCAGCAGATCGGCGAAGCGCTGCTCATTGTGTTGTGACCAGATTACCGACTGCCAGGCGGCAGGGTCTGGGGGGATGGGGGCTGGCGCGCTGTCGAGCCGCCAGAAGCGCTCTTGCTGTTCGGCGCTCTGCAACGGGCGGATCAGCGCCTCGGCACTCAACGCCATCTCCTGGGTGAGTTGTTCAAGGCGCTGCTGGCTGATGGCAAGGAAGCCGGCCTGGATCTGCGCCAGGTCGTGGCGACTGAGCTGTTGGCGCATCTGCCCGGCGAAGGCCTGCAGTTCCGCCTCCCGCGCCTGCAGGCCCAGGCGTTTGAACAGCTCTAGACCGTAGGTTTCGATGGCACGGTTGATGGTTGCTTCCAGTTGCGGGAAGTCATCCTCCCCTGCCGTGACAGTGCAGCTGGTGCGCAGGATGGCCGGATCGCTGAAGCCTTCGCGCTGCAGCCGCCGGCGGAAGTCATCGAGCTGCTGCGGTGCGCCCTGATCCCAATGGTTGATCACAAACAGCCAGGCGTGGTGTTGGCCGCGTTGCTGCAGGAAACGCCAGCCCAGGTCGTCGTGGTAGCGATCCGGGCTGACCACATAGACCATCCAATCGACGTAGGGAAGCCAGGCTTCCACCAGCGCCCGGTGACGCTGCTCGATGCTGTCGATATCGGGCAGGTCGAGCCAGGCCACCAGCCTGCGCCGGTCGTTCTGATGATAGGCGGTGACGGTCTCTTCGAGAGGCAGCTCAGCGGGCAGCTGTGCCAGCGGGAAGTCTTGATGCAGATAGAGGGTGACCTCCTGAGAAGTGGGGCGCTGCACCCCGACCCGGGCGATCTGCTGCTGCGCCAGCCGGTTTAGCAGGCTGCTTTTGCCGACCCCGGTGCCACCGAAGAAAGCGACGATCAGCGGTCGTTCGCGGCTATTGGTGAACAGATCATCTGCCTGCTGCTGTTCGATCTGCGCTAGTTGTTGCTGCGCCTGGGCTGGGATCCAGCCGCTCTGCCTGGCGCTGTCTGTCCATTCTCTGAGGGCCTGAAACTGTTGTTGAAATGTGTCGCTCATGAGGTGAGTTTTTTGAGTGCGTCGGTTGCCTGGGCGAGCTCCCCGGCATTGATCTGAAACAAGCCCTCACAGGGCATCTGCTGGGCCAGTTGCCGTAGCTGCTTGCCCAGCGCCTGATCAAAAATCCGGCTCTCCACTGCCAGCCGCTGGCGGGCCTTGAGCTGCTCACGGATAGTGTGCATGTAGTGGCCGCCGGCGCTCTCCGCCAGGCTGGAGGTGAAGGCGAGCATCGCCGGGGCGAATAGCAGGTCACTGATGCCGATACCGCCGGTCTTCAGCGCGAAGGCGATGCCCGCTGCATCCAGGGTGGCGCGGGTGGCGCGCAGGCTGTGCAGCTTGCCGGGGTGGTGTTGCAGATGCTGATAGAGCTGCTCACCGGCCTGGCGGATCTCCGGTTCGAAGGCGTGCTGGTGGGCCTGGATGGCGTCAGCGGCCTGTTGGCTGAGGGCTGTCTGCTGTTGTAGCAGTGCGACGCCGAGCTGGCTCCACCAGAGATTGCTGGGAGTGCCGGACTGGCTGGCCTGTTCGCCCAGCTGTTGCTGTAGCGAGAGCAGCAGGTGGCGGACCGCGTCGTTCAGCACCTGGGCCTCATGCCCAGTTTCGTTGCCGTCGCCCTTGTCTGTCTGGATCAGCTTCCCCAACTGGCGTGCCGGCCAGCTCAGGTAGTGGCGTGCGCGGCTTAAAACCGGGGCCAGACCGGGGATCTCCAGCAGCTGCAGCAGCTCGGCGATGGCGCGCTGGAAGGTCTCTTCGTAGTTGGAGTGCTCCAGGTAGTCGCGCTGGTAGATCGCCAACGCCTCGGCGATGCCGTTGTCGATGGCCGTTGCCCATTGTTGAGCGGCGCTGTGCTCTTCCTGCAGCGGTTTGCTCCAGGCCGGCCAGTAGTGCTGCAGCAGCTCGGCGAGCCGCGCCTGAGGGATGGTGCCAGTGTGCTGTTCGATGGCCGCCGTCACCGTGCGGCGCAGCGCCTCCGCCTCGGGAGTGTCGGCGAGGGTGGCCTCGCCCTCAGGGAGGTAGGGGAGGGCGACTATACCGAGATAGGTGATCGACTCCTGCTGCAGCCGCTCTGCCAGGGTCTGGGTGAGGATCCTGGCCTCCTCGTTGCTGGTCTTGTTGAGGCAGATCACCAGCGGCAGGCCCACCGGGGCGATCAGCCGCAGCAGCCGCCATACTGACTGATCAGCATACTTCTCGCGGCTCACCACCAGCAGGATCGCATCCGCCATCGCGCAGAGGGTGGGGATGCGGTGGCGGTAGTGGCGTGCGCTGACCGAGTCGAAGTCGGGGCTGTCCCAGATCAGCAGCGGGGCGGCTTGTTGCCCGGAGCCGGAATCGAGCCGGCACAGGGAGTAGTCGTCTGCTTCGCCGGGGGGATGGTTGTTGGCCAGCCGCCAGTCGGGGAACTGGACGGTGATGGCGGTGCGCTGCTCGCTGCTCAGCGTGGTAGTGCTGAAGCCCTGCGGATGCTGGGTGAAGCCCGCCAGCGGGCTCGCTTCAGCGGCGCTCTGACCGAGCAGCAGATTCACCAGACTGCTCTTGCCCGACTGGGTGGGGCCGATCACCGCCAGCTGGGGCGGCAGGCCGGTAATTGTGGGGCGGTTGCCGCTGCGCCGCAGCAGGCTGATGGCGAAGTTGAGCGGATCGGCGAAGGGGCTCTCTGGATTGCTGTCGGCCAACCCCTCCGCACGGCGCTGCAGCCGTTCTAAAAAGTGCAGCAGGGTGTCCGTTTCGTCGCTCATCAATCGGCTCTGTCTAGATCTCGGCGTAGGAGCGCCGCTGGCGGCGCGAATTGGTGATGAGCCAATCTTTGCGCGCCGCGAGCAGCGCTCCTACAGGGTGGGTAGTGCGAATCGGATCAGGTGATAACGGTTGGTTCGCTGCGGCCGGTACGGGCCTCGATCTCGGCTAGTTCGGTGGCGATCTGTACCAGCGGCTGCATCACCTTGGCGGTCTCCAGGGTGTGCTTGTCAGGATCGGGCTCGTAGGCCTCCAAGTATACGCGCAGGGTGGCGCCGACGGTGCCGGTGCCGGAGAGGCGGTAGACGATACGTGAGCCACCGCTGAAGCCGATGCGGATGCCCTGGTTTTTCGAGATGCTGCCATCTACCGGATCGGTGTAGGCGAAGTCGTCGGCGTAGTCGACTGTGTAGTTGCCGAACTGGCTGCCGGGCAGTGCGCTGAGGCGGCTGCGCAGGTGCTCCATCAGCCCCTCGGCGGCGGCCTTGTCCACCGCCTCGTAGTCGTAGCGGGTGTAGAAATTACGGCCGAACTTACGCCAGTGGTCGCGCACGATCTGCTCTACTGACTCCTGGCGCACCGCCAGCAGGTTGAGCCAAAACAGCACTGCCCACAAGCCATCTTTCTCGCGCACATGGTCGGAGCCGGTGCCGAAGCTCTCCTCGCCGCACAGGGTGATCTTACGGGCGTCGAGCAGGTTGCCGAAGAACTTCCAGCCGGTGGGGGTCTCGTAGCACTCCAGGCCGAGGGCGTCGGCGACCCGGTCGGCGGCCTGGCTGGTGGGCATTGAGCGGGCGACGCCGCTGATGCCGCTTTTGTAACCCTTGATCAGGTGGGCGTTGGCCGCCATCACCGCCAGGCTGTCGCTAGGGGTGACGAAGAAGTTGCGGCCGAGGATCATGTTGCGGTCGCCGTCACCGTCGGAGGCGGCGGCAAAGTCGATGGCGTTGATGCCGCTGGTGAGCTTCACGATCTCTTTGGCATGGGCCAGGTTTGGATCGGGGTGACCGCCACCGAAGTCCTCCTTGGGCTCGCCGTTGATCACGGTGCCAGGCTCGGCACCGAGGATGCCCTCGATGATGCGTTTGGCATAGGGACCGGTAACCGCGTGCATGGCGTCAAAGCGCATCTGGAACAAGCCGGAGTTGAACAGCTGGTGGATGCGTTCGAAGTCGAACAGCTGCTTCATCAGTTCGGCGTAGTCGGCCACCGGGTCGATCACCTCGATGCTGGTGTCGCCGAGCTGCTGGATGCCGAGCTGGTCCAGGTCGATGTCTGTTGCCTCGACGATGCGGTATTCGCTGATCGTCTTGGTGCGCTCGAAGATCGCTTCGGTGACCCCCTCGGGAGCAGGGCCGCCGTTGGCGGTGTTGAATTTGATGCCGAAGTCCTCATCCGGGCCGCCGGGGTTGTGGCTGGCGGAGAGGATGATGCCACCGTTGGTTTTGTATTTGCGGATCACGCAGGAGGCAGCGGGGGTGGAGAGGATGCCGCCCTGGCCGACAATCACCCGGGCGACACCGTTGGCGGCGGCGAGACGAATGATAATCTGGATCGCCTGGCGGTTGTAGAAGCGGCCGTCACCACCCAGCGCCATCACGCCACCCTTCAGGTCGGCCTGGGTGTCGAAGATCGACTGCACAAAATTTTCCAGGTAGTTGGGGCCCTGAAATACTTTGACCTTCTTGCGCAAGCCCGAGGTGCCTGGTTTTTGGTCGTCGAACGGATGGCTGGTGATGCTGGAGATTTCCATTTGACCTCTTCTGTGCGTTGGGTGACTGCAGAACGGGCCTATTCAAGCACAGGAGTGATGGGAATCGAACCCCTGCTTGAAAAGATGGGACATCGCCCCCATCTGTTGGCCGATTCGCTGAAATCGCGCGATTTTTTAAGTGTATGTATTTGATGGAGGTTGATATTCCCCATGAGTGTTGAAGCCCAGAAGGAGACCCTGGCGTTCCAGGCCGAGGTGAGTCAGGTGTTGAACCTGGTGATCCGTTCCCTTTACAGCAATAAGGAGATCTTCCTGCGGGAGCTGGTCTCCAACGCATCTGATGCGGCAGAGAAGCTGCGTTTTGAGGCGCTGACCGACGAGGCGCTGTTTGAGGATGACCCTGAACTACGGATCCGCGTGACGATGGACAAGGAGGCGGGCACCCTGACCATCTCCGACAACGGTATCGGTATGAGTCGTCAGGAGGTGACCGAGACCATCGGCACTATCGCCAGCTCCGGCACCAAGAAGTTTTTTGAGGCGTTGAGCGGTGATCAGACCAAGGATAGCGAGCTGATCGGTCAGTTTGGTGTCGGCTTCTACTCTGCCTTTATCGTTGCCGACAAGGTGACCCTGATCACCCGCCGTGCCGGCCTCGCCGAAGAGCATGGGGTGCGCTGGGAGTCCACCGGCGAGGGTGACTACAGTATCGAGAACGTGGATAAGCCCAGCCGCGGTACCGACGTGATCCTGCACCTGCGTGAGGATGAGAAGGAGTTCCTGGAGGACTACCGGCTGCGTTCCATTATCTCTAAGTTCTCCGACCATATCGCGATGCCGGTGGAGATGGAGAAGCAGCGGTTCGGCGAACCAGAGGCGGGGGAAGAGCAACCGGAGCAGCCAGAGTTTGAGCGGGTCAACAAGGGCACTGCGCTGTGGATGCGGCCCAAGTCGGAGATCAGCGACGAGGAGTATAAAGAGTTCTACAAACACGTCTCCCATGACTTTGAAGAGCCGCTCGCCTGGGCCCACAATCGGGTCGAGGGCAACAACGAATACTCCGCGCTGCTCTACATCCCCAGCCGCGCCCCGTTCGATATGTGGGACCGGGATCAGAAACATGGCGTAAAACTCTTCGTGCGCCGCGTCTTCATCATGGACGAGGCGGAAAAGCTGATGCCGCGCTACCTGCGTTTCATCAAAGGTGTGGTCGATTCTGATGACCTGCCGCTCAATGTCTCCCGTGAGATCCTGCAGCACAATCGCAAGATCGACACCATCCGCCAGGCCAACGTCAAGCGCGTACTCGGCATGCTGGAGAAGATGGCGAAGAATGAGCCCGAGAAGTACCAAACCTTCTGGGACCAGTTCGGCAAGGTGATGAAAGAGGGGCCGGCGGAGGAGTTCGGTAACAAGGAGCGGATCGCCGGGCTGCTGCGCTTCGCCTCCACCCATAACGATGACGACACCCAGAATGTCTCTCTGGCCGACTACATCGGGCGTATGAAAGAGGGGCAGGAGAAGATCTACTACATCACCGCCGACAGTGCCGCTGCCGCTCGCTTCAGCCCGCATCTAGAGCTGCTGAAGAAGAAGGGCATCGAGGTGCTGCTGCTCTCCGACCGGGTCGACGAGTGGCTGGTCTCCAGCCTCACCGAATTCGACGGCAAGCCGCTGCAGTCGGTGGCCAAGGGCGCCCTCGATCTGGGTGAGCTGGAAGACAAGGAGGAGAAAGAGGCCCAGGAGAAGTCGGCGGAGGAGCACCAGGGGCTGCTGGAGCGGGTCAAAAAGGTGCTCGGCGAGACGGTCAAAGAGGTGCGCGTCAGCCACCGGCTCACCGACTCCCCCGCCTGCCTGGTGGTGGAGGAGCACGACATGAGTGCCAATCTGGCGCGGGTGCTGAAGTCGGTTGGCCAGGACGCGCCCGGCACCTCACCGATCATGGAGCTCAACATGCAACACCCCCTGCTGGAACGTCTCGATCAGGAACCCGACGAAGATCGCTTCGCCGACCTGACCCGGGTTTTGTTCGACCAGGCCCAACTGGCGGAGGGTGGTCAGCTGGATGACCCGGCGGCCTTTGTGCGGCGGCTCAATACATTGATGTTGAATCTTTCGGGAGAGTGAGCGCCTGCCGGCGCGAGACGTTTAGGGAACCTCTGATTAAGTCTGGACGAAGTTGATTGTGACTCAGAATATTCAGATTCAAGGCGCAAATCGCATGTAAAGCTACCGTTCCCTGCTCACGCTCCTCCCCTACATCCCTGTAGGGGATTGCGAACGACTGCATGGATGCAGGAGGTAGAGTCACGCATGGAGCCGTTGCCGAGATTTGCAACGCAGAAGCTGAATATTCTGGGCACAAGATACGAGTTCATGACCTGATCAGAGGCTCCTTAGCCCCGCTGCCTCTAGTCCGGTTTTAAGAGCGGGGAGCTTATTCGGGTAGCGTTTACGCAGCCTGCCTCCAGGCAGGCTGCGCTCTGCAAGAAATAAAAGTGTGGTAGGATCGCCTCGGTTGGCAGATTGTTTGGAGATCCGAGACCAAGAAGACTCGTAAGTCCTTGACGAAATATCACGTTATTCGGCGCCCTCCGTCTCCTGCGAAAGCAGTATCGTCCCATTGGTCGGCGTTGATGGCACCATGTTTTTTTGGCGGGATTGGCCATGAAGTCGGTGTTTGCTGGCCTTTCGGGCATGACGGGGAGGTTTTGCCGCGCTTCGAATGGTGAGGGCTAAGAACATCCGTCGCGAAGCCAATCAAGGGGGAGTAGGAGTCTGGTGGACTTGCATCAATTGCATCTGCCGGGCTAAATGCGCGATTGCCTGCCCAAGCCAGCTAGTCTGAACAGCTGCATTCGGATCGCAGACACTTGAGTCGAACCTTCCCGGCTTAGGGAGCCGGCAGGTGGTCGGTCGGATGTTGCGCCATGCTGACGCAGTTTTCATCTGCTTCAGGGGCGGCAGCCAGCGGTGAAAGAGAGAATAAGAGAAAGCCGGGCCTGAATCGGCGGTTTGAAGAGCATCATGACCAATAAAGTTGTCCACCTATTTATGTGGTCCCTGTTACTGCCTGTGCTGGCGGCGTGTACGCCTGCGGCTGGCGTAAAAAGTGATCCAGCGCGGCAGGAGCCAGTTGTAGCGCACGGATCGACTCAAGAGTGGATGCAGGAAGAGAGCATGCCGGAATCTGCCGCGGTTGCTCCAACCACGCTCCCTTCAGGACGGGGGAGTGAGCCCGTTCAATCAGCCAAAGCTCCTTTTTACAAAGTTGGCAGTGGAAAGTTTCTGAATCTCTCAGGTCAGGGTGAAGAGAGCGGTTCGGCGGGTGAGATTACGCTCCACTTCGACGGCATCGAACTGCATGAGGTTGTGCGGATCGTATTCGAGGAGATCCTGAAACAAAACTACCTCATCGATCCACGGGTGCAGGGTGTGGTTACCATGCGCACCTATAACCCTGTACCGATCGACAGCGTGATGGGGATTCTTGAGTCGCTCCTGCAGAGCTATGGTGCCGCGATGATCTACGACGCAGGGCTCTATCGGATCATCCCCCTTGCGGATGCCGCTAAACAGTCCAGTGTTCCGGTTGTCGGCAAGGTGGGGGCGGCAGGCATCGCGGGCTTTGGTACCCAGATTGTGCCGTTGCGCTACATCGCAGCGAGGGAGATGAAGAAGATCCTCGGCTCGGTATCCTCGGCTGAGCTGACCTTCACGACTAACGATGCGCGTAACCTGCTGCTGATACGTGGCTCGCGTTTTCAGATCAATCAGGCCCTTGAGACGGTAAAGTTGTTCGACGTGGATTGGTTGAAGGGGATGTCCTTCGGCCTGTTCGCATTGGAGTATGCGGATGCCGCCACCTTGGTCGATGAGTTGAACAAGCTGCTGGTCGCTACCGATGAGGGGCCCTTGTCTGGCATGGTTCGCCTGGTGCCAGTGGCGCGGCTCAATTCGGTGATGGTGATTACCCCTCAGCCGGGTTATCTCGATACCATCAAGGAGCTGGTGGAGCGGTTCGACCAGGGTGGTACAACATCGCCGGGTCAACGGCTCTACGTCTATCGCCTGAAGTATGGTAAGGCGGATAGCATCGCTGGGTTGCTGCAGGAGATCTTTGGTGGCGGGGGAGGGAAAAGCGCCCCCAGTTCGGATCAGGCCTCCCCCCCGGCGGAGCGTTCCAATGTGCGTTCGCCGACCCAGAGTGCGATCACACCACCGCCACAGCTGACCGATAAGCCACTCGATCCGGCGGTTCAGATGGGGGCGGCGGCGATGGATCCGGCGGGCGAGCCGGCGCCGGGCATTGCTGGCCAAGGTGAGGTAAAGATCATCGCCGATCAAGATCGTAACGCGATCCTAGTTTTGGCTTCGGCGCGGGATTACAAGTCGGTGGAGGCGACCATCCGCAAGCTCGATGTGCCGCCGATGCAGGTGTTGATAGAGGCGACCATCGCTGAGGTCTCTCTGACCAATAACCTGAGTTATGGCGTGCGCTGGTTCCTGCAGGGAAATATGGGGGGGAGCGATAAGTGGCAGGGTGGGCTGAACCTGCCGCTGCCGAGTGGGGTCTCGGGCTCCGGGTTCTCGCTGGGGATTTTGAACAGTATGGATGAGTTGAAGCTCTTCTTTAATCTGTTGAACGCCCAATCCTCGGTCAAATTCCTCTCCGCGCCGCAGATCATGGTGGTCGATAATCAGTCGGCCAGCTTTAGGGTCGGCGATCAGATCCCGATCATCACACGCTCCTCCCAGAGCACCACCAATCCCGACGCCCCGATCGTTACCGAAGTCCAGTTCCGTGACACCGGTACGCTGCTTACCGTCACGCCCCGGGTCAATGTCGGTGGAATGGTGACCTTAGAGATCAGCCAGGAGGTGAGCAAACCGGGTTCGGCGCCAGCGGTTGGGGGCGGTGGGAATGTCCCCATTGCGCAGCGTACCGTGGACAGCACGGTGGTGGTGAACAGCGGTCAGACGATTATCCTGGGTGGGCTTATCAGTGAGACCAGTAACGACACCAAGGACGGGATCCCGATCTTGATGGATCTCCCCGGGGTGGGAAAAATGTTCAGCAACACGACGAAAGATGTTGCGCGTACCGAGCTGATTATCACCATCACGCCACGGGTGGTGGCCAATCCAATGCAGGCCAAAGTGCTGACCGACGAGCTGCGCAAGAGTCTCAAAGAGGCGAGTGCGCTGGAGCGCTCGATCAGACATTAACGCCCATGCGGAATCTTAGATGCACAGGATGGCTAGTGATGGGGCGCATTGGCTGTTCTTCACTCCTCTTCGAGAAATCCTGAATGACCACCGATGTGAGTATCAAGGGGCAGCCTTCCCCCTCTGCCAGCCCACAACAGAAGGCCAGTCTGCTCGATAGCGGGATTGGTGGTTATTTGGTGCAGACCGGCAGGCTGCGCAGGGAGGAGGCAGAAAATGCCCTTAGAATCTTCTCCGAGCAGCAGAGCGAGAGCTCTTTTGCCGTGCTGCTGGTGCGGATGGGAATGCTCTCCGGCCAGGAACTGGCACAGGCCCAATCGGCGTTTCATGGGATCCCGCTGATCGACGAGAGCGAGTTCCCGGAGAGATTGCCCTATGGCTCGCGTATCTCGTTGGCGTTTCTGAATCGCAATCTGTGCGTGCCGGTGCAGGAGGACGAGGCGGGCCTGATGGTGGCGATGGCCGATCCGGATAACCCCTACCTGCTTGAGGCCCTGAGGATGGTCTCGGGTTGTGAGGTGGTGCCGCGGGTCGGGGTGGTGTCGGAGATCGAGGCCGCCTTCCGGCAGCGCTACACCGAAACCGATGAGGAGGCGGCTGCCAGGGGGGAGGTGGGGCGTCTTGGCGCGGTTGGCGATGATGATATCGAGCACCTCAAAGAGTTGGCCAGTGAGGCGCCGGTCATCAAGCTGGTGAACCAACTGATCCAGCAGGCAGTAAACCAACAGGCGTCAGATATCCATATCGAACCTTTCGAGCAGAGCTTGAAGGTTCGATACCGCATCGATGGCATCATGCGTGAGATTGAGGACGCCCCAGCCGAGGTTGCTGCGGCGGTTGTTTCGCGGGTCAAGATATTGGCGAATCTGAATATCGCCGAGCGGCGGTTGCCACAGGACGGTCGCTTTAAGATAAAGGTCAAGGGCGTCTGGCTCGATCTGCGGGTATCGACCGTACCGACAGTGTATGGCGAGAGCGTGGTGTTGCGGTTGCTGCACAGTGAGGGCGCAGGGGGGGACTTTAAGTGCTTGGGCTTTACCCGTGAGCAGGAGGAGAAGCTGCGTGCTGCCCTGTCGATCCCGCATGGCATCATCCTGGTGACTGGCCCCACTGGGAGCGGTAAGACCACCACCCTCTATGCGGCGCTGAATCACCTGAACACCCCGGAACGGAAGATCCTTTCCGTGGAGGATCCGGTCGAATATAACATCGACGGCATCAACCAGATCCAGGTTAAGCCACAGATCGGCTTGACCTTCTCCAACGCCCTGCGTTCGATCGTGCGGCAGGATCCCGATGTCATCATGATCGGTGAGATGCGTGATCAGGAGACCGCAGCCATCGCTATACAGTCGGCTCTGACTGGTCACCTGGTGCTTTCTACACTGCACACCAATGATGCGGCTGGCAGCATCACGCGTTTGCTCGATATGGGGGTGGATGACTTTTTGCTGAAATCGACGCTGACGGCGGTATTGGCCCAGCGATTGGTGCGTCGCTTGTGTGATGCGTGCAAGCAGCCCTATCGGGTTGGCGAGGAGCTGGCCCAGCGCTTGCGCCTGTCGGCGAGCGTTGAGATGGAGACGGCGCAGTTCTACACCGCCCACGGCTGTGAGCAGTGTCGCGGTACAGGTTATATCGGGCGGGCGGCGATCGTGGAGATCATCCTGCTCGACGATAAGATCAGGGATCTGATCATGGCGCGCGCCGATTCACTCAGCATCGCACGTCAGGCACGCTCGGCTAACATGCTCACACTGTATGAGGATGGTATGGCAAAGGCGGCAAAGGGTGTGACCACGATCGAAGAGATATTGCGGGTAACGCGGCTGGACTGATATGCCGAACTACTTTTTCAAGGCCGCATCACTGGACGGGGAGGTTACGGAGGGGACGACGGAGGGTGCGAGCCGAGAGGCTGTGGTCAAGATGATCCAGGCGCAGGGGCGGGTGCCGATTCAGGTCGAACTGAGCCATGCTTTGAGTGCCAGCTCCAAGGCTTTGAAGCCTGTTGGGCTGTTTAGGCGCAACAAAGACCAACTGCTGCTGTTTACCCGTGAACTATCGACGCTGCTCAAGGCGGGCTTGTCGCTCGATCGCTCGCTCGCGTTACTGATCTCGGTAAATAGTGATCCGGCATTTTCTCAGGTGCTGTCGGCACTGCAGGAAAAGATCAAGGGGGGGGACTCCTTTGCCGATGCCCTGGCAGCGCAACAGGGGATCTTCCCAGATATCTACATCAGCCTGGCGAGGGCGGGTGAGCTGGGTGGTACCCTCGAATCGGTCATGGCCCGTTTGGCGGATCATCTGGAACGCAGTAGCGAACTGAAGGGCTCGTTGAAGTCCGCCATGATCTACCCGATCATCCTGGTGATAGTCGCTATCGTGTCGATCATCATCCTTCTTACCTATGTCATTCCACAGTTCAAGGAGCTGTTTGAGGGGATGGGGGCCGCACTGCCGCTCTCCACTGCCATCGTGTTGCAGGCAGGGGATCTGCTAAAGGCCTATGGTTGGATCTTTGTCTCGCTGATTGTCCTGTTTGTGTTGTGGATTCGCTATCAGCTGCAGCGTCCAAAGGGACAGTACCGCTGGCATCGGCGCGTCCTCTCACTGCCGTTACTGGGGGAACTGATTACCAAGATGGAGGTCGCTGTCTTCTCCCGTACCTTGGGCACTTTGCTGCAGAATGGTATCCCGATGGTGAAGGCAATGGGGATTGTGCGTGAGACATTACAGAATCGGGTGATCGCCGACAGCATGGATGGGGTGATCAACGGGCTCAAAGAGGGGGCGCGATTGACCACGCAGCTGAAGAAGGCGGGGTGCTTTCCAGAGTTTTCGGTGCAGATGATCGGTGTGGGTGAAGAATCCGGAGAGCTGGAGCAGATGCTGCTGCATATAGCGGAGATATACGATAAAGAGGTGAACCGTTCGATTAAGCAGTCGTTGGCGATCCTGGAGCCAATGCTGATTCTGTTCCTGGGTGTGATCGTTGCTGGGGTGATCATGTCCATTCTGGTGGCGATCATGGGTATTAATCAACTGGTTATCTGAAGGATAGAGGTGATGAAAAGACGTTTTAGCGGGGCTCGTTCGATTGATTCCACGGGGTTTACACTCATCGAGCTGCTGGTGGTGTTGGTGATTCTGGGGTTGCTGGCGGGGTTGGTTGGGCCACAGATGATGCGTTATCTTGGCGGGGCCAAATCCGACACGGCGAAGTTACAGATTGAGGAGTTTGGCGCAGGTCTTGACCTTTATCATTTAGAGGTGGGGCGTTATCCAAGTACGGCAGAGGGGTTACAGGCGCTGGTGGAGGCGCCCGGTGGTGTCGATGGCTGGCATGGCCCCTACCTGAAAAAGAAGCGCATCCCCAAAGACCCCTGGGGTAGGGACTACCACTACCAATTTCCTGGAGAGAATGGCCTCTACGACCTCTATTCGCTTGGTCAGGACAACACGGAAGGTGGTGCTGGAGAGGACCAGGATGTGGTGAGTTGGTGAGTTGGTGAGGCTGGGGGGATGTCTCGTACCGCGGGCGGTTTCACGCTGTTGGAGCTGCTGCTGGTTCTGACTCTGATGGCGATGATGGTGGCGTTGGTTCCACCGCTGTTGAGTCGAGCCTTGCCAGGTGTTTCCGCCAGGAGTCTGGTGAACGATGTGGTGCTGATGGTTAGAGAATCACGCAGCCGGGCTATCGTCTCCAACCGGAAGCAGCAGATCTATTTCGACCGGCAGAGGCGAGCCCTGTTGAGCGAAGCCGGGCGTAATAGCTTGGATATCCCGGATGGGCTGAGGCTCGAGTTCGATAAAGGAGATGGGTTGGATAAGGTGGTGCTCTTCAGCGCCTATCCAGATGGCACGGTTAGCGGGGGGCAGATAGTGATCTGGAGTGAACAGCATCGTTTCCTGTTGCGGGTGAACTGGATCAGTGGGGTTCTGGAGGTGGAGGAGCGTTCGGGTGAGATCCCCAATTAAGCGGGGGACTCAGAGGGGATTTACCCTGATTGAGGTGCTGGTTGCTTTCGCAATCCTTGCCATGTCGCTGACGGTGCTCTACCGCATCTTCTCCGGTGGTTTAAGTAATATTTCGATTGCGCAGCGCCATATGGGAGCGCTGATGCTGGTGCAGGACTTGCTGGAAGGGACGGACCTGAACTGGCGGGAGCTGGAGGGGGTGGAGAGAGGCGAGAGCGTTGGTGGCTATCGCTGGAATCGCTCGGTGACGCCCTATGAAAGGAGCGATGCCAGTGGCAGAACTCAGGAGGGTGGGCTCTATCAAATTAAGGTCCGGGTTTCTTGGTCGTTGCTGGGTCGCCAGCGTGAGTTGAATATGAGTAGCCTCAGGCTTGATCCGCTAAAGCCACCATCGGTGAAGTGAGATGGATGGCGCTAGTGAATGACCGCCATAGACAACAGGGGTTTACCCTGCTGGAGATCTTGGTTGCCGTGGCTCTGCTGTCGCTGCTGATGACCGCAGCCTTCAGTTCGGTCCACTACGCAAGCAGGAGCTGGGAAGCAGGGATCCGGCGCGTGGGGTCAGGTGATGCCGATCGTGCTGCGGAGCGCCTGCTGGCAAAGATGATTCGGCAGCTGCAGATGGGGCGTTATAGCGACGGGGGAAAAGAGCATCTCTTGTTTGACGGTGAGGCAAATCAGCTCGCCTTTATCGCGCCGGCGCCTGAGTATGATGAGCGATTCGCAGACTATGAGTACCTGTTGAGATTCACCTCCGTGGATGGTGGGGGGGAACTGGTGCTCTTCTACCTTCCGCGGCTGCCGGGTGATCATCCTTTAAGGATTGATGAGGAGGCCCCCAGTCAAGTGTTGTTGCACGGACTGAGCGAGTTTCGTATCGCTTATTACGGGCAACATCGGACAACAGATCTAGACTGGGTTGAGCAGTGGCGTCAGGAGGAGCCAGCTTATCCCCAGCTAATCAGTTTTAGCTTTAGCATTGAGGATGGGGCGCCAGTGCGAGAGAAGATTATTCGGGTCAGATCAGATCTGCAGGCAACAGTGAGTATCAAGCCGAGATCGCGTTCGAGGCGCAGGGGCCGATAGTCGCGTTGTGCGGGAAGAGAGGTATGAAGTAAAAATGCACAGGGCTGGCAAGGGTGAACGGGGTATTGCGTTGCTCTTGGTGTTGTGGCTGATTGTCCTGCTCAGTGTGATTGGGGGCAGCCACGCCAGAAACGGTAGAATGGAGCTGAATCTGGCCGCCAATCAACGAGAGGCACTGCAGGCCCGATTACATGCAGAGGCAGGTCTGTATATGGCGATCGATGATCTGCTTGTGTCATCCAGAGAGGGCGGTTTCCGGTTGCGGGGTGTGGAGAATCAGGTTGAGTTTGAGGGAACACGGCTCACCGTTTCGATCATCAATGCGACTGGACTTATCGATATCAACCAGGCCACGCCCTCGACCCTGGAAGCGCTGATTGTCTCGACAGGTATGAAGGAGGAGCAGGCCCGTTCTCTCGTTGATGCCATCCTCGATTGGCGAGATGCTGATGACCTGATTCGGTTACAGGGGGCGGAGGCCAGGCAGTATGCAACAGCCGGGCTGGCCTATCGTCCTGCCAACGCCCGCTTCAAGAGTGTGCAGGAACTGAAGATGGTACTGGGGATGACGGCAGAGACCTACCGTGCAATCGTACCCTTCATCACCGTGCATTCAAAAGGTGGGGCCCTCGACAGCGCACAAGCCCCGGCTGCGTTGTTGCGCCAGCTGGAGCAGCAAGAGGCGGCTGTGATGCGGGGTTCGGCTGGCCGGCAGATAGACAGGCCACAGGTGCCAGGCTCGCTCCCCCGGCAGTTGCCGGCATACCCGATCTACCATCTTGATGTGCGGGCAGTGACGGGGCAGGGTGGCCGCTCTCATATCAGGGCGGTCGTTGATATCAGCGGCAATCTGCAACGGCGTTACCGCATCCTTGCCTGGCGGGAGCTGGCGGGAGACCAAGAGGTGAAGGATGGCTGAACAGAGTGCTATGTCGTTCGCCCGGATGCAGGATCTAGCCGCTCAATTTTGGCACTGGTGGATTGCTGAACTGACCGGAATGATGCCAGAGTTTGTTAAGCGAATTCTGTTTGGAGGGCAGGTCTACCAGATTGTCGTAGAGGGTGATGAGCTCGCTATCAGGCGAGTGGTCAAAGGGGCGAAGGGGGTCGAGCCCGTGATGGTTGGCTTGATCGATCCGTCAGGGCTGGGTAGAGAGCGACTCCTGTTGCAGGATGCGAGAAGAGTGGAGCTGATTCTGCCCCCAGAGGGCTACCTGAAAAAGCGGCTAATCCTACCTAGAGTTGCGGAATCCAATCTGCGGGAGGTGCTCACCTTTCAGCTGGAGCAGGAGACGCCGTTCAGGTTGTCGCAAGTCTACTTCGATTCCCTGTGCGTTGCCCGCAATCGGGGCAGTCAGACCCTGACGATTGATCTCTATGTCGCCCCCAGGGGGCGTGTCGATCTGCTTTTGGAGCAGCTCAGCAAACACGCGATCCGATTAGATGCGGTCACGGTGGATGGCGAGATTGCCGGCGAATCGCTCGAGCTGAATCTTATGCCGGGGGAGCAGCGGAGAAGGGGCTACTCCTTTGCCAGGCGCCTCAACTATCTGCTCGCAGGTCTGGTGCTGCTGCTTGGTTTGAGCAATCTGCTCTTTCCGCTTTGGGAGAAAAGCGTTGAGTTGGAGCGTTTACAGCTCAAGGCAGCTCAGCTCAAGCAGCAGGTGGTGAAGGCGCGTGAGTTACGGGAGCGGGTCGATACAGCTAAAAATGAGGCTGGATTTATCCTCGAAAAGAGAATGGAACACGCCCCTGTGTTGGAAGTGATCAATGAACTGACACATCTGTTGCCGGATAATACCTGGCTCGATCAACTCGAGATTGATGCGGGAGATGTGCAGGTGCATGGTTTTTCTGCGTCGGCGTCGACGCTAATCTCGCTGCTGGAGTCATCGAATAGCTTTAGCGATGCACGCTTTCGCTCCTCCATTACCAAGAACGCAATCAATGATATGGAGCGGTTCCATCTCTCCGCGCAATTTGTCACGGAGGCGACTCGATGAGGCTTGGTGTATCTCCCAGCCTGCGCAAGCTGGCAGCACAGCTATTGCTGCTGTTGCTTGTTGTCGGGGGCGCGGCGGCTCTGCTGATCCCGTATTTGACGATCAAGCAATCCTACGATGATGAGATTGCCAGCGTCCGCAAACGCATTGAGATCTATCAACGTTCGGTGGCTGTAGCGGAAGCATTACAACAACAGTATCAGCAACTAGAGATGGCTAACCGGAGGGACAAGCGTTATCTGAGGGCACAGAGTGAGTCTCTTGGCGGTGCTGAGCTCCAAGGTATATTGACCCGCGTAGTTCGCTCGAGCCGGGGCAAGCTCTTGAGTACACGGGTGCTACCGATCGAACAAGATGGCAGTTTCGGCAGGGTCTCTATCCGGGTTAGCATGAAGGGGGCGATGGAGTCGATATTTGGTGTTCTCTATGCGCTGGAATCGGGAGAGCCCTATCTGCTTATCTCTGATCTGCAGCTGCAAGGAAAACGCACATCCCGCCGCCATGGGGCAGCGGGCAGAAATCAGTGGGCTAAGGCCGGGACTGAGCTTGCTTGTACTTTTGTTCTGTCGGGTTACATCAGGGGCTGAGGGTGAATAGCATCAGTGGCCGTATTAATATCCTCAGTCTGTTGTTGCTGTTGGCCCTCGCGGGGCTTGGCAAGCTACTGCTTCTGCAATGGGAAGATATGGAGCGGAAGCAGGACGACTCGCGGCCAGTATCCACCCAGGCGAATGGGGTGGCTAACACGCTGAAATTGCCAGACAGTGGCGCCTATACCATCCCTCCCCGCAGTGCCTTTCGTGAGGTGCTTGAACGCCCTCTGTTTATTGAAGGGCGTGTGGCGCCTCAGCCGGAGATCCGACAGGTTCAGCCGGTGGTACAGGCGCGCCCCAGTCTACAGCTGGAGGGGGTAGTGATCGTCAATCAGCGGCGCATCGCAGTGGTAAGAGAGGTGCGGGGTAATTCGGTGATCCGTCTACAGGTGGGGGATAATTATAGTGGTTGGTTGGTTGCCGAGGTCGCCAGGGATCGGGTGGTGATGAGACAGAATGCTAGCCATATCGAATTGGCGCTCGATGCTGATCAAGGTGGCAGGAGCGCGATCCGACGTGTTGAGCCGCCATCTGCAGATCAGAAGTAGAGGCTGCCTCTCACAACATGCCTTGATTACCTCTCACTCTCGCGCTGCTTCCATAGATAGAAGACCGCCGGAACCACCACCAGGGTGAGTAGGGCGGCGCTCAACATCCCCCCCACCATCGGCGCTGCGATCGGACGCATCACATCTGATCCACTGCCACTCGCCAGCAGCACCGGTAGCAGACCAAAGATAACGCTGGCCACGGTCATGATCTTGGGGCGGACCCGCATCACCGCGCCCTCGATCACCGACTCGCTCAACTCCTCCCTGGTCAGCCGGCGATCGTGCAGCTCTATCGCCTGTAGTGCGGCCCGGTAGGACTGATTGAGGTAAACAATCATGACCACTGCGGTCTCTACGGCGATGCCGGCCAGGGCGATGAAACCGATCCCGACGGCAATCGAGAGATTGAAGTCGAGTAGATAGAGCATCCAGGCGCCGCCGGTCAGGGCGAACGGCAGGGTGGCGATGATGATCCCCACCTCGGTCAGGTTGCGGAATGCCAGGTAGAGCAGCACCAGGATGATGATAAAGGTCAGCGGGATGACCTGAATCAGTCGTGCATTGGCGCGTTGGTAATGTTCATACTGCCCCGACCAGGTGATTGAGTAATTTGGCGGTAGGGTGATCGCCGCGTCAACCCGCTGCCGTGCCTCAGCGACATAGGAGCCGAGATCCCGTCCACGGATGTCGACAAAGACCCAGCCGTTGGGACGGGCGTTTTCACTCTTGATCATCGGTGGCCCATCCTCCACCTCGATCTGGGTGATCTGGCCGAGGGTGATGTGGCGGCCGTTTGGCGTGACGATGGGAAGATGGCGCAACTTCTCCTCACTATCGCGAATGGCGCGTGGATAGCGGATATTCACCGGATAGCGTTCGAGGCCTTCAACGGTCTCGGTCACGTTCACGCCGCCGATGGCGGTGCTGATGATCTCCTGGACATCCTTGATATTGAGGCCAAGGCGCGCCGCCCGTAGCCGATCGATCTTGATCTTCAGATAGCGTCCGCCATCGACCCGCTCGGAAAATACCGAGGCGGTGCCCTCCACCCCGCGCAGCGCCTCCTCGATCACCTCCCCGATATCCTCGATCACCTCAAGATCAGGGCCGGCGATCTTGATTCCAACGGGGGTCTTGATACCGGTAGAGAGCATGTCGATGCGGGTCTTGATCGGCATCACCCAGGCGTTGGTTACGCCGGGGATATCGACCCGCCGGTCCAGCTCCTGCTTGAGTTTATCCAGGGTCATACCCTCCCGCCACTCTGACTTTGGCTTGAGGGTGATGGTGGTCTCGATCATGGTCAGGGGGGCTGGATCAGTAGCGGTCTCGGCGCGCCCGATCTTGCCGAATACCCGCTCCACCTCTGGTACGGTGCGGATCAACCGGTCGGTCTGTTGCAACAGCTCTTGCGCCTTACCGATCGATAGCCCAGGGAAGGTGGTGGGCATATACATCAGATCCCCTTCATCCAACTCCGGCATGAACTCCGAGCCGATCTGACTGATCGGCCAGACGGCGGTGAGGGTCAGCAGCAGGCTGACAAAGAGGACGGCAATGGGGTGGCGCAAGGTAAAGCGGATGACCGGCAGATAGCCGCGGATGGTCCAGCGGTTGATCGGATTGCTCTCCTCCTGCGGCAGTTTGCCGCGGATGAAGTAGCCCATCAGCACAGGCACCAGGGTGATCGAGAGGATAGCCGCGGCGGCCATGGCATAGGTCTTGGTGTAGGCCAGGGGAGAGAAGAGCCGCCCCTCCTGGCCCTGCAACACAAACACCGGCAGAAAGCTGAGGGTAATGATCACCAGTGAGAAGAAGAGCGGAGGTCCGACCTCGATTGCGGCCGCCTCGATCTGTTTCCAACGGCACTCCCCGTGGTTACGTTCGGCATGTTTATGGGCGTTCTCCAGCATCACGATGGCGGCGTCCACCATCGTGCCGATGGCGATGGCGATGCCGCCGAGGGACATGATATTGGCGTTGATCCCCTGCCACTGCATGATGCCGAAGGCGGCCAGTATGCCGACCGGCAGGCTGGTGATGATGATCAGTGAGGTGCGCAGGTGGAACAGAAACAGGATGCAGATCAGGGAGACGACGATAAACTCCTCGACCAACCGCTGTTGCAGGTTGTCCACAGACTGGTTGATCAGCCGTGAACGGTCGTAGGTCTCGACGATCTCCACGCCTTCCGGCAGCCCCGCCTTGAGCGACTCCAGCTTGTGTTTCACGGCTTCGATGGTGGCGCGGGCATTCTCTTGCCAGCGCATCACCACGATGCCACCAACCACCTCGCCCTGACCGTCCAGTTCGGCGATGCCGCGTCGCATCTGTGGGCCGAGACGGATCTTTGCCACATCTTTCAGCAAGATCGGGGTGCCTTTGGAGCTGAGTCCCAGTGGCACTTGGGCCAGATCCTTCACCCCCTGCAGATAGCCGGTGGCGTAGACTATGTGTTCAGCCTCTGCCTGTTCAATGACTGAACCGCCTACCTCGCGGTTGGCGTCCTGGATCGCCTGTTTTACCTTGGAGAGGGGGATGTTGTAGAGGCGAAGCAGATTGGGTTCCAGGACTACCTGATACTGGCGCACCATGCCACCCACGGTAGCCACCTCTGCTACCCCGGGCACCGTTTGCAACTCATACTTGAGGAACCAGTCCTGGATCGAGCGGAGTTGGCTCAGGTCATGTTTCTGCTGTCGGTCCACCAGGGCATACTGATAGATCCAGCCGACACCGGAGGCGTCGGGTCCGAGTGCAGGTGTTGCACCATCGGGTAATCTGGCACTGACCTGAGAGAGATACTCCAGCACCCGCGAGCGGGCCCAGTAGAGATCGGTGCCGTCTTCGAATACCACGTAAACGAAAGAGTCGCCGAAGTAGGAGTAGCCCCGTACCGCTACGGTGCCAGGCACCGACAGCATGGCGGTGGTCAGCGGGTAGGTGACCTGCGCCTCCACCACCCCGGGGGCCTGGCCAGGGTAGCTGGTCTTGATGATGACCTGGGCGTCGGAGAGATCGGGCAGGGCATCGATCGGAGTCTTTTGGAGTGATACCAGCCCCCAGCCAGTCAACAGTAGTGTGAGTAAAAGAACGAGCGGTCGGTTCGCTAAGGACCAACGAATAACTGCAGCAATCATGCTAGCCCCAGTTTGGTTTTTAAGGTGGTTATATGGCCCAATGTCAGATTGGCTACTGAGTCACCGGTATGGACTGTTTCTAGAGAAACCGCCGCTGGTGGGGTTATCCTTAGCCTCCACATCGCGGCATCGATAGCTTCCTGCCTAATAGGCTGCGGCCAGCTCCACAGGAAGCGCTTCATGGTCCTTCCGAAAGAAACAGCAGATATCCGTGACGGCCCTCGATTTTTAGTTTGATTAATGGCTGTGCAGGCGGGCGAGGCTGCCCTTGAGGCTGGCTTCGGAGTCGATCAGAAACTGCCCTGATACGACCACCTCATCGTTAACCGTGAGCCCGTTGGTGACCTCGATCCAATCCCCAAACTCCTGGCCTGTCTTGACAGGATGCGGTAGAAAATGGCCATCCTCCAGCGCCAGGATAACGCGCTGCTGGTGCCCGGTCTGGATCAACGCCTCCTTGGGCAGGGCCAGGATATCGGGTTGTGGAGGGCCGTGGATAGTGATCTCGGCCAGCATATTGGGGAGCAGCGCCTCGTCAGGGTTGTCGAAGCGCATGCGTACCTTCAGCGTCCGGGTCTCAGGGTCCAGACTGGGATAGATATATTCAACCTGGCCTTTCCAGACGCGTCCCGGATGGTTGGGGGTGCGCACCTCGGCCTGTTGACCGCGGCGGATCCAGCCGGCCTGGGATTCGAACACATCCGCCAACACCCAGATGCTGGAAAGGTCGGCCAGCGTCATCACCTTAGTGGTGGGCATGACATACTGCCCCTCGATCACGGGTAGGTCGACGACGATGCCATCGAGTTGGGCAAAGGTGTCGTCGTAGTAGTCGGAGAGGGCAGCGGTGAAGAGTTTGAACAGAAACTGCCCTTTCTCTACCCGTTCGCCTTCAGAACGAACAGTCAGACCCTCCACATTACCGTTTGCCGGGGCGTAGACATGGCGCAGGCGCGTCTTGTCATACTCGATGTACCCCATCGTCTCCGCCGTGCGGCTGAAGGTCATGCGTTGTAGCTGGGCGACACGGATGCCGAGGCTCTGTACGATCTCCGGGCTGACGGAGACCTTGGCGTGAGCTCCACCCTCCGCCCCATCCTCTTGTTTAACGGGTTCCAGGTTCATGCCGCAGATCGGGCAATTGCCAGGATCTTTGGTCACAATCTGCGGGTGCATGGGGCAGACATAGTCGGTTTGATCGCCGCCAGCTCCCTGCTGGCGTAGCTGTGGAACGCTGGCCTCGGCCATATCGGGCTTCGGTGTGCCCATGGCCATCGGCATCTCTGCCGGATTATGCTGATGGCCGCTGTGGTCCTGTCCCATGGCGGGGTCCATGGCCATCTTCTGGGCGCTCCCTTCGGCCGTGGATTTGACCAGGAACATGCCGCAGATGCGACAGTTGCCGGGTTCGTGGCTGGTCTCCTCCGGGTGCATGGGGCAGGCGTAGAGGGGCTGATCGCTGTCCGTGTCTGTTTTGCTCAGTGGCGGGGCCGTGGTCTCGGCCACATCGGGCTTCGGTGCGCCCATGGCCATCGGCATCTCTGCTGGATCGTGCTGGTGGCCGGTGTGATCGTGCTGGTGGCCGGTGTGATCGTGCTCCATGGCGGGGTCCATGGCCATCTTCTTGGCGTTCCCTTCTGCCGTGGATTTGACCAGGAACATGCCGCAGATGCGACAGTTGCCAGGCTCGTGGCTGGTCTCTTCCGGGTGCATCGGGCAGGCGTAGAGGGGCTGATCGTTGTCCGTGGCTGTTTCGCGCAGTGGCGGGGCCGTGGTCTCGGCCACATCGGGCTTCGGTGCGCCCATGGCCATCGGCATCTCCGGCTGGTCATGCTGGTGGCCGGTATGGTCGTGCTCCATGGCGGGGTCCATGGCCATCTTCTTGGCGTCCCCTTCTGCCGTGGATTTGACCAGGAACATGCCGCAGATACGACAGTTGCCGGGTTCGTGGCTGGTCTCCTCCGGGTGCATGGGGCAGGCGTAGAGGGGTTGATCGCTGGTTGCGGCTGTCTCCTGCGGTGGCGGGACCGGAGCCTCGGCCATATCGGGCTGCGGCGCATCCATGGCCATCGGCATCTCCGGCTGGTGGCCGGCAGCAGCGTGGGCCATGCCAGAATCCATCTCCATCCCCCCCTTGCTCACCGGGGGCGCCGCTTGCTTCTCCTTGGGGAAGAGGCATATCTCACTTGGCATCTGTTTTTTTGCCGCGGCGGCAAGGGCGAGTTGCATGTCGACCTTGCCGGGGGGCATGGCGCTTTTCATGGACATCCCCATGTCCTTGCCGTGTGCCTCGCCTTTGACGAGATACATGCCGCAGATATGACAGTTGCCAGGCTCGTGGCTGGTCTCTTCCGGGTGCATCGGGCAGGCGTAGAGGGGTTGTGGCGTTGTCGCCTGGGAGAGGGCGCGCGCCTCTCCCGCTGGCGCGCCCTCTCTGCTCTGCTGCGCCAGGGCGCTGTCAGCCGAAGAGAAGATGAGTGGTAGAGAGAGGAGCGCAAGATGGATTCTGGTTGTTTTCATGCTGGCCCTGCTCTTGGGTTATTTCTTGCGTACATAGACGAAGGGAAATGCCTTGGTCTTGCCCTGCTGGCCTTTGGCCAGATATTCGACGGAGAGTTGGTACTCGCCCTCTTGCTCGAGGCGCACCGCCACCTGCTGATGGGATTTGAAGGGGTGGATGCGGTGGCGGCTCTCCTTCTGCGGCCCTTGCCCCTGGATGATCAGCGCCCCGAGCACCTGCTCGATGAGGTTGCCGTCCTCCTCCTCAGTGAAGGTGATGTTGAACAGGTGGGTTGGCCCCTTCGCGCCGGGTTGATGACGCTCGGGGGAGCTGGCCTGAAAGACATAGAGACCAACGTTGATACCATCTACCGTGTCAGAACCGACCACCCCCCCGAGTGGGACGGCGATATCCTCGATCTGATCCTCTTTGCCGTAGTAGATGGCCCCTTCGTAGAGTCTGGGGTCTTTGTTGGCAGTGGGCGCCTTGCTCTCTTCCGCTCGTACTCCCGCCAGACAACCGAATAACAGGAGAGAGAGAGTGAATAGCCGTATGGGTTTTGCTGACTGCATCTTTATTCCACCAGAACATCGGGTTGTTCAAGACCGACGACGACGACGGTGATGTGATCACCGCGCTTCACCTGTCGGCCCTGATTGTTGATTACCATAAAAGAGCCGTCTGTGTGTTCTAGGTGCTTGGGGGCCAATAGCCCGATGCGGGGAACGCGCAGTACGGGGAGCTTCTCGCCGGTCTTCTGGTTGATCACGTAGGTGTGTTCTGCGCCGGCGGTGATGGCGTCCACTCCGGTGGTGGAGAACCAGACATTGAGCAGCCCGTTGCCCGAGTCCTTGACTTGATGCACCTTCAGCGTGGCATCCGCCGGGAGCTTGGGTTTTTCGATGACCGCCTCAGCCACCTGTGCGGCCGCCGGGTCATAGTCGGGGCCGGCCTCGACCGGGAGGTGGAGGCTGGCCAGCCCGGCCACCATCACCGAGATCTTGCTGCCTGGCTTGATGATGCCCTCCTGGTCCCAGAAGTAGAGCTTGCCGGGGGGGGTCGAGGCCGCCTTCTCCGCCGGGACGGGCGCAACCAGCATCGGCAGCTTGCTGATCTGTATGAGCTGCCTGCTCTGATCATCGACGATCGATGTGGTCATCGGGTGGGCGGGAAACTCCTTTACATCGATCAGACGGTAGCGCACCTCTATCCTGGTACCTTGCAGCCCACGCCCGCCGAGGATGATCTTCTCGACCTCCAGCCGTCCCGAGCTGGGGGCGCGCTGCATGTGTTTGGGGGTGGTGTGCCGGGGTGGGGGTTGGTGCCTGGGGGCTTCGTGGTCGCGGTCTGCCAGGGCGGCAGGTTGGTAGAGAGAGAGTAGGGGGAGGGTCAAAAAAACAGATCGTAGTTGCATATTCAATGCTCCATCGCGATAGCCAGAAGGGGGATGTGTCCCACTGGAATTCGATCTAACACGATTGAAAGCGGGGAGAGCGGCCGAAGCCGCCCTCCCCGTATCGACTGCTATAGATTAGCCGGAGGCGAATCTAGCGACGGCGAGGTGCCGAACCGCGCTGACGGGTCGTCGAAGCGGCTGGTGGTGGTGCGGTGGTGGCGCGAACCAGTACCGCCATGCCGCCAGGATAGGCGCCGTTGTTGGTGACGAAGTAGTCGTTATGGCTATGCATCGGGTACCACTGTACATCCAGGTTGTTGTCGTGGGCTGCGGGATCGATCCCATAGACGCCCCAGGCTCCGGCAATCTCATTCAGACCGCTACCCTGGTTGGAGATCATCGAGTTGCTGGCGTAGCCGCCAGTGGTGCGCAGATCCTTGAAGCGGGTGATCATATCGTGGGTCTCGCCAGAGCCGATATGCACGGTGTACTCCTGCTTCTGGTTGGTGGGATCGATCGGGTTGGCGTCCTTACCAACGCGAGTGAAGTGCCAGCCATGGGCGTGCCAGGGCACCTCGGTGTAACCGATGTTGATGAGACGCATCAGCACGTTGTCGTTGTAGTTGGCGTCGACCAGGGCGGCGTAGCTGGTGGCGTTGTTGCTGCCGGTCAGGAAGCCGGAGAGCGGGCCGGAGGCCGGCGGGTTACACCCTTCGAAGTCACCCGTGTCGCTGACCACCAGCGAACGCCCGGTGCCGTTGTTACAGGCGGCGGTTGTTGCGGCAGGGGTGACAGGCAGCAGGGTGTCGGGGAAGGCGCGGCCATTGACCATCCACCAGTTGGCCTTGAAGTCGGTAAAGTTATACTGCTCTTCAGGCTCAAGGGTGCCATTGCTGTTCTTGTCAAAGCGGCGCAGCAGCTCGGCCTCTGCCGGGCTACCGGCGGGCGCGGCGGCCAGCTGGATGAAGTCGCGGCTACGGGTGTCCACATCGGTGAGGACCATCAGATACTCTTTGTCGAAGCGGTCGAGATAGTTGCCGCCGTAGACCGAGTTGAAGGTGGCGCGGCGTGGACGAATGACCATCGCCCCATACATGCCTAGGGTGATATGCTCGGAGGCCTCGACATGGCAGTGCCACATGTAGGTGCCGGGCTTCTGCGCCTTGAAGTAGTAGACGGCGGTGTTCTGTCCGGGGGTGTCGGGAACCTCAAACGCTGTTTCGTTGAAGCCGTCGTTCTGGGTGGTCAGCTCCATGCCATGCAGGTGGATGGTGTGGGGGTCGGCCGGCGCGTAGGGGTTGGCGTTGCCGATGTTGCGCAGGTGGACGAAGACATCGTCACCCTGGGTGACATCAATGATCGGCGCGGGCATGTTGGCGCATCCGGGGACAGCCTGGGTGCCGTCGACATCGTCGCAGAAGCCGCGCATGTAGACCTTCCGGTAGGGGGCGGTCGCCAGCGTGGCGGGAGTGATGCCATAGACGTTGTGGTCGGGCAGGTGGTGGTAGCCATCGGTTGCCGCCAGGTAGAGGTGACGGACCTGCGCCGATGCCTGGCCACTAAAGAGCGGCATCGTCATTGCGAGGCTAAGTGCGAGCATTCGCTTTTTCATTGTTGTTTTCCCCTTTCCTATATGTGTTGCATAAGTAACGAAGTATTGACGCAAGGCCAATAGCGGTGCGGGCGCCGCTGCCAAGATGGATGCTTTAGGTTCCCATCGACCAGCACAGATACCCCAACCTAAGTAAAATTCGAGATCTTTTTGTGGAAACTCTGAGGTCGTTCAATTGGAATCTGTGAACCCGTTCCTGGCAATAATTACTACCCCGTGCGGCGTTCGCGTTTGCGTTTATACCGTAACGGGATGGCATTGACAATTGTCGGAAATTTTTACAATAAATGACGGAGCGGAGCCTGCGATTTGTTTGATTTCTCCTTGCGAAATGGCCTGTATATGGGTTTTTTTTCCCACCGATCGGGACTTGGATTCCTGCTATTTGTGTGGTTGTCCAGCCTAATAGAGGTATTTGCCGTGCCTCGTAGCAAGGTGCCTGAATAAGAATGTTTGTGGTGTCGGTGAAATTTACATAGTTTTTGTATGGTTTTGGGGGGGTGTTGTAAGTATTTGAAGTCAAGGCAAAAAACAAAATTGGCACGAAGTATGCTCGTGGCCCATCGCTACTTCAATCATGAAAAAAATCAAGCATGGGGATCGAAAAAAATGAGAAAAATCACTAAAATTACTAAACTTACTTTAGCCTTCTGCTCTTTAGCCATGGCGGCCTTCTCCGTTCAGGCCGCGGTTATCCCACTTGATCTGAACGATTTTTATGCTGACCCAACCGTATCCGTGGCGGTTGATGGTGGCTCGGCTCTGATGGAGGAGAATCCAGCTTTCAGCATCACCTTGCTTTCGAACGACCCTCTTATGGGTGATCCTGGTATCGATGTTCCCACTGGTCTGTTGAGCTTGGACTTTGACTTCTCTTTTTCTGAGCCTGCGGGCAATGATGATGAGTTTTATGCATTCGTCTTCAATGGGGACACAGGTGCTCTGATTGATGATTTTTCCGTCAATTGGACGGATGCTGGCAGCGTCAGTTGGGATCTCTCAGGTCTTGATGCAAGCGTGACCCTGCTTGGCATGGAGTTTCAGCTTGTCTCAAACCTTCCGAGTGATGGCGGTCTCGAATCTACAGTCGCTGTCAGCAATGTTCACTTGGTGACCGAGAACGCCTCTGTGCCGGAGCCTGGCAGCTTGACTCTGCTCGGCATCGGTTTGGTGGGTGGTCTGTTTGGCTTCCGTAAAAAGTCCAGCTGAACGGGTCAAGCAGAGTGTTTGACATAGGGGCAAGGCGGCTCAACACTTTGATGTTGAATCTGTCGGAAAAATAACAGCCATTCTACTGGCCTCTGTCTGCGGCTGGGGGTCAGGTGGCATGTGGAAAGTGGGGCCAATCGGCCCCACTTTTCGTGGTTGGTTGGTGCTTGAGGTTCTCACCCTGGAATTGATCGGTTAGTGTATGCCGCTCTGATATCCCAAGGAAAAATAGTCATGTCTTTTGATTTTGCGACACTTTCGGCGTTGCTGGTTTTCGTCGTTATCCTGGTTTTTCTGGTGATGGAGATTCGCTCTACCAGGCGGGAAGTGAAGGAGCAGTTGCGTCAGGTGTCGCAGCACAATGCGCTGTTCCAGCGCAACCAGCAGGCGTGGGAGCTTTGCCAGGCGATCCATGAGCAGTATCCGGATGTCTGTCCCGGTCTCGATTACACCATGTGGGTGGATGAGCAGGGGGCGCATCTTGATCAGTGGCTGGCGGATTCCCCTCGGCCGAAACTGGATCGGATGGTGGAGAAGAAATAGAGGCATTTTTATAGACAGGGAGAAAGCAAAAGAGTCACCTGACATGGAAACAAAGGATTTGCAGTCATCCTCTTTACTTCCGTTTGAATTTACCGGTCGATTCGGAGAGTTTTTTCGTATCTGGATCGTCAATCTGGTGCTGACGATCCTCACCCTGGGCGTCTATTCAGCGTGGGCGAAGGTGCGTACCCAGCGTTATTTCTATGCCAATACCCGGCTTGCGGGAGCGACCTTCGACTATCTGGCCGAGCCGATGATGATCCTCAAAGGGCGCCTGATCGCAGTCGGTTTTTTTATCCTCTATCTTGGCCTGACCTTGATCGCACCACCGTTTGATTTGCTTGCCTCGCTGCTGTTTCTGATTGCGATGCCCTGGATCGTCAACAAGGCACTGGCGTTTCGTGCACACAACTCGGCCTATCGCAACATCCGCTTTGGCTTCGAGCAGAACTACTCCAAGGCGATCAAAGTGTTTATCGGCCTGCCGATTCTGCTGCCGCTCAGTCTGGGTCTGCTCTATCCCTTTTTTGATCAGCGGCGCAGCCGTTTCATCCTCGGCCAGAGTCGCTATGGAGCGAGCGCATTTGCGATGGAGGCACCGCTTGGTAGGTTCTATAAAACCTATCTACTGGCCGGACTGCTGTTGCTGGGGGTGTTTTTCCTGGGTGGCGTGCTCAGCAGCCGGTTATTCGAAAGCGTGATGACGATGTCGGCACAGCCAGCCGGTGAGCCGCCGGTCGCGATGCGTGGCAGCCTGCTGGGCCTGCTGCCAATCCTGGTTGGCTCTCTGTTGGTATATGGTTTCATCAAGGCGCGCATCGCCAACCTAATCTGGAACCATACCGACCTTAACGGCCATCGTTTTGAGAGCTATATGCAGGCACGCAAGTTGATTGTGTTGTTGCTGACCAATGCGCTGGCCATCATCCTCTCGCTGGGTCTGCTGATCCCTTGGGCAAAGATCCGCATGGCCCGCTACCGGGCGGAGACGCTGCAGTTTATTCCGCAGGAAGACCTGGATGGTTTTCTCGCCGATCAGGCAGAGCAGGTGGCCGCCACGGGTGAGGGGGTTGGCGATGTGTTTGATGTGGATCTTGGCCTTTGATCACCACCGAGGCGCTCTATTTCGATGGTCGCCAGTCACAGGCACGGCGGGTTCGTGTCTCACTGAATGGCCGTGACCTGTGGATCGAGTATGCCACCGGCGAGTGCTTCTGGCCGACCTCGGAACTGCGTATCACCCCTCAGCTGGGGAGTGCGCCTCAGGGGATCTTTCTGCCCGAGGGCGGCAAACTTGAAGTGGCCAATCATGACTTCATGCTGCAACTGGAGGCGCTGACTGATAGGACAGGGGAGGGGCGCTGGTTGCACCATCTGGAGAGCCGCTACCGCTATGTGATTCTGGCCGTGTCTCTGGCACTTGGGCTTGGTTGGTTGATGATCTCCCAGGGAGTGCCGCTGGCGTCACGTTACCTCGCATTTGCCACGCCGCTCCAGCTTGACCTGATCCTGGGAGAGGAGGTGCTGGCGCTGCTCGACAAGCGTTGGCTGGAACCCTCTAAGCTGCCAGAGACAGAACAGCAGCACTATCGGCAACTGTTTCAGCGGATGGTTCGGGAGGCCGATGCCGCGACGCCGTTGCAGCTGCAGTTCCGAGCTGGCGGCACGGTCGGCGCCAACGCCTTCGCGCTGCCCTCGGGCATCGTGGTGGTGACCGATGAGCTGATTGAGCTGGCACAGGCGGATGCAGAAGTGATGGGGGTGTTTGCCCATGAGATCGGGCATCTGGTGTATCGCCACGGGGTCCGCCATGTGCTGCAGGATTCGCTGCTGGTGCTGCTGACCACTCTATTTGTGGGGGATGCTGCCTCCAGTGGGGCACTGTTGGCGGCACTGCCGGTGCTGCTGGTCGAGAGTCACTACTCTCGCGAGTTCGAGAGCGAGGCGGACCGCTATGCGGTCTTGCTGATGCAGCGCGCCGGGTTGGATCGGCAACACCTGGGTCGGATGCTCCAACGCCTTGGGGAGAGTCATGGGGGGGAGGAGAGTGGAGCGCTGAGCTATCTCTCCACTCACCCGATGACCCAGGAGCGGATCGAGATGATCGCTCATTGGGGGCAGGGAAAGGCTAGTGATGTGACGCATAAGGTCGCTATATCCGCCCATTGATAGCCTCGAATAGTCCGCTTGCGCCATAGTGTGTCAGACTCGAGTGGTATGAAAAGAGTGTTACACCAGATTAAGGAGTGATGAACATGCGCGTGATTCTGTTGGGCGGCCCCGGTGCGGGCAAGGGTACCCAGGCAAACTACATCAAAGAGAAGTACAGCATTCCCCAGATCTCCACTGGTGACATGTTGCGTGCTCACGTTAAACAGGGCACCGACCTGGGCAAGGCGGCGAAGAAGATCATGGATGAGGGTGGTCTGGTCTCTGACGATATCATCATGGGCATGGTGAAAGAGCGCATTGCCCAGGACGATTGCGCCAACGGCTACCTGTTCGATGGATTCCCCCGCACCATTCCCCAGGCAGAAGCGCTGAAAGAGGCTGGTGTGCCGATCGACGCGGTGGTGGAGATCGATGTGCCCGATGAGGAGATCATCAAGCGCATGTCCGGTCGTCGGGTGCATCTCGCCTCCGGTCGCACCTACCACGTCACCTTCAATCCGCCCAAGGTGGAGGGCAAGGATGACGAGACCGGTGAGGATCTGATTCAGCGCGATGATGATCAGGAAGAGACCGTAAAGGCGCGTCTCAAGGTCTACCATGACCAGACCGAGCCGCTGATCGCCTTCTACACCAAAGAGGCAGATGCCGGTAGTTGCAAATACATCAAGATCAACGGTGTTGGCGGGGTGGACGAGATCCGCGACCAGATCTTCAGCGGACTGGGTTGATCTTCACTGAAGAATGCTGAAAAGCCGGGCTAAGCCCGGCTTTTTTATGGCATTCAGTTGAGGGAATTCGGGCAATTTGCTGGATGAACTTATTAGAATATTCTGATAGAATCCGCCAACTTTTTACTAAATTGTTAAGGGGCATGCTGTGGCTGTCGTAGAACTCACCAAGGACACGTTCGAAGAGACCATCACCAATAACGATTTCGTGATCATCGATTTCTGGGCGCCCTGGTGTGGTCCCTGTCGCTCCTTCGCCCCGACCTATGAAAAGGTTGCCGAAGACAATCCGAATATGGTCTTCGCCAAGGTGAATACCGAAGACGAGCAGGAACTGGCGATGCACTTCCAGGTGCGCTCGA
The DNA here is from genome assembly GCF_023733635.1 of Candidatus Endoriftia persephonae. Taxonomy (NCBI): domain Bacteria; kingdom Pseudomonadati; phylum Pseudomonadota; class Gammaproteobacteria; order Chromatiales; family Sedimenticolaceae; genus Candidatus Endoriftia; species Candidatus Endoriftia persephonae. The sequence goes on along the minus strand of NZ_CP090569.1, from coordinate 2,766,172 downwards.
TCCCGACTCTGATGATCTTCCGTGAGAACATCATCATCTTCTCCCAGGCGGGTGCGTTGCCGGAGTCGGGCTTCCGTGATCTGCTGGACAAGGCCAGTGAACTCGATATGGACGAGGTGCGGGCGCAGATCGAAGCAGAGCAGAAGGGCGGCCAGGGCGCCTGAGCGGTCATTCCGAAAAGACCCCGGCGGTGTTAGGGCCTGTCGGGGTTTTTTTGTGTCCGCAGCAGGGGCAAGTGGCTGTATCATGGCCTCCTGTGTTGAATTGAGAGGTCTGGACCGACGCGATGCGAGCCCCCTGTTACCCGTGGAGTCTAAAGAGCCTGCTGAATGGCAGGCCGAATGTGGGCGCGCTGCTCGATCTGAGTGAGGAGAACTACCGGCTGTTGCTGCGGCTTGCGCCAGAACTTCGGTTGATGCAGGGGCGGGCCCTCTCCTGTCTCGATCATGGTATGGATCTCCATCTGGAGGTGCTCGAACAGACCCCCTACACCAGCTTGCTCCACCTTACCTACTTTTTTCCCCATGCCGGTGGCCACTACCCTGATCCGGACGCCAATCTGCGTGTCTATCACGACTCCAAACAGGTCGATATCGTCGACCTGCGCCAGTCGGCCTTACCCTTGAAAAAGTGGGGCGATAACCCGACCCTGGAGCAGCGTTGGAAGTTGAACCTGTTCCTCTCCAAATGGCTGGCGTTCTGTGTCATCCAGGGGCATGGCTTTGGCGCCGGTGGGCCTGAGTACGCATCCAGCCGAGAGCGTTGGGTGGTCTCCTGATGTGATCTGCTTTGCAGCCCACAAGCCTTCGGGAGCGGTTCCGTTGTTCAATCTAAGCCACCCTTGTAAACTCAATGGTCTCTTCTTCGGCGGAATAGTTTGCACCCCCCCCCAGGCTGGGGACGATGTGCGCCTGTCAGTTGCGTGCAGGCCGATATCAAGCAGTGTGGGCGATACCTCTGAACAGCGAGGAATCAGATGATCAGAGTGTTGTTGGTTGACGATCACGAACTGGTGCGTACCGGCGTCAAGAGTATCTTGACGCAGGTGCCTGACATCAGTGTGGTGGGCGAGGCGGGCAGTGGTGAAGCGGCGATCCAGATGGTGCAGCAGGATCGGCCCGATGTGGTGCTGATGGATGTGAACATGCCTGGCATTGGTGGCATCGAGGCGACTCGCCGACTGCTGAGAATTGCTCCCGATTTGAAGGTGGTGGCGTTGACCATGCTGGATAACGAGCCCTTCCCTGCTCGTCTTAACGAGGTGGGCGCAATGGGTTATCTGACCAAAGGCTGCCCGGCAGATGAGATGATCCAAGCGATCCGCAGCGTGTTCCGTGGTCAGCCCTTTGTCTCCTCCGATGTCGCAAGAAAACATATCCTCACCGATTGGAAGCGCCACTCCGCCACTCCCTTCCAAGGCCTCTCCTCCCGCGAGACCCAGGTGATGCTGATGATCCTGGAGGGGCAACGCAACCAGGAGATCTCCGATGGTCTCAGCCTCAGCCCCAAGACTGTCAGCACCTACCGCCAGCGTATCTATGAGAAGCTCGATGTGCGCAACGATGTGGAACTGACGCGGCTCGCCTATCGCCACGGCATTCTCAGCGACAAGGTCGACAGTGTTTGATCTGCACTGCCGCCGTTGTGACCGGCTGGCGGCGTTCCTCGATCAGACCCGCCAGGACCACCCTGATTACCACTGTCGTCCGGTGGCGCCGTTTGGTGATCCTGCCGCTCGCCTGCTGCTGGTGGGGCTGGCGCCGGGCATGCATGGGGCGAACGCGAGCGGACGCCCGTTCACCGGAGATCACGCCGGCATCCTGCTCTACCAGACGCTGCACCGCTACGGTTTTGCCAGTCGGGCCGAATCGGTGGCGGCAGATGATGACCTGCAGCTGTTCGACTGCCGCATCACCAACGCGGTGAAGTGCCTGCCACCGCAGAACAAGCCGCAGGGGGTGGAGATTAACAACTGCAACCACTACCTTAGCCAAGAGCTGGCAAGCCTGGAGAAGGGGGCTGTGGTGCTAGCGTTGGGTTGCATTGCCCACAACGCGGTGCTCAAGGCATCCGGGCAGAAGCTGAAGGCGTTTGCCTTCGGTCATGCGGCTGAACACCGCCTGCCGAATGGCCTCCGGCTGCTCGACTCCTACCACTGCAGCCGCTACAACACCCAGACAAAAAGACTCACCACAGCGATGTTCGAGCAGGTGTTTGCACGTGCCAGAGAGCTGCTGCAGACTCTCTGACGATGAGTGAACCGTCGTCTAAAGCTTGTTTCGACGCTAAGGCCTTTCTCAAGACGCTGACCTCCAGGCCCGGGGTCTATCGTATGATCGGCACCGACGACAAGGTGCTCTATGTTGGCAAGGCGAAGAATCTGAAGCGGCGGGTGAGCAGCTACTTCACCCGCGCTCTCAATCTGCGCATCCAGCGCATGGTCGTCCAGATCGAACGCATCGAGGTGACGGTGACCCACACCGAGGCTGAAGCGCTGATCCTGGAGAACAATCTGATCAAGTCGCTCAAGCCGCGCTACAATGTGCTGCTACGGGACGACAAGAGCTACCCCTACATCCATCTCTCCACCGACCAGTCGTTCCCGGCACTCAGTTTCCGACGCGGCTCACGCAAGGGTGGTGGACGCTACTTCGGTCCCTATCCGAGCGCCGGTTCGACCCGCGAGACCTTGCAGCTGTTGCAGAAGCTGTTTCCGGTGCGCCAGTGCGAGGAGGGTTTCTTTCGCAACCGCTCGCGAGCCTGCCTGCAGTATCAGATCAAACGCTGCAGCGCGCCTTGTGTCGGCCTGATCAGCGAGACCGACTACCGCGAGGATGTGCGCCATGCCGAGCTGTTTCTCGATGGTAAGACCAGTACGGTGGTGGATGCGCTGGTGGCGCGCATGGAGGCGGCCTCTGCGGCGCTGGCGTTCGAGCAGGCGGCGCTCTACCGAGATCAGATCAAACTTCTCAACCGGATCCAGGAACGTCAGTATGTCAGCGGCGAACGGGGCGATCTGGATATCGTCGCGGTGGCGCTGCAAGCGGGGACCGCCTGCGTCCAGGTATTCTTTATCCGCGCCGGTCGCAATCTGGGTAACAAGGCCTTCTTTCCCGCAATACCCGCTGGCGCAGAGGCGGGGGCGGTGCTCTCCGCTTTCGTCGCCCAGTACTATCTGGAAAAGGCGGTGCCGGCGGAGATCATCCTCAGTCATGCTGGTGAAGATCAGACCCTGCTGGAGCAGGTGCTCGGCGAACAGGCGGGGCGGCGAGTGCGCATCAGTCATCGGCTGCGCGGTGAGCGGGCACGTTGGCTGCAGATGGCGCTGAACAACGCTGAACTGGCACTGAAGGCGCGGCTCGCCAGCCGCATCGATATGCAGGGGCGGCTCGAGCGACTGCAGCAGGCGCTGGGGCTGGATGAGTCGCCGTCGCGTATGGAGTGCTTTGATATCAGCCATACTCGCGGAGAGAAAACGGTCGCCTCCTGCGTGGTGTTCAATGCCGAAGGCCCGCTCAAATCGGATTACCGCCGCTTCAATATCGATGGCATCACACCCGGCGATGACTATGCGGCGATGCGCCAGGCGCTGGAGCGGCGCTATACCCGCATCAAGAAGGGGGAGGTGGCGTTGCCTGATATCCTCTTCATTGACGGTGGCAAAGGGCAGCTGAGCACGGCGCATGAGATTCTGGTCGAGCTGGGTATCGCTGGACTGACCCTGGTGGGGGTGGCGAAAGGGCCGGACCGCAAGGCGGGCATGGAGCAGCTCTTCTTGTTCGGCGATAGCACGCCAATTATACTGCCGGCGGATTCACCTGCGCTGCACCTGGTGCAGCAGATCCGTGATGAGGCACATCGGTTTGCGATTACGGGTCATCGCCAGCGCCGCGCCCGCAGTCGTAAGACCTCGGTGCTGGAGGCGTTGCCGGGGATCGGTCCAAAGCGCCGGCAGCGGCTGTTGAAGCAGTTTGGTGGATTGCAGGAGCTGACCCGGGCCGGGGTCGAGGATATCGCACGGGTCGATGGGGTTAGCCTGAAACTGGCGCGACTGATCTATCAGGCCTTTCATGAAGAGAGTTAGTGGGTTCTTATTGTGTGGACCATTCCGAATATCCTGACGCTGTTGAGGATCCTATTGATCCCGGTGTTTGTGTTGATCTTCTACCTGCCGTTCGAGGGGGCCAGGGTGCTCTCTGCGGCGGTGTTTGCTCTGGCCAGTGTCACTGACTGGTTGGATGGCTATCTGGCGCGACGCTGGCAGCAGGTTTCGCCGTTTGGTGCTTTCCTCGACCCGGTTGCAGATAAGCTGATGGTGGCGGCAGCGCTGTTGCTGTTGGTGGAGGCGGAGCCGAGCCCGGCGCTGGCGCTGCCGGCAGCGATCATTGTTGGCCGCGAGATCACCATCTCAGCGCTGCGCGAGTGGATGGCCGAGATCGGCGCACGCGCCCAGGTGGCGGTGTCGATGATCGGTAAGTTCAAGACCGCAGTGCAGATGGTGGCGATCCTGCTGTTAATTATCAAGCAGCCACTGTGGGAGATTCCGGTGTTCACGGTCGGCTTTGTGCTGCTCTATGTTTCAGCTATTCTGACGCTCTGGTCGATGGTGGTCTACCTGCGCGCGGCCTGGCCAAGTCTCTCTGGGCAGTCGGTGGTGGAGGTGTTGCCAAGGGAAGAGTAGAGGGGGATGAATCAGCTGTTTCAGTTGATTGATGCTTGACAGCAACATCCGCGCCGCTACAATACGCTTCGTTCTGACGCAGCGGGAATAGCTCAGTTGGTAGAGCACAACCTTGCCAAGGTTGGGGTCGCGAGTTCGAGTCTCGTTTCCCGCTCCAAATTGTGAAAGAGCCTCGGCAGTACCGGGGCTTTTTTGTTAGATTCACGGCTGCTGCCGCCACTCAGGCAGCGTCCGGAACTGTTTTAGGCTTGGTGGCAGAGTGGTTATGCAGCGGCCTGCAAAGCCGTGGACGCCGGTTCGATTCCGACCCAAGCCTCCATCTAGAATGCGGGAATAGCTCAGTTGGTAGAGCACAACCTTGCCAAGGTTGGGGTCGCGAGTTCGAGTCTCGTTTCCCGCTCCAAATGGCAATCAGCCCCGGACATCCGGGGCTTTTTTGTGCCTGCGGGCCTGGCTTGCCGCTGTCCTGCTTGCGCTAATTGGCCCGGATGATTCGGTAGACGCTGGAGAGATCATAGGGGCGATAGCGCGCAGGCGCTTTGCGATGCTCACCGCCATAGCTGAGCATCAGCGCCGTGCTCCTCTGTATATCTATCCATTCGATAAAGATCGCGCTGTGCTCTACATCGTAATAGGAGTGGTTGATGTAGTAGAGAAAGTCGCCCGGCTCGATCAAGGCGATGGCGGCATAGGGGCCAGACTTTTTACCTTTAAAAATGGTGATGCGCTGGCCGTTTCGGTTGGGGTAACCGGCCCGATTATAGACCGCGTTGGCATAGTCCCAGCAACTTCCCTGAATGATCTCCCGCTTCACCAGTGCCATCTCCTGGCCAATGGAGAGGATCTTGTGAGCAGCGGGGGAGATCGGTTTTTCTGTCGCTGATGGGAGGGTAGCAAGGGATTGAGTTGGGGGCAGTGTCGGACTTGCTCCGGCTGTCGCTCCGGAGGGTGGCTTTTGTGGCGTACTCTGGCAGCCAGTGATACATAGGCATGCAATCAGCAGGCAGGCGCCAAGAGATCTTGATGGTGCTTCATCCCTGTAGTCTCTCTGGTCGTGGTGACTGCCCCATGGGGCCTCATGGCTTGCCTGGTGTGGCGAGTGTGACAAATTGGGTGGAGCCTCGTCAGAGGAAAGCTACACGGTATGGCGGCTCAGATGCAATTCCTCTGGGTGGGTGGCGATGTAAATTTCCCTTGACTGTTCGATGCGCTAGAATGCGTCGCTCGTCCATGCCCGGATGGCGAAATTGGTAGACGCAAGAGACTTAAAATCTCTCGGGGGCAACCCCGTGCCGGTTCGATTCCGGCTCCGGGCACCACTATTAACGCCCTCTTCCAGCGAGGGAATCACTGACACTGGCGATCCTATCTCTACGTAAAGAGTTTATGATGAATTAGGGATCGAACCGGGGTTGCCGGATTTCCTGTTAACCAGCTGAGCGTTGGAAAAGAGACATTATCCGAGCTATAAACCGCGCATGAATGTCGTTATCTCGAGAAAGGTTGTTATGCGGCTGATGTTGGGCACGATCTTTGTGCTTGCGTTGCTGCACATTGGGCAGTTGGTTATCTATTTCCTGATCAATGATCCGGATCAGTTTGATTTCATCGAGTTGCTCGATTTCGATTATGAGGGGAATTTACCCTCTTGGTACTCATCTTTTGCGTTGCTGTTTGCCGCAATCCTGCTTGCAGTGATTAGCCGGTATCACTATCTGGAGAAGGAGCGATATCGCCATCATTGGTTTGGGCTTGCGTTGATTTTTCTGTTTCTTTCGCTTGATGAGGGTGCCCAGATTCATGAAGGGATTGGTGATCTTGTCTCTAACATTGTTCCAGCAGAAGGTGTGTTCTATTTTGCTTGGGTAATACCCTATGGAATTGCCGCTATTGTTTTTCTGATCTCCTACCTAAAGTTTCTCTTTTCCCTCCCAAAGCTTCTAAGAATTCAATTTGTTATTTCCGGTGGATTATTTCTGTTGGGTGCGATTGGATTGGAACTGATTGGAGCGAGGGAGGCCGAGGCGCACGGTACAGCGACTATTCTCTATAGTTTTTTGTACACGGTTGAAGAGCTCTGTGAGATGTTAGGGGTTGTGCTGTTTGTCTATGCCCTAACGGGCCTCATAAATAGAAGGCTTGGCGCATTTACTCTCGAGTTTCACGTTAACTGATCTTTTTGTGATTGGTTGTAGAGTTGCAAGTCAGAAACTATTTTTCTGATCCTGTCGTCACTCCAGGACGCAGAAAAAACCCCTCGTTGAAGAGGGGCGATAAACCGGCGGGGGGTGTTAACAGGCCTAGTTCAACTCAATGGTGCCATCAGGTTGGTACTGAATGTAAGCGACATTGGCATTAAGTGTCAGATTGTCACTGTCACTCAGGTAGGCGCGGAGCACTGTATCGCTACCATCGGCTTCACCCTTAGAGCCTGTTCCATCGGTAAATACGATCCAGCCGACATTCCATGTCTCGGAACCGGAACAGGTTGCCCCATCATCTGACGCACAGATGGTGACCGGCAGTCCCCGCTTTACCGATTCTGTTCTGGCATATTGCAGATGTGAAACTAAATTATGGCTTTCTGCCGTTATCTGGTTGTTTGCACTCAGCTGATTGTAAGCGGGGACACCAACCAACAGCAGTACCAGGGCGACCGTCAATGTGGTTAACAGCTCAACTAGCGTAAAGCCCTGCATGCCTCTAGTGCTCGTTGACGATTGATAGATACGGTTGTTTTTCATGGCGTTCTCCCTTTTTATCTATTAATTCGAAGTTGCTACACGTCCGGTTACGCTGACTGAAATACTGCGGCTCTTGGCGCGGCCATTGCTCAGAGTGAATACAGCGGCGTCGGCTTCGCTGTAATCGATGGTCGGCGTGACTGCAGGGGTGGAACTAGTCGAGCTGGAACCGCCAGAGCTGGAACCACCAGAGCTGGAACCACCAGAGCTGGAACCACCAGAGCTGGAACCACCAGAGCTGGAACCACCAGAGCTGGAACCACCAGAGCTGGAACCACCAGAGGCGGAACCGCCAGAGCTGGAACCACCGGAGCTGGAACCACCGGAGCTGGAACCACCGGAGCTGGAACTACCTGAGCCCTTCTTTTTGCTCGAACCCTTTTTCTTACTCGAGCCCTTCTTCTTGCTCGAACCCTTTTTCTTACTCGAACCCTTTTTCTTACTCGAGCCTTTCTTTTTACTTGAGCCCTTTTTCTTGCTTGAGCCTTTGCTTTTGCTCGAACCTTTATTATGGGTTGAACTTGCGCTAGAGCCCTTTGATTTGCCTGAACTGCTGCCCTTTGTGCCACTGTTTTTACTCGGGCACTGGCCTTTGTAGTCACCGTGATCCATGTGAGCTTTAACGGCAGATTTCGCAACGCTGATGGTATGAGCATTGCCTGAATTGCTAGAAGGTATATGGCAGATTGTTACTTTGTCATTGGTCTTGTGTTTGCTCGCGTAGGTATTAGGTGATACGACGAGTAAGCTGAGGAAGAGGATTAACAAGATGTGGGTGAGCAGTCGCCCCTTTCTTCGTAAGGAGTGCTGGATAGATGTGGTTGATTTCATAGCTTTGACCCCCAATAGGCTCGATATCAGCCTTTGCTTGATTTTGGTATCGGGATGGGGTCTGACTTCTTAAGCCAATAGGTGTGTGTTAATTCATAAAAATCCTAGTAATACACTTTTGTCGGGGGTTTAAGTCGAACGATTCCTGAGGCAAGGAAGTTACTTCATTTGTTTTGGGCTGTTGCTTCTTCATGGCTATCTTAATAAGGGCATTTAATTCTCAGTGCAGTGTGTTAGGCTTCGGCGGTCTTCGACTTCACTCTCAGCATCTGGAAGCCAAAATGGATACGAAGAATCTGTCATTAGGTCGACTCCCTTTTTTTCTTGCCTTTGCTATGGCAGCTTTAATTGGAGGCTGTAGTGAAGCGCCGCCAACTGCCGAGACGGATCTGGCTAGACCAGTCAAATCGATGATTGTGGCAGCGCCTGAACAAGGGGGTATCCGCAACTTTCCTGGGCGCATCGATGCAGTTAACCGGGCGGAACTCTCTTTTCGGGTGCCGGGCAAGGTGGTGGCAATCAAGTTCAACGAGGGTGATCGGGTGAAAAAAGGCCAGATTCTGGCCCAGCTGGATGCCACCGACTACCGCATTACTCTGAAGGATCGCCAGGCTAGTTTTGACAGTGCGAAGAACGACTTTGAGCGAGCTAAGGATCTGGTGGAGAAAGGGCATATCTCGCGTCGTGATTTCGACAAGCTCGAAGCCACATTCAAGAGTGCATCGGCTGCGCTGGAGCAGGCACAACAGAACCTGCGCTACACCGACCTGCGTGCTCCGTTCGACGGGGTGGTGGCGAAACGCAAAGTCGAGCAGTTTGAAGAGGTGCAGGCAAAACAGCCGGTGCTTTCGCTGCAGGACAGCAGCAGTCTCGAAGTCAAGATCGATGTACCAGAAAATATTATTCTGCGGATTACTCAGGAGCGGGTTGAACGGAATGAAAGTGGACAGATCCCCGTCTGGGCCTCGTTCGATAGCGTGCCGGGGAAAAGATTCGAGCTGAGCTTCAAAGAGATCGCGACCAAAGCTGATCCCAAAACCCAGACCTTCGAGGCGACCTATACCATGCCTGCGCCGCAGGGCCTGGTGGTGTTGCCAGGTATGACAGTCAGCGTCACTGTCGATCTCTCCCGCTCTCTGGACGAGAAAGTGGTTTACTTCGTTCCGGTGAGCGCCATCGGCGGTGATCGGAAGCTCGATCCCCGCGTCTGGGTGGTTGATGAAGAGGCGATGGTGGTACATGAAAAGCAGGTGGAATTGGGGGTGATGAAGGGGGCGAATATTGAAGTTATTTCAGGGCTACAGCCGGGGGATCGGGTCGTGACGGTGGGGGCCGCCTACCTTGCTGAGGGGATGAAGATCAGCTTGATGCAAGAGACAGAGCAGGCTGAGCCTCGGTCGGATGACCTGCAGCTGATGCAGCAGAAACAGTAAGGTGCAATCAGATCGAATCGAACGGACCCGCGGGAATCTGCAATGAACATCGGCGAATATTCAGTCAACAACAAGGTTGTCTCCTGGCTTCTGGTCATCATCATGGTGGCCGGCGGCGTCTACGGCTTCGAGCGGATGGGCAAGCTGGAAGACCCCAACTTCACCATCAAACAGGCCAAGATCATCACCCTCTACCCCGGCGCCACTGCCCAAGAGGTGCAGGATGAGGTGACCTACCACATCGAAGAGGCGGTGCAGCTGATGGGGCAGCTGAAGCGGATCAATATGTCGATCTCCCGGCCCGGCATGTCTGACCTCAGCATTGAGTTCAAGGACGAATACAAGGCCAAGGATTTCCCCGATATCTACGACGAGCTACGACGCAAGATCGCTGACATGAAGCAGAAGCTGCCGCCGGGCGTGCAGGGGCCGCTGATCATCGATGACTTCGGTGACGTCTACGGCGTCTACCTGGCTCTGACGGGGGAGGGCTACACCTATCGCGATCTGAAAGACACTGCAGATGCGCTGAAGAAGCAGCTGGTGCTGGTGCCGGGAGTGAAGAAGATCGTTATCGGCGGCGAGCAGCCGGAGCTGGTCTACGTGGAGATCTCCCGTGCCCGGCTCGGTGAGTTGGGGCTGTCGATGGAGCAGATCACCCAGGTGCTCGCCTCGCAGAACCTGGTGGAAGATGCCGGCAAGGTTCGGGTCGGCGATGATTATATCCGCATCCACCCCAGCGGTGAGTTCGCCTCGGTAAAGGCGATCGGTGACCTGCTGATCAGTTCCAGCGATAAGCGGCTGATCTATCTGAAAGATATCGCGGACATCCGCCGCGCCTACCAGGATGTGCCGTCACGGCTGATCTACTTCAATGGCAAGCCGACCCTGACCCTGGGCATCTCCATGCGCGAGGGGGAAAACGTGGTGGCGGTGGGCGAGGCGTTGGAGAAACGCTTCAATCAGCTGCAGTCGATCATCCCGGTGGGCATGGAGTTGCAGGCGATCTACAACCAGCCAACCGAGGTCGATAACTCGGTGAGTAGTTTTATCGTCAGTGTTGGTCAGGCTCTGGCCATTGTCATCGTTGTGCTGCTGCTCTTCATGGGGCTAACATCGGGCCTGATTATCGGTGCGGTGCTGCTGATTACCGTGGCGGGCACCCTCTTCATCATGCAGCTCTACGGCATCGAACTGCAGCGTATCTCCCTGGGTGCGATGGTGATTGCGCTGGGGATGCTGGTGGATAACGCCATCGTGGTGGCGGAGGGGATGTTGATCCGCATTCAGGGTGGCATGAATGTGGTGAAGGCCGCCGGTGAGGTGGTGGGTAAGAGTATCTGGGCGCTGCTGGGCGGCACTATTATCGGCATCCTCGCCTTCTCCGCGATTGGCCTCTCCACCGACAATACCGGCGAGTTTGCCAGCTCCCTGTTCTACGTGATCCTGATCTCTTTGACCCTCTCCTGGGTCACCGCAGTCAGCACCACGCCGCTGCTCTGCGCACTCTTCATGCGGCCGAAAGCGGATGCAGCCGATGCCGGAAACCCCTACGACAAGGGCCTCTTCAGTGCCTTCCGCGGGGTCTTAAAACAGGTGATCCGGTTTCGCTGGATCACCGTCGGGGTGGTGGTCGGATTGTTCCTGGTTGCCGGCATGGGCTTCGGCTATGTGAAAAACGCCTTCTTTCCCAACGCCAATACACCGATGTTTTTTATCGATATCTGGGAGCCGGAGGGGACAGATATCCGCAAGACCCGCGATGATACCCTGCAGGTGGCCGAGTTCGTCCGCCAGCAGTCTGGGGTGACGAAGACCACCTCCGTCGTCGGTGGTGGTGATGCCCGCTTCTCCCTGGTCTATGAGCCCAAAGAGGCGAGTTCCGCCTATGCGCAGATCATCATTCAGACCGAGCAACTGGAACAGATCGGGCCAATCTGGGAGGCGGTGGCCGACTACATGCGCAACAATCTGCCACAGCTCGACCCGATCATCAAACCGCTGCGCATCGGCCCCGGTCGTGACGGCAAGATCGAGGCCCGTTTCCAGGGGCCAGATCCAGCAGTTTTACGCGGGCTCTCGGAGCAGGCCCAGGCGATCATGCGCGCCGATCCTGAGACCAAAGAGGTGCGTGACGATTGGCGCAGTCCGGTGCAGTTTATTCGCCCGTTGTTCAACGAGCAGGTGGGACGGCAACTCGGTATTACCCGCAAAGATCTGGCGATCGCCTTGAAATCGGCCTTCGAGGGCAAGGATGTAGGGGTCTATCGTGATGGTATCCGTCTGCTGCCGATCAAACTGCGGCCACCGGCGGATGAGCGGGAAGATGTGGCGAATATCCAAGATATTCGCGTCTGGAGCCCGGCGTTACAGAAGACGGTACCGGTGGCCCAGGTGGTGAGTGGTTTTGAAACCGCGTTTGAGAATACTGTGATCCGTGGCCGTGACCGGATCCAGACCATCATCACCTCCTGTAATCCAACCGGGGAGCTGGCGACACCACTCTTCAATCGTCTCAAGCCGCAGATTGAGGCGGTCGAGTTGCCACCGGGCTACAGCCTCTCTTGGGGCGGTGAGTATGAGGACTCGAAGAATGCCCAGAACGGACTGTTGTCGGTGCTGCCGGTGGGCTTTCTGTTGATGATTCTGACCAGCATCCTGCTGTTTGGCCGACTGCGTCAGCCGCTGATCATCTGGCTCACGGTGCCGTTGGCGATCGTTGGCATCACCGCCGGTCTGTTGGCCTTCAACGGCGCGTTCGATTTTATGGCGTTGCTGGGTGCACTGAGTCTGATCGGGCTGCTGATCAAGAATGCCATCGTGCTGATCGAGGAGATCGACCAGCAGATCGAAGAGGGCAAGCTGCCCCTGACTGCGATCCTCGATGCCACCGTGAGTCGGTTGCGGCCGGTGGCGATGGCCGCCGCCACCACGATTCTCGGCTTGATCCCGCTGCTCTCCGATGTCTTCTTCGTCAATATGTCGATCACCATCATGGCCGGCCTGGGCTTTGCTACCCTGTTGACGCTGCTGTTTGTGCCGGTGCTCTATGCGCTGCTGTTCCGGGTGCCCTATGCCGAAAACGCCTGATCGCAGGTTGTGGCTCTATCCGGTCTGGGTTGGCGCGAGCAGGCGTCGTGCCAGCCACAGCAACAGCAGATAGGCCAGCAGGCTCAGTAGCAGCCAGACCACGGCGATATAGGCGAACAGATTCGGCGCCTGCATCAGCATGCTCATCAGCGAATCCTGATAGTAGAAGAACCACTGGTGTCCCGCCGGGAAGACCCATTCGTGCAGCAGATAGAACAGCCGTTCCGCCCCCATGGCCAGGATCAGCAGCGCCAGGGTCAGCAGTAGAGTCAGCCAGCCGAGCAGCAGCTGCTGACCCCCTGGTAGTCGCCACCTGCCTCGTCGCAGGGCCAACAGCAGGAGCAGGCTGAGGCCGGCGCTGCCCCAGGCCAGTTGCTGGTAGCGATCGATCAGCCGGGCGACATCCACCAGGTGTTGCTGCTCCGGCGGGGTGAGGAAGTGCCCCAGTGGCTGGCCGTCTCGGGCGTGGTAGCGCAGCGCGCCGAGCCCCGCGCCCTGTCGGTGGATGGCCGTCACGATGGCGCTGAAGAGCCTCAGCCGCTCTCTCTTCTCTGTCGTCTCAAAGCCATGACGAAAGCGGTTCTGGGGGGCGTACACCTGGATTGTCTGATCGATCCCCATCCAGTCGTACCAGAGCGGAAACAGGAAGTCGGCCGCTGCCAGCGCCCGCCATGCCAGCAGCGAGGCGACCAGGAACAGGGCCAGTGCCAGCGCTATTCCCAGCAGTCGCTCAGCCACAGGGTGTCCCGTACTCATCCGGGCCACCAGCGCTGGGGTAGGGTGCCGCTGCGGTAGAGCGCCATCAGGTCCATGCCCAGGGCGATGCTGGAGTGGACCGCCACGCCACCCCAGATCGAGCGGGAACGCAGCGCCAGCAGCCCGAGCAGAAGGCCAAAAAAGATCGCCCCGCTCGCCTCCAGCCAGGGTTTGGCGAAGTGGATCATCAGATAGGGCAGCATCATCACAAACAGGGCATTCAGGCCGAAGGCGCGCTGGCAGGCGTGCAGCAGAAAGCCGCGGAAAAAGAACTCGAGAAAGAAGAACTGCAGCAGGTAGATGATCTCCCACGCCAGCAGATCGAAAATGCTGCGTGAGGCCTGCCGATAGAAGGGGTAGTGGGCGAGGAAGTCAGGACGCGCACTGGCGAACCAGGCGAACAGCAGAATCGGCGTGGCCAGGGCGAGGTACCAGAGCCAGAAGCGGCGGGTCTCGGCTAACTGTAGCCCATACTCGTTGGCCGGCTCGCGAAACAACCAGTGGATCACCGCCAACGGGATCAGCAGATAGCCGAGCAGATGCCAGAACCCCCACCAGAGCTGCTTGAAGAGCGGCAAGAACGGGCTGGTGATAAGCGCGGCGGCCAGCCTCTGGCCGGCCTCACCGCTGCCGCGCAACTGCTGCAGGGCGGCAACAAAGACATGGTCGAATTTGAGGTAGTGGATCAGCAGCAGGCAGAAGGCCGCTGTCGATAGTGCGATCGCCGGCTGCCAGTCGAATCTGTCGCTCCTGGTTGCATCGACTTGCATGCGTTGTCGCCAGCGGCATTCCGGCATTCCGGCATTCCGGCTTCCCCCTTGGTTGGTTGTCATCGACTGCCGACAACCGAGGCGGGATCCGGCAGATTGAGCTGATGATAACTCCAATCAGCTGTCGTCCCTAGTGCTGGCGGATGCAGTCCACAATCTTTGCGGGCTGCACCCTGCGGGTCAGATCCTCGCCTGAATCCGTGCCAATTGTTCCACCTGCGGACGGTTACGGTAGTCAGGGCTGGGCATGCGTCGCATCGCGCTGGCGGCCGCCCGGTAGTTGTTGAAACTGCCGTAGATCAGCTGATAGTGGTTGCCGCTCTTCAGATAGGCAAGATCCTGCTTCAGGTAGTGGCCGTAGCGATCGGCGATCTTGTAGAGCTGCTGCTTGTTGGCCACATTCGCGAGACGGATCGCATAGTGGTTTGACGGCTGACTGGCAAGCCACTCGGGGCCGTGGATGGTGTTGTCGCTGCCGAATTGGTGCAGCGGTGCGATCGCAACGACCCGGCCATCCAGACTCTCGACGCTGTCCCCCATGTTGGTCAGCTCACTCTTCAGGCGAGTGATCTTCTGCTTCAGAACCTTGACCTGCTGGGCCATCGCCTCACTATCTTGCTGATGAGCGCTGGCGGCGGCGCGCTGTGCGCTCAGCTGCTGCTGTAGGGAGGCAACCTGCTGTGCCATGGCGACCTGCTGTTGTGCATTCAGATCGAACTGCTGAGCAACGCGCTGATCCAGTTTGTTCTCCTGGTACCAGCGGTATTGCTGGTAGCTGGAGAAGACGGCCACCGCGAGTACCACCAGGATCAGGCTGATCCCCAGCATCTTGAAGTGGTGTCGCTCATCCTGGATGACCGAGGCGATACCCTGCTCCTGCTGATTGCTCCGCTCCTGAAGGGCGCCGGTCTTGCTATTCAGCTGGTTGACCGCTTGTGAGAGGCCCTGGCTCTTATTCTCCAGGCTATCGGTGGCGATCTTCAGCTGGTGAGTCTTCTGTCCTAGCTTGCTGGTGGTCTGCTTTATCTCCTCATCCACTGAGTGCAAGGTCTCGATCTGCTGATCGTGGTTTGTCAGACGCTTGCCGGCCTGCTTCAGCCCCTGTTCCAGGGCGCTGGTCTGCTGCGAGAGTTTCTCGCCCATGCTCTCCATCGAGGATTTGAGCTTGCCGGCGACCCGCTCAAGGCTGTCGCTGAGATACTTCGAGACCTCTTCGGTGCGGCGGGAGATGACGTCGTCGCGCTTCTGAGAGGATTGGGAGACCGCGTCGATCTTCTGCTGCAGTTCTTGCTGGGCGGCGGCACTTTCGTCAATGCTGCTCTCGAGGAGCGCAGCCAGCTGCTCCGTCGCCTCGTTCAGTGCCTGGATGCGCTCCAGCTGTGACTGCTGCTCGGCGCGCAAGGCGGCGCTCTCTTCACGGTGCTTCTTTGAGAGCTGTGCAATCTTTGCGGTGAGCTTCTTGCCCAGGGTGAGGGTGGCTCCCTCCTGCTCAGCGATGCTCAGCTCAAGCTTGCTGGCCACCTCGGTGGTGGCGGCGGAGAGCTTGAGAGTATCTTCTGAGAGGGACTGGAAGGCCTGGGTGAAGTCGGAGGAGAGGGCTTGGTTGCGGCTCTCAGCACTATTCAGGGCCTCGCTGAAATCGTGGTTGCTGCTGTCGAGGTGTTGCTGCAGCTGCTGCAGCGTCTCTTCCAGATCCGATATCTTGGTGTTGAAATCCCGCGCCCGGGGTTGTGGCTCTGAATCCTGATCCAGATGGATCAGGTTTTCTGTGGGTGTGGTGATCTCGGTCGTCTCTTCTGAGGCGACAGACTGTTTTGCTGACATGATTTGATCCTCCAGCCTATTTTGTCCGGGTGCAGGTACCAGTCAATGGGAGTAAAATTCGCCCCGGATTCAACAAAGTAGCATATTATGAAATGCGAATATATGGTGTTTTTCAGGCCCGGGGTGAGGTTTTGCTGCTTTGCCGTGTTCAGAAGCGGATCTCCGCGGCTGATCCCTTGGCTGCCGATCCATTGCTAAACGGGAGATAGAGGGTATGGAGTGGTTGGATCAACTGCCGTTGGGGACACTGGCCATCGGCTGTCTGTTATTGGGGTTTGCACCATTTTTTCCGGAACCCCACATCTGGGAGAAGCTGAAGATGCTGCGGGCGGGCACCCTGACGCGGGCCATCGATATCTTTGATCTGCTGTTTCACGCTGCCCCGTTTCTATTGCTGTTGCTGAAGCTGGTGAGGATGGGGATGCAGGACTGACCAGTATCACTGGGATGCTGCATAGGCTTGAAAAACAGCCACTCAATCAGTTCAGCCTCATCGGATTGCCTGATCATAGGGAAGGGCATGTTGGCAGATCCTTGCAGACCATGGATGGCTCTCCTAGGCTTTTAATCGGGAATTAGCTTCATTACACAAAGGTTGATCGTAGACTGAGGTCGGGGATCCGATCTCGCAGAGAGCATCAGAGGCTCCCTAAGGACCAAGAGGATAACATCATGGCAATCTATGCATTCGATGGTACCGGTAACGAAGACAACCCCGGAGAGGGGGAAGACACTAACGTCCTGAAATTTTTTCGCGCCTACGAGGATGCCTACAGTGGGCCTGGGAAGTGCTTTTACGTAGCAGGTGTGGGCACTCGCTATTCTGTGCTCGGGGACCTCTTCGGCAAGATGCTGGGGATCGGTGGCCACCAGCGTATCGGCGAGGCGATGGACCAGCTCGAAGCGAACTTCCGCAACGGCGATTGTGATATCGATATTATTGGATTCAGCCGTGGCGCTGCGCTGGCGTTGGAGTTTGCCAATGATATCCTGGAAGAGGGGGTGAATGGCGAAGAGGCGCCTACGATTCGCTTCATGGGGCTGTGGGAAACGGTCGCTTCGTTCGGCATCCCAGGCAACCGCATCAACCTGGGTTACGACCTCACTCTGCCCTATATCGTGCAGCATTGCTGTCACGCAATCGCACTGGATGAGCGGCGTCAGTTGTTTCCACTGACCCGGGTGGTGCAGGATGCCTATTCGGACCGGGAGCTACGCGATATCCGTGAGGTCTGGTTCCGTGGCTACCATTCTGATGTCGGTGGTGGCAACAATAATGAAGGCCTCTCCAACATTCCGCTCTACTGGATGTACCAACATGCCCAGCGCAATAAGCTGCCGCTGGATGACGCACAAATCAAGAAAGCCAGCGGCGGCAGCGACTCCTGGGCTGAATGCAAGACTCCGGGAATGGATCTGATGGCGAATAAAAAGCGCACTATCTATGCGACAGATCTGGTCCATAACAGCGTTATGCGACGCACCAAGGCCGGGCGGTTTGCTGCAAACAACCCCCCAGTTGGGCTGTGTGTTGTTGATGATGCGGGGGAGATTGTGGGCAAGGGGTTTGAAAAGCCCTGAAGTCTTGTACTCCGTCCCAGATATATCTGGGACGGAGTACAAGCGCTAGGTCCGCTGCGCAAATATCTGTTGGATTGAGGTGCTGTCCAGGCAGCGGGCAGCCTCGGAGGCTGAGTGGCTACAAAATTCCTGTCTGCTGGCATAAAAAGAACTGTTGCGATAAGCCGCCTGGCCTTGGATATAGTCAAGCAGTCTGAATACAACGACTAACCTGAGGATGTCTGGAATGGCTGAACTTTTTTCTGCTGATTGGATGAACGAACTGAAAGATGCCTGGAACGCTGATCCAGAGGTCAAAGACAAGCTGGCCGAGATCGGTTTCAACTCCACCATCACCTGTGGCTTCAAAGACGAAGAAAAGCCCCGTGGCGTGTTTGTGGTGGTGAACGGCGAGTGTGTGAGTGCCGGTGACTACGCTGGCGAGACGATGGATTGGGACATGCGCGCCAGCCGCTCTGACTGGATGAAGTGGGTGGAGAAGGGTATCGGCATGGCCGGTATGGGCACCGCCTTCGCCATGGGCAAGCTGAAGTTCCTGCAGGGCGACTTCAAAGGCATGCTCAAGGATCCGCGCATGGCGGGCCCCTTCATCAAGAGCTTCGGCCTGATGAAGCAGATTGGCGCCGAATAACTGGCCTCCGTAGAAGCGCCGCTTGTGGCGCTTCTACGCTGTGAGCTATAGCCGGAACTCCTTCAGCGGCATCGGCTCCCCAACCCCATAACCCTGCGCATAGTCGACATTTAGCACCCGCAGCTGATTCAGAATAGTCTGATTCTCGGCCCACTCGGCGATCGTCTCCAGCCCCAGGATATGGCCGATCTGGTTGATCGACTCCACCATCGCATAGTCCACCGGGTCGGTGGCCATGTTGCGCACAAAACTGCCGTCGATCTTCAGATAGTCCACCGGTAGCTCCTTGAGGTAACTGTAGGAGGAGAGCCCAGTGCCGAAGTCGTCCAGGGCGAATCGGCAGCCGAAAGATTTCAGACGTTTGATCATTACCTTGACGTGTTCCAGATTGGCCACCGCCGCGGTCTCGGTGATTTCGAAACAGATGCTGCGAAACGGGATCCGCCACTCGTCGAAGAGTCGCTCCAGATAGTTGAGAAAGCCGTCGTCCGAGAGGGAGGTGCCGGAGAGGTTGATGGCGAACAGAAACTCTCCTGTTTGTTGATTCACCTCGGCCCATTGACGCAGGGTCTCCCCCTGGGTAGTGAAGAGTTCGCTGATGATCCAACGGTCGATCGCCGGCATCAGGATGTAACGCTCGGCGGCAGGGATGAAATGATCGGGGACCACCGTATCCCCCGCCTCGTCGATCATCCTCACCAGCACCTCATAGTGGCGCCCATCGGCACCGTTGACCGGCACGATCGGCTGCACATAGAGATGGAAACGCCCCTCCTGTAGCGCCTGATTGATGCCGGCCACCAGGTGCATGTCGCCGTGGTGGCGGACCAGCGCGGTATCGCCAGTGTGGTAGGTATGGAGCCGGTTGCGGCCCTGCTCCTTGGCCATCTGGCAGGCCACATTGGCACTGCTGAGGATGCTCGAGGTGCTCTCATCGCCAGGCTTGAAGCCGAACAGGCCGATGCTGACTGCGACATCGTAGGAGCGCTCCTGCCAGGAGAAGAAAAAACTGCGAATGGTCTGCAGCAGATTGCTGCTGATCGACTCAGCCCGCTCTACCGAACAGTCGGTGAGGATCACGCCAAACTCGTCCCCGCCGACCCGCCCCAGCAGATCAAATCCCTTTAGCTGCGACTTGATAAGGATCGCCAGCTGGCGCAGCAACTCGTCTCCCGCATCATGGCCGCCGGTGTCGTTGACCAGCTTGAACTGGTCGATGTCCATAAAACAGACCACATGATGGGGACGGGGGCTGGCCGGCGTGCTCAGTAGCACCGCCAGGCGGCGCTCCAACTCGGCGCGGTTGAGCAGCCCGGTGAGCACATCGTGCTGCGCCAGATAGGCGAGCCGCTGCTCCGCCTCGCGGGATTCGGAGAGATCTTGCATCAGCAGCAGATAGTGGGGGCGCTGATCCAGCTCGAAGGGGCTGAGGGAGAGACGCAACGGGAACTCATCGCCGTTGCTGCGATAGCCGATCAGCTCGCGGATCCCGCCGTCCTCGGAGAAGCCCCAGTTCGATAGATACCAGGCAAGGGCGTGCTGCTCGCCGGGTGGTGCACTGGCCTCGAACAACTGCTCGAAACCGACCCCGATCAGATCCTCCTCGAGCCGGCCAAACATCATCTCTGCGGCCGGGTTGAAAAGCTGCACCAGACCGTCATCATCGAGCATGGCGATGCCCTCGGTGGCCGCCTCCACCAGGCTCTGCAGCTTCTGCTCGTTGTCGCGCAACGCCTTTAGCGACTGTTCCCGCTCGGTCACGTCGTTAATGATCAGATAGATCAGCTCAGTGTCGCCGGTGGTGACTGGGCCGGCCTGGATCTCCACCTCCCGTTCTCGGCCGGAGGCGAGGCGATGGGTCTCCTGAAAGCTGCTTAGCTGGCCCTGCCGGATCGAGCCGAGCAGCTGGCCCAGTCGCAGCGGTTCTGCCTGGTTGAGGTCATGGAAGCCGAGTGAACGGAGTGTCTCTTCGGGGTATCCGTAGAAGCGGCTGGCGGCGCTATTGGCCTCGATAATGTCGCCACAGGTGGCATCGAGGATCAGTTTGATCGCCTGGTTGGTCTCAAACATCTGCCGGTAGCGCTGCTCTTTCTCACGCAGCACATCAAGCGCGTTGATCTGTTCGGTGATGTTGGTGGCGGTGCCGGTGGCGCCCTCGATCTCGCCCTTCGGGCTGAGGATTGGCAGCGCGTTGAAGCGCATGTGGATATCGCGCCCGTCGCTGGAGGCCAGCCGGGTGATATGGTTTTTCCAGGCGTGGCCGCTGAGTAGGTTGCGCAGCGCCTTGAACTGGTTTTGCAGCTCATCGTCGGGGACGAACTCCAGCAGTGGGCGGCCGATCATCTCTTCTGCGTTCAAGCCAAGGATCGGCCAGGCGGAGTCGTTGATCTGGGTGAGGTAGCCCTTGCGGTCGATCGACCAGATCAGATCTTCAGAGGTCTCGAGCAGGTTACGGTAACGTTGCTCTGTGTGGCTGCGCTGGCGCTCTAGGATCATCCAGCGCCGATAGAGCAGCAGGCTCAGGATGCTGCTGAATATAAACAGTAGCAGTGCCTGGCCGGCGCTCCTGTCGAGTAGCGTCAGATCGGGCCGGGGTTGGGCGACGATGCGCCAGCCGATGTCTGGGATGGTGCTGTGGAGCGCCGGCACCGGGTCTGGGGCACCGCCATTGCCAGCCTCCAGCGGCGAGGCTGGTGGTAGCAGCTGCAGCTGATAGCCAGTCAGCTGTTCGTTGTTGATGATGCGGCAGAGTGGGCGGCAGAGGAAATGCACGGTAAGCACGCCGCTGCCTGCGCCTGAGCGATGCCAGGGCACCATGATCTCAAAGTTGTAGCGTTCGCCATTGCGCAATAGCAGGATCGGTTGCTGGCGTCCCAGGATGAACTGCTTCAGGGTATAGGTGTGTTGGTCATCGAGAAGTTCGTCACTATTGCCGGAGAG
This sequence comes from Candidatus Endoriftia persephonae, assembly GCF_023733635.1. Classification (NCBI taxonomy): domain Bacteria; kingdom Pseudomonadati; phylum Pseudomonadota; class Gammaproteobacteria; order Chromatiales; family Sedimenticolaceae; genus Candidatus Endoriftia; species Candidatus Endoriftia persephonae. The sequence continues at coordinate 2,744,891 of NZ_CP090569.1, read as the reverse complement.
TGGTTTGCCGGCGCTATCGGTAAGCAGAAAGCTCTCCATGTCGGGGAATTGCAGCTGTAGTCGTTTGTGCAAGCGTTGGTGTTGTGGATCATTGACGTTTGTGACGGCAACTTCGGCCAACAAGGCCCGCTCCTGTTGGACGAACAGGGCTAGGTTGGCGTGGAAGTTACGCAGCTGTAGGGTGATCTCACGGGCGCCACTGCGGACCGCCTGTTGCGCGAGCTTTTGGCGGTGGGCATGGTGCTCTTGGTGCTCGTGCCAGACGTAGTAACTGAGCATTGAGGCGAGCATCAGTAGGGTGAGGATGACGAATTGAAAACTCGGCTGCTGCCTCAGATGATGCTGTGTCGACAAGGGGGTATCCTCCGCACCGGGCGGGGCTTCTGGCCCCAGCCCAGGTGCGAGACGCTGCGGTCCGATCTCATCCTGAGAGCCGTTTGTATTTGATTCGGTGTGGCTCGATTGCTGCTTCTCCGAGGCGGCGCTTCTTATCCTCCTCGTAGTCCTGGAAGTTGCCCTCAAACCAGACCGTCTGACCCTCATCTTCGAAGGCGAGGATGTGGGTGGCGATGCGGTCGAGGAACCAGCGGTCATGGCTGATCACTACCACGCAGCCGGGGAAGGCGAGCAGCGCCTCTTCCAGGGCGCGCAGGGTCTCCACGTCGAGGTCGTTGGTGGGCTCGTCGAGCAGCAGCAGGTTGCCGCCGCGCTGCAGCAGCTTCGCCAGGTGCAGGCGGTTGCGCTCACCGCCGGAGAGGTCGCCGACCCGCTTCTGCTGATCGCTGCCCCTGAAATTGAAGCGGCTCAGCCAGGCCCTGGAGTTGAACTCATAGCGTCCGACGGTGATGATGTCGCGGCCGTCGGAGATCTCTTCCCAGGCGGTCTTGCTGCCGTCCAGGGCGTCGCGGGATTGATCAACGTAGGCGATCTCGACACTCGGACCGATGCGCAGTTCGCCGCCATCGGGCTGCTCCTCGCCGGTGAGCATGCGGAACAGGGTGGTCTTGCCGGCGCCGTTGGGGCCGATGATGCCGACGATGCCGCCCCGTGGCAGATTGAAGCTAAGCTCATCGTAGAGCACTCGGTCGCCGTAGGCCTTCTTCAGCTGGTTGGCCTCGATCACCAGCTCGCCGAGGCGCTCGCCGGGCGGGATGTAGATCTCGTTGGTTTCGTTGCGGGCCTGGAACTCTTGGCTCTGCAACTCCTCGAAGCGTGCCAGACGTGCCTTGCTCTTGGCGTGGCGCCCCTTGGGGTTGGAGCGTACCCACTCCAGCTCGTGTTTCATGCTCTTGACCCGGGCCGCCTCGCTCTTCTGCTCCTGCTCCAGGCGCGCCTCCTTCTGCTCCAGCCAGGAGGAGTAGTTGCCCTCCCAGGGGATGCCGTAGCCCCGGTCCAACTCCAGGATCCAGCCCGCCACGTTGTCGAGGAAGTAGCGGTCATGGGTCACCGCTACCACGGTGCCGCTGTATTCGTGCAGGAAGCGCTCCAACCAGGCCACCGACTCGGCGTCGAGATGGTTGGTCGGCTCGTCCAGCAGCAGCATGTCGGGCTTCTCCAGCAGCAGCTTGCACAGTGCCACCCGCCGCCGCTCGCCGCCGGAGAGGGTGCTCACGTCGGCCTCCCAGGGCGGCAGCCGCAGCGCGTCGGCGGCGATCTCTAGCTGGCGCTCGATGTTGTGGCCGTCGCTGGTTTGGATGATGTTCTCCAGCTCCGCCTGCTCCTTGGCCAGGGCGTCGAAATCGGCATCGGGCTCGGCGTAGGCGGCGTAGACTTCATCGAGACGGGTTAGCGCCCGCTTCACCTCGCCCAGCGCCTCCTCCAGGTTGCCGCGCACATCTTTGCTCTCGTCGAGCTGAGGCTCCTGGGGCAGATAACCGATCCGGGTCCCCGGCTGGGGCCGCGCCTCCCCCTCGATATCGGTATCGATCCCGGCCATGATTCGCAGCAGGGTCGACTTGCCTGAGCCGTTGAGACCCAGCACGCCGATCTTGGCGCCAGGAAAGAAAGAGAGGGAGATATCGCGCAGGATCTCGCGCTTGGGCGGGACGATCTTGCCCACCCGGTTCATGGTGTAGATGTATTGGGCCATGGTCTCGGTCTTGGATTCCAGAAAAGAGAAAGGACAGGCGACGATTTTCGCACAAATCGGCGGCGGGCATCACCAGAGATGTAGGTTGGGGGGAGGAACAAATCCCAACTGGTGCCTGCCGCCAGCCACTCACCTGTAGGTCCGGCTTCAGCCGCACTTGTTTGTCCGGCTAAAGTCGCACCTACGAGGGTCCGATTATCCTTGTCACACCGCTCTGCGGTGTGGCGTACCTTAAGCATTCTTACCGAGGCCAGCTTGATCCTGCATGAGCTGTCGAGGCTGGACAAGGGGGAGATCATCCCGCTTCCCTCCGAGGAATCCGCAGCGGAGCTGGCGGGGATATCACCCAGTGGTGCACAGTGGTAATTTGCAGGCCTGCAGCAACTCATCGACCTCCTCCCGGGGTACCGGGTGCGAGTAGTAGAACCCCTGTCCCAACTGACAGCCCATGGCGGCTAGGGCCTGGGCCTGGGCCTCGGTTTCGATACCCTCGGCCACCACCTCCATTTGGAACCCATGGGCGATGCGGATAATGCTCGCCACCAGTGCGGACTGGGCGGTGTCATTCAGGAAACCAGCGACGAAACTGCGGTCGATCTTGAGCACCTGGGCTGGCAGGCGGTGGAGATAGGCCAGTGAGGAATAACCGGTTCCAAAGTCGTCCAGAGCGACCTTGAAGCCCATCCCACGCAGGCGATTCAGCACCTGTCCCGCGGATTCGGGGTCGCGCAGCAGTAGGCTCTCAGTGATCTCTAGGCGAATCTGCTCCGGCCTCACTCCGGCCGCCTTAGTGGTAGACAACAGACAGTCCATGAAATCACCTTGGGCAAAATGCTTGCAGGAGAGGTTCACCGCCAGATGGAGACTATCCATGGTGTCTGTGGCAAAGCGGCTGCGCCAGTCCACTAGGGCCGCGCAGGCCTGCTCCAGCATGTGGCGGTCGATGTCGCGCACTATCCCGGCCTCTTCCGCGGCGGGAATGAATTCCCCCAGGGAGATTATGCCTCGCTCGGGGTGGCGCCAGCGCGCTAGTACCTCGAAGCCGTGGATGGTCCCGTCGGTCAAGTCCACGATGGGTTGGTACCAGGCCTCGATCTGGCCCTCGACAACGGCGGCCCGCAGGTCCTGCTCCAAGGTCAGGACTTGCTGTGCGGCACTGTGCATCCCCACATCAAAGATCACGGTACGCCCCGTGCCCTCGGCTTTGGCCTGGTACATCGCGGTGTCGGCGTCGCGCAGCAGGCCATCGGGGCTTAGCTCCAGGGTATCGGTGAAGGCGATACCGATACTGGTGGAGGTGGTCACCCTGCGTCCATCAAGATTAAACGACTCTTCCAAGGCACGATGGATACGCTCGGCGATATGGGTGACGGTGGCTGGGTTAGCGACCTCTTCCAGCAACACTGTGAACTCGTCCCCTCCTAGGCGCGCCACGGTGTCCTGGGGGCGGACGCAGCCTGCAATGCGTCGCGCCGCCTCGCTTAGCAGCCGGTCCCCATGATCGTGCCCCAAGGCATCATTGATGGTTTTGAAGCGATCCAGGTCGAGAAACATCACCGCCGAAAGAACCTCCCCTTGACCTCGTCCCCCCCCCAAATGATGGCGCAGGCGATCCAGGAACAGACTACGGTTGGGCAGGCCGGTCAGCTCATCGTAAAAGGCCTGGTGCTCCAGACTCTGGCGGGCGAGATGGCGCTCAATCAGATTGCCGAGGATGTCGGCCACCGAGGTTAGGAAGAGCTGCTCCTGCTGGTCCCGGACATGACCCTCGGCGATATAGAGAGTAAATACGCCAAGCAGGCGTTCGCCGCTGTGGATGGGCATGCAGTAGTGGCCGTGGGCAGTCATGTTGGGATAACGGGTCTCGTGGCGCTCGTCCACGCAACCCGCGAACACCAGCTCGCGCGTGCTTGCGGCCCGCCCGCAGAGGCAGTGGCCGAAGGAGATCTGGGCGCAGGCATCGAGCAAAACGGGGGCCAGCCCTACCTGTGCAGCCATGTGCAGGCTCTCAGTCTCGGGATCCGCCAGGAACACCGCCCCCCTGGGCTCCAGGTCGGCCAGGGAGCTACGCGTGGTCACCTCCAGGATGCGGTGCAGACGCGATTCGAAGGGCATCTCCGCGAGGGAGATCTCGAGGATATCGCCCAAGGTGCGCTCATTGTCCAGTTCGCGTTTCAGTTTGCCCTCCATGGCCACACGCTGCCGTGCCCATCGCCCGGTCAGGACGTAGCCCCAGATGCCTCCCCCCAGCCCGAGGAACCAGATCAGGCCATAACCCAGCCAGACGCCCATGCGCTGTCGGGCCATGATTGCCTGCAAGGGGTCCAGGGGCACCCTCACCGAGAGTCCACCGAGGATTTCGCCGGTCTTCACGCCCTGACCTCGATGGCAGTCCAGGCACTCTGCCGAGGCGATGCGTGGTCGCAGTTCGCGCCACCAACGTTTGCCCTCCTCGACCACCATCTCCCCCCACTCCGATGCTCCGGAGCGAATGCGACGCAGGGCCTCTCGCTCCCAGGTGTCTGGGGCATTTTTTTCGGATAGGGGATCGATGGCGACGGCCCGCACCCGCACCCGGTCACGGCCCGGCGTCATCTCGTCTACCAACCTGATCAGGTAGGAGGAGTTCACTAGGGTGAGTGTTCCGCTATTTGGACCAGGGATGTCCCGGTAGGAGAGGTGGGCGAGGAAGGGGTTGGGCTCCACCCCCTTGGCCACGGGTACGTAGATCCCACCGACATGGGTTACGAAATAGCGCATGGCGGCCTGGGTTTCCAGTGCCGCTCGCGCCTGATTGCGCCCTTCGTCCAACAGAACCCCCCCCTGCTGCCACAGGTTCCAGGCCAGGGTCCCACCGAGCGCGAGGGTCCAGAGCATCGCTGCGGCGAAACCCAAGATACGGCGGCGTTTAGTGGAAACTCGTAAGGAAGGATCGTTGGTCATAATGTCGACTGCTCGGCTGGGCATCCCTTACTTTGACTGAATGTTATGAGCTAGCGGCATGGCGTGGCACGCAGCTCTCGAGACTCACAACCGCCCAGTGTGGATGATGAGGTATAGGATGTCCATTCCCAGAGATGAGTAGGGATTCAGGCACGAGCATTGATCATAAAGGGTCGATGAGATAATTGTCTCTCGCTTTTGTTGATGGTTAATACGCTTCCATCATGGTGCATTGTGACGCCGGTTAGGAAGTGGGGGGAGGCCATCTCATCGACTCCCTTACCCTGAAGCCTGACCTATAGGCGGGAGCGCCGTTTGTTGGTGGCCGACCCTGCCGTTATTTTGCCGGTCGTCCACTCATCTCTTGTCAATAAACCGGCATTGGCGGCCATGCTTTGTCTAACTCCATGACAAATCCACTAATTCTCTGCTGGCACTCATTTTGCATCTGGATTGTCGAAACAATCTTGGGGAGTGGGCAATGGCCAAAGATGCGGCAAAAGAGGATCTGGAGCTGGGCGATGAGAAGCCCGGCAAGAAGAAGCTGATCATCATCATCGCGGTGGCGACGGTATTGCTGTTGGGTGGTGGTGCGGCGGCCTATTTTCTGCTGATGGGTGATGAGGCACCGACAGAGGAAGAGGTGGCGCAGGAGCAGGAACAGGCCAAGGAGGAGGAGCCTGCAGCGGAGGTCGAGAAGGGGCCGCCGCAGTATCACGCCCTCGATCCGGTGTTTGTCGTCAATCTTCCGGGCAAGCCGAGCCTGATACAGGTTGGCGTGACTGTGCGGGTGCGCAGCGACCAGATGGTCGAGTTTCTCAAGCATAACGACCCGATGATTCGCCACCACTTTCTTGACCTGCTTGGAGCGAAGGATGGCAAGGTGCTGAAGAACCGCGAGGCGAAGGAGGCGCTGCAGCGGGAGATGCTCGACAAGCTCAACGGCATCGTCAAGGAGCTGGATGGACCGGGCGAGGTCGAGGCCCTCTATTTCACCAACTTTGTGATGCAGTGATCTGATGAGTACCAACGATCTGCTCTCACAAGAAGAGATCGATGCCCTGCTACATGGCGTCGACAGCGGCGATGTCAGCACCGAGGCCGAGGTCGAGGTGGATGCTGGGGGGATCTCGAGTTACGACTTCGCCAGTCAAGACAGGATCGTGCGTGGGCGTCTTCCGACCCTGGAGATGATCAACGAGCGTTTTGCCCGCCACTTCCGCACCAGTCTTTTCAATATGCTGCGCCGCTCCGCAGATATCTCAGTCTCCGGGGTGCAGATGCAGAAGTTCTCCGAGTTCGTCCACAGCCTGTTTGTGCCGACCAGCCTGAACATCGTGCGCATGCGTCCGCTGCGTGGCAAAGCCTTGATCGTGATCGACCCCAAGCTGGTGTTTGCGGTGGTGGACAACTACTTCGGTGGCACCGGGCGCTTCCACACCAAGGTCGAGGGGCGCGACTTCACCCCCACCGAGCTGCGGGTGATCCAGCTGCTGCTGAAGCAGGCGTTCGGCGATCTGCAGGGGGCCTGGAAGCCGGTGTTTCATGTGGAGTTCGAGTACGACAGCTCCGAGGTCAACCCACAGTTTGCCAATATCGTCAGCCCCTCCGAGGTGGTAGTGGTGACTAGCTTCCATATCGACCTGGAGAACAGCGGCGGTGATTTCCACATCTGCCTGCCCTATTCGATGTTGGAGCCGATCCGTGAGCTGCTCGATGCGGGTGTGCAGAGCGACCGGGGTGAGCGGGATGAGCGCTGGGAGCGCTCCCTGCGCGAAGAGATCCTCGGTGCCAAGATCGAGCTCAAAAGCATCCTCACCGAGACCTGTGTGACCCTACGTGAGCTGTCGAAGCTGGACAAGGGGGACATCATCCCGATTGAGCTGCCAGAGGAGGTGGAGGTGACCGCTGCCGAGGTGCCGGTCTTCCGCGGCAAGCTGGGGGTCTCCGATGGCAACTATTCGGTACGCATCTCGAAGTGGATCAAACCGAAACGGCAGGAGGCGTTGCACGAATATCTTGAGTATGAGACGGATTCTGCAGCCGGATCCGCAGCGGAATAGAGACAGGACTTGAATCATGAGTGATACAGAAAATAGCGAGCAGGGTGCTGAAGTGGTCGGCGACGAGTGGGCCGAGGCCCTGGAAGAGCAGAGTGGCAGTGAAGGTGGTGCAAATTTGCCGGCGGTGAATGGCGCGGAGGATGAGGATGATGCCGAAACGGTCAGCCTGGATGCGATTCTTGATGTGCCGGTGATCATCTCGATGGAGATCGGCCGCACCAAGATCAACATCCGCAATCTGCTCCAGCTCAATCAGGGCTCGGTGGTGGAGCTCGACCGGCTCGCCGGCGAGCCGATGGATGTGCTGGTCAACGGTACTCTGATCGCCCAAGGCGAGGTGGTGGTGGTGAATGAAAAGTTTGGCCTGCGTCTGACCGACATCATCAGCCCTGCCGAGCGGGTCAAGCGGCTTAGCTAGGGGCCCTCTAATGATCCGCCTCAGCGCAATCCCTCTATTTTTATGCAGCCTGCTGGCGACGGCGGCGGAGGCCCCGGGCGGCAAGGTGGGCGGCACGATGCTTGAGCCGATGTCTGCGACGCAACTGCTGGAGACCGCCGGTGGTCTGTTGCTGGTGCTGTTGTTGATCTTTGGTGCGGCCTGGCTGTTGAAACGCTATGGCCAGCTGCCCAGCGGCAGCAAGGGTCTGGTGCGGGTGGTGGGCGGTGCCTCGCTGGGCCCGCGGGAGCGGGTAGTGGTGGTCGAGGTGGAAGGGGTGCGATTGCTGCTTGGCGTCGCGCCGGGGCGGGTGGAGAGACTACATCTGCTTTCGAGTAGTGGGGAGAAGGGCGGGCAACCCTTCGAGAAAGAATTGAGTCAGGCGGTGGAGGAGCAGTCGTGATGAGGGCCGGAGTATTGCTGATCGGACTACTCTTGAGCCTCGGCCTGCAGGCGGCCCCCGGGGTGGAGGCGGTGACTGTGACCCAGGATGCCGGTGGAGTGCAGACCTATACCCTGAGCATCCAGGTGCTGCTCTTCATGACGGCGCTGAGCCTGATCCCCGGCGCGTTGATGATGATGACCTCGTTCGCCCGCATCATTATCGTGCTGGCGATCCTGCGTCAGGCGCTGGGCACACAGAGCACCCCCAACAACCAGATCCTGGTCGGCATTGCACTGTTTCTTACCATCTTCATCATGATGCCGGTCTTCAAAGAGGTGAATACAGTGGCGATCCAGCCCTACCTGGAGGATCGGCTGACCACGATGCCTGCGCTGCAGGCGGCGGCCCAGCCGGTGCGGGAGTTCATGCTGGCGCAGACTCGTGAGGACGATCTGGCGATGTTTGCCCGTATCGGCAACTACGGCGAGCTGCAGAGTCCGGAGGATGTGCCTTTTTCACTGCTGCTGCCGGCCTTTGCCACCAGCGAGCTGAAGACCGGCTTCCAGATCGGCTTCCTGCTCTTCATCCCGTTTTTGGTCATCGATGTGGTGGTGGCCAGCGTGCTGATGTCGATGGGCATGATGATGCTCTCGCCGATGATCATCTCGCTGCCGTTCAAGATCATGCTGTTTGTACTGATCGATGGCTGGGCGCTGGTGTTTGGCACCCTGGCGAGCAGTTTTCAAGTCTAGCGGAGGCAGAGTATGGATCCGGATACCGTCATCACTATCGGCCAGCAGACGATGCAGGTGATCGGCTCGATCATTGCGGTGGTGTTGCTGCCAGCGTTGGCGGTCGGGTTGATCGTCGCCACCTTCCAGGCAGCGACCCAGATCAACGAGATGACCCTTACCTTCATCCCCAAGCTGGCGGTGGTGGGTATGGTGCTGATGGTCGCCGGGCCCTGGATGTTGCGCACCATGACCGATTTTGCCCGCACCTTGATCGAGAGCATCCCGGAACTGATCTCAATGGGGGTGGGAGGCTTATGAGTGCATGTGCGGTCGCTGCGGCGTCTGCGCACCTGCCAGGGAGGGTGGGGTTTTTTCTGGCAGTGGTGGCCATGTGATGGCCGGTGATGCCTGAGGTTGGGTAGAGCGATGTCATTTAGCGAAGCGCAACTGGATGCCTGGATTGGGGCCTGGCTCTGGCCGTTGCTACGCATCGGCGCGATGTTGATGGCGGCGCCGGTGTTCAGCTCACGCCAGGTGCCGGTGCGATTTCGGCTCGCTCTGGCGGTGTTCATCACTTGGGCGGTAGCGCCGACCCTGCCGCCGATGCCGAGCATCGATGTGATCGGTTACCCTGGTTTTATCATCATGCTGCAGCAGATCCTGATCGGTGTAGTGATGGGCTTCCTGCTGCAGATGGTATTCGCCGCGCTAGTGTTCGGCGGCCAAGTGATGGCCTACAGCATGGGCCTCGGTTTCGCCTCCATGGTCGATCCGCAAAACGGCGTGCAGGTGCCGGTGCTGGCCCAGTACTACCTGATCCTGGCGAGCTTCATCTTTCTCTTTCTCGGTGGCCATCTGCTGCTGATCGAACTGCTGGTGGACAGCTTTCGGACTCTGCCGGTGGCGCTGGACGGCATTAACCGCAACGGCTTCCGTGAGATCGTCGCCTGGACCAGTCGGATGTTCGCCGGCGGCCTGCTGATCGCACTGCCGATGGTCAGCGCGATGTTAATGGTTAACATCGGCATGGGGGTGGTAATGCGCGCCGCGCCCCAACTCAACATCTTCTCCGTGGGTTTCCCGATCACCATACTGTTTGGTTTCGCACTGGTCTGGGTGACCCTGCCGAATGTACTGACTGTCTTCTCCAATATTTTGGAGGAGGGCTTCCAACTGGTAATGCGGCTGCTGGCCGTAACGAGGTGAACTATGGCCGAAAATAAGGACGGCCAGGAAAAAACAGAACAACCGACAGCGAAACGCATGAGCGATTCGCGGCGCAAGGGGCAGGTGCCGCGCTCACGGGAGCTCAACACCATGGCGGTGACCCTCGGTGGGGTGATCACTCTGGTGATGATGAGCGGTCACTTCGCGCAGGAGCTGCGTGACATCATGAGCAGCGGCTTCACCATCAGTCGGCAGGAGATCTTCGATGTCAGCAGCATGCTGGTGCGCCTGACGGAGAGTCTGCAGAGCGCCTTCATGATGCTGCTTCCCTACTTCCTGGTAATGGTCGTGCTGGCAGTGGCCAGTTCGGTGGTACTGGGTGGGTTGGCGGTCAGCAGTGAAAACCTGATGCCGAAGCTGAGCAAGTTGAGTCCGCTGAAGGGCATCAAGCGGATGTTCTCCGCCAAGGCGCTGATCGAGGTGGTGAAGGCGATCGCCAAGTTTGTGCTGATCGGCGGGCTGACTGTTTTGCTGTTGTGGAACACTCTGGAGAACTACCTGCAGCTGCACGAAATGGACCTGCACCAGGGCTTCGATCTGATCAGTAGTCTGGTCGGCTGGTCGGTGATCTTGCTCGCCTCGACCCTGATCCTGATCGCCGCCATCGACGTGCCGTTTCAACTCTGGGATCACACTCGGCAGTTGAAGATGACCCGCCAGGAGGTGCGCGATGAGATGAAGGAGACCGAGGGTCGCCCCGAGGTGAAGAATCGGATCCGCAGCCTGCAGCGGGAGATGGCGCAGCGGCGCATGATGGAGGAGGTGCCGAAGGCGGATGTGGTGGTGACCAACCCGACCCACTATGCAGTGGCGCTGCGCTACGACCAGGATCGCATGCAGGCGCCAAAGCTGGTGGCCAAGGGCAGCGAACTGGTGGCGTCAAACATCCGCCAGGTGGCCGGGGAGTCGCAGGTGCCGATCATCGAGTCGCCGATGCTGGCCCGCGCTATCTACTTCAGCACCGAGCTGAACGAGTCGATCCCCGCCGGGCTCTATCTGGCGGTCGCCAAGCTGCTTGCCTACGTGTTTCAGCTGAAGGCCTATGACGAATTTGGTGGTGAGCCGCCTGAGGTGCCGGAGGATCTGCCGGTGCCGGAAGATCTTCGGCACGACTGATGCGTGGAGGACAAATAGGTTGGGCCGTGCCCGACATGCGGTGGTGGCAAGGTATGGATGTGGCGGTCATGGGCTGCCCTATTTCAGGTTGATATGATGGACGCAACAGCGATTCTCGATAATGTGAAGCAGGTGGGAGCCCACGGTCTGGGTGCCCCGCTGGTGGTGGTGATGCTGCTGGCGATGGTGGTGATCCCGCTGCCGCCGTTCCTGCTCGACCTCTTCTTCAGCTTCAATATTGCCCTCTCGCTGGTGGTGCTGCTGGTGGTGGTCTACACTCGCCGGCCGCTGGAGTTTGCGGTGTTTCCCAGCCTGCTGCTGATCGCCACCCTGCTGCGACTGGCGCTGAATGTTGCCTCGACCCGGGTGGTGTTGCTGGAAGGACATCATGGCGGTGATGCGGCCGGCAAGGTGATCGAGGCGTTCGGCGCGTTTGTCATCGGCGGCAACTATGCAGTGGGTCTGGTGGTCTTCCTGATCCTGGTGATCATCAACTTCGTGGTGGTCACCAAGGGTGCCGGTCGAGTCGCGGAAGTGAGCGCCCGCTTCACCCTGGATGCGATGCCGGGCAAGCAGATGGCGATCGATGCCGATCTCAACGCCGGGCTGATCGATCAGGATGAGGCGCGCGCACGGCGCATCGAGATCTCGTCGGAGTCGGAGTTCTACGGCTCGATGGATGGCGCCAGCAAGTTTGTGCGGGGTGACGCCATCGCCGGCATCCTGATCCTCTTCATCAATATCATCGGTGGTCTCGCCATCGGCATGGCGCAGCACGGCCTCGATTTCTCTACGGCGCTGCAAAACTATGTGTTGCTGACCATCGGTGATGGTCTGGTGGCACAGATCCCCTCACTACTGCTTTCGACCTCGGCGGCGATCATCGTCACTCGGGTCGCCAGCAGCGAGGATGTGGGTGGGCAGATCATCACTCAGCTATTCGCCTCGCCCAGGGCATTGGCGGTAGCGGCCTCGGTACTGTTGCTGATGGGGATCATCCCCGGTATGCCTAACTTCGTCTTTCTGCTGTTCGCCGCCGCAGCGGGTGGTGGTGCCTGGATGATCCACCAGCGCCAACAGCAGGCGGCGGAGGAGGTGCAGGTGCCCGCTACCTCGGAGCCGTCACCGGAGCAGCGTGAGCTGACCTGGGACGATGTGCAGCCGGTGGATGTGATCGGCCTAGAGGTGGGCTACCGGCTGATCCCGCTGGTTGATCGCAACCAAGGTGGGCAGCTGATGAATCGTATCAAGGGGGTGCGGCGCAAGCTCTCTCAGGAGATGGGTTTCCTGATCCCCTCGGTGCATATTCGTGACAACCTGGACCTTTCGCCCAACGCCTATCGCATCACCATTAACGGCGTGATCAGCGCCGAAGCGGAGATCTTTCCCGACCGTGATCTGGCGATCAATCCAGGGCGGGTGTTTGGTGAGCTGCAGGGCACCTCTACCAAAGATCCCACCTTTGGTCTGGATGCGGTCTGGATCGACCATGAGCAGCGCGACCATGCCCAGACGTTGGGCTACACGGTGGTCGATGCCAGCACAGTGGTGGCGACCCATCTGAGCGAGATCCTGCACAACCAGGCCCATGAGTTGTTGGGTCATGAAGAGGTGCAGCAGTTGCTAGATTCGCTCGGCAAGACCGCACCGAAGCTGGTGGAGGATCTGGTACCCAAGCTGCTCTCCTTGAGTGTGGTGCTGAAGATCCTGCAGAACCTGCTGGCGGAACATATTCCGATCCGCGACATCCGCACGATTGCCGAAACCTTGGCGGACCAGGCGCCAAGAAGTCAGGATCCTGTCATTTTGACGGCGGCAGTCAGGGTTGCGCTCTCTCGAGGTATCGTCCAGCAACTCATTGGTTCTAATGCGGAAATTCCCGTGGCGGTGCTTGAGCCGGGTCTGGAACAGATATTGCAGCAGACGTTGCAGACCTCGGAAGAGGGGCAAGCTGGGTTTGAACCTGGCTTGGCAGAGCGGCTACAGGCGGCGCTGGCTGAGACCAGCTCCAGCATGGAGGCAGAAGGAATGGAGAGCATTTTGTTGGTGGCAGCACCGATCCGCGCCTGGATGGCGCGCTTCGCCAAACATGCGGCCCCGGGCATGCACATCCTCTCCTACAACGAGATTCCGGACAACCACCAGGTGAAAGTGGTGTCGACTATCGGCGGAAACCATGCGGAAACCTAACAGGCAGGCTGGGACAGAAAAGGGGAGCAAGCCACACAAGGCTAGCGTTCCTTTGAATGGACGGCCTGTCCAGAAGGATTGTGGACGATGAAGATCAAGCGGTTTTTTGCTCCCGACATGCGAACTGCCCTGCGCAAGGTGCGTGAGACGCTCGGTTCAGATGCGGTGATCCTCTCCAATAAGCGGGTGGATGGCGGTGTCGAGCTGGTGGCGGCGATGGACTACGACGAGGCGGCATTCACGCCCGAGCCTGAGCCTGAGCCACCGGCGATGGCGGATGTTCGCCCCCTGAGGCCGCCACAGTCGGAAGTGCCTAAAAATGAACCCTATATCGGCGAGCGGCATGAGCCGCCGGCACAGACACTGAAGCTCGATCAGCTGCGTCGCCAGCGTCAGCCTGCGGCCAAGCGGGTGGAGTGGAGTCAGGATCCGCTGCTGCAGGAGATGCGCCGTGAGATGTCCGAGCTGCGTCGGATGATGGAACTGGAGCTCTCCGAGCTGACCTGGCGTGACTTGGGGGAGCGATCACCGCAGAAACAGGAGCTGATGCGGCAACTGATGGAGTTGGGGCTGAGTGCCGATCTCTGCCGCAAGCTGGCCGAGCGGGTCGATGCAACGGAGAGCCCGGAGCAGGCTTGGCGGCAGGCGATGTTCCACCTCATCGGCGAACTGCCGGTGATGGATGGGGATATGTTGGAGCAGGGCGGCGTGATTGCCCTGGTGGGGCCAACCGGGGTGGGCAAGACCACCAGTATCGCCAAACTGGCGGCGCATTTCTGTCTGCGCCAGGGTTCCAGAAGTCTGGCGCTGATCACCTGTGACAGCTATCGCATTGGTGCCCAGGAGCAGCTGCATAACTACGGCCGGATCCTCAATGTGCCGGTGCGTTCAGCCGCCAGCGCGGATGAATTGAGCGATGCGCTGCATACCTTCTCAGGCAAGCGGTTGGTGCTAATCGATACAGCGGGCATGAGTCAGCGAGATCTGCAGTTCAGTGAACGACTGTCGTTGATCACCGCCGGCAACCATCCGGTGACGACCCTGCTGACCCTCTCCGCCACCACCCAACGTGCCGCGATGAACCATGCGGTGAACGCCTTCCGTGTCGCCAATCCGGTGGGGGTGGTGTTAACCAAGATGGATGAAGCGGCATCCCTGGGCGGGGTGTTCAGTACCCTGATCGAGGCCGGGTTGCCGCTTGCCTTTACCACTGATGGGCAGCGGGTGCCGGAGGATCTGCATCTGGCAAGGGCTCACACGCTTGTCAGTCAAGCCATCGAACTCGCCCAGGAGGCAGGGGAGGTGCTGGATGAGGCCTACCTGGCTCTCGCATTTGGAGGAACGGGTGAACATGCTCATGTCTGATCAGATCGAAGACCAAGCCGCCGGGTTACGCCGCATGGTGAATCCCGAGCCGGTGCGAGTGATTGCCGTGACTGGCGGCAAGGGTGGGGTTGGCAAGACTAATATCTCGGTCAATCTGGGGGTGGCGATGGCGGAGATGGGGCGGCGCGTGATGTTGCTGGATGCGGATCTCGGGCTGGCCAATATCGATGTGATGCTCGGCTTGCATCCCGAGTTCGATCTCTCCCATGTGATGCGCGGCGAGCGCCGCCTGGAGGAGATCCTGGTGACCGGCCCTCACGGCATGAAGGTGGTGCCAGGGGCCTCCGGTGTGCAAAAGATGGCCGAACTGAGTACCGCGCAGCATGTCGGTCTGATCAATGCTTTCAGTGAGCTGGCCAACGATGTCGATGTACTGCTGATCGATACCGCTGCCGGGATCTCCGACCAGGTGGTCAGTTTTAGTCGTGCGGCGCAGGAGGTGGTGGTGGTGGTCTGCGATGAGCCGGCCTCGATCACCGATGCCTACGCCATCATCAAGCTGCTCAACCGGGAACACGGTGTCAGTCGTTTTCGGGTGCTCGCCAACATGGTGAGAACGGTGCAGGAGGGGCGTGATCTCTACAATAAGATGTGTCGGGTCACCGACCGTTATCTGGATGCGATGCTTAGCTACATGGGCAGCATTCCTTATGACGAACAGCTGCGCAAAGCGGTCAAAGCACAGCGGCCGGTGGTGGATGGTTTCCCGCGTTCAAAGGCTGCACAGGCATTCAAGAATCTGGCGAAGAAGGCCGATACTTGGCCGCTCCCCACCGGGGTTAGTGGTGATCTGCAGTTTTTTGTTGAGCGTCTGATCCAGTTTTCAAGTCAATACGGGGAGAGTGCAAGGTGAACGGCTTGGCGAGTTACACGGCCATTCAGAACGATCAGGAGCACGATGATCTGGTGACCCGGCATGCGGGGCTGGTGAAGCGCATTGCCTATCATCTGATGAGCCGTCTGCCGCCGAATGTGCAGGCAGATGATCTGATCCAGGCGGGTATGCTGGGGCTGCTGGAGGCGAGTCGCAACTACGACCCCACCCAGGGTGCCAGTTTTGAGACCTATGCGGGGATTCGCATTCGTGGCTCGATGATCGATGAGATCCGTCGCAGTGACTGGACGCCCCGCTCGGTACACCGCAAGGCGCGCATGGTCTCTGATGCAATGCGCGAGATCGAAAATGCAGAGGGGCGGGATGCCCGTGATGTTGAAGTGGCTGAGGCGCTCAACCTGTCACTCAAGGAGTATCACCAGATCCTGAAGGATTCCACCGGCTCGAGGGTCTTCAGCCTGGATGAGCTGACCGCGGTCGGCGAGATCAACATCACCCCTGCCACCGGCAAGAATACCTATGAAGGGCCGTTTGAAGGGCTGCAGAAAGATGCGTTTAAGAATGCGCTGGCGGAGGCGATCGCCGGTCTGCCGGAGCGTGAACGGCTGGTGATCTCCATGTATTACGACGACGAACTCAATCTGAGAGAGATAGGTCAGGTGCTTGGTGTGAGTGAATCCCGGGTCTGCCAGATCCACAGTCAGGCTACGCTACGTTTGCGTTCGCGTCTGAGCGAGTGGCTGACTTTGGTGGAAGAGGAGTGAGTCTCAATGGTCGGAACAGAACGGTTTGGGGGGAAGTCAATGCTGCAACGCACTTCTTCCAGTCTTACAGTGGCGACACAGTGATGGGAGGTTGCCTTGGATAAAAATATGAAGATTCTCATTGTGGACGACTTCTCCACCATGAGGCGCATCATCAAGAACCTGTTACGGGATCTGGGTTTTACCAATACCCATGAGGCCGATGACGGGACCACCGCGTTACCGATGCTGCAGAACGGGAACTTCGATTTCCTGGTTAGTGACTGGAACATGCCAGGCATGACCGGCATCGATCTTCTCAAAGCGGTGCGTGCCGATGCCAAGCTTGCCGCTTTGCCGGTATTGATGGTGACTGCCGAATCGAAGCGAGAGCAGATCATCGAAGCAGCGCAGGCGGGGGTCAACGGCTATGTGGTTAAGCCATTTACCGCAGCGACTTTGGAAGAAAAGATCAACAAAATCTTCGAACGTATCGAAGGTTGATGTACTCCAGGGACAGCTAGCGTTGGCGAATGTGTCGTTTGCGTCCATTTTGTCGGTATAGCAGGCCCTAGTCGGGAGAGACCAGATGCAGGAAACACCGGATATTGGTACTGCTCGTCTGGAGACGGCACGTGCTTTGGTCGAAATGCTTGAGGCAGGGAAAAATCAGGAGGCCGAGCAGCTCATCGCAGAGCTGTCGCTGGGAAGAGAGAGCGAGCTATTTCAAGAGGTTGGCCGTCTAACGCGCGAACTTCACGAAGCGATCAACGGCTTTCTGCTGGACGCCCGTATGGCGGAGCTGACCGAGATCGACATCCCCGATGCCAAAGAGCGTCTCAGCTATGTCATTACCATGACGCAACAATCGGCGGACCGCACTTTGACGGCTGTTGAGAAGAGCCTGCCGCTGGTGGCTGAGATGGAAGGGCGGGCGAAACAGCTTGCAGGAGAGTGGGATAAATTCCGTTCTCGACAGCTGAACAAGGACGAATTTCAGGAACTCAGCTTGGCGCTTGATGGTTTTCTAAAAGAGTCAGCCTGCAGTGCCGCCGCCCTGCATGAAAACATCTCAGAGGTATTGATGGCGCAGGACTTTCAGGATCTGACCGGGCAGATCATCAAGAAGGTGATCGATCTGGTGCAGGATCTGGAGCAGCGTCTGGTGATGCTGGTGCGGATTACCGGCCAGCGGATGGAGGTAAAACGGGAACAGCAGCCAGAGAAGCTTGAAGGGCCTGTGGTGCCTGGGGTGGATCAAGGGGATGTGGTGAACGGTCAGGATGAGGTGGACGACCTGCTTTCAAGCCTCGGATTTTAGTTCTGCGTTGAGTTGCCGACACACCTGCATGTGGAACTAGGAAAGTTTTTGAAGGTGTCAGCGGGCTTCGGGAGCAAAGCATGGCGATCGATGTAAATGATGAAATACTGCAGGATTTCCTGGTAGAGGCAGGAGAGATTCTGGAGCAGCTGAGCGAGCAGCTGGTGGATCTGGAGCAGCGGCCGGAAGACTATGACCTGCTGAATGCGGTATTTCGTGGTTTTCATACCATCAAGGGAGGTGCAGGCTTCCTCGGTATCGAGGCCTTGGTCGAAGTCTGCCATCGGGCTGAGGATGTTTTCAACGTGCTGCGCCAGGGGCAACGCAGCATCGATGCCAATCTGATGGATGTGGTCTTGAACGCACTGGATGTTGTCAACGAGATGTTTGACAGCGTACGGAACGGCATCGAACCAGAGCATGCAGCCCCGGCGCTGATCCAGAGTCTGCACAGTTTTTCTGTTCCCGAAGCTGAAGCCGGGGCTCAAGCCAAGTCTTCCGGAGAGGAGAGTTCCCAGGCCCAAGCAGCTGCACCTGCAGAGAGTGTGGCGCCCGCGACAGCTAAGAAGGGTGAACTCTCCGATGCAGAATTTGAAGAGCTGCTTGAGTCGATTCAGGAGCCCGCACACGCTGCCACACCCAATGGCAACGACAAGATCACTGAGGATGAGTTCGATAATCTGCTGGATGAACTGCATGGCAAAGGTAAATTCACCGGGATGCCCACTGCCGCTGTGCCCGGTGAGGAAAAATCGGTAGCTGAGTCAGATTCGATAACCGAACAGGAGTTCGACAACCTACTCGATGAACTGCACGGCAAGGGCAAGTTCAAGCCACCCGCTTCCGCTCAGACAGTTTCTGTCGGCGCTGATGAGATCACCGAGGAGGAGTTTGAGGCCCTGCTGGACGAGCTGCACGGCAAGGGGAAGTTTGCCGGCGCTTCGGCGGCTACCGCAGCCAGCCCGGAACAGCCCGTGGTGCCGAAGACAGATGCTGCGCCTCAGCAGGTGGCAAGCCCCAAGCCGCAACAGGCTGCAGAACCTAAGAAAACAGAGCCGGAACCAAAGACAAAGCCCGGATCCGCGCCAGCAGTCCCGAAGACTAAACCCGCCAAGGCGGAGACCACGGTTCGCGTCGATACGCAACGCCTGGATGACATCATGAATATGGTGGGCGAGCTTGTATTGGTACGCAATCGACTGGCCACACTAAAGGCGACGCTGAATGATGAAGAGCTGGCGAATGCGGTGAGCAATCTTGATGTGGTGACCTCGGATTTGCAGCTGTCGGTGATGAAGACCCGCATGCAGCCGATCAAAAAGGTGTTTGGCCGTTTTCCCAGGGTGGTTAGGGATCTGGCTCGCAGCCTGAAAAAGGAGATCGATCTGGAGATGGTTGGCGAGGATACCGACCTGGATAAAAATCTGGTGGAGGCGCTCGCCGACCCGCTGGTCCATCTGGTAAGAAACTCGGTGGATCACGGTATTGAGCAGCCGGAAGAGCGGGAGCGTATGGGTAAGCCGAGACGTGGCACAGTGCAGTTGGCAGCTGCGCAGGAGGGTGACCACATCCTGCTCTCGATCAGCGATGATGGTCACGGGATGGATCCCGATGTGCTTCGCCGCAAGGTGGTGGAGAAGGGTCTGATGGACCAGGAGAGTGCCTCCCGGCTCGATGACAGGGAATGTTTCAACCTGATCTTCCAGCCTGGGTTTTCCACCAAGACCGAGATATCGGATGTCTCCGGACGTGGTGTGGGAATGGATGTGGTGAAGACGCGGATTGCGCAGATGAACGGCTCAGTGGAGATCGATTCAGAGTTGGGGCGCGGTAGCGTGATCACCATCAAGTTGCCGCTGACCCTGGCGATTCTGCCTACCTTGATGGTGATACTCAGTACCCAGCCGTTTGCTCTGCCGTTGGCTAATGTGGTGGAGATCTTCAATCTGGATCTGAAACGGACCAATGTGGTGGATGGTCAGCTCACGATCATGGTGCGTGAGCGTGCGCTGCCGTTGTTCTATCTACGGGAGTGGCTGGTGCCCACGGCCCCACCAAGAGATAAGGAGCGTGGGCTCGGTCATGTGGTGGTGGTCAATATCGGCAACATTCAGGTGGGGCTGGTAGTGGATGACCTTATCGGTCAGGAAGAGGTGGTGATCAAACCACTTGGCGCCATGCTGCAGGGTATGGAAGGCATGGCCGGTGCCACCATCACGGGTGATGGCAAGATCGCATTGATACTCGACATGCCCGGGCTGATGCGCAAGTACGCCAGAAAATTCTGAAGCTGCTGCCATGCCAGACAGGTAGACCAGGGTATCGGGACTGATGTATCTGGAGAGAGAGGCAGGTAGTGAACATGGTGTTGCGCTCCAAATATCTCACATCTTTCGAAGCCCATCGTTGTGTTGAGGTGGGCATGCTGCTTGGTATGCATGTCGTGATGGAGTGTGGGGCCGAGGAGAGGTCTAGATGAGGCCGGATATCCTCAGTTTTGTTGGCCTGATCATCGCTTTCATGGCGATTATCGGTGGTAACTGGCTCGATGGGGGGCACATCGACGCCCTGCTGAATGGGCCAGCGATGGTGATCGTGATCGGAGGCACTGTCGGTGCGATTCTGCTGCAGACACCAATGAACGTATTTTCCCATGCGATACGCCTTACCGGCCGGGTGTTTCTGACGCGTCACAACGACATGAGCGCCACCATCAGGAAAATGGTGGCGTGGAGCAATATTGCACGCAAGGAGGGGCTGCTCGGATTGGAGCGCGTTGCAGAGGAGGAGCCCGATCCTTTCATGCGCAAAGGTATGCAACTGATGGTCGATGGCGGCGAGCCTGAGGTGATTCGTTCCATCCTGGAGATGGAGGTGGATGCCACAGAACTGCACGATCTCCAGGCAGCCAAGGTGTTTGAGGGGATGGGTGGTTACTCGCCGACGATTGGCATTATTGGAGCGGTGATGGGCCTGATCCATGTGATGCAGAATCTGGCCGACCCGAGCAAGCTTGGCAGTGGTATCGCTACCGCCTTCGTGGCCACCATCTACGGTGTTGGGCTGGCCAATCTGGTGTTGCTGCCGATTGCGGCAAAACTCAAGACTCTGGCTGCCTACAACAGCAAATACAGGGAGATGGTGATCGAAGGGGTAGTGGCGATTGCTGAGGGTGAAAACCCACGCAATATTGAGATGAAACTGACAGCTTTTCTCTGATGAGATAATTCGATGGCACGCAGCAGACGCAAGAGAGTAGAGGAGCCTGTCCATCACGAGCGGTGGATCGTCTCCTATGCCGACTTCATTACCCTACTATTCGCCTTTTTTGTGGTCATGTATTCGCTCTCATCGGTAAATGAGGGCAAATATCGGGTGCTCTCCAATACTCTCTCCCAAGCCTTCAAAGAGGCGGGGCGCACGTTGGAACCGATCCAGTTGGGCGAGTTGAAGCGGGATCAGGGCACAGCCGATGCTGTGGGTCAGAAGAGCGCGCTGATCGAGACTGACGTGAAACTTGGCCCGGGCACCTATGAGGAGTCGGGCAGCGAGCCGGTCAATCCGCATCGCAGTCTGCTGGCGGAGAGCGACAAAGCGAAAGGAGGGTTGAGCGAGGCCCAGCGATTGCAATATCTCAGCGCAGCTATCGGGGATATGTTAGCCCCTTATGTGGAAGCAGAGTTGATCGATGTCGACTACAAAGATGGTCGTGTGCTGGTGGATATGAAGAACAAACTGCTGTTTCCCAGCGGTAGTGCAGAGTTGTCGCGAGTGGCGCTGAAAGTGCTCAGGGATATCAGCAAGATTATCGGCGTACTACCAAACCGGGTCTGGGTTGAAGGCTATACTGATAACCGCCCTATCCGGACCAATGAGTTCCCGTCGAACTGGGCGCTCTCCGCAGCCCGTGCAGCGAGTGTGGTGGATCTGATCAGCCGGCTGGGAGTGGAGCCGAAGCGGTTGGCGGCGATCGGCTTTGGTGAATACCATCCGATTGCGGACAACACTAGTGAAGCGGGTCGGCAGAAAAATCGGCGCGTGACCCTGGTGATCATCGGTCAGGGTATGGAGTCGGATCTAATGTTCGGCAGGCTGGGTACAGGGCGGTGAAAGTCTGGACGGTCGCCAACCAGAAGGGGGGGGTGGGTAAGACCACCACCGCCGTCAGCATCGCCGGACTGCTTGCCAACTGGGGACTGCGTACCCTGATGCTCGATATCGATCCCCATGGTTCGTTGACCAGCTACTTTCGCTACGATCCCGAGATGGTCGATGAGAGTGTCTACTCGTTGTTCAAGGCGGTGGCGGACAAGCGAGATGTGGACCCCGCCAGCCTGATCTATAACACTGGCACCGAAGGGCTAGATCTGATCCCCGCTGCGATGGTGCTTGCAACCCTGGACCGTCAGGCGGGCAGGCTGGATGGCATGGGGCTGGTGCTCAACAATGCATTGGCACGCCTGCACGACCGCTATGATTATGTGGTGATCGATTGCCCCCCCATCCTGGGAATACTGATGATCAATGCACTCGCCGCCTGTGAACATTTGATCATTCCGGTGCAGACCGAGTTTCTCGCCCTGAAAGGGCTGGAGCGTATGCTGCATACCCTGCGGATGGTACTGAAAGCACGCGCCACGCCGCTTCCCTACACTATTGTTCCCACCATGTATGACGTACGCACGCGGGCTTCTGTGGAGAGCCTGAAGGTGTTGCGTGAGACATATAAGGAGCATCTCTGGCAGAGCCTGATTCCGGTCGACACCCGTTTGCGGGAGGCGAGCCGGGCGGGTATGCCGCCATCGATGTTTGATCCTAATTGCCGCAGTGTTGCCGCCTACACGGAGTTGCTGCAGGAACTTCAGCGTGAAGGGGAGCCGCTCTCCCGGGCCGGTACCAGATGATCAGGTCGGTTGAATACGAACAGCCAGTTGTCGGTTTGGCTGAAAAAGATCTGGCCCTGACCAGCTACCTCGATATGTTGCTGGCGGAGGTGGATGAGCTGCTGCAAGCCCCATCGCCTGTTGAAGTCGAGGTGCTGGATGCTGTCCCCAGTCCATCAGAAGGGCTGCGGTTTTCGCCGAATTGGTCGAAAACACCGTTTCAGACACTCCTGTTTGAGGTGGAGGGCGTCTCACTGGCTGTACCACTGGTTTGTCTCAGTGAAGTCGCGGCCTGGGATGGCCAGTGTGCCGCTGTTCCGAAGCAACCGAAATGGATGCTCGGTGTGCTGATGAGACGAGATGAACTGGTTGGGATTATTGATACGGCACAGCTGATCATGCCGGAGCGGTCTGGAGGAGAGTGCTCAAAGGGTTATCTGCTTCTGGTGGATGAGGGGCGAATCGGCCTGGTGGTGGACAGGGTCTGTGAAACGACAACTCTGGTCAGGGGCGATGTTTGTTGGGCACGAGAGGCAAGTCGTCGTATCTGGATGGCGGGCGTGATGATTGAACAACTTGTTGTGCTGTTGGAAGTGGATGGGCTGGTGGGCATGATCAATGGTTGATCGGCTCACCGGTTTGTCATCTTGCAGATTTATAGATTCAACTCGTCGAAACGATGGGTGTGAGGTAAGGCAATGAACGAAATGGCAGCAGAAAGTGAATTCAACGATGCAGTGATTCAGTTGGTGACCTTTCGTCTGATGGATGAGAGCTACGGCATCAATGTGATGAAGGTGCAGGAGGTGCTCCGCGTTTCCGAGATAGCCCCGGTTCCTGGAGCACCATCATTTGTACTTGGCATCATTAACCTTCGTGGCAATGTGGTAACAGTGATCGATACGAGGAGTCGTTTTGGGTTGCCCCCCCATGAGGTGGATGATGCTAGCCGCATTATTATTATCGAGTCGGAAAAACAGGTGGTAGGTATCCTGGTCGATTCTGTAGCCGAAGTGGTCGAACTGCGCGAGACGGAGATTGATGCGGCACCGAATGTCGGTAGTGAGGAGAGTTCGCGCTACATTCAAGGGGTAGTAACACAGGAGAACCGCCTGCTTATCCTGGTCGATCTGAACAAACTCCTTACCGATCAGGAGTGGGCCGCGATCAAAGCCTTCTGATGCCGGCCCCTGGAGACGTCAGGCCAGCGCATTGAATCATCCTCTTGAGCCACTATAGTGTCGGGTAGTGAAAAGATAGTTCTGCGTAAGAGGGGAGGGGGACATCGTTATGCCTGAAATTGGTGAACAGAACCCGTTAAATCCGCTCTATCCTATCACTCCGGCGAAAAGACCGGAGAAGCGGGAGAAGCCCAGACCTCCCGAGGAGAGAAAAGATCGCCGACCCAAGCGCCAGTCCGATGAGCAGAATGATAATGGGAAGCCTCATATCGATGAGTATGCTTGATGGTTGACAGCAGCATTGCAATTGCTGCGGTCGTTTTGTGCCTGCTGATCATTCTGGCAGGGGGGTGGCGTTGCTTGTGACCGGACGTCGTTTCCGCAATGAATTATCATCCCTGAGAGGTGAGGTTGAGACCCTCAAACAGTCTGTTGGCGCGCTCTGTTCCAGTGCAGTGGGTGTGGATAAGCGGGTAATCCGGCTGGAGCGCCGCGGGCGTGATCTAGAAGAGCGCCAGGAGACCATTGAACACAACAAGGCTGGCGATCATCCCCCCTATGCGGAGGCGATTCGCCTGGTGCAGCAGGGGGCTAGTGCAGAGCAACTGGTCAATGAGTTGGGGATCAGTGGCGGGGAGGCCGATCTGATCGTGATGCTGCACCGCAACAGTCAGGCTTGATTGTGACGGTGGGCGTCTCTCGCCGACCCTGCCGATTCCACCATTTCACTTCTCTAGCGGGCACGAAAAAGCCGGCGATGCTGTAAGACTTCGCCGGCTTCGTAAGCGGTCAGAGTGGATCTTATTTGATCTTTGCGACCTTGCTGTCGCTGCCGCCTTTGTTATCGCTCCAGCTTAACTCGATTTCATCGCCCTTGGCGCCACCGGTAAACTTGAAAGAGAGATAGGGGTTTTTGGATACACCGCCACTGAACAGTGCGGCTATCACGGTATTCCCCTTGTGCTTGCATGTGATTTCCTGGATAAAGTGGGCCGGGATCAGTTTGCCGGTCTTCTTGTCCTTGCGACCGCCGGTCTCCATCGGGTGGGTCATCAGGGTCTTCACAGTGGTGACGTCACCCTTGGCCTTAGCCCGGATCTTGATGCTAGATTTCGCCATTTTTCTCTATACCTCTGTATCTGTTCTTCCGATGCTGTTGTGGGGCTTAACCGCCGCAACCGCCGATGGTGACCTTCACGCCCTTGCGTGCGCTGTAGAGCTTGCCGCCAGCTTTGACAACACCGATCACATCGCCGGTCTTGCCCATCTTGATACGGGTGGAGACGAAACCGCTTGCGCCCTGTCCAAGGTTGAAGGAGGCAACCAGAGGTACCGGGTTGTTGGAGGCGATGATGGCGATAGATTCCACGCCGCCGATGCTAGTCTCAACGGTGACAGGTACTACGGCACCGTTCTCTGCGATGTCCGGGGCCTTGACCCGGATATCGGTGGAAGGCTCGCTGGTGTCTGATCCCATCAGAGCGCTGAGTGCTGCCGGAATTTCCTTTGCTTCAAAAGCGGCTGAGGGCCAGGCGGCCAGCACTTGCTGCGGCATCAGCAGGCCCGCGCCTGCAGCCATGCCTACTGCGCCGGCAGCCAGTGATCCTTTGAGGAAGATCCTGCGTTTCATGTCGGTACTCATCAATAATTCTCCTGACTGAGAAGATTAGGGGGCGATAAATATCCACTCTCCGACAAGCGCGTATGCCCTCGAGAGGCGCATAAGCATATCGGTACTGCTGTATTTGGAGCCTGATTGGCGTCTAAAGTTTCACTTGTTGGGAAAGCGGTTTTTTTCTCACACAGGTGGGGTCTGTTATCGCTTCTGTTTTTCGCGACCGCTGCCTGTATCACCTTGTCAAGGTAGGCGGTAAGAATACCCTAACTTCAGGTGATGGCAAGTAAAAATTGTCTATATATTAGTGGTTTATAATGTTTGCGGCAGTACTTCCGCAGGCCTCGGATGGGTTTGCTGTGGACCGCCTAATGGTTAACCGTAATGCTTGTTTGTGTTTTATCCTGCAACGGAGATCATTGAGATTTGGCCTGTGCTTCCGAGTGTCGTTGCTGCAGTTCCTGCAGGCGGGCCTCAAGCTGTGACTGAAGATAAAAATCCCCCTTGTCGGGTTGCTTCAGGGCAATCTCGAGCTGGTTGATGGCGGCAGCCAGATCCCCTTCGAAGACATATGCCTCGGCAAGCTGCCGGTGAGATTCAGTCTGTTTGCCCCGGGCCTGTGCGGCGCGGGCGGCAAGTCGCAACAGGCGCGGTTCCCGGGGACGAAGCGCGCGCAGTTGATCGATAACCTTATCGACCTCGCTCTGTTTTCCCGCCTTGAGCAGAGTCTCCGCATAGTGAATTGCCAGCGGGTAGTCGTTCGGTAGCAGCAGGTAGGCTGTCTGCAAAGTCTGTAGAGCCTGCTCCATCTCCTTCCGGGCGAGGGCGATGCGGGCCTGCACCTGGATATAGCTGGTTTCAGTGGGACGCTGTTTCAGCAGTGGCTGTAGCATCTTCTCCGCTTGGTCGGGATTGCCGGCTTGCAGCAGTGCCAGCACATAACCAAAACGGTGCGCCTCCTGGTTGAGATAACGCTCTTGCTTCAGGCCTTCCGCATAGTATTTGACGGCGTCGGCCGGCTTATCATAGTGGCTGACCCGCAGCATTTCCCGCACCAGATAGTAGCGATGGCTGCTGGTGTACTGGCGATAGGGGTAGGTATCTGCCCGGTTCAGTGCATCGGCGATACGGTTGGTGGTGACCGGGTGGGTGCGCAGGATCTCTGGGATGCCGTTTTCGTAGAGGCGGCTGGCATCGGTCAGGCGCTCGAAAAAGATTGGCATCGAACGCGGATCGAAGCTGGCGTCGGCCAACAGGCCTATGCCCACATGGTCCGCCTCCTGCTCGTTGCTGCGAGTGAAGTTGATTTGCTGCTGCAGGGCGTTCGCCTGTGCTCCGGCGGCGATAGCCATACCCGCCTCGCCTGATGCACTGGCTCCGATCAGCACCGCAGCGAGCAGCAGTGCGGCGGTCTTACCGCTCATCCGGTTGGCTGCATCGAAAGCGCGTAGCAGATGTTTCTGGGTGACGTGAGCGATCTCATGGGCGACCACCGAGGCGAGCTCGCTCTCGCTCTGGCTGGCCAGGATCAGCCCGCTGTAGATGCCGATGTAGCCTCCCGGACCGGCAAAGGCGTTGATGACCGGTGAGCGGATAACAAAGAAGTGGAACTGGCCGCCCGCTGCATCACTCTGTTCGACCAGCTGTCGCCCCATCGACTGGATATATTCGTCGATCAGCGGCTCATCCACTACGTCCTGGGTTTCCCGAACGTTTTTTATGAACTCCCGGCCCAGACGCGTCTCATCGGCCGGAGTCAGATATTGATCCGAGGGTGAGCCCAGTTCCGGCAGCAGGATCCCCCCCGGCGCTGGCGCGAGATCGCCATCGGCGGCGAAGCTGAGCGAGACGACGGCAGCGAACAGGGCCGTGATGAGCGCCAGCAGCAGCGGAATGGATGGGCTGGTGAATCGTTTCATGAACCTTATGGAGTCTATCCGGCGGCGGGAGTTCCGCCTGATCTTGAAATCTGGCCTGGCAAAACCCCTGACGGCTGGTCAGGGTGCCAGCTTAAGGGCTGTTAGTTGATCGATACCAGTTCGATGGCGAAGGTGAGAGCCTGGCCCGCCAGCGGGTGGTTGGCATCAACACGGATCGAGCTATCATCCATCTCCACCACCGTCATCTGCACCACCTGGCCATCCGGGCTCTGTGCCTGCAGTGGCATGCCGACCTCTACCTCCATATCATCGGGCAGGGCGTCGCGTGGTACATTGTGAACCAGCTCATCGTCACGCTCACCGTAGGCTTCCTCAGCCGGGATCCGCACGCTCTTTTTTTCGCCGATGCTCATGCCGCTGACGGCGCTATCGAAGCCGGGGATCACCATGCCGCTGCCGATCTGAAACTCGAGTGGCTCCTGGCCTTCGGAACTGTCGAACTGGGTGCCGTCATCGAGGGTGCCGGTGTAGTGAATCTTTACGCTGTCGCCGTTCTGTGCCTGGCTCATGGTTGTCTCCAAATGGTGTTGTACCGCTGCATCGGCTTGAAGCTGGCAGAGTCGGGATAGCGCGGGCTGGCGAATCTGGAAGCGAAGGGGAGATGACTGGCGGAATGGTAAAACTGCCGCGCAAAAGTAACAGATGGCAGGGAGAGGGACAAATCCCGTGATGTGCCAGGACGTTAGTTGAGCTGAATGCGCTCACCCCAGGGGGTCTTAGTCTTGCCCTTGACCAGCCAGATCACCGGATAGCCCGGCTCCTGCTTGGGGAAGGCGCCCTCTGCATCGGTGAAGTAGACCAGCAGATCGGGGCGCTGGGGCTGCTCGCTGATCCACTTGAACACCGGGCGGAAATCGGTGCCGCCACCGCCCTGGATCTGTTCCGGCAGGGTGAACTCGTCCCAGCTCTCGTAGCGCCAGGGGGCATCTTTGGCGAGCTGTGAATCGCAGGCGAGCAGGGTGATGCAGGCGCGCATCTGGCCTTTGAGGGCGTTGACTTCGGCGAGAAACTCGGTGATCTCGGCGTTGCTGATGGAGCCGGAGGTGTCGAGCGCCACCACCAGTTCCACCTGGTTGCTGCGTAGGCTCGGCAGAATGAACGCCCCTTCGCGGCGGGAGGGCCGCATGTAGCTGAAGTCATCCCGCGCCATGGCGGTCATATAACGCGCCAGCAGCATCCGCCAGGGCAGCTGCGGTTGCAGCAGGTGATCCACCATGCGTGCCATCTCGCCCCCCATCTTGCCCGCCTGCATCGCTTGCTGGGCGGCACCGGCGAGGCGCTGCTGCCACTGGATGTTGAGGGTCTCCGCCTCATCCGGAGTGAGTGGCTCGGGCTGTTCGGCACCGCCATCGCTAGGCTGCTGGTCTGGGGTCTGCGAGTCTGTCTGCTCCGTCTTGTCCTGCTGCAGATCTTTCTCGTTTTTGCCACTGCTACGGTTCTTGGTGTTGTCCTGGTCGTAGACATGGTTGTCGAGCGGCTGCTCGTCATCCTTCTCGTCGAGGCAGGGGTAGATCTCCTCTGCCGTCATGCCCTTGAACTGGGTTAGATAGAGCGAACCAGGCGGTGGCTTGAGGCCGTCGTCGATCAGCAGCGGGTTGATGGCGTAGTCACAGGCCATGTCCCAGTGCAGCTTGGTGCGGTGCTGGCGACGCGCGAAGTGCGACAGCGCACAGTGCAGCGCCTCGTGGGCGAGCATGAACTGAGTCTCATCCAGGCTCAGACAGTCGATGAACTCCGGATTGTAGTAGAACTTGCGCGCGTCGGTAGCGGTGGCTGGGCACCAGTCGGGATCGGCCGCCTGTAACGGCAGGCGCATCACCAGCGCACCGAGGAACGGCTTATCGAGGATTAGCTTGGTGCGGGCCGCGGCCAGCTTGGTCTCGATCTTTTCGATATCCATATTTGCTGGTTAAAATTTATTCGTAAAGCATCACATCGGAGATCGCCTGTGCCCAGTCGCCGAACTGGGGCACGCTGAACAACGTCTCGCCGATCGCGCGGTGCATGTCGGATACCAGCATTACTCCCATCTCACGCTGTGGAAAGCGCTGCGCATAGTCGAGGATGCGCCCCATCACTTCGATCTCTGCGCCGCTTTCTTGGGCGCGGATCGCACGCCCCACCAGGGCGGCGGCGACCGCGTACTGCAGGTCGATCTCCTCCGGCACCGCCACCTCTTCGCCAGCGAGGATCGCATCCAAATCGGGCATCTTGTCGAGGCTGTTGACGAAGGCGGTCAGCTCGATACCGGCGGCCGGCCCGACACAGGCCTGCAGGGTGCCCTGCAGCAGGTCCGGATGGCTGGAAAATTTCTGCAGACCGCGGTGGGCGAACTCCCAGGAGCGCGGAGAGGGAAAGGCGACCGGATTGTGGGTCGGGTCGAAGTCGAACAGCAGCTCCGGACGGAAGCGTAGGAAGCCGATCACCCGTTCATCGATGTTGTGGCGGTAGGCCCACAGCACCCAGTCGTCGAGGTGGGTCTCCACCTCGAAGTGGGAGAAGCGGTTGGCGAGTGGCGCCGGCATGCTGTAGGTGATGCCGCGGTCGCCCTGGCGGTTGCCGGCGGCGAAGATCGCCCAGCCCTCCGGCACCTGGTATTCGCCCAGTCGACGGTCGAGGATAAGCTGGTAGGCGGCGGCAGAGACGGTGGGTGGTGCGGAGGTGATCTCGTCGAGAAACAGGATGCCCGCGTCGCCGTGGCGCTCAGCATCGGGCAGGATCGATGGGATCGCCCAGTTGACATGACCGTCGATGCGGAACGGGATGCCGCGCAGGTCGCTGGGCTCCATCTGCGACAGACGGATGTCGATCACCGGCGCGCCGTGCTCTTGCGCCACTTGGCGCACCATATCGGATTTGCCTACCCCGGGCGGGCCCCACAACATCACAGGGGTGTGGTGGCCGTGGCGGGTGCTTTTGAACTCCTGCTTGAGGATAGTTGACAGCTGGGCTGGGCGCATAGAGGGTCCTTCAAAGGGGAAGCGTTGCGGGAGAAGTTGTGATGGCTGGGAACTCAGTCGAGCAGGTTGCGGGTCGCCCGGGAGAGCTGCTTGTAGACTTCCGGGCCATCCTTGTCCATCACCTGATCGATCACCCAGCGGTTCTTCTGCTCGTCACCCATGAGCTGCTGGATCTCGAAACCGAGGTGACGGAAGAAGGGATAGGAGGGGCCTGTATCGCTGAAACTGAACTCGGCATACTCACCGGAGCGCTGGTTGAACAGGCTGATAAAGCGGTTGGCGTGATCGCCCTCGCCGAGCAGGTCACGGGCGTTGTCCTGGTAGTGGTCGGCGAGTTTCATCACCAGTGCGGTGATCAGCTCGCGGCGTCCCTCCGCATCGAATTGTGGATGGATGATGCGATCCACGACCTGCACCTCGAAGGCCAGATATTCAGCGATCACGCCAAGGCGCTGCAGATCCGAGTCATAGATGAAGTGTTCGCCGTGCAGGGTGATCGCCTTGTCGAGGGCGATGCGCCAGGCGATGAAAGCGGTGGCGGCGCCGATCTCTCCGGGGGAGCGGGTGGCGTCTTCGTCGTGCCATTGGCTTTTGATTCTGATGGCCAAAAGGGATCTCCGGTTACTGCTTGGCAAGATGCTGTCGGCCCGCATGCGATGCGATTCCGCTGGAAATCAGCGGGAAATTCAGCTTGGCTGAGGTCGGGACAGCATGTTAGGTTGCTTCAAATACCCAAGTATTCTACTGGGATAAGGGTCGATTTCAATGGTTTGAATCCGCCTTATTTGTGCTGGATCGTGGGATCTGGCGCCAGCGTGAATAAGGTGGGTTGATCTTACCGAGGATTCTCTGGTTATGTCTCTGCAACAGCTCAGCCAGGCGGTACAGTACAACTGCCATATCTCCGACGCGCGCCACGGCGGCGACTACGGACTCTGCACCTACCTGATGAAGATGCGTGAGTATTTTCGCTGGGAGAAGGGGCTGGGTTATGCCGAGCAGTTGCCGAAGGAGGAGGTGGGGGAGTGGCTCGCCGAACGGGAGTCCCTCTGGGAGACACTGGCTGAGGCGGAGTATCGGTCGTTGCCGATTAACGGTGGTGAGTATGCCCCCTTCGAGGTGGAGTCGATCAACCAGCAGTTGCATGCCGAGGGGTTGGTCTACAGTGCCGGCTACGGCATCAAGAACAAACCGCACTTCTTTCTCGCCCAGCTGGAGCGGTACGAACAGCCGCAGGGGATGTCGTTACTAGTCTCCGGACGTGAGTTGGCGCGGGATCTGAGCGCACCGGCGGCGATGAGCCTGGGGCGGCAGATCTTTCTGCGTCGTGAGTCGTTGCGCAGGCTATTGTGGGAGAAGCTGGAGAGCTGGCGCTGGCACCGACCCGACAATGCCCTCGGCCGCGCCTTCGCCTGCTACGATTTCGAGCAGGAACTGGAGTCCTCACTGGATGCAATGGTGGAATGCGAGATCGAGATGGTGCTGTTGCATGAGCAGGGGGAGTGCCGGGTCGGCGAGGCGCTGGGCGAGTCATGGGGTGAGATGCTGATGGCACTCAGTTTCACCCCGGCGGAACTGATGCTGCGTGCGGTGCGGGACCACTGGTCCGACTGCAGCAGCAGCCTGCCGGGTCTGATCGCGCAGGGGCAGGCGGCCTCGATCCACTTCTGGTTCGGCAACCTCGGCGGGATGCGTCGGGAGCTTTTTCCTGGTGCGCTCAAGGCCTATGAGGAGTGGCGCAGTGCGGGGGGCACGGAGCCGCTGGCGGTGGTCGCCCGCATGGGGCAGGCACACTGGGAGCGGATCGCGATGGAGTCACTGCAGCTTTACCAGCAACAGGGAAGCGAGGCGGCCAGTGCGATCCAACAGCTGATCGGGTCAAATCACCTCTGATAGAGCATCTCGATAGCGCCTGCGCTCATCAGCAGCCCCATCGCTAGCACCAGCAGAAAGGTCAGCCGGCGGTAGTTGTGATCGTCGAGGCGGCGATAGAGCGTGATGCCGAGCCAGGTGCCGGTGATCAGCATCGGCAGCGCCATCAGCGCCTGTTCGGCGACTTTAAGGTTGAGCAGCCCGCTGATGCCGTGGGCGCTGGCGGTGATCAGACCTGCAGCGACAAAGAAGAGACTCAGTGCGGCCTTCTGCTGGTCGGCGGACCACTGCTGGGCCGCTACATGCAAGATCACCGGTGGCCCGTTGGTGCTGAAGGCGGCCCCCAGCGCGCCGGAACCGGTGCCGATGCCGATCGGATGGTACCTGAGCCAGGCAGGTTGCAGCGTTCGTCCAGCCAACGAGAGGGCTGCATAGCCGCTGAGGAAGAGCCCCAGGGTGAGTTTCACCCAGACCTCGGGTGCGTCGATCAGAAAGTAGAGGCCGAGCGGGGTGCCGAGCAGATAGCCGCCGATCAGCGGCAGCACCGGCTTCAGGCTCAGGCTGCGGCGCAGGTGGAGCAGATTCAGGCTCGACATGCCGATGCCCAGCAGCACCATCAGTGGTACCACCTGCTCCATCGGTAGCAGCAGGCTCATCAGCGGCACCGCCACCAGCGCGGAACCAAACCCGGACAGCCCCTGCACCAAGCCGGCGAGGGCGGTGATGGCGGCAATCGCGAGGGGGAGTTCCATGGTCGATCAGCTGAAGCTGGTTTCCTGCGGTTCGCCGTTGTTGTCGATACGGATCTGGCGGATCTCCGGCATGCGGCTGGTGATGTAGCCGCCCATCAGCAGCGCCAGGTTTTCGTTATGGGTCTCGATGGCGGCCAGCAGTTTGTCGGCGGCGATCTGGCAACGCTGCTGTTGATCGGGCTGCTTTAGCCAGGTCTGTCCCAGGCGCCGGCCGTTGTCCATATCCTTGTCCATCTTGTCGAAGGCGTCTGCCATCTTCTCTTGATATCCCTCGGGGATCTCAAGGTTCATCGAATAGTCGCCAATGATCAGATTCAGTAACATGATTCGCCCTTTAACTTTGTAGACCGGGAGTTGCGCGCATACTCCGATCAGACGTGGAGAAAATCAAGCGTATGAATAAGCGGGAATTGCTGGTGTTGGTAGAACTGGGGGGATACCCCAACTTCGTGCCACTCTATCAGCGTCACGGTTATGCGGTGGAGATGGTTAACTCGGTGCGCAAGGCGCAGGCCTGGTTGAAACGGCATCGGCCGGCGGTAGTGGTGGCTGAGTTCTATTCTGATCCGCAGTTCCGCGACCGTATGAGCAACCTGGAGTCGTTGCTCGCCAGCCTGCAGCGCTATTGTGCAGATGCCAAGGTGATCGTCCTGATCGAGCCGCAGTACCGGCCGAAGCTGGAGCAGGTGATGAAACGTTATTCGATATTTGGTGTTGTCGAGTTTCCGCTCCGGGAAGAGCGACTGGAGAGTCTGCTGCTGCAGGTGGAGGGTTGAGCGTATTGTTGCAGATGCCGGGGCTGTTAAACGTAGTGTGACTGCTGAAGATCAGTGAGGTGTTTGATGAGGCTGAGTTTGTCTTAGGCACAAAAAAAGGGGCTGCGAAGCCCCTTTTTCGGCGCGGTATGCTGGAGGCTTAGTAGCCGCCCTTGCGCTTGGTCTCGGGCAGTCCTGCGACCTTGCTGGCCTGCTTAGCGGGGCCTTTCGGGAAATGGATATAGAGGGCTTTGGCATCTACCTTGGGGAGGTCGGTCCAGACTCCCTTGAAGTGTTTTACCATATTGCGCTCGTTGGGCTGGTTGCCACCATTGTTGAGGTATTCGTCGCGCAGGTAGTTGATGATGTCCCAGCTTTTTTCGGAGAGGGTAACGCCTTCCGCTTCGGCGATAACCTTGGCGACATCTTCGTTCCACTCGCTCTGATCGACCAGGTAGCCGTTTTCGGTGGCCTCAATGGTTGTGCCATTCACTTCATATGACATTGGTTTCTCCTTCTCGATGGTAACTCGGGTGGGTGGGGGTGCCCGCCCGCGTAGCTAAAAGTCGTGGGGCGGTATCTTATACAGTCTTATGGGGGACGAACAAGCCGAATCCTCGGTGGCGCAGGGGGCCGACGCCGTGCTGCTGCAGGGTGACCGCATCCTCGTAGGAGAGGCCGGCGACCATCAGGCTGCGGCTTGACTGTGGGCCATCCGGGCCCTGAAATCTGGCCTCTTTGCCGGCCAGGATCTTTTTGAAGCGCAGCCTGAGACGGTGCAGATCGGCGAGCGATTGTTCCAGGAATTGATCTTCATCGTTGCTGGCATCGGTTGCGACATAGCGGCTGTAGAGAGTGGTGGTAATCCCCAGCGGGTGCGCCTTGGCGCTGCCTATGGTGAGCGGCATGCCTTGGATATGCAGGGTTTTGCCGTTGAGCGCCTGGGCGTCATCGATGCGCGCCTGCGGCAGTCGCAGCTGCAGCCGGGTGCGGCGCGACAGGTAAAGGGTGTCGTCGGATCCCTGGGGACGCTCCCAGCCGTTGCCAGAATCGGCGCCATAGATCAGGTGTAGGCCGCACAGTCTCTCCTCGGCGAACCAAGGCAGTATCCGCTGGATCTCTTTAGAGAGGGCCCAGGCGTGATCCACCGGCAGCGCCTTGCATTCGATGCGGAAGGACAGGTCGAGTACGTTATCGGGCACCACAAACTGATCGTTGTCGCTCTCTTCTTGCCAGTACATCTGCAAACCTCTCTCAGTGGGGGATCTTGGCGCGCAGTGCGTCGCGGTCGAACCACCAGTCGCTCTCGGTGACTAGATCGAGCACCTTGGCCAGGCGCGGCAGGAATTTTCCTGGATCATCCAGCTCCATGCGCTCCACCCAGAAGTCGAAGATCTCTTGTTCTTCGACCTGGCTGTGACGGCGTGCTACCTCTCCGAGCAGCTGGCTGGTAAAGAATTTCAGCTCTTTGCGCTCGGCGCCTTCGGCGCGCAGGTCGACGATGTAGGCGGCAGTGGCGGCGGCTACCGCAGCGCCGTCCGAGTTGTCTGGGGTCTCATCGATCAGGTGCTGCAGCATGGCGACGCTGAGCTCCGGGAGGATAGGGAAGGTTACCGAGAGCCAGATGCCTTGTGCCAGCGCCTTGAGTGAGTCGGCTTGCTCTGCCTGGTAGAGGATGTCGCAGGCCTCCACCGCCTGCAGCCAGAGCTCGTTGTCGATCGCCTGTGGGAGCATCTCCTGCACCGCCTTCCAGGCCGCCTCGTTCTGGTCCAGATCGAGCTGGAGATAACCGCGCTCCAGGATTAGGGTGAGGCGTGATTCCAATGATGCGTCGGCGGGCAGGGCAGCAAGTTGCTCATCCTTCTCGTCGAGGCGGATCTGCAGCAACTTGCTGGATGGAATGGCGTCCTCGGAACACTCGTTGTCGCCGAGAAAGGTCTCTGATTCAAGGTATTTCACGCGCTAACCTCTTATTTGCTGCTGCATTAGGTAAAGGCCGCCTCGAGGCGGTCTTCCCAATTGTCGGGGGTGTCGGCGAAGGGGGGTTTGACGTCGATGCGGAAGAACATCTCGCGCTTTGATCGTACCTTTATTGCCTGGACCAACTCTTCGAAGGTCTCTAAGTCCGGGTTTTGCATCATCAGTTCGCTAAGGTAGAGCATTTGTGTGACCCTGTGATTCTGTCTGGCCCCTTTCGTGGGGCGATTCTACCGCTCCAGAGGGACTTTAAAACCGCACAATTTTACTCGGTTATTGGCTGACTGCAATCGACAACAGCTGTTTTGTGATCCGAAGATTAATACCCATATATTGCCGGCTTATTAAGAGGGGGGGTAGTGGTTATGCGATCTTTTTGGGAGAATCCATTATCTCATTGTTTATTAATGGGTTATCATGAAATTCATGGATTGAAAGGTGCTCGGTTGGGGAGTTTCTTATCCCAAAGGGGATAGACGTCGTCTATGCTTACCCTCCCATCGGAAGGATATTTCCGATCATAAGTAAACCCTAAACTTTGCGCCCTGTAGAGGCAGGCTTGTAGCCTGCAACGGCTTCGGATTGCAGGGTGCACGGCTGTATTCTACGCTCGGTGGACGGCCGGGCTGATAGCAACGAATACGAACTGGCCAGAGTCCCCACGTAAACGACCATTGGGAGAAAGAGTGATGGCAAAACAGATGCATGATACCCCCATGCTTGATCAGCTGGAGAGTGGCCCTTGGCCCTCGTTTGTAACCGGCCTCAAGCGTCTCGCGAAGGAAAATGACATCATGGTTGACCTGCTGGGTCAGCTGGAAGAGTCCTACGAGACCAAAAAAGGTTACTGGAAGGGCGGTACCGTTGGCGTTATCGGTTATGGCGGCGGCGTGATTCCACGTTTCACCGAGCTGAAGAATGAGGACGGCACCCCCAAGTTTCCTGCCGCCGCAGAATTCCACACCCTGCGTATCATGCCGCCTCCTGGCATGCACTACGATACCAAGACCATTCGCAAGTTCTGCGACATCTGGGAGAAGTACGGTTCTGGTCTGATTGCATTCCACGGTCAGTCTGGTGACATTATGTTCCAGGGGTGCTCCACCGATAACGTGCAGCCTGCCTTCGATGAGCTGAACGAGATGGGTTTCGACATGGGTGGAGCGGGTCCCGCTGTGCGGACCGGCATGTCCTGCGTTGGTGCAGCGCGCTGTGAGCAGTCCTGCGTGGACGAGGGTCGCACCATGCGCATGCTGGTGAACAACGCCCTCGACGATATGCATCGTCCGGCACTCCCCTACAAGATGAAATACAAGGTCTCTGGCTGCCCGAATGACTGCATGAACGCCATTCAGCGTGCAGACGTGGCCATCATCGGTACCTGGCGCGACGACATGAAGGTCGATCAGGAAGAGGTCAAGAAGTACGTCGCCGATATGGGCCGCAAGAAGATGATCGACAACGTCATCACCCGCTGCCCGACCCAGGCGCTGTCGCTGAATGACGACGATACCCTGGCCGTCGACAACAAGAGCTGTGTGCGCTGCATGCACTGCATCAACGTCATGACCAAGGCGCTGTCTCCTGGTGACGACAAAGGTATTACCGTACTCTGCGGTGGTAAGCGTACCCTGAAGATCGGCGACCTGATGGGCACCGTGATCGTGCCTTTCCACAAGCTGGATACCGACGAGGATTACGAGTGGCTGGAAGAGCTGGCTACCGAGATCCTGGACTTTTTCGCTGAGAACGCCCTGGAGCATGAGCGTACCGGTGAGATGATCGAACGTATCGGTCTGGTTAACTTCCTCGAAGGCATCGGCCTGGAAGTCGATCCCAACATGATCGAGCGTCCGCGCATGAACCCCTACATCCGTACGGATGGGTGGGACGAAGAAGCCGCCAAGTGGGCTGAGCGCCAGGCTTAACAATCTGTTGATTGCCAGATAAAGGCAGTTTCATGCGGGGCTCTGGTGTTCGCACCGGAGGCCCCGCAAAGCGAATCAAATACCCTAATTATTAGGAGGTAAGCATGTCGGAACCTCGTATGCCGATTGAGAGTGGCGTTCCCGAGATGGAGCCCTACTTGCACCCCGTCCTCAAGAAGAACTATGGCGCCTGGAGCTGGCATGATCGCCCGCGTCCCGGTGTGCTGCATCACGTTGCCAAGAGCGGTGACGAAATCTGGACCGTTCGCGCCGGTACCCAGCGTCAGATGGATCTCTTTACCATCCGTCTGCTGATGGATATCGCCGATGAATTTGCTGAAGGCTATGTGCGCTTCACCATTCGCTCCAACATCGAGTTCATGGTGAGTGAGGAGTCCAAGGTTCAGCCCCTGATTGACAAGCTGACCGAGCATGGCTTCCCGATCGGTGGTACCGGCAACTCGGTCTCCATGATCTCTCACACCCAGGGCTGGTTGCACTGTGACATCCCCGGTACTGATGCGTCCGGCGCCGTGAAGGCCCTGATGGACGAGCTGATTGAGGAATACACCAAGGAAGAGATGCCGAACCGGGTTCGCATGACCACATCCTGCTGCCAGATCAACTGCGGTGGTCAGGGTGATATCGCGATCAACATTCAGCACACCAAGCCACCGCGGATCGACCACGACCAAGTGGCCAACGTCTGCGAGCGTCCCACCGTGGTGGCCCGCTGTCCGGTGGCCGCTATCCGTCCTG
Source organism: Candidatus Endoriftia persephonae (assembly GCF_023733635.1). Classification (NCBI taxonomy): domain Bacteria; kingdom Pseudomonadati; phylum Pseudomonadota; class Gammaproteobacteria; order Chromatiales; family Sedimenticolaceae; genus Candidatus Endoriftia; species Candidatus Endoriftia persephonae. The sequence continues at coordinate 2,706,801 of NZ_CP090569.1, read as the reverse complement.
CGATGGTCAACGGTAAGCCCTCCCTGGAGATCGACGAGAAGAAGTGCATCTGCTGCGGTGCCTGCTTTCCGCCTTGTCCGCCGATGCAGATCAACGATCCTGAGCACTCCAAGTTCGCGATCTGGGTGGGTGGCAAGAACTCCAACGCCCGCTCCAAGCCGACCTTCCACAAGCTGGTTGCGGCAGGCATCCCCAACAATCCGCCGCGTTGGCCCGAGGTCTCTGCGGTCGTCAAGCAGATCCTCAATGCCTATAAGGAAGATGCCAAGGATTGGGAACGCATCGGTGAGTGGGCTGAGCGTATCGGCTGGTCTCGCTTCTTTGAGAAGACCGGTCTGCCGTTCACCAAGTATCACATCGATAACTGGCGTGGCGGTCGTGCCAACCTGAACGCCTCTGCTCACATCCGTTTCTAACGGACACTGACAGAGTACTTCAACAGGAAGGTTAAACTGATGAAATTTGCGATTCAGGTAAACGAAGGTCCTTATCAGCATCAAGCGACTGATTCGGCCTATCAATTCACCAAGGCTGCGTTGGAAGCAGGACACGAAATCATGCGTGTCTTCTTCTATCACGATGGTGTGAATAACGGCACCAATCTGACCACTCCGCCCCAGGACGACCGCAACATCGTCGCCCGCTGGAGCGAGTTGGCAGAGAAACACGGTCTGGACCTGGTGGTCTGCGTGGCTGCTGCCCAACGTCGCGGTATCGTCGACGAGGGCGAGATGCAGCGTAACGGTAAGAGTGCGCAGAACATCGCTGACGGCTTCCGGATCTCCGGTCTCGGTCAGCTGGTCGAGGCGGGTGTCCAGTCCGATCGTCTTATGGTTTTCGGTGACTAAGCGCAGGGGTTGAAAGATGGCTGATATTAAAAAATTCATGTATCTCAACCGCCGGGCTCCTTACGGAACCATCTATGCTTGGGAATCGCTGGAGGTAGTACTGATCGGTGCCGCCTTCGACCAGGACGTCAGTCTGGCCTTCCTTGACGACGGTGTTTACCAGCTGGTCAAGGGGCAGGATACGAGCGAGAGTGATATGAAGAACTTCTCCCCGACCTACCAGGCCCTGGGTGACTACGACGTCACCAAGCTCTATGTCGAGAAAGAGTCTCTCGAAGCGCGTGGCCTGACCCTGGATGATCTGATGCCTCTGACTTATGAGGACGAGGACGACGACTGGGCTGAGAAGGACTCCATTCGTGTCGTGAGCCGTGCTGAGCTGGCTGACATCATGGATGAGCAGGACGTCGTTTTCAGTTTCTAAGGGGAGCAAGAGTATGAGCACTTTGCACACAGTGAATAAGTCGCCCTTCGAGAAGAGCTCCATGACGAGCTGTCTCGGCTATGCCAAAGAGGGCAGCGCCGTTCTGCTGTATGAGGATGGCGTCTATGGGGCGATGCAAGGCACCGAGTATGCGGATAAGGTCCAGGCGGCAAGTGGGATCAAGTTCTATGTACTTGGTCCTGATCTGAAGACCCGGGGTATTGCAGAAGACAAACTGATCGAAGGTGTTCAGGTTGTCGATTACGCCGGTTTTGTCGCCCTCGCTGCTGAGAGCAGCCGGGTGCAGGCCTGGGTCTGATCAACTGAATTCAATTTAAACGAGAGTTAGGAGAAATCACGATGGCTATCGAAGCTAATGGCAAGACTTTTGAGACTGATGAGGAAGGCTACCTGGTTAACCTGAGCGAGTGGGAGCCTGCGGTCGCTGAGGTTATGGCCAAGGAAGACGACCTGGAGCTGACCGACGAGCACTGGGATATCATCAACTTCCTGCGTGAGTACTACGAAGAGTACCAGATCGCTCCCGCCGTGCGCGTTCTGACCAAGGCGGTTGGTAAGAAACTGGGCAAGGAGAAGGGCAACAGCAAGTACCTGTACGCTCTGTTCCCTTACGGCCCTGGTAAGCAGGCTTGCCGTTTCGCCGGCCTGCCGAAGCCGACCGGCTGCATCTAAGTCGTGCCGAGCACCTGGAGAGGGTTCGCCCCTCTCCAGGCCTGAACAAGAACTCTGAGGAACGCAGGAACATGTCAACTGTCTACGCGTTGCTGTTTATCGTAGCGACTCTGGTGATGCTGATTGGATTGGTCCGCAAGATCGTCCAATATGCCAAGACCCCCGCACCTTTAAAGATTCCCACCACGCCGGCGCCTGTGACACAGACCGGTGTGGTACTGCGTATGTTCCGCGAAGTGGTCTTTTTCGAGAGCCTCTTCAAGAGCACCAAGTGGACCTGGATCTTCTCCTGGATGTTCCACATGGGGCTGTTCGCGGTACTCGCCCGCCACCTGCGTTATTTTATGGACCCCGTGCCGCTGCCAATCCAGCTGCTGCAGCCGATCGGAAAGTATGCGGCATTTGCGATGGTGGCCGGTTTGGTCGGCCTGCTGGTGCGTCGTATCTTCGTTGATCGGGTCCGCTACATTTCGGCTCCCTCTGACTATCTGTGGTTGCTGATGCTGATGGTGATTGGCCTGAGCGGTCTGATGATGACCTTTGTTGTGCACACCGACGTGGTGATGGTGAAGCAGTTCTTTGATGGCCTGTTCACCTTCAGCGGAGGCGCGCTGCCAATGGATTTTGCGCTGCTGGTACATCTGCTGTTGGTGGCTGTACTGATGCTGCTGCTGCCGTTCAGCAAACTGCTGCATATACCTGGCGTGTTTTTCAGTCCTTCACGCAACCAGGTCGATAATCCGCGCGAGAAACGCCACCTGGCGCCTTGGGCGAAGAAGCTCGAAGAATCCTAAGAAATTTACCTGGCCGAACGAGGGCTACACATGGCTAAGGCAAAATTTGAAACGCCGGAACTGAGTGAATACACCGAGGTTCCGAAGATCGAAGAGGGGGTGATGGCGCACCTCAGCCCCTTCGTTGCAGCGCCGGCGCACCAGGAGCCACTGGGCTTTCCCGGCGAGAAGGTGGAAAACTGGCAGGAGGTGGCCATCGAAAAGATGGGCGATCTGCTGAGTCGCTATCGCAGCTTTCAGGTCTATATGGATGCCTGTGTGAAGTGCGGATCCTGCACCGACAAGTGCCACTATTTCCTGAGCACCAGAGATCCGAAAAATATGCCGGTGGGGCGTCAGGATCTCCTGCGTCGCGTCTATCGCCGCTACTTCACCTTCGCTGGCAAATACTTTCCGAAACTGGTGGGCGCGGTCGATCTGACCGATGAGGTGTTGGACGAGTGGTACAGCTACTTCCATCAGTGCTCCCAGTGTCGTCGCTGCTCAGTGTTCTGCCCCTACGGTATCGATACCGCCGAGATCTCTATGGCGGCGCGCGAGATCATGGCGCAGATCGGTGTTGGTCAGAAATACTGCAACGAGATCATCGCCAAGGTTTTTACTGTTGGTAACAATCTGGGCCTCCCTGGCCCCGCGCTGGCTGATACTCTCGAAGGCCTCGAAGAGGATGTCTACGACGATACCGAGGTGGCGGTCAAATATCCGCTCGACAAGAAGGGCGTCGATATCCTACTGGTGACCCCCTCTGCCGACTTTTTTGCCGAGCCCCATGTGGATGGCCTGATCGGTTACGGCAAGGTCTTTCATGAGGCTGGCGTCAGCTGGACTCTCAGCACCACGGCGTCCGAGGCAGCCAACTTTGGCATGTTCATCGGCTCCTATGAAAACATGCGCCGCATCTCGCTGCGGGTTCGCGAAGCGGCTCTGGAACTAGGTGTTAAGCGCATTGTGTTTGGTGAGTGCGGCCACGCTTGGCGCGTTGCCTACAGCTTTCTCAATACCCTGGCAGGACCGTTCGATTTCTTAGATCCCGACTATCCGGTGCCGCAGCATATCTGCGAATTTACCTGGGATGAGATTCAGAAAGGAACACTCGAGCTCAACAAGTCGGAAAATGACGATATGACGCTCACCTTTCACGACTCCTGCAACGTGGCCCGCGCCTCACGCATGGGCGACAAACCTGGCGGCCAGTTTGAGATTCCGCGTAATGTCATCAAGGCGGTCTGCAACAACTACTACGACATGGAGTGGGACACCATCCATGAGCGTACCTACTGCTGCGGTGGTGGTGGTGGTCTGCTGACCGATGATCTGATGGAGATTCGCGTCAAGGGTGCGCTGCCGCGCATGAATGCACTGCGCAACGTCATGGACGAGAAGGGTGTGACCCACATGGCGGCGATCTGCGCGATCTGCAAGAGCCAGTTTACCAAGGTGCTGCCCTACTACGGTATGGACATGTACCAGATCGTCAGTGTTCACCAACTGGTGAGCAATGCGATCGTCCTCAACCGTAAGACTCCGCCGGAAGAGGCTCCCGGTTACGGCGAAGATGACGATTGAGATTTAGCGACTAGCGAATAATTCTGTCGGTCGAAGCATAAGCAAGCCGGCACTCACAAAATTATATAGGTAAAGGAGACTCAACCATGGCAACTCCTAGCGAAGAGATGAACAAAGACATCACCTGGCGCCGTTTTGAAGATGGCGATGCCGCCTACGACGATTGGACAGATAAGATCTTCATGGAGGATACCTCCTACAAGTGTCCTACCTATATTCAGCGTACCCCGCCCTGCCAGGGCAGTTGCCCCTCTGGTCACGACATTCGTAGCTGGTTGGCTATCGTGCGTGAAGAAGAGAAGCCTGAAGAGGGTATGGAGTGGAAAGAGTACGCCTTCAGACGTGCGACCTCGTCCAACCCCTTCCCGTCGATGATGGGTCGCGTTTGTCCGGCGCCTTGCCAAGATGGTTGCAACCGCAACGAAGTGGAAGATTTTGTTGGTATCAACTCGGTTGAGCAGTATATCGGTGACAGCGCTATTGAGGCGGGTTTCAAGTTTGAAGCTGGCGCCGACACCGGCAAGAAGGTCGCTGTTATCGGTGGTGGGCCCGCTGGTCTAGCCGCTGCCTTCCAGCTGCGCAGCAAGGGGCATGGCGTCACCCTGTTCGAGGAGAACGAGGGCCTGGGCGGTATGATGCGCTACGGCATCCCCGGCTATCGTATCCCGCGTGAGCGGCTCGACGCTGAGATCCAGCGTATCGTCGATATGGGTGTCGAGGTGCGCAACAAGACCCGCGTCGGTCGCGATGTGGCAGTTGCCGACCTAGAAAAAGATTACGATGCGATCCTATGGGCACTGGGCTGCCAGAGCGGTCGCGGTCTGCCGATCCCCGGTTGGGACGACACCCCTAACTGCGTCTCCGGTGTTGCTTTCCTCAAGGCCTTCAACGAAGGTCGCATGAAGGTCACTGCCGACAAGGTGGTCTGCATCGGTGGTGGTGATACTTCCATCGACGTGGTCTCCGTGGCACGTCGCCTGGGGCACATAAAGCACATCAACCCCACCGATCGTCCGGAGCTGGTGGTGCGCGATGGCTTCGTGGTACACGATGCCGCCAACGCTGCCGCTGCACAGGGCTCCGAAGTCACCCTGACCTCTCTGTTCCCCAAGGAGCAGATGATGGCCGCAGAGCACGAAGTGAGCGATGCCACTACCGAGGGTGTCACCATCCTCGACGGCATGATGCCACTGGAGGTAATTAAGGGTGAGGATGGCCGTGCCACCGCCCTGAAAATCTGTGCCTGCACCATGGATGGCATGCGTCCGATCCCGGTTGAGGGTACCGAGCGTGTCATCGAGGCCGATCTGATCGTGTCCGCCATCGGTCAGGGCGGTGACTTGGAGGGCCTGGAGGATTTCGATAACGGTCGTGGTCTGATCGACGCCGACAAGTCCTATCAGGTGCCCGGCAAGCCTGGCCACTTCGTTGCTGGTGACATCATCCGTCCGCACCTGCTGACTACCGCTATCGGTCAGGCGCGTGTTGCGGTCGAGAGTATCGACACCTACATGAAGCACGAAGAGCTTGGTAAGCGTCCCAAGGTTGATGTCAATCACTTCAGCCTGATGAGCAAGCTGAAAGAGGCACACCTGGAGCCGGAGCACTTCGACAGCACGAAAGGCGACCTGCGTGGCACCAACTCTGCGAAATACGCCGTGCACAACTTCGAGGATCGTTCCAAGCAGGAGATCATCCCTGCCGATGAGTTGTTCCTCGGTCACTTCACGCCGACTCCGCGGAATATTCGCTCCGAGGATGTGCCCAGCTCCGATGAAGTGTTGGGCCACTTCCACGAGCGCCTGATTGCGCTTAACGAAGAGCAGGTGCAGGCTGAAGCCAAGCGTTGCATGAGCTGTGGAATGTGCTTCGAGTGTGATAACTGTGTGGTCTTCTGCCCTCAGGATGCGGTGTTCCGCGTCAAGAAGAACGAGTCCACCACCGGTCGTTATGTCGACACCGACTACAGTAAGTGCATCGGCTGCCATGTCTGCAGCGATGTTTGCCCGACCGGCTACATTCAGATGGGTCTTGGTGAATAGGAGCTGAGATGTGTAGTTCAATCGACAGCATCAAGCGATTCACCGCACTGCTGGCGGGGGCCGTTTTAACGGTCTCCGCGATGCAGGCAGTCGGTGCAAGCGCTGTAACTGAGGGGTCGAAGGCGGCTTCGATGGATAGTTGTGTGGCACCGACGGAAGATATGCGTCGCAACCACATGGACTATCTCAAGCATGAACGGGTCGAGACCGTACGTGGCGGTATCCGTGGTTCGAAGTACAGCCTTGCAGGCTGTATCGATTGCCATGCTTCGAAGGATCAGAGTGGTAATCCACTGCCGGTCACCGACGAGGGTCAGTTCTGTCAGAAATGCCATAGCTATCTGGCAGTGCAGCCCGCCTGTTTTCAGTGTCATCGCACTACCCCTGCTGAGGGTGGCGCAACGCTGGGTGCAGTCGATCTGAACAGTATGACTTACGAACAGCTGGATGCTTTGAGCTTGATGCAGTGGCATCCGGCGGTATCCAAAGATGTTTCCAACGCCCGCTGAGTGGCGGAGAGACTGATCATGAGTATGAAAAGTGACCAGCCTGATATGAACCGCCGCAAGCTGCTGGGGACTACCCTGGCTGCAAGTGGCGCGGTGGTTGTCGCCCCGGGGGTTCTGCTACACGGCGTCGCCGGTGCAGGAACTGCGACAGAAGGCGCCTCCTCCAAGCACCGCTGGGGGATGCTGATCGATGCAAACAAGTGTGCTGATGGCTGCAGCGCATGTGTCGATGCCTGTAACCAGGAGCATGGCCTGACCTCTCACGGCCGCCCTGAAACGGATGCGCAGTGGATTCGCACCGTCAAGTTGCGCGATCTGCATACCGGTCGTGAAAATCGCCTGGTGATGATGTGCCAGCACTGTGAAACTCCACCCTGTGTGGACGTCTGTCCAACCGGCGCTTCATTCAAACGCGCTGATGGTATTGTGCTGGTGGATCGACATCGCTGCATCGGCTGCCGCTACTGCATGATGGCTTGTCCCTACAAGGCACGCTCCTTTGTGCATGAAACGCTGGAGAATCAGTCGATCAACCAGCCTAGAGGTAAGGGTTGCGTTGAGGGTTGCACCCTCTGTGTGCATCGTATCGATCGGGGAGAACTGGTCACTGCCTGTCAGGAGGCTTGTGCCAAAGAGGGTCATAACGCGATCCTGTTTGGTGATCTGAACGATCCCGAAAGCGATCTCTCAGAGGCCCTAAGAGAACACAACAGTCAGCAGATTCGCGCCGACCTCAAGTTGAACACCGGCGTACGCTACACCAATATCTGATGGCAGGGGGCCGAACAACAATGACGAAAATGCATTATCGCGAGCTCTACTGTGGTACGCCGCTACGTTTCTGGGCGGGCTTGGCACTACTCGGCGCAATTGTCGCGATTGGTATGGGTGCCGCGTACTACATGGAGCATCATGGTCACTGGGTGACCGGCATGACCAACCAGGTGGTCTGGGGTCTGCCTCATGTGTTTGCGATCTTTCTGATCGTGGCTGCATCCGGCGCGCTCAATGTGGCATCGATCGGTTCGGTGTTTGGCGGGCCGATGTACAAGCCGCTGGGACGCTATTCCGGGCTGCTGGCGATCGGCCTTCTGGCCGGTGGACTGGCGGTGCTGATGCTTGATCTGGGGCGTCCAGACCGCCTGATCGTGGCGATGACCAGCTACAATTTTAAGTCGATCTTTGCCTGGAATGTCATCCTTTATTCAGGATTTTTCGGCATCGTCGGTGTCTACCTCTGGGTCATGATGGACCGCACGGTGAATCGCTTCTACCGCCCGGTTGCCTTTGCGGCCTTCTTCTGGCGCCTGATGCTCACCACTGGTACTGGCTCGATCTTCGGTTTCCTTGTGGCCCGTGAGGCCTATGACGCAGCGATTATGGCACCGATGTTCATCATCATGTCGTTCAGCTATGGTCTGGCATTCTTCATTATCACCCTGCAGTCGGCCTACGCCTGGGGCGATCGTCAGCTAGGTGATCTTCGCCTCGCCAAGCTGAAGAATCTGCTTGGTGTGTTTATCGGTGCGGTGCTCTATTTCACCTTGGCTTACCATCTCACTAATCTCTACATCACTCAGCATCACGGCATTGAGGCCTTTATCCTGCTCAATGGCGGTGTCTACACGGTGATGTTCTGGTTGGGACAGATTGTTATCGGCTCTCTTATTCCACTGGTTCTGATCTATTCGCCGGCCTTTGTGGCATCCCGTTGGGCAGTTGCTGCTGCCTCGGTGATGGTTCTTATCGGTGGCTTCTTCCAGGTCTATCTGATCGTCATCGGAGGCCAGGTCTTCCCGATGACCATTTTTCCGGGTAAAGAGGTAATCGAAAGTAGCTTCTATGACGGCGTGATCAACAGCTATGTGCCAACCTTTGCAGAGGGGGCCCTCGGTGTTGCAGGTATTGCCATCGCTATGGCCCTGGTTGCAGTTGGTGCCCGGATGTTCAAGGTCTTTCCCGAGACCCTGGAAGATCCACAATAACCACAAGATCCTGCGCCTTGTCTTATGGCTGGGCGCGGGTTGAAAATATCCACCACCAGCAATTTGGCTGTTGGTGGATATTTTTTTGCCAGCTAGAAAATGTCAGCTTTTTACATATCAGCCGCTCACAAATCATCCGGCAAGACAACCCTCTCTATTGGCTTGGTACGGGCTCTGCGTAATCGTGGGCTGAGTCTGCAGACCTTCAAAAAGGGGCCCGATTACATCGACCCGATATGGTTGAGCAGTGCCAGTGGCAACGCCTGTTATAACCTTGATTTTTACACCCAGCATCGCCGCGAGATCACGGAACTGTTTCAGCAGTACAGCAGTGGGCCGCAGGTCACTCTAGTAGAGGGCAACAAAGGCCTCTACGACGGCATGGACTTGCAGGGTGAGGATTGCAATGCGGCGATGGCCAAGTTGCTGGGTCTGCCGGTGATTCTGGTGATAAACGCCAAGGGGATCACCCGTGGCGTGGCGCCACTGCTGCTCGGCTATCAGGCGTTCGACCCGGATGTAAAGATCGCAGGCGTGATTCTGAATCAAGTCAGCGGCCCACGCCACGAGATTAAACTGCGCAGGGTGGTTGAGCACTACACCGATATCCCTCTGCTTGGCGCGGTGGCTGCTGACCCGCAGATGGTGATCGACGAGCGACACCTCGGTCTCAAGCCGAGCAATGAGCAGTCACAGGCCGAGGCGAAGATCAACTATCTGGCGGAAGTGCTGGAACGGCAGATCGATATCGAGCAACTACTCGAGAGCACCGTGCGAGCGCAAGTGCAAGCGCTCCCATCCAACGCTGTTGAGACGGTACAGCCTTTTGCCGGTCTGCGTATCGGCTATCCGGCCGACACTGCCTTTGGCTTCTACTATCCTGATGACATGCAGGCGATGCAGCGGCTGGGTGCTGAACTCCTCCCCTTCGATTCGCTGCATGACAGCCATCTCCCAGCGGTTGATGGTCTGTTTCTTGGCGGCGGGTTTCCAGAAACCGCGATGGTTGAGCTGGAGGCCAACCAGCCGCTGCTTACCGAAATCAAGGCGTTTATCGAGGCAGGTGGACCAGTTTACGCAGAATGTGGCGGGTTGATGTTGTTATGTCGAACACTGACCTGGCAGGGCAAAACTTGTAGAATGGCCGCCGTTATTCCAGCTGATGCGGTGATGCACGAGAAACCCCAGGGCAGGGGGTATATTCGCCTGCGTGAGACCGGTGCCATGCCTTGGCCTGGCGCGAAGACGGATGCAGCCCCGATCCATGCTCATGAATTCCACTATTCCGCACTGCAGGGATTGGATCTGGCAGCCTGCACGTTCGCCTACCGGGTGGAGCGGGGTACCGGGATCGACGGCGAGCATGACGGCTATATCTACAAAAACCTCCTCGCCAACTACGCTCATATGCGTAGTGTCGGGGGCAACCGCTGGGTTGAGCGTTTTCTCAGCCATGTACGCAGTTGCAGTCGGGCGGAAGCACCCTAGGACTTGAAGGAAAGCAGATGTTTAAGTTGACCAAACAAGCAGCAGAACAGATCATCGAAGCAGCACGACAGGGTGGCACCGAGGGAATGGCGCTGCGCTTTGCCGCACGCCGCAAAGAGGATGGCTCTTTCGATTACCTGATGGGATTTGACGAGGCCAAAGAGGATGATATCCGCTTCACATCCGAAGGCATAACTATCGTTATCGAACCTGAATATGTCCCGCTGCTCGATGAAACCACCATGGATTATGCTGCCATGGAAGATGGTGAGAACAAGTTTATCTTCATCAACCCCAAGGATGCCAACTACACTCCACTGGCCGACTAGTCTGGTCGATGGAGTCTCCCCATCCTTTCACTCCCCCTTCAGCAAAAAACCGCTGACAGCGGTGGTCCTAAAGCTATTAGAGAGACTGAGCGATGGCGCTGTCGAGTGAAGATGCTCTGCGTCTGAACGTCCTGCTGGCAAACAAGCCGAAGGCAATTCGTATCGATGAGTCGTCGATGATCCTCTATGGCCTCAGCGAGAAAGGTGAGGCCAAGGTCAGCCTCAACCCCAATTGTCGCGATGAGCAGTATCTGCGCCAGGTACGAGAGACCCTGTCGGGTCATGTGTTGGGTTCCCCGGGCGGCTACCCGATCTACCTGCAGCGCTGGACCCGCATGGGTCAAACCCGTGACGACAACCTGGAACAGTTGCTGCTGCTGGGGGAACCTGTGGCGGTGGTAGCGGTCACCTGCGCGCGTGGACTCACTGATGAGCTTGCACGGCTCGCCTGGTGGGCGGGTCAGCAGCCGGATAATGCGCGCCGCATGCTGAGCAATCCGGCGGTGGTGGCGGGCAGCATGGGGCCTGAACTGGCCAATTTTCTGATCGAATTTCTGCCGTTCGAGAACGAACCGGAAGTGATGGTGGAGGATCTGCGTCTCGCACTGCAGCCGGGCTTGGTCAGTGACGAGATGCGTGCAAAATTGTGGAAGCGCGCTGAAAAGAAGCCGGTCTACTATCTCGGTTTTCTTGCCAGCACTCCGGATGACCTGCCGGAGAAACTCCCGCCCCGTGCCGACTATGCGGCCTGTCAAAGCGAACTGGAACCACTGGCTGAGGCGGGAAACTGCACCGCGCAACAGTTGCTGCGGTTGCTCGATGCGCCTGGTCAGGGCTTCCTGATGGGAGTGGCACGGGTGCTGAAAAAGCCTGCTAATCAGGAGGTTATCAGCCTGCTGCTGGATGTGGTGCGTAACTACCTGAGTGCATTGCGTGCGGCTGGTGATCCCGACCTCACTCTCGAGGAGTTGCAGCTGGAGGTGGAAACGCTCAACGAAGAGGAGCGTGCCTGCCTGGCGGTGTTGCCTGAAATGGCGAATGAGCTACGCGCCATGCGGCTGCTCTCCGGACTGGGCTACGGCGTGTTGCGCCCAGTCTTCAGCAGGAGTGACGCGATCGGCTCATTGATGCGGCGCAAGCTGGAGCCGGTTTTGACCCCCTTGGGTGACTATCTGAGCTGCCTGCGCAGCGATCGCTGATTGCTTTGCAGACTAGCCGGAATGGGCTCGATTCGACCTGCAGGTGCTGTTAGCGTGTGCTGCGCAGGCTGGGCCGCCCCTTGTAAGCAGACACTTGCTGGATCAGGTTCTGAAAGGGGAGTTTGTCGATAGAGCCATAGCTGCCGATCGCCTCGCGTAAAAGTGTCTCGATATCGGCGATGGGATCTGGGATCTCCCGCTCTGGATTGAGCGAAGAAAACACCCCGCGCAGACCGCCGACCTGCAGCCGCATTGCCTTGCCATGGGGCAGCGCAGCCGCCTCATCGTTCAGTTTGAGTGCGAAGCGGGCGTGGTGGCGGAGGGTTTCAAGAAATTCGATGCAGATGGTCTGAAATTGATCCGACTCACAATGCACACCCTCCCGTTCTGCCAGGTGGATTTTGCTGGAGCGGGTACAGCGACACTTGCTGCTGAGCACGCTTTTTTCGAACGCACAGAAACGGTCATTGAGTTCCCGGTAGGTGCGGCGATAGGCGTCCTGATCCATCGGCAGGCTACTCCCCTTTGGCAGTGAATCGGTGGATCATTCGGCGGTCCCGTTTGCTGGGTTTGCCGCGCATCGGGTGGGGCTCCACGGCCCGTTGTTCGCGCAGTTCTTGGGTTAGGCGCTGGCGCCGCAGGAAGCTCTCTTCTGACTCGACGTAGAAGGTCTTTGCCTCTTCCGCCGGGCGCCGCTTGCTGGCCGCAACCTTCACCTCCAGCTCCCACTCTAGAGAACCTTTGTGGATGCGCAACTGGCTACCTGCCTTGATCTCCTTGCCTGGCTTGGTGCGCTGACCATTGAGGTGCACCTTGCCGCCGTTGATCGCCTCACAGGCGAGCTGACGCGTCTTGAAAAAACGCGCCGCCCAGAGCCATTTGTCGAGGCGTACCTTGGCGGTTTCACTCTGCATGGTGCTCAGCTTTCCGCCAGCCCCAGCAGCTGATCGAGGCGGCCCGCCATCTCCAGCGCCGCCATATCGTCATAACCGCCGACATGCAATTCGTCGATGAAGATCTGCGGCACTGTGTTGCGTTGGCTGCGCTGCAACATCTCTTGCATGGCATCTTGGTTCATGTCAATGCGGATCTCGTCGAACTCGACCCCCTTGTTGTTCAGCAGATATTTTGCGCGTACGCAGTAGGGGCAGACCGCCGTCGTGTACATAACTACCTTGGGCATTTGAAACTAATCTCCTTTGTAACCGAATGCCGGCCGGCACTTCTGATTTGAAATTATAGTGATAAGCAGATTTTAACACGCCAACAGCTGATTGCCGGTTGGGCCGAGTGGCTGGGCGGAGCTGTAGCACAGGACATCCTAGCAGTGCTGATTTGTCTGATCTAGCTGGAAATCGGTACTATTCTGCATCAATGCAGCAGAATTTCCAGGTTTGTGCTTCCGCTATTTACCAGTAACATCGGGCCTCCACAACTGGGGGAAACTGATGCGATCCGACAACCCAAACACCATCTATCTCAAAGACTACCAGCCACCGGCCTTCTTTATCGAACAGATTGATCTCAGCTTCGATCTGTTCGACAGCCACACCCTGGTGGAGAGCCGCCTGCAGCTGCGCCGTAACCCGCAGCGGGAGGCGGAGCCACTAGTACTGGACGGGGAGCAGCTCGAACTGCTCTCGCTGCAGCTGGATGACCGGCCGCTAGCAGCGGAGGAGTACCGGGTCGGTGCCACGAGCCTGACCATTGATCAGGTGCCCGATAGCTTCGAGCTGAAGTGCCGGGTGCGGATCCTGCCGCAGCAGAACACCGCGCTGGAGGGGCTCTATCAGTCGGGCAGTATGTTCTGCACCCAGTGTGAGGCGGAGGGCTTCCGCCGCATCACCTACTTCTTAGACCGGCCCGATGTAATGAGCCGCTTCACCACCAGCATTACCGCCAAGCGAAGCGCCTACCCGGTGCTGCTCTCCAACGGCAATCTGGTCGCCGAAGAGCTGCTGGAGGATGGGCGCCACCGGGTGCGCTGGGAAGACCCATTCCCCAAGCCCTGCTATCTGTTTGCCCTGGTGGCTGGTGATCTGCGCGACATCCGTGACAGCTACACCACCGCCTCCGGTCGCGAGGTGGATCTGCGCATCTACGTGGAGCCGGAGAATATCGACAAGTGCGAGCACGCCATGCGCTCGCTGAAAAACGCCATGCGCTGGGATGAGCAGCACTACGGTCGCGAGTACGACCTCGATATCTACATGATCGTGGCGGTTAACGACTTCAACATGGGGGCGATGGAGAACAAGGGTCTCAACGTCTTCAACTCCAAATATGTGTTGGCCCGTCCCGACACCGCCACCGACCAGGACTTTCAGGGTATCGAGGGAGTGATCGCCCACGAATACTTCCACAACTGGACCGGCAACCGCATCACCTGTCGTGACTGGTTTCAGCTCAGCCTCAAAGAAGGACTGACGGTGTTCCGCGATCAGGAATTCTCCGCCGACATGGGCTCCCGCGGGGTCAAACGGATCGAGGATGTGCGGCTGCTGCGTGCTCACCAGTTTGCCGAAGACGCCGGCCCGATGGCCCACCCGGTGCGCCCCGACTCCTACATCGAGATCAACAACTTCTACACCGTCACCGTCTATGAGAAGGGCGCTGAGGTGGTGCGCATGCAAGCCCATCTATTGGGGCCGGAGGGCTATCGCAAGGCCACTGATCTCTACTTCGAGCGCCACGACGGCCAGGCGGTGACCACTGACGACTTCGTCAAATGCATGGAGGATGCCAGTGGTCGCCACCTGGAGCAGTTTCGCCACTGGTACCGCTATGCCGGCACGCCGGTGCTGGAGGTGGATGAGAGCTACGATGCTGCCAGCCAGCGCTACAGCCTGACCATCAGCCAGCACTGCCCCGACACCCCGGGGCAGCGTAACAAGCCGCCGTTCCACATCCCTGTCGCGATCGGCCTGCTCGACGCCCAAGGCAATGATCTGCCGCTGCAGCTGGCAGGGGAGGTGGCGCCGGTCGGTACCCAACGGGTGCTGGAGCTACGCGATCAGATCGAGACCTTCCACTTCGTCGGCATCCCGGAACGTCCCGTGCCCTCCCTGTTGCGCGGCGGCTCAGCGCCGGTGAAGCTGGAGATGGCGCTGTCGGATCCGGTGCTGATGTTCCGCATGGCCCACGACAGCGATGGCTTCAACCGTTGGGATGCGGCGCAACTGCTGGCGCAACGGCTGATCCTGAAGATGGTGGAGCAGCGTGCGGCGGGTGCGCAGATGGAGGTGCCGGCAGGCTTCATTGACGCCTTTCGCCAGACCCTTGTCAGCGCTGATGAGGATCAGGCGCTGCTGGCCCAGGTGCTCTCCCTGCCCGCTGAGGGCTATCTGGGCGATCAGATGGAGGAGGTGGATGTGGAGGGGGTCCACGCCGCTCGTGAGCGGCTGCGCCAGCAGCTGGCCGAATCTCTGCACGATGAGCTGGTCGCACTGGTAGAGGCGAATCGGGAGCAGGGCGAATACCGCATCGAACCGGCTGATATCGGGCGGCGCAGCCTGCGTAATCTGGCGCTGCACTACCTGATGGCAGCGGGCTCAGAACAGGCGCTGCAGCTCTGTCTGGCGCAGTACCAGGCTGGCCACAACATGACCGATGTGCTGGCGGCGCTGGCGCTGCTGGCGGCCAGTGATGCCCCGCAACGCACAGAGGCGCTGGCCGATTTCGAGTCGCGCTGGCGCGATGACCCGCTGGTGATGGACAAGTGGTTTGCGGTGCAGGCGATGGCGCCGCGGGCAGATACCCTGGAGACAGTGCAGGGCCTGATGTCGCACCCGGTCTTTTCAATGCGTAACCCCAACAAGGTGCGCGGCCTGATCGGTACCTTCTGCGGCGCCAACCCGATCCAGTTTCATCGTGCCGATGGGGCGGGTTATCGTTTCCTGGCGGATCGGGTGCTAGAGCTTGACCCGCTCAATCCGCAGGTGGCAGCGCGTCTGTTGCGTCTGATGAGCTGCTGGCGGCGCTATGATGGAGCACGCCAGGCCTTGATGAAGGGGCAGTTTGAGCGGGTGTTGCAGCAACCAGGACTGTCGCGGGATCTGTTCGAGATCGCCGAGAAGAGCCTGGAGGCGGGACAGTGACACAGGCCTTGTTGATCGTTGCCCACGGCAGCCGCCGTGAGGCCTCCAATCAGGAGGTGCGCCAGCTCACAGAGCGGGTGAGGGTGCGGGCGGGGCCGCTCTATTCAGAGGTGGCCTGCGCCTTCCTGGAACTGGCAGAGCCCTCGATTCTAGAAGGGATTCACAATTGTATCGCCAACGGCGCAGATCATCTGCTGGTGTTGCCCTACTTTCTCTCCGCCGGGCGTCACGTGAGCCAGGACATCCCCAAGATTCTGGCGCGGGCGCGCGAAATCTACCCGGGTGTTGTGATTGATCTGGCTCCCTATCTGGGCGCTGCTGATGCGATTCCCGAGCTGCTGTTAACGGTTGCCGAACAGCAGGGGTGCTGAAAACACTGCGGGTTAGGCTGGTTGCACAGACAGCTGAACAGCCACGGGGCCATCTCGGACGGCCGGCTGTTTCATGTGGCGAACACCCTCAAATAACATAATTAAGTCGTGTTGCTGGGAGGGTCGAGAAATCTTACAAGTCGCGCGGGAAGTTAAGTCATTTTTATGAATTACCTTCTTAAGATACTGCTTTAAGTCATTAACCATAATAATAATTTAATTATTTTTTTATGTTCGGAACGAGTGAGGCTCTGATAAAGGGTTTAGCCAAACAGATAGATTCGATCGATGTTTTACTAATAAAACAGTGGGTTATCTGTCTGTGGTGGATCGGCCTTCGGCAGGAATCGCGCCCTTGTCTGCTGTTTTCAAAGTGAAGCTGGGAATGATGTTACATCGGTGTTGGTTTAGGCATGGGAATGCAGATCTTTAGTCGGTTGTCGGAAATCTTTACACTGATCAATCTTCGAGGATTCGTCTATTTGTTGTAACCCCTTGTTTAATAATACAATAAAAAGTGCTGTCATAATTCTTGCTTGGGTATTCCCAAAATAATCTTGGGCACGGCTTTTTGCTGGGGGGCAAGGGGATGGGCAAAGCATGGATAAGGACTCAAGCGGCAGGCAGAGCACAAAAGCCGGCTTCATTTCACGCGACAAAACGTCAAACGCTATTTTTACGAGCTCTTTTCACTCTATGTGTGCTCGTTGTCAGTCTGCCTGCTTGGGCTGATTACAGCCTGGTCTACAGTGAGACCGCGGACCGTGCTGGCAGCATGCCGCTGGCCGAGGCGGTGGTGGTCGGCGACCTCTACGCACGGCTGCTCCCGGAAGATGGCAGCATCGAACAGGTGCGCTTCTACCTGGACGGTTCGGGTTCGGTGCTCAAAACAGAGCGCAGGGCTCCCTACGACTTGCAGGGCGGGTCGAGCTCCGCGGCCAACCCCTTCGACACCACTGATCTGGCCGACGGTGCGCACACTCTGCGCAGCCTGGTGGATCTCAGGGATGGCAGTCAACTGAGCTTCGAGACCACATTCACGGTGGCCAACGATGGACCGCCTAATGATGCACCACAGCTGGCGTCCATCGGCGACCAGGCACTGCTGGTGGGTGACAGCGCGGCGCTGTTGATCTCTGCCAGTGATGCCAATGGCGATCCGTTGAGCTTCTCCAGCTCCGCCCTGCCGGCCTTCGCCAGCATGAGCGACAATGGCGACGGCACGGCGATCCTCACCTTGACTCCCGGCGTGGGTGACTTGGGTGACCACAGCATCACGGTGAATGTCAGTGACGGGCAGCTCAACGACAGCGAGACCTTCATCGTCAGCGTCAGCGAACCACTGGACAATCTGGCGCCGCAACTGAATCCGATCGGCAATCAGACCTTGCTGGTTGGTGCGAGTGCGGTGGTGGCGATTACCGCCAGTGATCTCAATGGTGACCCGCTGAGCTTTACCAGCTCACTGCTGCCAGCCTTCGCCAGCTTCATTGACAACGGCAATGGCACCGCCAGCCTGATCTTGGCCCCCGGCGCGGCCGATGTGGGCACGCATAGCCTTACGGTGAGCGTCAGCGACGGCGAGCTCGAAGCGAGTGAGACCTTCGATATCATCGTCAACGAACCGCCGCCCAATGTCACCCCGGTGCTTGGTGTAATCGGCAACCAGAACCTGCAAGCGGGGGATAGTACCACCCTGTTAATCGTGGCCAGCGACGCCAACGGTGATCCGCTGAGCTTCTCCAGCTCCGCCCTGCCGGCCTTTGCCAGCTTCATTGACAACGGCAATGGCACCGCCAGCCTGATCTTGGCTCCCGGCGCGGCCGATGTGGGCACGCATAGCCTTACGGTGAGCGTCAGCGACGGCGAGTTCGATGACAGCGAGAGCTTCGAGATCATCGTTAGTGAGGCGCCGGCCTCACCCTACTGGCTGGTCTACAGTGAGAACGCCGATCGTGCTGGCTCCATCCTGCTGGGTGGAGCCGTGGTGGTCGGCGACCTCTACGCACGCTTGCTTCCGGAAGATGGCAGCATCGAACAGGTGCGTTTCTACCTGGACGGTTCGGGTTCGGTGCTCAAAACTGAGCGCAAGGTCCCCTACGACTTGCAGGGCGGGCCGAGTTCCGCAGCCAACCCCTTCGACACCACTGATCTGGCCGACGGTGCGCACACTCTGCGCAGCCTGGTGGATCTCAGGGATGGCAGTCAACTGAGCTTCGAGACCACATTCACGGTGGCCAACGATGGACCGCCTAATGATGCACCACAGCTGGCGTCCATCGGCGACCAGGCACTGCTGGTGGGTGACAGCGCGGCGCTGTTGATCTCTGCCAGTGATGCCAATGGCGATCCGTTGAGCTTCTCCAGCTCCGCCCTGCCGGCCTTCGCCAGCATGAGCGACAATGGCGACGGCACGGCGATCCTCACCTTGACTCCCGGCGTGGGTGACTTGGGTGACCACAGCATCACGGTGAATGTCAGTGACGGGCAGCTCAACGACAGCGAGACCTTCATCGTCAGCGTCAGCGAACCACTGGACAATCTGGCGCCGCAACTGAATCCGATCGGCAATCAGACCTTGCTGGTTGGTGCGAGTGCGGTGGTGGCGATTACCGCCAGTGATCTCAATGGTGACCCGCTGAGCTTTACCAGCTCACTGCTGCCAGCCTTCGCCAGCTTTATTGACAACGGCAATGGCACCGCCAGCCTGATCTTGGCCCCCGGCGCGGCCGATGTGGGCACGCATAGCCTTACGGTGAGCGTCAGCGACGGCGAGCTCGATGACAGCGAGAGCTTCGAGATCATCGTTAGTGAGGCGCCGGCCTCACCCTACTGGCTGGTCTACAGTGAGACCGCCGATCGTGCTGGCAGCATCCTGTTGGGTGGTGCCGTGGTGGTCGGCGACCTCTACGCACGGTTGCTTCCGGAAGATGGCAGCATCGAACAGGTGCGTTTCTACCTGGACGGTTCGGGTTCGGTGCTCAAAACTGAGCGCAAGGTCCCCTACGACTTGCAGGGCGGGCCGAGTTCCGCAGCCAACCCCTTCGACACCACTGATCTGGCCGACGGCGCGCACACTCTGCGCAGCCTGGTGGATCTCAGGGATGGCAGTCAACTGAGCTTCGAGACCACATTCACGGTGGCCAATGATGGGCCACTCAATCGTGCGCCTGTGCTCAACGCAATCGGTGCGCAGAGCGTGCAGGCTGGCAATATGTTGGAGCTGACCCTATCGGCCAGCGACCCGGATGGTGATCTCCTGACCTTCTCCAGCGATTTATTGCCGGGCTTTGCGGTGCTGACTGACCTGGGGGATGGCAGTGCCAGCCTGAGCATCAGTCCGCTGCTTGATGATGTTGGCAACTATTCGGTCACTATTAGGGTGAGTGACGGCGAACTGGATGATGCCGAGAGCTTCGCCCTGCAGGTCACCGCTCTGGGGAGCTTGCCAGAAGTCGTTGAGATCAGCGAGTTCATGGCCTCCAATGCGACCACCCTGGCAGATGGTGACGGCGACTACGAGGACTGGATCGAGCTACACAATGTGGGTGTCGATCCGGTGAATCTGGCTGGTTGGTGCCTGACCGATGACGTGGCGGTATGGAACACCTGGTGCTTTCCATCGGTGAGCCTGGATGCAGATGGCTACCTGCTGGTGTTCGCCAGCAAGAAGACGGGTTCGGCCGTACCAGAGGAGCTGCACGCCAACCTGAAACTCGGCAAGAGCGGTGAGTACCTTGGGCTCTATCGTCCCGATGCCAGCCTGGCGCATGCCTATAGCCCGAACTTCCCGGCGCAGTCAGATGACATCAGCTATGGCGTGAGCGACGCTGGCCAGCTGCGCTACTTCGCGATCCCGACCCCCGGTGCGGCAAACGGCGCGGGTCTGAGTGATGCCCTGAGCTTCGATGCCGCATCGCTGAGCCTGTCGGCCCAGGTGGGTGATGCGACAAGCGTCCAGGTCAACCTGTCGAGCCTGCAGGGAGGGGCCAGTGGCTACGCACTGGCAGTGGATGATGGCGGCCTCGGCTGGTTGTCGGCAGTCGCCGCCTCGGGTGAGGATGATCTGACTCCGGACCTGCTCGATATTACCGCCAATGCCGCGGCTCTGGCTGCCGGCAGCTACACGGCGACAGTGACCGCCAGTGCAGCGGATCATGCCTCGGCGGTGCTGGCGGTGAACTTCACCGTGAGCGATGGCGGTAGCGTGCTGGAGACGGTGGAGATCAGCGAGTTCATGGCCTCCAACGCAACCACCCTGGTGGATGGCGACGGCGACTACGAAGATTGGATCGAGCTGCACAACATGGGTGCCAGCGCGGTCGACCTGCTGAACTGGTGCCTGACCGATGACAGCGCTGATCTGTTTCAGTGGTGTTTCACTGAGAGTGTGTCGCTGGCGGCTGGCGGGCATTTAGTGGTCTTCGCCAGTGGCAAGTCGCCCGCGCCGGTCGGTCAATACCATACCTTGTTCAAACTGAGTGCTGGTGGTGAGTATCTGGCACTGGTGCGCCCGGATGGCACGATCGCCGATGAATACGCGCCTGCGTATCCGCCGCAGACGACCGATGTCTCCTATGGTATCGATGATAATGGCGCGGAGGCCTTCTTTCTGATGCCTACGCCAGGTGAGGCCAACGGCTCAGGCGGCAGCAGTGGTGAGCCGCTGAGTCTGAGCGTGGAGCGCGGTTTCTACGATGCGCCGTTCCAGGTCACAGTCAGCAGTGATGATTCGGTGGAGCTGGTACGTTACACCACCGATGGCAGTGAGCCGACCTTGAGCAACGGGCTGGACTATACCGGAGCGGTGGATATCACCACCACCACGGTGCTGCGGGTGGCTGGCTTCAGCTCGGGTGTGATTGTCGGACGCGTGCAGAGTCACAGCTACCTGTTCCTGGAGGATGTGATCCGCCAACCGGCAACAGTGCCGGGTTATCCCAATAACAGCTACAGCCTGGGTCAGGGTGCGGCGGTTCACGACTACGAGATGGATCCGGATATCGTCGACGATCCGAACTACAGTGGTTCGATGATCGCAGCGATGCGTGCGGTGCCGAGCATGTCTATCTCGATAGACCCGACGGATATCTTTGGTGGTTCAGGCTTCTATGAGACCGAAGATATCGAGAAGGCGGTTTCGCTGGAGATCCTCTATGCGGATGATCCGGGGGCCAGCCATCAGGCCAATGCGGGCATCCAATCCCACTCACATAACCGCCTAAAACGTTCGCTGCGGCTCAATTTTCGAGCTCTCTATGGCGACGCCAAGTTCAAATCCGACCTACTCAATCGGGCGCCGTTGAACGGTGCAACTGCAGACGGAAAGTACGACAAGCTGATCCTGCGCGCTGGCAACAATCGCAGCTGGGCACGCAGCTGGCATCCGGATGAGACCACCTATACGGTCGATCAGTTCTACCGCGACACACAGATCGCGGCGAGTGGCCATGGTATGCGGGGTACCTACGTGCATCTCTATATCAACGGTCTCTACTGGGGGCTCTACAACGCCACTGAGCGGGCGGATAAGCATTTCCTCTCCAGTTACTTCGGTGGCGCAGATGAGCACTGGTTCGCCGCCAATCATGGTCTAGTACACGACAACGCGCCACCCTTATCGGGCGATCCGACCCGCTACAACTACCTGACCGAGACCCTGATCTACCGTGATATGAGCGATCCGTTCAACTATGCGGAGCTGCAGGACTACCTCGAGGTGGATCCGTTCATCGACTACCTGCTGGTGAGTTGGTGGTCGGCGACCAACGACTGGCCGGATAACAATTGGTATGCAGGCAATCGTAATGAGACTGCGCCGGAGGATACCACCGGACTGATGTATTTCGCCTGGGACGGCGAGGCCGCCTGGGATACACCACAGGACTTTGGCAATCCCAGCGGGAAGGCCAAGATCCATCCGGCGTTTCTCAGTTCGGAGGATGTCAACAGCGTGGGTGATGCGTTTGTGATCGCCCGTATCTGGCATGCGGCACGGCAGAATGCGGATTTCATGGCGCGCTTTTCCACGCGGGTCGATGAGCTGACGGGGCCGGGTGGGGTGCTGGACGATACAGTGGCCCGGGCGCGCTGGATGACTCTCACCAACTTTGTGCGCGAGGCGGTGATTGGTGAGTCGGCGCGCTGGGGTGATGCGGTGGATCCGAACGCGCCGCGCACCCGTGATGGGGCCTGGCAGCAGGAGGTCGACAAGATCTATGACATCCTGGGCGGCAATGCTGCCGAGTTGCGCAGCCAGCTGGCTGCGGAAGGCTTCATTCCATAACAGAAAATAGTGCCGGCGCGGCGGTGAGCTGGGAGCTCTGGTTGAATTAGAGATTTCCGTGGGCCAGGGATGGCCCCGCAGTTCGATGGTGTTACACCATGGATTTTGGGGTAGGAGGCAAACCAGGTTGGCATCGCAGTCTGCTATGAGGAATCCAGGATGAATTTATTCAGCCCCTTAGAGGGGCGGGAGAGACAGTCCTGATTTTTTTCAAGGAAGGCGCAAATAAAGATGGAGCCGATGGGTGAGGGCGAGCAATAACACTAAAGCGGAACTTGTGTTGTTGCAGGTGAGTAGGTGCCTATCTCTCTGCTGCTTTTCACGTATTCAGGGGGGGCGTTATGCTGGATTTCATCACCGTTCAGACGTTTTCAGAAAATGCCACAGTGGTCACGTTGATCTATGTGGTGTTGTTGTCATTTGTATTGTCTACGCTGGTGGCGGTCACCTACGAGAAGACCTATCGGGGCCTCTCCTATTCGCGCAACTATGCGCAGACATTGATACTGATCTCTATCGTCGCGGCCACTGTAATGCAGGCGGTGGGTGATAGCCTGGCGCGGGGTCTGGGGATTATGGCTGCCATGGCTATCATCCGTTTCCGCACCAATTTTAAAGATCCCCGTGACATTGTGTTTATCTTTGCCTCGCTGTCGGTGGGGGTGGCCAATGGTGTGTACGGCTTCAGCATTGCCATCGTCGGCACCCTCGGTTTCTGTTTGGTGGCGTTCCTACTCTATTGGTCCCCATTTGGCCAGACCTCCCTGTTCGATGGCATGGTGCGTTTCAGCTTGGAGAATCACTCTGAGAGCAAGCGTCGCCTGGAGGATGTGCTGGCACACTTCTGCAAGCGTTTCACCCTAATCACTCTGCGGGACATGTCACAGGGGAGCCGCCTGGATTACGCCTACCAGGTGAAGCTCAGGCGTGGCAAGGATCGAGATGACTTCGTACATGAACTGAAGGCGATCGATAGCATCATGGGCGTGAGTTTCTACATGCAGGAGGCGACGGTCGAGTTATGAGTGGCAATAAGAAACTCTTCTTCTCCTGGAGCTTCACCTTACTGGCGGTGGTGCTGATGACACTGCTCTACCGTGGCGAGACCACCCAGTTTTTTGGCATCGCTGAGAGCCGTGAGCAGGTGATCAGCTTCCAGTATCCGGTGGCAATACGCCGGCTGCATGTGGTGCCCGGTCAAGAGGTCAAGCAGGGAGATTTGGTGGCGGAGCTGATGCGCGCTGATCTGCTCACCAAGATTGCCATGGCCGACTATCAAATCGATGTACTCAGTGCGGAGCGTTCTCTGCGTCATGAGAAGCTCAAGTCAGAGTTGCAGAGCCTGCGTGCGCAGCAGGCGGCAGAGCTGGTGGAGATCGACTACCAGATCCGCGAACTGGAGTCGCAATACAGTATCAACCGCAAGTTGGTGGGTGAGGAGAGATATCTAAAATCAAAATCCGGCGAAGAGGCCAGCAGTCCACTGCGTTTAAAAATTGCAGGGCTCAAAGAGAAGCGCGCACATCTGCTTCAGTCGCTGAAGCCAAAAATGGATAATCTGCGGGGTCAGTTGCAGGGGCGTGATCCTCTGGATGCCAAGATCGAGAAGCTCAAGGCTAAGCGCCGCTCCCTGGATGCGGCGAAGTCCGAACTCTTCATCCACTCACCTTTTGACGGCATGGTCGGCTCGGTTTTGTTTCGCGAGGGTGAGGACGTCGCACCATTCAAACCGGTGATCACGCTGCATGGCAAGACCCCTTCCTATATCAAGGGCTATATTCACGAGGACGTGTTTAATAACGTCCATGTGGGTCAGCAGGTGTGGATTAGTCCGGCCTCCAACAGCGATGAACCTATGGCGGGGTACGTCAAGAGTGTGGGGTCGCGCATTGTCGAGTACCCCGATCGCCTCAAGCGCCACCAGAACATTGCGGCCTGGGGGCGCGAGGTGCTGGTCAGCATCGGTCAGAAAAACCCCCTTCTGCTGGGTGAGAAGGTGGTGGTGTCCGCACAGCGGGAGCGCAATCCGTGGATCGCCATCGCCAGTCCGTTTTTGCCGTTTATATCATCGGATCCGCAAGAGCTTGTCTATAAAGACTCGACACGCCTGGCTCAGACGGTAGAGGCTTCCGGTGCCCTCTACCTGTCGGACATCGACCGTTATCTTGTTATCAGCGATGAGAGTAAGGCGAACCGTCCGCTGCTTCATCTGGTGACGCCCCAGGGCAAGATCGAAGAGGATCTGCAGCTGGTGGGGGAGACAAAGATCGATGACATGGAGTCGATCGCTTCAGATCGCCGCTTTATCTACATCGCCAGCTCCCAGTTCTACAGCAAGAAGGGCGAGATAAACCCCCGTGGTAATAAACTGTTGCGTTTGGTGCGCCGCGGCAAGGTGTTGAGCCTGGATGCCGAGGTGCTATTGAATGATGTGCTTGCACAGGCCGCACAACAGGGAGGGGATGCGGAGTGGGCTCTCTACCTGCGTCGTGCTTTGGTGGAGAAGAGTATGGATGTCGAGGCGATGTTTCTTCCCCGGGAAGGTGAGTTGGTTTTGGGCTTCAAATCCCCGATAGATGGGGATGGCAAAGTGGTGTTTTTGGTGATTCGCGAGCTGGATACCCTGTTCGCCACCCAGCAGTTGGCGCCGGAGAATGTTGCGATTTGGCGCAGGGTGCCGTTCCGCGACCCAGTCACTGGAGCCTTTGCGCAGGTCACCGATGCGCTCTATCTACACGACAAGTTGTATCTGTTGACCCACTCCAGGCGTGGCGAGCGTGATAACAGTACCCTGTGGCGCTTCGATCCAGAGTCGAACGAGTTAATGGTTCTCAGGAATTTTACCGGTAACAGAGCCGAGGGGCTGGCTTATAACTCCGCACGTGACCGTTTTCTGATCGTGTTCGATGGAGAAGGCAAGGCCAATTCACATTTTACACACTACTCACAGGGTACTTGAGCATGCGGGTGCCTCAGAAAAATGGTTGTTACCTTCGCTTATGCTGGCATTTTTCGGTGATCTGTTCGGTGTGCTTTGCCAGCACTGGGAGTGCATGCCTCCCCGCCGGATATTAATGCATTTCTCCTTGCTGCTCGCGAGGGGGTAGAGGTGCTGGATGTAGAGGAGAGCTGGCGTGGCATGGCTTCACTCAAGCCAGCCTCTATGCCACTGGAGGACGTGGAACTGCGTATGGAGTTCAATAATGGAGGCGTGTCGGAGGGTGACTATGTCGTGCGCCTGCACCCCCGGTCGTTTTCCCGTATGCAGGCGGAGACACAGCAGTGGCAGGCACGCGAGACGATGCTGGAGGCACGTTACCGCAGCCTGTTGAGTGAGGCGCTGCGCGAACGCTACCGGCAACTGTTGGAGACGATGCGGTTGAGCCGGGAAAGAGATCTGCAGGAGCGGCGTATCACCTTGCTGAAGGAGCGGATCAGCGCCTATCAGAGCCTTTCAGAAAGCCAGGAGTTTCGTTTCGCCAAGCTGCTGGAGAGCGATCAGGATCTGGCCCAGGCACGCCTGCAGCAGATGCGACTGCAACGTGCCTTGAAGACCCAACAGGAAGCGCTGCGCCAGCAGGGTGTGAGCATCGAAGAAAAGCTGGACGACAGCTGGCTCAAGAGTGTGGCTGGAGTGATGCAGGCCATTGACGAGATGCCGCAGCTGGATGAAGCAGCACAGGCAAACCCCCTGTTGACAAGTAAACTCAGTGCGGTGCAGGTGGCGGAGACGCAGCTGACGAAGCAACGCGCTAAGCAGGGCCTACAGTTCAGCTTTTTTGATCTTGGTTATGATGCTGCCAAGGAGAACTCCCGCTCCTACTCTATCGGCCTGGGCATCAAGATTCCCTTGGGCACTGCTGCTG
This sequence comes from Candidatus Endoriftia persephonae, assembly GCF_023733635.1. Taxonomy (NCBI): domain Bacteria; kingdom Pseudomonadati; phylum Pseudomonadota; class Gammaproteobacteria; order Chromatiales; family Sedimenticolaceae; genus Candidatus Endoriftia; species Candidatus Endoriftia persephonae. Next base: position 2,680,304 of record NZ_CP090569.1, on the reverse strand, counting down.
ATCCAGGGTTGGCCGAGGCCCGTACCCGATTGAACAGCGCCCGCCGTGAGCAGCAGTTATTGCAGCAGGAGCTACCGCAGCAACTGCACATGGTCAGGGTCGAACTGCAGGAGCTGCAGCAGGCTTATGGCTTGGTGATGGATCGCCTGCAGGAGTTGGACGGTATTGGGGATGATCTCGCTAGTTCGTTGATGATCTATCGTATCTTCGAAGATCGTCTGCAGTGGAAGCTGGAGGAGGCGAAGATCCGCCAGCAGATCCTGGAGCGCTATGTGGATCTGTTGCACCTCAGCGGGCAGCTGGCCCGTCTGCCATTGAAGAATCATCTGAGCAAACAAGACGATCAGCTATAGGGGGTGCCATGAGTATCGATGCGCAGCTGCCACCACGTCTGGAACGCTACGAACTAAAGTATGTGATTCCCTCCTGTCTGGTGGAGCCGGTCTCTGACTATGTGTTGGCCTACTGTGGGTTGGATCGTCACTCGGAGGCAGCTGAGGACAACTTCTATCGGGTCAACAGTCTCTACTTTGATTCCCCCAACTTCCTGTTTCTGCGCAACCGCATGTACGGTAAGGACAACCGCTTCAATATGCGTGTCCGTTCCTATGGCTGGGATGCGCTGCCCCCCTATTTTCTGGAGATTAAACAGAAAAAGGCCAATGTTGTTATCAAGTACAGAGCTACCCTGAGCGAGGGGGAGTGGCCTGGGATTCTCAACGATCCGGCTTACCAGATCCGGGAGGATGAAACGAGCCTCGATAGCGACAATAAGTCCCTGTTCCTGCGACTGGCCACCAGTTACGCGGCTGAGCCAAAGATTCTCACCCAGTACCGTCGGCGCGCGTTTGCCTCTGTCGTGGATGATTACGCCCGAGTGACCATGGATATGGATATGCGCTGCTACTATCAGGAGGCGTATAATCTACTGCCAGACCCTCACCGAATGGTCCCGTATGATGATGAGACCATCTACGATTGGGGTGGTGACCCAGGCAACAGCGTGATCCTGGAAATCAAGTGCCACCCCACCCAAGTTCCCACCTGGGTGCTTGATCTTACCCACCACTTCCAGCTCTATCGGCGCAGCTTCTCCAAATATAAGACCAGCTTGCTCTCTACCCTCTCTCGCGACAGCTGTCCGGATATAGGTGAGCGCTATTCATCGCTGTACACTTAATCCTCGCTTTAGGGGGGGGGATCTGATCGACCTCTGGCTCTACATCGCCCAAGCCAACCCGGCTGCTGCAGATCTCTGCTTGCTGAGAACCCGGAGCTGAGACAAGCCGACCAGGCCTCGCTGCGGGTTTCCGGTATCTATCTGTGGGGCGCGCTACCTGATGCTCTACCAGGTGATCCCATGAGGGATTGAACTGGTCGTGTGGTGCAGCAGGGTATGCGGCTATTGAGCTCGCTGTAGATGAAGCCATGTGGCGGTGGGTCAATCCAGACAACCGACGCTACTACCAGGCCGATCTAGTGCAGGATCCGCTTGGTGACTGGGGGGTGGTCGGAGCTTCTCTAGCTTGGCCTGCAACTGTTGCAATCTCTTGCATGCAACACAGTTTTCGGCCGCCGGCTGGTGCTGTCTGATGCGATCCAGCTCAGATTAGCAGAAAGAAGCTGATCGCCGCTGCAGTCACCAGGCTGAGGGTGGTCAGCGGCGTCACCAGCATAAAACCGGTGCCGAGCATCAGGTAGGTGGTTTCCACCACCAGAATCCCTATTGCAAGCCCCAGTGCCCGAGGTGCACTGATCCAGTGGCTGATACTGGCAAACGAGATCAATGCCAGGCCGAGCAGGGCGGCGCCCATCATGCCGGCAAAGGCATGGTTGAGCGGTTCGGTACTGAACAGTCCGGCCACCTCCTGCGGGGCAACAATCAGTATTACACCCCAGATTCCGAGCATGGTGATGGTCAATCCGTGTGCCATTTTTTTGAAGGGTTGGGAAGCCATTTCGATTGTCCGGGTTGAGAGTGGAGCGCCCATCATAGCGTTTCGTTTTGCCGCTTCCAGCGAGCATGCTGGTTTTTTCCTCTGTTTGGCATAAAAAAACAACCATTCCACCCTGGATAGGGATAATAGGAAACTTCTACCTATATAGGGGTAAACCACTATCTATATCTGGAAAACATTATGATCTGAATCAATGAGTCCTCGGTTATCGATGGACATGGAAACAGTGTGGAAATAAAAATCCTCAGTATGTGGTGCGTTAAGGGGGCTCTGAAGGCGTCTGCTCGAGCAGGTCCATCCAGAGATACCTAAAGATAACGAATAACAGCACTGCTCTCTCCCGGTAGCTTCATCGCCGGAGTATCAAACGCTGACGGAGTACTGAATATGGGTTGGAAGATCCCACGCCTTTCGCGGCGTTCATTTCTCAAAGCGAGCGCCGGTGGCGCGGGTGTCGGGTTGCTTTCTCCAGTCGCCGGGTTGGTGAGCCAGGCCGCCAGTGAGGACGGTGAAGTCGAGACCGAGATCACCCACAGCATCTGCAACTTCTGCTCTTCGCTCTGCAACCTCAAGGTGAAGACCGAGAAGCGTGGTGCCAGCAAACGTATCGTCAAGCTGGCCGGCAATCCCGATTCGACCCTCAATCGGGGCAAAATCTGCGCCCGCGGTCAGTCGGGGCTGCGCCAGATCTACGATACCGACCGCATCAAGACGCCGTTGATCCGGGTTGAGGGGAGCAAGCGGGGTGAGTACAAGTTTCGCGCCGCCAGCTGGGAAGAGGCCTGGGACTACATCGCGCAGAAGAAGACCAATGCGGATATCAAAAACTGGGAGTGGACCATGGTGGGGGGCTGGACCTCCTGCGTCTTCTATATGAACTGGGCGGTACCATTCGCCATGGCCAACGGCATCCCCAATATCATCGCATCACCGATGCAGCACTGCGTCACCACCGGTCACCTGGGCACCGACTCGGTCACCGGCAACTTCAACATCCACGACGAGATCCTGCCCGACTTCGATAACGCTCGTTACATCCTGTTCGTGGCGAATAATGCCTCGATCGGTGCCGTTTCCACCTGCCGTATGGTGCGTTTCGCCCAGGGCTGCAAAAACGGCGCCAAGGTGGTGGCGCTCGATCCGCGCCGCTCAGAGACTGCTGCCAAGGCGGATGAGTGGATCGCGATTCGCCCCGGCACCGATCTGCCCTTCCTGCTGGCGATGATGCGGGTGATGATGGAGGAGGGCTACTACGATGCGCCCTTCCTTAAGCGTCACACTAATATGCCGTTCCTGCTCTATCGGGACGATGCCGGAGAGTGGCAGCCGCTGGTGGATGATGAAGGTCGGCCGCAGGTGGTGATGGAGGGTACCCGCGAGCTGCGTACGCTGAAGAAGTTCAGCAACGACAACCGCACCGATATCGAGGGGCGGACCTTCTGCCCTGACCTCAAGGCCCCGGAAGGCCTGCAGGTGGACGGTAAGGCGGTACAGACCGTGTTTCAGGCCCAGCTGGAGGAGTTGCACGAGTACACCCCGGAGTGGGCCGCTGTCTCCACCGGCATCAAAGCTGAGACCATCGAGCGTATCGCCCGGGAGTTCGGCACCAGCCGACCCGCCATCATCGATCCTGGTTGGCACGGTGCCCGCTTTGGCAACATCATGATGCTGCGTCGGGTGCAGGCGATGATTCAGGCCCTGACCGGTGGCATCGACACCATCGGCGGTTGGATCCAGGCCGCCGAGTATCGCCACAAGGCCAAGGAGATGTTCAAGGCCTACGATGCGGGCCATGAGATCGCCGCGCCGATGGCCAATCTGGCTGGCATGCACTTCGCCAAGATGGTGATCGGCGCGGTCTCCAAGGGGGAAAACTTCTCCCACGGCAAGCCAGGCTGGACCTGGGCCTGGGCCGCGCAACAGAAGGAGGCGGGGGAGCAGAGCATCGCGCTGCCGGTGATGACCGACACCGGTTTCCGTGAGTCGATAGAGGGCAAGGTCAACTTCAACGGTGAGCCCTACCTGACTCGTGCCACCATCATCAACGCCGCCAACCCGGTGCGCCACTACTACCCCGATACCTACTGGAAGGAGTGTCTAAGCCACGAGAATATGGAGCTGGTGGTGGTGATCGACGTGCTGCCCTCGGATACCGCTGCCTATGCCGATGTGATCCTGCCCAATACGACTTATCTGGAGCGAGATGAGCCGGCGGTCTACGGAAACGGGGTTAACCAGGATCTGGCGCTGACCACTCGTTATGCGGCGATCGACCCACTCTACGACACCGAAGAGACCCCGGACATGCTCTATAAGCTGACTGAGATCATCTCCGGCGAGACTGAGAGTTTCCTCGACTGGATTGAGACCCTCACCGGGCTGTCCAAGCTGCCGGTAAAGGCGCACTGGGAGGAGACCAGGCAGATCCACAAAAAGGGGAGCTTTCTCGCCGCCTGTCGTCGTGTCGCCTTTGAGCAGGCAGCGAAGAAGATCCACAAGTCGGCGGCGGAGTTGGATCACACCCTGCGCACTAGGGGGGTCTACCATGAGGAGGACAAGGTGCATCTGATCGAGCACGCGGGCATGCCGCGCAAGATGCCGGTGCCCACTGACTCGGGTCGTATCGAGTTCTTCTCCGGTCTCATGTACTCACTGCGTTCCGCCGGGCGAACAGAACCCAACTTCAGCCCGCTGGCCACCAATGTGCCGATCAGCTGTCGCACCGGTCGCAACATGCACGAGCCGCTGGCGGAGGATGAGTTCTACTTCACCTACGGTAAGACGCCGACCGTCTCACACGGCTCCACCAACAGCAACAATCCGGTACTGGCGGCGATCAACCGCTTCAAGAACGATATCTACAAACACGTCTGGATCCACCCGGAACGAGCCGAGGCGCTCGGCATCGGCCAGGGCGAGCGCATCATCCTGAGCAACAGCCTGAGTGGTCAGCGCGCCGAGGGCAATGCCTACCTGACCCGGCTGATCCGGCCTGACACGCTCTTCATCTACTCCTCATTTGGCGTGGAGAACCCGGCGTTGACCCAGATCCAGGGTGAGGGCACCGCCACCAATAAGCTGATCCCCTACCAGGTGGAACCGGTGGTGGCGGGCTTCAAGTCCCAGGAATTCACCCTGCGTGTGCAGAAGGCGTAACGGAGGCTAACAACAATGACTCACTATGCAATGGTCATAGACCTGAATACCTGCGTCGGCTGCAACGCCTGCATGGCCGCCTGTGCCATCGAGAACCAGACAGCGGTTTGGAAAGATGAATGGCGCACCCATGTGCACGACACTGAGATCGGCAGCGGTTCCGACGTGCATCGCCGCTTCTTTCCGCGGCTCTGCAACCACTGTGACAATCCGCCCTGCATGAGCGTCTGTCCCACTGGTGCTACCTACAAGATGGATAACGGCATCGTTATGGTGGACGAGGATCTCTGCATGGGTTGTCGTGCCTGCGCCATGGCCTGCCCCTATGACGCCCGCCGCGCCGTCACCTACGACGATGTGGAGAAGGGCAAAGCGTTCTACGGCGAAGCCTATCGCCGTGAACGGCCCAGTGTCGACAAGTGCACCTTCTGCGAACATCGGGTCAAGGAGGGGCTGCAACCGGCCTGCGTGGAGACCTGTGTCGGCTCGGCACGCATGTTTGGCGATCTCGACAACCCGGAGGATCCGGTCACCCAGATGGTCGCCAGCGGCGTAGCTCGACCACTGATGCCACACCTGGGCACCCGGCCCAACGTCTACTACATCGACGATATGAAGAGGAGGGGTTGAGATGGACGCCACCATGAACTTCTACACCCAGGATATCTGGACCTGGTGGATTGCCATCTACCTCTACTTTGGCGGACTTGGTGCGGCCACCCTGGCGGTGACCTTCCTCACCGACATGTACCTCAAGGCGCACCGCGACCTGGTACTCTGGGGTGCCTTTTCCGGCATTGTGCTGTTGAGTCTGGGCTCCCTGATGCTGTTCATCCATCTGCTCGACTACAGGGCAGTGATCTATGTGCTCAACCCGATGATCCTCTTCACCAAACCGGATGCATGGATCGCCTGGGGCACCCAGTTTATCGTCTGGATGATGTTCTGGGGAGTGATCTACGCGCTGCCCTATATGTATCTGACGCCGTTGTTCGACAAGATGCCGGTAGTCGGCAAGTTGCTCGATTTGGCGCTGGTGAAGAAGATCGCCGAGCTGTCGAGCCGCTTCCGCAAGGTGGTGGGCTGGATGGCCACCATCAACGGTGTCGGCGTGGCGGTCTATACTGGCCTGCTACTGCAATCCTTCCCGGCGGTAGCGCTCTGGCACAACCCCGGTGTGCCGCTGCTGTTTACCGTGTCGGCCTTCTCCACCGCGATGGCCTTCTTGCTGCTGATCATGTACACCATCATCAAGCGTGAGGAGGACGAGCATATCCGCCACTTCTACGAGCGGGTCGATCTGATCCTGATCAGCGCCGAACTGGTGATCCTGTTCTCCTTCTACCACTACATGTCGTCTGGCAACGAGTCGGCGATGCACTCGGCGCGGCTGCTGTGGAACGACTTGGGTTGGTTGATCGGCTTCATCGGCTTCGGCCTGATCGTGCCCTTCTTTCTGGAGCTGCGTGGGGTGCTCAAGGGGTGGGCCAGCCATCTGCCGATCATCACTGCCTCGGTGCTGGTGCTGATCGGCGGTTATCTGCTGCGCCACTACTTCATGTATGCAGGTGTCTATGCCTATCCCTGGTGATGAAATGAGACGATCGGGCGAGCAGCTGCGGCTCTTGGCCGGGCTGCTCTCCATGCCCGACCAGGATGCGCGGGAGATCATCCAGGGCCTGGCCGAACAGCACCCCTGGCTCGCAGAAGCGGCGGAGGAGCTGGGTAGCACCCCGCTAGAGCAGTGGCAGGGCGAATACACCCGGCTGTTTATCAGTGGTTTCCCCAAGACCGCCTGTCCCCCCTACGAATCGGCCTACCGCAGCGGCACCATGCAGGGGCCGACGGTGGCGAAGCTGGAGCGGCTCTACGCGCAGCTGGGGATGCGCTCCAGTGAGATGCCCGCCGACTACCTGGGAGTGATGCTGGAGTGCGCGGCGCTGCTGGAGGATGGGCAGCAACGACCGGAGTTGCGACAGCGTCTCTGGGACGAGCACCTCAGCCGCTGGCTGGCCGATTTCGCGAACGATCTGAGCCAGCAGAGCGAGCTGGCGCTCTATCGGGCACTGGGCCTGCAACTGCTCGGATTGAGCGCGGATAGGGCTGGTCATGAGTGACCCAGGTTGGCTGCTGTCCGGTGTGCAGTTGGAGGAAACGCCGTTTCTGCAGGCGGTGATCGATGCCCATCAGACGATCTACCAGGAACACTTCGCCGATGAGCTGATGCTCAACCACCAGCTTGGCATCCAGCTGCGTGCCTACCGCGAGCTAGACGATTGGCGGTTGCTGCTGATCCTCACCCCCTGGATGCTGTCGCGGCTGATCTTTCCGCGCTCTGATCCCGGCATTCCGATCCCGGCGGATTGGCAGCAGCAACAGCTGGAGGAGACGGAGTACCAGTTGCTGGGTCCGGCAGTCGAACTGGCGATGCTTGGACAGAACCAGCGCGCCCACCTCAACTACCATCCACAACTCGGCCACTATCTGCTGCAGCCCATCGCCCTCAACATGCTGCAGTACGACTCCGCCGAGGCGGTGTTCGAGGCGTGGAACGAGGTGATCACCACCCGTGACCAGAACATGAAAAAGCTGCAGCGCGACTGCCCCTGGCAGAAAGAGCTCTCACGGCGTGAGTTCTTTGGCCGGCTGTCGCGCTAGCTGCGCCGGTTTAGGCGCTCTTCCGAACAGGCGAGGTTGAGTGCTGCGCCCCTCTCTGGCGTCGACTCAGCTGAGGGACGCCGCCTTTCTGTTGCTACTGCCTCCAGGTGCTGCTGTTTCTGAGAAGGCTGTCGGCAACGATGGCCTTGGCCCCGTCAGGTCCGAGGAGATTGGTGAGCGTTGCAAAAGAGATGGGCGAGCAACACCAGCAGATTTTGCATGGCGGGGTACTAGTAGGGAAGGTTGCCTTCGGAAACAAGACCGGCTAAGTGTTCATATTCAGACGATAATCTGCAATTCGCCATGGACGGTGCGACGCTCCTCCTGGAGCTCGGCCAGTGATCGATCCATCATCTGGCGGGAGAAGGGGTCGATGTCGAGACCTTTCACCACCTCCCATTTGCCCTGCTCGCAAATGCAGGGCATGCCGAAGACCAGACCCTCAGGGATGCCGTAAGAGCCATCGGAGACGACGCCCATGGTCACCCAACGGCCTGAGGAGCCCAGCGCCCAGTCGCGTGTGTGGGCGATGATGGCGTTGGCGGCCGAAGCGGCGGAGGAGAGTCCGCGCGCCTTGATGACGGCGGCCCCCCGCTGGCCGACCTTCGGAATGAACTCGTTTCTGTACCACGCTTCGTCGATCCGCTTGGATGCTTCCCGGCCGGCGACGCTAGCGAAACGGATGTCGGGATACATGGATGGAGAGTGGTTGCCCCAGACTACCATCTGCTCTACGGAGTCCACCGGCTCGCCGACCTTGCTGGCGAGCATGGAGATGGCTCGGTGGTGATCCAGGCGCATCATCGAGCTGAAGTTTTCCCGCGGCAGGCTCCTTGCCGTGTTCATGACGATCAGGGCGTTGGTGTTTGCGGGATTGCCGACGATGGTCACATGGATGTCGCGGGACGCCGCCTCCTCCAGCGCTCTGCCTTGCTCGATGAAGATCTTGGCGTTTTTCAGCAGTAGATCCTTGCGCTCCATGCCGGGGCCACGCGGCAGGGCACCGACCAGTAGGGCATGGTCGGCGTCCTTGAAAGCGGTTTTGGGATTATCGGTACCGATAATATCTGCCAGCAACGGGAAAGCGCAGTCCTCCAATTCCATCATGACGCCCTTGAGGGCCTGCTGGGCGCGTTCGTGCGGCACTTCCAGTAATTGCAGGATGACGGGCTGGTCCTTGCCCAGCATCTCGCCGGCGGCGATGCGGAACAGCAGTGCGTAACCGATCTGGCCTGCGGCACCGGTAAGGGCGACTCGAACGGGGGCTTTTGCCATCAGGATCTCCTTGCAGAACAGGATGAATGATCAAGGGATCGCATCCCGAATTTCCGAACTGATATCGTCACGGGGGAATGCTCACGAATTCCCCCGCGACTGACATCTGCCGTTTAGATATTGGCCAGAATGGCCTCTACACTTGCTTTTGCATCGCCGAACAACATGCGCGTGTTGTCCTTGAAGAACAGAGGATTCTGTACCCCGGCGTAGCCCGTGGCCATGCTGCGCTTCATAACAACGGTCGTGCCCGCTTTCCAGACTTCCAGTACCGGCATGCCGGCGATGGGGCTGCTCGGATCATCCTGCGCACTGGGATTGACGATGTCGTTGGCGCCTATGACCAGTACCGCATCTGTATCGGGCAGATCGTCGTTGATCTCATCCATCTCTAGGACGATGTCGTAGGGCACTTTTGCCTCGGCCAACAGGACATTCATATGGCCTGGCATACGCCCCGCCACCGGGTGGATAGCAAAACGCACATTGACACCCTTGGCCCGCAGCTTCTTGGTAATCTCACAGACAGCGTGCTGGGCCTGGGCCACAGCCATGCCATACCCCGGCACCACGACGACACTCTTCGCGTTTTTGAGCATTTCCGCTGTTTCGTCTGCCAGGACGGGCACTACCTCTCCCTGATGCACTTCGCCGCTGGTGGCAGCCGTCCCTTCTGCCGCACCGAAACCGCCGGCGATGACGCTGAGGAATTGCCGGTTCATGGCGCGGCACATGATGTAGGAGAGGATGGCGCCGCTGGAGCCTACCAGTGCGCCAGTGACGATTAGCAGGTCGTTGGACAGCATGAAGCCAGTAGCCGCTGCCGCCCAGCCCGAATAGCTGTTGAGCATCGAGATCACCACCGGCATGTCCGCTCCACCGATGGCCATCACCATATGGACCCCGAAGGCAAAGGCGATGAGGGTCATGATCACCAGGGGGATAGTGCCGGCCGCGGCGGTTTCCGCCCCCACGAATTCGACACCCAGCCAGACGCAGAGCAGTCCCAGACCCAGGTTGAGCCAGTGGCGGGCCGGCAGATACAGTGGCTTGCTGGTGATTTTCGCGCTCAATTTGCCAAAGGCGATAACGGAACCTGTGAAGGTCACCGCACCAATGAGCACCCCGAGAAAGATCTCCACATCATGGATGGTCCGCTCGACCCCGGTATAGTGGAGGGTGGGGTCCAGGTAGCTGGCGAATCCCACCAGCACCGCTGCCAGACCGACGAAACTGTGCAGGATGGCGACCAGTTCCGGCATGGCAGTCATCTGTACCCGTGCCGCCACGATGATGCCGATGACGGCACCGATGCTCATGCAGACCGCCAGGACGCCGTAACTTGTGACCTGGGCGCCCGCGATGGTGGCAGTCAGTGCGATCAGCATGCCGATGATGCCGTAGATATTGCCGCGGCGGGCGGTCTCCTGGTTGCTCAAACCACTCAGGGCTAGGATGAACAGGATGCTTGTGGCCAGATAGGCCGTCGTTAAAACGCCTTCAGTCATTTCCAAACCCCTTTATTTGCGGAACATCTGCAGCATCCGTTGGGATACGAAGAACCCACCGAACACGTTGATGGTCGCGATGAGAATGGCAACCGCGCCCAATATCCATACCAGTGCATCCGAACTGGATACCTGCACCAGGGCGCCGATGACGATGATGCCGCTGATGGCGTTGGTCACGCTCATGAGAGGTGTATGCAGGGCTGGAGTCACATTCCAGATCACCATGTAGCCCACGAAGCAGGCCAGCACGAAGACGGTAAAGTGGCTCAGGAAAGCCGCGGGCGCTACTTGGCCCAGTCCCGCCAGCAGTAGGCCGCCGACGGCAAGACCGATGGCGCCGCCCAGGCTGCTCTTCTTCTCTTTCTCCTTCTCCACCGGAGGCGCGGCAGCGGCCGTTGCCGGCTTGGCCGGGGCAGCAGAGACCTGGATCGGCGGGGGCGGCCAGGTGATCTCACCCTCCTTGATCACGGTGGTGCCGCGGATCACGTCGTCATCCATATCCACCACGATCTCACCATCCTTCTCCGGAGTCAGATCGGTCAGCAAGTGACGCAGATTGGTGCCATAGAGCTGGCTGGACTGAGCGGCCAAACGGCTGGGCAGATCGGTGTACCCGATAATGGTGACGCCGTGTTTCACGGTCACCTTGCCCGGTTCGGTCAGGGCGCAGTTACCGCCTTGCTCGGCGGCCAGATCCACGATCACGCTGCCGTCGTGCATCGATTCCACCATGCCAGCGGTGATCAGTTCGGGAGCCGGTTTACCGGGAATCAGGGCAGTGGTGATGATGATGTCCACATCCATCGCCTGCTCGGCGAATAGTTTCATCTCCGCCTCGATGAATTCCTTGCTCATGGTCTTGGCGTAACCGGTGCCCGGGGAACCATCCTCCTCCTCTTCGAAGTCCAGCATCAGGAACTCGGCGCCCATGCTTTCCACCTGCTCTTTAACCTCGGGGCGGGTGTCGAAGGCGCGCACGATGGCGCCCATGGAGCCAGCCGCGCCGATGGCGGCTAGACCGGCCACGCCGGCACCGATGACCAAAACCTTGGCCGGTGGTACCTTGCCTGCGGCAGTGATCTGGCCGGTGAAGAAGCGTCCGAAGTTGTTGGCGGCCTCCACCACGGCGCGGTAGCCGGCGATGTTGGCCATAGAGCTCAGGGCGTCCAGCTTCTGGGCGCGGGAGATGCGGGGCACGCTGTCCATGGCCAGCACTGTCGCCTTGCGCGCCTTCAGCTTTTCCATCAGTTCCGGGTTCTGTGCCGGCCAGATGAAGCTGATGAGGGTGGCACCCTCGCGCAACAGTTCAGTTTCGTCCCGGCAGGCTTGGTGGTCGATCTCCGGGGCGCGCACCTTGAGCACGATGTCAGATTCGCCCCACAGGGTCTTGGTGTCCTCCACGATTTCGACACCCGCCTCACGGTAGGCATCGTCGCTGAAGTTCGCTTCAGCTCCGGCGCCCGCTTCGATAGCCACCGAGAAGCCCAGTTTCCGGAGCCGTTCGGCAGTTTCGGGGGTGGCGGCAACCCGCTGCTCCCCTTCGTGGCACTCTTTTGGGATACCAATCTTCATGGCCATGATTGCTTATCCTTTATAGGTCATTTTGAATAAGGGCAGCGCGCCGCCGGCCTTTAGGGGGCCCACGTCACCGGGCTCGAAGGCCGGATTCAGCGGGATCCGCTTGCCGTTGACCTCCAAGAAGAGATCCCCTTCCAGGTCGGAGACGTCGATGGAGACGGTGTCGCCCTGCTTGATCTTGTCGTAGTCCGCCTCGTTGGCAAAGGTCAGGGGCACAATGCCGAAGTTGACCAGGTTGGCCACGTGGATGCGGGCGAATTGGGAGACCACCACGGCGCGTACGCCCAGCCAGCGGGGGCAGAGCGCCGCATGCTCGCGGGAACTGCCCTGGCCGTAGTTCTCGCCGCCGACGATGATGCCGTGACCGCCGGCGTCGCGGTGTTCACAGGCACGGGTGGAGAAGCTCGGGTCCACCTGATTGAAGGTGGCCTGCATGGCGTACTCCTTGACGTTGGAGCGCAGCGGAAGGAAGGTGCCGGCGGGCTGGATGTCGTCGGTGCTGATATTGTCGCCGAGTTTCAGCAGAACCTCGCCTTTTAGGGTGTCGGGCAGGGGGTCGAAGTCCGGCAGAGCCATGATGTTGGGGCCGCGGATGACTTCCACCTTCTCCGCCTCCGCTGGGGGCAGGGGCATGATGAAGGAGTCGGTGTCGAGGATTGCCGGCGACTGTTTGAACTCCACATTTCCCTGGGGCACGGTAATCTCACCGGCGAGGGCGCTGGCCGCCGCCACCAGTGGGCTGACCAGATGGACCTCGGCGTCGGCGGTGCCGGAACGCTTGGGGAAGTTGCGGTTGAAGGTGCGCAGGGAGATGCCCTTGCTCACCGGGGAGCCGCCCTGACCGATACAGGCGCCGCAGCCGTTCTCCTGGATGCGGACGCCGGAGGCGTACAAGGAGGTCAGGTAACCGGACTCGGCCAACTGCATGGCCACGGCACGGGAGCCGGGATAGAGCAGGGTGTCCACGGTGACGCGCTTGCCCTTCAGCAACTCGGCGAAGGAGGCGATGTTCTCGTAGGAGCTGTTGGTGCAGCTGCCTACGGAGACCTGGTTGATCTTGGTGCCGGCGCGGTCCGCCACCTTCTCCACGTTGCCGGGAGAGGGGTAGATGGCGATCAACGGTTCCAGGGCGGAGAGGTCGATGTCGATGACGCGCTCGTACTCGGCGCCCTCGTCGGCCGCCAGGGGCTGGTAGTCTTGACCGCGTCCGCGGCTCTCCAGGAATTCCTGGGTGCGTTCGTCGCTGGGGAAGATGGAGGTGGTGGCGCCCATCTCGGCGCCCATATTGGTGATGGTGGCGCGCTCGGTGAGGGAGAGGCTGGCTACGCCCGGACCTGCATATTCGAAGATGACGCCCTTGCCGCCCTTGACGCCGTTGATCTCCAACATCTTCAGGATAACGTCCATAGCCATCGCGCCTGGCTTCAGAGCGCCGGTCAGATTGACTTTGACCACCTTTGGCATGGGCATGCTGTACTCGCCGGTGGCCATGGCCAGGGCCACGTCGTAACCACCGGCGCCCATGAAAATGGCACCGCAGCCGCCGGCGTTCACGGTGTGGCTGTCCGCGCCCACGCCGGTCATTCCAGGCTTGACGAAGTTCTCCATATTGAGAAAGTGGCAGATGCCGGTACCCGCTGGGGAGTAGACGATACCCAGCTTCTGGGCCACCGTCTTAAGATATTCGTGGTCGTCCGGATTACGAAACCCGACCTGCAACATGCTGTGGTCGACGAAGTTGACGGAGAGCGGCTTGACCCGTTTGACGCCCATTGCCTCCAGTTGCAGCATGCACATGGTGCCGGTGGCGTCCTGTGTGAAGGCCTCGTCCACCCTGATCTTGATGACACTGCCGGGCGCTGGCAGCTCATTCTCATCCACCAAGTGGTCGAGCAGGATTTTCTCCGTCAAATTCAAAGGCTTCATTTTGCTCCTCCTTTGGAGTGCTTAAATTTGGTTTATGTCAATTATTGTCTGATTCAGCGCCAATAAATTTTGATTCCGATAAATCCCAGCGAGGGGATCCTAGGCGCTTGCCGGATTATGGGTGACCCGGCTGCAAAAGCAGGAGAGCGGTCCAGATCCCTTCGCTTCGTTCTTCCCCGTTGCTTATGATGCGCCCCCTGTCGAGGTCGCCGCACGGTCCAAATCCGCTCCAGGTGGATTTGTCGTTGCGTAGGACCCTCTATGCGCCCCAAATCAGCGAAATGGTGGCCGCGACACGGCGTGCGCCAGCCGGGTGTGGGAGTCGGACGCCACGCCCCGGTTCCACAGTGCTCCAACGCGGCCACCAAGCGCCCGGACGCAGGGCGGCCGGGGCGCTTGGCTTTTTCGAGTTCGTCGTTGGTCACGGATGCCGCACGTTCGTAAAAGCGCTTGCCGTTTGTCTCCAGTTCGTATCCTGTATTGCTGGTCGGTTGAATCGTCCACTATTCGCCTTCTTCGAGCCTTGAATACGAAACCCTGTCCGGCGCAATCTTGGCTGATTGATTTTTCCAGCTGCCTTAACCAAGAGCATCCAGTGCTGCATTGAAGCTGGTACTGGGCCGCATGGCGTTTAGCATCTTTTCCGCATCTGGACGAAAGTAACCGCCCATGTCGACAGGCTGCCCCTGGGCTGCATTCAGCTCTTCGATGATCTTTGCTTCATTGTTTCCAAGCTGCTGCGCCAGTGTGGCAAAACGCGCCTGAAGCTCTGTGTCCTCGGTCTGCTCGGCCAGCGCCTGCGCCCAGTAGAGGGTGAGGTAGAAGTGGCTTCCCCGGTTGTCTAGTTCATTCACCTTGCGGGACGGTGACTTGTTGTTGTCGAGGAACTCGCCGGTCGCCTTGTCCAGCGTATCCGCCAAGATTTGGGCCTTCTTATTGCCGGATACGGTGCTCAGATGTTCCAGGGATGCTGCCAGCGCCAGGAATTCGCCCAGGGAATCCCATCTGAGATGCCCCTCTTGTTGGAACTGTTGGACATGCTTGGGCGCTGAGCCGCCAGCTCCCGTCTCAAACAGTCCACCACCGTTCATCAGCGGTACGATGGAGAGCATCTTAGCGCTGGTGCCGACTTCGAGAATCGGATAGAGATCGGTGTTGTAGTCACGCAGCACGTTGCCGGTTACGGAGATGGTGTTTTCTCCCGCCCGCATGCGTTCAATGGAGAGTTTCGCCGCCTCGTAGACGCCCATGATGCGGATATCCAGCCCCTCGGTATCGTGGTCTTTCAGGTATTTTTCAACCTTTTTCTTGAGTTCCGCAGTGTGGGCGCGGTCATCGTCGAGCCAGAAGATCGCCGGCCAACCGGTCGCTCGTGCGCGGGTCACCGCCAGTTTCACCCAGTCCTGAATCGGGGCGTCTTTGACCATCACCATGCGCCAGATATCGCCTTCCTCGACTGCCTGCTCGTGGATGGTTTGACCCTTGCTGTCAACGACACGAATAATTCCGTCGCCAGGGGCCTCGAAGGTGGTGGGGTGTGACCCATACTCCTCCGCCTTCTTTGCCATCAGACCCACATTGGGAACCGTGCCCATGGTGGCCGGGTCCAGTGCGCCGTTGGCGATGCAGTTCTCGATGGTGGCCTGGTAGAGCGGGGCGTAGCTGTGGTCCGGGATCACGAACTTGGTGTCATGCTGCTTGCCGTCTGGACCCCACATCTGGCCTGAGGCGCGAATCGCGGCGGGCATCGAGGCGTCGATGATTATATCGCTGGGTACATGTAGGTTGGTGATGCCTTTGTCGGAGTTGACCATGGCGATGGCTGGACGCTCGGCATAGAGCGCCTCGATGTCGGCCTCGATCTCGGCCTTTTTGTCCGCCGGCAGGCCTTCGATCTTGGCGTAGAGGTCGCCGACGCCATTGTTGAAGTCGACCCCCAGCTCGGTGATGGTATCGGCGTGTTTCTCGATCACATCCTTGTAGAAGACCTTGACGCAGTGGCCAAAGATGATCGGGTCAGAGACCTTCATCATGGTCGCCTTCATGTGCAGTGAGAACAATATCTCCTTCTGTTTGGCGTCTTCCACCTGCTCGGCGAGGAACTGGGTTAGCGCCTTTTTGCTCATGAAGGTGGCATCGACCACCTCACCCGCCTCCAGGGGGACGCTCTCCTTCAGTACAGAGGTGCTGCCATCGTTGTCGATAAACTCAATCCGGGCATCGGTTGCCTCGGCCATGGTCACGGATTGCTCGTTGGCACAGAAATCCCCGCTGCTCATGGTTGCAACATGCGATTTTGAGTCCGGGCTCCATGCACCCATGGAGTGCGGGTTCTTCTTCGCATAATTTTTTACCGCGGTCGGCGCCCGGCGGTCGGAGTTTCCTTCTCTCAAAACCGGGTTGACGGCACTCCCCAACACCTTGGCGTAGCGGGCCTTGATTGCCTTCTCGGCGTCGTCTTTCGGCTCGTCGGGATAGTTTGGCAGGTCATAGCCCTGTGACTGCAACTCCGCGATTGCGGCCTTCAGCTGTGGGATCGAGGCGCTGATATTCGGCAGCTTGATGATATTGGCCTCTGGCCTCTTCGCCAGCTCACCCAACTCGGCTAGGTCATCGGATTGCCTCTGGCTGTCGCTCAGATGGTCGGGAAAATTCGCGATAATTCTGCCCGCGAGAGAGATATCCCGTGTTTCGACGGTGATGCCGGACACCTCCGTGAATGCCTTGACGATAGGGAGAAAGGAGCCAGTCGCCAGCGCGGGCGCTTCATCGGTCTTTGTCCAAACAATCTTTGATGCTTTTGGTGTCATGCTTTTTTCTCAGTAGTCAGAACGGTGCCAGCAAATTCTTCGCTAGGAAACATAGGAACAGCGGGATGCCGGTGTCCGCGTATCCATATTTCGGCCGCGGTTGGTATGGTCATCGATCTCCGCGGCGGAGCCGATCATGCGGCCAAACAGGAACGTGGTGAAGGCGGCAGATTCCATGGTCGCGTCGCTGATCTCTCCATCCGCGTAAGGCCGCCACAGCATCTTCAGTAGAATCACCGCGATCACGGCGTCCACGTTGACGCAGTAGACGTTACGGCTGACGCCGGTCTTGAACAGGGCTTCGACCAGTTCATGGTAGAACTCGTGGAAGACGTTGTAGCTGCCGCGCTGCTTGAACAAGTCGTTGACGAACACCTCGCGGGGATCGTAGTTGACCTCCTTGTTCTTGAACACCGGGTGGTTCACGCAGGGGATCTTGGCGTAGGAGAGGTTGCCTTCCGCCTTGGCCTTGGTCTTATACGCCTTGTATGCCTTGGCGTAATCCGTGGCCATGCCGGCCAGCTCTAGGCCGTGGCCTTCGTCGCCGGGGTCACTCAGACCAGAGTCGCGGAAGCGGTCCAGTAGGAAGGCGATGGCCTCAAAGCCGTTGCCGCCGTGGGCGAAACCGGTATGGGTGAGGAAACCGATATAGCCTTTGTTGACCTGCACCCGTTCCGGGGCCTCGGGACCGTCGGCGCTGACCGCGCCCTTGGCGCCCTGGGCAGAGATGGTGCCGGGGCCGTTGGAGATGATCAGCCCTAGCAGCACGGAGAAGGCGTACAGCGCCTCTGCATTCGGGCGATTGCCCAGCAGCGCCAGGTGGGCGGTCTCGGTGAAGCTCCAGCCGCTCATTAGGTCGCTGTCGGCGACGCTATAGAAGCTGCCTTCACGCTGCTGAGCGCCGCCGGCGGCGGAGCCGATCAGGGTGCTGAAGATGCGGAAGTGCCAAGGCATGGTGCTGATAGTGGTGGCGGAGAGACGCTTGCGCATCAGCGGCTTCCAGGCCAGATGCACGGTAATAGCGGCCAGGACCACCTGTCCACGAACATGTCCGCCGGCCTTTTCGGCGAGGGCCTTCAAGAAATCGATAAAGATCGACTTGGCGCCCCGTGCCTCGATGGCGGCCAGCATGGCGGTTCCGCGTTCACAGGCGTTGTCGGAGACGAAGATCGACGGGTCAGCGGCTTCCAGCTGCTCAGAGATATCGGCGCTGGTGTCGGTCGGATCTTCGATGCCTGCTTTCTTGAACAGCTCCATCATGGTGGTGGCAGCGTTGCGGGAGGCCTCCACCTCCTTTGGGCCCACCATGGCGACGGCGGTCGCTAGCGCGGTGTTGGGGCTGTTGCCCGCCTCACGGGAGGCGTCCGTAGCCGCCAGGCCGATGCTGCCCGCCTGGTTGACGAAGGCGTTCAGGGCGACGTTGGCCAGGGCTGTGCCATTCTCATCCGGGTACTCGCGGATCAGGCTCTGCACCAGGTTCTCTTCGAAACTGTGGGTGGAGGCGTCCAGCACGCTGGTGCCATGGACTCTGGTCACCTGGGTCTTGGGGTCCATCATGGAAGCGCCAGAGGCGTCCTTCATGGTCTGACGCGGAAAGACGATGCCCACTTGCTCGCTGAGGCCGGCGATCTGCTCGTTGTAGGGGGCCATCGCCTCTACCACCGGCGGATTCAGGTGATCCGGCAGGTCGATTCCCTGAGTGTTGCTGAACCAGCACTTGAGGGAGAGGTCGCCCACGGGTTCGAAGTCAGGTTTGGCGCCTCGCTTCTCCATCACGGCGGTCATGGCGGCCGGGATGTGGGCAATGTTGACCACGACTGCGCCTTTCTCGGAGCAGACGGGGTTGTCCGGGGTGAAGATGGCGTCGACGCCGAACTTCTCCATGAACCACTCTTCCTTGGCGACGGCATTGTCACCGGAACCGGCGATGGCGCCGGCGTGACCGCAGGCTTTGGTCAGTTTTGCCTTCCAGCGGCCCACCACGCACGCGATCACCGGCTTCTCGAATTCGAGATCACGCTCATAGTAGCCGCCTGGTTCGACATACATCACCGCGGCTTTGGAGCGGTCATCGTTGTGGAATGCGTAGGTCCACTCCTGCGCGGAGTAGTGGATGTAGAGATCCTTGCCGGAGGAGAAGGAGACTGTGCTGCCCCAACCGGCGGTAGCCAGGTAGACCGCAATGGTGGTGGTGAAGTTACCGGAGTTGGAGTAGATGGCCACGGAGCCGGGGAGCAGAGACTCCTCCGGGGCGCTGCCGCCCAAGGCGCCGCCGATGCGGATATGGTTGTGGGCGTCGGCCAGGCCAAGACAGTTGGCGCCGAAGATATCGATGCCGTGCATCTGGCCGATGGCGCGGATGACGCGGGCGTCACGTACCGGCACCTTCTCGGTGAGGATGACGATCTTTTTCAGATTGGGGTTGACCCGCACCGCCTCGATCACCCCGTCACGCACGCCAGACGGCGGTAGATAGACCACCGCCACATTGAATTCACAGCCGTCGTCAACGGCCTCGGCCACGTTGTCGTAGACCGGGATTTCACCGATGGCGGTCTTCATCTTGGAGCCGGAGCGCCCGGGGGCGGTTCCACAGACGATATTGCCGCCGGAGTAGATGTGGCTCACAGGGGTTACGGTACGGCTCTCACCACCGGTGATGTTGAGGACACAGACCCGGTCATCTTTGGTGGCCAGTTCCGACAGAGAGTTGATGCCCACGTAGTAGTGGGGAAAGGCGGCTACACCTTGCGGATGCATGATTTTGGTTCCCTCGTTATTACACGGCCTTTTGTACCGGCCATGTCCGGAAATGCTTTGTGAATATCTTGAACGGCTCTCAGGAGATACCCAGTTTTTTGGCGATGGTGTCGCGGCCGCCCTGTGTCATCCAATCGTTGGCCGCCTGGGCGAAGTTGACCACCTCACTCATGGCGGAGTCGAAGCCGAACATCTGGTAAGGAATGCCCAAGGCATCCAGGGTATCCTGCATATAGCCCATGCCGCGGATTACGTTGGGGCCGCCCCTTCCCACCACCACGTAGAGCGGGGTCGGGCCATGAGCGTTGAAATGGTCCCGCAACGCATCCGCCATGGCGCGGAAGGTCTCATAGATATCGGTATTGTTGGCCTTGCCGCCGATGATGAAGAGCACGTTGGACTGCTTCAGCCAATATTTGTAAACGATACGGCTGATGTCGTGCATCTTGGCGTAGGGCGGGTTACCGCCGAAGTCGGAGGAGATGGTGGCCGCGTCTCCCAGCAGTTCGGTCACCAGGGCGTTGGCCCCGCCGCCGAAGGTCATGGCGGTTATGCTGCCCGCTTCATTGACGACGAACACGTCGGACTGGCCCTGGTAGGTGCGCAGCGAGTTCACCTCCTGCTCGAAACTGGAGTAGCTGGAGGTATCCAGATCATCTGGCAGCCCCAGACGATCGACGTTGGGATCATCGTCGTCGAAGGAACCCTTGAAGTCGCAGGCCACCGGGACCAGGCGTCCTTTCCCGTTGGGCATCATGCGGATCGGATTCAGCTCCAGGGTAGTCATGCCGTAGTTGTGGTACAGATCCCAGAGCTTGGGCAGGTTCTGCACCAGCGGGCTGATCAGCTCACTGGGAGCGCCAAGGCGCTTCAGTGCATTGGAAACGACAAAACCCTTCAGCCCGGTGAGAGGATCGAAGGGGATGCTGGCAATCTTCTCCGGGGGCAACTCCTCTATATCCATGCCGCCGTGGTGAGTGATGGTGATGGTCGGCGCTCGGAACTCCGTACTGTCGGTGATGGAGAAGTAGATCTCGTACTTGGCCGGCACCGCTCCCTCGAATGTAACGCCTTCGGCCTTGCTCAGGGTATTGTTGTGGAAGTGCTCGGCGAAATAGAGCCGCGCCTTCTCTTGCATGGCGTGGCTCAGGTCCTTGGCCCGGCCCAGCAGACCGGCCTTACCCTTCTTGCCAACGCCGCCCTTGAAGATGGGCTTGACGAAAACTTCGCCGCAACGATCTATCAGGTCTTTGATCTCTTGATCGCTCGCTTCCGGCCCCAATATCTCGGACCGGGGGAAGCCGACAATATCCAGGAGTTTCGCGCCGTAACGCATCCCAGTGATGTTCATTACATCTGTCCCCTTAACACTCTATATAGTTTCGTAACCATTCCGCCCACCGCTGAGGCACGGAGATCACAGAGAAAACCGGGGAAATCTCTGAACTCTCTCTGTTCCTCTAGGGAATAGCCACATGGTTTCTAGTATTCTTGTGGCAGGCTCCTAAGCTCGGCCCAGGAGTAGACTGGGCCCTTTACGCAGACGTAGTCTTTGCCCATGTTGCAACGGCCGCACTTGCCGACGCCACACTTCATCTTGTTTTCAATCGTGGTGTAGATCTGCTCGTCCGCGAAGCCCAGCGCTTGCAGATTTTGGATCACGAACTTTATCATTATCGGCGGGCCACAGGTAATGGCGACGGCGCTATCGGGCGACGGTGCCTTGTCCATCAGGTTGGCCGGAACAAACCCCGTATAGCCCTGCCAGCCCTCCTCGGGGGCGTCCACCGAGAGTTGCACCTCGGCGGACTCCTTAAGCTTTTCGAAATCGGCCTTGTACATGATGTCGCTGGAGGTGCGGGCGCCATAGAAGACGGTAATCTTGCCGAAGTCCTCGCGCTGCGCCACCGCCGTCTGGATCACCGGCCAGATCGGCGCCAGGCCGACGCCACCGCCGATGAAGACCAGATCTCGGCCCTTCCAGTCATCCAGGGGAAACTGGTTGCCGTAGGGGCCGCGGATACCGATGAGATCGCCGATCTTGGCGTCGTGGAAGGCGGTGGTGACCCGCCCCATCTTCATGATGCTGAACTGTTTATACTCCTTGACCAGCGGCGAGGAGGCGATCGAGATCATCGACTCGCCCCTGCCGAAGATCGACAGCATGGCGCACTGGCCGCAGGCGTGCTCGAAACCGTCGTCGTTCGGGAACTCGACTTTGAAGGTCTTGATCGCCCTGGCGCCGCGGGTCTCTTCCTCAATACCGGTGATGCGTCCAATCTGTGGAAGATAGATGTTGTCCGTCATGCTTGGTCCACCCTCTCCAAGACCGCGACAATGTCGATCCCAACCGGACATTCCGAGATGCACCGGCCGCAGCCCGTACACTGTTGGGTCTCGTGGTTCTCGACGAAATAAAGGAATTTGTGGCTGACCCGCTGACGCAGGCGCGAGCCGAGGTCGCCCCGGGGGTTGTGTCCCGAGGTATGCATGGTGAAGTCTGGGAACTGACAGTTGTCCCAGGTTCTTACTCGCTCACCCTTGTCGGCGTTCGGGCCGGCCACTTCGTCGTTGATATCGAAGCAGTGGCAAGTCGGACAGAGGAAAGTGCAGATGCCGCAGCCGATACAATGCTGTGCCATCTCGTCCCACAGCGGGGAATCGAAGTGGCTGCGGATCGCCTCGGGAATGGCGTCCAGGTCGCCGATGGGGCGCTGGGGATGACTGCGTGATGCGTCGTGAACCTTCTCGACCTCGGCCAAATCGCCGTCATGAACCTCATCGAAGGTGTTGCGACCGCGCTCCATGATCTCCACTCCCTTCGCCGTGATTCCCTTGACGTGGAACCGGTCGCCCAGGTCGGTCATCAGGATGTCGAGGCCCTCCTCGGAGTGCGGCGAACCGCCGACCGATTGACAAAAGCAGTTGGGGGAGTGGGGCTCGTTGCAGGCCAGGCCGACCAGGGTTAGCTTCTCCCGTCTTGCCCAATAATAGGGGTCCTCGAACTCTTTGCTGAACACCGTGTCGTTACGGGGCATGCCCCTGCCGTCACAGGGCCGCACGCCGAACACCACAGTGGGTTTTGGATTGGGCAGGGTCGAGGTCAGCAGTGGAACGCCGTCTTTCGTTTCGAAGCGGAAGAAAACCTCACGTTGCGGGAAGGCAAACTCCTTGACGGAGCGAATGGTGTTGCTATGAGAGAGGTCGATATCGGCACCGGCATCAACTCTGGCATAGTTCCAAACCGAGTCGGCGAAGGCGGGGGCATGCACCTCACAGTCGTCGAGTGTATCGACCCACTCCCTGAGTTTTTCCTGGCTAAGGATCTTTTCCATGGGAGCTACCTGATGAAACTGTTGGGATCTTCGTCCCGGAAGGACGAAAGCAGCGAGGGCTGTTCGATATCGTATCCTGCCTGGTACTCGAACGTCTCGAAGGCCTCCATTTCGAGCTTGGTGTTGAGCAAGCGAAGCGGGATGTTGACCGGGCAGACCCGCTCGCATTCACCGCAATCGACGCAGCGGCCGGCCAGGTGAATGGCGCGCGTCAGGAGGTAGACCGCGCTCTCGGAGGTGTTTGCCGAACGTTCACACCAGCGGATGCGGCTGGCCTTCTCCTCGGCGCTGGTTGCCGGTGTGATCACGAATGTCGTGCTGTCGACCACGCACTCCGGGCAGTAGCACATCGGGCAGACCGAGCGACAAGCAAAGCAACGCAGGCAGCGATCGAAGTGGCGCCCCCAGGTCGCCCAACGCTCATCCTCGGAGGCCTTCTCCGCTTCCTTGACGGCGCGGAAGGGTTCGTCGAAACCGCGTTCTTCGACTGCCTCGCCGAAGAGGACGTCATGCAGCTTTGGTGTGGCCGCCCGACATTCGAGGCAACGATCGGCCAAAATCTCTCGTGCGGGGATGACAGTTTCGCTTTCATCACCATGCATGCTGATCTTGAAGTCATCGGCGCCGGCGAATTCCACCTGGCTCGCTGTCCTGCCCTTCAGCTTGGCGGAGAGCTTCCTCGGGTCGATGACGCCCGTGCCTTCACAGGAGACGCCGATCACCACCACGTCCTCGCGCTTGAAATAATTCTCCTGCAGCAAAACGCCGACAGCGCGGCTGTCGCAGCCCTTGGCGACGATGCCGACGGGACGGTTATCGGGGGTCTTGGCGGCCGCCTGCTGCTTGCTGTCATTAACCAGGTAGAGCGCCAGATTATTAAGGCAGGTGGGGTCCCACACCAGGCTTGCGGCCTCGGCCGCCGAGGTGATGGTGCAGGGTTCGGCCAGGGCGCCGGCGGTGCCCCTGCGAAAGCCGATCACGGACTTGACCTGCTCCTGCTCCAAGAGACCGGCGGCGTAGTCGCGGAGTTCTTCGACATTGACCATCAGCGTTTCGCCTTGGTCGCTTTCAACGTCCTGACCGCTTCAGCACCTTCTGCACCCGCGGCATTAGTGCGTCTTTGCGCGGCGAGTCTGTTCTGGGGGCCGAGCGTGCGGAGATCACTGACGAATTCTTCGACCACTTCTGCGAATTTGGCGCCCTCGGCGGCCGAGACCCAGGACATGCGGAAGCGATCCGATTCCAAACCGATGAACTGGAGCAGATTCCGCACCAGGTACAGTTTGCGGCGGCTCAGGAAGTTCCCTTCCATGTAGTGGCAGTCGCCGGGGTGACAACCTGAAACCAGCACGCCGTCCGCCCCCTTGTTGAAGGCAGAGAGGATATACATGGGCGACACCGCTCCCGAGCAGGGAATGGTGATCGGCGTGGCGTTTGCCGGATACTGGATGCGCGACACACCGGCCAGGTCGCTGCCGGCGGACGAACACCACTTGCACAGGAAGGCCACGATACGTGGCTCGAATTCCTGTGGTTCCGCTGCGGTGGATTGCGATGAGTTCGACACCTGAATCATCCTCCCATTATGCCGCCATTATGGCGCTGATCATTTCGTGAATCTGAAGCTGAGTGACGTTCTTGACGTCAATGGCGGCGCGCACGCAGACGCCTGCGCAGGAGCCGCACCCCTCGCACAGCACCTCGTTGACCCTGGCCTTGCCGTCCACCAGATCGATGGCCTCGAAGGGACAGGCATCGACGCACATCTGGCAGCCGGTGCAGTAGGGATCTCTGACCTTGGCCACCATTGGGCTGTGCGCCAGCTCATCCTTGGAGAGCAGGGCGATGACCTTACTGGCGGCGGCGCTCGCCTGGCTGACCGTCTCCGGGATATCCTTCGGCCCCTGGGCGGTGCCGGCGAGGAAGATGCCCGCAGTCACACTTTCCACCGGTTTTAGTTTCGGATGGGCCTCGGCCAGGAAGCCGTCCTTGTCGCGGCCGATCTTCAGGATCTTGGCGATCTCGGCGGTGCCCGTGGAGGGTTGCATTGCCTGGGCCAGGACCACCATGTCGGCGTCGATCTCGACGTTGCGTCCCGCCAGGGTATCGACGCCCAGCACCTTGAGCTTGCCGTCCTTCTCATAGACTTTGGAGACCCGACCACGCAGGTAGATCACGCCGTCATTCTCCATCGAGCGCTGCACGAACTCCTCGTAGCCCTTGCCGCCGGAGCGGATGTCGATGTAGAAGATATAGGCCTGCCCGTCGGGGACATGATGCTTGTAGAGGGTGGCATGCTTGGCCGTGTACATGCAGCAGATCTTCGAGCAGTAGGCGCAGTGGTTCTCCGGATCACGCGAGCCGGAACACTGGATGAAGACTACCTCCTTGGGCACCTTGTGATCCGATGGCCGCAGGATATGGCCCTCGGTGGCGCCGGAAGCCGAGCAGAGACGCTCGAACTGGAGGCCGTCGAGCACGTCAGTGTAGCGCCCGCCGCCGTATTCACCCAGATTTTCCATGCCGTAGAGATCGAAGCCGGTGGCGACGACGATGGCCCCCACCTCTTCCTCGGTGACGGTTGGCCGCTTATCGTAATCGATGGCCCCGACCTCACAGACCTCCTCACACTTGCCGCAGACCACCGGATCGAGGCCCAGGCAGGCCTCTTCATCCAAGGTAAAGGAGGCCGGAATTGCCTGGGCGAAGGGGATATGGATGGCGCGGCGGTTGGTCAGGCCGATATCATATTCATTGGGTACGGCGACCGGACAGACCGGGGTGCAGTCGTCGCAGAGCTTGCACAGCTCGGGATCGACGAACTGCGCCTTTTTCTTGATCTTGACTTTGAAGTTGCCGACGAAGCCGGAGATGCTCTCCACCTCGCTCTCGGTCATCAGCTTGATCTTGGGGTTTTTCGAGACCGAGACCATTTTCGGTGAGAGGATGCACTGGGAGCAGTCGAGAGTCGGGAAGGTCTCCGATAGTTTGAGCATGTTGCCGCCGATGGTCGCCTGTTTTTCCACCAGGACTACGTCGAGGCCGGCATCGGTCAGATCGAGCGCGGCCTGAATGCCGGCGATGCCACCGCCAACCACCAGGGCCCGGCGGGTCACCGGAACGCCGATAGGCTCGAGCGCTTGGTTGCGTTGGACGCGACGCACCGCCGCGCGGGTGATCTTGAGGGCCTTTTCGGTGGCCACCTCCATGTCATTATGGACCCAGGCGCACTGCTCGCGGATATTGGCAATCTCGCATTGGAAGGCGTTGAGGTCGCCCAGCTCGGAGGCGTCGCGGAAGGTCTTTTCGTGCAGGGTCGGTGAACAGCAGGAGATCACCATGCCATTGAGGTCGTTCTCCTTGATGGCATCGATTACGGCACCCTGGCCTGGGTCCGAGCACATGTAGACATAATCCTCGGAGAAAACGACACCGTCGTCTTTGGCCAGCTCCTGCGCGACCTTTTTGACGTCGACAGTGGCGGCAATATTTTTACCGCAGTGGCAAACAAAGACACCGGTGCGTTTTGTCATTTCGTTTCCCCAGTAACGAGCGGCTTCTTGTCCAGCAATTCGAGCCCGTATTCATAACCCTTGTCGAAGGCTTTCTTGTTGACCTCGAGAAATCGGTCCGGGACCAGCCCTGGCAGGGCCTGCTTCATCGCCTCCGGGGTCACGATCCTGGTGATGGCGGAGAAGCAACCGAGGGTCACCAGGTTGGCGAACAGGCGGTTGCCGAGATCTTCCGCGAAGCGGGTGACCGGTGCGGGATACATCTGGACCCGCCCGACATCCTCCTTAGGCTTGACCAGATCTGCCTCGTAGATAAGGATGCCGCCGTCTCTCAGCTTTGGTTCATAGGTATCATGGGCATCCTGTGACAGTGCGATCAGTACGCCAGGCAGGGTCACGTAGGGATAGAGAATCCGATTTTCAGAGACCACTAACTGGGAGCTGCAGGCGCCGCCACGGGCCTCGGGGCCAAAGCTCTGGGTCATGGTGGCGAACTTGTCGTCATACATCGACAGCGCCTTGCCGGTGATCAGGGCGCAACGGACGATGCCCTGGCCGCCAAACCCGGAAAATCTGACCTCATGCATCAGAGTCCCTCCTCGTCCACGCCCATATCTTCGGCCATCATCTGGGCCTCTTCCTCGTCCAACAGGGCCTGTACCTTGGCTCTCTCCTCCGCCTCGCGCTTGGCCTTCTCCTCACGTTCGGGCTTGCTCATGCCGTAGAGCTGGTAGTCGTCACCCAGGACGTTGGCGTAACGTTCATTGACTGCCTCGTAGTAGGTTGGCTTCTCCTGCTGAACGAATCGGCCCATGGTGATATCGCTCTGGAAGTCGATGCCCACATCGCGGGTGTCAACCTCTTTCTCAACCCCAGCTTCCTCCTTGTAGTACTCGAGGGCATCGAGGCCGTCGCCCAGGCGATTGCGGCGCTGATAGAGCGTGGTGCAGGGGGCAATCACCTCGATGAAGGAGAAGCCCTTGTGGTTCAAGGCCTCGCGGATCGATTTGGTAATGTTGCGCGCATGCAGTGAGGTCCAGCGCGCCACGTAGGTGGCGCCGCAGGCGTCCGCCAGAAACGGCAGGCTGAAGGGATATTCGTAGTTACCGTAGGGGGTGGTGGAGGCATTGGCCGTCTGCGGTGTGGTCGGGGTTACTTGGCCGCCGGTCATGCCGTAGGTGAAGTTGTTGACGCAGATGACCATGATGTCCATGTTGCGGCGGGCGGCATGGATGAAGTGGTTACCGCCAATACCCGTGAGATCGCCGTCACCGCTGACCACCACTACCTTGAGATCGGGGTTGGCCAGCTTGAGGCCAGTGGCGACGGGGATGGCGCGCCCATGGGTAGTGTGGATGGAGTCGAAGTTCACATAGCCGGCGACCCGACCGGTGCAGCCGATGCCGGAGATCACCGCCAGCTTGTCCATGTCAATACCGCTCTTCTTGACGGCCTCGGCGAAGGAGTTGACCACGGTGCCGATACCGCAGCCTGGACACCAGATGTGTGGCATCCGCTCCATGCGGAGGAAATCTGTCATCGGACTCTCTGCACGGAATTCATCGATATTTACTTCAATGCTCATTTGCTGGCCTCCATGATAGCGTCAAGGATGACGTCGGGATCATGCACCGCGCCTCCGCAATGGGGGACACTGACGACGCGGCACTGGCCGGCCGCACTGCGTTCGACTTCTCTTACCATCTGACCATAATTGATCTCCGGAACCACGATCGCCTTCACCTTGCCGGCCAGCTCCTGGATTCGTTTCTCCGCGAAGGGCCAGATGGTGATGAGCCGCAGCGATCCCGTCTTGATACCGGCCTCACGCGCCAACTGCACCGCCCGGGAGACGATCCGTGAGGTGATGCCGTAGGAGACGACGACGACCTCCGCGCCATCCACCTCATTCTCCTCGAGCCGGATGATCTTGTCGGCGTTTGAATCGATCTTCTCGATCAGGTGGGTGACAACCTTTTCGTTTTGCTCCACGGTCAGGTTTGGATAGCCACGCTCGTCATGGGTGAGACCGGTGATGTGGAACCGGTAACCGTCACCCGCCTTGACCATGGGTGCGACATCCTTGCCGGTGAACTGGTAGGGGCGGTAATCCGCCTTGGGACCCTGGTGCCAGTTGCGCTCCACCACCCCGATTTCCTCGGCGGGTGGGATGACCACCTTCTCGTGCATATGGCCGACGGTCTCATCGGCCATGATGAAGACCGGGACTCGATAGGTTTCCGACAGGTTGAATGCCTCCACCGCCAGGTCGAAACACTCCTGCGGTGAATCTGGGCAGAGAGCAATAATCCGGTAGTCGCCGTGTGATCCCCAGCGTATCTGCATCATATCCTGTTGGGCGGGGAGGGTCGGCAGCCCGGTAGAGGGGCCGGCACGCTGGACGTCGGCGATCACCATGGGCGTCTCCGTCATGACGGCCAGGCCGATATTTTCCATCATCAATGAGAGGCCGGGACCCGAGGTCACCGTCATCACCTTTCGTCCACCCCAGGCGCCGCCAACCAGGGCAGCGATGGACGCAATCTCATCCTCCATCTGGATGAACAGGCCACCAGCAGCAGGACAACGTTCGGCGAAGCGTTCGGCGGTCTCGGTCGAGGGCGTGATCGGATAGCCAGCGAAGAAGCGACATCCGGCCGCCAGCGCCCCTTCGGCAAGTGCGTGATCGCCGTCGAGGAAGTGAGAGCCCTCGAGTACGCCTTTTGGGTCGGCGGCAGTCTTACGCATTCTCATTCTCCTCTTGTTCCGCCTTGCGGGTGACGTAAATGGCGAATTCCGGACAGATCGTCTGGCAGAAATCACAATTCCTGCAATCATCCGGCGATTTGACGAACGGGGGATGATATCCCTTGGCGTTATATTCAGATGACATGGCGAGGGCATCGGTCGGGCAATAATTGACGCAGAAGCCGCATCCCTTGCACCAAGACTTGTTGATGGTGACAACGCCGGTGATCTCTTTGATTTTGCCGAATGCCATCGTTGTTTTCCTCAGAGCAGACCCTTCCCGGCCAGCAGGGGGGCGGGAGGTGTGTGATGGAGATCCAGCCTCAGTACCGACTCGGAACCCCCGAGGGCGATGGCCATCAGCTGCGAGAAATAAACGACCGGCATGGTATGGAAGTCAGAATGGAGCTTCAGAGTTGTCTCCTGACGGTGGTCCAGATTGAAGGCGCACAGGGGACAACTGACTGCTACGGTGTCCGCACCCTGCGCCATTGCGGCACCCAGGATCCCGTAAGTCTTGTCGGCGACGATTTCGGGCTTGTCGACGGTCTGGTGGGCGCCACAGCACTCAGTCTTATGACTGAAATCCACTGGCTCGCCACCCAGGGCCGTAATCAGATCCTCAAGCACACTGGGGTTCTCGGTGTCGTCGATTGCCGCTTCATTGGGCCGCACCAGCATGCAGCCGTAATAACAGGCCACGCGTAGACCTTCGAGGGGTTTGACGACCCGCTCGCGGATGGCATCGAATCCGATCTGATCACGCACCACCTCCAGAACATGGAGGACGTCGACATCCCCTTCGTAATCGACCGGCTCGTCATACATGAAGGCATTCATGCGGGCCAGGTCTTCTTCATTGGTTCGGGCGCGATGATTGGCCCGTTTGAGGGTATTGAAACACATGGAGCACCCGGTCATGAGCTGCGAGTTCCCCCCCTCCTTGGCGCGGATCAGGTTGCGGATCGGCGCCACCTGGCGCATCAGATCGTCCGCGGAGAGGGAGTAGACGGTGCCGCAGCAGTTCCAGCGTTCCAGCTCCACCGCCTCCACCCCAAGCCGGTCCATTGCGTACAGAGTGGAATCCTCGAAGTTCCGGGCGTGGTTCTTTAGGGTGCAACCGGGATAATAGCTGAGCTTCATGGGAATCCTACGAGGTGAACTTTCTCATGCTGCCGATGAGAGCAATGGGTGGAATGGCGCGCAGATCCTCTGCGGAAATCTTGTCCACTTGCAGGTGATCCTGCCGTGCGCGCAGCTTTACCTGGCGCAGGGACTCGATCAATTCGGCGATCCGAACCCCCTTGGGACAGCGCGTATTGCAGGTCAGGCAGGAGACACAGAGCCAGATCGCCTCGCAGTTAAGCAGATCCTCCTCCATTCCCAGTTGCGCCAGCCGAATCATCTGGTTCGGCGGGATGTCCATATAGGCGGCCATGGGGCAGCCGGCAGAACATTTTCCGCACTGGTAGCAGGCCATGAGATTCTGATTGGCGAGCCTCTGAACCTTGGTCGTGAATCCGCTGTGGACCTTGTCTCTTGAGACGTGCACCGTCATGAGATTTCTCCCGCGCCCGTGATGAACAGCAATGGGCCGATCACTTGCCCTCCTTCCCTTTGCCGCAAGCGCAACCGATACGGCTGCGCAGTATGGAGTGACGTGCCGGGATATTGCCGAGGCGGGCTAGCTGCTGGAGCCTGACGTCCTCGGGGGTATAAGAGGGCAGAATCACTGGCGAAATCAGATCGCTGTCGATGCCCTGTTCCATCATCTCCCCGGTATAGGCTGTCACATGATCCAGGTTGAGCTTGCCGAGCTTCGCCGACTTGGCGTATTCACTGGCCTGCCTGCCGACGCGGCGACCAAAGACGTTGTAGTCGAGCACCGAATTGCCCATCAGACGGTTGCGGCCGTGGACGCCGCCTGAGGCCTCTCCGGCGACGAACAGGCCCGGAATATTGGTCTCGCAACGCTCGTTGATCTCGACGCCGCCGTTCTGATAGTGCAGCGAGGGGTAGATCAGCATCGGCTGCTTGGTGATGTCGATGCCGTAACGGTCGAACGCCCGGCACATGCCGGGGAACTGGTGCCGGGTGTAGCCTTCGCCGTGGATCATGTCGATGATCGGTGAGTCCAGCCACACCCCGGTGCGACCGGCGGCGGTGTCGACGCCGTTGTTGCGTTCGCTGCTGCACTCTCGAATGATGGCAGCGCTCTCCACGTCGCGGGGCTCGCGCGGGAAGACGAAGAGTTCTCCGTTCTTGTTCAGCGGCTGGCCGCCGGCGCCGCGGATTTTCTCGGTGATCAGGAAGCCGGCGATCTGCTCGGGGTATACAGCTCCGGTGGGATGGTACTGGACCGAATCCATGAACTTGAGGTTGGCACCGGCCCGATAGGCCATGACCAGCCCGTCGCCGGTGGCGCCGTAGTGATTGGTGGTGGCGAAGCCGCGGATATGCAGCCGCCCGAAGCCGCCGGTGGCGATCACCGTCGCCTTGGCCCTGACCACCAGGAACTGCTCGGTATCGAGGTTGTAAAGGATGGCGCCGGCGCACTGGCCCTTATCGTCCAACAGCAGCTCGATGGCCGGCTCGAATTCACGGATGGTGATTTTGTCCGGGTGGTTCTCCACCTCGTCCATCAGCGTGCGCATGATGACGGCGCCGATGTAGTCGCGGCAGGAGACCATGCGCTTACGCGAGGTGCCGCCGCCGTGCATGACCTGGAGTGAACCGTCCTCCATCTTGTCCCACATGACGCCCAGGTTCTCCAGCTCCCTGACCACGTCCGGGCCGTCCTCGGTCAATGCGCGAACCAGTTCCGGCTTGTTGTCGAAATGGCCGCCGCCGATGGCGTCCAGATAGTGGCGGGTCGGTGAATCCTGAGCCGCGACGGCGGCCTGCATGCCGCCCTCGGACATCATGGAGTTGGCGTCGCCAAGACGGAGCTTGGTGGCGATCATCGAGTTGACACCGTTCTTCATGGCGGTGATGGCGGCCCAGCAGCCAGCCCCGCCGCCGCCGATGATCAGCATGTCAGTCTCGTAATCGGGGTTGGCGAGATGTGCCTCCACCCGCTTCGGATCGACCATCGAGTGGGCTTCGAGGAGTTCGGTGATCTCAGTGGTGAGCTCCTCGTCCTTGTTGGGTCCGATGCGGATCCGGCTGCGCGCGGCGGAGGCGGAATCGGGATGGAATTTCGATAGCACGTCTTCCCGTTCCGCCGCGTTCATCGGTGGATAGACCGGCTCGCTGCCCTTCGCGAGTTCCAGCCTTTTGGGTCGAGTCTGGTCTACCTTTTCAAGCAAACCCTTCAAATAATCCGGATACATTCGTCTCCTCCGAAAGCACGCTTGTCGTCGACGCGAAACCGACCTTTAAACGCCCCGAAAGTGGTTTTGTTTTACCTTCCCGAATCCCACCGGGAAGCGTGCTACTCCATATCCCGCGCGTAATACCGCTCGCTGAGGGCCTCTCTGTCCAAGGACATCAACTCGGCATATTCGCCGTTGTACTCGCCGTCCTTTATCTGCTGGAGGCGACTATCGAGTTCCTTGCTCTGCTTGCGCAAATAGCGTCCGTAGAGGCGCTTGCCGAGGATGCCGACCTTGTGCTGGATAATCTCGGCGGGGCAGCGCAGGGCGCACAGGCCGCAGGCAACGCAGTCGTAGGAGAGCTCCATAAGCTCGGCGATGTCGCCGCGCATGGCCGCCTGGATGTAGTCCATGACTTGAAGCCCCTGCGGACAGGCTTTGGTGCAGGTGCCGCAGGCCACGCAACGGAAGGTGGCCGGATAGAGCTGTTTGATGGTGTCGACGTCGGGAGTGAGTTCTTCCAGATCGTAGACCGCTTTCTCTAAAGGCACTGAGGGTATCTGGGAGAGCGCCATGCCGTCTTGGACCAGGGTGGTACAAGCAAGGCCGGTATGGATTCGATAGTCGCCGGGCAGCCGGTAGATGGTGCCGCAGGCGCCGCAGAAGCCCTCGCGACAGCCCGCGCCGCGGATGATCTGCTGGCCGCTGTGTTCGATGGCCCGCATGATCGTGGCGTCCTCGGGAACCTGAGCGGGCTTGCCCATGATGGATACGGTGACCATGCGCGCCTGGGGTTGCCCCTGTTTGTCGGCATTGCTCACGGCCTTGCTCTCGCTATCGGCTTCTTTTTGCTGTTCGCCACTCATATTGCTGTTCGCCACTCATAGGGATTTCTCCACCCGTGCCACATTCAAACCAAGTCGGTCCGACTCCGGCCCCAGACTGCAAACCCGGACACCAACTCCGTCAACCTCGGTCTATCGGCTGCTTCGTCCGGCATGGCCGGGGGGGTTCCGCAGTAAAAACGTCGGGAATTCACACATCAAATCTGTGGAATTAGGGGCCGATACTACCACTGCCAGTTTTGTATATTCAATCGCTGAAATTTCAATTCTTTTGACAAATGTCAATGCTAATAACAGAGACCAACTTCGCAGAGTATCAACAGCAGCTGGATCAGCTGGGAGAGTCATGCCTTGGATAAGACCTACGGGGGAAAAGCGCAAGGCAAGGGAATATAATCACCACTGGTTCGGCAGAGCTTTCTATCATCCACAACTGGGCCACTACCTGCTGCAGTCCATCGCCCTCGACAGGCCCCTCCGCCTTGAGCAACACCGAACCGGGGTAGGGGTGTAACAGGGCGATGATGCGCTGGCTCTTGCCACCCGCCTTCTTGATCAGCTCCACCCGTCGATTCTTTGCCCGTCCCTCCGAGGTGCCGTTGTCAGCCACCGGATGATCTTCACCATAACCCCGGGCCAATAAGCGATCCGCTTGAACGCCGTGCTCCAACAGCCAGCGCCGTACACTCGCAGCACGGTGATTCGAGAGATCCAGATTGGCTTTAGCCTTGCCTTGACTGTCGGTATGTCCTGCAACCTCAAGCACCAGATCAGGATAGTTGTTCAACAGGTTGAGGACTGGCTCCAGTGCAGCCTTGGATTTGGGTTTCAGGGTGGCCTTGGCGGTATCGAAAAAGATCACCCTCCAGGGTGATCTTCCCCAGGGCATCCAGCTCCGCCATCATCCGCTCGACATCGAAGACCAGCTCCTGCTGCATGGCTGTCGTATCCACGATCTTCAGATCGATCTTGCCATCCTGGGTATGGAGATAGGCTGTGCTGAGCGCAGATTCCGGGGAGGCTTACACGGAAGCTCAGCAGGAGAGCTGTGCGCCGGGCCAGGCACTGATAAAGGGATGATTGGGGATGGCGCTCTTCTTCCCAGGCGCCTTAACACTTTGCGGAAGACAGAGTTTGAGACGCTGCAGATGGCAATTGCGGGCAAGAATTGCTTGGTGAGGATCGTTATGGGACTCCTTCCAACTGCGTCTCCGATGATTTCGCTTCACGAAAAGGTAGTCACTGGCGTTTGTCAGACTGCCCCCGGCTGCAACTTTCGCAGGTGCCGATCAGTTCGACAATGCGGCGCTGCGGGGTGAAGCCCGAGGCACGGCTGGCTTGGCGTAGGCTCTGGCTGACCTGTTCATCCTCCAGCTCGTCGATGCCGCCGCACTCGCTACAGATTAGGAACTGGCTGGCATGGGGGTGGTCAGGATGGTTGCAGCCGACAAAGGCGTGCAGGCTTTCGAGCTTATGGATCAGCCCCTGCGCCTTGAGAAACTCTAGGGCGCGGTAGACGGTGGGTGGTGCGGTGCGGCCGCTGCTCTTGCGCATCGCGTCGAGGATCTCGTAGGCTCCCAGCGGACGCCGTGCAGCACAGACGATCTCCAATACTTGGCGCCGTTGCGCTGTGAAGCGCACGCCGCGTTCTTGGCAGATCTGCTCCGCCTGTTGCAACAGCTTATTCATTGCTTGTGGATACATCGGATCTCGGATTTTTCTCGATTGCTGCCACCCCGCGCCGAGCCTGGCGTGCTGCCAGCCAGTGACTGAGCAGCGCCGAGGCCACATAGGCAGCGCCCGCCAGCAGGATGATGGTTGGCCCGGCCGGCAGGTCGGGAGTGTAGGAGAGCGCCAGCCCGCCGCTGGTGAAGAGGCCGCCGATCAGGGTGGCGAGTAGCATCATGTGCCCTAGGGAGTGCAGATAGTGGCTGGCGATGGCCGCCGGCAGGGTTAGCAGGGCGATCACCAGGATTAGTCCCACCACCTGGATCAGCAGCACCACGGTCACCGCCACCAGGCAGAGCAGCAGCAGATAGAAAAAGGTCACCGGCACCCCGCGCAGCCGGGCGAACTCCTCATCGAAGGCGACCGCCAGGAACTGCCGATAGAAGAGCACCACGATCAGCAGCAGGCCGGCGTCGAGCCCGGCCATGATCCATAACTCCCGTTCCGGCACCAGCAGGATGTTGCCGAACAGATAGCTCATCAGGTCGGTGGCGTAGCCGGGGGTACGGGAGATGAAAAGGATGCCTGCCGCCATGCCGATCGCCCACAGGGCGCCGATCAGGGTGTCCTCCTGGGTCTGCCAGTTGAGCCGTACCCAGCCGATAATCAGCGCCGCCGAGATCGCCGCCAGCAGCGCGCCGAGCAGTGGATCGAAACCGAAGTAGAGCGCCGCCCCCATGCCACCGAGCACCGAGTGGGCGATGCCGCCGGCGAGAAAGGCGATGCGTTTGACCACCACGAAGCTGCCCATCACGCCGCAACCGACGCTGGCCAGCAGTCCGGCGAGCAGCGCGCTCTGCAGGAAGGTCTGTTGAGTCAGGGCAGTTAGGAATTCGCTCATCGAAATTGTTCAGTCTTGCAGAGGGGCTGCCGCATCAGGCCGTCAACCGTAGGTTCAGGATTCAAATCGAAACAGTGGCTGCGCATCTCAGTGCCGGTGCGCCACCATGCGCACATCCTCGCCGTAGAGCTCACTGATCAGCTGACCATCGATCTTGTCGGTGTGGTGACAGACCAGGGAGCGGTTGAGACAGGCGACCCGGCTGACATAGCTGGAGATGAAGGCGATGTCGTGGGAGACCACCAGGATGGTCATACGCTGGTTGAGTTGGCGCAGTAGATCGAAGATGTCGCTCTCCAGTCGCAGATCGACATTTGCGGTGGGCTCGTCGAGGATCAGAATCTGTGGCTCGCAAACCAGCGCCCGGGCTAGTAACACCCGTTGCAGCTGGCCACCGGAGAGGGTGCCGATGCGCCGCTTTGCCAGCCCAGCCGCCTCCACCTCGGCCAGCGCCTGCTGGGCTGCCTGGTGGTCGGTACGGCGGTAGCCACCCAGGCCGGGGCGGCCGCTGAGACGCCCCATCAGCACCGCTTGCTCCACACTAATCGGAAAATCGCGGGCGAAGCGCGGATATTGCGGCACATAGCCGATGGCGCGATTACTGCGGGGCGGTCGTTTACCGAGCACCAGCACGCGACCTGCCTGGGGTTCGAGCAGGCCGAGGATCAGCTTCAGCAGGGTGCTCTTGCCGCCGGCATTGGGACCGACGATGCCGAGGAAATCCCCCGCCTCGACACTCAGGTTGACCTGCTGCAGTGCCAGGGTCTCGCCATAGGAGAAGCTGACGTCGTCGAGCTGGATGACCGGGCTGCTCATCGTCGGTTGGCCTCTGCAATCAGCCGGGCGACCCGGCGCAAGTTGTCGATGTAATTCTCCGCCAGCGGGTCGATCGGTTCGACCCGTCCGCCGATCGCTGCAGCCAGCCGTTGCGCCGTCTTGCGGTTGAACTGAGGCTGCACGAAGATCACCCGCACCTGCTTGGCTCTGGCCTGTTCGATCAGTGCCGTCAGGGCCCTTGCCCCCGGCTCCTTGCCCTCCTGCTCGATGGCGATCTGGGTTAGCCCGTAGGCGTCGGCAAAGTAGCCCCAGGCGGGGTGGAAGACCATGAAGCGGCGCGAGCGCAGGCCGCTGAGCTGCTGTTTGATCTCCCGGTCGAGCTGCTCGAGCTGTTGGGCAAAGCGTTGGTAGTTGTGTTCGAACTTCGCTTGGTGTTGCGGCGCCAGCCGGCTCAGCTCCACCTGGATCTGGGCCGCCATCTGTTTCGCCAGCCGCGGGCTGGTCCAGATGTGCGGGTCCAAAGCTTCATGTGCAGCCGCTTCGCTCGCATCTCCATGCTGGTGAGAGTGGGCCTCGATCTTGCGCAGGGGCAGCCCATCACGGGCGTCCACCAGCCGCATGCCGGGATTGGTGGCGCGGATGCGTTCCATCCAGGCCGCTTCGAAGGGGAGGCCGCAGCGGATGAAGAGATCGGCCTGGGTCAGCGCCGCCACCTGGCGGGGGGTGGGGGTGTAGCTGGCTGGATTGTAGCCGGGGCGGACCATCGCGCTGACCTGCACCAGATCGCCGCCCACCTGCTCCACCAGATGTTTTTGTGGCAACGCGCTGACAAAGACTCGTATTGGCTGTGCTGCAGGCAGTGAGAGTGGCAGCAGTACGAGCAGCAGCAACAGAAGAGTCAACCTGCCTTCTGCCAGAGAGTGAGTTGTGATCTTTTTTTCCTGGCTCATCGGAGAAGAGTGGGCTGAATGCCCGGCTGAGGATCAGGGATCGAAATGTTATAGCATAACGGTATTGATTGCACTGGCGGATGGCGCTGATGGGGCCGGAGGTTGCGCTTCGTGACGAATGGAATGATAGTGCCTTGGAGGACGGACTGGTTGTCTGGTATCAAACCCGTGGAGATGGAGTCATCGATGGCGCTGCCTAACGTTCACCCTTTCGATAAAAATAGTCATTGCTGCTCGACAGTCAGCTTGTTATCGCTGCTGTTTCTTCCAGCGACTCTCTTGGCCGATACGGTGACTGACGGTGACGCAACGCTGCCGCGGGGGAACTGCGCTGCGCCACGCCCGTTTACCGATCTGCGTCACTGTTCGTTTGCGGGGGTTGCCAGGCCGGGGCACGACTTGCGGGGGGTACGACTCGACGGTGTCGATCTTTCCAACGCCAGTCTGCCGGGTTGTGATCTGTCACAGGCCAGCCTGAAAGGGGCGGACCTGAAATGGGCCAATCTCAGTGAGTGTCGGCTGGTATCGGCGGATTTTTCCGGCGCCGATCTGTTTCATGCCAATCTGGATCTGGGAACCCTCGACAACGGCCGCTTCATCAAAGCGCAGATGTTTGGCGCAAACCTGAATGAGGTGCAGGCGCTCAATGTCGACTTCTCCGGCGCCTTTATGAAGGACATCGCCATGGAGGAGGGCGATTTCAGCGGCAGCACCTTTCACCATAGTTTCATGTTGAGGGCGGTGCTGATCAGCAGCCGGCTGCAGGATAGCCAGTTTTATGAGGCGGTGCTGACCGGCAGCGCACTGGAGGAGGCCGACTTCTCCCGGGCATCGATAACCCACAGCCTGCTGAATGGTGCGCGTATGGATAACAGCCTGTTTAGCGAAACCGATCTGCAGGATTCGCGTTTTGTGAATGCTGTAGTCACAGGGGCGGATTTCAGCGGGGCGCGGAATATTCCACCCCATCTGCAGGAGATGATCGAAAGAGAGTAACGAGCGGCAGAGAGATCCAAATCGCCCTGCCCGCTCAGCCAGTCAATAATTGCATCATTTGCCGATTGAGTGACTCCGGCAGGTCCGCCCCCTCAAACAGCGCAGGCCAGGCGGGATCGAAGCGGATTGGCAAG
Source organism: Candidatus Endoriftia persephonae (assembly GCF_023733635.1). Taxonomy (NCBI): domain Bacteria; kingdom Pseudomonadati; phylum Pseudomonadota; class Gammaproteobacteria; order Chromatiales; family Sedimenticolaceae; genus Candidatus Endoriftia; species Candidatus Endoriftia persephonae. The sequence continues at coordinate 2,641,492 of NZ_CP090569.1, read as the reverse complement.
TCGGCCAGTTCCAGCCCAAGTCTGTTGATGATCGCCTGCAGCGGTTCGAGCGCCTCATCCCGCCACTGGTTGAATACCACCTGATGGGGGATCTCCAGACCCCGGCTCTGTGCATCGGCGAGCAGTGCCGCTATACGCTCCAGCGCCCAGATGTCGGGTGGTGCCGGGCGCACCGGGATCAGCAGCCGGTCCACCAGATTCAGGGTCTGCAGGGTCGTTTCGCCCAGGTTGGGCGGGCAGTCGAGGATGCACCAGTCGAACATACGGCTGAAGCGCTCCAGGGTGGCATCGAGGGGGCCAGGCCCCTGTGCCCGCACCACCACACCAAACCGCTCGGCATAGTGATCGCCCCAAGTAGAGGCGCTGCCTTGGGGGTCGATGTCGAGCAGTAGTACCCGTGCGCCGCTGGCGGCTAGGGCGATACAGCTGGCGATGGCCAGGGTGGTCTTGCCGGTGCCACCTTTCTGGTGGAGAAAAGCCAGGCTTTGCATCATCTTCATTGGGTACTTCTCATCGTGGGAGCCTCTGAATGAATCTGGGTGAGCAGAATTGTGAGGCTAAATTTTCCGCTGCAAGGCGGAAATCGTAGGGTCGCTCAATGACATCCTGTCTCCGCGACACTTGCACATCCTTGTGCGGCGTAATAGTAGGCCTATTGCCAAGATTTCCAACACAGCAGCGGGAAACTTGGGCCGCAAGGCAGCCGTCCATAATTCGTTCGGAAGCTCCTTTGTTCAAACCGCATCCTCGTCGGCGATCTTGTGCGCTTCCATGTGGGTCAGCCCCGGATGGTTACGCAGCAGATAGCCGGCGGTGTGCAGCCGGAGTATGGCTTCATTGAGGTTCTCGCGAATCCGCGAGCTGCTGGAGTCCATCTGTCTGGCCAGCAGCTTGAGAGGAACTTCCACATGGTGTGCTTTTACCGCTACCGGCAGCTGTAGCCGCTCGGCGATGTTGAGAAAGGGGTCGAGCGGGGCCACATCCTGTAGCTGGGATTCATGGGGACGGTGCACGTAGACCAGGGCAACCCCGCTGGGAATGACTTCAAGCTGCTCCCGGTAGGTTTGGCGGAGCGTCTCTTCGACCTCCCCGCAGCTGCGCTCCGCATCGGAAACAAGGTGTAGGATCGCGCGGGCCGACGCCCGGTCAGGGCGGCAGGAGAGGATGGCGGCCATCAGCCTGCGTTGCTCATCGCTCAGCATATTGGCCTTGTAGCTTCCCATGCTGTATTCAGGCTCCCCGGCCAGGTTGCGCAGAAAGGCTTCGGTGTAGGTGTAGTAGCGGGAGGTGTAGTGGAACAGCTCCTCAGCACAACCGCCCCAGCCGTGATGGAACTCCGGGTAGTAGTGACCGTCGACATTTTTGGCAATGGCTCTCATCTGTGCTTTCGTGACTGGCTCGCCCCGGAAAAACTCGGACCCTGTCGGAAAAATACTCTAATCCATCAGAAAATTCCTAACATCTTTATGCAGAAAGGTGTCGTGATTCTTTACACCCTGATTGGATATGCTGAACTTAGGAAGAGCGGCGACCGATGCGGACAGCGAGCGGGACGCGGCCAATTGGGGAGGCAGGTTATGAGTAGTAAAAACGAGATGACTCGGGCGCAACGGGTTGCCTATCTGAAAGAGATCATTACATCTCTTCAGCCACCGGTGACTGATGAGGAGGCGCTGGCGATAAAGACCTGCAGGCGACTGTTACAGATGGAACGGAAGAAGGCGGATAGATAAAGTGTCTATCTGAGCCAGGGAACTCTCCTTTAGGTGGAATTGATCGATTATCTCCTTGATCGATAGGCGGCGACCGGAATCTGTCGGTGAGCCGCCATTTTTTTGCCTGCAGATTGGTTCAAATCCACCCCTGATTGGCGTAGATTAGCCGCCCCCTCTTAAAGCAGTTTCTATCTATGGCGAAGCGAGCCAAACGAAAGCGTAAACCAACCGCCTCCCGCAGTCGCGGTTTTCGTTGGAAGAGCTGGCTGGTTCTGATGCTGATCGCGCTGTTGCTGGCCGCCAGCCTCTACCTGATCTATCTCGACCGGATCGTGCAGCTGCGCTTCGATGGCCGCCGCTGGGCGGTACCGGCCCAGGTCTATGGTCAGGCGCAGCAGCTGGCAAAAGGGGTCCGCCTGGACGAGCCGGGACTGCGCCAGATCCTCGACCGGCTCGGCTATGCGCGGGTCAAGCATCCCGATCGGCCCGGCAGTTACTCCAGCTATCGCGGTCGCTTCCTGATACGCACTCGTGCCTTTGCCTTCCCCCAGGGGACACGCGACAGTGACTATCTGGAGCTGAAGCTCGCTGATAGCCGGATCATCTCGCTCAAACAGGCGGCCAGCGGCCGGGCCATCGGGGACTACCAGCTGGAGCCGCCGCTAATCGGCAGCCTGCATCCGGCCCACAGCGAAGACCGCATCCTGGTGAAGCGGGGAGAGCTGCCGAAGCAGCTGGTGTCGGCACTGATCGCGGTGGAGGACCGTAACTTCAACTCCCACTTCGGTATCGATCCGATCGGCATCGCCCGCGCCCTCTGGAGCAACCTGCGCGCCGGCGGGGTGGTACAAGGCGGTAGCACCCTGACTCAGCAGTTGGTGAAGAACTTCTTCCTCAGCAAGGAGCGCAGCCTCACCCGCAAGCTCAACGAGGCGCTGATGGCGCTGCTGCTGGAGTATCACTACAGCAAGGATGAGATCCTCGAAGCCTATGCCAATGAGATCTACCTCGGTCAGGAGGGTGGCCGGGCGATCCACGGTTTTGGCCTGGCCAGCCAGTTCTACTTCAACCGCCCGCTGAATGAGCTGACGCTGGCGCAGAATGCCCTGCTGGTGGCGTTGGTGAAGGGGCCCTCCGCCTACAATCCGCTGCGCCATCCCAAACGTGCCCTGAAGCGGCGCAATCTGGTGCTGCAGCTGATGGCCGAGCAAGAGCTGATCAAGGAGGCGACTGCACAGCGGGTGGCCAAGGTGCCGCTCGGCATCAAACAGGGCAGCAAGCGTGCCTCCGGCTATCCCGCCTTTTTCGACCTGGTGCGGCGCCAGTTGCGGCGCGACTATCAGGAGGCCGACCTCAACGCCGAGGGGCTGCGCATCTTCTCTACCCTCGACCCGCAACTGCAACGGCAGGCGGAACAGGCGCTGAGCCGACAGCTGCAGCGGCTGGAGCAGCGTGGCGTGGCCAAGCCCAGAGAGCTGCAGGGGGCGGTGGTGTTGGTAGAGAGCGACAGCGGTCGGGTGAGCGCGCTGGTGGGGGATCGCAACCCTCGTTTCGCCGGTTTCAACCGGGCGCTGGATGCGATCCGGCCGGTGGGTTCGCTGATCAAACCAGCTGTCTATCTGAGCGCCCTGGAGCAGGATCAGCGCTTCACCCTGCTCAGTCGCCTGCAGGATGCGCCGGTACGGTTCAAAGGGGAGGGTGGCGCGATTTGGGCGCCGCGCAACTACGACCATAAAAATCACGGTGAGGTGCCCCTCTACCTGGCGTTGGCCAAATCCTACAACCTGGCCACGGTGCGATTGGGGATGGAGGTAGGGCTGCCGCAGGTGGAATCGACCCTGCGCAAGCTGGGCATCCGCCGGCCCTTCGAGATCTATCCCTCGATACTGTTGGGTGCGGTCTCCATGTCGCCACTGGAGATGGCGCAGATGTACCAGACCCTGGCGGCGGGTGGTGTGCTGGCGCAGCTGCGGGCCATCGAGGCGGTCACCGACAGCCGCGGGCGGCCGCTCTCCCGCTACTCAACCAGCCGTACGCAGGCGTTTGATGCGCGGCCCGTATTCCTGCTCAACCAGGCCCTGCGGGAGACCCTGATCAGTGGCACCGGGCGGGGCCTAAAAAGACAGTTGCCGGACATCACCGGCCTGGCCGGCAAGACCGGCACCACCGACGAGCAGCGCGACAGCTGGTTCGCCGGCTTTGATGGCAGGCGGGCGGCGGTGGTCTGGGTCGGCCGGGATGACAACGGCCGCACCGGGCTGACCGGCGCCAGCGGCGCGATGCGGGTCTGGGGCGATCTGATGAAACGCATCGGCACCACCCCGCTGGATGATCGCCTGCCGAGCGGGGTGCGGTGGGTGGCAATCGACCCGGCCAGCAGCCTGCTGAGCGGTAGCGGCTGTGGTGCATCCCGTCAATGGCCGTTCATCGCCGGCAGTGAGCCGACTCGCTCAGCGCCCTGCGCTGGCGGCGCCGAGGCGGCGGGTACCGAAGACCCCTTTGCCTGGTTCCAGCAATTGTTTGATTGAGAAAGACCCGCTAGGCCAAGTGCCTGCTGCCCCACATTCCGCTACAATCGGGCCGATCATCGCAACCAGACAGGGGTTATGGCTTGAGCGTTTACGCCGCCGACAAACTGATCGCCCAGGCGCGCCTGCTCGCCGCTGAATACCGTCGCACCATGGGCAAGCCGCTGCCGGGAATCAGCAGCGAGATCGCCGAGCACGATGCGGTCAAGCTGCTGCGGCTGGAGCCGCGTCCGGAAGGGGCGAGCGGCTACGATGCGGTGGACCCGGCGCGGGACGGGCTGCGCATCCAGATCAAGTCACGCACCATCTTTGACGAGAGCAAGTCCGGGCAGCGCGTCGGTCAGCTGAAGATGGATCAGGCGTGGGATGCGGTGGTGCTGGTGCTCATGGATGAGGAGTATGAACCCTATGAGATCTACGAAGCGCAACGCAGCGATATCGAGGCCTTTATCAATTCCTCCAGCAGTAGCCGCGCCAAGCGGGGTGCGATGTCGGTGGCGCGCTTCAAAATCATCGCCCGTCTCGTCTGGACCCGCGAGGATGGTCTGGAACCCGAGGTCTGGGATAACCAGGCTTGATGCTTCTGCTGACTAAATCTCCCTTTCTTAATGAGTGACCTCTCCGAGATCTTCGGCCCCGATGGCTGGCTCGCCCGCTGTATCGACGGCTTCTCTCAACGCCCGCAGCAGCAAGAGATGGCGGAGGCAGTGGCAGCGGTGCTGGAGCGTGGTGGCACTCTGATCTGCGAGGCGGGCACCGGTACCGGCAAGACCTTCGCCTATCTGGTGCCGGCGCTGATGTCGGGGCGCAAGGTGATCGTCTCCACCGGCACCAAGAACCTGCAGGATCAACTGTTCCACCGCGATCTGCCACTGGTGCGCAAAAGTCTCGCCGTGCCGGTCGCGGTGGCGCTGCTCAAAGGTCGCGCCAACTATCTCTGCCTGCACCGTATGGAGAGCGCCCTGTTCGAGGACCACCACCTCACCCGGGAGCAGCGTGAGCAACTGCCGCGCATCCGCGAATGGTCGAGCGCAACTGACAGCGGCGATATCGCCGAGATGCCAGAGGTTGGTGAGGATGCCTCGATCTGGCCACTGGTCACCTCCACCACCGAGAATTGCCTCGGCACCGAGTGCCCCTCACACAGCAAGTGTCACCTGGTGGAGGCACGCCGGCGGGCCCAGGAGGCGGACCTGGTGGTGATCAACCACCATCTGTTGTGTGCCGACATGGCACTCAAGGATGGTGGCTTCGGCGAGCTGCTGCCGAGTGCCGACTGTTTTATCCTGGATGAGGCACATCAGCTGCCGGAGGTGGCGGGCAATTTCTTTGGCATGAGCGTCAGCTCGCGCCAGCTGCTCGATTTGGTGCGCGATACTTTGGTCGAGTATCACAAGGAGGCGGGGGATCTGCCCAAGCTGGAGGAGCAGGCGGAGCGACTGAAGAAGTCGACCCGGGATCTGCGTCTCACCTTTGGCCTGGAGCCGCGGCGTGGCACCTGGAATGAGATCGACACAAATCCGACCATCCAGGCTGGGCTTGAGCGGCTGCGCAGTGAACTGGAAAACCTGGGCGGCATGCTGCAGGCGATGCAGGGGCGCGGCAAGGGGCTCGACAGCTGTGGTGAGCGTTGTCTCGCCCTGGACGCTGGCCTCGATCAACTCTGCGATGGCAGTGACGAGGAGACGATCCGCTGGTTCGAGACCCAGCGGCAGGGCTTCCGCCTCAATACCACGCCGCTGGAGATTGCCTCGATCTTCTGCTCCCGCATGGCCGATCAGCAAGCGGCCTGGATCTTCACCTCCGCGACCCTGGCGGTGGGGGGCAAGTTTGACCACTTCTCCCGTCAACTCGGGCTGGTGGATGCCGAGACTCACTGCTGGAGCAGCCCCTTCGACTACCCGCATCAGTCGGTCTGGTATGTGCCGAAGGGGTTGCCGGAGCCGAATCAGGCCGACTACAACCAGCGGGTGGCGGAGCTGACCATTCCGATCCTGGAGGCGAGCCGGGGCCGGGCGTTTCTACTCTACACCAGCCATCGGGCGTTGCAGGAGGCAGCGGACTATCTGCGGGAACGTATCGAATACCCGCTGTTGGTGCAGGGTAGTGCGCCCCGTTCCGAGCTGGTGGAGCGCTTTCGGGAACTGGGCAACGCGGTGCTGCTCGGCACCTCCAGCTTCTGGGAGGGGGTCGACGTGCGTGGTGAGGCGCTCTCCTGCGTGGTGATCGACAAGCTCCCCTTCGCCTCCCCTGGCGACCCGGTGCTGCAGGCGCGCATCGACGCGCTACGCAAGCGTGGCGGCAACCCGTTTATGGAGTTCCAGCTGCCGCAGGCGGCGATCGCCCTCAAGCAGGGAGCGGGGCGGCTGATCCGTGACGAGAAAGACCGTGGCGTGCTGGTGGTGTGCGACCCGCGCCTGCTCAGCAAGCCCTATGGCAAGGTCTTTATCCGCAGCCTGCCGCCGATGACCAAGACCCAGGACCTGGATGCTGTGCGGCGTTTTTTCGCGCTGGGCTAGGGCCTGTTAACAGGCCCTAGATTATCTCCTCGTGAGCCTGCTGCTCTTCCTGTCTGATTTTCTCCCAATCCTCTCCGGGATCAGGTTGCACTCTTTGATCTCGCTGGAGCCGGCCGTGGGGCTGACAAGCTGTAGGCTGGGCCGGCCGACCATAATGCCTAATTTGTCTGCGTTGATGCGGAGCAAAAGAACGGAACTGGTTTTCAATCTTGGCCACAGGTCGCTCTGCGCAGTTTAAATGCCAGCCTTAGAAAACCCCCAGGTCGAGATAGGAGCGGGCCAGCTTGTTCAGGGCGATGATATAGGCGGCAGTGCGGTAGTCTTCGATTGCGCTGTTGCGGCGACGAGTCTCGATGATCTCCTGCAGCGCGGTGCGCATGCTGTCGTCTAGCCCGGAGTGGACCAGGTCGATCTCGCTGGCCCCTTTGGCAAGTTGGGTGCGGATCCAGTCGGGGACCTGCCGTTCAGTAGTCTCCTCCAGGGCGCGCAGGATGTTGCGCCCACGCATCTCGTCGAAGCGGCGCTCCATGCGGCCAAAGCGCATGTGGGTGAGGTTACGAATCCATTCGAAGTAGGAGACCACTACACCACCGGCGTTCAGATAGGCATCGGGCAGGATGGCGATGCCGCGGCTGCGCAGGATGCGGTCGGCCTCGAAGGTGACCGGGCCGTTGGCCGCCTCGGCGATCAGTTTGGCCTGGATGTTGGGGGCGTTGGCCTCGCTGATCACGCCCTCGACGGCGGCGGGGATCAGGATGTCGCACTCCATCTCCAGAACCTTCTGACCGTCTTCTACGAACTCGGCTCCGGCGAAACCCTTGAAGCTGCCGTTGGAGCATTTGTGATAGTAGGCCTCTTCCACATGGATGCCTTCGGGATTGACGATGGCCCCGTCGTGTTTGATGATCGCGATGACCTGCGCGCCATCCTCTTCGGAGAGGAGCTTGGCGGCGTGGTAACCCACGTTGCCTAGCCCCTGGACCACGATCCGCTTCCCCTCCAGATCGCCGTCTAGCCCTGCGGCATTAACCTCCTCCCGGTGGCGGAAGAATTCGCGCAGGCCGTACTGGACGCCACGGCCAGTGGCCTCGGTGCGGCCACGGATGCCGCCGTGGCCGATCGGCTTGCCGGTGACGCAGGCGATGTAGTTGATGTCTTCCGGGTAGAGGTGTTTGTAGGTGTCGGCGATCCACGCCATCTCCCGCTGACCGGTGCCCACGTCCGGCGCTGGTACGTTGGTCGAGGGGCTGAGAAAACCCTTCTCCGCTAGCTCACGGGCAAAACGCCGGGTGATCACCTGCAGATCGTCGCGGCTGTAATTTTCGGGGTTGATGCAGAGTCCGCCCTTGGAGCCGCCAAACGGTACGTCGACGATCGAGCACTTGTAGGTCATCAGCGCCGCTAGCGCCTCGATCTCCGGTTGGTCCACCGACTCAGAAAAGCGTATCCCCCCCTTGGCCGGCAGACGATGGATGCTGTGTACCGCACGCCAGCCGGTGAATACCTCGACACGCTCACGTAGCTGTACCGGAAAGGTTACCTGCAACACCGAGGTGCAGCTCTTGATGGCTCTGGCAATGCCTGGGTCGAGTTCCATGATCTCCAGAGCGCGGTCGACCATATGATCGACGCTCTGGCGGAATGTCAGGCCACTGGGTACTTCAACCACTGCATTAACCCCTTATATCAGATTCTGTCTGCCGCAAGTCTAACGGTTTTTGGCTTAAGCCTAAAAGGGGTGCAGCAGGGGTGGTTCGATTGGCAGATGATTATTTGAATCCAGACCGCTCCAGCCTGCGTATTGTTATCTGAAAGCCGCGGAAAACTGGCGTGAACCACAGAATTACGAGGAAATATATCATGAAAACATTGACTTTCACTGCCGCAATGATTCTTTCTACCGGTCTCTCTGCCGGGCAGTTCAACAGCCCCTTCGAGGTAGGCAACCCGGATCTCTATCATGGCGTTGATGACTCCAGTCAGCTGTCGACCGCAGTACAGCCTGGCATCGGCGACTCCTACGCCTATCCCTGGCTGGGTAATGGTGGCTTCTCTGACACCAAGACGGTAGTGCAGCGGGGTACTAACGAGGCCTACGGTAGTCATCTGCTCGATCTGGGGCATGAGATTGACTGGTAATGGAAGCAGTGAGACCGGGGCTTAGCATGAGCCCCGGCGGGGCCTGCGGCCCTGTATCGAAAAAGAGGTGGATCACCACTGTGCTGTGGATGGTCTGCCTCTTGCTGTTGATCGGTTGTCAGTCGCAAAAACAGGATCCTAGCGGCGCGCAGGTGTTCCCCGGCGGTGAGCTGAGTGCGCTACGTAGCGAGGCGCTGAAACTGATCAACGGTATGCTCGAGGAGGAGATGATCCCCGGCGTTAGTATCGCGCTGGTGGATCGCAGCGGCCCACTCTGGGTCGAGGGCTTTGGCTACGCCGATCAGCCGACGATGCGGCCGGTGCAGGCGGATACCGTGTTTCGTGTTGGCTCGTTGACCAAAACACTGACCGCACTGGCGGTGATGCAGCTACAGGAGGCAGGTCGCATCGATCTCGACCAGCCGTTTACAGAGCAGTTCGAGGGTTTTTCGATTCGCAGCCGTGGTCCGGTTCAATCCTTTACCCCGCGTCAGATGCTGAGTCACCGAAGCGGCCTGCCGAGCGATCTGCGCAAGGGGATGTATACCGCCACCCCCTTCACCCAGGTGGCGGCACTGCTGGAGGATGAGTACATCGCCTATCCCCCTAACCAGGTCTACAGTTACTCCAACCTGGGATACGATCTGTTGGGCCATCTGATTGCGCAGCGTTCCGGCAGTACCTATCAGACCTATCTGCAGCGCCATTTGTTTCAGCCGCTGCAGATGAGGCATAGCGGTTTTGAACTGGATGAGGTGATGGAGCAGCGGCTTGCCGCTGGGCATCTGGACGGCCAGGTGCGCCCCCAGCCGCCGTTGCGGGATACTCCCGCCCTGGGTCTTTACACTAGCGCTGCTGACATGGCGCGGCTGCTGCACGCGCTATTGCGATCGGGGGATCCTGTCCTCTCAGCGCAGAGCCTGCGGGAGATGTGGCGTGAGCAGACCGCAAGCGGGCAGATCGTTCGAGGTCCGAGTCCCGGGCTGGGCTGGTTCATTGAGCAGGATCCGCTGATCGGCAAGGTGGTGCGTCACGGCGGCAGCACCCTGCTGTTTGGCGCTGAGATCTCACTGCTGCCGGAGCGGGGATTGGGGGTGGTAGTGTTGACCAATGGGGCAGATGGGAATCGCTATGCCCATAAGATCGCTGCCACCCTGCTGACCCTGACGTTGCAGTTGCGTGGCGAGTCGTTGGGGGTTGCGAAAACCTCGGAAGATACCTCTACGGCTGGCGAGCCGAAGATCGTCTCTGGGGGGTATGCCACCGATCTGGGGCTGCTGACCATCGACCCCGAGCGCCCCAGGCTCTGCGCCTGCATCATCGAACGGGTGCTTGACATGGTGCGTTTTGATGACGGCAGCTATGGGCTGACCCCGGAGAGTCGCGAGAGCCTACCGGCCGCCTATCGTATCCTGGGTGAGATGCGGTTTCGCTCCCGCCGCTCGGGGGAACGGGATCTGTTGATCGCCGAGCGCAATGAGCAGGAGTTCATCCTCGGCACACGGATCGACTCGAAGGCGTGGACCGATGCCTGGCGTGAGCGCATCGGGCGCTACCGCACCATCAACCCCGATGGCAACTTCTCGATCCAGAACCTGCGCCTGAGTGAAGAGAGTGGCGTGATCTGTCTCCACTATGAGGCGCCGCACCTGAGCGACGGCTCGATCCGTGTGCCGCTCAAGCCGGTCTCGGCCACCGAGGCGATCGTCGAGGGTCTGGGACGGGGCAGCGGTGAGACGGTCAGTATCGTTGAGATCAACGGCAAGCAGTGCCTGAAGTTTTCCGGTTACATGAGTGAGCCGCTGGAAGAGTCGCCGTAGAATTGGGTTCGGTAGGACATTTATGCTTGAATGCTGTTTAAAGGAGCCCTCAACGAATCGTTGACTCGCACCTTGGGTCCAGAATCTGCCGCTTTGTCGTTGCTGCTCTTCGCAATAACCTGCTATTACGTGCGATCAGCGCCTTAGCTCGACGAATTCTGAATCCCAATCTGCTTCGTCCAGATTCATTCAGAGGCTCCTGAGAAACCGCCTTCAAGGAGCCTCCATGACCGCTCAGGTCGAAGATCCCGTCACCGCACAGCAAAAACGCAATGAGATGCTTGCCAGACTGCTGGCCGCCACCTCGCTGAAAGATCGGCGTGCCTTCGCCGAACTCTACCAGCTGAGTTCGGCGAAACTGTATGGAGTGGTACTGCGTATATTAGTAAGAGACGAATGGGCAGAGGACTGTCTTCACGAGGCCTACATGAAGATCTGGAATGCTGCCGGCACTTATCGTCCCGATCGAGCGGCACCGATGACCTGGATGTCGACCATCGTACGCAATCAGGCACTGGATCTGTTGCGTCGCCGTCGCCGCGAGGTGAGGCGCGCCGAGCCGGAGAACCGGAATGAAGAGGTGGATCCCGGCTTGCTGCCACAGGAACGGTTGCAGCAGAGTGAGGAGGGTCGGAGGCTGAACGACTGTCTGGAACAGTTGAAAGCGAATCAGCGACAGGTGATTGTGCTGGCCTACTTCAAGGGACTGACCCATGAGGAGCTTTCGCAGCAGACAGGAACGCCGTTGGGCACGGTAAAGACCTGGATTCGCCGCGGGCTGGATCAGCTGAAGAGGTGTCTTGAATCATGATAGTACAGGAGAACAAAGCGGAATTGCTGGCGTTCGCCGGTGAGTATGTGCTCGGCACCCTGCAGGGTGAGGCGCGTGATATGTTCGAACGGCAACTGGCCACGGATTTTGATCTGCAGTCGGAGGTGGCAGACTGGGAACAGCGCCTCTCGCCTCTGGCAGCATCGATTGAGCCGGTCGTACCGCCAGACAGCATCTGGCGTCGGATCGAGACGGATATCTCGCCGCATGAGTCACAGTCGCCCGGCTGGTGGGATAGTCTGAACTTCTGGCGTAATCTGGGCATGGTCGCCTCGGGAGTCGTGTTGGGACTTACCCTGAGTCTGTTTGGCCTGCAGCAGGATGAAGGTGAATTGCAGCGGGTGATGGTGGTGCTGAATGACCAGGCACAGACCGGCTGGCTAGTCGGTGCTGGTGAGACAGGCAAGATGCTGCGGGTGAGTGCAGTCGAACCGACCCGCCTGCAACCGGGCAGGGTTTGTCAGCTCTGGATGGAGACAGAAGATGGTCGCATGCTGTCGGTAGACGTGTTACCGCACTCGGGGCGTCAGCAGATGAAGGTGCCCACGTTACTGCGGGCCAACAGCCGTTTCAAGGTGAGTATCGAGGCGGCATCCGAGGCACCGGTGGCCAAACCCAGTGGCGAGTTCGTCTTCGAAGGCGGCTTGACCCAGATCTGAACAGTATCGCTGGATCTTTCACTACCTTTATTGCCGATATGGCCCTGTTGAATCAGGGCCTTTTGCCTGATGCACTACTGGTCGATCCTAGGCTTCATCCGGGTTTACAACCAGATAGATTAATCTATATTTTGGGGCACATGGCTCTGCCACCGATGATCAGCCCCCCTCCACAATGATAAAACTGATCAGAGGAGACGTTGCTGAGTGGTTTAGAGTGTCTATTCAGATCCCACGGGATGCTTAAAGGGTGTTGAGACTGCTTTTGACAGCAGAGGCAGGCATATGAGCGGGGCGGTGTGTGGTAGAACGGTGCATCCTGGATGAGTACGAAGATCAGCGGCAGGCAGAGAGTGTGAGAATTCATCTACCAGGGATAGGTTCCTATCGGGGACGCTACGCCTATGCGGCGGTGATGGCCTCTGTGATTCTGTTGTTGGCCGCGTTGCTGGCACTGTATGACGTCGAGCAGGGCAGCCAGACCTACATCAGAAATATCACCCAGCGTAACTCGACGGCCGAATTGTTGCGCGATGTACGCTCCCATCTCGATCTGGTTGAGAATCGCCTGCAGCGTATCGTTATCGAACCGGTTCAAAAGGATGTGCAGAAGCTGGAGCAGGCGCTCACACAGCTGAGTCTGCTGCTCAACCATCTGAAGCAGCTGCTGGCGCAGGATGACAGTCGTGAGAGCCAGGCCATCGCCAATCAGCTGCAGGCGGATCTCGATCGTTTGCACCGCTCTGGGATGGAGCTGGTCGGGCTCCGCACTGAGGTGGAACGCTGGTTTCCGGCAATACGCCAGATGCGGGAAGTGACCTATCCGCACAGCCAGGCGGCGCTAAACCAGCTGGACATCCTGTTGGCCGAGGTTGATGAGGAGCTGTCTGCGGAGCAGCGCCTACGAGTGGTGATGAGCGTGAGCACACTACGCCACTTCTGGTCTGCGATGGCTTCCGAGTTGCGTCTGTTTGTGTCGAACCGATTTGGCGTCTTCGCCAGTGATGCCTCGGTTGGTATGCGCTCCCGGTTCACCAATGTTATCTACTATGCCGAAGAGGTGAAGGCGCAGATCAATACCCTGAAGGCGCTGCATGAAGAGGGGCTGTTGGGATTTCTCGGAGCAGAATCGATCGACGAGGTGGAGTCTCGCTTTACAGGCTGGATGCGCGGCGCCTATCAGATCTCAGTGATGCTGGAGGGTTCGGGGTGGCGGCGTGATGTGGTGATGCTACAGCAGACAATTGATCCGTTGCTGGAACAGATGCGGCAGCGCCTGCGGGTGATCAACTCCGATAGTGAAAACCAGTCAGCTGCCGACATTACCCGTCTCACCAACATGGCGCGGCAGCTCACCCTGACGATGGGGGCGATGGCGCTGTTCACCATCATTCTGGTTCTGCTCGCCTATATCTTTCTCAACCGAACACTGCTGAAACAGATCGCACGCACCGCGCTGGCGCTCAAGCAGGAGGCCCAGGGCAATCTGCGGATCGTCCCGCCACCGGCGAAACTGTCGGAAATGCGGGATCTGGTGGAGGCATTCAATGAGATGCGACGCCAGGTCCACATGCGGCAGAAGCATCTCGACCACATGGCCTACCATGATGCCCTGACCCGTCTGCCTAACCGGGTGCTGTTCCGCGATCGCCTGGAGCACGCGCTGCAGATCGCAGTACGGGATGGCCGGCGCATCGGTCTGATGTTCATGGATCTGGATCGCTTCAAGCAGGTCAACGACAGCCTGGGGCATCTGGTGGGCGATGAGTTGCTGAAGGTGGTGGCAGAGCGGCTGCAGCGGGTGATCCGGGGCTCGGATACTGCGGCACGGCTCAGTGGCGATGAGTTTGCAGTGCTGGCAGAGGGGATCAACGACAGAGCGGATATGATCCCGCTGGCAGACAAGGTGGTGCAGGCGTTGGAGCAGCCGGTCTGCATCGATGAGCATGAACTGCGGATCTCGGTCTCGATCGGCATCGCTATCGCTCCCGAGGATGATCACCTGGCAGATGACCTGATCCGCGACGCCGATACGGCGATGTATGCAGCGAAGAAGCAGCGCGGCTCGGCCTATCGCTATTTCGCTCAGGAAATGATCAGCGAAGCAGCAGAGAGCTTGCAGCTGGAGAACGAGCTGCGGCAGGCGGTAGAGGCCGGCCAGTTTCTGTTCCACTATCAGCCGGTGGTAAGCCTTTGGTCGGGCGAACTCTACTGCTGCGAGGCGCTGTTGCGCTGGCGGCATCCGACAAAGGGTCTGCTGTCACCCGCGGTGTTCCTCGATACTTTGGATGACACTGGTCTGATTGTCCGGGTGATCGACTCTTTGCTCGATTCGCTGGTAGATCAGCAGAAGCTTCTAAGCCGTCTGGTGGGGCGGCCGGTTGCGCTGGCTCTTAATCTTTCGCCCCGGCTGCTGAACGACCCTCCCTTCTGCCGCGGCCTGCTGAAACGGCTGCTTGAAGGGCAATTCCAGACCGGCTCGCTGATACTGGAGCTCACCGAAGACACCCTCACCCATGAACTTGCAGAAGCCAATGAACTACTGCAGCAGTTGAAGAACCTGGGGGCCCGGGTCGCGTTGGATGACTTCGGTGTTGGCCAGGCTTCGCTCAATCACCTGCGGCAGTTTCCCTTCGATTTGGTGAAGATCGACCGGGATTTTATTCGCAATGTCATCAGCGACTCCAACGATGCCAGCCTGGTTCAGGCGATCATTCATCTGGCTCACGCGTTTGACATGAAGGTGGTGGCAGAAGGTGTGGAGACCAAGGGGCAGCTCGCGTTTGTGCAAAACCTGGGGTGTGATTTTATCCAGGGCTATCTGATCGGTATGCCGCTTTCTGCAGAGCAGGCGCAGGAGTGCGCTGCTGTCGATCAGGCGAGCGGTGGCCTGTTTGAGCCCACGGAGTTTCTTGTCGACTAAGCGGGGGTTTGGGGGCCTGTGTGTTGCGGATTCTGCCGCTGCATGATGTTGGTTGACAGTACTGTAAATCTAAAGTAGATTACGCGCTCTTTCGCGGCAGTGGCCCAGTTCGGTGGGTTGCGAACGCGGAATGTCCCCATCGTCTAGAGGCCTAGGACACCAGCCTTTCACGCTGGGTACAGGGGTTCGACTCCCCTTGGGGACGCCATTTAAGACCGACTCAAAAGGGCTCTCATATCCATGGAGCCTTTTTTTGTGCCTGGAAAAAATAGGCCATCTATGCGATGGGTCTGAGTTTGTCGTCCGTTATTAACCCGGCAATTGAACATGACACAGGTATAGGCCGGGCCTTGCCCGACATCATCCATAATTTCAATGGGTTGCAAGTGGCGGCCCATGGCCGCCCTATCTTTATTTAATTGCCGGATTTATATCTTGTGCTTATGGGCATGGGGAGATCTGCATTTGTGGTAGGTTGGCGCTGCCAGAAACAGTGTGGGAGCGTTGATTTGTCCCTGATTATTCTGGGCGTAACCTGGATAACTCCTGTAATGGTGGAGATCTTAAACCACCATTACAGGAGTAGCTTGGGTATAAGTCGGACTACTAGCGTTTAACTACAGATTTTTGTTGTTGCCCTGCTAGTGTAGGCTTGCTTCGCAACTTCGCGACACCTTATTGCTAAAGCACCTCGTTAAGATAGATGGCAATGGCCTGAGCATCACTCTTATCGACAAAGCTGTGTTTGCGGGTGGTTACAGAAGCAGAGGTGCCGCGAGAGATTTTGCGACGTCCATTGGCCGGGTCGCTACCATGGCAGGAGGCACACTGCTCGGCATAAAGTGCTTCACCCTGCGCTGAACTGTTGCCACTTGAGCCACCGCTGGAGGTTGTTGCCGTGGTTTCGCTACTACCAGAGGCGCTGTTGTTGGCTTCAAGCACTGTGCTGATGTAGGTCGCGATAGCCTGAGCATCAATCTCATCGACAAAGCTGTGTTCACGGGTAGTCGCAGAGGCGGAGGTGCCGCGAGAGATGTTGCGACGTCCATTGGCCGGGTCGCTGCCATGGCAGGAGGCACACTGCTGGGCGTAGAGATCTGAACCGTCGCTTGAACTGCTGTTCGTGGTGGTTGCAGAATTACTGCTACTGCTACTGCTACTGCTACTGCTACTGCTACTGCTACTGCTACTGCTACTGCTACTGCTACTGCTACTGCTACTGCTACTGCTGTTGCTGTTGCTGTTGCTGTTGCTGCCAGAAGAACTGCTTACTGCCGAGGAGCTGTTGCTCCCTTCAAGTACTGCACTGATGTAGTCTGCAATGATCAGGGCATCGCTCGTCGCTACATAACTGTGAGCACGGGTGATTCTGGACCCTGTGGTTCCCAAGGCGATGTTGTTGCGACCATTTGCCGGGTCGCTGCCATGGCAAGCGGCGCACTGCTGAGCATAACGATCTACACCTTGTACTGAAGCGGTGGGGGTTGGGGTACTACCTGATGAGCTGCCGGAGCTGCCGGAGCTGCCGCCTGCGTCGGTAGTGGCACTGCTGGTGTTGTTGCCCGCTTTGGTTGCATTGCTGATGTAGGCAGCAATGGCCTGTGCATCACCGTTATCGACATAGTTGTGTGTGCCGGTAATGCTGTTTGCAGAGGTACCGCGAGCGATGTTGCGGCTGCCATTGGCTGGATCACTGCCATGGCAAGCGGCACACTGTTGTGCATAGAGCTCTGAACCCCGTGCCACGCTGCTTTCATGTGGGCCGTTACCAGAGTTGCTGGCGTTGTTTGTCCCACTGGCCACTTGGTTGACATGAGAGACACTGCTGGAGGAGGCATTCGACACAATGGAGATGGTCTGTCCCAGGCCGTTGCTGAGTGATGAGTTTCCGCCAGCGTTTGAGATGGTCTCGGATAGATTACTGGTATTGGCCGCGTTTTGAAGCTCTGCCAGTACCGTCAGCAGGTCTCCCAATGGAATGCTGGGGTCGATCGCTTGGGCTGCGGCCAGTGCGGCTCGTGCCTGAGCAAGCATCAGCCGGTTGGCTCTGATTTCTCTGACTGAGCGATGCAGTGAGCGATCTGCGGTGCCAAGTACCTGTGCAATGGCGTCGTCCAGCGCGTTACTTGCTGGTTGGTTGTGGACTTGTAGCCCATCGACCATCGCCTCGATCAAAACCTGCGCGCTGACGATATGCGCAATGGCGGTGTAACGCGGTACAGTACCGGGTGCACCTTTGCCATCCAGCGCCGAGTCGCTCAGGTCGGCAGCCAAGGCTGCAAAAATATCGTCTTCAGTGACATTGCCACCGATCCAGTAGGCGCTCCTGCGCGCCATCTCACCAAAGACCTCACTCGACAGCACCACCTCGGTGATATTGTCGTTGGTCACTGCTGACGTCATCGGGTCGGCAACAGTGCTGGTGTCGAGACCAAAGTTGAGCTTGCTCGTGACGGCTTCTGTGGCGATCGCCAGATTCTCTGCTGTGAGTCCTCCCTCCATCGCCATCGCACTTTTAACAATCATGGTGGTGTGGGGGGTGAGATTGACCCGAGTTGCTGTTGCATCCATCAGTACGCCACTCAGGATGAAATCAGGCTCTGCATTGGTGACTAGGTCGATGCCATAAGTGGCTTCGACAATCAGAGGAAAGGCACTGTCAGCGATCTCGCCCGTGAAATTGAAGCTTGCCTGCTGATCACTGGTGGTGGTTGCGATAACCTCCAGATTGCGATCACGAATGGTGACGGTAGCGCCGACCACTGGGCCGTCACCGACACTGCCGTCAAATGTGATAGGACTTGAAGTGGTCGCTTGTGATGCCGTACCCAGGCTGCCCTCATCGCATGCGGTGAGCAGCATAGCCCCCAAAGTGATGGCACAGATGTTGTGTAGCAGTTTCATGTTTTCCATCCAATTATTGGTTCTGGTTTGTGAGGGCGAAGTATCGATGGCTGGTGGCCGATCATCTTTCGATAGAGTCACACTTCCCTGGTGGGATTTGTTGCGATCATGCGCATTTGGAAGGGGTTTCACCCCGCATCAGTGAACCAGGTGGGATTTTTTTTCGGCGTGTGATCTCTGTCATCAGCCGTTGAGCAGAGAATCGAGAGGTATATCGCCGGTTCTGTCCTCGGCGCCTAAAATTGAACTCAAGAACTCTTCAGGAGGGGGCTGGCGTTGATGATGACATCGAAGTCTACGTGTGTGGCACTGCGGGGGGCTGTGCTCAGCTTCAGCGGTGATCCATTCCAGTCTGATCTGGATACGGTGATGCACTATGAGTCGGATGGCCTGGTCTGGCTTGAGGATGGACGGATCAAGCAGGTCGGTCCGGCGGTTCAGCTCCTCCGCCAGCTGCCCGCCGGTATGGAGCCTGTCGACTACCGAGATTGCCTGATCCTGCCCGGCTTTATCGACTGCCACACCCACTATCCTCAGTTGCAGGTGATCGGCGCCTTCGGCGAGCAGCTGATCGACTGGCTGAATCGATATGCCTATGTCACCGAGCAGGCGTTTGGGGATCCTGAGTGTGCGCATGAAGCGGCCCGCATCTTTCTGCGTGAGACGCTGCGTGCAGGCACCACCACCGCGGCGGTCTACTGTACGGTACACTCGGCATCGGTCGACAGCTTCTTCGAAGAGTCAGAGCGCCTGAACATGCGCAATATCGCGGGCAAGCTGCTGATGGACCGCAACGCCCCAGAGCCCCTGCTGGATAGCCCGCAGCGGGGTTATGACGAATCCAAAGCGTTGATCAACAAGTGGCACGGCCGTGGCCGGCAACTCTATGCCATCACCCCCCGGTTTGCTGCAACCAGTTCAGCAGAGCAGATGGAGATGGCCGGTGCGCTGTGGTCTGAGCACCCCGGTACCTATTTGCAATCCCACATCGCTGAAAATCGGGATGAGATGACGTGGGTAAAGCAGCTCTATCCAGAGCGTGCTGACTACCTTGATGTCTATGAGCACTATGGGTTGCTTGGGCCGCGAGCGATCTATGGCCACGGCATCCACCTCACCGAGTCGGAGCTGCAACGCTGCTATGAGACGGGTACGGGGATTGCCCACTGTCCGACCTCGAACTTTTTTCTCGGTAGCGGCTGCTTCGATCTTGGCAATGCAAAGCGTTCGTCACGGCCGGTACGGGTCGGTCTTGCTAGTGATGTGGGGGCGGGAACCAGCCTCTCGATGCTGCAGACCCTGAACGAGGCCTACAAGGCGGCACAGTTTAACGGCTTCCCGCTCAATCCGGCGCAGGCCTTCTATCTGGCCACGCGGGGCAGCGCCGAGGCGCTCTATCTGGAGGAGCGGATCGGCGGCATTGCCCCCGGCATGGAGGCCGATCTGCTGGTGCTCGACCTCCACTCGACGCCGTTGATCGAATACCGGATGCGCCATGCCGGTGATCTGATGGAGGCCCTGTTTATCCAGATGACCCTGGCCGATGAACGGGCAACCCGGGCCACCTACCTGGCCGGATCGCTTGTTTATGAGCGTGATTGAAGCCGAAAAGGGCGACTCGGCTGGTAGTGGGTTTTTGGCTGTCCAACAGCCGTGATCGTTTCAGATCAGTTCAAAGACATACTCGAAGGCAAATAGCACCAGAATGGCGTAGGCGACCGCACCACCCAGAAACGCCAGCGTCTGGATCTGGGTTTCCTGGGGGATCTCCTCGCGCATCACGTTGATGATGATGGCGCCGGCGAGAAAGGAGAAGAGAAGAATTTCCGTGCTCACCGGAACCACGGTCAACTCTCCAACTAGCCACCCAACGTAGAGGCTGGCAACCAATAACCATCGCACCCTATCGGCATAAAATGCCTGGTACTTATGCTTCAGTTCAAGATCGGTGCCAATAAAATGGAGAGCGAAAGTCACCGACGCCAAAGTCAGCGGCATATAGGTCTTTTGGAGAAAGCTGGCGAACAGATGCCCGATGATAAACCCGTAGAGCAGAAAGCTCCCGATGTGCAGGATGGCGGCCAGGTTGGCGTGATCTGTCTTGTTGCCGGTGCGTTGCACCGTGGCAAACTCCGCGATGCGGTGGATGCTGTGGTAGAAGATCAGGCCGATCATCGCCACCAGGTAGACATGGTGTTCCAGATAGCTGAGCACTCCGAAGCCGATGTGCTCGTCCACCTGCTCCTGTTTTCTGGCCAACTTGGGTAGCACATAGATAAAGACATAGGCTACCGAAGCGCCACCGGCGGCGGAGAGCCAGGCGCTCCCTTCACGGGGCTTGAAGGCCCTGTGACCTACCAGGATATGGATCAGGGCGATCAGTGAGGTAGCGGCAAAAGAGGCGACCATCTCCACGACTATTAACCCTCTGCTGAGACTTCCTGCTGAACGCTAACGGACGAGGCGCCGCTGAGCAACAGGTAGAGGCAGGGGATGATGAACAGTGCGATCACCGTTGCCACCAACAGCCCTGCGATGATTACCAGGCAGAGTGGCATCCAGAAGGGGTCGCTGAGCGCCAGCGGGGTTAGGCCGATCACGGTGGTGATGGTGGTGGCGAGGATCGAGTCGGACTGGTCTGAGGTGATGGTGTATTCGACCCCGTGGGGCCAGGTGGGGTGGCTGCACTGCTCGGCCATCACCTGCTTCAGCTGCTCGATCAGCTTGAGGCTGTCGAAGCCCGGCAGCTTCTTTATCGAGATGTCGATGGTCGGTTGGTAGTCGCCACCCTGCCAGCTCAGCTCAGCTCAGCTCAGCGCGGTCGGTCTCCGCTTGGGGCATGGAGATGCTCAGTTTTCTCTATGTCTTATCCGGCTGGATTGCCCAGTTCCACTGGGCTCATGATGCAATTTTACCTTGCCTGGAAATTGTGGTGGCTCTGGTTTGAGGTGGATTTCCTCTCCAGCTGATGGGATCCATCTTAGCTCTGCCGGGATTGGTGGATAGCCCAGGCATGCTTAGAATTAATCTTGCTCAGCTCACATGGTGTGTCAAAGGCGTCACACTTCAATAGTGCATTTATTTTATATGCCAATTTTAAGGCTTTGTTTTTCTACATAAAGTTGAGTCAACTGGGTTATCAAAAGCCCGCAATGGCTGACCTGGAACAAAATGTGAATCGACTCACGCTCCTTTTAATTCCCGTTTTTTTTCATTGACCCAAAATTTTTGGTCTGTTGAAAATAGACCTTAATCTTATCCGGTTATACAGGGGAAGGTGTCAGTGAAACAGCATAGCGAAAAGATAACGATGGATCTTGGTGGCTCAGCGACTCTCGGAAAAACACCCTGGAATGACAGTACCGAAAAGGTGCTTGGGAAGGCGACGGATAAACTGAGGAAAGAGCGAGTCGATCTGTTTGTCAAAACCCTTGGGCTTGGACCAGACGATATCGTTCTCGATCTCGGCAGTGAAGATGGTTCTTACCTTGGGCAATACTACCCTTATCCAGAAAACATTGTGCTGGCAGATATCTTCGAGGAGCCGATGAAGAGAGGGGTGCTGAAGTATGGTCTGAAGGGTTATCAGTTAATCCCTATTGATGGACCGCTGCCCTTTGAAGATCAATCTTTCGATGCGGTCTGGTGCAATTCCGCAATCGAACATGTCACTGTGCCGAGGAGTGAGCTGCGTTCCATATCAAGTGCAGAGTTCAAACGTAGAGCTGAGAAACATCAGAAGGTATTTGCAAAAGAGATTGCGCGGGTGGGGAAGAGATATTTTGTGCAAACCCCTTATCTGCATTTCGTGCTGGAGGCGCACTCCTGGTTGCCGCTGGTGCACTATTTCTCTCACGTGACCCGTTATCGCCTCTCTAAATGGACCAAGCGCTTCTGGGTTAAGCAGTGGTCGGCTGATTTCATGGCGTATAGCAAGCGGCGCTTCAAGGCTCACTTCCCGACCGCGACAGGGCTTCTCGATGAAAAAGTCGCGGGAATGACCAAGTCGATCATTGCCTATAAAAAATAGTTGCCGTCGGGCTTTGTTGTTTCTCTGCGCTGCGACTGTTCAGGCGCGTATAACGGGGGCTGCCCGCGCCGGGAGGCTATCTAATCCGCCGCCTTGCCACGCAGGCGCTGCTTGAGGGCTGACAGGGCGTAGATCAGGCCGCTGGTATGGGCCAGGGTGTTGAGTGGCGAACCGCTGTTGGGAAAGGGGTAGCGCTTCAGGATGAGTGGATTGTCGCCAACCCGGTTGGTACCAAAATCGGAGGTGACTGCGCTGCGGTAACCGCTCTCCGCCAGCAGCTCCACCGCTTGTTTATCCCAGCTCCCCGCCGGGTAACAGAAGTGGTCACAGGGCTTGCCGGTATGCTGTTCGATGGCTGCTTTTGAGTTCACTAGCTGATCCCGGACCCGCTCCTTGCGGTCGTTTCCGATTAGCACATGATCGACGGTATGGCTGCCAAATAGCAGATCGGGAGCCTGGCTGGCCTGAGCAATCTCTTCCCAACTCATCAAGGCCGCCCAGCGGTCGTTATCGATCACCCGGTCAATACTATCGTCCGCCTCGGCTTCCAGCTTGCTGGCAAGAGCATAGAGCTCATGCTGCATCGCCTCATCACTCTCGCTGTGTTGCTTGAAACCCATGATGATTCGGCGATAGGAGTTGAGCAGTGCCCCGCGGCTGCTGGCATCGATCTTGACGGACTGCCCGCCAATCTGGATCTCCCGCCCCTCTACATCGGCCTTCTGCAGGATATAGTCGAGCCGGTCGATCCAGTAGACCTTCTGCTGATCGATGTGGGCGGTGGCTGGGTAGAAGAGGCCGGGAATGCCATGCTTGCGCAGCAGCGGCAGAGCATCGGTCAGGTTGTTGCGGTAGCCGTCATCGAAGGTCAGGACACAGCTGTTGGGCTTGAGGGGTTTTTCCCCCTTCAGCATGGCGATCGCATCATCCATTGAAATGAAGTTGAAGTAGCGCTTCATCAGCGCAAGTGCCGCGTCCATATCGCGCACCGATGCCTGCGGACGCAGTGGTTGCCAAGCGTCAGCCGGGTCGGCGTCGCGGGTGCCGTGGATCATCAGGATCGTGATCTGGCTGCGTCGCAGCAGCGCCCAGATACGGAAGATACCCAGCAGTAGAAACAGTTTTAGCAGGCGTTGTTTCATGGAAGTGTGTGGATTAATCCTTTAAAAATAGATGGTTGAGTCCATCGCGAAGACCCGACGAAGTCCCGCATTATCAGAGCAGTAGGGCGGCGAGTCCAGATTCCGATGCCCCCAGGCAGTGCTGGCAAGCCCTTTGTGATAGCCGGATTGCCAAGGCGATCGCAAAAACTCAGACGGCAGACTCAGGGTTGAGAGCCGGCAGCGCTGCCTTGCGCTGTCTAGCTGTGTGCCGCTGGCGGAAACGAAACAGCCGGGGACGGATCTCCTGTTTGAAGGCGCGTTTCCACTGCTGGAAGTCAAGATCGCTGTGGCCATAGATCGACTGGTCCAGCTGATGAATCAGGCGGCGCACCTGCTCGGGGTTCGAGTGGGGCTGAAACTCGATAATGCGCTCGGCGATATTGGCGAAGGGCGCGCGCGGTGGCAGTTGCATATGTTTGTTGGCGAGGAAGCGCAGCGTGTGTCCCCATACGTCCGGACTGTTCTCCTGATCGACGCAACGCACACAGAACCAGAAGCGCAGCGACAGGGGCAGTATCCCGATCAGACGGCGGCGCAGCCGCTGCCAGCGCAGGATCGGGTTGAGGCAGGCGGTGGTGGAGCGAAACTGCTCACCTAGCGGGGCAAACGCCGGCACCATCCCCTTGAAGGGACGTTTAAGCGCGCTGGAGAAAGGGGAGGCAGGCAGGGCAGGCTGCGCCTTTTGCTTACGGTTGGCGATCCAGACCGCCAGCCAATAGCCAAAGATCACACCCAGGACTATGCCCAATGGAATCCAGAAGGCGGCGGGGGAGCCGGCAGGGAACAGAGTGCTCGATTCGTTGAAGTCAAAAGTCCCCTCACCGCGAAGCCCGCCGGAGACGGAGATCGGTGTTAACGGCACAGAGGCATATTGCGCGCTGCCAGTCTTGATGTTCCACCAGGCGACACGTAGCGGCGGCAGGGTCAGTTCCCCGCCATACTGCGGTACCAGGGTGAAGGATTCGGTGCGGGAACCGATGATCTTGTCGCTTTTTTTCAGCAGCTTGGTCTCGCTGCGGTTTTGCTCTCGGTAGATCCGAAATGCAGGGCTCTGCAGCTGCTTTTCCAGGCTCGGCAGTTGACTCCCGGAGCTGCCAACGGCACGCATCTCAATGGTGAGGCGCAGTGGCTGGCCGGTGGCAGCGCGTAGATTGGGCGGCAGTTTTGCCTTGAGGGAGAGTGTCTCCAATGGCAGCCAGGGGGTACTGGAGGGGTCCGAAGGTTTGACCTGGAGGGTCAGGGGCTGTGCACTCTTGACGTTGAACTCCTGCTTGCTAGAACGTCCATCGAAGGTGCCGGTGACGCCGATCGGGGGGATCTCCAATATCCCCTCGCGCAAGGGTGTGAGTTGGTAGATGAACTTGTTGACGATGCGTTGCTTGCCGCCCTGTTTGATGGCGCTGGTGGTGGGGCCCTCGAGTTTCTGGAACAGCAGGCTGTCGGATTGGGGCAGTTGTGGGACAGCGGTTTTTAGGTTGTTGTCGCTGATCAGTTGCAGGTGCAGCAGCAGGTTCTCCTGGACGAAGGGAGATTGGTTGGAGAGACGCAGCTTCAGCTTGGGGGGCTTGGGGGGGGGGCTGTAATACGGGGTTTGAGTGTAGGGAGACTGGTTGTAGGGCTGGGCATAGCCGGGCCAGGCCTGGGGATAGCCGTAGCCCTGCGGATAGGCGCGCTGGGATGGGCTTTGTGAGGGGGTGCCTGTGCTGCGCTGGTTGGGTGGCGCATAGTTCCGCTGTTCCGGTGGGGCCTGCCAGGGCATATAGCCGGGATAACCGCTGTTGGCGGTGGAAGCCCCGCTGCTGTTGAGTACAAGCAGCGCCGCGACAACGCCTAGGTGTCGTGTTAGTTTCACCATCCTCTCACCTTTGTGTTCGCCCCCCATCTAGTGCGGGGCTCACTATGTCAGCAGCCATGCCGGCGGCGGCAGCAGGATTACCAGGGTCGGGTTTCCAGATCCCGACCGCCGCGGCTGCGCAGATAGTCGTACTCTTCGATCTTAAACTGTTTTTTCAAGAGCAGCGCCGGGTCGCCTTCGACCTGTTCCAGCCACTGCTCCATCAACGCCATGCCACCGCTTAGCGGGGCCTGCCCCTCGGCACCGCCAGCGCCGCTCTGTTGTGCGTCCTGATCGGGGCCAGCGAGCTGACCCATCTGGTCCACCTGATCCACCGCCTCCGGTGTGTTGAGATCCTCTGGCAGTTGGTTGTTATCTTCCGGTTGCCTGGCGTTGCTGCTCGAGCCCTCTGGGGGTTGTTGCTGTAGCGGTTCGCCCTGGCTGGTGTGGTTTTGCGAATCCTGCCGAGGCTCTTCACCCTCTCCCCGCTGTTGCTGCTCATCGGGTTGTGCCCCCTTTTTGTCGGCATCTTCCGGTGGTTGCGTCGACTCGCCCGGTTGTTGCTGGTCCGGCTCCTCGCCACCTTCACCCTTATCCTGCTGCTCTTGGTCGCCCCCGCTACCCTCCTGCTGCTCGCCATCAGAAGAGTCCTGTGGTTGTGGCTCCTCGCCGCCCTGGCCCTCCTGTTGCTGCTTCTGTTCCTGGTCACCGGCCTTTGATTCTTGCTCCTGTTCGCCGGAGTCGCCCGACTGCTGTTCGCTATTGGACTGGGTGCCTTCTCCTTGCTGCTCCTGTTCCTGATCTTCTCCACCAGACTGGGACTCCTGCTCCTGCTCGCCAGAGCCACCCTGTTGCTGCTGTTCTGACTCTTGCTTGCCAGATTGCTGTTGCTCTGACTCCTGTTCACCAGACTGTTGCTGCTCGGACTCCTGCTCGCCGGATTGCTGCTGCTCGGACTCCTGCTCGCCAGACTCCTGTTGCTCGGACTCCTCCTCTCCCTGTTGAGACTCCTGCTGCTCAGACTGCTGTTGTTGCGACTCTTCTTGTTTTTGTTGCTCCTGCTCTTCCGGTTTCTCCTCCTCTTTTTCCTTCTCCTGCTTCTTTTGCAGGGCACGGGCCAGGGCGAGGTTGTAGGAGGCGTCCTCGTGATCGGGCTGCTGGCTCAGCACCTCCTGATAGGCCTGGATGGCGCCCTCCAGGTTGCCCTGCTGGAGGCGGGCGTTGCCGAGGTTGTATTCGGCATCGAGCTTGACTGACTCGCGCTCGACCTGAGCGAATTCACTCTCGGCGCTGGCGTAGTCGCCGCTGCGGTATTTGGCCACGCCACGCCGATAGGGGTCCTGAAACTTCTCAGCCGCGCTCTCATAGTGGCCTTGGCGGTAGTCGGCTTCGGCCTCCTGCTCCTGATTCTGAAACCAGCCGGCCTGTAGGGGTAGGGCGATCAGTGAAACCAGCAGCAAAGAGGGGTGAAGCCGCTTCATCATGCGGATTCACCCTGAGGTGCGCTGCGGCGGAAAGCGGGCAGTAACAGCAGCAGCAGCGGCAGCAGCATCCAGTAGAAACGTTCGTTCCAGATGCGTGCCTTCTCGTTGGTGGCGGTTGCCTCGCCACTCTCGGCAGCCGCAGCCTTGAGGACTGCGCGGCTGTCGGCATCGCGGAAATCGGCCTGGCGATAGATCCCCTTGCCCTGCTGTGCCAGCTGTTTCAGCAGCGTCTCATTGAGACGGGAGTCGATGATCTTGCCGTTGCGATCGCGCATCAGGTCACCCCTGTTGGAGGGGGCGGGCACCGGTCCACCGCCTTGGGTGCCGATGCCGAGCACGTGCAGGCGGATGCCCTTCTGTGCCAGTTTGGCGACGGCCTCCAGCAGGCCAGGTTCAACAAGGTCGCCATCGCTGATCAGCAGGATCGAGCGGCCGTTCTCCTCCTCTCCTCCGCTGAGTAGCTGTTCGGCACGCTGCAACGCGGCCTTCAGCCGGCTGCCCTGCAGCCGCGCCAGGCCGGTAGAGATCGCCGGCAGGGCGTTGAGGATGCTGTTGCTATCCTCGGTGACAGGGGAGATTACATGGGCCACCGAGGCAAACGCGATCAGGCCGATGCGTACCTCGCGGTTGAGTTCAAGCAGATCCTGTACCTCTTGGCGGGCCCGCCCCAGTCGTGAGGGCTGTACATCGGCCACCTCCATAGAGCGGGAGATATCCATCAGCACCACCAGTTCGCTGCCGGGGCTGAAGGCCTTGATCTCTGTGTAGTCCCAGCGCGGGCCAGCCATTGCCAGTACTGCCAGCACCCAGAGGATTGCCCAGCGGATGTAGCGTCCCCAACGTTCGTTGACCTCCAGTTCACGCACCCCGGTGAGGTGTGGCAGCAGCTGTTCATCGGCGTAGCGGTGGATTGCTCCCTTGTTTGGGTGGCTAACACTGAAGATCAGCCAGCCAAGCACCGGCAGCAGACCGAGCAGGGCCCACAGCCATTCGGGGCGGGAAAAATGGAAGCCGAGCTCAGGCATAGCCACCTCCGCGCAACTGGCGACGCCGTCCTTCGGGGAACAGACCGAGGCTCAGTAGCAACAGCAGGGCTGCCCCCAGAGGCCAGTGGAACAGCGGTTGAGGGATGAAGATGGTGCGCGACTCCGCCTCGCTCTTCTCCAGCTCGTCGATGCGCTGGTAGACCTTCTCCAGGGCGGCGGTGTCGGTGGCGCGGAAGTAGGCGCCGCCAGTGGTCTCGGCGATCTGTTGCAGGGTCTCTTCGTCGATGGCCAGTCCTGTGGCGATCTCATAGGTGCGCAGGTCGGGGCTGAGCAGGCGGATGCGGTTTTTGGTGCTTCCGACCCCAATGGTGTAGATGCGGATGCCCTCCTGTTTGGCAAGCTGCGCCGCCTTGAGGGGCGGGATGGTGCCAGTCTCGTTCTTGCCGTCGGTGACGAGGATCAGCACCCGTGAACCTTCCGGACGTTCCCGCAGTTTTTTGATGCCTAGGCCGATCCCGTCGCCAATTGCAGTGCCGCCTCCCGCCAAGGTGGGGACGATGCCGTCGAGCAGCTGATGAATCGCGTTGCGGTCGAAGGTCAATGGGGAGAGAACATAGGAGGTGTCGCCAAATATGATGAGCCCGATGCGGTCACCGACGCGGCCATCGACGAATTTTCCCATGATTCCCTTGAGCACAGACAACCGGCTCACTTCCCGGCCGTGGACGGTAAAATCCTCTGCGGTCATGGAACGAGAGGTATCGACCGCCAGCATCAGGTCGTAACCGGCGGTACGGTTCTCGGTATAGGGTTCGAGCCACTGCGGGCGCATCAGCGCCAGTACCAGCGTCAGCCATAACAGCCACAGCAGGATCTGATGCAGTCGGGTGGCGAGCGGAAGGCGTGGCGAGCGGGTCTGGAAGGCCTCCTGCAGATGTGCGAGAGAGGGGTGCAGCAGGGTGGTCTGCTGGCCTTCGGTCAAGGCATTCTCTTCGTTGGCGGGCTTCAACCAGAAGCGCCGCACTGCCAGCGGCAGCAATAGCAGCAGCGCCATCCAGGGCCAGGCGAATTCAAACATGGCACGCCTCCTCGCTGCTGAGCCAGCGCAGCGCGGCGTCGATTAGGCGACGGATGGTGGCCTGATCGACGCTTTTGCCCGGTGGGGCGTAGGGTAGGTGCAGCAACAGTGCGCCCTGGCCGGGCCAGTCGAAGCCGGAGGGGTCATTCTGCTGGAGCCACAATAGCCAGCGCTGGCCGCTGAGGGCGGCGGTATTTTTGCGGCCGCAGCGGGCGATGGCGATGCGTCGCAGTAGCTCTGAGAGTTCTGCCGCCACCTCTTTGCTGGTGTGGCTGTGCAGCTTGCGACGCAGCTGTAGCAGCTGGCGGCGGGCATCCCTCTGCCAACGCCCGAGCGGGTAGAGGCGGCGTTGGCGCCACCACCACCAGCTCAGCAGCCCGGCCAGCAGCAGGCCGAGCAGCAGCAGCCACCAGCCGGGCCCGGGTGGCCACCAGGGAGCTGGATCGATGCTGTGGATGTCGCGCAGGCCCTCCATAGAATTAACCTGCTAGCGGCCGAAGTGGCGCGCGAGATCCCGGCTCAGGGTCTGGTGGATCTCTTCGTTGGTGGCAATCGGCATCAGCGGGATGCCGAGGCGTTGGGTCAGGCCGGTGAGGCTGTCGCGGCGCTGCTGCCAGATTCGGCGATAGTTCTCGCGGGCGGTCGGGTTGGCAGTGTCGACCTCGAGGGTCTCACCATCGGCGCTGGTGAAGGTGACCCGGCCCATCTTTGGGATCTCGCGGTCGGCGGGGTCATCCACCGGGATCAGCACCAGGGTGTGGTGCTGGCAGAGCCGCCCAAGGGTCTGTTCTAGGGCGCTGATCTCGCGGTTCATGTCGGCGATGACGAAGATCAGCGAGCCGGTGGCGGTGCCCTTGTCGGCTCGCTGCAGGGCCCGCGCCAGGCAGTCGATGGGACGCTGCTGCTGGCTCCCTTCGGTGGTCAGGGAATGTAGCAGGCGCCACAGGGCGCGGCGATCTTTGGTGGGGCGGAAGTACTGCATGCCGCTGTTGGCGTCGCCGAACAGCATGCCGCCGACCCGGTCGTTGAGTCGTGCCGCGGCCCAGCCGAGCAGGGCGGCGGCGCGCGCCGCCTGCACTGATTTGAAGGTGCCGCGGGTGCCGAAGCTCATATGCGGGCCCTTGTCGATGCAGAGCACCACGCTGCGTTCGCGCTCTTCGCGGAATACCTTCAGATGGGGTGTGTTGGTGCGTGCGGTGACGTTCCACTCCATATTGCGGATGTCGTCACCCTCGCGGTATTCGCGCACCTCTTCGAAGTCGAGACCGGTGCCGCGAAACACCGAGGCGTAGAGCCCGCTGAAGCTGGAGTTGACCCGATGGTGCGAGGCCAGTCCCAGGGTATGGGCCTGGTGGCGTAGCTCCAGCAGGTCGTTGAGTTGTGGGTAGAGACTCACGGCGCAGCCCCGATCAGGGAATGGCGACCATGTCCAGCAGGCGCGCCAGGAAGTCGTCGGTGGTGATGCCCTCCGCCTCCGCCTCGAAGGTGAGCAGGATGCGGTGGCGCAGAATCGCCGGGGCGACCGCCTGGATGTGGTGCGGCGCGACAAACTCTTCGCCGTCGAGCCAGGCGCGTGCGCGGGCGCAGCGGGCCAGCGCGATACTGGCGCGGGGTGAGGCGCCAAAACGGCACCAGCGTGCTAGATCCTTGTCATAGGCCTCGGGTTTGCGGCTCGCCTGCACCAGATCGACGATGTAGTGGTTGAGCTTGGGGTCGAGATAAAGCTCTGCTACCTCGTGGCGGATCTGGAAAAGGTCGTGCTGCGAAAGCTGTTTGGCTGGCGGTTTGGGCTCGCTCTTCTGCTGGTCGCTGTCAAGGGTGAGGATCTGCAGTTCCTCCTCGCGGCTCGGATAGCTGACGGTGGCCTGCATCAGGAAACGGTCGAGCTGAGCCTCGGGCAGGTGGTAGGTGCCCTCCTGCTCCACCGGGTTCTGGGTCGCCAACACCATGAACAACTGGGGCAGCTGATAGGTCTTCTGGCCGACTGTGATCTGGTGCTCTGCCATTGCCTCCAGCAGTGCTGACTGCACCTTGGCCGGGGCGCGGTTGATCTCATCGCCGAGCAGGATGTTGTGGAAGATCGGGCCGCGGCGGAACTCAAACTCGCCCTTTTCATGGCGGTAGATGTCGGTGCCGATCAGATCTGACGGGAGCAGGTCCGGGGTGAACTGGATGCGGTGGAAGTCGCCTTCGATCGCCTCCGCCAGGGCCTTCACCGCAGTGGTCTTGGCCAGGCCAGGCATGCCCTCCACTAATAGATGGCCATCGCTCAGCAGGCAGATCAGCATGCTATCGATGAAGTCGTGCTGGCCGATGACTCGGGAGGAGAGGTGTTCGCGTAGGGGATCGAGATCTGAAGGGTTCATACTACTGCTTGCCACTTGCCCATCCGCTGCTTGTGGCGAATGGGTCGTTATCGTTGGTCGTGATTCGGTCCGGGGCCTATCCTGGGGACTTTGGGGCCGGAGTGCAAGGAGCAGAAGTGTAGCAAACTATTTGATTATTAGAATAATTTAATGTGCTGTGTGGCTTCCTGGGCAAGGATGTGTCTGGATGCGGGGTCTCGATTTGGTCCGGGGCGCGTTTATCGAATAGTTGGGCATAGAATCCCAAATTATCGAGGAGGCCGGCCCATTAGCATGCTGATTGGGAAGTTAAAGTCTTTTCTCTGCTGCCTTATTCACATTGCGCCTACTTCTGGCTGGTGATAGTGAAAAACTGGCACGATTCATCTAGAGGAAATAATGAGAGATCATAAACCATTGAAAAGGATGAAGTTTTAAAAATAGTATAGATTTTTGTCAATCTGACGGAAAGTCAGTGTTTATACAGCCTGCAGCGCTTTGTCATGAGATTTTCAACAGAGTTATCCACAGAAGTTGTGAATAAATAGGAACTCTTTCCATTGCGTAGGGTTCACGCATTTTTTGCAATCTTTTTGTTATCAGGATGTTGCAAGCGATTGAGCTCCAAAGAAAAACAAAAAAAGATCGGCATTGTGGGAAAGGCAGGTATAATTGACGGTTTTTGCAAGCGGACCGCTCTAGTGATCAATAAGCTTAGAAATATCGCCATCATCGCCCATGTAGACCATGGTAAGACCACCTTGGTGGACGAACTGCTGAAGCAGTCCGGGACCCTGGGGGAGCGCTTCGGTGCGGTGGAGCGGGTGATGGACTCGAATGACCAGGAGAAGGAGCGGGGCATCACCATCCTCTCCAAGAACACCGCGATCAACTGGAACGGCTACCGCATCAACATCGTCGACACCCCCGGCCACGCCGACTTCGGCGGCGAGGTGGAACGGGTGTTGTCGATGGTCGATTCGGTGCTGCTGCTGGTGGACGCCCAGGAGGGCCCCATGCCGCAGACCCGCTTCGTCACCCAGAAGGCCTTCGATCACGGTCTGCGGCCGATCCTGGTGGTGAACAAGATCGACAAGCCCGGCGCCCGGCCCGAGTGGGTCATCGACCAGGTGTTCGAGCTCTTTGACCGCCTCGGCGCTAGCGATGAGCAGCTCGATTTCCCCATCGTCTATGCTTCCGCCATCAACGGTTACGCCGGTCTGGAGGATACGGTGCGGGAGGGGGATATGAGCTCGTTATTCGAGGCGATTATCGAACACTGCCCGGTGCCCGATGTGGATCCGAACGGCCCTCTTCAGATGCAGATCTCCAACCTCGACTACAACAGCTACGTTGGCGCCATCGCCGTAGGCCGTATCACCCGGGGTACCATCCGGCCTAACCAGCAGGTGGTGGTAGTCAAATATGACGGCGAAGTGCACAAGGCCAAGGTCGGAATCGTTTACGGCTACCTGGGGCTGGAGCGCCACGAGGTGAAGGAGGCCAGTGCCGGCGACATCATCGCCATTACCGGCATGGAGGCGCCCAATGTTTCGGATACCCTGTGTGATCCCGAGAATGTGGAGGCGCTGCCTGCCCTGAGCGTGGACGAGCCCACCGTCTCCATGACCTTCCAGGTCAACGCCTCCCCCTTTGCCGGCAAGGAGGGTAAGTACCTTACCTCCCGTCAGCTCAAGGAGCGCCTGGAGCGGGAGCTGATCCACAACGTTGCGCTGCGCGTGGAAGAGGGCACTGATCCGGAGAAGTTCAAGGTCTCCGGGCGAGGTGAACTGCATCTGTCGGTGCTGTTGGAGAACATGCGTCGGGAGGGCTTCGAGCTGGCGGTTTCCCGCCCCGAAGTCATCTTTCGTGAGATCGATGGTGAGGTTTGTGAGCCTTACGAGCAGCTGACAGTTGATGTGGAGGAGCAGCACCAGGGTGCGATCATGGAGGCCCTGGGTGCCCGCAAAGGCGAACTGAAGGATATGGTGCCGGACGGCAAGGGTCGGGTGCGACTCGACTATGTCATTCCCTCCCGTGGGCTGATTGGTTTCCAGACAGAATTCATGACTAGCACCTCCGGCACCGGCCTGATGTACCACGTCTTCGATCACTACGGTGAGGCTCAGCACGGTGGCATCGCCCCGCGCAAAAACGGCGTGCTGATCTCCAACGGTCAGGGCAAGGTGCTGGGGTTTGCGCTGTTCAATCTTCAGGAGCGGGGCAAGATGTTTGCCTCACCGGGGGATCAGGTCTATGAGGGACAGATCGTTGGCATCCACTCCCGGGACAACGATCTGGTGGTCAACCCGCTGAAGGGCAAGCAGCTGACCAATGTTCGTGCCTCTGGCAAGGACGATGCCATCATGCTGACACCGCCGCTGAAATTCAGCCTGGAGCAGGCGCTGGAATTCATCGAGGATGATGAGTTGGTGGAGCTCACACCCAGCGCGGTCCGCATCCGCAAGAAGCACCTCAAGGAGCATGAGCGCAAACGCGCCTCACGGGAGGGGTGACAGGGCGCACTTCCAGTCAGAACAGATCGACGTTGCCACTGCCCATGTTGTCGGCCTGCACGGATTTGCGCCCCAGCGATTGAAATCCATTGCGGATGAGATTCAGCAAGTTGGAGAGCTCCTCCAAGGGAGGGTCCCCCTGCTGATGATTGAGCAGGATGGTGCTGATCTGTTGGGAGACATCATTGATCTGCCCCAGCCGTTGATGGGCATGTTCTAGGATCTGACGGCTCATATCATCTACCTGCAGTGAGGTGATGCCATCCGCCACCTGCTGTCGGGTCTGTTGGGTGATCTTCGTCAGTTGATCCTGATGGGCCTGCACACTGCTGTTGATTTGCTCCATCTCGGACCACATCTGGCTCAGCTTCTCCCGGGACTGCTCGATCACGCTGATGTCGGTTGCCGCCGACTGCTCGACGATGGATCGGATACTGTGAATGGCATTTTGCATCTCCGTGAGCAGTTCCCGGATCTGGGTGTTGAAGTCGGTGGTGCGCTGTGACAGCAGGCGGACCTCATCGGCGACCACAGCAAAGCCACGTCCGGCGTCTCCGGCGCGTGCGGCCTCAATCGCTGCGTTGAGGGCCAGCAGATTGGTTTGGGCGCTGATGTCGTCCACCTCCTTCAGTAGGCTGACCGCATTATCGGCGTCCTGGTTGATGTTGCTGAAGCGATCGACAATGGTCAGATTGGCTTCTGTGATGTTTCTGATGGTGGTGGCAAAGTTGCCAACGATGTGCTCAGTTTCATGTGCAAACCGTTCCACACTGGCAAACTGATCCTGCTTGCCGCTCTCCTCTACCTCTTTGGTCAGAACGTCAATCAAGCCAGCCAGGGTCTGCTCGCTGCGGCTGCTTTCATCATGGATGGTGGTGAAGTTATTGGAGAGGCGGGTGATAGCATCGCTGACCAGATTGATTACATGGTCGAGATCGTGATGGACTTGGTGAAACTGCCCGTTAAGCTCCTGCATCGCCTGATCAAATAGTGACTGGTAGTCATCGGTCTGGCGCGTATGGCAGGTTAGCTGCTGAGCTGCCTCTTGGCTCTCTCTGTGGTGGAGAATTGCACTGACCAGCACACTGATCAGTGCCGTCACCTCCAGTGTGATGTGAATCCATGTGCTCTCGATGATGAAAGGAACGATGATGGCGACTGTTAATAGAGCTGAAGCAGCCCAGCAGAGCAGGCTTTTGATCTTCTTCTGGGAAGGCTCTGATTGTTGTTCCACAGTCGTCACCTTTTGCAGGATGCCATGACACCTTGTTGAGTACGATTTTCTGATTTAGTCCTATCTATCGGATCGGTGAGGGATTTCTTTAGGGAGCCTCGGAATGAATCATGGAGGATGGGGCGAGAAATAAAAAACCCCGACAGCAATCCATGCTATCGGGGTATGGTCGCCTGCTTTGGTTGGCAAAGGTCTCTAATCCGTTACAGCATCCGGTGCTGTTTTGTCCTTCCTTGGGGTCCGTGATGGCGACACCTTTAGGTTAAGTCAGGGCTATCTGTTCGGATGTGGGTGGGATCTTCTTTGCTTGTAGGAAAATTCCGATAGAATCCCCTCCTTTGCTATCTGATCTGGAAGAGATGCATGACGGACCTGTTTCCTGAAATCGCCCCCTATATCAGCCATCAGCTGCCGGTTGATGATCTGCATACCCTTTACATAGAAGAGGTGGGTAACCCACAGGGGATTCCAGCTCTGTTTCTGCATGGGGGGCCAGGCGCTGGCTGCGAGTCTTACCATCGGCGCTTTTTCGATCCGAACCGCTATCGGGTCATCCTGTTCGATCAGCGCGGATGCGGTCGTTCCACGCCGCATGCGGAGTTACAGGCCAATACCATCGACGATCTGATCGAAGACATCGAGCAGATTCGCAACCATCTCGGAATTGAACGGTGGCTGCTGTTTGGCGGCTCCTGGGGTTCGACCCTGGCGCTGGCCTACGCTGAACGGCATCCGCAGCGGGTCAGTGCGATGATATTGCGTGGCATATTCCTCTGTCGTGAGGAGGAGATCCAGTGGTTCTATCAGCAGGGGGCGAGCCGGATTTTTCCGGACTATTGGCAAGACTATCTGGCGCCAATTCCGCAGGAGGAGCGTGGCGATCTGCTCAATGCCTACCATCGGCGTCTCACCGGCAGTGACGATATCGCCAGGATGGCCGCTGCCAAAGCCTGGTCGGTTTGGGAGGGCCGTACTGCCAGCCTGCTGCCCAACGACGCGGTGGTCGATTTCTTCTCTAGTCCGCGTAATGCTCTGAGCATTGCCCGCATTGAGTGCCACTACTTTGTCCACCAGGCGTTTCTGCGCCCCAACCAACTGTTGGAAGAGGTGGACAGGCTGAAGGATATTCCCGGCGTCATCGTGCATGGCCGCTATGATCTGATCTGTCCGCTCAGCTCTGCCTGGGAACTGCATCGGGCCTGGCCGGGTAGTGAGCTGCAGGTGGTTGCAGATGCCGGACACTCCGCCACCGAGCCAGGTACTCGCCAGGCGCTGGTGGAGGCCACCGAACGGTTTGTCGGGGAGCTGGCATGATCGGGCTGTTACAGCGGGTGAGTTATGGACGGGTCAGCGTGGCGCAGCAGTTGATCGGTGAGATTGGTCGGGGGCTGGTGGTGCTGGTCGGTGTGCAGCAGGGTGACGACTTGGCTCTGGCTGAGCGCCTGCTGGAACGGCTGTTGGGTTACCGGGTCTTTCCCGACGCGTCTGGGCGGATGAACCTCAGCCTGCGCGATGTTGAAGGCGGCCTGTTGCTGGTGCCCCAGTTCACCCTGGCTGCGGATACCCGCAAGGGGATGCGTGCCGGTTTCTCCAGCGCGGCATCTCCGGAAGAGGGGCGGCGGCTGTTTGACTATCTGGTTGAACGGGCGGATGCAGAATACGCCCAGGTTGCCTGCGGCCGGTTTGGTGCTGACATGCAGCTGGAACTGCTGAATGATGGGCCGGTGACTTTCTGGCTTGAGAGCTGATGACGTACCAGCCCGGGATCTGATATATCCTGTTCCGAGGTGCTGTTGGGCCTCATTGATACTATAACGACTATGTTTTTTTGGAGGATGGTATGAGACAGATGTTGGGGTTGTTGCTGGCATTTTTTGTTGTCGGCCCGGTGCTGGCGGAAGGACGTGGCCCGGCGGTGCGCGACTATCCTGCGGTGAAGGTGGCAGATGGCGCCTATGTGATCCAGGGTCCATTGGGACACCCGTCGGTGGAGAATCAGGGGTTCATGAATAATCCCGGCTTTATCGTTGGCAAGGATGGTGTGGTCGTCATCGACCCAGGCTCCAGCGTGCAGAGCGGTGAGATGGTGATGCGGCAGATCCGCAAGGTCACCGATCTGCCGGTGGTGGCGCTGATCGACACTCATGTCCACGGCGACCATTGGCTCGCCAACCATGCCTTTCACCAGATCAATCCGAAGATTCCGACCTACGGTCATCCGAAGATGATCGAGAAGGTTGAGCAGGGTGAGGGGGATAGCTGGATTGCGCTACTCAAGCGACTCACTGAAGGCGCCACCGATGGCACCGGAATCTACGCTCCCAACCTAGCGGTAAGACATGGCGATGAGGTGGAACTGGCCGGGATCAAGTTCCAGTTCCTCTATGGCGAGAAGGCCCACAGTGACACTGACCTGATGGTCTTCATCCCGGAGAAGTCGCTAATGTTTCTCGGTGACAACGTGATGAACAATCGTTTCGGCCGGATGGATAACGGCACCTTCAAGGGTAATATCGCCGCCATCGAGATGGCGATGGCAAGCGGCGCCACGGTGTTTGTGCCGGGTCATGGGCCCACTGGGGATATCGCGGTGCCGCAGGCCTTCCAACGCTATCTCTCCATTTTGCGTGAGGAGGTGGCGAAATACCTTGATGAGGGGCTGAGTGACTTCGAGATGAAACCCAAGGTGGTTGAGGCCCTGGCGGAATTCAAGGATTGGGTCGATTTCAACGCAGAGGTGGGGCGTCACATCAGCGTGGCGTATCTGGAGGTCGAGGCGGAGATGTTCTGAAGGCTGTGTTACGCCCTGTCCCTCGAACGTAGCTGTTTTCTGGCTGATGCCAATTAAGGTCCCTGGCGAAAGGAGAATATTGATGAGCCGTAGCATTAAAGGTACGCAGACCGAGAAAAATCTTTTGATCGCCTTTGCCGGTGAGTCCCAGGCGCGTAACCGCTATACCTACTTTGCCGGGGTGGCGCGTAAAGAGGGCTTGGTGCAGATCTCCCATATCTTTGAGGAGACTGCGAATCAGGAGAAGGAGCACGCCAAGCGCTTTTTTAAGTTCCTCGAAGGTGGCGAGGTGGAGGTCACCGAGACCTTTCCTGCGGGCGGGATCGGCACTACTCTGGAGAATCTGCGAGCTGCGGCGGCAGGTGAAGAGCACGAATGGACCAGCATGTACCCCGAGTTCGCCCGGGTTGCCCGGGAAGAGGGGTTTGAGCAGGTGGCGATGGCCTTTGAGGCGATTTCGATCGCGGAAAAGCAGCATGGCAAACGCTACACGGATCTGGCGGACAACCTCGAAGCAGGACGTGTCTTCAAACGCAACGGCAAGGTGGTCTGGCGCTGCCGCAACTGCGGGTATCTGCATGAGGCAGAGGCGGCGCCGGATCTCTGTCCCGCATGTCTCCATCCTCAAGCCCATTTTGAGCTGCTGGGAGAGAACTGGTAGGTCGTCTGCCTGCAGTCCGGAGGGCTTGAGCGGTGTCTTTCTGGCGGGGGGGTGACAAGCAATGGAAGCCCCTCAACTGACTCAAGCCGAATGGGTGGCGTTCTGCTGAGCTGCTGCTAATCCTTCCTATTGTTGCCATCCCCGGATTTTCCGGGAGCGTGGCAGTCATTCCACCATGCATTCAGCCGATGATGAACGTCATCGGCTGTGTCATTGGCCTGTTCGCCTTTCTTCGCCAGTCTAAAGTCCCTGTACCTTGTGTCGATATTGTGAAGCAGACTCATCTTTCGGGTGATTAAACCGAGTCGAGGTGCTCTTCATGGTTGGGGATACAAACAGACGTATCGAGGTGGTTGGTGATGCATAAATTCCTGGATAAATTCTCCGTCGGCAAAAAAATTCTCATTATCAGCCTCTTTT
This sequence comes from Candidatus Endoriftia persephonae, assembly GCF_023733635.1. Classification (NCBI taxonomy): domain Bacteria; kingdom Pseudomonadati; phylum Pseudomonadota; class Gammaproteobacteria; order Chromatiales; family Sedimenticolaceae; genus Candidatus Endoriftia; species Candidatus Endoriftia persephonae. The sequence continues at coordinate 2,602,911 of NZ_CP090569.1, read as the reverse complement.
TTGCACTCGCTTTGGTAGGTGTTGTTGTTTACACCGTAGCGACTCTGAATCAGCAAAAGGCAGATTCCACGGTTATCAACATCGCAGGGCGGCAACGTATGTTGACCCAGAAGTTCACCAAGGAGCTGTTCGACGATCTGGGGCGGAGTCGAAGCGAGCAGTCAGTTAGATCTACCGATAAGACAAAAAAGCTGTTTGAGGTCTCCTTGGCTGCGCTAAGGGATGGGGGCGAGACTTTCTCCGACCTGGGAATGAAAAAACCGCTGTCCTTACCCCCCAACCAGAATGAGGAGATCGAGGCAAAACTTGCCGTGGTTGCCAATCAATGGAGTGCGCTCCAAGTGGCCGCTGAAAAACTGCGTGTGCTTGAGCCGGCTTCACCCGAGTTTGAAAAAGCGTTGGCACGGGTACGGGATCTCAATATTAAGACCCTGAAGAATATGAATGCGGCTGTTGGTATGTTGGCTGCCGCTTCCGCCGGAAAAGTCAGTGCCATGATGACTGCCGAGTGGCTGATATTGATCGTTGTGCTGGCCATCGGTATCTGGTTCAGCCTGCTGGTTTCCAGGGCAATCACCCAGCCGCTTGCCCGGGTGGTGGAGGCGACCGGGAAAATCGCCAATGGTGATCTCAATATTGAGATACGGCAGTTGAAGATCGATTCCAGAGATGAAGTGGGAGCACTGGCGAACTCCTTTACCACGATGGTGAAGGTGCTGCGTGGTCTACAGCAGGAGTTGACCGGCATGACCGATGCGGCACACGCGGGGCAGTTGGACAAGCGTTGCGATACTAGGCAGTTCAAGGGGGCCTGGGCGGGGTTGCTGGATGGGGTCAACAACATCACCGAGCAGTTCAGTGGGCCGCTGATCGAGGCCTCCGGCTATCTCGACCGCATCAGCCACGGGGATATTCCAGAACCAATCGAGACGGAATACCGCGGCGACTTCAATCAGATCAAAGATAGCGTCAATCGCTGTGTCGCGGCGGTAAACGGTCTCTTAGATGAATCCGGAGAGCTAATCGCCTCGGCACAGCGGGGCCGGCTTGATGTGAGGGGTGAGACCGGTCGTTTCGAGGGGAGTTGGCAAGAGCTGATTGTGGGTCTCAATGCCATCTTTGATGCGATTGTCGAACCGGTCAAGGGTACCCGACATATGCTGCAACAGCTTGCCGAAGGTGACCTGAGTGAGACCATGTCAGGGAAGTTCGAAGGTGAATTCGGCATGCTGCAGGAGAACGTGAATTCCACCATCTTGCAGTTGCGGGAGACGGTGGGCCCGATTCAGGAGGCGGCGGATCTGATCAACACCGCATCAGATGAGATCGTCGCCGGCAATTCCAACCTCTCCGCACGCACCGAAGGCCAAGCCAGCAGTCTGGAACAGACCGCTTCCAGCATGGAGGAGTTGACCAGTACGGTAAGAAGCAATGCCGACAGTGCCCAGCAGGCGAATCAGCTTGCTGCCAGTGCACGCCAGATGGCGGAGCGGGGTGGTGATGTGGTCAGCCATGCCGTGCAGGCGATGAATGATATCAACGAATCAAGCACCCGAATCGCCGAGATCATTGGCGTGATCAATGAGATCGCCTTTCAGACCAACCTGTTGGCGCTGAATGCCTCGGTCGAAGCGGCGCGCGCCGGTGAGCAGGGCCGTGGTTTTGCCGTGGTTGCCACCGAGGTGCGTAATCTTGCCGGTCGCAGTGCAACCGCCGCCAAAGAGATTAAGGGGCTGATCGAGGACAGTGTCAACAAGGTCGAAGCAGGCTCCTCTCTGGTGAATGAGTCCGGCGAGACCCTTAATGAGATCATGGTTGGGGTAAAGAAGGTCGGTGACATCATCGCCGAGATTGCGGCTGCCAGCCAGGAGCAGTCGCAGGGGATAGATCAAGTGAACCAGGCAGTCACCAGCATGGACGAGATGACCCAACAGAATGCGGCACTGGCAGAACAGACCGCCGCGGCTGCAGCGTCGATGAGTGAAAAGGCCGACGAGATGGAGCGTCTTATCGGTTTCTTCAGGCTGCAACCAGCAGATGAGAGTGCTGCTTAAAGCAAAACAGCCCGTCAATGAACAATTTCTGGGAGTTGAGCCCCAACACCCAGCTTTCAGCGGATAAGAGCTACACTGGTTGGTCTGACTGCTGGCCGATTGGTTTTTTTTGCGGACAGCCTGCTAAAATGCGCCCTTTTCCGGGCGGGCCTTCCTGCCTGGGTGATCAACCAGCGGGAGCCCATTTCCCATGCAGCGTCGTACAGCACAGGTCGAGCGCAATACCCTCGAGACCCAGATCAGCATCAGTCTGAATCTGGATGGTACAGGTCAATCGAGCTTTGAGACTGGCGTGCCGTTTCTCGACCACATGCTCGATCAGGTGGCCCGCCACGGCCTGATCGATCTACAGATCCAGGCCAAAGGCGATCTGCACATCGATGCCCACCACACAGTGGAGGATATCGGCATCACCCTCGGTCAGGCGCTGGCTGAGGCGGTGGGCGACAAGCGGGGCATCCGTCGCTATGGGCACGCCTATGTGCCGCTCGACGAGGCGCTCTCCCGCGTCGTCGTCGACTTCTCCGGCCGCCCCGGCCTCGAGTACCAGGTCGACTTTACCCGCGCACGCATCGGTGAGTTCGACGTGGATTTGTTTCTGGAGTTTTTCCAGGGGTTGGTCAACCATGCCGGCATCACCCTGCATATCGACAACCTGCGCGGCATCAATGCCCATCATCAGGCGGAGACGGTGTTCAAGGCCCTGGGCCGGGCGCTGCGCATGGCGCTGGAACCCGACCCGCGCATGGCGGAGGCGATCCCTTCCACCAAGGGTTCGCTCTAAACCATTTTGTAACTCAGACAGGCAGTTTTTGAATGGCACAAAGCATCGTTGTCATCGACTATGGCATGGGAAACCTGCGCTCGGTCGCCAAAGCGGTGGAGCATGTGGTGGGCGAGGATGATCAGGTTCTGGTCACCGACGATCCCCAGGCGATCCACGACTGTGACCGGGTGGTCTTTCCTGGTCAGGGCGCGGCGCGCGACTGCATGGCCGCCATCTCCGATCACCATCTGAATCAGGCGGTGCTGCAGGCGGCCAAGGAGAAACCATTCCTCGGTATCTGCATGGGGCAGCAGGTGCTGCTCGAACAGAGTGAAGAGAACGGTGGCACCGAGCTGCTTGGTCTGTTTGCCGGCGAGGTGCGCCACTTCCCCGGTGGCCGGGGGCCGGACGGCGAGCTGCTGAAGATTCCCCACATGGGCTGGAACCGGGTGAGTCCCAGCCGTGAGCATCCGCTCTGGTCGGGGATCAAGGCGGGTAGCCGTTTCTACTTTGTGCACAGCTACTTCGTCGATCCGGAAGAGAAGGATCTGGTGATGGCCACCACCGATTTCGGTGTCACATTTGCCAGTGCAATCGGCCGCGACAACCTCTTCGCGGTGCAGTTTCACCCGGAGAAGAGCGCCGATGACGGCCTGCGATTGTTGACGAATTTTGTGAACTGGAAGGTATAAGACGTGTTACTGATCCCTGCAATCGATCTGAAGGATGGCCAGTGTGTACGCCTGCGCCAGGGCCGTATGGAGGACGACACGGTCTTCTCCGACAACCCGGTGGAGATGGCTGGGCGCTGGGTGGCGGCGGGTGGTCGCCGTTTGCACCTGGTGGACCTCAATGGCGCCTTTGCCGGCGAGCCAGTCAACGGCGAGGCGATCCGCGCCATTGCTAAGACCTATCCCGATATGCCGATCCAGGTCGGTGGCGGCATCCGCGACGAGGCCACCATCGAGGCCTACCTCAACGCCGGGGTCAGCTACTGCATCATCGGCACCCAGGCGGTGAAGGAGCCGGAATTCGTGGCCCGAGCCTGTAGGGCTTTCCCCGGCCACGTCATCGTCGGCCTGGATGCGAAGGAGGGCATGGTGGCGATTAACGGCTGGGCCGAGGTGACCGATCTTGAGGTGGTGGAGCTCTCCAAGCGCTTTCAGGACGACGGCGTCTCTGCCATTGTCTACACTGATATCGGCCGCGACGGTATGATGACCGGCCCCAACATCGAGGCCACTACCGCACTCGCCAACGCCATATCGATCCCGGTGGTCGCCTCCGGCGGCATCACCAATATCGGCGACATCGAGGCGCTGTGTAAGGCCGAGACCAACAACATCACCGCCGCCATCACCGGCCGCGCGATCTACGAGGGCACCCTCGACTTCGCCGAGGGTCAGAAGCTGGCGGATAGTTTAAGCTAAGGCAAGAAATAATATGCTAGCCAAACGCATTATTCCCTGTCTCGACGTGGACGCCGGCCGGGTGGTCAAGGGCGTCAAGTTTGTCGAGATACGAGATGCCGGCGACCCGGTGGAGGTGGCGCGCCGCTACAATGAAGAGGGCGCCGACGAGATTACCTTTCTCGATATCACCGCTAGCTCTGACGACCGCGACACCATTGTGCACGTGGTGGAGCAGGTCGCCTCTGAGGTCTTTATCCCGCTTACTGTGGGCGGCGGCATCCGTACCGTCGACGATGTGCGGCGCATGCTCAACGCGGGTGCTGACAAGGTGGCGATCAACACCGCAGCTGTATCCAATCCGGAATTCGTCAAGGAGGCGACCACCAGGTTCGGCTCCCAGTGCATCGTCGTCGCCATCGACGCCAAACGGGTGAGCGGTGAGGGCGAGCCGTCGAAGTGGGAAATCTTCACCCACGGTGGACGCAAGCCCACAGGTATCGACGCCATCGAGTGGGCAAAGAAAATGGCCGACTACGGTGCCGGCGAGATCCTGCTCACCAGTATGGATCGAGACGGCACCAAGATTGGTTTTGACAATGAACTGACCCGCGCCATCGCCGAGGCGGTGCCAATCCCGGTGATCGCCTCCGGCGGTGTCGGCAACCTGCAGCACCTGGTGGATGGCGTCAAACAGGGTGCCGCCGATGCGGTGCTGGCGGCCAGCATCTTCCACTTCGCCGAATACAGTATCGGCGAGGCGAAGCAGTTCATGCGCGATCAGGGCGTGGAGGTGCGCCTCTGATGAGCGAGTGGATCAACCAGATCAAGTGGGACGACAATGGTTTGGTGCCCGCCATCGCCCAAGAGACTGGCACTGGCAAGATCCTGATGATGGCCTGGATGAACCGGGAATCATTGCAACTGACCCGGGAGACCGGCCATGCTGTCTACTTCTCCCGCTCACGCCAGAAACTCTGGCACAAGGGCGAGGAGTCGGGCCATCAACAGATTGTGAAGTCGATCCGGGTCGACTGCGACGCCGACGTGGTGTTGCTGGAGGTGGAGCAGAAGGGCGGTATCGCCTGCCACACCGGGCGTCACAATTGTTTCTACCGGGAACTGCACGGCGATGAGTGGGTCGAAGTGTTGCCGGTGATCAAAGACCCGAATCAGATCTACGGCTGAGGAATCGCTATGAGCGACGTACTGCAACAATTGGCTGAGGTGCTAGAGGAGCGCAAGGGGGCGGATCCCGACAGTTCATACGTGGCGAAGCTCTACGCCAAGGGTCTGGACGCGATCCTGAAGAAGATCGGCGAGGAGGCCACTGAGACGGTGATGGCCGCCAAGGACGGGGTGGCGGAGAAGATCGTCTATGAGATGGCCGATCTCTGGTTCCACAGTATGGTGTTGCTGGCGCAGCAGGGATTGGGCCCAGACGATGTGCTGCGGGAGTTGCAGCGGCGTTTCGGGCTCTCTGGCCTGGAAGAGAAGGCAAATCGGAGTCGCTGAGATTTCGTTCCCGGAACAGGTGGTTTCGCCGGTGCTTACGGTAGTAACGCTTCTGGGGTATGATGCGCCGGTGTTTTTGAGAGTGATTCGCGAGCGGCGGGGCGAATGTCCCGGCGGACAACGTTAGATACGATAATCAAACCTGGTCCTTTCGGACCGGTTGAGAGTGGAGAATAAAATGGGTATTGGTGGTATCAGCATTTGGCAGTTATTGATCATCTTGGCGATCGTCCTGCTGCTGTTCGGCACCAAACGGCTGAAGAATATCGGCGGTGATCTGGGTGGTGCGATCAAGGGTTTCAAGAAGTCGATGTCCGATGGTGAGAAGCAGGCTGAGGCTGATGCCGAGAAGCGTGAGCAGATCAGCGAGGACGAGAAGGGCACCACCATCGAGGGTGAGGTCACTTCCAAAAAGAAAGAGAAGGTTTAATCCATCCTTGCCATTGGCAGCTTTTCCCTGGTTTTGATCTATGTTTGACATCGGTTTCTGGGAACTCAGCGTTATCGCCTTGGTGGCGCTGGTTGTGATCGGGCCTGAACGCTTGCCAAGAGTAGCGCGGACGGTGGGTCGATGGGTCGGCCATGGCCGCAAACTGTTGGCTAACGTTAAGGCCGATATCGATAAAGAGATCAAGGCCGACGAGCTGAAAGAGATCATGCAAAAGCAGATGCAGCAGATGAATCCGCTACATGAGGTGATCGAAGAGACGCAGAAGGACCTGTCTGAAGTGAAGCGTAGCTCAGAGAAGGCTGTCAACGATGCCAAGAACACCTTTGAGGATCGTGAGATCCCTGGCGCTGAGAAGTAGATCCCCTAGCCACCATGACTGCTGAAAATCAGGGTAATACGGTCGCAGAGCAACCGCTTGTCTCGCATCTGCTGGAGCTGCGTGACCGCCTGCTGCGCATGGTGTTGGCGGTCTTGGTGCTGTTCTTGGTGCTGTTTCCGTTTGCCAATGACCTCTACCTGATGGTCTCTGTGCCGCTGCGGGATGTGCTGCCAGAAGGCAGCAGCATGATCTCCACCAAGCCGATCGATCCTTTCCTGATCCCCTTTAAACTCGCACTGCAGGCAGCCGTGTTCCTGTGCGTGCCGTTTATCCTCTACCAATTCTGGGCGTTCGTGGCGCCAGGGCTCTACAAACACGAGAAACGCCTAGTGGTGCCGCTGCTAGTCTCCAGCACCTTTCTCTTCTACCTGGGGATGGCCTTCGCCTACTTCATCGTTTTTCCGCTGGTGTTTGCGTTTTTGACCAGCACTGCGCCGGAAAGTATCGAGATCGCCACCGACATGGGTAGCTATCTCGATTTTGTTATCACTCTCTTCTTTGCCTTTGGCATCGCCTTCGAGGTGCCGATCGCCACCATCATCCTGGTCTGGATGGGGGTGACTACACCGGAAAAACTGCGCGAAAAGCGTCCCTATATCATCGTCGGTGCCTTTGTCGTTGGTATGTTCCTGACACCACCGGATGTGATCTCCCAGACTTTACTGGCGTTTCCCATGTGGGTGCTGTTTGAGCTGGGCGTGTTCTTCTCCCGTGGTTTCATCCGCGATCGGGAAGCGACTGAAGGAGATGCGGTGCCGGAGGGCGCTGCGCTGGCCTCTGCAAATGAGGCTCCGGTAGCTGAGGAACCGGAAGCTCCGGCGATGGGCAGTGAGATCGACCCGGCCAACGACTACACCGATCCGGATCGTTTTGTGCCGCTCACCGACGATGAGATGGAAGCGGAGCTGGATGCGATCGAGGGTGCGGAGGCGCAGGTTGAGGAAAAGTTGCGCAAGGTGCAGGAGTTGAGGGATCAGGGTGAGGTAGAGGCTGCGCGCGATCTGCTCTACGAGATTCTCGAAGAGGGTGATGCCGATCAGCGCCGGGTTGCCCGCAACATCCTTGCTCAGTTGGATACCCCCTAAGGAGTACCCCGCCTGCCTCAGCGGTATCGCAGGCGTATACCATGCACCAGTGACAGGGTGATCTCCTCGGCAGAGAGTGCCTTGGGGAAGAAAGTGCCGCTGATCTTGGCGCCGTTGATGCTGGCACCTTCCAGATTGGTCTCTTGGAGGTTGAGCCCGCGCAGATCGGTCTGGCGCAGATAGCTGTTGCCGAGGTCGAGTCCAGCGGCCTTTAGGTCGCGCAGGTCGAGTCCGCGCAGGTCTGCATGGCGCAGATCGCAGCTTTGCCCCTCTTCCCGGCGTCGGTTGAACTCCTCGATTTTTCCTTCCCGAAGTAGCAGATACATCGGATCCTGCCTGACTTCCGGTTTCTTCATAGTGTTGTTCCTTGAGTAAATCGTCTACGACATGAAAGGCCTGACGGGCTCTCTCTGTCACTGCAACAGGGGGCTGTCGGATTTAACACTTTTTGGCTGCAAATCCCTGGATAGCGATCAAATCAGCCTATCCCCCTCGTCAAATAGCCGGGCTATTCTCCTCTGGCGATAAACTGATTTGATTTGCTCCCAGTGACTTTCGTTTCAAATGGCCAAACCCGACAGCCTCCTAAAAGGATAGACAAAATAGCAGCGAGGGGAGGGGGATATGGGCAAATCCTCCTCTTCCTTGCTCGCTTATCAGCTAGGCCTTGATTGAATAAATAAATAATTTCCAGATGAAGTATTGGTGATTTTTGTTGGAGAACTTACTATTGGGGCGCCCCGCTCTCAATGACGGATAGAGATATGTCGAGTACGCCCCAGATCTACTACAAGCAAAATCGCCTGAAACAGCTACGAGCGTTTTGCCATGCAGCGCAGACCGGTTCGATCAGCGAAGCCGCAGAACGTGTCTACCTGAGTCAGCCCACTGTCTCGCTACAGATTCAGGCGCTGGAGCGGGAGCTCAATACGGTGCTGTTCGAGCGTCGTGGGCCGAAGATCAAGCTGACCCCGGAGGGCGAAATCCTCTATAAACTGTCGCAGCCTCTGGTCGAGGGGATGGATAAGCTGCAGGAGACCTTCTCCGCCTACTGCGGCAAGCTGGAGAATGGCGAGCTCAACATCGCCGCCGGTGAGTCGACGATCCTCTACATCCTGCCTGAGCCGATGCGCCGTTTCGCGGCCCAGTATCCTGGTATCCGCCTGAAGCTGCACAATGTAACCGGGCGTGATGGCATGGCGATGCTACGTGCCGATGAGGCCGATTTCGCCATCGGCTCGATGTTGGAGGTGCCCGACGATGTAACCTATCAGCCGGTGGTCAACTATGGACCGGCGCTGATCACCCCCCCGGATCACCCGTTGGCCAGCAAGTCTGAGGTTACACTGCACGATATCAGCCCCTATGGGTTGATTCTGCCGCCGCATCATCTGAGCACCTGGCGCATGGTCGATTTGGTATTTGAACAGCACAATGCCAGCTATCAGGTCACCTTGGAGGCCGGCGGCTGGGAGGTCATCAAAAAGTATGTGGAGATCGGCCTGGGTATCTCCATCGTCACAGATCTCTGTCTCAGCGGCGATGAGAATCTGGCGAAGATCCCGCTCGGGCGCTATTTCCCGGACCGCAGTTACGGCATTGTGCTGCGACGCGGGAAGTTTCTCTCGCCCCAGGCGAAGCGTTTTCTGGAGATTACCCGGGAGGTGTTTGCCGACCAGGCGACCCAGATGCCGGTCGATAGCGAATGATGATCTGATCGATAGCGGCGGGGAGGTCAGGGGGCCTCTGCACGTGCTTTCTTGATCGCCTGCTGAATCGCTTTGACTGAACGTATCCAGGCACCCTGCTTGAATTTTTCATCGAGGGTTTCGAGTACGGCCAACGCCTCTTTCTTGCTTGGATAGTCGGCCATGGTGACGCCGATCCAGGTTGAGCTGTCTTTGTACTGAAAGCGAAACAGCAGCGCCTTTCCTCCCAGATCGTGTTCGTTGATGAAATCGACGGCTGATTTGAAGAGGCGGGCTGAGATCAGCTGAATCACATAGTGGTTGGGCGGAAAGGTCAGCAGTCGGGCTTCGCTGCGGAGTGGTTCGCGTGACCAGTCGATCGCAATGTCGCTGTAATCCAGGGGTTCTCCAAGTTCATCCAGCAGATCGACTGCATTTTGTACCCCCTGCAGGCCTACTGCGCGCATCCAGGCAATACCCTCCTCTTTGGCTGGCGGATCTGGCCGTTCATTGAGCAGTAGCGAAGCAAGGTTGAACTGGGCGCGTTGATAACCCTGGAGGGCGGCTTGGCGCCACCAGTACTCCGCTTTTCCCTTGTCGCTTGGGACGCCGCGTCCTCTGAGGTAGGCGTTACCGAGGTTGAACTGGGCTGGGGCATAGTTCTGTTTGGCAGCGAACAGGAACCAGTTGGTCGCCTTTACTGGATCTTTGTCGACACCGATGCCCTGAAAATAGAGTACACCCAGACCAAATGCACCGGCGGGGTCATTTTTTTTCACCGCCTTGCTGAAGAGATCAAGGGCTTGTTCCGGATGTCCCTCTTCGATGTAACTGGCGCCACGGGCCACCAGGTCGGCTGCTGCTTGGGCCGGGCAGGCAAGGGCGAACATGAGAATGAGCAGTGCAGCCAAGGTTAAGCTGAGCAAGCGTTGCTTGGCTGTTGTTAGCAGCGTCTGCCAGGATGCTTGGCAGGGGATATATGAAACAGGATCTAAATGAGCCAACAGTCGCCCTCCTAGGGTCTTTCGGCTCAGTATAAGGTGCGAAATAGGTGGTTCGAGGAACCGGGTCACATCAAAAATAAAATCGCCGGCTACGGCCGGCGATAAAGAGCCTCAGGACTGATGTTTATCATAGTTGTATCGCAACTTCATTGGCGTAGGCAGACTCATTTCCATCTGTGTCGACTGCAGTGACAGAAAAGTAGTGATTGCCAAGTGATTCGGCAGTGTAGTCGTAACTCGTGACATCGCCGGCCCAGATTGCCTCACCATAGTTACCGCTGCTGGTACCGTGGTAGATCTTATAGCCACTGATCTGTGCGGTAGTGTTCTCGCTCCAGGTGAGACGTAGCTGCGCGCTGCAGTTGCTAGTGCAATTGACCGTGATGGTGACCTCTGCCATGGCTGAATCACCGTCCGTATCCATTAGCTGATAGCTGAAGCGATCAGAGCCAAAAAAACCGTTGTTGGGTTGGTAACTAATGGTACCGTCAGAATTGACCTGTACACTCCCTGAGTTGGGATTAGCAGCTATGGTCAAGGTGATAGGGCTGTTGTCTATGCCGCTGTCATTGGCCAATATGTCGATGATGACTGAGCTGTTCTGGTTGGTTTCAGCATTGTCTGCGATGGCCGTGGGAACAGTGTTTACAGTGCCGGCTGAGCCGTCACCCTCATTTGTGCTGCCAGCATTACTGTTATCTCCGGTGGAAGTGCTGCTGCCGGCAGCGTCAACAGTGCTGACAGATTCGCTGCCGCTACTCGAGCTAGCATCGCTACCGCTGGCCACCTGATTGACCTGCTCAACGCCGCTGTTGTTGCTGTTGGCGACGATGGAGATGGTCTGATCCAAGCCGTTGCTCAGAGAGTTGTCGACACCGGCGTTGCTGAGTGCCTCGTCGGTATTGCCCGCGGTACCGTTTTGCAGCCCGCTCAGCAGGCTCAGCAGATCCCCCAACGGGATGTTCGGGTCGATCGCCTGGGCGGCGGCCAGTGCTGCCTGAGCCTGGCTGAGCATTAGGCTATTGACGTTGACCTCGGTCACTGAGCGGCGTATCGAGCGATCAGCGGTGCTGAGCACCTGGTCGATGGCGTCGTCCAGGGCGGTGTTGGCCGGCTGATTGTTCACCTGCAGGCCGTCGAGCATCGCCTCGATCAACACCTGGGCGCTGACCACATGGGCGATCGCGGTGTAGCGCGCCACCGTGCCTTCGGCGCCGCGGCCATCCAGCACCGAATCGACCAGGTCGGCTGCTAGCGCGGTGAAGATATCATCCTCGCTGACATTACCGCCGATCCAGTAGGCGGTGCGGCGTGCCATCTCACCGAACACCTCGCTCGACAGGGTCACCTCGGTGACATTGTCGATAGTCACCTCGGTGCTCATCGGATCGGGCACCTTGCTGGTATCCAGGCCAAAGTTGAGGCGGGTGGTGACAGCGCTTCTGGCGCGCTCCAGGTTAGCTTGTGTCAGCCCACCCTCCATTGCCAGTGCGCTCTTCACCATCATGGTGGTGTGCGGCGTCAGGTTGACCCGCGTCTGTGAGGGTGTCATCACTACCCCGCTGAGAACAAAGTCGGGGGCGGCGTTAGTGACTAGGTCGATGCCTTCGGTCGCTTCAATGATCAGCGGGAAGGCGCTGTCGGCGATCTCACCGTCGAAGTTGAAGCTAGCCCGGTCGGTACTGCTGGTGGTGGCGAGCAGCCGAAAGTTGCGGTCGCGAATGCTGACAGTGGCACCGACCACCGGGCCGTCACCAACACTGCCGTCAAAGGCGACACGACTGGAGGTTCCGCCGGTCTCCCCGACTGGTGTACTGACTGATTCACCACTGCCGCCGCAGGCGGCAAGCAGACTGGTGGAGAGGGTGATCGCGGCGATGGTACGTAACAGCTTCATGACTCTACCCACAGGATGGCCTATAAAAATGACACTCGAAGTATCGGTGGCAAAGGCAGGGGGCTTAAGTGACGAAGTCACATTTTCCTATCAGATAGCCTGCATATCGCCTTGGGTTCAACGATTTTGGGAGGGGTTTCACGATCATCCCAAGAATGAAAATCCTTATTGGCCGATGATGACAAAATTGGAGCAACAGGGTGGTGCAGAAAGATAGAGACAAATAGAATTCCCGAGGAGAGTGGGTTTAAAAAATGGATTGGTGACGTTACTATTTTGGGGGTATTTGATCCTTCTCATTTTGTAGGATCAGGTGATGAGATAGACTGAAAAGATGCATGCGATAAGACAAAATCTGCTGGGTAAGGCGCCGGAGTTCCTGAGTGTGCTCCGGGCGATGAGGATCGTAGCCGCAACCGACGCGACCGTATTGGTCAGCGGCGAGAGTGGTACGGGTAAGGAACTCTTGGCTAGCGCCCTGCATGGCTGCAGTCGCCGCTCAGATGGGCCGTTTCTCACCGTCAATTGTGCCGCTCTGCCTGAGCAGCTGGTGGAGTCGGAGTTGTTCGGCCACCGTAAGGGAGCCTTTACTGGTGCTGTCTCAGACCAACCGGGTAGGGTGCAGGCGGCAGCTGGAGGCACTCTGTTCCTTGATGAGATTTCGGAACTGCCCCTTAGTGCGCAGGCAAAACTGCTGCGCTTCCTTGAGTCTGGCGAGTGCCAGGCGGTGGGAAAAGCCCAGCCCGAGGTGGTGGATGTGCGCGTGGTGGCTGCGACTAACCGTGATTTGGCACAAGCAGTAAAGGAAGGTAGCTTCAGGGCTGATCTCTACTACCGTCTCTACATCGTACCCTTGGAGCTGCCAGCCTTGCGGCATCGTTCGGGGGATATCGACGGCCTGCTTCAGGGCTTGACTGATGAACTGGCGGAACAATATAAGCTGGCCCCGCCCATCTACTCCAAAACAGCAATGAAGCTGTTGCGACGTTATAGCTGGCCCGGCAACGTTCGTGAGCTGAAAAACCTGAGTGAGCGCATGCTTATCCTGTTCAGTGATCGGATTATCCGGGCGGAAAACCTTCCCTTGGAGATCCGCGAACAGTCCCGGCTGGATGGGGCCTCCGGTAGGGATTTTGTCCTGCCGGATGATGGATTAGTGTTGGATGAGTTGGAGGCTAATCTCATCCAACAGGCTTTGGGTCGCACCAGTGGTAACCGCAGCAAGGCAGCCCGTCTCCTCGGACTCTCGCGGGATACTTTGCTCTACCGCATGAAAAAGTATGCGATTGAGTTGTAGCTCTATCTGACGAAGCTTGCCTATTATTCTGCCTCGCGTCTGATTCCCACCCTCTCATGGTCGCCTCAAAGCGGATTTAGTGCTCAGGGATGAGCTGCTGATCCGTGCAGATCGGCTTTTCCTAGGGTCGGTGCCCTGGATAATTCCGAGATTCTGCTGCGCTCACACGAAGTTTGCTGAGCACTTTACCGCCTTGTCATCGCAAGACACTTAATATCGAAGATGAAGCACAGGGATGTCAGACAACTGGCCACCCTGTAGAAAAGCAATAAACAGGGCGGCACATGGAACAAAAAACCTCGGCGGCCTCATCTGGTCGGTGGTCGAGATGCAGCGTTCCGAATACGCCGCCGAGCGCAAAACGCTGATGAAGCTGCGCGACGGCATGCGCAAGTTTGTACGCCGCTACGAGTTCATCGCCCAGGTGGGTGCCGCTGGGTGATCCGGAGTTGGAGAAGCTCAGTCGCTTTATTCGCCTCTATGTGAAACGGTTGGCCAATGTGCCGATGACAGAGATTGATTTCTCCGGCCTGCGGATGACCCACCTGGGGCTCTATAAGCGGGAGGGACTCAAGCCGCCGCGTGCAGATGCGCCGCCTTCGCCTCACGCGCCTTGGTCGCCTCTTCAGGTGTGTAGGCGCGCCCGGACCAGAGCATTTCGTAGGCGATCTCCTCATTGCCGTTCTCGCACAACTCCAGCACCTTGCTGAACAACGGCTGGAAAGTCTCACTGCGATGGGACTGTTCGTGCTCCTCAAAGGAGTTCCAAAAGGTGATGATAAGCGCCTCGCGCCCCTTCAGCGGGCTCTCCACCGGCTGGCCCACTGTACTCCCCTCATTGGAGATGTTGCCGCTGTTGAGGGAGACGAAGCCCCCCACGAAACCTGTATCCGAGTGGTAGGTCTTCACGTTCTCACACAGATAAGCGACCCGCTCCTGGAGGTCGTCCACGCTGTACTCAGGTTTCAGGATGACACGGTTCACCGTCACCACGCCGTTGTAGGGAAAATTGTCGATCAATGCAGACACTGAAATATCTCCTTATGCTTGTATAAATATTTTCTATCACTTAGTCGGACATCGTCACAGCAAATAAGTTCATAATGATATTCAAACACACTTTTCATGGAAATTTCACAGGACAGAAGAGTGAATTACTATAGCGCTCGCATACATAGGCCTCCCCCTTCGGCCGAATAACGATAATTCTGGCCAACACATGGAACAAAAAAATCTCGGCGGCCTTATCTGGTCGGTGGCGGAGCTGCTACGCGGCGACTTCAAACAATCTGAATACGGTCTGGTGATCCTCCCCTTCACCGTGCTGCGCCGTTTTGAATGCGTGCTGGAGCCGCCCCGCGATGCCGTACTCACCAAGCATGCGGAGATCGCCGAGCTTGGCATCAACTCCTATCTGGTACTCCCCGAAGTCAGCGGCCAGCAGTTCTACAACACCTCTCGCTACCAGCTGAACAACCTCGGTGTGGCCGATACCCTGGCCAAGCTGGAGGATTACATCAACAACTTCTCCGCCAACGCCCGTGCCGTGTTCGAGCAGTTCAAATTCTCCAACAAGCTGCTCTACAAGGTGGCGCACTGCTGAAGCTGATCATTGCTTCTTCATCTTCGAAAATAGGCAGATGGAGGACGCCAACGGCCGCCGCTACAAGCAGGAGACGATGTTCTTTCCCCACTATCACCAGTGGTAGGTGGTGACCCGGCTGGATGCCGCGGTACGCAGCGAAGGTGTGGGAAGGTGCCACCTGCTGGAACACAGTGCCGGTTCGGGCAAGAGCAACACCATCGCCTGGCTCTGCCATAGCCTGATCCGGATGCACGAGGCTGACGGTTCGCGCCGCTTTGCCTCGGTGATCGTGGTGACCGACCGCACAATGCTGGATGACCAGCTGCGTGAGTCGATCCAGCAGACCGACCATCAACAGGACGTGGTGGCCGGGATCGAGCGTGGTAGCGGTTTTGGTGACAACGCCGCCAAGAGCGCTAGGCTGGCCAAGGCGCTGCTGCCGTGGAGCCTGCGGTGCAGCGCTTCAAGGGACGACTGCAGGAGCTAAACGACACCATCGCGCGCTAGGAGCCGGTGGCTGACCGCCGCGACGGAGAGGGCGACGAGCGCGGCGCGGAAGAAGTGGAGTCACAGCGCGCCGAATACGCTGCCGAGCGTGACGGCTTGATGAAGCTGCGCGACGGCATGCGCAAGTTTGTACGCCTCTACGAATTCATCGCCCAGGTGGTACCGCTGGGTGATCCCGAGTTGGAGAAGCTCAATCGCTTTATCCGTCTCTATGTGAAACGGCTGGCCAATGTGCCGATGACGGAGATCGATCTCTCCGGTCTGCGCATGACTCACCTCAAGCTCTATCAGCGCGAGGGGGCGGATATGACGCTTGGGGTGAAGGAGGACGCTCCCGATTTGCGCCCGGTTGCCGGTGGCATCAGCGAGGGTCGCGACCGGACGCGTGAGCGAATCAGCGAAATCATTCACGCCCTGAACAGCCTGTTTGGCGAGGGTCTCTCGGAAGGGGATCGCATCAAGCGCATGGGCAATCTGCTGGCAATCGGCGAGCAGGCGCGCCGTGATCCCACCGTGCGCAAGCAGATCGAAGTTGGCAACAGCGAAGAGCAGATGATGCAGGGTGGCGATCTGCAAAGGGCGGTGACCAGCGCGGTGCTGACCATGCTTTTAGAGAGCAAAGATAGGGAAGATGCCACTCACCTGCTGAAAGACCAGCAGGCGATGAGCCATTATTCCCGGCTGGTGTTCAAAGTGCTGGCGTCTGATCTCTCTAAAGAAGATTTGCTTGGATTGGGTTGATCAGCCAGGTGGCCTGGAACCTTCTGTAACTATTTGTTTTTATTGGTGGGCCCTGTAGGACTCGAACCTACGACCAAGGGATTATGAGTCCCCTGCTCTAACCAACTGAGCTAAGGGCCCGATGGGATTTGCCGCCGACAGGCGCAAGGCGTTATGGACGGCGCGAATTCTAGCAGATAAAACGCTGCTGAAAAGAGGGCGGGATAGACCCGCCAGCTTATTCGTTGTCCAGAAAGCTGCGCATTCGCTCGGAGCGGGAGGGGTGGCGTAGCTTGCGCAGTGCTTTGGCCTCGATCTGTCGGATGCGTTCGCGGGTGACGTCGAACTGTTTGCCGACCTCTTCCAAGGTGTGGTCGGTATTCATGTCGATACCGAAACGCATGCGCAGTACCTTGGCTTCACGGGAAGTGAGTCCGGAGAGCATGTTCTGGGTCGCTTCGCGCAGGCCCTCCGAAGTGGCTGAGTCGACTGGCGAGACAACGCCGGAGTCTTCGATGAAGTCGCCCAGGTGGGAGTCTTCATCGTCGCCAATCGGGGTCTCCATGGAGATCGGCTCTTTGGCGATCTTCAGAACCTTGCGGACCTTGTCCTCGGGCATCTCCATGCGCTCGGCCAGCTCTTCCGGGGTAGCCTCGCGGCCCATCTCCTGGATCATCTGACGGGAGATGCGATTAAGCTTGTTGATGGTCTCGATCATGTGCACAGGGATGCGGATGGTGCGTGCCTGATCCGCGATGGAGCGGGTGATGGCCTGACGAATCCACCAGGTGGCGTAGGTCGAGAATTTGTAGCCGCGCCGGTATTCGAACTTGTCCACCGCCTTCATCAGACCGATGTTTCCCTCCTGGATCAGGTCGAGGAACTGCAGGCCGCGGTTGGTGTATTTCTTGGCGATGGAGATCACCAGACGCAGGTTGGCCTCGACCATCTCTTTCTTTGCGCGACGGGCCTTGGCCTCACCGATGGACATCTTGCGATTGATCTCTTTGATGTCGCTGATGGTGAGCTGGCACTCCTGCTTGAGAGTGATCAGGCGCTTCTGGGCGCGGGCGATATCGTCGGCATACTCTTGCAGCGGCTCGCTGTAGGATTTACCGGCATCAAGTTGCTGCTGCAGCCAGTCCGGATTGGTTTCGTTGTCGGGGAAAGAAGCGATGAACTCTTTTCTGGGCATACGCGCCCGGTCGACACAAAGATTCATGATGATCCGCTCTTGCGCGCGAATCCGAGCGATGGTGTCTCGCAGGCTGGCGACAAGGTGATTGAACGCGTTCGGGACCAGTTTGAACTCGAGGAAGCTTTCAGCGCAGGCCTCGAGCGCCTTTTGGGTCTTGGGATTGTTGCGGCCATGCTTCTTGAGTGCGCTGCAGAGGGCGTTGTAGCGCTTGCCTAGTTCCTTTGTCTTGGCGGCAACCTCTTCAGGATCGGGGCCAGTATCGACGGGTTCTTCATCTTCCTCGTCGCCACTATCTTTCGCTCGAGGGGGGCGCGGGATGGGGATCTCGTCTGTCTCGTTCGGGTCGATGAAGCCATTGATGACATCCGCCATACGCTTCTCACCTTCACCGACCTTGGTGAGCATGCTGTGCAGCATCTCGATGGTGACGGGGAAGGTGGCGAGGGCAGCGGAGACCTGTTTGAGGCCGTCCTCAATGCGTTTAGCGATGCGCAGTTCGCCTTCGCGGGTTAGCAGCTCGACGGTGCCCATCTCGCGCATGTACATTCGTACCGGGTCGGTGGTGCGGCCAAACTCGCTGTCGACGCTGGCCAGCGCGGCGGCGGCCTCTTCGGCGGCGTCATCATCGCTGGTGACAGCTTCGTCACTCAGGGTCTTGTCTTCAAGGTCGGGGGCGGTTTCGTGTACGGTGATCCCCATGTCATTGATCATGCGTACGATGTCTTCGATCTGCTCCGGCTCGACGATGCCTTCGGGCAGATGGTCGTTGACTTCCGCATAGGTTAGGAAGCCCTGTTCCTTACCTTTTGCAATCAGTTGTTTTAGCTGTGATCGCTGTTGTTCCTGATTCATTTTCAACCTTGTAGTCCGAGTCAGGCGAGTGCCGACGAATAAACTCCCCATTCTAGCATGATTCCAGGGCAGCGATAGCGCTTTACCCGGGTTTTTTGCATTGATTCAGCGTGGCCGCCTATCTTTGACCAGGAAAGCGTTGTCGAAGTGCCCGACGCTCTTCCTCGGAGAGCTCGCTAGGATTGAGCTTGTGTGGCGTTTTTGCGCTCTGCTTGCGGTATTGCTGATTGAGTCTGCTGATCGCATCGCGAAATTCCGCCTCTTTGTCCATGCCAGGAAGATCAAATCGATAGGTGGCTAATTTATCCAATGCGGCGAAGGCTTCCTGGTCTCGCCAGCGTTCGATGATGGCCGCTTTATTAAGCGTAGGTTGGGCCCGGATTAATTCAAGTAGCTGGCGTAGCAGCGGTACTCCTGGAGCTTGCCATTGTTGCCAATCGTCATCGGTGTCCGCTGCCAGCTGTGCCAGGGTGGGGGTGTCAAGCAACAGCGCAATGGCGCTACGCAGGGGTGTGAGACGTTGTTGCTGGTATTTTTTTCGAGAGGTGGAGCCGGGCTTGCCCTGTTGATTTTGTGGCGTGCTGCTGTCGAGTTGTCCCGGCTTGATGCCGACCAGTCCTTCGAGTTCCTGAAACATCATCTGGCGGAAGAGGCCGGCGGGTAGCTGCTCAAGCAGGGGTTTCGCTAGCTGCGCCAGGCGTGCGCGGCCGTCGATCGACTGCATGTCGATCTGGCTGCTGAGTTGGTCGAACAGGAAGCGGGAGAGTGGCATGGCCGCTTTCGCTCTGTCGCTGAATTGTTCTACCCCCTCTTTGCGCACCAGGGTGTCGGGGTCTTCGCCATCAGGTAGGAACAGAAAGCGCACCTCACGTCCCTCGCGCATCACCGGCAGACTGGTCTGCAGGGCCTTCCAGGCAGCATCACGGCCAGCGCGGTCGCCATCGAAACAGAAGATCACCTCGGGACAGATGCGGAAGATCAGCTCCAGATGCTCCTTGGTGGTCGCGGTGCCGAGGGTGGCTACCACATTGCGGATGCCGAACTGAGCCAGGGCAACCACATCCATGTAGCCTTCGACCACCAGCAAGGAGTCGATCTTGCGCAGTGCCTGGCTGGCTTCAAACAGGCCGTAGAGTTCGCGCCCCTTGTGGAACAAGGGGGTCTCGGGGGAGTTGAGGTATTTGGGGCCGGCCGCTTTTGGCGCCTTGTCCGTCGCGGCGCTATCCTCCAATATCCTGCCGCCAAAACCGATGGTGCGGCCACGCCGGTCGCGGATCGGGAACATGATGCGGTTGCGAAAGCGGTCGTAGTGTTTGCCTTCTCCTTCCGTGATCATGCCGGTCTCACGCAGCTGGCGCAGTGTCTCACTCTGTTGGCCTGTGTGCTGCAGCAGGTTGTCCCAGCCTGGGGGAGCGAAGCCGATGCCGAAGGTGGCGGCGATCTCGCCAGTCAGGCCGCGCTGTTTCAGATAGTCGATGGCGGTCTGCCCCTGGGGGTGGTCGCGCAGCTGATGCCGGTAGTAGCTGGCGGTGCGCTCCATAAGTTGGAACAGGGGGCGCAGGTCTGGCCCTTGCGGCAGGCCACCTTCGCGGGGGACTTCGAGGCCAGTGCTGGTGGCGAGTTCCTCAATCGCCTCGATAAAACCCAGGTTGTCGTAGTCCATCAGGAAGCTGATGGCGGAGCCGTGAGCGCCGCAACCGAAGCAGTGGTAGAACTGTTTTTCCGGGCTGACGGTGAAGGAGGGGGTCTTTTCGTCGTGGAACGGGCAACAGGCCTGGTACTCTTTGCCAGCGCGCTTTAGCGGCACTCGCTGGTTGACCAGATCGACGATGTCCACCCGACTGAGTAGTTCATCGATGAAGTGATGGGGGATTCGGCCGGCCATGGGTCTGAAGCTATCTGCGATGCTGGGGATAACGCATAAGATAGCTGATGCCCCCAGCCGAGAGGGGAGAGAAGGTTAACCGGAGAGCTTTTGCTTGACCAGGGCGCTGACCTGCCCCATGTCGGCGCGGCCCTGCATCTTGGGTTTGAGCTGCCCCATCACCTTGCCCATATCTTTCATGGCGGAGGCGCCCGAGGAGGCAATCGCCTCCTCGATCAGGGAGTTGATCTCTTCAGTGCTGAGACCTTCAGGCATGTAGTCCTGGATGATCTCGATCTCGCTCTGCTCCTGAGCGGCCAGCTCATCGCGGCCGGCCTGCTGATACTGGGCGATCGAGTCACGACGTTGCTTGATCATCTTCTCTAGGATGGCAAGCACCTGATCGTCATCGAGTTCGATGCGTTCATCGACCTCGCGCTGCTTAATCGCAGCGGTGATCAGGCGCAGCGTGCCGAGGCGCTGCTTCTCTCTGGCCTTCATCGCGGCTTTTACGTCATCCTGGATGCGTTGCTTCAACATCGTTCAGAGATCCCTGTCGCAGAAAGCGATCAGTACTGGCGTTCCCAGCGGCGGTTCTCGCGAGAGAGCTTCTTCAGATGACGCTTGACGGCGGCGGCAGCTTTGCGCTTGCGTTCCCAGGTGGGCTTTTCGTAGAACTCACGGCGACGGACCTCGGCGAGAACGCCGGCTTTCTCGCAGGATCGCTTGAAGCGGCGCAGGGCGACTTCGAAAGGTTCGTTGTCTTTGACGCGTACGTTGGGCATCTGTAGTTGTTCCTCAGAATTTCAGTTGTTTGGCCGGGGCCCGGTTGAAAGGCGCGAATTCTACAACATGGCTCTGTGCTTTTCAAAAGTGGTGTGGGATTGTCTGCTAAACTTGGCCGCCTGATTTTGTTTCGTAATGACTAAGAGGGCCGATTGGGCGATGCGAGTACTTGGGATCGAAACCTCCTGCGATGAGACGGGCATCGCCCTTTATGACAGCCAACAGGGCTTAGTTGGCCACGCGCTGCACAGCCAGATCGCAGTGCATGCCGAATATGGCGGCGTAGTGCCGGAGCTGGCCTCGCGGGACCATGTGCGCAAGGTGTTGCCGCTAATCCGGCAGGTTCTGCGGGGGACGGGGTTCGGTGCGGAACAGATAGACGGCGTTGCCTACACTACTGGTCCCGGGCTGGTGGGGGCACTGCTGGTGGGCAGCGCCATCGGCCGTAGTTTGGCCTGGGCCTGGGGGGTGCCGGCGATTGGCGTACATCATATGGAGGGCCACCTGCTGGCGCCGATGCTGGAGGCCGAGCCGCCGCCTTTCCCGTTTGTTGCGATGCTGGTCTCCGGTGGTCACACCCAGTTGGTGCTGGTGGAAGGGATCGGTCGCTACCAAGTGCTGGGTGAGTCGTTGGACGATGCGGCTGGAGAGGCCTTTGATAAGACTGCCAAGCTGCTCGGGTTGCCCTATCCGGGTGGCCCAGAGCTGGCGCAGCTGGCACAGCAGGGCGATCCGGGGCGTTATCGCTTTCCGCGTCCGATGACCGACCGGCCCGGTCTCGACTTCAGCTTTAGTGGTCTCAAGACTTTTGCTCTAAATACCCTGCAGGCTGCTCGGCGGGAGGAGGGGGAAATGGTCAGTCGCCAGACCCTGGCAGATATTGCCCGTGCTTTCGAGGATGCGGTAGTCGATACGCTGCGCATCAAGTGCCGGCGGGCGGTGCGCCAGAGCGGGGTCTCGACCCTGGTGATGGCCGGTGGTGTCAGCGCCAACCAGCGTCTGCGTGCGGCGATCGGCGCGATGATGCAGAAGGAGGGCGGGCTGGCCTACTACCCGCGACCGGAATTTTGCACCGATAATGGCGCGATGATCGCCTATGCCGGCTGGCAGCGGCTCAGGGCGGGGCAGTCGGAGCCGCTGCGTTTTTCCGCCCAACCCCGTTGGCTGATGGAGACACTCCAACCGGTTTAGGTCTTGGGCCCCTGTTCCTTGGAGATCGGCTCTTCGGAGCCTACCAACATATTCTGGATGTTGCTGCGATGCCGCCAGAACAGCAGCAGGCTCATCATCACCTGCATTGAGATCAACTCTGGCGCGGGCCAAAACCACCAGACGATCACGGGCGCCAGCGCCATCGAGACCAGCGCGGCAAGGGAGGAAATTTTCATTATCTTGGCCATGAAGAGCCAGATCAGCGCCACACTGCCGCCGATCTGCCAGGCGAGTCCGAACTGGGTGCCGAGGGCGGTGGCTACCCCTTTGCCGCCCTGAAAACCAAAAAAGATTGGGTAGAGATGGCCGAGAAACGCCGCCATGGCGGTGAGGGCGAAGGTCAGGGGCGAGTCGGTGAGCAGGTGGGCTGCCAGTACCGGCAGCAGGCCTTTTAGCATGTCGCCCAGCAGAGTGATGGCCGCCGCCTTCTTGCCGCCGATGCGCAGCACGTTGGTGGCGCCTGGGTTGTTGGAGCCCTGGGTGCGCGGATCGGGTAGCCCCATCAACGTGCAGACGATGATGGCGCTGGAGATGGAGCCCAACAGGTAGGCGGAGAGGATCAGCAGGGTATCGATAATCATGGGCGAATTGGACCTGCTCACCCGCAGCAGGTCAAGGATGTTGTTAATCAAGTGAACACCGGATGGCCGGCATGCCCAGGGAGAGCAGCGACGGCTAGGAGCCTGTGGTCAGGGCGACATGGAGCTGTTCGCACCTGCCTCGCTGCAGCACTTGATTATCCCGCACACTTTTCGCTGTCGCTGCAGGGGTTGTCATTGTGCCCCACTCCACTACCATGTGGCCCATTTGCCAACCCAAACGGAAGATTGAATGGATATAGTATTCATCCGGGGCCTGAGCATCGATACAGTCATTGGTATCTATGACTGGGAGCGGGAGATCAAACAGACGGTGGTTTTCGATCTGGAGATGGGGGCCGATGTGGCCAGAGCAGCAGCCTCGGATGGCATCGAGGATACCCTTGATTACAAGGCGGTCAGCAAGCGCCTGATCCAGTTTGTCGAGGCGAGCAGTTTTCAGCTGGTGGAGACCCTAGCGGAACGTTGCGCACAGATCGTGCTTGAGGAGTTTGATGTGCCCTGGCTGCGCCTGACCGCCAACAAGGCGGGGGCGGTGAGTGCCGCCCAGGATGTCGGCGTGATCATCGAGCGCGGCAGTCGTGGTTGAGGCGGAGCTGGTGCGCGCCTGGCTGAGCCTAGGCAGCAACATTGAGCCGCGGCGCTATATTCCGCAGGCGCTAACCGATCTGACTGCTGAGTTTGGCGAGCTGGTGATCTCCCCTATCTATGAGAGCGAGGCGGTGGGGTTCGAGGGAGATAACTTTCACAACCTGGTGGTGGGGATCGCTACCCGCCTGCCGCTGCAAGAGCTGGTGCTGAAGCTGCGCTGGATCGAAGAAAAAAATGGCAGACAGCGTGAGTCTGACAAGTTTGCCCCGCGCACCCTCGATGTCGACTTGTTGACCTACGGCGATGTGGTGGTGGATGAGCCCGGCCTGCAACTGCCGCGTGATGAGATTACTCGCTACGCCTTTGTGCTGTTGCCGTTGTCTGAAGTGGCTGGTGATGAGATCCATCCCGTAACAGGGCAGAGCTATCGGGAGCTTTGGCGGGCGTTCAACGCCCCTGAACAGCGTCTGTGGCGGGCTGACTGAACAAACCCACGTGCCTCGCTTGTGAAACGGCGAGTGCTCGGAGTAAGGCCAGGGAGCGGTCAGTCTGCAGAGGCACAACGGAAAAACCCCACCTCCCATTCCATGGAAGTGGGGCATGTCGCCCTGCTTGGTTGGCAAACGGTTCCGTCCTTGAGACGTCCCTGTTCCTTATGGCTTCCCTGTCGTCCTGTTGGCGACAATTCAAGAATGTCACAGGGTGGTGGAGAGGGTAGGGGGAAAGATCCGCAACCCATGTAGGAATTTTCTGACATGGGGGTTGAGTGTGACGGGGATCAAGTTAACGGCACAATTTGGGGTGGAAAAAGTTGGGCGCTGGAGTGTTGACTGTTCGGCAGTGCTTGATCTGTAGCTTGTGCATTTGAAACAATCTGCGCGTTTAACGATTTCCTATGGTGAGAGAGGCTCGCCATTACACGATTTATAAGGATCAGATAGATGCCGCTAATCAAAGCGTTTCCGGGGCTGCGGCCCGCGAATGGCCGCGCCGAAGATGTTGCCGCCCCTCCCTACGACGTGATGAATGAGGCGGAGGCACGCGAGATGGTCGAAGGCCGCCCCTGGAGCTTTCTGCACATCTCTCGCGCCGAGGTGGATCTGCCGGTCGGTACCGATCCCTACTCGCCGGAGGTCTACGCTAAGGCGGCGGAGAATCTGGCGAAGATGGAGCAAGAAGGGGTGCTGGTTCGTGACGCCAAACCCTGCTTCTATGTCTATCGCCTCACCATGGGCGAGCATGTGCAGACCGGGTTGGCGGCGGTCGCCTCGGTGCAGGCCTACGATAACGATCGCATCAAAAAACATGAATTCACCCGTCCCGCCAAAGAGGACGACCGGGTGCGTCAGGTGGATGCGCTGAATGCCCAGACCGGGCCGGTATTCCTAGTCTATCCGAGTGCCGTGGCGGTGGACGATACCCTCGCGCTGATCGCCGAAGGGGCCGCCGATATGGATGTTACAGCCGCTGATGGCGTGCGCCACCAGATCTGGGTTGCCGACGATGAGAAGGTGGTGGAGCAGCTCACCCGCGAATTCGATGCGATGCCCGCGCTCTATGTGGCTGATGGCCACCATCGCTCGGCGGCCGGCTCGCGGGTCGGTGCGGCGCGCAAGGCGGCCAACTCCAAGCATACCGGCGAGGAGTCCTACAATTACTTCCTGTCGGTGATCTTCCCTCACAACCAGATGCAGATCCTCGACTACAACCGGGTGGTCAAGGATCTCAATGGCCTCGACAAGGCGGCCTTCCTGGAGAAGGTGGAGGCGGCCTTCACCCTGGAGATGAGCGACACCCCGGTCAAGCCCGCCGGCACCGCCGAGTTCGGCATGTACCTCGACGGCCAGTGGTACCGCCTGAGCCTCGACCCGGCGCGCATCCCAGCGGACGATCCGGTGGCGCGGCTCGATGTCAGTCTGCTGGCCGACAACCTGATCGAGCCGATCCTCGGTATTTCTGATCCACGCCGCGACAGCCGCATCGACTTTGTCGGCGGCATTCGTGGCTTAGAGGGGCTGGAGGCGCGAGTCGACAGCGGCGAGATGCAGGTTGCCTTCTCGCTCTTCCCGACCAGCATGGAGGCGCTGATGGCGGTGGCCGATGCGGGTGAAGTGATGCCGCCGAAATCGACCTGGTTTGAACCCAAGTTGGCTGACGGACTGGTCAGCCATGTGCTCGACTGATCTGAGGGCCGCCAGAGAGGGCGGGCGGCCACTCATCCCCTAATCATGGTCAGTGTTACGACAAACCTGCCGGAAGGCGATTTGGTCGACCTCGAGAAGATCCAGGCCTGGCTCGATAGTCTCGCGCCGCAGATCGAGCCGGGTGACCGTGAATATCTGGAGATGGCCTGCCAGACCGCGCTTGAGCGGGGGGGGGAGGTGCGTCTGCCGAGCGGTGAACTGCGCATCCGTCATGCCCTCTCAGTGGCCGAGGTGCTGGCTAGCATGCGGCTCGACCGGGAGACCCTGGCGGCGGCGATCCTGCTCGGCGTGCTTGACGACGAAGCGAGCGATCAGGAGGCATTGACGGCACGATTTGGTGAGGCCACTCTGCGCATGGTCGGTGACATGGCGCGCATCGACGCCCTCACCGACTTCTCCAGAGAGATCCCGGCCGGCGACCAGGAAGAGCATGCGGAGAATCTGCGCCGCCTGCTGCTAGGTATTGCCGAGGATGTGCGGGTGGTGCTGGTGGTGGTGGCGGAGCGGCTTCACCTGATGCGCATTGCGCGCGACTTTCCCGCCGAGATTCAGCGCCGCATCGCCGAGCAGACCCGCAGTATCTACGCGCCGCTGGCCAACCGGCTGGGCATCTGGCAGATAAAATGGGAGCTTGAAGACCTCAGTCTGCGTTTTCTCGAGCCGGAGGCGTACAAGCGCATCGCCAGTCAGCTGGATGGACGGCGCAGTGACCGGGAGAGTTTTATCCAGGATGTCATCGCCCTGCTGGAGGAGAAGTTCAAGGCGGCGGGCATCCAGGCGGGGATCAGTGGCCGGCCAAAACACATCTACAGTATCTGGCGCAAGATGCAGCGTAAGGCGGTGGATATCGAGCAGATCTTCGACCTGCGTGCGGTACGGGTGCTGGTGGAGGATGTGGCCGATTGCTACGCGGTACTGGGCATCGTGCATAGTCTCTGGCGCCATATCCCCGGCGAGTTTGACGACTACATCGCCACCCCCAAGACGAATATGTACCAGTCGATCCACACCGCAGTGATTGGCCCCGAGGATAAAACCCTGGAGGTGCAGATCCGCACTCACGACATGCACCACCATTCGGAGTTGGGGGTGGCGGCCCACTGGCGCTACAAAGAGAACACCAAGCATGACGAGGATTTCGAGCGTCGTATCGTCTGGATGCGTCACTGGCTCGAGTTCAAGGATGGCGGCGAGGAGGCGGTGGGTTTTCTGTCCCAGTTCGACAGCGAGCTGGAGGTGACCCGCATCTACGTTTTTACTCCCCAGGGCAAGGTGGTGGAGTTGCCGAAGGGGGCTACTGCCCTCGATTTCGCCTATGCGATCCACTCTGATGTGGGGCACAGTTGCAAGGGCGCACGGGTGGATGGCCATATCGTGCAGCTGACCCGGCCGCTGTGCAGTGGCGAGACGGTGGAGATATTCACCGCTAAAAACGGCAGTCCAAGCCGCGACTGGCTCAACCCCCATCTTGGCTATCTGCACACCTCCCGCGCCAGAGGGCGGGTACGCCAGTGGTTCAAGCAGCTCGACTACGAACACCATGTGGAGTTGGGTCGGGCCGCCCTAGAGCGCGAAATGACCCGCATGAGCATCAGTGAACGGCCCGACCTGGAGGCGGTCGCGGCGCGTCACAATCTGCACAAGGGGGAGGATGTCTACGCCGCGATCGGTCGCGGTGAGCTCTCACCGGTGCATATCGCCAACTTCAGTGAGCCTCCCAAGCCGCCGCCTCGTGTGGCGCTGCCGGAAGAGTGGAGCCTGAACAAGCCGCCGGCCCGCGGCGAGGTGGTGGTGCAGGGGGTGGGCGATCTGCTCACCAGCATGGCGCGCTGCTGCAAGCCGCTCCCTTACGACCCGATCATCGGTTTTGTCACCCGTGGGCGCGGTGTGACCGTGCATCGGCGCGACTGCGCCAACATTCGCAGCATGAATGACCAGGAGCAGAAGCGGCTGGTGGAGGTGCACTGGAGCGAACGCCACGAAACCGTCTACCCGGTCGATTTTCAGGTGTATGCCGCCGACCGCAAGGGCCTGCTGCGTGATATCTCCTCGATCCTCACCAACGAGGAGGTCGATGTAATCGGGGTCAACACCCACAGTGATCGCACCCAGGACCGGGCCACCATGCGCTTTACTGTGGAAGTTACCGATATGGCCCAGCTCAGCCGTCTGCTGCTGAAGGTCGAGCAGTTGCCGGATGTGATCGAGGTGTATCGGCTGGTTGACTGAGCGGCGGCTGCGGCAATCGTTGGGAGGCATACTGCGGATTGGAATTCCCTGCTCAGGCGCGATTTTTTTGCTTTTTGCGCGACTTGGCGACACAATCTCGCCCCGAAAACTCCTTACCCCTTATCAAATAGATTGCAGAGAGAAAAACCATGCGACTGATTCTTCTGGGCGCCCCGGGTGCCGGTAAAGGCACCGTAGCCAAGCTGCTGACCGCTGTCGACGGTTCCGTACAGATCTCCACCGGCGATATCCTGCGCGGCGCAGTCAAGGATGGCACCGAGCTGGGCAAACAGGCCAAGGCCTTTATGGATGCCGGTGATCTGGTGCCTGACGAGCTGATCATGGGCATCATGAAAGAGCGCCTGCAGGAGGATGATTGCAAGGCCGGTTTCCTGCTCGACGGTTTCCCTCGCACCATCCCCCAGGCCGAGCAACTTAAGACCCTGCTGGCCGATCTCAGCATCGAGCTGGATGCTGCGGTCAACCTGGACGTGCCGCGTGACGTGATCCTCGACCGCCTCACTACCCGTCGCACCTGCGTCGGCTGTGGCGCCATCTACAACGTCAAGTCGATGCCGCCGAAGGTGGAAGGCAAGTGCGACAAGTGTGGCGCCGATGTGGTGCAGCGCGACGACGAGACCGAAGAGGCGATCTCCAACCGTCTCGACGTCTACAATGAGAAGACCGCGCCGCTGACCGACTTCTACCGCAACGAGGGGATGTTGATGGATGTCAACTCCACTTCCAGTGATACTGTTGTTGCGGCAATCAAGGAGAAGCTGGGCATCTGATTCCCACCTCAATGTTTTCTCCTGAGGCCGCCGCAATACAGGTTTGCGGCGGCCCCTCCTGCCTCTGCTTTCCTCTGAATCACTCTGCCTGATTGCCTGTGGCAGAGACTCTGGCTAGAATCGCCAAGTCTTTCGCTCGATTGTGGTAATTTATCCCTTTGATGCTTGTGGTTAAGCGTGTTCTGACGTGTAACACGTTGAGCGGGGCAGGATTATCTGTTTCTATGCCTACCTGTTGAGTGCCTGTGCTGCCGTCAATCCCGCGGAATGAGGAAACCTGCTTGTCTGAGTTGAACAAAACCAACCTGATGGAGCTCGATCAGCGGTCGATGGAGCGCTTTTTTGTCGAACTGGGCTCCAAAGCCTTCCATGGGCGCAACGTCTTCAAATGGATCCACAAGCAGGGTGTGATCGACTTCAATCAGATGACCGATATCTCCAAGCGGTTGCGTGTGCAGCTGGAGTCGCTGGCGGAGATCCGTCTGCCGGAGCTGGTGTTTGAGCAGCCGGCCCGCGACGGCACCCGCAAGTGGGTGTTGCAGCTGGATGATGGCCAGCGTATCGAGACGGTCTACATCCCGGATGGGGAGAGATCCACCATCTGTGTCTCCTCCCAGGTCGGTTGCGCGCTCAACTGCAGCTTCTGCTCCACCGCTCGCCAGGGTTTCAACCGCAATCTCTCGGTGGCGGAGATTATCGGCCAGGTCTGGGTTGCCAGCCGTGAACTGGGGCATCCACCGACCAATATCGTACTGATGGGGATGGGTGAGCCGCTCGCCAATTTTGATGCGGTGGTGACGGCGATGGATATCATGCAGGACGACTCCGCCTACATGCTCTCCAAATATCGCGTCACCATCAGCACCTCCGGTATCGTGCCGGCGCTAAGACAGCTGCGCGAGGTGAGTGATGTGAGCCTTGCCGTGTCGCTGCATGCGCCGACCAATGAGTTGCGCGACCAGCTGGTGCCGATCAACCAGAAATACCCGCTGGAGGAGCTGATCCCTGCCTGTCGTGACTTCATCAAGGGCGACAAGCGGCGCAAGATCACTTGGGAGTATGTGATGCTGGATGGCATCAATGATTCGATCCAGCACGCCAAGGCGTTAATCCGGCTGCTGGAGGGGACTCCCTCCAAGCTTAATCTGATCCCCTTCAATCCCTTCCCCGGCACCTCCTACAAAACCTCTCCGCCGGAGCGGGTCGAGGTATTTCGCCAGCGCCTGATGAAAGCGGGCATCATCTCCATTACCCGCAAGACCCGCGGCGAGGATATCGACGCCGCCTGTGGCCAGCTGGTGGGGCGGGTAAAGGATCGTAGTCAGCGTGAACTGAAAAGAAAAATGCCGCAACAGGCGGCGGAGGCAGGGGCGCGATGAAACAACGATTCTGGCTGACCCGATTGGCAGTAGTGTCGCTTGCGGTGCTGCTCAGCGCCTGTGCCAGCCAGGGCGAGTTCAGGCCGGAAGGGGGGGCCACTGGCAACCTTGGCGATCAGAATCGGAAGAGCCCGGCCGATGTCTACGTGGAGATGGGAATCGTTTATATGCGTGAGGGCCAGCTTGGGATAGCGCTGAAGAAGCTCAAGCGGGGCCTGGAGCTCGACCCCAAGAGCGCCGAAGCACACAATGTGATTGCACTGCTCTATGAGCGGTTGGGTGAGGTCGGGCTTGCTGATCAGCACTATACTGAAGCCTTGGTGATCCAGCCACAGAACCCCTATATTCACAATGCTCGTGGCGGCTTCTTTTGTAAACGGGGTCAATATGATCTGGCGGACAAACAGTTTCAACTGGCGTTGGAGAACCCGCTCTATCCGACCCCCTGGATCGCGCTTACCAACGCTGGCCTGTGTGCCGAGCGTAGTGGCGACAAATTGGCAGCAGAGCGTTATTATCGACGGGCGTTGGGCGCCAACGATCGCTTTTTTCTGGCCCTTTACCAGATGGCCGGGATGATGCTGGAGCAGGAGAATCATCTCGCAGCGCGGGACTATATCGAACGATACCACCAACAGGTGGCGGCAACCGCCGGTTCGCTCTGGATGGGGATTCAGATCGAGACGGCGTTGGGGGATGAAGAGAAAGCTGCCAAGTATAAGAGGCTGCTCAGGGGAAAATTCCCGGATGCTCCTGAGATACAGCTCCTCAACCAAATAGAACGATAATGAGTGTACTTTCCACCAAAGATGCGGAGCAGATGGGAGCAGGTCAGCCGATAGAGGGGCCTGGCAGCCGCTTGCGAAAAGAGCGGGAAGCGCTGGGTATAGATCAGATGAAGCTAGCCGCCCAGCTGCACCTGAGCGAAACCATGATCGAGGCCCTCGAGTGGGATGACTATGAAGTCCTACCTAGTCCGGTGTTTGTGCAGGGCTATCTGAAAAACTACGCGCGCATCCTCGGTGTGCCGGAACATGAGGTGATCGACGCCTACCGGGCCCTTGCACCACTGCCGGAAGAAGCGCGCGCGCTCAACGGCAACCGCAAAGTCCTGAAGGAGATGCGTAGCAACCATGGCGGAGTGCGCATCGTGACCTGGGTGATCGTCATCGCCCTGCTGCTGCTGCTGGCGATCTGGTGGCAGGGAGAGCAGGAGCTCCACGATATGAGCACAGCGGACCAGGCGACGCTGCAGGAGTCGATGCTGGAGGAGGGTGAAGCGGCGCCCGACAACCCAGGCCTTAGCCTACCTCCGCCACTCGAGGTGACGCCCAAGAAGATAGCCCCAGCAACTGAGATTGAACCGCCCACTCCACAGGATGAGGCAGCAGTTGTTGAGCCGCCGCCGCTTACACAGACTCTGACGGAAGAGACAACGCAGGTTGATGCGCGCGAGCCGGTTGGTGCAGCAGCGGAGATCGCCGCTGAACAGAGCGCAGAGGTTGTCGTGGAGGCATTGCAGGAGGCGGCGCCGACCACCTCCGATGCAGTCGAAGCGGAAGAGTCTGTCGAGGTCGACGCGGCTCCGGCTGAGCCGGGCTCTGCGTTCCCCAGTGTGGTGATCGAGTTCAACGACTCCTGTTGGGCAGAGATCCGCGATGCTTCCGGCCGTACTCGCCTGATCGGCAACATGAAGGTGGGTGACCGGCGGGTGCTGGGCAATTGGCCGGCACCCTATCGGGTGTTATTTGGCAATGCCGGAGCGGTCAACATGAGTATCAATGGCGATACATTCGATCTCGAGCCCCACACCCGCCGCAATGTCGCCCGTTTTCGCTTCGATCCTGCAGACTACTGATTACACACGCCATCAGGGTTATAACCCGCTCGCCGGACGTGGTAAGCTCCGGCGTTTGATTTTACGCGACAATCCGCAGTAACTGGCCGATGGCAAAGAATATTCAGGCGATCCGCGGGATGAAGGACATCCTGCCGCAACAGACCCCCCTCTGGCATTTTCTCGAGGACCGGGTACGCTCGGTGCTCACCCGCTATGGCTACGATGAGATCCGTATGCCGATAGTCGAGCAGACTGAGCTGTTTAAGCGCTCCATCGGTGAGGTGACCGACATCGTCGAGAAGGAGATGTACACTTTCGCCGATCGCAACGGAGACAGTCTCACTCTGCGCCCGGAGGGTACTGCTGGCTGCGTGCGGGCGATGCTGGAGCACGGCCTGATCCACAATCAGGTGCAGCGGCTCTGGTACCGAGGGCCGATGTTTCGCCACGAGCGACCGCAGAAGGGGCGCTACCGCCAGTTCCACCAGATCGGCGTGGAAAGCTTCGGTCTGGAAGGCCCCGATGTGGATCTGGAGCAGATCCTGATCACCCACCGGATCTGGCAAGAGATCGGCCTCGACGGGCTGGAGCTGCAGATCAATACCCTCGGTACCTCGCAGGAGCGCCAGGCCTACCGGGCGATCCTGGTGGACTATTTCCGCGCCCATCAGAAGCAGCTAGACGAGGATAGCCGGCGCCGTCTGGAGAGCAATCCACTGCGTATCCTCGACACCAAGAATCCCAAGATGGCGGAACTGGTGGCTGGGGCACCGAGTCTGATGGAGTATCTGGGTGATGAGTCAAAGGCGCACTTCGAGACCCTGTTGGCGGGTCTCGACGGGGCTGGCGTGGCCTACGTCGCCAACCCCCGCCTGGTGCGTGGCCTCGACTACTACTCTCGCACCGTGTTCGAGTGGGTTACCACCCGTTTGGGTGCCCAGGGCACAGTCTGTGCCGGTGGGCGCTTCGATGGCCTGGTCGAGCAGCTTGGCGGCAGGCGGGTGCCTGCAGTGGGGTTCGCGATGGGGCTGGAGCGGCTGATCGCGCTGCTCGAAGAGACCGATCTGGCGGAGCGCCTGCCAGGCATCGACCTCTATCTGGTGATGGTGGGGGAGCGGGCGCAGCGCGAAGGCATGCTGCTGGCGGAACGGCTGCGGGATCAGCTGCCCAAGCTGCGGTTGATCGCCCACTGTGGTGGCGGCAGCTTCAAGAGCCAGTTCAAAAAGGCAGACAAGAGTAATGCCCGTTACGCGTTGATCTTGGGCGACGACGAGTTGGCGCGGGGAGAGGTAGGCCTCAAGCCCATGCGCGGTGAGGGTGAGCAGCAGCAGGTGGCACTGGAGCGATTGAGCGAAGTGATCACCGATGTTTTCGAATTGAATACCAAGTAGGGTTGAGAGTCATGAGTGGATATCAGACCGAAGAAGAGCAGGTCGAAGCGTTAAAAAAGTGGTGGAAGGAGAACGGCACCTCAGTGATCGCAGGCATCGTGCTCGGGTTCGGCGCGGTGTTTGGCTGGCAGGCCTGGAACGGCTATCAGGATCGCGTCGGTGAGGAGGCCTCGGTTGCCTTCAGCCAGATGATCGATGCCATCACCCAGGGGCAGAGCGAATCAGCGCTGAAGCAGGCGGAGCTGCTGCGGCTCGAATATGAATCCAGCGCCTATGCGGTGTTTGCTGCACTGGCCCAGGCGAGCCTGAAAATGGAGCAAGGCGACAGTGCGGCGGCTCGCTCGCAGCTTGAATGGGCGATGCAGCATGCTGAAGAGCCCGGTCTGAAACAGCTGGCGCGACTGCGCCTGGCGCGGATCCTGCTGAGTGAAGGCGAGACCGAGGCCGCAGCCAGTCTGGTGAAGGCTGCGTCAGCCGGTGGCTTCGACAGCGAATTTGCCGCACTGCGGGGTGATATCGCACGCCAGCAGGGGGATCTGCAGGCGGCCCGCCAAGCCTATCAGTTGGCGTTGGCCGGCGATGTCGGCAATGGCGAACTGGTGCAGATGAAACTGGATGACCTTGGAGTTGCAACCCCCTGAGGCGATGGAGATGATACGCAAGCTATTTTGGGTTGCTCTGATCTTGCTGCTGGGCGGCTGCAGCGGCTTTTCGGCCAAAGACAATGCTGATCCGCCGGCTGAGCTGGTGGAGCGACAGGCAGAGTTGGCGGTTGAGACCCTCTGGCAGCAGCAGGTAGGGGGCACCGATGGCCGCTTCCTGGCGATCGCGCCGGCGCTGGATGGTGAACTGATCTATATCGCCAACGCTGCCGGTCAAGTGAGTGCGATCGAGCGGGCTGGG
The DNA here is from genome assembly GCF_023733635.1 of Candidatus Endoriftia persephonae. Lineage (NCBI taxonomy): Bacteria > Pseudomonadati > Pseudomonadota > Gammaproteobacteria > Chromatiales > Sedimenticolaceae > Candidatus Endoriftia > Candidatus Endoriftia persephonae. Next base: position 2,568,715 of record NZ_CP090569.1, on the reverse strand, counting down.
GGCAAAACCCGTTGGCAGCGTGATACCGGTTTGCCGATCACCGGTGGCCCCGGTGTCGGCGAGGGGCTGGTGTTGGTCGGTACGGCCGAGGCGGAGCTGCTGGCGCTGAGTGGCGAGACCGGTGAAGAGCTGTGGCGCCGGCGTGTCAGCAGTGAGGTCTTGGCGCGGCCAGTGGTGGGGCAGGGCGTGGTGGTGGCGCGTACCATTAATGGTCGTGTCGCCGGCTTCGATTTGACCAGCGGCCAGCCGCGTTGGGTCTTCGATCGCAGCGAACCGCTGCTGACGCTGCGCGGCAACAGTGCGCCGCTGATCAGCAACGGCCAGCTGCTGGTGGGGTTCTCCAATGGCAAGCTGGCGAGTCTCTCCCTGGAGAGTGGCAACGCGATCTGGGAGGCCACCGTCTCCACCCCCCACGGTCGCACTGAGCTGGAACGCATCGTCGACCTGGATGCCGATCCACTGGCGGTGGAGGGGATGGTCTACGCGGCCAGTTTCCAGGGCGAGGTGGCGGCGATCGCCGAGGCCAGCGGGGTGGTGCTCTGGCGACGTGATCTCTCGGTTTATGCCGGAATGGATGGTGACTGGCGCACCCTCTACGTGAGCGATGATCAGGCCCATGTGTGGGCGCTGGATGCGACCAATGGCGCGGCCCTCTGGCAGCAGTCCGAACTGCATGCGCGACGCCTCTCGGCCCCGGCGATGGTCGGCGACTATCTGGTGGTGGGCGACTTTGAAGGCTATCTGCACTGGCTCTCCCAGGATGACGGGCGGTTGGTGGCGCGCACCCGGGTGGGCGATGGTGGGATCCGTGCCAAACCCCTGGTGGTCGATGGTGTGGTCTATGTCTATGACGATGGCGGCCGCCTGAGCGCGCTACGTCCCGGTCCTTTGCGTTAATTCTGATGCTTCCTGTCATTGCCCTGGTGGGCCGCCCCAATGTGGGCAAATCGACCCTCTTCAACCGCTTGACCCGCAGCCGCGACGCGCTGGTGGCGGATCAACCTGGTCTTACCCGCGACCGCAAGTATGGCATGGGGCGGCTCGGCCCCGGCCCCTATGTGGTGGTGGATACCGGCGGTCTCAGCGGTGAGGACGGGGTTGACCTGCTGATGGAGCAGCAGGTGCGCCAAGCGATTGGCGAGGCCGACCATGTGCTGTTGCTGCTGGATGCCCGTGAGGGCTGCACCGGCGGCGATGCGATCATCGCCGAACAGCTGCGCCGTACCGGCAAACCGGTGACTGCGGTGGTCAACAAGAGTGAAGGGCTGAGCCGGGATGCCGCCGCCAATGAGTTTTTCAGTCTCGGCCTTGGTGAGCCGAAGGCAATCGCTGCGGCCCACGGACAGGGGGTGCACGGCCTGATCGTCGAGGTGCTCGAGAGCCTGCCGCCGGTGGAGATGCCGGAGGAGTTGCCAGAGGGGATCCAGATTGCGGTGGTGGGCCGTCCCAATGTGGGCAAGTCGACCCTGGTCAACCGCATGTTGGGTGAGGAGCGGGTGGTTGCCTTCGATCAACCTGGCACCACCCGTGACAGCATCTTCATCCCCTTCGTCCACGACGACAAACACTACACCCTGATCGATACTGCCGGAGTCCGACGCCGCGCGCGGGTCAACGAGGTGATCGAAAAGTTCAGCGTGATCAAGACGCTGCAGGCGCTGGAGCAGGCCAACGTGGCGCTGCTGGTGCTGGATGCTCAGCAGGGGGTGGGGGAGCAGGATGCCAATCTGGCCGGCCATATCCTGGAGAGCGGTCGTGCCCTGGTGCTGGTGATCAACAAGTGGGATGGTCTGGATCAGGGGCAGCGCCAGCAGGTGCGCGAGGAGATCGAACGCAAGCTGCCGTTTCTCGACTTCGCCACCCACCACTACATCTCGGCGCTGCACGGTTCAGGGGTCGGTGATCTCTACCGGCTGGTGGATCGGGCCTACGCCAATGCGACCCGCGATCTGGCCACGCCGGAGCTGACCCGGTTGCTGGAGCTGCTGGTGCAGGAGCATCAGCCGCCGCTGGTGCGTGGCCGGCGTATCAAGCTGCGCTATGCTCACCAGGGGGGCAAGAATCCGCCGATCATCGTGATCCACGGCAATCAGACCGAGCATGTCCCCAGCACCTACAGACGCTATCTGGTTGGGCGCTTCCGGCGTGCCCTGAAGCTTTCAGGCACGCCGATCCGGCTCGAATTTCGCTCCGGTGACAACCCCTATGAGGGCAAGCGCAACAAGCTCACCCCACGCCAGATCCAGAAGCGCAAACGATTGAAGAAATACGTCAGTCGTAAGGGGTAAGGCACCTTTGCACGAATCATGAAGGGCAGCCTTGGGGCCTAAATTTCCCGCTGCTGCCTTGAAAATCTTGGCAATAGGCCGGCTATTGCTTGCGATTCCCGCCTTGCCGCGAATAATTTGGCCTCACAATTCTGCCCGCCTAGATTCATGCAGAGGCTCCTTATGCGTCAGCGGTTTCCTACAGAGAGGCGGGCGTCGCTCTGATGGATTCTCGTTCTTATTGCAGCTAGTTTCATAAGCAAAGGACAAAGGTATCAGCCCAGCGAGCGGGCCTTGTAACCATGCATAAGGAAATGCGCCATGAAATTCAAACGACTCCCAGCCCTGGTTGGGCTCTCCTTCGCCCTGTTCGGCTTTAAGGGCCAGGCCTCTCTGCTGATCAATGAGGTCGACTATGATCAGCCGGGCAGCGACACTGCCGAGTTCATCGAACTTTTCAACGCGGGTAACACTTCCCTCGATCTCTTCGGATACTCCCTGTCGTTGATTAATGGCAACAGTGGTGCCATCTACCGCAGCTTCGATCTGCCCGATCTGCAGCTGCAAGCAGGGGCCTACTTTGTGCTCTGTGGCGACAGTGCCAATGTGATCAATTGCGACCTGAATGTATCGCCGGCGAGCAATCTGATTCAGAACGGTGCCCCGGATGCTCTGGCACTATTTTTCGGCGCCAGCCAGATCGACAGCCTGAGCTATGAAGGCAGTGTGGCGGGTTTTACCGAGGGCTCCGGGGCAGGCCTGGTTGATTCCGCAACAGTTGCCTATCTGGGGCTCTCTCGTTGGCCCAACGGTGCTGATAGCGACTCCAACAACGCCGATTTTGCCCAGGCCTGTATCACGCCGGGCATGGCGAATACCGATCGTACCAGTGGTTGTACCGATCCGGTGGTTGTACCGCCGATCGGTGTGCCTGAACCGGCTGCTTGGCTGCTGTTGGGGGCTGGCCTTGTGCTGCTGCGAGGTCCGCGGGGCAGGTGCTTGCATGAGGCTGACGGCTTGCGTACAACTGTCGGCCATGAGCCGAAACGACGATTATGAAAACCGCCTGAATGGGCAGTTGGAGCTGGCTGGGATTGCGCGACTCTCCCCAGAGCAACGCAGATTTATAGAGGAGCAGGCACGGATCTACCGCTTCAGCTTCCAGGAACTACGGCAACTGGGGGAGATCTGTACCGATCTGCAGATGTGGGGTGAGCCGCCGATCGAGCAGCTCTGGTCCGGGCTCGAACCCCCTTCAGGCGCAGGTAAAGCAGCACGCCAGCAGATCCTGCAGCAGTTGCAGCTGCATCGTCAGCGATTGCGGGAGATGCCGAACCACTATCCCGAGAGTTCACCGCGTTCCCCCGATGCTACAGACCGCATCCGCCGTGTGACCGAAGAGAGGCCCCAGCTGGGGTTGGGCTGGTGTCCGGTGGCTTCGTCGCGCACCCGCTGCTGCAATCTGTTGACCCTGGATGCGGTGCAAAATTGCGGCTTCGATTGCAGCTACTGCAGCATCCAATCCTTCTATCATGGTGATGAGGTACGCTTTGATGCCAGCTTTGCACAGAAGCTGGAGCGGTTGGAGATCGATCCGCAGAAAATTTATCACATCGGCACAGGACAATCCTCAGACTCACTGATGTGGGGCAATCAGGCCGGTATCCTGGATGCGCTGATGGCGTTTGCTCGCCGCCACCCGAATGTGATCCTGGAGTTGAAAACCAAGTCGAAAAATATCGCCTACCTGCTGAAAAACGATATCCCGCCCAATGTTCTCTGCACCTGGTCCCTCAATCCGCAGACCCTGATCGACAATGAAGAGCACCTGACCGCCTCCCTGGAGGAGCGCTTGGTGGCGGCACGGCAGCTGGCGGATCGGGGCATCCTGGTTGGTTTTCACTTCCACCCGATGATCCACTACGATCGCTGGCGGGAGGAGTACGGGGCGATCTTCAGTCGCTTGGTTGAGGTATTTGAACCCGCTGAGGTGGCGCTGGTGAGTCTTGGCACCCTCACCTATATCAAGTCGGTGCTGAAGAAGCTGCGCGGCCGTGAGGGATTGCGCAGCCAGATCCTGAAGATGCCGATGGTGGAGGCGGCGGGCAAACTCTCCTATCCGGATGCGATCAAGATCGAGATGTTCAGCCATGCCTATACGGGGCTCACGCCCTGGCACGATCAGGTCTTTTTCTATCTCTGCATGGAGAGCCCGACGCTCTGGCAACCGGTGTTCGGTTTCGAGTATGCAGACAACGGTGCGTTGGAGCAGGCGATGAAACAGAGTTATCTGGCAAAGATCGAGCAACGCCGCAGAGGGATCGGTTGAGATGGGAGAGACGGCGGAGCTGGCTATCGGCGCCACCTTTCTTGTCTATCTGCTGTTGATGCTGGCGATCGGTTTTTGGGCCTGGCGGCGGACCAGCAATCTTTCCGATTTTGTGCTTGGCGGTCGTAGCCTGGGCAGCTGGGTGACGGCGCTCTCTGCCAGCGCCTCCGACATGAGCGGTTGGCTGCTGCTGGGGCTGCCGGGTTATGCCTACCTCTCTGGACTGGAGTCGCTTTGGCTGGCGGCGGGGCTTGCCGTCGGCACCTGGCTTAACTGGCGGCTGGTGGCGGGGCGCTTGAGAATCGCCTCGGAGCAGGCGGGCAATGCCCTGACTCTGCCGGAGTATCTCTCCAACCGCTTCAATGATGAGTCGGGTCTGATCCGCATCATCTCGGCTTTTTTTATCCTGCTGTTCTTTCTCTTTTACACCAGCTCTGGATTGGTGGCCGGCGGCAAGCTATTTGAGTCGGTGTTTGGGCTGCCCTATGTCTGGGCGGTGGCGGCTGGCGCCCTGACGGTGATCCTCTACACCACCTTTGGTGGTTTTATCGCCGTCTCCTGGACCGATCTGCTGCAGGGGTTGCTGATGCTTGCAGCGCTGCTGGCAGTACCGCTGATCGCCTTGGGAGAGCTGGGTGGCGTGGCTGAGGCCCTGAGTCGGCTCGAACAGCGCAATCCCCATCTACTCGATCCGTTTAGCGACAACAGCGGCGTGCCCCTGGGCTGGATCACGATCGTCTCGCTGGCCGCCTGGGGGCTGGGCTACTTTGGCCAACCGCACATCCTGGCCCGCTTCAAGGCGATCAGATCGGTGCGGCAGCTGCCCCTGGCGCGGCGGATTGCGATGAGCTGGGTGGTGTTGTCACTCATCGCCGCCTCTCTGGTGGGCTTGGTGGGAGTGCCGAGCTTTGATCAGCCGCTGGCGGATGCGGAGCGGGTCTTTATCGAACTGGTCGGGCTGCTGTTCCATCCGCTGATTGCCGGCATCTGTCTGGCGGCAATCCTGGCGGCGATTATGAGTACCGCCGATTCACAGCTGCTGGTGGCCTCCAGCGCCTTTACCGAGGATCTCTACCGGGTGCTGTGGCGGCGTCAGGCGAGTGAAAGGGAACTGGTGCTGGTGGGGCGGCTTGCGGTGGTGGGGATTGCTGCTGCGGCGTTTCTGTTGGCGCTAGACCCCGACAGCCAGGTGCTCGATCTGGTTGCCTATGCCTGGGCCGGCTTTGGTGCCGCCTTTGGGCCGGTGGTGGTGTTCTCGCTCTACTGGAGCCGCATGAGCCGCAATGGGGTGTTGGCTGGCATCATCGCAGGTGGTGTCACAGTGGTGCTCTGGAAACAGCTGCAGGGCGGTATCTTCGATCTCTACGAGATCGTGCCTGGTATCCTGGTCGCGACCCTGGCGATCCTGTTGGTGAGTCGGCTGGAGCGACCTGCCGGGGTGGAGTGAACCCGCACCGGGCAGAGCAGCGTCCCTTGTTCTGGCCTTGGCTATACTCTGGGAGGTGCGTCTGGGCGAACCCTGCCTTGCCGCCTTCTGTCGTCTGATCACCAAGCAAGGAAAAGGCCGTTGGATTTTGTTTCCCTGGAGTCCCTGAAGCCTACTGAGTTGCCGTCCCCTCCCCAAGGAACCCTCAATGTGGTCCACGCCTGTACCCGGGAGAAATGGGATGCGCAACAGCTGAGCAGCATGGTGGCGCAGGATCCTGTGCTGTCGGTGGAGATCCTGCGGATTGCAAACTCCGCCTATTTTGGCTTCGCTAGCGAGATCACCTCGGTAGCTCGCGCGATCACCGTCATCGGCCAGAATGCCCTGCGTAATATTGCACTCTGTATTGCGATGCGGGATGCACTCAAACCAGATCAGTTGCCCGCCTTCCCAGTGACCGAGTTCTGGGAGGCGGCTCTGCGCCGTGCTGTCTGTGGCAGGTCACTGGCGGTGCTGGCCGGTCTGGATGGGGATACCTGTTTTACCGCCGGGTTGCTGCAAGATTTTGGCCTGCTGGTGTTGTTCTATCTGAAGCTCAACCGCATCAGCGAGTGGCCCAATCTGGCGCGGCTGCCACCTGACAGGCGCCGGGATCTTGAGTTGCAGTTGTTTGGTATGAGTCACGATAAGGTGGGGCTGCAGCTGGCCAGATCCTGGGGATTTCCGGAGGAGCTGGAGATTGCCATTGGTTTTCATCATGAGACGCCTCCCCAGCAGGTTTCTGTATCGTCGGCTCGGCTCGCGGCGCTGTCCCGCTGTGTTGACTGGATGGCGTCGGTGTTTACTGCGGATGACAAACGTCATGCGATCCAGACCTGCCGTGGACTGCTTGCCGATCAGTTCGAGCTCTCTGCGGAACAAGCGGATCGACTGCTGGAGGAGGTCGCTAGCGCCATTACTGAGGCGGCCGGTGCCTACGGTTTCGAGATCAGTGAGCAACCCGAGTTCGACTCACTGATGCGCAACGCCAATCTGCGCCTGGTGGAGGAGAACCTGAGTGTGCAGGAGATGAACTGGCACCTGCAGCAGATCATCGAGGAGCGGGATCGAGTCACTGCAGAGCTCAATCGGGAGTTGGAGCTGGCCCGGGAGGTGCAGCGCAGTCTGCTGCCAAGCGAATCAGACAATCCGCTGGGGCTGGCGGGGGTGAATGTTTCCGCCAAGGCAGTGTCGGGGGACTTCTACGATTTCTTCCAGCTGCACAATGGCCAGATCGCATTCTGCATCGCCGATGTTGCTGGCAAAGGGATGAATGCGGCACTACTGATGGCCAAGGCGAGCAGTCTGTTTCATTGTCTTGGTAAGAGCATCCATGACCCCTCCAAACTGCTGGCGATGCTCAACCATGAGATTGCTGAGCGATCCATCCAGGGTATGTTTGTCACCATGGTTGCGGGCCTCTACAATCCGCAATCCGGTAGGGTACGGCTCGCCAATGCCGGCCATCCTCCGGTCATTCAGATGAGCAGCACACAGCAGCAGGCCGAATATCCGGCGACTGCTCCGCCCCTGGGAGTGGTTACCGTGATTGATTTTCCCAGCATCGAGTTTCAGCTGGGAAATGACAGCCTCTACCTCTATACCGATGGCCTGATCGAGGCGCGGATCTCAGGGCAGCAGCGCCTGGAACAGCAGGGCCTGATTACCCTATTCAGCAGATATGCCCACAAATCGCCGCAGGAGCGTCTGCAGCGCATCGTTGCCGAGGTACGTCGCGGTCAGGCCAGCTCTGATGATGACATCACTCTCCTGCTGGTTGAACGTCAAGAAAGTGAAGAAAAACGCTGAACAATTGATCGATCTGCGGATCGCGGCTGAGCCATGCTGTTTGAAACTGGTGCGCAGTGTGATTCGTGATGTGGCGGAGCTTGCGGGACTGCCAGAGCAGGAGCGGGATAACGTCGTCCTGGCGGTCCATGAAGCATGCATGAACGTCATCCAGCACGCCTACCACAATGCCCCAAAGGAAGAGATCCGGCTATCTGTTCTGCGCTCTCAATCTGCATTGATTTTTTTACTTCAAGATGACGCTCCCTGTGTCGATACAGAGAGCATCCGGCCACGGGATCTGGATCAGATCCGACCCGGTGGGCTGGGGGTTCACTTCATCAGGCAGATCATGGATGAGGTGGAGTTCCTGGAGTGTGTGGTGACAGGAAACACTCTGAAAATGGTGAAGTATTTTCAATCCTGAAGGTGGTAGGCATGGCATATGCGGTTGAGGAGAGAGAGGGATTTTCGGTGCTCTACCTGACCGGCGAGGTTGACCTCAGTTGTTCTCCCAACGCACGCAAGGCGATCCTCGACTGTCTGCAGAACAAGCGAAACCTGCTGGTCGATCTTTCTGAAGTGACCTACATCGACAGTTCAGGTGTGGCAAGTCTGGTGGAGGGGTATCAGCTGTCGCGTACCCTGGAACTCGATTTTTCCCTGGTGAGGGTGAGTGATGCGGCGATGAATGTGTTGCGGCTTGCCAGGCTCGATCATGTCTTTCCTATCTATCCATCGCTTGAAGCGCACCTTGAAGGCAAATGAATGGTGCAGATGCGGCCAGTGATGATTTTTCTGGGTGGCCTGATGCGGCTACCACAGCTGTGTGGGAGGTTTGTCAATGACCATGCAGGCTGACAGTGATGGCAGGGTGGTGGAGGTTGAAGGGCTTGAGGTGCACTACGGTAATCACAAGGTGCTCGATGGCATCGACCTGCAGGTGAATGCCGGTGAGATTATGGTGATCATGGGGGGAAGTGGTTCCGGCAAGAGTACCCTGCTGCGCACCCTGCTGGGGCTGAAGGAGGCTAGCGCCGGTTCGGTGAAGTTGCTTGGCAAGCCGTTTGACGCCCGCCATCCGGAGAACCTGCGGCAGGTGCGCAGGCGCATTGGAGTGGCGTTTCAGGGCGGCGCCCTGCTCAGCTCTCTCACAGTGGGGGAGAATATCCGCTTGCCGCTACGCCATCATGCCAGACTGGATGAGAGCACCATGGCGGTGATGACCCGCATGAAGCTGGAGATGGTCAATCTGCCGGGGACGGAAAATCTGATGCCGGCACAACTCTCTGGCGGTATGGTGAAGCGCGCCGCTCTGGCGCGTGCCCTGATCATGGATCCCGCCCTAATGTTTTTTGATGAGCCCTCGGCAGGGCTCGATCCAGTCACTTCTGCGGAGCTGGATGAACTGATACTGCGCCTGCGCGATACCACCGGCACCACCATCGTAGTGGTGACTCATGAGCTGGAGAGCACCTTCTCTATTGCCGATCGGATCACCATGCTGGGTGGCGGGAAGGTGTTGATGAGTGGCAGTGTGGATGAGGTGCGAAACAGTAGTGATCCGCAGATCCAGAATCTGCTCAACCGCCGGCCGAACCTTGAACAACCGGACCCGGATGCTTATCTGCGCCGTCTGACCGGAAACTGAATCCAGATACCCCAATGATCAAATATCTGAACCATCTTGGCGAAGTTTCCCTAGACCTGCTTGATCAGGCCGGACGCATGGCGAAGATGCTGCTGAGTGCGCTGCTCAGTCTGTTTCGTGCCCCCTACCAACTCGAGCCTGTGATCCGTCAGCTCCACTTCATCGGCGCCCGATCGATGCTGGTGATAGTGATCTCCGGACTGTTTACCGGCATGGTGCTGGCGTTGCAGTTTCACAACACCCTGGAGCGGTTTGGCTCGGTGGATTTGTTGGGCTCCGCGGTCGCGCTGGCTCTGCTGCGTGAGTTGGGGCCGGTGATGGCGGCGCTGATGGTGGTGGGGCGGGCGGGCTCGGCGATGTGTGCCGAGATCGGCATCATGCGCACCAGCGAACAGATCGATGCGCTGGAGTGCATGGCGATCGATCCCCACAAGTTCATTATTGCCCCGAAGCTGGTCGCCGGTATCATCTCGCTGCCGTTGCTCACCAGCGTCTTCGATGTGATGGGGTTGATCGGCGGCTGGCTGGTGGGGGTGCAGATCTTCGGCCTCAATCAGGGGGCTTATTTCGACAGTATGTACAGCGGCGTGGAGTGGAATGATGTGGCCATGGGGCTCTACAAGTCCCTGCTGTTTGGTCTGGTGATCACCGTCATCGCCACTGCTAAGGGGTTTTTTATGCACCTGGAGCGGGGCGGGCGGTTTGGTGCCGAGGGGGTCAGCCAGGTCACGACTAGCGCGGTAGTGGTTTCCGCCATCGCCATCCTGTTTGGTGACTATCTGGTCGGCGCACTGATGCTTTAAGAGGGCATCGCATGAGAGATAAACACTGGAGTTGAATCCATGAACCGGATCAAAGTTGAAACCGTTGTAGGCCTGTTTGTGCTGGTGGGACTGGTCAGTTTTGCATTTCTGGCGGTCAAGCTTGGCGGGATCGGTGATGCTAGTGGTAGCCACTATACTCTGACCGCCCGCTTCCTCTCTGCTTCTGGATTGAGAAACGGGGCGGAGGTAGAGATGGCCGGTGTCGTGGTCGGCAAGGTAACCGACATCCACTTCAACCATGAGGATTTCGAGGCCGAGGTTGAGCTGAGTCTGCCCAACTCCATTCGTCTCCAGGATGATGCCATTGCCTCGATTGCCAGCAGCGGGCTTCTGGGTGGGAAGTTGATCAAGATTTCTGCCGGTGGCTCTGAAGATTATCTCGAACCTGGCGACATTATCACTGAGACCGAGTCCTCAGTGAGCCTGGAAGAGTTGCTGAGTAAATATATCTTCGAGGGCCAGCCTACGAATGATAAGTGAATGCCATTTGACACTCTGCTTGCGTTGATCGGGAGAACCACCATGTCGTTTAAAAAAATGCTGTTACCTTTGGGGCTGATCTGTTTTTTGTTTGGTAGCAGCCAGGCTGTCGCTGCACCCTCTCCCACAGAACAATTGCGTGAGGTTGTGGATGGTGTGATGGCGCTACTCAAGCAGCCGGAGGTGGATCAGGCACAGCGTCGCCAGCAGATGCGGGATCTGATCGCGCCTCATTTCGATTTTGAGGTGATGTCGCGCAGCATCCTGGCCAAAAATTGGAAGAAGGCGGATGCTGCCCAGCGTGATCGCTTTGTCGAGCTGTTCAAGCGCTTGATGGAGAACACCTACATTGCTGCCATGGAGAGCTACACCAACGAAACCATCCGTTACGGCAAGGAGAAGATCCGTAAGAACAAGGCGGTGGCGGAGACCTTTATCATACGCACGGGCGTGGAGATCCCGGTGGTCTACCGTCTGCGTCAGCGGGGCGACAAATGGCTGGCCTACGATGTGGTGATTGAAGGCGTGAGCATCGTCCGCAACTACCGTAGCAGCTTCGCCAGCCTGGTGAAAAAGCAGGGGATTGACGGGCTGTTGGCAAATCTAGAAAGCAAGGTGCAGGGAGGCTGAAGGGGGCGTCCACCATGCCCGATGACACCCCTATCTTTTTGCCCTGTCAGGGGAGGAAGAAGATCAGGATGGCAACGCCCAAGATCAGCCGATAGAGAACAAACGGCGTCATGCCGATACGCTCGATGAATCGCAGGAAGTAGTGGATGCAGAGATAGGCGGTGATGAATGAGAGCGCAGTGCCAAGCAATAAGGAGTTCCAGTCAGCGGAGGCATCACTGCTGATCAGTTCCAGAGTGACCAGCCCACCCGACATCAGGATGGTGGGGATGGCGAGCAGAAAAGAGAAGCGGGAGGCGGCCTCGCGGGTCAGTCCGAGCATCAGGCCAGCGCTCATGGTGGAGCCGGAGCGAGAGGTGCCGGGGATGATCGCCACCGCCTGGAACAGGCCGATAATCAGCGCATCTCGCCAGGTGATGGAGTATTCATCTCGGCTATGTTTGCCGATCTTGTCGAAGACCAGCAGTACGATACCGAAGCCGATGGTGGTGATGGCGATCACCAGCGGCGAGCGCAGTTCTCCTTCTATCAGCGACTTCATCAGCAGGCCGAACAGCCCCACCGGAATGGTGGCAACAATGATCATCCAGCCAAGGCGCGATTCCGGGGTGGTGGCGTAGCGATTGAACAGGGATTTGAAAAAATCGCGGCTAATGGAGATCACCTCATGGCGGAAGTAGCTAATCACGGCCAGCAGAGAACCCACATGCACTGCCACATCGAAGGCGAACCCCTGATCGGCATAGTCCAATACAAGAGGTGCGAGGATTAGGTGGGCGGAGCTGGAAATGGGAAGGAATTCGGTCAGGCCCTGCAGTGCGGCCAGGATAAAAATCTGTAGCAGATCCATAGTATTGAGATGTCTAGCTCGGTTTTTGGTGCTGTACCCCCCGTTTTATTACAGGGGCGAAACGCTAGGGTAGTGCCATCGGCTGGCATGGGGTGATGATCTTCTCCCACGCTAGGCTGGACGAGACGATTGCGTCGAGCGATTCGAATCTGGGCTTCCAGCCAAACAGTTGCCGGATTCGCTCAGCCCTGGCAATCATCGAGGGCAGATCCCCTGGACGACGCGGGGATTCAACCACATTCAGGGGGGTTTCGGAAAGTCGTTCGACGGTCTGCAGCACTTCACGAACCGAGTATCCCCTGCCATATCCGCAGTTCAGGGTGGTAGAACTGCCGCCTTTTCGCAGATAGTCGAGGGCTAGCAGATGAGCGTTGGCCAGGTCCTCCACATGTATATAGTCGCGCACGCCGGTACCATCGCAGGTCGGGTAGTCGGTCCCGAATATCTCGATTTGCATCCTTTTACCCATAGCCGCCTGACAGGCGACCTTGATTAGCTGGGTGGAGTGTTCTGCCGCGTGGCCAGTGCGCAGTTCCGGATCGCAACCGGCGACGTTGAAATAGCGCAGGATGACATGTTTGATGCCGTAGGCGGCAGAGGTATCCCGCACCATCTGTTCGGCCATCAGTTTCGATTGGCCATAGGGTGTGAACGGGTGTGTGGCAGAGTCCTCGTCGACAAGGTTTTCGGCCTGGTAACCGTAGACGGCGGCAGTGGAGGAGAAGATGAAGTTGCGTACTCCGCTCTCCACACAACTCTCCAGCAGGATGCGGGTATTGCTGGTGTTGTTGTGGTAGTAGTCGAGGGGGATTTCGTAGGACCGGGCCACATCCGTGAACGCGGCAAAATGGAATACTGTGTTGATCTGGTGTTTGCGCAGCAGCTCGATCAGCAGTTTTTTGTCGCCGATGTCGCCAACCACCAAGTCACCATAGAGCACGGCCGGGCGACAGCCAGTGGAGAGGTTATCTAGAGTGACCAGGCGTTCGCCTGCTTCCCCCAACTGCCGTAGTGTGTGACTGCCGATATAGCCAGCACCACCGGTCACAAGAATCCCTTTTTGGACCATCGCTCAAGCTTCTCCTGATTGTTGCCGTAAACCAATAATCATACTGATAGCGTAGTTTGTCGTCATTCGTAGCGCACTTTCTGCATGCCGGTTGGGTATAGAAAAACTGTACCTGGTTCGCAAAAAGCGGCACTTCACCGGTTGAAATTCCCAGACAACGGGAATCAGGATGCAGGTATACTTTTCGCGCTGTCCGGAGGCAGATTTAATCGACTATTTGTGACAGATCGGCATCGGGATGGCAATAAAAACAGAACGATCATTATCAGTCAGCGCAAATTCAATTTGGAGTAACACAATGACCAATCCAATCCGTTTTTCTCTGGTTGCCGTGATGGCCGGTGCTCTAGCCGGTTGTGGCGGTGCCAACGATTACAAACCAGTAGCAGGTAGTGCGCCTGAACAGATCTTCGCCGAGGCCTGCGCCTCGTGCCATGGTGAAAAGGGTAGTGGCAAGTTTGGCTTCCTGCTGAAGATTGCCGGTTCTGACCATGAAGTGGCTGAGATCGCCGGTAAGATCGCGGAAGGGGGTATGGTGATGCCGAGCTTCCCCGAGATTGGTGAGGCGGAGCGGGCTGCCCTGGCGACCTATATCAAAGCCCAGTGATCTGTAGCTGAAGAGGTGCCCGGCCGGTCCCCCGGTCGGGCGTTTTTTTGTGCCCGGAGTCTGTGTGCTCAGGGGTAGGTCTCCGGGACGAAGGTCTGGTCCGACATCGGTGGGCGCACATAGCCTCTGCTGTCGTGACGTTGCGGCAGTTCGATCGGTTCTGGGGTCAGGTCTTCGTAAGGGATGATGCTCAACAGGTGGCTGATGCAGTTGAGGCGGGCGTGCTTTTTGATGTCTGAATGGACCACATACCAAGGGGCCTGCTTGATATCGGTATGGGCAAACATCTCATCCTTGGCCCTTGAATACTCGACCCAGCGGGTACGAGACTCCAGATCCATTGGGCTCAGTTTCCAGCGTTTGTGCGGTTCTTCCAGCCGGCTCTGGAAACGCCGTTCCTGCTCCTCGTCCGATACCGAAAACCAGTATTTGATCAGGATGATGCCGGAGCGCACCAGCATGCGCTCGAATTCCGGGCAGGAGCGTAGAAATTCGCTGTATTCCCCTTCGGTACAGAACCCCATGACTCGCTCGACCCCGGCGCGGTTGTACCAGCTGCGGTCGAACAGCACCATCTCACCGGCGGCGGGCAGATGTGGCACGTAGCGCTGGAAATACCACTGGGTCTTCTCCCGCTCTGTGGGGGCGGGTAGGGCGACCACGCGGCAGATGCGGGGATTGAGGTGCTGGTTGATCCGCTTAATTACACCGCCCTTACCAGCCGCATCTCGCCCCTCGAAGATCACCACCACCTTGAGCCCCTGATGCTTGATCCACTCCTGGAGTTTTACTAGCTCAAGCTGCAGGCGGAACAGCTCTTTTTCATAGCGCTTATTGTCGATCTTCTTGATCTTCCCTTTGTTTGTCTTCTTTTCCGTCACGCTTGGGCCCTCGCTGGGTTGGGAGCACAGCCAGCGCAGCGCTGGCTGTGATTGTGAGCACAACAAAAGCCATTCTAGTCAGGGTATCTGCTCTTTGCTATTGATCCAGGCCATCCAAAGGATATTTCCGACTAGCACTGCCTGGCGTTTCCTGGTGTTTGATTCAGCCCTGTAAGAGAATCGGTCTTTCTATATATTTCAATAAAAATCATCATGTTAAGTTGTGTTTGTTGGCTTGTGTTGGTGCGCTTCCCGCTTCGGTCAGCTTGAATGTTGGCTGTCCATCAGGCAGGATTCCCCGCGATTTGTATCATTGGAGCAGTTATGGACCTTGAAAGATCCCTCGGTCTGAAATCAGGCGCCGAAGACAGGGATGATGAACAACAGAAGCTTCAGCTCTACATCAATCTGAAGCTGGCCTCTTCCGGACAACCTACGGTATCCGGTGGCCTCAGCGATGAGTTCATGCACACAGCACAGGATCTGCTGAAGAGTTACCGGGAGAAGAATCGGCTACTGGCCGACTACCTCTGTCCGGTGGATCAGCGCGTCCAAAACTTCCTCAACCGCTATCTCGACGGAGTTGAACAGGAGCCGCTCCCCAGACTACCCAGCCAGACCTTTATTTTGGATCGCCACGGCATGGCGCGGGAGCTCTCGCTGCCGCTGGGCGAAGACAAATTCAGTTCCGATATCGTTACCAGTTACCGGGTTAAACAGGGTGTGCTACACAATCCGGCCAGCGACCGGCGCACTACCAAGGGATCCTTCCATATCGCTGAGGGTGGCCTACCGATCCCCGGCGACAAAAAGGCGGTGCCGCGCCTCAGCTTTGCACGGCTGCTGAAGATCGCGCTCAATCCGCCCCAAGATCTGCTGACTATTCCCTTTACCGCGACCCAGCCCGAGCCGGCGCAGATGTTCGTTTCGTTGCTGATGCGTCCAGTGGTCTGCCCTGAAATTCCAGGGCAAGATGGCGAAAAGAGCATGGAGATCCGCTTCTTTGCTCCCGGCAACCTGGTCAGTAACCTCGATTTTGTCGAGAGCATCTTTGGCAATGGTGGCAACCCGTTTCTGCCGGAGTTCGATGCTGGCCTTGACGTGGATCACTGGACTGGCACCACCGGCTGCGTGATTCTCGCGCCACATCTGACCCGCCTCACCAAACGGGAGCTGGGTCTGCCGCACCGGGATGAAGCTAGCGAGCGCCAGCGTCGAGAGGGCATGTGCTGGGAGTCGGAGGATGAACTCTATAACGATGGCCAGGCGTTCAAGATCACCGCACGGGACCGCAGCGGTGTGATCGTCACCATCCTCGCCGACAACTACTACGGTTACTGCAAAAAAGAGGTTAAGACCCAGATCGGCTACTCCGCCAACCTGTTCGGTCTGGCGGAGGAGGAGCACGCCGGCGGCGCGTTGGCCTTTCCGCGGCGCAACCACGGCCTCGAATATGGTGTTGACTCGCACACCCGCGAGCCGGGCTACAGCCTCACAGAGGTGATCGAAAGCTTTGGCGAGATCATGGAGGTGCAGCCTGAAGGTCACGCCATCGACAAACGTTTCCCCGAAGTGATCTATGTGCCCCAGGATCTGCGCATGGATCTGCAGGAGCAGAGCATCACCTGGGACTGTGACGGCAAGCCGCAGCGCATTCGACTCCAGCCGGGCAAGATCTATATCCAGCCCAACGGCTACAAAGTGGAGATGTCGAAGCATCCGGATGCCCCCTCCTGGCGTCTCATCGGCACCGACCCGGAAGGTACCTTCTGCCACAAACCGAGCACCGTCTCCGGTGGCGGCAAGTCGGAGATCTCCAAGTCCCTGGATGACGCGGTAATCTCCGGGCCGCTGTTCGTGGACGATCTGCAGGCGGACCTTGACCGGGTAGAGGTGATCTTTTCACGCGACTACTCACAGCGCTTCAAACCTGGCTTTGAACATGAAGATCGGAATCCCAGCCGCAAGCCGCTCAATCCCGAGCGCAGTCTGGGTTCGGTAATCAAGCTGCTGACCCCATCGCCCAGCTATACCGACGAATACAACGAGTGGTTGTCGTTGATTCCGCCGCGCATCCTCGCGCTGGTATTTATGATCAAGCGCTTCTACCTCAACTCATGGGGCAGTAACTGGCGCCGTAATATCACCGTGGATGAGATCGACGGTGCTGCGGGTCACGAGGTCAAGATGTTCGATCGCCAGATCATCGGCTCCTATTTGCGGGTCGGTTTTGACGAGGGCGACAAGTGGCGTCTGTTCAAGGTGCGCCAGGATTTCATCGCCGCCGACAAGGTGCAGATGGAGGACGACATCAGCGCCTCAGTGGTGGTCTCCGCGGCAGCGCTGGAGGGGTGTCCGGAGACGATCAACACCAAGCGCAGCGTCAAACTGGTGAAGAACTGCGAGTATCGCCTGTTCCAGCGGCCGGACGATGCGATCCACCCCGGCTTCGACAAGCAGACCGAGCTGGACATGACACAGCCGGATAACTTTCTTGCTAACTACGAGCCGCTTACTGGCGAATCGCTTGCCGCGGTGGTCGACAATGTGCTGACGCTGTGCAACTTCACCGACCCGATGCGCAAACTGCTGCAGTCGGCCAGTGATGACGGCGCGGGCTATGTAGTCTCCTCCGCCCATCCGCGTCTGGTGGATGGCAAGCCGAGTAAAAATCCGCGCTATCTGCAGACCCGACCTGATCTGTCGAATCCGCTACAGTCCTATGTGGCGGAGATCGGCGCCCGCTTTCATCGCAAACTACCGCTCGACAAGCCGCTCTGCCATCCGGTGGATGCGGTGCTTTGCGGGCGGCGCAACAATCCGCCGGAGCCGGGCATCCGCGCGCTGGCGGTCTACAATCCGATCCACTACCAGGAGCTGCCCGAACTCTTCATGGACTTCATCTGCAGCCTCACTGGCAAGTCGCCCTCCACCACCGGGGCAGGTAGCGAAGGGGCACTCACCAAGGGGCCGTTCAATGCGCTGCGCGCTACCGCAGACCTCAACAATGCGTTGGTCTCTTTCATCCTCACCGGCTATGCGGGCTTCTCCAGCTCGGCAGGCTACATCGGCCCCGATGTGCGGGTGGATCACGATATCAGCCTGCTGATCCCGGAGGTCTGGGCGAGGCTCTCCGAGGAGGAGCGGGATCCGCAGTTTCTGATCGAGAAGGGCTATCTCGAGCCGCTGGAGGATTTTGATTACGAAGGCGAGCGGGTGCTGGCAAGCCGTCTCGGTTACCGCATCACCGACCGCTTTGTGCATGGTTTCCTTGGCAAGATCTTTGACAATCCCAATGCGGTCTTCACCGAGGCAATCCTGAAGCCGGAGAGCCAGGGCATGGCGGTGTTTGTCGATGGTGTCAACAACATCGTCGAGGCGCAGCAACGGGTTGCCCGGCAGTATCTGGATGATGGCAGCATTGAAGAGGCCTGCCCGCCGTTGAAGGCGCTGCTCTACATCATGGCGACCGGTGAATACCAGGGGAAAAGCGCCCATGATCCGGCGATCCGCCAGATGTTCAGTCGCGACTACCTGTTGGCGTCCGACTGGTATCGGGGCCGTCTGAAGGAGAAGCAGGCCCGCGAGAGCGTATTGTGGCAACGTAATGTGAGCTACCTGGAGGAGTTCCTCGACAAGCCTGGCTATGCCGACGAAGCGGAACGGCTGGCTATCGAGCAGCGGCTCGAGGTCGCCCGAGAGCGATTGCTGGCAGTGCAGGAAGAGGATTACCTTAACAGTCTGGTGGGCACCTTGGGTGCCGATCCGCTGGCGCCGCCTGCTGAGGCTGTTTGATAACAACGGACGGGAGTTCAAAAGACACTGTCTGAACAGGCCGGGCCGCTAGCGGTTCCGGCCTGTTTTGTTTTGCCTTCCATCTACTCAGAGCTGGTGGCCATCGGAATAATCTCACTTTATTGGCGCAGGGAGACGCCGAAAAAGTTTATAAGAAATTACTAATATGATTGACCTGTAGCAATATTGGCACCGGCGTTTCGGCCTACATTGAAGGTGAAAGATAAAAGCCGCAAACCGTCGCAGGAGGTGCAGTATGAAAGCGACACGCAGACTCTTGACCGCTGCCGCAGTGGCCGCGTTGACCGCAGTGCCGGCAACCTCAGCTGAGGCATGGTGGGGTTGGGGCCCCGGTAGTTGGTGGGATGGTGATGGTTGGGGAGGCTTCAGCTTCTCCTTTGGTTTTCACGGAAGCGGATGGGGCCACGGCTATTATGATCCCTGGTACTACGGTTATTCGCCCTACTATTATGGCCATCCCTACTACGGTTATCCTTCCTATCCGTTCTATTCACCGCCGGCGCTGCCCGAAACGCCACAGAGCGATTCCCTGGCTTCCAAATAGCCGGGTCTGAGGGGGAGATCGCAATCGATCTCCCCAGCCATGCAAAGCAGCCATCTAGCGGCCTTTTCTCATCCCAATCTGTTTTTACTGACGCTGACAGCCTTCGACCATCACGCTATCATTGCCGCTCCCTTCAACCCTTAGTTGTGGATACAGAATCAATGAGTGCACAGATCCTCGACGGCAAGGTCATCTCGAGCGAGATCAAACAGGAGATCAAGAGCAAGGTTGAGACCCGTCTTGCTCAGGGATTGCGGCGCCCAGGCCTCGCGGTCGTACTGGTGGGGGAAAACCCCGCCTCCCAGGTCTACGTGCGCAGCAAACGCCGCTCCTGCGAAGAGGTGGGCTTCTACTCTGAACTACACGAGCTCGCTGGTGACACCAGCCAGGGAGAGCTGCTCAACCTGATCGACAGCCTCAACGCAAAAGAGGCCATCGATGGCATTCTGGTACAGCTGCCGCTGCCCGAGCAGATCGATGAAGAAGCGGTCATCGAACGCATCCTGCCGACCAAGGACGTGGATGGTTTCCATCCCTACAATGTCGGCCGCCTGAGTCTGCGCATGCCGATCCTGCGCCCCTGCACCCCAAAGGGGGTGATGACCATGTTGGCGCGCACCGGTGTCGATCTGGTGGGCAAGGACGCGGTGATTATCGGCCAGTCCAACATCGTCGGCCGGCCGATGGCGCTAGAGCTGCTGGCAGCACGCTGTACCATCACCGTCTGCCACAGCAAGACGAAAGACCTGGAAGGAAAGTGCCGCAACGCCGATATTGTGGTCGCCGGCGTTGGTCGCGCCAACTTTGTTCAGGGGGATTGGATCAAGCCGGGCGCCATCGTGATCGATGTCGGCATCAACCGGCTGGAGAGCGGCAAACTCTGCGGCGACGTGGACTTTGAGGCCTGTAAGGCTAAAGCTGCCTGGATCACGCCAGTTCCCGGCGGTGTCGGCCCGATGACCATCGCCACCCTGCTGGAGAATACCTTGCAGGCAGCGGAACTGCACAGCAACGTTTAATCCCCGCCAGCATAGGCCGGGCATTGGAGGGTCGTCAGTTGATTTGACGGCCCTCCTGGTGATATTGCGACGGTCGAAGCATTTTTGCCAGGCAGATACGGTCGATCCCGTTTTTCAGCCGCATAATCCGTTTGGCCAGCGCCTCCGCCGAGCAGGATTCGCCGCCACTTTCGAGCATAATCTGCTCTACCTGGCCCTATGAAACTCTCGATCTCTCCCCTATCTGTTGCCTCGTGGTCAGCAGCTCTGTAACCTGGCCCGATGCCAATTTCAGGAGCAGGTTGATGGTCGGCCACCCTATCCAGTATGCACTTCCCCAAGAGATGGACCTGGAGATGCTAAGGAGAGAGCTGGAGCGGTCGTTTCGCTTTTTCGATGTGGGCAGGCGCCAACAGAGCCTGGAGTATCTGGAGAGTTTCGACTGGCGCATCTGGCAGGTGGATAGCGAGCTGTTGTTGCAGGACGATGGTGCATGCAAACGCCTCTGGTGCTTTGATCGCAACAACGACGATATTAGCGGTGGTGTGGAGGTCGCCGGCGCCCCGGTATTCGCCGCAGACTTGCCTGCGGACGAGGCGTTCGAGCCACTCCGGCGTGCCCTGGCGATGCGGGCATTGCTACCGATCGTCAAGGTGGAGCGTGAGATGCAACACTTGCGGTTACTTAACCGCGAAGAGAAGACGGTGTTGCGTCTTGCTTTGGTCAGTGAGCGGTTTCATTCCGTCCAACCCAGACAGGAGGGTGATCTGGGGCACAGCGTGATGCTCTCGCCGGTCAGGGGCTACGATAAATATCTGAGCCGGGTAGAGAATCTGCTTTCCGAACTGGGGCTAAAGACTTCACCGTTGAGCCGTTTTTTGCCCGCCCTTGAGGGTATTGGCCGACGGCCAATGGACTACTCCTCGAAGCTCAACTACCAGCTGGATCCAGCCCAGGAGGCCGACAGCGCCACCCGACAGATTCTGCTGGGTCTGCTCGACACTATCGAAGCCAACGTCGACGGCACCCGCGCCGATATCGACTCAGAGTTTCTGCACGACCTACGGGTGGCGGTGCGGCGCACCCGCTCTGCGTTGAGCCAGATCAAGGGGGTGTTCGATCCAGAGGTGCTGGAGCCGTTCAAAAATGGTTTCGCCTGGGTTGGTCAGATCACCGGTGAGACCCGCGACCTGGATGTCTATCTGCTGAAGTTTTCCGGCTACCGGCAGAGCCTGCCAGCGCTGCTGCGTAACGATCTTGACCCCTTTCACAGCTACTTGCTCGAACGCCAGAAGCAGGCGCAAAAGGCGATGGTGCGTAAGCTCAACTCGCCACACTTCCGCACGCTACTGAAAGATTGGCGGGCCTGGTTGGAGATGCCCCTGGCGGCGTCGTTGCAGGGGCCAATGGCAAGCCAGCCGATTCCCGAAGTGGCGAATCAGCGCATCCGCAAGATCTATCGTCGGGTGCTCAAAGATGGCCTTGCGATCACCGAGCAGTCTGAGCCGGAAGCGCTGCACGATTTGCGCAAGCAGTGCAAGAAGCTGCGCTATCTGATGGAGTTTTTCCGCAGCCTCTACCCAAATGCAGAGATCAAACATCTGATCAAGGCGCTGAAGATATTGCTCGACAACCTGGGGGATTTTCAGGATCTGCAGGTGCAGGCAGAGAGTCTGGAGCAGATGGGTCAGCAGATGCTGCAGGAGGGTGCCTCCGCCACCACCCTGATGGCGATGGGGATCCTGGTGGGGGATCTACTACAGCGCCAGCAGTCGCAGCGGGAGCAGTTTGCCGCGCTGTTTGCCGACTTCTCCAGCCAGGCTAACCAGAGCGCCTTTGCGCAGTTGTTGAAGGGGTGATGGGATGAAGATTATCGGTGTATACAACATCAAGGGCGGCGTCGGTAAGACTGCCACCGCGGTCAATCTCGCCTATCTCTGCGCCCGGGCAGGCTACCGTACTCTGATTTGGGACCTCGATCCCCAGGCTGCCGCTACCTTCTACTTTCGTATCAAACCGAAGGTTAAGGGTGGCGGCAAGGGGCTGCTGAATGGGCGGGTCGAGCTGGACCGGGTGGTCAAGGGGACTGATTTTGAAAACCTCGACTTGCTGCCGGCAGACTTCTCCTACCGCAACATGGACCTCAAGCTGGAGGAGGCGAAGAAGCCGACCAAGCAGTTGTTGCGGTTGTTGAGACCGCTCTCGGAGGAGTATGACTACATCTTTCTGGACTGCCCGCCGAGTATCTCGCTGGTGTCGGAGAACATCTTCCGTGCTGCCGATGGCCTGCTGCTGCCGCTGATCCCCACCACACTCTCCCTGCGCACCTTCAAACAGCTGCTCGACTTCCTCGAGGGGCACCGCATCGCCGGGTTTGAACTGATGCCCTTCTTCTCCATGGTCGACCGACGCAAACGCATGCACCTGGATGTGATGCAGAGCCTGCCCGACGCCCATGGCGAGCTGCTGAAGAGCGTCATCCCCTACGCCTCGGATGTGGAGCGCATGGGCATCTACCGCATGCCGGTGGCCGAGTTTGCCCACCGATCCCCCGCTGCCAAGGCCTATGAGGTGTTGTGGCAGGAGGTCGGCCAGCGTCTGCGGTAGGAAGTGCCGCTCGCGGCGCGAAGATCCCGGGTGGACTGGTTCGTGCCGCAGGCGGAGAGAGCTAATGCAGATCCGCCTCCACCCAGAACGCATTCAACATGATGTCGCTGGCTCACCTGGCGTGAGCCGTGGGCGAGCGCATCGAAGATCTCCCACTCGCTGCAGCCGGCTGTCTTCAGCTGTTTGATATCCTCTGCGGCGATTGAATTGGAGTCGCCGACTGCCTTTAGTACACACTGCAGCAGCGTCGGCTCCTTTGCATCCAGAGGTGCCTGGGCCGGGCCTTGCTTCATCGTCTCGATCTGCTCCTGGCTGACATCGTGCATCTGCTGGATCTCGTTATAGACCTCGGCGACGATGCCATCGTTCTGTTCGGGGGGATGATGAGTGACATGGTGTTGGACGCCTTGCGTGGATTTAAAGGGGATTAAACAAACAGATTGACGTCAGCCTTCTGTGCAATGGGCAGGAAGCCGGCGGCCCCCACCCAGTCGTCGATCTCGTCGACAAAATCGGTGCGCTGCCAGTCGAACAGCTCGACAGTCATCTGGCAGGCGATCATCTTCACCTCCGCCTCGATACTGAGTTCGCGCAGCTCTTCAATGGAGGCGACCCCCTTCTGTGCCATCCCCTTTTTCATCATCTGGCTCGCCATCCGCTGAAAGCCGGGCAGGTTGGCCATCACGCTGGTGGGCAGCTGGATCTGCCTGCCAGAGAGCCAGCCCGAGCCCTTGGGCATGATCATCGGCATCGCCGGATTGCCGAGCGGGGTAACCTGCAGGTCAAGGTCGCGTTTCAACAGCGATAGGCCGTAGAAGGTGAAGAAAATCGCGACATCCCAGCCGAGGGCGGCGGCGCTGGAGGCGAGGATGAAGGGGGGGTAGGCCATGTCGAGGGTGCCCTTGGTGGCGATGATGGTCATCGACGGAGTGTGGGCCGCCTCACGCTGCGCCATCTTCTCCTCAAAACGCTGGTCGAACCAGGCGTTGAGGTCGCCATTCTCATCCAAGGGTAGGGGGTTCAAGTTGTTCATTGTGTTGCTCCTGATTGATTTTGGACTTCGAGGCTTTGGTTGGCTTGCGATAGGGTCAATTTCTTCGCTCATAGTAGACCGGTCGGTCAAGTGTCGAGCCAAAGCGGTGCTGGGTCATCTCTCCTCTGTTATGGGGGGTTAAACCGTTTTGCGGATACGGATCTCGGCCATCGCCGGGCCGAGCTGGCGGATCACTTGGGGATCGTTGCGGGTCTTCGCCATCAGCATGATGCCCTCGATGTAGGCGAGCATCGCCTGGGCGGTGGCGGGTATATCGACATCTTTGATATCCCCGTGTGCCTCGGCCGCCTGCAGGGTCTCTGCCAGACGCCCCTCCATCATCTCGAAGACCCGCTCGACCTTCTGCCGGATAGGCTCATCCTGGGTGCTCATCTCTGCGGCTAGGTTGCCGAACGGGCAGCCTAGGGTCTGGCCGAGAGTCTGGGCGATCTCTTTCTGGAACAGATAACCAAGCTCCACCAGCCGCAGCAGGCGCTGTAGTGGTGGCAGATCGGTGGCAAAGGCCTGTTCGAAGATCTGCTGTTTGAGTTCAACGAAGAACTCGTCGATCACCGCCAGGGTCAGGTCGCGTTTGGAGGGGAAGAAGTGGTAGAAGCTGCCCTTTTTGATCCCGGCGCGCTCGCAGATCGCCGCCACTCCCACCTCGGAGTAGCTGCGGGAGTAGATCAAATCCCGGGCGCTCTTCAGGATCAGTCGGCGGGTGTCGCGATCGGCGTTCATGGCGATTGATTCTAGTGGACCGGTCGGTCAAGTCAAGTTGGCCTCTGCCGCGTTGGATTGGGGTGAGTGGGATGCGGCGAGGTAAATCATCTCAGATCACCAGTTTTTCTCGGCTGTTTTGGCGCTAGAATGGCGCTTTGTTGTAACCGCGCCCTACACCCACGATCCATGACCGCACTCTCTATCCAGCAACTCCATAAGACTTATCGCAACGGCTTCGAGGCCCTCAAGGGTGTCGATCTGGAGGTGGAACGGGGGGACTTTTTCGCCCTGCTTGGCCCTAACGGGGCGGGTAAGTCCACCGCCATCGGTATCATCGCCTCGCTGGTGAACAAGAGCCGCGGGCGGGTGGCAGTGTTCGGCCACGATCTTGATAGGGATCCGGAGGCGGCCAAGCAGTGCATCGGCCTGGTGCCTCAGGAGTTCAACTTCAATGTCTGGGAGCCGGCGGTGGAGATCCTGGTCAATCAGGCGGGTTACTACGGGGTGCCTCGGCGCGAGGCGTTCCGTCGTGCCGAGCGCTATCTGAAACAGCTCGATCTGTGGGAGAAACGAACCAGTCAGGCGCGCGAGCTCTCCGGCGGCATGAAGCGCCGCCTGATGATTGCCCGTGCCCTGATCCACCAGCCCCGGCTGCTGATCCTGGATGAGCCCACCGCCGGGGTCGATATCGAGATCCGCCGTTCGATGTGGGCGTTCCTGCAGGAGATCAACAGTCAGGGCACCACCATCATTCTCACCACCCACTATCTGGAGGAGGCGGAGCAGCTTTGCCGCAATGTTGCCATCATCAACCAGGGTCGCATCGTCGAGCGCTCCAGCGTCGATCAGTTGCTGCGCGAGCTGCGCACCGAGACCTTTGTGCTCAATCTGCGTGACAAGCTGGCGCAGCTGCCGGAGCTGGGCGGCTTTGTGTTGCGTCACCTGGACGAGTGCACCCTGGAGGTGGAGGTGAGCCGCGAACAGACCATCAACGGCCTGTTCGAGGCGCTGTCGCGCCACGGTATCGAGGTGACCAGCATGCGTAACAAGCAGAACCGGCTGGAACAACTCTTTATCGATATGGTGAATCAGGACCGGGCAAACGGGGTGGGCTCATGAATCGTTGGCAACGCTATCGCACCGCCTACTGGACCATCCTGGTCAAGGAGGTACTGCGCTTCAGCCGCATCTGGGTGCAGACAGTGCTGCCGCCGGCGATCACTACCAGCCTCTACTTTGTCATCTTCGGCACCCTGATCGGCGCGCGCATCGGCGAGATGGATGGCTTCCGCTATATCGACTTCATCGTGCCCGGGCTGATCCTGATGACGGTGATCCAGAACTCCTACTCGAATGTGGTCTCCTCCTTCTACAGCGCAAAGTATCAGCGTTACGTCGATGAGCTGATGATCGCGCCTGTGCCCCATTGGGTGGTGCTGGCGGGTTATGTCAGTGGCGGGGTGGCGCGGGGGCTAGTGGTGGGGGTGGTGGTGACCCTGGTGTCGCTGTTCTTCAGCGATCTGCAGATCCACAGCTATGGGTTGACCCTGCTGGTGGTTCTGTTGACCGCGCTGCTGTTTGCCTTGGCGGGCTTTATCAATGCGGTGTTCGCCAACAGCTTTGACGATATCTCGATCGTGCCGACCTTTGTGCTGACCCCGCTCACCTATCTCGGTGGGGTCTTCTACTCGGTGGCGCTGCTGCCTGAGTTCTGGCGTGATCTTTCGCTGGCCAATCCGGTGCTCTACATGGTCAACGCCTTTCGCTACGGCCTGCTGGGCACCTCAGATATTCAGATCGGCACGGCGTTGGCGATCATCCTGCTGTTTATTGTGGTGCTGGCCGCCTTCTCGCTGGAGTTGTTGCGGCGTGGGGTGGGGATCAAGAGTTGATGCTGTTTGGTAATGACTGTTCTCGGCCTGGAACGGTAGGTTTCCCATATCGAAAAGCCGGCATAGATACAGCGAATCATCAATTTGAGGTCGGTGTATGGCCGAGTCCATGGTGCCCCTGATCTCCGACCCCTTGACCTCGAACCGAGGATATTACCCGATTTTGACAATCGATCACCTCAACTCTACATTGCGGCGATGAGTGATGATCGAGCAATGAAGCGGGCGGAGCTGCTCATTGAGGCCGGTCGCCTGGATGCAGCGCTGGAGCTGTTGCTGCCCCTGCTCGCTACCGGGGGCTCTACCGGTCAGGAATACGCCCATCTGCTGGTGATGCAGGCGCTGCTGCAAAAAGATGACAACCGTCAGGCGATCCACTATGGCGAACAAGCCATCGGCAAGGGATATGACAGCGCCAGGATCCGTGCCGCGCTCGCCTGCGCCTATATTGGCAGCTCCCTGCCGCTGAAGGCGCTGGAGCAGCTTGATATTGCCCTGGACAAGGCGCCTGATCACGCCTTCGCCCACTATCTGAAGGCCATCGCCCATCTGCATCGGCGGGCGGTCCATTCGGCGGAAAAGAGCATCCAGGCGGCACTGGCCCTGGAGCCGGATGACGCCGACTATATCGGCTGTCTGGCGGAGGTACGCTATTTCCAGAATCGTGGCAGTGAATCACGGCGGCATCTGGACGAGGCGCTGGCGATCGATCCCGAAAACTGCAACCTGTTGCTGATCAGCGCCGACCGTACATCCGCGCTTCCCCGCAAGCAGATGTTGCTGGAGCGGGTATTGCGCCAGCATCCCACCGACCCGTATGTGCAGAAAGCGCACCGAACCCTGACGGCGCGCCGGCGTGGATCGACGCTGTTGCTCGCCCTGCTCATCGCCCCGCTGGTTGCCGGCCTGTTTCTCTCTTACGGGGGGAACAAGGATGGGGTTGCCCTGATCATTCTCTCTCTGGTGACCGGCTATCTGCTGGCGGCGGGTCGCTCGTTGCAGATCATCGGCAAATTTTTCGCCAGACTGGCGCGCCGAGTCCATTTCCACTACCAGCAGGGATCGCTGCGGCATAAGGCGGATGAGTTTTGGCGCGACCACGCCAATGGCTGGACACTGCTTATCGTGATCGGCGCACTCATTGCGGGTATCGCAGAACGGGGCGGGTTACCCGTGGAGTTTCGTAATGCCCTGTTTGGGCCGCTGATCATGCTGATCTATCATCGCATGAGGCATCTGTGGAGTTTTTTGTTTCCCTTTCTCATCCATCTACTGCTGGGAGGTGTCATCCTGTCGTTGGCTGGCAAGCATCCTGCGGTCGCGCTGGGGGGCGGGGCACTGGTCGTGGTGTTGCAGTCGGTCGTCCTCAACAAATGGTATTTGAGTTATTTCAAATGATGTCACCCGAGTAGTACGCCAGGGGGCGGAGTCAAACCGCATAGAGTGCGGTGGGAATAGTGATGTGGTCGGGGCGGCTTCACTCCGACCTCTTTGGTTAGGTAGATGCTGATGAGTGAAAAAGAACGAATTCCAGTCAATCAGGAGGGGGATGAGGCACTACTGTTCACCCCGATTGCCCCGGCGTCGAACCCGATCGGCTTTGATGATATCGGCGGCATGGATGAGCTGAAGCGTGAGGCGCGGATGAAGATCATCCAGCCGTTCAAGAATCCCGAGCTGTTCCGCAAGTTTGGCAAGCGCGCTGGCGGCGGCATCATGCTCTACGGCCCGCCGGGTTGCGGCAAGACCTTCTTTGCCCGCGCTATCGCCCGGGAGTGCGGTGCCCACTTCTTCAATGTCGAGATCGACGATATCCTCGATATGTGGATGGGCAACAGCGAAAAGAATATCGCCGCTCTGTTTCAGGCCGCCCGGGCTAGCCGTCCGGCGGTGATCTTCTTCGATGAGATCGATGCGCTGGGGCGCAACCGCACCCTGTCGCGCCACAGCACTATCAGCACCACGGTCAACAAGTTTCTCTCCGAACTCGATGGACTGGCCTCGGACAACGACAATATCCTGGTGCTAGCGGCCACTAACGCGGTCTGGGATGTGGACAACGCCTTCAAGCGCCCGGGGCGTTTCGACCGGGTGATCTTCGTTCCACCACCCGACACCAGAGCCCGGGCGGCGATTTTCCGTATCAAACTAGAGGGACTGCCGGTCGAGTCGATTGACGTGGATGAGCTGGCGCAGGCCACTCCGCACTTTTCCGGCGCTGACATCGCCGGTCTGATCGACCGGGCCATCGAACGGGTGCTGGAAGAGATCATGGAGACAGGTGAAGAGCGGCAGCTGACCATGAACGACTTGCAGATTGCTCTGAAGCAGGTCAAACCCTCTACCCGTGAGTGGCTGGAAACCGCTAAAAGCTACGTTGAATACGCCAATAGCAGCGGCCAGTACGATGAGCTGCAGGCCTACCTGGAACGGTCCATGCCAAAGCGACGGATGGGCTTCTTGTAACCCCAGGGATCGGAGTCAAACCGCATAGAGAGTGGTGGGAATAGCAATGTGATTGGGGCGCTTTGACGCCAACCCCTTCGGCCGATCATCTGATGTTCAATGATGGGTCTCGGGAGCCGCCGGTTCGGCCTGGCGGATCAGCTCGAGGAACTCCTCCCCATAGTGTTCCAGTTTGGCTTGGCCGACGCCGTCGATGTTGAGCAGCGCGGCGGGGGTCTCCGGGCGCCAGATCACCATCTCTGCCAGGGTGGCGTCGTGGAAGATCACGTAGGGCGGTACCCCCTGCTCCTCGGCCAGCTCCTTGCGTAGGGTGCGTAGATCCTCCCACAGCTCTAGGTCGGCTGGGTCACTGAAGCGCCGCTGCACCTTTTTCTTTTTGATCTTCTCGGGCTTTCGTTCGCGGCGCAGATCGAGCCGGGTCTCGCCGCGCAGCACTGGTCGGGCCTGCTCGGTGAGGCGCAGGCCGCCGTAACCTTGGATGTCGACCGCCAGCAGGCCGCGTACCACTAGCTGTCTGAAGATTGAACGCCATTCTGGACCGCTGAACTCCTTGCCGATGCCGTAGACTGAGAGCTGCTGGTGACCGAAGTTGCGGATGCGTTCGCTGTCGGCGCCATGCAGCACGTCGATCAGGTAGTTGACGCCGAAGCGCTGGCCGGTGCGGTAGACAGCGGAGAGGGCCTTCTGCGCCGCCTCGCTGGCGTCCCAAGTCTCGGGCGGTAGTAGGCAGTTGTCACAGTTGCCGCAGGCGGCATCCAGTTGGTCGTCGAAGTAGGCGATCAGTGCCTGACGGCGGCAGCTGGTAATCTCGCACAGGCCGAGCATTGCATCGAGCTTGCGCCGCTCCACTGTCTGTTGAGCCTCCGGGGCGTCGGACTGTTCGATCATCTGTCGTAGGGTGATGACGTTCTGCAAGCCGTAGCTCATCCAGGCGTTGGCGGACTCACCATCGCGACCGGCGCGACCTGTCTCCTGATAGTAGGCCTCGATGCTCTTGGGCAGGTCGAGATGGGCGACGAAGCGCACGTCGGGCTTGTCGATGCCCATGCCGAAGGCGATGGTGGCGACGATGATCACCCCTTCTTCCTTGAGAAAGCGCGCCTGATGCTGTTCTCGCAGCTGGTGCGGCAGTCCAGCGTGATAGGGCAAGGCGCTGCGCCCCTTGTTACTGAGCCATTCGCTGACCGATTCGACCTTCTTGCGTGACAAGCAGTAGACGATGCCTGCATCGCTGGGGTGTTCACGCTGCAGAAACTGCCAGAGGGCGTCGCGTTGACGCTCATGTTGGCCGATATGGTAGCGGATGTTGGGACGGTCGAAGCCGCTGACAAACTGTGGTGCCTGCTCGAGGCCGAGTCGTGTGGCGATCTCTCGGCGGGTGGTTTCGTCGGCGGTGGCGGTGAGGGCGATGCGCGGGATCTGTGGGAAACGCTCCTGCAGTAGCGAGAGCTGGATATATTCAGGGCGGAAGTCGTGACCCCACTGGGAGACGCAGTGGGCCTCGTCGATGGCGAACAGGGCGATCGGACTCTGTGCGAGCAGCTTCAGGGTGCGGGGCTGCAGCAAGCGCTCTGGCGCCAGGTAGAGCAGGTCGAGAGTGCCTGAGCGCAGCTCGGTCTCGATTTGGGCGGCGGCCTGTGGCTCCAGGGTCGAGTTGAGGAAGGCAGCCTGGATGCCGAGCTCGTTGAGCGCCGCCACCTGATCCTGCATCAGCGCAATCAGCGGTGAGACGATGATGCCGACGCCGTCGCGGAGCAGTGAGGGGATCTGGTAGCAGAGGGATTTGCCGCCGCCGGTGGGCATAATCACCAGCGCGTCGCCGCCTTCGCTCAACTGCTGGATGATCTCGGCCTGCTGGCCGCGGAACTGCTGGTAGCCGAAGGTCTCGCGGAGGATCTCCAGGGCCTGATCAGCGGCGCTCATCCCCGGGGCTGGCGAAATTGGTAGAGGCGGTCCCTTTGGCGTTGGTGGGCGAGGTAGAGTGGCACCACGGCTTCGATATCGATGGGCTTGATGCCAAGCTGCTCGAGACCGTTTTCGTCGCAGACGCTGTCGCTCTGCAGCGACAGGTAGTTGTCCATGGTAAAGGGCTTGCCGGGCAGCTTTTCCATCACCCTGGCCTGTAGGCGGGCTGCGCTGTCGCCCAGCTCCATCAGGATGCGCTGTTTGCCGATGGTCTGGGCGGTGTAGCTCACCAGTTCCCCCAGGCTGAAACTGCGCGGGCCGCACAGGTCATAGTGGTGGCCGAAGGTGCGGCTGTCGTCCAGCGCTTGGCTGAATGCCTCTACCACATCACCCACATAGACTGGGGCGAAGCGGCTCTCGGCGCAGGCCAGCGGAAACAGCAGCGGGGCGCGTTCCAGCAGGCCGGCGAAACGGTTGAAGAAGCTGTCGCCGGGGCCGAAGATCACCGAGGGTCGGAAGCTGGTGACTGCGGCGAAGCCGCCGCCGCGGGTGTGCGCCCAGCTTTCGCCCTCACCTTTGGTGCGTAGGTAGTGGCTGGAACCATTGGCCTCGCTGGCGTTCAGCGCGCTCATGTGCAACAGGCGTTTGATGCCCGCGCTGCGACAGGCCTCGACCACCACATCCACCAGCTCCACGTGCAGGCGGTGGAAACTCTGGCCAGTAGTCTCGTTGAGAGTGCCGATCAGGTTGATGACGGCGTCGCAGCCCTGGAATTGACGGCTGAGTGCGGCCCTATCGAAAATGTTGCTTTTGACCAGTTCGGTGCCTGGGATCACTTTTAGCTGGCGGTGGCGCTGCGGATGGCGGGTGATGACCCGACTGCTGATGCCTTTGTTGCCGAGTCGGGCAACCAGATGTTGCCCTACAAATCCGCTTCCACCGAGAATACAGACTCTTTTGCTGGTCATCCGAACCTCACTCTAAAACTGCAATAATGTGGCCCAATCCAAGATGCGGGAATAGTGACCTTAGCGCCGCGCCGAGACAATAGGTAATAGGGAAGGTTATGTCGAGTTTTATCACATTGTTCTCTGTCGATAGCATTCTGCTGTTGCTCTTTCTGGGGGCTGTGGTCGGTATCGTGGCCGGACTGTTTGGCGTGGGTGGCGGGCTGGTGATTGTGCCTGTGCTGATCTGGAGTCTGCCTCTGTTAGGGGTGGAGGAGGGCCTTTCAGTGCATATGGCCGTGGGCACCTCGCTGGCGACGATTGTGTTTACCTCGATAGCCGCAGTGCGTGCCCATCATCGTCGTGGGGCCGTTGTCTGGAGATATTTTCTGGCGTTGACTCCGGGGATCCTGCTGGGTGCCTGGCTGGGTGGAATGATCGCGGGTGGTTTGGAGGGGGAGAGCCTGCGTCGGCTGTTTGCTCTGTTCCTGCTGATTGTTGCCTTCCGCATGTTTCGTGAGGCGCCGCTAGAGACGCGTTATGGATTGGTCAGTCGTTGGCAGAACAGCGGGGTGGGGTTGGGAATCGGTGCTATCTCGGCGCTGGTTGGGATCGGCGGAGGCACCTTGACGGTCCCTTATCTGAATGGTGGAGGAGTTGAGGTGCGTCGGGCTGTTGCCACCTCAAGCGCCTGCGGTCTGCCGATTGCGCTGGCAGGAACTCTAAGCTTTGTTTGGGTTGGTTGGGGTGCTGCTGGTCTCCCTGCGGGGAGCAGTGGCTATGTCTATTGGCCGGTCGTGCTAATCATCGTGGTGACCAGTACGCTGCTGGCGCCTGCTGGTGCTTCCTTGGCGCATCGTCTGTCGCCCTACTGGCTGAAACGTATTTTTGCGCTATTCCTTCTCTTCGTCAGTATCAGGCTGTTGTTCAGTTAGTGGTTGATCTGGTCTCTGAATGGATGGCTCCAGTGCCGGCTGAGTGACTATTTGAGGCGCTATTTGAGGTGAGGATTGGAATGGCGCCTGGCTTGTCGTTTGCGGAAAGTCCGGCAGGGAGATAGGCATGCGGCGGTAGAGCAGGAGTCTGCCCTCTTGGCTACGCATCGCCAAGTTGCCATCATGGTGAGCATATTCGTAGGTTTTTACCGAGTCGGAGCCTGAGACCCGCATATAGACATGCCTGTCGTCGAGGCGGATCTCTCCATCCCGGTGATGTTCTGCATCGGCATAGATACGGAAGTACCCATTGAGAATCAACAGTGCCTCACCGCCGCGCCCCTTCCAGGCCCCGTCCAGAGGAGAACGATAACTGACTGCCGGGAGGCTCTGCAGCGGGGTTGCAGGTGGCGCATAGCCTGACCACTGCCCTGGTACTCTGTCCCCCGGCAGGTTGTTGATGGTGGCGGGATAGCCCGTCCCCCAGGGAGTGGTGTATGGGGATTGCCAAGGATTCAGTGGCCGGAAGGCGCTGTTGTTGTAGGGTAACGCATTGTCGAACGGGTTGCGTTTCTGGTTGTACTGGTTGGCGATCTTCCCCATGGCATCCATCATCGTGATCATGGCGCGCGCCATGGTGTTGGATGCATCGTTCGCAACTGCTGCCGGGATAGCAAAGAGCAGTGCGAGCATCGTCATAATTGAGGTTATGCTGGGCGGTTTCATCGCTTTTTTCTGTCTGTCAGGAGTTGTGGGGGGGAGTTTAGATTATGCTGCCTGCTCTTGTAAGCGGGAGCTAATGATGGTTAGCTATATCAACCAAAAAAACTAGGTATTTCGGTAGGTTTCGTGGGAATGGGCTGGTTTGTTCTCACCATGCTGAAGACTATTTATACCCATTGAACAGCGGATCTGTTGGGTCGAATGGCGGGTGGGCTGTTTTGAGCAGCGCTCGGCAGCTGACGAGCAGAGAGGAAGAG
Organism: Candidatus Endoriftia persephonae; assembly: GCF_023733635.1. Classification (NCBI taxonomy): domain Bacteria; kingdom Pseudomonadati; phylum Pseudomonadota; class Gammaproteobacteria; order Chromatiales; family Sedimenticolaceae; genus Candidatus Endoriftia; species Candidatus Endoriftia persephonae. The sequence continues at coordinate 2,535,028 of NZ_CP090569.1, read as the reverse complement.
GCGAGGTGACTATGAGCACTCAGCAACAGGCGACGGCGGAGCGGCGCACCGGCACCCAGGGAATGATCAACAACCTGATGGAGGAGCGGCGCCAGATGTTGGTGCTGTTCTGCCAGGTGGCGGGTCTGGAGCCCTATGCACGTACCGAGTCCCTGGAACAGTTGCTACAGAATTTTTGTCAGGTTCTGGTGGACTATACGGCGTTCGGTCATTTTGAGGTGTTTGGCAAGATCAGTGACGGTACTGAACGGCGCAGTCAGGTGTTGCACGTTGCTGAAGAGATCTATCCCGGTTTTGTCGAGGCCACCGAGACTGCCGTGGCGTTCAACGATAAATACGATATTTCAGACCATGCGTTGAGCTTCGATCACCTCTCTGAAGATATGTCACTCCTGGGGGAGGAGATCGCGATTCGCATCGAGCTGGAGGATCGTCTTATTGCCACTATGCTGGCGAGATAGTCCACACCGAGCAGGGCTGAGGCAAAGCTATTTGTTATAATCGTCCTTGATTCCATGGAATTTGCTTTCACTGGAGTGGGTGTCCGGCTTTTTTATAGACCTCAGGAAGTTAAGGTCTCTTTTTGAGGACTGCTTCATGTTTTCGGGAAAAAAGCGAGGCAATGGGTTAACATCTCCAGACGTTTGGAATGTTCGGGGCGATGGGAGCACGACTGAACAAATTTTTTCACTGGCAACCGGAGAGGGAGGTCTTTTTAGAACCTCTGCACCGGTTTGCGCGTCCTGCAGTACGCTTTGACCGTCTGCAGATTGGCATCGATAACAAGCATATCGATGTTGCTCTCAGTCCAAAGGTTCTGAGTTCCGCCACTGAACTGGTGCGGCGTATGGTCCACGAGGACTTGGCCGCCAACGGTTGGGGCGAGGTGGGGGTGGAGCCCACCGCAAAAGATTTCGATGCCTTCCGGGAAATCTACAGCGGCTTGATGGAAGTCGCCGTCGAGCGGGTGCATGATCGGGTTTCCGCGCCAGAGGTCATTCAGCTACTCCATCTGATCCTTCTGAAAATGCTGCTGGAGATGCCAGGGCGCGCCCTGGAGAACTTCCGCAACCAGCTGCAGCTGGATGCGGAAGGTTTCGCCACCCAGCTATCTGGCCGCAATCTGGAACTCCATGAAAGGCTGGTTGCACTGGCTAAGCTGGAGCCTGGGGTGCGCTATCGGACGCTGCGCCGGATTTTCAAAGTGGTACAGCGGCTAGAGTCCACCAACCTGCGCAAGTTGCGTAAATCAGTGCTAGGCGTCTCTTGGGATATCCCCAAACTAGTGCTGTTCAATCCGCTATTGCATCTGTCGGGGTTCAGTTGTGAATCCCAGTTCATGAATCACTACCCGCTGCTCTGTATCGATGAGGACGAGGAGAACTACTTCGCTCTGACCAACCGCATTCTCTGCGAGCTGTTTGGGGATTATCTGCCAGGCTGGGCGATGTCAGTGGCTGTACCAGCGCGGCGGCCCGACGGCAACAGTAAGCTGCAGATCTACGACCGCTCACAGGATGGTGCCTTCAACAGTTTTCTGGATGGGCAGCGACTGCTGGAACGGGCGCTGCAGAAGGAGGAGTACACTGGGCCCTCGGTCTCCTGGCTGGATGCACCGGATAACATCACAATGTTGATTCATCCGGTCAGGAGTGGCTGGTTTCTCTCGGATAAACCGTCTGATGAGGAGACCATCGTCCCCTGGCTCGACCCACACTGGCCGGAGTTTCAGCAACGCATCGGGACAGAGCTGTTCCAGCGGTTCATGAAGGCAGGTATCACTCGGCGAGCGATTGCTGCCTACCGTACCCCGCGAGTCTATCATCAGCTTGAGGGCCGGGTTCCGGTTCGTGAGGTCTATAACTATCTGGCAGGGACCATTCCCCGTCGTAGGCTGATGCGCCGGATTGCTGCCACTTCACCGAACCTTGATGCGGGAGAGACGATCAAAACCCTTGATATGGTTTCCAATCATATCCGGCGTATGTCTACGCTACGTCAGCAAGAGTATGTGATCCGTTATCTGCGGGATTTCCTCAGTTTTCGCCGGGATCTCAAGCTCGCCTATTTTGCCAATCAGTTGATGAGCCAGATACGCTTGCTGACGGTGCCGGAGGAGATCAAGCTCTCCCGTGATAATGGTTCGCTCTACGAATTTCCCCTGCGGGCGGAGGTGGAGCCGGAGGGGCAGAAGATCCGCTCGCATGTCATCCTCAAGGCGGATGTCAGAGGCTCAACCGAGATCACTCGCCAGTTGCTAGCGAATCGCCTCAATCCGGCGACTCACTTCAGCATGAATTTTTTCGGACCGATTACCAAGCTGCTGGGAGATTTTGGTGCGCAGAAGGTTTTTGTCGAGGGTGATGCGCTGATCCTCACCATCTTCGACTATGATGGGGCATCCCTGCAATCGCTGGCGGTCGCGAACGCCTGCGGTCTGGCGCGTAAAATTCTCTCAGTGATGGATACCCAGAATACGCAGAACCGGGTGCACGGCCTGCCAGAACTCGAGTTGGGGCTTGGTATGGCCTTCAGTAACGACGCGCCGGCCTACCTTTATGACGAGCGCCGCAAGATCATGATCTCCCCGGCGATCAATCAGGCCGACCGGCTCTCCTCTTGTTCTGCTGAGTTGCGCCGCAGTGTGCACTGGAAACACCACAAGGAACATCGGGTGGAGGTGTTAACCGAGCAGTCGGAAGATGCCAAGCCGAAGTTGCTGCGTTACAACGTGAATGGCATCGAGCTCGATTCGCCGGCATTTCTCAAGCTGAAGTCAGAGCTGGCGCTGCATCGGGTGCGGATCAGGGACAAGGCAGGTAACCCCCATTACTATCATGTGGGACGGTATCTCGACCGGCTCGGAGCGACGCATTGGTTGGTGGTCAGGGAGGCGCCGGTGATGGTTTGGGAGGGAGATGTGACCGGTGACCTGGATCCGGAAGGGCGTCAGTTCTATGAGGTGATCACCAATCCGAAAGTGATCGCGCGGGTACGTTCCAAGTTAAGCACCAAGAGCCGGGTGGCGAGTACCGGCACATCTGGCTAATACCCCGTTCAACTCTCCTGATCTGAGGTCTTGGCCGATATCGGCCGGCTCCAGATCTCTGGCAACTGCTCCGGGGTATCGCCCAGGCGGTGAAAATAGATCATGGTGTAGGCCATCACCCGCTTGAGATACTCACGAGTCTCGCTGAAAGGCACTGTTTCAATCCAGACATCCGCCGGTTGTTCCTGGCTGGGCAGCCATTGCGCCACGCGGTGGGGACCTGCATTGTAGGCGGCGGTGGCAAGAATCGGATTCCCCTGCATCTTGCGAAATACGCTGTCGAGGTAGCTGGCACCGAGGCGAATGTTGGTCTCCGGCTGGTACAACTCGTGCTTGTTCATCAGGCGCTGCCCCTGCCTTCTGGCAACCGCTTTGGCAGTGAAGGGCATCAACTGCATCAGGCCCAGCGCGCCGGCGCTGGAGCGTGCGTCGGGGACGAAGGCGCTCTCCTGCCGCAGGATGGCGAAGATCCACGCGGTCTCAAGATTGAGTGCTTCTGCCTGTTGGTTGATCAGGCTGCGATAGGCGAGGGGGAAGCGCAGTTCAAGATCGTTCCAGTGGCGGATCTTCGCCAGAGTGAAGATCGTCTGGGATGGCCACTCCCACTGTCGGGCTAACTCCGCTGCCACCAGCAGCTGTGAGCGACTGGCCCCGCGCAGGGCAAAGTTCCACTCCCGACGCGCCTCGAGATGACGCCCCAGTATCTTAAGCTCCCGGGCTCGTTGCATGCCGGGCAGATGGCTGAGTCTCGCCAGCTCAGCCTGATCCACTTGTAACGATTCATGCTCCATGTTGAGTGGATTGCCGAGCCTGTCGGAGGCGAGAAAGCCATAGTAACTGCGGTTCTTTGCCAGATCCTTTAGCAGTTTCACGCCCTTCTTTTCCTGGCCAATTTCAATCAGTGCGCGCGCCATCCAGTAGCGCCAGCGTTGTTGCTGCTGCTCAGGCTGTGGCAGCTGTCGGATGGTGCCGATGACCCGCTCCCAGTTGTGTCGTTCCAGGGCAATGCGGAACTGCTTGTCGGAGAGTGTGGGGTCGAGTTTGAGACTTGGCTTGATTGTTTCGAAGAGTGTCTCAAGACCATCACCAGGCTGTTTGGCCAGATGAGTGGCGAGGGTGCGGATAACACTGAGCTTCTGCTCGTCGCTATAACCGGGGTGCTTGCGTTCAGCCTGCCAGAGCATGAAGGCCCGCTTCGGGTTGTGGCGGGCGAGGCGTCGGATCCCATGGGCGAGGATGGCGTTGCGATAGGGGTGTGTTTTCTTTAGATAGGGATGGTTGATGAGGCGCTGAGGTTTGTGGTGGATCTCAATCCAGAATTCCACCCAGGGGCGCTCATCTTCGCTGAGGAATCGCCGCAGATAGCGGGTCAGACGGATCTGGCCGGCGTTCATGGCTAGTTCGATGCGTTGCCAGGCCAAGTCCTCATCCAGGAGTCCAGCTTCCTGCCAGGCTTTGAAAACCGGGTTACAAGCCTTGGGGCGGGAGCGGCCGTGGAGCCAGATATCTTCTACTTTCTGGAATGCTTGTGCCGATTGGCCGGTTTCGATCAGAGCCCTGAGACGATGGCAGCGAAGCGTTATGTTGCCGTCAGATGGGGTGGAATAGTCGAGATACTGCTGCCATCTGTTGTTTTTTGCCAATAAACGCAGCCATCTGTTGCGCAGTTGTTCGCTCAGGGGGGTGTCGGTGAATTCTGCCAGAAAGCGCTGGACCGCGGCAGCCGATTGCAAGTGCAGGGAACGCTGCAGTTCACTGTATTTGAGATAGGGGTAGAGTGGATAGTCTTTGAGTTGCTGCTTAAGTTGTCTGTAGCGGCTCATCCGGCCGGCCTTCAGGGCGGCTTCGGCTGCAATAAAAATGCTGCGCTGTTCGTCGTTTGCCGGCGTTGCCGGATCCCTTTGGCTGGCAGGTGCTAGCAGGGGCAGGAGTAAAACGAGGGTCAGAGCGATTCTGGATCCACCCGTAAAAAAGGGGAGGTGCTTGAGACTCATCGCATTTTCCTTGCGGGGTGGCTATGGGAGGAATGATTCCGTTCATCATTTTGTTGATGCTGGCCGGTTAGCGCTCTTCTTTCCCTAATAGTAGATAACAGAGATCATCTGCCCCAAGGGTTGAGTATCGGAGATGATCAGATCCAGTCTGCTAGACTGGTGCAGCCGTCGATCATTCTTTCCTGAAGAACCCATGAGATTTGGGCGGATCTATTTGCCTTGTTGAGTGATATAAACAGATATGACGCGTAGTAAACTGCTGAGTGGGTCACACAATTCACCTGAACGGCGTCTCGAGCGCTTCGCCCCGTTCCACAGCATGGGGGTAAAGGTTTTAGAGCTGGGACGCGGGGGACGGGATGCGCGTATCCTGCTGCCGCTGAATCGACATAACTGCAATCCTGGCGGAAGTATGTTTGGTGGAGCGATAGCGGCACTGGCGGATCCGGTTCCAGCGCTGGCCTGCAACCGCATCTTTCCTGGCTATTCGGTCTGGACCCGACAGTTGCAGATCGATTTCCGTCGTCCTGGAGTGGCGGATCTTGAGTTGCGGTTCGATTTTCCTCCTGGGATTGAAATGCAGATCGGCGAAGAGCTGGAGCGCATAGGGCGGAGTTCCCCGCTGTTTGAATTTGGTCTATACCTGCCTGGCGGTGAGATCTGTGCCTGGGTCCAGAATCGAGTTGCGATGCGCTCTTAGTAGCAGAGCGGGCTTGGTGGATCGAAATAGTTATGATCAGAAGAGGAATAAGATGAGTAATATCGACAACGGTCTGGATATGGAACTGAGCAGTGGCATTGCGGCTTATGAGACGAAGTTTTTCGATCGGGCAGTCAAGCTCCTGTCGCCCTTGGCGGAGGAGGGTAATCCAGAGGCCCAGTACCGCATGGCGATCATGGCCCAAAATGGGTTAGGTATGGTGGTGAATGAGCTGATGGCCTACAAAAATATGAAAGCGGCGGCAGATGCTGGGCACGGCATGTCGCAGCACGGCCTGGGCTTCATGTATCTTGAGGGCGAATGCGTCGAGAAGAACGAAGAGAAGGCGGTCTTCTGGTTTCGGAAGGCGGCTGAGCAGGGGTTAGCTGGCTCCCAGGCAACGCTCGGCATGCTCTATAAGGAAGGCCGGGGGGTGGAGAAAAATCCGGAGGAGGCGCGGCGCTGGTACAAGTTGGCCGGCTTTGATGAGTGATTCTATATGACCGACCAGATGTTCTCGAAGTCTGAGTCTTCATTGATCTCCCGGTCATGGCTGTCGCCGGTGTCATGATCCACGTAGGTAAACTGGAACTGGGAGATTGCACCAGTCGACTCCAGTAGACGGGTAAGCTTTATCTTGTACTGATTGCCGCCATTATCGAGCAGTAGTTTGTTGCCGACATTGAAGGGGTAGTCAGGTCCGATGAAGCTGGCGGGTTGACCGGAAGTTCCGACCTCAGGCAGCAGCAGGCATTCATGGGGGTGCGCATTGGGAATGCCATCTGCTTGGGCGGAGATGGCAACGGCATTTGGCGCGATCATCTGCAGGCCAACCTGCAGACGGTCGGCTGAGATGTTTTTCATCCAGCGAACCAGCCCCACGCCAAACTGGCCGCTGCTGGATGCAGACTGTATGCCGATAAGCTCCCCTACCTTGACGGCGGGGGGATTACTGCCGCGCCAGTCGATACAATAACCACCGGCACTCTCGTTGACGGTGCGGAATATGTGAGTATCGATGGATGCATTGGTGGTGGTGGCTTGCCCCCAGATTGGTTCGACCGGTTCAGGTTCGCGTTCATCTCGCGAGTTGGGGCCAAACTCCTCAAAACCGCTGCGCCGGACATCTTTGCGAGGGGTGTCGATAGGAATCAGGGTAAAGCCAGAGGTGGCGCTATCCGGTGGCGGCTGTAGTGAACTGTCGCCGTCGAATTTGTTGCTGATCCAGTTCATATCCTCCTGTAGACGCTCAGCATTCTGTGCCTTGGAGGAGGCCTCCTCTGTTTTTAACAGGCCATAGATTGCTGCGAGCCCAACTGCGATGCGTAGTTCGAAATTCAGTTTGGTGCGGACGAACTCGCGTTGGGGGGCGGTAGTCCAGAGGCTGATCAGTTGTTGAAGTAAGCCTTTGGAGTAACGATCTGCGCCGATCAGCAGTCCACTGTCGGCAAAGCTGCTGTGCTCATCGTCGAAATGGTCCTGGAGTTTCTCGATCAATTGGCGCGTATCCAGCAAAAGAATGCGGTGTTCGGCTGAAACCTCCATCAGCGAATGGTGGGCTGGCTGCAGATCTGCATCCTGCCGAACCACAAAACAGGCCTCTGGCGGCGCCTCGCCCTGATTGTAGAGGCGTGCGTATTGACTCCACTCCATCAGGTCCTTGTAGAGATAGCGATTGTCTGCCTGGCGCAGCTTGTAGGGAGAAGCGAGCGCGTAAAGCAGTACCCGCAGGTAGATCTGTTCAATGGTCGAGCTTTCGGGCTCACCCTCCACGATGTCTTTGACCGGAAGTGCATGGAGGCTGTAGCGGCGGGCAAGCCGGTGGAGTGTGTGCAACTCCCGCCAGATTCTGGAGGGGTAGGGCTCGTAAACCAGTGCGGACTGATGCAGGACCGCTGACAGATAGATCATTGCTCTGTGAATCGCAACGCCCAGCACCTTCTGGTCTGACTTGTCGCTGGCCGAGTTGAGTAGGTCCTCCACCACGCACTTGTAGGCGGTGGCAAGCTCGTCACAGAGCTCACGGCTTAGCAGGGCGATCTTCCGTGCTTTGCCCGACAGGGGAAAGCCAACGTTGATGAAGTGTTTTTCGAGGTTGGAGCAGATGTAACGAACTGGTTCGCGGAAGGCCTCGACACTCATCATCCGCTCTTTGGGAGGGATGAGCGCGCGATTGAACTCCATCAGTGCCTTGAATACACGACGGGATGTTTCACCGATGTTGGCGACAGGAAGTCGTTCAGCCCAGACTTTTACTTCTTTTGCATTTGCATAGAAGGGTTTTGTGTCGGGCTTGATCTGATCCGGAATTTTGAAACCGACTCGGCTTGCTTTTGCCATCGCGTAACAGGATCTCTCGCTCTGGGAATAGGGCCTTCACCCTAGTCTTTCCCGCCAATCCAAACCTTGCCCACTCCGATTGCGGTGGTCTCGTTCAATACGAAGGGATAAGAATCTACTGCGCCGGACAATGATACCACTCAAGAGTTGGGCGCCTACAAACTGTTTGTCGTCAGGAAGTCTTAATTCATTAGAGATTTTTTCTTCCCGTCATTGCCTCTCTGCTGCTCGCGAACCAACAGAGTGATCCTGGGTGGTTTGGGTTGTTCTTCGAGGTGTCGGTCCAGCCCGCTCCGGTCCGCAAGATCCCTCGTTGGAAGCATCTCCAGCGCTATTTCCAACATGCCTGAATATACTGTAGTAGGGGATTGATCGTAAGGGAAAATTTTCTTCAGGTCACCTTTTTGTGATGGGGTTTTAGCTTTCTTCCGTGTCGGTGGCTGGAAGAAAAAGAGGGTGTCGATGAAATCCTCAGTTGCTCACAGTTGGATGGATTGGAAGACTCTGCGCGGATGGTTCGAATCGGCTGGTGGATTCCCATGACTCACCTCTGAATAGATGCTAAAAAGAGCCAAAGTAGCGGGAGGAGCCATGGTCCTGAGATTGATTAGTTTTGTTCTTTGCCCTTTTGCCCAGCGAGTCGTTATCACGCTTAAAGAGAAGGGGGTCGATTTCTCACTGGAACATATCGACTTGGCAGTGCCCCCTGACTGGTTTGCACAGCTCTCCCCGTTGGGCAAAGTGCCGCTGCTGGAAGTGGATGAAACCCTGCTGTTTGAGTCTTCGGTGATCATCGATTACCTCGATCAAGTTCATGCACCGAAAATGCAGCCAGAGGGCCCCCTCGAGCGAGCGCAGCATAAAGCATGGATCGAATATGGCTCAGGTCTGCTGCTGGATCAGGCATCGGTTCTGCATGCCAAGGATGAAACTGACTACCAGAAAAAACTTGAGGCGTTTCAGCAGAGTCTTAGCCGCCTGTCTGATCCTGTGGCAGAGCGCCTATTTGGCCAGAGCGAGCGTTTTTTGCTTATCGATGTGGCCTATGCCCCGCTGTTCATGCGTATCGCGCTGATGGCGGAGTGGCGCCCGGAATGGCGGGAGCTTGTGCCGCCCTTGCTGCAACCCTGGCAACGCCGATTGCTCGACAGGCCCTCCGTGGCCCAGTCGGTGGTGGGTGATTTTGCCCTTCGCTATCGGGAGTTCTTCTTAGCCAAGGGCTCATGGGTGATGGGGCAGATCAAGGCTTGAGAGTTGCCTGCTCTTTGGCAACTAGTTCATCCATGATCTTGAACATCTTGGTGTAGGTGCCGGCAAGGCTGCCGCTGGTCTTATATTTGCCGTTGATACCCACCGCGGGTACGCCGTCCAGGGCGAAGCGCTGTCCCAGCTTGCGTGCCTGTTGCACCTTTACATGTACACCGAAGGAGTTCCAGGCGTCGGTGAATGCCTTGCGATCGATACCCTGTTCCACGGCAAAATCGATCAGTGCCTGTTTGGTGTAGAGCTTGCGGCGTTTTTTGTGCATCGCATCAAAGAGTGGCTTATGCAGTTGATCCAAGACGCCAAGAGCCTCTGCTGCATAGAAAAACTGGGAATGCACAGTCCAACGCGGGTTGAGCGGTGCTGGAATCAGACGGAACTCCACATTCGCGGGGAGCTTTTCCGTCCATTTCTCCATCGCTGGCTCGAGATCGAAACAGTGGGGGCAGCCATACCAGAAAAACTCTACTACCTCGACCTTGTCGGCCTTGCCTGTAGGGATTGGAGGATCGACTGGATCCCAGCCCTCTCCCCATTCAGCGCTGACAGATTGAAAAGCGATGAGTGCGATGGTCAAAAAGAGACGTCTGCTCCAAGTCATTTTTTCTACCCTGCTTGTTTTGACGAAGAAACCGGCTGTTCAACCGGGTTAGAGATCGGATTGCTACTGTAGTTCCTGGGAATTTATCAGAATGCCACAGGCTTTGGTTATAATTCTCCGCCCACTGGATGAATGGTAGCTGAACGTGAGCGCTGCAAAGATTGATCAAAGTGTGGAGCAACTCTGCCTGAAGGGCTGTAGTTCGGTGCGTGAAGATATCAAGCGATTAACCGCTGGTGTGGTGCTGCCAGAAGTGCGCGATTTGGATCTGGATGGCCGTGCTGCGGTGCTGAAAGAGCTGCAGGCGATCATGGCGGTCTATGGTGATGCCTGCCCAATCGAACGCTCCGGTTGATCTGGCCTCGCTTCGTTAACCGGAACAACACTCTCCGATGGCAAAAAAACAACACAGCAAACTCGGTTCCCGGGTCTATAAAGCCGCTTCAACAATTCACGGCGTCGGCCTGTTTGCCAAGCAGGCGATCAGTGAGGGGGAGTATATCGGTACCTATGAAGGTCCCAAGGCAAAACGCGATGGTACCTACGTGCTCTGGGTGTTTGAAGAGGGTAAAGAGCCAGTCGGTCGCAGTGGTCGCAACCTGCTGCGCTACCTCAACCATCAGGATGAGGGCAACGCGGAGTTTGACGGTTTTGACCTCTACGCCCTGCGCGACATCGAGCCGGACGAAGAGATTACCTTTGACTATGGGGGTTGGGAGGAGGAGTGACCTTCCTCAGGGGTTGAGTGGCACCAGCGCTGCTTCCTGCTTCTGCTCAGCGGCCTTCCGGTTGTGGGGTTTCAACAGCTGTTCAGGGTCATAATCCATCCACGCATCATCCGCCTGTGGAGCGTAGAAGGTTCGGTCGAGGGCGTTGATCGCCGCTGACACTGCAGGTCTGCAGCGCTTGCTGAGTCGGTTGAGATTGCTGGGGGGCTGCTCCGGCCACTGCGCCTCACCCCACCGCAGCCAGGCGATCCGCGCCGCCTCCCGGTCACGCTGCCGGTAGGCATTCAGGAGCTGCTGTAGTAACTGCTCTTCAGGAGTCGGAGGCGCTGTCGGAGGTACTGTAGGCGCATTGACTGGCTTCTGAGCGGGATCGTGGCGCTGGCTCAGATACCAGGCCCCCAGAGTTGCTAGCCAGCCGATAGCCAGCAGCCAGAGCAGCCAAGTGGATCCGGATGCGTTTGTTTCAGCTGCGACAGCTGGCCTCTCGGGCTCTGCCTCTTCTTGAGGTGTTGGTGATCGAGGCGCTGTGGAGGGGGGTGGGCTTATTGTGCCTGAGGCCGCCAACACCCTGATCTTGCGTCCGGGCAGACGGGCGATCTCCTGCTGGTCGGTTTCGGTGTTCCACCAGGGGATCTCGATGGGCGGCAGCTCATACTCCCCCGCCTCGCTGCCGACCAGGGTCAGGCTTAGCGTGCGGCTGGCCGAGATACCCGATGGGCTGGGAGTCTCCTTAGACTGTGGCCGGTCGGGATACTGTTTCAACCCCGTCGGCAGCTCGAACTCCAGATTTGGTAGCTGGGCGGTGGTGAGGCCGTCAGCAAACAGCATGATCTGGCGCTGCAGCGGTTTGCCGGAGATTACAGACTCGTTGTTGCCCGCACCGTTCTCAACGATCTGCAGGTTCTTGGCTGGCAGCCAGTGCTTGCCGGTGAACGTCGCCGGAATGGGGCGGATCATTACCGCCACATCGTCAGATACGATTCGCAACACACGCCTTGCAGATAGGCCCTGTGCCTGCGGATTCTGCAGCCAGTTGAAGATCGACTGGCTCCCCCCGTTGCTGCCGCGAAACTTCACGCCGCCGAGCTTCAGCTCTCCCGGTTGATAGGCAAACACTGAGTAGCGCTGCTCCACCAGCTGGTATTCGATGCCGTCACGCCGAGTGTGGGAGCGGTTGCTGGAAAGCTGCCGGATCACCGTGTCGCTCAGGTTCGCCTGAGGCACTGAGAGCTGCTCGCCGCGCACACCTTCGGCCATCAGCAGTCTCACGGTGAGGATGATCTCCTGCTGAGGATAAGCCGAGTCGTGATCGACCTGCAGCTCGATGAAGGCTTGGGAGTCGGCCTCTGCGCTGGTTGCTGCCGCTGATTCGCTCACTTCCAGGCTGAGCGGCTGGCTCGCTTCGCTACCCACCTGAATCGGCGGGATTTCAATCTGGCCCAGATGCTTGGGCAGCAGCGTCAGCCTCAACTGGCGCTGTTGCGAGACCTGGCCATTGATGATGCTGACACTCTGCTGGCGGGCCTGCCCCTGGATCTCAAAATGCTCCTGCAGTTTCGACAGCTCGGGTGTGGCGTCATTCTGGCCCCGGATGACGATGGTGAGGGTGAACAGCTCATCCAGCGCCACACTGGAACTTGAGAGGTGCGCCGAGACCTCTGCCTGCAGCGGCGGGCTCAGCATCACCAATAACAGAAGGAACAGCAGATTGCGCCAAGCCATCGCGGCGCATCGGGGGAATCGGCTCATCATCTCCATAGGTACTTCGGGTCCAGCAATACAAACTCTCGAGGGACGCTTCGCTTTGACCAAAAACTCCCCCATGAGTTCGGCGGCATCGTTATACTTTGGGCCTTAGCCATATCTCTCGTCCGATGAAATTCAGAGGGCGGACCATACACGATTTTGCATATCGGGAAGAGCCCATTGAAGATCAGCCAGCGCACCGCTGCCAACGGTGAAGACGAACTGCCCGAAACCCTGCATCCGGTGTTGCGACGGGTCTATCTAGCCCGTGGCGTGACGACTGCAGAGGGACTTGGCCTTGGATTAGAGCAGTTGCTGCCCGCCGCCGGCCTGAAAGGGATCGAGGCCGCAGTAGCACTGTTGGAGTCGGTACTGGAGGCACAGGGGCGCATCCTGGTGGTCGGGGACTATGATGCGGATGGTGCTACCAGCACGGCCCTGGCACTGCTGGCGCTGCAGGCGTTTGGCTGCGAAAAGGTCGGTTATCTGGTGCCCAACCGGTTTGAATTCGGCTACGGTCTGAGCCCGGAGATTGTCGAACTGGCGGCTAGGCAGCAGCCGGATCTGATCATCACTGTCGACAACGGTATCGCCAGTATCAGCGGTGTGTCGCGGGCTGCCGAGCTGGGTATCCCGGTGCTGGTTACCGATCACCACCTGCCTGGCGAGCAGCTGCCGGCGGCCGCCGCCATCGTCAACCCTAATCAGCCAGGGGATGGTTTCGCCAGCAAAAATCTCGCTGGGGTTGGGGTGATCTTCTACCTGCTGGTCGCGTTGCGTGCCCGGCTGCGCCAAGCGGGCTGGTTTGAACGCTGTGGCCTGGCCGTGCCGAACATGGCGGAGTGGCTCGATCTGGTTGTTCTTGGCACAGTGGCCGATCTGGTGGTACTGGATCAGAATAACCGCATCCTGGTGGAGCAGGGCCTGCGGCGTATCCGCGCCGGTCGCTGCCGGCCAGGGATCGAGGCGCTGATCCGGCTGGCGGGCCGGGATCAGTCGCGGCTGGTGGCCTCCGATCTGGGCTATGCCATCGGTCCGCGGCTGAATGCGGCGGGGCGGCTGGAGGATATGGGGCTGGGCATCGAGTGTCTGCTGGCCGATGATCCTTCGGCCGCCCTGCAGATGGCGGTGGAGCTCGATCGGCTCAACCGTACGCGGCGTGAGATCGAGCAGCAGATGCAGGAGCAGGCGCAGCAGCTGCTGCAGCAACTTCATCGAGAGATGCAGGGTGAGATCCCGCTCGCCCTCTGCCTCTATGATCCCAACTGGCATCAGGGAGTGGTGGGGATTCTGGCCTCGCGTATCAAGGAGAAGTATCATCGTCCGGTGATCGCTTTTGCCGATGGCGGGGATGGCATCCTCAAGGGCTCGGCCCGTTCGGTGCCAGCGTTGCACATCCGCGATCTGCTGGAGCGCATCGCCTCGCGTCATGCAGGATTGATCGAACGTTTTGGCGGCCATGCCATGGCGGCCGGGCTGAGTCTGCCGAAGCAGAATCTCGAACGTTTTCGTCAGGCCTTTGAGGCAGAGGCCGCCAATTGGCTCGATCCTGCTGAGCTGGTAGGGGAACTGCTCTCTGATGGTGAGCTCGAGGCCGAGGCGCTGGGGCTTGAGCTGGCGCAACTGCTGCGCCAGGCTGGTCCCTGGGGGCAGGGCTTTCCCGCGCCTCTGTTTGATGGCCGGTTTCAGGTGCTGCAGCAACGGGTGGTGGGTGAACGTCATCTGAAGCTGCGGCTGCGTACCGAGCAGGGCGACGCTGAGCTGGATGGCATCGCCTTCAATCAGGCGGAGATGGGTGAACTGGCGTCGCAGGTGCGACTCGCCTACCGGCTTGATGTGAATGAATTTCGGGGCAGAGTGCAGCCTCAGCTTGTGGTGGAGTATATTCAATCAACGACTTAGACGATGATGCGACCGAGGCGGCGGCTGAAGAGGAGCTGCCCAGCAAGAGCCAGGTCAAACGGGAGTTGCTGGCGTTGCAGCAGCTGGGTGAGCGGTTGACCCGTTTGAGCCCGGAGATTCTGCGGCGCATGCCATTGAACAATGAGTTGCAGGCGGCTCTGGAGGAGGCGAAGCGGATTCGTTCCCATGGTGCGCTGCGGCGTCACTATCGTCGCCTGGGCAAGCTGCTTCGGCATGCTGAAATGGATGCGATCCAGCGGGTGCTGGATGAGGTCGATAACAAACACAGCGGTGAGGTGAATCGCTTTCACGCCCTGGAGCGTTGGCGCGAACGGCTTATCGAGGGTGACAGTCAGGTGTTCGGCAGCTTTTTTGCGGAGTATCCCGGGGCTGATAGGCAGCGTCTGCGGCAGTTGATCCAGGCTGCACGCAAAGAGCGTGAGGCGGAGAAACCACCGCTAGCCTATCGTAAACTTTTTAAATGCCTGCGGGAGATCGCCGGGCTTTGAGTCGGCAGATGGCGCAGTAGGTCGCCTCGTCATCAGGGGAGAAGTAGGGCGCGATGCGTAAACTGATCATAAAGCTAGGACGCTTCTGGGTGGTGCTGGGTATTACCCTGGTCTCGATCCTGCTCTCACTGACGGCGGCTTGGGTGATGATGGAAGTGACCGGAGTGCCTCAGCAGGATTTCTTGCCTCGTGCCCTGCCGATCGCGGTAATCGTACTTGCGCTGGTGGTGCCGCTGGTCAGTTGGTATCTGGTTGGTCTGTTCATTCGGGTCCACTCTCTCGAGGCGGAGATGCGGCAACTCGCCAGTTTTGATGAGTTGACCGGGGTGCGTAACCGACGCTCATTTCTCGATCTGGCGAGTAGCTATTTCGAGGTCGCCCGACGCAACCAGCAGGTCTTCTCCCTGCTGCTACTCGACCTCGACCACTTTAAGTTCGTCAACGATAACCACGGCCATCTGGGGGGCGATGCGGTGCTGCGGCAGCTGGGGCGGCAGTTTCTTGATATCACCCGCAAGAGCGACATGCTGGGCCGTTTCGGTGGTGAAGAGTTCATCTTTCTGCTGCCAGAGACCGGCGCGGACGAACTGAGTCACTTCACTGAGCGGCTGCATGGAGTGATTCGGGATGATCCGATTGACTGGGAAGAGCAGCAGATCCATGTGACTGCCAGCATCGGCATCACGGTCTTCGACCAGGAAAATTGTCCCGAAAGTCTCAATCTACTCATCAAGCAGGCCGACGATGCGCTCTATCGGGCGAAGCGCGAGGGGCGCAACTGTTCCTGCCGTTACAGCCCCACCCTGGCGCAGATGCGCTGGTCGGATGAGCCGAAACGGGTGAATGGTGAGACTCTCTAACAAAGTTGGGGTGGCAGGGCGGCGAGTTTTTTAGGCACGGCAGCCATCGACCAGTGACAGATCGCCCACTCCCAGAACTCGTCAAGCCCGAGCGGTGGCTCCGACGGCATTGGCTGGCCCAGATGGGCGAGCGCCAGCAGTAGTGCCGGCAGCGGCTTGCGCGCATCGACCGGGGCATCTCCCGACTGCTTGCTGAGTTTGCGTCCTGTTCGGTCGACCACCAGCGGCAGGTGGGCAAAGGTGGGAGCGGGGAATTCCAGCAGTTGCTGAAGATGGATCTGGCGTGGTGTCGAGAGCAGCAGGTCGGCACCGCGCACCACCCGGGTGATGCCCTGCAAGGCATCATCGACTACCACCGCCAGCTGGTAGGCGTGGAAACCATCGGCACGGCGTACCACAAAATCGCCTATCTCCTGTGCGAGTCGTTGGGATTGTGGGCCTTGTACCGCATCATTGAAGCGGGTGGCCTGATCGAAGGTGCGCAGGCGGATAGCCCGTGCCTGGCGTCCGGGCGGTAGCCCGCGGCTGCAGGTGCCCGGGTAGATCGCGCCCTCGATCCCTTGGCTGGCGGCCAGGTTGATCTCTTTGCGGGAGCAACCGCAAGGGTAGGCCAGATCCGCCTGCAGCAGCAGATTCAGGTGATGGGCGTAGAGATCACTGCGCTGGCTCTGGTAGAGCACCGTGCCATCCCATTCAAAGCCGAACTGCTCAAGGGTGCGTAGGATCTCATCGGCAGTGCCTGTGACTGTTCGGGTCTGGTCCAGGTCCTCGATGCGTACCCGCCAGCTACCCCGGTTGGCGCGGGCATCCAGATAGCTGCCGAGGGCGGCGACCAGCGAGCCGAAGTGGAGCGGCCCGGTAGGGGAGGGGGCGAAGCGTCCTCGGTAGCGGGGCGTGCTGGCAGTTTTTTTCATGGGGAAAGAAAAAACCGGCATAAGCCGGTTTTTTATGCGGGTTGGCTGACGGGGGATTAGATCATCTGCTTCTCGCGAATCTCGTCGAGAGTCTTGCAGTCGATACACTGGTCTGCAGTGGGGCGGGCCTCTAGGCGACGCACGCCGATCTCGACACCGCAGGATTCGCAATAGCCGTATTCGTCATTCTCCAGCTTGGTCAGCGCCTCGTCGATCTTCTTGATCAGCTTGCGCTCGCGGTCGCGGGTACGCAGCTCGAGACTGAATTCAGACTCCTGGGTAGCGCGGTCATTGGGATCGGGGAAGTTGGCGGCCTCGTCCTGCATGTGGTGCACGGTGCGATCCACCTCTTCCATCAGCTCTTTTTTCCAGGCTTGCAGAATGTGCTGGAAATGCCCCACCTGCGCCTCATTCATATACTCTTCGCCTTCTTTGAACTCATATGGTTCGAAGCCAAACGCACCAGCACTGCTATCAGTGGCTTTCTTGTCGGCCATTCATGGACTCCTGCAAAACCCTCTTTGGTGAAGGGGGCTATCTATACCAGAAAGATCTGGGAGAGACAACTTCTGTCGACGTAAAATTGAGGTGTCTTCCCGGTCGTTTGAATTGCCCTAGACATGGCATGCCAGTACATGAAATAAGCAATTTATAATATTGTAACTATATGTATTCTCTAGTTAAATTGCAGTAAACCCCTATTTCTGTTACAAAACCCCTTGCCCCAGCAATGAAGTAAATAACAGGGGCATAGTCTGACCTTTTTTATACAATATCCCTGCGCTTCGCACGGGATTTAACGAGATACCAAGAGGGGTTTCCTAATGGGCAGAAATGTCATAGCTCTCACTGCGCTTAGCGTCGCGGTGATGGCGGGCTGTACGACCCAACAGCACGCTGATACGGCGGCGCCGGAAGAGGCGGTTAAAGCGGTTAAACATGTCGCCAGCGCCGGATTCAAGCGCTATCAGGGGCCGATCGTCGCTGCTGATCCCAGCAAGCCGAAAAACGATTACAACATCACCATCAACTACGAACTCGGTATGCATTGTACCGGTTTCGACTTCACTTACTGCTGTGTATTGCCGCCATACAACTCAATCCAGTCCCAGGTGATCAAGACCGCGACCGGCAAGAAGAAATATCCGGAGATGTTGGAGGCCGACGAGAAAGATCCCGCCGTCCTGGTTGACGGCAAAAAGCGCTTCAAACTCGCCTATGGCCATGTGGACAATACCTACGCTGAAGGCAACAAGCTGAAGTATTGGGACGTCACCTACGACGTCAACGGTGACGGCAAATATGGTGACAATGAGAACGTTGCCAATGCTTACTTTACCCACCTCTACGTTTACAAAGACCTGAAGGGCACTAACCCGGAAGGCACCAGCGCAGACGCGAAGAAGGCCTTCGTTGGCATCCAGATCCCGGTGCCACGTGACAATGGTCCGGCCGGCGCTGCTGTAGCCAGCCCCCTGAATGGTGGTCACCTGCACTACACCGGCGAGGTTGGCACTAAAGTCTTCACCAAGTCCCCGGTGCTGGATAACGTGCCTATCGTGCTGACCAATCCTGGCATCTGGGATGCCCTGGGCCTGCCGCTGACGCCATTCACTGATTCTGCCGCCGCCAAGGATCTGCTGGAACTGGTCGAAACCGACATCCAGCCCTTCCAGGAGGCCTGGGTTAGCCTGATGCATGCTGACTCCGGTAAGCCGGTGCTCGACAGCCACAACGGTCGTCCGATTACCTTCGTTGGTACCAACCCGATCGATGTGCCTAACTGTGCCAACTGCCACGGCAATGAAACCGCCAACGGCGATAAGTACGCCCTGTACAAGCAAGAGAAGGCATTCTGGAAAGGCCTGGGCGCCTCCGACTGGATCGCCAACCTGAAGGCCACCTCGGTCTCCATTCTGGAGATGCACGACGATCACAACGGCACTGACTTCCTGAAGAATTACAATCCCAACAGCCGTTCTACGGATAACCGTCTCGGTCGTGATCCTGTGCTCTGTCAGAAGTGTCATGCCGACAACGTCATCGGCGTGCTTCAATCCAAATCGTTCAAGGACCCCAAGACCGGCAAGGAGAAAGTGGTTCCAGCTCTGACTGAGGCGATACATTCGGTACATCAGAAAGCCGTGCCCATGCCTGACTCCCAGAATCGCACCGCGGCCTGCCAGGGTTGCCATCCGTCGCATCGTCAGGACGGCAATATGGATATGTATCCGATCACCCCGGATGGCAAAAACGCTTACGCCGATAAGGATAACCGCGACGCGGCAGGCGGCTGCTATGTGGGACGTGACGTGCACTCCAATCCTGGTAAGGACACAGACGGCGTAGAGACCCCCGAGCACCTGAATGCCATTGGTGAATGGATGCAGGCCAATGTCTCTGGTATCGGCAATGACAAGGGCGGCAAAGGCCTCTGGTGTACCAACTGCCACAGCCAGCTCTCTCGTGAACTCTACCAGCGTGACAACCTGACCAACGCCTTTAAACATGAAGGCAAGACTCTGCGCAACAAGTCCCTGTCCGAGATCGCCAAGGGCATCGGCATCAGCATGGACAAGCTGAAGGCGATGATGGATCCCAAAGTGGTGCTCAACGACAAGGGTGAGGATACTCCCGGCAAGTCCGAGATCCTCCACACCTGGGCCAAGGATCGTATGGTGCCCGACATCGCGGTGATCGCGCTCAAGGGTGACGGTCCGATGGTCAACAAGGACGAGGATGGCGATATCAACGTGGTACCGCTCTCTGCCAATCCGGCAGTGGACATCGCCTCGCTGAAGCTGCCTGAAGGTGCCACCGGTGCCGCTGCGGTTCCTTATGACGCAGCCACCCACGGCCGCGATTACTGGCTCTCTCCTGGTCAACCTCATTGTGCGGATTGTCACGCAGCCCCCTTCGTTGAAGGTCAGGGCGGCGTCGCCTTCCCCATCAACCAGCCCGGCAAGCACAGCCTGATGCGCTACTCTAAGGGCCACGCGGGTCTCGCCTGCCAGTCCTGCCATCAGTCGATCCATGGTCTCTATCCGGTCACCCCGGGTACCGACATCACCACTTATCGCCAGGCTCCGCAGTACAACCCGGACGGCTCTCACGGCCCCTTCCGCTGTGCTGCTTGCCATGAGGTGAATGAGAATGGTGTGCCCTGGATTGCGGATGAGGAGGAGTACAAAGGCAAGTCGATCATGAAGGATTACGACACAGCCGTCTCCTGGATGCATGAATCTGCACCTGACCTGGGTGGCGCGATCCCTGATGAGTGATCAATAGAGCACTCGGAAATAGCCGGGCAGGGATGCCCGGTGGGATCAAATCCCATCCACTGATTAAGGAGAGCGGGGCGCAAGCCCCGCCTTCTTTATCTAGATCCCGCTTTTTTACACTAGCCCACTGCGTAAGCTGGCTGCTGTAAAAGAGTTGCAGCTCAACGGCCTAAAAGCCATTCCACTACCCCGTTAAAACTGCCATTTCAGTGGCAGACAGGACCGCTCATGCAGATTATCAAACTATTCAAACACCACCTCATCGCCGTCGTACTGTTGGCCGCTACCCAGAGCCATGCCTCAGCAGATGCCCGTGCTGGAGATGAGCAGATTCTCGCCACGGTGGGTGATCTCACCGTTACCGCCAGCGACCTGCGCTCCGCCATGGCCAGTTCTCCCTTCGCCACCCAGTTCCCATCCATGGAGCGAGGCGATCAGGCGGCCCTGCGTGGCACCCTGGTGCAGCGGTTGGTGGTATCGCGCCTGCTCTATCTGGAGGCAGAGCGGCTGGGTCTTGAGCAGAGCGAGCGTTTCAAAACTGAATTGGAGAACTTTCGCCTCGGGCTCCTCTATCGCCACTACATGGACAGGTTGCGCGAGCAGCTGACTCTGCCGGCAGAGCTCAGCGCCAGCATGCAGCAGCAGCTCGGCAATGATCCGGACGCATTGGCCGGTGCCCGTTCCGCCTGGCTTGCCGACAGTTATCGCAATATCCGCTATCTGACCATTCAGCAACTGCGGGACAAATATAAAGTGGTGCTGTTCGAGGACCGGATTGTCCCCGGCAGAATGCAGCCCGATACCCTGCTGCTGGAGGGGAACGGTATCCAGATCAGATACGCTGATATTGTACGCAACCAGCCGCGCGCACCCAGCAACCCGGGTTGGATCAAGAATCAACTCTACAAGCGTGCTGAGATGATGGTGGTGGCCAAGGCTGCGGAGGAAGAGGGGGTTGATGTCAGCGAATGGGTCGCCAGCTTTGCCCGGGAGCGTCTGCCAGCGATGCTGATCGAACAGAAACAGCAGGAGTGGGCCGGTGATGATGCGACCCTACGCGCCTTTTTCGAGAAGAATCCTCAGCTGGGGCGCATCCAGGAGCGTCGGCATATTGGTCAGCTGGTGGTTGCAAGTCGCGAGCAGGCAGAGGCCCTGCGCGAGCAGATCCTCAACGGCAAGAGCTTGTTTGAGCTGGCGGCAGAGCACAGCATTGATCCTTATGGCAAGGCCCGCAGTGGCGATATGGGCTGGGTTAAGGAAGGCAGTGGCCATCCCGCGATTGAACAGGCGCTGCAGGGACTTGAGGATGAACAGGTTAGCGCAGTGATTGAGACCCCGCTGGGTTACCATCTGGTGACAATCCTGGAACGTCGCCCAGGCGGACAAAAAATCTTCGCTAGCATCCGTGACAAGGTTCGTCAGGCGCTGATTGCGCAGCGGATGGCCGGCTATACGAGCGAACTGGAGGCACGCTACAAGGTGGTTTGGAATCTGGTCGACAAGCAGCAGGCTAAACCGGAATGAGAGAGCTGCAACAGATTCTCCGTCCCTCGTCATCACGCAGCCTGTTGCTGGCGCTGCTGCTGTGGGGCTGTGGCTTGGGGCTCGCTGCGGCGCCTGGACAACCGCCACAGATTCCTGATGAGCGTTATCAGGATCTGCAGGGTAACTGGCATAACCTGCGTGAGTGGCAGGGCAAGGTCGTCATCCTCAACTTCTGGGCCACCTGGTGCGCTCCCTGCCAGTATGAGATCAAGGATTTTGTCCGTTATCAGGCATCATACGGTGATGCCGGACTGCAGATAATTGGTCTGGGGATGGACGAGGCGCGCCGCCTGAAAAACGTCAAACGCTCGCTCGAGATTAACTATCCGGTACTACAGGCCGACCCGAAAAATACCCGTGAGTTGCTCGCCAGCTGGGGCAATCGCAGGGGCACCATTCCCTACTCGGTGATCTTCGATCGGCAAGGTCGAGTGGTGCGGGCTCACATGGGGATCATCGACGATCAGCTGTTTGGGCGGCTGATTCTGCCGCTGTTGGAAAAGGGGGACTGATCGCCTGTTCAGAACAGAGCAGTCGCCACCGCGGCTGAGCTCTCGAGCATTGCGGCACTCTGGCTGACTGCGTCTGCTGGCAGGCCGAGGCGTGCAAAGGCGGGTACGCGGTCACGGTCGATAGCTGTCTGCGGCTGGTCGGACTCCTCCTGGGTGAGGATGTTGGCGGCCTGTACCAGATCGACGAGATCGACTGGTTCATCGTCCCGCTCGCTATATAGCTCTTGCTGCGCTCTCGTTACAGCAACAATAGCTGGATCGAATCGCCACAATCTGAGCAGATTTTGCCCCAACTTCCCATGTAATTTGCTTAGTAGCTTGTCCAGCAGCTTGCTGTTTTCAACCAGTTCCGGGTAGTCCGCTGCCTTTGTGATGATTGGAATCTGCCCGACATTCTGTACCAGCCCGGCGACCAAGGCCGTGTTGGGATCAAGATCGGTATAGGTCTTGGCGAGAGTGGCGGCGGTGGAGCCTATCTTCACCGAGTGCATCCAGAGTCGCTCCATGCGCAACTCGATCGCCTTATTCGGCGAGTGGAATACCTCATGCATGGAGACTGCATAGACGGCACTTTTGACCTTTTGAAAGCCAATGCGGGTAATTGCCTGTTTGATCGATGAGACTGGATTCACCCCCCGGTAGAGGGGACTGTTGGCGTAGCGTATCAGGCGCGCGGTCAGAGCGGTGTCGCGGGAGATTATCTTGACCAGATCATTGACACTGCTTTCGATGTCGTTAATTACCACTAACGCCTCCAGCGCCACATCGGGCAGTGTTGGCAAGGCAATGCGGTTTGCTTTCAAATCCTCGCTCAGGGTCTTGGCAAACGCCTGTGGCGAAAAGCCAGATTCATCCTTGTTCACCTTTCTAGGCGAAGGCGAAACAACCGAACCATCATCTAGCTGGAACACTGCTTTTCCCATCTCACAAATCCTCTAGATTAGATGGCAGTTCATTCAATCCCTGTATTGCCACTACTTCCTGGGCACTATGCTCTACTCAGGCTACTGGTTGATCCGCTTGCACCTCAGCCTCCTTTGCGGCGCTCCCAGAGCTTGATGCCAACTGCGGTTAGGCCGAGCGCGACTCCTGTCGACAACACCATTCGCGCTAGCCACTCGGGCCAAGCCGGCGAGGGCGCCAGCAGCGCTGCCATGCCTATCAACACTAACCAGAACGCGACCTTTATCAAGAGTGCATTGCGCATTGTTTCCCCATATGTAACAAACTTTTACAGATAAACCCTGATATATTGTTGGAGCTTATCCCAAGGTGCTGCTGGAGTCCTCTATTGTTGATGTCTGAATGCTCTCTCTTTCCTGCGCTGTTACTTCTGAAGCTCGGCACGATATGAGTGAGGAGGAGGCTGCTGCATTCTGCATGCTCTCGCCGGACCAGATCCTCAATGCCATTGAAGCCCAGGGCTATCCCTGCGATGGTCATCTGCTGGCTCTCAACAGCTACGAGAACCGTGTCTATCAGGTCGGCATCGAGGATGGTGAAACTCTCATCGCAAAATTCTACCGCCCTGAACGCTGGTCCGATAAGGCCATCCTTGAGGAACACGGCTTCAGCGATGAACTGGATCGGCAGGAGATTCCGGTGGTGTCGCCTCTGCGTGACCACTCAGGCTGCTCCCTGTTTTATCAGGGACCGTTTCGTTTTGCACTTTATCCTCGCCGTGGTGGACGGGCGCCTGATCTGGAAGACCCCGAACAACTGGAGCAGCTGGGCCGGCTTGTGGCACGCATCCATAATGTCGGAGCCAGCCAGGCGTTCTTGAGCCGCCCCCGTCTTACTATCGAGAGTTTTGGGATCAAGTCCTACCAATATCTGCTGGAAGCCGGCCATATCCCGCCGGAATTGCAGACACCCTACCGAACCTTGGCGGAATCACTGCTGGAACAGATTCAGATCAGCTTTGACAGAGCCGGTGACGTCACCCGATTGCGCCTGCATGGTGACCTGCATCCGGGCAACTTGCTGTGGAACGATACCGGCCCCCATATTGTCGACCTGGATGACGCACGGATGGGACCGGCGATCCAGGATCTGTGGATGTTTCTCTCTGGAGACCGTTTATACGCCAGCGCCCGGCTCGCGGATCTACTCGAGGGATATACTCAGTTTCGGGATTTTAACCCCCGTGAGCTGCACCTGATCGAACCTCTTCGCACCCTGCGTATGATGCACTACGCTGCCTGGATCGCGCGCCGCTGGAAGGATCCCGCCTTTCCGCGGGCCTTTCCCCACTTTGGCAGCGCCAACTTCTGGGGGGAGCACATCCTCACCCTGCGTGAACAGGCCGCAGCCTTGGATGAACCCACTCTCGTTTGGGATTGAGTGGTTCCGTAAAAAATCCAAACGCGAGCTTTTTTGCTTGCCTATGCTCCTGCTCTGACTGATAGCAGGAAGCCGAATCTTATGACGGCAGGATCATTCGATGTACCGCATCCCCCCTTTCACCCTTGCTCACCCTGCTTATCATCTCCGCACTACCACAGACTGTTCTGTCGCGGACCGAAACCGATCATCAAGCCTGTCAGCAGTTATTCGACAACGCCCGTTATAGTGAAGCTAGCAGCCCTTGCCAAAAGGCAGCGCAAGCAGGAGATGTCAACGCCCAAACCCTGCTGGGTGAGCTCTATGATGGGGGGCTGGGTATCGATCAGAACGCAGCACTCGCAAAAAAATGGTGGCAGGCAGCGGTAGATCAAAGACACGTGCCCGCCATAAACTTGCTGGCCTTGAAGTTCTATTATGGGGGGACGGTGTTTGGCCGTGAGGCTGGTTGGGAGCAGGGTTATCCAAAGGCGATGGCGCTTTGGCGGCTTAGCGCCGAAGAGTAGGCGTAGCCAGCTCCCAGTTCATGCTTGCCGAGATGTACAGGCTCGGCCAGGGGGTTGATGTTGATCGTGGCTGAGGCCTACGCCTGGTACCGGCTTGCCCTGGGCAATGGCTACAAACTGGCTGGCGACTCACTGGTGGAACTCGCCCGCTCGATCACTGCCGAAGAGCGCCACAAAGGTATTCTCCGTTTGCAGGACTATCGACGCCGATATAAAGCGCGCTAGGGCAATCACTGAGCGAAAAACAGTAAAGCTCATCGCCCATATTTTAGGGGAATGGGGTGGCTTTCCGCTCCACGACATCGGATTTCTCTGATTGGACGTGGGGTCACGTAATCACGAGAGGAAGGAGATTTCAGGCCAGGGTAAGCGAATTGACCTCGCGTGGCAAAGGCGGTTTGAATTTTACGGACCTATCCAAAAAATAGCCCCCATATATCTCCGGAAGTTAAGGGATGCTCCCGGAGTGTGGCGGAGCATACAGACAGAAAAAAGCCAGCATGATCGCTGGCTTAGGTGCTTTTTTGTAGTCTCTGGAATGTTAAATGGTGGAGGCGGCGGGAATCGAACCCGCGTCCGCAAGCCCTCTGCCATCGGCTCTACATGCTTAGTCGTGTCGATTATATTTAACTGCAAACCGCCCGACCGACAGGGCATGTAATACAGCGATTCCGTTAGGTTTTAGCGCATCCGGCCCGGACTTCCTTCAGCGCGATCTTATGAGATATGACACCTGAGTGTCCCGAAGGACTCTGGACGCATAAGCACGGCTCCAGTCAGATGGCTTCTACCGGTTATTAAGCGGCGAGAGCGTAGTTGTCGTCGTTGGCAACTATAGTGGTACAGCTGGATTTACGAGGTATGCTGTTCCTCGGCATGCACCTCAGGTTTCGCAACCCACGTCGAAAGCCGTGTCGCCCCCGAAAGGTGTTATCTAATATGACCCCGAATCAGTCCACAAGTTCAGTGTGGGCGTTTGGTTGCGTCAAGAGTGATAAATAACATCGCAGCGATCGCAACCAGTAGAAAAATAGAAAGAAAAGTCTCCATCAAAGCTCCTGTACCTTTTCAATCAAGCTTTTGATGCGGCGATCGAGCAGGTGGATTTCGATGACGGTAGTCATTATAGCAAGGACGACCGTGCTAAGCATTTGCCAATTTGCATTTTGAAAGTGGTTGAACAGGCTGATGGTTGTCGCCGCGCCGAGCCAGAGTTTGAGGTAGGCGAGGCGCTCTTTGGGTTCATCCAGTTCAGACGTTAAAGGAGCCTCTGAAGTAAGTCATGAACGCGTATCTTGCGTCCAGAATGCCCAGCTTTTTCGTTGCAAATCTTCGCAATAGCCGGCTATTACGTGCGATTTTCGCCTCAAATCTGAATATTCTAAATCAGAATCCACTTCGTCCAGACTTATTCAGGGGCTCCTTAACCCTTCTTAAACAGCCGCTCTTTGTCGCGTTTCCAATCACGGTCCTTGATGTCGGCGCGTTTGTCGTGCTGTTTTTTGCCCTTGCCAAGGCCGACCTCCAGTTTGGCGCGGCCACGTTTCCAGTACATGGCGGTGGGTACCAGGGTAAAGCCCTTGCGCTCGACCAGGCCGATCAGCTTGTTCAGTTCGGTCCGGTGCAGCAGTAGTTTGCGGTTGCGGGTCGGGTTGGGCTGGATGTGGGTGGAGGCGGTTGGCAGCGGGCTGATGTTGGCGCCAAACAGGTACGCCTCGCCTTTGTTGATGATGACATAGGCCTCGGTCAGGTTGATACGTCCGGCGCGCAGGCTCTTCACCTCCCACCCCTCCAGCGCGACGCCCGCCTCGTAGCGCTCTTCGATGAAGTAGTCGTGCTTCGCTTTTTTGTTCAGCGCAATGGTGGAGCCGCCGTTCCCGGACGACTTTTTCTTTGATTTCTTGGCCATCAGCGCATTCTAAGCGAGGAGGGGAGAGGGAGCCAGCCCGCCTTGTGATGGGCGTGTGATTCACGGAGAATAGCCGCTTTTAATATAGAGATTGAGCAAACAGGTTCCGCTGATGACGGAAGCAAAATCGATTCACGGGCAGTGGTCGTCCCGCCTGATCTTCATTCTTGCCGCGACCGGTTCAGCCGTCGGCTTGGGTAACATCTGGAAGTTTCCCTACATCACCGGCGAGAACGGCGGCGGTGCCTTCGTGCTGGTCTATCTGCTCTGCATCGCGGTGGTGGGCATCCCGATCATGATGTCGGAGGTGATGCTTGGGCGGCGCGGCCGGCAGAGCCCGATCAACACCATGACCCGGCTGGCACGGGCGGAGGGTGCGCATCCCGCCTGGTCGCTGATCGGTTGGGGTGGTGTGCTGGCTGGTTTCTTCATCCTCTCCTACTATAGCGTGATCGCCGGTTGGGCCATCGCCTATGTGTTTCGCGCCGCTGGCGGCGTGTTTTCCGGGATCGATGCCGCGGGCGTGAAGCAGGTGTTTGGTGATCTGGTGGAGGATCCGGAACGGCTGATCGCCTGGCATACCCTGTTCATGCTGATGTCGATGGTGGTGGTGGCACGCGGGGTGCGCGCCGGCCTGGAGAAGGCGGTGACCTGGCTGATGCCGGCGCTGTTTGTGCTGTTAATCGTGATGGTCGGTTATGCGATGAACACCGGCTCCTTTGCAGAGGGGCTGAAGTTCCTCTTTGAGCCCGATTTCGACAAGCTGCTCTACGCATGTGAGATGGTGGACGGGGCGCAGCAGTGCGAGATCAGTGGCGCCCCGATCCTGGTGGCGCTGGGACACGCCTTCTTTACCCTCAGCCTCGGTATGGGCGCGATCATGGTCTACGGCTCCTATATGCCGAAGCAGTCCTCCATTGCCGGCTCGGCGATATTGATTGCGCTTCTCGATACCCTGGTGGCATTGGTGGCGGGGATGGCGATATTCCCCATCGTCTTCGCCAACGGCCTGGAGCCGGGCGCCGGCCCAGGGTTGATCTTCCAGACCCTGCCGATCGCCTTCGGCTCGATGCCGGGCGGGCAGCTGTTCGGCACGCTCTTCTTTGTGCTACTGGTGTTTGCCGCCTGGTCGTCGGCGATCTCCCTGATCGAACCGGCGGTAGCCTGGTTGGTGGAGAATCGGGGCATGACGCGGGTGCGCGCGGCGAGTTGGATCGGTCTGATCACCTGGCTGCTCGGGCTCGGCAGCATTTTCTCCTTCAACCTCTGGTCGGGCGAGCGCTATAAGCTGTTCGGCAAGAGCTTCTTCGATCTGCTCGACTATCTGGCGGCAAATATCATGCTGCCGTTGGGTGGTCTGCTGATCGCGATCTTCGCCGGCTGGTTTATGTCGCGGGAGTCGAGCCAGCATGAGTTCGCCATGGCACAGCCGTTCTACAGCCTCTGGCGGGGCACGATCCGTTTCCTGACGCCACTGGCGGTGGTGATGGTCTTCCTTAACGCGGTTGGGGTGCTCTGATCATGCCGGTGGTATCCAAGAGCGCGCTGGTGCACCATTCGGCAGCGGAGATGTACCAGTTGGTATGCGATTTCGAGGCCTATCCCGAGTTTCTGCCCTGGTGCAGCGACAGCCGCCTGATCTCGCGCACGGATGACCAGATCTGTGGCGAGCTGGAGGTGTCGCGGATCGGCATCCGACAGCGTTTCTCTACCTGCAACCAGTTGGTGGAGAATGAGCGCATGGATATTCTGTTGCGTGATGGTCCGTTCCGTAAATTAGAGGGGGGATGGCGTTTTACGCCGCTGCAGGAGAACGCCAGCAAGGTCGAGCTGGTGCTCGATTTTGAGTTCTCCAGCAGGCTGATCGATAAGGCCTTCGGGCGGGTGTTCAGCCAGATCGCCAATACCCTGGTCGATTCTTTCTGTAAACGAGCGGATGAGGTCTATCGTGGCTGAAGAGACGATGCGGGTGGAAGTGGCCTATGCGGAACTGCGTGAACAATTGATTCTGGAGCTGGAGTGTCCTGTGGATACCACAGCTGCGCAGGCGGTTGAGCTGTCGGGGATACGGGAGCGTTTCCCCGGCATCGACCTGAAAAAAAACAAGCTGGGGGTGTTTGGCAAGATGGTGAAGGCCGATGCCAAGCTGAATCCAGGAGACCGGGTGGAGATCTACCGGCCGTTGATCGCCGATCCAAAAGAGGCGCGCAAGAAGCGCGCGGCGGAGGGCAAGGCGATGAAGAACCGCACCCGCTGATCCATGCCGGGGGCTGGGGAGGAGATTACTCCTCCTCCAGTTCCACTCCTACCTGATCCAGCAAGGCCTCAAAGATGCCGCCCTCGTCCTCGTAGTCGGGTACAGATACCACTTGCTCCTTCTCATCTTTAAGCCGCTGCAGGTTCTCTGCAGGGGCGATGTCGCCGCTGTAATGGAGCAGCTTATCGCGTCGGAAGAAGACGCTGAAACGCTTCTGATCCACCGGCTTGTTGCGCTTTTTTAGGGCGTAGTAGTAGTCCCAACGATCCGGGTGAAAGACATCGATGAGTATTGGTGTGCCGAGCAGAAAACGCACCTGGCGCTTGCTCATGCCCGGTTTCAGTTCCGCCACCATCTCCGGTGTCACCAGGTTGCCCTGCTGGATATCCGGGATATGGACGAGGGAGAAATCCTCCCAGGTGCTGGAGCAGCCCGTCACTCCGCCCAGCAGGGCCAAGAGCAGAGAAGAGATGAGAAACTTACTCATTAACAGTACAATCCGCTGAAATTCGGCGGAATCATACCCCATCATCCGCTCAAACACACAACTTGGTTTGGAGGTCCGGTGGACAACCAGGAAATCAGAAAGGCTGGCCTGAAGGTCACCCTACCCAGGGTCAAGATCCTGGAGCTCATGGAGAGCAGTGCGCAGCGCCACGTCAGCGCTGAAGATGTCTACAAGATGTTGCTGGAGAATGGTGAGGAGATCGGTCTGGCAACGGTCTATCGGGTGCTCACCCAGTTTGAATCGGCCGGCCTGGTGACGCGCCATAACTTCGAGGGCGGGCATGCGGTCTTTGAGCTTGATCGGGGTGGCCACCATGACCACATTGTCTGTATTACCTGCGGGCGGGTGGCGGAGTTTATGGACGCTACCATCGAGGCGCGACAGAAGGAGATCGCTGCGGAGCACGGCTTTGAAATGGCCGACCATGCCTTGATCATCTACGGCCGCTGCATGGACAAAAACTGTGCGCGGCGCAGAAAAGATTAATCTCGCCGCCGCGAAGAGGGCGGGGTAACCTTCACTCTGCCGCGCCGATTACGATGCCCGTCTCAGCCTCTGAGGCCTGACGCACCATCTCCTCGGCATGCGCCAAGGTCTGCGGCGTGATCTCCACCCCACCCAGCATGCGCGCGATCTCCTGGATGCGCTGGTTCAGATTGAGGGGGGTGATGTCGGTGCGGGTGCTCTTGCGGTCGCTCTGCTTGCGCACCTGCAGGTGCTGATTGGCCTGGGAGGCCACCTGTGGCAGGTGGGTTACGCAGAGTATCTGGAGTGAGCTGCCGAGCCGCCGCAGCATCTGCCCGACGATCTCCGCCACCCCGCCGCCGATGCCCACATCCACCTCGTCAAACACTAGAGTGGGGGTCTCGGTACAGCTGCTGGTGGCGACCTGGATCGCCAGGCTGATGCGCGACAGCTCACCGCCGGAGGCGACTTTGTTGAGCGGCGCCAGTGGCATGCCGGGATTCGCCGAGACCATGAACTCGACCCGCTCCAGGCCAGAGGCGCCGGCATCGTCGGCCTCCAGTGGTGCCAGCTCCACATCGAAGCGGCCGCCGGTCATGCCCAGCTGGCGCATCGCCTGGCTGATCTCAGCGGCCAGCCTCTTGCCGGATTGACGGCGCTTTTTGCTGAGCCGGTAGGCAGCCTCGAAATAGCGCTCGCGCTGCTCCCGCACCTGCTGCTCGAGCTGCTCCAGTGCCTCTCCGGCGTTTTCGGTCGTCTGCAGCTCCTGCTGGATGCTTTGCTGGCGCTCTACCAGCGCCTCCGGGCGCACCCGGTATTTGCGCGCCGTATCGTGGATTGCGCCGAGCCGCTGCTCGACCTGCTGCAGGCTATCTGGATCGAGATCGAGATCGTCCAAATAACCGCGCAGGGCGGTGACCCCCTCATCCACCTGGATCAGCGCGCTGGCGATGGTCTCGGCAGCGTCGATCAGATTGGCATCCAGCCCCGACAGTTCGGCGAGCTCATCGGCAAAGCGGGCTAGCTGGCTGCGCACCGAGGGCTCTGTCTCGTCCAGTTGGGTGAGAATAGTGCCGCAGCTATTGCGCAGCCGCTCCAGGTTGGCCAGGCGGTTGTGATCCTGCTGCAGCAGTTCGAGTTCGTCGTTGGAGAGTGCCAGCGCCTCCAGCTCGGCGCTCTGAAAGCGCAACAGGTCGAGACGCGAGCTGCGTTCGCTCTCTTCGCTCTTGCGTTTGGCCAGTTCGTCACGCAGCTTGCGATAGCTGTTGAAGTGGGCGGCCACCTGCAATGACTCTTCCTGGTGCTGGCCGTAGCCGTCGAGCAGTGTGCGCTGGTGGTTGTTCTGCAGTAGCAGCTGATGGGCGTGCTGGCCGTGGATCTCCACCAGCAGGCCGCCGAGGCTACGCAGCTGGCTGAGCGGGGAGGGGTGGCCGTTGATGTAGGCGCGGGAGCGTCCCTCGGCGGAGACCACCCGGCGCACCAGGCAGTCGTCGCCATCCTCCAGGCTCTGCTCTTGCAGCCAACTGTGCACCTGAGGTAGTTGGGAGATGTCAAACAGGGCGCTCACCTCGGCCCGTTCGCAGCCGGCGCGCACCATGCCGGCGTCGCTGCGTTCGCCCAGTGCCATACCGAGGGCGTCGATGAGGATCGATTTGCCGGCGCCGGTCTCGCCGGTCATG
The DNA here is from genome assembly GCF_023733635.1 of Candidatus Endoriftia persephonae. Taxonomy (NCBI): domain Bacteria; kingdom Pseudomonadati; phylum Pseudomonadota; class Gammaproteobacteria; order Chromatiales; family Sedimenticolaceae; genus Candidatus Endoriftia; species Candidatus Endoriftia persephonae. The sequence goes on along the minus strand of NZ_CP090569.1, from coordinate 2,503,417 downwards.
GCGGTGAGGCCGGGTTGTAGTTGCAACTCCAGGCTGGAGACGATGGCCAAGTCTTTGATGTGTATCTGAATAAGCATCAGTCGTGTGTCGGGTGTTCGCTCCAGCCGAGTTTGGCTCGCAGCAGGCTGAAGTGGTCGTGGCCACGTGGGTGGATCAGGCGCACGTGGTGTTTGTCCTTGCGGATCTGTACTGCCTCGCCCTCGATGACCGGCAGGTGGGTCTGGCCGTCGCAGGTGACCTGCACATGCTCCGCATGGCCGGGGGCAAGGTGGATCTCGATGCGGCTGTTGCCATCCACCACGATCGGCCGGTTGCTCAGGGTGTGGGGGCAGATCGGTACCAGCAGCAGGGCGTCGAGGGTCGGGTAGAGCAGCGGGCCGCCGCCGGAGAGGGCGTAGGCGGTGGAGCCGGTGGGGGTGGAGACGATCAGGCCGTCGGAGCGCTGATCGTTGACCAGCTTGCCGTCGATATAGGTCTCGAACTCAATCATCCGTGGTGTGTTCCACTTGTGCAGCACCACATCGTTGAAGGCGCGGAAATGGTCGTTGCCGGGCTCGTCGCCGATGCTTGCAGAGAGCAGAAAACGTTGCTCCTCTTCGTACTCGCCGGCAAGGATCTCTTCCAGCCGCGGGAGCATCTCGTTGGGGGTGACATCGGCGAGAAAGCCAAGCCGGCCGCGGTTGATGCCGAGCAGTGGGATGTCCTGGTCGGCCAGTTCGCGGGCGGCGTGCAGCAGGGTGCCGTCGCCGCCGACCACGATTACCAGATCGCTGTTGCAGGGCAGGTCGATCTCCGGCACGCTGGAGACCGGTGCGTCGTCGAGCAGACGGCAGGTGCCGTTCTCCAGCAGCACGTCGATCTTGCGAGCAACAAGAAACTCGTAAAGCCGACGAATCGTCCTTTTAACGGTGGGATCGCCGTGTTTGCCGATCAGGCCGATGCGCTGGAAAGGTGCACTCATGGGGTCGCAATCTGCTAAGCGATGGTGGCAGGAACGGCTTTCTTAGCCACCGAAACTGTCGGGAAACTTAACACGCTGTCTGTTGCAAATAAAGCGCCCGAATTTTGGTTCTGAAACTTCCAGCGGGAGTGGTCGCTCGGGCGTTTATGGTTGCTCATTCCTTGACTCGCAAAAAGTAGCTTGTTAGCTTCTTCCGGCTTTGGCACTCGTTGTGCCTGAGTGCTAACAGGTCGGTTGGACGGAGGAGTGCTTTGGCGGCTAAGCGGGCGATTGCAGAGAACGGCGTGAGTGAGCGGGCGCAGCACTTTCTCAAGGTGCTGATCGAACACTACATCCGTGAGGGTCAGCCGGTGGGCTCGCGTACCCTGGCGAAAGAGGTGGGGATGGACCTGAGCCCCGCCACCATCCGAAATGTGATGGCCGACCTGGAGGATTTGGGGCTGATCACCTCGCCCCACACCTCGGCGGGACGGGTGCCGACCACCACTGGCTTTCGCATGTTTCTCGACTCTCTGCTTACCGTAAAGCGCCTGAAGACGCGCGAGGTGGAGAACCTGCGCGAGCAGCTGCAGCTGACGCAGGCGACAGATATGAGCGGGCTGCTGGCCTCCGCCTCGCAGATGCTCTCCGGGGTCACCCATATGGCAGGCGTGGTGACAGTGCCGCGCCGCAAACACACGGAGTTTCGCCAGATCGAATTTCTGCCCCTGTCGGAGCGACGGGTGCTGGCGATCCTGGTAACTGCGGATGGTGAGGTCAACAATCGTATCCTTAACACCCACCGGGATTTCACCCGGGCCGAGCTGGACCAGGCCGCCAATTTTTTGAACCACTCCTTCTCCGGGCAGGAGATGGCCGCGGTGCGTAGCAGCGTGCTGCAGCAGTTGAACAGTGCCCGCGAGCATCTGGATCACTCCATGGCGCAGGCGCTGGAGATGGCGGGTGAGGTGGTCGATACCAGCGAGGCGAAGGAGGACTGCCTGATCGCAGGTCAGACTAATCTGATGGAGTTCGAGGATCTGGCCAGCCTGCAGCAACTGCGCGGTCTGTTCGATGCCTTCACCGAGAAGCGCGAGATTCTGCATCTGCTCGACCAGTTTCTGCACGCCGACGGGGTGCAGATCTTTATCGGCGAAGAGTCGGGCTACCAGCTGCTCAATGGTTGCTCAGTGGTGACCGCCCCCTACCGGGTGGACGACCAGGTGGTTGGCATGTTGGGTGTGATTGGCCCAACGCGGATGAACTATGAGCGTGTCATTCCCATTGTCGATGTCACCGCAAAGATTCTTGGTGCCGCCTTGAAAAATAAATAAGCGACCCCATCTGGCCGTAATCGCACTATTTAAAACTGAAAATTTGAGGTTTGGAAACAGTGGAAGAGAAGCAGCAGTCAGAGCAGTCCGCCGAGCAGGCTGAAGAGATGGCGGCCCCGGAGAACGAGGCCGAAGTGGTTGATGCAGAGTCGGTTGAGGTGGTTGCCGAAAAGGATCTGGTGCGCCTGCTGGAGGATGCTCGCAGCAAGGCAGATGAGCACTGGGATGCGCTGGTGCGCGCCCGTGCCGAGATCGAGAACTTGCGCAAACGCCACGAACGGGATCTGGAGAACGCCCACAAATTCGCGCTGGATCGTTTCACCCAGGATCTACTGCAAGTCTGGGACAGCCTCGAACTGGGCCACCAAGCCGCCCAGGATGAGAACGTCGATGTGGCCAGGCTGCGTGAGGGTACTGAACTGACCCTGAAACTGCTGAACGATGTGATGAGCAAAAACCAGGTCGAGCAGATCGACCCCGAGGGCGAGGCCTTTAATCCGGAGTTTCACCAGGCGATGTCGATGCAGGAGCGCGACGATATGGAGCCGAACACCGTGGTGGCGGTGGTGCAGAAGGGTTACAGCCTGAATGGCCGGCTGCTTCGCCCGGCGATGGTGATAGTGTCGCGGGCGCCAAGTGCGCCGGTCGATGAGCAGGCTTGAAGTTTTATAGATTGACCCCAGTTTAGGGGCAGTCAAAAGATTACGAATTATTAGCTATTTTTGGAGAGTTTGAATCATGGGTAAGATCATCGGCATCGACCTCGGTACCACCAACTCCTGCGTGGCTGTGATGGAAGGCGACACCACCAAGGTCATCGAAAATAGCGAGGGCGACCGCACCACCCCCTCCATCATCGCCTATGCCAACGACGGTGAGATCCTGGTCGGCCAGAGCGCCAAGCGCCAGGCCGTCACCAATCCCCACCACACCCTGTTTGCGATCAAGCGCCTGATCGGCCGCATGTTTCAGGACAAGGTGGTGCAGCGCGACGTGGACATGGTGCCCTACAAAATCGTCAAGGCCGACAACGGCGACGCTTGGGTCGAGGTTAACGGCAAGAAGATGGCACCGCCGGAGATCTCCGCCAAGATTCTGCAGAAGATGAAGAAGACCGCCGAAGACTACCTCGGTGAAGAGGTGACCGAGGCGGTCATCACCGTGCCGGCTTACTTCAACGACTCCCAGCGTCAGGCGACCAAGGACGCCGGTCGCATCGCCGGCCTCGATGTCAAGCGCATCATCAACGAGCCCACCGCCGCGGCCCTGGCCTACGGCATGGACAAGAAGCGTGGCGACCAGACTCTGGCGGTCTACGACCTGGGTGGCGGTACCTTCGACATCTCGATCATCGAGATCGCTGAGATCGACGGCGAGCACCAGTTTGAGGTGCTCTCCACCAACGGTGATACCTTCCTCGGTGGTGAAGACTTCGACATGCGCATCATCGACTTCCTGGTCGAAGAGTTCAAAAAGGAGCAGGGTTTCGATCTGCGCAACGACCCGCTGGCCCTGCAGCGCCTGAAAGAGGCTGCAGAGAAGGCCAAGGTCGAGCTCTCTGGCAGCCAGCAGACCGACATCAATCTGCCCTACATCACCGCTGACCAGACCGGCCCCAAACACCTCAATATCAAACTGACTCGCGCCAAGCTGGAGGCGCTGGTGGACGATCTGGTGACTCGCACCATCGAGCCCTGCAAGGTGGCGCTGAAGGATGCCGGTATCTCCACCTCCGATATCGACGAGGTGATTCTGGTCGGTGGTCAGAGTCGTATGCCCAAGGTGCAGGAGCAGGTGCAGGCCTTCTTCGGCAAAGAGCCCCGCCGCGACGTCAACCCCGACGAGGCGGTTGCCATCGGTGCTGCCATCCAGGGCGGTGTGCTGGGCGGCGACGTCAAGGACGTGCTGCTGCTCGACGTCACCCCGCTGTCACTGGGTATCGAGACCCTGGGCGGCGTGATGACCAAGCTGATCGAGAAGAACACTACCATCCCGACCAGCGCCAGCCAGACCTTCTCCACCGCAGACGATAACCAGACTGCAGTCACCGTGCATGTGCTGCAGGGCGAGCGTGAGCAGGCGGCGGCCAACAAGTCCTTGGGTCGTTTCGATCTGACCGATATCCCGCCAGCACCGCGCGGCATGCCGCAGATCGAGGTCAGCTTCGACATCGATGCGAACGGCATCCTGAATGTGTCCGCCAAGGACAAGGCCACCGGCAAGGAGCAGTCGATCGTGATCAAGGCCTCTTCCGGTCTCAGCGATGATGAGGTCGAACGCATGGTGAAGGATGCCGAGGCCCACGCCGAGGAGGACAAACAGTTCCAGGAACTGGCAGGGAGCCGCAACCAGGCTGACAATATGATCCACGCGGTGAAGAAGGCGATGGATGACCTCGGCGACGAGAAGATGGAAGGCAACGAGAAGGAGACCATCGAGGCCGCCATCAAAGATCTGGAAGCGGTGATCAAGGGCGACGATAAGGCCGCCATCGAGGCCAAGACCAAGGCCCTGACCGACGCCTCCGGCAAGATGATGGAACGGCTCTACGCCCAGCAGAGTGGTGAGGCCGGTGCGGCGGCAGGTGCTGCTGCTGGTGCGGGCGCGGCTGACGCAGGTGCCGATGCCGGTAGCCAGGCCGGTGGCGATGATGTGGTCGATGCCGAGTTCGAAGAGGTTAAGGACGACAAGAAATAAGGCGGCAACGCCTTGAGTTTGGACCGTGCATCGGCCTTGGGGCCGGTGCACGGTTTTGATGTTTTAAGGACGCGGAGATCGCGGAGGAGCACAGAGTACGCAAAGAATTTCATTGTGATGTGAGTGTTTTCATATCGTGGGAAGGCACCCGACACAATGGAATGAATTAATTCTCTGCGATCTCTGCGATCTCTGCGCGCCTTTGCGCTCTCTGCGCCGAAAGAAATTTAGTCACAGCCAGGCTGACAGCACATGTCAAAACGCGACTACTATGAAGTACTGGGCGTCAATAAGAACGCCAGCGAGGCCGAGATCAAGAAGGCCTACCGACGGCTCGCCATGAAGTACCATCCCGACCGCAATACCGGTGACAAGGCGACGGACGCGGAGCAGAAGTTCAAGGAGGCCAAGGTGGCCTACGAGATCCTCTCCGATGCGCAGAAGCGCGCCGCCTACGACCAGTTTGGCCATGCGGGCGTTGATCCCTCTATGGGCGGTGGGCCCGGTTTTGGTGGTGGTAGCGCCAATTTCAGTGACATCTTCGGCGATGTCTTTGGCGACATCTTTGGCGGCGCCCGGGGCGGCGCGGGCGGTGGTCCGCGAGTGCAGCGCGGCGCCGACCTGCGCTACAACCTGAAGCTCACCCTGGAGGAGGCAGTTGCCGGTACCACGGTGAAGATTCGTGTGCCGACCTTCGTGCAGTGCGACAGTTGCGGCGGTTCCGGTGCTAAGAAGGGCAGCAGCCCGAAGACCTGCGATACGTGCGGTGGCCACGGGCAGGTGCGCATGCAGCAAGGCTTCTTCTCAGTGCAGCAGACCTGTCCGCGTTGCCACGGCAAGGGCAGCATCATCAGCGACCCCTGTGGCAGCTGCCATGGCCAAGGGCGGGTGCAGCAGCACAAGACCCTCTCGGTGAAGGTGCCGGCCGGTGTCGATACCGGCGATCGCATTCGTCTCTCCGGCGAGGGTGAGGCGGGGGAAAACGGCGGTCCGTCCGGCGATCTTTATGTGCAGGTGACGGTGAAGCCGCACAATATCTTCAGTCGTGAGGACAACACCCTGTTCTGTGAGGTGCCGATCAGCTTTGTCACCGCCGCGCTGGGTGGTGAGCTGGAGGTGCCGACTCTGGACGGTAAGGTGTTGCTGAAGATCCCGGCGGGCACCCAGACGGGTAAGATGTTCCGCATGCGTGGCAAGGGCGTGAAGCCGGTGCGCGGCGGTCCGGTGGGCGATCTTCTCTGTCGGGTGCTGGTGGAGACGCCGGTTCATCTCACCGATGAGCAGAAGGAGTTGCTGCGTAAACTCGAGACCTCGATGAAGAAGGGCGGCAGCCGCCATAGCCCGCAGTCGAGCAGCTGGCTCGATGGGGTGAAGAAGTTCTTTGAAGGCATGAAGTTCTGAGGCTGCCGCTCCATCAAGGCAGACAAAAACGCACAGACTTGAGTGATCAACACCATCTTCGTGAGCGTGCTGCCGCTTATGGTGAATCGTGATTTTAACTGTAGGGTCTCGTGCTCGAGGCTGGCAGAGTGATAGAGGCGAATTGATGAAACGTATAGCTGTTGTGGGTGCCGCAGGTCGGATGGGCCGGGCGCTGGTGCAGGCGGTCAGCGAGGCGGAAGGGCTTGTGCTGGGTGCCACCACGGAACACCCGGAGAGCGCTTTTATCGACATGGATGTGGGTGAGCTGGCGGGGATCGGCCGGCAGGATGTCCGTATCACAGCGTCACTGGATGAGGTACTTGGCGATTTTGATGTGTTGATCGACTTCACCTCACCCGCCGCCACGATGGCCCATCTGGAGCTTTGTCAGGCCAATCGCAAGGCGATGGTGATCGGCACCACCGGGCTGAGCGATACGGAAAAACAGCGGCTGCAGAAGGCGGCAGAGGAGATCGGCATCGTCTTCGCCCCCAACATGAGCGTTGGCGTGAACCTCTGTCTCAACTTGCTGAAGGTCGCCGCCCGGGTGATGGGAGAGGATGCCGATATCGAGATCATCGAGGCTCACCACCGTCACAAGGTGGACGCCCCCTCCGGCACTGCGCTGCGTATGGGCGAAGTGGTGGCTGAGGCGCTTGGGCGCGATCTCAAGGAGTGTGCGGTCTACGGCCGGGAAGGCCACACTGGTGCACGGGATGCCAAGACCATCGGCTTCGAGACCATCCGCGCCGGCGATGTGGTGGGTGAGCACTCGGTCTGGTTCGCCACTGAGGGTGAACGGGTCGAGATCGTACACAAGGCCTCCAGCCGCATGACCTTCGCCAAAGGGGCGGTCAGGGCGGCGGGCTGGATTGCAGTGCGGCAAGTCGGTCTGTTCGATATGCAGGATGTGCTCGAGCTGAAATAGCCCTCTGCGCTGTGCAGAGTCGTTCTGGCGCGATCACTTCTCCCGCTTAGCCTCGACAGGTTTGGTCCACTTCCTGCATTGCAGGAGGTGAACCCAGCACCCTAACTCGAGGCAAGATCATGAACCCACTCGCTACGCTGCCTACCGCATCCTCTGGCCCGGCCTCAGCCACTGCCGAGATTCACAGCGAAACTGCCACCCTGGAGGGGCCCGGGATGGAAGGGGCTAGCGAACTGGTGGTTGATGCTGAACAGGCATCCGATTTCATGAAGTTTCTTGAGTTCGCCGGGATGCAGCTTGCTGCTGCCCTCCCGGATGGCGCCGGTTTGCCGCATCTGCCTGCCACTGGCGGCAAGGCCTTGCCGCCAGTGGCAGGGGGACTGCCCAGAATGGAGCAGCTGTTGATGCCGGGAGCGACCGATATGGCGGCGCAGCAGCAGGTGCAGTTTGATCGCCTGCTGGATGGTGCAGGGCGATTGCAGATGACGTCTGCCCTGGCTGGTCAGGATGAGTCGGCCGCTGCTGTTGGCGAATCGCGGCTGGTCGATTCGCTGCTGAGTGGGGGGCTGGCGGGCGTCCAGTCAAATGCGTCTGCGACGCGTTCACTACCAGCGATGGGTCTGCGACTCGATATGCCAGTCGGACAGCCAGAGTGGAATCAGTCGCTGGGGGATCGTCTGCAATGGATGATCGGGCGTAACATCCAGCAGGCGGAGGTGCGCCTCAGTCCCCCCCACCTGGGGCCACTGGAGATTCGCGTGTCGCTGCACAACGATCAGGCCAGCGTTAGCTTTGTTGCGCAACATGCCGCCACCCGGGATGCGATCGAGGCGGCGCTACCACGGCTGCGGGAGATGCTGGGTGAGGCCAATATTAATCTGGCGGATGTGGACGTGGGGCAGCGCGATCCACGCACCTTCGATCATCAGCAGGAGAAGGGAGGGGGTGCCGAGGCGGATCAGGGGGGCGATGATCGGCAGGCGGCAAACGCCATGCCGCTGCAGCAGGTTCAACCTGTATCGCGGGGATTGGTGGATGAACATGTCTAAATGATCCAGATTAGCGCAACGCCTATTTCCAACCGGCAGACAATTACGAGAGAATAGCCCACTCAGTCCGGGAAACATTGGGGGCCCCAGGTGCGCATTATTAAACTGTTGCTGTTCCTTCTGCTGATGATCTTGGCGGCAGCGTTTGCTGCACTGAACGCCGACCCGGTGTTGCTTAACTTCTATTTTGGCGCCCGTGAGTTCCCGCTCTCGCTGGTGATGGTCGGCGCCTTGGGTATCGGTATGCTGCTGGGTATCCTCTCCGGGATGGGCGTGATCTTGGGCGTCAAGCGTGAGAACGCTCAGCTCAGGCGGCGTGAACGTGAGGCTATTGCGGAGGTGAAAAACCTCCGCTCGCTACCTTTGCAGGATCGCTAAGGAGCCTCTGAATGAATCTGGGCGAGCAGAATTGTGAGGCCAAGTTTTCTGATGCAAGGCGGAAATCGCAGCTAATAGCTGGTCTATTGCCTAGATTTCCAGCGCAGCAGCGGGGAATTTTGACCGCAAGGCTGCCGTTCATGATTCATTCAGAGGCTCCTTAAAGGAAAATCCCTCATGCTGGAGTTGTTGTTGTTACTCCTTCCGGTCGCTGCTGCGTCAGGCTGGTGGGCGGCGCGCCGAAGCGTATCGAAGCAGGAGCGCACAGCGGCTCGCGAATGGTCGCCGCAGTATCTCAAAGGCCTCAACTTTCTGCTCAACGAACAGCCGGATAAGGCGATCGACCTGCTGGTGAAGATGGTCGAGGTGGATAGCGAGACGGTGGAGACCCACCTCGCCCTGGGTAATCTGTTTCGCCGTCGCGGTGAGGTTGAGCGGGCGATACGCATTCATCAGAATCTGATTGCTCGTCCCAGCCTGCATGGGCAGCAGCGCGCCCAGGCGTTGCTGGAGCTGGGTCAGGACTATATGCGGGCCGGGCTCTTCGATCGCGCGGAGAACCTCTTCAGCGAGCTGGCCGAGAGTCGTTTCTACAAGCGCCAGGCGCTATCCAATCTGTTGGAGATCTTTCAGCAGGAGAAGGATTGGCAGCGTTGCCTGGAGACTGCCGAGCGACTCAAGGTGGCGGGCGAACGGGGGCTCTCCAGCCGCATTTCCCACTTTCATTGTGAGCTGGCGTTGCAGGCATTGGCCGAAAGCGACCCGGGGGTTGCGCTGGCGCAGCTGAAAAAGGCCGCCGCCCGAGACAGAAGCAACGTGCGGGTGACGCTGATCCGGGCTGATATTGCGATGCACGCCGGCGACTGTAAGGCAGTGATCAAGAGCTGCAAGCGAGTCGAGGGGCAGGAGCCGGCCTATCTGCCGGAGGTGCTGCCGATGTTGCAGAAGTGCTACCAGCGCTTGCCGCAGGGTGAGTCGCTGCTCGACTATCTGCAGGGGCTCTACAGCCGCCATGCCGGCAGCGAGCTGATGCTGATGCTAACCGATCTGATCCAGAACAGAGAGGGGGAGCAGGCGGCCGAGGCGTTTGTCCTTAAGCATCTGGCGGCCCATCCCGACCTCAAGGGGCTGGATAAGCTAGTCACCCTGAATCTGCGGCAGACGGGGGCGGTGGGTGAAACCCTGGCAACCCTGAAGCAGGCAGTAGAGCAGATGCTGGAGAGGCAGGCAGCCTACCAGTGTGAGCAGTGTGGATTCAGCGCTAAGAAGCTCCACTGGCAGTGTCCGAGTTGCATGAGCTGGGGTAGCATCAAGCCAGCCCAAAACGGCGGGGTCGCTTGAGCGGCCCTGAAGCATGTGGTTTGCGGGAGGAGCAGTGATGAGTGAGACAGGTTCGCGGGTGATTGTCGCCCTGGATTTTCCTGAGGAGCAGAAGGCGTTGCAGCTGGTGGATCAGCTGGAGCCCTCTCTGTGCCATCTTAAGGTCGGCAAGGAGATGTTCACCCGTCTGGGCCCCGGCTTTGTCGAGAGCCTTTCGGTGCGCGGGTTTGCGGTCTTTCTCGACCTCAAGTTCCACGATATTCCGAATACCGTAGCTGCGGCCTGTGATGCGGCAGCAGATCTGGGTGTCTGGATGATCAATCTGCATGCGTCGGGCGGACGTCGCATGATGGAGACGGCCAGGGAGCGTCTGGAACGCCATGCCCAGCGGCCGAAGTTGGTGGCGGTGACTATCCTGACCAGTCTTTCGAGGGAGGATATCGCCGAGGTCGGTTTCCACGGCACCCCGGCGGAAAATGTGTTCCGTCTGGCCCACCTGACAAAAAGCGCTGGGCTGGATGGCGTGGTCTGCTCGCCGCGAGAGGCCGGAGCAATCCGCGCTGCAGTGGGCGGCGACTTCCTGCTGGTGACGCCAGGAGTAAGACCAAAGGATGCGGCTGCCGATGATCAGCGACGGGTGATGACGCCGGGGGAGGCGATCGCTGCCGGTTCCAGCTATCTGGTGGTCGGACGACCGATTACCGCCGCGGCGGATCCGCTGGCGGTGCTGCGTCAGATCAATGCGGATGTAACCGAATCGACATTATTGGCTGACAAATAGTTGGATTGATTGACACCCCTGTGGGGCGATCATACTCTCAGGCGGGTTTCGGAGCGTCATCCGAACTATCTAAGAAAAGCACCAAACACCAAGGACTGAGGATGAGTAAAAAGATACGTAAAGCCGTCTTTCCTGCAGCCGGGATGGGAACCCGTTTCATACCCGCCACCAAAGCCAACCCCAAAGAGATGTTGCCTATTGTGGACAAACCGCTGATCCAGTATGCAGCGGAAGAGGCAGAAGAGGCCGGCGTGGACAACCTGGTCTTCATCATTGGGCGTCAGAAACGCGCGATCCCCGATCACTTTGATAAAAACTACGAGCTGGAGAGCGAGCTGGAAGCTGCTGGCAAACACAAACTGTTGAAGATCGTGCAGAATGTGTTGCCTTCGAATGTCTCATGTATCTATCTGCGACAGGCTGAGGCCCTCGGCCTGGGCCATGCTGTGCTCTGCGCCAAGCCGGTGGTGGGCGACGAACCCTTTGCGGTGACCCTGGCGGATGACCTGATCAAAGGTGATGGTGGTAAGGGGGCATTGGCGCAGATGGCGGAGGTCTACGAAAAGTACCAGTGCAGTGTGATCCTGGTGGAAGAGGTTCCGCCGGAGGAGACCAACAAGTACGGTATCGTCGAGATCGCGGAAGATGACGGCGAGACTGCGATCATTACCTCGATCGTGGAGAAGCCGAATCCGGAAGATGCACCCTCCAATCTGGCGGTGGTCGGGCGCTATATCCTGACCCCCCGTATCTTCGAATTGCTGGAGAAGACCAAGCGTGGCGCCGGCGGTGAGATCCAGCTGACCGATGCGATTGCGGAACTGCTGAAGTATGAGAAAGTGCGCGCCTATCGCGTCAAGGGCAAGCGCTATGACTGCGGCAGCAAAGAGGGGTACATGGAGGCGACCGTTGAATATGGCCTGGCACACTCTGAGATCGGCGCTGATTTTGCGGAGTATCTGAAGAAGATCGCCGCGGATCTTTGATTCGGAGCGGATGAGCGCCTGCAAGGGTCTGTGTTTATCACAGGCCCTTTTTTATTGCGTATGTGTCGCCTACTTTTTTTGCGTGTATGGTCCGCTTAGAGAGGAGGGGGGGGAAGATGGTACTCCCTAGGGGAATCGAACCCCTGTTACCGGCGTGAGAGGCCAGCGTCCTAACCGCTAGACGAAGGGAGCAACGTCGCGAGAAAGCCGGTATTATACTGACCTTGCTGCCAGGCACAATGGCCTGAGCACATTTTTTTATTCAATCACCAAGGACAGAGAAAATCGTTACACCAGTTGTTATTGCCCGGCCTGAGCACAACCTCTCTCGCTCCAACATCAGTGAAAACGCACTCAAGGTGCTCTATCGGCTGAAAAATGCCGGCTATCGGGCCTGCTTGGTGGGCGGAGGGGTGCGCGACCTGCTGTTGGGGCGCGAGCCAAAAGATTTCGATGTGGCCACCGATGCCCGCCCGGAGCAGGTGCGGCAAGTGTTTCGCAACTGCCGCCTGATCGGCCGCCGCTTCCGCCTCGCGCATGTCCATTTCGGCCGGGAGATCATCGAGGTCGCCACCTTCCGTAGTATGGGGGATGGTGAACAGCAGGATCAGCGCCAGGTGGAAAATGGCATGATCCTGCGCGATAACGTCTACGGCACCATCGACGAGGATGCGCAGCGCCGCGACTTCACCATCAACGCCCTCTACTACGATATCGAGGACTTCTCCGTGCTCGACTACGCAAACGGTATGCAGGACCTGCGCGAGGGCCGATTGCGGCTGCTCGGCGATCCTGAACAGCGTTATCGTGAGGATCCGGTGCGCATGTTGCGGGCGGTGCGTTTTGCCGGCAAGCTTGGATTCCTCATCGAGGAGCAGACAGAGGCCCCCATCGAACCTCTCAGCGGCCTGTTGCAGGAGGTGCCGTCAGCGCGCCTCTACGAAGAGGTGCTGAAGTTGTTTCTCGGTGGCTCGGCCCTCGAAACCTTCGAAAAGCTGCGCCATTACGGTCTCTTTAGTCGACTCTTTCCCGCCACCGAAGAGGCACTCTCCCACGAGGAGCATGACTTCCCCATCACCTTCGTCAATCGTGGGCTGAGCAATACCGACCAGCGTATCCGTGAGGAGAAGCCGGTCACTCCGGCGTTTCTGTTTGCAGTACTGCTGTGGGAACCGGTGCGGCGACTCGCCGGGCAGTATATGGAGGAGGGGCTGGCGGCGGTGCCGGCGCTGCAGGATGCGGGGCGTGAGGTATTGTCGGCACAAAATCAGTCGGTTTCGATCCCCAAGCGCTTCGGCTACCCGATGCGTGACATTTGGCAATTACAGCCGCGTTTCGAGAACCGCGCCGGTAAACGCCCCCAGCGTTTGATTACCCACCCCAAATTCCGTGCCGCCTACGACTTTCTGCTGCTGCGTGCCGAGGCGGGGGAGACAGACTCGGAGCTAGCCGCCTGGTGGACCGATTTCCAGAAAGAAAACGCGAGTCCACAACCCGAACCAACCGAGCAGAAACGACGCCGCCGGCGTCGGCGGCGGCGCAAACCGGACGGCGAGGACAAGCCAGTCGATGGCTGAGCCGGCCCCGCGCTCAGTCTACATCGCTCTCGGCAGCAACCTAGCCGACCCTGAGGCCCAGATCAGGTGCGCATTTGATGAGCTCGATAGACTGCCGGACAGTTCGCTGACAAGCCACTCATCCCTCTATCGCAGCCGTCCGTTGGGGCCGCCGGACCAACCCGACTACATCAACGCTGTCGCCCTGTTGCGGACAACGTTGTCACCGCAAGTGCTGCTGGATCAGACTCAGGCCATCGAAGCGGCGCACCAGCGCAGGCGGGATGGCGAGCGCTGGGGACCACGCACCCTCGATCTTGATCTGTTGCTCTATGCTGACCGGGTGGTGCAGACGGATCGATTACAGATCCCCCATCCTGAGATGACACAGCGTGCTTTTGTACTGCTGCCGCTGGCTGAGATTGCCCCAGCTGGGCTGGTAATCCCCGGAGCGGGATCATTGCAGGCGTTGCTTCAACGTATTTCCAGTGATGGTCTGCGGAAGCTCTGAGCGGGTTTCGGCAGGTGTAAACTGAATCCTGCGCGCGGCCGCTGTGGGCGGTGAATCGGGCTGAATCACTTGCTATTATTGACTCTCTTAATAGAATTGCTGCCAAGCAATTGTTGTTTTCAGGGGAAGCACGCCAGTGTCGTCGAACAAGATTACAGTGACGCGCCTGCGCGAGATGAAGCGCGATGGGCGCAAGATCAGCTGCCTGACCTGCTACGACGCCAGCTTCGCCCGGCTGATGGAGCAGGCCGGGATCGAACTGTTGCTGGTGGGGGATTCCCTGGGCATGGTGGTGCAGGGCCAGTCGACCACCCTGCCGGTCAGTCTTGACGAGATGGTCTACCATGCCCGCAACGTCGCCCGGGCTTGCCATAATCCGCTGCTGATCGTCGACCTGCCCTTCATGAGTTACGCCTCGCCGGAGCAGGCGCTGCGCAGTGCGGCGCGGCTGATGCAAGAGGGCGGCGCACAGATGGTCAAGCTGGAGGGCGGCGGGCCGGTGCTGGAGAGCGTGCGGCGCATGACGGAACAGGGTATTCCGGTTTGTGCTCACCTGGGATTGCTGCCGCAGTCGGTGCACAAGCTCGGTGGCTACCGAGTGCAGGGGCGTGATGATGCGGCCGCGGCGCGGATCTTGAAGGAGGCCTACGAGCTGCAGGAGGCAGGGGCCGATCTGCTGGTGCTGGAGTGTGTGCCAGCCAGCTTGGGGGCCGAGGTCAGCGCCACGGTCGAGATACCGGTGATCGGCATTGGCGCCGGCAGCAGCTGTGATGGTCAGGTACTGGTGGTCTATGACATGCTGGGCATGAATCCCAATCCGGCCAGTTTTGTGCGCGACTTCCTTGGCGGCGCTGGCAGTATCGAAGGTGCCTTTCAGGCCTATGTGGCGGCGGTACGCGATGGCAGTTTCCCCACGCTTGAGCAGGCCTTCTGAGGTTGGCGATGCAGCAGACAGCGAGTATCGAGGCGCTGCGCCAACGGGTGCGTGAGTGGCGAGCGGGCGGTGAGCGGGTCGCTTTTGTGCCTACCATGGGTAATCTGCATGCGGGCCATATGGCGTTAGTGGAGGCGGCCCAAAAGCGCGCTGAACGTTGTGTTGTCAGTATTTTCGTCAACCCGCTGCAGTTTGCTGCGGGTGAGGATCTGGAGAGCTACCCTCGCACCCTGGCGGCTGACTGGGAGAAGCTCGCGGCGGCTGGGGTCGATCTGTTGTTTTTGCCCAGCGTGGAGACCATCTATCCGGCAGGCCAGGCGGCGCAGACCCGCGTCGAGGTGCCATTGATCTCCGATATGCTGTGTGGCGCTAGTCGTCCCGGCCACTTCGCTGGTGTCGCAACGGTGGTCTGCAAGCTGTTCAATATGGTGCAGCCCGATCTGGCGCTGTTTGGTGAGAAAGACTTCCAGCAACTGATGGTGATCCGCCGCATGGTGGCGGATCTGGCGATGCCGCTGCAGATCGTTGGCGTGCCCACCAGTCGGGAGCCAGACGGGCTGGCGCGTAGTTCGCGCAATGGTTATCTGACTGAGGATGAGCGCAAACGTGCACCGGCACTCTATGCGGCCCTGCAGATGGTGGCTGAGGGTTTGAAGTCGGCCCAGCCAAACCCGGCGGAACTGCTGTCGAAGGCGAAAAAAAGCCTTGAATCGTCAGGTTTTCGCCCCGACTATGTTGAGATCCTTTCGGCCGATGACCTGCAGCCTGCGGCTCGCGGGACCTCTGAGTTGGTGGTACTGGCTGCCGCCTATCTGGGCAGGGCGCGGCTGATCGATAATCTGCGGGTCTCTTTGCCGCCATCCGGGGATTGATGGGCGGATCAAGATCGATAATAATTACCGGTTCAGTGAAACGGAGCCTCGATAGATGTTGTTGACTGTTCTCAAATGCAAACTGCACCGTGCCTGTGTCACCCATTCAGAGGTCGACTACGAGGGGTCCTGTGCGGTGGACAGCGATCTGCTCGATCTGGCAGGCATCCGCGAGTACGAACAGATCCAGATCTACAATGTGACCAATGGGCAGCGCTTTACCACCTACGCGATTCGTGCCGAGGCCGGCTCCCGCATCATCTCGGTGAATGGTGCGGCGGCGCACAAGGCGGATCCGGGCGATCGGGTCATCATCTGCGCCTATGCCGGGCTGAACGAGCAGGAGCTGGAGCAGTTCAAGCCGACCCTGGTCTATCTGAACGAGCAGAACCGGATCACGCGGACCGGCGATGCGATCCCAATTCAGGCGGCCTGATCCAGCTTCAGAGACGGTTTGAAATCAGACCCCGTAGCCTTGTTTAGCCTCGGGGTTTTTGTTGCCCGGGGGCAGAGGGGGCTGCAGACAATTTTAGCGCACCAATGTCTGACGATAGAGATCGACATAGTGGGCGGCGCTGTTCTCCCAGCTGAGATCCTGTTTCATGCCGCTGGTGGCGAGGATGCACCACTCCACCTCGCCGCGTTGGTAAAACTCGATGGCCCGCTCCACTGCCTGCCACAGGCTGGAACCGTTCGCCTGGTCGAAGACGAAGCCGTTGGCTGTGCCGTTGGCCAGGGTGGCGGGGCTGACGTCGACCACCGTGTCGGCCAGTCCGCCAGTGCGGCGTACGATCGGCACAGTGCCGTAGCGTAGGCTGTAGATCTGATTCAGGCCGCAGGGCTCGAAGCGGGAGGGCATTAGAAAACAGTCGCAGCCTGCCTCGATGCGATGCGCTAGCCCTTCGTCGTAACCGATCCTGACCCCTACCCGGCTGTGGTATTTATTGCTGATCTTCTTCAGCGCCTGTTCCAGATCCGGGTTGCCGCTGCCGAGAAACACCACCTGCGCGCCTGAGTCGATGATGCCAGGTAGTATCTGCAGGATCAGGTCGACACCTTTCTGTTCCACCAGTCGGCCGATATAGCCAAACAGCTGGATATGTTCGTCTTCGGGCAGGCCTAACTCCCGCTGCAGTGCCAGTTTGTTGAGACGCTTGTGGGTGAAATGGTCGGCGCTGAAGGGCTCTGCAATGGCTGGGTCATTTTCCGGATCCCAAGCGTGGTAGTCGATGCCGTTGAGAATGCCGCTGAAGTGGTGGCGGCGGTGCTGCAGCAGCCCCTCCAGCCCGTAACCGTACTCCGGGGTCTGGATCTCCTGGGAATAGGTGGGGCTGACGGTGGTGACTCGGTCGGCGTAGGCAATGCCACCCTTGATGAATGAGAGCTGCCAGTAAAACTCTAATCCTTCGGGGGACCAGAAGCTCTTCGGTAGTCCAAGCCGCTGGAATGTCTCTTGGTCGAACAGACCCTGGTAGGCTAGATTGTGGATGGTGAAGACGCTGGCAGGGCGATTGGTTTCGACCGAGAGCAGCGCCGGTACTAGACCTGCCTGCCAGTCGTGGGCATGCACCAGATCTGGTCGCCAGTTGCCGCCGGCCCGGTCGACGGCGATCTCAACCGCGGCGCGGCAGAACAGCGCAAAGCGGTCGGCATTGTCGGCCCAGGTATCGCCTGTCGGTGCGAGGTAGGGGTTGCCTTCGCGGTTGAAGAAGTGCGGTGCATCCACCAGATAGACCGGGATCTGATGCTCGCCGCAGTGCCCGTAGAGCAGATTGACCGGTTCGTTGTAGCCAAACAGTCGCAGTTGGCTGATGGTCTCGATCTGTTGCGTGTGGCGCAGCGCCTCCGGGAAGGCGGGTAGCACCAGACGGCAGTCATGTCCCAGGCTGCGCAGGGCAGCCGGCAGGCTGCCGGCGACATCGGCTAGACCGCCGGTTTTGATCAGTGGCACCGCCTCACTGACAACAAATAGGATGTTGAGGGGGGGGGCGGTGTTCTGTTTGGTTACTTCAGCCATCGGTCTCGATATATCGCCACGGGCGTGGATTCTGCTTCAGTTTCCCTGTTGCTGGAATTCTAAATCAAAGCAATGCAGGGATGACAGCAAAAAACCTCGATTATTTTCCTCTGGTTGCTTGAATAGCTGGAGGCTTCTTCTTTACCATTTGTGAACAACTAAAATCGTTGGAGAATTTCTGGTTTATCTCCCGCATCACAGGCTGTGCTGCCACTGAAATGATCAGCGCTCCGCTGGCGGATGCCACACCAGAATCCGTAGTAGACTCACAACAAGCAATAATCCGGATCATGACTGAAACAAATCACACCGAGGAGTGGGCTGCTCTGCAGGAGCATTGGGAAGAGATTGCACCGATTCAGATGCGGGATCTGTTTGCCGAACACCCGGAGCGTTCCGAGCAGTTTTTGTTGCGCAGCTGCGGGATCCTGCTCGATTACTCGAAAAACCGCATTACGCCCAAGAGCATGCAATTGTTACTCGATCTGGCGCGACGGGTCGATGTGGACGGCTGGCGCCGACGCATGTTTTCAGGTGACCGCCTGAATAACACCGAAGACCGGGCAGTGTTGCATGTGGCGCTGCGTAATCGCAGCAACAGGCCGATCTGGGCCGATGGCGAGGATGTGATGCCACAGGTCAATGCGGTGTTGGAGAAGATGGAGGTCTTCTCCGAATCGGTCCGTTCGGGGAGCTGGAAAGGCTTCACCGGGCGCGAAATCACCGATGTGGTGAACATCGGTATCGGTGGCTCCAATCTCGGGCCGCTGATGGTGTGTGAGGCGCTGAAGCACTATCAGCGCCCCGACCTGCGTGTCCATTTTGTCTCCAATGTGGATGCGACGCACCTGATCGAGACGCTGAAGTGGCTCGACCCGGAGACCACCCTGTTCATCGTTGCTTCCAAGACCTTCACCACCCAGGAGACCCTAACCAACGCCTTTACCGCCCGCAGCTGGCTGCTCGAATCGCTGGCTGATGAGCGGGCGGTGGCCAGTCACTTTGTGGCGGTCTCGACCAATGCCGCGAAGGTTGCCGAGTTTGGTATCGATACCGCAAATATGTTCGAGTTCTGGGACTGGGTGGGTGGCCGTTACTCACTCTGGTCGGCGATCGGGCTGCCGATCGCCATCGCCATCGGCATGCAGCGCTTCTATGAGCTGCTCGATGGCGCCCACGAGATGGACGAACACTTCTTGAATGCCGATCTGTCGGAGAATATGCCGGTGGTGATGGCGCTGCTTGGGGTCTGGTACAACGACTTCGCCAAGGCCAGAACCCAGGCGATTCTTCCCTATGATCAGTATTTGCGCTATCTGCCTGACTATCTGCAGCAGGCTGATATGGAGAGCAACGGCAAGCGGGTCACCCGCTTTGGTCGGCCGGTGGGTTACCCCACCGGGGCGGTAGTCTGGGGTACTGCCGGCACCGATGGTCAACACGCCTTCTATCAGCTGATCCACCAGGGCACGCAGATGATCCCCTGTGACTTCATCGCTCCGGTCAACAGCCATAATGAGTCGGGTGATCACCACCAGAAGCTGATCGCCAACTGCTTGGCACAGACAGAGGCGCTGATGCGTGGCAAGACCCGCAGCGAGGTACGCGAGGAGCTTGAGGCAAGCGGTATGGAGGCAGAACAGATCGTCGATCTGCTGCCGCACAAGATCTTTCCCGGCAACCGGCCCAGCAACACCCTGCTGATCGACAAGATCACGCCGCAGCGGCTGGGTTCGCTGGTCGCCCTCTATGAGCACAAGATCTTTGTGCAGGGGGTGATTTGGCGGGTCAACTCCTTTGACCAGTGGGGCGTGGAACTGGGCAAACAGCTGGCCGGGGTGATCCTCAACGAGCTGCTGGATGAGGGTGTCAATGCCGAGCACGATAGCTCCACCCGTGGCCTGGTCGACTATTTCCGGCGCCACCGCCCACGCAGCCGCAAGTCTGATTAGATCTTGCGAAGGGGGTGGCGGCGCCTCGCCGCGAGAGCCCTGACCAAGCGCTGCGCAGGCGTGGTGTCTACGATTCGTTCAAAGGCTTCTTAACCTTCCGGCTTCAGCACAATGGCCCCGAGCGGTGGCAGCCGCAGCACTGTGGAGTGGGGCTGGTTCATCCAGGGTAGTTGTTCCGCCTGAATCTGCCCGTCGTTGCCGAGGTTGCTGCCGGCGTAGAATTTGGAGTCTGAATTGAGGATCTCGCGGTAGCTGCCGGCTTGCGGCAGGCCGATGCGGTAGTTCTCCCGTGGCACCGGGGTGAAGTTGAGGATCACCACGAGCTGGCTGCCATCCGTGCCCTTGCGCAGATAGCTGAGTACCGACTGGGAGCTGTCGTGGCAGTCGATCCACTCAAATCCGCTCGACTCGAAGTCGAGTTGATGTAGCGCAGGCTGTTCCCGGTAGAGTCGGTTGAGATCGCCCACCAGCTGACGCAGCCCGCCGTGGAAGTGGGTGTCGGTGAGCACCCAGTCGAGACTGCTGGCCTCATTCCATTCGTTGATCTGGCCGAACTCGTTGCCCATGAAGAGCAGCTTCTTACCGGGGTAGGTGAACATGTAGGTGTAGAGCTGGCGCAGGCTGGCAAAGCGACGCCACTCATCCCCCGGCATCTTGTTGATCATCGAGCCCTTGCCGTGCACCACCTCGTCGTGGGAGAAGGGCAGCATGAAGTTCTCGGTGAAGCTGTAGAGCAGGCCGAAGGTGAGCAGGTCGTGGTGGTAGTGGCGGTAGACCGGATCCTTCGACATGTAGGAGAGGCTGTCGTGCATCCAGCCCATGTTCCACTTCATGCTGAAGCCGAGCCCACCGAGCCAGGTAGGGCGTGACACTTGCGGCCAGGCGGTGGATTCTTCGGCGATCATCAGGCTGCCGGGGTGGAGTTCATGGGTGACACTGTTGAGTTCGTGCAGGAAATCGACTGCCTCCAGGTTCTCCCGGCCGCCATGTTTGTTGGGGATCCAGTCGCCTGCTTCGCGTGAGTAGTCGAGGTAGAGCATGGAGGCCACCGCATCGACTCGCAGCCCGTCGATGTGGAACTCTTCCAGCCAGTAGACGGCGCTGGAGATGAGGAAGTTGCGTACCTCGTTGCGGCCAAAATTAAAGATCAGGGTGCCCCAGTCCTGATGCTCACCCTGACGTGGGTCTTCATGCTCGTAGAGCGCCGAACCGTCGAAGCGCGCCAGTGCGTGACGATCCCGCGGGAAGTGGGCTGGCACCCAGTCGAGGATCACGCCAATGCCGTGCTGGTGCAGATGGTCGACGAAGTAGCGGAAGTCGTCGGGGCTGCCGAAGCGGCTGGTGGGGGCGAAGTAGCCGGTGGTCTGGTAGCCCCAGGAGGCATCCAGCGGGTGCTCGGTGATCGGCAGCAGCTCGATGTGGGTGAAGCCAGTCTGTTGAACGTAGTCGCAGAGGCGATGGGCCAGCTCCCGATAGTTGAGGAAATCGCCGTTTTCATCGCGCTGCCAGGAGCCGAGATGGACCTCATAGACCGACATCGGCTGGTGTTGCCAGTCGAAGCTGCGGCGTGATTCCAGCCAGCCCTGGTCCTGCCACTGATAGGTTTCAGCGCAGATGATGCCTGCGCTCTCCGGTCGCAGCTGGAAGGCGTTGCCGTAGGGGTCGCTGCGCAGGCTGATCTCTCCGGAGTGGGTGCGGATCTCGAACTTGTAGAAGTGGCCACTGCCGATGCCGGGGATGAACAGCTCCCAGATACCAGTGCTGCCGCGTACCCGCATCGAATGGGTGCGCCCGTCCCACTGGTTGAAGTCGCCGACCACCGAGACCCGTTGCGCGATGGGGGCCCAGACGGAGAAGAGCACGCCGTCGATGCCGTCCGCCTGCCACGGATGGGCGCCCAGGAAGCGGTAGGCGTGGCGGTGGCGTCCCTCGCCGAACAGATGCAGGTCGAAGTCCGGCAGCTGTGGGGTAAAGCAGTAGGGGTCGTATTGCTGATGGCGTGCGCCCTGTTCATCGAACCATTCGAGCTGGTAGCGTTCGGGGAGTTTGGTGGCCTTGAATTTGCCGCGAAACAGGTCGGTGCCTTCGATTCTTTCCAGGGGCTCATCAATGTCACTCAGGGTCACCTTCCTGGCGCGAGGCAGAAACACGGTGACCTCGACTTTTTTGCCTGTGAGATGTCGCCCAAGCACCTCAAAAGGGTCGTGGTGACGCGCCTCGATAATACGTTGCAGGGGTTCAGCAACAGTGGCCTTGATCACTTGTGTCATGGAAGAAATTCCGCCTTTTCCGGTACGCTTGAAAGGGTGCATGATGGTACCATACCGCCATGCCAATACGACGCCTTGTTGATATTTCGCTGTGCAGAGTACCCGGTCATGGAGGGAAGTCTAATGTCCGACCAGAATCCACGTTTTGTTAGTCGCCTGACGCGCAACACCCTCGCCCTGATCCTTGCCGGAGGGCGCGGTTCCAGGCTTAAGCATCTGACGAAATGGCGTTCCAAACCTGCTGTCCCCTTCGGTGGCAAATTTCGCATCATCGACTTCCCGCTCTCCAACTGTATCAACTCCGGTATTCGCCAAATTTGTGTGCTGACCCAATACAAGGCGCATTCACTGATTTTGCACGTCCAGCGTGGCTGGGGGTTTCTGCGTGGCGAGTTCGGCGAGTATGTGGAGCTGCTGCCGGCGCAGCAGCGGATCGAGAACAACTGGTATGAGGGGACTGCTGACGCGGTTTATCAGAATCTCGATATCCTGCGCTCACACAACCCCGATTACGTACTAATCCTGGCCGGCGATCACATCTATAAGATGGACTATGGTGCGATGATTGCCGAGCATGTGGAGTCGGGTGCGGATTTGACCGTCGGCTGTATCGAGGTCGATCTGGAGACGGCCAAGGCGTTCGGCGTGATGGCGGTGGATGCGGAGAGCCGCATCCTCGAGTTTCAGGAGAAGCCGGAACATCCCAAGCCAATGCCCGGGCGTGACAGTACGGCGCTGGCCTCCATGGGCATCTACGTCTTCAACACCAAATTCCTCTACGAACAGCTGATCAAGGATGCTGACACCGCGGGTTCCTCGCGGGATTTTGGCAAGGACATCATCCCCAAGGTGATCAAAGAGTACCGCATCCGCGCCTATCCGTTCCGCGATGTGGAGAGCGGAGAGCAGGGCTACTGGCGCGATGTGGGCACCATCGACTCCTTCTGGGCGTCAAATCTGGAGCTGACCGGGGTGACGCCGCCGCTGAACCTCTATGATCATACTTGGCCGATCTGGACCTATCAGGAACAGCTGCCACCGGCCAAGTTTGTCTTCGATGACGAGGAGCGCCGCGGCATGGCAGTGGACTCTCTGGTCTCTGGCGGGTGTGTCATCTCCGGTTCTCAGGTGAAGAACTCTCTGCTGTTCTCCAATGTTCGAATCAACTCCTTCACCGAGGTGGAGAAGTCGGTGATCCTGCCCGACGTCAATATCGGGCGTAACTGCCGCATCCGCAATGCGGTTATCGACCGGGGCTGCGAGATTCCCGAAGGTACCATCATCGGTGAAGATCCGGTCGCGGATGCCGAGCGTTTTTACGTCTCCGAAGGTGGGGTGGTGCTGGTAACGCCGGATATGCTTGGGCAGGTTCTGCGCTATGTCCGCTGAGAGAGAACGCCTCAATGTTGTTCTCTGTTGGCACATGCACCAGCCCTACTACAAAGGGCCGGAGCAAAGCGACTACCATCTGCCCTGGGTCTATCTGCATGGCATCAAAGACTACTCCGACATGGCGGCGCATCTGGAGTACAATCCGGATGCCCGGGCGGTGGTCAACTTTGCGCCGGTGCTGCTGGAGCAGATCGACGACTATGCCGGGCAGACCCGTGACTGGCTCGAAAAGGGCACCCTGATCCGCGATCCGCTACTGGCGGCGCTGGCCGGCCCCGGCCTGCCGCTCGATCTGGAGTCGCGCACAGAGCTGATCTCCGCCTGCCTGCGGGCCAATGAGAGGCACCTCATCAAACGCCACAAGCCGTTCGAACGGCTCGCTGAACTGGCACGCCGGATGCTTGAGGATGATCAGTACGTTAGCTACCTCAACGACCAGTTTCTGGCCGATCTGCTGATCTGGTACCATCTGGCCTGGATCGGTGAGTGTCTGCGGGTCCACGATATTCGGGTGCGTTCGCTGCAGGCCAAGGGGCAAGGTTACAGTGTGGCCGACCGGCGCGCACTGGTGGAACTGATCAGCGAGGTGCTGGGCGGAATCGCCGAACGCTACCGCAAGCTTGCCAAGTCGGGGCGGGTTGAGCTCTCGGTCACCCCTTATGCCCATCCGATCATGCCGCTGCTGGTGGAGATGGACTCTGCCAAGGAGGCTCTGCCGAAGGTGGAAATGCCGCAGTTGGCGGACTATCCTGGAGGTGAGGCCCGTGCCCGCTGGCATATCCGCAAGGGGATCGAGGTATTTGAATCTCACTTCGGTTTTCGTCCAAACGGTTGCTGGCCATCCGAGGGGGCGGTGAGCGAGCCGACCTTGAAGCTTTTGGAAGAAGAGGGGTTTCGCTGGGCGGCCACCGGCCAGCAGGTGTTGCACAATAGCCTCTGCGCTGCCGGTAAGGGTGATCAGCTGCCGGATAACTGGGTCCACTCCGCCTACCGGATTCACGATGGTTCGGTGAATCTGTTTTTTCGTGACGACGGACTCTCCGACCTGATCGGGTTTACCTATGGTGACTGGCATGCCGATGATGCGGTGGGGGATCTGATTGGCCACCTGGAAAATATTGCCGACTCCTGCCGGGGGAATCCCTCGGCGCTGGTCTCGATCATCATGGACGGGGAGAATGCTTGGGAATATTATCCCAGCAACGGCAGCTACTTCCTTGCCACCCTCTACGAGCGTTTGGCAGCGCATCCGCGTTTGAGAATGACCACCTTTTCGGACTATTTGAGCGAACATCGAGATGCCTCTCCGCGGCTCTCCAGCCTGGTGGCGGGGAGTTGGGTCTACGGCACCTTCTCCACCTGGATTGGTGATAAGGATAAAAACCGCGCCTGGGAGATGCTGGCGGACGCCAAGCGTGCCTACGATCGGGTGATCACAGCAGGCAGTTTCACGCAGGATGAGCTGGCGGAGCTGGAGCGACAGTTGGCGATCTGCGAGGGATCGGACTGGTTCTGGTGGTTTGGTGACTACAACCCGGGCGATACCGTGAGCGATTTTGAGAAGCTCTTTAGGCGTCAGCTCGCCCACCTCTATGAGCTGCTGGGTGAAGCGGAGCCTGATTATCTCTCCCAGGTGTTTGCCTCTGGCAGCGGTGATCCGGCGCTGGGCGGGGTGATGAAAAAGAGTGATTGATAGCGTTATGTTGTGCCCGCCCTGCCTTCGGCAGTGACTGAACCCAACCTGGATTTAGCATGGATTTGCCGATAGATGAAATAGAACTCCTCGGGCGCAGAGTTGCTGACCCTATCCTGGGGCGCCGTCGCG
Organism: Candidatus Endoriftia persephonae; assembly: GCF_023733635.1. NCBI lineage: Bacteria > Pseudomonadati > Pseudomonadota > Gammaproteobacteria > Chromatiales > Sedimenticolaceae > Candidatus Endoriftia > Candidatus Endoriftia persephonae. Next base: position 2,478,253 of record NZ_CP090569.1, on the reverse strand, counting down.
CCGGAGTTCTGCTGCATATCACCTCGCTGCCGGGACCGGCCTGTGTGGGTGCGCTGGGCAGCAATGCCTACAATTTTGTTGATTTTCTCGCCGCCGCCGGAGTTAGCGTCTGGCAGATGTTGCCGGTCAACCCGACTCACGGGGACGGCTCCCCTTACCAGGGTATCTCGATGCATGCGGGCAATCCGCGACTGATCAGCCTGGAGCCGGTTCTACAGGCGGGCTGGCTCGATGAGCTGCCATTGGAGGAGGGGGTCCTCTCTGATAAAGGACGCTCATTTGCCCTCAGTCTGGGCTGGGAGGGGTTTAAGGAGCGAGCCAGCGACGAGGCACGTTCGGAACTTGAGCAGTTCCTCGCTGAACAGAGCGGTTGGCTGGATGACTATGCCCTGTTTCAGGCGCTGCGTGCCGAGCAGGGCGGCGCCTGGTGGGAGTGGTTGCCGCCCCTGCGCGACCGGGATCCGTTGGCATTGGCCCAAGCCCGTGCTCGGCTGGCCGATCAGATCAGCTTTATCCGCTTCGAGCAGTATCTCTTTTTCAGCCAGTGGGGGCGGCTCAAGCGGTACGCCAATGAGCGTGGTGTAAAATTGTTTGGCGATGTGCCGATCTTTGTCGCCCATGACAGCGCCGAGGTCTGGACCCACCGTTCCCTCTTCGATCTGCTGCCGGACGGTCAACTGCGAGTGGTTGCCGGGGTGCCGCCGGACTATTTCTCCGAGACAGGCCAGCGCTGGGGCAATCCGCTCTACCGCTGGGATATGCTGGAGGCTGACGGGTTTGCCTTCTGGATCGAGCGGATGCGAACCCAGATGATGCTCTTCGATCTGGTGCGCATCGACCATTTTCGTGGTTTTGAGGCCTACTGGGAGATCCCGGCAGTGGAGCAGACGGCGGTCAACGGGCGCTGGGTCCAGGCGCCTGGGGAGAGGCTGTTTGCCGCCCTCTACAGGGCGTTTCCGGATCTTGAGTTGGTGGCGGAGGATCTTGGCATCATCACCCCCGAGGTGGATGCCCTACGGCGTCACTACCATCTGCCGGGCATGAAGATTCTGCAGTTTGCCTTCTCTGGGGATGCGGATAACCCCTACCTGCCATTCAACCATACGGTCGATTCGGTGGTCTACACTGGTACCCACGATAATGACACCACCCTGGGATGGTATCGCAGTCTGGATGATGGCTTGCGTGAATATATCGATGAATACATGGGGCGCTCGAGAGAGGCGATGCCCTGGCCTTTGATCCGCTGTGCATTTATCTCCTGCGCCAGCCTGGCGGTGGTGCCGATGCAGGACCTGCTGGGGCTGGGCTCGGAATGCCGCATGAATACCCCGGGCACCACCGAGGGCAATTGGAACTGGCGTTTTAGCTGGGATCAGGTGGAGAGTGATCTTGCTGAGCGGGTCCGTCGGCGGGTGGTGATGTTTGGGCGACAGGTCGACCTGTAAGACTGTCGCTGTTTCTGATCGATTATTCAGATAGTTCCTACAAAACTCTGCGTGTAGTCACCTGTAGTGATCTTGTCGATGGCTCTAGATTTAAAGTCAGAGGAGGGCAAGATTATGTTCAGCTATTCGTATCATATTCCACCCCAGGAGCAGCTGAGTTACTTTCAGAGGATGGTCGAGCGGCTGACGCCACCGCGATCCTCCTATCAGCAGCTCCTGCGCAAGACCTATCTGGCTCTGTATGAGCATCACCTGCGTGAGCGGAACGAATCGATGGAGTTGGACTAACCGGAGTCATCCGACCAGTTCGGGTATTTCGTCTGAGGGCGGTGCGAGGACGCATTTAGCCAGATCAGGATTGGGAGAAAGGCAAAAAAAATCCGCTTCGACAAGGTCTGTCGAAGCGGTTTATACCAAAGGAGGATGGAGGAGATAAGCTGGCCGAGGTGATACTGCTTCAATTCCCCTCAACCAGCTTGGGGCCATTCGACCATGGGGGGTGGAGTGTCGTCATTGATATTTCTCAATCTTCTTGAATGCTCATTCATCCTCCTCCGGCCGGGCCGGATCCTCCATGGATGATGACTTTGTAGAGCTGCCAGCCAGGAACAGGGCGGCTACCCCTAAGCCCAACATGATCAGCAGGGAGAGCGCGATCAGTGTGGAAAACATGCGTTATACCTCCAGGCAGGCGCGATGCGCAGCACATCTTTTCATTCGTTCTCTGTAAATATATGTTACCGGCTCGAGAAGAGCATTCACCATCCCCCTGATGCAATAGAATGGTTGTCGCGTGAGTGATGGTGAATGATGTTTATGGACTAACCAAAAGGAAAATAAGGATGAAAAAGATGAGCTCACATCTGAAAGGTTTTGCTGTTGCCACTCTGGTAGTGGCGCTGGCGTTATTCCATTCAGCAGCAATGGCCTCAAGCTGTAAGGGGCTGAGTCAGTCCAAATGCTCGGCGAATGCCGCCTGCAGCTGGGTCAAGAGTTACAAAACCAAAAGCGGTAAAAAAGTAGATGCCTATTGTCGCGCCAAGCCTGGAAAATCAAAAAAGGTCACTGGTAGCAGTTCCAGCGGGGAAAAGGCTAGCAAGGCCAAGCATCCGTCTACATCTGGCAAAGCCAAGACGAGCAAAGATGGCAAGAAAAAGAGCGACAAGTCAAAGAAGTAGGCGATATTCTCCGACAGTGTCGGCAATCATTGCCGGCACTTTTTTCTTCCTTCCGATCGCTGCTGATTTGTTCCTGGCAGATCGAGCCGACTGCATTTAAGGGCTTCCGATAATCTTGTGACTGACAGTGATTTCCAGCGTCGTTTTGGCGGTATTGCGCGACTCTATGGCGAAGCCGGACTGGCGCGTTTTGTTGATTCCCGCATCTGTGTGATCGGCATCGGTGGGGTTGGTTCCTGGGTGGCAGAGGCCCTGGTGCGCAGTGCAGTGGGTGCGATTACTCTGTTCGATCTTGACCATGTGGCGGAGTCCAACACCAACCGGCAGTTGCCGGCTCTAGACGGCAACTACGGCCGCGCCAAGGTGGCGGTGATGCGTGAGCGGATGTTGGGGATTAACCCTGCCTGCCGGGTTGAAGCGGTGGAGGTGTTTGTCGAGGCGGAGAATCTGCAGTTGGTGAGCGATGCCGGCTTCGACTATGTGGTCGACTGCATCGACAACTTCCGCACCAAAGCGGCGCTAATCGCTGTCTGCCGACGAAAAAAAGTGCCGCTGGTTACGGTGGGCGGTGCTGGAGGCCAGGTCGACCCGACCCGCATCCGCCTAGTCGATCTGAGTCGCACCGAGCAGGATCCGCTGCTTGCCAAGACCCGTAAACTGCTGCGCAGGGAGTATGGTTTTTCGTCAAATACCAAGCGGCGTTTCGGTGTGGCGGCGGTCTACTCCGACGAGCCGCAGTGCTACCCAGATGGCAGTGGTGGGGTCTGTGCCAGCAAGCCGGGGGCGGGGGGTTCCAGCCTCAATTGCGGAGGTTTTGGCTCGGCGATGACGGTCACTGCTAGCTTCGGTTTAGTGGCTGCGTCGCATGTGTTGAACCGGCTAGCTGCTGCTGACTGAGCCGTTCTACCGCATGCCCAGCGGGTGACGATAGTATCGGCCAGGTGATCGTGTAGGCAGCGCCTGCTGGCGGTCAACTCAGCTCTATCGGGTTGATCGCTCATGATTACTCTTTGTGTGCCAGCGCCACGGTGTAGCTCTTGCCCTGTTTCAGCTTCTTGTAGTTGCCGAAGACCTCATTCAGGTTGCGTTTCATGTATTGGCGCAGGCCGTTGATGGTGACCAGATAGAGTCGTCCGCCGGGGTTCAGTCGTGCCCAGGCGTCATGCAGTATCAGACTCAGCATCTCCTTGCCCACCTTGGCGGGGATGTTGGAGGCGATCAGGTCGAAGCGCAGTGCCGGATCGATATGGGCGAAGCCGTTGCTCAGCTGGGCCCGGGCGTTGCCGATCCGGTTGCGGGCGGCATTGGCGTTGGCGTACTCCACCGCCATGAAGTCCTTGTCCACCATCAGGGTCTGGCCCGCTGGCGCCAGCGCCCCCAGGGTGAGGCCGATCGGACCATAGCCACAGCCGATATCGAGGCAGTCGTCGTCGGCTGCAATCTCGAGATGATCGAGCAGCAGTCGCGTGCCCTCGTCGATCTCCCGCGGCGAGAAGATGCCCCAGGTGGTGTGGAAGGTGAAGCGGTGTCCGCATAGCTCCGCATCGAATATGATGTCCTGGCGGTAACGGTTGAGTGTGTCTTGATCGAGCATGGCGGGGGAGTTTTGTCCTGTTTTGTTGATGAGTCAATCATTCACTGCAGATCATTGTGATGGTTTCAAGTATTGGCTCCGCCGAGTGGTAGTCCACCGGTACCGGCCAGAAGCCTCCGTCCAGCTCCAGCACCAGGGCGGGGAAGCTGGTGGCGTGCATCGCCAGGGCTTGGGTTATCTCCTGCTTGAGGATGGTGTTGATGGCGGAGTCGTTGAGGGCGACTTTGAAGCGGGCAGGGTCAAGGCCAATCTCTCCGGCCAGTTCAATCAGGGTGGCTGCGTCCGAAGGGTTTCTTGCCTGCTGATAGTAGGCCTGTTGGATCGTGCGGATCATCGCCTGTTCTTTTGAATCATTCAGACTTCGGGCGGCGATCACTGCACGGCAGGCCGGGTAGGTGGAGCGGCGTGGCTCACAACGGCTCCAGAAGTCAAAGTTGAAGCGGATCTCCGGCAACTTCTGCTCGATACGCCGCCAGGTCGCCTGCAGCTGCTCGCGCATCTCTGCTGCCATCGGGGCAGGGTTGTCGGGGGCCAGACCGCCCAGCAGCCGGATAAACCGGATCTCGGCTGGCAGCTGTCGTTGTAGTTTGTCGAGTACCGGAGCGAATGCCCAGCACCAGGAGCACATCGGGTCGTGGATGTAGAAGAGGGTGGTCATGGCAGGCTGTTTGTTGGGGTTATGCAGGGGGTAGTTCTGGTGCTGGCGTGGTCGGTACTCTCAATCCATTGATATTACACTTAGGTTAACTCCTTGATACCTGTTAAAATTAATCTTTATTATAAATTCAAGAGCCCAGTAACCGTGGCGAAACGCAGATCCAAAACCACCTCCCGCACGCAAGACCCCAATCAGGCACGCGAGGCGCGCAAGTACGAAAACCCGATCCCCAGCCGAGAGTTCATCATCGAGACGCTGAACGAGCAGGGGGCGCCGATGGAGCATCTGGAGATCGCCGGGGTGCTGGAGCTGACCGACGAGGGTCAGGTCGAGGCCCTACGGCGGCGGCTGAAGGCGATGTTGCGCGATGGCCAGCTGCTGTGTAACCGCCGCGACCAATATTGCGTGGTTAACAAACGCGATCTGATCGCCGGACGGGTAATCGGCCACCCAGATGGTTTCGGTTTCCTCAAGCCCGACGAGGGTGGCGAGGATCTCTATCTCTCCTTCAAGGAGATGCGCACTCTGTTCCACGGCGATCGTGCGGTGGTGCGGGTGATCGGTGTCGATCGCCGCGGCCGCACCGAGGGTGCGGTGGTGGAGGTGCTGGAACGTAGCACCCATTCGGTGGTGGGCCGGCTCCACTGTGAGGCCGGCGTCGGTATCGTCGCCCCCGACAACAAGCGCCTGAGCAAGGATATCGTGATCCCGCGCAGCGAGATCGGCGAGGCCAAACAGGGGCAGATGGTGGTGGTGGAGATCCTCGATCAGCCGACCCGCCGCACCCCACCGATCGGTCGTATCACCGAGGTGGTGGGCGACCACATGGGGCCGGGCATGGAGACCGATATCGCGATTCGTAGCCATGAGATCCCGGTGGCCTGGCCGGAATCGGTGGAGCAGCAGATCGCCGGTCTCAGCGAGCAGGTGGCGGAAGCCGACAAGGCGGACCGGGTCGATCTGCGTCAATTGCCGCTAGTCACCATCGACGGTGCCGACGCGCGGGATTTCGACGATGCGGTCTACTGCGAGGCCAAGCCCAAGGGGTGGAGGCTGCTAGTCTGCATCGCCGATGTTTCCCACTATGTAGCGATCGATACCCCACTCGACGTGGAGGGGCGCAAGCGCGGTAATTCGGTCTACTTCCCCGACCGAGTGGTGCCGATGTTGCCGGAGATCCTCTCCAACGGCCTCTGCTCGCTTAACCCCCGGGTCGACCGGCTCTGCATGGCCTGCGAGCTCTATATCGATCGCAGCGGCAAGATTATTCGCTCGCGTTTTTTCCCCGCGGTGATGCACTCCCATGCCCGCCTCACCTACGACAAGGTGGCGGCGATGCTCGACGGCGACGGCGCGCTCTGTGAGCAGTACGCCGATGTGTTGCCGCATATCCAAGAGCTCTACCAGCTGTTTCAGGTGCTGCATGCGAGCCGTGCCGAGCGTGGCGCGATCGAGTTCGACACCACCGAGACCAGGATTGAATTCAACGCGCAGAAGCGGGTGGAGCGCATCGTGCCGGTGATCCGCAACGACGCCCACCGCATTATCGAGGAGTGCATGCTGGCTGCCAATGTGGCAGCGGCGCGGTTGCTGCTGCGCAAGAAACTGCCGGCGATCTATCGGGTCCACGAGGTACCGCCGGAGGAGAAGCTGAGTGACCTGCGCGAGTTTCTCGGCGAGCTGGCGCTGAGCCTGCCCGGCGGCAGCAAACCCACCGCTAAGGACTACGCGACCCTGCTGGAGAACGTACGTGGTCGGGAGGATGCGCACCTGATCCAGACAGTGCTGCTGCGTTCCATGGCCCAGGCGATTTACTCCTGCGACAATGCCGGTCACTTCGGCCTCTCTTATCCCGCCTATACTCATTTTACCTCGCCGATCCGCCGCTATCCCGATCTGCTGGTGCATCGGGCGCTGAAGCATCTTTCCCTGGGCGGCAAAGTCGATGAGTTTGACTACGCCCTGCCAGAGTTGAAGGGTATTGCCGAACACTGCTCGACCACCGAGCGGCGCGCCGACGAGGCAACCCGTGACGCCTACGATTGGCTCAAATGCGAATATATGCAGGATAAGGTGGGCGAGTGCTTTGACGGTATAGTCACCTCGGTCAACTCCTTCGGTGTGTTTGTCGAGCTGAAGGAGGTCCATATCGATGGTCTGGTGCATATCACTGCCCTGGATAACGACTTCTACCACTTCGACCCCATCGGCCACCGCCTCACCGGCGAGCGTACCGGCACAGTGATTCGGCTCGGTGATCCGATGCGCATCCAGGTGGCCGCGGTCAATCTGGACGACCGCAAGATCGATTTTGTGTTGGAGTCCCGGGGTGGGTCTGATAAGCCTGGCGCGCCGAAGAGGAAGCGAAAGAGTCGCAAGCGCGGCAAAAGTAAGGACGCTGATAAGGCGGCTCCGGCGGCTGAGTCAGAGTCGCAGCCACAGGCGGCGGAAGAGGCCAAGCCGGCGAAGAAGAAGCGTCGTCGCCGCAGGCGCCCACGCAAAGAGGGGTAAGCGGCGGCAATGTCCGAAACCCAACTGATCATCGGCCTGCATGCGGTGCGCACCGCGCTCAAGCATGGCGATGCGGTGACCGAGATCCTGCTCGAGTCGCGGCGTCGCGACGCCCGTATCAAAGAGGTGTTGAATCTCGCCCGCCAGGCCGGGCTCAAGCCCCGCCAAGTAGAGGGCGAAGAGCTCGACCGGCTTGCCCAGGGCGGCAACCACCAGGGGGTGGCGGCCTACACTCGCGCCCCGGCGGTAATGGACGAGGCTTTTCTCAAGCAACTATTGGCCGGGCTCGATCTGCCTCCATTCTTGCTGGTGCTCGACGGGGTGCAGGATCCGCACAACCTAGGGGCCTGCCTGCGTACCGCTGATGCGGCTGGAGTGCAGGCGGTGATCGCGCCGCGGGATAAGTCGGTGGGGCTCACCCCGGTGGCCTGCAAGGTTGCCAGCGGTGCCGCCGAGACTGTCCCCTTCATCCAGGTCACCAATCTCTCCCGTACTCTCAAATGGCTGCAGCAGCAGGGGGTCTGGCTGATCGGCACCGCCGGCGAGGCTGAGTCAGAACTCTACCAGGCCGACCTGAAAGGCCCGTTGGCGATCGTCATGGGCAGCGAGGGCAAGGGCCTGCGCCGCCTCACCCGCGAGCAGTGCGACAGCCTGATTAAGTTGCCGATGCTCGGTGCGGTAGAGAGCCTGAATGTCTCCGTCGCCACCGGCATTACCCTCTATGAGGCGTTGCGTCAGCGCAGCTAGCCATCTGCACAAGAGGGTGGGGCGATAAGCAGAGGGCGACCCGATACAAATCCCGAGCGCTGGGCGCTGGGGGTATTGCTGGTCCTGGCGGCGCTGCTGCTGGTTAATTTCCTCCTGTTCGCGCTGACGCGGCGTCTGAACTTCGATGAGAGCCTTGCCCTACACGCCGGCTGGTTGTCGTTCAATGAGGTTCCTGCCCAACCCTTCTTCTATATGCCGTTCAGTCTTGTGTTGGGATGGCTGGCGACCCTGATCGAGGATCCGGGAAGGCTGTTTGTCACTCTGCGACTGGCAGCGGTGTTGTCGCTGCTTCTGGTGTTGTTGCTGCTGGTGTGGCGATTGGGTCTGAAGGGGCGTACTACGCTGTTCGCTGTGTTGTTACTCTTCGCCAATGGGGGTTTCCTCAGCCACGGTTATGAATTCCGCTACGATCTTGCCGTTCTACTGGGCTGGTTGCTCGGTTTTGTCGCGTTGCAGGAGCGCTCTCGTGCCGGATTGATCCTGTTGGGGCTGTGCATCGGCTGGCTCGCCATCCACCATCTGAAAGGCGTCTACTTTGCCGGTTGGCTCTACCTATTCGGGCTGCTGCGTCTGCAGTTGGATCGGGGTCTGCGTCCTGGGAGCCTGCTGCCTTATCATCTGGCACTGCTGTTGCCAGCGTTGCTCTGGGCCGGGTACTCGCTATTGTCCGGGCGCAGCGGGGAGTTGATCGGATTCTATTCAGGGTTCATCTTACTCTCGCTGGAGGCGCAGAAGGTCTGGCCTTGGGAGTCGATGCTGCGGCGTCTGGTCCTGGATGGTCCCTGGTGGTGGCTGGTGTTGCCCGCCTCCATCGGTGCGCTGCTGATGCGCCGGGAGCGCTGGCTGCGCTGGGCGGCGGGCTTTGTCTTGGTTGGGGGGCTGTTTCCATTTGTCCACCCCCATCCCTGGCCTATATGGTGGTGCCGCTGCTGCCATTTGCCGCCCTGCTGGCGGCAGCTGGGCTGGAGGCGGTTGTGGAGCGGACCGGGCTGGTTGCCTGGCAGCAGACGATGGTGTTGTCGCTGCTGCTGGTGGCCCTGGGCGCGGGCCCCTATTTTGCAACGTTCTGGGGCCTTCGGCAGGTGCCAATGGAGCGGCAGGTCGCGAGTCTGCGGTTGCTCAAAGAGGTGCTGCGCCCGGATGACCGCATTATCGATCCCTCAGGACTCGCCTATTTTGTTCGACCGGCGTTGGCGTTTTGGTATAGCGATAGCCTTTTTCGGCAACGGTATCAAGAGGCGGTGGCGTCTGTGGTGGATTTGAAGGGTGCGGATGCGGCCAGCCTGGCGCTGCAGACTTATCGCCTGCAGTGGCTGCCAGCGGAGCTGCGACAGCGACTTGGGCTCGATACGGCCAGATCCTGTGGTGGTGTCAGCTTTCTACAACAGGATGAGCGAGAGCGGCGTATCTCAGAGGCGTGTGAGCTGCGCCAGGATAGACTCGAATCGTTTTGGTAACCGATGCGGAGGCCTATTTGCGATAGAGGGCCGGCAAGTGTAAGATGCGCGGTTTTTCCGGTGTCCGTCCTGCGGACGCCACTCCTTGCTTCACCGCCTTGTGCGGGAGGCTGCCTAATCCGAAAGGAGAGACAATGAGGCATTATGAAGTCGTGTTCATGGTCCATCCGGACCAGAGCGAGCAAGTCCCTGCGATGATCGAGCGCTACCGCTCAACCATCGAGTCGAAAAGCGGCACCATCCACCGTTTGGAGGATTGGGGGCGGCGCCAGCTGGCTTATCCGATTAACAAGATCCACAAGGCTCACTACGTGCTGATGAACATCGAGTGCGATGGCGAGGCCCTGGGCGAGCTAGAGAACGCATTCCGTTTCAACGATGCGGTGATCCGCAATCTGATCATTCGCCGCGACGAGGCTATCACTGAGACCTCGCAGCTGGCCAAGGGTCAGGATGAGGACGATGATCGCCGTGAGCGTCGGAGCGACTCCGACCGCCGCCCTGCCAAGGTAGAGGAGCAGGCGGCACCTGAGGCTGAGGCGGCGGTAGCTGAGGCTGAGACGGCTCCGAGTGAGCCTGCGGCAGCGGCTGAGCAAGCAGGAACAGAGGACTAGATCATGGCGCGTTTTTTTCGTCGTAAAAAGTATTGCCGTTTCACGGCTGAAGGTATCACTGATATCGACTACAAGGACCTCAACCTGTTGAAGGCCTATGTAAGCGAGAGTGGCAAGATCGTGCCGAGCCGTATCACCGGCACCAAGGCCAAGTACCAGCGGCAGCTGGCCACCGCGATCAAGCGGGCCCGCTACCTGGCACTGCTGCCCTACAGCGATAGCCACTAAGAGTAATAGATAGGTCGACCGGATAGCGCCATGAAGGGGCTGGCATCCCTGGTGATGCGGGGTATTTCACCAGCGGTGATGGTGATCACCGTGAGTGCGATGCTCTCACTGAGTCTTCCGCTGTTCGGTATCCTGAGTGCTGCGGCAGTGGGATTGATTACCCTGCGGCAGGGATCAAGGGCAGGGCTCAAGGTTTCTGGACTTTCCACCCTGGCAGTGGGTGTGATGATGCTCCTGATCTTGGGCAACCCGCTCCCCGCGCTGGGGATTCTGCTGATCCAGCTGTTGCCGCTTTGGCTGCTGGCGATGCTGCTGCGAACCAGCCGCTCTCTGGATCTGACGGTCCAGGCAGCTTTTGGGCTGGGGCTGTTGGCGATTCTTGGTCAGTACCTGCTGATGGGGGATCCGGCCAGCGTCTGGCTCGAGGAGCTGAGGCCGCTGGCAGAGCAGTTTGAGCAGAGCGGTCTGCTCACGGCTGAGCAGGGGCTGCAACTGGTGCAGACTATTGCCGGCTGGATGGCGGGGCTGTTTGCAGCCGGGTTGTTTCTGCAGCTGGTAGCCGGGCTCTTTCTGGCTCGTAGCTGGCAGGCAGCGCTCTACAATCCGGGTGGCTTTCGGAAGGAGTTTCATACCTTTCGGCTGCATCGGATGTTTGGTGTTGTAGGGGGGCTTGCGCTAGCGGTAGTGTTGATGCCAACACTACTGGACGCTGGTCTGCTCCGCGACCTCGGTGTGCTGTTGCTGGTGTTGCTGTTTCTGCAGGGGCTGGCGATGAGTCACAGCCTTGTGGCTAAGAGGAATGCCGGATCGGGCTGGCTGGTCGGTCTCTATCTGTTACTGATTATATTGATGCCGCAGATGGTGGTGGTGCTCTCCGCCATCGGTCTGACGGACATCTGGATAAATTTTCGCGCCCGCTTTAAATCGAGTGATATAGGCGGACGCGAAGGTGATTAGACCTTTAAGGTGAATACAATGGATATTATTCTGTTGCAGAAAGTCGATAACCTGGGTGACCTGGGTGAAAAAGTAAAGGTAAAGAGCGGTTATGGCCGTAACTACCTGATTCCCTCCGGCCGTGCCATACCGGCTACTGCCGCCAACCTGGCCGAGTTCGAAGCGCGTCGTGCCGAGTTGGAGAAAGGGGCAGCCGATAAGCTGGCTGCTGCCGAGGCACGCAAGGAGAAGCTTGAGGGCCTCGAGATTTCCATTAGCTGCAAGGCGGGTGACGAGGGACGTCTGTTTGGCTCCGTCGGCACCATCGATATCGCCAAGGCGGTGAACGAGGCGGGTGGCGAGCTGGAGAAGCAAGAGGTGCGTCTGCCTAACGGCCCGTTCCGCGTTGCGGGTGATTACGAGGTGGAACTGCACCTGCACACCGACGTCAACGCCAGCCTCAAGCTGCAGATCGTCCCGGAAGCGTAAACCTCCGCAGTGACGGTTGTGACCCGCGCCCCGGTCGGCCAGTGTGCCTGCCGGGGTGCTGGCGTTTGTGCGCCAGCATAAGTTGAATCTACCACTCCTCCCTCCGCTACGGTGCGCCCCGGTTTAGCTATCGTTCCGGTTTTTACTTCCCAGCGCAACTGCCAGACACTGTCCCTGCCGCTTTCCTGAAGCTGGCGGAGCACGTATCCTTAGCACTTTGGGCGGCGTCACCTTGATGTCGTCCGCTTGCTAGATGTCATCATGTCAGAACAATCCTATCCTGCTGATATACAAGACTATTTTTCGGATCGCGCCGAAAATCTGAGGGTTCCGCCCCACTCGATTCAGGGCGAACAGTCGGTGCTGGGCGGGCTGATGCTCGATAACTCCACCTGGGACCGCATCGCCGACCAGCTGGTGTCGGAGGATTTTTACCGCAAGGAGCACCGCCTGATCTTCGATGCGCTCAGCGCACTGGCAGATCAGAGCCAGCCTTTTGATGTGGTGACTCTGGCGGAGGTCCTGGAACGGCGCGGTGACCTGGAGGAGGCGGGTGGCCTGCCCTATCTGGTGACTCTGGCGGAAGAGACACCAAGCGCCGCCAACATCAAATCCTACGCTGGCATCGTGCGCGAGTATGCGGTGATGCGTCAGCTGATCTCGGTGGGTACCGAGATCTCCGACATCGCCTTCCATCCTGAGGGTCGCGATGCGAATGAACTGCTCGACCATGCCGAGCGCAAGGTGTTCGAGATTGCCGACCAGCGTACCCGTGGCGGTGGTGGCTTTACGCCGATCAAGGGCCTGCTGACTAAGGCGGTGGATCGCATCGAGACCCTGTTCCAGCAGGATGAGCCGATCACCGGCGAGTCCACCGGCTTCAGCGACTTCGATGAGATGACCTCGGGGTTGCAGCCAGCGGATCTGATCATCGTCGCCGGGCGTCCCTCCATGGGCAAGACCACTTTCGCCATGAACATCGCCGAGAGTGTGGCGATCAAGGCTGGCAAGCCGGTGGCGGTGTTCAGTATGGAGATGCCGGGCGACTCGCTGGCGATGCGCATGATGTCGTCGCTGGGGCGTATCGACCAGATGCGGGTGCGTACCGGCAAGTTGGAGGATGATGAGTGGCCGCGCCTCACCTCGGCGGTGAGCATGTTGGCGGAGACCAAGCTCTTCATCGACGACACCCCGGCCCTGACTCCCACCGAGGTACGCGCCCGGGCGCGGCGCCTGAAGCGAGAAAACCCCGACCTGGGGTTGATCGTGCTCGACTATCTGCAGCTGATGCAGGTGAATGGCAGCAACGAGAACCGCACCACCGAGATCTCGCTGATCTCGCGCTCGTTGAAGGCGCTGGCGAAGGAGCTCAATGTACCGGTGATCGCCCTCTCCCAGCTCAACCGCAGCCTGGAGCAGCGCCCCAATAAACGCCCGGTGATGTCTGATCTGCGTGAGTCTGGCGCCATCGAGCAGGATGCAGACCTGATCGTCTTCATCTACCGCGACGAGGTATACAACGAGGATAGTCCCACCAAAGGTATCGCCGAGATCATCATCGGCAAGCAGCGTAATGGTCCCATCGGCACCGTGCGTCTCACCTTCCTTGGCAAGTACACCAAGTTCGAAAACTATATTGCAGACCCCTACGGCGACGAGAGCTATTGATGAGTTTTGCCCCCCAGGCACTCATTGACCGGGCGGCTCTGCACCACAATCTGCGCCGAGTGCGCCAGGCTGCTCCAACAAGTCGCATCTGGGCGGTGATCAAGGCCAACGGCTACGGTCACGGCATGGAGCGGGTGGCGCAGGCACTGACAGATGCGGACGGCTTTGCGGTGGCGCGTATCGACGAGGCGGTGCGGCTGCGCGCCGCCGGTATCGACAAGCCGCTGCTGGTATTGGAGGGGGTGTTTGATGCCGAGGCTCTGCGCGCAGCAGCGGCCCACCAGGTTGCAGTGACGGTGCACCAGACCCAGCAGCTGGAGCTGTTGGAGCAGACCCTACTGGCTCACCCGATCGAGGTCTGGCTCAAGGTGGATAGCGGCATGCACCGGCTTGGTTTCCGGCCGGAGGCGGTGGCAGCAGTGGCGCAGCGGCTGCAACAGACGCCAGCGCTGGGAGTGTTGCATCTGATGACCCATCTGGCCAACGCTGATGCCCCGCAGGATCCTGCCAACCAGGACCAGTGTGTACGCTTCGACGCTATCGATACCACCCCCTTTGCGCAGCTCTCCATCGCCAACTCTGCCGGACTGTTGGCCTTTCCTGAGTGTCAGCGTGACTGGGTCCGGCCCGGCATCATGCTCTACGGGGTCTCACCCTTCAGCGAGGGCAGTGGTGAGCCGCTGGGCCTGAAACCGGTGATGCGCTTCAGCGCTCCGGTGATCGCCGTGAATCGCTATGAGACGGGTGAAGCGGTCGGCTACGGCGGCAGCTACCGCTGTCCCGAACCGATGCCGGTGGCGGTGATCGGCGTCGGTTACGGTGACGGTTATCCGCGCCATGTCCCGGGCGGCACACCGGTACTGTTGCGTGGCCGGCGCCTGCCGCTGGTGGGGCGGGTCTCGATGGATATGATCTGCGTCGATGCCCGTGAGCTGCCCGATCTGCAACCGGGCGAACCGGCGCTGCTGTGGGGGCCGGGACTGCCGGTGGAGGAGATCGCCAGACGGGCTGGCACTATCCCTTATGAACTGCTGTGTGGTATCACCGGGCGGGTCGGGTTTGTCGAAGTCAATTCGGAGGAGGGCAGGGATGGCGCAGGGTAGTCGAAAATCTTCCAAATCGGTCTACAGTTGCTCGGCCTGCGGTGCCACCTCTCCCAAGTGGGCCGGCCAGTGTCCCGACTGCAAGGCGTGGAATACCCTGGAGGAGACGGTTACGGGTAGCCGTGGTGGGGCGGGCCGCTATGCCGGCTACGCCGGTGCGAGCCAGACTAAGGTGTTTCCGTTGGCCTCGGTGGAGACCGCATCGGAGGCGCGCCGCAGTTGTGGCAGCGGCGAGCTCGACCGGGTGCTGGGCGGCGGTCTGGTGGATGGCTCGGTGGTGTTGCTCGGCGGTGACCCCGGCATCGGCAAGTCGACCTTGTTGATTCAGACCCTGGCCCAGCTTGCTCGTGAGATTCCGACCCTCTACGTCTCCGGTGAGGAGTCGCCGCGACAGATCGCGTTGCGCGCCCAGCGCCTCGGGCTGCAGGTGGAGCAGCTGCAGTTGCTACCAGAGACTGCCATCGAGCGCATCATTGCCACTGCCGAGCGAGAGCATCCGGCGGTGATGGTGGTCGATTCGATCCAGACCATGTATACCGAGCTGCTGCAGTCGGCGCCGGGCTCGGTTTCTCAGGTGCGTGAGTCCACCGCGCAGCTGGTGCAGTTTGCTAAGCGTAGCGGTACCGCGGTGTTTTTGGTCGGTCATGTGACCAAGGAGGGGAGCCTGGCGGGGCCACGGGTGTTGGAGCACATGGTTGATACGGTGCTCTACTTCGAGGGCGAGGTGGGCAGCCAGTTCCGTCTGATTCGGGCGATCAAAAACCGTTTTGGCGCGGTCAATGAACTGGGCGTCTTCGCCATGACCGAGAAGGGCTTGAAGGAGGTTAGCAACCCTTCAGCGATCTTCCTATCCCGCCACAGCCAGTCGGTGCCAGGCAGTGTGATCCTGGTGACTCGGGAAGGCACCCGGCCGCTGCTGGTGGAAGCCCAGGCGCTGGTGGATGAGAGTCCGCTGGCCAATCCACGTCGTGTCACCCTGGGGCTGGAGCAGAACCGGCTGTCGATGTTACTGGCGGTGCTGCATCGTCACTGCGGCATCGGCATGTTCGATCAAGATGTCTATGTCAACGTGGTGGGCGGTGTGCGCATCACCGAGACTGCCGCCGATCTGGCGGTGCTGCTGGCAGTGCTCTCCAGCTTCCGCGATCGGCCGCTGCCGGAGGGGTTGGTGGCGTTTGGTGAGGTGGGGCTGACCGGTGAGATCCGCCCAGTGCCGAATGGTCAGGATCGTCTGCGCGAGGCGGCCAAACATGGTTTTAAGCTCGCCATCTTACCCAAGGCGAACGCGCCCAAGCGGGCACCGGAGGGGGTTCGGGTGGTGGCGGTGGAACGGCTTGCCGAGGTGCTTGACGCGATATAATGGAGCATTATCGCAACAGATCTTCCAGCTCCCGCTCCAGCAGGGCTGGGTCTGTGCTGTTGAGTTCAACCAGACGCCGCAGGTGGGTGATGCTGTCGAGGTCGATCTCGATACACTGCAGGCCGAGTCGTTGCGCCTCCTGGTGGACGGCGTGGCACTGCATCTTGATTTGAGCCTCCTCGTCATCGAGTCTGATCTGTAGTTCAAGCGGCTTCGTGGTTGGTTGCCAGTCTGTCTCGATCTGCACCAGCGCCCCCTTCAGGGAGATATCGATCAGTCGGACCTCGGTTGTATGATCTTCGACGTTCAAGGTCGCGGGGATATCGAACAGGATTCGATGAAACTGCCGACGTTCGTGCTCTGGCATGGCGGGTGGCTCTTGGCTTTAGAAGTGAAACTGCATCTTGGTCTCGCCGACCTCGATCATATCCCCCTCTTTTAGTAGAAAACTCTCGCTGCCGATGGGGTGATCGTTGACCTGTGGCGGGTTGGGGCCCTCCAGATAGGAGATGTAGTAACCATCGTTCCGCAGCGAGATCATAGCGCAGTCGGTGCCGGCGCGGCCGATGCGGGTGAGATTGCGGTTGAGCGGGATGATGCGTCCCAGATGAGTGCCACTAAGTATCTGCAGGATCCCCTTGCGGCGTGATTCATCGATGTTGGTCCCCTCCGGCCCACTCTCTGCCTGTTCGTTACTCCCCACCGGTATGTTGATGTCGCCGGAAGGTTCGATGGCGTCTTCTGCATAGGCAAGGGTGTGTTTGCCGATCTCCATCAAATCGCCATGGGTCAGTTCACTGCGCTCGATGGAGTTGTAGTTGAGCGACAGGGGGTACTCTTCGTCGAGTACCTCGATGCGGCATTGTTGATCGTCCAACACGATTTTGGCGTGCAGCGGCGCAATTGCCAGGCTATCGATGCAGATGTCGCAGCTGGGATTGCGACCGATGAGGGTCTCACCCGGCTTGAGGTGATACACATCGATCAGGCGGCCTTTGAATGAGAGTGTCAGCTTTGGCATGGCCGGGTCCGTGAGATCAGTTGTTCTTGCTGCTTGCTAGGGAGCCTCTGAATGAATTTTGGCGAGCAGAGTTGTGAGGGTAAATTCTCCGCTGCAAGGAGAAAATTGCAAGTAATAGCTGGTCTATTGCCAAGATTTCCAACGCAGCAGCGGGAAATTTGGATCGCAAGGCTGTCATTCATGATTCGTTCAGAGGCCCCCTAAAGAGCCGAATCAAATGATCAGACCTATTCAAGGCATACGAGTGGTGGCGCTCTATCAATGCTGGCTCCTCCACGAAAAATGATTTGGCGCTAGCTTTAGATGCAGATGATATATACATAATAAGTGGGTGATCAACTAGTTAGAGCCCTTTTTGGATTCAGTTTCACTGTTTTTCAGGTCAGTTCGGATGCGCACCATCTTTACCGTGTGGCCGGAGGTTTGCATGATCTCGATTGGGAGGCCCGCCAGGCGCAGGCTGGTACCAGGTTCCGGGATGGTCTCCATATACTCCAGGATCAGGCCGTTGAGGGTCTTTGGACCATCGGTTGGCAGCGGCCAATCCATTTTGCGTTTCAGGTCGCGCACACTGGCACTGCCCTCTACCAGAAAACTGCCATCCTCTTGAGGGTGCACATTAGGCAGGCTGTCGAGAGGATCGGTGGTGAATTCGCCGACAATTTCCTCCAGCAGATCAACCAGGGTCACCAGACCGAGCAGGTCGCCATATTCGTCCACCACCAGGCCGGTGCGTCGTTTGAAGCGCTGAAAATTGAGTAGCTGCTGGTTGAGCGGGGTGCCTTCCGGGATGTAGTAGGGGGTTTGCGCGATCTCCCGCAGGGACTCTTTGTGCAGCCCACCATTGGCCAGCAGGCGCGCTGCGCCGCGTAGCGGCAGCATGCCGACCACTTCGTCGATGCCGCCGTCAACCAGTGGCACCAATGAGTAGTGGACTTCCTGGATCTGCTCGATAATCTCATCCAGCGGGTCTTTCAGGTCGATTAGCGTGACTTCGTTGCGTGGTACCATGATGTCCTCGATCTGGGCCTTCTCCAGGTCGAGGATACTGATCAGCATGCGTTGATGGAGTTCAGGAATCAGTGCCCCCGCCTCGTTCAGAACAATACGCAACTCCTCCTGACTGAGGGCGTCACGACTGCGATGCGCATAATCCACCCCCAATAGCCTGAGCAGGTTGTTACCCATCCAGTTGACTATCCAGACTAGCGGGTAGAGTAGTCTCAGTAGGGGTTTGTAGATGTGCGCGGCAGGGAAAGCGACCCGCTCCGGATGCAGCGCAGCGAGGGTTTTCGGGGTCACTTCGGCGAAGATCAGGATCACCAGGGTGAGCAGGCCGGTGGAGATGGCGATGGCGGTGTTGCCGCCGAGACGGATCGCCAGCAGGGTCGAGATCGAGGATGCCAAGATATTGACGAAGTTGTTGCCCAGCAGGATCAGCCCGATCAGTCGGTCGGGGCGGGAGAGCAACAGGGAAGCCTTTTCAGCACCCTTGTGGCCCTTTTCTTTGAGGTGTCGCAGGCGATAGCGGTTGAGCGACATCAGCGCAGTTTCGGAGCCGGAGAAGAAGGCGGAGAGCGCAATCAACAGAGCGAGGGTGCCAAATAGCAATCCTGTGGATAGATCGTCCAAACGGAGGTTTCCTTACATAATTCCTCGACCTCCTATCTTCGAGTAGTAGCAGGTGATGTCAAGCGCTGAAGTCGCTTTTCTCCCATCGATCTGGAGAAGGGAAAAGGCCTCAGGAAAGAGTTCAGTCAATATGACGATTCGATAGCCAGGCTATTGTTGCAAACCCCCCACTAAATCTGGTCTGTTTTGTCACATTATTAACTGATTCTTTGCCCTGTATTGCAGCTTCGCCTTCAGCCGGATAAATCGGCTGAAGCCGGCTCTACATGTGCTCCATGTGACTGCCAGGTAATAATAATTATCAACTGTGACAGATAGTTAGCGGTTGTTCATGCCAAAAAATATATGTATGACGTTATTTTGACATGGCTTAATATTACTGCTTTACTAGGCAGCACCTCCCCTCTCCACGGGGCAAAGAAAGAAGGAGTTCAGACACAATGGGGCAGTCGGCAAAACGAGCAGGGCAGGCGTTTCCCAAATTGTGTGCCTATCTGATAGATGATGATGAGGCTCGTCGAGAGTACCTGGAGCATATTCTCTCATTTCTGGATGCCCGTCTTCACCGGGTGAAATCCTATCAAGACATCAAAAACCATGTGGAGGCGGAGAAAGAGGCCTGTTCAGCGGTACTGGTCAGCCCTCATTACTGCCAGGGTGAAGGGCGGGAGATGATCGAGGCGCTGGAGAAGCAGATGCCGGATCTGCCGGTATTTCAGATTTTTGGTGAGGAGAACCCGACTAGTACTGAGGGTTGTGAAAACGTTATCGGTCAACTACAGATTCCCACCCACTATGACGAGTTGATGGCGCTGATCCACAAGGCCCAGGTGTTTCAGGAGAGTCGAAGAAATGGCGACCATGTCACCGCCCGTTCGGTGGAACTGTTCCGTTGTCTCTCCGGTAGCAGCCGGGCGACGCACCAGATCAACAAGATGATCGATCAGGTGGCGGACTCCGAGGCCACCGTGCTGATCCTGGGCGAATCGGGCACTGGCAAGGAGGTGGTGGCGCGCAAGCTCCACTTCCACTCCAAGCGGCGCGGCAAACCCTTTGTGCCAGTCAACTGCGGCGCAATCCCTGCTGACCTGCTCGAGAGTGAGCTGTTTGGCCATGAGAAAGGGGCCTTTACCGGCGCCATCAGCAGCCGCCAGGGTCGGTTTGAGATGGCAGAGGGGGGCACCCTGTTTCTTGATGAGATCGGTGACATGAGCATGCCGATGCAGGTCAAGCTGTTGCGGGTTCTGCAGGAGCGTAGCTTCGAGCGGGTCGGCAGTAACAAACCGATCAAGAGCAACGTTCGGATCCTCGCCGCGACCCATCGGAACCTGGAAAAGGCGATTGAAGACAATAGCTTCAGAGAAGATCTCTACTATCGGTTGAATGTCTTTCCGATCGAAATGCCGCCACTGCGCGCGCGCGTCGAGGATATCCCGGTGCTGGTTACCGACTTGATACGCCGCATTGAGAACGAGAAGCGGGGCTCGGTGCGGCTGACCCCCGCTGCAGTCGCGGCGCTGAGTCACTACCGTTGGCCCGGCAACGTGCGGGAGCTAGCCAACCTGATCGAGCGGCTGGCGATCCTCTACCCCTATGGCGTGGTTGACGTGGCTGATCTGCCCGACAAATTCCGTCCGGTCGGCAACCTGGTGGATACTGTGCAGTTGCCGGAAGTGGCGATCAGAGGGAGTGAGCCGGATACTGTGGTGCATGCCCCGCGCCTGCCTAATGAGGGCATCGACCTGAAGGCGCACCTGAGCACCCTGGAGCAGAGCCTGATTCAGCAGGCACTGGATGAGTCGGAAGGTGTGGTCGCCCATGCCGCCAAGCGGCTTCACATGCGCCGCACCACACTGGTGGAGAAGCTACGGAAATATGGCCTGCAGCGCCAGACTGAGTCGACAGGAATTTGACGCTTACTCCACACTGTTATTATTAACTCATTGAATTTAAATGAAATCATAATA
Source organism: Candidatus Endoriftia persephonae (assembly GCF_023733635.1). NCBI lineage: Bacteria > Pseudomonadati > Pseudomonadota > Gammaproteobacteria > Chromatiales > Sedimenticolaceae > Candidatus Endoriftia > Candidatus Endoriftia persephonae. The sequence goes on along the minus strand of NZ_CP090569.1, from coordinate 2,457,621 downwards.
ACGGCACGGTTTTTGTTAGTGGTATTGCAAAGGATGAATCCGCAATACCAAGAGACAAAAAACCGTGTCGAGCCAAAGTCTACAGCCTGAGCGCCGCGAATCCCTTGAGGCGGCCTTCAATCTCTTCAACCAACTCTCGGAAGAGCTGACCGGCTCCTATCGGCAGCTGCAGGAGCAGGTGCTGCAACTGAACCGGGAGCTGGCGGCGACCCGCAGCGACCGCATGTCACAGCTAGCAGAGAAGGAGCGTCTGGCGGATCGTCTGGGTCGCCTGTTGGAGACTCTGCCAGCTGGGGTGGTGGTGCTAGATGGCGAAGAGCGGGTGGTGGAGGCTAATCCGGCCGCATTGCGTCTGATCGACGGGCTCACAAAAGGTGCCAGCTGGAAGGTGCTGGAGCTGGCGGCGTTTGAGGCGCAGCGGCTGCCGGCGGCTGACTGGACGTTGCGCGACGGACGTCTGCTGAGCGTCTCCAGTTGTGCCCTCGAACACTCGCCGGGCCGTATCCTGGTGTTGCTCGATGTGAGTGAGACGCGCCGTCTGCAGGAGCACCTCAATCGTCAGGAGCGATTAGGGGCGATGGGTGAGATGTCGGCACAGCTGGCGCATCAGTTGCGTACCCCGCTCAGCTCGGCGCTGCTCTACGTCTCCCAGCTGGGGCGTGATGATCTTTCGTCACCTCAGCGGGAGCGCTTTACCGGCAAGCTGCGTTCGCGGTTGCAGCACATGGAGAGTCAAATCCGTGACATGCTGCTATTTGCCCGGGGTGGAGCTGGCGCAGAGGAGCCACTGTCGCTTATTGAGCTACTGAAAGGGTTCACCACCACCCTCGCCAGCGAGCTGCAACAGACTTCGGTCAGCCTGCATCTGGATTATAGTGATGCTGAAGCTGCCCAGATTCTTGGTCGAAGTGATGCGTTGCTCGGGGTGCTGGGGAATCTCGCCGACAATGCGGTGCAACACGGCGCACGCACTATCTGTATCAGGCTCAGTGGCGGCCCGCTGTTGACCATCCTCTTCTCAGACGACGGCTCTGGTATCGCACCGGAGGTTCGTCACCAGATATTCGATCCCTTCTTCACCACTCGTCCCGCCGGTACCGGCCTGGGATTGGCGGTGGCACAGAACGTAATTCTCGCCCATGGCGGTGAGATCCACCTGCTTGATTCACCTGCACCGGGCACCCGTTTCCAGATCGAGTTGCCTCGTTACCAGTCGTGCCAGCGAGAGCAGCTAACGGAGAGACCGCTTGCAGCAGACAAAGTTGAGCCGATTTCCCGTCACCGGAGTGCAGTACTATGAGTCAGTCAACCGTTCTCATCGTTGAAGATGACCCGGCTCTGCGGGAGGCGCTGAGCGATACTCTCGAACTGGCGGGGTATCCGGTCGTAGCAGCAGATGAAGGTGGTGCTGCCCTGGAGATCCTCGAGCAGGAGCCGGTCGGCATGGTGGTAAGCGATGTGCAGATGCGGCCGATGGATGGTTACCGGCTGCTGAAGCGGATCAAGAACAGCTATCCGGAGCTGCCGGTGCTGCTGATGACCGCCTACGGCACGATCGAGAAGGCGGTCGATGCGATGCGTGACGGTGCGGTGGACTATCTGGTGAAACCCTTCGAGGCGGAGCTGCTGCTCAACAAGGTGGCCAGTACCATCATCGATACTTCAGCCAGCGCCGGCAGTGGGCCGGTGGCGGAGGATCTACGCAGCATTGAGGTGCTTGCGCTGGCACGTCGCGTGGCGGTCAGCGATGTCACGGTGATGGTGCAGGGTGAGAGTGGCACCGGCAAAGAGGTCTTCGCCCGCTACATCCACAACAGTTCGCAGCGCCGGGACGGCCCCTTCATCGCCATCAACTGTGCCGCGATTCCTGAAAGCATGCTCGAAGCGGTGCTGTTTGGCTATGAAAAGGGCGCCTTCACCGGCGCCTATCAGTCCACCGCCGGCAAGTTTGAGCAGGCCCAGGGTGGTACTCTGCTGCTGGATGAGATCTCCGAGATGAGTCTGGCGTTGCAGGCGAAACTGCTGCGAGTACTGCAGGAGCGGGAATTGGAGCGCCTGGGTGGCCGCCGCATTATCGAACTTGATGTGCGGGTGTTGGCCACCACCAACCGCAATCTGCGCGAAGAGGTCGCCGCTGGCCGCTTCCGCGAGGATCTTTTCTACCGTCTTAATGTCTTCCCACTGCTGCTGCCGCCACTACGGGAGCGTCAGCGCGACATCCTGCCGTTGGCAAAGCATTTGATCCGCCAGCATCTGCAGCCTAGGGAGGCGATGCCCATCATTGAACCTGCTGCAGAACAGCTTCTGCTTAACCACCGCTGGCCCGGTAATGTGCGAGAGCTGGACAACCTGATACAGCGGGCCCTGATCATGCGGCAGGGGGAGAACATCCGGGCTGAGGATCTCAGTTTTGGGGCAGGTTTGTCGCCGGAGCCCGACTCAGCAGAAGCGAAGGTGAGCAAAGAGGGGGGTAGACGCCTGCCGGAGGATCTGCGCTCGGTAGAGGAGCAGATGATCATGGAGGCCCTGCGGGAGGGTAAGGGAAGCCGCACGTTCGCGGCAGAACGGCTGGGGATCAGCCAGCGTACATTGAGGTACAAGATCGCAAGGATGCGAGAGGCTGGTGTTGAGATACCGGGATGATCAGAGTGGTGCGGAAACTGCATAGCAATAGCAGGCATGATTTCATCAGGGGAAAGGTGCAATGAGCAGTATGGACATCAACCAGGTTCTGGCGCAGATGCGGGTGATGAGCGCCCAGGCACAGAACCAGGCAGAACAGAGCAAACCTGCCGCGCAGGCGGATTTCAGCGATCTGCTGAAGCGTTCCATCGACCAGGTCAATGAGACCCAGCAAGAGGCCAAGGCGCTGACCCAGGCGTTTGAGACCGGCGAGAAAGATCTCGATCTGGCCCAGGTGATGATCGCAGTACAGAAGTCGAGCCTCTCGTTCGACGCCATGGTCCAGGTACGGAATAAGCTGGTCGAGGCCTACAAGGACGTGATGAACATGCCGATCTAGGAGGCTGTTGGGTTATGGCTGTTTTACTGTGGAAAAGCCTTGCTGGTCGAATTTTCCGTTCGTTCTCGTTAAATAGAGCGGGCTATTCGCCTCGAACGAACGAAAAATTCACCTCAGTGACGCTTCCCCTCGCTACAAATCCCATAACCCGACAGCCGCCTAGCCGTTTGAGGGGGGAGTGAGTACATGGAACTGACCAATCCTGAAGAGCCGGGTGGCAAGGCCCTGGAAGTAAGCCGGCGGCTGCAAGACAACCCGCTGCTACGCCAGTTGGCGGTGATGGTCGGCATTGCCGCTAGTGTTGCACTCGGTGTTGCGGTGGTGCTGTGGAGCCAAAAGCCGAGCTACAGCGTGCTGTTCGGCAACCTGGCGCAGAAGGATGCAGCGGAGATCGCCCAGGTGCTGCAGCAGTCGGGCATCGACTACGAGGTGGATCCTGCCAGTGGCCTGATCATGGTGCCGAGCGGTGATCTGCAGCAGGCGCGGATGAAACTTGCCGGCCAGGGTTTGCCGCACAGCGACTCGGTCGGCTTTGAGCTGCTGCAGCAGGAGACCGGTTTCAACACCAGCCGACTGGTGGAGGCGGCGCGCTACCAGAGGGCCCTGGAAGGGGAGCTGACGCGTACCATCATGACCCTGGCCAACGTGGAGACAGCGCGGGTTCACCTGGCGACGCCGAAACAGTCGGTGTTCATCCGCCAGCGCAAATACCCCAGCGCCTCGGTCACCATCAAACTCTATCCCGGCCGCACCCTAGAGAAGGGCCAGGTGGAGGCGATCGTGCATCTGGTCGCCTCGGCAGTGCCAGAGTTGGAAACCTCACGGGTCACGGTGGTGGACCAGAAGGGACGTCTGCTCAGCGGCGATGAAGACTCCAGCCAGATGAGCCTCACCACCAGCCAGTTTGAATACACTCAGGAGCTGGAGGCGCACTTCAAACAGCGCATCGAGGATATCGTTGCGCCGCTGGTGGGCAAGGAGAACCTGCGTGCCGAGGTCACTGCTGAACTGGATTTCAGTCAGGTGGAGCAGACCCAGGAGAGCTTCAATCCCGATATGGCGGCGCTGCGCTCTGAGCGGGTCAACGAACAAGTGAGCCGGTTGCGTGCCGAGCAGGGGGTGCCGGGGGCACTCACCAACCAGCCGCCGGCGGCCGGATCTTCTCCGGAGCAGGCATCCGGCGCAGGCGGCGAGGGAGAGGGCACGCCGATCAACACTAGCAAGCAGGCGACGCGCAATTTTGAACTCGACAAGACTATTAGCCACACGCGCCTGCCGACAGGTTCGCTACGGCGCTTGTCGGTGGCGTTAGTGCTCAACGATCGGGTGCGGCTGAGCATCAACGAGGCGGGTGAGGAGCAGATCGAGACGATCCCGCGCACCCCGGAGGAGATCTCCAGCATCACCAATCTGGTCAAGGAGGCGATCGGTTTTAACCCGCGCCGCGGCGACAGCGTGCGGGTGATTAGTGAGACCTTCTTTGTCCCAGCACCGCCTGAGCCGCTGCCCGAACTGCCGATCTGGGAGCAGCCCTGGTTTTGGGATGCAGTGCGTCAGGCCAGTGGGCTGTTGCTGGTGCTGCTGCTGATCTTCGGCGTGCTCAAGCCGACCATGACGCGCCTCACCGCTCAACCTGGTGAGGGTGGGGATGAGGAGGGCGAAGGGGTTGCTGCTGGCGGCGTGATCGGCGCCGAAGGTATGGCGGGCGAAGGGCTTGAAGGCGAGCTTGCGGGTGAAGGTGGGTTCGCTGGCGAGCTGGAGGGGGGGAGGCGGTCAAGCTGCCCGGCCCCGGTAGCTATGAGAAGACCCTTGAAGCCGCCCGCCAGATGATCGCAGAGGATCCAAAACGGGTCGCCCAGGTGGTCAAACAGTGGATAGCCGACGATGCCCGATAACAAGAATGCCATGGTCACCGAGGCGGAGGTGGCCGAAGTTGAAAATATAAGCGGCCTGAACCGGGCAGCTATCCTGTTGCTCGCCTTGGGCGAAAATGATGCTGCTGAACTGCTCAAGCACATGGGCCCGAAAGAGGTGCAGGATGTCGGCATGGCGATGGCCGGACTAACCAACGTCACCACCGATCAGATGGAGATGGTGATGCGCCACTTCGTCGCCAACCTGGAGAAGCAGACCGCACTTGGGCTTGGCTCCGACGAGTATATCCGCAACATGCTGACCAACGCGCTGGGGGCCGACAAGGCGGGGGGCGTGATCGACCGCATCCTGCTGGGGCGCAACAGCAAGGGTTTGGAGCAGCTTAAGTGGATGGATTCGCGCTCCATCGCTGAGCTGATCCGTCTGGAACATCCACAGATCATTGCCATCGTGCTCTCGTTTCTCGAGGCCGACCAGGCCGCCGAGGTGTTGTCGGAATTCAGCGAGCGGATCCGCACCGACATTATAATGCGCATCGCCACCCTCGACGGTATCCAGCCCAAGGCGTTGCAGGAGCTGGACGAGATCCTGGAGAAGCAGTTCTCTGGCGCCACCAACGTCAAATCCTCCAACCTGGGCGGGATAGATACCGCCTCCAGCATTCTCAACCTGCTCGATGGTGCAGTCGAGAGCCAGGTAATGGACGAGATCATGGAGGCTGATGCGGATCTGGGGCAGGAACTGCAGGACAATATGTTCGTCTTCGACAACCTGATCGATGTGGATGATCGTGGCATCCAGACACTGCTGCGAGAGGTCGCCTCCGAACAGCTGCTGCTGGCGCTGCGCGCAGCGGATGAGGGGCTCAAGGAGAAGATATTCAAGAATATGTCGAAGCGCGCCGCAGAGATGTTGGCGGACGATCTGGAGGCGGCAGCGCCGACCAAACTGAGTGACGTAGAGGCGGCGCAGAAGGAGATCCTGCAGGTGGCACGCCGACTTTCCGACGCCGGTGAGATCATGCTGGGAGGTGGCGGTGATGAGTTCGTCTAAACTGCGGCCGGAACAGCAGACGGATGAGATCCGGCCCTGGCTGCCTCCCGAAATGGAGGGAGAACGCAAGCCAGAGCGCCCGGCGGATGAGGTCGAGATGGAGGATGCAGAGCTGCCGGCTCCGCCCACTGCTGAGGAGCTGGAGGCGGTTCGTCAGCAAGCGTATGAAGAGGGTTTCGAGAAGGGCAAGGAAGATGGCTTTGAGTTCGGTCACAAGGAGGCGCTGCAGCAGGGGCGCGAGCAGATCAAGCAGCATATTGCGCGCCTGGAACGGCAGCTCAGCCTGCTCGACGAGCCGTTGCGAGAACTTGATAGAGCGGTGGAGGAGGAACTGGTGACCCTGGTTATTGCGATGGTGCGCCAGCTGGTGCGGCGCGAGGTGCGTGCCGATCCGAATCAGATCGTCGGTGTGGTGCGTGAAGCACTGGCGATCCTGCCAGTCTCCTCGCGCAACGTCAGGCTGCTGCTGCACCCGGAGGATGCCGAGCTGATCCGTGAGATCTACGCTCTGGGTGAGGCCGATCTGGGCTGGGATATCATCGAGGATCCGGTGATCAATCGCGGTGGCTGCCGGGTGATCACCGACACCTCCCAGGTGGATGCTACTCTGGAGTCGCGTCTCGCCAATCTGATTGCGCCGCTGTTGGCTGGGAGCCGCTCGTTGGATGAGTCGGAGAGATAGCCGATGAGCCAGCAGAGCCCAGCTGAAAATCGCTCCCATATCTGGTTGCAACGCCTGAAAGAGTACGAAAAGCGTCTGGGCGACAGTCGTGGTCTGGTGGTGGAGGGGCGGCTCACCCGCATGGTGGGGTTGACCCTGGAGGCAGTGGGTTGCCGCGCCGCGATTGGCGGCCAGTGCGAGGTGGTCAGCGCCAGTGGTGTACACATCGAGGCGGAGGTGGTGGGGTTCGGTGAGGAGAGTCTCTATTTGATGCCCACCGGCGATATCCGCGGACTGGAGCAGGACGCCCGGGTCATCCCCACCGGGCGGGTCTGTGAGGCGGTGGTGGGCGATCATCTGCTGGGGCGGGTCATCGACGGTGCCGGCAAGCCACTGGATGGCAAGGGGCCGCTGCGCAGCGATGAACGTCGTCCGCTTACCGGCGAGACCTTCAACCCGCTGGCCAGGACGCCGATCCGCGAGCCCCTCGACGTAGGGGTGCGGGCGATCAACGCCCTGCTCAGCGTTGGCCGTGGTCAGCGCCTCGGATTGTTTGCCGGTTCCGGCGTTGGCAAGAGCGTGCTGCTCGGCATGATGACCCGCTACACCAACGCCGATGTCACCGTGGTCGGTCTGATCGGTGAGCGCGGCCGCGAGGTGAAGGAGTTTGTTGAGAACATCCTCGGTGAGGAGGGGATGAAGCGTGCAGTGGTAGTGGCGGTGCCGGCGGACAATCCGCCGCTGCGGCGTCTGCATGGCGCGATGCTCGCCACCAGCATCGCCGAGTACTTCCGCGAGCAGGGCAAACATGTGCTGCTGTTGATGGATTCACTGACCCGCTTTGCCCAGGCGCAGCGGGAGATCGCTCTGGCGATCCACGAACCCCCGGCAACCAAAGGCTACCCGCCTTCGGTCTTCGCCAAGCTGCCGCAACTGGTGGAGCGCGCGGGCAACGGCGATACCGGCAGTGGTTCGATCACCGCCTTCTACACCGTGCTGGCGGAGGGGGATGACCAGAACGACCCGATCGCCGACGCGGCGCGGGCGATCCTTGATGGACACATCGTGCTGTCGCGCCGCCTGGCGGATGCGGGGCACTATCCGGCCATCGATATCGAGGCCTCAATCAGCCGGGCGATGAACGACATCACCAGTTATGGTCATCAGGATGCGGCGAGATCATTTAAGCATCTCTACTCCCTCTATCAGCAGAATCGTGATCTGGTCAGTGTCGGTGCCTATGAGGCGGGTAGCAATGAGCAGATCGACATGGCAATTGCGGCGATGCCCGCACTCAACGATTTCCTGCGTCAGGATATGTACACCCCAGTCAATCTGGAAGAGAGCCTGGAGGGTTTGGCGGCGCTGTTTCCTCCAGAGCAGGATGGGAACAATGATCTGATCGCGGGGCTGGAGCAGCAGCAACCAGGGTCAGAGACCCCTTAAGTAGTGAGGTAGGATGTCATGTCTCCATCAAAGCGACTCAAACCGGTACAGCGAGTGGCCCACTCCCGTGAGCAGGTGGCGGCCCGTAATCTTGGTATCTCACGTAAGGTCTTGCAGGAGCAGCAGAACAAGCTGGAGCAGCTACGCCACTACCACCAGGACTACCTGCAGCGCTTTGAGCAGGCCGCGCGCAACGGTATTGCGGCTGCGCAGATGCAGGAGTATCGCGCGTTTATCGCCAAGCTGGATGAGGCGATCCGCCGGCAGGAGTCGGTGGTTGCCGCTAGTCAGTCTGAGCACACAGCGAAAAAGAGCCACTGGAGAGAGAAACACAGCCGCACCCAGGCGTTGAATAAGGCGATCGACCGCTATCAGATTGCTGAGAGCAAGAACGAGGCGCGTAGTGAGCAGAAAGAGAGCGACGAGCTGAGTCAGCGCCTTGGCCGTGAGGAGTGAGGCGCCTGGGCTGATTACTTCAAGCCCTGCTGCCCTCCCGCAACTCATCCTCCTCCATAGGGGTGCCGTTTGGCGAACGCAGTTCAAACTGGTTGATCATGCGCCGCAGGCGCGGGCGGGAGATGCCGAGGATCTCGCAGGCCCGCCCCTTGTGCCAGTTGTTGGCGTCAAGCACCCGCTGGATATGGGCCTTCTCCATCTCCTCCAGACTCCACCGCTCCAGCGGTTTGCCGCTGGCTTGTGGTAGGGGCGGGTTCAGCTCCGCCTGTCGGCAGATATAGTCGGGTAGCAGATCGCGGGTGAGTTTGTCGCCGGGGGAGAGCGCCACGCACTTCATCAACAGATTCTCCAGTTCACGCACATTGCCGGGCCAATGGTAGGCCTGCAGGCAGTCGAGCACCTCTTTGGTGATGTGCGAGACGTTGCGCCGCAACTCTTTGTTGATGCGCGCCAGCAGGGTCTGGATCAGGTCCATCAGATCCTCCTTGCGCTCGCGCAGTGGCGGCAGATGGATGTTGATCACCTGCAGCCGGTAGAAGAGATCCTCCCGGAAGTTGCCGCGCTGCACCTGCTCAGAGAGATCGAGATTGGTGGCGGTGATCACCCGTGCATTGGTGGTCTGGGGCTGCTTGGCGCCGAGTGGGGTGAACTCCTTGTACTGTAGTACCCGCAACAGCTTGGCCTGCATCGAGGGGGAGAGCTCGCCGACCTCGTCGAGAAAGATGGTGCCGCCGCGGGCCAGTGCAAACTTACCCTCCTGGCGGGAGACTGCGCCGGTGAAGGCGCCCTTTTCATGACCGAACATCTCCGATTCGAGCAGGGTCTCCACTAGTGCGGCACAGTTGACGGCAACAAGCGGGCCGTCCGGAGAAGCGCTGGCGCGGTGGATGGCGCGAGCCACCAGCTCCTTGCCGGTACCAGAGGCGCCGGTGATCAGCACTGTGGCTGGGCTCTTCGCCACCAGCCCGATGGTCTTGAAGACCTCTTTCATGGCACGGCTGCGGCCGACCATGGTGAGCGGGTGGCCGCCCGGCTGGATGCTTTTTTCGGTATTGACCAGATCGTCGTTGTTATCGCTGTTGAGCTTGTCGATCGACGCCTCCAGCTCATCGATATCGATCGGTTTGTGGATGTAGTCGTCGGCGCCCTTCTGCATCGCCTCGATGGTGCTTTCCATATCGTGGAAGGCGGTGATCATGATGATGCGGGTGGTCGGCAGAGCCTGTCGGAATTCGGGCAGCCCTTCGAGCCCTGACTTGCCGGGCATGCGGATATCGAGGATCACCAGTTCAGGTGCCTTGTGCAGCACCTGTATCAGCCCCTCGTCGACGCTGTGCGCGATCCCGACCTGGTGTCCCTGGGTCTGCAGGTGCAGTTGCAGGGTACGGCAACTGGCGACGTCGTCATCCACAATGAGAATTTTGCTCATCTCTCCTCTTCCTCAAGCTGAGAATCTCCGGAGTGCTCCGGTGATTGAAACGAAGTGGGCAGGACAATTGATGCACAGGCGCCCTGCGGTTCGTTATTGTGCAGCATGATGCTGCCTTTATGTTGTTCGATAATGCGTTTGACGATCGCCAGGCCAAGACCGGTCCCCTGGGCGCGGGAGGTATAGAAGGGATCGAACAGCTTAGCTGCAATCTTCGGGTCGATACCGCAGCCGTTGTCACAGATATCGATGCGCAGGCCGGTACCACGTGGACCGAGTTCGATCATCACCTCGATGATGATCTGGGGTTTTTCTGCACAGGAGGTGGCTTGGGCGGCGTTGACGATTAGGTTGGAGAAGACCTGGCGCAGCTTGTTGGGGTCGGCGTAAACGGTGGGCATGCCCGGCTGATAAAAGGTGTGCAGGTCGACCTTGAAGGTGTCGATCTTCTTCTGCGCCAGACCGATGGCGGTGTCGATGATCTTCTCCACGCTCAGCCATTGGGGTTTGATGGCGTCGGGACGGGAGTAGGTCAGCATGTCGGAGAGGATCTCCTCCATGTAGCGGATCTGGTCGAGGGCGATCTGCCGCAGCTCGCTCTCCTTCGAATCATCGCTGTTGTCGCCCGATTGCTTGCCGAGGATCTGCAGGGTCATCTTCACCGATGAGAGCGGATTGCGCAGATCATGGGCGATCATGCTGGCCATCCGGCCCATTGCCGCCAGAGTCTGGGCGTGGGCCAGCTCCCGATTGCGTTCCGCCACCTCGGCCTCGAGACGCTTGCGCTCGGTGATGTCCTCCTTCACCGCCAGATAGTGGGTGATTTCGCCCGCAGCGTTGTGGATTGCGCTGATCGCAGCCGACTCCCAGTAGAGTTCGCCGTTTTTGCGCCGGTTGTGGAACTCACCACGCCACTCACCGCCGTCACTGATCGCATCCCACAGGGAGTGGTATTCGTCGGACGAGGTCTCACCAGACTTCAGTACGCTGGGATTCTGGCCCATCACCTCAGCGGCGGGGTAGCCGGTGACCTCGGTAAACTTGGGATTAACGTATTCGATCTCCCCCATGGGGTTGGTGATCATGACGATGCTGGGGCTCTGCTCTACCGCCTGGAAGAGTTTGTGCAGCTCCTCTTCGGCGTGGCGTTTTTCGGTAATGTCCTCGCCGATGCCGGTGACTCCGATCACCTCTCCCTCGGTGTTGTAGGAGAGGGTGTTGTTCCAGGCGATCAGCCGCAGTTCGCCGTTGCGGGTCTTGACCTGGGTCTCGGTCAGGGTGGGAAACTCCTGGGGGTCGCCCATCGCTGAGAGTACATCGGTGATCTGATCGGTGGCGTCTTTCGGCACAAACCGTTCGATCCAGCTGCTGCCGACCAGTTCATTCTGGTTCCAGCCAGTCAGTCCCAGAAAGTGCTTGTTGCAGAAACGGATGTGCCCCTGCCGATCGAGGGTGACGGCGGCCAGTTCGATGTTCTCCAGGGTGTGGCGGAAGCGCTTCTCATATTCGCTCTGCGCCTCGGCGCGCCGGTGCCTCAGATGGGAGTAGGCGAGCAGCGCTGAACCGAAACTGATCAGCAGGAACATCGCTAGATAGAGCGCCAGGTGCTGTCTTAAAAAGCCCGGCAGGCTGGAGTAGATATCGCTGGGGGGGATGCGGGAGATGATCTTCCAGATCCGGCTACTGGTAGATTGGAACTTCAGCGGCTGATCAAGCAGTGGCAGATCACTGCTGGCGGCGCTGTTGACCGGGTGTACGGTATGAAAGGTGAAGAGCCCCTCTGGGTTGGCAAACTGCCCCTGCTGCTGGCTGGAGATGATCCGCCAGGCGGCAGGGTAGCGCTTGCCAAAGGTGGTGTTGCGGCCCAGCATGAAACCCCAGGCGTCCTCCGGGTTGGGGCTGCTGAGCCAGTAGCCTTCCTGGTTGACCAGCTCGGTGTGGTCGGCGATGTTGGCCGCCGCGTGGGTGAAATTCTGGATCAGTCGCTCGCCCAGGTAGTTGAGCAGGATGATGCCGCGTTTGACGCCGTTACGGTCGAAGATCGGGGTGGCAAAGCGCATCATCGGTTTGAGCGGATACTCGATTTGCCCCCCCTCCACATTGAGATCGAGCGGTGAGATGTAGCTGGCCCCCTCCGACAGCTCAATGGCCTGCTGGAAGTAGTAGCGATTGCGTTTATTCTGCAGCTCTTCGTCGGGCAGGATGCGGGGATTACCGCCGTTGAAGTTGACCCTCACCACCTCCAGGCCGTTCTCGTCGAGGAAACGGATCTGGTCGTAGAGGCGTTTTTTCTCGGCGAACACCTGAAACTCAAGCCCGATCAGCCGGGCCAGCTGCTGTGGCGACATCTCGAACACATGCTGGCGCTGGATGTGCTCCACTAGAAAGCGCAGATCGCTCAGTACCGCGCTGATATCTGCATTGATCATGCGCCGAGCCAGCCCCACATTGAGGGTCTCGCTGGACTCCCGGCCGCTCCGTTCGGTGGCGTAGACCGTGTAGTAGTGCATCATTCCGACCACCACCAGCACTCCCAGTAGCGGTAGAAAAACCTGCAGAAACCCCTTAAACAGGCTTAGCCGGGAGAGCGTTCGCGGTGGCGGGGTTATCGGCATTCACGCTCCAGATGCCGGCGCAGGCGTTGTAGGTAGTCATCGAGGGGTTCATCACCCTCCCGCGGCACCAGAAAGGTGATGCGGGCGGCGATAATGTAGGGACGGCGGGACTCCTCCCCGGCGGGGGTGCGTTCGGTCAGCACCTGGCGCGCCAGCCGCAGGGTCTGGTCGGGATCCTCGCAGTGACGTGGCAGAGTGATGTTACGGGCATACCACTGGGCGCTGATCGAGATGCCGAGCAGGATCAGCAGCACCGCTAGGATCAGCCGCCAGAGTTTGAATTCGCCGGCCGGCTCGGATTGGGTCACAGGATCATTCATCGAGCTGCTCTCTTTCAGCCAACCGTGGCGGGCCGGTAGCTGAAGGCCTGGGCGCCGCTCTCTGATCGGCTGCTGTGGAGAATCTGCTGTGCCGTGACACTGCCTTGCACAATTCGGTCACGTACCGAGACACCGTCTAGATAGTTGCCGACGAGGTGTAGGCCGGGGAGTGTCTCGACACGCGCTCTGATCTGTCGACTGCGCTGCAGATAGTCACCGTGGTAGAGCGGCAGGGCGCGCGGATGGTGCACCAGCCGCAGATAATCGGGCTCGCCGCGCAGACCGATCAAACGTCGCAGATCAGCTAGGGTATAGGTCAGCGCCTGTGCTTCGTTCCAGTTGCTTCGCTCAGGATGACGCGCCCCGCCGATGTAGCTGGTCAGCAGCACCTGGCCGCTCGGGGCACGTCCCGCGAACAGACTACTCATCCAGAGATTGCCGTTGAAACTCAGCCCCTCTCGGCGCGGCGTGAGGAAGCCGCTGCCGTCGAGCGGATGGCTGATCTGTTTACGGGCCAGGCCCAGATGGAGTACCGACAGCGGCGCGTATTCGATTGCATCCAGCAGCCGGGCGAGTCTCGCATCCTGCCCATCCAGCAGCCCGGCGGTAGCGTCGGCGGGGGTGGCGAGCACCAGCTGATCGACCTGGCGGCTCAGCTGCGCGCCGCTGCGGTCCGTGGCGCCGACCTGCCAGCCTGTGCCGCTCAGTTGCAGAGTGGTGGCACGGGTGCCAGACAGCCGTTTGATCAGTGGGTGGTTGGCCAGCTGTTCGACCAGTTTGCCCATGCCTCCCTGGAAGGAGAAAGCTTCGGCGCGGTTGGCACGCTGCCGATGCAGTAGTCGATTGATCAACATGCCGGCGGTGATGCTGCCGTAGCGTCGCTCCAGCGCGGTCATGCGCGGCAGCACGCTGGCGGCATTGGCCTGCTCCGGATCGGAGGCGAGGGTGCCGGCCACGTAGGGGTCCATCACCTTCTCGAGGATCTCGCTGCCGAAGCGACGGCGGATAAACTGGCTCACTGTCTCCTGCTCATCCCCGCCTCTGGCAACCAGCAGTTCGCTGGCCATGCGCAGCTTGCCGCGCCAGCTCCACAACGGTGAGGCGAGCAGTGCCGGCACCTGCATCGGCACCTCGCAGAGCCTGCCTCCCTGGACCACATAGCGGCGCATATCGCTGCCGCGGGAGCATTTTTGCTCGCTCAGTCCGGCAGCGTTGATCTGTTGGTCCACCTCGGCGCGGTAGTTCATCAGGATGCCGGCAGCGTTTTCCGTGAGATAGCCCGACTCCCGGTGGCTGCGGATCTTGCCGCCGAGGCGCTGGTCGGCCTCCCACAGCTCCACTGGAACGCCGCTGTCGGCCAGCCAACGGGCGGTGGAGAGACCGGAGATGCCGCCGCCGATGATCAGGATCTTCTGTTGGTTCACTCTTTCAGCTCCCGCTTCATCCGCTCGATCAGATCGTGGCCGAGGGTGCCGAGGCCACTGCCGTCGGGTGCCTGGTGGCCCTCCACGTAGTCGCGGATCTTGGAGAAACGCTGCTCCGCCTGGGGGTTGTCCTGCAGTCGTTTGACCTGTTGTTTGGCGACGGCGAAGGCGTCGAAGTCGAGGGATGTCATGCCCATGCCCTTCATCCGCATCACCGCCCGCATCATCGCCCGGTTGCGGTAGCGGGTCAGGTCGTTGCTGCCGATCACCGCCAGGCTATCGCGGCGGGCGCCGAACTCGGCGGCCTTCTTGATGCCTGCGCGGACGAATTCCGGCGCCGATTTGACTCGCGCCAGCGCCTCTGGCGACCACTCGACCCCGGCCAGCAGGGTGGCGGTCACCGCCTCCACATCCTGCAGTTCCACCTGTTGGGCGTGGCGGCGTTTCACCTCGCGTTCTGCTGCCGCCTCCATGGTGGGTTGCACAAACATTCTTACCTGGGGCGCCTTGTCGGCCAGCGCCTCGGCAAGATGCTGCTCTGCCGCCTCACTCCAGGGGAAAGCGCGTTTGGCTGCATCTTCCGATTCAAGCCGCTGTAATAGTTTGATGTTGACCTCAAACCGGCCCTCGCTGCGCGCCACATCCTCGGCCACCTGCTGTACGCCGGACTGCAGGAAGGGAGGCAGCTGGTCGAGATAGGCCTGGGCCTCGCCGGTCCAGGGTAGGGAGGGGGCCTCGGAGATCGATTTGGCGCCGGCCTCGGCAATCGAGGCGACGTTGGCGGGGCGGCCCGGCATGCCCTTCTTGAAGCGATTCTTCGCCAGGGTCGCCATGTGTGCCGGGGTGACCAAGGTTTCGCCTTGCTCCCGTACATAGGTCTCGGCGCGCTTGCGCACCATCTTGCGCAGAAAACCGGGCACCCGAGAGAGGCGCTGCTGCGCCTCTGGTGACCAGCGGATCTCATCGCTGAGCTGCGGGATCAGCGGCTGGATGATGCCGCCGCCTTCGGGACGATAGTCGCACCAGGGGTCGGTGTCCATCAGGCCGTTGCCCATCGCCACTGGGCGGGCGCGGCAGCCGCCGCAGAGCTTCTGGTATTCGCACTTGCCGCATTTGCCATGCAGCTGCGGGTTGCGTAGCTGCTGGAAGGTTGGTGATCTGTCCCAGATCTGCCAGAAACTTTCCTGGCGGATCGAGCCCTCTTCCGCCTCCAGGTAGGGACAGGCGGTGACCGCACCTTCGGGGGTGATGCGACAGTAGTGGATACCCGCCAGACAGCCGCCGCCCTCGTAGCCCTGGGCGCGGGTCAGCGGTGACTCCGGATCGTGCTGGTAGGCGATGCGTTTGTAGTGGGGGGCGCAGCGGGCGCGGAGCAGCAGATCCTTGTTTGCGTCCTGTGCCTCGACCAACTGCTGCAACACCTGTTCGTAGCGCTGTGGGGTGATGTCGGACATCGACTCACCGCGTCCGGTGCAGACCAGGAAGAAGATGTTGAGCACGTGGGCGCCGGCGGCTTTGGTGAAGTCGATCATCGACTGCACCTCGTCGGCGTTCTGCTCGGTCACGGAAAAGTGGACCTGAAATGGCAGGTCGGCCTGTCGGCAGAACTCCATGCCGGCCAGGGTTTTCTCCCAGCTGCCGGGACAGCCGCGGAAGCTGTCGTGGTGGTTTGGATCGAGGGAGTCGAGGCTGATACCCATGCCCATCGCGCCGGCCGCTTTGAGCGCGGCGACGCGCTTTTCGTTGAGTAGCACACCGTTGGTGCCGACTACCATCGCCAGGCCGAGCCCGTTGCCGTGGGCGACCAGCGCTTCCAGATCGCGGCGCAGCAACGGTTCACCGCCGGTGAGTACCACCATGGTGTCGTCGCCCCGCTCGCGGATCTGATCGAGCAGTGCCTTCACCTCGTCGGTGGTCAGCTCAGCCTCGCTGCCTGCCTCGCGGGTCGCTGCGTCCATGTAGCAGTGGGCGCAGGCGAGGTTGCAGCGGCGGGTGAGGTTGATGGCGATGAGAAACAGATCGTTCATCGCATTGGGCTCACTGATTACGGGAGTCGTTGGGATCGAGGTGGAACACACCGCGTTCCGTCCAGACCTGCTTGACTGCATTTACCGCCCGCGTATCGACCCGTTCATATCCCTCGCGTCTGGCCCAGCCTTCGATCTCCTGCACCAGCATGCCGCGTACCATGTCGGGGGCGCGGGCGATGCGTTCGCGGGCTGTTTCGTCCCAGGGCATGCTTTCATTGACCTGGCTGGAGCCCTGCTTGAAGGTGGTCATTACCTGCTGGATGAAGTCGCTGTCGATCTGCTCAAGACCACGTTGCGTGGCGATGGTTTCGGCAGCCTTCATGGTCATCTCACGGCAGAAGCCGGCAGGGACGCTGTTCATGCTCTGTTGGGCTTGGTCGCTCCAGTTGAGGTTAGGTTTTTTCTCTTCCTGCTTGATTGGCTTTGCCGGTTGCGCCCGATGGGCGAAGGGGCAGGCGCTCTTTTTCTTTTCCGGCAGGCTGGCAGCGGGCTGTTTGTCGCCCTGCATCTGGGCTTCCATCGCCTTGCGCGCCTCGGCCAGTCCCGCTTCAGCGGTTTGCAGGCTGACCTCACTCAGCCCCTGGGCGCGGGCATAGTCCTCGATGCGCTGTTTGGCGGCGTCGCGCATGAAGCCTTCTGGCACCCGCATCAGACGCGCCAGTGCCGCGGCCTGCCAGTGGAGATTAGAGGGAGCTGCCTCATCTGCTTGGGTGGCCGAGGGAGGGTGACCATAGGCAGAAGAGGCAGCTCCGGAACTGTGTTGGCTGGGATCATCCAGAAAGGCCTGCAGATGGTGGATGGCCACTTGGCGCTTGCCTTCGCTACGGGCCTTCTTTTCGGCTCGCATGCTGAGGTTACCGCGCAGAGAGAGGTCATCGATGGTCAGCAGCAGTGCCTTGGCATCGTCGTTCCAGCGTATTGCCTCTTCTGCGTTGGGTTTACGTTTCAGCTCGCCCTTGTCGTAGGCCTCTACGATCTCGGCCATTGCATCCTCAGCGTGTCCGGGCATCAGCTGAGCGGTGGCCTCTTCGACCATGCTCTCGGTGATCACGGTGTGGCCGCGTTCCTGAGCGTAACGCAGGATAGCCATGCGTGCCATGTTGCGCACGAAGGAAGGCACGCGGTTCATGCGCGTCTCCGCTTCGTGGGTCCATGAGGTGGTGACGGCGGCGATCTTCTCCACCGGTGGCTGGTATTCGCGCTGACTCAGCAGGATGGCACAGTCGCAATCGTTGAGCAGTGCCTCGGTGTTGCCGCCGATGTCGAGCCCCTCATCGGCATGGATGCCGAGCTTGCCAATTATCAGCAGGGAGGGTTTCTCCCGTTTCAGATAGCGGTCGATGACGTCGTTGGGTTTGCCGTCGAGCAGTGTAGTCTCGACCTCGATACCCTGGTCGGCGGCGACCTGTTTTGCCACGTCGAGGTGGCCCTGGTAGATCTTCGCCAGACCCGAGTCGATGATCTCTTCGTGCAGTTTCTCCTGCTCCTGGAAGCGGAATACCTTGCCCGCCTCTTCGGAGAGCACGCCGGCGATACGGTTGAAGGCGACATAGTGGTAGTAGGGGTCGAAGGCGGAGATCACCTTGACCGGCACCTGCCACTGCTGCGCCAGGCTGAGGGCGGTGAGCAGGCCGCCGTAGGATTTGGCGGAGCCGTCCACCGCGACCACGATTGGGCCGTTGGCGATGGAGCGTTGCGGCTCCTTGATCACCAGGGTGTCGATCTCGCTGCGGCGGCTGACACGCTGACAGACGGTGCCAAGGCGGCTGCTCTTGACCGCACCGAGCCCCAGTGCGCCGATCACCAGCAGGTCGTAGTTGCCGCTGTTGGTCTCGTTCACCAGCTCGCGGTAGTTCTTGCCCTCCAGCGAGCGGCGTCTGAGTTCGATGTTCTGTTCTCGGCTCTCGCGCTCAGCCTGATCCAGGTAGGAGTCGGTGATGATTGAGAGGCCACGGGTAATTAGGTCATCATGCACATCGCGCTGGCGCTCCAGCTCCTGCTCTTCGCGGAACTGCTCCGGCAGACCACCCTCCATCTGGCGGAAGCGCACATCGTGCAGCTTGGCTGCGTAGACGTGGGCAGCGGTGAGATCGCTCTGCCAGATCGATGCCAGGGCGACGGCCTCGCTAGTGCCCCGGTTGGCGTGGTCGGAAGAGTCGACTGCGAGCAGGATCGAGCGGTATTCCGGCAGCGGCGCAGTCTGCGTGGGTTGGGTCTGTGCTTGCGATGACATGGTATCGGGTCGTTTTGCTGTTGGTCGTTATCAGAAGGTAGATAACGGGTCGCAGGGATCGCCCCGCAACCCGTATCAGGTTTTTGTTATTGGTTGAGAAACCAGTAGACAACGATGGAACCAATCACCAGTGCGTTGATGATGCCGGCGATGATCGCCATGTAATCAAGCGGTGCCAGATTGAATCGTTTCAATAGCGCCATGGCCTGGTCTCTCCTCTGTCTTACTTGAAGGTGAAGTCGACGGTTGCGGTGCCACCGGCTTCAACCGTGACCTTGCCCTTCTGGTTCTTCAAAAAGCCGTGCCAGGCCTTGATCTTGTATTTACCGGGCGGTACGTCCTTGATCTCAAAGCTGCCGTCTGCTTTTACCTTGGCGAAGTAGGGGTTCTTGGCAACGAAGACAAAACCGTGCATGAAGTCGTGGGCGTCGCACTCGACCTTCATCGCCGGCCCTTTCTTCATCTTGATGGTGCTGGTGACGGTATTGGGTTCAGGCTGGGAGATGTTGGAGATGGTCTTTTTCGGCCCTTTGGCGTCGCCGCGGATCAGCTCGTAGGTGTGGATGTTGTGCAGGATCGGATCCTTGTTGACCGCGTTGAGCTTGGAATTGTTGCGCATCACCTGCATGAAGGGTTTGAACTCACAGCCCTGCTGATCGATGGTGGCGTCCGAAACGTCGGCGGGGAAGGGCTTGCCGCTCTTGACCTTGTCGAGATAGACCACAACGTCCATCAGCTTGCCGCCTTCGACCCGGACATAGTCGATCTCACGGGTACCGGTACCGCAGACGTCGTTGTCTTTGCTGATCTTGTAGGTCTTTGGCGCTAGGTCCTTGCCGGCAAACGTGATAGTGCCGGTGATGGTGCCGCCGTTGCTGACAGTGCCTTCCTTGTAGGCCGCCTGGCTTGCCAGGGGTAGGGCGCAGAGGCCGGCGATGCTGAGCGCGGTGATCAACTTCTTCATGTGCTGAATCTCCTGTGGAGTCTGGTTGGTGGATCAGGCCGCCTGCTGCGGCTGAGCCTCTTGGGAATGGGAAACAAACAGCTCTTCGAGCATTTCGATGACAAAGCGCCGCTCAGCGCTGGAGTCGACCTCGGCCAGCCCCTTGAGTAGGCGTTGTGCGCTGGCTTCGGCGTCGATCTGACGCAGTATCTTGCCGATTGGACGTGCATGTTCGCCGCTGCCAAGGAAGGCGGTGGCAATCAACCTCTCGATGGTGTCGGGGATCTCATCTGCCAGTGCTTCGAGCTGCAGCAGTTCGCTGAGTGCGTTGGCGGCAGTGATGCGCACCCCGTTCTTTTGGCTCTGCAGCATGCCTTTGATCTTGCGGACGATCGTCTTGGGGGAGACGGGCTTGGTCACCATGTGGTCCGCCTCAACCGGGTCAGAGCCGTGCAAGGCGAGGTTTGTGAGGGCGCGGATCGCCTCGATCTTGGTCTGGGTGAGGTCAGACTGCAGTGCATCCAGCAGCGGCAGGATCGCCGCCTTGTTGCCGAGATAGCCGAGGGCGCGGGCGCAGGCGATCTGTTGATCCTCGTCGCCCAGGCCGAGCTGGGTGATCAGGGAACCCATGGCGTTCATCAGCCCTGGGGCGTCGCGGTTGAGTTTGGCGGCCTCGGCGATGGCGAGTGCGGCTTCATACCTGATCTCGTTGTTGTCGTCGTTGAGTGCCTGAAGCATCGCGGCGATGGCCCGTTCATCGGTCTGCTTTGTCAGCACCCGCAGGCCGAGAATGCGCAGATCGTCTTCGAGCGGGATGGTGCGGCGGTTTTTCTTCATTCGCATGGCGGTGCGATTGTTTTGCTCCACCAGTTTGAGGAACTCCTCGGTCTCCTGGTCATACTCAGGCGCTGCGGTCGGCTCCTCCTGGCCTATGCCCAGGGTTGCCTCCACGTTGTCCATGGCGATGGCATCGAGGGTCGAGATCGCCTTGTTGACCTCGCCAACCTCAACCACTCTGCTGGGTTGCTCTGGCAATTGCAGCGGTTCAGTTGTGGCAGCCTCTTCTGTTGCTCCGGTGATCTCTGCCAGGGTGCTGGTCGCCGCCTGCTCATCAGAAGCGGTCTCATCTTCGGTCTGCTTGGGTAGGATCTTGTCGGCCTCGGGGTCGAATTCGACCGTCTGGCTAATGGGCGGCACCTCACTCTCTTCCGGTTTGATCAGTTCGCCATTGATCGCAGCCAGCACAATATCGAGTGGACGCTGTGGCTGCTGATCGGTTGCCTCATCTTCCTGAAGCGGAAACTGTTCAAGATGGCTGAGTGCGCCGAGTGCGGCGATGCGTACCGCCTGATCCTTGTCGAGGACAGCGCTCTTCAGGACATCGATGATCGCTCTATTGTTGATGCCAAAACTGCGCAGGGCGAGGATCGCATGGCGCCGGGCCATGGAGTAGATGGTGTTGTTGCCGACCATCTCGATGAGCGGCTCGATCGACTCGCTGGCGCGGTTGGCGGCGAGCAGATCGGCAGCAGCAGCGGCGGTATTGAAGTCGCTGTGACTCAGGTTCTGTTCGACCAGTTGGCGTGTTGTTTGCTCCAGTGCCTCCGGCTGGATCAGCCCGCTGAGGGTCTTGAGAGTGGTGGTTCGCACCAGGCTGTTTGGGTCGACGAGCAGGCTGCTGCTCTCCTTGAGCAACAGTTCGGGATCGCCCTGGCTGGCTGCAAGCCGGCTGCTGGCCTCCACCGCAGCGGAGCGGACATCTTCGTCTTCATCCCGCAATAGCAGCACTATTGCGGACAGATAATGGTGGGCCTCTAATTTGGTGAGGGCGGTGGCGGCGGCGGCGCGTACCTCGGGGGCCTTGTCACGCAGGCTCTGACCGATCTTGCTGCTGGCATCCGGCGAGCCGCTGCGGCCAAGGGCGGCGACGGCACGACGACGGTGCATCGCGCTAGGCGATTTGAGCCGCTCGCAGAGTACTTCAAAGCCTCGCTGCTTGATGCTGGAGAGGGCGTGGTAGATCTCGGCATCTATGTCCTGGCTGGCATCGCTGTCCATGATGTCGACCAGCAGCTCAGTGGCATCCTCGATGCCATATCTGCCCAGTGCCTCTACCGCGGCAAGCTGGACATCCCACCATCTATCCCAGTCGTCTTCCCACTCAATGGCTTCGGGACGCTCCACTGCAATCTTCTTTAGTGCATCGATCGCTGCTTCGCCGCCAAGCATGCCAAGCGCGCTGGTGACTGCGGTGCAGACCTCGCCACTCTCTTCTTTCGACAGAGAGTTCAGCAGTGGTGGTACGGCTGCCGGGTCGCCAATCCGCCCAAGGGCTTCGGCGGCGTCGACGCAGACGTCGATATCCTCGTCGGTTAGATGCGCGATGAGCGTTTCAACTGCATTTTGGCTGTGCAGGGTGCCAAGTGTTCTGGCGGCATAGCAGCGGTCGGCTTCATCGCCGTTTTTCATCAGTTCGATGAGTGCCTGTTCGGTTTTTGATCGCATATTCATGGCTGGCCTGGTGGAGATGAATCTTTCCTTTGCTAGCAAATACGGTGCCAAAGCGCTGGGGCGGTAGGTAGTGGTGAGTGGAGCATTATCCCGTTCAAAATGGCCGGCCGCATGGAATGAGATGTTTAGATCGTAGCCTCAAGAGGTAGAAAAATGAACAAATCGTTCAATTTTTCTCGGTGAGATTGTTTGTCCTCTGGTGTGTCGGTCGGCGCGTGTCTGAGCGGAAGCTCGGCAGGCTGGGTTGAAAAAATTGATGCAGTTTTGCTGGAGCGGCTGAAAGAATCGTTCATTTATTTTCTGTAGAGGGTTTGAGGGGGATCGAAGTTGCCTGCATGAAAACGGAGCTGGAGTGGGCTAAATGGTTAAAACCACTGTAATCCAAGGGGTTGGCGTGAGGGTTTTGAAAGGGTGGTGCTTTGGCTTGGTATTTGCTTGCTAGGCGGGAGCTGGGTTCACGGTCACTGGGGAAGGGGTATTTCAATATGTCTGAGAAAGAACAGCACTCTGCTTCGGCTAAAAATTGGGGTCCAAAGTTATTTGCCTCCGTCCTGGTCGGAGTGCTGGCATTCTTCTACTGGCTGCTTATCTATTCCGGCGGCGTTGTGGTCCACCACGGTTAGGAGAGGGAATATGAGCGAACAGAAAAAACTCGGAATGCCTGCCACCCTGCTTATCTGGGGGGCTGCCTTTGTTGCAGTGCTGGTAGCGTTTTACGGGCTTGATCAGATGATCATGAGTATCCAGGGCTTGCCCCTGAACGTGGATCTGACGCCCGCTGGTTAGCGGCAAGGGGAATCGATAATGAGGCAGATGAGACTGCGTAGCCTGTTTGAAAGGGTGAGTCCCGGGCTGCTCCGGAGGGTGCTGGTGGTTCTGCTGTTTGCCGTCGGGCTCTCCGCTGCCAGCGCAGGCATGGCGGGTGATGGCGATATTGCGCCGATCGGCCGGGTCCACGTTGAGGGGATGGATTTTACGCCAGCGGAGGATCTGGCTGCTGCCGAGTCCGATGAACCTGAGCTGATTGCTGCGCCCCAGCCAAGCCGTGGGGATTATCCCAACATCGGGGTCAGCAGCCGCGCGGTGGTGTGGATTCTGGCGCAGATGCACCTGTTCTTTGGCGCGTTGGTGTTGGCGGTGCCGCTGTTTGTATTGGTGATCGAGCTGGTTGGCGTGACCAGCGGTGATGAACGCTACGACAGCATGGCCCATGAGTTCATGAAGATCAGCCTCACCGGCTTCTCGATTACTGCTATTTTTGGCGGTTCCCTGGCCCTGGCGCTGTTTCTGCTCTATCCCGACTTTATGGGCTATATGATGCATGTGTTCGGCGCCCAGTGGCTGGTCTATGCTGGACTGTTTTTTCTCGAGAGTTTCTTCCTCTACACCTATTATTATGGCTGGAACGCGATGCGTTACGGCAACGCCAAGTGGGTGCATCTGTCGTTGGGTCTGCTGCTGAACGGCGCGGGCATGACCATCATGGTGATGTCCAACTCCTGGGCCACCTTCATGATGGCCCCCTCCGGCGTCAACGAGGTCGGCGCGGTGATCGGCAATATCTGGGAGGTGATGAAGGGGCCTTTGTGGAACCCGATCAACCTGCATCGCTTTATCGCCAATATCGGCTTCGGTGGCGCGGTGGTTGGGGCCTATGCGGCTTATAAGTTCCTCAGCACCAAGGACCCAGAGAAACGCGCTCACTACGACTGGATGGGCTACACCTCCAACTTTATCGCCATCCTTGCCTTTCTGCCGCTGCCCTTCGCCGGCTACTGGCTGATGGCGGAGATCTACGCCTACTCCCAGCAGATGGGCATCACTGCCATGGGCGGCATCCTGGCCTGGCTGTTTATTGTGCAGGCGGTGCTGATCGGCACCATCCTGCTGGCGGGTAACTACTACCTCTGGGCAGGCATGTCTCGCACCGAGGGATCGGAGCGTTACAAACCGCTGATCAGCCTTATCGCGTTTGTGCTGGTGGTCTGTTTCCTCACCTGGGTGACGCCGCATACGCTGATCCTGTCGGCGTCTGAGATCGCCCAGCTGGGTGGCAGCCACCACCATCTCCTCGGTCCGTTGGGGATCATGCCGGCGAAGAATATCGCGGTGAACCTGATGCTGATCGTCACCTTTCTCTCGTTCCAGCTCTATCGCCGCTCCGACAAGGTGGCGACGGTGGCCTGGGCGCCGATCGGCAATGCGTTGATGGTGGCGATCTATGTGGTGGCGATAGCTAATGTCATCTTTCTCGGCGTCTACTATGGCTACTTCACCAACACCGTCTACAAGGTGGGTTCCTCGGTGGCTCAGGTGTCGTCGACGCTGGTGGTGATCATCTCCGGTATCGTCATCGACGCGCTGATGTTCAAGAACGCCAAGACCCTGCCTTCGCACTGGGGCAAGATCCCGGACCGCGCTCAGTATGCCCTGTTTGCCCTGCCGATCGCTTTTACCTGGCTGATGGGTCTGATGGGCTATGTGCGCTCCTCGGTGAAGACCCACTGGCATGTCTATACGGTGATGAAAGACAACTCACCGGATAATTTCATTCCGACTATCGGTTACGCGGGCAATATGATCACCATCGTTACTGTGTTGTTTCTGCTGTTTGTGCTGTTCATGTTCTGGGTTGCCAATCTGAGCGGTACCAAACAGGCCAAACCGGTAGCCGCCTCCGAAGGAGGTGCGGCATGAATGTCTTTGCCAAGACAATCGGTTTCAGCTTGGGGCTGACCCTGGTGTTTACCTCTGTGACCCAGCTGTTGCCCCAGGTGGAGGGCGAAGCTCCAGTGGAGAGGAAGGTTGATCTGGGTTCCCTGACGATGGATGACTTCGTTGCCATGGGTGAGGATCTGTTCATGAACAAGGGCACCTGCACCCTCTGCCACAAGCCAGCCCCGTTGGGGCGTGCGCCGGACATCCAGGGCATGGATATGGTGAGCATCTCGGCTAAACGACTGGCCGATGAACGCTACCAGGGCGAGGCGAAGGATGCGGCGGGTTACATCCTTGAGTCGATGCTCGAGCCGAGCAAGTTTGTGGTCGCTGGTTGGGGCAAGAAGGGCTCCAACGACACTGTTTCGCCGATGCCCCACATCGATAAGCCGCCGATCCAGCTCTCTGCGATGGAGATAGATGCGGTCATCGCCTATCTGCAGGCGAAGGATGGCAACGAGGTGACTGTCTCCCTGCCATCGCCTGAGGCGGCGGCGGAGGTTGCCGCAGCCGCGCCAGCGGCTGGTGGGGCTGCCCCCGCGCCGGCGGTGACCGCCGAAGAGGCGCTGGGCAAGTATGCCTGCAGTTCCTGTCATGCGATGGACTCGGAGGATGTCCTGGTGGGGCCTGGATTGGGCACAATCGGGGCGCGTCTAAGCGAGGCGGGGATCCGCCAGAGCATCGTCGATCCAGCGGCGGTCATCGTTGAAGGTTTTCCGCCGGCGATGCCCCCGGACTTTGCGGAGAAGATGACGGTGAAAGAGCTACAGATGATCGTGACGTTTCTGGCGGAGAAAAAATAATGAAGTCATTCAGGATCCCCGCATTCTGGCAGGCGGTGCTGGTCATCGTCATCGCCTACCTGGTGTTTGATAATGCCTTCCCGCCGCTGCTGCCGAAGACGCTGATGATCCAGTACATGATCATCACGATCATTGGCGTGCTGCTCTACTTCTCGTTTGATGATGCCCGCTGGACGGAGTTTCAAGCGCCGGTTCTCGCCACGCTGCGCAATGATAATCTGATGGTGGTGCGCTGGGCGCTGCTGATCATCATTCCTGCGATCATCGGCTACACCGTCTATGGCATGGTGAAGCCCTCCAACGAGGCCCCGGTGGAGTTGCGTCAGGTGCATCCGGCGCCACCTGCGTCGGTGAAGGCCTATGGCAAGAGCTTCGATCTGGCCTTGCTGGAGAATCCGATCCGCGAGGAGATCATTAAGACTCTGAGTTCTGACAAGGAGGCGGGTTGGGAGAAGTACAAAGAGGCGGTGAGCGCAGGGCGTGATGTCTACTATCAGAACTGTTTCTATTGCCACGGCGATCTGCTGAACGGCCAGGGCCACTACGCCCAGGGTTTCAATCCGCAGCCGATCAACTTCCAGGATCCGACCATTATCCCGCAGCTGCAGGAATCGTTTCTGTTCTGGCGTATCACCACCGGTGGTCCTGGTCTGCCGAAGGAAGGCACGCCCTGGAACTCGGCGATGCCGGTCTGGCATGAGATGCTCAGTGAGGAGGATGTCTGGAACGTCATCACCTTCCTCTTTGATTACAACGGTCAGGTGCCACGCATCTGGGATCCGGCAGTCTCCAAGCAGGTCACCGGGATGAAGGATCAGGTGCTGGCGCAGCGTAAGCAGATCCAGGGCCAGGAGCTCTATGAGTTCCGCTGCCAGGTCTGCCACGGTGAGCAGGGGGCGGGTGACGGTATCGCCGCCGAGCATATGTACCCAAAACCGCGTGATTTTTCCCTTGCGCTGTTTAAATACAAGACCTCGCCGGGCACCAAACTGCCACGGGATAAGGATCTCTTCAACACCATCAAATTCGGTCTGACCGGTACCGCCATGCCTGGCTGGGGACCGCTGATGACCGACGAGCAGATCCGCAGTCTGATCCCGGTGATCAAGCGCTTCGATATCACCTCCGCCTGGTCACCGGAGGAGGCAGATGAGGATGCCTTCGACGATGACGGTCACTACACCAAGGATGACTTCAGAAAGATCACCGATGTGGAGCCGTTGGCAGGGCAGATCCCCTACAGTGAGGAGTCGGTGGTGAAGGGTCGCGAGGCCTTCCTCAAATCGTGCAAGGAGTGCCACGGCAAGGAGGGCAGGGGCAATATCGTCTCCGGCAAGAAGTTGGAGGACGATTGGGGTAATCGCATCTGGCCTCGAGACTTGACCAAGCCTTGGACCTGGCGCTCCACCCAGTCGACCGCCGCTGCTGAGCAGGAGCGGGATGAGACCATCAAGGCGATCTACACCCGTCTCTCGATCGGCATACCCGGCACGCCGATGCCGGCCCACCGGGCGGTGGAAGAGGGCAACAAGGATCCGGTCAGCCTGGAGGATCGCTGGCATATCGCCAACTTTGTCTACAGTCTGCGCGAGACCACGGTGCAGCCTAAGGACGGCGCGGTGGTAACTGGCACGAAAGTGGAGGGTGATCTGCCCAGTTCAGCGGAGGATGCGCGTTGGAACAGTGCCAGTGCGGTCACCCTGCATCTGGTGCCCAATATTATCAAGGAGGATCGCCTCTTTACCCCGCTCAACGACGCAGTGACGGTGCGTGCGCTCTATAACGACCAGGAGATCGGCTTCCTGCTGGAGGTGGATGACCGCACCGAGAGTCGGCCGGGTATCGACTACTTCACTGATCTGCAGGATGAGAGCAAGGAGATGCACTCGGATGCGTTTGCGATCCAGTTCCCCTTGGAGGATGCCTATATGTCGTCACCGATGGTGGAGAAGCCGCTCTACCGCCATGGTGACAAGAGTCATCACACTACCATCTGGTACTGGAATGCCGGCAGCGTCGAGCCGAAGCGCGAGGCCCAGGCGATGCTGCTGGAGGGCAGCGGTCCGGATGCCAAGCTGAAGTTTCGCGAGGACGACAAGAGTCTGAAGGCGAGTGGCAGCTGGAAGAATGGCAAATGGCAGGTGGTGATGCGTCGTCCGCTGAGCGGGGGTGAGCAGGGGGATATCGACTTTGCCGAAGGGCAGTTCATGCCGATCTCCTTCGCCAACTGGGATGGTAGCAACGGCGAGGTGGGCTCCAAGCATACTCTGAGTACCTGGTACTGGCTGTTACTGCCGCCGGAGATCGACTACGTCTATATTTACGGGATGCCGTTGGGTGTAGCTCTGCTGGTCTTCCTGGCTGGCATTTTGCTGGTCCGTTCACAGCGTCGCAAGACTTAAACGACTAACATAGGATCCATCCTCCTTTGGGATACCCCAGTTAACCCGGATACGCCATTTGGTGTCTCCGGGTTTTCTTTTTCTGGCAGGGCGGCAGTGAGGATGATCAATGGTGATGATTGGCAATGACCGGATGAGCGACTTCGGGTAATCTTGAGCTATTCCAATAGGTTATTTAGAAGAGGTTATGAATATGTCTGAAAGACTCCCCATGTCATTGTTTTTCTGCCTGTTTTTTCTTTCGCTCAGTGCCTTTGCCGGGGCTGAGGCGCCTAGGCAGGATGAGGTGCTGGAGCAGGTTGAGGCCCCGCCGGGTGGGGATTTTGTGCTTGATTCGGTCAATGGGCCGCTGGATACTCGGCAGCTTCGCGGCAAGTCGATCTTCCTCTATTTCGGCTATACAAGATGCCCCGACGTCTGTCCGACATCGCTCTCTTTTCTGACCCAGGCGCTCAGTGAGTTGAGTGATGAGGAGTTGCAGAAGACGGTCTCGATCTTTGTCAGTGTTGACCCGCAACACGATACAGTGGAGTCGCTGGCCGACTATGTGGAATATTTTCACCCCAATCTGATCGGTGTGACGGGCACGGAAGAGGCCGTGGCGAAGGTTGCCAAGCAGTATGGCGCGCAATACTACGAGGTGGAATTAGAGGGCTCGGCCTTCGGTTACGCGGTCAATCACTCTGCCGCCACCTACCTGATCGCCCCGGATGGAGAGTTGCGATTCATCTTTCCCCATGAGACGCCGCCCGAGGTATTACTTCAGGCGGTGCGCCATCTGAATGCCGGTAACTGATTCCGTAACTATTCAGCTCTTGCTAGAGTCAAGAGCTGAATAGTTACCTGATTCCTTCCAAAACCCTCCCTTCCAACGCTATTAATCCGGTAGTTAAGGAGCCTCTGATTAAGTCTGGACGAAGTGGATTGTGATTCAGAATTTTCAGATTCAAGGCGCAAATCGCACGTAAAGCTACCGCTCCCTGCTCACGCTCCTCCCCGACATCCCTGTCGGGGATAGCTGGCTCTTGCGAACGACCGCATGGATGCAGGAGGTAGAGCAATGCATGGAGCCGTTGCCGAGATTTGCCACGCAGAAGCTGGATATTCTGGGCACAAGATACGAATTCATGACTTGATCAGGGGCTCCTTAAATAAATCGTTTGTAGGTTCGACTGTAGTTGGGCTGGCTCGGCTGAAGCTGAACCTACGGTGGCTGTGAGCCGATCTTCTGAATCTTTGGTGCCTTTGTCTGCGCCACCCTTCTCATTTGCGCGAAGCGGGCGAGTGCTCGGAATGTTGAACGATTTGATGTGCCTGAGTGATTTGTTCAGGGCGTTTTGGAACAGATCATTCAGCTGGGGGAAGTGGGATTTCTTGATCTGTATCAATGGCCTGGCTCTAACCATAGGAAAAACCGGGGTTTGTTGGTCAGGATAGGATTTGGCTCGGAATATGCAGATAGCTGAATCGAATTGGACCGTCGGCAGATCAATTAAGTTCCGGGGTCCGGATTCAGAATTTTCGGAATACCGATAATTGATAATCTGACTTGGAGGAAATCCAATGGGTGTACGAGTCAAGACCGGACATACCCTGCTGGCGGCAGCGCTGGGACTGGGTATGACGTTCGGTGCACAGGCCGGCAAGTATCCCGATATTTCACCTCTGCCTGATCTGAAGATCAACAAGGCAAAGGCAGAGTTGGGTAAGCGGCTGTTTTTTGATCGCCGTTTGTCGGGAGATGCAGGTATCGCCTGTGCCGACTGCCATCAACCGAAGCATGGGTATGCGCATTCCGATGCGCTCTCTCCGGGTTATCCGGGCAATGGCCATTTTCGCAACAGCGCCAGTCTGGTCAACACGGCACATAAGAAGGTGTGGAACTGGGATGGTCGTATCGGCACCAACCTGAACGATATGACCCGTGAGATGCTCACGGAAGACTACATCATGAATATGGATATGCGGATCATGCAGGAGCGTGTCAAGCAGGATCCAAAATATCTTGAGATGTTCAAGGCTGCGGGCATGGGCGAACCGTCAAACGGTAAGATCCGTAAGTTGATCCCTGAGTACCTGAAGACCCTGACCTCTCGCGGAGCGCCTATCGATACCGGCAAGATGTCTGCTGCAGCCAAGCGCGGCAAGAAGGTATTCGCGGGTAAGGGTGGCTGCATCCAGTGCCACAACGGTCCGCTGGCCTCTGATGGCAAGGCCCATAATACCGGTGTTCCCGAGAACTTTGATGTCTTCCTCGATCCGATGAACCACCAGGCATTCCTCGCCTTTGCGATGTTTCAGGGTATCGAGAACTACATGAACCTGAAGCGTGATCCGGGTTACTACAACGTCACCCTGAATGCTGACGACATGGGTAAGTTCGTGACTCCCAGTTTGCGTGAGTTGAAATACACCGCGCCCTACATGCACAACGGTATGCTGAAGTCGCTGGATGATGTGATCGCCTTCTACAACAAGGGCGGTGGCAAAGATAGCCGCAAGAGCAAGTTGCTGAAGCCTCTGAAGCTCTCCAAGCAGGAAAGACGCGATCTCAAGGCATTCCTGCTCTCCATGTCCGGTGAGCCTCTGACCAGCAGCAAGTATGTCTGGAAGGAAGCCTATCCGGCTGAGTATCCAGTGATCGAAAACTGGACTCAGGTCAAGAACTAAACGTCGAGGAGACAGCGATGAGTAAGATGAAACAGACTCCGACCCTGTTGGCCGCTGCCATCACGACAGCACTGCTGGCCGGTTGCGCTGCCCAGGTGACGGCGGAACAGTCCGCTGCCCCGGCTGCAGCGCCGGCAGCCGCAAAGATGGCCAAAGGGCCTGCGCCTCTGGCGCCTCTGCCTGCGCCGCCAATTCCGCCGGACAATCTACAGAGCCCTGAAAAGGTCGAATTGGGCAAGATACTCTTTTTTGATCCGCGTCTCGGTGGTGATGCCTCTACCGGTTGCTCCACCTGCCACGAACCCGATCAGGGCTGGGCATGGGCTGAGGACTTCTCCCGTGGTTATCCCGGTACCGTCCACTGGCGCAACAGTCAGACCGTGGTCAATAGCGGTTACATGCCCCGCCAGTTCTGGGCTGGTTCCGCCTCTTCCAATGAGAAACAGGCACGGGGTGCTGCCAGGGGTGGTGTGGCCGGTAATGGCGAGGCCGACATCATGGAATCACGGCTGAGACTGATTCCTGAATATGTCGAGCGATTCCGTGATGTATTCGGTACCGAGTGGCCCTTGGTTCGCGACGCCTGGCGTGCCATCTCCGCCTTTGAGCGCACTTTGAACAGTCGTGGTGAGTATGAGTCCCAGGTGGATAAGTACCTGAAGGGCGACAAGAGTGCACTGAACGCTGAAGAGATCAAGGGCAAGGCCCTTTTCGAGGGCAAGGCTGGCTGTATCCAGTGCCATAACGGCGCAGTGGCCTCTGATCAGGACTTCCACAATATCGGTGTACCGCCGAACAAGCGATGGGAAGAGGATGGCCTGGCACAGATCACCTTCCGCTTTGAGCAATATGCCAAGGGTCAGACTCAGGAGGGCTACCGTAAGGCCAAGTCAGATTGGGGCTTCTACTATCGCTCCAAGAACGCATGGGACAAGGGTAAGTTCCGCACCGCACCGCTGCGCTACCTGAGTTACACCGCGCCCTATATGCACAATGGTGTCTTCTACACCCTGGAAGAGGTCGTCGACTTCTACGATCGTGGTGGTTTTGATGAAGAGGGACGCACTACTCTGTTCCCAGAGAACAAGAGCAAGCTGATTAAACCGCTTGGTCTGACCGACGACGAGAAAGCAGCTCTGGTGGCGTTCCTCGAGGCGATGTCCGGTCCGGAGATCACCATAGAGAAACCCAAGATGCCCGAATATGCACCGCTCTTCACCAGGGCTGAGCTTGAAGCGGCACAGGAGGCAAAATAATGTCTGATATCGAGAAAAAAGACGAGACTGCAGCAGATCACGGCAAGTGCATGCTCAGCCGTCGTCAGTTCCTGATGTACAGTGGTTCTGCGGCAGCCGCAGCAAGTACTGTTTCGATCAGTCTGTTCCCTGGCCAGGCCGCAGCAAAGGCCCGTGTCGTGGGCTATCCGCGCAAGAAGATCGGCCAGCTCAGTGCCCTCAAGGATAACGAGCCGCTGAACTTTAATTATCCCGATGATAGCGCGATGAATATGCTGGTCAAGCTGGGTGGCGTGAAGGCTGGCGGCGGCGTCGGCTCACAGCGCGATGTGGTGGCCTTCAGCTACCTCTGCACCCACCAGGGCGGCAACATGATTGGCAAGTATCAGGCGGTGGGCAACCATCGGGTACTGGGCCAGTGCCCGCTGCACCTCTCCACCTATGATCTGACGCGTCACGGCATCATCGTCTCCGGACAGGCTTACCAGAGCCTGCCCCAGGTGCTGCTGGAGGTGGACGGCGACGATATCTATGCCGTTGGCATGATGGGCCTGATCTTCGGTCGTAACGAAAATCTATCGGAATCCTGAGGAGGAGAATAGACAATGGCAACTAAATATTACCTCCCTGAGGATCATACACCGCTGCCGCCGAAAAGCGCGGATGTGATGACCACCTGTTGCGACTACTGCATCGTGGCCTGCGGTTATAAGATCTATCGTTGGCCGGTAGGTGCGCCGGATGGTGGCCCGAAGGCCTCAGAGAACGCCTTCAATACTGATTTTCCTTCTGGTCCGCTGCAAGCTTGGGTGGCTCCCACCCAGCACAACGTCGTGATGCACAAAGGACGTCCCCACAATGTGGTGATCATCCCGGATAAGGACTCCAAGGTCGTCAACGTTGGCGGTGACTCCTCGATCCGTGGCGGCTGTATCGCGCAGAAGTGCTACAACCCCGACAAACCGACCAACGACCGCCTGACCTCGCCCCTGGTGCGGATCAACGGTACTCTGCAGCCGGTGAGCTGGGACTTCGCCCTTGATATCGCCGCCGACGTGGCCAAGCATGTCATCAAGGAGCACGGTGCCAACGCCTACAGCGTCAAGACCTACTCCTACCAGTACTTCGAGAATACCTACGCGATCAAGAAGTTTGCCCGTCGTCACATCAAGACCGCGGCGTTCACCTTCCACGATACGCCCTCTGATGTGACCTCCACCCCCGGCTTCCGGGATGCAGGTTTCGACAACTTCGGTCCGGCCTACAAGGACTGGGGGGATGCGGATGTCTTGATGATCTGCGGTACCGATCCGTATGAGACCAAGACGATGATCTTCACCCAGTTCATCAAGCCCGCCATCGACCGCGGCCAGAAGACCATTTGGCTTAACGTGCGTGAGACCGCCGGTATCGCCTACGCCAAGAGCCGCGGCAATGCGCTCTTCCTGCAGGTCAACCCCGGTACCGATACCCCGGTATTGGGCGCCATCTCCCGCATCATCCTGGAGAACGGCTGGGAGGATAAGGATTGGATCAAGCACTGGGTCAACGACAAGTGGGGCTCCAGCTCCGGCTTTGGCCAGGGTACTCGTAACACCCCCTGGCAGTGGCGTACTACCTGGGGCAAGTTCCAGACCAATGGTGTCTACGGCAAGAAGGGCTACAAGGCCTGGGTCATGTCCCAAAAGGAATATGAGCCCGAGGTGGCGGCCAAGATCGCCGGTCTCGATGCCAAGGATCTCTACAAGGCAGCCGAGTGGCTGACGGGGGCTGGCAAGGCGCGTCCCAAGGCGTCCTTTGGTATCGAGAAGGGCTTCTACTGGTCCAATAATACTGGCAACACCAATGCAATCTCTTCGATTGCCACCATCTGTGGTGCAGGTGGGCGTCCGGGTCAGGTGGTTGGTCGTTTCGGTGGCCACCAGCGTGGTGGTGCCGGTGGTGGCAGCTATCCGCGCAATAGGTCACCGGAGAAGGTGCCGGGGCGCCGTCGTCGCTCCCTGGATACCGATCGTTGGCTCTATTCAGGCCACACCCGCATGGCGCATGTCATCGGCACCACCTGGATCCAGGCGATGACTGGCTCCAACGGTCTGCACGCCAAGTTCGAGGAGCTGGTGACCAACAATCCAAACCAGGTCACCTCCTGGGAGAAGGATGAGATCATCAAGACCCTCAAGGCACGTGCCGACTCCGGCGGTACCGTGGTGATCGACCAGGATATCTACTTGCGCGATCCGATCGGCGCCCGCTTTGCGGATATCGTCTTTCCGGCTGCCACCTGGGGTGAGGAAGATCTGGCCCGCGCCAATGGCGAGCGTCGTATCCGCCTCTACCAGAAGTTCTACGATGCACCCGGTGATGCCAAGCCGGACTGGTGGATCATCGCCGGGCTGGCCAAGCGGATGGGTTTCGAAGGCTTCGATTGGAAAGACTCCAACCAGGTCTGCGAAGAGTCCTCCCGCTCCAGCCGCGGTAACCGCAAGGCCTACCACATGATCAAGGTCGCCGCCCATGCCGAGGGCAAGACCCTGCATCAGAAGCTGGCAGAGTTGGGTACCGAGGGCATCCAGGGGCCGACCTTCTACAACTACGAGACTGGCGAGCTGTTGGGGTCGGTGCGGCTGCACAACACCACCATGACTCAGGAGCAGATCGAGAAGGAAGGGCGCACCAAGGGTGCCAACATGATCAACAAGAAGGGAACCCACTTCAATTCCCAGACCGGTCGTGTGAACATCCAGAAACACCCCTGGAGCCTCTATGCAGACTACTGGGAGTGGATGAGTCCGAAAGAGGACGAGCTGTGGCACACCAACGGTCGTATCAACGAAGTCTGGCAGTCTGGCTTCGATGATATTGAGCGTCGCGCCTACATCACTCAGCGTTGGCCGGAGAACTTCACCGAGATCCATCCGGATGATGCCGCGGCCCGCGGTATCGAGTCGGGTGATCGGGTGATGCTCTACTCCAACCGCGTACCGGTGCACAAGAACACCATCAAGGGTGTGCATGGCAAAGACTTCCAGTTTTCTGAACTGATGAAGAACGGCCATATCGCACTGGAGAAGGGTGCCACCACGGCGATCGCGATCGTTACGCCACATGTGAAGAAAGGGACACTCTACTCCTACTTCATCACCCAGGGTCAGCCTTCGAATGCGCTGCAGGGGCGTGTGGTGGATAACATCAGTGGTAACTACAACTACAAACTCGGTGTCTGCAAGATCAAGAATCTTGGCCCTTCCGAGTATAAGGATGAGTTCCGCAGCATGTCGTTCGCACCGCGTAACATTGTCTGATCACATCTTCACTCTTTACTGAGTGACATGCGGGGCTTCGGCCCCGCTTTTTTTTGCTATGCAGGGCGAGTCCTATCCTCCTCACTATTTCATGGGCTACACTGGTCTCTGCCGGAGCCGGCCAGCTCCGATCGGCGTGGAGGAACGCCGCCACACAGGGAGCAAAAGGGGCGTCAGAATCCTGTGGAACCGATAATCAGAGCAGCGGATAGGAGCCACTCTCGTTGCATAACTCACCTGGGTGTTCACGTCTGTTCCCCCGTCTCTCCCTGCTGAGCCATCCATATTGAGGGGATTGCATGATGACAACAGCAGATTCAGATGCTGGTGGAGCCAGCCAGCCTGTGCCGATGCGCAACAAAAATATCATCCTGTGCTCCGATGGCACCGGCAATCGCGGTGGTATTGGCAAGGGTACTAACGTATGGCGACTGTTTCAGGCGGTGGACCGACATGGCCATCTGCAACAGGGGGCGGATGAGCAGGGTGACGATGCACCCTGTGAGCAGATCACCTTCTATGATGACGGGGTCGGCACCTCTGACTACAAACTCCTGAAACTGCTGGGCGGTGGCATGGGCTTCGGTCTCAGTCGTAATATCCGGGACATCTACAGCTTCCTGGTAAAACATTACCAGACTGGCGATCGGATCTACCTGTTTGGTTTCAGCCGTGGCGCCTTCACCGCGCGCTGTGTGGCCGGCCTGATCGATACCTGCGGCATCATCGATGCCTGGTGCAGATGATGATGAGCTGAAGAGGCGGGTGAGTGAGACCTTTGCTGCTTATAAATTCAGCTATTGGCAGGGGCTGAGTGGCATGGATCGACTGGCCAGCCTCGCTGATGACAAGTTGAAACAGGTTGGCATCAAGTACCGCAGAGCCTGGCGATGCCAAACCAACCATGGTGAGGATGGCAGGGAGGCCCCTGTCCACTGTGTTGGTGTCTGGGATACGGTGGGGGCGGTTGGCATGCCGGTAGATGAGTTGCGCGATGGCCTAACCTGGCTGCTACAACAGCTGGCCCGGATTCGCTTTCTTAGCAAGTATGTGCCGGTGGTTGAGTTTCTGGATGGCACCCCGCCCAGACATATGCAGCATGGGTTTCACGCCCTGGCAATCGACGATCAGCGCCAAGCCTTTCACCCTACGCTCTGGAAAGAGAGCGGAAACCCGGCAGAGGGGGCGCAGGTCGAACAGGTCTGGTTTGCTGGCATGCACTCCAACGTCGGTGGCGGCTACCCCAAGGATCAACTCGCCCTGGTCAGTCTCGACTGGATGATGGACCGGGTCGAGGCGTGTGGAGTGCGTTTTCTCGAATCCAGCCGTGCAGCGGTCCGCCAGCAGTTGGATGAGCATGGCAGGATGTACGATTCACGTGCTGGTCTAGGCATCTACTATCGCTTTATGCCCCGTGATCTGACAAAGCTCTGGAGTGATGCGACAAAGAGTGATGCGGCAAGGCCTATACTGATCCACCAGAGTGTCATGCAGCGCATTAGCGCCGCCACCCAGGGCTATGCCCCCCACAATCTTTCATCGAGCTTTAATCTGGTGAGTCGCACGGCCCTGAACCCGCCTGTTTACCAGCAACAGCCTTGGCAGGTGGATGCCGGCAAGTGTGACTATTACGATGTCTGTTTGGCGCGCAGTGCTCACTATGCCAGTTGGCGGCGGATCATCTACATGCTGCTGGTTGGCGCTACGCTCATCTTTCTGGGCCTGATCACCATGCTTGATCCCATACCCCAGGGAGAGATGATTGAAGCTTCACCGTTGTTGGGTGGGTTGATCAGCCTGCTGCAGTTTCTACTGCCGGATATGCTCGGTGGCCGTCTCGAGGCGCTAGGTGCCTACGAGGCGCCATTCTGGAGCCTTGTCGGGGTGCTTGCCCTCCTGTTTGTGGGCCATCGTCTGCTCAAGCGGAAGATGATAAATAGCGCCCAGGCGGGTTGGCGAAGGATCTTCCCGCTAAAGTCAGACTAACCAGTGTTGATCATGCAGAGCTACCAAACTACTCCCGGATCGAGGCAGCCGCTGGGTGCCTCACTCTCTTCGGCAGGCGCCAACTTCTCTATCGTCAGCCCTGACGCCACCCGGGTCGAGCTGCTGTTGTACGAGCATCATGATAGCCAGGCGCCGTTTCAGGTGATCGAACTTGATCCCGAGGTCAACCGGACCTTCATGTGCTGGCATGTCTTCGTCAAAAAGCTGAAGGCTGGCATCCACTACACCTGGCGGGTCGACGGTCCGTCGGACCCTTATCTGACAGGCAAGCGTTTTGATCCCAGCATCGAACTGCTCGACCCTTGGGCCAAGGCGGTCAGTGACAGTCGTTGGAATCGCACAGCCGCAATGCGTGGTGAAAAAAACGGCAGCATGCGCGCCATCGTGGTCAAGACCAAGGTCGGTAGCGGCGACCGGGAGGAGCGCCGCCGCCGTCGCATCCGGAAGGGGGCGTTTCGCTCCCAGGATGCGATCATCTACGAGATGCATGTGGGTGGATTTACGCTGCACCCCTCATCCGGGGTGGCGCCGGAGAAACGTGGTACCTTCGCTGGTGTGATCGAGAAGATCCCCTACCTGAAATCCCTCGGTATTACTCATGTGGAGTTGCTGCCGGTGATGGCATTCGACCGACAGGATGTGCCGGCGGGAGTGGCCAAGCGGGGGCTGAGCAACTACTGGGGCTACAGTACCCACAGCTACTACAGCCCGCACCCCCACTACTGCATCAGCCCGGAACGCGGTACCCACCTGGATGAGTTCCGAGAGATGGTGGATGCGCTGCACGAGGCGAATATCGAAGTGATCCTCGATGTGGTCTTCAACCACACCGCCGAGGCGGGAGAAAATGGGCCGGTGATCAACTTCAAGGGGTTGAACAACGACGTTACTTACCATCTCGATCCGGATGAGCCGAGCCGCTATCGGGACTTTACCGGCTGCGGCAATACCGTCAACTGCAACAATCCGGTGGTTTCCAACTTTCTGGTCAGCTGCTTGGAGTTCTGGGTCAACGAGCTGCATGTGGACGGCTTCCGCTTCGACCTCGCCAGTGTGTTGTCGCGGGGCGAGGATGGCGAGCCGATGGCCAGCCCACCGATCATCTGGGCGATCGAGCTGTCACCGGTGCTGAGCACCAAACGCATCATTGCCGAGGCTTGGGACGCGGTCGGGCTCTATCAGGTCGGCAATTTCCCCGGCTATCGCTGGAGCGAGTGGAACGGGCGTTATCGGGATGTGGTGCGGCGTTTTGTGCGCGGCGATCCTGGTATCCTCGGCGAGGTGGCGACACGCATTAGCGGTAGCAGCGACTACTATCGACACCAGGCGCGCCACCCCTTCAACAGCATCAACTTCGTGACCTGCCACGACGGCTTCACCTTGTGGGACCTGGTCAGCTTCAACCATAAACATAACCAGCCGAACGGTGAGCACAACCGGGATGGTCACAACGACAATCTCAGCTGGAACTGTGGTGTAGAGGGGCAGACCGAGGATGCAGAGATCCTCGCACTGCGGCGGCTGCAGGTGAAAAATTTCATGGCGATCCTGATGCTCAGCCAGGGGTTGCCGATGATCCTTGCCGGTGATGAGGTGCTGCGCAGCCAGCAAGGCAATAACAATGCCTGGTGTCAGGATAATGAAGTCGGCTGGTTCAACTGGGAACTGACCGAACAGAACAGGGAGATGTTGCGCTTCACTCGAGGCATGATCGCTCTGCGTAAACGTCACCCAAGCTTGAAACGGCGTCAGTTTTTGACCGGTGTGCCAGCGGCGGCGTCCGAGCTGGCCGATATCACTTGGCATGGAAAGAAATTCGGGCAACCTGCCTGGGACGATCCGGTTTCACGGGTGCTGGGTTTCACCCTCGCCGCGGTCGCGCCGGGTGAAGCCCATCTGCATGTCATCATGAATATGTCTGAGCGGCGACAGCGTTTCTCTCTGCCAGCAACGCCGGACATCAGCTGGCGGTTGGCTGTGGATACTGCTGCGGCTGCCCCTGATGACATCCCTGACCCTGATCAGCAGCCCTACCTCACTCGCGCTGAATTCGAGGTGGAGGCGCACAGTCTGGTGGTGCTGGAGGGGGAGGACTGCGGTAGCGGTTGCACAGACTGAGCCTTGCCATCATCATCACCCCCTTCATCCAGATTGCAAAGCAGAGAGGCAGATGGGTAATTCGCTACAGGATCAACTGCTACAGGCGGGAATGATCGCTAAACAGAAGGCCAAAAAGATCAAGAAGGCCAAACACAAACAGGACAAGCAGCAGCGCAAAACCAAGAGGCCTGTGAGTGATCAAGTCAAACAGCAGGCGCAGCAGGCACAGCAGCAGAAGGTGGCGCGGGACCGGGAGCTGAACCGGCAGAAGCAGCAGGCGGCAGAGCAACGGGCTGTTGTGGCGCAGATCCGCCAGCTGATCGAGCAGAATCAGGTGTCGGTAGAAGAGGGGGCTGAGATCGCCTACAATTTCACGGATGGCAGCAAAATTCGGCGTATCCATGTCAGCGAAGGCCAGCATGCCCTGTTGAGCAATGGCCGGCTCGCTGTGGTGCGACAGGGAGAGGGTTACGCGATGGTGCCGGCGGTAGTCGCTGAAAAAATCCGCCAGCGGGATGCCAGTGTCATCCTGGTGCTGAATGAGTCACAGCCGCAGGATGACGAGGATGATCCCTACGCTGACTTCAAGGTGCCCGACGATTTGATGTGGTAGGCGTTGTCTGCTTAGCCGCCTAGCAGGGCCGGCTTTTCGCCACTGCGCCGCCGACGTTGGGATCCACTAGCTGAGCGCTGCTGTGCAGGCCGTGTCGGCTTCTTGTGTGACTTGCTCTGGGAGCGGCGCTGGCCATCGGCGTGGCCGGCATGATCGGCATGGGAGTCGCCTCTTTTCTGCGTATTCGATCTCTCTGTCTGTGCACCAGAAGTGCTGCGTTTTGCACTAGAGCGGCCTTCGGAACGGCGCTGCTGGGGTTGCCCCGATCGCCGGCCCTGTCTCTGTCCGCCTGGCGCGCCGCGTCCCTGCCTGATCGGCTCTGCCGGGATGCTTGGGTCGGGTTCGTAACCGGGGAGCACCTTCTCGGTAATCTTGCGCTTCAGTAGCCGCTCGATGTCCCGCAGCAGCTTGTGTTCGTCGATGCAGACCAACGACACCGCCTCGCCCTCGTTGCCGGCGCGACCGGTGCGGCCGATACGGTGCACATAGTCCTCCGGCACATTCGGCAGCTCATAGTTGACCACATGCGGCAGCTGATCGATATCGAGCCCGCGGGCGGCGATGTCGGTCGCCACCAGCACCCGTACCTCACCACTCTTGAAGTTGGCTAGCGCCCGGGTACGTGCCCCCTGACTCTTGTTGCCGTGGATCGCCGCGGCGCTCAGGCCATCCTTCTCAAGCTGTTGTGCCAGCCGGTTGGCACCGTGCTTGGTGCGGGTGAAGACCAGCACTTGGCGCCAGTTGTTGGCGCCGATCATGTGGGAGAGCAGCTCACGCTTGCGCGCCTTGTCTACCGGGTAAACTACCTGGCTGACTAGCTCGGCGGCGGTATTGCGGCGGGCCACCTCGATCTGCTCCGGCTGGTTGAGCAAGTCGCTGGCCAGCCGTTTGATCTCCTGCGAATAGGTGGCGGAGAAGAGCAGGTTCTGGCGCTCATGGGGCAGTAGCCTCAGCACTTTGCGGATGTCGTGGATGAAACCCATGTCGAGCATCCGGTCTGCCTCGTCAAGCACCAGGATCTCGATGTGGGAGAGATCCAGGGTCTTCTGTGAAACGTGGTCGAGCAGGCGGCCGGGGGTGGCGACCAGGATGTCGACGCCGTGACGTAGCTTTTCGATCTGTGGGTTGATCTTCACCCCGCCGAAGATCACGGTGGATTTTAGCGGCAGATATTTGCCGTACTGCTCCACGCTCTCGCCCACCTGTGCTGCCAGCTCTCGGGTTGGGGTCAGCACCAGCGCCCGTACCGGGCGGCGGCCTTTTCCTTGAGCATGTTCCTCGAGCAGTTCCAGCAGCGGCAGGGTGAAACCGGCGGTCTTGCCGGTGCCGGTCTGGGCGCCAGCCATCACGTCGCGGCCGCTGAGGATGACCGGGATCGCCTGCTGTTGGACTGGCGTGGGTTGAGTGTAGCCCTGTTCGGAAACAGCACGCAGGATCGGGGCCGAGAGGCCGAGTTTCTCAAATGACATAGTGTTTTTGATTGCGCCAGAGGCGGTTGGGAGTAGAGCGTTGTGGGGGAAAGCGTAGAGATTGTCGCTGAATCGCGAGACTCTAGCGCGTGCTAAGCCAGATTGCAAATTCAGACCACACGACACCACTATCACGTCATCTATCTCAGCAAGTCGTTGTGTTACCACCAAGAGCACAAAGGACACGAAAGCGATAACAGTTTGTTTCTAATGCGGCTTTGTGCCCTTCGTCATTGCATGACGCAGTCTTGTAGACGGTGTCCTATTCGTAGCCTGGTGGCCGTTTGCCCGAGAGCAGATAGGCAAAGGCGATCACCTCGGCTACCGCACGGTAGAGGGCCTCGGGGATCTCATCACCCAACGGGATTTGTGCCAGCAGGGCACTGAGTTCGGTGTCCTGGTGCAGCGGGATATTGTGCTCTTTGGCGATAGAAAGGATCTGTTCCGCCACTGCCCCCCGCCCTTTAGCAGTGAGCCTGGGGGCGTTGCTGCCATCGTAGTTGAGGGCGATGGCGAGGTCGGCCTGCCGCTGTTTGTCGTCGCTCATGCCTTTTCATCCAGTAGCGAGAGGCCGCTGGGCAGTTCCCGCTCTTCTGTCGGTATGCCCTGATAGGCCTTGATCTGTGTGACTTCGAGGCCAGCCTTTTCGAAGGCGCTTTTCAGTTGGCTGGTATGTCGCTTCAGCAGTTGGGTGGTGTGTGACTGTTCCGCCCAAAATAGACTGGAGATGCTTTTTCCCTGCAGTCGCAGTTGTACCCGCATCGGACCGAGTCCCGCTAGGTTCATGCGCAGGGTGAGGCTCCAGATCTGTTCTTCATCCGGGTTCTCCTGAGTGCCCTGTCGCTTGATGAAGATGGTGAATAGATCGGTCTGATCCGCATTGCGGATCGGCAGCTCAAACTGCCACAGTTGGCGACTGGGGTCATCCTGGGGGAGGGAGTTGAGCTGCAGCGTTTCGATGCGGGCGAGGCCGGAGTCGAGCTGCTTAGCGAGGTCAAGCAGCAGCCGGGTGGCCGCTTCGCCCAGTGGTTGAGGTGCCTGGGGGGCGGCTTGGGGGAGTTGAAAGCGGCTTGCCACTCCAGCTCTATCTCCGAGCGTGAATTTGAGTACACCGAGCAGCTGCAGCAGACTGATC
Organism: Candidatus Endoriftia persephonae; assembly: GCF_023733635.1. NCBI lineage: Bacteria > Pseudomonadati > Pseudomonadota > Gammaproteobacteria > Chromatiales > Sedimenticolaceae > Candidatus Endoriftia > Candidatus Endoriftia persephonae. Next base: position 2,415,149 of record NZ_CP090569.1, on the reverse strand, counting down.
TTCAGGTCGCCCGCCTGTGGCCTGCCCTCCAGCAGGCTGCGTTCGCTGAAGAGGCCGCTGTTGCTCACGCCTTCACGCAGTCGCTGGATGAGCTCCGGCCGAGCGGAAGTGAGCAGCTGTTGGGTGATCTGGCCTATCGACTGGTGCAGACTCTCCGGCAGCTCCCGGCTGGCTGGGCTGGAGAGCAGTTCGGCGAAGCGCTGGAATAGCTGTGTAAGGGGCTGTTGTCGCGGCAGGATCGATTTCAACAGAGTACTCTGGATCTCAGCCAGGCTGCGTCCGGTCACCAGCTTGAGTTCCGGCAGCTCGCCTGCCTTCTCCACGCTCAGGGTAAGCTGCTGTCCGGTCTTGATGGCAAGTTGGGTCTGGGCGATTAGTTTGGTGACACCGATCTGCAGCCGCACACTGCCATTGATGTTGTCGCTCAGGGCCGTGGCCTTGAGCAGTTGCCCCGGCTTGAGGCTATTTAGCAACTGCTCCCGGGAGGGGGGCGGCGAGAGCTGCTCGGTCAGTTTCAGATGGGTGATGTGCATGGGCTGGTGCCGAAACCCTCTTTCAAGCGCTAAACATCCCTGCCGGCAGGGGCTGGAAAAAGTATAAGCGACTTGGAGGGCGATTCAATTTCGCTTTGGTTGCGCCGCTAACGGGGAAGACGAGGTGGCTGATGTCTACTGCGATGAGTGAACAGGAACAGAGATACCCGGACCAATGGCTGTTGCGCTGTAAGGGGGTGAAGCACGGGCCCTATCCAGCGGCTAGCGTGCGCCGTAAGCTGTTGCGGGGTGAATTGGAGCTGAGCGATGAGATCAGCCGAGATGGCCGCCAGTGGCAGCGGATTTTGCATGTCGCAGATGTGGTTCCCCTGCAACTGCGCGCCCTGCTTGGTGAGAAGCAGGCAGGGCGTCTGTTTGCCCATCGTGTGCACTCTGGGCATGAGCGGGAGGATGCACTCAGCGCACCTCTGAGTCCTGTGGTCATCCTCGCGTTGGTTGCGGGGCTGCTGAGCTTACTTGGTGTAGCGCTCTGGTTTGGCGTGCCGCCGCCAGTAGATCCACCCCGATGTGATGCGCCGCCCGGGCCAGGTGTCAACTGGCGCAACTGCGTGCTGGCGGGGGTCGATGTGGGCTCGGCAAGCCTGCAGGGTGCCAATCTGAATAGTACAATTCTGCGTGGTGCACATCTGACCGCCACCAATCTGGAACATGCCGATCTGCGTTATGCAAATCTGACCAAAGCCGATCTGGCCTATGCGCTGCTCAGCGGGGCGAGCCTGATGGGGGCGGATCTGCGTGGTGCGGATCTTTCCCACACTGATCTGCGCGGAGCAGATCTGCGGTTTGCCGATCTGAGCGGGGCGAGCCTGGCAGGTGCGCAGCTGCAGGATGCGCATTTTGACCAGGCGCTCTGGCTGGATGGCAAGCCCTGTCTGGTGGGCTCCAAAGGCAAATGCCTGCGCTGAATCTCACCCTTTCTGGGGCTGATCCTCTGGCCGGCTGGAGAAGGATTCGGTCTCGTATCGGAAAATCTGCACACTGCCGGACCAGTGGTTCTCGGGGAGTCCTGCCTTGCGCTTCAGTTGGCGAAGAAAATCTTCCGGTTGTGGCAGTGAATCCCAGACTGAGGGGAGGAAGGTGCCGCGATTATAGCCCTCTTTCAGGATCAGCCCGTCGCGACCGGGGCGCAGCTGGGCGAGCAGCTCGGCCTCGGAAGTGAACTCCAGTGGCACAGAGGGGGTCAGGATGGAGATGTGGAGTTCGATGCTGCTCAGCTCGCTGCGTTTCAATGGCGGGAAACGCGGATCCCGGAAGGCGGCGGCGTAGGCGTTGTCGGCGACATCTTTCACTAGTGGCTGGAAGGCCTCCAAGTGGCCGATACAGCCGCGCAACATGCCATGTTTGTTGAGTGTGACGAAGCTGGCGCGTTCCTGCTGCAGGGGCTCGGGGTAGGTGTCAAGCTTGGTCTCGGGGGCGCAGCCATTGTCGAGTCCATAGGCTATCGATTCGAACGCGACCGCCATCAGCGTGTCACGCTCCACGCTGCCCAAGCGATCGGTGGTTACCTCTATCATGGTCTCTACCATGTGTCGCCGGGAGCAAAAAAGCAAGTCTGGATTCACGCTACCCCATTCGCCATAATCCCGCCCTTTTCACACACAGGAAGCTCACCGCATGTGGTTTAAAAATCTGCGTATCTACCGTTTAAAGCAGGCGTTTGATCTCTCCCAGGAACAGCTGCAGGAGCTTTTGCAGGAGCGGGCGTTCCGCCCCTGTGGTCCTAATGAGCCGTTATCGGTGGGGTGGGCGGCGGTGGTTGCCGGTCAGGAGTCAGGCTTCTGTCACGAAAATACCGGTAGCCTGATGATCTGCATGCGTCAGGAAGAGCGGCTGTTGCCTGCGCCGGTGATTAACGAGGCGGTGGCGGAGCGGGTTGCGGCGGTGGAGGAGGCGGAGGCGCGCCGCGTTTCCCGCAAAGAGCAGCGGGAGATGCGCGATGAGATCACCTTTGAACTGCTGCCGAAGGCGTTTACAAAATCCTCTTATCTGCATGCTATGATCGATCGCTCGAATCGCTGGATTCTGGTGGATGCGGCCTCGGCAAAGCGGGCGGAAGCGCTGTTGAGCCTGTTGCGGGAGACACTGGGCAGCCTGCCGCTTCGTCCGCTTGAGAGCCAGATTGCCCCTGCGGCAGTACTGACCGACTGGGTCCGGGAGCCAGAGAGCAAACCGGGTTTCCTGCTGCTGGACAGCTGCGAACTGCGCGACAGCAACGATGAGTCTGCAGTGATCCGCTGCAAGGGCCAGGATCTGGCAGCTGAAGAGATCGGCGTTCACCTGGCGGCGGGAAAGCAGGTGGTGAAGCTGGGGATCGAGTGGGAAGAGCGGATCTCCTGTAGCTTGGAGTCCGACTTGGCGCTGAAGCGTTTGCGGTTTCTGGATCTGATTCAGGAAGAGGCAGCGGAAGCCGAGGCAGAGGATGCTATCACCCGCTTCGATGTGGATTTCGCCTTAATGAATCTGGAACTGCGACGCTTTTTGCCGCGGTTGCTGGAGCAGTTTGGTGGGTTGTTGGAGGAAGGGTAGCGGATCTTCTTTGTCAGACTTGCGGTCTTCAAACAAATACCCAACTGATAGAAGGGTTTAGTTGACTTGGGTCAATGCCAGGCGGGAAGGGCAACGGGTAGTCTATGCCTGCAACGTACACGGATTGGTCGTTTCCGTGGATAAGCGCTAGTCTGCAGGTGGGGTATTCTAAGCCCTCTAAGCCTCCTGGGTTGGAGGCCCCACCTGCGTTTTTTTCTCCCCGAATCCTCATTGAGAGCTGAAGCAGCACGCTACGTTGCTTCTACCTGGATCCGTGCGCCAGGGTGGCTGGAGTTACGATGGCGCACGTGGCGCCATCGTAACAGCCTACAGATCAATAGCCGTAGAACTCCTTGAACCACTTGCCGAAGGCGGCGACGCCATCTTCCAGCTTGGTGTCCGGCTTGTAGCCGGTGTCCTTGATTAGATCATCCACGTCTGCGTAGGTGGCAACCACATCGCCATCCTGCAGCGGCAGCATGTTGACCTTCGCCTTCTTGCCCAGCGACTCTTCCAACAGCTCAATGTAACGCATCAACTCGGTGGGGTTGTTGCTGCCGATGTTGTAGATGCGGTAGGGCGCACGGCTGCTGGCGGTGTCCGGGTTGTCACTGTTCCAGTCCGGATTGGGCTGGGCTGGGCGATCCAGCACCCGAATCACACCCTCGACGATGTCATCGATGTAGGTGAAGTCACGCTGATGCTTGCCGTAGTTGAAAACGTCGATGTGCTCGCCCTTCATGATCTTGTGGGCGAACTTGAGCATCGCCATGTCGGGGCGGCTCCAAGGGCCATAAACGGTGAAGAAGCGCAGTCCGGTGGTGGGTAGCCGGTAGAGGTGGCTGTAGGTGTGGGCCATCAGTTCGTTGGCCTTCTTGGTAGCCGCGTAGAGGCTCACCGGGTGGTTGACGTTGTCATGCACCGAGAAGGGCATCGAGGTGTTGGCACCGTAGACCGAGCTGCTGGAAGCGTAGACCAGGTGCTCCACGTCGTTGTGGCGACACCCCTCCAGGATGTGGCCGAAGCCCATCAGATTGGAGTCGATATAGGCGAGCGGATTCTCGATAGAGTAGCGCACACCGGCCTGGGCCGCCAGGTTGACTACCCGGTTTGGCTTGTGGGTGGCAAAGAGATCGGCGATACCTTCACGATCCTCCAACTCCATCCGGATGTCGGTAAAGTTGGGGTGGTCCTGGGTACGCGCCAGGCGCGCCTTCTTCAGGTTGACGTCGTAGTAGTCGTTGAGGCAATCGATGCTGATGACCTCATCGCCGCGCTCCAGCAGGCGCAGCGCCAGCGCGGAGCCGATGAAACCGGCACCGCCGGTGATCAAAACTTTCATGGATTCTCCTTGGGAACCTTGAGTAATCGGGGTCGGGGCGGATGCCCTAGTTACAGGCGACCGTCCACCTGATCGGCGGGCAGGATATTCTTGACGTCGTAGAGTACGCCATCGGGTTTGCACAGGGCGCGGATCTTGTCGATGCCCATCTCGACAAACTCGTTGTGCGCTACTGCCAATACCACTGCGTCATAGGCACCCTCTTCGAGGTTGTCGATGGGGGTGACGCCGTACTCTTTGTGGGCTTCGTCCTTGTCCACCCAGGGATCGTAGACGTCGACGGAGGCGCCGTAGTCATCGAATTCGGCGATGATGTCGACCACGCGAGTGTTGCGCAGATCGGGGCAGTTCTCCTTGAAGGTCAAGCCGAGCACCAGCACCTTGCCGTTGCCGGAGATCACGCCGCGCTTCATCATCAGCTTGACCACGGTGTAGACCACATAGGAACCCATGCTGTCGGAGAGGCGACGGCAGGCAAGGATGATCTCGGGCTGGTAGCCGGTGGCCTGCGCCTTGTGAGCGATGTAGTAGGGGTCGACACCGATACAGTGGCCACCTACCAGGCCGGGCTTGAAGGGCAGGAAGTTCCACTTGGTGCCAGCGGCCGCCAGTACCTCCTCGGTGTCGATACCGAGGCGATTGAAGATCAGTGCGAGTTCGTTGATCAGGGCGATGTTGACGTCGCGCTGGGTGTTCTCGATGACCTTGGCAGCCTCGGCGACCTTGATGCTGCTCGCCTTGTGGGTGCCGGCCTGGATGATGCTCTTATAGAGATCATCAACATAGTCGGCGACATCGGGGGTGGAGCCGGAGGTGACCTTCTTGATGGTCACCAGGCGGTGTTCTTTGTCACCGGGGTTGATGCGCTCGGGGCTGTAGCCGGCGTAGAAGTCCTGGTTGAACTTGAGCCCGGAGATCTCTTCGATGATCGGGATGCAGTCTTCTTCGGTGGCGCCGGGGTAGACGGTCGACTCGAAGATTGCGACATCGCCAGGCTTGATCAGGCTGCCAAGCATGCGGCTGGCGCCGATCAGCGGGCTCAGGTCGGGCTGCTTGTGTTCGTTGATCGGAGTAGGAACCGTAACGATGTAGACGTTGCAGTCCTTTAGATCGTCCGGATTACTGCTGTAGCTGAGTTGAGGGCAGGCCTTGAGCTCTTCGGGTTCTACTTCCAGGGAGCTGTCGCGGCCCTGTTTCAGTTCCTCTACCCGAGCTTCGTTAATATCGAGGCCGATGGTTGGATACTGTTTGCCAAATTCGACGGCCAGAGGCAGACCGACGTAGCCCAGTCCAAGTACACCGATTCGTGTGTTCCTGAGGTCGAACATGCTGAGTCCTTGTTTATAACTTGTTGTAATTTAAGAGAATAACTAGATAGAGGGTTCTGCAGTAAGGGTGCAAAAAACCTTACGAATAGTAGCGTGTGGCTAATTCAAAGGCGAGATTTTTTCTTGAAGGTGAGATGTCGTTCCGAAAAATCTCTGGAGTCGAATCCAGCCGCCTTCAGCAGTGGCAGAGCCTGCTTTGCTGCGTGCTTATCCGCAATTACCACCACCACGCGAAATCGTTGTGCCGGGGTGCGGAACCAGTCGAAGTGGAGCGCCGGAAAACGGGCGGTGAGATGGGCCAGCATGGCCTCCGCCCGGTAGGGTCGGCTGAACTCGACCAGGAGCAGTTTCTGTTCACTTGCGAAGTCGGTCTGGCGCTGGCTAGTGGCGGTGGCAGCATAGCGGCCAAGCAGGCTCTGTAGATGACGGTAGATATAGCGGCTGTACCAGTCGGCGCCATCGGGGATCGGTGCATCCCCTTTGGTGATGCGACTGGGACCATAATTGTAGGCCGCCAGCGCACGGTGTAGATCGCCATCGTAGCGCTGTAGCAACTCCTTCAGATAGCGTCCGCCCGCCGCCACGTTACGACAGGGCTGATAGAGATCGGCGAGCCGATAGATGCCCAGATGATTGGCGGTCCCAGGCCACTGGATCTGCATCAGACCGTGGGCATTGGCTTTGGAGATGGCATTGGCGTCGAAGTCGCTCTCGCCCCGGGCCACGGCCAACAGCAACAGCGTGGGCAGCTGCTGGGCTGCCGCAGCCCGCTGGAAGCAGTGCAGATAGGGGAGCCTAGCTGAGATGGCAGGCTGATGCTCCTGCTGTTCAAGAAACGCCCGCCAACGTTGCTGCATCTCGCTGGATCGAGCGGATGAGGATCCAGGTGCTGCATAAAGCAGTGCCGGTATTAGCAGCAATGCGAGGGTGGCGGCGCCTCGGCTCAGGAAGGCCATCTATGGCGTTCCCTGTTCGATGGGAAGGCCGCTGGCACTGCTGATCAGCGCGAGTCCGACGCGCCGGTCTGGTTCGCCACGGTAGGCAAACTGGGCCTGGTATCTGCCGCTGCCGCTCTGTTCCACGTGGACTTCACGGCCACTGAGCCGGGCGATGCGGCTGGCAAATCCAAGCGCCGAGAGCTCGCTGCGGAAAGGTTTCCAGAACGGTTGCCAAGCCAGTGGCTGCTGTTCCGGCGAACTCACCTCTGACGGGGAGAGGGTTGCCGGTTGATGTTTCGTCGATTTGGCTTGGGCGATGGGCTGGCTTGCTGCCCTGCTAGTCTCTGCTGGTGCTGGAGTAGGCCGCTTATCGTGTTGTACCGCCTCGCTTATCTGCCCAAGAGTTGCGTCAACCTTGCTGTGCAGTTCGGTCAGTTGAGGTGGATCGAACAGGCTTAAAAGCAGTAGTGCAGCGATGCTGCTGCCGGTGATAAATCCCAATATCCTGAACATCTCGTCCTCCCGCGGTTATCTGTGTGCTTGGCGCCAGTGGGCGGTCTGATGGAGCGGCTCGCCGATCTCCAGGGCGCGCCAGCTGATCGTCTGTGGCTGCTGATCGACGATCTGTTCTAGCGCTTCCAGCCAGAGCCGTTGCTGCTCTCGGGAGATGGCAGGCTGCTCATCCTGGTCACAGGGATCGGCCAGCTGGGCGAGATGGCGTGACAGGCGAGTGGCCGGCTCCCCCCGTTTGGCGAGCAGCAGGATGTAACGTTCCGGCCGCCGGGCGGAAAATAGCGCCGGTCGGGCGTGTGCAGAGGGTAACCGCAATCGTCGCCGGGGCTGTTCTGCAGACGGCTGTACACTCAGGGAGAGACAGCTGGAGGGGCTGAGGCGCAGCAGCCTCTGCCCGCCGGTCTGTTTGAAGGCAAACACGAACTCGTCTGCAGCTGCCTCGATCTCGATGGCAAAACAGCCGGGAATCCTCTCCGTTCGGTGGGCTGCAATCTGCTGCATGCCAGATTGCCAGGGGATGGGTGAATCGCATAGCTGTTCCGAGGCGGGGCTGAGGATGCGTACAACAGGTTGTTTGACACCGCTCTGCTGCGGCTCACCGGCAGTCTGCAACGAATAGATGCTGCTGCCGATATCGAGCGGCGCTGCCTCTGCCTCGAGCGGCTTCAGTGTCACCCAATATTGGCTGAGAGAGGCCGACACCGATAGTGACTGCGCCTGCATCACCAGATCTGCCTCCTCTTTGTGCCGGGTCAGATGAACCCTGCCCAGGCGGCTGAGGTAGTGGCCCACCAGTTGCAGGCGGCGGTCACTGTCTTGCTGTTGCACAAGATAGAGTTGTGGGCTGGTTAGAGGCAGCTGACGGATCTGGCAGGCGAGATCGCTGGCCAGTCGATGTGCCGCCAGATCTGGCTGGTCTGTCCGGAATGGCAGTCTGCGCAGGCCGCGCAGCGCCTCGTCGTGATGCGCCTGCTGGCTCAGCGCCAGTTGTGCCGCATCCGCGCTCCCCTGCCACTGCAGTCCAACCCCGGAGACCCAGTGATTCTCCTGCAGATCCAGGATCCTGACCGAAACACTTAGTTGTGCGCCAGGCCGTCTCTCCATCTCGATGCCAAGCAGGTAGTGGACCTCCGGGGTCTCAGCACAGGCCCGCTGCCGTGAGTAGAAGCGCCACTTGTCTGTCGCATTGAGCGAGAGCAGGTTGATGCTGCGCTGCGGTAGCAGCCCCTGGGTCAGGCGACGCGCGATTGAATGGCTCAGCTGATCCTCCAGCGGGGAGATCTGGCCTGCTTGCAGGCCGCCGATCAGGATCGGCTGCCCCATCAGGCGTGGTTCACGGGTGAGTCTCTGTTGCAGGTGGGGGATCAGTTGCTGGTCGATCCAGCGATCCAGGCTGCTGCTTGCGGCAGGGCGCTGGGGTTGGCTGCCGCAACCGACGAGGATCAACAGAAACAGCGGGCAGAGAAGGCGCTCAATCTTCATCTACGGCTCCTTTGATGTGCACTTTGCCGTGGCGATCGATCACCAGATCGCCCTGGCGATACTGCTGCATCAGCTGTTTGATTTCGGTGTGGATTGCTGCGGGCAGCACCACTCCCCAGGTCATCTCGTCTGCCCTGCTGGTGGGCAGGGCGTTGATCAGGGCACTGGGGACGGTTGCAGTGCTCATCTCGTGGATTTGTGATGGCGGCCTCTGCTCGATGTAGCTGAGGGCGGAGGTGGCGCGCCAGGCCATCTCACCGGAGATGGCGAAAAACTTGATGTGGCGTTGGCGAATCAGCTGCAGCAATACCTGATCGGAAGCGAAGCGCAGGGTGAATCCGGGTTGTCTGAGCAGCTTTGCGGGTTGAGTGGTGTCGCTTGGCCAGCGCTGCGCCTGCGCCTCCCGGCTGCTTTTGCGCTGTTCGGTTGCGCTGGCCAGTTGGCCGCTTAACGCTTCGATCTGGCGGCGTTGCTGCTGGATGGTCGTTGCGGATTCGCGAGCCGACTGCGCCATTTGTTGCGCCCTCGCAGCGGCCTGCTCGAGCTGTTGGTGCAGTTGTGATAGCTCTGCCCGATGTTGTTCCCGCTGCTGCGTCAGCTGGCTGATCTGCGCGCTCAACGCCTCTCGTTGCGGGTCGTCTTGGGGCAGTGACTGGACCAAGGCAAAGATCGCCAGCAGGCAGAAGCCGAGGATCGCCATGAAGCGCATCACATCGGTCTGCAGGCTGTCGCCGCCGTCACCCTGCAGGAATGGATCAGTGGGCTCGATGTTCGAGTAGCTTGGGTACATGGTCGGTTTGGTCCTTATTTCCCATACTCTCCAGCTGCTGCTCAATACGCTGTAACACCAGCAGTATCGAGTCGCTCTGCTGTGCGTGGTGCTGCAGATAGAAGCGGCGCAGCTCGCCGCCCACAGAGAGGGCCTTGATCAGCCGCATCAGATAGCCGCCTATGCCGCCGAAGATGGTGGTGGATAGGGCCAGCAGGATGCCGCCATCGACCAGCCGCTGCAGGATCACAAACGCCCCCAGCTGGGCGCTAGAGGTCGGATCCCCAAGCGCCTGCAGCAGTGCGCCGCGCATGCCGATGGCGGTCCAGATTACGCCGATGCCGAAGAACAGGCCGGTCCAGACATCCAGCAGGTGCTCCGTCTGAGCGACCTGTTCGGGTGGGTCGCCACGCTGCAGCTTCTGCTTCAAGACAGTGAGATTGACCAGAAACAGCAGCGCGATCAGGCTGAACGGTAGCAGCGCGCTACCGAGGTTCTGGTTGAGCCAGTCGAGCCACTGCTGCAGCGCCATCAGTTTGCCGCTGTCGATGCTGATCGCTCCGCTCAGACTGGCGAGGTAGAGGCCACTGGCTCCCAGCAGCAGGGTCACACCACCGCCAGCGGCAAAACCCTTCAGAAAGTGACCTGTGGTTGTCTGGTTCATTTTGGCCTCAGTTGCTGCGGCAGGCGGTGCAGGTGGCTTCGAGTACCAACTCGGTCTCCTGCAGCAGACGGTCGGCACGCTGGTAGCCGCTGTTGTCTCGGCTGATCTTGAGCAATCCCTGCTCCTTGTCGAGCAGCTCCTGCTGCATCTCGCTGATCAGCTGTTGCTGGCGGGTGCAGCTGGTGGAGCAGTTGTTGTAGTCCCCCATCAGGGAGACATATTTGACGTTGAAATAGCGGTTGTAGAGTTCCCGGGCCTGGCGCTTGCTGAGCAGGCTGGTGCGGTGGGCCCACATCATGAAGTCGCTGAACTTCTCCTTGTTGGCGGGTTGTGGGTCGCCCTCGGCGATCTTCATCAACTGACTGAAGTAGGCATTGAAACGGTAGCCGCAGATGTCGCTGAGGTCCTGTTTTGCCTGCTGCATCGCCTGATTCAGATCGTGCCCTTCGGGTGGATTGCAGACGTTGGCCTTGACCGTCTCGCTGTTACAGCCGCTGATAGCGAAAAGAGTGGCTGCGAATGCGCTGGCGTAGAGGCTGTTTCGGATCTTCATGCTCTCTCTCCTGGTCTGTCTACATGGCTAGTGGGCTGTGGTAGTCGGCGGCCTGGGTGGCGGGAGGTGCGGCGATCGGCTGTTCTGCTGCCGGGTCGCCGAACAGGATCTGTTTCACGCCGTTCACAATCTGCTGCATCTCCGGAGTGATCACGCCGAAGGATTGCGAGAGCTGCCCCATCAGAGTGGCGCGGCTGATCTCTTGGCGGGTGCGGGTGATCAGGTTGGCGGTCTCCTCCATGTCGAGGTAGATGTCGGAGGCGATCACCGCCAGCGAGGTGTCGTTGGAGGCAGAGCCGTTGGCGACCAGCTTGTAGTACTGGTTGAAACGGTCGCTGAGACGCATCCCAGAACGGCCGCGCAGGCTGGGCCGGGTGCTGTCGGCTATCTGCTGCGACTCACCGAGCAGGGCCTGCTGCAACTCCCAGGGGGTCATGCGTTGCCCCAGTTCGGTGCGCAGGCGTTTCGCTAGACTCTTGCGGGTGGTCTCCACCGCACTCTCCATCTCAGGCAGGTTCTGCTCCATGATCTGCAGCATCTCCAGATAGCTGGTACTCAGCTGTTGGCGCAGCTGGTTGCAGCCGGGGTCCTCCTCGGCGCCATCGCATTTGCTCTCGATGGTCATCTGCTGCTGCAGATCGAGCCGTTCGATCACCTGTTGCAGGCCGCTCTCCATCTCCTTTGCCACCCTGCCGGTGTGGCGGATATCCTCTAGAACAGTGGTGGGGAAGAGCTTCAGCGTCGGAGCTGTGGCCGACGGGGTGGGGCTGGAAAAGAGTGCCAGCCAGACGGTAGCTGCGGCGATCAGGGGTAGGCCTCTGTGGCTGGCGGGGGTGGTGTGGGTTGGCATGGTTGGTCCCTCCTTTTGAATCTGCAAAGAGTTTGGACCTGCTTAACTGAACGGCTGCTGAATACCTTGTGCCGGTGTATAGTGCGCGCGATGATCGATCCTGACCGGTGCCTCAGCGCCGCATCCCACCCGGTAGCCCTGGTTGCACTGCATGCGGGCTACAGCCACTCTTCGCTGGCGATCCGCTCGCTGGCCGCCTTCTGCTGGAACGAGCCTTTCCATGCCGGGATCCAGCTGTTCGAGGCGCAGGTCAATGTCAGTCACCAGACGCTGCTTGAGGAGCTGGTGGCCTGGCAGCCGCGGCTGATCGGCTTCTCCTGCTATCTCTGGAATATCGATGCCTGCATCCGCTTGGCGCAGCTGCTCAAACAGCTGCTGCCGGAGTGTCGGATCGTCTTTGGCGGGCCGGAGGCAGGACCGCGGGGCGAGGCGCTGCTCAGGGCTGTGCCGATCATCGACTTTGTGGTGGATGGTGAGGGCGAGGCGGCATTTCGCGATCTATTGCGCTGGCAGTTTGCTGGGGTAGGGGAGTTGTCAACCATCTCTGGCCTGATCTGGTGGGATCAGGGCCAGATCCACCGTAATCCGATCCGGTTGTTACCGGTGGAACAGATCCCCTCCACCATCCTGCTGAGTAGCTTTGATGCGGGGAAACCGCTGATCTACTGGGAGACCTCCCGCGGTTGCCCTTATAAATGCACCTTCTGCACCAGCGCCACTGACCGTCTGCGTGCCTTCCCCATCGAACGGGTGGAACAGGAGCTGGCGGTCCTCTCCCGATTAAAAGGCAAGACCATCAAGCTGCTCGATCGCAGTTTCCATCTCGGCAAACAGCGCACCCTGCGTCTGCTGCAACGTTTTGCCGAAGCGGAGGGTGATCTGCGTTTCCATCTGGAGCTCAACCCGGATCGTATCTCTGCGGAGGCGATGGTGATCTTCCGCCACGCCGAGCCGGGCCGTTTTCAGTTTGAGATCGGCCTGCAGACCCTCAATGAACCGGTGCTCAATGCCATCGAACGGCAGATGGAGGTGTCCAAGGCGCTGGATAATATCCGCGAACTGGTGGCGATGAAGCGCCATCCAGTCCACCTCGATCTGATCGTCGGGCTGCCGGGGGAGGATGCGGCACACTGCGCCGACTCACTCAACCGGGTGTTCCGGCTGTTTCCCGAGCATCTGCAGCTCGGCAGCCTGAAGCTGCTGCCCGGAACGCCGCTGCATGATCAGGCACAGACGCTGGGCTACCGTTGGGATCCGCAGCCACCCTACGAGGTGTTGGCCCATCCGCTGCTTAGCTTCCAAGCGTTTGCCCGCTTCAAACGCTATGCGGCCCTGCTGGAGCGGCTCTGGAACAGTGGCTATCTGGTTGCGACCCTGATGCGGCTGGTGCCGCACCACTTCAACGATGAGCTGGTGTGCTTTTTCGATACGCTGATGGAACAGTTGGGGGAGGGCATCGCACGGGAGAAGATGCAACCTGAGCGACTGTTCGGGCATCTGGTCGGTTTTCTTGAGCCCTGGCTGGATGGTGATCCGCTGCTGCAGGAGCTGCTGCTCTGGGACTATGCCAACTTTACCCTGCCGAACCGCAACACGCCGGCCTGGATCGCTGCCCGGATTGATTGGTCGCCACCCCTGGTGGTGGATGGGAGCCGTCGCCGGTTGCCTGTGCTGCGGCTCTCGGCAGCGGCGGTGTCGATCATTAACCGCCGGCGTCTGGAGCCACTGCAGGCTGGTCATTATGGGGTCTGGCCACGTCAGCACAAGCGTGGCAAGCCGGTGACTCTGGTGTCGCTGAGAACGGAATAGGAATCCCCGCTGGGCGCATGAATTTCCTGAGTTGCCTTCGTCCCGTTAATCTAAATCCTGAACCCTCAAAAATGCCTTAACCCCGCACTGATCCTGCCGCTATCGCGCATCAACAACAGCTAATATGCATCTGAGAGCCACCACGAGAGCTTGACTCTTTCAGGTGCGGATATCAGACCGGTTTGTTGTCGAAACTAGCCTAGTGTTAAAGAGGTGATGCCTATGATTAGAACGCGCAATGATCAGCGGGATATCAGCAGCTACGTGATCACTTCCATGGTGATGTTCGCATTGCTGGGAGTGATCTTGACCGGGAAGCTGCTCTTTTGGGGGGTTCATAATCTACTCAACTGAGTTTGCTGGCCCCCTGAGTTGATCGCTCAAGCTGAGGCTGCAGTCTGCCGGGAAAGCCGGCGGGCTGCAGCTTCTTTCATTTTCGGCCCAGGTGGCTTTCTTCGCATTGCTCCACCCGCTCTGTTTTCATATTAGTCTGCTCACTGCTGGCTTGTTAAGGAAACACTTATATGCACGCCGCCCGTTTGCCAAGTGAAACGCGTTGGCGAAGAGAATCGATGGTAGTCTTACATCCGGCCTGTTGATGGAATCTGTGCTCCTGGCCTCTATGATATTCGCCGACGGGGCCCTATCTGAATAGCGAGGTGCTTGCCCTCAAGAGTTCCCTCAGATTTGACTCGTCGCGGCTCGACCTGCTTCGCCATGGTTTTATTTGCGCAACTGCTGAGAGACCTCTGTGACTTGTTAACTGATTTGAGTAAATGTCTCCATTGCTTGAATCCGGTTCCGTGCAGCTCTGCTAGCCACTTTGTCACCCGCAATAAACTCTTTGTACACATTTCAAACCATCTGTTAACGTTCCGCAGCTCAACAAACAACCGGAACCCCAACACAGCATGAGTCACCAGAAACTCCACGGCCTGACCCGCCGGATCATGATCGCGATGGCCAGCGGCGCCCTGCTGGGCATACTGCTCAACCTGCTATTCGGTGCTGAAGGCCTGCTCAAGGATTATCTGACCGACGGTCTGCTCTATGTGGTCGGTGCGATCTTCGTCGCTTCGTTAAAGATGCTGGTGGTGCCGTTGGTGTTTGTCTCCCTGGTGGGCGGGGTCACCTCGCTTGGCAACCTGTCGGCGCTGGGGCGGATGAGCGTCAAGGCGATCCTGCTCTACCTTTTTACCACCGCGGTGGCGATCAGCATCGCCCTGATTCTGGCGACGGTGGTCGGGCCGGGCCAGGGCTTCGAGGCGGGGGTTGCCGATGTGAGTTTCCAGGGCAAGGAGGCGCCGCCGATCTCCCAGGTCTTCATCAGCATGGTGCCGACCAATCCGGTGGCGGCCCTCTCCGAGGGCAACATGCTGCAGATCATCGTCTTCTCGCTGCTGTTCGGCATCGCCATCACCCTCGCCGGTGAGCGCGGCCGGCACGTGCTCAACCTGTTCAACGACCTGGATGCGGTGATCATGCACATGGTGGAGATCATCATGCGTCTCGCTCCTTACGGCGTGTTTGCGCTGATCGCACGCACCTTTGCCACTCAAGGACTCGATCTGATCGTGCCACTGCTGGCCTATTTCCTGACCCTGACGGTGGCGCTCGGGCTGCATGCTTTCGTCACCTACCCGCTGTTGCTGAAGCTGCTGGCCGGGCTCAACCCGCTGCGCTTTCTGCGCAAGATGCGCGATCCAGCTACCTTTGCTTTTTCCACCGCCAGTTCCGGCGCCACCATCCCTATCACCATGCGTACCGTGGAGGCGAAGATGGGGGTGGATACCTCGGTCGCCTCCTTTACCGTGCCGCTCGGTGCCACCCTCAATATGGACGGCACCGCCATGATGCAGGGGGTGGCGACCGTCTTCATCGCCAACGTCTACGGCGTAGATCTCGGCGTCACCGAGTATCTGATGGTGGTGCTGACTGCGACTCTGGCCTCGATCGGCACCGCCGCGGTGCCCGGTGTCGGGTTGGTGATGCTGACCATGGTGCTCAACCAGGTCGGCCTGCCGGTGGAGGGGATCGCGCTGATCATCGGCGTCGACCGCCTGCTCGACATGATGCGCACCGCCTGCAACGTCACCGGTGACTGCGCCGTCTCCTGCATCATTGCTAAGGGTGAGGGAGCGCTGGATCAGGCATGTTTCGAGGATTCGCATGCCGGCTCGGTGGAGACGGCGACCAGCGATCTGGCGGGTGCGGTGGCCCAGGAGAAGGCTTAAGCCAGAAGGGTAGATCCCGCAGGAGGCTAGCGCTCTTTGCCCGGTGCCTCGGCAGCGTGCTCCATCAGGTCGAGCCAATAGGGCTCCGCCTCGCAGGAACAGCAATCATGCCAGACCTCAACGCCATCGTGCATGCTCAGACTCTGCCGTGGCTGCTGCGCAGTGGGGCTGGGAAAATTTGGGGCTTGGTTGGTCTCAGGGCCGGAAGCTCGGTTGGTCATGGGGAAACTCCTCGATTATTGCGTATATCGGGTTTATAGCAGCTGGAGCGCTGGCGGCTCATCCATCGGACGATTTTGTTGTAACATCCCTGGCATCTTTTGGCTGATCAGGACCCAACGCATGATCTCTTTTCGCACCATTCTCACCAGCTGTTTCCTGTTGTTTTCTTTCGCTCTCCAGGCCGATTTTGAAGAGGGGGAAGAGGCCAACCGGAAAGGTGATAGAGCAACCGCTTTCAAGGAGTTTCAGGCCGCCTCGCAGGCTGGTGATACCCGTGCCTACAGCAAGCTTGGCAGCATGTATCTCTATGGCCTGGGAACGGAGACGAACTACCCGATGGCCTATGTCTGGTTTGCCCTGGGTATGCAGGCGGGAGACAGATATGCCGAGCGTTTCAGAGATACGGCCGCCGCGGCCATGCCGCTGGAGCAGATCCGCCACGCAGAGGAGTTATTGAGTGAGTATCAGGCCAAACTGGGGTTGCCTGAGCCGGCATCAAAGTGAATCTGTGATCTCGGATTGATTGAACGACTCGAATGCGCCTTGCCGAGCAGACAAAAGTCGGAGTGCTCCCCGCGCTGCTGTTCGCCACCCTTCTATCGGCCTGCGACCACACAGAACGGACAACCATCTATGTCAATGACGTCCGTGCTGAAGTGGAGTTGGCGGCGGATCTGGAATCGCGAGCGACTGGCCTGATTGGGCGAGAAAAACTTGCCAAGGATCAGGGCCTGCTGATGGTGTTTCCCCATGAGAAGATCGTGAAGATCTGGATGCTGAACATGTCCATGCCCCTCGATGTGGGCTTCTTCGACAGCGAGGGTCGTCTGCTCAATACCCACACTATGCCTCCCGATAGTGGGCTGACAACCTACGCTTCAGCCGGGCCGGCCATCTACGCCCTGGAGATGAACAGAGGTTGGTTTGAAAAACATCGCCTGATAAAAAACGCCAGATTGTATCTGCCAAACCCGATTCAGGCACACTGAGCTGCCGCCGCCGGCCAGAAGCGGACGGTTTGTACAGCAAAGACTGTGGTATGCTCCCCATTGCTGCGATGACCAGGGCTCAAGGGCTGGAGCGGGTATTCACGGCCAACGTCGAGACCGGCGACGCATGCGGCAGCGTGCTGAAGGTGGCCAATCTCGCGTAATGGACGGGTTTAGTTTGCATTTCAGCCTAAGGCGATATATCTTTTGCGTCTTCATGATCTTAGTCCTACCTATAACGCCTAACATTCGCTGTTTCCTCACAGATACATTCGAATCGAGCTTCATAGTGCCTGCCAAGATTCGTGGTGGTGGTTCGTTCATTGAGACGGACATATTTGCAATTCATTGAGGTATTTACAGATGTCAGAAAGACAAACCGGAACCGTCAAATGGTTCGACAGCGGAAAGGGTTATGGTTTTATCGAACGCGAGGGCGGCAAAGACCTGTTTGTTCATTTTCGCGCGATTGTTGGTGAAGGCCATGTTTCTCTTGAAGATGGCCAAAAGGTCGAGTTTACTGAAGTCGATGGCAAGAAAGGCCCCCAAGCTGATAACGTAGTTCCGCTGTAAGTTTTGTTTCAATCCGCTGTCCCGTTTCTTTATGGGACGGTTTTCCGAACCGTTGTCGCAGCGGATTAGATAGGTGCAGGGATGCACAGACTTATTTGTCGACGAATTACGCAGCAGGTCAAAAGCATTGATTACCCTTTCGGTTCGTGGTCTCCCTAGATCGACCACAGAAGAGAGTCTGACAGCACTCTTTTCGGAATACGGCGTGGTCCGTTCTCTCAAACTGGTAAAAGATCTCTTCTCCGGTGATTGCAAGGGCTTTGCCGTTATCGATATGGAAGGACACGAAGCCCGCGCCGCTATTGCAGCGCTCGACGGCAGTGAATTCAACGGTAGCATGATCCGTGTCGGGCCCGACCGGCCAAGAAGAGGACGTGGCGGCAGACGCCGCTGACCATCTCACTGTCTTGATGCCTTCAGTTCGAGGCTGCTAAATCGGCCCAACGATCGCAGCTGCGCACACGGATGGGTGCCGGCGGAGGCGAGCCGTAAAAGGCAGAGTGCAATGGGGCGGGCATCGCCGTGATCAGTCAGCAGTTGCCACACTGATCACGGCGATGCCCGCCCCGTTAGCCGTTACTCCAGATAGGCGGCTAGGCTCTTTCTCAGCTCCTCAGAAAGTGGCATTGAGCTGCCATTGCTGAGGTCCAGCATGACGTGGGTGGTTCTCACCCGCGCCAGTTTACCCCCCTGTGAATCAAAAAATTGATAAGCGATGGTGAATGAGCTATCGCCTAGCCGTTCCACCTGTAACCGGATTTCGACTGCATCACCATGGCGCATGGGGCGTAGATAGTCAGCTTCGCTGTGGACCAGGGGCAGACCCTGTTTGGCTTCGATCAGATCATGCAGGCTGAAGCCCATTTCCGCCATGAAGGCCTCATAGGCATCGTGGGCGTGGCGCAGGGTATGGGAAAAAAATACCACCCCGGCGGCGTCGATATCGTGTAATTGGACTCTGAAGTGGTAGTCGAATCTGCTGCTCATCATTGCGGTGACTCCAGGTTGTGCAGGCCCCTTAGGCCAAGTCCGATAACGTCGTTTAACAGCAGCTGGCCCGCAATGATTTGCGGTGGCTGGGCCAGATCCCGGGCCAGCCAGTCGCTGGTGGCCAGCCCGTGGGCCAGTGGTTGTTCTGCGCCGCCGATTGCCGCGGCGAGCTGAGCGGCGGCCTGAATTCCCACTGCACTCTCGAGGCTGCTGGTGACCAGCGCCTCCATGCCGGACTCGGCAGCTCGTTGGGCCAGTCTGAGCGATGACAGCAGCCCGCCCTGAACCATCGGCTTGATGATCAGGCGCCGCACTGGCGGGTGTTGCAACAGCCTCTCCAGCTCGAAGCGGGGCAGGGATTCATCGATCGCTAGAGGGTAGTGGGTCTGTGCCTGAAGTGCTGTCAGGCTGGCGGTCTCCGGAGTGCTTAAAGGCTCCTCGATCGATTCCACCGGCAGCCCTTCGATGTCTTGCAGGAAGGCGCTCGCCTGGGCAAAATCCCAGGTGCCGTTAGCATCCAGCCGCAGCCGGGTGGATGGTGGCAGGCTTGCCGCCAACTGCTCCAGCCGGGCCAGCTCCTGCCCAACGCGATCCAGTCCTAGCTTGAGTTTGAGGATATCGAACCCCTGCGCTAGGGCCCGTTCGCTACGCTCGCCGACTTGCCCATCTAGCGCGCCGATGTTGGCATTCACCGGCACCGATTTCGCCGCCTGGGGATTGAGCCAGTGGCGAAGGCTTACGCCTTCAGCCTGACTGATGAGATCGAGCAGCGCGCTCTCCAGTGCACATCGGGCGGCAGGGCAGCCGCCCCCTATTGGTAGTGCGGCAAGCCGCTCTCTTGGTGAGTCTCCCGTCAGGGCCGGCATCTGTTGAGAGAGCCAATACTTGGCCTGTTCCCTGTTTTCTGTGCCTGCAACCGGCAGGGGGGCGCAGTCGCCACAGCCACGCAGCCCTGCCTCTGTCTCCAAGGCGACCAGCCAGCCCTGCCTCTCCTTCAGTGTGCCCCGGCTGGTGCGCCAGGGCCGTTGCAGCGGCAACCGGTAGGGGATCAGACGCGCATGCTTGATTTGCATCTCAAAGCAGCAGGCCGCCGCTCAACAACAATCCGTAGGCGAGCTGCAGTTGGGCGGTCTGTGCCAGGATTTGATTGAAGGCCGGGCCAGGGGGTTCGCTGATGAAACGGTAGAGCAGCCGCAGCGCCAACGGCAGGGCAATCAACACCAGCCAGCCGCCTGGGCTGATCTGTGGCGCCAGCAGTGGCAGCAGGAAGGGCAGCAACAGAAGGAGGGCGTAGAGTTGTCGAGCGTGCGCGCGGCCCAGATAGTGCGCCAGGGTCAGCTTGTCGGCCCGTTCATCGGTCTCTAGGTCTCGATAGTTGTTGACCAACAGTACCGCAGCGGCGAGCAGGCCCACCGCCACCGCGGCGGCGAAGGCGTTGAACGACAGACTCATTGTCTGCAGATAGTAGCTGCCGAGTACTGCCGCCAGGCCAAAGAAGAGGAACACAAACAGCTCGCCGGAGGCGCTGTAGGCGATTGGCCTGGGGCCGCCGGTGTAGGCGTAACCTGCCGCCAGCGAGGCGAGCCCCAACAGCACGATCGGCCAGCCGCCGTGCCAAGCGAGATAGAGGCCGATTAGAAACGCCAGACCGAAGGCGAAATAGGCAGCCCGCTTCACCTCGGCGGCGCTGAACCAGCCCTGGGCGGTAGCGCGGGCCGGGCCGATGCGCTCGGCGGTGTCGGCGCCACGCTCGAAGTCGGCGGCATCGTTGTGCAGGTTGGTGCCTATCTGGATCAGCAGCGCGCCAGCTAGGGCCGCCAGGGCGGTTGGCCAGTGGAGCTGCGCCGTCTCCGCCCAGGCGAGGCCGCTGCCCACCAGTACTGGCACCAGCGAGATCCCCAATGTCTTGGGGCGAATCGCGAGCAGCCAGCGCTTCATGGGCGACGCGGGAATTTGTTGAAATCCGCCGGACGCTTCTCGACGAAGGCGTCGCGCCCCTCCTGGGCCTCTTCGGTGAGGTAGAAGAGGGCGGTAGCGTTGCCCGCCAGCTCCTGAATGCCGGACAAGCCATCGGTATCGGCGTTGAATGATGCCTTCAGCACGCGCAGCGCGGTGGGAGAGAGCTGTAGCATCTCGCGGCACCACTGCACCGTTTCCGCCTCCAGCTCAGCTAGCGGCACCACGGTATTCACCAGCCCCATCTGCAGTGCCTGTTGCGCGTCGTACTGGCGGCAGAGGAACCAGATCTCCTTGGCTTTTTTGAGGCCCACGGTGCGCGCCAGGATGCCGGCGCCTAGGCCGCCGTCGAAGCTGCCGACACGGGGGCCGGTCTGGCCGAAGCGGGCGTTGTCGGCGACGATACTGAGGTCACAGATCAGGTGTAGTACGTGGCCGCCGCCGATAGCGTAGCCCGCCACCATCGCTATCACTGGCTTGGGTAGGGTGCGGATCTGGCGCTGCAGCTCCAGCACGTTGAGCTGCTCCACACCGTTATGGTCCCGGTAGCCGCCGTCGCCGCGAATCTTTTGATCGCCGCCGGAGCAGAAGGCGAGATCGCCGGCGCCGGTGAGGATGATGACGCCGATCTGCGGGTCGAGATGGGCGCGGCGGAACGCCTGGCCCAGCTCCTCCACAGTCTCTGGCCGAAACGCATTGCGCACTTCAGGGCGGTTGATGGTGATCTTGGCAATGCCCTCGGCCTGGTGGTAGAGGATATCTTTAAATTCGATGTCGGCAGGGCTCTGCCACTGGATAGGCTTGTTCATAATTGGAATCTGTTATCAATTTTCATCCGGTAATTAAACATGACACCGTATAGGTCGGGCTGCGCCCGACATCATCCTTGAGTTCAATTGATGACACGCGGCGGCCACGGGCCGTCCTATATTCTGTTTACTCTTCCAACACCCAGCCGATTTCGGCGGCGCTCTGTGGGCCGATCACACAGTGGCGCAGGCTAGCCGGCATCTGTGCTTCGCTGGCAGAGACGGCGAGCCGACCCGCCATTATCTCACAGCGGCTTTGCGGGTGAAGGGGTTGTTTGTCGGGCCGGGCGTAGCCGATGGGGAAGAGCGGCATGCCATCGGCGCCATATTTGTCGCTCGCGCCCACCGTATGCAGTAGCTCATGGGCGATCACAAGGTTGTTCTTCTGCGTCTGTTTGTCGATGGCGTAGGCGTGCACCACGCCTAGCAGCCCCTTCTGCAGACCCAGCGAGTGGGCCAGGGCGGCGCCCTCCCGTCCCTGCTGATAGAGCACGAAGATCCTCACGCGATGCTGGTTGGAGTCTTCATCCGGGGTGTTTTTCCAGGCCCAGTAGCGTAGCTGGAGGCTCCAGGTGAGCCTCTCCAGCAGGCTGGCGTCGATGGCCGGTACTGCGGGAGGTGGGGTGTCGATCTGCGTTCCCAGACGGGTACGGGTGGGGGGGGCGATAAACACCTCATAGCGCTTCGATTGTTGTTGGATGAACCGGTCGATGGCGGCGAAGTCTGCGTCTTTTAGGCGCTGGATATAGGCCGCGGTGTCGGTATTACCATCCGCATTGATGGGGAATATCACCACATCCAGAGGCTCGAACCAGGATGTCGAGTCGAAGGCCTGATGGTGGGTATAGAGGGCGACGAACAGCAGCAGACCGAGCAGCAGTAGGATGCGGAGGTTACGAAAGCTGAAGAGCATGATTGGTCGGTCTCCGGTCGATCAGTCGCGGGCGACGGTCTGCCAATAGTCATGCTGGCGCTGCAGACTCAGGCTCCGGTTCAGCACCACCTCGATCAGGCTGACACCGTTTGCCTGTATGGCCTGCTCTAGTGCTGGTCTGAACTCGGCCTGCCAGGTCACTCGCTGGAAGTTCAGTCCATAAAGTCTGGCGCTGTGTGAAAAGTCGAGTCCGGTGGGCATCAGCCAGTGGGCTTCGAACTGCTCCAGCCCCGCTTGGGGCAGTTGGCCGAAGATGGCGCCGCCACCGTTGTTGAGCAGGATGATCACACCCTGCAGATCTCTGGCCGCGAGCAGGCCGTTCATGTCGTGGAACAGCGCCAGATCCCCTAGCAGACCGACCACTGGCGTCTCGCTGGCAGCCATCAGGCCGAGCAAGGTGGAGACGTTGCCGTCGATGCCACTGGCGCCCCGGTTGGCGAAGATGCGCAGCCTCTTTGAGCCACTGCCGCTGAAACTGTCGAGCTGGCGGATCGGCAGGGAGTTGCTGCTGAACAGGGTCGAACCTGCCGGCAGCCAATCGATCAGCTGTTGGATCAGCTGATCTTCGAAGGGGATCTTCTCGGCCGGGAGGCGGCAGGTGGCCGCCTGTTGCTCAGCACGCACGAAGGTTTCGAGCCAATCGGCCGGGGCCGGCGTGAGGCTTGTCTGGCTGAGCGCCTCACAGAGTGCTGTGGCGTCGGCGCGAATCATCTCGCGGCTCTGGTGTAGCGGATCGGGCCAGTCGCCACGAGGGGAGCAGAGCAGGGTGGCAGGTTCGGTCTGCGCCAGATAGTCGAGCAGGGCCCCGGAGACCGGGGCGGCCCCAAAGCGCAGCAGCCATTGGGGTTGGTGGCTGCGGCTGAAGCGGTTTCGGCGCAGGAAGGCGTCGTAGTGGCAGCAGACCCGGGAACGATCGTGCTCGCCGAAGCGCAGCTGGCTGAGCGGATCGGCGAGGATCGGGCAGTCGAGGCGGGTGGCCAGGGTTGTCACCGCTTCAGGGAAGCCGGCTCTCTCCTGGTCGGGGCCGCAGAGGATCAGACCCGGCTTGCCGGAGATGTGCGTACTGATTCGATTGATCTGTTGCGGATCGGGCAGCAGCCGTGGCGGCGACCAGGGCTGTGCCTCGCCGGGGGTGGATGGTGCGGGTATCTGCTGGGGCACCAGCGGCTCACGAAACGGCAGGTTGATGTGCACCGGCCCGGGATTTGGCCAGCGGCTCTGCTGGCTTGCCTTGATCGCCAGGCTACGGATGAAGTGCAGTGCCTCTGCTCCTCTCTGGGCCGGGCCTGGGTCGTGGAAGGCACGCACCTGGCTGCCGAATAGGTGGCTCTGGTCGACGGTCTGGTTGGCGCCGCAGTCGTGTAGCTCCGGTGGACGGTCGGCGCTCAGCAGCAAAAGTGGGATGGCGGCGCGGTTGGCCTCGATCACCGCCGGGTACCAGTGGGCCGGGGCGCTGCCGGAGGTGGCGATCAGCGCCACCGGTTGATGATTATGGCGGGCCAGGCCGAGGGCGAAGAAGCTGGCGCTGCGCTCATCGGGGTGGTGCCAGCAGCGCATCTCGGTGCGCCGTTCCAGGGCTAGGATCAGCGGCGTGGAGCGGGAGCCGGGGGAGAACACGGCGCGTCTGACCCCGGCGGCGATCAGGCCGTCGATCAGGGCATCGGCCCACTGCAGATTGCGCAGGGCGGTGTCGTGCATCAGGCGTTTTCCAGGGCTTCTAGCATGGCGGCCAATTTTAGCTCAGTCTCATCGAACTCCGCGTCTGGATCTGAACCGGCGGTGATGCCGGCGCCGGCGTAGAGGTGTGCCTGGCTGCCGTCGAGCAGGGCGCAGCGCAGCAGTACCGCCAGTTCGCCGTCGCCCTCGGCATTGATCCAGCCGGCGGCGCCGGTGTACCAGCCGCGTTCGAGCGCCTCGTGCTGTGCCAGCCACTGGCTGGCAACTGCTGTGGGGACGCCGTTGACCGCGCCGGTGGGGTGCAGTCGGGCGGCCGCCTGTAGCAGGCTGGTGTCTGGCTTGAGGCTGCCCTGGATCTCGGTATGCAGGTGCTGTAGTCCCCGTAGCGGCAACAGCTGTGGGCCGCTGCTCGGTTCAAACCGACTGCAGATGGGGGTCAAGGCATGCTGGATGGTGTCGACCACCAGGGCGTGTTCGTGCAACGCCTTGGGGTTATTTAGTAAGGATTCGCCGAGTATCTTGTCTTCACGCTCGTCGGCCGAGCGGCGGCTGGTACCGCCGATGGCGTCACAGTTGATCTGCGATCCTTGACAGGCCAGCAGGCGCTCAGGGGTGGCGGCGACGAAGCTGTGTTCGCCGATGCGGAATGCCAGGTGCCGGCTGCTGGGGTAGAGGCAGTCGAGGGTTGCCATCAGGCGGCCGGGATCGAGCCGGCGTTGCGCTTCGACCCGGATTTGGCGGGTTAGTACCACCTTTTCCAGATCGCTGTTGCGGATCGACTCTTTGGCCTGCTGCACCAGTGCGTGCCATGTCTGCGGGTCGGGTTGCTGGCGGGTGCGGGTGAGGCGTGTCCGCTGTCCCGGCGGGCCGGATTTCCGGTCGAGTGCCTGCAGCAGTTGATCGAACAGTGCCAGCCAGCGCTCAACTAGCAGCTCGGTTCGGCTCTCGCTGGCGATGTCGTGGCTGAAGCAGAGGCTGCAGCGATTGTTGCGCTGCTGGATCAGGATCTCCGGCAGAAAGATGGCGGCATTCGGTAGCCCCTTCCAGGGGGATATCATTGGCCTTTGCGGCACAAAGGCAAATCCGCTGAAAGCGGCCGGGGGGATGGCGGTATGGTCGGGGTCGAGACAGCGCCAGCGGGCCTGCAGCTGCTGAAATGCCTCAGCCAGATGCTGGATCGGGGTACTGCCACTGGCGTCTATGCGCAGTGCTTCGCCGGCGCCGAACAGGTACTCCTCTTTCTCGGGTTGTCGCCAGTACCAGTAGGATTGGCAGTCGCGTAACTGCGGCAGTCCGCGGAAGTGGATCTCGGGCAGTGCCAGGGTGATCGAGTAGAGTTGCCCGGCGGCAGGCGGATGGGCGGCCAGTGTCCGCGAGACTGCCGTGTGAATGCGATCGCGAAGGGATTGCCTGTCGAACATGGATGGGTGTTGTGCCTGATGGGAATGCCGGGGGCCGTTGGGGGGATCTACCATTTATCCTTCCCCGGGTGCCTGCATGCGGGCTGGACCGCTGAGATTAAATCAACGGGATTCTCTCACGCCTTTGATTTCAGTCAACCGGGATCTGTTTGCGTGGGGTAGGTGGTCTTCCCGGAAGACTTGATTTGAAACAGTTACAATGCCCGCCTGATGATTAGAATGCAGTCCGGTTGATGGAGTCTTTATTCATGAAGTTGAGAAAATCTTTGCTGTTTGGTGCCCTGTTCCTGCAGGGGATGCTTCAGGCGCATGCGATTTCTGATGCCAAGTTGGAGGTTATTCGTGAGTTGGGCCGACTGAATGGTATCGCGCTGCAGTGTGGCTATCTTGAGCAGACACAACGGATGAAGCGGGCGTTGGTGTTGCGCTTGCCGAAGCTGCGGCAGTTGGGTGAGCTGTTTGATGTAACCGCCAATAAATCGTTCATGGAGCTCATTGAGCGGGGGGAGAGTTGCCCCTCTGCCGGCACTTTGGCCGATCAGGTTGGTAGTGCAATCGACTCCCTGGAGCGGGAGTACCCCTCCAGCGAGAGTAGGTGAGGTCCATGGGTTTCCGTCCGAGTTTTTTGCCGCAGTTGCTAGTGGCGTTCTGTCTGCTGTTCAACAGCGCTGCCGCGCTGTCGGAGAGTAGTTTCCGAGTCATCGCCACAATCAAACCGATCCACTCCCTGCTGGCTGCTCTGATGGATGGTGCGGAGTCGCCGGAGTTGCTCATCTCGGGGGAGCAGTCACCCTATGGATTTGAGCTGTCGAAGGCGCAGGCTGAGCGGCTGCGCCAGGCCGACATCCTGGTCTGGGTGGGGCCGGAGCTCGAGGCATCATTGGCGAAGACGATTCAGGCGTTGCCACCTGATGTGCGGGTAATCGAGCTGTTGTCGAGTGATGTGTTGAAGATTCTGCCGATGCGGGCAGATCACAGCCAGCGTGATCCTTTTTTCTGGCTCGATGATCGCAATGCGATCCTCCTGGTTGAAGAGTTTGCTCGCTTGCTCAGTGAGGCCGACCCGAAACGAAGCCATATCTACGCCAAAAACCGACGCAAGCTGCAGAAGGAGCTGGCCCGCATTGACCGGGAGTATGAATATGGTTATCGCGGCCTGAAGGCAGGACTAGGGCTGCAGTACTACGATACTTTGCAGTATTTTGAGCAGGCTTATGCGCTGACGGTGCTGGAGCATGTTGCGGCCTCTCCTCGGCATAACACCGATGCACATGCCCTGCTTAAAGTGCGCCAGCGCATCGCGGATGGTGAGGCGGTGTGTCTGCTGACTGAAGCGGGTATGCAGGCTGAACATCTTGCGCTGCTGACTGAGGGGCAGACGATCAATGTGGGCCAGCTGGACAGCCTGGGAATCCACCTTGAGCCAGGGCCGGGTCTCTATGTCAGGATGATGGATCACAATACCGACACCATTAAGCGCTGCCTGAATGCGGATGTTGCCGAGGCGGCCCGGGCGCGGGATGTTGCCAAATCTGAGGAGGCGCCAGCCGCTGTCCATATCGGCGGTCGTTTCATCCTGACCGACCATTTGGGGAGACTCTTCACCCAAGAGGATTTTCTGGGTAGTTATTCACTGCTCTACTTTGGATACACCTACTGTCCGGATGTCTGTCCCACCTCATTGCAGGTGCTCTCCTTGGCGCTGGATATGCTCGGTGATCGGGCCGATGGGATAAAACCCTACTTCATCACCATCGACCCGGAGCGGGATACAGTAAAGGTGATGCGAAACTATGTGGAGTATTTCAATCCACGTCTGGTAGGGCTGACAGGTTCCAAGGAGATGATCGAGCGTGTTGCGCAAGAGTTCAAGGTCAAGTACGAGAAGGTGACAGAAGATGCGCCCAGTCCGGAACTCTATCTCATGGATCACTCCGCCAGCCTCTATCTGATGGGGCCGGATGGTCGCTTTATCACCAAGTTTGCCCACGGTATCACCCCCGAAGATCTGGTCAAAGAGTTGGCCTTGATCCTGCCCTGAACGGATAAGTCAAAACGCCTTGTTGCAGATGAACCCTCCCGGTTCAAGGAGGCGTGCGTCTAATATTTATCACTTAACTGATAGAGATATGTCGGATTTCTGCCTTCACTCTTTTGGATTCCTGTCTAGAATAAGACGGTGATTTGAAAAAGTGTGTCATTTGACACAAATCAAGGAGTCAAATGACCCAACGGGAGGAGGATTGCCCCGTTGCATTTTGTCATTGATCGATAGAACGCAGGCTGTATCAATCCGTTCGGAGGAACCATGAAAGCTGCCACTAAGCGAATATGTTCGGTATTGACCGGGGTTGGCCTCGGTTTGGGGTTATCGACGAGTGTCTGGGCCCAGGCCTCGCTCGAAGATGTGATGAAAGAGCGTGGCCTAACGCAGAAAGACTTGTTGGCCGCCGCCAAGACCTATACACCAACTGGCGGTCGTGACGAGTATCTGGCCTTCAGTTCAGGCGGTCAGAGTGGTCATGTGATCGTCTACGGCATCCCGTCGATGCGTATCCTGAAGTACATCGGTGTGTTTACACCGGAGCCTTGGCAGGGTTACGGCTTCGATGACGAGTCCAAAGCCATCCTGGCTCAGGGTAAGATCAATGGCAAGCAGATCACCTATGGTGATACCCACCATCCGGCCTTCTCTGAGACCGAGGGTGAATACAACGGTAAATACCTGTTTATCAATGACAAGGCAAATCCCCGCCTCGCGGTGATCGATCTGCACGACTTTGAAACCAAGCAGATCGTGGTTAACCCCTTCATGAAGTCCGATCATGGTGGTGCCTTCGTCACCCCGAATACGGAATACGTGATGGAGGCTTCCCAGTATGCAGCGCCTGTCAGCCACGATTATGTGCCATTGGAAGAGTTCAATGATAAGTATCGTGGCGCACTGACCTATTGGAAGTTCGACATGAAAGAGGGGCGCATCAAGCCTGAAGACTCTTTTACTTTCGAACTGCCTCCCTATAGCCAGGATCTCTCCGACGCGGGTAAAAAGGTCAGTGCAGGTTGGGGCTTTACCAACTCCTTCTGCTCCGAGCGTTATGTGGGCGGTATCGAGCGTGGTCGTCCTCCCTTCGAGGCAGGTTGCTCCCAGAAGGATACCGACTTCCTGCATGTGACAAACTGGAAAAAGGCCGCTGAGCTGGTTGCCGCCGGCAAGGTTCATAAGGTCAATGGTTCCTATCAGATCACCATCGAGCAGGCTGTTAAAGAAGGCCTGCTCTATCTGATCCCCGAGCCCAAGAGTCCGCACGGTGTGGATGTGAGCCCCGATGGTAAGCACATCATCATCGCCGGTAAGCTGGATAGTCATGCCTGGGTCTACAGCTGGGAGAAGATCCAGAATGCCATCAAGAACAAGAAGTTCGAAGGCAAAGATCCCTATGGCATCCCGATCATCTCGATGAAGGATACCCTGCACACGCAGGTGCAGGTGGGCCTCGGTCCGTTGCATAACCAGTATGATTCCAAGAAGTGCGTGGTCTACACCTCTATCTATGTGGACTCCATGGTCACCAAGTGGGACTACTGCCAAGGCAAGGTGCTGGATCAACTCCACATCCATTACAACATCGGCCACCTGGTCTCCATGGAAGGCGATTCCGTCTCTCCTGACGGCAAGTATCTGGTCTCCCTTAACAAACTGGCCATCGATCGCTTCAACCCTGTTGGCCCCCTGCATCCGCAGAACCATCAGCTGATCGACATCAGTGGTGACAAGATGCAGCTGCTCTACGATATGCCGCTGCCGCTTGGCGAACCTCACTATGTGGTTGCCATCAAGGCCGACAAGCTGAAACCGGCCGTACGCTACAAGTCCGGTTGGGACAGCCGTTCCGACAAGAAATCACCCTGGAAGACCCGTGCTGGCCGTGAGAAGGTGGTGCGCAAAGACGGTGTGGTTCATGTCTACGGTACGGTGATTCGCTCTCACATCACGCCTGAGATCATTGAGGTCGAAGAGGGTGAGACTGTCTCTATCCATCTGACCAACCTGGAACGTGCTGAGGACGAGACCCATGGTTTCGCCATGTATAGCCAGAACGTCAACCTCTCTATTGAGCCTGGCAAGACCGTATCTGCCACCTTCAAGGCTGATAAAGCCGGTGTCTATCCTTACTACTGCACCGAGTTCTGCTCCGCCCTCCACCTGGAGATGCAGGGCTATCTGCTGGTCAAGCCCAAGGGCTACGTGGCCAAAGCAGGCAAGATCGAGGAAGGTCAGAAGTACACCAAGGCTGATTACGACAAGCAGGTGAAAACCAACATCGACACCCAGGCTGTCATCAACTCCGTGGTGGGCTTCATCACCAGTCATAACTACAAGGACTTCCCGGAGGTTGTGGCGCTGGTTGAGGATGCGACCGATCAGCTCGGTTTTGCTGACGAAGCCAAGAAGAAGGCCGAGGCCTATGCCGCCAAGGGTGACTACCAGAACGCGACTCTCTGGGCTGGTCAGCACTGGCAGTACCAGGTCAAGACCGCTGACTTGGGGCTGCGAGCCAAGACCTTCCTTGAGGAGCATGGCGCAAAGAAGGTCGAGCCGAAAAAGGCTAAATAGTGCTGAGAAGCAATTGACCTGAATGAGGAAGGGGGCCTAACGGCCCCCTTTCCTGTTTCTGGGCAGTTATTTCGTTAAAAATTGTGGGTGTATTTTGAGTCAGAGGTTCTCCTGATAACCGTTCAGAACTCGGATATATACATCACTATGAGCCATAATTTGCTGAGGGGCTTCTATTTGATGTTGCTCAATGCGGGGTGCTTTACCCGGTGAGAGACTCCGTCCCCATGAAAAATGGTTGCCTAGTCTGGGTGACTTTGTCTGAAGAAAGAGGAAATACTAATGTTGAAATTGATCTCTTATGCCGCAGTAGCTGCTACACTCTCTTTTGGCGCGCTTGGCAATGCAGTTGCTGCTGACGGTGCGGCGCTCTTTCAAAGCAAGACCTGCTGGTCCTGCCACGGCAAAGATGCCAAGACCCCGATCATGCCCATGTATCCCAAGCTGGCCGGTCAGAATGCCGACTATGCCTTCAACCAGATGAAAGATATTAAGTCCGGTGCTCGTAATAATGGTCAGACTGCTGCCATGAAAGGGGTGATGGGTTTGGTCTCCGAGGCAGAGATGCGTGCCATCGCCGATTGGCTCACCACTCAATAGTCAAAATAATCTTGCAATGAGATTGGATCCGCTGTGGGGTTCATTTCCGTAGCGGGGTTTGACGTATATCAATGAGCGCTAATATTCCCCGTGGAAGAATCCGTCTCCGGAATAGAGGTTGAATTTCCGGTCAGGCAAGAGGTCGGTGAACTCGACCTGGTCTGCGTTAAAGTATTTGTGCCCCGGCACCGGGGAACAGGAGAAAACTTGTAATGAGTATTAAATCTGCATTGACGACCCTATCACTGGCTTTAGGGTTAGCCGTTTCCAGTAGCAGTTTTGCGGGAGAAGGCGATGCCCAGGTGACGGATGTCAAAGACTGGAACAAAGCGGGTGGTGAGAAGACCGAGGCGATGCTCCTGACGCCAGACAGGGAGCGTGGCATTGCGGTCTATGAAGTTTGTTCCGCCTGCCATCTGCTGGAAGGCTGGGGTCTGAAGGACGGCACCTTTCCCCAGCTGGCCGGACAGCACCGGAATGTGCTGATAAAGCAGCTGACCGATATCCGTGCCAAGAACCGTGACAACCCCACCATGTACCCGTTTGCTCTGGATGAACAGATCCTGGCGGTGGCCGGTTATCATGAAGGCGAGATAAAGCCTGCACAGCTGGTTGCTGACGTCACCACCTATATCTCCAAGCTGCCGATGAATCCGGACAACGGCAAAGGCATCTGGGCAGAGGGTACGCCGGAATTTGAGCAGGGTAAGAAGCTCTACGCCGACAACTGCACCCAGTGCCACGGCGACAATGGCGAAGGCAGTAACGAAAAGTTCTATCCTAGGATCCAGGGGCAGCACTACGCCTATATGCTGCGCCAGTTCGAGTGGATTCGTGACGGTAAACGTCGCAATGCAAACCCTGACATGGTGAAACAGATCAAAGGTTTCTCTGACATGGATATGAAGATGGTTATCAATTACGTATCCCGTCAGAAGGTTCCTGCTAAGGACCTTGCTCCTTCCACAGATTACCAGAATCCTGATTACGATTAATCAATGACAGCTGCACCGGATGCCTGGAATATCCGGTGCAGGCTTTCCCGTATATTTCCCCGGGAGCCGCTTAAGGAGCTTCGTTCAGAGGCTCCTTAAGGCTCACCAGGGGACTCAATAACATGTCAGTGATTATGCAAAACAAGCAAACGCTCCAAGTCGCAATACTTTCTCTGATCGCTGCAGGTTTGCTTGCGGCCATCTTTTACAGCCCAATCTGGTGGGTCTCTCTCACGGCGCCAAACTATCCGCCTGAGTCCTTCCCGGATGGTGTGCGGATCCATTTTCATATGAATGGCGTCTTCAACGGCTGTCAAAAGCAGGATAAAGCTGAAATCACTGAAGATGAAGCGCTGGATTGCGTGCATGAGATGGATACCATCAACCACTACGTCGGCATGTATCCGATTGCTGCGGGTGGTCCGGTAGAGCGTGGCTTCGGCCAGTTTCTGATGGTGTTCATGGCCGTTATGCTGTTGGGATTTATCTGCACCAAACCGAAAATCCGTATGGCGTTAATGAGTGCCGGTTTTGCAGGCATTGCCATCTGGATGTCCCTCACACTGTATGGTGAGGATGGTTTTAATCTGCAGAATGAAGGATTTGTCACCGCGCTGGTGACCTCCCTTGACCAGGAGGCGTCCGGCGAATCCGCAGAGCCCGAAATCGTGATAGGCGGGATTACCGGCGTCCTGAAAGACTCGCTGGAGGAGTCTGGAGTGGAGGTCATCCTTCCGTCTGAGGTTGCTGCGAAAAAGGCAAAGGCTAACAAGGTCCATGCCAGCAAGGCACACCTGATTGAACAGCTCAGAACGTCCTACGACATCGACCAGGTCAAGTCGGATACGCTGGAGCCCTGGAACGGTAGTTCGTTCCAGGTCATGTCCTGGCACTATGCGAAAAGTTTGGGCCGTTACTTTAATAACCAGGAAGAGATCGTGCCGATGGTCGCCACCCTGGAGCTAGCTATCAATGTGGTATTCATTGGCCTGATTGGTGCGATGGTGGTGGTTGTGGTCGGCGCGCGGAAGAATAATGGCTTCTTCTATTGGTTGCTGGTGCTGGTGCCTATGGCGTTGCCTGTTTTCTTCATTATCGACTACTCGGCCTGGCTCTGGTGGTATGGCCACACCCTGAATGATATGGGCGCCTTTTCGGTCAAACCCTTCATGCCGACAGTATTTGGTGATGGTAAAGTGGCTCAGTTTGCGACCCACTCCTATCCCTACACAGGCTTCTTTTTGATGCTGTTGACCTCGGTAGTGCTGATTGTGGCGGCATTGATCCGTAAGAAACAGTTTAAGGAGTCGAGTGATTGAAGCCATCGCTTTGGTCACATGCGCTGATCTGTCTGGCCTTTTTGTTGCTGCCTTTGGGCAGCAGCCAGGCAGCCTATCCTTCCTTCCAGGCGCTGATCGATGCGGCCGATCCTAACGGTACGCTGATTCCACCGCCCGGCACCTATGCCGGGCCGGTGACCATCGAGAGTGCCATCACCATCGACGGTCAGGGGAAGGTCACCATCGATGCTGGCGGTAAGGGCTCCGTTATCTACCTGGATACCGATGGCGCAACCCTCAAAAATCTGCATCTGACCAACTCCGGTGAGTCCCACAACGATATCGATTCGGGCATCCAGGTTCGTGGTAACTTCAATGTCATCAAGGATAATGTCATCGACAACACCCTGTTCGGCATTGACCTCCAGCAGTCCGAGAACAACCTCGTGCAGCGCAACCGCATCTCCTCCAAGCCTTTCGATCTTGGCATGCGGGGTGATTCTGTGCGTCTCTGGTACAGTTTCAACAATAAGATTACAGACAATATTATTCGCAATTCCCGGGATATGGTCGTCTGGTACTCGGCGGACAATCTGATTGCCCGTAACGATTCCCGTGGTGGCCGTTACTCTCTGCACTTCATGTATTCAAAATACAATGAGGTGCTTGAGAACCACTACGAAAATAATTCTGTGGGTATCTTCCTGATGTACAGCGACGGCGTACAGGTGAAGAATAACTATATTGCCCACGCTCAAGGCCCAACTGGGATGGGTATTGGTTTTAAAGAGACGTCCGACGTGGATATCGTTGGCAATCAGATTCTCTATTGCGCCACCGGCATCTATCTGGATATCTCCCCCTATGATCCTGATACGACCAATCGGCTGAAGAATAATCTGATCGCCTATAGTGGGATTGGTATGCTGTTCTTGAATGATTGGACGGGGAATATCCTGGAAGGCAATAGCTTTAAGGGTAATATTACTCAGGTCGCAGTTTCCGGTGCGGGCAAAACGGCAAATAGGAACGACTGGCTCGGAAACTACTGGGATGATTATGAAGGTTTCGACCAGGATCGCGACGGCGTGGGTGATAAGCCCTACGAGCTATACAGTTATGCCGACAGAATCTGGATGGATGTGCCGCCTGCCCGTTTTTTCAAAGGTGCACCGGTATTGGAAGTGATGGATTTTCTGGAGCGCCTTGCTCCGTTTACCCGCCCAAATATGCTGGTTCGGGACAAGAAGCCGATGATGACTGCTCAACTAGCTCAGGCAGTTGTTACCGAGCTGGGGGCGGAGAGTGGGTCTGCTGTGACCAGCGAAACAACTGAGGGCGTCAAGGGGGAAAGTCAGGAAGCTTTTGATCCGCTAAAGGCGCTAAGAGAATCGCTGGGAAGGTAGTAACAGCTCAAATTTCTGGAGGCAGGGTCTCTGATGAGTGACAAAACGACGAAAAAACCCAACGCCAAAAAAACGCTTTCACCACGGCGGAAAGAGCAGAGCCGGCGGGAGTTCCTGCGTTCCACTGCGTTGACTGTGGGAGTGGTTGGTGCATCCTTGCTTGGGATTATCCCCGTGGTGCAGGGGGCATCGATCCGGCTGCGCCCCCCCGGTGCGATCAAGACCCCTGATGATGAGCAGGAGTTTTTTGCCTCCTGCATCAAGTGTGGCCAGTGTGTGCAGGTCTGTCCGGTCAATGCAATCAAACTGGCGGACCTCAATGATGGCTTTGGTGTCGGTGTTCCCTATATCGATGCCCGAGCGCAGGCCTGCGATTTCTCCTGCGATGGTTTGCAGTGCGTATTGGCCTGTCCAACCGGTGCCCTGACCCATCATCTCGACTACCCAGCCGATGCCCGTATGGGTTTTGCTCGTCTCGCCCGTCCCGGTGCCTGCCTTGCAGTACAGGGTAAAGGCTTCAAAGGTCAGGCCAGGGGGCCGGACTATGAAGGACTGTTACGCTATGACAAGGTGGACCGCTGGAATCCCATTCCGGTGGCGGATCACCCTTACGACCTGGAGTTATGCGATCTCTGTGTGCGCCAGTGTCCTATTGAGATTCGTATCACCCAGTGTGCGGAAAAGGCGAAGCAGGCCGCAGCCTCTGGAGATAGCGGCAAGGTCGCACGGGTAGCGGAACAGCATGGCAACGAATGTCCGCCAAAGCATGCGATTGCGCTGGAGCCATTCGAGCTGCCCAATGGGGAGACGAGGATGGAACCCGTGATCAAGGAGGGGTGCGTCGGTTGCGGTGTCTGTGAAATGATCTGTCCGGTCGAGTCCGCTGCAATTGTGATCGATCTGGATAAAACTACGGATACGCTGGGAGGTTGATATGCGCTACATAAGAGACTCCCTGTCACAGATATTTGGCGCCAAACCCCGTCGGCCCGCCAAGGGCGAGCAGCCGACCGAATTGCTGGAGATCTATCAGGGCAAGAAAGGCAATCTCTCCAAAGCCGAGATTGAGACAGTACGCCATGAACACAGGAATACCTGCTGTAATAAATGGCAGCGGCGGCGCTGGATCACCCTGATACTGGTCAATCTGCTGTTTGTCGTCTCCTACTATTTCGACGTGCAGCTGCTGGAAGGCGCGCTTACCGCATCACGCTTTGTGGGGTTTCACATGGCGGATCTCAACTCAGCACTGCAGGTGGCTTTGGCATACAAGCATATTGTGCTGAATCTGGTGATCGGCACCACCACCGTGTTTGTGTTGTGGTTGTTGCTCGGTGGCCGCACCTTCTGCTCTTGGGTCTGCCCCTACCACCTGCTCTCCGAGTGGGCGGAGTATCTGCACCTCTGGTTGGTGAAGAAGAAGATCATCAAGAACCATAGTTTCCATCGCGGTACCCGCACCGTCTTCTATCTGATCTTTGCCCTGCTGGCACTGCTCTCGGGCTATACCGTGTTCGAGACGATCTCCCCCACAGGCATCCTGAGTAGGGCACTGATCTATGGCCCGGGAGTGGCGCTGCTCTGGGTCGGGGCGTTGTTGCTGTTTGAGGTTTTCTACTCGCGCCGTGCCTGGTGCCGCTATGTCTGCCCGATTGGCGTTACCTACGGTGTGGTGGGTGTGTTGTCGCCGGTGCGGGTCAAGTACAATGCCGAGGCCTGTCACCATGAGGGTGACTGCCGTAAGGTCTGTCTGGTCCCGCATGTGTTGGATCTGACCATTCGTGGCGCGGCCTATGATGTGAATCAGGATGTGGGCGCAGACTGCACTCGCTGCGGCATGTGTGTGGATGTCTGTCCTACCAGTTCGTTGACTTATGAAGTCAAAGGGTTAAACAAATTTCTCTAGGGCCTGTTAACAGGCCTGATAGTTGCGGTCGCATATTGCATGATCCACTTTTCTAATCTGGTCAAACGTTTTCGTCGCCATGAGGTGCTGAAGGGCGTAGAGCTGACCATCGAGCGCGGCCAGCGGGTCGCGCTGGTGGGTTCCAACGGTGCTGGCAAGACCACCCTGATCCGCTGTCTGCTGGGCGAATACACCTGCGAGGGGCGGGTTACGGTGGATGGCATGGAGCCACGTAAACAGCGCCGCGAAGTGCTCTCCATGGTGGGCTTCGTGCCTCAGTTGCCGCCGCCGCTGCGCATGCCAGTGGGGCAGTTGATTCGCTTCTCCGCTAGCCTCTGCGGGAGCGACCCGGCGCGCATGATCGGGGTGGCGGGCCAGCTCGGCTTTGATGTCGACAAGTTCCGCCATCAGCCCTTCGTCAAACTCTCCGGCGGGCAGAAACAGAAGCTGCTGATCGCCATCGCCCTGGGTCGCGAGAGCGAACTATTGGTGATGGACGAGCCGGCTGCCAACCTCGATCCGGAGGCGCGCCACATCTTCTTCCAGCTGTTGGCGGAGAAGCAGCAGAACGCGGCGATGCTGATCTCCAGCCACCGTCTTGACGAGGTGGCCTCGCTGGTCAATCGGGTGATCGAGATGGACCAGGGCCTTGTGGTGCTGGACGACCAGGTAGCCGATCTGGTGGAGCTCTCCTCGCGGCTACGTGTCCAGGTGCGACTGGTACAGCCGGCCGAGGCGTTCGCCAAGGCGATCGGCGAGTGGGGGTTTCGCGGCTCGGCCGACGGCTTGAGCTGGAGCGGTGTCATCGCTGGCCCCGACCGGTTGCGTTTCCTCGGCCTGCTGTCGCGCTATGCGGCGCTGTTGGCGGGGATGCAGATGGATGAGGCCGAAGCGGATGCCGCATAAGCTTGCCTGCTGGTTGGCGGTTGGCCTTGTGTTGCTGCTTGCCGCCTGCTCCGGCGATCCGGGCACAGGCCCAAAAGATGTGAGGTGGGATCGGGATGCCTGCGAGCGCTGCCGCATGGTACTGAGCGATCGTAACTTCTCGGCCCAGATTCGCTATTTCCCCGAGGGAAAAACCCGCTCCCGAGTGGTCGTCTTTGACGACATTGGCTGTGCCATCTTATGGCTCGAAGAGCAGCCCTGGAAAGATGATCCGCGCACCGAGATCTGGGTCACCGACCACCGCAATGGCGAGTGGATCGACGCCCGCGTCGCTACCTACGTAAAAGGCAAGATCACGCCGATGGAGTTTGGCCTGGGCGCCCAGCCAGAGCCACTCGAGGGCGGGCTCGATTTCGAGCAAGCCAAGCAGCATATCCTCAAGGTCGAGGAGCGCTTCAATATTCACGGCGTGCATCTGCTGGAGCGCTTCAAGCAGCAGGCGGCGCAGCGTGATGCCGCACGCAAGGCGCAGCGGGCGGAGTCGACATTACCCACCATCATTCCCGAGCAGAAACCCTGATGAAACACCTCTGGCTCACCGCCTACACCGATATCATTGAATCCCTGCGTGCGCGCTGGTTTATGGTCTACTCCATGGTCTTTGGTGGCCTGATAGTGATTCTTTTCGCCTTTGGCCTGGCTGAGTCGCGCATCATGGGTTTCACCGGCCTGTCGCGGCTGTTGATCACTTACATCCAACTGTCGATGGCGATGCTGCCGGTGTTTGTGCTGATCACCACGGTGCGTTCGGTTGCGGGGGATCGGGAGGCGGGGATCTTCGAATACCTGCTGTCGCTGCCGATCACCCTCAGCGCTTGGTTTTGGGGGCGGGTCTTCGGCCGCTTCTTCGTGGTGTTTCTGCCGGTGTTTCTAGCGATGCTCGGGGCCACCGCCTGGGGCATGGTGAAAGGGGCGGAGATCCCTTGGGATCTGCTGATCTACTACACTGCTCTGCTGATGTCGCTGGCCTGGTGTTTTCTCGGTATCGGTATGCTGATCTCGACCCTGGCGCGCTCCTCGGATGTGGCGCAGGGGGCGGCGTTTGTGGTCTGGCTGACCCTGTTACTGTTTCTCGATCTGATCCTGCTCGGGGTGATGATCCGCGAAAACCTGCCGCCGGAGACCGCGGTGGCGCTCGCTTTGGCCAATCCGATGCAGGTATTCCGCACCGCCACCATGATGCTGTTCGACCCGCAGCTGGTGCTGCTTGGTCCGACGGCTTACGTGATCCTCGACAACTTTGGCCAGAGCGGCTACATCGCCTATGCGCTGATCTATCCGATCCTGCTGGGTACTGGTTGTGCCGGCCTGGGTTATTTTTTCTTTAAACGCAGCGATCTGCCATGATCCTGGCAGGCTGCTGAAAAACCTTCCTAAACTGCACTCGTCTGAGACCGTTCCTACAACCTGCTAATCATCAACGATGGAGAGATAAGCGAAGATATCGCCTAGCTGCTGGTCGCTGAAATCTGCCAGCAGCTCTTCATCCGGCTCTTCGGGATCGTGGATGCGGATCTTGTTGCGATACTTCTTCACTTGCCGCCAAAGGTAGTTGGTGTATTGGCCGGCTAGCATCGGTACGGCTTTTTTCTGGTCACCCAAGCCTTCACGACCGTGGCAGCTGGCGCACTCCTTTCGGTAAAGCGACTGGCCCTTCGCGATATCCCCCGGCGCGCGCGGGATCTGCATTAGCTTCTTCGACGCCAGCAGCCGGGCATAGGCGTCGAAGTCAGGGGCGGTTTCGTCTACCGGCGGCAGTTTGGTCTTCAGACGAACGCTCTCCAGGTAGATCGCAATATCCTGGATGTCTTCATCTGGCATCTGGCGGTCATCCACATACTCCACCATCGCCAGGTTGGGGCGTTCGCGGTCACGAAACAGGTGTAGCTGGAGGGCGATGAATTCACGCGGCATCCCCGCCAAGCGGGGATATTCGCCATCCTTGCCGCCTTGGCCATACTCGCCGTGACAGCCGGCGCAGAGCTCGTTGATCTCCTCGCCATTGTCCGGGTCATAGTCGTGGGCCGCCAGGCTGAAGGGGGGCAGTAGCAGGGTGAAACCGAGCAGGAGTGTGGTGTATCGAAGTATTTGCATCTGTTCTCTGTTGGGGTGCCGTTTACGGCGTGAGTTTTTTGTTACGGCTGGTTCGTGCCGCGAGCGGCTCTGTTACGGATAATAAAGGATTGAAACAGGGCCGCCCACGGGTGGGCATTAATCTATATCAAATTGGTTGGTTATTCTATTCCCTCTTATTCTGCTTTGGTCGTTTCTCAGCAACTTGCTCAGCGGTCTGATACCAGTCGATATTACGGGTCAGGTACATCACCAGGCCAAGCATCAGAAATAGTCCGATGGAGCCGGCCAGCAGTGCGTACTCCTGTTCATGCAGCAGGGCAAATAGGTAGCCGCAGAGGGTGCTTAGTCCGCCGCTGATCAGGGCGGCGTGGCGTCTGCTGGTGAGAATTCTGCGGGTGTATCCATATATCGGGCCGATGGTCAGCAGGGTTGCCACACAGTAAGCTGCGGTAAAACCGATCTGCTCCGCCAGCGATAGCAGCAGAGAGAAGAGTGTGATGGCACATCCCGCCAACCAGCCCGCACACCTGGTTGGAGTTCGAGCGGTTGCCCGCCCCACATCAGCGGGCTGGCCGAATCGATTGCCTTCGGGTCGCTTATCACGATCACCAGGCTGGCCCGATCCTAGTGCGCCGTGTATCCCGGGTACTCATTCGAGATGGTTTCGATCCTGAAGCGACCGGAGAGTTGCAGCTTTGCCTGGTAGGCGGTATCTCGTAGATGCCTCTACGGCGGGTTTCGCTGGCCAGCCGGGCATGCGCCTGCGCCGCCTGCTCACGACTTAAACTCCGTTCAGCGATCAACCCATCCACCATTGAGATAGAGGGATCTGCAGCAGCAGGATCAGCCCAAAGATGATCAGCAGGCGCAGTGCCGGGTTTTCCTGCTGGGGCCGGG
Organism: Candidatus Endoriftia persephonae; assembly: GCF_023733635.1. Lineage (NCBI taxonomy): Bacteria > Pseudomonadati > Pseudomonadota > Gammaproteobacteria > Chromatiales > Sedimenticolaceae > Candidatus Endoriftia > Candidatus Endoriftia persephonae. The sequence goes on along the minus strand of NZ_CP090569.1, from coordinate 2,375,293 downwards.
TCAGGATCTTCTGAATGCCAGTCATACTTCGTTCCTCCAGTTATTACCTGGACTATTGAGCCGGATGATTCAGGAGGCCTGATGGCAAAACTGTGGCAATCTGCTGGCATCAAAACCCATGTGACGGGAGTTAGATGCGGGAAAATCTGCTGGAGTAATGCTGTCAGCGCGGGTGTCGGCAAGATTTACATTTTTTTTGGCTCTGCTCTGGCAGCGGATCGTTCATTTTGCCAGGGAATTTACTGACTGCTCAGGATATTAAGGCTGGTATCTAGCGCGTTTTATCTGTTTCCACGGGGCGAACGCCGGGGGAGAGGTGTCGGGGATCTTTACAGAGGCTTTGCCAGCCCTCTTTTGTTATTCAGTTAAGTCATTGGTCGTTATAGGGGAATTAAATTGTGGCCTGAATTTTGCAAAAAATTGTGACAGTCCCTATATCTGATGCCCAGCCTGCAGGTTGGCGTGAGGTGATTTCCTCCGTTTTTGGTATGGCGTGTCATCGGCAACGCTTACCCGTGCGGCGCGAATACGATGTCCATTCGTTTCCGCAGAGGTCAGATACGCCTGGGATGTAGCACCACCTAATAACAATAAAGGTAGACAATGACGATCAAACACCCCCTCAATTGGCCCGGCTCCGCTGAACTGCTCTTCATCGTCATCCTGTTTTTGAGCCTCAATGCCTTTGCCGAGCCTCTGATCCAGACTGGCTTTGACAGCGGTGCGGATGGCTTCAGCTATCAGGACGATAGCTTCCGCAGCACCAGCGCACCCGCCTATGCGGATGGTAGCTGGAACCCCACCGAGGCGGCCCTGCAGATTGATCTGGGTGGTATCGACAAAAGCGACATCTTCGGCATGTCTGGCGGCTGGCAGCGTGACTTCGAGCTCGGCGGCCTGAGCGAGGTGGTGCTGAGTTTTCGCTACAATCTGACTCAGAGCGCCTGGTACGAAAGCAACGAGCAGAGCCAGATACTGGTGAGCATCGACGGCGTGCTGATCGGCGTCTCGCCCAACGACTACATCGATCAGGTGACCGGCAACGGCAACGGTGGCCCGGACGAGACCACCGGCTGGCAGAGTGTTGAGCTCAACCTCGGCAGCCTGTCCGCCGGCAGCCACCGCCTGACCCTGGGTGGCTACAACAACCAGAAGACCCACTACACCGAATACACCACCCTGCTGGTCGACGACCTGAGCCTCAACGCCCTCAGCAGCAACCAGCCGCCCACCGCGGTGGCCAGCGCCACCCCGGACAACGGTGTGGCCCCCCTCGAGGTGAGCTTCAGCAGCGCCGGCTCAACTGATGCCGACGGCAGCATCCAGAGCTACAGCTGGCGCTTCGGCGATGGCAGCAGCGCCACCGACGCCAACCCGAGCCACAGCTACACCAGCCCCGGCAGCTACACGGCGACCCTGACCGTCACCGACGACCAGGGCGGCACCGGCAGCGCCAGCGTGACGATCAGCGTCAGTGATGTGCCCGACACCGAGGCGCCCGGGACCCCCACCGGCCTCAGCGCCAGCGCGAACGGTCCCGCCACCATCAATCTGAGCTGGTCGGCAGCGACCGACAACGTCGGCGTCACCGGCTATCGGATCTTCCGCGACGAGACCGAGATCGCCACCGCAACCACCACCAGCTACAGTGATAGCGGCCTCGATCCCGAGACGACCTACAGCTACAGCGTGACCGCCTACGATGCGGCGGGCAACGAGAGTGCGCCCGGCGAGGCTGCCGAGGCGACCAGCGGCGCACTGCCGGTGCTGACCAGCCTCAGCCTGAACCCGAGCAGCGCCGCGCTCAGCGTCGGCACCAGCCAGCAGTTCAGCGCCAGCGGCCTCGACCAGTACGGCAACGCCATCGCCACCAGCCCGGTGTGGAGCGTCAGCGGCGGCGGGACCATCGACCAGACCGGCCGGTTCACCGCCAGCAGCGCCGGTGGCCCGTTCACCGTCCTGGCCGATGACGGTGGCATCAGCGCCAGCGCGACGGTCACCATCACGCAAAACACCACCCTGATCGAGACCGGCTTCGACAGCGACTCGGACGGCTTCAGCTATGTCGACGACGCCTATCGCGGCACCAGCGCCCCGGGCTTCGCCGACGGCAGCCACCAGCCCGCTGGCGGTTTTAGCGGCGGCGGTCTCGAAGTGGTGCTGGGCGGCATCAACGGCGACGACATCTTCGGCATGTCCGGCGGTTGGCAGCGTGACTTTGAACTCGGCGGCCTCAGCGAGGTCACCCTCAGCTTCCGCTACAACCTGACCCAGAGCCCGTTCTACGAAGACAATGAGCTCAGCCAGATCCTGATCAGCCTCGACGGCGTGCTGATCGGCGTCTCGCCCAACGACCACATCGACCAGATCAGTGGCAACGGTAACGGCGGCCCGGACGAGACCACCGGTTGGCAGCAGGTTGAGCTCAACCTCGGCAGCCTGTCCGCCGGGACACACACGCTGATCCTGGGCGGCTACAACAATCAGAAGACCGCGGCCAACGAGTCGACCCGGATTCAGCTCGATGACCTGCTGCTGCGCACCACCAGCAGCAACCAGCCGCCCACCGCGGTGGCCAGCGCCACCCCGGACAACGGCGTGGCCCCCCTCGAGGTGAGCTTCAGCAGCGCCGGCTCAACTGATGCCGACGGCAGCATCCAGAGCTACAGCTGGCGCTTCGGCGATGGCAGCAGCGCGAGTGAGGCCAACCCGAGCCACAGCTACACCAGCTCCGGCAGCTACACGGCGACCCTGACCGTCACCGACGACCAGGGCGGCACCGGCAGCGCCAGCGTGACGATCAGCGTCAGTGATGTGCCCGACACCGAGGCGCCCGGGATCCCCACCGGCCTCAGCGCCAGCGCGAACGGTCCCGCCACCATCAATCTGAGCTGGTCGGCAGCGACCGACAACGTCGGCGTCACCGGCTATCGGATCTTCCGCGACGAGACCGAGATCGCCACCGCAACCACCACCAGCTACAGCGATAGCGGCCTCGATCCCGAGACGACCTACAGCTACAGCGTGACCGCCTACGATGCGGCGGGCAACGAGAGTGAGCCCGGCGAGCCTGCCGAGGCGACCACCGGCGCACTGCCGATCCTCACCAGCCTCAGCCTGAACCCGAGCAGCGCCGCGCTCAGCGTCGGCACCAGCCAGCAGTTCAGTGCCAGCGGCCTCGACCAGTACGGCAACGCCATCGCCACCAGCCCGGTGTGGAGCGTCAGCGGCGGCGGGACCATCGACCAGACCGGCCGGTTCACCGCCAGCAGTGCCGGTGGCCCGTTCACCGTCCTGGCCGATGACGGTGGCATCAGCGCCAGCGCGACGGTCACCATCACGCAAAACACCACCCTGATCGAGACCGGCTTCGACAGCGACTCGGACGGCTTCAGCTATGTCGACGACGCCTATCGCGGCACCAGCGCCCCGGGCTTCGCCGACGGCAGCCACCAGCCCGCTGGCGGTTTTAGCGGCGGCGGTCTCGAAGTGGTGCTGGGCGGCATCAACGGCGACGACATCTTCGGCATGTCCGGCGGTTGGCAGCGTGACTTCGAGCTCGGCGGCCTCAGCGAGGTCACCCTCAGCTTCCGCTACAACCTGACCCAGAGCCCGTTCTACGAAGACAATGAGCTCAGCCAGATCCTGATCAGCCTCGACGGCGTGCTGATCGGCGTCTCGCCCAACGACCACATCGACCAGATCAGTGGCAACGGTAACGGCGGCCCGGACGAGACCACCGGTTGGCAGCAGGTTGAGCTCAACCTCGGCAGCCTGTCCGCCGGCAGCCACCGCCTGATCCTGGGCGGCTACAACAATCAGAAGACCGCGGCCAACGAGTCGACCCGGATTCAGCTCGATGACCTGCTGCTGCGCACCACCAGCAGCAACCAGCCGCCCACCGCGGTGGCCAGCGCCACCCCGGACAACGGTGTGGCCCCCCTCGAGGTGAGCTTCAGCAGCGCCGGCTCAACTGATGCCGACGGCAGCATCCAGAGCTACAGCTGGCGCTTCGGCGATGGCAGCAGCGCGAGTGAGGCCAACCCGAGCCACAGCTACACTAGCCCCGGCAGCTACACGGCGACCCTCACCGTCACCGACGACCAGGGCGGCACCGGCAGCGCCAGCGTGACGATCAGCGTCAGTGATGTGCCCGACACCGAGGCGCCCGGGACCCCCACCGGCCTCAGCGCCAGCGCGAACGGTCCCGCCACCATCAATCTGAGCTGGTCGGCAGCGACCGACAACGTCGGCGTCACCGGCTATCGGATCTTCCGCGACGAGACCGAGATCGCCACCGCAACCACCACCAGCCACAGTGATAGCGGCCTCGATCCCGAGACGACCTACAGCTACAGCGTGACCGCCTACGATGCGGCGGGCAACGAGAGTGCGCCCGGCGAGGCTGCCGAGGCGACCACCGGCGCACTGCCGGTGCTGACCAGCCTCAGCCTGAACCCGAGCAGCGCCGCGCTCAGCGTCGGCACCAGCCAGCAGTTCAGCGCCAGCGGCCTCGACCAGTACGGCAACGCCATCGCCACCAGCCCGGTGTGGAGCGTCAGCGGCGGCGGGACCATCGACCAGACCGGCCGGTTCACCGCCAGCAGCGCCGGTGGCCCGTTCACCGTCCTGGCCGATGACGGTGGCATCAGCGCCAGCGCGACGGTCACCATCACGCAAAACACCACCCTGATCGAGACCGGCTTCGACAGCGACTCGGACGGCTTCAGCTATGTCGACGACGCCTATCGCGGCACCAGCGCCCCGGGCTTCGCCGACGGCAGCCACCAGCCCGCTGGCGGTTTTAGCGGCGGCGGTCTCGAAGTGGTGCTGGGCGGCATCAACGGCGACGACATCTTCGGCATGTCCGGCGGTTGGCAGCGTGACTTTGAACTCGGCGGCCTCAGCGAGGTCACCCTCAGCTTCCGCTACAACCTGACCCAGAGCCCGTTCTACGAAGACAATGAGCTCAGCCAGATCCTGATCAGCCTCGACGGCGTGCTGATCGGCGTCTCGCCCAACGACCACATCGACCAGATCAGTGGCAACGGTAACGGCGGCCCGGACGAGACCACCGGTTGGCAGCAGGTTGAGCTCAACCTCGGCAGCCTGTCCGCCGGCAGCCACCGCCTGATCCTGGGCGGCTACAACAACCAGAAGACCGCGGCCAACGAGTCGACCCGGATTCAGTTTGACGACCTGCTGCTCACTACTGGTGATGGTTCCGTGGGCGGTGGTGGTGGCGGAGGTCAGCCGATCGATGGTGATCTGGTTGTTATCTCTGCCAACGATCTTGGCATGCACTGCGCTGATCTCGATTACCAGGTGTTCAGCATTCTGCCGCCATTCAATGTGGTTCATGCCCAGGTGGTCAAGAAGGGGGGGGAGGGGCAGTCGCCGGAGATCCTCGACGATACCCAGCTCGAGCTGACCTATGTGGCGACCAGCAGTGCCAACGATCCGGTGGGTGCGGGTTCGATAAATACCACCAGCCAGAACGGTGAGGTCTATAAGAGCAACTTCTGGGAGATTCAGGACGCCAATACGCTGGCCTATGGGGGTTATGGGACACTCTATCCGTTTGATAATGGCCTTAGCATCCTCTCGGGTTTTGAGCATCTGCCGCCCGATCTGGGGTTGCCGGTGCCGGATCTGATGGAGCTGGCGCTGGGCAACCTGGTGGTGCATCAACAGGTGATGCCAGGCATCTCTGATCCCTACAATGCGAATCAGCCGCAGGCGTTCAAGCGCTTTGATCGGGATCTGCCCTTCTTTGCCGCGCTGCCGTTTGGCACCACCATCGAAGGCGTGAACTGGTTTGCCGCAGATGGCATTCCGCTCCTACCGATCGATGATCAGGGACGTTCTAACGCCTATCCGCTGATGACAATCACCGCCGTCGATAAGGCAACAGGTGAGGATCTTGCCAGCACCGATATCGTGGTGCCGGTGGCTTCCGAGGCGGATTGCGTCAACTGCCATGGCACCACCGATGATGGCTATAGTGGTGTTGCTGCCGACTTTGCATCGGTCTCCTTCGACTATGTGAGTCAGGCACTCAATGATGGTGAGATCCCCGGGCCGGAGAAGCACAACAATGCTGCCAAGATCAACATCCTGCGGCTGCACGACACCAAACATGGCACCGATCTCGATAATCAACGGCCGGTGCAGTGTTCCCAGTGCCACTACTCGCCGGCTCTCGATCTGGCACAGCAGGGGCCGGTGGATGATGATCCGGAGTCTGGCGGTCGTCAGCAGACCAGCCATGTTTCGATGTCGCGGGCGATGCATCAGCATCACGGTGAGCTGATGTTTGCTGATGAGCCACTCTTTCCGCAGATGCCGTTGCCGGGTGAGCGCACCCTGGATGAGGCCGCTGATGTATTACAGGCGACCTGTTACCAGTGTCACCCGGGTAAGAACACCCAGTGTCTGCGCGGTGCCATGGCGGCTGGCGGGGTGGTCTGCCAGGATTGTCACGGCAGCATGGTTCAGGTGGGCGATGACTTCACCGAAAACCTCCCGCATACCCCCTATCCGGAGGGAGCCGACTTGAGCAAGCGGGTGCCCTGGGGCAGCGAACCGGGCTGTGGTTCCTGCCATACCGGTGATGCGCTCAATCCGAACCATGAGGGTGAGGGGCTGATTGTGGCGCCAGATGGGATTCGTCTGTTGCAGGCCTACCGCAGCGACGACATCACTGCAGAGCCGATCCGTTCGCCCGCTTCACGCTTCACCGAGAACCAGCCTCTCTATCGCCTGAGTACGGGCCACGGTGGAGTGATGTGCGAGGGCTGCCACGGTAGCACCCATGCGATCTTTCCCAACCCGATGCCGAATGCCAACGACAATGTGACTGCCACCCAGTTGCAGGGCCACAGCGGCACCATCATCGAATGCGAGACTTGCCATGAACCGGGCAGTCTGCCGATGACACTAGGCGGTCCGCATGGCATGCACAACCGGGGTGACATGCGCTGGACCGACCATGAGCACAAGGAGTTCTTCAAGGATGACCCTGACGCCTGTCGCAGCTGTCATGGTGCCGATCTGTTGGGAACTGTGCTCTCTGCGGCTGCTGCAGCTCGTCACTATGAGATAGAAGATAATGAGATAGTTGATATCGCTCGGGGTGAGCCGATCGGCTGTAACCTCTGCCACGAACTACCGGAGGATGAGAATGAGGATTGAACAGTTCGATGAAGCGCGGCTAGCGAAAAACCGGCCGTCATACAGGACCACCCTGCGCAAGGTAATGCTGCTCGAATTCAGGATCCTGCTCGATCTGCTCACCCTTAACGATACTCTGATGAACGATACTGAGACAGATCGCGGTCTGGTGAGCCGAGCGAAGGTGCGTCGCCAGGAACGGATCCTGCGTCTCAACTGCCTTGGCCTGGTCCAGCAGCCCCTGGAGTCGGAGCCCCTCCGTCAGGCCGCACAGCTCGAAAACCCGGTCGCTGTTGAATCGCTTGATCAACTGCGCCGAGTCAAGGAAGGGAGCGTTGAATTGCTTTTTCGGCGTCTGGGCAAACTCCGGCGGAAACCGACGCGCGTAGCTGCGGCGTAACAGCACCTTGTCGCGCAGACCGCTGACCAAGGCGTGATCGGGCAGGGCGTGGATCAGTCGGCGCATGTGCCCGGAGAGAAATGGTGTGCGGCCTTCCAAGGTATTGGCCATCTCCATCCGGTCGCCGACCCAGTTGAGAATCAGCACCGGCAGATGAGTCTTTGCGAAGTAGTTCTGCCACACCAGCAGGGCGTTGTCGGGGGCACAGAGGGCGTCGTTGATCGCCAGTCCGGCGCCAAACCAGCTCTGGATCGAGCTGGCTTGGCTAGCCAGCCAGCTCTCCGCCTCATCCCCGAGCAGCGCCTGGGTGATCGCCTGGATCTGGCCGAACAGCGGATGGGGCACGCCGAGCAGGCGGATGCTGTCGACAAAGTCTTGGCCGCTGCCGGCCGCACTCGATCCAGCCAGCCAGGGGTTCTTGCTGTGGGCGGCGAAACGCCCGTTGTAGAGTTGGTCCCGTCCCCGTGTGCCGAGGGGTATTCTCTCCAGCAGCTGCAGAATCTCGCCGCGGGTCTCGGCCTGCCCGCGGCCGCGCATCACAAATCGCCACCAGTTGGCGTAGCGGTAACTGGGGTAGCCGCAGAGCAGCTCGTCGGCACCGTCACCGGTGAGTACACCGTGTACATACTGGCGAGTGAAGCGGCTCAGCCACCATTTGGCGGCGCCGTTGGTGAAGGGTTGCACCAGCTCGCTGTTCTGCACCGCTAGTGGATAGGCGTAGTCGAGCGCTGTGCCGTCGATCCGTACCAGGTGGGGATTGAACCCGAGATGACGGGCAAAACGCAGCGCCTCTTCTGATTCATCGTAACCGGCCTGTTTGAAACCGACGGTGAAAGTTTTCATCGGCTGCTCGCGCCCGGTGAGCCGGCCCAGCTCGAAGGCGACCGCCTTGGAGTCGACCCCGCCGCTGAGGTAGACCCCCAACTCCACATCGCTCAGCAGGCGCTCCTGCACCGACTGGCTGAAGGCCTGCTCGAACTCATCCTCGCAGGCCAGTCGACTGCCGCGGACGGATTGGCGGATCGGTGTGGTGGCGGTGCGTAGCGTACAGTTGAAAGCCTCGCCATTGCGCCGTGCTCGCAGGATGGCGCCAGGAGGGATCTGGATCAGTTGCTCAAAGGGGGTGCAGATCGGCTCGAACAGGCCGACGAACTGGCGCAGTAGCCCATCCCGGTTCCAGCGTTTTGGAGAGGTAATGCCCTTGATCTCGCTGGCGAACTCCAGGATTCCGCTGCTGAAGCTGTACTCTGGGGAGAAGCTCGCGAAGGTGCGGCTGTCGATGCCGTCGGCGTGCAGAAACAGCGGTTTGACGCCGAAACGGTCGCGGTGGGCGATAAAGCCGCTGCCGTTGCGGGCCAGGATCACAAACGCGTACTCGCCCTCGAGTTGCTCGAAAAATACCTCGCCGAAGGCCTTCCAGCCCTCAATCAGGGTTTCGGTATCGCTACGGGTCTTGAAGCGGATGCCGCTCTGGCGCACGATCGCGTCGCGCAACTGCAGGTGATTGTAGACTTCGCCATTGAAGAGGATCAGATGTTCCCTGTCGTGGCTTGGCATCGGCTGCTGGCCGGCGCTGATATCCTGGAACGCCAGCCGGTAGTGGCTCAGCCAGAAGCGTTCACTCAGTTGTTCCCGGTGTTCGGTATTGCCGCGGTGTGCGATGCGCCGGGCAGCCTGGCGAAAGCCATTGAGCGCTGGCGGGAAGCGATCTCTGATCGACTCGCTGTGAAACAGAATGCCTGAGAAACCACACATAACAACACCGATTCCTTCTCTGCTGCTCGGTTGAAAGCGGGCGCCCATCATAAACCGATCCCGTTACCTTGGTCAGCCGCAGTTGATCTAGCCCAAGGATCCGCTTGCTGGCTCGCCTATCATTGAATGCAGGAGAGGACGATAGATTGGACCGATAGGATGAATGCCAGCAACAGAACTCGGAGTTTCTCGATCGCCATCACCGGCTCCGGTGGCAGCGGTGCTGTCACGACCGGGCGCATCCTGCTGGAAGCGGCGGCGCTGGCCGGTCTGCAGGGAGTGATGATGCGTTCGGCAGGACCGCAGATCCGTGGTGGTGAGTCGGCGGCGATGGTGCGCTTTTCCCCCTCGGCGGTTGATTGCATGGGGGATAGATTTGACCTGCTGCTGGCCCTCGACTGGAGGAATGCTGAGCGTTTTGCCGATGAGATCCCGCTTACTGAGCAGAGCCTGATTCTGGCTGATCCGGCGGTTGGTGAGGTGCCGTTGCAGCTGCGTGGCAACGGTGCGCAATTCCAGCCTGTGGCGTTTAAGCAGCTCGCCGCCAGCCTCGAAGGAGGGCGCATCAATATGGTGGCTCTGGGGGCCGCAGGGCGGGTCGTCGGCCTCTCGCTTGCCTCTCTTCAGCAGGCGCTGAATCGCATCCTCGGTCCCAAGGGGGAGCGGGTGGTGGCGGGAGCGCTGGCGGCTCTCGAATTCGGTTATGCTCAGCCGTTGCAGGCGCGTTTTTCACCGCCTTCAGAAGAGCCTCAAGAAGAGCGCTGGAACCTCAGCGGCAACCAGGCCTGTGCGCTGGGAGCGCTGCGTGGTGGGGTGCGCTTTGTCGCAGCTTACCCGATCACCCCGGCCAGCGAGATGCTGGAGTGGCTGGCGCCACGGCTGGAACAGCTTGGCGGCTCGCTGCTGCAGGCGGAGGATGAGCTGGCCTCAGTGAACATGATCATCGGCGCCTCCTTTGGCGGGGTGGCGTCGCTTACCGCCACCTCGGGGCCGGGGCTGAGCTTGATGATGGAGGGATTGGGGCTGGCGGTGATGAGTGAGACCCCGGTGACTGTGGTCGATGTGATGCGCGGTGGGCCCTCCACCGGCATCCCCACCAAGTCGGAGCAGTCCGATCTGAATATCGCCCTCTACGGGATGCATGGCGATGCGCCCCATCTGGTGCTGGCGCCCCTGTCGATCGTGGACTGCGTCTTCACCACTCAGTGGGCGGTACAGTTGGCGGAGCATCTACAGACCGTATCCCTGGTGCTTGCCGACCAATCCCTCGGGCAGTCACGGGCGGTGGTATCGCCGCCAGCGGCAGTTGAGCTAGGGTTGAGCCGACGCGTGGAGACGCGGCCGGCGGATGATTATCTGCGCTATCAGGTTAGTGAGACGGGTATCTCACCGATGACCCTGCCGGGCACCCCGGACGGCATGTATACCGCCGATGGCCTGGAGCACAACCGCCAGGGAACCCCCTCCAGCATGGCGGTGGATCATCGCGAACAGCTCGCCAAGCGTGCGCAGAAGCTGGCGGAGTTCGACTTTGGCGAAGCCTGGGCGGAGATCCGCGGCAGCGGGCCACGCTGCATCATCACCTGGGGCTCAAGCAACGGGGCGGTGTTAGATACGGTGCGGCGGCTGGAGGAGCAGGGGGAGGTGCTGCGGGTGATCGCACTGCGCCTGCTGATGCCGCTGCAGAGTGCCGCGTTGCATCAGGCCCTAAAGGGGGTGGAGCAGATTCTGGTGGTGGAGCAGAACCACTCCGGCCAGCTCTATCATTATCTGCGGGCCGAGGGGGCGTTGCCGGACTCTGCCCACTCGCTGGCCCAGCCTGGGCCCTTGCCGTTGCGGCCAGGACGGATCCTGCGCGCACTGGATGAGATCGGTGGATCGGGAGGCTGAGATGAGCGTGCCTGCACTCAAGGCGAAAGACTACAAATCGGCGATCAAGCCGGTCTGGTGTCCGGGCTGTGGCGACTTCGCGGTGCTGGCTGCGCTGACCCGGGCACTGGCCCATCTGCGGTTGCCGAAACATCAGGTGGCGCTGGTCTCCGGTATCGGCTGCTCCTCTCGCCTGCCCGCCTATCTCGACAGCTACGGTTTTCACGGCGTACATGGCCGCGCGCTGGCGCTCGCCTCTGGCCTCAAGGCGGCGCGCCCCGATCTGACGGTGATCGCCGCTGGCGGTGATGGCGATGGCTTCTCGATCGGCGGCAATCATTTCCTGCACGCCTGCCGGCGCAATATGGACATCACCTACATCGTGATGGACAACGAGGTCTATGGCATGACCAAGGGGCAAGCTTCGCCCACCACCCGGCCCGACTGGCTCTCTAGCAAGATGACCCCCCACGGCACCGGCATCCCTAGCTTTCAGCCAGCGGCGATCGCCCTGGCGGCAGGAGCGGGGTTTATCGCCCGTGGCTACTCTGGCGATCCGGCCGAGCTGACGCGGTTGTTCGTGGAGGCGATCCAGCATCGGGGCTTCGCCTTTGTGCAGGTGTTGAGCAGCTGTGTCACTTTCCGCCCTGAGCAGCGTGAGTGGAAGCAGCAGGTCCATCCCTTTGATGGGGTGCCGGTGGATGATCCGGTGGAGGCGGCACGGATTATCCAGGCCGATGATGGCCGCTCCACCGGGTTGATCTACAAGGGTGAGCTGCCAGTCTGGCAGTTGGAAAATCAGGTGATGAGCGCGCTGGCCCGACTCGAAGAGGAATTTCTAGTATGAGCAGTGATCAATCCCGGATCATCGAGTCGCTGGTGGAGTTCCTGGCTCATGCGCTGGAGCTGGAAGAGGCCTCGGTGGAGCACTATGAAGAGCTGGCCGACAGCATGGAGATCCATAACAATCCGCAGGTGGCGGAGCTATTCCGGCGCATGGCGGGTTTCAGTCAGGAGCACGCAAACCAGGTCCGGGTGCGGGCAGAAGGGCTAGAGTTGCCGGAGATCTCCCCTTGGGAGTTCAAGTGGACCTGCCCAGGTAGCCCCGAATCCTCCTGCATGGAGGAGGCCCACTACCTGATGAACACTGCCCAGGCGCTGCAGATCGCCCTGTTTAACGAGATCCGTGGGCGGGATTTCTACTTGCAGGTGGCCGAGACCTCGCCGGATGCCAACGTGCGTTGGCAGGCCCAGGAGATGGTTGAGGAGGAGGCTTGGCACGTCAAGATGCTGGAGGAGTGGCTGCAGGAGGTGGAGGTGGAGACCCCGCTGGAAGATCTCGATCCGCCAAACAGCCCGGAGTAGGGTGGGGTCAATGCTCCACCTTGCGCCGCAACGACTTCTGCTTGCCCCGTTTTGACTTCTCATCGAGACGCCGCTGCCGGGCGCCTTTGCTCGGCTTGGTTGCGATACGCTTCTTACGTACCACCGCCACGCTGCAGATCAGCTCGCGTAGCCGCTCCAGCGCATCGGTCCGGTTCTTCTCCCGGGTGCGAAAACGCTGTGCCTTGATGACGATGATCCCCTCGCTGCTGATGCGCCGGTCGCGTAGCGTCAGCAGCCGCTGTTTGTAGAAGTCAGGCAGGGACGACTGGGCGATATCGAAACGCAGATGCACTGCACTGGAGACTTTGTTGACGTTCTGCCCGCCGGCTCCCTGGGCGCGGATCGCGCTCAGTTCGATCTCCTCCAGGGGGATTGTGACCTGGTTTGATATGCGCAGCATTAGAGGAGCAGTTCCAGGCTGATCGTGATCACCAGCGTGCCGATCAGGCCATTCACAAACTCAATCCGCAGCAGCTGCATCGGATAGGTGGACTGGATCCACATATTCCAAAAGCGTGGATAGACCCGCAGTGCGCCGAAAAGCAGGCCTAGTATCAAGGCCGCCTGGAGGCCATCAACTGGAATTAGTTCTCTCAGCCAGAGATCGGCCAGAGTGTCGATAAAAGGATTGCCGTAGAGCGCCCCCATGACCGCAAAATGGATCAGCCCGGCCGGAATGGACCAGATCAACGCCTCAAAAAGCATGATCGTTTCTCCTGACATTTTGCGCACCATTCCAAGAACTAAGAGATGGTAGCTGAGGCGCTATTGAGTTCCAATGCCTGCAACTGCTGGTTCTGGCGGGTGGCAATGAGACTGTGAACGCATCAACCGCGCACCAAAATCTCCTCAGCATGCTCCAGCTTTTTCGGCGGTCCCTGGATGATCAGGGTGTCGTTGGCCTGCAGGATGATCTCAGGGTCTGGCGTTTCGCCGTGAATACCGTGGCGGCGCAGGCCGATCACCTCGATATCATGGGACGCCAGCCCCAGTTCGCCGATGCGTCTGCCCACCGCCCGGCACTGCTCGGTCAGCACCAGGCTGTGGCGGTGGAAGTGGTCCTCCTCCTCGACCTGGTCTTCGAAGGATTCGCCGTGGAAGTAGCCGCGCAGTCGGCTGTAGTGGTCGGCGCGGGCCTTTTCGATCAGCTCGTCGATTTCGCCCTTATCCACGTCGAGATGGCGCAGGGTGTGGGCAGCGAGCATCATGCTGGCCTCGATCGACTCGGGCACCACGTCGTTGGCACCCGCCTGCTCCAGATCTTCCAGGTGGTGGTCGTCGTGGGTGCGGGCGACGATCATGATCTCGGCTGAGACCTTGCGGGCGGTATGGATGATCTGTTCACTGAGGTGGTGGTCGTGGAAGGTCACCACCAGCGCCCGCGCCCGCTCGATACCGGCGCTGTGCAGGATCTCGGCGTTACGGCTGTCGCCGTAGAAGACCTGTTCACCTGCCTCCCAGGCCTCGCGGATCAGTACCGGGTCGAGGTCCAGCGCGACATAGTCGAAGCCCTCCTCTTTGAGGAAGCTGGCCAGATTTTGGCCGATGCGGCCGAAGCCGCAGACGATCACATGGCCGGAGAGCTCGTCGCTCGCCTGGGAGAGGTTCTGTGCCTGCGCCATCCGCCGCCCCAGGTAGTTGGCGCAGACCTGTTTGGCGAAGGTGCCGTTGTGGCGGATGATCAGCGGTGCCAGGATCATGCTGAGGACGATGGCGGCCAGCACGGGCTGGGTGACCTCGCTGCTGAACAGCCCCTGGGCGATGCCAAGGGTGATGAGGGCGAAGCCAAATTCACCACCCTGGGCGAGCACCAGGCCGCTGCGCAGGGCGACGCCGAACTCGTGGCCGCCAAAGTGCGTGATGGCGATCACGATGGCTGCCTTGCCGAGGATCAAACCAAGGGTGATCAGCACCACCCAGTGCCAGATCTCCGGCAGCACCATCAGATCGAGCTGGGTGCCCACTGAGATGAAGAAGAGTCCCATCAGTACGTCACGGAAGGGGCGCACCTCGGCCTCGACCTGATGTCGGTACTCGGTCTCGCCCAGCATCATCCCGGCAAGGAAGGCCCCCAGCGCCAGGGACAGCCCGAGCTGGTAGGTGAGTGCTGCGGCAGCCAGGGAGACCAACAGGATGGTCAGGGTGAACAGCTCGATGGAGTGGGCCCCAGCCACCATATGAAACAGCGGCCTCAGCGCCCAGTGGCCGAGCGCGAACATCAGGGCGAAGGCGAATGCCGCCTTGGCCAGGGCCCATAGCATCGGTTGCAGCATGGAGCCGCCGCCGGGATCGGCGAGGATCGGGATCAGCACCAGGAAGGGCACTACCGCCAGATCCTGAAATAGCAGGATGCCGAGCGCGATGCGGCCATGGCGTGATTGCATCTCCAGCTGTTCGATCAGCTGCTTGGTGGCGATTGCAGTGGAGGAGAGGGCGACGATGCCGCCGAGGATTAGCGCCCCCTGCCACTCCACCCCCAGATACCAGGCGATGCCCCCGGCAAGGCCAAGGGTGATCAGAACTTGGGCGCTGCCCAGCCCCAGCACTGTGCTCTTCATCGCCAGCAGATGCGGGATGGAGATCTCCAGGCCGATCATGAAGAGCAGGAACACCACTCCCACCTCGGCCAGCAGATGGATCGCTTCGCCATCCGGTACCCAGCCGAGGGCGTGGCTGCCGGTGAGCACCCCGACCATTAAATAGCCGAGGATCGGCGGCAGATGAAAACGGCGGAAGATGGCGACCGCCCCCACCGAGCAGGCGAGCAGCACCAGGACATCATTCAGTGGGCTGTGATCCATGCGGGTCCCTCAACTATGGAGGGGGAATCATAACCTAGTGCGAGGAAAAATAGGGCGTACCTGTGATGGGGATAAAGCAGGGCGGGAAGTTTCATGCCACCAGGCCATGTGGTTGGCCTGATGGCACGGAGGGGGAGAATCAGGGCATCAGCATGCCGCGCAGGGTGAAGAAGATCATTGCTGCCATGATGCCGGAGACTGGCACGGTGATCAGCCAGGCGGCAACGATCTTCAGCAGATTAGAGCGCTTCACCAGCTCAGTCTTGTAGACCCGCTTCAGGCTTTTGCGTTCCTTTTTCGAGAGATCTGCCTTGGCCGAATGCTCCTTCAGCTGCTGTAGCATTCGTCCCTTAGTGGGAACCGATGCCTTCTTGAAAGCCTGCAGGAACTTGGTAACCTCCGCCTCATCCCTGCCGTGGTGGTGCTCCTCGATCTCCGCCACCATCTTGGCGTAGCTGCTCTTCAGAAACTCGCGCAGAAAGCCAACGCCAAACACCGCACCTACCGCAATGTGGGTAGAGGAGACAGGCAGCCCCATCTGGGTGGCGATGATTACGGTGATGGAGGCGGCCATGGCGATGCTGAAGGCGCGCATCTGGTCCAGTTCGGTGATCTCGGAGCCGACGGTGCGGATCAGTTTGGGGCCGTAGAGCATCAGCCCAACGGCGATACCGATGGCGCCCACCATCATCACCCAGAGTGGGATGGCGGCCTTATCCAAGACGGCTCCACCAAGGATTGCTTCGTTGATCGCTGCCAGTGGTCCGACCGCGTTGGCCACGTCGTTGGCGCCATGGGCGAAGCTGAGCAGTGCGGCGGCGAAGATCAGTGGAGTGGTGAAGAGTTTGTTGACGCTCGCTTTCTCCATCGGCAGCTTGTCTGCAGCCCGTTGCACGATTGGGCGGACAAAGACGTAGATGCTGGCGGCGAGCGCGGTGCCGATCAGGCCGGCGGTGACAAAGTCGACCTTCCAGACCTTCTTCAGCCCCTTTAGCACCAGATAGGTAGCGAATGCCCAAGCCATCAGGGCAATCAGTATCGGTACCATCCGCTTTGCCGCGCTGAGCATATCCTGCTGGTAGGTGATGGTGCGCTTGATCAGGTAGAGGAAGGCGGCGGCGATGATGCCGCCGAGTACAGGTGAGATCACCCAACTGGCGGCGATCTGTCCCATCTTTCCCCAGTTGGCGATATCCATGCCGCCGGCGGCGATGCCGGCGCCCAGTACCCCGCCGACGATGGAGTGGGTGGTGGAGACCGGAGCGCCCAACGCAGTGGCGATGTTGAGCCAGATCGCGCCGGCCAGCAGCGCCGCCATCATCAGCCAGATGAAGGTGTCGGTGTTGGCGATCTGACTCGGATCAATGATTCCCTTCTTGATGGTACCGACCACCTCGCCACCGGCAATCAGGGCGCCGGCCCCCTCGAAGATCACGGCGATGACGATTGCCCCGCTCAGCGTCAGGGCGCGGGAGCCCACTGCCGGACCGACATTGTTGGCCACATCGTTGGCGCCGATGTTCATCGCCATGTAGCCGCCGATCATCGCCGCGGCGATGAGCATGAGGCCGCCGGGCAGATCGCCGGTGGTGATGCCGGAGTAGAGCATCACAGCGACGATAAACACGAGCGCGGTGCCGAGCCGAAACAGTTCAGGGCGACCGGGCTGGGTGGCGTTTTCGATCTGATTGATGTTTCGCAGTTCCATGGTTTGACTACAGTGGCTGGTGTTGATGGATGTGGAAGGTTGGGATTGCTGCTGGCAAAGGGATGTTGCCGCAGAATCGTAAAAAATAGTGCGCTAATTTTGTCATATTTTTGCTCAAAATGGGCGGTTTAGATCAAGAGAATTTGGGGTTTTGATCGCTTATCGGCTCAGGGCCGTGGCTACCTGGATTGTCAACCCAGTCCCCCCCTCTCTGCCGAAAACCGGAGAGTGTGAGCTTTTCGTGAAATTTACGTGACTCAGGCGAGATCTGCATCGGCTTTAATTTCCTCCGAACGTGGTGCGGGGTGTTCCCCACCGACTTTTCCTGGAGGAGATAAGACGATGACTATTTTTATCAACAGAGTGGTTTTGAGCCTCGGTTGTGCCTTGATTTTGCAGGCGGCAGCGACCACTGCCGCGGAAATGAGCGAGCAAATATCCCATTCTGGCACGAGGATGATGGATGATAAAGGCATGATGGCGCACAAACAGATGCAGTCAGAGGGCATGCAGGGCAAGATGGGAGAGACGCCGATGCAGGCGCAAGGCATGCATGATCAGATGGGAGACAAATCGATGTCGGGTATGCAGGAGCAGAAGATGATGTCGGAGAGCCCCATGGGAATGTCAGAGAAGAAGGGCGGAATGTAGCAGGAGCGGCCCGCAATACCCCCTCCGGTTGGAGGGGGCGTCGCCTGGCAACTGCTATGATCACTTCTGAAAATCGCAACAGAGCGCAGACCCGATGCGTCGCAGAGTCTTGATTGTTGAAGATGAACCCGATATCGCCCGGCTGGTGCGGTCGCACCTGAACGATATCGGCTGCGATGCCGACATTGCCGGGGACGGTGCGACAGCGATGCAGCGCTTCAATGGTGGCGATTATCAGCTGGTGGTGCTCGACCTGATGCTGCCCGATACCGATGGCCTGAGCCTTTGCCGCCAGATGCGCCAGTCGGGCGACTATCTGCCGATCCTGATGCTCACCGCCAAGTCGGGCGAACTCGATCGGGTGCTGGGACTGGAGATGGGGGCGGATGACTATCTCAGCAAACCCTTCAGCATTGCCGAGCTGCTGGCGCGCATCAAGGCGCTGTTCCGGCGGGTCGATGCGCTTAGCCAGCAACGGGATGAATCGCCGGTCGAGGAACAGATCCGCTGCGGTGGGCTACAGATCGATGTGGTGCGGCGGGGTGTGCAGGTCGATGGCCGGGCGGTTGAGCTGACCGCACGGGAGTTTGATCTGCTGCTGTTTTTTGCGCGTCAGCCGGGGCGGGTCTTCAGCCGGGTGCAGCTGCTCGATCAGGTCTGGGGTTACAATCACGAGGGCTATGAGCACACCGTCAACTCCCACATCAACCGGTTGCGGGCGAAGATCGAGAGTGAGCCCTCCAAGCCCCGCTATGTATTGACCGTCTGGGGCGTTGGCTACAAGTTCGCTGATGACAGCGGCTGAGGCCCGGCAGCATGTTGCGAACCCTCTATGCGCGCCTGGCCGCCGCTTTGGTGGCGATCTTTCTGGTTATAGGCCTGCTCTACGGCCTGATCACCTCAGTGGTGACAGAGCGCTATCTGCAGCAGCTCAACCAGCAGTTCAATAGCGATCTAGCGCAGCGGATCGTTGCCGATCGGAAGCTGGTGGCGGCGGGCGAGCTCGACCGGCAGGCACTTAAAACCACCTTCAGTGCCTACATGGATATCAATCCGAGCATCGAGATCTACTTGATCGATAGCGCCGGAAAAATCCTCGCCTTCTCCGCTGATCCGGGGCGTGTGAAGCGGCAGCATGTGGATCTGCAGCCGATCCGCGCCTTTCTGCGCGGTGAAGGGTTCCCGCTGCTGGGGGACGACCCCCGTTCCCACGACCGACGCAAGGCCTTCTCTGTCACCCCTGTGCCGGCGGGCTACCTCTATGTGGTGTTGCGCGGTGAGGAGTACGACTCGGTGGAGCAGACCTTGCGGGAGAGCTATCTGATTCGCCTTAGCCTTTGGACGGTGCTGGGCAGCCTGGGGTTCGGGCTGCTGGCGGGGTTGCTGCTGTTCCATCGCTTGACACGTCGCCTGCAGCGGCTCTCCGGGGTGATGCAGCAGTTTCAGGGCAGTGATTTCACTCGTCACCAGCCATTTGCCGAGGATCCGGTCAAGCTGAACGACGAGATCGGCCGGCTCGGCCAGACTTTCGACGGGATGGCTGATCGCATCATCGATCAGTGGGGTGAATTGAAACAGCAGGACCGTCTGCGACGCGAATTGGTGGCGCAAATCTCCCACGACTTGCGCACCCCGTTGGCAGCTCTGCAGGGTTACCTGGAGACCCTGCAGATGAAGGCAGAAACCTTGCAGGAGGGGGAACGGCAGGAGTATCTCGGTATCGCTCTGCGCCAGAGTCGGCAGTTGACGC
Organism: Candidatus Endoriftia persephonae; assembly: GCF_023733635.1. Taxonomy (NCBI): domain Bacteria; kingdom Pseudomonadati; phylum Pseudomonadota; class Gammaproteobacteria; order Chromatiales; family Sedimenticolaceae; genus Candidatus Endoriftia; species Candidatus Endoriftia persephonae. The sequence goes on along the minus strand of NZ_CP090569.1, from coordinate 2,355,800 downwards.
GGATGATAGAGGCGCTGTTTGAACTGGCCCAGTTGGAAGCGCGGGAGACCCGGGCCGAGCTGGAGCCGGTGGCACTGGCGGAACTGGTGCAGGATGTGATGCAGAAGTTTGTCCTGTCGGCTGACGAAAAGGGCATCCAGCTGAGCATGGAACCACCGGTTGGGCTGTCGCTGGTGCTGGCCGATCTGGCGCTGAGCGAGCGTCTGCTCGATAACCTGATCAGCAATGCCATTGACCACACTCCGCAGGGTGGGACGATCCGGATCCGCTTTCAGCAGAGCGCAGATTCAGTGGCGGTGGCGATCGAGGATAGTGGCCCCGGCATCGCCGCAGCCGATTTGCCGCACATCTTCGATCCCTTCTATCGCAGTCGCCCTGCAACTGGTCAGACCGGGCATGCCGGCCTGGGGTTGGCTATCGCCCGCCGCATCGTGGATCTGCAAGGAGGATGCCTGACGGCGGAGAACCGCCCGGATGGCGGTGCCTGCTTTCTCTTCACCCTTGGCAGTGCCTCTGTTTGAGCTATGTGTGGACCTGGCCGCAGGTGATTCAGCCAGGCTAATGAGCTTCCCTTGAGCCTGATCATTCCAGTCGTTTTGGCTGCTGCTACTCTAGAACTGCTCACTCCCAACAGAGGAAAAAACCATGCTTTCAGAACACCATGACATCGACCATGAGTTTCCTGAATTTCATGAGAGACTGGAGGCGGCAAAGGCTGCTGATGCCGAGTTTGCTGCGTTGGTAGACAAACATGACGTCCTGGATGACGAGATTCGGGAGCTCGAAGAGCGCGGCCAGCCGATCGAGGATCTGGACATTGAACAGATGAAAAAGCAACGTGCGCAGATGAAGGATGAGATCTTTGCCAGGCTGAGATCCGCCTGACCGCTGGGTTGAGCTGCCCGCATGCATCCAGGTTGGCCAGGGAACTGGCGGAGTCCGGTGCTGGCTGGTCTTGATGACATTGCAGGGCAAGGCACTTGGAGGCCGTCCGCTCGGCCCCCATCGAATCTGAATACCTGCCCTTTCCTGGCGGCAGTTCAGACACTAGGCCGCAGAAGTGGCTTCAGCAGGGGAGGCTATGAGCGGCAATGGGTGCTCGTCGGTTTTCCCTGATCTTTTCCAGCGTCGACTTGAGTTGAAACACTGTTTCGAATAGCTCGGGTTGTGGAAACTGGAACATGATGCCGATTTGCTCTGGAGTGGACCAGATGACCAGGCCGAATACCTGCCATTGGTGCGCACCTAGATTGAAGCTCATCTCGATGAACCTACCAGTGGGGATGATCAGCGCTTTATCCCGAAGAGAGATGCCGGTAGAGGAGGTGCCATTGGCCTGTGCAGTGATGCAGCGATTGCGGTGGATGATCTGGACATCGAAAGTGATTGGGATGCGGCGGTTGTATCGCTTTTCTATGGTCATTCTTTGCTCTACCTTTTCTCGTGTTTAGCGTCTTCCATTCTTGATGGGTAGAGTTACAGCAAAATTAATCTTTTGTTGCGGTTCTGCTACGGTTTGCGTTCAGGCTTTGATGTCTTAGCGGTGTTGCCTGGCAGTTGGAAAGTCACAAGCGGTGCAGATGAAAATAGGAGAACGCCTGCCGCTTGCCGGCGGGCGTGGGATGAGATTCCGACAGCTCTTCAAGCAGCTGAAACCCATCACCCAGCACATTCAGCAGACGTTCCGCGTCATACTGCACGATATTCAGGCCGCTGCACTGGGTCGGGCCGCCAATTGCGAAAGCGGCGATCACCAGATGCCCGTTGGGCCGCAGGGATGCGTTCAGAACTTCGACATACTTTTCACGGTCGGCTGCCTTGGTGAGAAAGTGAAATACTGCTCGGTCGTGCCAGAGAGCGTAGCGGTGGGGGGCGCTGAATTCAGTCACATCCACCTCATGCCACTCGATCTGCCTGGCCGCCTCTCCCAATCGGCTTTGCGCATAGGCAAGTGACCTGGCGGAGATATCGAGCACCGACAGCTGTGAGTAGCCCGTCTGCTGCAGCCGATCGACCAGCAGCGAGGCACCACCCCCCACATCGATGATGGGATCATCTTTTTGAATGCCGCTGTTGCGGATCAGCTCCAGAGAGAGGCTGGGTTCTTTCTGGTACCAACTGACCTCGAGAGGGGATTTGTCGCGGTAGACCTGCTCCCAATGCTGCTTCCGGTCGCCCATTGCGCCTGCCTCCATGAGTAGGGTCTGCTTTCAGTATATGTGATGAAATCCCACTACTTGACCCGCTCGTGGCTTGGTGCTGTTGGATAGTGCTGAGTTGCCAGCGCAGCGGAGAGCCAGAGCAGGGCGGCCTCTTCACCTTTTTGCAGCTGCTTTTTGACCACCACTACACCTTGCTCGGTACGCCAGTGGATCAGGCTCGCCGGTTGCGGCTGCGCCTGGCTGATGGTGCGCTCTTCAGCTGGTTTGCCTAGGTGTCTGTGCAGGTGCGTGAGTAGTTGCGGGTGATAGATCTCCCGGTAGACCATTTTCACTGCGCTGACCTTTCCCACGCGGAAGAACAGGGTCAGATAGCGGGCCGGGATGCCGTTGAAGACGCCGATGCGGGTTACACAGAGCCGATCACCAAAGTCGCTGGATTGATCTTGGCACTGCCAGTCGAGATCCGGGTAGACGGTTTTCAGCTCCGCTTCTGTGTAATTGTCGTCCAGGCCCTTGAGATTGAACTTGATCTCATCCTCCCCCCAGAGCATCAACAACACGGTATCGGTGCGGCGCTGACCATCCTCGGTGAAGACCAGCCAGAAGATCGGTCCAAGCACCAGGGCGAGGATCAGTAGTTTTTTGTAGAGGATGGGGAGTTTCAGTTTCATGGTGTGCCTTAGGAGAGTAAAAGGGGCGGCAGTGCCGCCCCTGAGTCAGTTGCTGGCCAGAAACCGGATCAGCGATTGGCCCGGTTCTCGATCAGGTGATCTACCACGGAAGGATCGGCCAGGGTCGAGGTGTCGCCCAAGGCATCGATCTCGTTGGCGGCGATCTTGCGCAGGATGCGGCGCATGATCTTGCCGGAGCGGGTCTTGGGCAGCCCTGGAGCCCACTGGATGATGTTGACCTTGGCGATGGGGCCGATCTCCTTGCGCACTAGCTGCACCAGCTCATCCTTCAACTCATCGACATACTCTTCGCCGGACATCAGGGTGACGTAGGCGTAGATGCCCTGGCCGGTGATCTCGTGGGGATAACCGACTACGGCGGCCTCGGCGACCTTCTCATGCAGCACCAGTGCGGATTCGATCTCGGCGGTGCCGAGACGATGGCCGGAGACGTTGAGCACGTCATCGACACGGCCGGTGATCCAATAGTAGCCGTCCTCGTCGCGCTTGGCGCCGTCACCGGTGAAGTAGTAGCCGGGGTACATCTGGAAGTAGGTCTCGTAGAAGCGGCGGTGGTCCCCATAGAGAGTGCGCATCTGTGACGGCCAGGGGTGTTTGATGGCGAGGTTGCCGGAGGCGGGGTTGCCCTCGATCTCCTTGCCCTGGTCGTCGAGTAGCACCGGCTGTACGCCGAAGAAGGGGAAGGTGGCCGAGCCGGGCTTGAGGGCGGTGGCGCCAGGCAGCGGGGTGAGCATGTGGGCGCCGGTCTCGGTCTGCCACCAAGTGTCGACGATCGGGCAGCGGCTGTCGCCCACTACCCGGTTGTACCACTCCCAGGCCTCTGGATTGATCGGCTCGCCGACGGTGCCGAGCAGGCGCAGGGATTTGCGTGAGGTGGCCTTGACCGGCTCTTCACCGGCGGCCATCAGGGCGCGGATCGCGGTGGGCGCGGTGTAGAAGCTGGCTACGTTGTGCTTGTCGCAGACCTGCCAGAAGCGGCCCACATCGGGATAGGTGGGGATGCCTTCAAACATCAGGCTGATGGCGCCGTTGGTCAGCGGGCCGTAGACGATGTAGCTGTGGCCGGTGACCCAGCCGATGTCGGCAGTGCACCAGTAGACCTCGCCGTCTTTGTAGTCGAACACCAGCTTGTGGGTCATCGCCGCTTGCAGCAGGTAGCCGCCGGTGGTGTGCAGCACGCCCTTGGGTTTGCCGGTGGAGCCGGAGGTGTAGAGGATGAACATGGGGTCTTCGGCGTCCATCTCCTCCGGTTCGCAGACCGGATCGGCCGCGGCCAGCGCCTCGTGATACCAGATATCGCGGCCCTCGGTCCATTCCACCGCTTCGCCGCCATGTTGCACCACGATGGAGGTGTGCACATTGGGACAGTTGGCCAGGGCGGCGTCGGCGCTCTTTTTCAGCGGCAGATGCTTGCCGCCGCGGATCGACTGATCGGCGGTGATCAGGCATTGGCAGTCGGAGTCGAGGATGCGGTCCTTCAGGGCGTCGGGGGAGAAGGCGCTGAAGACGATGGAGTGGACCGCGCCGATGCGGGTGCAAGCGAGCATCGCTACCACCGCTTCGGGGATCATCGGCATGTAGATGGAGACTCGATCACCCTTCTTTACGCCACGGGATTTGAGTACGTTGGCGAACTTGTTGACGTCGGCATGCAGCTCCCGGTAGCTGATCTTTTTGTCATGCCCAGGATCATCCGCTTCCCAGAGGATCGCGGTCTGATCGCCACGGCTCTCCAGGTGGCGGTCGAGACAGTTGTAGGAGACGTTGAGCTTGCCGCCCTTGAACCACTCGATGTGCAGGTCATCCTCGCCAAAGCTCCAGTCCAGGGTCTTGTCCCACGTCTTGAACCAGCTCAGGTACTCCGTTGCCTGCTCGCCCCAGAAGCCCTCCGGGTCATCGATAGAGCGTTGGTACATCTCTTGGTACTGGGCATCGGTGATGTTCGCCTGGGCGGCGAAATCGGCGGGGACTTCGTAAACCTTGTCGGACATGGTGGTTACCTCTTGGTGTTTCGTTCCATTGAATGGTCTGTTGTTAGTGCGAAGCGGGCTTCTGCAGCGGTCCGATGATCGCAGGCCCGGGCTGATTGTTCTGTGCAAAGCTGCATACTGCCGAGAATCTGGGCATCGGGTCAATCCGTCTGAAACTGGTCGAGTCGGCACTGTGCGGGTCTTGGCGCCATCTCCGCTGCCATCGCAAGAAATAGCTCGGCGGTGGCGAGGGCATCACTGAGCGCATTGTGCGCCTTGTAGTGGGGCAGATTGTAGCGTGGCCGTAGGTTGAACAGGCGCAGATCGCCGGGCTGGATGCTGTGGTTACGCTGGGCGAATAGGCGCTGTGCCAGCTCCAGGGTGTCGATGATCGGAATGATAAAAGGCGTGCCGTAGAGCCGCTGGCAGGCGGCGTCGAGAAAATTCTGCTCGATGCTTTTGTAGTGGGCCAGCATCACCTTGCCGCTGAGTTGTCGCAGTAGCTGAGGCAGTGCCTCTTCTAGGGGGATGCCTGCGGCGGCGTGGTCATCGGTGATCTGATGGATCACCGCGGACGACTCCGGGATCTGTTGTTCCACCCGGATTACCCGATGCCAGGCAGTGTCGAGGTGGATCTGTAACGCACGGATATTAACCAGGCCGATGCTGAGAATGCTGTCCTGTTTCGGCTTCAAGCCGGTGGTCTCCAGATCAAGGGAGACAATCTCCAGCTCCGTGCAGGGGGTCTTACTGGAGGGGAAGGGGGCTGTAAGGTAGTCCCTCATCACCCCGGCGGGAGCCTTGGCCAGGGCCCGCTTGCGCTGATGCTGTTTGCTGAAGAGACGTTCGAACATGATTCACCGGAAGCGCCCGCTCTGGTAGCGGCTCTCCATAGTCTCCTGCATTGTCTGAATCACCCCGAAGGCATCTTTCAGATGGCGTCGCTGTAGTTCGGAGAGGGTATCCGGCGGCAGATAGTTGTTGGGGCTCTGGCCCCGTTTGATCTGTGCGGCCTGATGCTGGATGCGCAGGCTGGCGATATATTCCAGGGCATCCTGCAGATTCTCCCCCATCTCCTCGCTGATCGCCCCGGCGGCCATCGCGGCACTCAGGCGCTCGCTGGTGTTGACCTCAGCCAACCCTTGATCAAGGGCGAAGACCCGGGCGATGTCGGTAATCGGCACGATGCCGCGGTGTTTGATGTCGAAGGTGTCGTCGTGCTCACCGCCGTGGATCAGGGTGAAGTTGCGGAAGAAGCCCAACGGTGGGCGGAACTGCAGCGCGTTGGCCGCCATGTAGGCGGTAAACAGGCTGTTTCCCTTGGTATTTTGCAAGATCTCCTGTTGCAGCTGTTCAAACAGGCTGAACTCACCGAATACCGGACGCAGATCGAAGAAGATGCTGGAGAGCATTAGCGCCATCGGCTCGGGGGCGTCGATCCACTCCTTGAAGTAGCCACGCCAGGTTTGTAGCGGCTGACGCCACTTCGGATTGCTGGCCATGGCATCCCCCGGGCAGTAGACAAAGCCGCAGGCGTCTAGGCCGTCTGTAACCCGCTGTGCCAGTGCCGCAAAGTAGTCGGCATGCTGTGCGGGCTGGAAGCTGTCATCGAGCAGCAGCGCATTGTCCTGGTCCGAGTGAGAGCTCTGTTCACCTCGCGCCTGGGAGCCGCCGCAGAGCCAGACGAAGGGGATGGGTGCTGGCCCCAGCTCCTGTTGCGCCATCTCGATCAGACGGATGGTGATGCCGTCGGTGATGCAGGAGATTGCCTCGCCGATGTGCTGTGCGGTGGCGCTGGAGTTGGCCAGCTGCAGCTGCAGCTCGGGCAAGCGTTGGCTGGCTTGGATCAGGTACTCTAGGTTCTGTGCCTTGCGCACATCGTTGGCGATGAAGGCGGAGCTGGAGTTCTGCTGCTGGGCCAGATCGGTGGCGGTGAGCATGCCGATCACCACTTCGCCGATCATCACCGGCAGATGATGCAGATTTAGGCGGGTCATGGTCATCAGTGCATGCATCACCAGGCTATTGTGCTGCACCGTCTGCAGCTGGCTCGACATGATCTCCCGGGCGGGTCGATCGCCGAGCAGCCCGGTTGCCACGCAGCGTTTGCGCAGATCCCGGTCGGTAATCAGACCGGCCAGTCTTTCCCCCTCCATCAGCATTACCGAGGAGACGTTCTGCTCGCTCATTAGCTGGGCAGCCTGTTGGATGCTGGCGTTGACGTCGATGGTCACTGGCGGCTTCTTCAGCAGGTCTGAGACCTCCACCGTCAGGTGGGCCATCTGATTGTGACTCTCCTGATCACCGTTTACCGCCTGTTTCAGCCGATCCCGCAGGGATTCGCTGAAGTGGCGATTGAATGCCTCGGAACCCTCCCGCAGCTGGCGCAGGCTGTCGCAGGGGAGCAGGTAGAGCAGGCTATCCTCCACGGCTTTGCCGTTGCGCGATTGGCCCAGATCGAGCAGTTGGCAGTGCAGGGTGTAGATATCGCCCTCCGCCAGTTTTTCGATCAGGTTGTCGTCTGCATCGTAGAGTTCAATGGCGCCGCTGCGGATGATGTAGAGGTAGCTGCCGTCGATATCCTCTGGCGGGAAGTGGCTGTCGCGGCGCAGGTAGCGGATCTGCAGGGATTTGGGGAGCTGCTCCAGGGTCTGATCGGAGAGTGCGTCGAACGGATGGCGTTCGACGAGAAAGTCGCGGATCTCGATCAGTTCGATTTCCATGGGATCAGTTCCAGCTCTCCATCGGGTGAAGTTGTTATACCGGTACAGGGGAAGAATTTCTACGCATCGACCGCTGGTCTGGGCTGTCGATTGGTGGAAATGCCTCGGTAGGTGGGGAAGGAAAAAGGCCCCGCAGCGCGGGGCCAAACTTTGCAGAGTCGTCTGATTTTAGTGAGCGGAGGCAGCAGCGGCCCCCTTGGGTACCCGGATATCCTCCACCAGATGTTGGATATGCTCCGGCGGTGCGGCAGTCACCTTCGACACGGCGATGGCGACGGCGAAGTTAACCAGTGCGCCGACAGCGCCAAATGCATTGGGTGAGATGCCGAGGAACCAGCTCGGACCCATGTCACCCAGGAAGGAGGTGCCGGGGATGAACATGATGCCCTTGTGCTGGAACACGTAGAGCATGGTGACGCCGATGCCGGAGACCATGCCCCAGATCGCACCGGAGCGGTTCATCTTCTTGTTGAAGATGCCCATCATCAATGCCGGGAAGATCGAGCTGGCAGCCAGACCAAAGGCGATGGCCACGGTGCCGGCGGCGAAATCCGGTGGATGCAGGCCGAAGTAACCCGCCAGGGCGATGGCGCCGGCCATTGCGATGCGTCCGGCCATCAGCTCATTCTTCTCCGAGATGTCGGTCATGAAGACGCCCTTCAACAGATCATGGGAGATCGACGAGGCGATCGCCAGCAGCAGACCCGCTGCGGTGGAGAGCGCAGCGGCCAGACCACCGGCGACGACAAGGGCGATGACCCAGTTGGGCAGCCCGGCGATCTCCGGGTTGGCCAGCACCATGATGTCGCGGTCGACCTTGACCATCTCGTTGCCTTTCCAACCGAAGGACTCAGCCTTGGCGGCAAACTCGGCGTTCTTGTCGTTGTAGTACTGGATGCGGCCGTCGCCGTTCTTATCCTCGTACTTCAGCAGACCAGTCTGCTCCCAGTTCTTGAACCACTGCGGACGTTCGGCGTAGGCGAGGTTGCCTTCGGCGGAGCCCACTTCACCCATCTGAATGGTGTTCATCAGGTTGAGACGGGCCATCGAGCCGACCGCCGGTGCGGTGGTGTAGAGGATGGCGATGAAGACCAGCGCCCAGCCCGCGGAAGAGCGGGCATCCTTCACCTTGGGAACGGTGAAGAAACGGATGATGACGTGGGGTAAGCCGGCGGTGCCGATCATCAGCGACAGGGTGTAGACAAACATGTTGAGTTTGCTGCCCATCACTTGGCTGGTGTACTCCTTGAAGCCGAGTTCGGTTACCACTAGATCGAGCTTGTCCAGCATGTACATGCCGGAACCGTCCGCCATGGTGCTGCCAATACCCAGCTGCGGCAGCGGGTTGCCGGTGATGTTCATGGAGATGAAGACCGCAGGCACAGTGTAGGCGAAGATCAGCACGCAGTACTGGGCGATCTGGGTGTAGGTGATGCCCTTCATGCCGCCGAGTACGGCGTAGATGAAGACGATGCCCATGCCGATGTAGAGGCCGGTATCGTAGTCAGTCTCGAGGAAGCGGGAGAAGGCGACGCCGATGCCCTTCATCTGGCCGATTACATAGGTGATCGAGGCCAGGATCAGGCAGATAACTGCGACAATACGGGCGGTGCGCGAGTAGTAACGATCACCGATGAACTCGGGTACGGTGAACTTGCCGAACTTGCGCAGGTAGGGCGCCAGCAGCAGTGCCAGCAGTACATAGCCGCCGGTCCAGCCCATCAGAAAGACAGAGGCGCCGTAGCCGTTGAAGGCGATCAGCCCTGCCATCGAGATGAAGGAGGCGGCGGACATCCAGTCGGCGGCGGTGGCCATGCCGTTGGCCACCGGGTGTACCCCGCGGCCAGCGGCGTAGAACTCGCCGGTGGTACTGGCACGTGCCCAGAAGGCGATGCCGATGTAGAGGGCGAAGGTAAAGCCCACTACGGTATAGGTCAGTGTTTGAAGATCCATTGGTTGTATCCCCTTAATCCTCGTGGACGTCGAATTCGATGTCCAAGGCGTTCATACGTTTTGCGTAGAAGAAGATGAGCACCAGGAAGGTGTAGATAGAGCCCTGCTGGGCGAACCAGAAACCCAGCCCGACACCACCAACTTTGATGGCATTGAGCGGCTCCGCGAGGATGATGCCAAATAGGTAGGACACCACAAACCATATCGTCAGTAGGATAGCTACCAGGCGAATATTGGCTTTCCAATATTGCTCAGCTCGATTGTTCATTTCATGATCTCTCCGCCGGTTGAGTTGCTTCGCTCTGTGGCTACCGCCGTCGCCCTGCCTGAGGAGTTCCTGCAATTTTATTGTTCTGGCTTAGAGGCGGTGCCCGGTTTTGGGTATCCGCAGGTAACGGATAGAGCCACAGGAATTGTCCGGCTGGTGTGGGTTAAAAGTCAAAACAAAACAAGGAGTTATTGTGTGTTATCTGGGGTCTGTAAAGAGGGTGTGTGAGAAAAAAGGTAACAAAAAATTGAGTGAGTGTTACCGATGGGATCGCAATCTGTTCCCGATGGTAAAAGAAGCTATTTTTTGACCGCAGGAGGCGGGTGTAAAACCGGCTGACGCTGGCGTGCGTATCTGGAGAGAGCAGAGCTGTCTATGGATCAGAATGCGTTAGAAGCGAACTGATCATAGCGAATTGGATTCCCTCAGGATTGGATCTATGTCTAACTTTTCACTGCTGAGTCTATTGTCAATGACGATGGTAGTGCTGGCTTGTTCGCCGGTGCAGACTGACGCGCTGGAGCGTTTGAATGGCTTTGATCTGCGTGATGCGCAGGTGCCGCCGGAGGAAATCTTCCACGGTGGCCCGGCGCGGGACGGCATACCGGCCATCGACTCACCGCAATTTGTCACTGCTGATTCGGCGGATTGGCTGAAACCTGACGAGCGGGTGCTGGGACTGTCGTTGCAGGGGACCAGCCGCGCCTATCCGGTGGCCATTCTCAACTGGCATGAGATCGTCAACGACCGTTTCGGTGAGCGGGCGGTGGTGGTCACCTTCTGTCCACTCTGCGGCAGCGGCATGGCGTTTGCCGCAGAGGTTGATGGCCAGGCCTTGAGTTTCGGGGTCTCTGGTCTGCTCTATAACAACGACATGCTGCTCTATGACCGACAGAGCAAATCCCTCTGGTCGCAGTTGATGAGACAGGCGATCAGCGGCCCGATGCGGGGTAGGCGCCTGCAGATGTTGGCGTTGCAACACACCAGCTGGCAGGAGTGGCGCGACAGGCATCCACAGACGCAGGTGCTGTCGCGGGAGACCGGTTTTGCTCGGGACTACAGCAGAGATCCTTACGCGGGGTATGCGCAGGAGTCAGAGTTGTTCTTTCCGTTGTCTGCTATCAACCCGCGCTACCATCCGAAAGAGCAGGTCTTGGGTCTGGAGATCGACGGAGCCTTCAAGGCCTATCCGTTTCAGGAGTTGTCGCGGCTGGAGGGGGTTCTGAATGATCGATTGGGGAACCGGCCGATCCGGGTGCACTTTGACAAGGCCAACGCGACCGCTTGGGTGGAGAGCCGAAAGGGGAGACGTCTGCCGAGTGTCATCAGCTACTGGTTTGCCTGGATGGCGTTTCACCCGGATAGCCTGGTGTTTGAAGGTGATTAGGAGAGAAGAGAGGAAAGGCAGTGCCTGACTGCAGCGCAAGACTGCAGCCAGGCTGAGTGGGGTTGTTTGGGTGGTGATCGGGTGAATTGTATTCTAACTCATAGTTATGGCTACAAAAATCAATGGCTCTGCTGGGTAACCTCAGGATCTGATTCGGCCTTTTTATCCAGTTCACCCAATAGATTGAAATCATCCAGGATGCAGTAGAAAGCCGGTACCAAGAACAGCGCCACCAGGGTGGCGGCGGTCAGACCAAAGGCGAGGCTGGCTGCCAGTGGAATCAGGATCTGTGCCTGCAGACTCTTCTCCAGCAGCAACGGGGTGAGGCCGACGATAGTGGTGATAGAGGTGAGCAGGATTGGACGGAAACGGGCCCTGCCCGCCTGTTTGGCAGCGTTGGTGACCGCCACACCCTGGGCGCGGGCATCGCGGATAAACACCACCAACAGAATCGAATCGTTGACCACCACCCCGAACAGCGAGGCCATGCCGACGATGCTCGGCATGGTCATATCGAGCCCGAGGGCGAGATGCCCAAACACCACGCCGATCAGGGCGCTGGGGATTACCAGCATCACCGTCAGTGGAGCGAGATAGCCGCGGAACTGCAGTGCCAACAGCAGATAGACCCCGAGTAGCCCCATCAGGACGTTGCGCACGATCGACTTGCCGGTCTTGGCGGACCGCTTGCTCTCACCCTGCACGTCGAACTTCAGCCCCGGATAGCGTGCCAGCAGTCCGGGAATGAACTCACGCTGGGTCAGCCCCAACAGCTCTTGGGCGTTGGCCTGGGAGCGGTCCACATCGCCCTGGATAGTGACTGCCCGCTGGCTGTCGATCCGGTTGATCCGGGCCCAGCCGCGCACCTCTTCGATCTCGGCGACCACTGAGAGTGGTACCAGCGCGCCGTCTGGCCCGGTGATGGTGAGTGTGTCGAGACTCTCGGGGCCGATACGATCCTGCTCGCTAAAGCGCAGATTGACCTCATAGGTCTCGGCGCCGACCGGAAACTCATCCACCTTGAGGCCCTGAAAGGCGCCGCGCAGCTGCTCGGTCACGCTGCGGGCGTCCAGCCCCAGCACGCCGGCATCCGGTTTCAGACGGAGGCGGTACTCACGTTTGCCCGGGCGTAGGTCATCGCTCAGATCGTTGACCCCGGCAAAGCCGTTGAGCCAGGCCTGCAGTTCGTTGGAGGCGGTCTTGAGCTGCGCCAGATTGTCGCCTAGCAGGCGCAGGTCGATGGGGCGGCCACCGGGTCCGATGACCGGCTCGGTAAATTTCAGAGAGATCACGTCGGCCAGCAGCCCGGCCTCCTCGCGCCAGAGCTGGATGAACTCATCCAGCGGGGCGTCGCGTATCTCGGCGCTGAGCAGGTCGGTGACGATCCGGGCCACATGGGGGCCGGTCTCGAAGGCATCCGGGTTCTGGCCGTAGATCACGGTGACATTCTGCACCAGATCCTGCTGCTGCGGCTGACGTGGCTTGAAGTGGGCATTGACCCGCTGCAGCGCACCCTCGATCTGTGCCACAACCTGCTCAGTGCGCACCAGCGGCGTGCCCTGGGGCAGCAGGATGCGGGCCTCCACCAAGTCGCCATCCATATCGGGGAAGCCGACAAACTTGAGCCCGCCGCCGACCGGCACCGCCACCGAGAAGAGCAGCAGCATCAGCACGATACCGAGGGTCAGATAGCGATTGTGGATGGCCCGGTCGAGGGTCGGTCCAAACCAGCGTTCGCGCAGCCGATCGAAGCCCCGTTCAAAGGCTTGGCGGAAGCGGTTTGGTGTGCCGCTCTTCATATGCGCCAGCGAGTGATTCAGGTGGTTGGGCAGGATCAGGAAGGCCTCGATTAGACTCACCGTGATCACCAGGATCAAGACCACCGGCATGACCCGCAGGATCTGCCCGATCTCGCCGGTGATAAAGGCCAGTGAGCCAAACACCATCAGGGTGGTGGCGAAGGAGGAGGCGATGCCCGGCAGCACCTGACGCACCCCGGCGATGGCGGCATGTTGCGGCGTGTCGCCCTTGGCCATGCGGGCGGCGATATTCTCGGCGATGACGATGGCGTCATCCATCAGCAGGCCGATGCCGATCAGCAGCCCCACCATCGAGATCATATTAATGGTGACACCGACCATCGGCAGCACAAACAGCGCGCCAAGGAAAGAGACCGGCAGCCCCATGGTGACCCAGAAGCTGTAGCGGACGCTGAAGAAGAGCCAGAGCACCAGAAACACTGCCACTAGCCCCTGAGCGCCATTGCGCAGCAGCATGTCGAGGCGGTCCTGCACCACCGAGGCGCGGTCCTGGGTCAGCGTCAAGGTGACGCCCTTGGGTGCCTGCTGCTGTTCGGCCTCGGCAAACGCCTTGACGCTGGCGAGCACCTTCAGAATATCCTGGGAGCGGGTCTTGGAGACATCGAGGATCGCCGCGCGCTGGCCGTTGAAGGTGATCTTCTCCTCGGCGCGGTCGAAGCGATCGCTGATCTCGGCGATCTCGCCGAGACGGATGGCCGCGCCGCTGCTGCCGGAGATCACCACCAGATCCTTGAGCTGCTCGACACTCTTGCGCTGATCGTCAAAGCGCAACAGCAGATCCTCCTGACTCCCCTCCAGCCGGCCGGCAGGGCCGCCGACACTCTGGCGCTGCACCGCATTGGCGATGGCGGCGGCGGAGAGACCATACTGGCGCAGCCGCCAGGCGGGGATCTCGATGCGGATCTGGTGCCCGGAGAAGCCATCAATGGAGACGTCGGCGACCGTCTTCAGGGCCAGCATGCGTGACTTAAGCTCTTCCGCATAGGCCTTCAGTGCGACCGGATCCTCCGGCCCGGTGACGGCCAGCGCGATCACCGCTTCGGTACGCCCCAGCTCGGTGATAACCGGCTGCTCCGCCTCGACGGGGAAGTCATCGATGGTCTCCACCTCTGATTTTACGTCGTCGAGGAAGCGCGTCATGTCGGCCCCCTCAAGCATTACCGCGGTGGCTTGGCCGATACCCTCGCGGGCTTCGCAGCGGATCTCATCCAGATCAGTGACCCCCTCCAGGGCATCCTCCAAGCGGCGGCAGATGGCGTCCTCCACCTCCTCGGCGGTAGCCCCTTTGTAGATCACGCGGATCTCGACCTTGTCGTTTTTGATCTCCGGCAGGCTCTCGCGCTGCAGGTTGGGCAAGGTGATCAGCCCAAGCAGCATCAGCGCCCCCATCATCAGATTGGCGGCGGTCGGGTGGCGGGTGAACCAGGCGATCATGAGTCATCTCCGATAGCCTGCAGCAGTTCAGCGCTGAGTTGCTTGTCCAGTTGCGGTTGCAGCAGCATGCCGCTGACCGCCGGCACCGGATCGGAGACGACCACCCGGTCGCCCGCTCGGATGCCGCTTTTGATCACGCTCACACTTCCCTGGCTGTAGAGCAGTTGCACCGGCTGTCGCTGCAAGCGGTTCTGTGCATCCACCAGGTAGACCTTGCCGTTGCGCACCGCAGAGCGGGGGATGACAATCTGATCAGGCTGGCTCTGGCCACGCAGGATCACCTCGACAAACATGCCTTTGGAGAGGGGGGGGCGCAGGCCGGGCCTGACCTTTTCGAATGGTTTGTCGACGGCGACCACCACGCCCACGGTACGAGTCTTGCTATCGATCTGGTCGCTGAAGCGGACGAACTCTGCCTGCCACTCGGCCGTGTGGTTGCCCATGTCGAGGCGGAGCAGCGGGCGCAGTCCAACAAAGCTGGCCAGATCCTGGTTGAGCCGTTCGATGTTGGGAAGGGGTTCTGTCTGACCGATAAACAGGCGGCGCAGTGAGGCGATGGCAACCTGGGCAACTACCTCCACCCGGTCCACCGCATCGCCGTCGAACAGATTCTGACCTCTGCTGACATACTCATCCGCCTCGATTTTTAGATTCGCTATGCGCAGGTTGAAGGGTGCCTTCACCAAGGTGTGGGCGAGATCCCGCTCTGCCTGGGCCATCTTGGCCTGCAGCAGGCGGCGCTGGGTCGGTAGTAGCGCCAGGGTATTCTGCATGTTCTGCACCTTGGTGCGGTTGGCGAGCATCGCGCGCTCTGCCTCATCAGCGTTGCTCTGGGAGGCGGTGCCGCTCTGCACCAGTTTGCGGATGCGCTCCAGTTCGCCTCTGCTCAGGGCAAGATTGCGCTGCTCGATCGCCAGCGAGGCGTGGGCATTGGCCTCCTGCACATCAAGTTCTGCCAGCGACGCCTTGGCCTGCGCCAGATTGAGTTCGTAGTCGACCGGGTCGATGTGAAACAACTCGGTGCCGGCCGGCAGGATCTCCCCGTTGCGCAGTTGCGCATGGATTTCGACGATACGGCCGGAGACCTGTGCCACGGCGCTCCACACCCGTGCGGGCTGGACTACGCCATAACCTTGCGCAACCGGGGTGAAGGCGAGCTGAGGGGCCTCGATGATGCGCACCACTCGGGCGACTTCGCCGCGCTCTGCTTTTGCCGGCGGCTGTTTGCCGCTGGCGGCCCAGAGCAGGACAGCGATACCGATGGCGATGGGCGGCAGAATCCATAGAACCTGCCAGCGGGATCGGGAGGCGTTTGTCATGATTTCTGTTCCTGCAGAGGGTGGTGGTTGAGTGAATGGAGTGCGAGTGAAGTGACCAGTTCGGTGATTATGCGAACCTCACTGTCGCCGAAGACCGGCAGCCCTAGGCGGCGCAGGATAGTGGTTCTGCCAATGCGGAAGATGATGACCTGTCCGAATAGGGCATGGCTGGTGGTCAGCACTTCGGGGGCATCGGCCGGCAGCCCCCAGACCTTGGCGATCAGTTGCGAGATGACATCGTGCATTGGGGCGAAAATCTGTTTGTAGAGGATCTCGAAGGCCTCGGTGGGGTGGTGCTGTTCGCGGAAGATGAGGCCGGCGGCATCCTCAGTGATGCTGTCCAGCGCCAGGTTTCGCACCAGCCTTGCCATCAGGTTGGCCAGTAGCTGACGGCACTGTTGTGGGGAAGCAGTGAGTGATGCCTGCTGAATGTGTTGCAGATGGGGCGCCATGGTGGTGTGAATCGTCTCGGCAAGATATTCGGCGGTCGCCAGATAGAGCCCCTGCTTGCCACCAAAATGGTAGGAGATGGCCGAGATGTTGGCGTCGGCGGCCCGCACGATCTCACGGGTGCTCACTGCCTCATAATCGCGATGACCGAAGGCCTTCAGGGCTGCCTGCAACAGCCGCTGGCGGGTGTCTGCTGTGTTGTTTTGAAGGTTGCGAGGCATGGGTGTCCGGATTGTTGATGATCTCGATGTCGGCAGAAGATAAAACAGATGATTGAATTAAGTCAAACGTTTGTTTGAATTTTCGGTTGTTGGGTATGGGGGCCACCGGCCTGAAAGGCAGGTTTAGAGTCCTAAAAGCTCAAGCCATTCAGACTTCCCGGTGTGGTTTTGCAGGGCCTCCACAACTGGCTGGTGAGCATTGGCGCTGGCCAGATCGATGGCCTGCTCGCGTTTTTTGTTTCTGAGGCGGGGGTTGGCGCCGTGGGACAGAAGCGCTTTGACGATCCTTACCCTGCCAGCTTCCGCAGCGGCCATCAGTGCAGAGGTGCCATTTTGATTGCGTCGGTTGGGGTCGGCATTCCACGCCAGCAGTTTTTGCACAACAGCCTCGTGGCCCAGGGCTGCAGCCTGGATCAGTGCGGTGTCTCCCGCATGGTTTGTTGAGTCCACATCAATACCGGCACGTAGCAGCTTCACTGTGATCTCGGCAGAGTCGCGTCTGGCAGCCAGCAGCAGCAGGGCGTGGCTGGAACGGTTACTGCGTGCGGGGTTGGCATTTGCTAGGAGCAGTTGTTCCAGGGTTTTTGCCGAGCCGCTGTCGACTGCATACCAGACCGGGGTGCGCCCTTGCAGGTCCGCCGCATTGGGGTTGGCGCCCAGCTCCAGTAGCAGTTGGCTGGTGGCCGCGTCGCCATTGGCGGCGGCGATCATCAGGGGAGTCATGTCACTAGCCCCGCGGCGATCCAGCTCGGCTCCAGTTTTGGCCAGCACCTGGATCACCGCTGGTCGAGCATGTGTCACCGCGATCGAGAGGGGAGTCGCCCGTGTATTGTCGCTGGCATGCGGGTCTGCACCATGTTTGATCAGCAGTTCAGCCAGATCGGCCTGGCCGGCCTTGGCGGCGTAAAAGAGTGGGGTCTGCTGGTTAGCATCTCGGTTGTTGGGCTCGGCGCCGGCCTCCAGCAGCCGGGCTGCGATCGCTAGATGCTGTTGTGCGACAGCACGTGACAGTGCAGTAAACCCCTCGGGATCGTGCTGGTCTACCGGGCTACCCGCTGTCAGGAGCTTGGCGACCACTGCCTCGTTGCCGCGCCAGGCGGCGAGATTGAGGGTAGACCAGCCGGCAAAGGGCTGGTTCTCTCCGGCTACTGGGGTGGTCTGGCGCAGCACAGCCAGATTGGGCGTCTCGGCATGGCCGGGCTGTTTCACCGGCAGGCTGGCGCCTGCGTCTTGGAGGATTTTTACTATCTTGTGGTGACCGCGCAGGGCGGCGATCTCGATGGCGCTCTGCGACTTCTTGTTGGTGGCTGTGAGGTTGGCGCCCCGTTTCAGCAGCAGTTGTACGCTCTTTGTCTGGCCCTTGGCTGCGGCGATGATCAACGGGGTATTGCCGAGCGAGTCAGTGTCCTCCAGGCTGGCGCCGGCTTCGATCAGCCGTGCGGCCAGCTTGGTATCGTTATTCTGTATGGCCTGCTGCAGGGGGCGGTTGCCGAGCCGGTCTGCCAGGTTGGCATCTGCACCCTCTTTGAGCAGCAGGTTAATAACCATCGGGTGGCGGTTGATGATGGCTGACAGCAGGGCGCTTCTCCCATCCTGGTCGGTGGCGTTGATCGGCAGGCCTCGGGCAAGCTCGGCTTTGAGTCTGCCGAGATTGCCGCTGGCGGCTTGACCGATGAATTGGGCGATCTCAGCGGTGCTGAATTGGTTATCGGATGGACGCATGGCTTCGGTAAGCTGCGCCAGCTTCTTTTTCGCCAGCGCATGCTCCTGCCGGGCGGCGGCTGAGTACCAGCGTTGGGCCGTCGTTAGGTTGCTGTCGGTGCCCCATCCGTATTCGTAGAAGTTGCCGAGCTGGTACTGGGCTTTGTCGAGCCCCTGGTGTGCGGCCTTTTTCATCCAGGTGAGGGCGGTGGAAAAATCCTTTTTTACCCCGCGGCCGGCTCGGTAGAGGCCGGCCAGGGCGTACTGGGCGTCGGCATCGCCGGCCTCGGCCAGTTGCTGGTAGATCAGCGCGGCTTCGGTGAAGTGGCGTTGACGGATGGCGCTGCGGGCCTCGTCGAGAGTGGCTGCGGTTGCCGGCAGTGCGGCAGTCAGCAGACAGAGCAGACCGGCCAGCAGCCGGGTGATGCGCCAGCGTTGCTTTGTTGCTATAGGGTCAGGCGGTGCCATGTTTGGTCTCCACGGTAATGCCGATCTGTTTGAGAAAACCGGTGGGAAGAATGCCGCCGGCGCAGATGATGGTCGCATCGTTAGCGATCTCGATCTGCTTGTCGTCCTGCTGGAGGGTTACCTGCTTTTCGGTTATTGCCGTTACATTCGAGCTGAGCAGCACGTTGATACTGCCGCTCTGCTCGGCTGCTTCCAGGCGTTGTCGGTTGCGCTTTTTGGCCCGGCTGAAGGCGCCGCTACGGTAGGAGAGGGTCACCTGGGTGCCAGGTTGTTCGGCAATAGAGGTGGCCGCTTCCAAAGCGCTGTCGCCGCCGCCAACCACCAGTACATGTTGTCCCCGATACTGTTCAGGGTCGATCAGCCGGTAAACGATCTTGCTCAACTCCTCACCCGGTACGCCGAGTTTGCGGGGCGTACCGCGACGCCCGATGGCGAGTAACACCGACTGGGTCTGGTAGCTCCCTTTGTTAGTGGTGACCTTGTATCCGCCTTCACCATCAGGTTCGATGGCCTCGACCCGCTCCTGGTAGCGGATTGAAACCTCAGACTCCCGCTCCACCTGTTGCCAGAATTCGAGCAGCTCCTCCTTGGTGGTCTCTGTGAAGTGGACCTTGCCAACGGTGGGGAGATCGACAGGGGCAGTCATCACCAGCTTGCCGCGGGGAAACTGGTAGACTGTGCCGCCCAGAGACTCCTGTTCCAGCGTGGCATAGTTGAGGTTCAACTCGGCGGCGCGCAGGGTGGCGGCGAAACCGGCCGGGCCGGCACCGATGATGACGACGTCAACGGCGTGAGTACGCTTGCGGTCGAGAGATGCATGCAGCGCCTCGAGAGCCTTGACCCCCTGTTCGACCGCATTTTTGATCAGTCCCATGCCTCCCAACTCTCCGGCAATAAAGATGTTCGGCATGCTGGTCTCGAAATTAGACTGCAACACGGGGATGTCGACTCCACGCCGTTCTGTGCCAAATACCAGGGTGATGGCGTCGAATGGGCAGGCGGTTTTGCAGGCGCCATGGCCGATGCAGTTGGTCGGTGCGATTAGCTGTGCCTTGCCCTCGATCAGTCCAAGCACCGGGTGGTTGGCTTGTTCCGGGCAGGCAGTCACGCAGCTGCCGCATCCCATGCAGCGGTTGGGGTCGATCACCGGGTGCAGCGAGGCGGGTTCGGTCAGGCCGGCTTCAGACTCCTCCTGCCAGATGGCGCGGCTGCGCCGCGCCTTGAGCTGCTGGATGCCCAGGTAGATGCTGAAGATGATGGCTAGGGAGGGTAGGTAGATCGTCAGGATGGGCGATAACTCTGTCATGGATTTTGTTTGAGTTGGAGTAAAAGTGTGATTTGAAACTAAGAATAAGTCTAATTGATTTGGAAGGAATGATAGGGGTGCTAGGATTAAAAAACTGTAAAGTTTTCCGACTTTCGAACGACCGAACAGGCAAGATGGGAGATCTATGTCACAAGAGCTGAGCATGACGATGGTTCAAGCGCATAAGCCGCAGGAAGCGCATAAGCCACAGGAGAGGACGAGCAAAAGGGATGGCGCCCCCTTTCTGGGGCTCTCTGGTTGGCTGTTAACGCTGCTGGTTGCAGCGCTGCTCTATGTTGGCTGGATCAACAGTGAAGAGCGCATCTGGACGCCGGAACAGGGCATAGGGTACGCGCTCGGTATCATCGGTGGTTCGATGATGCTCCTGCTGCTGCTCTATTCGATGCGCAAACGCGTGAAGTGGATGCGCCGCATGCTCAGTGTGAAATTCTGGTTCCAGTTGCACATGTTGTTTGGCGTGATGGGGCCAACCCTGGTGGTGTTGCACTCAAACTTCCAGTTGGGCTCTTTGAACGGACGGGTGGCGCTGTTTAGCATGTTGCTGGTTGCCGGCAGTGGTGTGATTGGGCGCTATATCTATTCAAGAATCCACTGTGGCCTCTACGGAAAAAAACAGGTCTTTTCCCGAATGCAGACCGATTTTTCTGTACTGATCGAACAACAGGCAGGACTGCTTGCTGCAGTGCCCGATGCTAGAGAAAGACTGCAGCAGTTTGCGTTGCGGGTGTCGAATCTGCCTGCAGGTGTAGTGAGCAGTTTTATCCGCTGGCTCAGCAGCCGTTGGCAGGCGTACCGCCTCTATCGCCGACTTGAACGGGAGTTGCTGGCGGCGCTCAAGGTGACGGCAGGGGAGCGGCAATGGTCACGCCATAAAGTCAGGGCAAACGTAAAGCAGATGCGGACCTTCCTTCACGAACATCGGGTGGCTACAATCCGCGTGTTGGAGCTGCGTTTCTATGAACGGCTGTTTTCGCTCTGGCACCTGTTGCATCTGCCGCTGTTCATCATGATGCTGATTACGGGTGTGATTCATATATATGCGGTACATGCATATTGAAAATTCACTTTTACTCTCCATTCACTGCAATGTTTTCAGCTCCCGGTCTTTATTCTGCCCGTCTGCTTATTCTGCTGTTGATCGTACTGATTGAGCCAGTCATGGCAGGTGGTGTGCTGGATAGCCTGATCATGCCTGGTGAGGTGATTCAGGGGCATGCCCGCTTTGAACAGCAGTGCGAGCAATGCCATGAGAAGCTGAAAAAGGCTGAGCAGAACAGTCGTTGCCTCGCCTGCCACGACCATCAGAATATTGCGGAGGATATAAAAAACCGCAAAGGTTTCCATGGGCGTTCTGAAAATGTCCGAAACAGCGCATGTAAACACTGTCATACCGATCACAAGGGGCGCTCGGCCCGGATTGTGTTGTTTGATGAAGCCGCTTTTGATCATCAGGCAAGTGATTTTGTCCTCAGGGGGGCACATCAGTCACTAGCCTGTCGCGCCTGCCACCCAAAGAAGCAGGCCTATTCTCAGGCCAAGAGCGACTGTTTCTCCTGTCACGAACAGGATGACAATCACCGTGGTCGACTGGGCAAGAGTTGTGATAACTGTCATCAGGAAGAGGCGTGGAAGCGGGCGGAGTTTGACCACGACCTGGACACTAACTACCCGCTGGAGGGGAAACATCGGGAACTTGGCTGCAAGCTCTGTCACGCGGGAGAAAACTATAAAGATACACCGTTGGCTTGTGTGGCATGTCATCAGCTCAACGATGTACATTCAGGTAAATATGGCAACAGCTGTCCTGCTTGCCACATCACTCAGGAATGGAAGGACCTCCACTTCAATCACGATCTGGATACCAAATACAAGCTTAAAGGTGGGCACAAAAAAGCAAGTTGCAATGGCTGCCATCAGGATAATCCTTATGAGAAAAAGCCGAAGCAGAGTTGTTACAGCTGCCATCGCCTGGATGATGTGCACAAAGGAGTCAATGGTGAAAAGTGTACGAAGTGCCACACAACTCAGGGGTGGAGTGAAGTCGCCTTTGATCATGCCAAGGACACCCACTTTCCTCTTCGTGGTAAGCATGATGGATTGGTGTGCGAGGCGTGCCACAAGGTAGCGGGTAAGAAGCGCGCCTTGCGTATGGAGTGTGTGGCATGTCATATGGATGACGATAGCCACAACGAGCAGCAGGGTGATCAGTGCCAGCGCTGCCACAATGAACAAGGATGGAGCGTCGATGTCCTATTCGACCACGATCTGGGTGGCTTCCCACTGATTGGACAACATTCAGCACTCGCTTGTGAGTCATGCCACATCAGTGGTCGCTTCAAGGATGCAGAAAAGGCCTGTCACACATGCCATCAACAGGATGATGTCCATGAAGGGCGCTTCCTCGATAGCTGCGAGAACTGCCATACCCCTAACGACTGGTCCCTCTGGTTATTCGAACATGCGCGCCAGACCGATTATCCATTGGAAGGCAAACATGAGGGATTGAGTTGTCACTCCTGCCACAAAATAAAAATAGATCCTGATAACAAGATGAGTCAGACCTGCTACAGCTGCCATAGTCAGCAGGACAAACATCGCAAGGCGTTTGGCAGGCGCTGTGAGCGATGTCATACGAGCCGTTCATTCTCCGATATTCAGATGCTGAAGCGATAACCTACCTCGGGTTACAGAGATACGACCAATGAAAAAGATAATGATATCCAAACTCTTCGTGGCTCCAGCGGGGCTGTTGGCGCTACTGCTTGCCTTATCTGTCATCTGGTTGCCCACGGGCAACGCACAAGATGAAAGTTTCGACCACTTCATGACAGGCTTTCCCCTGACAGGTGGTCACAAACGAGTTGAGTGCGAAAGTTGCCATGAAAACGGCTTGTTTAAAGGCACGCCGATTCATTGTACCGGCTGTCATAATAACGCTGCTGCAGAGGGTAAAGGCACGGATCACATCAAAAGCTCGGAGAGCTGTGACGACTGCCATACTACGATGAGCTGGCGGGTTGCCCGTTTTGATCATGGCAGTGTCAGTGAGGCTTGTGAAAGTTGCCATACTGGGCGGCGTGTTGCCGGCAAGAGCGCCAGTCATTTAAGTACCAGTAATAGTTGTACCTTCTGTCATACCACATTCAGTTGGCAACGGGTGCCGCGGGTGGACCACCTGGCGGTGAATGGCAGCTGTGCGAGCTGTCACGACGGCAACCGTGTCACCGGCAAACATGCCAGCCATGTCGAGACCCGCTCGTCCTGCGATACCTGCCATTCCACCAATCGTTGGAGCCTGGCACGGTTTGATCATACGGATGTTGCACCTGGCTCCTGTGCGCATTGCCACAATGGCACCAAGGCGACCGGCAAGCCGACCCTGCATATCCACACCACCGAGCAGTGCGACAGCTGCCACCAGACCAACGGCTGGCAGGTGGCCCGCTTTGATCACAGCAAGACCAATGGCGTCTGCTGGTCCTGTCATAATGGCATCAACAGGCCAGGAAAGAGCAGTAATCACATCAAGACAACAGCGCAGTGTGATACCTGCCATACCACTGAGACCTGGACGACAGGCCGCTTCGACCATTCAAATGCCACAGGCACTTGTGCTTCTTGTCATAACGGAGTCAATGCGACAGGCAAGCACGCCTCCCATGTCAGAACGAATGAGCAGTGTGACGTCTGCCATACATCCACTGCGACATGGAAAACCTCCACATTCAAGCATGTCAATGTTTCTGGTAGTTGTTCTACTTGCCACAATGGATCATCTGCGACCGGTAAGTCCAATAGCCATGTGCCAACTACAGGGCAGTGCGACAGCTGTCATCTCTCTACATCAAATTGGCGCAGTGTCCGGTTTGATCATGACAATGCATCAGGGGCTTGCAGTAGTTGCCATAATGGGGCGCTAGCAACAGGCAAGCAGAGTTCACATGTGCCAACCATAGCCGAATGTGATCGCTGCCATCTCTCCAATACTTCATGGAAGTCGCTGCGCTTCGATCATGCTGCCACCAATGGTTCTTGCAGTAGCTGTCACAATGGAGTCCAGGCAACAGGCAAGCATGTGAGTCATGTACAGACCAGTGCTCAGTGCGATAGCTGCCATCTTTCGACCGGCAGCTGGGAAAGCGTTCGTTTCGATCACTCCAACGTAACCGGCAGTTGTGCCAGCTGCCATAACAGCACGACAGCGACAGGTAAACATGCTAGCCATATCCAAACTACCGCCGCTTGTGATAGTTGCCACAATACGGTCTCCTGGCAAGTTGGCTCTTTTGGCCATGAGGGAGTCACCGGAACTTGCAGCAGTTGCCATAATGGTTCTACTGCAACTGGGAAATCGGCCACTCATGTGGCGACCACTGCACAGTGCGATAGCTGCCATATTTCCACCAGAGTATGGAACAATGTGCGGTTTGATCACGATGCAATATCGGGTAGTTGTTCCAGTTGCCACAATGGCAGCAGGGCTACGGGCAAGAATGTTGATCATCTGAAGACAGTTGCAGAGTGCGATACTTGCCACGTTTCTCAAACCAACTGGAAAACTACCCGCTTTGACCACTCAGCTGTAAATGGTACATGTAGCAGCTGCCACAATGGCCGGACGGCGATAGGTAAACGTGCGGGGCATATTCAGACCTCCGCTGAGTGTGATAGTTGCCATACCTCACAGACAACCTGGGGTGCGGTTCGTTTTGATCACAGTGGGGTTAGTGGCAGCTGCGCCAGTTGCCATAATGGAGCAACGGCGACAGGCAAACCGTCGGGGCATGTTCAGACATCGGCGGCCTGTGATACCTGCCATGTTTCCCAGAGTAGCTGGAGTGCGACCCGCTTTGATCACTCTGGAGTCACCGGTTCTTGCTCTAGTTGCCACAACGGCACAACAGCGACTGGCAAACATGCTGGGCATATTCAGACCTCTGCGCAGTGTGATAGCTGCCATATCTCTCAGACGACCTGGAACGCTACCCGTTTCGATCATTCTGCGGTCAGCGGTTCCTGTGCCAGCTGCCATAATGGAACCACCGCGAGTGGAAAACACGCTGGCCACATCCAGACCAGCGCAGGGTGCGAAACCTGCCATGTCTCCCAGTCCAACTGGAATTCTGTGCGGTTTGATCACGCTGCTGCCACTGGAAGCTGTTCCAGCTGTCACAATGGAACGACCGCCACTGGCAAGCACAGCAGCCATATTCAAACCACAGCAGAGTGCGATGCCTGCCATCTCTCTCAAAGCAATTGGAGTTCAGTACGCTTCGATCACAGTGGCGCGAGCGGCTCCTGTTCCAATTGTCATAACGGATCAACGGCACAAGGCAAACCATCCGGACATTTTGTTACCACTCAGCAATGTGACAGTTGCCACCGTACATCTGCCTGGCAACCGACACTCAGCTACAGTCATCTCTCAGCCAGTTATCCTGGTGACCATCGGGGAAGCCTGAGTTGTACGAGTTGTCATGGTGGCAACAGCCAGATAGTGACCTGGAGCAACGCCGGCTATGTGCCAGACTGCGCCGCCTGCCATGCCAGAGACTATGAGTCGGGGCCACATAAGAAATATGGCAATACCAGGTACTCAGTCAGTGAACTGCGCGACTGCAGTGGTGCCTGTCATGTCTATAGTGATAGTTCGATGACAAAGATCAGTAAGAGCCGAAGCCGGGAGCACCGGGTCTCGGACCGTGATTGGGATTGAGGCGCTTCAAGCAGTGAGATTGCAGCAGGTTGTTTGTAGGGAAACTGCTGCAATCCTCTTCAATAATTAAAACAGGAATAACAGGGTTGGAGATGAATAAACCTATGCAGATGGGGCGTTTTGTCCTTTTCTTTGTGTTACTTGCAATGGGAGCAGGGAAGACCTTTGCTGGCTCGAAGATCATGGACCGGATCGAGACGAAGATTGGTGTGGAAGAGAATCGTATCTCGATATTTTTTAATGTGCCGATGCGGATTGTCAGTCATCTGATCAATGCCAAGCAGAATGAGATAAGCATTCGGATTAAGCCGGTTGTTACGCCGGGTACGGAGAGTGAGTTTCTTACAGGTGATGAAACGTTCTCTTGGAGAGCTACGGCTGAAGTGCCACTTGAAAGGGTGGTGTTTAATGGAAGTCTGATCGGCAATTCCACGCTTTCGCTCTCTTTTGCAACCCCGATTAGTAAATATGAGATCGAGCAGGGAAAGGGTTTTTTCAGTCTCTCTTTGATACTGAAGAAGCAAAAGAAGGTTCAGCAGATCAAACTTCTCGAGCCGGCTGAACTGATTGATGTCCCGCAAACCAAATTACCTGTGCCCTCAAAGGATAAGGAGCAAGCCGTAGTTGAAACGGAAGGGGTGGTAACAGGAGATTATGTGTTGAATCTACTGTCACAAAGAGTCCCGATTGACTTTTCCAAGGTGGCTCCTGTTCCGGTTCCAAAAGGGAGAAAGCTCTATGCCGTTAAGGCTGAAGTCGAGGGTGTGGCATGGTATCGCCTGCGCATGGGCTTTTTTTCAAGCAAAGAAGCAGCAAAGATTGCGAACAGGGAAGTCAGACATTTTTATTCGGATAGCTGGATAGATCTTGCTTCTACTGAAGAGAAAGATCGATTACAGGCAGAGACGGGTGTAGATGCAACGATTGAAACATTGCAGCCTCCTGTATTGCTCCCGAAACGGGATAAAGTCCGATTGGATGCACCGGTTCGCCTGACCAAGATGATGGAGAAGGCACGGGAAATCATGACCGCGCAGGATTATCCTAAAGCGATACGCATGCTGACCGCGATTCTCGAAGAGAAGACGCATGCCTACTCCAAGGAGGCGCTGGAGTTGTTGGGGCTGGCGCGGGAACGGAATGATCAGGTTGCTCATGCCAAGGCGGAATACCGGCGCTACCTCGAACTCTATCCTGAGGGTGAGGATGCCAAGCGAGTTAATCAACGCCTGGTTGGCCTGATCTCTGCGGCCCAGACCCCCAAGGAAAAGTTGCGGGAGAGTCGCATTACTACCCAGCCCGGGCAGGAGCGGGAGGCAGAGTGGGAAGTCTACGGTAGTCTCTCGCAGTCCTATCAGCGTGATGCCAGTCAGAGCAACTTTATCGATACCGATGTTAATTTCGAGGATGAGATGGAGAGCGTCAACCGTTCGGAGATTGCCACTAGTCTCGACATCTCTGCCAGACGCCGCAGCCAGGATTATGATCTGCGTTTTCAGTTCAGCGGCGGCTATGATGTTGATCTGCTGACTGGTGGATCAGGAGACCAGAAATCCCTGACTGAGGCCTTCATCGAGCTGGACCGTCAGAGTCAGGGCCTGCTTGGCCGTGTTGGTCGGCAGCGCTTCAGGTCAAGCGGCATCCTGAGCCGATTTGATGGTGGTGTTTTTGGCTATCAATTTAATGAGGATACACGCTTTAATATCTACACGGGCTTTCCCGTCGATTCATCAAAAGATGTCTTCATCCGCCAGGATAAGTGGTTCTATGGCGCCAATATGGAGATGGATGCGCTGATTGATGATGTGGATGTAATCTTGTTTGCTATCGAGCAGCGAACGGATCATCTGGTGGATCGGCGGGCGATTGGCACTGAAGTCAGATATTTTGATGAGAATTTGTCAGTTTTTGGTCAATTCGACTACGACATATTTCACAATGAACTGGCGATGTTTCTGTTTCAGTCGAACTGGAGTCTTACTGACGATACCAAGGCCTATATCAACCTTGATTACCGCTCCAGCCCTATCATTACCACCTCCAATGCGCTTCAGGGTCAGGAAGGCGTCTCCTCCATCAAGGAACTTTCACTCTCTTTCACTGACGACGAGATCTATCAGCTGGCGCTTGATCGAACCGCAAACAGTACAGTGGTCTCCCTTGGCGGCACCCATTTCCTGGCCAGGGATTTCCAGCTGAGCGGTGATCTGACCGTCGCTAATACTTCAGGCACATCCGCTTCCGGTGGGGTCGATGCTACAGCGGCGACCGGTAATGAGTTCTACTATACTTTTCAGGTGCTGAAGAACAACCTGTTGAAGAATGGAGACATCGGTATCCTCAATCTGCGCTATATCGATGCCAATAGTGCCAATACCTACTCACTGACCGCCAACAGCCGTTACCCGGTGACATCGCTATGGCGAGTCAATCCACGCCTGTCTCTGGCCTATCGGGATAGTGATGACGGCACCACCCGCCTCAGCGCGGGTGGACGCCTGCAAGCCGACTATCGGGTCAAGCGTGATCTGCTGCTGGAGATGGAGCTGGGAGCGAGCTGGAATCGGCAGGAGAGTTCTACGACCATCGATACGAGCATCGACTACTTTCTGCTGGCTGGTTACCGCTGGAATTTTTAAACCTTCCCTCCCCCTGCCTGCCTGCCAGCCGGCAGGCAGGCGCCGTAACAGGGCGCGTAGACGGGCAAGCAGTTCCCTGGGATTGAACGGCTTCGCCAGATAGTCGTCGTTGCCCACCTCTAGGTCAATGATGCGATCGACATCCTCACCCTGGTCAGAGAGCATGATGGCCGGGATATCGGTGGATGCGCGCAGTCGCTTGGCGAGCGTCAATCCGTCATCGGCAGGCAATATGCGGTCGAGGGTGTTCAGGCCCGCCGGTTGTGCAGCCAGATAACATTCCATGGCATCGTCGTCCGTGACCACGCCGGTCGAAAAGCTCTGCTCGCCCAGATATCGCTCTAGCAGCTCCCGCAGGCCTGGGTCGTCATCGACGATGAGTATGCTGGTGTTTTTCGGTACCTCGGCGGCAAGCCTTCTAAAAGAGCCTGTTCTGGGTTCGCCCGCTGAAATAGATGCGAAACACATTGCCCGGGTGTGGAAATACTATGGAAACAGTTTTCCTGTAGCTTTTGGTCCCGGAATCCGGCGTGCGAGACATCACCGGTCATTGCTGATGGTTTAAGGGGATTACCAAAGAATATGAATGCCAATATTTTAAAAGGTTACATCACACTGTTACTAGCCTGGCTACTGATAGCCGGGAACAGTCAGGCCGTGTCTGCGGCGGAGCACTTTTCCATCATTGCGGCCATTCAGACAGATTCTGGACGGGATGGGCAGCAACAACACCTGTTATCTGAACCGGCCCTGTCCGTGCCGACCGAGGCCCAACTACAGAAGGTCAAGATTAAAAGCAGGCTCGATGCAGCAAACTCCGCCTATCGACAAAGTATCTTGGCCGTGTCAAGAAAAGACCTCAACGCCGCATACACCTACCTGCAGGAGGCCGTGCAGCTGCACCCGTCAAACCTGGACTATCTCCAGCTAGCATCCCGGCTGGCCTTTGCACTGGGCAAATACCGCGAGGCCGAAACATACCAGGTAATGGTGCTGAAGATTGCCAATGCTAGCTTGCAGGGCGTGGACCACAGAATGGCCGCTTTGCTCGATAACCTTGCGGTCATCTATATCAAACAATCCCGAATGGAAGAGGCCGAGTTTCTGTTGCGCCAGGGATTGGCACTCAGGGAGCAGGCATTGGGGGAGATGCACCCGTGGGTGGCGATCAGTCTCGGTAAGATCGCGAGCCTGAAAATGCATCTTGATCAGCCGCATGAGGTGGAGGGGCTGTTGACGCGCTCTTTGCACATCCTGCAAACGGCCTCAGGTGAGGACCACCCCCATGCTGCTTGGGCAATGCATAGGCTGGCGGATTTTTACCGCAGCCAGCAACGTCTTGCGCCGGCAGAGAGCCTGTATCAGCAGGCGATCGCCATATGGAAGACCGACTCCGGGGATCGGCGCCTGAACCTTGCAGTCAGTCTGAAGGGGCTAGGTGAACTCTACGTAGCACAAGAACGCCTCGATGATGCAAGGGCACAGTTCGAGCAAATGCTGGCACTCCTGCAGCAGGTATTCGGCGGGGAACATCCCGCCATTGATGCAGCCAGGGACCAACTGGCCAGATTGGACCAAGAACTTCACTCCGGCCAAGATGAAGTGGTGGATGGAGCAGATCGAAGCGAGCATCGAGCAATACTTGGGTCAACTCAACAGCACCGATCATGAGGAGCCATCGATAGCGGATGCACAGACCGCTCGACTGAAGGATAAGGTTGTTGAGGCACTCAAGGAAGAGAGGCTGCGCTTATAAGTGTTTGAAGCCTAAAGACTGGAGGCACCGGACAAGTAGATATCATTGACGTAGCCTAGTGTAGATTGTTTAGACGCGCTACACGCGCATCAAACTATTCAAAAAAACCACAAGAGGAAGAATTAGATATGAAAAATTTACACGTATTAGCCTGGAGTATGTCCTGGCAGCAGGACCAATCAGCATGGCTATAGCTAATGATTATTCCTCCCTTACTGCCGGAAAGATGCTGGAGTTGCATTCACAAACACTGGGGCTGGCACCTTATTAGTGACGAGAATTTTTGTTGTATAGCCAGGTAAATCAAGAGTCCGCACCATGTGTGTGCCTAACTGCTCTTTCTAGGACAAGATCAATGCTGTCACTACGCGTACCATATACGCTCTCATTACTTCTGCCGGCCATGGCCATTATCGGTTGCCAGCATATTGGAATTAATGACTCTAATTCCATCTTTGTCGGCCGCTACACACAATATATGCGGGGAAATATACCGAATCAGTATGCTGATTTGATAAACCCATTGCCCGCGTCTACAGAGAATATTTCGGATGGAAAAAAATTGTATCAAATGCAATGCCAGGTGTGTCATGGCGCATCTGGTGGAGGGGATGGCCTGGCAGGCAAGCAGTTGGTCCCCCGTCCGGCCAATCTTGCGTTTACCCGTAGATTACCGGTAGGCACGGACGCCTTCTTCTTTTGGACCTTGTCGGAAGGCGGCAAACCGTTTGGCACCGCCATGCCTGCATTTGGGGAGCGGCTCTCCGATAAGGAGATATGGCAGATTACCCATTACATAAATATTGGTTTCACCTTGGATCAAGGAACATCGTAATGATTACTAAAAAACGGCCCGCATGGGTCTGGATTGCCGCCATCATCGCAGTGGCCTTTGGCGTGATGACCATTAAATCAGGCGGCAGCGTGCTCTTTATTGATGGAGAAGCCAGACGCGCCGCAGGAAACTATGTCGATTTTGTACTTTGGTTCAACTTTTCTGCAGGTTTTTTCTATGTAGCTACCGGAATTGGTATTTGGCTGGAAAAAGCTTGGGCTCCGGCGGCGGCAATTATCATAGCTACATTGACACTATTGGTCTTTGGCGCCTTTGGAATTCATATCTTTTATGGTGGTGAATATGAACAGCGCACTGTAGCCGCCATGACCTTGCGTTCTGTAGTTTGGATTGCAATCGCTTGGGCTCAGTGGTGTCAAAAAGTGGAGCGAGGCACGAGCGGAGCTTTTTGACACCACTGAGCCCCATTGTTGGGCATAATTCTATGCTGGCCTGTGTCTTTGATTCACAATGCTGCACCGCTCTGAGGACGTAGCGTTTCTGCGGTGGGAAGCTTGAACTGCTTTCCTTGCTGCCCGCACCATTATTCACACCCAAAAATCTATTATCTCCCGGCATGCCCTAGCAGATAATTTCTGCACTAACAACGAAGCCGCATCCTGCCTGAGCCTTGTAAGGCGAGATGATCTTTCGACAGTGACCGATCCAATTAACCACCTATCCGCCATGATGCCGAATAGTTTGGACTCCAAACTGTTCCGACTCTACCCGATTTAAACTTAATTCTCCGTTGCCTTGCACGGCTTATTCTATGGTGATGCCTTAATTGCCCAACGCGATAATGGGCTGCCGCGTTATGTATCCACGTTGGCCGGCTTAATCACAAGGCTCTTCCCTTGGTTGAGTGGATAAGTTAGCGTTATTGGCCATGAGAGACAAAATCTATATGCCAAGATGTTGGGTATTCATAGCCCCTGTCGGGTAGGCGACACCGAACTGACATTGTCTGTTGGTAAGGTTGTGTGTACTGCATGGTCTAGTCCCTTCATAGTGCCCGATTAAAGGAGAAGATCTTCCTCATCCTTTACGAAACAGTTTGCAGGATAGATCTCGTGAGACCACAACTAGGGATCACTTCAGCGCTGACCATAGAAGTGTTCCTGGAATGATTTGCGGAAACTCTGGTGACAGGCCAGGCAGGTATTTTGCAGCGCTGAGAAGGCCGAGACCACGCCGTAGCCGTTTTTTTCTGCTGCAACTTCACCCAATATATGTGCAGCGTCATGGGTTTCACCATCATAGCCCTTGAACTTGCTTACATTGGTACCCACAAAGCCCAGGATGCGTACTTTCTCGCCGAATGGTGGTTGTGGATGATCAGCTACCTGTGACGCGGCTTTTTCGACAAGTTCCCAGTCCTCACGAGAAATGCCATCGGTGATGGCCTGCATGTTCTTACCCAAGTCTTGCATGATTTTTCTCAAAGCCAGAGGCTCGTTGGAATCAGGCGCAGTCTCGGCAAGCGCCTGACTACTGGCAACTATAATGGCAAATCCAGCAAGCAGGATCGTTCTTATTATGTAGGCAGTTCTCATGTCTAATATTATCCGGTTTTCTATGATGCTTTTATGTTTTTGTTGCCTATCACCGAAGCATGTGCGCCTGGGTAATATGGAATTTACGCGAGCTTTAGGGTACCCCGAACGATTCTGGCTGAGCAGTTATCGATCTTTATTCACGCATGGGAGCTAGAGAGTCTTTGATTAAGTCTGGACGAAGTCGATATTCTGGGTACAAGATATGAGTCCATGACTTGATCAGAAGCTCTCTAGTCATACATTAATTAGAGGCGCCCTTTGCTTCTCCATTAGCTATGCCGCTGACCGCTCTGGCTCCCCTGTTAATTTTACAAAACCAACATCTTCCATAATTGCATACATGGCAGGCAGTACCAACATGATCAATACAGTAGATGTCAACATGCCAAACACAATACTGGTTACCAAAGGGACCAGAATTAATGCTTGTGTACTGGTTTCAAATAGCAAGGGTGTCATGCCAGCAATGGTGGTGACAGAGGTGAGGAAAATGGCTCGAAAGCGATCATATACCGCTTGCCTGGCAGCATCGTGAAAGAGCATGCCTTCTTCTACTCGATATTTCACAAATTCGACCAGCAGGATCGAATCATTCACAACTATACCCGCCAGAGAAACGAAGCCAATCATACTCGGCAGGGTGAAATCCAACCCCATAATCAGATGCCCCCAGATTGCACCGATGAGGGCAAGAGGAATATTAATCATGACGATTAATGGTTCGCGGTAATTTCGAAATTGCAGGCTAAGTAAAAGGAATACCCCAAATGCACCCAGCCCGAAGCCTGAGAGTATAGATAGTTTGGTTTCAGTGCCGTTCTCGACTTCACCTTTAAGTTTAAAAGTAATTTCAGGATAGCGCTCTTGCAATGTGCCTAAAAAGTTTTTTTGTAAGCTTGCGATGACTTCCGAGGTATTGGCGATGTCTGCATCCACATCGCCATATATATTGACTGTGCGCTGGTGGTTGATATGCCCGATTCGAGAAAATTCACGTTCCTCAGTGATGGTGGCGACACTGCCTAAGGGAATTTCCTTTCCAGTTTTTGAAAATACGGTGAAATTATCAAAATCGAGTAACTCATGACCTTGCTGGTTGTCCAGTTTGGCAACAATTTCATAGGCTTCACGTCCCTTGTAAATCTCACTGATTTTAACTTCCAGATAAGCCGACCGCAGTTGCAAGGCAATACTACGGGAATCAATGCCTGCGGCTAATGCACCGGGTTTGAGTTTGATACTGTACTGCGGCTTGCCTGGGCGAAGGTCATCCAGCAAATTGTTTACGCCATTATAACCTCTGAGCCAGTTTTGCACTTCCCATGATGCCCTTGACAATTCATCCATGTCTTGTCCACTCAGGCGAATGTGAATGGCACGTCCCGCTGGGCCTACCTTGGGTTCTTTGTATTGAATACTTAGCACGTCGGGTAGTGCCCCGGTTTTTTGTTTCCAAAGCTGAATTAACTCAAGAATTTTAGTATTGCGTTCTTCAGTGTTAAGCAAATCGATACTGAGGGTTGCCAGATGTGATCCATTTTCTGGGACATCGCCATGTTCGCCGTATGAAAGCTGCACATTTTTAACCAGCTCTTCTGCTTCATTTTGGCTAAGGGTTTTATTGGTTTCATCTAAGGCATTGAGCAGTGTATGCACCACCCTTTCGGTTTCTGCCAATGGTGTGCCTTGCGGCAGTAGAATTCTGGCTTCCAGATTGTTTCCTTCCAGATCAGGGAATGCCTTAAATTTAACTGTTCCAGTTGCAACCAAGCCGACAGAAAAAATCAACATAGCCAGAGCTATGCCGACAGTGATGTAGCGGAACTGCATGGCGAGTTGGGCAGCACGGCCAACTCCATGGCGAAATTGATCGAACAGGATTTCAAATTTCTGTCGCCATCTTGGCGGTGCTTTGTGGTGCGCATGTTCCAGCGAGTGCTTCAGGTGGTGTGGCAACACCAGAAATGCTTCAATTAAACTGATGGTAAGCACTGACAGTAAAACCACAGGCAGGACACCCAATATCTGCCCCAGATCGCCTTTCATCATCAACAAGCTGCCAAATAAAAAGGCGGATGTAAGATAGGAAGAAAAGACGCCGCGAAAAACCTTTTTGGTGCCATCAATAGCGGCATCCAGTGGCGATTTTCCTTTGCGGTATTCATGATCAATATTTTCAGACAGTACTATGGCGTCATCCATTAAAATGCCTATCGCCATAAGCAAGGCGACCATTGAGATCATGTTGATACTCACGCCAAAGACGACCATCATGGCAAGACCACCCAAAAATGAAATAGGTAAGCCCAGAGCAATCCAAAAAGTGTAACGCCATGAAAAAAACAGGAGCAGCATAAAAGTTGCCAGGATCAGACCCTGCCAACCATTTGTTAATAACAATTGTAACCGGTCGCGCACTGATGTGGAGCTATCGTTGACAATGGTCAGCTGTGTTCCTTCAGGCAGAATTTTGTTTTCTTTTTCAACAAACTCAATCAGTGCATCAGCAACTTTTAGTGTGTCGTCAATGGTGTTTTTGCTGATTTTAAGTAGTGCAGCCAGTTTGCCGTTTAGCTCGATGCGTTCTTCAGGCTTTTCAAATTTATCCTCAATTTTGGCAATATCGCCCAGTTTTATTTCACCACCTTCTGGTGTATTGATAATAATGAGATTTGCGAGTTCATTAGCTGTCTTTCTGGCATTATCAAAACGAATCTGATAGGAGGTTTCCGTCGCTTCCAATTTTCCTACGGGTAATTCTAACGCCTGAGCTGCAATTAAGTTGGCAATATCCTGGACACTAAGATTGTATTTTTGCTGAGTATCAGGGCGGATTAATACTTGCAATTGATGCGTGGAGAAACCGTCCATGCTCACGATCGGGACTTGGGGCATGGCAATCAGACGATCACGGTAATACTCTGCCAGTTCTTTTAATTCGGTGGGTGTTAATTTATCTGAGGTGATGGCAATATTAGCAACCGGGTTAATTCTCCCCAACTGTTTGATCACAGGGTCTTCGATATTCTCCGGGAAGTTCTGGATTGCATCAATTTCAGTTTTAATATCATCAGTAAACTCACGTATATTTCCCGCTTCCTGCATTTCCAATGTAAAAATGGCGATATTGTCACGGGCATCACATTCCTGCTCTTTTAAAAAGCTGATACCATCTGTGGCATCTTCCAGTGGGATGCATATGCCATCTTCAATATCGGATGGACTTGCTCCAGGATAGGCAACCGTGACCTGTACCTTGCTGGGCTTAAGTAATGGAAACGATTCTTTATTTAGCCCATTTAGTGAATAAAAACCAATGGCGATTATTACCATCATCAA
This sequence comes from Candidatus Endoriftia persephonae, assembly GCF_023733635.1. Classification (NCBI taxonomy): domain Bacteria; kingdom Pseudomonadati; phylum Pseudomonadota; class Gammaproteobacteria; order Chromatiales; family Sedimenticolaceae; genus Candidatus Endoriftia; species Candidatus Endoriftia persephonae. The sequence continues at coordinate 2,320,061 of NZ_CP090569.1, read as the reverse complement.
TATATTACTGATGGTGGGATGTGCCGCAAAATAACGAATCATTCCGCATCACCTTCAGTCAAATAATGAGGTGAAGTAAGGCTGCCACTGCCGATAACTTTATTTTCATTAATATCGTTTAGCTTCATGTATTCTTCACCAATAGCGTCTTTGGCTAGCTGCTTTTCATACTCGTCTGCCAGAACAGGTTTGAGAGGCAAACCTTCAATCACAGGAATGACATCGGTAATAATAATTTTTTCACCCTCTTTGATCCCATTGTCGACAATCACTAGTTGTCCTTGTTTGTGAAGAATGTTCACCGGGCGAATTTCTAACCGATTATTTGCTTTGGCGACATAGACGCGTCCCTGGTGGATGGCCTTTCTTGGTAAAATCAGCATCTCATGTGGGGGCGTGAAAAATTCGACGGCTGCATACATGCCTTGTAGCAAGGGTGGACGCTTGCCAGGAATGACGTCTTCATAGGGATTGTTGACAGCAACGACTAAGTCAATCGTATCCCGGTCAGGATCAATAGACTCGCCTATTCGCAGTAATTCACCTCGCCATCTTGCAATATTCCCTTTGTATCCGACCAGGCTAACGTTCGCCTCCAGCTGAATTTTCGAGAATGCAGACTGCAAGTCTTCCGGGTTTTGCAAATTCAAACTGTGTTTGCCAAGCCCCATTAGCAGTGGGTAAAACTGACGCACGGGTAGTTGGGCATTGATTTCAACGGCCTGTGTGCCCAATGCTTCAAACAACACGCTGCCAACGGCAGTATACTCACCTTTTTCTACTGAAACCTTGCCGATACGAGCATCAAAAGGCAGACGAATTTCGGTGCGCCACAGAGTATCTTTACTTTGAGCAAGCTGGGTTTTGGATTGTTTGATTTGCGCCTGGGTTGCGGATTTACGACTGCTGAAGCTTGCCAGTTTTCCCTGTAAATCTTCGACCTGCTGGCGTAGTTGTAAAATCTTCTGTTCTTCTGCATCAACGGCTGAACGAGAAATTAAACGTTTCTCCCAGATACTAAGCAAGCGATCTAATTCTTTTTGGCCGGTCTGTAGGTTTTTTTTGGCAATTTTGAGAGAGCGCTGGGTGGTTTTTTCTTCAACTTCCAATTGTTTTAAGGAAAATTGGCTGCCTGCTAGTCCTGCCTTACTTTTATCAAGGGAAAACTCATAGGTGGTTGGTTCAATGCGTAGAACCACGGTACCTTTTGCCAGGCTGGCGCCTTTTTTCAAGGATGGGTGGATATAACTGATCTTGCCAGCAACTTCCGTCTTAGCTTTCAACAAAACGGCAGGCTCTACATATCCATAAGCAATGGCACGACTGCGGAAAGGGATCTTCTTAGCTGTAATGACTTCCACTGTTTTGGTGGGGAATTGCAGTTCCTCATGTTCGATAGGTGGCCTGGATTTTACTTTGAAAATCACCAAGGCCAGGGCTGCAATAACAATCAATGGTAGAATAAACGGTTTTTGAAAGAATTTTTTCATAAGTTCCGCTCAATTCCACGGCGATAGATCGCAAAAACCCCGGGCACCTTGTCTTGCATATTTCCAGTATCCCCAGCCAGTAATGACTGCATAACCAGACCTTGAATGGTGCCTATGAACAAGGTACCCGCAGCCACAGTATCAACAGCCGGATCAATTTCACCTTCGGCCTTACCTTTCTCTATCAATACTGCCACACGCTCACTGTATTTCCGGATCAGGGTGCGCGCCATGCGCTTGGCTGCTGTATCCTCAGCACGCTGTAATTCACCAAACAACATACGTGGCACACCTGGATGGGCAGAGACAAAATCAATATGGGTCATAAATACCGCTTCCAGTGCTGTAACTGGAGTTGTTGCAGCCTTTGCCGCCGCGTCTACTCGCGCCAGCAGGCGTTCCGCGACCCATTCCATCACCGCCTGCCAGATGGCCTCTTTATTTGGAAAATGACGGAACAGCGCCCCCTGGGTCACGTTCATGTATCTGGCAATGGCTGCAGTGGTGATGTCGCTTGGGTTTTGTTCCGCGGCGAGGTCAACCACGGCTTCAACAGTAACTGCGCGACGTTTATTTGCAGGCAGATGTTTGCTGTTTGAGGGCATGTTATCTCCACAAGATAGTAATTAGTCACTATCTTGTGTCATTGGGCGAACAATGTCAATTCCAAGTAGATCTAATCGATTACCCTGTGGAAAGGAGCTATTCCGCCCTAAACGGAAGGGAGGATATCGAATAGGTAGATCCACCTTGAGGTGGATCTACATTTCTAATGTCGTGGTGCACCCTCTTTAACGAAATTCGCATGGGCAGTTCGCCAAAAATGGGTTTGCGATTGACTGAGATCAATGGTGTGTCATTCTTGCCAAGGAGTAGAGGTCCTTGTTGGATTTTCCTGCCTAAATAATTAGAAGGCATAGATTCTAGCTGTTATGGGGTTAGGTCCTGCTCGACCAATAAAATCCAATTGGCTGGGGTAACAATAAACAGGTCGATGCTAGGCGCGTCCTTTGGAGGGGGAGGCATGGCAAGGCAACTGACGGATGTGGACTTGGGAGTTCTGAAGGAAGCTCTCAAAGGGGAGATCCACCACGCGGCTGAGAAGCGCTATCTACATCGTTTGCATTGCGTATTGCTGGTCAGTGCAGGTCAGGAGTGCAGCAGCGTGGCCAACTGGTTTGGTGAAAGCTCCCGTTCGGTGGAGCGCTGGGTCGACAGCTATTATGAATTTGGCCCGCTGGGCCTGAAAGATGACGACAAGTCTGGGCGCTTGGCCAGCCTGGATGCGGATCAGTTCCAGTTCCTGCTACGAGAGATCGCGGCGACACCCGAGTGCTTGGGTTATTCGGTGTCCCGCTGGAGTGGCAAGTTGCTACAACAGCATCTTCAGAAACACTATCAGGTGGATCTCGGCCTGCGGCAGTGTCAGCGGATCCTGCGGGAGTTGAAAAATAGTTGCGGGTGAGGGGAGTAACCAGCGGAAAGGTTTTCCGGCCCCTCCAGGGGTGCTCGTTAAGCTACTTGCTAAGGAAGCTCTGAGCAACCCCAAAGATTCCGATTATTTCTTTTCAGCAGACACTATCAGCCAGATCAGTGAGCGATGCAAAATTCAACAGCGTAGCAATTTTCGATGCTATATCAGAAGGTGAGCTGAACACAGCGCGCCATCTCCGTGAAGACCTTATGGATATTGCAGAGTACATCGCTCATGGCCTTGACGTGCGCTATTTTCGCGTGGACTCAGCTGATGATATGGAGTCTTGTATCTCAGTTCTTCTGGGCGAGGCTACTGAACATGGCTTAATTCCGTGGGGTCATATAGAAGGGCACGGCTCAACTGACGAAAGCGGCTTTAGAACAGTCGATACTCATATTTTAGCTGGACTCGCCTTAAAGGACTTATCACGCCATTGAATATGGTCACTGATTTCAATCTCATTTTTATTTTGGCGACATGTTATGGGGGGGGGAGCCATTACTACGATAGATCGCGAACCTGTCCTTGGGTTAATTGGCCAACTAAGGAAGTTGAGGCCGGTGAAGTCGAAACTGACTTTTTCTGTTTATAAAACATATTTTCGAAGTCAATCACTTAATAGGGCTGTAAGAGCGCTGACCTCTCGAGGGCCTTCAAGTCTTTATTGCCGGACTACGGCTGAAAAGTTTTCTATATAGTATGGGCAAGCTACAAAAGGAATGAATGTTCTGAAAAACGAATAAGGGCTTCTGTCATTTGAAATGGCAAAACCTAAGAAAGGCACAGATGATCGATAAAGCTGGCTTGATCTTGGAGCAACTTTCAAAGCCACTTTCGGCAGGCTTTCCTTAAGCCCGAAATCGCCGTTTTTCGCTACCGCAAAGGGGTGAGCGAAACGGAGCCCCTGTTTCGGAGTAGTTAGGTGTGGGTCGCCGTTATCAGTCTTACAGTGGAGCGCCTCCAGAGCTGCAAAGGGCATGGTTTACGCTGTGCTAGTGTCAGGCTGGCTCTCAAACCTAGTCTAGACGCGAGGTAAGTGCGAGGTAAAAAAGAAACTTGCGAGAAATAAAAAAAGGAGTCCGATTTCTCGTAACTCCTCGATCTATATATGGTGCCGAGGAGAGGACTTGAACCTCCACGGGGTTTCCCCCACTAGCACCTGAAGCTAGCGTGTCTACCAATTTCACCACCTCGGCGAGAGCTGGTTTTAACGGCTACAGCCGTTTGGAGAGCGCGAACTTTACAACCTGATTTTATCCTTGTCAACGCCTGATGCGAATTGATTGGATGGTCTGGTGTGCTGTGCTAGGTTGCCCAGTCTGGTGTTGGACGGATGAGGTGTTGCGATGGCAGTTTGGGTGGCGATTTTTCCCTTGCGCAGCGTGGTGTTAGTTTGGCTGATGGTGCTGGCTCTGCTGCCAGGCAGTGTTGCTGCACTAAGCCTGCAGGGCGACCTGCTGCAAGGTGGGCTGGCGATTGCGCAGGTAGAGCCCGGTACCCAGGTGCGGGTGGACGGCAAGCCGGTGCGGGTTTCCGAGGAGGGGATCTTCATCATTGGCTTTAGTCGCGAAAACCCCCTGCAGAGTGAGATCCGGCTGATCGCCCCCGATGGCAGTGAGCACAAAGAGCTGATCAGCATCGGCAAGCGCAGCTATAAAATCCAGCGCATCGATGGCCTACCACAGAGTAAGGTGACCCCGCCGAAGCGGGACTGGGAGCGGATTCGCAAAGAGACCGCGCAGATCAAGGCAGCCAGAAAGCTCGACGAGCCACGTACTGACTTTCTCAAGGGTTTTATCTTGCCGGTGAAGGGGCGCATCTCCGGTGTCTACGGCAGCCAGCGTATCCTCAATGGTAAGCCAAAACGGCCCCATTCTGGTCTCGATTTGGCAGCCTCGGAAGGGGCGCCGGTGGTGGCCCCCGCTGATGGCGTCATCACCCTGGCCCATCCCGACATGTTCTACTCTGGCGGCACTCTATTGCTCGATCATGGCCACGGTCTGACGACCTCCTATCTCCATTTGAGTCGGCTGCTGGTAGAGCAGGGCCAGCGGGTGCGCCAGGGTGAGGTGATCGGTGAAGTGGGCATGACTGGAAGAGCGACTGGGCCGCATCTTCATTGGGGATTGAACCTGTTCGAGAAGCGTCTCGACCCGCAGCTGCTGCTGAAGGCAGATCCTACCAGCAAAGGTGAATAACCCAGTCAGAGACGGGGGATGGCGACTGTTCCGCTGGGCGTTATCGCATATAATACCTCTTTTTCTCGCTGGGGCTGAGCTGACTCCGGCTATCTGTGGAGCAGAACATGAAGTTAGTACGACTGGTTCTTCCTCTCCTTCTGGCTGGAGCCGCCTTGTCGGTTCAGGCGAAGGATCTCATGGACGTCTACAAACTTGCCCAGGAAAATGACCCCGCCCTGCAGGTTGCCAAGTCGCAGCTGGATGCAGTAAGAGAGACCAAGGTGCAGGCTCGCGCGCAACTGCTGCCCAGTATCGCCCTCGGCGGTCAATTCGACGGGGTGCGGAGTGACGTAAAGAGTTCGCCGTTTAGCAGTACAGGCGTTTCGACCTACAACGATCGGAGCCTCAACCTCAGTCTCTCTCAGTCGATCTACCACCGCGACCAGTGGATCCGGCTGGAGCAGGCGGACAACACCATCGCCCAGGCCGAGGCGGAGTATAAAGCCGCCGAAATCGACCTGATGGTGCGCAGCTCCAATGCCTATTTCAATATTCTGGCGGCGCAGGATGAGCTGCGGGTTGCCGAGGCGGAACGCGAGGCCACCGGTCGTCAGCTGGAGCAGGCGCAGCAACGCTTCGACGTGGGGCTGATCGCCATTACCGATGTGCATGAGGCCCGGGCCGCCTTCGACTCGGCGCGCGCTGCCGAGATCGCTGCCGAGAATGAAGTGGACAATGCCTGGGAGGCGCTGTTCGAGATCATCGGCCCCGGCGAGAAGGAACAACTGGCGAAGCTGGGTGAAGAGCTGCAGCTGAAACCACCGGTGCCCAGTGATCTGGAGGAGTGGTCGAAGACCGCACAGCAGCAGAACTATGCCATCATCGCCGCGCGCAACGGCCTTGAGGCGACCAAGAAGACCATTGAGATCAGCCGCTCGGGCCACTACCCGAGCCTCGATCTGGTCGGTTCCCATAGCATCTTCCGCACCAGCAACGACAGCTCTACCGAGGCCGACACCTCGAAGATTGGCCTGCAGCTAAGTCTGCCGGTCTACGCTGGCGGTGCGGTGACCTCGCAGACTGAGCAGTCGAAGGCCAACTATCGCGCCGCTCAGCAGCAGCTCGACCAGTCGCGCCGCGCGGTCAACAAACAGGTGCGCAACGCTTACCGCGGTGTGCTCTCCACCATTAGCCGGGTCAATGCGCTGAAGGCGGCCACCATCTCCGCCAAGAGTGCGTTGGAGTCGACCCAGGCAGGCTACGAGGTGGGCACCCGCACCATCGTCGACGTGCTCAATGTGCAGCGCAACCTCTTCTCCTCCCAAAGCAACTACGCCCGCTCCCGCTACGATTACATCGTCAACGGCCTGCAGCTGAAGCAGGCGTCGGGTACCCTGAGCCAGTCGGACCTGGAACGCATCAACGCTTGGCTGGAGCGCTAATCAGATGTCTGGCAACTCATTCGGTAAACTCTTCACTGTCACCAGCTTTGGCGAGAGCCACGGCCCCGCCATCGGCTGCATTGTGGATGGCTGCCCCCCGGGCCTGGAGCTGAACGAGTCGGATATGCAGCAGGATCTCGACCGGCGCAAGCCCGGCACCTCACGCCACACCACCCAGCGCCGCGAGGCAGATCAGGTGCAGATCCTCTCCGGGGTGTTTGAGGGCCGGACCACAGGTACGCCGATCGGCCTGGTCATCCACAATACCGACCAGCGGTCCAAGGACTACTCTGAGATCGCCGCACTGTTTCGTCCGGGCCATGCCGATTACACCTATACCCAGAAGTACGGCATTCGCGACTACCGTGGCGGCGGTCGTTCCTCGGCGCGGGAGACTGCGATGCGGGTTGCCGCCGGAGCGATCGCCAAGAAGTGGCTGAAGGTTCGTTACGGTATCGAGATCCGCGGTTACATGGCACAGCTGGGGCCGATCCGTGCGGAGCGGCTGGAATGGGATCAGGTCCATCAGAACCCCTTCTTCTGTCCCGATCCGGACAAGATCGCCGAGCTGGAGCTCTACATGGATGAGCTGCGCAAGGAGGGCAACTCGGTCGGTGCACGTATCACAGTGGTGGCCAGCGGGGTGCCGGCAGGGCTGGGCGAGCCGATCTTTGACCGTCTTGATGCCGAGATCGCTCACGCTCTGATGAGCATCAACGCGGTGAAGGGGGTCGAGGTCGGCGACGGTTTTGCAGTGGTGGAGCAGAAGGGTACCGAACACCGCGATGAGATGACCCCGCAGGGGTTTGCCAGCAACCATGCCGGTGGTGTGTTGGGTGGGATCTCCAGCGGCCAGGATATCGTTGCCAGTATCGCCCTCAAACCCACCTCCAGTCTGCGCATCCCAGGCCAGACGGTAAACCGCGCGGGTGAGACCGCCGAGGTGGTGACCGAGGGGCGTCACGACCCCTGTGTCGGCATCCGTGCCACCCCCATCGCCGAGGCGATGCTGGCGCTGGTGCTGATGGACCATATGCTGCGTCACCGCGGGCAAAATATGGATGTGGAGTCTGGGGTGGCGCAGATCCCTGCCGCCACCGATTAGTCCTGCTACCCTGGGAGAGCCGCTGCTCTCCACGGGGGCCATCACGCACCCATTGGTAACCCAACCCTGATGCCCTACTGGCGACTCTCCGGCTTCTATCTCTTCTATTTTGCCTCGCTCGGGGCGCTGCTGCCCTTCTGGGGTGTCTACCTAAAGGATCGCGGCTTCTCTTCGGCAGAGATCGGTGAGCTGATGGCGGTGATCATGGTCTCCAAGCTGGTGGCCCCCAACATCTGGGGCTGGATCGCTGACCATACCGGCCAGCGTATGCCGATTGTGCGGATCGCCTCGCTGTTGTCGCTGATGATCTTTGTCGGGGTCTTCTACGCTGAGGGCTTCTGGACGCTGGCGCTGGTGATGATGCTGTTCAGCTTCTTCTGGAACGCCTCGCTGCCACAGTTCGAGGCGGTCACCATGAGCTATCTGGGTGAGCGCATCAAACACTATTCACGGATCCGTTTGTGGGGTTCAATTGGCTTTATCCTGGCGGTCTCCGCGCTGGGTTTTCTGCTCGACCGGATGAGTGTGGAGGTGATCCCGCAGCTGGTGCTGCTGCTCTATCTGGGCATCTGGCTGAGCAGCCTGCTGGTGCCGGAGCGCGGTGCGGCACCCCACCATGAGGCGCAGGGTTCGATCCTCACGGTGCTGAAGCGCCCGACGGTGATCGCCTACCTGGCCGCCTGCTTTCTGATGCAGGCGAGCCACAGCGCCTACTACGCCTTCTACTCCATCTATATGGAAGAGCACGGCTACTCCAGCACCTTCGTCGGCCAGATGTGGTCCCTGGGGGTGGTAGCGGAGGTGCTGATCTTTCTGGTGATGCACCGGCTGCTGCAGCGCTGGGGGGCGCGCAAGGTGCTGATCGCCAGCCTGCTGATTGCCGTGCTGCGCTGGCTGCTGATCGGCGCAGCCCCTGATCAGCTCTGGATCATGCTATTCGCCCAGATACTGCATGCCGCCACCTTCGGTACCTTCCACGCTGCGGCGATCCACCTGGTGCATCACTACTTCGTCGGCAAACACCAGGGGCGCGGCCAGGCCCTCTACAGCAGCATCAGCTTCGGCGCCGGTGGTGCGGTTGGCAGCCTGTTGAGCGGTTACCTCTGGAGCGGTATCGGCCCCGGTCCCACCTTCTGGGTGGCCGCCGGCTACGCTGCCCTGGCGGTGGTGATCGCCTGGCGCTGGATCGACAGGGAGACGGATTGAGGCAGGTGCACTAGATGCTGCCGGGTACCACGTAGAAGAGCACGGCAAAGAAGTGCAGAATGCTGCCGGCCAGCACGAATAGGTGCCAGACTACATGGTGGTAGGCCAGCCGCTTCCAGACATAGAAAACAACGCCCAGCGAGTAACTCAGTCCACCTGCGAGCAGCAGTATCAAGCCACCGATATCCACGGCTGACAGCAGGGGATTGATGGCGATCACCACCAGCCAGCCCAGCCCCAGATAAAGGGCGATGGAGAGCCGTTTGTATCGGCGCTTAGTCGCCAGTTCCAGAATGATGCCGAGAATGGCGATTCCCCAAACCAGTCCGAACAGGGTCCAGCCCCAGCCGCCCCGAAGATTCACTAGGGTGAAGGGGGTATAGGTGCCGGCGATCAGCAGAAAGATTGCGGCATGGTCGATCTGCTGCAATATCTGTTTTGCCCGCGGATTCGGGATGCCATGGTAGAGGGTGGAGGAGGTATAGAGCAGGATCAGGGTGACACCGTAGATGGCACAGCTGGTGATATGCCAGGCATTGCCGTAGAGGCTGGCAAAGGCCATCAATACTACCAGTCCTCCAATGCTCAACAGAATGCCGATGCCGTGGGTGATGGCGTGGGCAATCTCCTCGCCCAGGCTGTATTGAGCAGTGGTCAATGATTGTTGCATGGCTGAGGCCTTGGATGCCCAGGAAGAGCTTTAATCATGATTCCGTGTTATGGGGCTGTCAAGCTGACGTCAGCAGAAGATGCGGATAAAAAATGGGTTGTGTGAGAGTTGGATGAGATCTTCATTGTGGCAGCGTGAGCGACCTCGACAGCCACAGGAATGATCACTGATTTTAACATGTCCTATTCATAATAGAGAGTTGGCGGGGGAGGGGCTGTCTCGGTCACCCCGTCCGCCGCCTCAGACAGCAGATTCAGCATTGCATGGGCTGCGTTGGAAAGGGTTCGCCCCGAATGGCTGACGACACCCAATGAACGGGTAAGCGATATACCTTTCACCTCCAGTTCCACCAGTTCGTCATCGAGCATGGTTGCCGGTAGCAGGCTCCAGCCAAGACCGATAGAGGTCATCATCTTGAGGGTCTCCAGGTAATCCGTGGCCATATTGCATTGAACATCCAGTTCAAGAGGCGACAGTATTTGTTCAAGCAGTGTCCGCGTATAGGTACCTTTGGTTGGTAGTACCGCGGGCTGGGTGAGTAGCGATTCAGGGGAGAGTGGTCCCTGTGTTGACAGGTTGTGGTCCCTGCTTGCGACGAAGGAGAGGGGGTCATTCCACAGCAGGATCTGCTCCAGCTGTGGAAATGGGGCCAGCGGCAGGGTAACCACGCCCATTTCCAGTTCTCCGTGGGCCACCGCCTGGCAGGCCTTTTCCGACTCCATGAAACGGATGTCCAGCTCCACGTCAGGATAACGGTCGACATAGCGCCGCAGTATCGGCGGCATGCGGTGCAGGCCGATGTGATGGCTGGTGGCCATGCTCAGGGTGCCGCTGGTCTGATCACTCAGATGGGAGAGTTCGCGGCGGATGTCGGCCAGCTCCTCCAGCACCTGTTCGGCCCGCGGTAGCAGACGACGGCCCGCCTCGGTGAGCAGGATCTGGCGGCCGATCCGGTCGAACAGGGGGGTGCTCAGCTCTGCCTCCAGCCCGGCGATGCGCTTACTCACCGCTGGCTGGGTGAGGAAGAGCCGTTCCGCTGCTGCGGAGAAGGAGGCGGAATGGGCGACCTGAGTGAAGACACGTAGACTAGTGAAGTCCATAATCTATTCCCAATCGGAATGAAATAAATAAACAATATGAATTTGTATTATAGGATGCCCCGGCCTAATCTGGCACGCGTACTCAAGAGGAACAGGCGATGAGCACAAAGACACTCTACGATAAACTCTGGGATTCCCATGTGGTGCGCTACGACGAGGATGGCACCGCACTACTCTATATCGACCGCCAGCTGGTGCATGAGGTGACCTCACCTCAGGCCTTTGAAGGTCTGCGCATGGCCGGGCGCAAACCCTGGCGGGTGGAGGCCAATCTGGCCACGCCAGATCACAACGTGCCGACCACTGATCGTCATAAAGGGATTACGGATGCCGTTGCCCGCACCCAGGTGGAGACGCTGGACCGGAACTGCGCCGAGTTCGGCATCACCGAGTTCAAGATGGACGACATCCGCCAGGGTATCGTCCATGTGGTCGGGCCGGAGCAGGGGGCGACGCTGCCGGGCATGACCGTGGTTTGTGGCGACTCCCATACTTCCACCCACGGTGCCTTTGGCGCGCTGGCCCACGGTATCGGCACCTCTGAGGTGGAACACGTGCTCGCCACCCAGTGCCTGATCCAGAAGAAGTCGAAATCGATGCTGGTAATCGTTGATGGCCAGGTGGGAGCTAGCGTCACCGCCAAGGATATCGTGCTGGCGATCATTGCCGAGATCGGCACCGCTGGCGGCACTGGCTACGCCATCGAGTTCTCCGGTCAGGCGATCCGTGATCTCTCCGTGGAAGGCCGCATGACGGTCTGCAACATGGCGATCGAGGCGGGCGCCCGCGCCGGTTTCGTGGCGGTGGATGAGAAGACTATCGACTACGTGAAGGGCCGTCCCTACGCCCCCAAGGGCGATGATTGGGAGAAGGCGGTCGCCTATTGGCAGACCCTGCACAGTGATGACGGTGCCGAGTTTGATGAGGTGGTGCACATCGATGCGGCCTCGATTCGTCCGCAGGTGACTTGGGGCACCTCGCCGGAGATGGTGGTGGCGGTGAATGCCAGGGTGCCCAATCCCGCTGATGAGTCGGACGAGGTGAAGGCCGGCGGCATGCGTCGGGCGCTGGAGTATATGGGGTTGGAGGCGGATACCCCAATCACAGAGATCGCCATCGACAAGGCTTTCATCGGCTCCTGTACCAACTCACGGATCGAGGATCTGCGTGCTGCTGCCGCCATCGCCAAGGGGCGCAAGGTGGCCGACAGTGTCAAGCTGGCGCTGGTGGTGCCGGGCTCTGGGCTGGTCAAGCAGCAGGCCGAGGCGGAGGGGCTCGACAAGATATTCATCGAGGCGGGCTTCGAGTGGCGCGAGCCGGGTTGCTCCATGTGCCTGGCGATGAACGCCGATCGGTTGGAGGAGGGCGAGCGTTGCGCCTCCACCTCGAACCGTAACTTCGAGGGACGTCAGGGCACGGGCGGGCGCACCCACCTGGTCAGCCCTGAGATGGCGGCGGCGGCGGCGATCGCTGGCCATTTCATCGATGTGCGGGATCTCTAGCCCCATCTAGGTCCGGCTTCAGCTGGACAGATTGAGGATTGTGCAATGAAAAAATTCAAAATATTTACCGGCATTGTTTGCCCCATGGACCGTTCCAATGTGGACACTGATGCGATTATCCCGAAGCAGTTTCTGAAGTCGATCAAACGCACCGGCTTCGGCCCTAATCTGTTCGACGAGTGGCGCTACCTCGACCACGGTGAGCCGGGCATGGATTGCAGCCAGCGCCCGCTCAATCCGCAGTTCGAGCTCAATGACCCGCGCTATGCGGGGGCGAGCATCCTGCTGGCGCGCAAGAACTTTGGTTGCGGCTCCTCCCGCGAGCACGCCCCCTGGGCACTGGAGGATTACGGCTTCCGCGTCATCATCGCCCCGAGCTTTGCTGATATCTTCTTCAACAATTGCTTCAAGAACGGCATCCTGCCCATCGTTTTGTCAGATGAAACGATGGATGAGCTGTTTGCTGCCGCAAAGGGTGAGACGGCGGCGCAGATCAGCGTCGACCTGCGGGCCCAGGAGCTGAAGATGGCGGATGGCAAGGCTATACCTTTCGAGGTCGACGAGTTCCGCAAACACTGCCTGCTCAACGGCCTCGATGATATCGGCCTGACCCTGCAGCATGTGGATGAGATTAAGGCCTACGAGGAACGTCACCGCCAGCAAGCGCCCTGGTTATTTTAAATTCCTCTAACGCGAAGATCGCAATGCAAAGACGCAAAGCTCGCAAAGATTTGAGTTGAGGCTTCAGCTCTGACTATTCAAAAAGGCCATTGCGTGCTTTGCGCTTCACTGTGAACTTTGCGTTATAAAAAATGTAATTAGGATTGAATATGAGCAAAAAGATTTTGATTCTGCCGGGTGACGGCATTGGCCCCGAGATCGTCACTGAGGCAGTCAAGGTGTTGGCGACTCTGCGCGATGAGCAGGGTCTCGACATCGAGATGGACGAGGCACTGGTGGGTGGTGCGGCTATCGACGCCACTGGCGGCCCGTTGCCCGACGCCACTCTGGACCTGGCGAAAGAGGCGGATGCGATCCTGCTGGGTGCGGTGGGTGGCCACAAGTGGGAGTCGCTGGATATCTCTATCCGCCCGGAGAAGGGACTGCTGGGACTGCGTTCCGAACTGAACCTGTTCGCCAATCTGCGTCCGGCGATCCTCTACCCGCAGTTGGCGGATGCCTCTACGTTGAAACCCGAGGTGGTCTCCGGGCTCGATATCATGATCGTGCGTGAGTTGACCGGCGGCATCTACTTCGGCCAGCCGCGTGGTGTGCGTGAGCTGGATAACGGCGAGCGTCAAGGCTACAACACCCTGGTCTACAGTGAGTCCGAGGTGGATCGCATCGCCCGCGTCGCCTTCGACATCGCCATGAAGCGCGGCAAGCGGCTCTGCTCGGTGGATAAAGCCAATGTGCTTGAGTGCACCGAGATGTGGCGTGAGGTTGTCACCAAGGTGGCCGAGGAGCACCCGGAGGTGGAGCTGAGTCACATGTACGTCGATAATGCTGCGATGCAGCTGGTGAAGTGGCCCAAGCAGTTCGATGTGATGGTTACCACCAACATGTTTGGTGATATTCTGTCCGATTGTGCGGCGATGCTGACCGGCTCCATCGGCATGCTGCCGTCGGCCTCGCTGGACGAGAATAGTAAGGGCATGTACGAGCCGATTCATGGCTCCGCGCCGGACATCGCCGGGCAGGGCGTGGCCAACCCGCTGGCGACTATTCTCTCGGTAGCGATGATGCTGCGCTACAGTCTGGACAAACCGGCGATGGCTGAGCGTATCGAGGCGGCGGTCAACAAGGTCCTGGATGATGGCCTGCGCACCCCGGACATCATGTCCGACGGCATGACCGAGGTCAGCTGCGAAGGCATGGGCGATGCCATAGTAGCGGTTTTGTAACTGGTTTAACCACAAAGGGCACAAAGACCACGAAGAGGTAATCGGCCTTTGGCGTGCTTTGTGTCCTTCGTGTTCTTAGTGGTAAAAAATTCTTAGGTCAAGACGATGAAACGAGTCGGATTTGTAGGTTGGCGCGGCATGGTGGGCTCGGTCCTGATGGGCCGCATGCTGGAAGAGGGTGATTTTGCCGATATCGATGAGCCGGTCTTCTTCACCACCTCCCAGGTGGGACAGGCGGGTCCGGATATCGGCCGCGAGATCCCCCTGCTGAAGGATGCCACCGACATCGACGAGCTGAAGGCGATGGATGTGATCGTCACCTGCCAGGGCGGTGGTTATACTAACGAGGTATTCCCCAAGCTGCGTGAGGCGGGTTGGGAGGGCTACTGGATTGATGCGGCCTCCAGCCTGCGCATGAAGGAGCACTCGATCATCGTGCTTGACCCGGTCAATGACAAGGTGATCCGAGACGGCCTGGCGAAGGGTGCCAAAGACTACATCGGCGGCAACTGCACCGTCAGCCTGATGCTGATGGCGATGGGCGGTCTGTTCCGCGAGGATCTGGTGGAGTGGGTCACTGCGATGACCTACCAGGCCGCCTCTGGCGCCGGTGCACGCAACATGCGCGAGCTGATTAGTCAGATGGGCAGCATCGAGGATGCGGTAGCTCCGCAGCTGGCCGATCCTGCCTCGGCAATCCTGGATATCGACCGAACTGTCGTCGAGGCCATGCGCGCCGATGCATTTCCCACCGATAATTTCGGTGTGCCGCTGGCCGGCAGTCTGATCCCCTGGATCGATGTGGCGCTGGAGAACGGCCAGAGCAAGGAGGAGTGGAAGGCATTTGCCGAGACCAACAAGATCCTCGGTCGCTCCGAAAATCCGGTAGCTATCGACGGTACCTGTGTGCGCATCGGTGCCATGCGCTGTCACAGCCAGGCCCTGACCGTGAGGCTGCGCAAGGATGTGCCGATGGATGAGATTGAGTCGATACTCGCCTCCGCCAACGACTGGGTGAAGGTGATTCCCAACCAGCGGGATATTACCGTGCAGGAGCTGAGTCCGACCCAGGTTACCGGGACCCTCGTGGTACCGGTGGGGCGTCTGCGCAAGATGAACTTGGGCAGTGAATATCTCAACGCCTTCACCGTCGGCGACCAGCTGTTGTGGGGTGCTGCGGAGCCGCTGCGACGCATGCTGCGGATCCTTCTGGAAGATTGATCGACGCAATGGCCCAGGCGCTGGGCGCTATTCAGAGCCCCGTTGGAGATAGATTCAACGGGGTTTTCTTTTTCATTATGAGGTGATGGTTTGCAGGAGAGATCGGTTGATATTGCTATCGTGGGGGCGGCCGGGTTGGTGGCGGAAGCGCTGCTGGCCGCCATCGATGCACATCCCCGGCTGAGCGGCAGTGTTGTGCTGCTGGGTGGTCCGGATGAGGTGGGCAGAGGCATCGAATTTGGCAGTCGGGAGTTGGAGATTGCCGACCTGGAGCTGCACAGCTTCGATGCAACCCCGATCGTTATCTCCACCGGCGAGTCGGATGTAGCGCCGGATTGGGTGGAGCGGGCTCAGGATGCGCGTTGTATCGTGCTGGATATCGGCTCGCATCTGTGCCCGGAGTCTGACCTGGTTCCGGTGGTTGGGGCAGTGAACCCGGAGGCGCTGGAGCCTGTGTTATCGGGTGGAGTGGTGCCGTTACCAGGAAGCGTCGCGACTCAGTTGCTGACGGTGATCAAGCCACTCATCGAAACGCTCGGGGTGGAGCGGGTCTCGCTGTTTGTTGCCCAGGCGGTATCGGAGTTGGGACGCAGCGGGGTGGAAGAGGTGGTGCGGCAGACCTCGCTGCTGCTCAATGGCAAGCCAGTCGCACCGCTGCTGTTTCCTCGCCAGATTGCGTTTAACCTGATCCCACAGGTTGGCGAGTGTTTGTCGGGTGGGATGAGTAAGATGGAGACCGATCTGCTGGATGTCTGTCAGCTTGTCCTGGGGCGATCTTGTCCGTCAATCAGTGTTAGCTCTGCTTGGGTGCCAGTCTTTTTCGGCCACTCGATGGCGCTGCACTGCACGGCCTCTCAACCTGTGGCTCAGCAGGTGATCGAGAGCTGTCTGGAGCAGGCGGATGGCATTGAATTGATCGATGTTGATAGTCAGGGGCCCTCTCCGGTTGGTGATGCCTCTGGTGGTGTGTCTGTGCTGGTCGGCCGGTTCGTGTGTAGAACAGAGAATCCAACTGAATTCTCACTTTGGGCAGTTGCCGACAACCTGCGTTCCGGTATTGCGGCGAATGTCTTGAAGATTCTAGAGATTTTGGTAAAAGGCCACTTGTAAGCTATAGTTAGGCCAGATTTATTACCCTTATTCTTGATGGAGATTCGGAACAGATGTCTATATGTTCCGACGGTTTTTTGTATGCGGAAACGTCCAATCTGCCCGTGGGTTGCGTTCGCTTTGGCGAGGAGGAAGCATGATTCGTAAGCTGTCCCTGGCAGTGGCCATTGCGGCGGCGCTATCGCCGTTTGTGGCCAACGCTCTCGGGCTTGGAGAGATCCAGACCAAGTCAGTACTTAATCAGGAATTTAAAGCTGATATAGAACTGCTCTCTATCGACAAGGGTGAAATCCAGGGAGTCAAGGTTGAACTTGGGTCAGCTAAGGATTTCGAACGGGCTGGTATCGAGCGTTCGCTCATGTTGTCGGGGCTCAGGTTCGAGCCTGTCATCCTGTCTGATGGTCGGGCGGTTATTCGTGTCACCAGCGGCGCTCCTGTCCGTGAGCCTTTTTTGAATTTTCTCGTGGAAGTGAACTGGCCGAAAGGTCGTCTAATCAGGGAGTACACTGTGCTCCTGGACCCGCCTGTCACATTGAAACGCAAACCCACACCGGTGGCAGCGCCTACAGTCACCCGCCGTTTGCCGGTCCAGCCTGCCAGTGCGGCTGGCGAGGGCGCTCGTCAGGTGGTCGAAGAGGGGGCTAGGGAGTATGGCCCGATCGCGCGGAATGATTATCTGTGGCGCATCGCCAGCAAGATGCGCCGTTCGGGGGAAACCACCGAACAGGTAATGATGGCGTTGCTGCGCTACAACCCCAATGCCTTTATCGGCAACAATGTCAATCGGCTGAAAGCGGGCAAGATTTTACGGCTGCCGGCAGATGCGAATGTACAGGCTCTGTCACACCGCGAGGCCCGTGAAGAGTTTCTTGCTCAGACATCCGCTTGGCGGGCGAAAAGTGCAAAGGCAAAGTCGGCTGCGGCTGATGTCGCCTCGACCTCCGAAGGTGCTGCACAGGAAATCGCCTCGACCGCGGCAAAACCCAAGCCCAAGCAGGATCGCATCAAGCTGATCTCCGCCAAGCCTGATGCCCAGGAAGCGGTCGATCGTGAAGGTAAAGCGGCGGCTGCAAAAAAGATAGATGAGCTGCAGAAGCAGGTTCTGCTGATGCGTGAAACCAATGAGAGTACGCGTCAGGAAGGCGAGGAGATGCGTGCCCGGATTCACGAGTTGGAGTCGCAGCTCGTTGATATTCAGCGCTTGTTGACACTCAAGAGCGATCAACTGGCACAGCTGCAGTTGGCTCAGCAGGAGGCTGCAGAAGAGGCTCGAAGAGCTGCGGAGGCAGCTCGTGAGAAGGCCGAAGCTCTCGCGGCGGCAGTGTCTGAACCTGAAGCAGTGAAGCCCGCCGTTTCGGCACCTGAGTCGGCTATGCCAGAGGTTGCTCAGCCTGAAGTGGTGGCGATTCCACCAGGAACGCACATCGAAGAGGTAGACATCGAGGCCTCAATCGAAGCAGCGATGAAAGATGCAGTGGCAACCACGCCCGCTGCTGAAGTGGTTCCACCGCAAACGGTAATGCCAGAGACAATCGCACCGGCAGAAATGGAATCGACGGTGGTGGTAGAGCCGCAAGCTCCTGTAGAGGAGAGTAAGCCGCAAGCAGTGTCGGAAGTGGCGGTAGCGCCAGAAGCGACCGCAGAGCCGGAAAAGCCTGAAACAAAAGGCCTGATCGAGGTGATGGGTGGCAATACCACTGTCGTTGCCGGTCTGGTTGGCGGTGTCGCCGTGTTGCTGCTTGGTGTGATGGCACTGGCGATGCGCCGTCGAAAGGAGGCGGAAGCCGAGTTCGAAGAGAGCATCCTGATCGTGCCGGAGGCCGATGCTAGTTCACCGTCAGCTGCCGAGATGGGGGATGGGCCGGTCAATGAGCCGACCGATGAAACCTCCTTCATGAGCGACTTCACGCCCAGCGATATCGATGCTCTGCAGGATGAGACTGGTGAGGTCGATCCGATCTCTGAGGCTGATGTCTATATCGCCTATGGTCGTTACCAACAGGCGGAAGAACTTATCAAGCAGGCAATTGAGAAGTCTCCCGAGCGTCTTGAGCTGAAAGAGAAACTGCTTGAGATCCACTACTCAGCAAAAGACACCGCAGCGTTTAATGAAGCCGCAGTTGCAATGCACCAGGAAGGTATAGCCGAGAGCGACAGCGATTCATGGAAAAAGATCGCCCGTATGGGGCGAGAGCTGGATCCCGAGAATGTACTCTATGAGTCGGCGCTAGACAGTGATGAGGAGGTCTCTGGCGGTGATGACATGGATGATCTGGGGCTGGAGTTGGAGAGTGGTTTTACTGACTCCTCACGGCTTGAGAGCACTCCATCGGCGATAATCAGCAGTGACCGGCCGGCTCCGGATGGAGAGACCGAGATCGATCTCGATAGTATGGAGATTGGTGAGCTCAAAGATTTTTCTGAGACCATCTCCATTGACTCAGAGGCTCTTGGTGCCAGTGAGATGGCAGCACCGGAGGAGGTCTCCAGGGAAGAGGTCGCCCCTCAAACTGTCACAGAGTCCCAGGCGTTAGGTTCGGTGCCGGGGCTTGATGTTGCTGAGGCGGATTCGAGTCTGGCCCGCGAACTGGAAGCGGCGGTGGAAGAGATGCAGGCAGAGTCGGTTGTGGGCCTGGCGGTTGACACCGAAACGCTCGATATCGATCTGGATACCCTTGACCTGGATGAGCTGGATGCCGACGATAGCACCCAGATCGAATTGCCCCATGATCTGTCTGACCAGCTGAACAAGCTGGATCAGATGGGGGGCGCTGGTGATGATACGAGCGAACTGAGTAATCTTGATCTGAGTGCTGCTATGACGGACTCGGCAGGCACAGGGGATTCACTTACTCTCGGTGATGATTCAGAGTCGCTTGATGATCTGGATCTGGCCAGCCTGGAGCGGGAGCTCGAGTCGCTCTCTGATGATCTGGATAACGAGGAGAATGGCAGCGAGAGCTTTGAATCAAGCAGTGCCTTTGGCGAGACAGACGACAGCATCGCGCCGATCTCCTTGACCTTCGATGAAGGGATCGAGTTGGGTGGTGAAGATGAGGTTAACACCAAGATGGACTTGGCCCGTGCCTATCTCGATATGGGTGACGAAGAGGGTGCAAAGAATCTTCTCGACGAAGTGATTGCAGAGGGTTCATCCGTACAAAAGCAGGCGGCGCAATCGCTGCTGGGACAGCTCTCTTAAGCCTGATACTTTAACGACAATGATCGATTACAGGGCGCACACTGTGCGCCCTTTTTGTTGCGGCATAGACAAGATGAAAATCGCACTGGGAGTTGAGTATGACGGCAGCGGTTTCAACGGCTGGCAGAAGCAGAGTCACGCGCGCAGTGTGCAAGAGGATCTGGAAGCGGCGCTGTCACGCGTTGCCGATCAACCGGTGCGAGTGCATTGCGCAGGACGCACCGATACCGGCGTGCATGGTACCGGTCAGGTAGTCCATTTTGAGACCACGGCAGAACGGCCGCCTCGCGCCTGGGTGCTGGGCAGCAACGTCAACCTGCCTAATGATGTGAGTGTCAGCTGGGCGCGGCAGGTGGCAGACGATTTCCATGCACGTTTTTCGGCAACCGGGCGACACTATCGCTACCTTATCCTCAATCGGGGTACCCGTTCCGCACTTTGGCGCAATCGGGCGACCTGGCACCATCATCCGCTGGATGAGCATCGCATGCACCAGGCGGCACAGGCATTGGTGGGCACCCACGACTTCTCCTCCTATCGCGCCCTGGGGTGTCAGGCAAAGCATCCGGTGCGAACCATTCATCGTCTCGATGTGAGCCGGCAGGGGGAGATGATCGCCATTGAGGTTCACGCCAATGCTTTTTTGCATCATATGGTGCGCAACCTCGCTGGAGTGTTGATGGCGATTGGTCAGGGTAAGCAGGAGGTCTCCTGGGCGGAGGAGATCCTGCAGTTACGCGACAGACGCAAGGGTGGTGTGACGGCGCCGCCCCATGGACTCTACCTGACCAAGGTGGACTATCCGGAAGAATTCCAGTTGCCGGATAGGCGCTGACGTGGCGCGCTGCGGCGCTATCCTGTATCTTCTGCCCCCTTATGAGAACACGGGTCAAAATTTGCGGCATCACCCGGACTGAAGACGCGTTGGCGGCGGTGCAAAGTGGCGCCGATGCGATCGGCTTGGTCTTCTATCCGCCAAGCCCGCGGGCGGTGGCACTGGATCAGGCAAGCCAGATCGTGGCGCAGTTGCCACCCTTTGTCAGCGTGGTTGGTCTGTTTGTCGATGAGTCAGCTGAGCGGATCGCAGAGATCCTTGCCCGGGTTCCACTCGGCCTGTTGCAGTTTCATGGCAACGAGACACCGGCCCAGTGCGCGGGGCATGGTAGGCCCTGGATCAAAGCGATCCGTATGCGTGATGGAGTGGATCTGCTGGCCGAGGCTGAGCGGTTTGCGGATGCTGCCGGTCTGTTGCTCGACAGCTACCAGCCTGGCAAGCCCGGCGGCACCGGCAGCACCTTTAGCTGGGATCGGATTCCAACGGAACTGGCACCAAACATCATCCTTGCGGGCGGCCTAGATCCGTTCAATGTAGAGTCTGCAGTACGCCAGGTGCGTCCCTATGCGGTGGACGTCAGTGGTGGCGTTGAGCAGACCAAAGGCATCAAAGATGCCGACAAGATTGCAGCCTTCATCGAGGGAGTAAAACGTGGCGACGACTGCTGAAAAGATTATCGGAACACTGCCGGACGAGCGCGGCCACTTTGGCCCCTACGGCGGCCTGTTTGTGGCGGAAACTCTGATGGAGCCGCTGCAGGAACTGCGCCTCGCCTACGAGCGCTACATGCAGGACCCTGATTTCATCAAAGAGCTGGACGCGGATCTGGCTAACTATGTCGGCCGTCCTTCACCGCTCTACCATGCCGAGCGCCTCTCCCGTGAGCTGGGTGGCGCGCAGATCTACCTCAAGCGCGAGGATCTGAATCACACCGGCGCCCACAAGATCAACAACACCATTGGTCAGGCGCTGCTCGCCAAACGCATGGGCAAGACCCGCATCATCGCCGAGACCGGCGCTGGCCAGCACGGTGTGGCAACTGCCACCGTGGCTGCGCGGCTGGGCCTGGAGTGCGTGATCTACATGGGCGCGGTGGATGTGGTGCGGCAGGAGGCAAACGTCTACCGCATGAAGCTGCTGGGTGCCGAGGTGCGGGCCGTCGAATCGGGTTCCAAGACCCTGAAAGATGCCCTCAACGAGGCGATGCGTGACTGGGTTACCAACATTGATGACACCTTCTACATCATCGGCACCGTGGCCGGCCCCCACCCCTATCCGGCGATGGTGCGCGATTTTCAGACCGTGATTGGCCGCGAAGCCCGCGAGCAGATTCAGGCACAGGCTGGCCGCCTGCCCGATGCGCTGGTGGCTTGTGTTGGCGGTGGCTCCAACGCGATCGGCCTGTTTTATCCCTTCCTCGACGATGCTGAGGTAGCGATCTACGGTGTCGAGGCGGCGGGCGACGGTCTTGAGACCGGTCATCACGCCGCGCCGCTCTGTGCCGGCCAGCCCGGCGTGCTGCATGGCAATCGTACCTATCTGATGGAAGACAAGGATGGCCAGATCATCGAGACCCACTCGATCTCCGCCGGCCTGGACTACCCGGGGGTCGGACCCGAGCACGCTTGGCTGAAGGACGGCGGCCGCGCCCAGTATGTGGCGATCAGCGATGACGAAGCGCTGGCGGCATTCCATCAGCTGACCAGGGTGGAGGGCATCATCCCGGCGCTGGAGTCGAGCCATGCGCTTGCCTATGCTGCCAAGCTGGCGCCGACCATGCGGCGGGATCAGATCATCCTGGTTAATCTCTCCGGACGGGGTGACAAGGACATGCATACCGTGGCGGCACGGGAGGGGATCGTGATATGAGTCGCATCGAGACAAGATTTCAGCAGCTGCGCGAGGCGGGCAGGAAGGCGTTGATCCCCTTCATCACCGCTGGCGATCCCGGTCCTGGCGTCACCGTGCCGCTGATGCACGAGCTGGTGCGCAGCGGTGCTAGCCTGGTCGAGCTGGGTGTGCCTTTCTCCGATCCCATGGCTGACGGGCCGGTGATCCAGCGTGCCAGCGAGCGGGCACTGGCGCACCAGGTCAGCTTGCACGACGTGCTCGACATGGTGGCGGAATTTCGCCAGCAGGATCAGCAGACCCCGGTGGTGCTGATGGGCTATCTCAATCCGATCGAGATCATGGGCTATGCCGCGTTCGCAGAGGCCGCCGCCAAGGCCGGTGTGGACGGGGCACTGGTGGTCGATATCCCGCCGGAGGAGGGCGAGGAGCTGCTGCAGGCGCTGCGCCAACAACAGCTTGACCAGATCTATCTGCTCGCCCCCACCAGCACTGCCGAGCGGATCAGTAAGGTCACTGCTGCCGCGAGTGGCTTTGTCTACTATGTCGCGATCAAGGGTGTCACCGGCGCCAGTCACCTCGATCTTGATTCGGTGGCCGAGAAGATCGGAGAGATTCGCGCCGCCACCGATCTGCCGGTCGGTGTCGGTTTTGGCATCAAGGATGCCGAGACCGCTGCCGCCATGTCGCGGATTGCCGATGCGGTGGTGGTTGGCAGTGCGCTAGTATCACGGGTCGAGGCGCTGGCCGACACCCCCAAAGCGATCGCACCGGCGCTGGGCAGCCTGCTAAGCGAGATGCGCGCGGCGATGGACCGGGCCTGATCCGTTCATCATCCACTGACTTTCTGATATCTATTATGTAGACTCTGCGTCATGAGCTGGTTTGAGAAATTAATGCCGAGCCGCATCCGTACCGATGGCGGCAACAAGCGGGCGGTACCCGAAGGTTTGTGGACCAAGTGCCCAGGGTGTAACGCGATCCTCTATCGTGCCGAGATGGAACGCAATCTGGATGTCTGTCCCAAGTGCAACCACCATAATCGGATTGGTGCGCGGCGGCGTCTCGACACCTTCCTTGACGAGGCGCCGAGGGAAGAGATCGCGGCCAACCTGGAGTCGTTAGATCCGCTGAAGTTCAAGGACAGCAAGAAGTACAAAGATCGCATCGTGCAGGCACAGAAGAACTCCGGCGAGAAGGATGCGATGCTGGTGATGCGCGGTCAGCTGAAGGGGGTCGATCTGGTCGTCGCCGCCTTTGAGTTCAGCTTCATGGGCGGCTCGATGGGCTCGGTGGTGGGGGAGAAGTTCGCCCGTGCCGTGAGTGTGGCGCTGGAGCGCAACATCCCCCTGGTCTGCTTCTCCGCTAGCGGCGGTGCGCGCATGCAGGAGTCGCTCTTTTCCCTGATGCAGATGGCCAAGACCAGTGCCGCCCTGGAGCGGTTGCAGAAGCGTGGCCTGCCCTTCATCTCGGTAATGACTGATCCCACCATGGGTGGTGTCTCTGCCAGTCTGGCGATGCTGGGTGATGTCAATGTCGCCGAGCCCAACGCTCTGATCGGCTTTGCCGGTCCCCGGGTGATCGAGCAGACGGTGCGCGAGACCCTCCCTGAAGGGTTCCAGCGCAGTGAGTTCCTGCTGGATAAGGGCGCCATCGACATGATCGTCGACCGGCGTGACATGCGTGACCGCATCGCCGATCTGCTGAGTATCTTTACCCACGCCACCCGCCCCTGAGCCCACGGCTACGCCATGCGTTTCACCTCCCTGGCCGAGTGGCTGGCGTGGCAGGCGTCGCTCCACCCCGAGTCGATCGAACTGGGTCTGGAGCGGGTCGCCTCGGTGTGGCGGCGAATGCGGCCGACGGGGCTGCAGAGCACCGTTATCACGGTTGCCGGCACCAACGGCAAGGGCTCCTGTGTTGCGCTGCTGGAGTCGATCTACCGCAGTGCCGGTTACACCACTGGTAGCTACACTTCTCCCCACCTGATTTGCTACAACGAGCGGGTGCGCCTGAATGGTGCGCCGATGAGCGATCAGCGTCTCTGTCAGGCGTTCGAGCGGGTCGATCAGGCAAGGCAGGGGATCTCCCTGACCTACTTTGAATTCGGCACCCTGGCGGCGCTGGAGATCTTTGCCGAGTTGCAGCCACAGGTGGTGATCCTCGAGGTGGGGCTGGGTGGACGGCTGGACGCGGTCAATATCATCGATCCCGATCTGGCCCTGATCACCACAGTGGATATCGACCATACTGCTTGGTTGGGAGAAGAGCGGGAGCAGATCGGCCGGGAGAAGGCGGGCATCATGCGAGCGGGAATCCCGGTGGTGCTGGCGGATGCCGATATGCCGGCGTCCGTTGTGCAACATGGTGAAGCGTTGGGGGCACGGCTGTTCCAGCTGGGCAGCGCGTTTCGCGCCAGCCCATGTGGGCAGGGCTGGGACTGGTTTGGACTGGATCAGGTTGAGCGGGATCTGCCCTTGCCTGCCCTTACCGGAGCGTTTCAGCGTTCCAATGCGGCGGCTGTGATCAGTGCAGTCAAGCTGCTGGAGGCACGCCTTCCGGTGGGCCGCTCGGCGCTGGAGGCGGGGCTGAGCGGGGTGCGGTTGCAGGGGCGGATGCAGCTAGTGGCTGGCTCGCCGCCAGTGCTGCTCGATGTGGCGCATAATCTCCAGGCTGCGGCCGCGCTGAAGCAGCATATCGAGGCGCTGGGCATCAAGGGTGAGGTGCGGGCGGTGTTTGGCATGCTCGCCGACAAGGATGCGGCAGGCGTGATCGCGCTGCTGCAGCCGCTGGTCGATCGCTGGTGCATTGTGGCGACGGATGAGTCTGGGCGGGCACGTCAGACCGGGGAGCTTGGGGCCCTGTTCCGGCGCTCGGCAGTCGAGTCGTTGGTCGAACCCCACGAAAGCATTGTAGCTGCCCTGCAAGCGGCCAGTGCGGGCCTGGGGGCAGATGATCTGGTGGTGGTGTTCGGCTCGTTTCAGATCGTTGGCGACGCGTTGCACAGATTGGGCCAGGAGTGACAGAAGCGCCTGGCTTTGTTGATATACTTCGACAGGTCTGACGACAAAAGGGCGGATAAAGATTTTGCGCGAGCGGCTGAAACAGAGACTGGTGGGTGGCGCCGTACTGGTCTCACTGGTGGTGATCTTTGTGCCGATGCTGCTGGAGCAGCCGATCGATACCGAGCGAGTGTTTCAGGGGGATCGGATACCGCCGCGTCCTCCGGAGCCGGTGATGCGCCATGAGAACGGTGATATTCTGCCAGGTCTGATGCCGCCGGAGGATCGCTCGCCCGAGGTTGGCGGGGCGCCTGCCGTGGTCGATGATCCTGCATCTGAACCTTTAGTTTACAAACAAGAAGGACGAATCGAAAGAGCGGTCCCGAGCGCCTGGATGATCCAGGTGGCCAGCTTTCGCAAGCGCGCCAATGCGGAGGCGCTGGTGTCACGATTGCGCAAGGCTGATCTGCCGGGCAGCCTGAAAAAAGCTACAGTAGATGGGAAGAGGGTCTATCGGGTGCAGGTCGGTCCGGAGGTCGACAAAAAGCTTGCGGAGCAGATGGCCGCGAAGATCAAAAAAAGATTCAAACTGAGGGTGTCGCTGCGCCGCTACAGCGGAGGGTGATCCGGGCAGAACGGAACAACTATGGATATCTCCATCTCATTGCAACGGGTGTTTGGTTCGCTTCTCGATCAGCGACAGGTGCCCGCCTGGCTCGCCCCGCTGATGAAACAGGTCTTGCCAAAGGCAGCGGTGGTCGTCCTTGTGCTGTTGATCTCCGAATTGGCAGCGCGCATCACCTGGTCGCTGATCCCGGAGCCCGCCACACAGACAATCACGCTGCAGACCCAGCAGAGCGCGGCCCCTGAAAAAGAGGCGCTGGATATCGCCAAGGAGGCACGGCGCCTCGCCTCCCTGCATCTGTTTGGCCGCCCGGGGGTGATCAAGAGCAACTCCGCTAAGGTGATCCAGAAGAGTGCACCGGAGACCCGCCTGAATCTGACCCTGCATGGAGTATTTGTCGATGACAACCCGGAGAAGGGGGCGGCGATCATCGGCAAGGCTGGCTCGAAGCAGGATCACTATAAGGTTGGGGCCAATATCAAAGGCGTGGGGGGTGTGAAACTTCAGGCGGTCTACAACGACCGGGTGGTGCTGTTGCGAAACGGCCAGTCAGAAGTGCTGCGATTCCCCAAGACGAAGGGGGGTGGCATCTCCACCCGGGGTAAGCGTTCCCGCCCCTCCGGGAGCACCGGCAACACCGCTGCCAACACCTCACTGCGCAGCTACAAGGACCTGTTTCAGAAAGAGCCGCTGAAGATTATGCAGCACCTGCGCTTTGTCCCGGTGCGCTCGGGGAAAAAATTGAAGGGTTACCGGCTGCTGCCGCAGAAGGACAGGAAGCTCTACAATCGTCTCGGCGTTCGCCCATCCGATCTGGTGACAGCGGTAAACGGGATCCCGCTGGATGATGAGAGGCAGGCCTTCAAGCTGCTTGATACCCTGAAAAAGGCGGAGCAGCTTGAAGTCACCATCCTACGTCAGGGCAATGTGCAGTCTCTTAGCTTCAGCCTGAAATAGTTTCGTCGCGTTACATGCTCGGTGTGGCCGGTGGGGTTGGGGAGAGCGGGATCAGACCCACCTCATCACCATCCTCTAGCAGTGTGAAGGACTCCGCGAACTGTTTATTGACGGTTGGGCGGATCGATTCCATCTCAAGCATGTCCGCCCGGTCGGGACGGCGCCGGCGCAGCAGCGTCAGCAGTGTTTCGATATTGCTGACCGAGGCGGGAAGAATCATCTCTTCGCTCTGTTTTCCCAGCTTCTGCACCAGCCAGGAGAAATAGTAGATGGTGATGCGCCGGTCGGTTTCCACTTCGGATGCGCCGCGCTGATAGCCGATCGCCTCAAGCCGCTGCAGGTATGCCTGCCACTTCGTCTCCCATTGCTGCCCCAACTCGTAGAGGGTCTCCCAGGAGTAGATGCCTGTGTCGTGGCCGTCATCGAAGATCAGACGGATTGCATATTGCCCCTGGGGCTCGATGCGCTTGATGTTGACTGATTCTTTACCCGTTACCGGTTCACTGCTCGCTTTCACCTCCGCCGCAGGGGAGAAGACCCGCAGATATTCGCTGGGGTAATCAAAACTGGCTCCATCGGAGAAACTGATAGTCAGCTTGCGTGACTTCTGGTGCAGATTGATCTCCAAGGGGATCGGGGTCTCGTTACTCATTTCATCAACCTGATCGATAGCGGCCAAGGCGCGGGATGGTGACACAGAATGTCGGCAGGGTTCAACCGGCGGTGGAAGGAAAGGTTTCCGGCTCAGGTGCCCTGGATGCGGTCGAAATAGCGCGCGCGATAGAGCAGCCGTTGGGATTTGTCCTTGTTGAAGGCGCTGCGAGTGTGCAGGACGTTGTTGCTCAGCAGTCCCTGGCCAGCATCCAGCTTGCCGCGGAAGTGCCAGGGTGAGGGAGCATTTAGCAGCGCTTTGAGATAGTTGACGGCTTCTGCCAGCAGCGGATCTGCCCGCCACTCGATGCTGCGTGAGCGATCGGTATAGCGCATGTGTAGATGGCCGTCTGGGGCGATCGAAAAGACCGGGCCGCTGCGTGCCGGACGCAGAATCTCGCCGTCGACTTGGTTGGCGGGGATGGTCATGGCTTGCGGGTGCATCAGGGCCTGGATGTAGGCGGGTTGGTAATCCCGGATCTGCAGGTAGACGATCTCGTGATCGAGCAGCGCGTTTTCCCCTCCCTTTGCAGCCGGCTCGACACAGTGCAGCAGCAGACCGTGGATCTGCTCCTTTGGTTGGTTGTAGTAGCCGTCGGTGTGCCAGGCGATAGGACGGTTGCTGTAGGGGATGTATCCTCGGTGCAGCGCATCAGGCTGGACGGTGAGTGAGGTGATGGCGTCATTGTCGGCACACATGTTGTGATCGAGACGGTGCAGGCCAAATCGCTCGCCCAGCTGGCGGATGGTGTTCTTGTCTGAATCGTGTCCTGAGAGTCCAGCCCAGATCACCATGTTACTTTTGCGACAGCAGGTCATCAGGGCGTCGTATTCGCTCTGGCGCAGATCGCGGGGATTGCCGATCTCCACGATCAGTTGGTCCAGGCTGGTTGGATAGTCTGTCAGCTTCTGCTCACGCCAGCGTTTGTAGGCCTCGTTGTTGGCGAGGTCGAAGGGATTCCGTTGCTTTGTCATGATCCGCAAATTGTCGCAGATATCGGTTACTGTTGTTATGATCAGCAACCTGTTGTCCAGCCGCTTTTCAGAGGTAGTGGGTCCGATGATAAACCAAATCGCCAAACGTCCGCGTCTCCCCAAGCCGCTTGCCCTGCCCGGTCGGCTGATTCCGGAGCGCCTGCACAGCCTGATCCTGAGCCGGCTGCTGAATCGTCTGCTGGTTATCGAGCGTGAGGAGGGGGAACTTGACTTTCTCGAGGGGCGCAGTGTGAGGATCAAGGTGTGCGATGCAGGCATTAGCTACCTGCTCTCACTGGAAGAGGGGATGATCAGAGAGTTGTCAGTGAAGGATGAGGCGGACCTGACCGTCAGCGGCACCGCCTACGATTTTCTGCTGTTGCTCTCCGGCCGTGAGGATCCGGATACCCTGTTTTTTCAGCGCCATCTGCAGATGGTGGGCGATACTGATCTGGGCGTGCACCTGAAAAACATGCTGGCCGCTCTGGACCCTGACTCTTTGCCGCTGCCGGGTAGCTTTCAGCCCATGCTGCAGCGTTGTCTCAGCGCTTATGAGCGTTTTGCCTGATCTATCTTCCTGTCGGCTGCCGTAGCGGCCTCGTTGCCTGGCGGGGTGGCGTGATCCTCCTCCCAAAATCGCTGAACTCAAGGCGATATGCAGGCTATCTGACAGGAAAATGTGACTTCGTCACTTAAGCCCCCTGCCTTTGCCACCGATACTTCGAGTGTCATTTTTATAGGCCATCCTGTGGGTAGAGTCATGAAGCTGTTACGTACCATCGCCGCGATTACCCTCTCCACCAGCCTGCTTGTCGCCTGCGGCGGTGGTGGAGCGGTCAGCACACCGGTCGGGGAGACTGGCGGAGCCTCCAGTCGTGTCGCCTTTGACGGCAGTGTTGGTGACGGCCCGGTGGTCGGTGCCACTGTCAGCATCCGCGACCGCAACTTTCGGCTGCTCGCCACCACCAGCAGTACCGACCGGGCTAGCTTCAACTTCGACGGTGAGATCGCCGACAGCGCCTTCCCGCTGATCATTGAAGCGACCGAAGGCATCGACCTAGTCACTAACGCCGCCCCCGACTTTGTTCTCAGCGGGGTAGTGATGACACCCTCACAGACGCGAGTCAACCTGACGCCGCACACCACCATGATGGTGAAGAGCGCACTGGCAATGGAGGGTGGGCTGACACAAGCTAACCTGGAGCGCGCCAGAAGCGCTGTCACCACCCGCCTCAACTTTGGCCTGGATACCAGCAAGGTGCCCGATCCGATGAGCACCGAGGTGACTATCGACAATGTCACCGAGGTGACCCTGTCGAGCGAGGTGTTCGGTGAGATGGCACGCCGCACCGCCTACTGGATCGGCGGTAATGTCAGCGAGGATGATATCTTCACCGCGCTAGCAGCCGACCTGGTCGATTCGGTGCTGGATGGCCGCGGCGCCGAAGGCACGGTGGCGCGCTACACCGCGATCGCCCATGTGGTCAGCGCCCAGGTGTTGATCGAGGCGATGCTCGACGGCCTGCAGGTCAACAACCAGCCGGCCAATGCTGCCTTGGATAGCGCCATCAACCGGGTGCTCAGCACCGCTGATCGTTCAGTACGCCGCTCGGTGAGCGAGGTCAACGTGAACAGCCTGATGCTCAGCCAGGCTCAGGCGGCCTTGGCCGCCGCCCAGGCGATCGACCCGAACATCCCGCTGGGCGACCTGCTGAGCCTGCTGAGCGGGCTGCAGGATGGCACTGCGGGCAATACCGGCGAGGCACTCAGCAACGCCGGGGTCGACAGCTCGCTGAGCAACGGCCTAGATCAGACCATTTCCATCGTCGCTAACAGCAACAACAGCGGTGTCGAGCAGGTCAATCAGGTGGCCAGCGGTAGTTTGAGCGGTAGTAACAGTTCCAACACCAGTAGCGAGTCAACTGGCAGCAGCACCGGTTCCAACAGTAGTGAAACCACCGCTGGCAACAGTAACGCTGGAAGTGATATCAACAGTAGTGGTGGTGGCAGTTCGGCTGGCGGAAGCGAGGTTGCTTTCGCCAGCACCTCGACTGGAGGTGGCGTCACATCAAGCGGGGGTGGTGGCAGTACCACGGCTGGTGGCTCTTCAGGTAATGCCCCCACTGGTGGTTCATCCGGTGAGAGCGGCAGCAGCACGAGCAGTGGCTCATCCGGGGGCGGTGCCGGCTCTTCGGCTGGAAACAGCGGTGAGACCTTGTATGTTGATATACAGCTGTCCGGCGACTGCGCTAGCTATTCGATCGCCAAACGCAACTGCTCCGGCAGTGATGGTGATGCTTACCCCAGTATCCGCGATGCCATTGCCGTTGCCCAGGTTGGCCAGACAGTCTTGGTGCGCAGTGGTATCTACCCTGTTGCCTCCTCCGATGAGGTGGTTATCGACGTACAGGGGCTGACCCTGGCGGGGTATGGCGATGAGCGCCCGGTGATAGAGGGTGCAGGGTTTCCCTATGATGCCCAGTCCAATGAGCGCACCACACTACTGCGCATCGCCGCCGATGATGTCACAGTGCGCCAGTTCGAGATCCGTGAGTGTCCCTACGAGTGTGCCGGTTTCAACAAGGATGTGAGCGGCGCCCTGGTGGAAGAGATCTACGCCCATCACGGCTGGTACTCCCTGTTTCGCATCCGCGGCAGCCACAATACCCTGCGCTACTCTGAGTTTGCTCACAGCGCCCATGGTGGCGGTGTAATGATTCGGCCGGATGATCAGTCGGTACCGATTAACGAGAACCTGGTCTATAGGGTCATCTCCCACCACAACGGTAGGTATTCAGATGGTCGTAAGTCCCCTGAGGTGCCGGGTGATCCTGGCGGCGGTGGTAACTCAGACGGCATGGGGGCATCCAAGTTTTGCTCCGACAATCTCTCAAGCAACGTCTGTCGCCGCAACAAGGTGGTGGAGGTGATCGTCTGGCACAATGCGGACGACGGCTTCGACTTCTCTATGTCAGAGTCGCTCTACCAGGGCCTGATCTCCTTCGACAACGGTCCGGCGGGACAGCGCAACTATAAGATCTTGCGTGGTGAAGACCAGGCAGATAACGCCAATACCTATCTCGGTTGTGTCTCGCTGGGTACCGGCAGCCCGGAGCACTGCTCGCCCAATGAGTGTCCTTTGCGGGGCTTTGAACTGCGGGGTGCGGCCAATGCCTATCATATCCTGGCGACGGGAGCGGGCAGCCACAATTTCATGGGGGCCTCGGCAACGGGTGAGGTGGTCAACAGTGTGGCCTGGGGCGATAGTGATTTTACCTACGGCAGCAATATGAGCCACCAGGCCAACTCTGAGGTCTCGGGGGGGCTCTCTCGATTCGTGCCCAACCTGGATCTGCCGGAAGGCATCAGCATCCGCGAACGCTGGGCCTACATGCACAACCAGTTCCGCAGCGCCTTCACACCCCCAGCCGGTTCAGCTCTGATCGATGCCGGTGTCCATCTCTCCGCTATCCACTGTCCCGAACCGGGGCCTGGCGATGGGGAGTGCCGCGAGTGGAGCGGTCAGGCACCCGATATTGGCGCCTTTGAATCCGGTCTGTAGCCTGATTGCCGGTAGAGTGAGGGATCACTCTACCGGCAATGGCAGTACGGGGCAGCCCGGCCGCCAGAGCCGCTCGACCTGATACTTGGTTTGTGCAATCTCGCCGCTGCACCAACAGCGCACCTCGCCCTCAGTGCTGCGTCTCAGCAGCCCCTGTTCCACAAGACGTCGTTTCAGCTCTTTGGCCACCGCCGGGCCGGTGTCGATGATGTGTGTTTTGGCAGGCACCATTTGGCGGATCGCCTGGTGCAGAAAAGGGAAGTGGGTACAGCCGAGCACCAGGCTATCGACCCCTTGATCGATCAACGGTTGGATCTCCTCCGCAACCACCTTGAGTGCCCGTGGTCCGCTGAGGTCTGTGGATTCAACCTGCCTGACCCAGCCGTGACAGGGGCGGATGATCACCCTTGCACCCTCTCCGTGGCGCCTTAGCAAGTCGCGGAACTTGGCGCTGCCGAGAGTGCCCTCGGTGGCGAGTATTCCCACCACGCCATTGCGGCTGGCAGCGATCCCTGGTTTCAGACCAGGTTCCATGCCGATGATCGGTAGCGTGTGTTGCTGGCGTAGACTGGCCACCGCAGCGGCGGTGGCGGTGTTGCAGGCGATGACGATCGTCTTGGCGCCCTGTGCGATGAGAAAGCGGGTGATCTGCTGGGCGCGCTGGGCAACAAAATCGGAGCCTTTGGCACCGTAGGGGAGGTGGCCGCTGTCGCTGACGTAGAACAGATCCTCAGCGGGGAGCTGTTCGCGGATGTGGCGCAATACGGAGAGACCACCGATACCGGAGTCGAAGATACCGATGGGGCGGGTTGGATCCATTAAGGCACCGTGTTGCAGATGGGGAGCCAGAATTCTACCCCATATGCGGTGTCTGACTAGACCTGCCGGGCTGCTTTCAGGCTGTTGTGGATGCCGGCCTCACCCTGCCAGTAACCGTCACAGGTACCGAGCGGGGTCAGCGCAGCCAGGTTGGCGGCTGTCTCACCGGCGATGGCCTTGCTGAAGGCATCGACGATGCGACCGGTGTGGCGGTACTGTGGGCTGATGCGCAGCACATCCACCCCGAGTTGTTGCATGGCCGGGACCTCCGGCAGCAGATCACAACTGAGCGCGGAGAGGGTCTGGATGCCGTTGAGCACCAGGAAGGGTTCGCTCTCCTGGGTGGAGAGCAGGCGGCCGTCCGGGTAGTCGATGCACTTCAGGTCGCAGTCGTCTTTCGGTAGGTTGTGGGAGCGGGCGGTGAAGCAGCGCGCCGAGAGGGTCAGCGGCAGGCGGCCGAAGGCGAAGACCTCGGTCTCGACCCCCTCCGGCCGCTCCGCCTGCATCTGCTTCAGAGTCTCACGGGAGAGCTCCAGTGGCAGACTCCAGCGCTTCAGCCCCTGTTTCGCCAGCAGGTTGAGAGTGCGGGGGTTGTAGATATTGACCAGCGGTCCGGTGACAAACGGCAGGCCGGCGCTCGATAGCAGCTGCACTGCGCCAATATCATTGGCCTCGACCATGAACTGGCCGTTGTCGCAGATGCGTCGCAGGGTCTTCATCTCCGACTCTGCCTCGAGCAGCGCCAGGGTGGAGAGCACCACCTGTTTGCCGGCCTGGCTCAGCCGCTCGCCGAGTTCGATCCAATCAGCGGTGCTAAGGCTGCGCCGTTTGGAGCAGACCGTCTCGCCGAGATAGACAATATCCACCGGCATCTCCGTCACCTCCTCGTAGAAGGTGAACAGATCGTCGCGGGACCAGAAGTAGAGTACGGGACCGAGGGAGAGTTTCATGCTGGAGCTCATGTCAGGATAATTCCGCGGGAGTTACTGCCAGGGGCGGTGGTAGGGGCCGAGGGTGGTCTGCGTGCCTTCGGAGACGTTGCCGAGGGTGGCGTTCCAGGCCGGGTTTGCCTGGTAGGTTTCAGGATCGCGCTGGCAGCTGTCGATCGCCTGACGCCATACTTGCGCCACCTGGGCCACATAGGCTGGGCTGCGTTGCCGGCCCTCGATCTTGATCGCCTCCACTCCGGCGGCCATCAGCTCAGGCAGTAGCTCCAGGGTGTTGAGCGAGGTCGGCTCCTCGATCGCGTAGAAGGTATTGTCGCCGACCTCGAAACGTCCCTTGCAGATGGTCGGGTAGCCCGCCTGCTCACCTTCTTGGTAGCGGTCGGTGAGCACGCCGTTGAGGCGTGACTCCATCCCCTGCGGGCCATCCTTCCACTCCACATACTTGGCCGGGGAGCAGGCGCCCTGGGTGTTGGGCGACTCGCCGGTGACGTAGGAGGAGAGGATACAGCGCCCCTCCACCATCACGCAGAGGCTGCCGAAACCGAACACCTCGATTCCCACCGGGCTGTTGTCGACTACGTGCTTGACCTGGGGCAGCGACAGCACCCGCGGCAGCACCGCCCGCTTGATGCCGAAGTGGTCGTGATAGAAACGCAACGCCTCGTAGTTGGTGCTAGAGGCCTGCACTGAGAGGTGCAGATTGAGATCGGGCCAACGGCTGGAGGCGTAGTCGAGTACGCCGATATCGGCGCAGATCAGCGCATCGACACCCAGATCAGCGGCGCTGTCCACCGCCTGCTGCCAGCGTTGCCAGCCATCCGGGCGCGGGTAGGTGTTGATCGCCATGAACACCCGTACCCCTTTGCGCCGCGCATAGGCGATGCCATCGCTGGCGCGCTTCTGGTTGAAATTGAGGCCGGGGAAGTGGCGTGCGTTGGTGTCGTCGCGCAGGCCGATATAGACCGCATCGGCTCCGTTGTCGACAGCGGCCTTCAGGGAGGGCAGATTACCTGCCGGGCAGACCAGTTCCATAGTGGATTCCTCAAACGTGCTGGCGCGGACCAGGCCGCGACTATCTTAGATATCTGTGCTGCGGCGCTTATGCCACCTTGCGGTCGGTGCGCCGCCGGCGCAGTTCCTGCTCGATGCCGTTGAGCACCCGCCACTTCTCAGCGCACCACTCCGGTGCCAGCAGGATATCCCGGGAGGCGGTGCCGGTGAGGCGGTGCCAGACTACCCCGGCTGGCGCCATCTCCACCAGGTCGGCAGCGATCTGGATGTAATTCTCCAGGGTGAGCGGCGTGTACTCGCCGCGTCGCCACTGGTTGGCCAGCTGGGTGCCCTTGACCACATGCAGCGGGTGCAGCTTGAGGCCATCGGTGCCGACCTCCAGCACCTGCCGCAGGGACTCGTGGCAGTGGCTCGCCTGCTCTCCAGGCAGACCGGCGATCAGATGGGTGCAGAGCTTTAGTCCCCGTGCCCTGGCCGCGCTGGCGCTCTCCTGGTATTCAGCAAAACCGTGGCCTCGGTTGACTCGCTGCAGCGTGGTATCGAAGGCGGACTGTAGCCCCAGCTCCAGCCAGATCTCATAGCCTTGCGCCTGGTAGCCGGCCAGCAGATCGAGTACCGCCGGTGGCACGCAGTCGGGGCGGGTACCCACCGACAGACCGATCACGTCGGGCTCGGCCAGGGCACTGTCGTAGAGGGACTTTAGCTGCTGCAGATCGCCATAAGTGTTGGTGTAGGCCTGGAAGTAGGCGAGGTATTTTTTCGCCCCGGTGCGTTTGCGGACCACCCGCCGCCCCGCTGCGATCTGTTCTGCGATCGACTTGGGCTGGCGACCGTTCGGACTGAAGGAGACATTGTTGCAGAAGGTGCAGCCGCCGATACCCTTGCTGCCGTCTCGGTTGGGACAGGTGAAGGCGGCGTCGATGGCGACCTTGTGGACCCGCTCACCGTAACGCTGGAGCAGATATTGGCCGAAGGTTGGGGCCTGCTGTGCCAGGGTCATCGATTAGCCGACCCGGTCCAGCTCGCGTTGGCGAAATTCCACCCCAAGCGCCTCGGCCCGCTTTCGGCAGGCGTCGATGTCGAGCCCCTCCAAACCGTTTACTGCGGTGGCGGTGACTTGGGGGATGTGAGCCTTGGCGTCCTCGATGAACTTGAGCATCGCCTCAAACGAGCCGGGCAGGTTGGGGCGGCAGTGGCGTTCGTAGACTTCTTCGTTCTGGCCGTTCATCGATACCGAGATGGCATCGACGCACTCGCTCAGTGCTGGCAGAGTGTCGTTTTTGTGCACAAGATTGGCAAGCCCGTCGGTGTTAACCCGTACCCGGCCACCCCGCGATTTAATGTTACGAGCCACCTTCAGCAGCACGTTGAGGCGCAGTGTTGGTTCACCAAAACCGCAGAACACCACCTCATCGTAAGCCTTTGGGTCATCGATGGCGGCGATGATCTCTTCGGCCTCAGGGCGGTGATCTGGTGTCAGGTCGTAGCCTTTGACCTGCATGTTGCCTTGGGTCTTTGGGCAGAAAGCGCACTCCAGGGTGCAGCGGTCGGTGATACTGAGATAGAGTCTGTTGTTGATCTGGTAGGCGATCTGTTGCGGCACTTGCTTCAGTCTGACAGTGAAAACCGCTCATTCTAGCCGGGACTGGGGGTGTGCAAATGATCTGGGTCAATCGCTATCCGGTAAAATCCTTGCGCTGCGTCTGGTTTTTGGCGCCGACACAAACAGCGATGTCACTATGATGATGCGGCCCTGTAGGGAGGGTGAAGAGTTACCGCATCGATCTACGATGCAGCAAGCGCCTTCCTTTCTGGTCTGCTTTTCCGTCTTTGTGTCAGCGTGGTTTGCATAAAGGCAAGCTTGTTGTCAGATGACAGGAAGAGCTTGAATGCAAGCCGCCCATATCCTCACGCTACGACCGGACCGGCGAGACCCTCGGTGCGTCAAACGAAGACCCAAACCTTTTCCGCTTCTAACGGCCCACGACATGAAATGAAAGAGATCCCGTACCGCAGCTAAACCCCCTTAGCTTAGGGAGCCTCTGAGCAAGTCATGGACCTACATCTTGCTGCCAAAATACGCTGCTTTTTCCTTGCAAACTTTCGCAATAGCTGGCTATTACGTGCGATGTGCACCTCAAATCAGGGCATTTTCATCAGCAATCTGTACGGCCCAAACTTATTCAGAGGCTCCTTAGTGCCATTCGGGTCGGACTCGATTGATTCTCATGAGGTAACCAGCGGAAAGCTTCACCTACGCAACTGTTTCATCGAGCGGATACCGAGTGCCTTGAAGTTGGCGAACTGCTCCACGCTCAGGCTGCTCTTCTCTGAGCCCTTGTCGGCGTAGAGTACCCCGATCGGTTTGTCGCCGAAGAAGATCGACATCATTAGGCACTCTCTGCCACCCAGTACACTGATTGCTTGTTCCGGGATCAGCGGCAGGTATTTGGTCATGTTGTCGGGCCTGAGCCAGAGTGGCTGTGGTTTCTGCAGTAGCAGAGTAAAGATGTTGGTCTGGGTCAGCGGCGCTTGAAAGTCTTTCAGCGAGGGCTGCTGGCCGGTTTCGATCACAAAACGTGCCTTCAGCTGTTTGCGGTCGGGGGTGAGCATGGAGAACATGATCCGTTGCATGCCATGGCGCTGTTTCAGCTCCCGCATGCTGTCGGCGATGATGGTTTGCAGGGGGTTGGGGCGTGCCTTGGCGGGCTTTGTAGGGGTCGGTTTGGCAGGCGGGGTGGGTGGTGTTGTGCGTGGTGCGGCCGGCGGCGGGGCTCTCTTTACGGCTTGGGGTGTTGGAGCTGGCTTGGTCGCTTCAATGCCTGTTTGCTTCAACCGGGGGGGCTGTTTGGGTGTTGGGTGCTGAGCTTTGGCTGGTCTGCTTGCCGCAGTTGCAACGGCCCTGGCCAGACTGAAAGCCGTTAGCGGGAGTGGTAGCGTGTAGAGTTCATGGGCTGCCGCGACCGCTATCTGGTGGCTTAGGGCCTGGGCCTTCGCTTCAGGGATATTCAGAAATTCCCCTAGTAGCTCGATATTCTCCTGGGTCTCCTCTCCGCTCCAGCTCTCTGCACTGCTGCGGGCCAGGGCGATACACAGCATCACGCTTAGTGCCTTGGGCTGGAAACTGTTAAACAGCCTCTGCGACTCTTGCACTAACTCGGGTAGTTCCCAGCGGCCACCCAAGGCCAGGTTAAGTGCCTCCAGAGTGAAACCAAAGGTCTCCAGCGCAGCATCTTCCCGGCCATCCCCGCGGGAGATTGCCTGCTCCATATCTCTGAGTTGCTCCGGGGCTGCCAACCAGAGTGACATCTCGGCGAGCTCGTGGAGCAGGGCGGCGGTGGCAAAATCCTTGGGGTGTCTCTGTCCCTGGCGCTGTGCGATGCTCTCGGCATAGATCGCCGCATGGGCAGCGCGGCTGTAACAGCCGAGCAATCCGCGTCTTGCCGGGCCTTTGAGTTGTGATTCGAGCGGAGTGAGCTCGATCACAGCCCGCTCCAGCAGGCCCATGCCGATCAGCGGCAGGGCGTTATGGATGTTGCAGATCGGTTCTCTGGGTCTGTTGGGTTGCCGGTTGAGTTGCTGGAACAGGTAGAGGCTGAAGCCCGGGTCGTACTGCACCACAGCAGCAAAGGTGCTGTGGCTTGCGTTTGGCTTATTCAGCAGATCGCGGACCCGTGTCAGGGTGCGTTGCAGTGCGGGCAGAGGTTTGTTGGCGAGTCGGGTGAGCCAACTGTTGAGCGCATCGGACATGGATGAAGGTCACCAGTCAGTATGGTTATTGGTTTCCACCACTAGGGTCGGCCGAGGAAGCGGGATCTTTATCGCGGCTATGGGCGGAGAGGCGACGGAATTCAACTCGCAGGAGAGTTCCGGCTGCTGGTGGGGAGTGTTAGAATCGGGAGTTTTTCGGGCCAGGCGAACTATCCTGGCTGAGTAACGCGGGCTTTGCGCAAGGCGCAGCGGCCATTCTCAAAGCTGGCTGCCGGGCTGCTGCCGACGCCACTGCCATCAGCTCTCCAACAGAAACGAGGTAATCCATGGCTGGACACAGTAAATGGGCCAACATCAAACACAAGAAAGCCGCTAATGACAAAAAGCGCGGCAAGATCTGGACCAAACTGATCCGTGAGATCACCGTGGCGGCGCGCATGGGCGGTGGCGACATTGGCGCCAACCCGCGCCTGCGTCTAGCCGTCGATAAGGGTCTGGGTGCCAATATGCCGAAGGACACCATCGACCGGGCGGTGAAACGCGGTGCCGGCGCGGGTGAAGGCGAGAACTACGATGAGTTGCGCTACGAGGGTTACGGCCCGGGCGGCGCGGCGGTGATTGTCGATTGCATGACTGACAACCGCAATCGCACCGCCTCGGAGGTGCGCCACGCCTTCTCCAAGCTGGGCGGCAACCTGGGAACCGACGGCTCGGTGGCCTACATGTTCAGCAAGCAGGGGGTGATCAGCTATGCTCCCGGCGTCGATGAGGACGCGGTGATGGAGGCGGCCCTGGAGGCGGGCGCCGAAGATGTGGTGACCAACGACGACGGCTCCATCGACGTGATGACCTCGCCGGATGACTTCTCCGATGTGAAGGATGCGATGATCGCCGCGGGTTTCGAGCCGGACAACGCCGAGGTGACCTTCAGCGCCGCCACCAGCACCGTGCTGGAGGGGAAGGACGCGGAGAAGATGCTGCGCATGATCGACATGCTGGAGGATCTGGACGACGTGCAGAACGTCTACACTAACGCCGAGATTTCTGATGAGATCATGGAGGCGTTGGCTTGATCCGCGCTGTCTGGGAGCGGTGGTAAAGCAGCGTGCTGCGGATTCTCGGTATCGATCCCGGCTCGCGGGTGACAGGCTTCGGCGTGATCGACAGCGACGGGGTGCGCTCCTCCCATGTGGTGCATGGGACCTTGCGCCTGGAAGGTAATGCGCTGCCGCCGCGACTGGGCGAGATCTTCAGCCGTCTGAGCGAGGTGATCGAGACCTACCGGCCGCAAGTGATGGCGATCGAACAGGTGTTTGTGGCAAAGAATCCCCAGTCGGCGCTGAAACTGGGCCAGGCCCGCGGCGCGGCGATCTGCGCTGGGGTTAGCCAGGGGCTCGAGGTCGCGGAGTACACCCCGCGCACCATCAAACAGGCGGTGGTCGGTAGCGGCGGTGCAGAGAAGAGCCAGGTGCAGCACATGGTGCGAATGATCCTCAACCTCCCGAAAGAACCCGTCACCGATGCCGCCGATGCGCTGGCGGTGGCGCTTAGCCATGCCCATAGCGGCATCACCCTGGCCCGTATCGGCGGAAATCTGCGGCGATGATCGGCCGGCTCAGGGGCGAGATCGCCATCAAACAGGCCCCGCATCTACTGCTCGATGTGAACGGCGTCGGCTATGAGATCGAAGCGCCCATGTCGACCTTCTTCAAGCTGCCGGAGTCGGGCCAGCAGACTACCCTCTACACCCACCTGGCAGTGCGTGACGACGCCCACGTGCTCTACGGCTTTGCCACCGAGTCGGAACGGGCGATGTTTCGCAGCCTGCTCAAGGTCAACGGAGTTGGCGCCAAGATGGCGCTGGGGATTCTTTCCGGGATGAGCGCCGAGGCCTTTGCGCAGTGTGTCGAAGCCGAGGATGTGGCCTCGCTGGTGCGCCTGCCGGGTATTGGCAAGAAGACCGCCCAGCGGCTGATCGTCGAGATGCGGGATCGTCTGGGGGATATGCTCGGGGGTTCTGCGCCGGCGGTTGCCGGTGTGATGGAGAGCGGCCGGCCACAGACGCCGGTCTCCGATGCGGTGGCCGCGCTGGTCTCGCTCGGTTACAAGGCGCCGGACGCCTCGCGCATGGTCAAGGCGGTGGCGCAGCCGGGCATGGCCAGCGAGGCGCTGATCCGGGCCGCGCTGCAGAACACGGCGCACAAGGGATAGATGGTGCAGGAAGATCGCAGTCTGATCGAAGGTGCGGAGAGCGGCGATGACGCGGTCATCGATCGCGCCATCCGGCCAAAACGCCTCGGTGATTATGTCGGTCAGCCGGCGGTGTGTGAGCAGATGGAGATCTTCATCGAGGCGGCCCGCCGACGTGAGGAGGCACTCGACCATGTGCTGATCTTCGGCCCGCCGGGATTGGGCAAGACCACCCTGGCGCACATCATCGCCAACGAGATGGGGGTCAACTTGCGTCAGACCTCGGGGCCGGTGTTGGAGAAACCAGGTGATCTGGCGGCACTGCTGACCAACCTGGAGCCCCACGATGTGCTGTTCGTCGATGAGATTCACCGTCTCAGCCCGGTGGTGGAGGAGGTGCTCTACCCGGCGTTGGAGGATTTCCAGCTCGACATCATGATCGGCGAAGGGCCGGCGGCGCGCTCCATCAAGCTCGATCTGCCGCCCTTCACCCTGGTGGGGGCGACCACCCGCGCCGGCCTGCTGACCTCGCCGCTGCGCGATCGTTTTGGCATCGTGCAGCGGCTGGAGTTCTACTCTGCGGCGGATCTGGCGCAGATCGTCGCGCGCTCCGCCGGGATACTGAATATCGGCAGTGATGCCGCTGGTGCGATGGAGATCGCACGCCGTTCCCGTGGCACCCCGCGCATCGCCAACCGGCTGCTGCGGCGGGTCCGCGACTACGCCCAGGTGAAGGGTGATGGGCGGGTCGGTGCGGAGTTGGCGGACCGCGCGCTGAGGATGCTGAAGGTGGACGGTAACGGTTTCGACGCGATGGACCGGCGGCTGTTGCTGGCGGTGATCGAAAAGTTCGACGGCGGCCCGGTGGGGGTCGATAATCTGGCAGCGGCGATCGGCGAGGAGCGTGGCACCATCGAGGATGTGCTCGAGCCTTTCCTGATCCAGCAGGGCTTCATGATGCGTACTCCGCGTGGGCGGGTGGCGACCCAGGCAGCCTATCTGCACTTTGGCCTAGCGCCGCAGGCGGATGCACAACCGGTAGGGCGGGATCTGTTCGACAAATCCTGAAGAGGCTGAGCCTCGCGGGGAACTCATTGCCAAGGGCAGAATCAATAGTACGGGGCACGCAGACGCGTGGTTCGGGAAGCAGAGCAACATTGGACACATTTGTCTGGCCCGTCAGGGTCTACTACGAAGATACCGATTCAGGGGGTGTGGTCTACCATGCCAACTATCTGAGTTTCATGGAGCGGGCGCGCACTGAATGGCTGCGCAGCCTTGGCTTCGAACAGGACCGGCTGCGCAACGATGAGGGCGTGATCTTCGCTGTGCACAGTCTGAGTGCGGAGTACCACCGTCCCGCCCGATTCAACGATCTGTTGCAGATTGACACCCGTATCATCGAGTTGCGCCGGGCGAGTTTAAGCTTTCAGCAGACGATCCGGCGTGATGCGGACGATCAGTTGTTGTGCAGCGGCAAGGTCAAAGTGGCCTGTGTCGATGCCCAGCGGATGCGCCCCGCGCCTCTGCCCGAAGCATTATTAGAAAGGATAAGGCATGTCGACTGACCTCTCATTTGCCCAGCTGATTCTGAATGCCAGTCCGGTGGTACAGTTTGTCATCGGCCTGTTGGTGCTGACCTCGCTCGGCTCCTGGACCATGATCTTTGACCGGATGCGGGTGCTGCGCCGGGCGCGTCGCGCCGCTGATGAGTTTGAAAAGCGCTTCTGGTCCGGTGGCGATCTCAATGATCTCTATCGGGATATCAAGCGTGAGCAGGGCGATCTTACCGGTATGGCGGTGATCTTCCGCGCCGGTTTTCGTGAGTTTGCCCGTCTTAAGGGGCGCGGCCAGATCGAACCGATGGCCGTGTTGCAGGGGGCGCAGCGCTCGATGCGGGTCGCCCTGAGCCGCGAGCTGGACAATCTGGAACGGCATCTGCCGAGTCTGGCCACAGTGGGGTCGACCAGCCCCTACGTGGGGCTGTTCGGTACCGTCTGGGGCATTATGACCAGCTTTCACGCCCTCGGTAACGTCAAGCAGGCGACCTTGGCGCTGGTCGCGCCCGGCATCTCCGAGGCGTTGATCGCGACTGCCATCGGCCTGTTTGCGGCAATTCCGGCGGTGGTTGCCTACAATCGCTACTCCAACGAGGTAGAGCGGCTCAATAACCGTTACGACGACTTTCTCGAAGAGTTCTCCACCATTCTGCATCGGCAGATCCACGGTTGAGTTAGGGGCTGAGATATGAGCCGCCAGCGCAATCGCCGCCGCCCGATGTCGGAGATCAATGTGGTGCCCTACATCGACGTGATGCTGGTGTTGCTGGTGATCTTCATGGTGACCGCGCCGCTTTTGACCCAGGGGGTGCATGTGGAGCTGCCCCAGGCGGATGCGGAGCCGATATCGCAAGAAGCGGATGAGCCGGTGATTATCAGTGTCGATCGCAATGGCGATATCTTCATCGATATCGGTGGTGAGCAGGGCAAGCCGGTCGCTCCTGAGGCCCTCAAGGCGCGCATCCGGGCGGTGTTGAAACACAAGCCGAAGACCCCGATCCTGGTGCGTGGCGATGCCGGCGTCGCCTATGGGCGGGTGGTCGAGGTGATGGTGCTAGCCCAAGCCGGGGGCGCCCCCGGGATTGGTCTGATTACAGAACCGCCGGAGCATTAAAGTATGTTCTCGGTGGTTAAGCGCAACCCTGTGGCGGTGCTGTTGGCGCTGCTGCTGCACTTGGCGCTTGGTTTCTTTCTGCTGTTTGGTATGGAGTGGGACGACAAGCCGCAACGGCCCCGGACCAGCGCCCCGGTGGTGCAGGCGAAGGCGGTGGAGGACCCCGCCAAACTAGCGGCAGCGAAGCAGAAACAGCGCCAGGCGGAGCTGGCGGCGGAGCGCAAAAAGCAGCAGGCAGCGCAGAAGCGCAAGCAGGCGGTGGAGCGCAAAAAACGCCTG
This sequence comes from Candidatus Endoriftia persephonae, assembly GCF_023733635.1. Lineage (NCBI taxonomy): Bacteria > Pseudomonadati > Pseudomonadota > Gammaproteobacteria > Chromatiales > Sedimenticolaceae > Candidatus Endoriftia > Candidatus Endoriftia persephonae. The sequence goes on along the minus strand of NZ_CP090569.1, from coordinate 2,276,367 downwards.
GCGCAGGAGCAGAAGCGAAAAGCCGCCGAGAAAAAGCGCAAGGCCGAAGCGAAACGCAAGGTGGCGGCAAAACGTAAAGCTGAGGCAAAACGCAAGGCCGAAGCGGAGGCACAGCGCAAAGCCGAGGCGAAACAAAAGGCGCAGGCAGAGGCAAAGCGCAAGGCTGAGGCCGAGGCAAAGCGTAAAGCTGAAGTGAAACGCAAGGCGGCGGCAGAGGCGAAGCGAAAGGCCGAAGCAAAGCGCAAGGCGGCGGCAGAGGCGAAACGCAAGGCCGAAGCAAAGCGCAAGGCAGAGGCGGCGGCTCAGGTAGCCAGGGAACAGGAGTTGCAGGCGCAACTGGCGGCGGAGCAGAACTCGCGCCAACTCGATCGCTATACGATCGCCATCCGTCAGCAGATCGAGCGCAGCTGGCTGCGGCCACCCAACACTGGTGAAGGGCTCGCCTGCGTGGTGCGGGTGCGGCTGCTGCCCGGCGGTGAGGTGATGCCAGGCAGTGTTCGGGTGCTTCGTTCGAGCGGCAACGGCGCCTTTGATCGCTCGGTGGAGTCGGCGGTCTACAAGGCGAGTCCGTTGCCGGTACCCAGCGGCGGCCTGTTTGAGTCATTCCGGGATCTGCGTTTGGAGTTTGAGCCCGAGGGCTGAAGGCTTCAGGCGTAAAATCAACCAAGACAAACGAAACTTTAGACACAGATGATGAAGCACTTTTTTCTGGTATTTGCCTTATTGATTAGCTTGCCATGGTCCGCCCAGGCGGAGCTGACCATCGAGATCACCGAGGGGGTGGAGGGCGCGCTGCCGGTCGCAGTGGTGCCGTTCGGGCTGATCGGCGGCGGCACGCCACTTGACGAGGATATCTCCGCAGTGATCAGCGCCGATCTGCATCGCAGTGGTCGTTTCAAGGTACTGCCACGGGAGGATCTGCTGGCGCTGCCAAGCAGTGGCGATGAGGTCGAGTTCAAGGATTGGCGTATCCTCGGCGTGGAGAACCTGGTGGTGGGACAGATCCAGCCCAACGGTCCGGGTGGCTACATCGTCCGCTTCCAGCTGTTCGACGTATTCCGTGGCGAGCAGCTGACCGGCTACAGTATCCCCACTACCGCCCCCAATCTGCGCAGCACCGCCCACCATGTGGCGGATCTAATCTATGAGGTGCTGCTTGGGATGAAGGGGGCCTTTGCCACCCGCATCGCCTATATCACCTCCCAACAGGGTGCCAATGGCGAGCAGCAGGTGGCGCTGCGGGTGGCGGATGCGGATGGCCACAATCCAGAGACCATCGTCAGCTCCAGCGAGCCACTGATGTCGCCGGCCTGGTCGCCGGACGGTCGCAAGATCGCCTATGTCTCGTTCGAGAACGGTCGCTCGGCGATCTACATGCAGGAGGTCTACACCGGCCATCGGCGTAAGATCACCGAGTTCAAGGGGATCAACAGCGCCCCGGCCTGGTCACCGGATGGTCGCAAGCTGGCGATGACTCTGTCGAAGGGCGGCAATCCCGACATCTATGTCTTCGACTTCACCACCCGCAAACTGCGCCAGATCACCCGCCACTACGCCATCGACACCGAGCCGGCCTGGTCGCCGGATGGCCGCAGCATCGTCTTTACCTCAGACCGAGGCGGCAAACCGCAGATCTACAAGACCCCATCTTACGGCGGCAAGGCGGAGCGGGTGACCTTTCAGAACAGTTACAATGCCCGCGCCTCCTATGCGCCGGATGGTAAGTCGCTGGCCATGGTGACGCGGGAGAACGGTCAGTATCGTATCGCTACCTTGCAGCTCGACTCTGGTGTGATGCAGGTGTTGAGCCGCGGCTCGCTGGACGAGTCGCCGAGTTTCGCGCCGAACGGCAGCATGATAATTTACGCCTCCAAAAAGGGGCGGCAAGGCGTGCTCTCTGCGGTCTCGGTGGATGGCCGGGTGCATCAGCGGTTGGCGTTGGAGGGGGGAGATCTGCGTGAGCCGGTCTGGTCCCCGTTTATAAAATGACAGCCCGAGCGGACGATGCGAGTCGCGCTTCGAGTTCGATCTTGGCGTTTGCAGAGGCTCGCACCGATGTGGACGAGCTGAATTGATTGGTGGAGGAGATAAAGATGCGGAGTGATTTGATCAAGTGGGCGTTCTCTGTTCTGGCCCTGGTGTTGGTGGCGGGATGCTCATCCACACCGGAGAAAGATGAGTCGGCCAGTGCTGGTGCCGAAGTCAGCGAGCAGTCCACCGGGGCGGGGCGCGCCAGTTACGGCGGTGCATCCACCGCCGCCGCCTCACAAGGCATGGCCTGGAATGGTGATCCGCTCGACAATCCCCAGAGTCTGTTGAGCACCCGGGTGATCTATTTCGATTTCGATCAGAGCCAGGTGCGCAGCGAGTTTCGTGATGTGCTTAGCGCCCATGCCGACTACCTCGCCAGCCATCCTCAGGTGAGCCTGCGACTGGAGGGGCACGCCGACGAGCGTGGCACCCGCGAATACAATCTGGGCTTGGGCGAGCACCGCGCCAATGCGGTGCGTCAGCTGCTGATGGCGGAAGGGGTGGACACCAACCAGTTGATCGTCATCAGCTATGGTGAGGAGCGCCCAGCCAGCTTCGCTAACAATGAAGAGGCCTGGGCACTCAACCGCCGGGTTGAGCTGGTCTACTGATGCGGATAGAGAAGATGAAGAACTTTCGACTAGGGATATTGGCCGGACTGCTCCTCTCGCTGCCGGCTGTGGCGGCTGAAACTGGTCAGCCCCGGGCGGTGCAGGCCCAGCCTGCTCCACTGACGCTGGAGCAGCGATTGGGCCGGCTGGAACGGATCCTGAAGAATCAGAGTCTGGCAGACATCATCATGCAACTGCAGCAGCTGCAGCAGGAAATCCAGCAGATGCGTGGCGAGATGGAGCTACAGAAACACGCCATGGATGCGCTCAATAAACGCCAGCGGGATCTCTATCTTGATATCGACCAGCGTCTCTCCCGGATGCAGACACTGCCGGCACCGCCAGCCAGTCAGCCTCTACCGCAGGCGGTGACGCCGGCTGCGAGCTCCGAGGTTGCAGCGACTTCGGCTGATGCCGCTCAGAGTGGAGAGGCGGGGGCGCAGACACCGCCCGATCCAAAACTGGAGGCGGCCGCCTATCAGCGCGCCTTCAACCTGCTGAAGCAGGGACGTTATCCCGACTCCATCAAAGCCTTCCGCGACTTCCTGCAGCAGTTTCCCGGCGGCAGCTATGGGGATAATGCCCAGTATTGGCTGGGCGAGGCGAGCTATGTCAGCCGCGACTTTGATGCCGCATTGAAAGAGTTCAGCCTGGTGCTGGAGCGCTATCCCAGCAGCAGCAAGCTGCCGGGTGCGCTGTTGAAGAGCGGCTATATCCACTATGAGAAGCACCAGTGGGATGAGGCGAGACGTCTCTTCAATCGTCTGCAGAGCGAATTTTCCGGCTCTACCGAGGCGCGCCTGGCGGCCAAGCGTCTGGAACGTATGGAGCGTGAAGGGCATTGAGTGGCGCCACTGAACTGTGCTGCGGGCCGGTCTAATGGCCCGTCTGCGCATCAGCGAGATCTTTTATTCGCTGCAGGGGGAGAGTCGCACGGCTGGTCTGTCGACGCTCTTTATTCGTCTCACCGGCTGCCCGCTACGTTGTAGCTATTGCGACACTGAATACGCCTTCAGCGGTGGTGAGTGGATGGAGCTGGCGGCGGTGCTGGATCAGGTCGAGCGATCCGCTGCCCGGCGGATCTGTGTCACCGGTGGCGAACCGCTGGCGCAAACTGCCTGCATCGAGTTGCTCGATAGTCTGCTGGAGCAGGGCTGCGAGGTCTCGCTCGAGACCAGCGGCGCGCTCGATATCTCAGCGGTTGACCCGCGGGTCTCGCGGGTGGTGGATCTGAAGACCCCCGGCTCCGGCGAGGAGACGCGTAACCGCTATGCCAATCTCAACCAGCTTACCGCGAACGATCAGCTCAAGTTCGTCATCTGCGATCGGGCAGACTACGATTGGAGCTGTTCGATGCTCGAACAGTATGGCCTGATCGGCCGCTGTGAGCTGCTGTTTTCACCCGCCTTCGGACGCCAGGATCCCGCCCAGCTGGCGGAGTGGATCCTGGCGGATCGGCTCGATGTGCGCTTCCAGCTGCAACTGCACAAGCAGCTATGGGGCGAGGAGGCGGGGCGATGAGCCTAGCCAAACGTGCGGTGGTGCTGCTCTCCGGCGGACTCGACTCCGCCACCGTGCTGGCGATGGCGCGCCAGCAGGGGTTTGAGTGCCACGCCCTGAGCATGCTCTATGGTCAGCGTCATGCGGCGGAACTTGATGCCGCACGGCAAGTGGCACAGGCGTTGGGGGCGGTCGATCACAAACTGATCAATATTGGTCTCGATGATATCGGTGGTTCGGCGCTCACCGACGAGCAGATCGCGGTGCCCAAAACGCCTAGCGAAGGCATCCCCCCCACCTACGTACCGGCGCGCAACACTGTATTCCTCTCCCTTGCGCTGGGCTGGGCGGAGGTGCTCGAGGCCCAGGATATCTTCATCGGCGTCAACGCGGTGGACTACTCTGGCTACCCAGACTGTCGACCTGAGTTCATCGTCGCCTTCGAGCAGCTCGCCAACCTGGCCACCAAGGCGGGGGTGGAGGGACGGCGAATTCATATCCACACTCCGCTGATCGACCTCAGCAAAGGCGAGATCATTCGCCAGGGAATCGGGCTGGGAGTCGACTACGCTCTCACCGTCTCCTGCTACCAGGCCGATGCGCAGGGGCGCGCCTGTGGGGGCTGCGACTCCTGCCGGCTCAGGCTGAAAGGTTTTGAAGAGGCGGGAGTTGCGGATCCGACCCGATATCGCTGATCCATCCTTAGATTTGGCAGTGATTAACTCAGCATCTTGATATGGCAATGCGCATGCCCGTGATTTCAGGGATATCTGACGTGACATGGCAGATGTTGGTATTGCCAGTTACGCCACAAACCCAATCGATATCAACAATCGAATCAACAGTTAGTTACCTCGCTGCATCAAGAATATTTGTCCCAGTCATCACAGTTAGCCGGTCTGTGATGAATTTACCCCGGGCGCCAGGGGCTGAGTGGTACTGTACATGGGTGTCGATTTCTACTTCGAAGGCGCTTTATTTCTTTATTTGGTGTTTTCTGGTGCGTGCACAGCCAAGCCCCACTATTCCTGTAATCATCAAATACAACGCCGATGGTTCAGGTACATAGGCTATTTGTGCATTATCAAATGAGAAGTAGGCAGTGGGATCAGGGTCAGTATCCTGGAACTGAACTGCAACATACATATGCGAGGAGAGAAGATATGTATGATTATCTTGGAGAGGAAAGTGCCACGCAGTATCTGCATACCAAGGAGCACCAATTAACTCGGGTGTAACTAATAGTGGTGCATGAGTCGTTATATCGTATAAGTCCACACCAAACATCATCTCTTGTCATGAGATTGTGGGCCTTACGCCATCGGTTTCAACGTCCAAGAATAGGTCACCGCCGCTCACGTGAAATAGCCAGCTGAGTTCCGTCTCTATAGAACTCCACCCGTCAACGGGTACTGAGCTGCCTGAGCTGTATCCGCCGGTTGTGCTCTCCCAGTAAAATAGGTCGGGAGTGCCAGGGTCCGAAAACATGACGAGTTCACCCCAAGCCATTTGATCCCATGTCTCTGAAACTCCATGTTGGCTTGGAACGTATTCGATATATGCATCAGCGGCACGGAAAGCATTTCCATCTTGATTGAGTGCTGGGCCAAATGCTGGGCCGTGGTATGTAGATGTCGCCTCAGTAAGTAGAGTGGATGTGCCGCTTTCTTCAAACCATGCTTTTGCCTCGATGTCGATAACGTCTCGAATCAATTCTATGGTTGTTGCGTTGGCAAATGGTGTGTAAGGCGCTGCGGTCACTATCAACACTATGAGTGCTGATTTTGCCCAAATCGACTGGTTGCCCGCTTTATTCATCGCCTTGTTCCTGTCAGTGATTTTGAACCCTGAAGAGTTGAATGTTGCGTTTGTGCACTTGGTTGTTCTAAGGGCTTAGGATCTAAGGCGCGCAAATGCCATGCCAAAGGCAGGAACGACATTCATGAAACATAAATTATGTCGAAATTAAAGGAATTGAGTCACGTTTCCGGTCTTTGTATTAAAAGAAAGCTCAAGTGAGCAGCCAAACTGTGACGCGACACTATTTATGTCGTTTTTCAGATGAGCGTATTGGCTGGATAGCGGTGAATGATCGATGTGTAAAAAATCTCGACACTACTGCTGTTGAGGCTTCTCTAGTATTGGCCACAAATTCAACAGAAAATGCCTGGAATCTTTCGTGGTTTGTTGAGAATGCTTGTCCCATCAATGGCTTAGATTCCTTCTGTGTACCACAGAATAGAGTGTAAGAAATTTCGACACTCGTGTTGCTGGGTGTAGTTTGCCATGGTTTTAATTTAGATCTGGGCCACGCCGGTAACTGCTTCGGTAAGGAATTTCTGTCCCTATTCCATTCTTTTTCATCCATGTAGAATCCCCCGGCTTATGAAAAATTGATGAGGGGTGCCGCGACGCCCCATTTTTGAAGGCTGAGGAGGATTCGATGGATGTCACAACACAGGTGATTTTGATGGGGGGCGGGATCGCCTTTGTGCTGGGGGTGGTCGCATCGAAGACCAACTTCTGCACCATGGGCGCGGTCTCCGACTGGGTCAACATGGGCGATACCAATCGCATGCGCGCCTGGTTTCTCGCCATGCTGGTGGGCATAGTTGGGGTGATGGTCCTGGAGGGCAGTGGCTTGGTTGGGTTTGATCAGACGCGGCCGCTCTATCGCAGCAGCAACCTCAGTTGGGCAGAGTACCTGGTGGGTGGCCTGATGTTTGGGATCGGTATGACCCTGGCGAGTGGTTGTGGTAACAAAAACCTGATCCGCATCGGCGGTGGCAATATCAAATCGGTTTTTGTGCTGCTGATCGCTGGCACCATGGCCTACTTCATGACTCATACTCTCCATGCGGAGACTGATAACACCCTCTACTCAGTTCTGTTCTACCCTTGGACCGATCCGCTGGCCATCGCGTTGCCGTCGAATCAGGATCTGGGCAGTCTGGCGGCGCTGCTGGTGGGCGGTGATGCGGCCAGTCTGCGGTTGCTGATTGGCGGGCTGCTGGCGGTGCTGTTGGCGTTCCAGATCTTCCGCTCCGCCCAGTTCCGCGGCCATCTCGAACACGTCGTCAGTGGCGTGCTGGTGGGTCTGTGTGTGCTGGCGGCCTGGTATGTGACCGGCGGCATGGTGTTCGGCGATGAGGGCACCTGGGTCGAAGCTACCGAGTGGCTGGAGGGGGACGAACGGCCGGTGGGGATCGGCGTGCAGGCCTTTACCTTTATCAATCCGATGGGTGAGACCCTGGCCTATCTGACCGACCCGAACAACAGTCTGCTGATCACCTTTGGCGTCGCTGCGCTGGTTGGGGTGATCCTTGGCAGCCTGAGCTATGCGCTGGTTAGCCGCAGCTTCCGTATTGAATGGTTCCACGATTGGCGCGACTTTTTCAATCACGCGATTGGTGCGGTGCTGATGGGTGTGGGCGGCGTGCTGGCGGTGGGTTGCACCATCGGCCAAGGTGTCACCGGGATATCGACCCTGGCGCTGGGCTCAATGCTGGCGCTGGCCTCGATCATCCTGGGCAGTGCGCTCACCATGAAGGTGCAGTATTACAAGCTGGTCTACGAAGAGGAGGCGAGCTTTTTTCCCGCCCTGCTGACCGGGCTGGTGGATCTGAAACTGCTGCCAGAACAGCTGCGCAAGCTGGAGGCGGTCTGATTCAATTGCGACCGTCGCTGGCGCTTCAACCAGCGGCGGTCGTTTAGATTTGGGTTGGCAGGATCAGCCCTTCAGCTTGGCCACTACCCGTTCCAGCTTTGCTTTTGCTTCTTCGGCCACGCTCTTGGCCGCATCGGATTCAGCAAGTCCCAAGACCGCCACTGGGTCCATGAAGCTGACCACCACCTGGCCGGTTTCGCTCTCGCGCATGATGAAGTTGCAGGGCAGCAGGGTGCCGGCATTGGGTTCTTCTGAGATGATCCGGTCGGCCAGTTTAGGATTGCAGGCACCAAAGATACGATAGTTGGGGATCGCCTTGTCGATCTTTGCCTTGAGGATCGCCTGCACATCTACCTCGCTGACGATGCCGAGATGCTCCTCCATCAGGGTTGCCTTGACCCGTTCCACTGCCTCATCGAAGGGCAGATCAAGTTCTGTGTGAAATTCGTACATAAAGCCTCCGTTGTTTGGGTGCGCAGAAGATAGCTTTCATGATGGCTGTAGACAACGAGGATTATCAATGGAGGTATGCCAACGCCCTTGTAGAAAAAGGGGGAACTCCGGGGGGGAAGCTGCTCAGTAGTCGCTGGAGAACTGCTCCCGACACTGCAGCAGCAGGCTGCGGTAGGTGCTGATCAGATTTCGTTCCAGCTCGGAGCTGGCTGGAGTGAGCCGAGTTATCGCCTGTTCATAGTGGGCGACCTGTTCGATGGGAGGCATCTCACATGGGTGGATGAGCTTATGCTCCTGTTGCTGCAGTAAAATTGCTGTTGAAGCGGTCATCTTCCCTGTTCCTAAATGTGCTGGTGTAAAGATTTGACGGGGCGCGTATTGTGAGCTGCATCACACTAGCGGACAAGTGGAAATCAGCTTGATGTGGGAAGATTATTTGCACAACAAGATCCACGCATCTCCTTGATAATCAGTCTATTGACCCAATTCAAAGATTTCTGAGCAGATTTCCCCTTTTATGGTTCCGCGCACTAGAGAGGTTCGCCGTGTCTGAATCGATGCAACGTCTGCTCGAACTCATGGCCAGACTGCGGGATCCGGAGACTGGCTGTCCCTGGGATCGAAAGCAGAGCTTCGCAACCATTGCGCCCTACACCATCGAAGAGGCCTACGAGGTGGCCGATGCGATTCAGCGCGACGATCTCGAGGATCTCCGGGAGGAGCTGGGGGATCTGCTGTTTCAGGTGGTATTCCACGCCAGGATGGCGGAGGAGGCGGGGCAGTTCGATTTCGAGGCAGTGGTGGCAGGAATCGTGGAGAAGATGGTGCGTCGGCACCCCCACGTATTTGCCGATCAAACCCCGGCCAATGAAGCAGAACTGCGTCACGCCTGGGAGCAGCAGAAACTGCATGAGCGTCGCGCCAAGGCGGGTGATGCGGGGCACCGGGTGCTGGATGGGGTAGCCCAGGCGCTGCCGGCCCTGATGCGCGCGGAGAAGCTGCAGAAGCGGGCGGCCAAGATCGGCTTTGACTGGCCGGAGATCGGGGCTGTTGCCGACAAACTGCGGGAGGAACTGGGCGAGGTGGAGGCGGTGATTGCGGCTGATCAAGCGCAGCAGCGGGAGGAGGAGATCGGTGACCTACTGTTCAGCTGTGTTAATCTTGCTCGCCATGCCGGGGTGGACGCCGAGAGTGCCCTGCGCAGCGCCAACCCAAATTTGAACGCCGTTTTGCCCACATGGAGCGTCTGCTTCGGCAACAGGGTGGTGATATCCACGCCACCGGCATCGACACCCTAGATCCGCTCTGGGAACGGGTGAAAGCGGAGGAGCGCAACAGGCGCAACACTGAGGAGAATCAGGAATGAGCCAGTCCGCAATGGGCTATCTGCGGCACATCTATAATTGCAACACCTGGAATCCAGCCAACTTCACCCCTTTTTGTATCGCTGGAGAGCAGGTCGGACGTCTAAAGCAACCGTTGGTCGAGGCGCTTGGTCAGTGGCCAGAGCGGTTTCGCATCAGCCGGGAGCAGGTCGAGCTGATCGACGAGCGGGACGACTTCGACTACCGCACCGCGCAGTTGGGCGAGGTGGTGGATGCACTGGTCGAACAGGGTGTGATCACCCATCAGCACGGTGAACGCTACCCGGTGACCGCAGCTGAGCGGCAGCACGCCTTTGCCACCATCGATCGTACCTCGGCCCCCTATTTTGGCCTGCGCGCCTATGGCCAGCACCTCAACGGTTATGTGCGTGACAGCGAAGGGCTTAAGATGTGGATCGCGCGCCGTGCCGCCGATCGGCGGGTGTTTCCCGACAAGCTCGACAACATGGTGGCGGGAGGTCTGCCGCATCAGTTGAGTCTGCAGGAGAACCTGCAGAAAGAGTGTGCCGAAGAGGCATCGATCCCGCCGCAGCTTGCCAGCCGGGCGGTGCCAGTCAGCGCCCTGAGCTACTGTCGGGAGACCGAGACCGGACTCAAGCCTGATACCATCTACTGTTACGATCTGGAACTGCCCGCCGATTTTGTGCCGGAGAATAGTGATGGCGAGGTGGCGGCCTTCTACTTGATGCCGGTGGAGGAGGTGATCGGGCTGGTGCGGGAGACCGACGAGTTCAAGCTCAACTGCAATCTGGTGATTATCGACTTCCTGATCCGGCACGGGATTATGCATCCGGAGGAGCCGGACTATCTGGAGATAATCGAGGGTTTGCATGAAAAACTGTGAGCCGGAGTGCAGTTTGCCGCAGCGAATTGGCATCATCGGATCTGCCCTTGCTTCCCGGATTTGTCCGGGTTAATAAAGAGGGTGGAACGCGAGAGGCAGAAAGAGGGTCAAACCCCTCATTATCTTTCTAGAACCACTAACTACAGCGCGTGTGTGTTATCGGATGAAATCAATTAAAATTTTCCTGCTGCTTGTTATCGGACTTGTGCTGGTCAGCGGCCAGAGCCTGGCTGAGAAGCGGACGGTTCCACTCTCTGAGTTGATACCCTCGCGTAACCACCAGCAGGCGACGGTGGTGATCCTCAAGGTGATCGACAAATACCACTACAAGAAAGCCCCGCTGAATGACGAGATGTCGAGCAAGATCCTTGATCGTTATCTCGATTCTCTCGACCCCAATCGCTCCTTTTTTCTCGCCTCGGATATCAATCACTTCTCCACCTACGAGAAGAAACTCGACAACTATCTGCTCAACGCTCGTTTGGAGCCGGCCTTTTTGATCTTTCGCAGCTACCGCAAACGCGTTAGCGATGCGGTGGCCTACGCTATCGATCTGCTCGACAAGGGCTTCGATTTCGAACGCGATGAGGAGTATCGGTTTGACCGATCCGAGGCCTCCTGGGCCCAAACCCGTACCGAATGGCGCGAGATCTGGCGCCAGCGGGTGAAGAACGATGTGCTCAATCTGCGCATGACCGGCAAGCCTGAGGAGAAGATCAAACAGACCCTGCGTGAGCGTTATCAGGGGCTGGAGCGGCGCATCAGCCAGTTTGATGCAGATGATGTGTTTCAGACCTTTATCAACTCCTATACCCTGAGCATCGAACCCCACACCAGCTATATGTCGCCCAGCACCTCGGAGAACTTCGACATCAGCATGCGCCTCTCCCTAGAGGGCATAGGCGCGGTGCTGCGCTCCGACAACGAGTACACCGTGATCCAGAAGACCGTGCTCGGCGGACCTGCCAAACTGAGCGGCCAGCTGAAGGCGGGGGATCGCATCCTCGGCGTGGGGCAGGGTGTGGATGGTGAGTTGCAGGATATCGTCGGCTGGCGCCTGCAGGATGTAGTCGAGCAGATCCGGGGTCCGAAAGGCTCGGTGGTGCGCCTGCGCATCCTGCCGAAGGGTGAAAGCTCGGACGGCAAATCGAAACTGGTTACTCTGGTGCGCAACAAAATAAAGTTGGAGGATCAGGCCGCCAAGAGTTCCATCATCGAGAAGCTCGATGGCATGAAGGATCTGCGTATCGGCGTTATCGAGATCCCCACCTTCTACCGTGACTTTGCCGCCGAGAGCCGCGGTGAAAAAGATTTCAGAAGCACCACCCGGGATGTGCGCCGGCTGCTGGCCGAGCTGAAGCAGCAGCAGGTCGATGGGGTGGTGATTGATCTGCGGCAGAACGGTGGTGGTTCCCTGAGCGAAGCCACCGAGCTGACTGGCGTCTTTATCGACACCGGCCCGGTGGTGCAGATCAGAGATGCCTTCGGCAAGGTGGAGGTGGAGCGCGACCCCGACAGCGACATCGCCTACCGGGGGCCGCTGGCGGTGCTGGTGGATCGCAACAGCGCCTCCGCCTCGGAGATATTCGCCGGTGCCATCCAGGATTATCAACGCGGCATCGTGGTCGGTGAACCGACCTTTGGCAAAGGCACGGTGCAGACGCTGGTGGAACTGACCCGGTTTGTGCCCGGTGATGACACCGATCTGGGCCGGTTGCGGCTCACCATGGCGCAGTTCTTCCGCATCAACGGCAGCAGCACCCAACATCGGGGGGTGGTGCCAGACATACTCTATCCCACCGCGCAATACTCCTCGGAGCATGGTGAGCGTTCCCTCGACAACGCTCTGCCCTGGGCCAGCATCAAGGCTGCGCAATACGCCTCCAAAGGGGTTAACGCCGTCTCCCACCTGTTGAATCGCCACCAGCAGCGAGTGGGTGCAGACCCGGGCTTCGTGATGCTGGTAGAGCAGGAGAAGCGCTTCAAGAAGGCCGATCAGCGCACCGAGGTGACGCTGCTGGAGGTGCAGCGCCGCAGAGAGTGGGATCAGCGTGAGAAGGCGCGCATGGATTACAAGAACCGCTTCCGTCTCTCGCTTGGTCTGAAGCAGATCGAGACCGACCGCAAGGCCGATGACGAGGAACTACTCCAGGATGACGAGGATCCGGAGGTGAAAGCGACCAACCAGATCCAGGTCAACGAAGCGGCTAGGATTCTGGCCGACTCCATTCTCTATCAGCCTCCCCGTGCAGTGATGCGCTGATGCGGCGTCATTAACCCCGTAAAATATCAGTGTTGCTGGTCACGGTGCGGGCTATAATCGCCCCCTTTTTCAAGGGAGTGTCTGAATGAATCTGGACGCGCACATCGTCCAGATTCATTCAGAGGCATCCAAGGGCAGCCGCTATTTTGTTATCCCGCCTCGAAGAGCGACTGAAAAAGATCGAGCAGAACCAGCTTGGCATCCTGCTGGGTCAGGGCCTGATCGGCCTGGAGAAGGAGAGCCTGCGGGTCACGCCCGCAGGCGGTATCGCCCAGAGTGCCCATCCGGAGGCGCTGGGCGCGCCATTGACCCACCCCTACATCACCACCGACTATTCCGAAGCGCTGACTGAGTTCATCACCCCGCCACTGCAGCAGCGCGATGCGGTGCTCGAGTTCCTGCGGGATGCGCAGAAGTTTGTCTACGACCGGCTGGAGGGGGATGAGATCCTCTGGGCGACCAGCATGCCCTGCGTGGTGGAGGGCGGCTGCACTATCCCCATTGCCCGTTACGGCAGCTCCAATGCGGGGCTGATGAAGACGGTCTACCGGCGTGGCCTGGGTCACCGCTATGGCCGCGTGATGCAGGTGATTGCCGGGGTTCACTTCAACTACTCGCTGCCGGAGGCGTTCTGGCCCGGTTATCAGACGTTGGAGGGCGGTAAGGGGGATTTGCAAGGTTTCATCTCCGAAGCCTACTTTGGCCTGATCCGCAACCTGCAGCGTTTTGGCTGGTTGGTGCCCTACCTGTTTGGTGCCTCGCCGGCGATCTGCAAGTCGTTCCTCGGCGGGCGCCCCAGCAGTCTCAAGTCATTCGATGAATTTACCTACTACCAGCCCTACGCCACTTCCCTGCGGATGGGGGATATCGGTTATCAGAACAGCAAGGAGCAGGGCACCGGTGTGAAGGTCTGTTACGACTGTCTCGATGCCTATCTGGAGACCCTGGGGCGTGCCGTCGAGACCCCCTGCCCGATCTATCAGACGATCGGGGTGGAGGTGGATGGGCGCTATGAGCAGCTCAATGCCAACATCCTGCAGATTGAGAACGAATACTACAGCACGGTGCGGCCGAAGCAGATCCCCGACGGTATGGAGAAGCCGATTCTCGCCCTGCGGCGGCGTGGGGTGCGCTATATCGAGTTGCGTTCATTGGATGTGAATGCCTTCGACCCATTGGGGATCGACCAGCCGCAGATTCGTTTTCTTGAGGCCTTCCTGCTGCTCTGTCTGCTGCTGGAGAGCCCTGCGATCAACGTCTTCGAGCAGAAAGAGATCGACCGCAACGAGGGTGCTGCCGCGCATCGCGGGCGCGATCCACGGCTGTTTCTGCAGCGTAACGGGCGGGAGATCCGCCTGCGCGACTGGGCACTGGAGATCTTCGATGCGATGCTGCCGATCTGTGAGCTGCTCGATGCCGACAGCGCTGATCAGCCCTATCAGCAGGCCCTGTCAAGTCTGCGCGAGCGGGTCATCGACCCCAACCTGACCCCTTCTGCGCAGATGCTGGCGCAGATGCGCGAGCAGGGTGAACCCTTCTTTGGCTTTGCTCAGCGCATGTCGCAGCAGCACAACGACTATTTCAGACAGCAGCGCCTCTCTGCTGAGCGGGAGGCACTGTTCCGGCAAGCGGCCGCCACCTCCTGGCAGCGTCAGCGGGAGATCGAAGCCCAGCCGCAAGCCCCGTTCGGTCAGTATCTGGCCGATTACTTTATCCAGTGAGGTCATCTCCACCAGGACTGCGGTACGAGACTAAATTGGTGTTATGCTTCCCCGTTTCAGGCAGCGGAACCTATTCGATTCCCCTTGCCAGTCAGCAACAGATTTCGGCAAGCGAGAGCCATGAGCGAGAGAGATTCAGACGACTGGGCATTTGCCACCCGCGCGATCCGTACCGGCCATCAGCGCACCATGGAGGGGGAGCACGGCGAGCCGATCTTCACTACCTCCAGTTTTGTCTTTGACAGCGCCCGGGAGGCGGCGGCTCGCTTCAGCGGCGACCAGGCCGGCAACATCTACGCCCGCTTTACCAACCCCACCGTGCGCATCTTCGAGCAGCGTCTGGCCGATCTCGAGGGGGGCGAATCCTGTGTCGCCACCGCCTCCGGCATGTCGGCAATCCTGGCGACCTGCATGGGGCTGCTGCAGGCGGGGGATCATATCGTCTCCTCGCGCAGCATCTTTGGTTCAACCACCATCCTCTTCAATAAGTATCTGACCCGCTTTGGCATTGAGGTCAGTTATGTGGATCTGGTCGATATGCCCGCCTGGGAGGCGGCGATCCGCCCCGAGACCCGCATGCTGTTTATCGAGACCCCCTCCAATCCGCTCACCGAGGTGGCGGATATCCGCCTGCTGGCTGATCTGGCACATGCCCATGACGCCCTGCTGGTGGTGGACAATTGCTTCTGCACCCCGGCGCTGCAGCGTCCGCTGGAGCTGGGGGCGGATGTTGTCGTCCATTCGGCGACCAAGTTCCTGGATGGTCAGGGGCGCTGCATCGGTGGCGCGGTGGTGGGTGACGCCAACATTGTGGGTGAAGAGGTCTACGGTGTGTTGCGTACCGCCGGCCCGACCATGAGCCCGTTCAACGCCTGGGTCTTCCTCAAGGGGCTAGAGACCCTGGACCTGCGCATGCAGGCTCACTCGCGCAATGCCTTGGCGCTGGCCGAGTGGCTCGAGGCCCAGCCGCAGGTGGCGCGGGTCTATTATCCGGGGTTGGCTTCGCATCCGCAGCATGCACTGGCCTCACGCCAGCAGAGCGCCGCCGGCGGCATTGTCGCGTTTGATGTGAAGGGGGGGCAGCAGGCCGCCTGGGGCGTGGTCGATGCCACCGAGCTGCTCTCGATCACCGCCAACCTCGGCGATGTGAAGAGCACCATCACCCATCCCGCCACCACCACCCATGGTCGCCTCAGCCCGGAAGAACGCCAGGCCGCTGGCATCGGTGAGGGTTTTCTGCGCATCGCGGTGGGGCTGGAGAGCGTAGATGATATCTGCGCCGATCTGGCGCGGGGGCTGGAGCGGCTCTGAGGCGGATGGAGGAGCGTCTCGAGAAACTCAGGGCGAAATGGGACGAGCGCCACGCCGCCCCGGAGAAACCCGTGCACGTTGCCGAGGTGCTGAGTAAAAACCTTCACCTGCTGCCTGCGACAGGGGATGCCCTGGAGTTGGCCTGCGGGCTGGGAGGTAACGCCTTGGCGCTGGCTCGGGCGGGACTGCGGGTCACCGCCTGGGACCTCTCCCCGGTGGCGATCAAACAGCTGAATACCGCGGCTGGCGCCGAAGGCCTGTCGCTCAGCGCTCAAGTGCGGGATATTGAGAGCGAGGCGCCAGCACCGGCCAGCTACGATGTGATTGTCGCCAGCTATTTTCTCGATCGCAGCCTGATCCCCGGTTGGATCGAGGCGCTGCGGCCCGGCGGGCTAATCTTCTTCCAGACTTTTAGCCAGACCCGCCTCACCAGTCGAGGTCCCAACGATCCGGCCTTCCGTCTGGCAGACAACGAACTGCTGAGTCTCTTCTCATCGCTCAGGTTGCGCTTCTACCGGGAGGAGGGCGAGCTGGGGGATGTGACAAAAGGGAGCCGGGACCTGGCGATGCTGGTAGGGCAGAAGCCCTAGCCGGAAGGTTGCTTGTGTAGGAGTGCTGCTTGTAGCGCGAACAGTCATCCAGAAGTGTAGGATCAGTGGCGATCGTCAGGTGTTACGGCGACCGCACCGCAAGCGGTGCTCCTACATTCTATCTCTGACTCAGACTCCGCCGGGCGCTGGCTAGCGCGGCGGTCAGCAGACCCACCCCTGCCAGATACTTCAGCCAGTCGGGCAGCCACTCCTGTTCGCCGGCGACAGTGGCATCGACCACCCACCCCATATCCTCGAGCAGCACATCCAGCGCCACTCCCATCAGCAGGCTGCTGGCTGCGATCCCCAGTAGATAGGCCAGCAGCACTTGGCGCCCCATCTCCTTGCCGATTACCCCCATGGTGGCGAGGTTGGTAGCGGGGCCGGCGAGCAGGAACACCAGCACCGCGCCCGGCGAGAGCCCGGCGGCGAGCATCGCCGCCGCCAGTGGGGTGGAAGCGGTGGCGCAGATATACATAGGGATCCCCACCACCAGCATCAGCAGCATGGTCAGCGCTCCGCTGCCGACCTCGGCCAAGGCGGTTGGTGGGATGAAGGTCATCACCAGCGCGGCCAGGATCAGGCCAGCCGCCAACCACAGCAGGATGTCGTCGAGCATATCGACAAAAGCGTAGTGCAGGCTGCT
Organism: Candidatus Endoriftia persephonae; assembly: GCF_023733635.1. NCBI lineage: Bacteria > Pseudomonadati > Pseudomonadota > Gammaproteobacteria > Chromatiales > Sedimenticolaceae > Candidatus Endoriftia > Candidatus Endoriftia persephonae. Next base: position 2,259,345 of record NZ_CP090569.1, on the reverse strand, counting down.
GAGCAGCGGCTGCTGCTGGTTGGTAGGTTTGCTGCAGCAGTCACTGTTGCTGCAGCAGTTGCCGGTTGCTACGGCCACCGGCAGCGTGGACGGGAGAGGGGGCGTCTTGGGGATCAGCGAGGTCAACAGGCCGGTGGTAATGGCGCTGAACAGGGCCGCCAGCGGGCGGGCGACGGCCATGATTGGCCCGAGCAGGGCATAGGAGAGGGCGATGGAGTCGGGGCCGGTCTCCGGGGTGGCGATCATAAAGGAGACGGTGGCGCTGTTGGAGGCCCCGGCGCGGCGCAGCCCAAGCGCGGCGGGCAGCACACCGCAGGAGCAGAGCGGCAGCGGGGTGCCGATCAGGGCCGCCTTGAGAGTCGGTGCCAGGCGCCCCTGGCCGAGCTGGCGCTGCAGCAGGTCCGCTGGCATCCAGGCCTTAAGCAGCCCGGCGAACAGCAGCCCGATCACCAGCCAGAAGGCGGCATCGAGATAGATTGCCATCAGGTTGTGCAGAAAGGCCATGGTGATGCAGCTCTTGGGGGTATGTCGAGTCCGAAGATTGCGATGGGGCGGGCGTTATTCTACCTCCTATCGATCAGGATTCATGGCAATAAACTTCAGGGTTTTTGTGGGGCGTTTCCGGTTCAGGCGCGGTTCAGTTTCTCCGGCTTAATCTATAGCCAAGAGATGAGGAGAGAGCCTCCTCACCCATGTTAAAGATCGAGGAAGCCGAGATGAAAAAAACCACTATCGCCATTGCCACCCTGCTGCTGAGTGCATCCCTGAGCGTCAATGCAGGTTGGAAGCACCGTTACCAAGACACCGCCAAGGTGATCGATGTGGATCCGATCTACAAGACCGTGGAGATCTCCCGCCCGGAGCGGCACTGCTGGGATGAGCAGGTCTCTCACTATCGTCCAAATCGCGACAAGTCCTATACCGGAACCGTACTTGGAGGCATCGTTGGTGGTGTGGTGGGTAACCAGTTCGGCAAGGGAAAGGGCAAGGATGCGGCCACCATCGCCGGCGCACTGTTGGGCGCATCGGTTGGTCACGATGCCAGCCGCAACCGGAGTGGCCACTATGTGACCGAGACCGAGCGGCGCTGTGAAGTGATCGACTACACAGAGCAGGAGGAGCAGTTGGTGGGCTATCGTGTAAAATACCGCTACAAGGGTCAGGTCTTCACCACCCGCACCAAGAGCCATCCGGGCAAGCATATCCGGGTGCGGGTGGCGGTGACGCCGATCGATGAGTTATGAATCAAGTGTGGAAGAGCTGTCCGATACCCAAGTCGGTCAGCCTTCCCGCTGCTGGAAAGGTCCGAACTGAATGCGTGTCAGACAAATAATGTTGCCGCTCATGCTGCTGTTTGGTGGCCTGCTGTTGACCCAGGGGGTCAGTGCGCGGGGCCTGATCAGCTTGGATGAGGCGGTGAAACAGGCCAAGCGGCAGAGTGGTGGTCGGGTGATTTCCGCCGAGACCCGCGAGTACGATGGTCGTCCGGTCCACAATATCCGTATCCTCACCAACGAGGGCAAGTTGCGCCGCTATCAGATGGATGGTCGCAGCGGCCGCTTCATCAAACGCAAACCGAGACCCTGACCCCAGGAGAACCCGATGCGGGTATTGCTAGTCGAAGATGAGGCAGAATTGCGCAACCCGCTCGAGGCACGTCTGCGTCGTGAGGGTTATACGGTGGATGCGGCAGACAACGGCCGCGACGGCCTGTTCCTCGGCCGCGAGTACGGTATCGATGTGGGAATCGTCGATATCGGTCTGCCGCAGCTCTCAGGTATCGAGGTGATCCGCCAGCTGCGACAGGCCGGCAAACACTTCCCGATCCTGATCCTTACCGCGCGCGGCAACTGGCAGGACAAGGTGGAGGGGCTCGAGGCGGGGGCCGACGACTATCTGGTCAAACCCTTCCATGTCGAAGAGTTGCTGGCGCGCCTCAACGCCCTGTTGCGGCGTGCTGCAGGCTGGTCGCAGCCGTTGATCGAGTGTGGCCCGATCGAACTCAATACCCGCAGCCAGACGGTGTGTCTGCAGCAGCAACCGATTGATCTCACCGCCTACGAATACAAGGTGCTCGAATATATGATGTTGCACGCCGGTCAGGTGGTCTCCAAAAGTGAGCTGACCGAGCATATCTATGATCAGGACTGGGATCGTGACAGCAACGTGATTGAGGTATTTGTGCGTCGTCTGCGCAAGAAGCTCGATCCTGAGGCACGCTACAAGCCGATCGAAACCTTGCGCGGGCGCGGCTATCGCTTTGTCCTGAAACGCGCCGAGTCGTCGTCTGCGGAGTGATCCTGGGTGGTGCGTTTTTCGATCCATGCCCGATTGCTGGTTGTGGCCAGCCTGGTGCTGGCGGGCTTTCTCGGGCTGACCGGCCTGGTGCTAGAACAGGCCTACCGGGCGAGTGCCGAAAAGGCGATGAAGGAACGCCTCGAGAGTCAGATCTACGGCCTGCTGGCCGCCGCCGAGGAGGATCAGCAGGGTCGTCTCAGCCTGCCCAGATTGCTCTCCGATCCCCGCTTCAACCGGCCCGACTCCGGCTACTATGCCCAGGTCTCCGGTGCTGGTGGTGGGTTCAGCTGGCAATCCGCCTCGATGGTGGGGCGCCAGCTCAGCTTTCTGCAGCCGACGCCACCTGGCCAGCGGCGTTTCCACCAGCCGCAAAACGGCGACCTGCTGGCGATCAGCTTCGGTGTCTCCTGGGAGGATTTCGAGGCCAATGAGACCGACTATGTGCTGGCGGTAGCGATCGACCTGAGCCCCCATCAGCAGCAGATTGAGGCGTTTCGCAACACCCTGTTTCTCTGGCTCGGTGGCGTCTCACTGCTGCTGTTGCTGATCCAGGGCCTGGTGTTGCGCTGGGGGCTCACGCCATTGCGCACGGTGGCGGTTGAGTTGGAGGCGATCGAATCGGGTCGCAGTGAACAGCTACAGGGGCGCTACCCGCTTGAACTGACCCGCCTCACCAACAACATCAACTCCCTGATCCAGCACGCCCAAGCCCGCCAGAAACGGTTTCGTGACAGCCTGGGGGATCTGGCCCACAGTCTGAAGACGCCGCTGGCGGTGTTGCAGGGGCTGGCCGATCGGGATCCGCCGCTCTCCCCGGAGGAGCACGCCATTCTGGAGGATCAGGTGCAGCGGATGAACCAGATCGTCGCCCATCAACTGCAGCGTGCCGCTGCCTCCGGTCGCACCACACTCACTAGCGGTGTGCCGCTCAAACCGACCCTGCAGCGGCTGGCGCGCTCGCTGGATAAGGTCTATCGGGAGAAGGGGGTTGAGCGGCAGATTGAGGTAAGCGATAAGCTACTGTTCCACGGCGATGAGGGGGATCTGATGGAGATCCTCGGCAACCTGCTCGACAATGCCTGGAAGTATGGCCGTTCGCAGGTGCGGGTGGGTGCCGGGCAACGGGCGGGGCGGCTCGAGATCCATGTCGAGGATGATGGCCCCGGCATCCCCGCCGATCAGGCGCAGGCGGTGCTGATGCGCGGCAAGCGGCTTGACCAACAGCTGCCGGGGCAGGGCATCGGCCTCTCGGTGGTGCAGGATATCGTCGAGGCTTACGGTGGCACGCTAAGTCTGGCGAGCTCCACCCTGGGAGGGGCAGATGTCTCACTGAGCTTGCCGCTGGCGACAGACCGTTCAGTGTAGGAGCACCGCTAGCGGTGCGAAGATTCCACTGCAGATGTTCGCGCTGTAAGCAGCGCTCCTACTGGTTTGAGGCGCCTGCCACCAGCCGGTGAAAGTGCTCCAGTCGGATCGGGTCAATCTGCCCGGCCTCGGCGGCCTGCTTGATTGCACACTCCGGCTCCTCTTGATGGGCGCAGTCGGCGAAGCGGCAGCGCCCCAGATAGGGACGCAGCTCGACAAAACCCTGTTCTATCTGCTGCTTGCTGAGCCGGGTGAGTCGAAAGCTGCGTACCCCCGGAGAGTCGATCAGCTCGCCGCCACCGGGCAGGTTGTAGCAGGTGGCGCTGGAGGTGGTGTGCCGACCCAGTCCGGTGGCTTTCGAGAGGTGCCCGGTCTCCACCTGATGATCCGGCAGCAGCGCATTGATCAGTGATGACTTGCCGACCCCCGATTGCCCTACCAGGATGCTGCGCTGGTCGTGTAGCGCCTCGACCAGCGGGTCCAGGCCGTGTTCAAGGGTGGCGCTGACTTCTACCACCGGGTAGCCGATGCTGCGGTAACAGTCGAACTGCCTCAGAAACCTATCCCGCTCGTCGCCCTGCAGCAGATCGATCTTGTTGATCGCGATCAGCGCCGGTACGTTGATGGTCTCGGCTGTCACCAGATACTGGTCGAGCAGATAGCCGGAGGGCTCCGGCCTGGGGGCGAGCACCACTACGATCAGGCTGATATTGGCGGCCAGCGGCTTCTCCCGGCCGGCGTAGTCGGGGCGGCTCAACACACTCTCCCGCGGCAGCAGGGCGGTGACTACACCACTTTTTTCGTCGATTGCCTGCCAGACTACCCGGTCGCCACACACCGGATGGCCGATGTTCTGCCGGGTGCGGCAGTTGAAGAGCTGTCCGCTCTCGTCCACCACCATCAGCGTGGCGCCGTGGCGGATGATCACACGTCCCTCCTGGGGTGGCGCGACGTCACTCTGCGCCAGGCTCTCCGTAATCTGCTTTTCCAGCCGCTTGCGGCGCTTCTCCTGGATCGCCTGGATGCGTTCGCGCTGTCGTTGGGAGAGGCGGCGGCCCATGGTTTATTTGAACTTGTAGAAGTGCTGGTTGAGGTGGGTCGAGGCGTCGTTGATGTCGTCGTCGAACCACTTCAGCCCCAGCATCAGCTCACAGCGTTGTACCTGCTTGTACAGGCCGGGCAGGCTGGTGACACGCCGGTCGGGCCGGGTGTAGATCTCAGTGCCGTGGCACTTGTAACAGTGGGTATCGATCAGCTGTTTGCCGTTTGCCTGATCGGCGGCAGAGGCGCTGCTGGCAATTGAAAGGCATGCGAGGATGGAGGCAGGGATCAATTGTTTCATTTCCCAAAGTTCCTATGGGCTGGAGTGGTTAGCAATCTGGGCGATACGCACCGCCGCAGGCGGGTGACTGTCGTAGAACAGCGAGTAGAGCGGGTCTGGTGTCAGGGTGCTGGCGTTATCCTGATAGAGTTTGACTAGCGCCCGGATCAGCGGTTCGCTACCGCTCTGCTCCACCGCGAAGGCGTCCGCCTCAAACTCGTGACGGCGTGACAGATAGCTGCCGATTGGCGCGATGAACAGGGTGAACACCGGTGTGGCCAGCAGAAACAGCATCAGCAGCACGGCGTTGCTGGGCTGTGTCACCCCCAGCCCCTGATAGAACCAGAGCTGGCTGGAGAGCCAGCCGAGCAGCGCCAGCCCGAGCAGTGACACGCCGGACATGAGCAGCATCTGTTTGATCACATGGTGCAGCCGGAAGTGCCCCAGCTCGTGGGCCAGCACCGCCTCCATCTCCTGCGGTGCCAGAGCTTCTAGCAGGGTGTCGAAGAAGACAATGCGCTTGCTCTTGCCGAAGCCGCTGAAGTAGGCGTTGCCGTGGCTGGAGCGCTTGGAGCCATCCATCACAAAGATGCCATCGGAGTTGAAGCCGCAGCGGTGCAGCAGATCCTGCACCCGATCGCGGGTCTCGCCCGCCTCCAGTGGGGTGAAACGGTTGAACAGCGGCGCGATCAGCCGCGGATAGGCCCAGAGGATCAGCAGGGTGAAGCCGATCCAGACCGCCCATACCGCCAGCCACCAGAGGTTGCCGGCGGAAGCCATCAGCTGCAGGATCACCCACAATAGCGGCCCGCCTAGCAGTACTGCCAGCAGCAGTCCAAGCAGCCGGTCCAGGAGAAACCGCTTCGGGCTGCTGCGATTGAAGCCGAAGCGTGCCTCGATGACGAAGGTGCGCCAGAGCGCGAGCGGCAGTTCAATGAGACTGGAGATGAAAAACATTGAGAAGATCAGGCCGATGCCAGTGAGTGTCGCATCGAGTTTCAACCCCAGCCAGAATTGATTGAGCAGATTGAGACCGCCGCCCAGCGTCCAGCCGAGCAGCAGCAGGCTGCCGAGCAGGATATCGAGCCGTCCCAGCTGACCTTTGGCCTGGGTGTAGGCGGCGGCTTTTTGATGTTCATCCAGCGAGACCATCGTCGCAAAGGCCTCGGGCACCTGCTGCTGATGGGCACGCACATGCTGGAGGTGACGCTGTAGCAGCCAGAGCTGCAGCAGGGTGCCGGCGATCAGGGCGGCAAGGAAGATCGTGGTGAAGAGCGGCATCAGCGGTTTGGGGCGTTCTTTATGGATGGAGAGTCTGCTTCGGGGCCAAGAATACAGTCTCACTGGAGATCCTGCTAGAATCCTTGGCCACTTTCATGCTTCTGACAACCCCGGAAAAATCGATGCTGCAAAACCCCAATAACCTGATCTGGATCGATCTGGAGATGACCGGCCTGGACACCCTCAATGACGAGATCATCGAGATCGCCACTATCGTCACCGATTCCGATCTGAATCTGTTGGCAGAGGGGCCGGTGATCGCGATCAGCCAGCCGCAGCCGTTGTTGGACGGCATGGATGAGTGGAACCAGCGCCAGCACGGTGGCTCTGGCCTGCTCAAGCGGGTGCGTGAGAGCAGCTACAACGAGGCGAAGGCCGAGGCGGAGACAATCGCCTTTCTGGAGCAGTATGTGCCGCCTGGGGTCTCGCCCATGTGCGGCAACAGCATCTGCCAGGATCGGCGATTCATGGCCCGTACCATGCCGAAGCTGGAGGCCTATTTCCACTACCGCAATCTGGATGTGAGTTCGCTGAAGGAGCTGGTCAATCGCTGGGCGCCGGCGGTGGCGGAGGGCTTCACCAAAAACGCGCAGCATCTGGCGCTGGAGGATATCAAAGACTCGATCGCCGAGCTGAGCCACTACCGTGAGAAGTTTCTGCGCCTAAGCTGAGCCGGGCTGCGCCCGGCCTATACAGGTGCCATGTTTAAATACCGGGTTTATGCAAGTCAAAGAGGCGATTAGGCTGTCCTCCTGATGGAAAAATAGTCGATCAGTCTGAACTCAGTGTGATGCCCCTCGCGGAACGAGCTGGCCGTTTTCGCTAGCCTGCTGCCTTCTGCATCATTCAACAGAGGATATCGGATATCCATGGCACCGGATGCCTCCCACCAGCCAGACCACTTCACCCGTTGGCAGTTCGTGGTACTGCTGCTGCTCTGTCTGCTGACCCTGTTCTTCTTCAGCAGATTCAGCGCCTTCCATGGCCTTGGTCCGCAACGCCTGCACAATCCCGATTTCCACAAAGGCCTGAACGGTTGGCAGCTGCAGAGAGGGTCCGGCAGCATTGGCACGCTCGGCCCACAGCTTACGATCAGCTCCAAGCGGGGTGATAGCAATCTCGGCATCAGTCAGTGCTTTTCTGCTGATGCTTTGCCACAGCAGCTCTGGCTTGAAGTGGAGATGCGTGTTGACCGGGTCATTCCGGGCAGGCTCGACTGGCACCATGCGCGCATCGATCTGATCGGCTACGACGCCCAGGGGCGGGGCATCTACGATGGTCATGGCTTTGCTGGTAGCAGTGGCAGCCACGACTGGCGCCAACTGGAGGGGCTGTTTCAGCTGCCGCAGCAGGCAGAGCGAGTCTGTCTGGAGATATATCTCTACCACAGCCGTGGCAGTTTTGAGGTACGTAATCTCTCGCTGCGCGAGGCCGAGGCGAACTGGTTTTATCCACCCTTGCGGGGTGTGTTGCTGCTGGCTTGGGTGGTGATCGGAGTCTGGTTGCTGCATTCGTTGTTGAGCTACCAGCGTGAGGAGGGGCTCGGCTGGTGGATCTGCGGGTTGTTGCTGGTCAGCCTGCTTGGCATCTTGATGCCGCAGGAGATCAAGCTCTGGCTGGAGCTGCAGATCGAAGGGGTTGCCCGTCTGTTTGGTTTGGCGCTGCAGGCCAGCTCAAGCCGTCATCTCAATCACATCAGTCTGCTGCCGGCGCAGTGGAGCATCGCCAAGCTGGGACATCTGCTGAGTTTTTTCCTGATCAGCTCCACCCTGTTTGCGCGTGGGCGGTTTGCCCCTCTCAATCTGTTTGCTGTGCTGTTTCTGCTGGCGGTGGCCAGTGAACTGCTGCAGATGTTTGTGCCGGGGCGCAGCAGCAATCTGGCCGATGTCAGCGTCGATATGATTGGGGTGCTGCTGGGCTGGGCGCTGGTCAGTTCCCTGCGTCGTTTCTCTTTCCGCTGAGTTGTTGCTGCAGGGCCCATTCGAGATGCTCGCGCACCAGCGCTGAGGCGCTATCCATGCGCCCCTTGAGAGCAGCAACGATGGCCTCTTGCCTGGGAGCATTGCCGAGGGCGATGGCGAGGTTGCGCAGAAACGCAGCGTGGCCGATACGGCGGATCGCGGAACCCTCGGTAAGCTTCAGGAACCGCTCTTCATCCCAGCTGAACAGATCAAGCAGGATACGGCTGTCGAGGCGTTGGCGCGGCTGGAAATCGGGCTCTGTGCTGAGCTTAGCGAAGCGGTTCCAGGGGCAGGTTAGCTGGCAGTCGTCGCAGCCGTAGATGCGGTTGCCAATAGCGTGACGGAACTCCACTGGGATCGGCCCTTTCAGCTCGATGGTGAGATAGGAGATGCAGCGGCGGGCGTCGACCCGGTAGGGAGCGACGATGGCACGGGTCGGGCAGATATCGAGGCAGGCCCGGCAGGAGCCGCAGTGGTTTTTCACCGGCTGGTCGGGGGGCAGCGGCAGGTCAGTATAGAGCTCGCCGAGAAAGAACCAGGAGCCGGCTCGGCGGTTGATCAGGTTGCTGTGTTTGCCGACCCAGCCGAGCCCGGCCTTCTCCGCCAGGGGCTTCTCCAGCACCGGTGCGGAGTCGACAAACACCCGGTGGCCGAACGGGCCGATCTGCTCGCCGATGCGTTTGGCCAGCTGCTGTAGCCGTTTGCGCATCAGCTTGTGGTAGTCCCGTCCCAGGGCGTAGCGGGAGATGAAGGCGGTCGCGGGATCAGCCAGACGCTGCCGGCTCTGTGTCATCGGCTCTGGCAGATAGTTCATGCGCACGCAGATCACGCTGCGGGTGCCTGGCTCCAACAGTTGCGGACGACTGCGCTTGAGCCCATGGCGCGCCATGTAGCCCATCTCGCCGTGAAAGCCTGCGTTGAGCCACCGCTGCAGATGCGTCTCGGCGCTCTCCAGGTTGCAATCGCTGATGCCAAGCTGCTGAAAACCCAGCTCCCGGCTCCACTGCCTGATCTGTTGGACCAGTTCAGCCTGCGTTTGGTCAGATAGCATCTGTTTCATTCGTGCAACTATACCACTGGATTCTAATATAGACTTCGCGGTATGGTGCGCGACTATTTTTCGAGGGGTGTCGATGCGGGTCATGCCATATACAGAGGAGTTGCCAAACGCGCTCTATCGCGCTGAACAGGTGCGGGAGTTCGATCGGATTGCGATCGAGGAGTATGGCATCTCCGGCAGCGAACTGATGGAGCGGGCCGGCAGCCGGGCGTTTCAGCTGATTCGTGAGCTGTGGCCTGAGGTGGCGGATCTAAGCGTGGTCTGCGGCGCTGGTAACAACGGCGGCGATGGTTATGTGGTGGCGAGGCTGGCACGACAGGCCGGCCTTGCCTGCCGGGTCTTCTGGCTGGTTGATCCGGCACGGCTGCAGGGGGATGCACGGCGCATGGCCGATGCCTGGCACGCCTGCGGTGGCGAGAGCGAGCCGTTGCAGCAGTTGCCGCGGCAGACCGATCTGATCGTCGATGCGCTGCTCGGCACTGGGTTGGTGCGGCCGATCAGCGGTGAGTGGGCCGTGGCGGTGAGGCAGATCAATGCCCATCCGGCACCGGTGCTGGCGATCGATATCCCCTCCGGCTTGGATTCAGATACAGGGTGTATGCGCGGTACGGCGGTGCAGGCCGATGCCACGCTCAGCTTCATCGGGCTGAAGCAGGGGATGTTCACGGCTGACGGGCCGGGTGTCTGCGGCAAGATTCGCTTCGATGCGCTGGAGCTACCGGCGCAGATCTATGCGCGTCAGATCCTGGCGGCGCGGCGGCTCGACTATTCCAAGATCGTCCAGCATCTGACGCCGCGGCCGCGCACTGCTCACAAGGGTGATTTCGGGCGGCTGCTGGTGATCGGCGGCGACCAGGGTTACTCCGGAGCGGCGCGCATGGCCGCCGAGGCAGCGGCCCGTGGCGGCGCCGGCCTGGTGGCGGTGGCGACCCATCCGGCCCATGCGGCGACGCTGAATATTGGTCGACCCGAACTGATGTGTCACGGGGTGGCCGAACCTGACGAGCTCGAAGCGCTGCTCGAGTGGGCCGATCAGTTGGTACTTGGGCCGGGGCTGGGCCAGGGCGAGTGGGGGCGGGCGATGTTCGCTGCCGCCTGTAGCGCCGGGCTGCCGATGGTGGCCGATGCAGATGCCCTGAACCTGCTGGCAGCGCAGCCGGAGAGACGTGCCAACTGGGTGTTGACGCCCCATCCCGGTGAGGCCGCCCGCCTGCTTGGCTCGGATGTCGGTTCGGTCCAGCGGGATCGTTTTCAGGCATTGCAGGATTTGTCGCTGCGCTATGGTGGTGTTGTCATACTGAAAGGTCCGGGCAGCCTGATAGGAGATGATTCCTCCAGAAGACCGGGACTTTGCAGCGCCGGCAATCCGGGTCTGGCCAGCGGTGGCAGCGGCGATATCCTCAGCGGTCTGCTCGGGGCGCTGTTGGCGCAGGGGCTGGCGGCTCAAGATGCGGCAGAGACGGCCGTCTGTGTGCATGCGGCAGCGGCAGACCGAGCGGCAGAGGCGGGTGAGAGGGGCATGTTGGCTAGCGATCTGTTGCCGCATATCCGTCGGTTGTTGAACCCGGAGAGCGCCGATGTTGGAGCTTGAACTCACCAGCGAGCAGCAGCAGATGGCCTTTGGGGCGCAGCTTGCGGCGGCCTGCGAAGCCCCTTGCGTGATCTATCTAGAAGGTGATCTGGGTAGCGGAAAGACCACCCTGACGCGTGGTTTTATACGTGCCATGGGCCACCATGGGGCAGTGAAGAGCCCAACCTACACCCTGCTGGAACCCTATCCGCTGGGGCAGGTTGTCTGCTACCACCTGGATCTCTACCGGCTCGCGGCGGCGGATGAGTTGGAGTATCTGGGGCTGCGGGATCTGCTGGACGAGCGGGCAGTGATGCTAGTCGAGTGGCCGGAAAAGGGGCTGGGTGTGCTGCCGCCAGCAGATCTGCTGATCGAACTCAGCTATTGCGATGCAGGCAGGCGGATCCGTCTACAGGGAAAAAGCGCCAAGGGTCGGATGCTTATCCAAAGGTTTAATGGAGTTGACTGAGGCTCGAGTATTAATGAAAGAAGTTGCTCTATCCATTGGATAAGATTGGAAAAAACGAGACCGCGTGCTATTTTTTGATTAAATGTCGTGAAGCAGGACTGCTGGGGATGAATAAATCCGTATTACTGTTCATAGCCATGCTCGTATGGAGCCTGTCGCTACATGCCGGACAGAGCGTGATCAAGAGTCTGCGCATCTGGTCGGCCCCCGATCATGTGCGTCTGGTGTTTGATACCGATTCGGTGCTGCAACACAATCTGTTTACTCTGGACAAACCACATCGTCTGGTGCTCGATCTCAAGAGCGCCAAACTGGGCGTCAAATTGCCCACCCCTGAAAACGATAGCTTTATCACGGGGCTGCGCTCCGCAACCAGGGGCAAGCAGGATGTTCGGGTGGTGCTCGATCTGAAGGGGGCGGTGAAACCCAAGAGTTTCCTGCTCAAGCCAAATCGCCAGTATGGCCACCGGCTGGTGGTTGACCTCTATGAGAAAGGCAAGTCGGCGGCGAAGCGCTCGATCCCGGTCAAGGCTCTTGCGAATGCTGGGGAACGGGATGTGGTAATCGCTGTGGATGCCGGGCATGGTGGTGAGGATCCGGGTGCGCGAGGCAAACACGGCACCTATGAAAAAGATGTGGTGTTAGCGATTGCCCGCAAGCTGGTCAAGCAGATCAACCGGCGGAAAGGGATGCGCGGCGTACTGGTACGCAACGGAGACTACTATCTCGGTTTGCGCAAACGCATGAAGATTGCGCGTCGCCATCGGGCGGACCTGTTTATATCGATCCACGCCGACTCGTTCCGTGATTCCAAAGTTACCGGGGCGTCAGTCTATACCCTCTCGCGCAAAGGGGCGTCCAGTGAAGCGGCGCGCTGGCTGGCGGAAAAAGAGAATAGTGCCGACCTGATTGGTGGCGTATCATTGGATGACCGCGATGATACGCTCGCTTCGGTGCTTTTGGATCTCTCCCAGATCGGCACACTGCAGGCCAGTTCAGAGGCAGCCGATCGTGTACTGAAAAACCTTAAGCACCTTGGCAAAGTGCATAAACGTAAAGTGCAACAGGCTGGTTTTGTAGTGCTTAAGTCACCCGATATTCCGTCGATTCTGGTGGAGACAGCGTTTATCTCCAGTCCGAAGGAGGAGGGTCGTCTGAAAGATGCCGCTCACCAGAACAGGCTGGCCAAGGCTTTGGCGTCGGGTATCGACAATTACTTCCGTTTTCAGCCCCCGCCCGGCACCTGGCTGGCGGCGCATCACAATCGTGAGCCGACCCGGCATATCATCGGTCGTGGTGACACTCTGACCAAGATCGCCCGCCGATATCAGGTCAGCCTGAGCCGGCTGCGCAACTATAATGCGATCGAGGGTGACCGCATCCAGATCGGTCAGGTGCTTGAGATCCCCGGCAGCTAAACTGCTTTTTTAGATTACCAGGACGGCTCCCCGTGGCAGAATGGCGGATTATCGATCCGAGTTCTGTCCAGGGAGCTGTTTGCTGTCATCCATCATGTCGATACATACCCTTCCGACCCAACTGATCAACCAGATCGCCGCCGGTGAGGTGGTAGAGCGACCCGCTTCGGTGGCCAAGGAGTTGATCGAAAACAGCCTGGATGCCGGCGCCACCCGTATCGAGATTGAGGTTGAACAGGGGGGGATCAAGCGGATTCAGGTGCGGGACAATGGTGTCGGCATCCATAAGGATGAGCTGACTTTGGCGCTGTCACGCCATGCCACCAGCAAGATCGCCAGCCTGGATGATCTCGAACAGATCCACAGCATGGGGTTTCGCGGTGAGGCCCTGCCCAGCATTAGTTCGGTCTCCCGGCTGAAGCTGGCCTCGCTGGCCAGCGGTGCGGCGCATGGCTGGGAGGTGAGCGGGGATGGCGGCGACAATCTGCAGGCGCCGGTGCCGGCAGCGTTGCCCCAGGGAACCCGGGTCGAGGTGGTTGACCTGTTTTTCAATACGCCGGCCCGGCGCAAGTTCCTGCGCACCGAAAAGACCGAGTTTGGTCATATTGAGACCCTGGTCAGGCGGCTGGCGCTGGCCCGTTTCGATGTCGCCTTCCATCTGCAACACAATCGCCGCCAGTTGCTGAGCCTGCCTGCCTGCCAGGATCGTCGTGATCAGGAGCGGCGTATCAGTGATGTGATGGGGGGCGAGTTCCTGAAGAATGCCTTGCATATCGAACATGAGGTGCTGTCGCTGCGCCTCTCCGGCTGGGTGGCCCGGCCGAGCTTCTCCCGCAGCCAGGCTGACATGCAGTTTTTCTACGTCAATAACCGCATGGTGAGAGACAAGCTGGTGACTCATGCAATCCGCCAAGCGTTTCAGGATGTGCTCTACCACGGTCGCCATCCGGCCTATGTGCTGTTCCTCGAGATCGATCCGAGCAAGGTCGACGTCAATGTACATCCGACTAAGCATGAGGTGCGGTTTCGTGAGGGTCGCCTGGTGCACGACTTTCTGTTTCGCGGTCTGCACCATGCCTTGTCAGAGACCCGTCCCGGTGGCGGCCAGCCATCCCCGGAGGAGATGCAGACACCACTCCCGGAGGCGCCCCGCGAGCCGGCTTTGGAACAGCAGCGACTGACGATGGATACGCCGTCGGCAGCAGCTGCCTCCACCGCCTGGCGGGTGCAGGAACGTCCCAGCTCTTATCAGGCTAGCTTTCGCGCCCAGCAACCGGCGCAGAGTCCCGGGCCGGCAGCCGGCGAGAATGATGCATCGCAGCCGCTCGGTTATGCCCTGGCCCAGGTGGGCGGCGTCTACATTCTTGCAGAGAACCAGCAGGGGCTGGTGTTGGTCGACATGCATGCCGCCCATGAGCGGATCACCTACGAGCGCTTCAAACGCAGCTATGCGGGGCAGGGTGTGACCGGCCAGCCGCTGTTGGTGCCGATCTCGCTCAACCTGAGCAGTCGTGAGGTTGATTTGGCCGAGGCCCACAGCGAGCTGCTACGCGAGGTGGGTATCGAACTTAGCCGGCTAGGCAAAGAGTCGCTGGCGGTGCGGGGCATTCCGGCCCTGCTGCAGGGCGCAGATGCGGAGCAGCTGGTGCGGGATGTGATCACCGACCTGGTGGAGTTCGGTGAGAGCCGGCGGGTGCAGGAGGAGATCGACAAGATGTTGGCGACCATGGCATGTCATGGTTCGGTGCGGGCCAATCGCCGCCTGAACCGGGAGGAGATGAACAGTCTGTTGCGGGATATGGAGCGAACCGAGCGGGCCGACCAGTGTAACCACGGTCGGCCGACCTGGGTGCAGCTGTCGATGAGTGAGCTCGACAAGCTCTTCATGCGGGGCCAATAGTGATGGATCAAGTGCTGCCGCCGGCGATCTTCCTGATGGGGCCAACTGCTTCGGGCAAGACCGAGCTGGCGGTGGAGCTGGTACAGCGGTTGCCGCTGGAGATCATCAGTGTCGACTCGGCGCTGGTCTACCGGGGCATGGATATAGGCACTGCCAAGCCTGATGCCGAGTTGCTGCAGCGGGCGCCGCATCGTCTGATCGATATTGTCGATCCGGTTGAGGTCTACTCCGCCGCCGCATTCCGCCAGGACGCGCTGCAAGCGATGGCCGAGATCACCGAGGCGGGCAATATCCCGCTGCTGGTGGGGGGCAGCATGCTCTATTTTCGTGCGCTCGAGCATGGCCTGGCAGAGCTACCTGCCGCCGACCCTGTGCTGCGTGCCCGACTGGATGCAGAGATGCGCGTCCTGGGTATCCAAAAACTGCATCAACGTCTGCAGCAGCTGGATGCGGTGAGTGCAGCGAAGATCCACCCCAATGATCCGCAACGTGTGCTGCGTGCCCTGGAGGTGATCTCGATCACCGGTAGGCCGCTGAGTGAACTGCAGGCGGAGCGGCAGGCAGAGCCACTGCCTTTCCGTCTGCTGAAACTGGTCAGGGCGCCGCGTGAGCGGGCACAGCTGCATCAGCGTATCGCGCTGCGCTTTCAGCGCATGCTGGAGGCGGGCTTTGAACAGGAGGTGGCCGGCCTAATCGGACGCGGGGATCTGAGCCCGGAACTTCCGTCGATGCGCTCTGTCGGATATCGCCAGATGATCAAATATCTCCAGGGTGAGTGCAGCCGGGAGGAGATGATCGAACGGGGCATCATCGCCACCCGGCAACTGGCCAAACGCCAGTTTACCTGGCTGCGGGCCGACAAAGAGCTTATATGGCTCGATGAAGAGGTGCCTGATCTGCTGGGGCAGGCTCGGGAACTGATCGTGAATTTCATCGATCACGGAGCTAACTGAGCCGATTACCTCGCTATTATTCCGGAGACAATTTGCCGACTGCCGTTGGTCTCTGTGCTACAATTCCGACAGTACTGGGGGGTGATTTCAATGAATTCACTCAAAATCGAGCGTCCCGGTTAAGTGAACAAAGACAATAAGGAGTACTTCAATGTCTAAAGGGCAGAGCTTACAAGACCCTTTTTTGAACGCGTTGCGAAAGGAGCGGATTCCGGTTTCGATCTTCCTCGTGAATGGAATCAAGCTTCAGGGGCAGATTGAATCTTTTGACCAGTTTGTTGTGTTGTTGAAAAACAGCGTAAGCCAGATGGTTTACAAACATGCAATCTCCACTGTGGTGCCGGCGCGCAATGTTCGCCTGCCACACAACGATACATCGGCGGATAGTGCTCCGGATTCTTCCGGCGGTAACTTCTGAGCCGATCATTCATAGCTTGCGCGCCATTGGGTCGGGACATGTCTGTTCTGGCTTGGGCGCGAATTTCTTTATTCCCTCCCCCAACTCTTGCCAATCCTTAAATGTTTGAACGACCCAAATCGGGTGAACGGGCGATCCTGGTACATCTCGACCTAGGGCGTGTCAGCGACCCGGAAGAGATCGAGGAATTTTCCGATCTCGCTCTCTCCGCTGGTGCACAGCCGGTTGCGATGGTGGGGGGCAGCCGCTCCCATCCCGACCCACGGCTGTTTGTCGGACGTGGTAAGAGCGAGGAAATTCGCCAGCAGGTGGAGGCGGAAGCGGCTGAACTGGTGATCTTCGATCATACTCTGTCGCCGAGTCAGGAGCGCAATCTGGAGCGCGAGTTCAAATGCCGGGTGATCGACCGCACCGGACTGATCCTCGATATCTTCGCCCAGCGCGCCCGCTCCTTCGAGGGCAAACTCCAAGTCGAACTGGCGCAGCTGCGCCATCTCTCCACCCGCCTGGTGCGGGGCTGGACACACTTGGAGCGACAGAAGGGCGGTATCGGCCTGCGCGGACCAGGCGAGACTCAACTCGAGACTGACCGCCGCCTGCTGAATCAGCGCATCGAACAGATCCGCAAACGGCTGGCGAAGGTCGAGATGCAGCGCGAGCAGGGGCGACGCAGCCGGGCCAAGGCGGATGTGCCGACGGTCTCCCTAGTCGGCTATACTAACGCAGGCAAATCGACCCTCTTCAACACCCTGGTGGGCTCCGGGGTCTACGTGGCAGACCAACTCTTTGCCACCCTTGATCCAACCCTGCGCCGGCTGCAGCTGAAAGGCGAAGGTGCGGTGGTACTGGCCGATACCGTGGGATTTATCAGCAAACTCCCCCACGATCTGGTGGCAGCCTTTAAGTCGACTCTGCAGGAGACCACAGAGGCCTCCCTGCTGCTGCACGTGATCGATGTCGCCAGTCATCAGCGCGAACACTGCATCGCTGAAGTGAACGATGTGTTGCAACAGATCGGTGCCCATGAGATCGATCAGATCGAGATCTACAACAAGATCGACCTGCAGGAAGGGGCCGCGTCGCGGCTCGAACGTGATGAGAATGGACGGATTCGCCGTGTCTGGCTCTCGGCAAGGAGCGGTGAGGGGATCGGATTGCTGCGGCAGGCACTGACTGAATTTTTTCGTAGAAACCATGTGCAAAAAGGGGTGCGCCTGCAGGCCGGAGATGGGAGACTGCGTTCACTGCTCTACAATCGTAGTGACGTGCTGGCCGACACTGGCTGCGATGATGGTGGCTGGGAGATGCAGGTCGACATGGCGGAGCTTGAGTTTGAACGGCTGCTAAAAGAGGTGCCTGAACTAAAGGGGCGCCTGATAGGCTGAAGATATTCCGTTCCCCTCCATCTAAGGGGCTGTTAGAATGCCAGCCCTTATTATTTACAGGGGAGAGCCGGTGGCGTGAGGCCTTTGGCTCTCCAGTATGAGGTCAGGCTCTGGCTGATCATCCGGAATCGTGGCGGATGGCGTGCGAGTTTTGATACAAACAATTCTGGGTTGCGCCCGGATTTCAGCGTGTTGGGAGTGATAGATGGCCTGGAATGAACCGGGTGGCGGTAATCAAGACCCCTGGGGTGGCAAAGGCGGCGGTGACCAGGGTCCCCCCGACCTGGACGAGGTAGTGAAGAAGCTGCAGGCGAAGTTTGGCGGAATCTTTGGGGGCGGTAAATCCTCAGGTTCCGACCGCGCTGGCGGCGGTGCCAGCGGTGGGCCTGGTGCTGTCGGCGTCGGGCTGATCGCGCTGGTTGCCCTGTTGGTCTGGATCGGTTCCGGCATCTACATTATCGAGCCAGCTGAGCGCGGCGTGGTGTTGCGCTTCGGCGCCTATGCTGATACCACCCAGCCAGGCCCTCACTGGCATCTTCCGTTTCCCATCGAAAATGTCTACAAGGTCAATGTTGATCAGATCTCCTCGTTTCCCCACAAGGCACAGATGCTTACCCGGGATGAGAATATCGTCGATGTGCAGCTGACGGTGCAGTCTCGCATCCAGGATGCTGGGGACTATCTGTTCCAGGATCAGAATCCGGAGAAGACCCTGCGAGATGCGGTTGAGACCGCGGTGCGTGAGATTATCGGTAAAAGTAACCTCGACTTCATTCTCACCGAGGGCCGTAGTGCGATTTCCGACCGTATCAAGAGTGCCGCGCAAGATATGGTCAACAATTATAAGACCGGCCTCGAGATCACCAGTGTCAACATTGAGGCTGCGAAGCCGCCGGAGCAGGTCAAAGCGGCCTTCGATGACGCCATCAAGGCGCGTGAGGACAAGGAGCGTCAAGAGAACCAGGCCGAAGCCTATGCCAACGAGGTGGTGCCGAGGGCGCGTGGTGCGGCAGCCCGTCAGCTGTCGGATGCCCAGGCTTATCGCGAGCGGGTGATTGCCGAGGCGATCGGTGAAAGCAGCCGTTTCCTGGCCGTGCTTGGGGAGTATAAAAAGGCCCCGCAGGTCACCCGTGAACGTCTCTATATCGATGCGGTGGAGCAGATGTTGTCACAGACCAGCAAGGTGATGCTCGACAGTGAAGGGAGTAACAGCCTGATGTATCTGCCGCTCGACAAGATCATCCAGAGTGCTGGCGACGGGGCTGCTGCACCTCAGTACAAGCCTTACAAACCTGCCGCCACACAGGCGCCGCCGGCTAGGCGGGATGTCCGCGAAAACAGCCGTGGCAGGAGGGTCCGCTAGTGAAGAACATCAAGATACTGCTGCCCGCCGCCGCCGGCTTGGCGGTCCTGATCTACGCCTTTACGTTCACTGTCAACCAGTGGGAGATGGCGCTCAAGCTGCGCCTGGGTGAGATCATCGACAGTGATTACGAGCCCGGCCTGCACTGGCGGGTGCCGATTCTCAACGACGTGAAGAAGTACGATGGACGCATCCAGACCCTGGATGCGCGCCCCGAGCGCTTCCTCACCCTTGAGAAAAAGGACGTGATCGTCGACTCTTACGCCAAGTGGCGTATCGCCAACGTGGCACAATTCTATCGCTCCACCGGCGGTAGTGATGCCAAGACCTCGCGGTTACTGGCGGCGCGGATCAATACCAGTCTGCGCAATGAGTTTGGTAAACGCACCATCCAAGAGGTCATCTCCGGTGATCGCACCGAGATCATGTCCCTGCTGACCAAAGATGCCGACGCCAAGGCATCAGAATTGGGTGTCGAGGTAATCGATGTGCGGGTCAAGCAGATTGATCTACCGCCGGAGGTTTCCGAATCGGTTTACGGCCGTATGAGTGCCGAGCGTGAGCGGGTGGCGCGGGACCTGCGTGCCAAAGGCGCTGAGGCGGCGGAGCGGATCCGCGCCGACGCCGATCGCCAGCAAGTAGTCATTCAGGCCGACGCCTATAGAGAGTCGGAGAAGCTGCGAGGCGAGGGCGATGCCAAGGCGGCGCGGATCTACGCCAATGCCTATCAGGCAGACGCTGAGTTCTATGCCTTCTATCGCAGCCTCAACGCCTATCGCAACAGCTTTAATAGCCGTGCTGATGTGATGGTGTTGCAACCTGACTCCGACTTCTTCCGCTATCTGAAGAGTCAAAAGGGGAAATAGACAAGCGTCGGACGCTTTGGGAAAATATGCAGCGGCCCGCCATCTGGCGGGCCTAACACAGGCCGGGAGTACCCGGTTTTTTTATGGGGCCACTGAATCAATCGGCATGAGCTGAATTGTGGAGCCGGATCATCCGCTGCAAGGTGGAAATCGCAGGTAATGGCCGCGCTATTGCCAGGATTTTGCCCCTAGGAAATGCCCTTTGGGTACAACGCAGCAGTGGTTGGTTTGGGAACAAGGCAGCCGCGCGCGATCTGTTCAAAGGTTCCTCGATAAAAGGTGCGACTGTGGATTATTTGTGGCCGGCACTCGCGTTGCTGCTGGTGCTTGAAGGGCTCTGGCCCTCCCTCGCTCCCGCAAGCATGCGCCGGATGTTGTTAAGTATTGCGCAGATGGATGACCGCTCGCTGCGCATCAGCGGCCTGATCAGTATATTCAGTGGTCTGGCCCTCTCTTTCTTCGTGATATGAGCGATCCAATGCAAAACGAAAGCTGGATACTGCCTGACGGCATCGAAGAGGTGCTTCCGCCGGAAGCGGCGCTGGTTGAACGGCGGCGCAGGCAACTGCTGGACCTGTTTGCCAGCTGGGGTTACGACTACGTGATCCCGCCGTTTGTGGAGTTTCTCGATGCCCTGCTCACCGGAACCGGCAGTGACCTCGATCTGCAGACCTTTAAGCTGACCGATCAGCTGAGCGGTCGCACTCTGGGTATCCGTGCCGACATCACCCCCCAGGCGGCGCGCATGGATGCCCACAACATCGGTCGCGATGAACCGACCCGCCTCTGCTATCTCGGCAGCGTGCTGCATACCCGCTCCGACGGTTTTGCCGGCAGCCGCAGTCCGCTGCAGATCGGCGCCGAACTCTATGGCCACGCCGGGGTGGAGAGCGACGTCGAGATTCTGCGTCTGATGATGCAGACCCTCGAGCTGACCGGCCTCGAAGAGGTCTATCTCGACCTGGGGCATGTGGGGATCTACCGTGGATTGGCGCAACAGGCTGGGCTGAGCGAGAGCCAGGAGCGGGCACTGTTTGACGCTCTGCAGCGCAAGGCGCTGCCCGAGGTGGCGGAATTGCTGGCTGATTTCCAGGTGGATGCAGAAGTCGCTGCGATGCTCGCGGCGCTCGGCGAACTGAATGGCGATGTTACCCTCCTGAGTCGCGCCCGGCACCTGCTCAAAGCTGCCGACCAGTCGGTGCAGCAGGCGCTCGACTATCTACAGCGCATGGCCGATCAGATCGCCATCTGGCTGCCGCAACTGCCGATCCATTTCGACTTAGCGGAACTGCGCGGCTACCACTTCCACACTGGGGTGGTATTCGCCGCCTTCGTGCCTGGTAGTGGCAGGGAGATAGCTCGCGGCGGTCGCTACGACCGGATCGGCAAGGTGTTTGGTCGAGCGCGCCCGGCCACCGGCTTCTCCACCGACCTGAAGACCCTGATCCGCCTGGGCAACTCTGCAGATGTGCCACAGCCAGAGGCGATCTTCGCCCCCTGGTCTGATGATCCGGCGCTGGCGGCCGAGGTAGAGCGGTTGCGTGTCGCAGGGCAGCGGGTGATCAGCGGTCTGCCGGGACAACAGGGTGGTGCGCAAGAGATGGGTTGCATCCAAGAGTTGCGGCTCAGTGACGGTCAGTGGCGGCTGGTTAGACTCTAGGCTGGTCCCGCGCAGGGTTAGCGCCAGCTTTCCAAATTTTAACAAAAACGGGTATAAAAGCCCCTCAATCGATCCAATGAGAACTGAGAGCATGGGAAAGAACGTCGTAGTTATCGGTACCCAGTGGGGTGATGAAGGCAAAGGCAAGGTTGTCGACCTACTGACCGACAAGGCATCCGCCGTAGTTCGTTTTCAGGGCGGTCACAATGCGGGCCACACCCTGGTGATCGATGGCGAGCAGACTGTGCTGCACCTGATTCCTTCCGGTGTGCTGCGCGAGGGTGTGCGTTGCCTGATCGGCAACGGTGTGGTGCTCTCACCTGTGGCGCTGCTGGAAGAGCTGGAGATGCTGGAGAAAGCTGGCGTGCCAGCCCGTGAGCGCATGGGTATCTCCGAGTCCTGCCCGCTGATCCTGCCCTACCATATCGCCCTCGACGGTGCCCGTGAAAAGGCCCGCGGCAAGAAGGCGATCGGCACCACCGGGCGTGGTATCGGCCCGGCCTATGAGGACAAGGTCTCGCGCCGCGGTATCCGCCTGGGTGAGATCTTCGACGAGGCGCACATCGCCAGCCGCCTGAAAGAGGTGATGGACTACCATAACTTTGCGCTGAAGAATCTCTTCAACTTCGACACCGTGGACTATCAGCAGGTGCTGGATCAGCTGCTGGCCCAGTCCGAGCAGCTCAAGCCGCTGGTTGAAGATGTCACCGGTACCCTGCATCAGCTGCGCCGCGCGGGCAAGAGCGTGATGTTCGAGGGCGCGCAGGGTGCGCTGCTCGACATCGATCACGGTACCTACCCCTATGTGACCTCCTCCAACACCACCGCCGGCGGCGCTGCTTCCGGTAGCGGTGTCGGGCCACGCTACCTCGATTATGTGCTGGGCATCGTCAAGGCGTACACCACCCGAGTCGGCGCCGGGCCTTTCCCCACCGAGCTGTTCGATGAGGATGGCGAGCACCTGGGGGTCAAGGGCCACGAGTTTGGCGCCACCACCGGCCGCAAGCGCCGTTGTGGCTGGCTCGATGTGGTGGCGCTGAATCGCTCTCTCGATATCAACAGCGTCAGCGGTATCTGTATCACCAAGCTCGACGTGCTCGACGGCATGGAGCGGGTGAAGATCTGTGTTGCCTACAAGCTCGATGGCAAGGAAGTGACTACCCCGCCGGTGGGCGCCGACCGCTTCGAGCAGTGCGAGCCGATCTTCATCGAGATGCCCGGTTGGCAGGAGTCCACGGTTGGTGCCGTCAGCTACGACGCGCTGCCACAGGCGGCTCGCAACTATTTGGCGAAGGTCGAGGAGCTGACCGAGACCCCCATCGACATCATCTCCACCGGACCGGATCGCAACCAGACCATCATCCGTCGTAACCCCTACGAGGTCTGAGTGAGACAGCCTGCCACGGCAGCTTCGGTTGCCGTGGCGATTGGCTAGACCGCAGCTCGGTTTGTCTTACCTCCCCTCTGACAGCCATGTCCCCGCGCCTGCAGCGACTGCCCTACCATCGCGACAGCGCCAAGCTGTTCGCCGAAGTGCGGCATCTGCCCTGGGCGGTGTTTCTCGATAGCGGCCGGCCCATGAGCCAGCAGGGGCGCTACGATATCATCGCGGCAGACCCTTGCCTCACTCTAACCACACGGGGTGGGCAGACTCGGATCAAGGAACGTGACTCGACCCAGACCTCCAACGCTAATCCCCTCGAACTGCTGCGTGAGCAGCTCAACTCCTCTGCCAGCTCGGCCATCGACGGGCTGCCCTTCTGCGGCGGCGCCATTGGCTATTTTGGTTACGATCTGGTGCGACGCTTTGAATCCCTGCCGTCTCTCGCTGAGGATGCGGAGGGGCTGCCGGAGATGCAGATCGGCCTCTACGACTGGGCGCTGGTGGTGGATCATCATGCTGAGTCGAGCTGGCTGCTGGGGCAGGGGCGGGACACGCGGACAGAACAGCGCTGGGATGAACTGGTGGCGTTGTTTTCCAACCCGAAGCCCGCAGAGGCAGGCGGCTTTCAGCTCACCGGCCCACTCAGTTCGAACCTGACTCGGGCGGAGTATCAGCAGCGTTTCGAGCGTATCCAGCGCTACATCCATAATGGCGACTGCTATCAGGTCAATTTTGCGCAGCGTTTCGAGGCGCTAGCCGAGGGCGATCCCTGGGCGCTCTACCTCAGGTTGAGACGCACCAACCCGGCCCCATTCGGCGCCTACCTACAGCTGCCCGACTCGACTCTACTGAGTTCCTCACCGGAGCGCTTCTTACGGCTGCGTAGGGATCGGGTCGAGAGCGCACCGATCAAGGGCACCAGCCCGCGCTTTGCCGACCCTGAGGCGGACCGCCGATCCAGACGGCTGCTGCAGCAGAGTGAGAAAGATCGGGCTGAGAATCTGATGATCGTTGATCTGCTGCGCAATGATCTGGGGCGGGTCTGCCGGCCCGGCAGTATCCGGGTGGAGCGACTGTTCGAGATCGAATCCTTCGCTCGGGTGCATCACCTGGTCAGCCAGATCGAGGGACGGCTGGCAGCAGGCCGGGATGCGCTGGATCTGCTGCAGGCCTCGTTGCCTGGCGGCTCGATCACTGGTGCACCAAAGCTGCGGGCGATGCAGATCATCGAGGAGCTGGAACCGCACCGCCGTGGTGTCTATTGTGGCGCCATCGGCTACCTGGGGTTCGATGGGGCGATGGATACCAATATTGCGATCCGCACCATGGTCTGGTCCGACCAGCGTATCCGCTTCTGGGCCGGTGGTGGTATCGTCGCCGATTCTGAGGTCGATGCGGAGTATCAGGAAACCCTGTACAAGGTCGCGCCGCAGATCGAGTTGCTGCAGGAGCTGAGCTGAAAGAGAGCTTTGCTGCAGTGACAGGATACAGGGAGAGAGTCGAGATGAAATATTTGGCGAGGTGGATGGTGCTCTGGAGCCTCGTTTCGGGGCCACTGCCAGCCGCTGAGCTGTGGGTGACTCTGGAGAATGTGCGCAGCAGCGAGGGCAAGCTGCTGGTGGCGCTGCACAACAATGCGGAGACATACGCCACAGACAGCGACTTTGCCAGCGACGGGTTTCAGGCCTATGCCTGGCAGGTGGTCGAGCCGCGGTCGCCCGAAACGCGGCTGCACTTCGCCGATATACCGGCCGGGCGCTATGCGGTGTCGGGTTTCCATGATGAAAATGGTGACCGCCGGCTTAACCGTCAGATTTTTCCGCTGACCGGTATGCCCAGCGAGCCCTATGTCATCTCCAACAATGGTGTGCTGATGTTTGGCAAAGTGCGTTTCGAGGATGCCCTGTTCGAGATCAGAGAGCCGCGCACCGAGATCCGTATCTCTGTGGCGCAGCATTTGGAGAGGCTTCGCGACGCACTGCTCAAAGAGCGGGAAGAAAATTCTGTCGAACCGTCACAGATTCACTGAAAAATGTGACTATCCCTGAGGATTTTGTGGCTTTGCCGGCTCTCTCTTGAGCTAAGGTCGGCTTGGCAGGATAATGCCGCGCTTTGTGGCCACTCTGGCCGAACCCTGCATGATAAGGGCAGATAATGAAGATTGGTGTTCCAAGAGAGAGCCTGGCCGGGGAGACCCGGGTGGCAATCACCCCCGATGTGGTGAAAAAACTGACTGGCAAGGGTTTTGAGATCCTGATCGAAGCAGGTGCAGGCGAGTCGGCGCATTTCCCAGATGATGAGTACAGCGCTGTCGGCGGCACGCTGGTCTCCAACGCCGAGGCGTTGGCAGCAGAGATCGTGGTCAAGCTGCGCAAACCCTCCGCGAAGGAAGTGGCGGCGATGGCGGATGGCGCCATCTACATCGGCCTCGTCGAGAGCTGTGGCGAGGATGAGAGCATCAAGGCGATGCAGGCGAAGGGGATTCGGGTGCTGGCGATGGAGCGGATTCCCCGCACCTCCCGCGCCCAGTCGATGGATGCGCTCTCTTCCCAGAGCAATATCGCCGGCTATCGGGCGGTGATCGAGGCGGCCGCCCACTACGGCCGCTTCCTGCCGCTGATGATGACCTCTGCCGGCTCCGCCAAGCCCGCCAAGCTGGTGGTGCTGGGGGCCGGTGTGGCCGGCCTGCAGGCGATCGCCACCGCGCGCCGTCTGGGTGCCGATGTGCATGCCTACGATGTGCGTCCCGAGACCAAAGAGCAGATTGAATCCCTCGGCGCCAAGGCGATCGAGCTGGATATCGGTGAGAGCGGCTCCGGTGAGGGCGGCTACGCCAGGGAGCTCTCTGACGAAGCGAAAGCGAAACAGCAGCAGGCACTCGCGGATGCGCTGGCCAAGGCGCATGTGATCATCTCCACGGCGATGATTCCCTGCCGACCGGCGCCGGTGTTGATTACCGAGGAGGTGGTGAAACGGATGCGCGCCGGCTCGGTGATCGTCGATCTGGCCGCTGCTAGCGGTGGCAACTGTCCGCTGAGCGAGGCGGATCAGGTGGTCAAAAAACATGACGTGATCATCGTCGGCCACACCAACTATCCGGCGATGGTGCCCTCCGATGCCAGCGCCTTCTACGCCGGTAATCTCCGCAATCTGTTGGATATCATGGTGGAGCAGGGCGAGGCGGGGCTGCAGCTGAAGGATCTCGATGAGGACGAGATCACCGAGGCGATGCAGCTCCGGGCCGACGCCTGATTCAGTTTTTACCCGCGCCCGGTGGGCGCAGAACGGGAGCACTCCCAATGCCTGATACACTGGTTTCACTCTATATATTCGTACTCTCCTGCTTCATCGGCTACTACGTGATTTGGGGCGTCACCCCGGCACTGCACACCCCGCTGGTGGCGCTGACCAACGCTATCTCCGGCATCATAATTGTCGGTGCGCTGCTGGTCACCGGCCTGGAGAGCGCCAGCACCAGCGCCGAGATTATCGGCTTCTTCGCGGTGCTGCTGGCATCGATCAACGTCTTCGGCGGCTTTCTGGTGACCAACCGGATGCTGGCGATGTTTAAGAAAAAAGATAAGTGAGGCGCTAGATCATGGAACTCTCTGTGGACATTCAGGCGCTGGCCTATCTGATCTCGGCGGTGCTGTTTATCCTCGCCCTGAAGGGGCTGACCCATCCCGCCTCGGCGCGCCGTGGTAACTTCCTCGGCATGGCCGGCATGGCGATCGCCATCGCGGCCACCCTGATGGGCGGCGAGGTGCAATCCTACGGTTTTATCATCGCCGGTGTGGCGGCGGGCGCGCTAATTGGTGGTGTACTGGCGATGCGGGTGGAGATGACCGCGATGCCGCAGTTGGTGGCGGCACTGCACAGCTTTGTCGGTATGGCAGCGGTGCTGGTGGCGATCGGCACCTATCTCAACAAGGCGGCGGCCGGACAGCTCAACCCGGTGCTGATGGGCGAGCTCTCCGCCGGCATCATCATCGGTGCGATCACCTTCTCTGGCTCGGTGGTAGCGTTTGCCAAGCTGCAGGGGCTGGTGAGCGGTGCGCCGGTAATCTTCAAGGGGCAGCACGCGCTGAATGCGCTGCTGGCGATCCTCACCATCGGTTTGGGTATTCACTTCGGCATGACTGAGAGCATGCTCTCGTTGTTCATCATGACCGCGCTGGCTTTCATTCTCGGTTTCACCCTGATCATCCCGATCGGCGGTGCTGACATGCCGGTGATCATCTCGATGCTTAACAGTTACTCGGGATGGGCGGCGGCGGCCACTGGTTTCACCCTGCACAACAATTTGCTGATCATCGTCGGTGCGCTGGTCGGTTTCTCCGGCGCGATCCTCTCTTTCATCATGTGCCGGGCGATGAACCGTTCCATCTTCAACGTCATCTTCGGCGGTTTCGGTTCGGATGACGCTGGCGGCGACAGCGCGGCGGCCCAGGCGGTGCAGAAGGGCGTGAAATCTGCTTCGGTTGAGGATG
Organism: Candidatus Endoriftia persephonae; assembly: GCF_023733635.1. NCBI lineage: Bacteria > Pseudomonadati > Pseudomonadota > Gammaproteobacteria > Chromatiales > Sedimenticolaceae > Candidatus Endoriftia > Candidatus Endoriftia persephonae. Next base: position 2,232,183 of record NZ_CP090569.1, on the reverse strand, counting down.
CGATCTACTGGATGGAGGATGCCAACCGCGTCATCATCATCCCCGGTTACGGCATGGCGGTGGCCCAGGCGCAGCACGCCCTAAAGGAGATGATGGAGCTGCTGGAGGCGAAAGGCGTGGAGGTGAAATTCGGCATCCACCCAGTGGCGGGGCGCATGCCTGGTCACATGAACGTATTGCTGGCCGAGGCCGACATCCCCTACGAAAACGTGCTGGAGATGGACGAGATCAATCCCGAGTTCCCGACCACCGACGTCTGCCTGGTGGTAGGCGCCAATGATGTGGTCAACCCGGCGGCCAAGACTGACTCTTCCAGCCCGATCTACGGCATGCCGATTCTTGATGCCGAGAAGGCGCGTCAGGTCTACTTCCTCAAGCGCTCGATGCGCCCCGGCTACTCCGGTGTCGACAACCTGCTCTTCTACCAGGACAACACCTCGCTGATCTTCGGCGATGCCAAAGACACCATCGAAGGCATGGTTGCGGCGCTGAAAGGGGGTGGGCACTGACCCCCTACGGTCTGTTGGCAGATGAAAAAGCGGGCTTCGGCCCGCTTTTTTTATTGCTATTATTTGACCTGTCGTTAACAGGGAACGCACCTGAACGGGCGCTGCCACAGCGAACATGGATCGATCACTGAGGAGAGGTCATGATGACTGCCCGCACACCCTTTGCCCATACCCACCCCGACCACCCAGAATCGTTTGAGCAGTGGGAGCGATTGTTGGGGGAGGGAGGCCACCTGGAGGCGGTGGCCCAGCGCGCCGAGGCGTTTGCCGCCCAGGCCTTCTCGGAGGGGGCGGCGTTCTGGCCCGTGCTGGCGGCCTTGATGGGCCGCTGGCACGATCTCGGCAAGTTTTCTGACGATTTCCAGGGCTACCTGCGGGCAAGCGCCACCTCGGGCGGTGACAGCCATACCGGTGAGGTCAGAGGCAAAGTCGATCACACCTCGGCGGGTGCGCAGCACGCCATGACGGTGTTGCCACCCCCCCTCAGCGCACTGCTTGCCTATCCCATCGCTGGCCACCACGCTGGGCTGCTCGATGGCCTTGCCACTGGGGCCTGTCTGAAGGCCCGACTGACCAAGAGCGTTCCTGACTGGCGGCACAGCGCCCCGGATGAACTGCTTGAGGCACCCGCGATTGGACTGCCAAAGATTCTCGGAACCACGCGGGAGGAGCTCGCCTTCAATCTCGCTTTTGCCACCCGGATGCTCTTCTCCTGCCTGGTGGATGCCGACTTCCTTGCCACCGAAGCGTTCATGAACCCGCAGCAGGCGGCGCAGCGTCCCAGCGGTCAAATGGATTTCACGGCACTCGATCGACACCTTGCTGATCACATGCGGCAGCGATTCGGTGATGCCAGCGGGATGGTCGCCGAGGCCCGTGCCGAGGTGCTGGCCGCCTGCATCAAAGCAGCCGAGGGCCAACCCGGACTCTACTCGCTGACGGTGCCCACCGGCGGCGGTAAGACCCTCGCATCCCTCGCCTTCGCGCTACGCCACGCCGCGTGCAACGGACTTGGTCGGGTGATCTACGCCATCCCATTCACCAGCATCATCGAACAGAATGCCGAGACCTTCCGGGAAGTCTTTGAGGCATTCGACGCCGACTTGGATGAACTGATCCTCGAGCACCACTCCAACTTCGATCCCGACAGGGAGACCGTCCGTTCCCGTCTGGCCAGTGAGAACTGGGATGCGCCGCTGGTCGTTACCACCAATGTGCAGCTGTTCGAGTCGCTGTTCGCCAACCGCACCTCCCGTTGCCGCAAGCTCCACCGCATCGCCGGTTCGGTGATCATCCTCGACGAGGTGCAGACCCTGCCGGTGACCCTGCTCGAACCCTGTCTCAAGGCGCTGCGGCTGTTGGTGGAGCAGTACGGCTGCACCGTGGTGCTCTGCACCGCCACCCAGCCAGCCATCGAATACCGGGATGAGTTCAAGATCGGCCTGCCCAAGGCGACGCCGATCATCGCTGACGCCCCGGCCCTCTATCGGCGGTTGAAACGGGTCGAGGTGCGGGATGCTGGCACTCTCGATTGCGCCCAACTCGCCGAACGCATGATGAAGAGCGAGCAGGCGCTCGCCATTGTCAGTACCCGCAAGCACGCCGCTGATCTCTACAGCGCATTGAAGGGGATGGCGGATACGGAGGGCTGCTTCCATCTCAGCGCGGCGATGACCCCCAACCACCGTAGTGCCCGACTCGATACCATCCGTCAATGCTTGAAGGAGGGGAGACCTTGCCGGGTGGTCGCCACCCAGCTGATCGAGGCCGGGGTGGATGTGGACTTCCCGGTGGTTTGGCGTTCGCTGGCTGGTCTCGACTCCATCGCCCAGGCCGCCGGACGCTGCAACCGGGAGGGCAAACGGGAAGGTGCTATCACCTGGGTCTTTCGGCCCGATGAATCGGAACCCCGATTCTGCGGTCGGTGATCAGCGTCTGCGTGCGCTAGGTACATATTGAGCGGGTTGCCGTATTTGCCGGAAGACATTCATACAAATATGCCTGACGGAAGAACCAATCATATCATTGAGAGTTGGCAGAATAATTCGATGGATAATAGCCATTCTAACCACAGTCATATCATTGCTCACCGACGCAGCAGCGATGGAAAACTCCAGTTATTAGAGACGCACTTGGAAGAAACTGCTGCCATCGCTGCCAGTATCACCGCGAAGATCGGGCTGTCCGAAGTAGGAGAGTTATTAGGGCTGCTGCACGATGTCGGCAAGTACAGCGCCAAGTTTCAGGGGTATATCCAGTCGGCAACCGGAATGATTGATCCTGATGCCGATTACTTTTCTGACTTTAGAACTCAAAAAGGGAAGATCGACCACTCAACTGCCGGAGCGCAGTGGGTGTGGCAGCGGCTGGGGCGCTATGGGGATCGGGGCAGATTTTGTGCCCAGATATTGGCAACCTGCCTTGCGTCACATCATAGTGGGTTGATCGACTGCCTGAAGCCGGAAGGGGAGGATGGGTTTAAGCGCCGTATCGACAAACCCGACCAGGATACTCATCTGAGTGAATGTCAGAGTAAGGCCGCCACCGACTATCTCAAGCACTTAGAACGCTTGGCAGATAGACCGCTGCTGATGGCAATGCTTGGCAAGTTACAACAATTAGGAGCAGGTAAGCAGCACGGGCAATCGATCTCTGAGACCATCAAACACTTCTATGTTGGCATGTTTACCCGCTTTCTGTTCAGCGCCCTGATTGATGCAGACCGTATCAACAGTGCCGACTTCGAACATCCTGAGAACCAAGGATTACGCAACAACGCCCCCATCGAATGGGAGGTTGCCATCAACCGCACGGAGGCGGCGTTGAATGAATTACCCGTTCGCAACCGGATCGATGAGATCAGGCGGGATATCTCCGACCGTTGTCGTCAACGTGCAGAGGAGCCACAGGGCATCTACAGCCTCACCGTACCGACCGGCGGCGGCAAGACCTACGCCAGCCTCCGCTATGCGCTGCACCACGCCAAAACCCATAAACTGGACCGGATCATCTATGTGATCCCCTACACCTCCATCATTGAACAGAATGCCGAGGCGATTCGTGAGCTAATTGAGTGTGGTAGTGATGCGCGTCCCTGGGTTCTGGAACATCACTCCAATCTGGAACCCGAGCAGCAGACATGGCACAGCAAACTGGCTGCCGAAAACTGGGATGCGCCAATCGTGCTGACGACCATGGTGCAGTTCCTGGAAGCCCTGTTCAGTGGCGGTACCCGTGGGGCGCGCCGCATGCACCAGCTTGCCAACAGCGTTATTGTCTTCGACGAGATCCAAACCCTGCCGGTCAACTGCACCCACCTATTCTGTAATGCAATTAACTTCCTGACCACCTATACCCGCACCACCGCCCTGCTTTGTACCGCCACCCAGCCGCTACTCAATCAGCTGCGTACCCCCGAAAAGGGGGGGCTGTCGATACCGCCGGAAAATGAGCTGGCCGGTGATCTTTCACAACTGTTTGCGGAGTTAAAACGGGTTGATATCAGCAATCGGGTGAGAGACAAGGGCTGGAGCGCCGAAGAGATCAGGGATCTCATTCTAGAACAGTTTTCCGAACAGGGTAACTGTCTGGTGATCGTCAATACCAAGGGGTGGGCAAAACGGCTCTACCAACTGTGCCGTGAGCAGATAAGTGATACCGATACACTCTTTCACCTCAGCACTCACCAGTGTCCTGCCCATCGTAAGGAGCTACTAGGCAAGATCAGAAAACGGCTCGATGATGACAAGCCAGTGGTCTGTATCAGTACCCAGTTGATGGAGGCAGGGGTCGATGTCGATTTTGCCAGTGTGATCCGATTTCTGGCTGGGCTCGACTCTGTTGCCCAGTCTGCCGGTCGCTGTAATCGCAACGGCAGGTTGAAGTCGGCAACGGTTCATGTCATCAACCCCGCTGATGAGCCAATCAACAGGATGGCTGATATCAAGGAGGGACGCGATCAGGCACTGAGGATATTTAATGAATTCAGTAACGATGAGCTGCTCACCCCGCCGGTGATGAGCCAATATTTTTACTACTACTTCTTCAGTCGTGACAAGGTAATGTCCTATCCGCTGACATCCAGGCAAGCGGGGCAACAGGAAAGTCTGCTTAACCTGTTGGCTGACAATAAAAATAACAGTATGGGTGGGCGATTAATAAGGTTAAATCAATCCTTCATGACAGTGGGTAAGGCTTTCAAGGCCATTGATGCCCCGACAGAAGCGATCATTGTCCCCTATGGTGAAGGGGAACTGCTTATCGCTGCTTTGTGCGGTGTCTCAATCGAATACGACCCCAGAGAGTATTATCGACTGTTGAAAGCGGCACAGAAATATAGTGTCAACCTCTTTCCCAATGTTTTACAGAAACTGAGGGAGCAGGAGGCCATTCATGAGATACAGCCAGGTGAAGGGATCTTCTATCTGGACGAGCGGTATTACAGCGAAGCATTTGGGGTGGCAACCGAAGAGGTTGCAGTACTCGGATTTTTGAATGTTTAAGGAGGATCAACTTGGATAACAAGATCAGTTTCAAGGTTCATGGCCGTTATGCGCTATTTACCGATCCCATCACTCGGGTTGGGGGAGAGAAGTGCTCCTATCACCTGCCCACCTATGAGGCCATCAAGGGCATCATCAAGTCGATCTACTGGAAGCCAACCCTGATCTGGGTAGTGGATCGGGTGCGGGTAGTGAAACCGCTCAGAACCCAGACCAAGGGGATGAAGCCGATTCGTTATCATAAATCGGGCAACGACCTCTCTATCTACACCTTCCTGCATGACGTGGAGTATCAGGTTGAAGCCCACTTTGAGTGGAACCGCCACCGTCCCGAACTGGAGGTTGACCGTATAGCCCCAAAGCATTTGGCGATTGCCAAACGGATGATCGAGAAAGGGGGGAGACAAGATATCTTTCTCGGCACCCGCGATTGCCAGGGATATGTGGAGCCATGTGAGTTTGGTGAAGGAGTGGGAGCCTATGATGAGATTGATGAATTGGGATTTGGCCTAATGTTTCACGGTTTCGACTATCCAGACGAGACCGGCAAAGATGAGTTGCATGGTCGTTTTTGGCACGCCACCATGAGACGTGGTGTTATCGACTATCCCGCGCCATCACAATGTGATGTGCGGCGCTTTATTCGCCCCATGCAGGCAAAGACCTTTGTATTAAATGAATCTCACAAGGGGGTTGAGCAAGAGGAGTTGGAACGATGAGCTGGATGGCGAAGTTGTATGAGACTTACGAAGCGGCCATGCAGCTGGATCTGGATGGTGATGCCAAGCTGATGCCCATTAGCCACACCATACAGAATGCCCACATCAAGATAGTGATCGATGGGGAAGGAAACTTTTTACGTGCCGAGGTACTGGAGAAGATCCCCATAATTATACCGGCCACTGAGGCATCTGCCGGAAGAAGTGGAACCAAACCTCCTCCCCATCCTTTGGCAGATAAACTGCAATATGTTGCCAAGGATTATCCAAAATTTGGAGGAAAAAAATGGTTTGATTTTGATAGCTATCAACAACTGCTCTGTGAGTGGTGTGAGTCTGAGTATTCACACCCGAAGTCACAAGCCGTCTACCGTTATATCTCCCAAGGAGAGGTTATTAAAGATTTGATCGAGGCGGCTGTGCTCTTTGTTGATGAAGAGGGCTTGCTGCTTGAGCAGTGGGAAGGAGAAGGAGAGATACCAAAAATATTCAAGGTTCTTCCGAAGACAAAAAAATTGACCGACCAGGGGACTGCCTTAGTGACATGGAGTGTTGAGATTGCAGGAGATGCGCATGCAAATACTTGCGATGATCAGTCACTTCAGCAGAGTTGGATTAACTATGAAACCTCCCGAGGTGGTTTGGAAGGCCTCTGTTTTATCAGTGGAGAGCGGCAATCAGTGGCGTATAGTCATCCAGCAAAGCTCCGCCACTCAGGTGACAACGCCAAACTGATTTCAGCCAATGACCTGACTGGCTTTACTTTTCGTGGGCGGTTTACCGATACAAAAAAGAGTATTGAGCAGCAGGGTAACCAAGCAGCCAGCATCGGCTTTATGCCGACCCAAAAGGCCCACAATGCACTGCGTTGGTTGATCGCGCGTCAAGGATTTCATAACGGAGAGCAAAGGTATGTGACATGGGCAGTATCGGGCAAGCCGATCCCCAAGCCGACTGAGAGTAGCTGGAATTTGATGAGTGAAGAGCTGGTGCTTGAGGATGAGCTACCTCTATCGGAGGCTGATAATGCGCCAGACCATACACGCAACCTTGGCGCAGCCTTCGCGGGCCAACTCAACAAGTACATGGCAGGTTATCGGGCCAGGTTGAATCCCACGGAAGATATCGTAGTGATGGGGATCGACTCTGCCACGCCAGGCCGGATGAGTGTGATCTACTACCGGGAACTGATCGCCAGTGAGTTCCTTGATCGATTAACCCGTTGGCATTCCGAGTTTGCCTGGCATCAGCGCCATAAAAGAGAGCTTCCCGCATCGGGAAATCGAAAGCCAAAGACAGAGACCATCTGGCCCATCTGCTCTCCTGCACCCAGAAATATCGCAGAGACTGCCTATGGGGTCACTCTGACGGATGAACTGAAAAAAAGTGTCGTGGAGCGCATCATGCCCTGCATCATCGATGCGGCACCATTTCCACATGATCTACTGGATAGCTGTGTTCGCCGTGTCAGCAATCGGGTCAGTTACAAGTCCGACGATTTCTGGCGTTGGCAGCAGGATCTGGGTATCACCTGTGCCCTCTATCGCGGCTATTTCATGCGCCATCCAAAACCAAATCTGAGAAAGGAGTACTCCATGTCATTAGAAGAGAACAATCACAGTCGTGATTACCTGTATGGCCGGCTATTGGCGATTGCTGAATGTATCGAAGAGATTGCGCTTTCGGTAGGAGGCGAGAATCGCACCACCACGGTAGCTCGGCTGATGCAGCGGTTTGCCGACCGTCCCTATAGCACCTGGCGCAATATTGAGTTGGCACTACTCCCCTATATGCAGCGACTACAGGTATCCAGAACCGAATTTTTGGTAGATATCAAAAGGGAGCTGGATCGTGTATTGGCTGCCTTTGCAACCGATGACTTTACCAGTGAAAGGCCATTATCAGGTGAGTTCCTGCTGGCCTACCATTGCCAGCGGCTGGAATTTCCCAATAAGCAAACCCAATCAGATTCAAACAAGGAGAGCAACTAAATGAGCAGTCTGACCAAAAAAATAGATTTTGCCGTGATCTTCACTGTCAAAAATGCCAATCCTAATGGCGATCCACTCAATGGTAATCGACCCAGAACCGACTATGAGGGGTATGGCGAGATCACCGATGTCTGTCTCAAACGCAAGATCCGTGACCGCCTCCAGAGTGATGGACAGGCAATCTTTGTGCAGTCGGATGAGAAGAAGACGGATGGAATGCCCAGCCTGAAGGCAAGAGCTGAATCGGATGAACATGGATTAGGGAAGGATAGCTTTAACGTAAAAAAAACCACCCCTGATGAGACTGCGCGTCGCGCATGTGAAAAGTGGCTCGACGTGCGTACCTTTGGACAACTGTTTGCTTTCAAGAGCGATGCCAAGGACGGAGTTTCGATCCCCATTCGTGGCCCGGTATCGATTCAGTCCGCCTTTAGTGTGGAACCCGTCAGTATCACTAGCACCCAGATCACTAAAAGTGTGAGTGGAGAAGGGGATGGCAGCAAGAAATCCTCCGACACCATGGGTATGAAACATCGCGTCGATAGTGCCACTTATGTCGTCTACGGTAGCATGAATCCACAACTGGCCGAGCGCACAGGCTTCAGTACTGAAGATGCTGAGGCCATCAAGACGGTACTACCACGCCTGTTTGAAGGGGATGCCTCCTCCGCCCGGCCCGAAGGGTCGATGGCTGTAGAGAAGCTGATCTGGTGGCAACATAACTGCAAATCGGGTCAATACTCATCGGCAAAGGTACATCGCACCTTGCAAGTCAATTCCGATGCCAGTTATCAGTTGACCAATCTGGAGGGACTGGTTCCCGAGGAGATCGACGGCTTTTGATTGGGACTTAGGAGGTGCTACCGGGTGCTGTTCGATGGCGAACCTATTGACGATGTGGTCAAACCTGGAGGGTTCAAGGATTTGCACTAGCCTGATCTTTGTCGCCGAGTTGTGTTACTGGGCTTGCAAGCGCGGCTTGGAGCGGAAGGTCGGGTTGCTGCTGGGGGCGATAGAAGTTATTTCATTCGAAAAGCCTTGTGATCATATCTAGGCTGTGTTGCGGACAACCCTTGAGCGTAGCAGGTTGTCTATTGGAGAGAACGATATGCTGATTGCTGCCCTGGCGTTGGCACTTGGATTGACCGTCGCCACTTATTACGGCAGGGAATTGAGGCAAGTATCTGGCCTGCAAGTAGAAGCTTTTCTGGAGTAAAGCCCTGTGCGTGATACGGATATCGACCTGCTGCCCCTCTCGGCCTTACAACACCTGGCCTACTGCCCGCGCCAGTGTGCCCTGATCCACCTGGAGCAGAGCTGGCAGGAGAACCGCTTCACCGCTGAGGGGCAGATCCTGCACCAGCGTGCCAACAGCGGTGAGGCGGAGAGCCGGGGTGATCTGCATATTGCCCGTTCGTTGCGTCTCCACTCCCGCCAGTTGGGGCTGAGCGGGATCGCTGATGTGGTGGAGTTTCATCAGGCGGAGGAGGGGGCGAGGCTAGCGGGTCGGAAGGGGTATTGGCGGCCCTGTCCCGTGGAATATAAGCGGGGGCGGCGCAAGCGCGATGACTGGGACCGTATCCAGCTCTGTGCCCAGGCGCTCTGCCTTGAAGAGATGTTTGACACACCGGTTTCAGAAGGGGCGATGTTCTACGGCAAGGCGCGCCGCCGGGAGCGGGTGCCAATCGATGCGCCGTTGCGGGAGCAGACTGCGGCACTCGCTGAGCAGCTGCACACCCTCTGGTCCGCCAGAAAGACCCCACCCCCTGAGCCCGGCCCCAAGTGTGACCACTGTTCGCTGGTTGAGCTCTGTATGCCCCGGCATGGCTCGGCCAGCGTCTATCTGCAACGGATGCTCGATCTGCCATGAAAAAACTGCTCAATACTCTCTATGTCACCACCCAGGGCGCGTGGCTGGCCCGCGAACGGGAGAATGTGCTGGTGCGGATCGAACAGGAGACCCGCCTGCGGTTGCCGATCCACACCCTGGGCGCCATCGTCTGCTTTGGTCAGGTTTCTGCCAGTGCGCCGTTGATGGGGCTCTGCGCTGAACGTGGGGTGGGCTTGGCCTTTCTTACCAAGCGCGGGCGATTTCTGGCGCGGGTGCATGGGCCAGTTTCGGGCAACGTGCTGCTGCGTCGAGAACAGTATCGCCAGGCTGATGATGATGCAGCCACGGCTCGTATTGTCTCGGTGCTGGTCGCCACCAAGATCGCCAACAGTCGGACTGTCTTACAGCGCGCCTTGCGTGATCGTCCAGATGGTGAGGGTGTCGCAGGGTTGCAGGCAGCGGTGACGCATCTGGCCAGCTTACAGCGCAGTGTAGTGGGGCGGGGTGATGGCCTCGACAGCCTGCGTGGCACCGAAGGCGCTGCAGCCCGCGCCTATTTTGGTGTCTTCGATGATCTGATAACCCATTCCGATCCGGCCTTTCGTTTCGATGGGCGCAGCCGGCGGCCGCCCCTCGATCCGCTCAATGCGTTGCTATCGTTCCTCTACACCCTGTTGCGCCATGACATAGCCTCCGCGCTGGAGGTGGTTGGTCTTGATCCGGCCGTTGGCTACCTGCACCGTGATCGACCGGGGCGCCCTGGTCTTGCCCTCGACCTGATGGAGGAGTTGCGCGCCTTTCTTGTCGATCGACTGGTGCTTAGCCTGATCAACCGGCGTCAACTCAAACCGGCAGGCTTCACAACCAGTGAGGATGGGGCGGTGATGATGAACGATGAGACCCGCAAGGCGGTGCTGGTCGCTTACCAGGAGAGAAAGGCCGATCGGTTGCGCCACCCCTTTCTGGATGAGGAGCTTGAGATTGGTCTGATTCCCCATATCCAGGCGCGCCTTTTCGCCCGCTATCTACGTGGTGACCTCGATGCCTATCCCGCCTTCATCTGGCGCTGAAGTGGAGAGCTGTCATGATGGTACTCATCACCTATGATGTTCGCACCGAAACCCCAGATGGCCCCCGTCGCTTGCGCCGGGTTGCCAAGGCTTGTCAGGATTATGGCCAGCGGGTCCAATACTCCGTCTTCGAATGTCTGGTGGACCCGGCCCAGTGGGTGCAGCTCAAACAGCGCTTGATCGAAGAGATCGATACCGACCAGGACAGCCTGCGCTTCTACTATCTCGGTGCCAACTGGAAAAGGCGGGTGGAACATATCGGCGCCAAAGCCGGCTATGATCCAGAAGGCCCCCTGATCATCTGATCCTCCTGCGCGAACCCCAAGCGGACAGATAATGCCTGGCAGGTTCGCGCGGCTCTTTAAACAAAGTGAAAACAGAGCGTTATTGATGATGAGCGGATGCGTGCCTGAGCAAGAGAGTGAGAGTGCACCAGAAAGTAACAGCTTCGCGGAAATGTATGGTAAAAACCTTACTGCTCCAATAGTTACTGTGGAGCAGTCGCCCCCCCTGCGGGGGCGCGGATTGAAACACTCTGCACGATGAGATCAACGTCCCACCGCAGGTCGCCCCCCCTGCGGGGGCGCGGATTGAAACACAATAATTTTAGATTCGATAACCGCATCGCGAAGGTCGCCCCCCCTGCGGGGGCGCGGATTGAAACGCTTTAGTCGGGTCTTGCTCTACCCGCCAAGCACGTCGCCCCCCCTGCGGGGGCGCGGATTGAAACAGGCCTGGTGCATTGGCTATAGGGAGTCTGGGAAAGTCGCCCCCCCTGCGGGGGCGCGGATTGAAACCTTCCCATTCTCCCCCTCTTCTCTCCCATTGTGGGGTCGCCCCCCCTGCGGGGGCGCGGATTGAAACATTGGCCCCGCAAGGCGTGGTGCAGACTGGATTGGTCGCCCCCCCTGCGGGGGCGCGGATTGAAACTTCCCGAAATCCTGGGTCGAAAAAGACCCAAGCGGTCGCCCCCCCTGCGGGGGCGCGGATTGAAACCACGAACATCTCCAACAGGTTTACTCGCCTATTGTCGCCCCCCCTGCGGGGGCGCGGATTGAAACATCACATTCCGCCAATGGTCGAACACTAGGCGCGTCGCCCCCCCTGCGGGGGCGCGGATTGAAACATGATCCGCTGGATCACCTTGCCATTGGCCACCAGTCGCCCCCCCTGCGGGGGCGCGGATTGAAACACGCATCGAGAATATCGATTACAATTCTCCACTAGTCGCCCCCTGTGGAGGCGCGGATTGAAAACCATACAAGGTCCAGTGGGCATGGCGTTATGCGGCATGAAGATTCACGCCAGAATGACTTCGACTAAGGTGAAAAAGTGGTCGCAGCGTGTAACCGAGAGTAGCGATGCTCTCGATCTCGAGCCAGGCGTATTCACGTACGATGACCCGAGGCGGATAGCTGAATCCCTTAAACGCTCCGCTGAGCGCAGTCGACGCCGCAAGGCCGATCCGTTTCGCTCTGCGATGTCGATGCTGGCGTTCTACATCAATCGGGCAGGGGTTAAGCTTCCGACGGTTCAGCGAAATCGACTCGAGGAGGCCAAAGACGAACTGCGGGACCTCTTCGGAAAGCCACGCCAGAGGATCCGAGCATCGCATCGCGAGCGAAGATAAGCTGCGCCGCTTCGAGATCGATGAATGTACATCACCGTAAAAATCCGCCTAACAGGCAAATGCACTCGGACGTCAAAAAGCTCCACTGCGCTCCACTTTTTGACGCCACTGAGCCCAAACGTTAGGCACAAACAATATAATTAATAATATGACATTAGATCCAACGCCATCACTTTTAGAAAATTTATACTGGATAACATTACTTGCAGTTATTGTTTCGTCGGCTTCAGGTGTTCTTAAAGCTGGCTTTAAACAGTTTGACTTATTTGGTGTAATTATTATTGCTATTGCTACAGGATTGGGGGGCGGTTCATTACGTGACATGCTTCTTGGTCGAGATGTATTCTGGATCAATGATCAAATATTTTTTATTGCCTCGCTTGGTAGTGCGGTCACTATTTTTGTGGCGGCCAGACTAATATTGGTGTCGCCTAAATATTTTTTAGTTGCTGATGCTGCAGGCTTAGCTACATTTGGTGTTGCGGGAACGTTGGTTTCACTTATGGTTGGAGCGCCCCCGCTTATTGCAAGTTTTATGGGAGTAATGACAGGAACTATGGGTGGTATTTTTCGTGATGTACTATGTAATGAAACACCCGTCGTATTTCTAAGCCCGCTTTATGCGACAGTATCCTGGGTTGGTTCTTTGTTGTTTATCGGGCTCTTGCATTTCGATCAAGAGATAACGGTAGCAGCAATTATTTCTGGACTAAGTATATTTATATCACGGCTGTTGGCAATGTATTATAAAGTCAGCCTGCCTAGATTTCGCTTCAAGTCTTAAGGTGGATACACAAAAAAGTAAATATTTATTAGAAATGCGCCTAACAAATAGCTCCAGCGGACAATTTAAAGCGGCACTTGTTTTGTTGTCGAAAAAATGTGCCACTTTAAATTGCCGCTGAGCAGGCGTTATGCTGTTTGAGGTTTATGTAGTAACTGAGAGCGAATAAACGGCGCTTGTTTATCATATTTAATTAACTCGATATGCACGGCCAATTTTCAATGGCATAGTGTTGTTTACTGTTCAAGGAAGAAAAGGGTAGTTAAAGGAATAGTGAGTTTCTTTTGTCGTCAAACTCGTGTCATGACGATTATATTCGCCTAAATTAGGCAGCATTCATTAAAACTAATAGGAGATATAAAATGAAGTATGCATTTGTAATGTTATTGGTCATCGGTAGCTTGTCGGTTGCCTCAACATCCTCATATGCTGCAGAGAGAATAAGTGATTTATCAACTAAGCAGATAGAAAAATTTAATGCTCCAACGCAGGCAGCAGAAAAGAAAAAGAAAAAAAAGACTGACCTTAAAAAGAAGTTTTGCTGTAAGAGCCAAAGCGGACATGCTTGTTATGTTTTTGGTAAGGCTAGCTGTTCAGGTTGTATGAGCTTCTGTAGTGGAGATACAGTGATAGACACTAACCCAAAACAAAAAATCTAATTGAGTGGAATAATCTTAGAGGATTAATGTTTCAGCTATGGTCTAGCTAGGCATAACAATGTGGTACAGCCGATCCACCTTTGCGGTGATTTTTTGTGCTATTCAAGCACAAAAAATCACCACTCTGGTAGCCGGCTGAACTATGTTGCTAGGTGAACTGTAAGAGCAGGGGAGAATATTAATGTTAAACGTAAAACTAGACGAAATCGAAAGTATTGCAATTTTCGAACCTGATGGTGAATTGTCTGAAGCAGACTTCAAGTATGCCGCCAGCATAATTGATCCATATCTAGAAAAATCAGGAAAATTAAATGGCATCATTATCCATGTAAGGTCATTCCCCGGTTGGGACTCATTTTCAGCATTGATAACGCATATGAGATTTATAAAGGAGCATCATAAAAAGATATCTCATGTGGCCTTTGTAACGGACTCGCCAATAGGTGTACTTGCCGAGCATATTTCTAGTCACTTTGTCAGTGCGGAAATCAAGAGTTTTACCTTCGGTGAATTAGAAAAATCAGTGAAATGGATATCAGGTGATAATGATGAGTAAATCACCATACAAGCGCATCAGCCGCAAGCGTAGGTCGCGCCCCCCTGCGGGAGCGCGGATTGAAACTCCGCTTTTGTGCCAGGGGCGGAGTCAAACTGCGCAAAAAATGGCGGAAAAGCGATGGGGCTGGGCGACCCCTTCAAAACAAACCTCGGGTAAGAAAGCCATTGACCACCAGCATCAGCAGTATCAGGCCGATGCCGAGCAGGGTGAAGCCGAACAGGTGGGAGACCCGGTTCCAGGTTTTGGAGGGCGGCGCCACCAGGTGTTTCTCTAGTTCGCCTGATGCCTTTAGCCGTTCGTACTCTTCGGGGCGCTCTTCCTTCAACTCTTCCAGATCCCAGGAGCCGGTGAACATCACCGTGTCGAGCGGGAATTTGGCGGGGCGGAAGTGGTTGTTAAAGAAGTGCACCACGAACAGGGTCATCACCGCCAGGAACGCCTCCAGACCGTGGGCCAGGGTGGCGACGTTAAAGATCCAGCCCGGTAGTACCTGGCCGATTGATTCGGCGAACCAGAGCAGGATGCCGGAGACACCGATCACCAAGGCGCCCCAGTAGACCGCCCAGTAGTCGAACTTCTCCCAGTAGGTCCAGCGGTCGAAACGAGGCTGCTTGCCCTTGCCAAAATACCAGCGGAACTGCCCCTTCATATCCTCCCAGTCCCTCCAGCGGGGCAGCAATGAGTCGGGGCCGAACCAGTCAAACTCCTTGTCCTTGAGCAGCCGCATCAAGACCACCGCGGCATGGCCAAAGATGGTCAGCAGGAAGATCACCCCGGCCCAGTGGTGCAGATCGTTGAGCAGCTCGGGGCCGCCGAAGAGTGGCACTACCATCATCGCCCAGCTGGTGTTGGGGTACATCACTACCATGCCGCTGAAGACCAGCGACATTAGCGACAGGGCGAGCATCCAGTGGTTGACCCGCCAGTACCAGCTGAAGCGGCGGAAGTGGACGCCACTGTTCGGCTTTTTGTGCTTCACCCGTACCGGATAACTGAAGGAGCCATCCCGGCGATAGATCACCGGGCGTTCTTTCTTCTCACGCCAGAACCAGAGCACCGAGTGCAGGTAGAAGAAGAGGATGACGATGATGATCAGTGCCCCCATGCCTTTGCCGATGAGCCACATGGCTGGGTATTTCTCGAAGTTGCGGGTGGTGGCGTGGGGGTCGTACTTGGCGAACTGTTCATTGGCCTTTTCGTGGCACTTCTGACAGGTCTTCACGCGATTAGCGGGGTTGACCGGTGATCTTGTCTCGCTGACGTGGGTGATCGTATGGCCCTCATGGCAGTCGACGCACTTAGGCGCATCCTGATTGCCGTGCCAGGCCAGCTGACCGTGAGGGCTGGTCATGTAGCCGTCCAGCTCCGCCGCGTGGCATTCGCCGCAGTTTTCGGTTACCACCCGGTGGGCCGGGGTCTTTTCCATGTCCGATACCTGGTGGGAGGAGTGGCAGTCAGCGCAGGTGGCGGAGTCGCCTTTCCAGGGGGTCTTCAGCGCTGCCCCATGCATCGATTGACGGTACTCTTTCAACTGCTTTTCATGACAGGCGCCGCACATCTCTGGCGAGTTGAGTCGATAGGTGCTGGCGCGACTGTCGTCGGAGGGAAAGACGTAGTGCGCGGTATGGCAGGTGGCGCAGGTGGCATTGTTGGCAATGCTTGTGTCGGCGTGGGCCGAGAGGGTGTATTCGCGGGTATGGGTAACCACGCGGGGTGGTTCGGGAGCGAGCCAGGCAGCCCGCTTGCTGGGAACCCAGTCGCCTTTGATGGTCTGGTGGCAGCTGACACAATCCACCGTCTGCAGGCCATCCTTGCGATGTGGCAGCTTTTCCACATCCGCGTGGCAATCGGTACAGGCGAGATGACCATGCACACTCTCGCCCAGTGCGTCGGGGTCCACATGCAGCAGGCGCTTGCCCGCCGCACCATGGTCGTCCTGGGGTACGCTGTAGCCTTTCTGCGCATGGCACTCTTGGCACTCGGTGTCAGGGAACGGCTTTGCATGCAGGGCAAAACTGCACAGGAACAGCAGCAGCGGGATAAGGCTGGAACTACGCATGGAAGATCTCGATCAAGAAGTGATGATGGGGCTTGTTGCAGGGCCGCTAGCGACCCTCCAATAAACCCTCTCGTCCGCCTCCCGATGGGTGTGCAGACGAGAAGGAAGTGCTTAATGACGCTTACTTCTTCGTGCTCTTGTTGAGCATGAAGCCGTGGTTGTCATCATCGCTAGGACGCCAGAACTTGGGCGGCTGCTTGCCGAGATACCAGCGGTGCAGCTCCGACTCCAGGGTGACATTGAGCAGCTTTTCCACCTCATCGGCCCCCTTGGTATTGCCTTCGGTGCGAGCCTCGCGGATGCGATCCTTGATCTGGGGAACCATCTCGATGTAGAAGCGGTGGGCCATCTCGAACATGCCTTCCCAGTGGGCATAGTCGGGGGCGAACATGGCGGCGCCGTGACGGGCGCGGCGGCCCTCGTGGTGCCACAGGTAGAACCAGGTCCACT
The DNA here is from genome assembly GCF_023733635.1 of Candidatus Endoriftia persephonae. Classification (NCBI taxonomy): domain Bacteria; kingdom Pseudomonadati; phylum Pseudomonadota; class Gammaproteobacteria; order Chromatiales; family Sedimenticolaceae; genus Candidatus Endoriftia; species Candidatus Endoriftia persephonae. Next base: position 2,215,420 of record NZ_CP090569.1, on the reverse strand, counting down.
CCACCTCTTCGTTGAACTTGGTCTTGTCGAGCAGGCCATGCTTCAGCATTGCAGTCACCAGTGCCTTGCCGGGCTTGGCGAATTTCTCATTGTAGAGTTCGACAAAACTGTCCAGCTGCTCGAAGTGGTTCTCCACGGTGCTGCTGCCGTGGCAGTTGAGGCAGACGTTCTTCATGTCCTTGCGGCGCTGCAGCCAGGGTTTGACCTGCTTGCCCTCTTTGATCGCCTTGGCGTCGATCTTGGTGGAGATGGGGGCGCGCAGGTTCCAGGAGATACGCTCTCCGATGTCGTGGCTGATCGGCAGGTCCGGGGTGGCGGACATGTGGCAGGTGGCGCAGGTGGGGGCGGCGGTGTAGTCCTCGCCGACCACCCACTTGGCGGAATCCATGTTCATCTCATCCTCGTGGGCGCGGAAGGCGACGCCGTGGGCCGACTCCTCATAGATCTCCTTCTGCGGATGGTCGGGACCAAGGTGGCAGCGACCGCAGTTGTCGGGGTGGCGGGCCTGCTCGGAATCGAAATTATGGCGCAGGTGGCAGGCGGAGCAGGAGCCCTTGGAGCCGTCCGGATTGATCCGGCCGATGCCGGTGTTGGGCCAACTGGCGGCGTTGAGGCTGCCGTCGGGATTCACTCGCACGATGGAGCCGTGACAGCCGGCACAGCCGATGGTGGTGACCGGTGAACTGCCATTCAGCAGCGGACCGCCCTCGACCACCTCTGCCAGGCGGTTGTCCAGGGAGCCAAGGATATTGCCGGCGGAGGCGTGGTGACTCTTGCTGAACTCCTCCACCTCCTGTTCGTGGCACTGGCCGCAGTCCTTCGGTGAGACGATCACCGAGATCACAAAATCCTTGTGCATGATGGCATCCTTATCGCCCTTATCGGCCTTGTGGCACTCATAGCAGCCCACATTGGCGCCGTAGTGCTTGGAGTGACCCCACTGGTCGTAGATGCCAGCGGTCTTCTCCTTGTGGCAGGAGGCGCAGGTGGCGCTCTCTTTGCTGAGGTGCTTGAAGCCTTTGGAAATTTTCAGCGGGGCCTCTTCCCTGGGGGCCGTGCCGGTCGCCTTCTGTTGATGTGGTTGAGACTGACGGGCCTGCGCCTGCGCCTGCGCCTGTGGGTAGTAGGGCTGTTGCCAGCCATATTGGGGCTGACCGCCATAGGGTCCGTTCACAGCAAATAGTGTAGGTGCCCAGACAAATAGCAACAGGGGTGTAACTGCCACTATCTGTCTGAGCGCCCGGATCGGGTTTCTGTTCATTGTTTTGATGCCTCCACAGGGCGAAAAAAGATCCTGAAAAAAACTGGATGGGGTTAGCTCCGCAGAGCATATAGCAAAAAATATGCCATTCACTTGATGTCGAGTGACTGCATAACAACCGGCTGGTTTTAAAGGTTTTTTTCGGGGTATTCGATTCACTTAGGAAACGCATCAGCCACAGGATGCCTGATCATGGTGCCGTCTGGTGGCGCATGCCCCATAGCAGGGCAGCATTCGCTGGAGAACAAATGCCGCTCTTTCTGCTGCCCGCGACATTGGGCATCAGGGTGGCCAGCAGCTAATGAAATCAACTGGTGAGGAGGGAAAGCATCGCCTCTGCATGAGCCGGATAGCCCGATTATTGGAATAGCAGGCAACGACCGAGCTAGCCGATTCTCCCTTGAGCTGTCATCCGCAAAAGGAGGCAAAAAGTGGACTAACAGACAGGGGTGCGGCGTGATGCTGTCGAGCGCCTTAGTGCAATGATCGCATTGCCAGATATGACTTATGATCTATACTTGCCGATTTTTTAAGTAGGAATGAAATGATTATTTCGGCGGACTCCAGAAATCAAGCCGAGCTGAAGCAGCGACACACGGTTTTTGTGCATCAACTGGAGCTCTTCTACGATGCGGTGAAGCTTACGCTGACGGCCCACGTGGTGAATGGCACCATGTTGCTGTTGTTTCTCCAGGGTGCCGTGGCGCAGGATCTGCTGCTGGGCTGGTATGCCGGGCTGCTTATGCTGCTGCTCTACCGGGGCTATACGCTTTACGGCTACCGACATGAGACCGACAGGGTGCTGCATGCACGGCGCTGGTATTGGCACGCCATGATCGGCGTGGCGTTGGCAAGTCTTGTCTGGGGGGCAGCGGGTTATTTGCTGTTTACGCCGGGGGATCTCTATCATCAGGCCCTGCTTGCCTTTGTTATTGCCGGCATGACCGCGGGTGGGATCACTGTGCTCGCCTCGTTCAGCGAGGCAGCGTTGCTTTTCATTTCGATCGTCCTGATCCCGTTTGTGTTTCGTCTGTTCCAGGCCGGCACAGAGGATTCGATGCAGATGGGGGCGCTAGTTGCCCTTTTTCTTCTGTTGCTGATGATCTCAGCCAGGCGCATCCATCAGACGGTTGTCGAGGGGCTGAATCTGCACTATCAGCGTCAGCAGGCGGAGGAGACGATCATCCGCCAGGCTTTTTATGATGAGCTGACGGAACTGCCGAATCGCCGCATGCTGCAGGATCGTCTGTACCAGGATGTGGCGCGGGCGATACGGCATGGGGTCAATGGTGCTGTGCTGTTTCTTGATCTGGATAATTTCAAGCATATCAATGATTCACTCGGTCACTCGGTCGGGGATGAACTGCTGATCAAGGTCGCATCCCGCTTGCGACACCATCTCAGGGAGGAGGATACCGCTGCGCGTCTTGGTGGGGATGAGTTTGTGGTGTTGCTGACAGATCTGGAGGGGGATGAGGCGCGTATCTCAAGTCGGGTGATGCAGGTGGCTGATCAGGTGCGGATGGCACTTGCCAACCCCTTCGAGATTGCTGGACATGAATTGCATGTCTCAACCAGCATCGGTGTTGCGATCTATCCGGCGGATGCAAAAAACGTGGATGATCTGCTCAAGCATGCGGATACGGCGATGTATCGTGCCAAGGAACGTGGCCGTAATCTGGTGCAGTTCTTTCTGCCGAGTATGCAGGTGGCGGTGAATGAGCTGCTTGCGTTGGAGCATGACCTGCGCAAGGCAATTAGTAGCAGTGGCCTGTTGCTTTACTATCAGCCTCAGGTGCATCGGGATGGGCGGGTCTTCGGTGCGGAGGCGCTGCTGCGCTGGCAGCGGGAGGATGGCAGTATGGTCTCACCGGCGGAGTTTATTCCGGTAGCGGAGGAGACTGGGCTGATCTATTTGATCGGTGGCTGGGTGCTGGAGGAGGCCTGTCGAAATCTGGCTGAGCTGAGCAGCATGGAAGCGGGGTGTGATCTGGTGAGTATTGCGATCAATGTCAGCCCGAAACAGTTTCGCCAGAGAGACTTTGCCGGTCATGTGGTGGCGACGTTGAAACGGTTTGGAGTCGATCCTGGGCGGCTTGAGCTGGAAGTCACAGAGAGTGTGTTGGTGACCGACTATCAGGATACGGCCGAGAAGATGCGCCAGTTGCGGGAATTGGGAGTGCGCTTTTCGATTGACGACTTTGGCACCGGCTACTCATCTATGGCCTATCTGAAGAATCTGCCGCTGGATGCGATCAAGATCGATCAGTCGTTTGTGCGGGATCTCACCACCGATCCCAGCGATGCCTCGATCGTCGAGACCATCATTGTGATGTCGCGCCATTTGGGACTGAAGGTAATTGCAGAGGGGGTGGAGACAGAGCAGACCCTTGAGGTTCTCAAGGCGTATGGCTGTGACAACTATCAGGGTTATCTGTTTGGACGTCCCATGCCATTCGAAGCATTCAAGCAGCGGCTGACGGAGGAGTCGAATACCTCTGTTGATAGAGGGGGCGGCTAGCGTCCTGTGAGGTGTGTTTCCAGTTAGCTCCGGATGAGCCTGGGTGATTCCAAGTTACAGAAGACCTTTGTTGCGCAGAATGGCATCCAGTTCGCCCTCCACCGGCTCCACTCTGGTGCGCCTTTTTCTTGGTTCCGCGATGATTGCCTGTTTCTGCTCGTTGGTTGGCAGTGGTCCATAGATCATCGGGTCCAGGGTTGAATCTTCGATGAATTCCTGTGAATGCTCTTCCATTGGATACCCCTCGTAAACTTGGAATGTATCTAGATTCTGCTTCCTTGTTCGCTTTGCAACTGCGACGCAGTTCTCCTTCTCTGCCTCTTTACTGAGTCGATTCCATGCACCTGGCTCTAATTCAAGCACCTCTCATATGCCGGATTCCGCACTATTTCAGATCGAAAGCAGTTTGGATTTTTTTCCGGTTTTACTCCTGTGTCGCCAGCTGATGCCGAGAATGGTCAGCAGGACTGCAAAAAAGGCGACCGGCGCAGGTTCGGGAGGACGCGGAGCATAGACGAAGAGGGCTGAATGGGACGTTGCCCCCTCCTGAGTGATGATCACCATCTCTCGCCCCTCTCCAACTATTGCAATCTGTGGCCTAGTGTCGGGATCGTCAGGCATGCGATTATCCGACTGCTGCTGCGAGTATGTTGCTGTTGCCGCCGCTGGGTCGCTCTTCTCCCTGTGCAACGACGACAGACTCGGCTGCTGTGCTCGTGCGATGCCTTGCGGTGTGTTGTTGTCGGCGATCACCTGCCAGGAACTACTCAGTAGCACCAAGATCAGGCCCGTTTTGATTATCTGTTTCATGATTGTCAGAGTTTTTGTTGTATCGATCAGGATGCAGATTTCTAATTCTTTCCAGCTCTGCCCTCTACTCAAATCATTGAGCAAGAAGCGTGCACAAAATCGGAAACCGGTAGAGCACAGGTGATGCGGTGAGGTTAGAGATTTAGTTGAGGGATGGGTTGTAAATTTGATCGACACAAAAACCGAATCGGCTTCGTCTGGCGCAGTCAGTTTGGGGTGGGCTCTATATTTTTATTCCCGTCCTGTCTCCTGGAATTAAGGGCTTACTGAAATAATAGGAATTATTATTTTGATTGATGGGGTGCTCTCATGCTGTAAAGCTAGCCGACAGCATTTATTTCTGGCGGTCAGGCGTGTTGCGGGTCGCCTTGGGGATAAGCGCCCCATCGTTTTCTGCCCGATTGGCGAAGTGGTCAGATAGAGGATCTAGGGCTGGTGCCATGAGTCACACCAATCAGATTTGGATCATGCATGTAGACATGGATGCCTTCTTTGCCGCCGTCGAGCAGCGGGATAATCCCGACTATCGCAATCGTCCGGTAGTGGTCGGTGCGCGTCCCGGCGGGCGCGGCGTGGTGGCGACCTGTTCCTATGAGGCACGGCGTTTTGGCGTCCATTCCGCGATGCCGATCTCCGAGGCTTGGCGGCGCTGCCCAGGGGCTGTCTATCTGCGGCCCGATATGCGCCGTTATGCGGCAGTCTCGCGCCAGATCATGCAGATGCTGGGTGAGATATCACCGCTTGTTGAGCCGGTCTCCATCGATGAGGCCTATCTGGATGTCTCCGGTCAGGAGCGCCTGATCGGCCCGCCCCAGGAGATTGCTCGCCAGGCCAAGGCGAGGATTCTGGAGGCTGTCTCGCTCAGCTGTTCGGTCGGTGTCGGCCCAAACCGGCTGATCGCCAAACTCGCATCCGAGTCCGGTAAGCCCGATGGTTTGACCGTGGTGGGGCCGGGTCAGGTGGAGGCCTTCCTCGATCCACTGCCGGTCTCGGAGTTGCGCGGGGTCGGTAGGCGCACCGGGCGTATCCTTGACAGGCTGGGCATTGCCAAGGTGCGCCAGCTGCGCGGCTATCCGTTACAGATGTTGATCCAGCATTTGGGTGAAAAGGCAGGTAGAAGCCTTTATGCCCAAGCTCGAGGGATGGCGTCGCACCGGGTCGGAGTCCGGTCTGCCAGAAAGTCGATTTCGAAGGAGACAACCTTTGCTGAGGATGTGCGTCAGCAGTCGCTGCTGCGATCACGACTCCAGCGGCTATCGGCAGAGGTAGGGCGGTTGGCTCGCTATAAGGGGTTGTCGGGGCAGGTAGTAACTCTGAAGCTGCGCCTAGCAGGTTTTGAAACCCACACTCGGCAGCGGTGTCTGGTGAGTCCGGTGGACACCGATGACCTGATCTTTGCTACCGCCTGGCAGCTCTATCAGGAGAGTCAACTGGTAGGCAGGCCGGTGCGCCTGATCGGTGTCGGCCTGAGTGACTTCGAGCATGGTCCGCAGAGCGAGGATCTGTTCGAGGCGACGCCGGAGCGTCAGATGGTCCGCCAGCGACGTAAGCAGGTTTTTAAGACCCTGGACGAGGTGGCGGCAAAATTTGATAGCACGTTGCTCACCCGCGGATTTTATGGGAAAGGGAAATGAGCCTGCAGATCGACAGCCATGCCTCGATCGACCAGATCCCGGTGGATGCCTGGAATACGCTGGTAGAGGACAACAACCCCTTTCTGCGGCATGAGTTTCTGGCGGCGCTGGAGCACCATGGCTGTGTCGGCCCCGAGTTTGGTTGGCAACCCGCGCATCTGGCGCTTTGGGATGGGGGATGCCTGATCGGCGCTGCTCCGCTCTATCTGAAGCAGAACTCCTATGGTGAGTTTGTCTTTGATCACGCTTGGGCCGATGCCTACCAGCGCAGTGGCCGGCGCTATTTTCCGAAACTTCTGGGCGCCATCCCCTATACACCGACTGGCGGTCAGCGCCTGCTGATCTCCGCTGAGTGCGATGCGGATATGGTGCGCAGGAGACTGGCAGATAAGCTCGTGGAGCTGGCAGAGCGGGGCGGCAGATCATCCGTCCATTTGCTGTTTCTGCAGGATGCGGACCGGAAGGCACTCGATGGACTGGGCTGGATGGAGCGCCTGGGGGTGCAGTTCCACTGGCACAATCGTGGCTATGCTGAGTTTGAAGATTTTCTTGCCAGCCTCACCTCAAAACGACGCAAGAACATCCGTCGCGAGCGGCGGCTGGTGCAACAGGCTGGCCTGGAGCTTGAGTTGCTACACGGCGATCAGGTCTCTGAGTCGGCCTGGCAGCGCTTTGCCGGTTTCTACGCCAAGACCTTCGAAGACCGCTACAGTCTGCCCACCCTCAATGCCGGCTTTTTTGCAGAGGTGGGGCGCAGCCTGGGACGGCAGGTGGTGCTGGTGCAAGCCTATGAGATGGGGGAATGCATCGCTGCGGCCCTGATGTTTCGCAGTGATTCAACCCTCTACGGTCGGCACTGGGGCAGCATTCGGGATTACGACAGCCTGCACTTTGAGGCCTGTTACTACCAGGGCATCGACTATTGCATTCAAGAGGGGCTGCAGCGATTCGAGCCTGGAGCGCAGGGTGAACATAAGATCTGGCGCGGCTTTCTGCCGACCCTTACCTACTCGAGGCACTGGATCGTCGATCCGGTGTTCCGCGCGGCCATCGAGGATTTCCTGCAGCGTGAGCGGATCACGGTGCTGGATTACAAGCGCAGTCTGGAACAGAGCTCTCCCTACCGGTAATAACGCTTCCTTTCAGGGAACGATTTCAGCCTAAGCAGGGTCGATAGAATATTGATCGGCTCTTAATAGGCCAGATGAAATTGATCTGGATCAAATAAAAGTTGACTATTTCCCTTGGTTACTGCTATCGTCTTTACCAAGCAAATTACTCAGGAATTATCCTTTGTGGATTAGAGGTGAGTGAAATGAGGTTGTCTACTAAAGGCCGTTATGCGGTAACTGCGATGCTGGATCTGGCCCTGCACGGCTCGAATGGTCCGGTAACATTGGCGGAGATCTCTGAGAATCAGGGTATCTCTCTCTCCTATCTTGAACAGCTGTTTGCCGCGTTGCGTGCTAAACAGTTGGTCCGCGGTGTACGTGGTCCGGGGGGCGGCTACTATCTCGGCCGGGAGGCAGACGAGATCTCGATCGCCAACATCATCTGTGCGGTGGATGAGTGGGTCGAATTTACCCGCTGCGGTGGCCGGCAAAACTGCAGCAGTGGCAGCCGTTGCCTGACCCATACCCTGTGGGATGAGTTGAGTAGCGAGATTTTTGATTTTCTGACCAAGATCAGTCTTGGTGATCTGATTCGGCGTGGCACCGAGAAGGATCAGAAGGGCGAAGGCGGACGGAAATTCAGCCTGGTGGATGGGACTGACTCCCAAGCCGCCTGAGACCAGTCGGCATCTTTCTGAAGGTTGGTGAGGCGGGACTCTGCATGGAGTCCTGCCTCGCTTTTTCAGCATACGGAATGGGGATTGGGGATTCCGGCCAAAATCCGCTATCATCCGCCAGCCTATTCAGATAGCCGCCGCTCATGGAATCTCTTCGTACGATCGCTGACTTTATCCGCTGGGGTGCCAGTTGTTTCAACCAGGCCGGATTGTTTTTCGGCCATGGCACCGACAATGCGATCGATGAGTCGGCCGCCCTAGTTCTACATGCCCTGCATCTGCCGGGGGAGTTGTCGGAAATCTGGTTGCAGACACAGCTGACCGCCGAAGAGCGGCAGCGTGTCACTGCGTTGCTGCAGCGGCGCATCGAGGAGCGAATCCCGGCCGCCTATCTGACGGGAGAGGCCTGGTTCGCCGGGCTGCGTTTCCATGTGGACCCGAATGTGCTGGTGCCCCGTTCCCCGGTTGCTGAGTTGATTGAGCAGAGGTTTGCGCCTTGGATCGGAGAGGGGCAGCTGGAGCGACTGCTCGATCTCTGCTGCGGCAGTGGCTGCATCGGCATTGCCAGTGCCGTTTATCTGCCGGATGCCCAAGTCGACCTGGCCGACATCTCAGAAGCGGCGCTGGCCGTCGCCGAGAGAAACCTGCATGAATATGAGCTGGAAGGGCGAGTTCGGACTATTCGCTCCGATCTGTTTAGCGGCCTCAAGGGGCAGCGCTACGACGTGATCGTCAGCAATCCACCCTATGTCAGCAGCGAGGAGATGGTTGGGCTGCCGCCGGAGTACCGGCATGAGCCACATCTTGGCCTGGAGACAGGGGAGGAGGGGCTGGAGATTGTGGCTAAAATATTGCGTGAGGCCTCCAGTCACCTGCAGCCATGGGGTATCATCATAGTCGAGGTGGGCAGCAGCGCAGAGACGCTGATGGCGCGTTTTGTCGATGTTCCGTTTACATGGATCGATTTTGAGCGAGGCGGTGATGGGGTTTTTATCTTTACCGCCGAAGAGCTGGCGCAATATCAAAGCTGCTTCACCTAGGCGTGCAGCCGGATAACAGAACCCGGCATGCGCCGGTCATCCATTATTTTTAAGAGTTGGGGGCTTCAATGGCACTGCAACGTGCGCGCAGCGCAGAAGAGTTCGTCGAGTGGATCAAGCAGGCGATGTTCGAGGTGGAAGACCTGCGTGCCTGCTACGAGTACCAGATGGAGGAGTTGGGTCGCTATCCCGCCTTTCTTGATCCGCTTGAAGAGGGAGTGAAGGGACTCTACCAGCTGATGGTCGACGGAGAGTACCGCTTTGGACGGGAGGATCTTCCATTCATCGAGATTGCCAATAAACATGCGGATGATATCCCCTTCAATACCCTGCTTAGGCAGATCAACGAAACTCACAGAAAAGGTATCGACGTGGATGCCCCCTGAGGGGTGCCATGCATACTGAGACTATGCCGATGGATCAATCAATCATCTTCGACCTGGATTTGATCGCCAAATACGACCAGGCTGGACCGCGTTATACCTCCTACCCCACCGCTGTGCAGTTTCATGAGGGGTTCGGTGAGGCGCAGTACCGGGCGCTTGCACAGGCATCCAACGCCAGTGGCCAGCCGCTCTCACTCTATTTCCACATTCCGTTTTGCGACACTGTCTGTTTCTACTGCGCCTGCAACAAGGTGGCGACCAAAGACCGCAGCCTGCCAGCCCAGTATCTGCAGCGTGTCTATCGCGAACTGGAGATGCAGGGACAGCTGTTCGATCGCTCCCGACCAGTCGAGCAGCTCCATTGGGGCGGTGGCACGCCGACCTTCATCAGCCACGCTGAAATGCGTGAGCTGATGGACGAAACCCGGCGCAATTTCACCCTGCTGGATGATGACAGCGGCGAATATTCCATCGAGATCGATCCCAGGGAGGCGCAGGGCGATACCATCAAGCTGCTGCGTGAACTGGGCTTCAACCGGATGAGCCTCGGTGTGCAGGATTTTGACCCCAAGGTGCAGAAGGCGGTCAACCGGATTCAGTCCAAGCAGGTGACCCTGGACGTGCTACAGGCGGCCCGGGATGAGGGCTTTCGCTCGGTCAGTATTGACCTGATTTACGGTCTGCCTTTCCAGAGTCCGGAGAGTTTTGAGAAGACCCTGGATGAGATCCTGGAGGTCGATCCTGATCGACTCTCGGTCTTCAACTATGCGCATCTGCCGGAACGCTTCAAGCCGCAGCGCCGCATCAACGAGGTGGATCTGCCGCTGCCGCAGGCGAAACTCGACATCATGCAGATGAGCATCGAGAAGCTGACCGCGGCCGGTTATGTCTATGTCGGCATGGATCACTTTGCCAAGCCCGATGATGAACTGGTGATCGCTCAGCAGGATGGCACTCTCTACCGCAATTTTCAGGGCTACTCAACCCATGCGGATTGTGACTTGGTGGCGATTGGTGCGACCTCGATCGGCATGGTGGGGCCAAGCTATGCGCAGAACATGCGCACGCTGGATGAGTACTACGATCGCATTGATCAAGGGCGTCTGGCGGTATTTCGAGGCGTGGAGCTGAGCACGGATGATCAGTTGCGGCGCGATGTGATCACCCGCCTGATCTGCCACTTTACGCTCGATTTTGCGTCAGTGGAGTCCCGCTGGAGGATCCGTTTCAGCGACTACTTTGCGGCCGAAATGACGAATCTGCAGGGCATGGCGAACGATGGATTGCTAGAGATCGCGGCAGATGGTATCCATGTGTTGCCAAAGGGACGGTTGCTGATCCGCAATATATGCATGCGGTTTGATGCCTACCTAAGCTCGAAAGAGTCGATGGGCAGCTTTTCCAAGGTTATCTGATCCCGCTGAAATGACCGGAGGGATTGTGCGTTCCAGGGAGGGAGCAGAGTTGGAGTTGTACGGGAACAAACTTGCCGAGAGAATAAAATATCACCCAGTAAACGGCCCCTGTTCACATTTTTTGTCTATTCTTGTTTGCAGACTTACGCATCTGCGTGGGATCATTGGCGCGCTGCTAATGCGCTAGATTCCTGTTGCGGTCCGTAAGTATCTCAACTCAAGCAGCACATCGGTAAACGGAACTAATAACCATTAAAAAGAGGCCGTATGTTCGACGAGAAATCTCGTGAAATCAGTCGGTTGTTGTTTCTTCTGGACATCCTGCTGACGCTGTTCATTTTTGTTGTTTCGGTCCGGCTTTATCCCCTCATCACTGCAGGCGACACAGTAGACGATATGCGTCACTTTGCCCTGCTGCCGCTTATCTGGGTGCCTCTTCTCTATTCCCTCTCGGTCTTTGGAGCCTATCGCGGTCTGCGGGTGATCTCCATCCCTTCCTATGCATGGAAGGTCATAAAGGCGATGGCAATTAGCCTGGCAGTGCTGTTAGGCATGCTGTTCCTGCTGAAGATGACGTTCGTCAGTCGTCAGGTGATCCTGACCTTTGCCGTGATGAATCTGGTGATGCTGGTGGCGGTTCGGGCCGGGTTGATCTGGTGGTATTTCCGCCATTCGGTGCAGCGGGGAGAAAACTGTCTCAAGGTGCTGATCATCGGCATCGGAGGCCGTGCCCAGCGCTTGACCGAGATGCTCGACCGCCATACGGAGTGGGGTATCGACATCATCGGTTATCTCGACACCGATCCCGACCACGTTGGTAAGGAGATCATGGGCAGCAAGGTGCTTGGCACTGTGGCTCAGGTCGGTGATGTGTTGAACGGCCAGGTGATCGATGAGGTGATCCTGGCGGTGCCGCGCAGCCGCCTCAGCCATATGGAAGAGATCGTCAACGCCTGTGAGGAACAGGGTGTGCGCTTCCGCTTCATGGCCGATGTCTTCGACCTTGAAGTGGCACGCACGCGTCTGGTCGAGCTCGATGGCATCCCACTGCTCACCTTCGATCCGGTGGCGCAGAATGAGGGCATGCTGCTGGCGAAGCGTTTCATGGACCTGCTGCTGGTGCTGGCGGCGATGCCGGTTGTGGCGCCGGTGATGGGCTTGGTGGCCCTCGCCATCAAGCTTGATGATGGCGGTCCGGTGTTTTTCAAGCAGGAGCGGGTAGGGCTGCGCAAGCGCCTGTTTCCTATGTATAAATTCCGTTCGATGGTGGTGGATGCCGAGGCTAAACTGAAAGAGATTGAACACCTGAACGAGGCTGAGGGCCCGATCTTTAAGATCGAGAAAGATCCCCGCATCACCCGGGTCGGGCATTTTATCCGCAAGACGAGTCTCGATGAGCTTCCGCAACTGCTGAATGTACTGCGCGGACATATGAGTCTGGTGGGGCCGCGTCCAATGTCACAGCGCGATGTGGGACTCTTCGAGCGGGGTATTCAACGCAAGCGTTTCAGTGTCAAGCCGGGCCTGACCTGTCTCTGGGCGATCAAGGGCCGCAGCAGGCTGACCTTTGAACAGTGGCTGGTGCTCGACCTGCAGTATATCGATGAGTGGTCCTTGTGGCTCGATCTGAAGATTCTGTTGTTGACTGTGCCCGTGGTCCTGAAGGGTAGTGGTTCAATGTAATGGGCGACCGTTCGGACGCTCCCAATTAATTCTTAACAACCTATATAAACTCTAATGAATGCAGAAGCTACGGTTGATCTTTTTGGAATTCCGGTGGCTACGGTCAATATGTCGCAAGCGCTCGATCGGGTGCATCAGGCGATAGAGACACATCAGCCGCTTCAGATCGGTGTGGTGAACGCGGCCAAAGTGGTCAATATGGGAAAAAATCCCGAGCTGAAAGAAGCGGTGCTTTCGTCCGATGTGATCTTCGCCGATGGTGCGGCGATTGTGCTGGCAGCCAAGGTGCTCGGTCATCCCCTGCCTGAGCGGGTGACCGGTATCGATCTGATGTTTGGCATGTTTGAGCGTGGCAAGGATCTTGGCTACCGGGTCTATTGCCTCGGTGCCACGGAAGAGGTTTCGAAGCAGGTGGAAGAGAACATCGCCCGCGACTACCCGGGATTGATCCTGGCAGGCCGCCATCACGGCTACTACGGCGAGGACGAAGAGCAGGCCATCGCTGAGGATGTTCGTGACTCCAAGGCCGATATCCTGTTGGTGGCCATGACTTCGCCTAAGAAGGAGAAGTTTCTAGCTAAGTGGATGGACTTCATGAATGTGTCTGTCTGCCATGGTGTGGGCGGGTCGTTCGATGTCTATTCCGGCAAGGTGGAGCGGGCGCCGGAGATGTGGCAAAAGTATGGACTTGAGTGGCTCTATCGCGTCAAACAGGAGCCTGGCCGGCTTTGGAAGCGCTACCTCTTCACTAATATCGAGTTTCTGTGGCTGCTGCTTAAAGAGCGGTTGTTTCCCAAAAAGCGGTAGGTGTGAGTGCAGCAGATAATTTCTGCTTGAGGATGGAATCAAAGATCTTGCAAGCGACCAAAGAGGCGTGCAGGGAAGAGAGGCGGTGGATTGCAAAACGGGCCTCTAAGAAACCGATTTAATGTGAGGAGAGAGATACGTGAATTCTGGATCGAACGGTGGGGCTGCCACCGGCAAGCGCAATCTGATCTACATCATGTCACCGAGCTATGCGGGCTCGACCCTGTTGACATTCCTGTTGGCTACCCACCCAAAGATCGCAACCATCGGAGAGCTGAAGGCGACCTCGATGGGCGATCTGGATGTCTACAATTGCTCCTGCGGTAAGCTGATTAAGGCGTGTGGTTTCTGGGGAGACGTGCAGAGAGGCATGGCTGAGCGTGGGCGTTCTTTCTCTCTGGAGCAGTTTGGCACCAGTTTCGAATCCGATTCTGGGCTCTGCAACAAACTGATGCGCGCGGCAGTGCGTGGCGGTCTGTTTGAAACCGCCAGGGACATCGGATTTGGCTTGATGGGTGGTTGTCGTAAGGAGCGGGATGAGATCCTGATGCAGAATCGTGAGATCATCGATCTGGTCATCGATCTTCAGGAGGGAGACACCTTTCTTGATGGTTCGAAAGACCCGGTCCGTCTGAAACTGATGCATCAGAGTGGGCTGTGGAATATCAAGGTGATCAATTTGGTGCGCGACGGCCGGGGAGCCACTAACTCGATCATGAAACACTACGGTGTTGACATGGAAGAGGCAGTCAACTCCTGGGTTTTTACCTCAAAGGAGATGCAGCAGACCGCGGCCCTGTTCAGGGAAGATGAGATCTTCAACATGAAGTATGAAGATCTTTGCCGTGATCCCGACAGGCTGTTGAGCGAGATCTATCGTTTTGTCGGTGTCGATCCGATGCTTGGCAGTGAGGATTTTCGTGGTACCAAGCAGCACATTTTGGGTAACGCCATGCGTCTGAATTCCACTGGCGAGATCCGGCTCGATGAGAAATGGAAGGAAAAACTGACCGAGGCAGAGCTGGAGATCTTCGGGCGTATTGGCGGTGAGATGAACCGCTTCCTGGGATACCAGTAACCCCTTCTGTTTTCCCGGTATGGAACAGCATTCTCTGCTCCATGCCGGGGCCATCAGCGATTCTTCAGTGCCTTGATCGCCTTTGCATGGCCTTGGGCGGCCGCCCGCTGGATCCACTGCATCGCCTGCTGGTCGTCTTTTTCCACCCCAAATCCGTGATGATAGAGATAGCCAAGGGTATATTGGGCGCGGGCGTCACCGGCCACGGCGACCGGGAAGAGCAGATGGAAGGCGCGTTCATACTCCTTCTTTTTATACGCTTCTTCGACCTTCTCCATCACCCAGTCGGGGTTGTTGAGTTGCTCCTCCTGTTGCGTTGTACTGCTGCATCCAGCGAGCAGCAGCAGACTCAGTGGGATTGCAGTGAACAGGCTTGTTGCGTGTGTTGCGCTTTTCATCTTGATTTAAGTGTTAGCCGACAAGTTGGTTGAGGTCAAAGATGGGCAGCAGAATGCCCATGACGATTACAGTTACGATGGCGCCCATTACTAGGATCAGGATCGGCTCGAACAGGCCGAGAAGCGTCGAAATGAGCGACTCGATCTCCTTCTCCTGAATATTCGCTGAGCGCTCGAGCATGCCTTCCAGATTGCCGCTCGATTCGCCACTGGCCAGCAGGCTCAGGGTCAGCGGAGGGAAATAGCCGGTCTTCTCCAGCGCCGTGTGCAGGCTACTGCCCTCACGAACACGTAGCGAGGCCTCTTCGACTGCAGCGCGCATCGGCAGGTTGGTGACTACCTGGGAGGCGATTCGCAGTGCATCCAGAATCGGTACGCTGCTCGCTGCCATGATGCTCAGGGTGCGGGAGAAACGTGCCGCATTGGCGCTGCGTGTCAGCCTGCCGAGCAGGGGGATGTGCAGGATGATCTTGTGCCAGGCGAGACGCGCGGCGGGGCGTTTCAGGGTTATGTTGACCGCCAGTCCAAGCAGTAACAGCAGCACCAGAATGGTGAGTCCAT
Organism: Candidatus Endoriftia persephonae; assembly: GCF_023733635.1. NCBI lineage: Bacteria > Pseudomonadati > Pseudomonadota > Gammaproteobacteria > Chromatiales > Sedimenticolaceae > Candidatus Endoriftia > Candidatus Endoriftia persephonae. Next base: position 2,200,037 of record NZ_CP090569.1, on the reverse strand, counting down.
GGTCGCGGAAGATGTCACTGGTGGCGATCAGGAGCTTGGTGATCAGCGGCAGTTCCTGGGCCATATTGTCGAACATGCGGGTGACTTGAGGCACGATGTAGGTGAGCAGACCGGCGACGATCAACACTGCGACGATGGTGAGCAGGGCTGGGTAGAAGAGCGCTAGAACGGTCTTTTGATGCATCTGCTGGCGCATCTCTGTGTAGTCGGCCAGACGCTCTAGCACCAGGTCGAGATGCCCCGACTCCTCACCGGAGGCGACGGTGCGAATATAGAGTTCCGGAAAGATGCGCGGGAATTCACTGAGGCCGTCGGCGAGGCTTCTGCCTTCTAGTACCTTGGCCCGGACCGCGAGCAGAATGTGCGAGATATGGCGTTTCTCCGACTGTTTGGAGACCGTCTTCAATACCTGTTCAACCGGCAGGGCCGCTCTCAGCAGTGTCGCCATCTGCCGCGTCAACAGTGCCAGCTCCATCGGGCTGATGCCCCGCTGCAGGGTAAAACGACGGCTCTGGGTGGCACTGGCACTGGCGCTGGCGGTGCTGACAGAGAGCGGGGTGAGGCCGCTCTCGCGTAGTTGCTGGCGGATCTGGCGTGGGCTATCGCCCTCCAGCATTCCCCGTTTCTCTTTTCCGGATCCATCGAGGGCTATGAATTCAAAGGCATCCAAGATCAGCTCTCCTGGGTGACGCGGATGATCTCGTCGATAGTGGTATCACCTTCGAGTACCCTCCGCATGCCGTCCTGACGGATGCTGGAGCAGGATTTTCGTACGTGCTCGAGCATCTCCTGTTCGCCTTCCCCCTTGTGGATCAGGTGGCGCAGGGTCTCGTCAACCAAGATTAACTCGTAGATGCCGGTGCGCCCCAGATAGCCCTGATTGCGGCAGTGCTCGCAGCCTTCGGCAGTATAGATGGTCGCCTCCTGATCGTCGCTCAGACCGAGCAACTTCCGCTCCTGCTGCGTCGGGGTGCCAGGTTTCTTGCAGTGCTGGCAGAGGGTGCGGACCAGCCGCTGTGAAAGTACTGCCAGTAGGCTGGAGGAGAGCAGAAAGGGCTCCACGCCCATGTCACGTAGCCGGGCGATGCTGCCGATGGCAGTGTTGGTGTGCAGGCTCGACATCACCATGTGACCGGTGAGACTCGCCTGCACTGCAATCTGCGCGGTCTCCAGATCGCGGATCTCACCCACCATCACCACATCGGGGTCCTGGCGCAGAATGGCGCGCAGCCCGCGGGCGAAGGTCAGGTCGACCTTGGTATTGACCTGGGTCTGACCGATGCCATCGAGATTGTACTCGATCGGGTCTTCCACGGTGACGATGTTGCGGGTCTGGGTGTTGAGCCGAGTCAGGGCCGCATACAGGGTGGTGGTTTTACCGGAACCGGTCGGTCCGGTGACCAGGAAGATGCCATGGGGGCGCTTGATTACATCCGGGTCGATCTGCTGCAGCATGGCGGATTGCATGCCTAGCTGGCTGAGATCGAGTTTGCCTGCCTGTTTGTCGAGCAGACGCAACACCACTCGTTCGCCATAGCTGGAGGGCAGGGTGGAGACGCGCACGTCCACCGGACGGTTGCCGACCTTGAGGGAGATGCGGCCATCCTGAGGCACGCGCTTCTCGGCGATATCGAGTTGTGCCATGACCTTGATGCGGGAGATCAGATAGGGGGCGACATTGCGCGGAGGATGCAGCACTTCGCGCAGTAGCCCGTCGACGCGGAAACGCACCACCAGGCGGTGCTCGTAGGGTTCGATATGGATATCCGACGCCTCCTCCTTGATCGCCTCGGTGAATAGCGCGTTGATCAGGCGGATGATCGGCGCGTCATCCTCGCTGTCGAGCAGGTCCTCTGGCTGGTTGAGGGCACGGGCGGCATCGTCCAGATCCAGGTCGTCGCCCATGGTCTCCATGATCTTGGTGGACTGGCCGGAGCCCGATTCGTAGAGCATCGAGAGTTTCTTGTCGAACTCCTCCTCACTGATCTCCTGCATGACAAACGGCTGTCCAAGATAACGGCGCAGCTCGTTGAATATGCTAACCGGGACCCCCGCCTTATGGAGTACCCGGGTCTGCTGCACCAGTGCGTCGACAGTCACCAAAACTCCCTGGCGACGGGCGAAGATGTAGGGGATTTCGTCTGGTCGTTGGGGCGGGGTGGGAATCAGCCGACTGGGTGCGTCGACTGATTCGCTTGCCTCTTCCAGGGGGTGGGTCTCACTCATTATTGCTGAGTCGCCAGTTATTGGGCACTGTCGCTATCCTGATCCCCAAACGGGTAGGGCAGCGCGTTGAAACGGTCAGGCAATACAGGTGCTTCCTGATCCGGCATCAGATTGACCCCCCGTTGACGCAGATCCATCTGCTGGGCGCGGAAATAGTTGTATTTGTCGCTGGTGACCGATGCGTGGGTCGCTGCGTCGCGTACGATTATCGGGCGCAGAAAGACCATCAGGTTGCGTTTCACCTTGATGGTGTTTCTGGCACGGAATAACACACCGACCCCGGGGATATCGCCGAGCAGCGGCACCCGCTCATCGACCTGCTGCAACTGCTCGTCGATCAGGCCGCCGAGCACGATGGTATGGCTGTCTTCCACCATCACCACGGTCTTGATGGTGCGCTTGTTGGTGACGATATCGGTGGTGCCGGCGCTGGTGGTGGGGTCGATGCTCGACACCTCCTGTTCGATGCTCAGCTGAATCGCGTTGCCCTCGTTGATCTGTGGTGTGACTCGTAAGGTGAGGCCCACATCCTGACGCTGGATGGTCTGGAACGGGTTGACCGAGGTGCTGGAGGCGCCGGTGGAGGCATATTGGCCGGTGAGGAAAGGTACGTTCTTGGCGACCACAATCTCGGCCTCCTGGTTGTCCAGGGTCAGGATGCTCGGGGTGGAGAGGATGTTGGATGAGCTGTCACTCTCCAGTGCCCGGATCAGCATGGCGAAATCGACGCCAGAACGGGTGAACTTCCCCAGCCCAATCAAGGTGCCTGAAGGAATGGATGGAAGCACTCCTGCGGCGGCTGCACCTGCGATATCACTGATCTTCGGCGTGCCAAGGTTAATGATGCCCACCGGCGCTGTGTTGCCGGAGGGTGAACCGTCGACGATCCACTGCACGCCCAGATCCTTGGTCTTGTCGAAGGAGACCTCGGCGATGATCGCTTCCACCAGCACCTGGGCGCGGCGGATATCGAGCTTTTTGATGATGCCCTGCAGGCTTCTGAAGATGTCGGGTGGCGCGGAGATGATTAGCGCGTTGGATGACTCGTCGGCCTGGATATTGACCGATGTCTTCTTCGCCTTGGGAGTGCCAGCCTTGCGGTTCTGGTCGATCGAATCGCTAACGCCGGTCAACACGCTCACCATGTCTTTGGCGTTGGCATAACGCAGATAGATGACCTGGGCGTTGCCCTCATTCTCGAACGGGGTGTCGAGGTGTTCGATGACCACCCTGGCGCGCAGCCGGGCAGTGCGCCCACCAGTCAACAGGAGGCTGTTGGTGCGTTCGTCGGCGACCATCTTGATCGGGGTGGCCCCGCCCTTTGCCTGATTGCCCTGCAGGCTGGTGAGAATGCGTACCACCTCGGCGGCCGATGCGTGTTGCAGGGTAATCACCTCCACCGAATTGTCACTTACCTTGTCGATCTGCGAGATGATCTTCAGCAGACGGTCAACGTTCTGGCGGCGGTCGGAGATGATCAACACGTTGGTGGTCGGGTAAGCGGCAAGGTGCCCCTGTTGCGGGATCAACGGGCGCAGGATCGGCACCAGCTGCGCGGCTGCGACATTCTTCACCTGGATGATGCGGGTGACCATCTGGTCACCGGGGAGAACCTCAAGACTCTCGGTCGGGATGCCAACCTGTTTGGCCTTGACGTCGGGTACGATCTTGACGACGCCGCCAGCAGGAACAGTGGAGAAGCCATGTACTTCGAGGATCGAGAGGAAGACTTGATAAAACTCCTCTTTCTCCATCGCGTGGGCAGAGATCACGGTGACTTTGCCTTTGACCCGCGGATCGACGACAAAGTTGGTGCCGGTGTGTTCAGAAACCGTCTTGATTAGCGCATTGATGTCGGCATTGTTGAGGTTGAGCGTGATGCGGTCGGCAAACACGCTGCTGCTTTGCAAAAGCAGTGTCAGTAAGACAAAGCTAAGCAGCCAGCCCAGAGTTCGACTTTTGGGGTTCGGATGTGGTCCCGGAGCATTCATGTTCATGAATCATATCCACTGTGATTGCGGCTCTGAAAGCGCCCGCAAAGGAGCGCGGAATCGATCCGCTCGAGTGTAATAATTCCTTTAATCATCAGTGTGTTATGCATGACGTGTGTAATACTGACAAATGGTAGCAGAAAGCAAAACTGGCGTATATGTCGTGGATGGGATGACGGTCGCGGTTAAGTATGGAGCAGTTACGCATTTCTGGATTCTCTGAATGAATCTGGACAAAACAGATTGGAGGTAAAAATTTGTCACTTTGAGGTGTTAATCGCATCGTCGCTCAACGACATCCTGTCACCGCGACACTTGCCAGCTATTGCGACCGACAGCATGGATGCAGGAGGTAGAGCCACGCATGGAGCGGTTGTCGAGATTAACAACGAAAAAGCGGCAGATTTTGGACCCAAGATGCGAGTTCATGATTCGTTCAGAGGCTCCCTAGAGCTGACCGCTGTATTTTATATTGACGCCGCCGCTGCCGTCTTGCTGGCCCAGCGCCCGGATTGCCTGTACCAGGCCGGGGTCGGCGGAACCCTTGGGTAGCATGCGGACCGATATCTGGTAGTTGCCGTCGGCATTGAGTGCTGCGTTGCCTTTGACACTCAAGGGCCCCCCAAGATCCCGGATGGTGGTTTTGATGTCTCCCTCCCTGGAACTGATGTTGAACTCGATGGAGCCGATCGCGGCCGTGACGGGGCTTTTGACGCCTGCACTTTGCCAGCGGATGGTGCCGGTTACGGCGTTGGGACGGCCCTGCTCAACTCGTACGCCATGCAGGTCGAGATCAACATCCCCGGCTGGCTGAATAAAACGTTGCTGCATCATGCGGGCCACTAGTTCAGCCTTGATCATCCCCTTCAGCTTGCTGATTATCAGGTCGCCATTGATCGCCAGACCAGCGGTGCCGGCCAGTTGTTGACCCTGGCCGCGTAGGTTGAAACGGTAGAGCAGGCTGCCCTGCAGCAATCCCCGTGGTGAGAGGCGCCACTTTACGCCGCCGAGGTTGGCGCCATTGTAGGCGAGCTGGCGGGCCTCTCCCGACCAGATGGTACCGCTGATGCCGCCCATCACCAGTGGCATCTCGGCACTGCTGGCTGCCCAGCCCCAGGCGTGTCTGGCTGGGACGTTGGCCAACAGAAATGCCAGATAACAGAGCAGCCCCAGCAGGATCAGACCGGCCTTGCCCTTCATGGAGCGGACCTCTCCAGGCTGATACGGGCGTTGATCCGTCCTGGTTTATCTTTGCTGTCGATATTCATCGAGACGACCTGAATACGATACTGCTGCTGCAGCAGTCCGAGCCAGCGCAGCATGGCGTCGAAAGCTGCATTCTCCATCCAGACCTGTACCCGGTTGTCACCCTGGGGTTTGATCTGATCGATCTGTTTGCGCAGGCGATTCTGTGTGGCAGTACGGTCGACCAGGGTGAACAGGGATTCGTTGGTCTTCACCGAGGCGTTGGCGGGCTGTGCGGCGCGCAGCTGTGCAACCTCACTGACGGCCGACTGCAGCCAGGCGAGGGTGGCGCGTTGACTCTCGAGCTGGGCCTGTTTGCGCTCTAGCTTGCTGATGAACGGAGTCCAGACGAGCAGATAGATTAGCAGGATCAGCAGCGAGGCGCCTCCTGTCAACAGGGCTAGGCGCTCACGCGGGGGTTTTGCGTAGAACCAGCGGATCATGAGCCACCCCGGGTGATGCGCAGATGGGAGGTTACTTCATTTCCTTTGGCGTTGGCAGAGCGGATCTCTACCGCAAGTCCCTCGTTTTCGAGCCGCTTCTTGAGCGCCTCGATCGCCTGTATTTCCCGGGTCGAGAGCTGAATGTCGAGTTGACCATCACGGTAGCTGATGCCTCGCAGCTTACTGCCGCGGCTCTCTTTGATGGCCGATGCGGGGGCGATGAAGAGACTGAAAAAGTCGGCCTGGTTGGTGCTCTGGGTGGTGCGCAACTCTTTCAGTTTCTGCTCGGTCTGAGCCTTCGCATCTACCAGCCGTTTGGTTTCTGGAAAGGTGGAGTGAAATAGCTGGCTGATCTGTTGTGACAGCTGGCTGTTTTCCTGATCTATCTTGATGAAGTCGAGCACAGAGAGGGTGACCTGGAGCGTAAGAAAAACCATCAGCAGTACGGCGGCTGAGATCCAGGGCTTGAGCAGCTGAACCCCGGCATCCACATGGCGGTATTCGCCCTGCAGCAGATTGAGCAGGCTGCGGGGATCCAACCCCTTGGCCATCAGCTCTATCAGGTTGCCGTCGAAGGCGGTGGTGGTGGCAGGGTAGTCGAGCTTGCTCAGCGCCAGGTCGTAGTAGGGCGCAGAACTCAGATTGGGCGGCTGGATGAATTCGATCTGTTCCGGCGCGGCATCCTGGTGTTCTTCGAGGCTGAGACGCAGTAGCTCAGCAAAGTTGATCGGGTCGGCGCCGAAGCCGGTGTTGAGGCCGGTACGTACCAGCACCTGGTCATCATCGAGATAGACGGTCCAACTGCCAGGCGTGTGGGGTAGGCCGAGGAAATCGGGATAGAGGTAGCTGGGTTCGATGCCCGCGTCTTCGAGACTCTCCAACCAGTAGTCCATCTGCCGCTGGGCCACTACGGCGACCTTGATCTGCTTGCCATCCGCACGAGTATCGATAGCGAAGTGGAGTGTCGCCACATCCTCGATCAGCGCGTTTTCGATGGCATAGGGGACCGCCTGCAGCAGGCGCTGACGATTGCTAGTGGGGGCATCCATCTGCGCTAAGGTGATTTCAGCGGAGGGCACAAAAACGATGACTTGACGGCCTTTGGCCTGAACTGCGGCCTCGGCCAGGCTGCCGTTGCCAGCTGGTCCCTGGGGTTGCTCCTCCCCGGTGTATAGGGGGCGCCAGCTGGCCTGGAGCTCTTCTTGGCCGTGGAGGTGGATGACGAGTGTTTCTGCCACTAGAAAAGCCCGATAGCGCGTTGCAGGACGCGCGTGCCCTGATCGTCCCTAGTAAAAATGGTCTGCAAAGTCTGGCTCGATGTATCCATGCTCACCGTGGTCTTGAGAAGGAAATAATGACTGGAAACATCGACCAGTGAGGCTATTTCTTCAAGTTGATTGTTATTATCGCCCAAAATTGATTTGAGTCTATCTTTGAAAGCCTTGATGGTCGTGAACGGATCCTCTTTTCGCCCTTCGCTCAGGCTCTTGGAGGAGGATTCATCGAGATTGTCGCTCAGGGCACCAAGCAGGATGGGATCAGCGGTGTTGACGTTGAGCTTGCTAGCCGTGGGCAGGGTGGTGACGTAGGGTTCCAGCTTGTCGTAGATCTCCGGAGTGACACCCGCAATCAGACGCAGCTCGGTGACCGAGGCCATCTGGCTGTTGGGAGTGCGGTAGGGGGGCTCTCTGCCGAGATATTCATTGTCTTCGGCACCATCGGGAAAGCTGGGATTGATGTCGGCATCGATCCAGTCGGCAACTGCCTGGGCGATGCCGGGCTCAAGCCCCAGTGCCTGCAGCAGGCGTTTGAAGTAGGCGAGTTGACGGGCGAATTCGGTTTTTGAATCCTCGTTGGCTTCGGCCTCGAGATAGAGGTTGTTGAGGTTGAAGCGCGCCTGCAGGTCGATGATCTTCGCCTCGATCTGTCCGACGTCGATTGCTGTGGCCGGCAGCTCCTTGGCCCAATCCTCATCCAAACCATCATATTTATCGTGTTTGGCATCCTCCTCCTTGTCACGAATCAGCTGCCCCTTGGCCCAGGCCTCGCTGCCGAGGGTTAAGAAGTAGCGCTGATCGGCGTGTAGTACGTTGGCGGTGCGACGGGTGCTGATCTGCATTTTTTCGGTCATGGCGATGGCGGTGATCGAGGCGAGTGAGACAATCACCAGGGCAGTGATCAGCGCCACTCCACGTTGACTGCGGGGGGGTGCAGGAGTGTGTTGCATCACCGACCCTCCGCTGCTGGTTGCTTCGCCGGTAGTTGTTCTGAGATTCGGAACAGCCGGCGGATCGGGCCCCATGCCTCGAGTTCCAGTTTGAGTTCGATGGCCCGTGGGAGTTCGGGGACGGGCTCCGTTCGGGGCAGGTTGCCGGTGTCGGGCCACTCCGTGTGTAGTTTTAGCTGGTGGTCGAGGAACCTGAGTTCGATCTTCTTGACCCCGGAGAGCAGCTCAGTACGCACCGGCTTGTCCTCCTGGGAGCGGTCCAAGGTCAGCCATCTCAGGCGGTAGAGCTTCTCATCCTCCAGTTGATAGGCGATCCGCTGCAGGCTGCTGCGGGGCAGCTTTAATGGGTTGGCAAAGCCGCCGCGGGTGAACTCGACCAGGTTGTTTTCGCCGAGCGAACTGCTGCGTAGGGGAGGCTGGGTATCGCCGTGTTGGTCACGGATGCTGCGCGCCACCACCTGTTCCAGGTCCTGACGAATCAGCGCCAGCGCCAGCTGCGCTTTGGAGAGGCGATCCAGGTGGGCGCGGGTCGACTCCTCGATGTTGAGCACGCTCTTGATGCCGCCGTATGCGATGATCGAGACGAAGGAGAAGACGGCGATGGCGATCAGCAGTTCCAACAGGGTGAAGCCGCGCACTGCGGTTGTCTGGGGCCGGGGGGGCATCTCTGTAGGCTATTCCGGTTGCCCTAGAAAACTGACCAGCCGGGTGACCGGGTTGTCATCCTGCTTGTCGCGGAATACTGAGATCTCCACCAGTCGCACCCGGTCGTCTGGGGTGGCCTTGATGATGCGCTGCCAGTGCCACTCGTGGTGCCCCATCTCCTCGCTGCCGCTTTTTTTGCCATGCGAGGGCCAGGTGCCTGAGATCTGCAGTTCGGTGATCTGGTTGGCAGCTACCCAGTGGGCGAGAGTCTTGTCCCTCAGATGGGTGGTGTTGGCGGCCTGGTTGGCGGCAACCTTGATCGCCGAGCCGAGGGCGATGGCAAGGATTGCCAATGCGATCAGCACCTCGAGCAGAGTAAAGCCTTGCTGAGCTGTCACAAGCCAGCGTCGCTCAGAGCGCGGGGGTGTGCTGGAGATCGATGCTGCCATTTTCGCTGCCCTCGATGTAAAACCTGTCATCGGTTGCTTCAGAGATAAAGGTGATGTGAAACGGGGTGATCTCGCCGCTGGGAAGGATCAGGATGCTCGGTGCCAGTTTCTCCTCCTTTTTTTCTGCTGGGCGATAGTCGCTGTCGAGGGCGATGCGGACCTCATCCGGCAGCGAGCGTTTGCGGAACACGCTCTCGGTGCTGGCCTGCCACTTGTCTTTTTGCCGGCGAAGAAACTGGTAGCCGTCGTGGTCCACCGCGATGCCGATCAGTGCGTTGCTCAGCAGCGCCTCTTCGCTGGCGAGCTGCGCCAGGCTGGCGAAGCGGCGCGCTTCGGTCTTCAGGATCTCTTCTGGAGATTGGCCGCTGAAGGAGATGGTGATCTGGCTGACGATGATGCCGATGATTACGATCACCACCATCACTTCCAGTAGGGTGAAGCCCCTGATAGCGGCTCCGCCCGGCAGGGTGAGGCCGCCTCGCTGGAAGTGGCTGGTGGTCACTGCTCCAGATTCCAGTTTCCTATGTCATCGTCTGTGGACTGCAGATCGAGGCCGGAGGAGTAGATGTCAACCGCGCCATGGGAACCCGGGCTGAGGTAGAAGTAGTCGTTGCCCCAGGGGTCTTTCGGCAGGCGGTCCAGATAGCCGCCTTGCTTCCAGTTGCGCGGCTCAGGCGCGCCGGAGGGTTTGCTGACCAGCGCCTCCAGGCCTTGGTCGGTGCTGGGATAGAGCATATTGTCCAGGCGGTAGAGATTGAGGGCCGCCTCCAGGGCGCGGATGTCATTTTTCGCCTTGGTGACACGCGCCTGCTCCGGGCGATCCATGATTTTGGGGACAACGATCGCAGCCAGGATGCTGAGGATAACCACCACCACCATGACTTCGATCAGGGTGAAGCCAAGACCGGAGCGGATCGGGGTGTTGCCGTGAATCGTGCGTTTAACGGGTGCCAATGTCATGTTCCCTCTATGGGCCAGTTGTGTTGATGATCCATCCCCTGTGGAATGGTTGCGGGATAGAAGCAGGGCCTGCTTTGGAGCGGCATGCCGCTACAGGAGCTGGCTGCAAAGACTAGCAGAGTCAGCAACCCCATTTCCATTGGTGAATTGTGACGGGGTTTTTCCTATAGTTATCCGGGGTTGGGAACTCTTGTAACAGAGCACTGTTTAGGGCTTATTTTTTTGTAAAATCAGTGGCATGGCGGGTCAGTTTCGCTAATCCTGGATGCTGCTGGAGGGTTGTAGGGGATTACGGTTTGCGCGGATGCTGTTTCGAAAGCTTTAGTCTTTGGCTGGGCGGCCGACAGCAGGCGGAGATGCCTGGATAGACGAGATGATGTGAGTCGAGTGTGGATATAGGGACGATCGGATACTCTTTTGCTGCGTTGCTGTTTTTTCTTCTGAGTGTGCTGTTGTTCACCAGTTGGCGTGGCAAGCTAGAAGGCGCGTTCCTGCTCTCTGCGGTTTTTATTACCGCTTTGTGGCATGTTTCGGCGGTGATCTGGCTGCAGCTGGGAGGCGTCTGGTCGAGCAGCGCCTATGTTTTCCTCGAAAATGCGAGGAATATTGCCTGGTTTATCTTTCTCTTCAGACTGCTGGTTCCGTTCAAAATGCAGGCGGGCAGAGACGCCCGGTTGTTCACTTTTCTACCTGGACTGGTTTTGATCGGCGCCAGCCTGATGCTGCTGCTGGAAACAATCAATGTGCTGCTGATTGCCGCGCAACAGGGGCCACTGATCGCCGATTTGGAACTGCCGAATCATCTGGGTCTGGCGATCATTGGCCTGATCTTGATCGAACAGCTGTTCCGCAATACCCGCCTAGAACAGCGCTGGAAGCTGAAGTATCTCTACTTCGGTATCGGTTCGATCTTTGCCTACGATTTCCTGCTCTATGCTGATGCATTCTTGTTTACTCATGTGGACCAGGATCTGTGGAATGCGCGGGGCTATGTCAACGCCCTGGTGGTGCCGATGCTAGCAGTGGCCGCGGCGCGCAATCCCGGTTGGTCGGTCAAAGTGTTTGTCTCCCGCAAGGTGGTGTTTCATACCACCGCCCTGGTCGGGGCCGGCATCTACCTGCTGTTTATGTCGGCGATCGGTTACTACATCCGCTATTATGGCGGGACTTGGGGTAAGGCCGCACAGATGGTCTTCTTCTTCCTGGCGCTGGCGACTCTGGTTGCGCTGCTCTTTTCCAGCCATCTTCGCTCCCGCACTAAGGTCTTCTTGAATAAGCACTTTTTCAGATACAAATACGATTATCGTGAAGAGTGGTTGCGAATCATTCACACCCTTTCGGATGGTGAGCCGGGCACGCAGATCCGTGAGCGGGTGATCAAAGCTCTGGCCGATCTAGTTGACTCCGGAGGCGGACTGCTCTGGATGCGCGATGAGTCGGGTAGTTTTCAGAGTGTCAGTCATTGGCAGGCGGCTGAGTGTCACGCCACTCTCAGCGCTGATAGTTCTCTGGCGAATTTTTTTAAAGACCGCGATTGGATTGTCGATCTTGATGAGTACGCAGGCTATCCCGATCTCTACGAAAATCTGCAGCTGCCGGGCTGGCTTGAAGAGATCCAATATGCCTGGCTGTTACTGCCGATACGCCATCACAGTGAGTTGATCGGATTTATGGTGCTGATCCGGCCACGGGCGCCACGCCAGATCAACTGGGAGGACAGGGATCTTTTGAAGACTGCATCGCAGCAGGCGGCGAGTTATCTCGCATTGCTGAAGGCATCGGAGGATCTGGCTCGGGCGAACCAGTTCGAAGCCTTTAACCGTCTCTCCGCGTTTGTAGTGCATGATTTGAAAAACCTGGTGGCCCAGCTCGACTTGGTGGTTACTAATGCGGCCAGACATAAAAATAACCCGGCCTTTATGGAGGATGCCATCAATACCGTCGATCATGCGGCGACCAAAATGAAACGCCTGCTGGCGCAGTTGCGACAGGGGCGTTTCAGCAAGAGCAGTTCGCGAGTGTTTCCGTTGGCAGAGGCTTTGCAAGAGGCGGTCAGAGGGCACTCCGGCTTTCTGCCCGTGCCTGAATTGCAGGTGAGTGGGGAGGCGGGGCTGGTGGTGGCCGATAAGGATCGGCTGAGTGCGGTGATCGGTCACTTGATCAAAAATGCTCAAGAGGCGACCGCCGATGATGGTTTTGTGCGCCTTGAGATGGACGAAAAGGGTGGAGAACTGTGGGTCACGATCAGTGACAACGGCTCGGGAATGGAGGCCGGTTTCATCCGTGACAGGCTGTTTCAGCCCTTTGAGACGACAAAAGGTAACGCGGGAATGGGCATTGGTGTCTATGAAAGCCGAGAATTTATTCGCAGTTTGGGGGGAGTGATCACAGTTGAGAGTGAGGTGGGAAGAGGAACAGTATTCACGCTTAGGCTTCCTGTGCATAATGTCCAGCCGTCCCCGGACGGCATGCGATCGGGCGCAGTGGCGGAAGTTTAGGGACCTGAAGCGAATAGGGAATCGAGATGTTAAGACCACTTCTAATCGTTGAGGATGATCCGGGTCTGCAGAGTCAGCTGCGCTGGTGTTTTGATGGCTATGACGCCAAGATTGCTGGAGACCGGGAGTCAGCCATTGCGGCGCTGAGGCGTTTCACTCCCCCGGTGGTGACCCTCGATCTGGGGTTGCCGCCCGATCCTGCCAACGTCAGCGAGGGGCTGCTTACACTGAAACAGATCCTCTCCCTCGCACCCCATACTAAGGTTATCGTGGTGACCGGCAACGATGACCGGTTGAATGCGCTGAAGTCACTCGAATTTGGCGCCTATGACTTCTACCAGAAGCCGATTGACCCGGAAGTGCTGAAGGTTATTATCGATCGGGCCTATCAGCTCTATGAGTTGGAAGCGGAGAATCGTGCCTTTTCCGCCCAGCAGAGGATGACCCCACTCGATGGGGTGATTGCATCGAGCACCGAGATGATCTCCGTCTGCCGGGTGATCGAGAGGGTGAGCCCAACCGATGCAACAGTGCTGCTGCTGGGGGAGAGTGGCACCGGCAAAGAGGTGTTGGCGAAGGCGGTCCATGATCTGAGCGACCGTTCGGAGAACAAGTTTGTTGCGATTAACTGCGCCTCGATCCCTGAGACTTTGTTGGAGAGCGAGCTTTTTGGCTACGAGAAGGGCGCCTTCACCGGAGCAGCCAAGCGTACCCTTGGCAAGATAGAGACCGCTACCGGTGGCACCCTGTTTCTGGATGAGATCGGTGACATGCCGATTGGCCTGCAGGCGAAGCTGCTCAGGTTCCTCCAAGAGCGAGTCATCGAACGAGTGGGTGGACGTGAAGTAGTGCCGGTCGACGTGCGCGTAGTCTGTGCCACCAACCGTAATCTGGAGGAGATGATCCAGAGCAGCGAGTTTCGCGAGGATCTCTTCTATCGAGTCAGCGAGATCACCATCAATATCCCGCCGCTGCGTGAGCGTGAGGGGGATGCGGTGATGCTGGCTTGGGCGTTTCTGGCGAAATTTGCATCGCAGAATTCGAGCAAGGTGCGCGGCTTTTCCAAAGAGGCGCTGCAGGCGATCGAGAGCTACTTCTGGCCGGGCAATGTGCGTGAGATGATGAATAAGGTCAAGCGGGCGGTGATCATGGCTGAAGGGTCGCAGATTACCCCAGAGGAGCTGCAGTTGAGTAGTGGCGGTGAGAATCTCCTGCCGTTTAATCTGCGTGAGGTGCGCGAGCGGGCCGAAGCCAAGGCGGTGGAGCGCGCATTGAACTATGTTGAAGGGAATGTCTCGAAGGCGGCCGAGTTGCTTGGGGTGAGTCGGCCGACACTCTATGACCTCGTGAACAAGCATGACCTCAAATAACCTTGCCGAAACCGGTGCGAGGTTTTTTTGGAACGGGCAGGCACTGTTGCTGGTGTCTGCTCTGCTGGTGCCGTTTGTTGCTTATTACCCTTCCCTGGAGCGGCTGGTTGAGCTCTGGTCGGATAAGGGCTCTGTCCTCTCCCACGGCTTTCTGCTGTTTCCCATCTCACTCTATCTCTTCTACCAAGCGCTTCGGCAGACGGCGCCGGGATTGCGCATCCAGCCCAGCCTGCTGGGTATTTCGTTCCTGCTGGGTGCGACATTGCTCTGGCTGCTGGCCGGGCTGGTCTACATCGAGTCGGTGCAGCAGGCGGCGTTCGTGTTGGTTCTGCTCGGGGTTGTTGTGAGTCTGCTGGGGGTGCGGCAGGCGCTCCCGTTCTTCTTTCCGATTCTGCTGCTGCTGAGTGTGGTGCCTGTCTGGCAGGTATTGACCCCCTATCTGCAGACCGCGTCGGCTATTGTCTCGGCACAGCTGCTTGATGTAACTGGTTTCACCACGGTGCGCGAAGGCTATCTGATTCTTATCCCTGACGGTGTTTTCGAAGTGGAAGAGGGGTGCAGTGGACTCAAGTATCAGCTGACGGCGGTTACTATCGCGTTTCTCTATGCCAAAGTGAACGGTTTCAACCTCAGGCAGATGTTGATCTACGCCGTGATCGCCTCGGGGATGGCATTCCTAGCGAATATTGTGCGTATCTATAGCGTGGTGGCAATTGGCTACTTTACTGGCATGCAAAACCCCGTGGTGCAGGATCACGATACCCTGGGGTGGGTCGTGTTCGCCCTCTTCATCTTCGTACTGCTGGTCTATCTGGGACGCCTGTTTCCGCCACAGGCGGAGAAGAAAGCTGTAGATCCAGAGGCTGATGCACCGGTTGCCCTGACGCGATGGCCTGTGCTGGGTGGCGTGGTACTGGTCAGTATGCTCGGACCTCTGCTGGCCTTGGCCTACAGTGTTTCAGCAGAGACTGCGGACAGCCTTCGCTGGCGGCTGCCAGAGCAGGTCGGTGACTGGCAGTTGCAGGCCCGCCGCCTGACTCAGTGGCAACCGAAGTGGCAGCAGGGCGATCTGGTGCTCCAAGGGCGTTATCTGTCGCATCAGGATAGCGTGGATCTGTTTATCACCCACTTTGAAAAGCAGGCACAGGATAAAGAGGCGGTTCACGTCGACAACAAGATTTTCAGTGGAGAAAGGTGGGCCCGTGTGTCACGCCAGCAGCGGCAGGTTGTGCTGGCGGATGGCAGTCACCTGCCAGTGGAGGCGTCGCTGATCAAAGGCGGCGGGCAGGCCTCGCAGCGTCTGGTGTGGCGATGGTATGGTACCGCGGGGCACCGGGTGGCCAGTGGCAGCAGAGCCAAGCTCTGGAATCTCTATGGAACCTTGACCGGGTCGCCGGCTATCTCAGTCGTGCTTGTCAGTACACCGGTGACGTCAGAGCAGCAGGATGCTGAAGCCGTGCTGATGGCGTTTTTGTCGCAGTTTGTGACAGATGTAGAGACAGCACTTTCCCGTTGACCCTGAAGACAGACTCGATTTTGATGGACCCACAATCGCTTTTAGCCAGGGGAAGTTAGCAAGATGAAGTATAAAAACCTCATGCAGATGCGCGGCAGGCCGGTTGCACTGGCGGCTGTGGTTTTGCTGGTTTTTATCACTGGATGTAGCGGTGGAAATGAAACGGAGCGGATGGCAAAGGCTGGTGAGCATCTGCAGAATGATGAGCCTGCCAAAGCGATCATCGAGCTGAAAAATGTCTTGCAGAGCAACGCCTCGAATGATCAGGCGCGCGTTATGTTGGCCGACTCTTATCTCGCAGTCGGGGATGGGAAGTCAGCGGAAAAAGAGCTGAAGAGGGCGGCCGAATTGGGTGTTCCAGAGTCAGATCTACTGTCTCGAAAGGCACAGGCGCTACTCGCGCAGCATCAGTATGACAGAATTCTGGAAGAGCTGGATCCACAGCAGATCTCCGGAAGTGACAGGAAATATCTGTTGGTGGCGTATGCTGAGGCCCGTTTGGCAAAAGGGGAGGAGGCTGAGGCGGCGTCCCTGCTGGAAGCGGCGTTGGGTATCGATCCGGCCTTTCCCAAGGCATTGGTCGGCATGGCGCGGATCAATGTCATGCGGGAGAATCTGGAGACGGCTGTCACACAGTGCCAGAAGGCCGTATTGCAGGATCCAGGCTTCACTGAAGGTTATCTCGTGATGGGGGCGATCCATTTTCAGCGTCAGGAGTTTGATACGGCTGAGATCGCCTTTGAGAAGGCGATGGAGTCGCTGGCGAGCTCATTTTTCTCCAAGCAGCATTTCGCTGCTCATGTCTCGTTGATCCAGACCCTGCTGGCAGAGAAGAGGCTTGAAAAAGCCGCGACGCGGATAGCGGCGTTTCGAAAGATCCTCCCGGAACATCCGATCGGAGCCTATTTTTCCGGCCTTCATCACTTTATGGTGGAAGAGTATGAGGCGGCTGAGGGCGAGTTGAAACAGGTCATAAGCGCTTCGCCAGATCATCTTCCCACCCTGCTGCTGCTTGGCTCTGTTCATTTCGCCAGACAGAACTATGAACAGGCAAATGCCTATCTTAGCCAGTATGTGAATAAAGTCCCCAATCACCTGCAGGCAAGAAAACTGCTGGGTATGACACGCCTGAAACTCAACCAGCACGAGAGTGCTCTGGAGGCACTTGAGCCCGCACTGGATAATGCCGGTGGGGATGTGGAAATCCTGAAACTGATCGGTAATGCCGCCAGCCGTTCGGGGGATCACCTCTCAGGCACCCGGTATCTGGAACAGGCGGTGAAGGCTGATCCGGGAAACAGCGCGATTCGAGAGGAACTTGCCAAGGCCTATCTGCGCAAAGGCTCAATTGACCAGGCGATCGAGGAGTTGGAGACGCTGTCGGATGCCGATCTGCCAAAAAATCGGCTGATGCTGATCTATGCTTATCTGAGAAAAAAAGAATTCAGTGAGGCGATTAAGCTGACCGACGAACTGATCGCTGAAACTCCCAACTCGCCGATGTTGACGACCCTAAAAGGCAGTATTCATGTGATGCAGGGTAAACGGTTGACAGGACGTAGGCAGTTGCTACAGGCCCTGACATTCGAGCCAGGCTATCTTCCAGCCCATTTCGCGCTGGCCCGGTTTGAGCTTGAGGGGGGTAGCTTGGGGAGTGCAAAGAAGCGATTCAAAAAGATTCTTGAGCTGGATGCCAGGAACGTGACTGCCATGCTCGGCCTGTCGCAGATTGCTGATAAGCAGGGAGACCAGCAGCAGGCGGAGCAGTGGGTGGAGCGGGCGAGAGAGGCAGATCAGAACGCAACTTTACCGCGCTATATCCTGGCAAGGCACTATCTAAAACGAGGCGAACGCAGCAAAGCCAATGCGATTCTTGGCGAGCTCGAACGTATCAATCCGGACAACCCTGTCTTCCTCCTGTTGATGGGCAATTCGAAGATGCAGGCCGGTGACTATGCCGGTGCTTCCCATTATCTTTCGATGCTGGTCGATAAGAGCCCACAGTCGATCTCAGGCTATCTGGGGTTGGCCGGGGCGGAGCAGAGGATGGGGCGGCTCTCCAGCGCCAAACACGTACTGGAGAAGCTGCTAGAGATCCAGCCCGACAATGTCAGAGGCAAAGTTATGCTGGTGTCGAATGAGATCAAGGCTGGCAATACTCAAGAGGCGGAACAGCTGGCAAAGTCTCTGCTGCAGAATGAACGCTCCAGATACTGGGGGTACCTGTTGCTGGGTGATCTCTATCTGAAGAATGGTCAATATGAGCAGGCGGAGCTGAATCTAAGCGAGGGACTGGGGCAGTTCAATACCTTTGCAATCGCCGAAAAACTCGCCAAAACTCATCTGTTGCGCAACAACAAACAGAAAGCTATCGATGTGTTGATGAGTTGGAAGAAACAGCATCCTGATGATGTAAAAGGGGAGCTGGGGCTGGCATCCATCTACCAGAGCAGTGGTGATAACGTCAAAGCTCAGGCGATGTATGAAGAGGTTCTTCAGGCCGATGGGAACAATGTGATTGCGCTCAACAATCTGGCATTACTTGTGGCGTCATCCGATCCCCAGAAGGCTCTCAATTTCGCCGAGCGAGCCTATAATGCTGCCTCTGGGAATGAAGCGATTGCGGATACTTATGGCTGGCTGTTGTTCAGGTCGGGAGAGCGGGATAAGGGGAGGGAGATCATTGAGGAGATCGGGAAGGCGACGCAGAATCCCGCTATCCTTTATCATTACGCAGAAATTTTGTATGAATCTGGCAATATCGAGCAGGCAATCCGGGCGTTGAACCGGGCCCTGGATAGTGCCGCTCTGTTTCCGGAACGAGAGACCGCGCTCAAACTGAAACAACGTCTAATGCGGCAATGAGAAAGGATTCGAAGCGTTCGGGAAGAATGGGAGAGCAAGCCCAGCTTCATTGAGTCATGGGGTTGTTAATGCAGCGAAATATGAGAGGCCTTAGCGGGCGGGGGTAGCAAGATGAAAAAAAGTTATCAATATACAAAAAATGTCCTGTCGATGGTGCTGGTTAGCGTATTGGCAGCCATTGTTCTGGCAGGATGTGCGAGTGCCGGCGGAACTGTGCAGAAGGAGGCGCCGGTCAGTATAACCAGGGTGGGTGCGGAGGCGCCGAAATACCTGATTGGTCCGGGCGACAGCCTGAAGGTTTTTGTCTGGGGGGATCCAGAACTATCCTCTGAAGTGATTGTGAGGCCGGATGGCTTGATCACAACGCCTCTGGTCGAAGATATGCAGGCAAGCGGTAAGACGCCAACCGAGTTGGCGCGAAATCTCGAGGGAAATCTCTCAAAATTCATTAAGAATCCGAAGGTTACGGTTACTGTGACTAACTTTGTTGGTCAGTATACAGAACAGATTCGTGTGGTTGGACAGGCTGCCCAGCCGCAATCGCTGCCGTATCGGGAACATATGTCGCTGCTGGATGTGGTTATTGCCGTTGGTGGTTTGACTGAGTTTGCTGCCGGAAACAAGGCAAGTATCGTGCGCAGGATTAATGGCAAAACGGAACAGTTTCAGGTACGACTGGATGATCTGGTGCGGGATGGTGATATTTCAGCAAATGTTGAGATGTTGCCTGGAGATGTACTGATCATTCCAGAAACTTGGTTTTGATCGCAAAATTAGTGGGCCGGCGCGCTGGAAAGGCGCCGGTGCTCCAGCAAAGATAGCGTGAAAAATGGCGTCGGGCTTCTGCAGGTTCTAAAATAGAGGCGTTTTACCGTAAAAAGAGTGAGATGATTAATGGTTAGCAGTATTGAAAAGGCGGTAGAGCGGCTGAATAAGGCCAGGGTTACTGAGGAGGTCGGGGAAAAAGAGCCGACGATCACTACTCTAGCAGAGGACTCCGCTAAATCCACACTGGTTGCGGAGGGTGTCGGAATTGGGGTGGATGGAAAGGATGAGAGTGGTGGCTATGCGGAAGAAGCTTCCTATTTCTCGGAGGTCGGAGCGGATGATGACCCTCTGGCAGCCTCCCAGAGTGAATTGGTTGAGAAGGAGCCGTTCACGATCGATTTTGAGGGCAAGGAGCATCTGGGTTATCTCACCCCGAACAGCGACAACCAGGTTGTCTGGGAGGAGTACCGGGTTATCAAACGTCCCCTGCTGATAAATGCTTTTGGTAAAGGCGCCGCACCGGTTGAGCGGGGTAACATCATCCTGGTGACAAGCTCTGTACCTGGCGAAGGTAAGACCTTCACCTCGTTCAACTTGGCAATGAGTATTGCCACTGAACTTGATTCAACCATCCTGATGGTGGATGGGGATGTGCTGCGTTCTTCACTCAGCAAGCTGGTTGGAGCGGAGGATAAACCGGGCTTGCTGGATGTTCTGGAAGATCCTGACGTTGAGCTGGGCGATGTGATCCTTGGTACTCAGATCCCTAAGTTAAAGATCCTGCCAGCCGGGACCCGCCACAAACACTCAACGGAACTGTTGGCCAGTGACAGCATGGATAAGCTGATTGCGGAACTTGGTGAGCGTTATCCTGACCGAATCGTGCTGATTGATGCTCCTCCGATGCTGGCCACCACCGAGGCGTCAGTTTTGACCATGAAGGTTGGACAGATCGTCATGGTGGTGGAAGCGGGAAGAACTCCGGTAGAAGCGGTGAACGAGTCGATCGAGCGGATCGATGCGAATAAAGTGCTCGGTTTGGTCTTGAACAAAAGCAGAGTAAAATCCGGAAGCCAGTACTACGGTGGTTATTACGGGTCTTACTAGATGCAAGCAGAGCCATGAGAAAAAATAAAATCTTCACAAGAAAGCAACTTGCGGTCCTATGCGGCTTCAGTGCGCTGTTCGCTGAAAATGCGCTGGGGCTGAATTGGGATATCAATCCCGCACTCTCGGTGCGTGGTTCATATACCGACAATATTGCCTTGACCCCCTCCGATCAGGCGGAAAGTGACTTTATTGTTGAAGTGATTCCAGAATTGGCTGTGTCCGGCTTGGGGCGTGCTTTAAGCCTGGATCTCAATTATCGAGCGCAGCTTCTGAAATATATGGACCACACTGACTCGGATACTGTGCGGCATCAGTTGCTGGCAGACGGCACCGCTATGCTGGTTGAGGATCTGTTTTATATCGACGCACGAGGCAGCTACACTCAGAGACCGGAACACTCTGGTCAGGCCTATGATCCGGATAACATAGGCATCAGCCTGGGTAATATCAATGTGGCGACCGTCACCCTCTATCCTTACCTGAAACGCAGATTTGGAAACACGGCCAGCGGACAGATCGGCTACCGCTATCGGCGGGTGGAATACGACAACGATGTGGGAAACGATCAGGATACAAAAGAGATCCTCGCCTCCCTGGAGAGCGGTACCCGCTTTACTAAGCTAAAATGGGGGCTGAATTACAGCCACAGACGCTTTGAGCCCGAAGACCGTGTTCGCTCAAACTTTGAGCGATTTGTAGGCGACATCCGCTATCCGGTGTTCAAACGTATGTATGCTATCGGAAAGTTGGGCTACGAGCAGAATGAATATACGACCCAGAATGCCTCTGACGAGAAGGAGGGGGCATTGTGGGGTGTGGGCTTGGGTTGGGCGCCTTCTGTGCGGACAACCATGGAGTTCATCGCAGGTAGGCGTTATTTCGGTGACACTAAACAGATGATGGTTGTGCATCGGGCAAGACGATTGACCCTATCCGCAAACTACGACGAGGATTTTGATAGCAACGCCACACTGGATGCAGATGCGCCGGTGTTTGATGATCAGGGCAATCCCATTTTCCCCGGCGAAGGTGGCGACCTCAATACAGAGATCTTCTTGAAAAAGACCCTTGCCGCAGAGGCCACCTACTCTTTCCCGCGTTCCTCACTTGGCGGGCGTATCTTCGATCGCAAGCGTGAATACACCGCTGATGGCACTGAACAGGACGTGTATGGTGCCGATGTCTATTATGATTGGGGCTTGGGTGGGCGCACCTCTGGGCGTGTTGGTGTCTATTACCGCTACAATTCATCACGAGTGGATGACAAGTATAATGACTACTACGGCCTGCTATCTGTGGAACATAAGTTCGCGCCTTCGCTTGTTGGAATCGGAGAATATACCTTTCTCAGGCGTGATTCAGACAACCCGCTCGGAAGTTACAAGCGTAATCGCATAGCGGCGACGATGAAGTTCTTGTTTTAAACCCAGCCAGTTTGTAAAGAGGCGATTGAATGATTCGTCTCAGCAGGGGAGGCGTGGGGTCGATATGACTCCACGCCTCTGTCAGTTCAGGGCATCAGATCTTGAATGTTTTCCGAATGGAGTCGACGACCCTCGATGCGGTATTCCCGTCCCAGAGATCAGGAGCTGAGCCTTTCCCCGCCTTGCCAGCAAGGATCTCGTTGGTCTTATCTTCCACCTCCTCAAGTTTGCAGAGCTGATTGGTGCCCTGGGTGATGGTGATCGGTCGTTCGGTATTGGGTCGTACCGTCAGACAGGGAATGCCGAGGTAGCTAGTCTCCTCCTGCAGGCCACCAGAATCGGTAATTGCGATCCGGCAGTTGAATACCAGATTCATGAAGCTGATGTAGTTCTGTGGCTCTAGCAGTTTGACCGCCGGGTTGTTTGAGATGGTCTCGATCAGACCACTGGTTTCAAGGTGTTTGCGAGTGCGGGGGTGGATGGGGAAGACGATTGGCAGTTTCTCCGCCACGTTGTTGATCATGTCGCAGAGTGATTTCAGCGACTCGGGGCTGTCCACATTGGCGGGGCGGTGCAGGGTGATGACCGCATAGTTGCCCTTCTCAAGATCGTGTTTTTCGTATGTTCCATCCGTCTCGATCTTGTCGCGCATCATCTCCAGAGAATCGATCATGATGTTGCCGACCCGTACGATCTTGTGTGCCTCCACGCCTTCGTGTTGGAGGTGTTCGTCGCCATCGGGGGACGGGGTCCAAAGCAGATCGGCGAGCACGTCGGTGGCGAGACGATTAACCTCTTCCGGCATGCTGCGGTCGAAGGAGCGCAGCCCTGCCTCTAGGTGCGCCACCACGGGGCGGTTGAGGCCTGTGACGGAATCGAAATCCGAGAGACTGTAGACCACCTTGGTGGCAGCCAGGGTGCAGGCGATAGTGGAATTGACATCGCCTACCACTACCACCATGTCCGGGCGCTTCTCCATCACCACCTGTTCATAGGCAATCATAACCCGAGCGGTCTGTTCGGCATGGCTACCGCTTCCTGCGCCGAGATGGATGTGGGGCTCAGGCAGACGCAGGTCCTGAAAAAAAGCGTCGGACATATTCAGATCGTAGTGTTGACCTGTATGTACGATAGCTACATCTGCCCAGCTCTCCTTGGACAGCGCATGATAGAGCGGTGCGATCTTCATGAAGTTGGGTCGGGCCGCTGCAATCAGGTGTATGGTCCTTTTCATATGTCTGGATTCTCTGTGTTATCAGGGGGAGCAGCGATTATTGCCAATCGGGCGAAGCGAAAGCAACCGCTTGCAGGGAAGCGTGAAAGGTTTCACAAAAGCAGCTGGCTGCATCTGAACATAGGCTATCCTGCTGTGGGTGGCAGCAGCCTGAATCCGATCAGCTCAGCTGAAAACAGTGGAGGCGTTCAAAGGATCGCGAAAAGCGCCGTTAAGGAGGGTAGAAACAGCATCAGGTGGGAATGGTATCCTAAAATCATCCAATAAAGCAGAGGGATCCCTGTTCGCGTCAATGCAAACAAGAATTATCAAAAAGTGGCGTGAGTTCAACTCATTGGAAAATGAGTGGAACGGAATGCTGAGGTCATCCCAGGCAGACAGCGTTTTTCTGACCTGGGAGTGGCTCACGGCCTGGATAGCCTCAGCCGGCAAAGAGTGCGAGCCATTCATTGTCACAGTGAGGGATCAGGCGGGGCGTCTGGTGGGGGCAGCCCCTCTCTACTGCTCCAGCTCAATCCTTGGTGGTTGCATCCACTATCGCACCCTGTTGCCGATGGCTGATTACGCCACCGGTTTTGAGTATCCCGACTGGATCGTCACCGGCGCTGATCAGGCTGGTGTCAGTCAGGCAATCGCCACTGCACTGAACCAGGCGCGGGCGGACTGGGATCTGCTCTGGATGGCCAGGCTCGCGGGCTGGAGTGGTGCCCTTAAACGCATCACCTCGGCTTGTGAATCGGCAGGACTGCTCTGGCGCTCCAGGGAGCGTGAGTTCAGTCTGATCGATCTTCCCGCCAGTATGGAGGCCTTCGAGCGTTCCCTCTCCAGTAACCGGCGCCAGCAGCTGCGCCGCAAACGCCGGCGTCTGCAGCGTGAGAAGGCGGTGGTGACCACCCGTTGTCAGAGTCACGATGAGCTGCCGGAGTACCTAGAGGCGCTGTTTGCGCTCCACCATCTGCGCTGGGCGCCACTGGGCGATCCCGGATGTTTCATCCGCAAGCCGGCTGAAGCCGCCTTTTATAGTCAGTTTTTGCCGATGGCGCTGGATGCTGGCTGGCTGGCGATGTACGCCCTCAGGCACCAGGGCGAGATCCGGGCTGTGCAGGTAGGATACAATTACGGTGGGATGTTCCACCAGATGCAGGAGGGCTTCGACCCGCAGTTTTACCCCGGCATTGGTAATGTGCTGCGTGCGGAGGTGATTCAGGCTTGCATCGATGAGGGGATCAGTGCCTATGACTTTCTTGGCGGCCACACCGAACATAAAAGGCGTTGGAATGCCCATCTGCGAATCGGTTTCGACCTGCTGATCGGTAACGCTAACCTGAAGAGTCGCCTGCTGCAGACAAACCAGATCTGGCCCACCGGACGCTTTCTGCGGCTGGCTGGACGGGATCGACGCCCTGGAGAGAGATAGGTAGGGGAATGGTGGGCGCAACAGGGATCGAACCTGTGACCTCTGCAATGTGACTGCAGCGCTCTCCCAGCTGAGCTATGCGCCCTCGAACAAGAGCGCGGCATTCTAATCGGCGATGGTTGGGGTGTCAATGCCGCTGCCGATTCGGCTGGTCTCTGGTAGAATCCCCGCTTTTTCCATCTTTGGTTAAAGTGACGAGATGACCATCCGTACCCGATTTGCTCCCAGTCCCACCGGCTACCTCCATGTGGGCGGTGCCCGAACCGCACTCTTCTCCTGGCTCTACGCCCGCAAGCACGGCGGCAAGTTCGTGCTGCGCATCGAAGACACCGATCTTGAACGCTCCACTGCTGAGTCGGTGAACGCAATCCTTGAGGGCATGACCTGGCTCGGGCTTGAGTACGATGAGGGCCCCTTCTACCAGACCCACCGCTTCGAGCGCTACAATGAGGTGATCGGAGAGTTGATGGACAAGGGTTTGGCGTATCGCTGCAACTGCTCCAAAGAGCGCCTCGAGCAGCTGCGCGAAACGGCGATGAAAAACAAGCAGAAGCCTCGTTACGATGGCCACTGTCGGCATCGGGAGGTCTCTGCGGATGAGCCCCATGTGATCCGCTTTCGCAATCCCCTGGAGGGCACCGTGGTGGTCGACGACATGATTCGTGGCCGGGTTGCCTTCAATAATAGTGAGCTGGACGACCTGATCATCCGCCGCACCGATGGCTCCCCCACCTACAATCTTACCGTGGTGGTGGACGACATGGACATGGAGATCACCCACGTGATCCGCGGCGATGACCACCTCAACAACACCCCGCGCCAGATCAACATCCTGCGAGCTCTGGGTAAGGGGTCGCCGAAATATGGCCATGTGCCGATGATCCTCGGTGACGACGGCGCACGCCTCTCAAAACGTCACGGCGCAGTCAGTGTGATGCAGTATCGTGAGGACGGCTTCCTGCCAGAGGCGCTACTCAACTACCTGGTGCGTCTCGGCTGGTCCCACGGCGATCAGGAGATCTTCTCCATCGATGAGATGATCGAGCTATTCGAGATAGACGCGGTCAACAAGGCCGCCTCCAGCTTTAATACCGAAAAGCTGCTCTGGCTCAACCAGCACTACATCAAAGAGGATGACCCCAAGCGGGTCGCCCACCTGCTCAGCTACCATATGGGGGCGTTGGATATCGATCCTACCGAGGGTCCCGACCTGGTGGAGGTGGCCGAGGCCCAGCGGGAGCGCGCCAAGACGCTGGTCGAGATGGCCGAGATCAGCGCCTTCTGCTACAGGGATTTCGACGCCTACGATGAGAAAGCGGCGAAGAAACACCTGCGTCCGGCGGCACAGGAGCCGCTGGAGCGGATGCGCGAGGCGCTGCAGGCTCTGGAAGAGTGGAGCGAAGCAGCACTGCACGAACAGGTCGAGAAGGTCTCCGAGGCGCTCGAGGTGAAGATGGGCAAAGTGGCCCAGCCGCTGCGGGTCGCCCTAGTGGGGCGTGCCGCCTCACCAGGCATCGATGTGACCCTGAAACTGGTGGGCAAAGAGGCGACCCTGCGCCGTATCGATCGGGCGCTGGCCTATATCGCTGAACGGGCTGCCCAGGCCTGATCGGGATTACGGGCAGAGGGTAGCTCCGGCTAAGCCGGAGATGGCTGGCAGAGGCTGGTCCTGTAAGCACAATCAGAGAATTTTCGCTCTATGACTACATCCGAGAACAAAACGCCTACCAACTTCATCCGTCAGATCATCGATGCTGATCTGGAAGCAGGCAAAAACGCAGGCAGGGTACACACTCGCTTTCCCCCAGAGCCCAACGGCTACCTCCATATCGGCCACGCCAAGTCGATCGTGCTCAACTTTGGTATCGCCCAGGACTACCCGGGCGGCCAGTGCAACCTGCGTTTCGATGACACCAATCCGCACAAGGAGAACATTGAGTTCGTCGAGAGCATCCAGCAGGATGTGCGTTGGCTCGGTTTCGACTGGGAAGATCGACTCTTCTACTCTTCGGACTACTTCCAGCAGTTGTATGATTTTGCGGTGGAATTGATCAAGGCGGACAAGGCCTACGTCTGCGACCTGAACGCGGAGCAGATGCGCGACTACCGCGGTACCTTGAAGGAGCCGGGCAGACCCAGTCCCTATCGTGATCGTTCGGTGGAGGAGAACCTGGAGCTGTTTGCGCGCATGAAGGCGGGCGAGTTTGCCGATGGCGAACGGGTGTTGCGGGCGAAGATCGATATGGCATCGCCCAACATGAATATGCGGGATCCGACCCTCTATCGGATCCGCCATGGCGTGGTGCACCACCAGACCGGTGAGGACTGGTGCCTCTACCCGATGTACGACTTTACCCATCCGATCTCCGATGCGTTGGAGGGGATCACCCACTCCCTCTGCACCCTGGAGTTTGAAGATCACCGGCCACTCTACGACTGGGTGCTCGACAACATCACCATCCCCTGTCATCCCCAGCAGATCGAGTTCTCACGACTCAATCTGGAATTCACGGTGATGAGCAAGCGCAAGCTGACCCAACTGGTGGCAGAGGGCCATGTGGAGGGATGGGACGACCCGCGCATGCCCTCCATTGCTGGTTTGCGCCGCCGCGGCTATACCGCCGCCTCGATCCGCGACTTCTGTCATCGTATCGGTGTCACCAAGTCCGACAATAAGGTGGAGATGGGGGTGCTGGAGAACTGCATCCGTGAGGATCTGGACAAAAACGCGCCGCGCCGTTTGGCGGTGATGCATCCACTGAAGCTGGTGCTCGAAAACTACCCGGAAGGGAAGAGTGAGGAGCTGGAGGCGGCCAACCACCCCAAGGATGAGTCGATGGGCAGCCGCATGATCCGTTTTACCCGCGAGATCTACATCGACCAAGCCGATTTCCGTGAGAGTGCCAACAAAAAGTATAAGCGGCTGGTGAGTGGTGGCGAGGTGCGGCTGCGCAACGCCTACGTGATCAAATGCGAAGAGGTGATCAAGAATAATCAGGGCGAGATCGTGGAGTTGCGCTGCAGCTACGACCCCGAGACTCTGGGTAAAAATCCGGAGGGCCGCAAGGTGCGCGGCGTGGTCCACTGGGTCTCCGCCGAATACGGCGTGAAGGCCGAGGTGCGCCTTTACGACCGGCTCTTCAGCAAGGCCAATCCTGACCAGGTAGAGGAGGGCGGGGCGTTCACCGACAGCCTAAACCCCGATTCCCTGCGTACCCTCACCGACTGCTATATCGAGCCGGCTCTGGCGAAGGCAGCTCCGGGTGAGCGCTTCCAGTTTGAGCGTGAGGGCTATTTCTGCCTCGATCGCCAGGATGCCTCAGCAGAGCGGCCGGTATTTAACCGTATTGTCACGCTGCGTGACTCCTGGGCTAAGATTGAGCAGCAGGGTAAAACCTGATTGTTGGTGCACTAGGGGCCGGGACTGCCCACCCACGAGTTAGGGTTTTTACTGACAGTTCGGTGCAGATCGGAGAGAAAATTTGCATTTGTGCCGGAATCTGCTATTTCTAGGCTCCAACGGAAGCGAAGTTTAGTCGGCATCAGACCGATACGTACCGTTTTTTATACCTGTCTCTGTCGGTTGGAGTGGGTCCAAGCGCTGTCGATAGCCGGGCCTTCTCCATCGATTGATAGCATTGAGGAGAATGTTATGAGTGAGAAAAGTGCGCACCTGTTTTCCAATATCTGTACGTCCTGCATGACGGCGGCCTTGATCGCCGTTGCAGCGGTGACTGGGGCTACCCTGCTGTGGGTGATGATGCTCTAGGAGCCAGACCCCGCCAGCCCTTGTATAACGGCCCATCTAAGGGCCGTTTTTCGTTTAAAGAGACAGCTGGATCGGCTCTAATTTTGCAGACTCTATTGGTCTCCAATCAGGCAGAAAAAACAGTAGACAAAACCCGAATCTTCCCCTAATATTCGCACCTCCTTCGGGGCCATAGCTCAGCTGGGAGAGCGCAACACTGGCAGTGTTGAGGTCGGCGGTTCGATCCCGCCTGGCTCCACCAAATTGAATGCGAATGCCCGGATCAATTCCGGGTGTCTCGTTTCAGACTCTCAAAAACGATAGCGATCAATTCGATCCTTCCTCAATTGGCGTTTCTGAATTGCGATGCATTGGATAGACATTCTCATCCTTATTGTTGTCGCCATCTCTGCCATTATCAGCTTGGTGCGCGGTTTCGTCAGCGAAGCGCTCTCTCTTGCCACCTGGGTGGTGGGATTTTGGGTGGCCTGGCTGTTCTTCCGTCCGCTGGCGGTACAACTAGAACCCTGGATTGATGTGCCCTCTCTGCGTTTGGGCGCCGCCTTCGGTCTGCTACTTATCGTCACCCTGCTGCTCGGCGCAATCCTCAATCGATTTCTTGCCTTGTTGGTTGATTCCACTGGTTTGACCGGTACTGATCGTATGATTGGTATGCTTTTCGGTATCGCCCGGGGCGTGCTAATGGTGGCTATCCTGGTGTTGCTGGCCGGCCTGACCCCGCTGCCGGGAGATGGTTGGTGGCATGAGTCGTCGCTGATTCCCTACTTTGAAGAGATGGCGTTGTGGATGAAGCAGAACCTCCCCGACGACATCGCCCGCTATTTTAGTTATTAAAGGGGGCTCCGAGAGGCGCGCAATATCGCTATAATCGGCCCTTCTTGTTTGACGGAGTAAAAGGTATGTGCGGTATCGCCGGGCTTGTCGGTAAATCGGCAGTCAATCAGTCGCTGTACGATGCATTACTGGTCCTGCAACACCGTGGACAAGATGCCGCGGGGATCGTCACCTGTGAAGGCGGCAACCTGCATCTGCGCAAGGCGAACGGATTGGCGCGGGACGTCTTCCATACTCGTCACATGATCGACCTGCGTGGCAACATAGGTATTGGCCATGTGCGTTATCCGACCGCTGGCTGCTCCTCCTCAGCTGAATCCCAACCCTTCTATGTCAACTCCCCTTATGGCATCACCCTGGCCCATAACGGCAATCTGACCAATGCAGAAGAGCTGAAGCAGGAGCTGTTCCGGGATGACCTGCGTCATATCAACACCGACTCCGACTCAGAGATCCTGCTGAATATCTTTGCCCATGAGCTGGAGGCACAGAACACCAGGCGCTTGGCACCTGAACATATCTTTAAGGCGGTGGCCGGCGTGCACCGACGCTGCCGCGGTGGTTATGCGGCGATCTCCATGATCCCCGGGGTGGGTATCCTGGCATTCCGCGATGCCTTCGGTATTCGTCCGGTGGTCTATGGCAAGCGCGAGACTGAGTTGGGCACCGAATATATGATCGCCTCTGAGAGCGTTGCACTGGATGTGCTCGGCTTTGAACGGGTGCGGGATCTGGCTCCGGGCGAGGCGGTCTTCATCAGCAAGGATGGCGAATTGCATACCCAGCAGTGTGCGGAAAACCCGGTAAGCTCGCCCTGCATCTTTGAGTTTGTCTACTTTGCCCGTCCCGATTCAATCATCGACAACGTCTTCGTGCACAAGGCGCGTTCACGTATGGGCAAAAAGCTGGCGAAGAAGATTCAGCGGGAATGGGTGGAGCACGACATCGATGTCGTGATCCCGATCCCGGACACCAGTCGCACCGCAGCGCTGGCGCTGGCCAATGAGCTGAAAGTGCGCTACACCGAGGGCTTCATCAAAAATCGCTATATCGGCCGCACTTTTATCATGCCCGGACAGACGGTGCGCAAAAAATCGGTGCGCCAGAAGCTCAATGCCATCGACCTTGAGTTCGAAGGCAAGAATGTGATGCTGGTGGACGACTCCATCGTGCGCGGTACCACTTCGAAGCAGATCGTGCAGATGGCGCGGGATGCCGGCGCCCGCAAGGTCTATTTTGCCTCGGCAGCGCCGCCGGTGCGTTTCCCCAATGTTTATGGCATCGATATGCCGGCCGCCACCGAGCTGGTGGCCCACGGTCGGACGGTGGAAGAAGTGCGCGACATCATCGGTTGTGACGAGTTGATCTATCAGGATCTGCAGGATCTGATCGAGGCGGTGCAGAAGAAGGGCAAGACTGATATCGAACGCTTCGACACCTCAGTCTTCGACGGGGAGTATGTGACCGGCGACGTATCGAGCAGCTACCTCGATCAGTTGGAGCAGAATCGAAGCGACGGGGCGAAGTCAGAGCGTGAGGATTCAGTCCGTTCGGTCATCGGT
The DNA here is from genome assembly GCF_023733635.1 of Candidatus Endoriftia persephonae. NCBI lineage: Bacteria > Pseudomonadati > Pseudomonadota > Gammaproteobacteria > Chromatiales > Sedimenticolaceae > Candidatus Endoriftia > Candidatus Endoriftia persephonae. The sequence goes on along the minus strand of NZ_CP090569.1, from coordinate 2,169,484 downwards.
CTGCACAACAATGCTTGAGCTTACCGGCTAACGGCCACCCTCGCCGGAGACCTTCTGCAGAACCCAGTCCATCCCCCGGGTTGATAGCAGTCGTTTCAGTGTGCCAAACAGATAGGTGGGGACGGTGACGTAGTAGCGGGGGCGGGGGTGCCGGCTCTCCAAGGCATGAAATACCCGCTTTAGCACCGCCTCCGCCGGTAGAGTGAATGGGGCGGTTGGCCCTTCCTTCAGCAGTCGTGCCTCCATCGCTAGGTAGTTGCTGCGATGAAACGATCTATCGGCATCGATGTTGCGCTGCCATGCCTTGTAGGCATTGTTGCGGAATCGACTCTCGATCGGCCCGGGCTCGATCAGGCTGACCTGGATGCCGCTGCCGCGCAGTTCCAGGCGCAGGGTGTCTGTCAGCCCTTCCAGGGCGAACTTGCTGGCATTGTAGGCGCCACGGTAGGGCAGGGCTATTAGTCCTAAAACCGAGCTGTTCTGGATGATGCGCCCCTCGCCCTGTCTGCGCATCACCGGGATCACCCGGCAGGTCAGTTCATGCCAGCCGAACAGGTTGGTCTCAAACTGTTGGCGCAGCACCTCCCGCGACAGATCCTCCACCGCGCCAGGTTGGCCATAGGCGCCGTTGTTGAACAGCCCGTAGAGTTTGCCGTCGCTGCTCTGTAATAGCTCCTCAAGGGCGTTGGCGATGGAGGCAGAATCATCCAGATCGAGCTGCAGACTCTCCAGCCCCAGCTCTTGCAGACGCGCCACATCCGCTATTTTTCGTGCGCTGGCAAACACTCGATAACCGCGCTGCTGTAGCCCCTGTGCAACACAGAGGCCGATTCCACTGGAGCAGCCGGTGATAAGAACACTCTTTCTTTTCTGCATCTGCAGAGCTTACCGCACTTCGCAGCACTTTCGATGCCTTCACACCCTACTGACCCCAGCTTGCCAGCCGCAGGGAATTAAAGTTTCGGCTGGCCTGTCCGCTACCTGGAACGAACAACAGAGTGCCAATGGCTCTGTGCGAAAAGCCGGGTATCGGCGACAGAAAAGAAGCAGAAATACTGTTTTGACGACATCTTGAGTTGGAGAGTATCAGGTGGATATCGCAACACTTGTTGGTTTACTCGGAGGATTTGGCATCATCATCGCGGCGATTGCTACCGGTGGTGACGTGATGTTGTTTGTCAACGTACCCTCAATTCTGATCGTGGTGGGCGGCACCTTTAGTGTGACGCTGATGCAGGTCTCCCTGGGGGATTTTCTGGGCTCTTTTGCGATCGGAATGAAGGCATTTTTCTACAAAACCGATGATCCCAAAAAGCTGATCGAAGAGGCGGTGCAGCTGGCCGATGTGGCACGCAAAAATGGTCTGCTGGCGCTGGAAGGGCAGGAGATCAGCAACGATTTTCTCAAGCAGGGGATCGGACTCTGTGTCGATGGTCACGATCCCTCCCTGGTCAGCAAACTATTGAGCAAGGATATCGAGTTGACCATTCAGCGCCACGAGGTGGGGCAGACTATGTTTACCAACATGGCGATCATGGCGCCGGCGATGGGCATGATCGGTACCCTGATCGGTCTGGTGCAGATGCTTGCCAATATGTCCGACCCCGCCAGTATCGGCCCGGCAATGGCAGTGGCTCTATTGACGACCCTCTATGGGGCGGTGATCGCCAACGCCTTTGCACAACCAATTGCCGATAAGCTGGCCCGCGCCAGTGCCATGGAGAAGACCAACAAGTCTCTGATCATCGAGACCATCTCCGGGATCCAGGAGGGTATGAACCCGCGGGTGTTGGAGCAATTACTAAGCACCTACCTGCCTTCCAGCAAACGTCCCTCTGGTGACAAGTAGGGCAGGGGAGTATACAGATGGCTGAAGAATGCCCGAAATGTGAAGCCGGCCTGCCTGCCTGGTTGGCCACCTTTGCTGACCTGATGTCGTTGCTGATGTGCTTTTTTGTGTTGTTGTTGTCGTTCGCAACCATTGATGCCGTGCGTTTCAAGAAGATGGCGGAGTCGATGAAGGATGCCTTCGGCGTGCAGCGTGAGATCCCGGCCAATGAGATCGTCAAGGGCGTCAGCGTGATCAAACAGGAGTTCAGCACGGGTAAGCCTGAGCCCACGGTGATCGACGAGATTCGCCAGATCACCACAGATGAGGAGCAGGAGAACCTGGAGGTCAACGAGAGTAAGGAACAGGCCGAAAAGGATGTCGAAGTCGATCAGCAGATGCGTGAAGCGGTGCTGGAGCAGATCGAAGCCGAAGTCAAAGAGCAGGCGGAAGAGCTGAAGATGATGCTGGATAAGGAGATCGATGAGGGGATGCTTGAGGTTGAAACAGAAGCGACCAAGATTATCATTCGAATCCAGGAGAAAGGCTCTTTTGGGTCGGGCAGAGCGACTCTCAACCCTGGATTCTTTGACGTGATCTCGAAGATCACCAAAGTCATCGCCGCCACGCCGGGGAAAGTAGTGGTGGCTGGCCATACTGACGATATCCCCATCTCCACTAAGCGTTTCCGTTCCAACTGGGAACTCTCTTCCGCCCGCGCGGTAACGGTGGTGCATGCGATGTTGAGCAATCACGGCCTCGACCCCTCCAGGGTCTCGGTTGAGGGGCATGCGGATTCGTCCCCCTTGGTCCCCAATGACTCCTGGGCGAATCGGGCCAAGAACCGGCGTGTTGAACTGATCATCGAGCGGGGGAGTGACAGTGATCTTGGCGTGCAGACGATAGATGCCATCCGGTAAGCCGCAAGCCAGTTATGATCGGGGTGCCCATCGAATGGCGGACTATTTCAGCAACCTAACCTAGGTTAAGGGAGTCGATTGATGTCGATTGATGTCGATTGAGAGACAGGGTGGCAGGCCGAGTGAGCGCCGGCGGTTTTTTCGCATTGATGATTCGGTACAGATGAGTTACCGGGTGGTGCAGCAGGGCGAGCTGCAGGGACAGATGAGGGAGCTGGGGCAGCATGTCGACAGCAGTTTCACCGTGATGACCCGGATGCAGGCGATCGATCGGCATCTCTCCGCCGCGCTGCACCGTATCGAACTCAGAGATCCAGATGTGGCCGACTATCTGCGGGCGTTGGATGAGAAGATCGAGTTGCTGGGGCAGAGCTTTCTGGCGGAGGAGACGGAGTTGCTGGAACAGCCGGCCAAGCCGATCAGCCTGAGTGCAGGAGGGATCTCCTTTGGGACCTCAGAAAGCATGGAAATCGGTGCCTTGCTTGAAGTAAAACTGCTGTTACTGCCATCTTTTACCGGGATCATCACCTTTGGTGAGGTGGTTGGCTGCGATGCAGGTGAGGCCAATCAAGACTATGCATTCCTGCTCAGAATAAGCTTTTCCAGCATCCGTGACAGCGACCGTGACGCCTTGATTCGGCATATCCTGCGCCTCCAGAGTCGTATGCTCAGAGAGCGGCGTGAATCGCGGGAGCGGGCGGAAGGGTAGTGTGATGCAGCGGCCATCAAAAGACGAGATCAAGATTGCCTTGCGGATGGCGGAGAAGGTCAGGGAGCGAGAGGGTGTTGGCGCACCGCTTGCCCGCTATCTGCTCTACCTTCATCATCGAAATGAGCGGCTTGAGTCGATCTACGAACACCTTGAGCGCTATCTGCGCTTTGGGCAGCCGGAGAATGAACATGCCAGGTTGATCTGTCTGATCGAAGAACTCAGAGAGGAGTCGCGCAAAGAAACCGAGGAAAATGGAGGGGAATTTGGTCTCGAGTAGCGAGCCTGCTGCTTTCATGTGCTAAAATTTGCCGAATTTTTCGATGTGCAACCCCTCTTGTCGATACAGGTGTTGCCAGTAACTCGGGAGAGAGCAAAATGCCGATCTATGAATATCGTTGCGAAGCCTGCGGCCACGAACTGGAAGCGCTGCAGAAGATGAGCGATGCGCTATTAACCGACTGCCCCGAGTGTGGTCAGCCCGCCCTGAAGAAGCAGCTCTCCGCCGCCGGATTCCGTCTAAAAGGAGGGGGCTGGTACGAGACAGACTTCAAGCAAGGCAGCAAAAAGAACCTCCATGATTCGGGTAAAAAGGAGTCCAAATCCGTCTGTGGCGGCGGTTCCAGCTGCTCCAACTAAGACTTTACTGAGATGCTCTTGCTGCGACGCTATCTGGTAGCGGGCCTGCTGGTCTGGTTGCCGCTGGTGGCCGTGTACCTGGTCGTCCGCACCTTGGTTCGCTGGATGGACAGCAGCCTGCTGCTGCTGCCACTGCAATATCGCCCAGAAACCCTTCTCGGTACGACGATCCCTGGTCTGGGGGTGCTGCTTTCCCTGCTGATCCTATTATTCACCGGGCTGGTGGCGGCAAACCTGTTTGGACGCAAGTTGGTCCGTCTGTGGGAGCGGCTGTTGGCTCGCATTCCTCTGGTCCGCTCAGTCTATTCCGCGGTCAAACAGCTAGTGGAGACCATGTTCTCCGACAATGGCGACTCCTTTCGCAAGGTGGTGTTGGTGGAATTTCCCCGACGCGGTCTCTGGACCCTGGGTTTTCTTACCAGCGCCGATGTGGGGGAGGCGCAGCAGAAGACAGGGTGCGAGGTGCTGAATGTCTATATCCCGACCACGCCCAACCCCACCGGTGGTTACTTCGTGATGGTGCCGAAAGAAGAGGTGCAGGAGCTCGAAATGAGCGTGGATGACGGGCTCAAGATGTTGCTCTCCATGGGAGCAATTGTACCGCCCCCCGCCAAGCCCGAGGACGAGCTTGCACAAGCCGAGGCCAAGCCGTAACATCCCCGCTTTTTACCGGGCACTATTCCCGGATCAAGTCTTTGATTTCAGGAAGGCATTTCATGCGCAGCCACTATTGCGGCGAGCTCAGCAGCTCGCATATCGATCAGGAAGTAGAAATTTGCGGTTGGGTTCATCGTCGCCGCGACCATGGTGGAGTGATCTTCATCGACCTGCGCGACCGGGAGGGGTTGGTGCAGGTAGTCTATGATCCCGACCGCTCGGAGATCTTTTCTATTGCCGAGCATGTGCGCAACGAGTTTGTGTTGCGGGTGAAGGGCCGCGTGCGCCCGCGCCCGGAGGGCACCGTCAATCCCGATCTGCCTACCGGCGAGATTGAAATCCTCGGTCTTGAACTGGAGGTGCTGAATCGCGCTGAGACCCCACCGTTCCAGCTTGATGAGCACGAAAACACTTCCGAAGAGGTGCGCCTGCGCTACCGTTATGTGGACCTGCGTCGCCCTGAGATGCTGGAGAAGATTCGCATTCGCGCCCAGGTCACCCGCTCACTGCGTCGCTTTCTCGATGAGCGGGGCTTTCTCGACATCGAGACCCCAATGCTGACCAAGGCGACCCCTGAGGGTGCCCGCGACTATCTGGTGCCGAGCCGTACCCATCCTGGGCAGTTCTTTGCATTGCCGCAGTCGCCGCAGCTCTTCAAGCAGCTGCTGATGATGTCGGGCATGGATCGTTATTATCAGGTGGTGCGCTGCTTCCGTGATGAGGATCTGCGGGCCGATCGTCAGCCTGAGTTCACCCAGCTCGATATCGAGACCTCCTTCCTCAGCGAAGATCAGATTATGGATCTCAACGAGGAGATGATTCGTCAGCTGTTTAAGGAGGTCCTTGGCACCGATCTGCCTAATCCCTTCCCGCGCATGACCTACGATGAGGCGATGGAGCGCTATGGTTCTGATCGCCCCGACCTGCGAGTGCCGCTGGAGTTGATCGACCTGCGCGATCTGATGCAGGATGTGGAGTTCAAGGTCTTCTCCGCTCCGGCCAAAGATCCCCACGGCCGGGTTGCTGCGCTGCACGTGCCCGGTGGCTGCAAGCTCAGCCGCAAGGAGATCGACGCATACACCAAGTTTGTAGGCATCTATGGCGCCAGGGGTCTTGCCTACATCAAGGTGAACGAGGCGGCCAAAGGCCGAGATGGGTTGCAATCGCCGATCCTTAAGTTCCTCACCGATGCCGCGGTGGAGGGCATCATGCAGCGCACCGGTGCCCAGGATGGCGACCTGATCTTCTTTGGTGCCGACAAGACGAGCGTGGTTAACGAGGCCCTCGGGGCCCTGCGAGTCAAGGTCGGTGAGGATCTGGGCCTGATGGAGGAGGGCTGGCGGCCGCTCTGGGTGGTCGACTTCCCGATGTTCGAGTGGGACGACAACCATGATCGCTGGACCCCGCTACACCACCCCTTCACCTCCCCCAAGCTCGACCAGCTGGAGCTGCTGGAGAGCGATCCAGGTGGTTGCAAATCCCGCGCCTACGACATGGTGCTGAACGGCGTGGAGCTGGGTGGCGGCTCTATCCGTATCCATCTGCAGGAGGTACAGCAGAAAATCTTCAAGTTGTTGGAGATCAGCGATGAAGAGGCAGAAGAGAAATTCGGCTTCCTGCTGACCGCGCTGAAATATGGCTGTCCGCCCCACGGTGGCCTGGCGTTTGGCCTGGATCGGCTGGTGATGCTGCTGACCGGATCCAGCTCGATCCGTGAAGTCATGGCCTTCCCAAAGACCCAAACGGCCGCCTGCATGATGACCTCGGCGCCCTCTGAAGTGGGCATGGACCAGCTGCGGGAGCTCTCGATTCGTGTGCGTAAACCGCAGAGCGAGGATTCTACTGCCTGAGCATCGCTTCAAGCGGCCGGAGTCGGTGCTGGTGGTGGCCTACACTATCGGTGGCGAATTTCTGTTGCTGCGTCGCCGCTCACCGAGTGCTTTCTGGCAGTCGGTGACGGGCAGCCTGCGTTGGGGGGAGTCGCCGCTGCAGGCGGCACGGCGTGAACTCTATGAAGAGACCGGCATCATGGCCGGTTCGCTGTTGAATGATCTGCGGCACACTGAACGATTCTCCATCGTCCCGCCTTGGCGTAGCCGCTATTCAGCCAATGCCCGATTCAACACAGAGCATTGGTTTTCTCTCCTGCTTCCAGCGCGCCGAATGCCCATACTCAGTGCAAATGAGCATGATGACTATGTTTGGTTGCCGGCAAAAAGAGCACAACGCAAGGTCAGTTCCTGGACTAACCGGGCAGCGATTGAAGTGACTGCGGCCAGCCTTTACGCGCAAAACTTCAGGAAGGTTATTTCGGTTTAATACGTGCAGCGGAATGGCAGGGAAGCAGTAAAAGAGGTTATCCGATGAGTTGGGATGAGCAGTCTTACCTCCTTCGGGCCCTTCCTGGCCGTCTGCCAGGTATGAGTCTGTTCAAAGTGAATGCAGTAACACGAGTTCAAGAACCGCGAGGAGAGGCCCATCGCACATCAATGATGCTGCCAAACAAGTGACAGAAGGCTGGCGTAGCAAGCATTACCATGCGTTTACCCGCAATGGGAAGCCACGGCTAGTTTTGATGGTCGATAGAAACTACGGCGGCACAAGTCGGGACCGATCGCCACGCGCTACTCTATTGCGGAACTGCAAAATCTAATCGATACAGCAAATAGCGTGTGCGAAACAGACTTTAGAAAAAGTCCCGCACTGGTGTCCAGAAAAGAGCAAGCGGCTAGCGGATCCTGCTAACTGTTTGCTCTTGCTGCGAAGATATGGCGCGCCCGGAAGGATTCGAACCTCCGACCACCTGGTTCGTAGCCAGGTACTCTATCCAGCTGAGCTACGGGCGCTCTTGGAACAAAGATGGCTTGCACGAATCGCTGCAAAGTCACCTTTAACGGGAGGCGGGATTATGCAAAAATCCTGGCATCTATGCAAGCCTGTTTTGCTTCTCATCGGGCAGGCCTTGTGTTGATCGTCGGTGGGTGACAGTTCGCTCTTTGGAGTGTGCTCCAGCTAAGGACGCCAGTCATGACCTGAACTGGGCGGCGTGAAGGATGACTCTATTCACACCCGTGACCGACCAATGCCGTGGCCAGATTCGTGTAGACGGCAACAGCAAAGGCTGAGTCTGATAATGACGCTCCTATGGTGAGCTGTTGCCGTTCCCCCCTTCCTCATGCCATGGCAAATCTCAGGGTAAGTTATGAAATACAAGGTGATGTCGGGACTGTTGCCGGAAGGGAGGATACCTCCTTTGAATTTGCCGCTTCGATGTCCCTGAAACCGTCATCGTGAGTCCGTTCCAAACTGTTACAGTTGCAAACGATCCAGCGGGCTGTTCACACCCTTTCCACCGCGCCGCAGGACATGGGTGTAGATTTCCGTTGTACTGACATCAGCGTGGCCTAGTAAATCCTGTACGGTTCGGATATCGCTTCCCTGCTCAAGCAGGTGAGTCGCGAAGGAATGCCGGAAGGTGTGGGGTGTTGCCCGCTTGTTGATCCCTGTCTTCAGCAGCGCCTGCCGCACGGCTTTCTGTATAACCGACTCGTGCAGATGATTTCTGCGTGTTACACCGGTTCGCGGGTCAGTTGAGAGTCGGCTGGCGGGAAAAACGTATTGCCAACGCCACTCACTCTCTGCGGATGGATATTTGCGTGCCAGCGCTACGGGCAGAAACACTTTACCGAAACCGTCAGCAAGATCCGACTCATGCAGCTTTTGTACCCTGGCAAGGTGCTGGCGTAACGGATCAACCAATGAAAGCGGCAGGGGGACCGTTCTGTCCTTGCCGCCTTTACCTTGGCGCACGGAAATTTGTGAATAGGCGAAATCAATGTCCATCACACGAAGACGCATGCACTCCATCAGTCGCATACCCGTACCGTAGAGTAAAGCCCCCATCAATCGTGACTTGTCGGGCATGGTGCGTAGCAATTGCTCAACCTCTGAAGTCGTCAGAACCGTGGGTAGGCGACGCTTGGGACGTGCGCGTACAAAACGATCCATCTCGTCCAGTGAACGGCCAAGCACATTTTTGAAAAGAAAGACCAAGGCATTGAGCGCCTGGTTCTGAGTTGAGGCGGCAACACTCCGTCGCACAGCCAGGTAGTCGAGAAAGCGGGCAACAGTATCAGCAGACAACTGATCATCAGCACACCAATCAGAAAAAGCCAAGAAGCGGGCCACCCAATCCGCGTAACTTTGCTCGGTGCGAATCGACAAGCTCCGCACCCTCACCGCCGTGATATAGCGCTCGTAACCCCCTGGATTACGCCTATACCATTCAGCTAAAAGACCTCCCCGCTTGGGTCTTATATCGATCTCTCCGACAGCATCAGTTTGTGACCTCGCCAGTGTTGGGTGATCAGAACTGAGCGATTCAGCTGCTGCAGCCCAATATATCCAATCAACCCCTGCACATAAGCCGTTATTGACTTGACGGCAAAAAAGGATTTTCAAAGCATCGATTATCTGCCGAAATCGAAAGGCCTCAAAGCCTGGTTTACGGCCTACATTTTCGAGATAGGCTGCCACGTGAGACGGATTATGTGTCTTAAGGCGCACATCATGGTGATATCGAATATAATTTTCGACATGCCTCTGATACCAAGGGCGCGCCTTGGGTGATACACCTGCCTTTGTAAGATTTCTCTGATAGTTACGCCAGAAATTCGCATACCGTGAACTGTTGTTCAGCCGGTTTTTATGAGGCATCCTAAGCCCTCCATGGCAAGGATTTTAATTCTATAGACTATAAGCTAGTCTATGGCCACCTATTTCGCAATAGGCTGCCACAGTCCATCTCAGAAAACGCTGCCGCAGCCCATTTCAATGTTAGGCTATAAAAAATAAAATGGCAGAAAAAAACACATCAATATTTTTTAGTATCTTCATACTATCAATAGCTATATTCGCTATTGGTGGCGACCCTTGGAGTTCTGATTTATTAGGCGCCGTATTTGAAAAACAGACAAAAAATTATATTTTAGTAGCATCAGGAATTATATCAGCAATATCTTTTATACTTTACTTGTCAGAAAAAAATAAATTCAAACGCTCAATAAAAAAGATAGGTAATGAATACTATTCAAACACTGTGGCCAGCCATATTGAGAGAGAAAACATTAATCCAGAAGTAATAGAAAAAACCATACAATTTGGTTCATCTATAAAACGGAATGACATTATAAAATACTCTTGGGTAAATCCTGAAGGATCTAAATATTTAGTTATTACAAATCTAAAAGGTGTAATACTAGAAGTATCATGTTAATTTTACAAAAAAGCCTAACAAGTAAATTAACGCTGACCATTTTTTCTTACGGCCTAAAAGGCAGGCCGCAAGAAAAAACGTCAGGTTATTAAAGCGTTAGGGCAATAAATAGAGAGGGAAACATGGCCATAGTAAGAAAATTGGATCCAATTACTCTTGAAAGAGAGTCAAAGCATACGGAAGTTAATGCGACATACACTGTAATACATTCGGAAGATGGCGATTACCTTCAAATCGACACTTACGGGTCGATTGATAGGCAAGAAATTGGAAAAAAGAGTCAATCAATTCGTTTGTCACCGTCAGCATTAAAGCAGCTTGAAGGTATTCTTGAAAAAATAAGGTATTGAAATATCGTGGAACAATTTCTGACGTTGTTAAGAGAAGTTGAAATAAATAGGGGCATCGCAATTCTCGCTGTAGTGGGCTTTGGCGTATATGCTCTTATTAGAGTATTTGGCCATATGAAGGAAGGTTTCGGTATATTCAATGTACGGATTACTGGCATAGTTATTGTTGCAACATTTGCCAGTATTCTTGCTGTCCTTAACCCAGACGCCGGAAGTGCGGCAATCGGAATACTTGGGGCTATAGCGGGGTATCTGTTGGTTATGGTTCCGCCCCAGATGCACCAAAAATAAATAATAATAGCAGTAATGTAAATAGCCCTAACAAGGCAAATTAACACGGACTGCCAAAAGCTGCGTCGCTTCGCTCTGCAACTTTTGGCATCCGGTTATTTGCAACGTTAGAATTTCAAGCACTCAGGAGGATATACATGCAGCCAATCACACAACCTCAAAGCCAAAAATTTCAAGTGGCACTATCTTTTGCTGGAGAGGATCGAGCATTTTCAGAGGCCGTGGCTAAGGGATTAAAAAGGAATGGCATTTCCGTATTCTATGACAATGATTGCCAGGGTGAACTTTGGGGTGCTGATCTTCCAGTTAAACTCAGAGAAATTTACAACAAGGAAAGCCAGTATTGCATGCTATTCTTGTCCGATCATTATAAAAAAAAGATGTGGACTAATTACGAGAGACAACAGGCTCTTGAAAAGGCTATTTCAACATTTGGTTCCGAGTACGTATTACCAATAAGAGTTGATGGGTATGAAGGAGAAATACCTGGGCTATCAAATCATATTGGTTACGTGAATGCTGCCAGTAACGACCCTGAAAAGATTGTCAATCTATTTTTAGAAAAACTTGGGGTTAAAGAAAATAATGAAGAGACGGAAGTTAACAAAGAAAAAGAATGGGTTCTGGTTTTAAGTGGTAAAGTTAGCGACGTAGATAAAACAAAAGCGGAAGCTATTATAAAACACTTACAATCAATCGTCAGTGACTCAGATCTTACATTGGTTAGAATTGAAGAAGGTTCAATTAGGTTAGTGGTAAAAGGTAGCAATCACGGACTGCTCGCAGCGTTAGCATTGTTCAAAAAAGGCTTACTGCAGGATATAGATGGATACAAAGTATTATCAGTTGATAATAATTCAGAAAAAATAAAAACGAGAGAATTGAATGTTAGCGGTAAAAATATCAAAACGGACAGGGATGGGTATATTGTAAACTTAAATGAATGGGTGCCGGGTTTTGCTGAAATTACAGCGCATGAGGATGAATTAGAGTTAACAGACGAGCACTGGGAGGTTATTAACTTTCTGAGGGAGTACTATGAGGAATACCAAATCCCACCAGCTGTTAGTTTTTTGACTAAAGCCATCGATAAAAAGCTATCCGAAAAAGCCAATGATAAAAATGGTCTGTTCCCTAAAGGAGGAGTTGAGCAAGCCTTAAAGTTAGCTGGAATCCCTAAAAAGGAACTTATAAAACATTCTAACAAGTAGCTCCAGCGGACAATTCAAAGCGGCACTTGTTTTGCGTTCGCAAAAACGTGCCACTTTGAATTGCCGCTGAGCAAGGCGTTGGGCAACCAAGGCATCGCCATAGAATAAGCCGTGCAAGGCAACAGAGAATTAAGTTTAAGTTGGGTAGAGTCGGAGAGGTTTTGAGCCCAGACTATTCGGCATCATGGCGGATAGGTGGTTAATAGGGTCTGTCCCTGCCGAAAGATCATCTCGCCTTGCAAGGCTCAGGCCGGATGCGGCTTCGTCGCCATTGCAGAAGTTGGCTGCACGTGCCTACAGGGAAATGATAGGCTTTTGGGTGTGAATAATGGTGCAGGCTGCAAGGAAAGCGGTTCAAACTTTCCACTGGAGAAACGGCACGCCATCAGAGCGGTGGAGCATTGTGAATCATAGACACAGGCCAGCACAGAATTGTGCCCAACAATGGGCTCCAGTGGACGTCAAAAAGCTCCGCTCGTACCTCGCTCCACTTTTTGCCGCCACTGAGCCAAGACGTTAGCTGAAAGACAAATATTGATGATCGATGAACAAACGCATCAGGCACCCCAAGCTCAGTCAATTCAAGTCCATAATTTGTCACGCGCTTATGCGAGAAAATTGGTTGCCAAATCCAAACGGGTGTAGAGTCAAAGTCCGTACCGCGCTGAAGCGGGAAAGTTGATAGCCATCCAAAACAGGTGGTGCATCGAAGGCAACTCAGCCGCTGATGCGGGGCAGAGTTGGTAGCCATCCAAACAGGTGGCAACATCAAAAGCACATCAGCCGCTGATGCGGCCAGAGTTGGTCGCCATCCAAAATAGGTGGCAGATCAAAGTCTGTCATACGCTGAAGCGGGATAACTGGTTGCCAAATTCAGCAGGAGAAGGGCGAGGGATGGCCACACAATTTCAATATCATGGCAAAGAAAGCAGCTAACAAGTGGCTGCAGTGGACGCCAAAAAGCTCCGCTCGTTCCTCGCTCCACTTTTTGCCGCCACTGAGCCAAGACGTTAGCTGTAAGACAAATTTTTAGTGGTGAAGGAACACGTGCATTAGTCAGCCGAAATGTAGTCAATTTAAGCCAAGAATTTTTCATGCGATTATGTTGATAAAGTAAGTCGCAAAACCAAAGCGGGTGTAGAGTCAAAGCTCGTGCCGCGCTGAAGCGGGGCAGAAAGTGCCATCCTGAACAGGTGGAGCATCAAAAGGCACAACAGCCGCTGAAGCGGAGAAAGTTGGTAGCCATTCAAAACAGGTGGCAACATCAAAAGCACATCAGCCGCTGATGCGGGGAGAGTTGGTAGCCGTCCAAAACAGGTGGCGCGCCAAAGGCCCAGCCGCTGAAGCGGGGCAGAGTTGGTAGCCATCCAAAATAGGTGGTAGATCAAAGTCTATCATGCGTTGAAGCGGGATAGCTGGTTGCCAAATTCAGCAGGAGAGGGGCGAGGGATGGCCACACAATTTCAATACCATGGCAAAGCAAGCAGCTAACAAGTGGCTGCAGTGGACGCCAAAAAGCTCCGCTCGTTCCTCGCTCCACTTTTTGCCGCCACTGAGCCAAGACGTTGGGCAACCAAGGCATCGCCATAGAATAAGCCGTGCACGGCAACAAAGAATTAAGTTTAAATCGGGTAGAGTCGGAGAGGCTTGGTGCCCAGACTATTCGGCATCATGGTGGATAGGTGGTTAATAGGGTCTGTCCCTGTCGAAAGATCATCTCGCCTTGCAAGGCTTAGGCAGGATGCGGCTTCGTCGCCATTGCAGAAGTTGGCTGCACGTGCCTACAGGGAAATGATAGGCTTTTGGGTGTGAATAATGGTGCAGGCGGCAAGGAAGCCGAATTGAACCTTCCGCCTCAGAAATTTGGTGGCAAAGTCATGGTGCAAGCTGAAAGGAAATCGGATCAAGCCTTCCGCCTCAAAAAAGTTGAATCCTCAGGGAAGTGGAGAATTTTGAGTTATGGACACAGGCCAGCACAGAATTATGCCCAACAATGGGGCTCCAGTGGACGTCAAAAAGCTCCGCTCGTTCCTCGCTCCACTTTTTGTCGCCACTAAGCCCAAACGTTATGCATTATAAAGATAGACCTCAACATGATTTCGAAAGATATTAGAAGATACACTGACCTACCATCAGTCCTTTACATGCTGAGAAATAAGAAGTTAACCCTGCTGGACCCTTCAAGCTGGGACGACAAAAATGATTCTTATTTTCTAGAGGTCTATAAAAAAAGAAAGAAGCTCTCATCTGTTTATGCACTTTGTTTCACCGAGAAAAATGAGACGTACCATCACTGGAGTGTATTTTGTTCTAGAGAAAATGGCGTTTGTGTCGTATTTGACAGAGATAAGTTAATTGGGCATCTCAACCAACAAGCGGGAATTACCTGTGGGCCGGTTAATTACAGAACAATTGGTGATACTGGTTGGCCAGATTTAGAGATAGATGATTTACCGTTTTTAAAGCGGTGGGCATTCAGGGATGAGTCGGAATTCCGAGCTGTTTACTCTGGAGATGCTGAATCAGAAGAAACAAAAGACATCTCATTACCTCTTTCTTGCATTAAAAAGATATCGGTTAATCCTTGGGTCCCAGATCAGCTATTTTCTGCCATAAAAGAAACAATTAAGGAAATTGAAGGCTGCAGATCTCTTGCTATTGGAAAATCTCAACTTATAAACAATAAGAGCTGGAAGCGTTACGGAAACATAATTGCATAACAATGCAAATTCACTCAGACAGTTTAAAGAGTTGCTTTGTTTTGCGTAAGTCGCTGCGCTCCATCCTACGCAAAACAAGCAACGCTTTAAACTGCTGGTGATTTGCGGCGTTGGGCAACCAAGGCATCGCCATAGAATAAGCCGTGCACGGCAACAAAGAATTAAGTTTAAGTCGGGTAGAGTTGGAGAAGCTTGGAGCCCAGACTATTCGGCATCATGGTAGAGAGTTGGGCAATTTGGTTGGTGTCTTAACGAAAGATCATCTCGCCTTGCAAGGCTCAGGCTAGATGCGGCTTCGTCGCCATTGTAGAAGTTGGCTGCACGTGCCTATCGGGAAATGATAGGCTTTTGGGTGTGAATAAGGATGCAGACTGGAAGGAAATCGAATCAAGCCTTCCGCCTCAGAAAAGTCGAATCCTCAGGGAAGTGGAGTATTTAGAGTTATGGATACAGGCCAGCACAGAATTATGCCCAACAATGGGGCTCCAGTGGACGTCAAAAAGCTCCGCTCGTTCCTCGCTCCACTTTTTGCCGCCACTAAGCCCAAACGTTAGAGGTATGAAGCTATGGAAGAAATTGAGATGAAAGCAAAAAAGGAGTTTGATATTTCTTCTTCTGAGCTTTCAAAAAGTTCACCTATGAAGTCCTTAGATAATTTTTATCAAAGACTTGATGAAATTATTGCCAAGACACTAAATGAATCTCAAAATGGGATAGCTTGTGGAAAAGGATGTATATACTGTTGTTACTATAAAGTAGAGGCCAAACCTGTTGAAATATTTAAAATAGTTCAGTTCGTAAAAAAACGGTTCAAGCCTGAACAGATACAGGCAGCGCTGAAACAAGCCAATAAAAATGTAATAGAAGCTAAGCCACTCACTTATAAAGAGCATTTAGCCACCAATCAGCAATGTCCATTTTTAGTAGATGGTGAGTGCTCAATATACAAAGTAAGGCCATCGAAGTGCAGGAATTTTCATGCTATAAATGTTGAATTATGTAAAGAGTCATATGAAAAACCAACGGATTTAAGCATCCCTAATAGTTATCATGAGCTGCTTCATATGCGTACCAATGGAGCGACTCTTGGGTTTGAAAAAGCTGTAGAGGTAAATGGGTTTGACTCAACTACATATGATTTAAACAGTGCATTAATAGAAGCATTCAGGAATCCAAGCCTTCTAAAGCGTTATGGAAAAGGAAAACGTGCATTCATAAAGGCAAAAAAAGTTGAGTTACCAGAGTAAAACACCTCTAACAATCAAAATTCACACGGACAGCAAAAAGCTCCGCTCGTTCCTCGCTCCACTTTTTGCCGCCACTGAGCCAAGACGTTAGCTGTAAGACAAATTTTTAGTGGTGAAGGAACACGTGCATTAGTCAGCCGAAATGTAGTCAATTTAAGCCAAGAATTTTTCATGCGATTATGTTGATAAAGTAAGTCGCAAAACCCAAGCGGGTGTAGAGTCAAAGCTCGTGCCGCGCTGAAGCGGGGCAGAAAGTGCCATCCTGAACAGGTGGAGCATCAAAAGGCACAACAGCCGCTGAAGCGGAGAAAGTTGGTAGCCATTCAAAACAGGTGGCAACATCAAAAGCACATCAGCCGCTGATGCGGGGAGAGTTGGTAGCCATCCAAAATAGGTGGTAGATCAAAGTCTATCATGCGTTGAAGCGGGATAGCTGGTTGCCAAATTCAGCAGGAGAGGGGCGAGGGATGGCCACACAATTTCAATACCATGGCAAAGCAAGCAGCTAACAAGTGGCTGCAGTGGACGCCAAAAAGCTCCGCTCGTTCCTCGCTCCACTTTTTGCCGCCACTGAGCCAAGACGTTGGGCACATAAATCACGAAAAGGTGAAAGCGCATGGATCTCTTTGGGTTAACTCGAGAATCTAAGATAGAACGGTCTGGAGTTAGGCAGGTATTTACACCTCATCAGCCAATTCAGTCACTCGACTTGTTTTTTGGAAGACAGGAGGTTGTGAAAAAGATTATTGAGCATATAAACACCCCAGGCCAGCATGTACTGCTATATGGTGATAGAGGAGTTGGAAAGAGCTCTCTAGCTAATATATCAACCCAGCTTCTTATTAAAAATCTCATACAAGGTAAGCTATTTACTAAGCGTTGTGATTCAAAAGACTCATTTGCATCAATAGTTGAGCAACCATTAGCGGACCTTGGTGTTGAGGTAAATCTAACCTCCTATTCGAAAAGCCATAGACAAAGTGGAAAGGCAGGCCTCAGCATCCCAATCGCCAGTGCGGGCGTATCTAGCGATAGAACAGAGTCTAAGAACTATATGGTATCTCCATGCACTCCATCAAAAGTAGCCGACTTACTTAAAGACAGTTCTGGATTGCTATATATTGATGAAGCTGACCAGATAGCCAGTGTAGAAGACAAAGTCTCATTGGCAGAACTAATTAAGCTATTAAGTGACCACGGATCAAAATTCAAAATATTCGTTGTCGGGATCGCACAAACTGGCGAGGATCTTACCGGTGCCCATCCATCGGCACAAAGATGCCTGAAAGAAACAAAACTAAGGAAAATGGATGATAGAGAAATTCGGGAAATTATCACCGGCGGCTCAAAAAAGCTATTTATAACATTTGAAAACAACGTCATATCATCGATTGTTAAACTTAGCTCTGGTTACCCACACTTTGCTCATCTGCTGTCATTAAAGTGCGCAGAAGAGGCAATAGCAAAAGACAAGACGACTATAAGCAGGGATGACTTGGCTACAGCAATAAATTCAGCAGTTCAAGATGCTGAAGGTACATTGTCAAGGAAATATGAGGCTGCTATTAGATCCCATTCTACAGACATGTATCGTATTGTGTTATTTGCAGCATCTCGACTAGGAAGAAGAGAGTTTACAGCGGCAATGTGGCGTTCAGAAATCCAGGAATTGACAGGTGATTGTGTTTTACAATCTGAACTGAATAATTATCTAAACCGACTTGTGTCCGATGACGAATCATCAATCATAACTCGCATGGCAAAAGGGGTTTATAAATTCGTAGATCCAAGAATGCCAAGTTACGTGCGAATAGCAAATAAGGATATTGCCCAACAATAAGCTCCAGCGGACACTCGTACCTCGCGCCGCTGAGCTTTGTCGTTAGCTGCACGAGAAATCATAGAACAATGAAAATCTACGGCTATAAAGATGAAGGTCTTGATATTGAGCAAATTGTCCCAGCAGAACTTGCCGAAATTACCTTAGTTGCAAGCCCTGATGAACTAAGAATGATTGCATCATTTTTAAAAACAGCGGCTCAAGAAATGGAAAGAATGGGAGAAGCATATGATCATGAGCATCTCTCTGATAAAAATGAACCTTATTTTGATAATTCACCACATTTTGTAGTTGCTCGTGAAGAGTAATGGTATTTACACCAATTAAATGTCGCTAGTAGTTGGTTGTTACAAAAAAAATGAATTGTATAAAATATAAAAATGGTAACCTTGTAAAAGTTGGTGCATTTGTGCGTGTAATATATATTGATGAATCAATTATTAAGACTTTAGCTGTAGAAGAAAATGAAGATGTAAAATCAATGCAAAATGAAGTCTTAGAAGTTTATGAGATTAATGAATATGGCCAGGCATGGGTAGAGAAATATTGGGATCTAGGCAATGGCAAAACAGAGAGTCATAGTCTTGGTCTTTGTTCGCATGAATTAGAGCTTGCAAGTAAATGCAGCTAACAAGGCCCATCCAGCGGACAGCAAAAAGCGTCACGCCTTTTGCTTGCGCAAAAGCCGCGCCACTTTTTGCTGCCGCTGATGGGCGGCGGTTATGAGCAATACAACTGACATCACAATGGAGCAACTGAATGGAACCGGTCTTTATTGATTTTCATATACATACGTCAGCTAACCCAGAGAATCTGAATGATTCTTATGACCTTGATACTCTGAAATCAAAAATTGAAGAAATAGCTAGTGGTTCCAGCTATTTAATATCTCTTACTGATCACAATACCATCAACAAAACTGCGTACCTAGAAGCAATCCAGAAAATTGAAAACATTCTTCTTGGTGTTGAATTACATGTAAGAAACTATGAAAGCGCCTCCCCATATCATTGCCATATATTGTTCAACCTCGACAGAATCGAATCAGTTGTTATTGATAAGCTGAACGAAAAACTTAATGAACTATATCCTAAAAAAGTTGTTTCTAATAACGACCATACCATCCCAAAACTAGAAGATATAATGAACTCATTTGATGAGTTCGAGTTCATTTTGCTACCACATGGAGGTCAAAATCACGCCACCTTTGATATATCAATTCCATCTGGGGTGCAGTTTGACAAAACCCTTGAGAGGAGCGTCTATTACAATCATTTTGATGGTTTTACCGCGAGAAGTAATAGAAGCCTGGAGAGAACACACGACTATTTTAGCCGCTTAGGTATAAAGGACTTTGTCAACCTTGTTACCGCAACTGATAATTATAACCCTACTATCTATCCGAATTGTAAAGCAGGAAGTGAGGCATCTGAATTTATTCCTACATGGATGTTAGCAAGTCCTACATTTGACGGGCTGCGTATTTCCTTGTCTGAGTCCTCGCGCCTTAAGTATGGCGAAAAGCCTGATTCATGGGCTGAGTGTATTCAACATGTTTCACTAAATAATGAGAATATTGATATTGATGCCAGTCTCACACCAGGGTTAAATGTTGTGATAGGCGGCTCTTCTAGTGGTAAATCGTTGTTTGTGGATTCGGTATATAGAATGATTGTGGGAAGTATTGAAGGAAGTATTTATAAAAATACAAAGTATAGCGTTCGAGATATGACTGTCCATAATCCCGCCGGACAGCATCCGCATTATTTGGATCAAAACTATATTAGCAAAATATGTGACCCTAAAAATGATGAATACAATATTGATGATATATCAATTCTTAAGAGTGTATTTCCATCTGACAGAGATGAAAAGTTGGCAATTGCAAATGGGCTAGCTGAGCTGGGTTCTCAATTAAATAGGCTTGTTCAATCAGTAAAAGAAATTGAAAGCCTTCAGGATTCACTAAAAAGGATTCCAAAGTTATCACACCTGATCGTCACGGAAATAATTCAAGGTAATCCTATACGCCCTATGCTGGCGGATGATAATGTTATTGAGTCAATAGAATATGCAGAAGCTAAGTACATACGAGATATTCGAGACTTGGATAGAATTGATATATTTCTTTCGTCCAACCCTTTAGTGAAACACGACAGCACACTAGTTGATAAATTAAAAGAAGAGCTTTTAGAGGCGCATAAAATTTCAAAGTTTGAGTATCGTGTTCGTAAAGTAATTAACGAGAAAAAGGAAGAGATAGATAACGCCCAAGAACATGAGAATCGAGAAATCGCAATAAAAAGACAGCAGTTTGAGGAGTTATTGGATTCGATTAGAAAGTACATTAGGAACGAGCATGTATTTAGAGAGTCCCTTAATGCGATATCGAAATTCAAGATCATAATTACTACCACAGAAATCGAGTCTATGGGGCACAAACTGTTCATAGATAATGAGTTTGAATTAACCAAAGAGAAATTTCTAGAAGTAATAAATCAAATGCTAAAGCCTGCTTTTTGCCTGACATCATTTGATAAAATTACACCAGAATCGTTATTTGAAAATAGATTCAGAAAAAAATCTCCAAAGGTTATCGATTATGATGACTTTGAGAGACGGGTGAAATCAAAATTCGAAGGGATGAATAAGAAAAAATACAGAATTATAACTAAAGAAGGAAAGGACTTTGATAGCTTAAGTGCTGGTTGGAAGACCTCAGTAATATTGGACCTGATTCTTGGGTGGGGTAGTGACAATGCACCACTTATAATTGATCAGCCAGAGGATAACCTTGCTACAGGATATATAAATCACGGACTCCTTAAGGCCATAAAGGAATGCAAAAGCAGGAAGCAAATTATACTTGTCTCACATAATGCGACAATCCCGATGCTTGGAGACGCTCAAAATATTGTCATGTGTAGAAATGATTGCAATAAAATATCCATCCGTTCTAATCCCTTGGAAGGAAAAATAGAAGGGGTAGGCGTTGTGGATCTGATAGCTGAAACCACTGATGGTGGAAAGGCATCAATAAAAAAGCGAGTAAAAAAATACAACCTTAAGAACTTTAGGGGGTCAAATGAAACTAGTATTCAGTAAGGATGAAGCTCATCAGATTGTAGTATTTAATTGTTTTGATGGTGAGAAAAAGGAATTTTCATATGTTGATATGATTAAGGTGTTAATTCAATCGCAGCATCTAGAGGAGCCAGAAGTATCAGAAGGATTTTCTGAGGCAGAAGTCAATAGCATTAAGTCTATGGTTTCGTTTATCAACAAAGAAGTTTCGTTAATAGATCAAAGTAATGATGCAGAAAGCTCATAACAAAAGCATTGAGAGGGACGCATATTTCTCTCGCTACGCTCGCTACATCTGCGCCCCTCATGCTAAGCGTTATGCACAAAAAATGACAATGAAAGGAGTATAAAAATGGAACGATATAGCGATATAGATCGTGATTCTGGGGTCGTAGCATATGAAAATGGCACGGACTATATTCGCGTGCAATTCAGTGATGGATCTATATATCTTTATACCAATCGAAGCGCTGGACAGAAACACATTGAAGAGAGGAAAGCATTAGCATCTAGCGGAGACGGATTAAATGCCTACATTAATGATCACGCAAGAAAATCATACGAAAGAAAAGAAAGATAAGAGGTGATTTAGCAATGGTAACACGTGAAGACATGATGGATTGGATAGTTGTCTGTTTAAAGTCTAGAGGAGGCAAAGGGTGGCCCAAGGATGTTTCAAAGTACATTTGGGACAACTATGAATCCCAACTAAGAGCTTCAGGTGATCTTCTTTATACTTGGCAGTACGATGTCAGGTGGGCTGCACAAAAGCTACGTAACAGTGGAGTTCTAAAGCCAGTTCATGGCCGTCGTGACCTACCATGGGAATTGGCGTAAAAATGCATAACAAGGCGCTGCACCGGAATTTTGTTACGCTGCGCTTCGCAAAATCCCGTGAGCTGGTCGTTATGTACAAGGATAAAAATGAAAAAGAAAATAATTACAATTCTAGTTTTAACAATATCAGGGTGCGTATCCACTCCAAAAGATCCTCAACGTTCTATGAGTGCTGAATACCATCAGATAAAAGAAAATACATTTCAACTTAAAGCAATTGCACCATTTCCTATTCTTCGAGAATATGCAATTTGCAAAGCTATAAAGTTTGCCGAAATAAAAGATGTAAAAGAGGCTGCTATCGCTCCCCCTACTGAATGGGGAAAGTCACAAGAAGTATTACCTAAGGGTTGGGGGGAGTTTAATACAACAGTTTATTTATCAAAACCCAAAGCCACAACAAATCCATTTCTAAACGTTAAAAAATTAGCCTCTATTTGTAGGAAAAACTGGGAATGGTATCGATAACAATGTACATAACAAGGCGCATTAAGTCGGACATTTTTAAGCCACGCCGCTGCGCTCTGTGGCTTAAAAATCCCGCTTATGCGCGACGTTAGCAATCAATAGGAATCGTGTGCCATATTTAATCGAAGAACATAAGCACAGATACGCTTCTTGGGCTGCTAGCAGAGCATCAAGTGTTAAAGGTTGTCGCTTCACTGTTTTACAGGGGAAAATGTTGCTAGAGAAAATAGGTATGATTTCTTTGGTAAATGATCCCGATAAATTACCAACATCAAATGAAATCGATGAAAAGCATAGAGAATGGCGGCTTTCAATTATTTCCGAAGCTAAAAAAATGGGCTTACTATTTACCCATGGTGTAGCTGCAAAACTAATAAATATGTATTTAAAAACTATTTTTGTGTGCGGGGGCTACAACTCTCATCAAAATGTAATTGCTTTGCATCCTCCTATTGATGCTGTGTTATTAAAATCACTTAGGTTGAATAATATTGGTGGGTATAAGACAGAGTGGAGAAAAGCTGAAAAAGCAAAATGGTCTAAGTTTTCATCAGAAGAATACGAAAGTGTTATAAAGTACATCAAAGAGCACATGAATGAAGAACCTTTGTGGTTAATTGAAGAGTACTGGCAAGGGTATCAATAAAAAATTGCTAACAAATAGCTCCAGCGGACAGTTTAAAGCGTCACTTTTTTTGCATTCGCAAAAACGTGCCACTTTAAACTGCCGCTGAGCAAGGCGTTATGCTCGTAATAAGTAAGGCGCATCAATGTACATAGTGTTAGACAGTAATATATGGTTGTCTGAGCTGGGGCTTAATACAGCCAAAGGAGCTGCAACCAGGTTTTACATAAAGCAAAAGCAAGCCAAGTTAGTGTTGCCGGAAATAGTAAAGGAGGAAGTAGAACGGAATCTTTTTAACTCTCTTGTTGCGTATTCTAATGACATTCAGAAAAACCATAGACAACTTCTTACGGTTTTTGGTCAATTAAAAGAGGTCGTACTTCCAAGTGAGAATGATATTAGAACGAAGGCGAAAGGTTTATTTGATGAAGTGAAGGTTGAATTACATGAGATTCCTTTTACATTAGAAAGCGCGAGGTCATCTCTAAATAAAATAAATGATAAAAAGCCTCCAAGTGACAAGAATCAGCAGTTTAAGGACGGAGTTATTTGGGCAGATTGCATGAGTCTGCTTAATGAAGACGATGTATATTTGGTAACAGAGGATAAAGCGTTTTTTCGTGATAGAAATTATAAAAATGGTCTTGCAGGCAACCTCAGAGAGGAAGCAGATTCATTTCCAAAAGAAATACGAATATACCCATCATTGTCTGGGTTATTAGAGGAGTTAAAGACAGATGTAAATATTGACAATGATGCTTTGGTTTCTTGTTTTACTAAAACAATTGCGGATTCAATGAATTCCATTCTTGATCGCAATGGGTTTTCTATATCATCTGAAGCCACTGTAAATATTTCACCTTTTGTAACTGAAGATCCAGATAAGATATACATCGAATTTGAAATCAGTTTTGAGTGCGCAGATACAAGAGACGAAGTAAGGACGGATGGAATGCTTCTATTAAAAGGGGATGGATATTATATATCTGATAGAAAAGAATTTCATGAGCTCAGAAATAGAGGTGAAGAGTTGAGTTTTAATGATGGGAGCGAAGAGAGAAAAAATGTGAATCATGTAATTCTTGCAGGCTATATTGTTATAGGTCATCGAGATGTGGAACACTCTATCAGATATAAAATTGACCAATAAGCATAACAAGGCAAATGCACTCGGACGGCAAAAAGCGCCGCTCCTTCGTCGCTATGCTTTTTGCCGCCGGTGATTTGCAGCGTTAGCTGAAATAATAAAGGAGTCATTATGAAAAATTATACAGCCATCATGGTCGGAGGTATTTTATTGCTAATCATTTCTAATTCGCTATTTGCCGAGGATAATAAATATATTGAAAAGACAGAAGATAGCATCCATACAATTGAATCAAATAAGCAATCAATAATTCAGCAGGCAAAAATATGCATCATAAAACACGTCAAAAATGATTCTGTTGTACTAATAGGCACTTCAAGTGGAGTGTCTGGCCTATTTGGCGTGGGTAAAAGACGGGAGTCAACAACAGTGATTCCGCAAGGAGAGGTGGTTAAGTTTATAGATAAAGAATCCGGCATAATATTCGCAAATAGTCGTATCAACATTAAGGCAGATATGATTCAGTATTCTGTCCAATCCACAATTAATCTCTATGCAAAAGATAATAAGTTTAAAATTGCACATACTGAAATAATGTATTTGCAAAAAGATGTTGGTTACGGTAGTCCAGACGAATATAAGAAGCTACCAAAGAAAGGACATTGGGGTAGTTCTTTAGTAGAAACGGCAGTTAATGGTCTAAATTCTCTTACAAAAGAAATCGTGTCTTGTATTAAATCACCGGTTAGTACAGATTGGTAAGTAAAGGACAGCTAACAATTGAATTAAGACCGACCCATAAAAGCGCTGGCGCGCTTTTATGGGCGGCTTATTCTTGTCGTTATGCGATATAAGAAATGAGCCCTTATGGATAAAACAGCTTATGTACTAATCGGTGTGGTTCTTGGTGTTTTTCTCAATGCCATTAAAGAATGGTGGTTTAAGAAAGGTACGAACAAAAAAGAACTAGAATATTTGGCTATTCGTATTTCGTGCATTCTTGATACATTCGTAAACGGTTGTGCTGATGTGATAGCTGATGATGGTCTTTGTTATGGTCAACCAGATAAAGATGGATATCGGTCAATACAAACTAAAACGCCAGATTTTGACCCTCTTTCAGTCGAAGTAGAGTGGAAATCGCTAAAAGCCGAAATCATGTATGAGGTGCTTAACTTCCCTAACCAAATACAATCGGCAAATCATAAAATATCTGGTGCCTTTGAATATGCGGCATCGCCTCCAGATTACGAAGAGGGGTTTGAAGAGCGTCAATTGCAATATGCAACACTGGGGTTAAAAGCATATAAACTAGCTACGAAGCTCAGAACCATAGGAAATTTACCTGCACAAGCAACACCCGGCAAAGATGAGTGGAATCCAATTCAATTTATGGAGCAAAAGATCAAAGATATTGAAAAATTACAAAAAGAACGCTCATCACGAAATCAGGCTCTTATGCAAAATTTAAACACAAGCGCATAACAATGGGCTACACCGGACAGTCAAAAGCTACGCGGCTTTCCGCTACACTCCAAGCCACTCCGCTTTTGCCTTCCGGTGAGCCCAAGCGTTAGAAGGAAAAAGGAAATATATGGACTACCGACAGTTATCTAATCTTCTTATTAAAGTCTCTGGAATCGTCATAGTTGTTTTTGCAGTTACAGCGATACCTGGACATATAAATTCATTTTTGCATCAAGGCCAAGATACGTTGGCTAAATTTGCTATGTGGGTAATATTTCCATTAATCGCCCCTGTTATTATCGGGTTATTAATGTGGTCATTTCCAGGAACTATTACAAATAGAGTATTCGATAAAAGTATAGAATCATCAGAATCAAATAGGGCGGCTGAAGAGATTGAACGAATAGCGGTTACTATACTTGGCCTTATCTTGTTGTTTTTTGCATTATCTGATCTGGCTTTCAATTTTACATATGTTTATTTTACAAACAAAGAAAACGCTGGGGTTATAACATCATTCAGAATTAGTCCTGAAGATTGGGGCCATATTGTAGGCACTATAGTAGAAATAGCTTTTGCGCTTACAATTTTACTAAAATCTAAAGGAGTAATTCTATTAATTAAACGGTTGAGGGCGTAGCTGAAATGTCTTCTAACAAATTACTCAACTCGGACGCTTCGCGTCCTCAGCGGCGTTTAAATTTTGCACTTCGATTTAAGGCTGTCATGATTTCTAGGTTCAGTGTCAGCGCCGGTTAGTAAAACGTTAGCTGAAAGACAAATTATTGATGATCGATGAACAAGCGCATCAGGCACCCCAAGCTCAGTCAATTCAAGTCCATAATTTGTCACGCGCTTATGCGAGAAAATTGGTTGCCAAATCCAAACGGGTGTAGAGTCAAAGTCCGTACCACGCTGAAGCGGGAAAGTTGATAGCCATCCAAAACAGGTGGTGCATCGAAGGCAACTCAGCCGCTGATGCGGCCAGAGTTGGTCGCCATCCAAAATAGGTGGCAGATCAAAGTCTGTCATGCGCTGAAGCGGGATAACTGGTTGCCAAATTCAGCAGGAGAAGGGCGAGGGATGGCCACACAATTTCAATATCATGGCAAAGAAAGCAGCTAACAAGTGGCTGCAGTGGACGCCAAAAAGCTCCGCTCGTTCCTCGCTCCACTTTTTGCCGCCACTGAGCCAAGACGTTGGGCAACCAAGGCATCGCCATAGAATAAGCCGTGCACGGCAACAAAGAATTAAGTTTAAATCGGGTAGAGTCGGAGAGGCTTGGAGCCCAGACTATTCGGCATCATGGCGGATAGGTGGTTAATAGGGTTTGTCCCTGTCGAAAGATCATCTCGCCTTGCAAGGCTCAGGCCGGATGCGGCTTCGTCGCCATTGCAGAAGTTGGCTGCACGTGCCTACTGGGAAATGATAGGCTTTTGGTTGTGAATAATGGTGCAGGCTGCAAGGAATTCGAATTGAATCTTCCGGCTCAGAAAATTTGGTGGCAAAGTCATGGTGCAGGCTGAAAGAAAATCGAATCAAGCCTTCCGCCTCAGAAAAGTCGAATCCTCAGGGAAGTGGAGAATTTTGAGTTATGGACACAGGCCAGCACAGAATTATGCCCAACAATGGGGCTCCAGTGGACGTCAAAAAGCTCCGCTCGTTCCTCGCTCCACTTTTTGTCGCCACTAAGCCCAAACGTTGGGCAACCAAGGCATCGCCATAGAATAAGCCGTGCACGGCAACAAAGAATTAAGTTTAAATCGGGTAGGGCCGGAGAGGCTTGGAGCTCAGACTATTCGGCATCATGGCAGAGAGTTGGGCAATTTGGTTGGTGCCTTAACGAAAGATCATCTCGCCCTGCAAGGCTCAGACCGGATGCGGCTTCGTCGCCATTGCAGAAGTTGGCTGCACGTGCCTACTGGAAAAGGATAGGCTTTTGGGTGTGAATAATGGTGCAGACTGCAAGGAAGTCGAATTGAACCTTCCGCCTCAGAAAATGGTGGCAAAGGCATAGTGCAGGCTGAAAGGAAAGCGGATCAAGCCTTCCGCCTTAGAAAAGTCGAATCCTCAGGGAAGTAGAGTATTTTGAGTCATGGATACAGGCCAGCACAGAATTATGTCCAACAATGGGGCTCCAGTGGACGTCAAAAAGCTCCGCTCGTGCCTCGCTACACTTTTTATCGCCACTAAGCCCAAACGTTAGCTGTTAATAAATAGGGGGATTATATATCTCACTTTGTGGATATTGGAAGCTTAAAAGAGAAATTATTTATACTTAATAATCTAGCCTTGTCAGGCGAATTGTTTTCGGTGCGTTATTTTATCGGAGAGAGTGAACTCCAGAGGCATTATTCCGATTTAGACTACCATCACTTTACAAAGTCAATTGTGAGTAATTATGCAATCGAACTTGCCGTTAAGTTGAGAAATGCCGCGGAAATGCTGCAAGAAAGAGGTATATCATACGTAAATGATAAAAACATTATGTGTTACGGAGCTGGGCAGCATGCTTTCTCTAAAAAGAAAGAGCGTGATCTTTTTTGGGTTTGCAACAAAATAATACATGCCAAAATATTTAGAATAGATACGGTTGGATCAAGAAAATATAAAGGTAATTTTAAATGGTGGGGCGGTGATTTAACGTTGGCTGGAACATTGATGGGTAAGAAGCAGACTCCGTGGGAGTTTTTCTTTTCAATACAGAGCTGGTGTGAATCGGCGATAATATTCATTAATTCATGCGAAGCATCTTTGTGTTCTATAAACGAGCAGTCTGAAGATCGTGCAACATACAGCTAACAATCACATTCACACGGACAGCAAAAAGCGCCGCTCGTTCCTCGCTCTGCTTTTTTCTGCCGGTGATGCATGTCGTTAGGGTTCAAAATGAAAGAAAGCATGTGCAAACTAGGAATCATATTGCTTCTTCTGTTACTCGCCTCATTTGCGGTATCGTCAGCAGAGCCACTAGAAACTATTCTTGCTGTCTCTCCAGATAAGGCGGTAGAAAATGCCTTGGCTCGAGGTGATAAGAGCTTAATTAAGGTGCCTAGTTGTTTTGAAATGGTCCCTGGTTATATGGGAGGCCCACCAATCCACCGTGCAAAACTTATATGGGGGTCGTGCGAAGAGTTATTTGGAAAAGAAAATTATAAAAAAATAAAGCTACTGGAGGCCTGGGCAAAAGAGTATAACCAAATATTGTCTAAGCGTTTAGGTGAGTGCAATGAAAAACCCTAACAAAAGCATCGAATTGACGCGGGGTTCTTTGGCTCTTTTTAGTTCGCTGGTTATTTTAAACACATTGCTTAAAACAAGTTTAGTGGTTTATCCCCGCGCAACTCATGCAAAACGTTGGGCAACCAAGGCATCACCATAGAATAAGCTGTGCAAGGCAACAGGGAATTAAGCTTAAATGGGTAGAGTCGGAGAGGCCTGGAGCCCAAACTATTCGGCATCATGGAGGATAGGTGGTTAATAGGGTCGGTCCCTGTCGAAAGATCATCTCGCTTTGCAAGGCTCAGGCAGGATGCGGCTTCGTTGTTAGTGCAGAAGTTGTCTGCACGTGCCTACAGGGAAATGATAGGCTTTTGGGTGTGAATAAGGGTGCAGGCTGCAAGGAAATCGAATTGAACCTTCCGCCACAGAAAATTTGGTGGCAAAGTCATGGTGCAGGCTGGAAGGAAATCGCATCAAGCCTTCTGCCTCAGAAAAGTCGAATCTTCAGGGAAGTGGAGTATTTTGAGTCATGGACACAGGCCAGCATAGAATTATGCCCAACAATGGGCTGCAGTGGACGTCAAAAAGCTCCGCTCGTTCCTCGCTCCACTTTTTGCTGCCACTAAGCCCAAACGTTAGCTGTAAGACAAATTTTTAGTGGTGAAGGAACACGTGCATTAGTCAGCCGAAATGTAGTCAATTTAAGCCAAGAATTTTTCATGCGATTATGTTGATAAAGTAAGTCGCAAAACCCAAGCGGGTGTAGAGTCAAAGCTCGTGCCGCGCTGAAGCGGGGCAGAAAGTGCCATCCTGAACAGGTGGAGCATCAAAAGGCACAACAGCCGCTGAAGCGGAGAAAGTTGGTAGCCATTCAAAACAGGTGGCAACATCAAAAGCACATCAGCCGCTGATGCGGGGAGAGTTGGTAGCCGTCCAAAACAGGTGGCGCGCCAAAGGCCCAGCCGCTGAAGCGGGGCAGAGTTGGTAGCCATCCAAAATAGGTGGTAGATCAAAGTCTATCATGCGTTGAAGCGGGATAGCTGGTTGCCAAATTCAGCAGGAGAGGGGCGAGGGATGGCCACACAATTTCAATACCATGGCAAAGCAAGCAGCTAACAAGTGGCTGCAGTGGACGCCAAAAAGCTCCGCTCGTTCCTCGCTCCACTTTTTGCCGCCACTGAGCCAAGACGTTGGGCAACCAAGGCATCGCCATAGAATAAGCCGTGCACGGCAACAGGGAATTAAGTTTAAATCGGGTAGGGCCGGAGAGGCTTGGAGCCCAGACTATTCGGGATCATGGCAGAGAGTTGGGCAATTTGGTTGGTGCCTTAACGAAAGATCATCTCACCCTGCAAGGCTCAGGCCGGATGCGGCTTCGTCGCTATTGCAGAAGTTGGCTGCAAGGGCATACAGGGAAAGGATAAGCTTTTGGCTGTGAATAATGGTGCAGGCGGCAAGGAAATCGCATTGAACCTTCCGCCTCAGAAAATTTGGTGGCAAAGTCATGGTGCAGGCTGAAAGGAAATCGGATCAAGCCTCCCGCCTCAGAAAAGTCGAATCCTCAGGGAAATAGAGTATTTTGAGTCATGGACACAGGCCAGCACAGAAATATGCCCAACAATGGGGCTCCAGTGGACGGCAAAAAGCTCCGCTCGTTCCTCGCTCCGCTTTTTGTCGCCACTAAGCCCAAACGTTATGCATTAAATTTAAGGAAATAATTTATGAAAAAACTATGCTTTGTGATAATGGGATATGGAAAAAAAACCGATATATATTCTGGTGAAACTTATGACCTGGATAAAACCTATTTGAATATAATAAAGCCAGCAGTTGAAGAATCTGGCTTGGACTGTGTTAGAGGTGATGAAATTCAAGATTCTGGGTTAATAGATAAAAATATGTATGCACTTTTGCTTCAGGCAGAATTAGTAATTGCAGATATAACTACTTACAATCCCAACGCTATTTATGAATTAGGAGTTAGGCATGCTGCTCGACCATTTTCAACAATTATTATAAAAGAGACTCACGATTCAATTCCATTCGATTTGAATCACAACAAGATTTTCCACTATGAACATATGGGAGATGATATTGGGGCGACAGAGGCACAAAGATGTGTAAAAGACTTAAAATTATTAATTGAAAGTGTAGTAAATAATGAAGAAACAGATAGTCCATTTTTTCAATATATTTCTTCAATTAAACCATATGTTTTACCCAGAGAAGAATTCAATTACATAATACAAGAATTAGCAGACAAGGAGAAACATATCTTTGCAATTGTTGAAAAAGCAAAAAATGAAATGGCTTCAAGTAATTTTATTGAAGCAAAGAAATTTTGGTTAAAAGCACTTAACAAAGTTGAAAACGAACCTTATTTTATTCAGCAATATGCTCTTTCAACCTATAAGAGTAAAGAGCCTTCCGAACGAACAGCATTGCAGGACGCTCTCAATATTATTTTCAAACTTGAACCCGATAGCACAAACGATCCTGAAACATTGGGGTTAACTGGAGCAATTTATAAAAGGTTGTGGTTATTAGATAAAGACGTGGAATATTTAAACCGTGCTATTGATTATTATCGCAAAGGGTTTCAAATAAATAATGATTATTACACAGGTGAGAATTATGCACTATGTTTAGATTTTAAGGCGTTATCAGAAAGCAATGATGATGAAAAAATATATTACAAAGTTGAAGCAAAAAAAACTCGTGAGAAAATAATTTTTCTTATAGAAGAAATGTTAGAGCAGGATAATTTTGAACAAAGGAATGATTTAAAATGGATTTATGCTACATATTCGATTTGTTTGCTTGCTCTAGGAAAAGAGCGCGAAGAATATGAAAAATTATTCTATTCGAAACTTGAAGCCGATTGGGAGAGAGAGACATATGAATCATCAAAGAAGCACATTATTAAATTAAATAAATAGGAGGAATTGTTATGGCAAAAACCTATAATGTATTCATTAGTCATTCTTGGGTACATATTGACGATTTAAAAAAATTACGAACACTTCTTAATAATAGAGGCTATTTTGATGTTGAATTTGAAGAAGCCTCACCTGATGAACCAATTGATTCTGAAAACGCGGAATACATCAAAACAAGATTGCGTGAAAAAATCAGAAATGCCAATATTGTATTGGGTATTGCAGGAATTTATGCTTCTCACAGCGATTGGATTGAATGGGAATTAGATACGGCAATAAAAAACGATATTCCAATTGTGGGTGTCATACCAAGAGGGCAAGAAAGAATATCTCAAGTAGTTTATTCTAGGTCGAAAGAAGATGTAAGATGGAATACAGAAAGTATTGTTGCTGCTATAAGAAAATGGGCTAATTAGAAACTATGAAAGCATAACAATCACATGCACTCGGACAGAAAAAAGCTGCGCTCGTTCCTCGCTCTGCTTTTTCTGCCGGTGATGTGAGACGTTATAACCAAAAATGAACATGGATACATTTCTTGAATTACTAAAGTTAGGAATAGTTGGCCTTATTGCCGGTTTATTTTCGGCCTATATTGCAACTCGTGAACACCGCAATAAAAAATGGTGGGAACTGAGAGTTGTAGCATATCAATCTGTAATTGAAGCACTGTTAGATTTAACGCACTACTATAATCGGAAATATAAGGCAGAAATGGAGAATCGAGAGCTAAGTAAAGAATACGAAGCTGAGTTAGATAAATTCTGGGATGAAAGTTATCATAAAATCAGGAAGGCTTCAGACAGCGGTGTATTTCTATTTTCTAATGAAGTAAATCAAGCTTTAAAGGAATTTGTTGATCTAAAAAATATAGATCATCATACTTACTTTGAGTATTTAGATAGCAATCTATCTGTAGCAGAAAAATGCCTAAAAACAGTTGTCTCATCAGCTAATAAAGATCTTAGAGTTAAAGATACATGGTTATAAAAAAGCACTGGAAGTAACTTCATTTATTGGGTAATAGCGAATAGAATGCAAACATTAAGCTGTCAAGCAAGTACTCAATTGTACCCAGTACAGCATCAAATAAATATAGTTATAACAATCAGCTACACGGGACGTGCTGACGCACGCCCGTGAGCTGCACGTTAGGCAATGCATAATATTGTGTTAGATTAATTGTAACTGGAGGTATTGGGATGCTGAGATTGGTCGTACTTGTTTTGTCAGTGATTGTTTCATCGCAAATATATGCAGGAAAAGGATCGGTTGTCGATGAATTAAAGAGTCAAAACGTTTCAATGTTCGATTTGGGGATTGCCAGAGCAAATCTTGTCCTAATGCTTATGGGGCGTGACTACAAAGGGGAGCATATAGGGGATACTAAATTTGATTACTCATCTATCAATTTAATCGGTGATAAAAAGGGTATTAGGCTGGATATTGAAGGGCTAGGTAAATCAAAATATATTGGCAAGAAACAATGCCTGGCTGCAAAAAGTGTTATCGAAAATGAGCAACGGTTAATGAAGATATTGAAGCTTGCATGGCCGTCAATGACTAATGATAAGTATATGGAGCTTTTGAAAACCATCAGTATCAGAGTAAAGCTGATCGCTAAGGAAAATAATGATTTTACTAAAGAGTGTTGATTGGGGTGGCATGAAGGAGAGATTGCATAGCCATTCGGGTAGATTCGCCTAACAATGCGCTTCACTCGGACCCGGCAAAGCGGCGTCCATTTTGTGCCATTCCGCTGCGCTCCATTCTTGCACAAAATGGCCCCCGCTTCGCCGGTCCGGTGAGCTCTGTCGTTGGGCAACCAAGGCATCGCCATAGAATAAGCCGTGCAAGGCAACAGAGGATTAAGTTTAAATCGGGTAGAGTTGGAGAGGCTTGGTGCCCAGACTATTCGGCATCATGGCGGATAGGTGGTTAATAGGGTCTGTCCCTGTCGAAAGATCATCTCGCCTCGCAAGGCTCAGGCTAGATGCGGCTTCGTCGCCATTGTAGAAGTTGGCTGCACGTGCCTACAGGAAAATGATAGGCTTTTGGGTGTGAATAATGGTGCAGGCTGCAAGAAAGTCGAATTAAACCTTTCGCCACAGAAAATTTGGTGGCAAAGGCATGGTGCAGGCTGCAAGGAAAGCGAATCAAGCCTTCCGCCTCAGAAAAGTCGAATCCTCAGGGAAGTAGAGTATTTAGAGTCATGGATACAGGCCAGCACAGAATTATGCCCAACAATGGGGCTCCAGTGGACGTCAAAAAGCTCCGCTCGTGCCTCGCTCCACTTTTTGTCGCCACTAAGCCCAAACGTTAGCTGAAAGACAAATATTGATGATCGATGAACAAACGCATCAGGCACCCCAAGCTCAGTCAATTCAAGTCCATAATTTGTCACGCGCTTATGCGAGAAAATTGGTTGCCAAATCCAAACGGGTGTAGAGTCAAAGTCCGTACCGCGCTGAAGCGGGAAAGTTGATAGCCATCCAAAACAGGTGGTGCATCGAAGGCAACTCAGCCGCTGATGCGGGGCAGAGTTGGTAGCCATCCAAACAGGTGGCAACATCAAAAGCACATCAGCCGCTGATGCGGCCAGAGTTGGTCGCCATCCAAAATAGGTGGCAGATCAAAGTCTGTCATACGCTGAAGCGGGATAACTGGTTGCCAAATTCAGCAGGAGAAGGGCGAGGGATGGCCACACAATTTCAATATCATGGCAAAGAAAGCAGCTAACAAGTGGCTGCAGTGGACGCCAAAAAGCTCCGCTCGTTCCTCGCTCCACTTTTTGCCGCCACTGAGCCAAGACGTTAGCAGCTGAGAATTAAGGTGGGCAGCCAAGGATAGAAATTTGAAGATCGATTATATAGAGGTAAAAAAATTCAGATCAATTGATCAATGCCGCATTACATTTAATTCTGTAAATGCCATTGTTGGCCAAAATAACAGTGGTAAATCTGCTGTCATAAGAGCAATGAACGCATTTTTTAATCCAGAAACGGAAATTGAATATTTCTATCAAGGAAAGCATAGTTACACAAACAACTCTACCCCAAGAATAACATTAGGCTTCTCTGATGTTTCAGGTACTGATAATCTAGATAGATATTCTAAAAATAATGAACTGGAAGTTCAGTTTAGCTTTACAAATAAAAATAAAATCACATACAAATACAAAAATAATAATGCATATTCTGTCGCTCCTGATGGCTTAATAGATGACATTAAAAAGAAGATTGCATTTGTTTACATCCCACCAAACAGAAGCCCAGAACAGCTACGGTGGGAAGAAAATACATTGATAAAAGAGCTTATAGAAGAATATCTTAAAATTGAGACTAAAAAGAGAGACACACTTACTCCAAAATTTAAAAGTGCTGCAAATTACTTGGAGTCAGGTGCGCTTAAGAAAATATCAAGAGATGTTGAGAGCTATTACTCTCTTCGGCATAAATTCAACTTCTCACTAAATTTTGACAGACATGCTAATTTTTTGTCCTTTATAAATGGAATTCAAATGCATGTTAATGAACTTGGCGTCAACCATCATCTGGATGATTGTGGGACAGGGCTTCAAAGCTTAACAATTATTGCATTTCACCGGGTGTTAGCAAATCTAAGGCATAGAAATATAGTTTTAGGGCTTGAGGAACCAGAAACTAATCTTCATCCACAAGCACAGAGAGAATTAATAAACTCAATAATTGAGGACTCAGAGAAAAGTGGAATTGCTCAAATAGTAATAACGACTCATTCAACCGTAATTATCGACAATATTGAACATGAGAGAATTTCACTCGTTAGGAAAATACCGGATGATAGAAGAGGGTTTAAGTCAAAGTTGTTTAAACTTAACGATACATTCTTTCATGATCATGGGCTCGAAGAATTCAAATACTATCAGTTTCATTTGTATCGTAATAGTGACTTTTTTTATGCAAACTATGTGATATTGGTAGAAAGTAAAAACGATGCTGAGGTCATTAAGCATTTGGCTAGAAGGGAGTCAATCAACTTAGATTTGTATGGGATAAGTATAATAAACATAGATGGTGTTAAAAATCTTGCTTATCCATTGTATATAGTTAGAGACTTGGGTATACCATACCTTGCAATTCTTGATAAAGACTACTTCCTACCATACCTGAATGATAAATTGGATTTAAGTAGAAATGTTCAAGGCCTTCCCAAGTACAGGGCAGAGTATAAGAACAATAATCTCCTCGAAGAACTTATTGAAACACAAAGAGCACGAGATCAGATTTTATCTAAACTAAATAGCAATCATACGGCGGCTATGGATCTTCTTTTGAGGTATAAGTTAATATGTATGAATTATAATCTAGAAATGGATTTATTATGCTCTGACAAAGCTGTTGAATTGATGTCCCAATATTTGGGGCTGACGGAAGAGCAAAGTAATCGAAAGTTTTTGTTAGAAGAGCGCAAGAAAACAATTAAGGCTATTGACTCAATGCTCTATGTATTAGAACGATTGGATAATAGAAACCTGCCTAATTCATACAAAAAAATAAAGAAAGAAATTATTGAAATTACGAAGCGCTGCTAACAAGTCGCTCAACCTGACCCAGAATGCGCTGCTCGTTTTTGGATGCTTTCA
Source organism: Candidatus Endoriftia persephonae (assembly GCF_023733635.1). Taxonomy (NCBI): domain Bacteria; kingdom Pseudomonadati; phylum Pseudomonadota; class Gammaproteobacteria; order Chromatiales; family Sedimenticolaceae; genus Candidatus Endoriftia; species Candidatus Endoriftia persephonae. The sequence goes on along the minus strand of NZ_CP090569.1, from coordinate 2,133,444 downwards.
GCTTACCAAAAACAATCATCCCATCCTGGTCAGGTTAGCTTGGCGTTAGCTGTAAGACTAATTTTTAGTGGTGAAGGAATACGTGCATTAGTCAGCCGAAATGTAGTCAATTTAAGCCAAGAATTTTTCATGCGATTATGTTGATAAAGTAAGTCGCAAAACCCAAGCGGGTGTAGAGTCAAAGCTCGTGCCGCGCTGAAGCGGGGCAGAAAGTGCCATCCTGAACAGGTGGAGCATCAAAAGGCATAACAGCCGCTGAAGCGGAGAAAGTTGGTAGCCATTCAAAACAGGTGGCGTATCGAAGGAAAATCAGCCGCTGAAGCGGGGAGAGTTGGTAGCCGTCCAAAACAGGTGGCGTGCCAAAGGCACCAGCCGCTGAAGCGGGGCAGAGTTGGTAGCTATCCAAAATAGGTGGTAGATCAAAGTCTATCATGCGCTGAAGCGGGATAGTTGGTTACCAAATTCAGCAGGAGAGGGGCGAGGGATGGCCACACAATTTTAATACCATGGTAAAGCAAGCAGCTAACAAGTGGCTGCAGTGGACGCCAAAAAGCTCCGCTCGTTCCTCGCTCCACTTTTTGCCGCCACTGAGCCAAGACGTTAGGCATGTCAAAAATTAGAGAATGATCGTGAATATTATAAAGTCATTAATGATCGGAATCTTGTTGTGCATTTATCAACAACCATATGCAAATGATTTATATAAATGCCCAATATCAATTAAGAATGAAACCACAGTATATTGCGTATCAACATTACAGCTTCTTTCGTCTCCAGGTGATTATCACAATAAATTAGTCAGAGTAACTGGCTTTCTAAATCTTGAATTCGAAGGCAATGCACTTTATCTTCATAAAGAAGATTATGATCAAATGATATTAGAGAATTCAATATGGATTGATAGGTCAGGCATTAAACAACCTTATTTTAATAAGGAATATGCAATAATTGAAGGCAGGTACTTAGCAGGCAAGCGAGGCCACTTTGGCATGTTCTCTGGCGCCATAACTGAAATTACAAGAATTCAAAAAAGTCTTTCTCGTACTGAGATAGAGAGTATGCACAGTGGCAAGTAATTTGCCTAACAAAAAGCTCAACACGGACGCTGCGCGTCCTCAGCGGCGCTTGATTTTCGCGCTTCGTAGAAGGCTCACCTGGCTTTCAAGCTCAGTGTTAGCGCCGGTTAGCTAAACGTTAGAGGTTACAAAGGACGTACATGGCGTCACAGTCGCTCACCAAGTTCTATAGGAACATCTCTGATGTCCATAAGCTTGCTGAAGCGCACAGCAAACTAAATCCGGGTGGTTTAGGCCGCCGATCACTTGGCCATATCACCCGTAGCGGAGTGGTTATGCTTTGTGCTGCGTGGGAAGTATACTTTGAAGATATTGTTACGGAAGCTGTGCGGCATATAACTGGAGCGTTAGATACCCCTTCGCAATTACCACCTTCTGTTCAGAAAAAATTAAGCTCTCAAGTTAAAGCTGACTCACATGAGCTAAAACCTCTTGAATTGGCAGGGGAAGGTTGGAAAGAACTCTTACTCCACTACGCTAGAAAAGAAGCATCAAGTATTAATACACCAAAAAGTCATGTACTTGAGTTATATGCCAAGCATTTTATCGGTACCGACGGTATTTCATCCGCTTGGCATGTCGGCCCGGATCGAGTTAATCATATCGTATCAATCAGGGGCGAAATTGCGCATCGAGGACGTGATGCCGAATACATACCTATTCTTGATTTAAAGCTCTATACCAAAGAAATTGTGCGCACTGCTGTTGAAACGGACAATCATATATGCTTGCACATCAAATCAGCTACAGGAGCAAAAAGCCAGCCATGGCGACGAAAAACTGTCCCAGAGTAAAAACCTCTAACAATGCCGTAAACTCGGACGTATTTTTCGTTCGCTGCGCTCACTATAAATACGCCGGTTACGGCTGGCGTTATACCAAAAAGAAAAAGGAGAAGTGAATGCACAAGTACCTTTGTATTTTATTGTTGATGGTATTGCTATCTGTATCAAATGCATATGCAGGGTTTGGAAGTTATGATAATCCTTATAGCACTGATAGTGTAATAGCCCCAATTCAAATCAAGGGTGAGGGATTATTTAATTTAGTAATTTCGATTCAATTTCTTAATGAGCCATATGAAAAGAAGCCCTATGAATCAGATGAATATAAAAAATTTATTAAAAGGCTAAATATAGAATGGAGTGGTGTAGCATTATCGCAAGCCCTACAAGCCAAAGAGCAAAATATTAATGATCTAGATATATTAAAATCTAATATAGAAGCAGAGATAAATAAGTTAGCCAACAAACTTAAAAGTAAATATTCATTAAATAGTAATGTAGAAGTTGTCTTTTCTCTATCGAGGTTTTATCTTCTAAAGCCAAGAGATAACTAATATCATGGTATAACAAGGTAAATCAACCTGACATTTTGTTCGCTAGCGCTCTCAAAATGACAGGTTATTTACGACGTTGGGCAACCAAGGCATCGCCATAGAATAAGCCGTGCACGGCAACAAAGAATTAAGTTTAAATCGGGTAGAGTCGGAGAGGCTTGGTGCCCAGACTATTCGGCATCATGGTGGATAGGTGGTTAATAGGGTCTGTCCCTGTCGAAAGATCATCTCGCCTTGCAAGGCTTAGGCAGGATGCGGCTTCGTCGCCATTGCAGAAGTTGGCTGCACGTGCCTACAGGGAAATGATAGGCTTTTGGGTGTGAATAATGGTGCAGGCGGCAAGGAAGCCGAATTGAACCTTCCGCCTCAGAAATTTGGTGGCAAAGTCATGGTGCAAGCTGAAAGGAAATCGGATCAAGCCTTCCGCCTCAAAAAAGTTGAATCCTCAGGGAAGTGGAGAATTTTGAGTTATGGACACAGGCCAGCACAGAATTATGCCCAACAATGGGGCTCCAGTGGACGTCAAAAAGCTCCGCTCGTTCCTCGCTCCACTTTTTGTCGCCACTAAGCCCAAACGTTATGCGTAAAAATGAATTAATACAGATAAGGAGAGTGATATGTTTTCATTCTTAAAAAGAAAACGAAAAAAAGATATGGAATTAATGCAATCAATGTTTGCTGATGCCAGTTTTCGCGATTCTCTAGACAAAATTCTTTCCAGCTATCCTGTTGATATTCTAGAAAATAGTGAAGATAAATTGGTTAACGAAGTAATTGCCGTCTCCAAGTTGATCGCGGAAGAGGCAGTTAAACGAAGCGGAAGAACATTATCTAAGCTCACTGATGATGAGATGTATACTTGTATGCTAATCGCATTCGTGGCATCCGATCATGTTTCAAGACTCGCTGAAGTAAGCTTTGAGGTTGTGAGCACAGTTGCATGTGCTGTTCTAGCTGTGCATAGAAGTCCCGAAGAAATAGGGCAATTAACTAATGAAGTAATTAATGGTCATAACCAAATGGCTAGCGACCCAAGTCAAGTCAAAGCTCTCCAAGCTATTGGAAATCAGGTATCAAAGTTTTTCTCTACTGCCGATGAGACTTATTTGAACAAACTAGCCGAACTATATACTTTACTGGTAAAGCATTTAAGCTAAAATGCATAACCAAGCGCTGCACCCGACGCTCCAGTCGCTACCGCTCCTTCTGCTCGGGTGAGCGCAGCCGTTAAGTGCAATAAATATGTAGCCATGTCTGAGAGCAAAAACCAAGACAACGGAGATGTCAAAGCGCTGAAAGTAGCGGCGCCACGGTTCTGCCAGGATTGCGGGTTGTCATTGGTCATGCTTGATACCTGGTGTACTAGTCGTGCTTGTCCCGATTGTGGCAAAGAGGTCTATTTCATCCGTCCAGGTGAAGACGGAGGAATAAAGGTAGAAGCCGGAGAAAAATTCCACGTTCCTCAGTTGACGATGTCGTTAGACCCCACCGCTGGGATGCAGTTTACTCGGTATGGGCTTCAAGGATTTTTGAAGCAACTTTTCTTGGAGCAGAAGATTTCCTCTGAGGCAGAACTCGTTAGGCATTATAAGGATACGGAGCGCAGGCTCGATGCCGATTTGAATGGCTTGGATTGTATTAGTCATTGCGATCTCGAAACCGCCGAGGGAGTAGAGGAAGCGGTAAAAATACTGCAATCAAATGGGTTGATCGAGCATCAATTCAATCTCCTACGATCCGGCTTGCTGAGAGAGGCATACACCGCAGTTGAGGAAGGTGATGCACCACGGGCAGCATTGGCGGCACACCAAGCCAATGTTTTCAAAGAGTACTCCTTATTGGAGCACCATCACTTGAAAGAAATCCTGTGGCTTGGCTACAGATGCTATCAAGACATGGTGAAGAATGAAGGCTTAACGGAAAACGCGGCGAAAGAGCAGAAGCTAATGAATGGTGTGGTCAAGAAGCTCCGCGAATATGGTGACGAGTTTCTTTATGCTCTTAGTCACGATGGTCGAGAAATTGGCCCACGAGTTTCTGTATCCGGAGTTGCAGAGAAGAGCCTCAAAGCTCTCATAGAACACGAGCTTCAGCATCGTGAACAAGAACGCGCAGAAATCCACGCCAAGGAAGAACTCAAAATCAAAAAGATGGCAAACAGTATCAAGCTTTGGGGCTTCCTCTTTACGCTTGCTAATGCTCTCATACTCGCGCAGTATAAGGATTGGCTGGGATAATCAGTGCCCAAAAAGAGCACTTAACAAGGCAAATTCACTCGGACAAAATAAAGCTGCGCCGCTTCGCTCTGCAACTTTATTTTTCCGGTGATTTGCAGCGTTGGGCACAATAGGCATCGCACGGAACAAGCACCGTGCACGGCAACAGGGAATTAAGTTTAAGTCGGGTAGAGCCGGAGAGGCTTGGAGCCCAGACTATTCGGCATCATGGCGGATAGGTGGTTAATAGGGTCGGTCCCTGTCGAAAGATCATCTCGCTTTGCAAGGCTCAGGCAGGATGCGGCTTCGTCGCCATTGCAGAAGTTGGCTGCGCGTGCCTACTGGGAAATGATAGGCTTTTGGGTGTGAATAATGGCGCAGGCTGGAAGAAAGTCGAATTAAACCTTTTGCCACAGAAAATTTGGTGGCAAAGGCATGGTGCAGGCTGAAAGAAAATCGAATCAAGCCTTCCGCCTCAGAAAAGTCGAATCCTCAGGGAAGTGGGGTATTTTGAGTCATGGGTACAGGCCAGCACAGATTATGCCCAACAATGGGGCTCCAGTGGACGTCAAAAAGCTCCGCTCGTACCTCGCTCCACTTTTTGACGCCACTAAGCCCAAACGTTGGGCAACCAAGGCATCGTCATAGAATTAAGCCGTGCAAGGCAACAAAGAATTAAGTTTAAATCGGGTAGAGTCGGATAGGCTTGGATCCCAGGCTATTCGGCATCATGGCGGATAGGTGGTTAATGGGGTCTGTCCCTGTCGAAAGATCATCTCGCCTTGCAAGGCTTAGGCAGGATGCGGCTTCGTCGCCATTGCAGAAGTTGGCTGCACATGCCTACAGGGAAATGATAGGCTTTTGGGTGTGAATAATGGTGCAGGCGGCAAGGAAGCCGAATTGAACCTTCCGCCTCAGAAATTTGGTGGCAAAGTCATGGTGCAAGCTGAAAGGAAATCGGATCAAGCCTTCCGCCTCAGAAAAGTTGAATCCTCAGGGAAGTGGAGAATTTTGAGTTATGGACACAGGCCAGCACAGAATTATGCCCAACAATGGGGCTCCAGTGGACGTCAAAAAGCTCCGCTCGTTCCTCGCTCCACTTTTTGTCGCCACTAAGCCCAAACGTTGGGCAACCAAGGCATCGCCATAGAATAAGCCGTGTACGGCAACAGGGAATTAAGTTTAAATCGGGTAGGGCCGGAGAGGCTTGGAGCCCAGACTATTCGGCATCATGGAGGATAGGTGGTTAATAGGGTCGGTCCCTGTCGAAAGATCATCTCGCTTTGCAAGGCTCAGGCAGGATGCGGCTTCGTTGTTAGTGCAGAAGTTGTCTGCACGTGCCTACAGGGAAATGATTGGCTTTTGGGTGTGAATAAGGGTGCAGGCTGCAAGGAAATCGAATTGAACCTTCCGCCTCAGAAAATTTGGTGGCAAAGGCATGGCGCAGGCTGAAAGGAAATCGAATCAAGCCTTCTGCCTCAGAAAAGTCGAATCCTCAGGGAAGTGGAGTATTTTGAGTTATGGACACAGACCAGCACAGAATTATGCCCAACAATGGGGCTTCAGTGGACGGCAAAAAGCTCCGCTCGTTCCTCGCTCCACTTTTTGTCGCCACTAAGCCCAAATGTTATGTTGCAATAAATACTGGTGTCTAAATGGATGACAACAAAAATGATTGGAGGATGCAGTTAATAACAAGTCTTGCTGAAGACTGGACATCACCTTGGTCAGGTCAAACAGCTCCAAAAGGGAGTCAAATAACTCTTTGCTCGGTTATAAAGCTAAATAAAAAAAAGAATCTAACAATTGCAGTACCGAATGCTACTGCACTATGCCTTAATATATCTAAACGTTCTTGGAAATTATCAAGGGAAATACGTACTAAATCGGGAATTGATAAATCACAAAAATCACAAAAATCACAAAAATCACAAAAATCACAAGTTAGTTTTGAGTCTTATTCTCAGGAATTTGACTATATAGAAAGTGTAATGGAGTCAATTGTAATGGCTTTTACTGCAATGGAAGCTTTTGTAAATGAGGTTATTCCAGATGATTTTAAATATCACACACATAGGAAAAGTGAAATTATTATTGAGGAAATGGATAAAACCCAGATAGAAAGGTGGCTTTCTATAGAAGAAAAATTTTCTACTGTTTTACCTGAAATATTACAAACGCCATCTCCCAAAAAATTGCGGTGCTGGCAGGGATTTAAAAAATTAAAGAAAATTCGAGATAGAATAATTCATATGAAGGCGGCGGATAGAAAATCATCCGGGCCGGAAACACCCACGCTTTGGCATGAGTTATTTAATGTTGAGCCGCTATTTTCTCAAGCAAAAGATATAATTGATTATTTTGTTAAGTCTATGGAGTCAAAGCCAAGATGGCATGGGGAGTATAAATGATCAGCAACATAACAAGCGCATCCAGTGGATCCTCAAAAGGTTCACGATTTTTGCTTACGCAAAAAATCGCGCCCCTTTTTCGTTCCACTGATGCGGACGTTATGTCAATATCGAAATAGAGTACGCACTAGAAGGGGCTAATAGTTTTGAGTAATCTTGATAAACTGAAGAAAATAGATTGGAAAAGCGTTGATTGGCAGAGTGAGCTGAAGCAGAACATAAACTCTATCGACTCATTGAAACATTACATTGACTTGTCAGAAGATGAGGAGGAGATGCTGCGGGAAGTAGTAGGTCAGCATCCAATGAATATTCCTCGATATTACTTGAGCTTGCTCAATGAATATGACACCAATGATCCCATCCGAAAATTGGCACTCCCCAGTGAAGATGAACTGATTGTGGCTGGCTCTATGGGAGAAACAACTAAAGATCCCTATGGTGATGATAAACATAATAAGGGAAATGGTGTTCTACATAAATACCCTTATTCTGCACTGATAGTAGCAACAGATTATTGCTCTATGTATTGCAGGCATTGTTTTAGGAAAGCCATTGTTGGGCTACCTAACGATAAAACGGTTGAGAATTTCCAGCGTGCAGCAACCTATATTCGTGAGCACAAAGAGATAACTAACGTAATTATATCTGGAGGCGACCCCCTTCTAATAAACACGCGAAGGATCAAAAAGATACTAGAAAGTCTAGTAGATATTGATCATGTTAATTACGTTCGTATAGGCACAAGAACACCCGTTGTTTATCCTATGCGATTCTTTGATGACGATCTTCTGAAGTGTTTTGAAGAGTTTAATAAGCATAAGACCCTTTATCTTCCTACACATTTTAATCACGCCAATGAGATTACCAATATAGCTAAGGAAGCTGTATTGCGTATACGTCAAACTGGAGTCACTGTTAATAATCAGGCTGTACTTTTAGAGGGTGTTAACGACAGTGCTAGTGATATTGAGAATTTGATGAATGGTCTAGTTACTATTGGCGTAAACCCTTACTATCTATATCAGTGCATGCCCGTTTCAAGGGTAAGACACCATTTTCAGGTTCCTCTGAAAAAGGGAATCGATATTGTTGATGAAGCCAAGTTGCGGCTTGATGGGTATGCAAAACGATTTAAATTTATTATGGGTCATGACATTGGAAAGATTGAAATATGCGGGCGAATTAGCGATAAGTTGATCTTGAAACAAATTCATTCGAGACCAGAAGAGCCTGAAAATGCTAGCCGCATGATGGTAATGGCCTTAGATGATAAGGTAGGCTGGTTAGATGATATGCGTGAAATTAGTTTATAGCGAATATTTGACATAACAAAAGCAATTAACTCGGACAGTCCTACGCGGTGTTTATTTTGTGCTAAAAGAGGATAGCACAAAATAAACACCACTACGGCCTGCCGGTTATTGCTGGCGTTATGCGCCAATTACATACTTCAGCACCTTCGTGTGGTTGAAGGGTTTGAGGTTATGGCATAAAATGGATACACAACTGTGTATCCAAATGGTGGAATAATGACAAAATCGGCTGCACTTCGGATTAGGATAGAACCCTCACTACATCGACAGTTTATCACGACTTGCAAGGCGCAGGATGTGAAAGCATCTCAGGTGCTAAGGGATTTTATGCGCCAGTTTGTAGCTCAAAACGCTGAAGGAAAGCAAATTCAACTGCTCAAGGAGGATAAAAAGTGAAACTAAAAAAAGAATACTCATTTTACGAATTCTTTGCTGGCGGTGGCATGGCCCGTGCTGGTCTGGGCGACCGGTGGGAGTGTCTTCTTGCAAATGATTTTGATCATAAGAAATGTGCTACATACAGCATTAATTGGGGTGGAGAGCAACTTAAGCCAGGTGATGTCCGTCTATTAAAACCCAGCGATCTCCCTGGAAATGCTGATTTAGTATGGGCGTCATTTCCTTGTCAGGACTTGTCGATCGCTGGAGGTGGTGCTGGACTCAAAGGTGAGCGTTCAGGTACATTCTGGCCCTTCTGGAAACTTATAAAATCTATAGCAAATGAGGGGCGGGCACCAAGTGTTATTGTCCTTGAGAATGTCGCTGGAGCGGTTACTTCACATGGTGGAAAAGACTTTTCAGCAATTTGCAAGGCACTGACGGACGAGGGTTATAGGGTTGGGGCGGTCATTGTTGATGCTGCTCTGTTCGTTCCCCAGTCTAGGCCTAGGCTGTTTATAATTGCTGTTCGATCTGATATAAAAATCCCGAAAGAGATTGTTGGTGATAATCCTATGCCTATGTGGCATACCCGTTCTCTCAAGGTGGCGTATAGTAAACTGACAGCAAGGATAAAGGAGAATTGGATATGGTGGCATTTTGATGCGCCAGCAGAGAGAACAATAACCTTGTCTGATATCATAGAAGAAAACCCATCGGGGGTTATGTGGCACACAAAAGAACAAACATCTCAGCTCATAAACATGATGAGCGATCTAAATTTAGAAAAATTACAGAAAGCTAAGCGGCTTGGGCGTAGAGTGGTCGGTACTGTCTATAAGAGAACTAGGCGAGATGTAGCAGGGATAAAGGTTCAGCGCGCAGAAGTGAGGTTCGATGACGTTGCTGGTTGCCTCAGAACTCCAGCGGGGGGCTCTAGCAGGCAGTTGATTATAGTAGTTGATGGCAGCAAAGTAAGATCGCGCCTAATTTCAAGTCGTGAGACGGCTAGACTTATGGGGCTGCCTGACAGTTACATTCTTCCAGAACGCTATAATGAAGCTTACCACCTTACTGGTGATGGCGTTGTGGTTCCTGTGGTTCGGCACCTTGCTGAGAGGATTATTGAGCCAATAATCAAAAAGCAAATTCGGGCAAGCAAGGAGGCCGCATGAGTGTTATACCGTGTGAGCAGAACAAGGATCTTCGAGAAAAAATTAAAGAATATGCGGAAACTTTAAAAACAGAAGCTCACACGCTCGGAAGCCACGGGTTAACAGAGGCCGAATTTTATAATAGCGGTCTTTTTCGCGGGGCGATTGAGCGAATCCGTGGACAGTTTTCTGCAACGATGCGCGAGAAAAGAGAATTCGTTAAACACATCCTAAATTATATGCAAGACCGTGGCTACATCGCGGACTGGGAATCCGCTGGGGAAGCAAATCGCCACGATTATTCCGTCAGTCTTAACTCTGGAAAGACAGCAATAATTGAACTGAAAGGCTGTCTTGATGGTAATAATACCAATATTTTTGAGCGCCCACCACACGCCAACGAATTTGTTGTTTGGAGTGTTTGCACTAACACAGGTGCAGATCCGAGGCACAATGCTTGGTCAGGAATACATACTCGCCTAGGTGCAGAGATTATATTTAGAGAACAGCGAGTAGATGGTGTTATCATATGGGATATGGTTTGCGGCACTATCGGTCGGCCATGTCCAAAGATAGTAGATGGCAACAGGCAGCCAACAAATGTTGGTCCATTTACACTTCCCCCTCCATGCATTTACCTACTTCCACCAACAATACCAAGCCCGCGAAACAATCCGCACCCACCAGCACAATCAATTAATGATGTAGAAATCCTAACGGCATTTCATAGTTGCTTTGGAGGGAAAAACGAGGAATTGTTCACGGTTACCTTCGACGTCAGCTACCGGGGTACAGATACCGTTCGAACAACAACGATTGAGCAAAACGGTGTTTTGATGAAACAGTCGGAGCCAACTGCTATCCGGCGAGCCTAATGCAGGAAACAGCAGAACAACGTAGCCGTATCATGCGGTGTGTAAAAAGTAAGGATACAAAACCTGAATTAGTTGTACGAAAAATTTCTCATTCATTAGGTTACCGTCATCGCCTCTATCGAAAAGATCTTCCCGGCAAACCGGACCTAGTTTATCCTTCACGAAAGAAAATTATATTTGTGCATGGTTGCTTTTGGCATGGGCATAAGTGCAAAAGAGGGGATAGATTACCTAAAAGTAATCGTGAATACTGGGTAAAAAAGATCAAGTCCAATATGGAAAGGGATAAACTTCATATTGAAGAGCTGAATAATCAAGGGTGGTCTGTATTAATTGTATGGGAGTGTGAAGTGAAAAATCTACAGGTCCTAACACAGAAAATAGCAGAGTTCATTGATGGATGACGCGCATAACAATCACATGCACTCGGACAGCAAAAAGCGCCGCTCGTACCTCGCTTTGCTTTTTGCTGCCGGTGATGTGGGTCGTTATGTTTCAAAATGAGGTAACGAGATGACTATTCCTGATTCTGTATTGGAAGAAATTCGAGCGAGGGCTAAAGAATCCTGGCCTGACGACAAGGACATGCGGGAATATTCTGTAAAAGAGGAAATCGATGGTTATCGACAATTTCAATCGATTGATTTCACGGGTATTACAGAAAAACAAAAAGAACAAATCATCGAATCTGCACAAGAAATGTACGAAGGCTGGGATGAAGTAGCGTCAGAAATAGAAGACGAAATTGAAGCACTGAAAGAGTTAAAGGAATACGAGCATCCCAATATCGCAAAAGAATTGCTCAATCAGTGGAGGAAAGAGGCTGAAGAAGAAAACGAAAGGTACTTCAGACTTCAACTTGAAGAAATAGAGAAAAGAGTACGGCAACACGAATCTATCAAAAACACTAGAAGAGAGATTGATCCATTAAAGCAGATACTAATCGAACTAGAAGATATAGTTGGTAACGAGTGTTACAACGGCAATATACAGAATTATAGTAGTTGGGGTGAACTTGAGAGCGAAGGTCGCTCTTTTCGTTATCCAGTCAAATTCTTTGATGGGAAAAAAGAGCACAAAAAATGGAACGTCACTAAAGATATTCCAAGCGAAGAACTGATAACCGGATACTATCCGTTTGGGGCTAATGAGTTAAACATCTATCGCGCCCTGCATAAAGTATTAAAACATCTTGAGAAGAATTATGGCTTTAAGCTACCAAAAACATAACAAAGGGCTCCAAGGGACGCTCCGCTTCGCTGCGCGCCCCTGAGCCCAAGCGTTATACGTAAAATGCGCATCTGGAAGAATAAAACATGATCTTAGATTGCTCTTCCCCTGAATCAGCTAAAAAGTCACTATGTAAAATATTTGATGTCACAGAGCCGGAATTCTTGACATTAATAAGATCAGTAAAGCCATATGATAGCGATTTCCAGCCCCCACAAGATGTTATCTACGATCAAACCTGTGAACAATTTGGAGCACCCAGTTCCACGCTAAAAGTTGCTTGGTTCCACGGCACAAGAGTAGAAGACCATAACTCATTTTATAAACATGGAATTCTACCTAAGACCGCTGCAATAAAATTCATAGAACCCAGACTTAAGGAATTGGCAGTAGATCTCGAACATTCAGGAAATAATCCATTTTCAACTTCACTTATGGGCAAGCAAGGCGAACATGATGAGGGGCCATTTGCATTTTTGATAAAGGATGTGGCCATTCATGCACCAGGAGCACATCATAGTTACGTTAATGCACCTGAAATGGTCGAAGATATTGCGGGCACATTACTTGGTGAGAACTTTGCTCAATTAGTTGCTAGTTACCAGAAAATTACTACGTCATATGTAGTCACTTTTATTGCTGACTCCAAGGGGTATGAAATACCTTATGCGTTATGGTATCTGAAGCTTATAGAGGATGGAGAATCGGAAATCGAGGCAGCTAACGCTGCAAATACCTGTTTCTGTGGAGATGGAAGCATTATTTCACCCGAGCAAATACAAAATGTCGAGCATATATAAAACGTATAACAAGGCAAATTCACTCAGACTGCAAAAAGCTGCGCCGTTCGTTCCTCACTATGCAGCTTTTTGCATCCGGTGATTTGCGACGTTGGGCAACCAAGGCATCGCCATAGAATAAGTCGTGCACGGCAACAGAGAATTAAGTTTAAATCGGGTAGAGTCGGAGAGGCTTGGAGCCCAGGCTATTCGGCATCATGGCGGATAGGTGGTTAATAGGGTCTGTCCCTGTCGAAAGATCATCTCGCCTTGCAAGGCTTAGGCAGGATGCGGCTTCGTCGCCATTGCAGAAGTTGGCTGCACGTGCCTACAGGGAAATGATAGGCTTTTGGGTGTGAATAATGGTGCAGGTTGCAAGGAAGCCGAATTGAACCTTCCGCCTCAGAAATTTGGTGGCAAAGTCATGGTGCAGGCTGAAAGGAAATCGCATCAAGCCTTCCGCCTCAGAAAAGTTGAATCCTCAGGGAAGTGGAGAATTTTGAGTTATGGACACAGGCCAGCACAGAATTATGCCCAACAATGGGCTGCAGTGGACGTCAAAAAGCTCCGCTCGTTCCTCGCTCCACTTTTTGTCGCCACTAAGCCCAAACGTTAGCTAAATCAGAGAGCAGCTATGCCCATAATAATCAGAACAGCTTTCAATAATCAGGAATGGAGCGGTCATTGCCAACAAGCGGACCGAGACCGAAGACTGTTTCAATGCAAAAATGACGTTGTTAAGACGGGATATAAAATAAATAAAAAAGGCGTATGCCAAGCTACTTGCTGGGAATCAACATTATGTGAGAAATATTGGTGGCAAAGTGCTGTAGGCGAGTTCAGCGATAGGGCCGAAGGAAAAGCATATTTTGTCTATAGAGATACCGACAGTACATTAGTATTGTGGGGGCGTTCAACAATCACGGAAAGAGACGGCAGCTTCATTTACTTCAAGAAATTCAAACCGCTTGACGAACATAAAAAAATCAAAGGTATTACCTATAAAGAACTTGAAAGCATTGGTGTACCAAGCTGGGGGGCTGGAACGTTTAGGTACATTAATGAGAAAACAGCAAGTGTGCTAGACGCAATAATAAAAGAAGGTAGTTACTATTTCGACGATCCGGCAGAGCCATTCTCTGATATTGAAGGCAGAAGAAATCTTAAAAAACATTTGAAGCTAGAAAGGTCATCACGCTTAGTTAAGGAGTTCAAAGCTTCACTATCCAATTACAAATGTGAAGTATGTAAATTCGATTTCGGTGAGAAATATGGTCAGTTAGGTTACGGCTTTATCGAGGCGCATCACAATAAACCATTAGCCTCATTAAAACGACAAACTGTAACAACCATTAATGATTTGTCAGCGGTGTGTTCAAACTGCCATAGAATGCTACATAGAAGTAATCCGCCAATTGGTATCAAAGAGTTGGCGCAACTAATCGAAGAAAATAGCTAACAAAACCATCCAGCGGACGCGCCAAAGGCGCGCGCCGCTGATGGTTGGCGTTATGTGTAAGAAATGAAAATTTACATCGCGCTTGCAACGTTAGCCATTTGCTCATTTTTCGTTGCGTATACTTTGCCAACAGATGAGATGCTAAAAGGCATTTACGCTTCTCCTGGTCTGTTGGCACTTTTTGGCGTGCTTTACCAGGTACTGCGCGATCAAAGTGCGCATGAACGAAACCTAGAAATCCAAAAGCGCCAGCAAGTATTCAATATTGGTGCCACATCCCACATGGCGAATGTCGCGTTTGATAAGCATGTGGAGTTCTGTGAGAAATATATGCAAGAGGTACACGAAACGGTGTCAACGCTGTTTCGTGAAGGGCCAACGGATAAAGCACTAAGCCATGCAGGGAATTTCCATACTCTCAGGCAAGAATATGCAGCTTGGTTAACGGATGATATCAACGAAAACCTTTTTCCATTCGAGCAGGCCCTAAGAAGCCTCGGAGCTGGAGAGCATTTCATTCGCCAAACTACTGGGGCTCCACAATATCAAGAACAACGTTCGAAGCACATCGATAAAGTTTACAAGGACTTTTCGAAAATCTTAACCATCGAGGAAGGCGCAGAGCCAGATCCAGTTGTAGCTACTGAGGTAGTTAAAAAGAAGGTGCGGGATATCCTCGATATTGAACAGCTTGTGCAATTAAGAAAGCGCCTGATCGAAGAGGCCAACAATGCAATCAACACATAACAAGGCAAATTCACTCGGACGCCAAAAAGCACCGCTTCGCTCTGCTTTTTGGCGCCGGTGATTTGCGTCGTTAGCCAATAAAAACCAATGGTCGATGACAAAGATATAGAGCTCCTGTCCTATTACCTTGCGGCTCATGAAAATAAGGCAACAGCAGCAGAAGTGAAGCAACACTTGGGATATAAATCCATAGGTGATGTCAATCTGCATGTTGTCAGGCTGGCAAAAAAGGTTGCTAGTGAATTTTCATACCAGCCCACGATTAGAAAAAATGGACAAAAAAGGTGGTGGCCCTGTTTATTTGAAGGGGAAGATACAAAGCATGGCTTTGTGTGGACATTAAGAGGTGAAATTAAAGAATGGTTTCTATCAAACTACACAGAACAAGTATTTTATAAAAAAGTAAAAGCATCGCTTGATGGTAATAGTAAAGAAAGGAATCAGAGGTTATTAAAGGCAGAAAAGAAACCCAAAAGAATAGAAAAAAAGGTATGGGATTTCATAAGAAACCCTGATGTGGTAGCCGAAGTATTATATTTAGCAAACGGTATATGCCAAGCATGCAAATGCAAAGCGCCATTTCTCAGAAAATCTGATGGCACACCATATTTAGAGGTACATCATAAAATTCCGCTTTCACAGGGTGGCGAAGATACAGTGAAGAATTCAATAGCTTTGTGCCCAAACTGCCATAGGAGAAAACATTTTGGCTAACAAGCGGCTAAACTCGGACCATCAAAAGCGGCGTGGCCTCCGCTGCGCTACAGCCACTCCACTTTTGGTGGCCGGTTAGCCTTATCGTTGAGGCTGTCGGAAAACCCCTACAAATGTAGAATACGAGCATACTAAGTCAAACTGGGAGAAAGGGAGAATGGCTCGTTACAAGGACTACAATTATGATCAAATGAAAATGATCCCGGTCTCCTTTGAGCGTCAGATCCTGCCGGGCAGTTTTGAATATTCCCTCGCTTACCTGATCGATAATGAACTGGATTTATCCGCTTTCGATCAATACTACTGCAATGATGAAAACGGTCGCCCGGCCTATGATCCAAGGGTGCTGTTGAAGATCATCATTCTGGCCTATTCCAAAGGGATTACCAGCAGCCGCCGGATCGAACGGCTGTGCCGTGAGAACATCATCTTCATGGCGCTGTCGGCGGACCTGCAACCCGATCACAGTACACTGGCAGATTTTGTCTCACGTTCCCCCGAGGCCGTTGCTGATCTGTTCAGTCAGATTGTCCTGATGTGTGATCAGCTGGGACTGATCGGCAAAGAGATGTTCGCCATAGATGGCTGCAAACTACCCTCCAATGCCTCAAAGGAGTGGAGCGGCACCCATACGGAGTTAAAGAAAAAGCGGCAGAAAATCGATCGTGCGGTAAGGCGCATGCTGCAACGCCATTGTGAGCAGGACAGCGCAGAGCAATCCCCCGGCATCCAGAGGCATGATGAAGCCGAACAGATCAAGAAACTGCGCGCCGTCTCGCGCAAGATCAAACGCTTTCTGGATACCGAGCCGGAGCGCACAGGGGTGAGTGGACGGGAGGTCAAAAGCAATATAACCGACAACGAAAGCGCCAAGATTAAGACCAGCCATGGCGTGATACAGGGCTACACCGGAGTGGCAGCGGTCGACAGCAAAAACCAGGTTGTCATATACGCCGAAGCGTTTTGGCAGGGCCAGGAGCATGGACTGCTTAAACCTGTTATCGAAGGCATCAGAGATACCTTCAATGACAGCAAATCGAAAAGCACCCTGAAAAAGACAAAAATCACTGCCGACTCCGGCTACCATAACCGCGAGATGCTCGAATACCTCGAAGCCGAAGGCGTCGATGCCTATATCGCCGATACGGGCTTCCGCTCACGCGATCCGCGCTTCAAGGATCATAAGGAACCCAGGGAGAGAAACAGACGCAAGGATAAAGAACGCTTTACGCGGAGTGAATTCATCATTGATCGAAAAAAGCGGACCTGCCGCTGCCCTGCGGGACATGCCCTGTGGCTCAAGGCGAAGCGGGCCCGCATAGGTCATCATCTGTTCATGCAGTTTCAGGCCTATGAAAAGGACTGTAATAATTGCGGACTGAGGAAGCGCTGCCTCAGAAATGAACAACAGCACACCCCGCGACAGATCAATGTTGCACTAGACATTACCCAGGAGCAGAAGGCGGGAGTTATCGAACGGATGAAGCGCAAGATTGACAGCCCAGAGGGACGACATATCTACAGTCAGCGGTTGGGTACTGTAGAACCGGTGTTTGGTCACATCACCGATGCCGTTGGCATCAAGCGATTCAGTCTCCGAAGCAAGCGCAAGGTGGATGGGCAGTGGAAATTGATGATGATGTTACATAACATCCTGAAGATTCACCGATATGGATGGGAATGGGCGTAAACCGAAGGACAGAGTGCGAGATTAATCTGCTCAGAGACAGAATTACGGACTAATCAAAAAAACAATGAATGAGCGCTGTCAGAAATAATCTGAACAAAAGAGTGTTTGTCTGAATTTGGTTTTTCGACAGGCTCGTTGGGCAACCAAGGCATCGCCATAGAATAAGCCGTGCACGGCAACAAAGAATTAAGTTTAAATCGGATAGGGCCGGAGAGGCTTGGAGCTCAGACTATTCGGCATCATGGCAGAGAGTTGGGCAATTTGGTTGGTGCCTTAACGAAAGATCATCTCGCCCTGCAAGGCTCAGGCCGGATGCGGCTTCGTCGCTATTGCAGAAGTTGGCTGCAAGGGCATACAGGGAAAGGATAAGCTTTTGGCTGTGAATAAGGGTGCAGGCGGCAAGGAAATCGCATTGAACCTTCCGCCTCAGAAAATTTGGTTGCAAAATCATGGTGCAGGCTGAAAGGAAATCGGATCAAGCCTCCCGCCTCAGAAAAGTCGAATCATCAGGGAAGGGGAGTATTTTGAGTCATGGACACAGGCCAGCACAGAAATATGCCCAACAATGGGGCTCCAGTGGACGGCAAAAAGCTCCGCTCGTTCCTCGCTCCGCTTTTTGTCGCCACTAAGCCCAAACGTTAGCTGAAAGACAAATATTGATGATCGATGAACAAACGCATCAGGCACCCCAAGCTCAGTCAATTCAAGTCCATAATTTGTCACGCGCTTATGCGAGAAAATTGGTTGCCAAATCCAAACGGGTGTAGAGTCAAAGTCCGTACCGCGCTGAAGCGGGAAAGTTGATAGCCATCCAAAACAGGTGGTGCATCGAAGGCAACTCAGCCGCTGATGCGGGGCAGAGTTGGTAGCCATCCAAACAGGTGGCAACATCAAAAGCACATCAGCCGCTGATGCGGCCAGAGTTGGTCGCCATCCAAAATAGGTGGCAGATCAAAGTCTGTCATACGCTGAAGCGGGATAACTGGTTGCCAAATTCAGCAGGAGAAGGGCGAGGGATGGCCACACAATTTCAATATCATGGCAAAGAAAGCAGCTAACAAGTGGCTGCAGTGGACGCCAAAAAGCTCCGCTCGTTCCTCGCTCCACTTTTTGCCGCCACTGAGCCAAGACGTTATGCCCATAAGGAGAAGTTTCGGTGGAAAAGATAGATTATAAAAAAGAATTCAAGCATCTATACAAGCCGTCAGCTAAAAAAGTTGAAGTTGTAGATGTGCCAACAATGAATTTTCTTATGATTGATGGAGAGGGTGATCCCAATACATCAAAATCATTCCAAGATGCCATTGAGGTTTTATATCCTCTTTCATATACGCTGAAATTCACGGTTAAAAAAGGAAAGATAGGGATTGACTATGGGGTGATGCCCTTGGAAGGGTTGTGGTGGGCAGATGATATGTCTTCTTTCAGTGTAGGCAATAAAGATGAATGGAAATGGACACTTATGATAATGCAGCCTGACCTTATTACAAAAGAAATGGTTCAGGAGGCAATAGAACAAGTGAAAACAAAGAAAGACCCTGTATCTTTGCCCCTAGTAAGGTTTGAGTTCTTTGATGAAGGTAAGGCAGCACAAATAATGCATATAGGTCCATTCTCTGAGGAAGGGCCGACTATAGAAAAAGTACACTCATTTATTGAAGAAAATGGAAGCCAGAGAAGAGGCAGGCATCACGAGATATATTTGAGTGATATTAGGCGTGCGGCCCCTGAAAAATGGAAAACAATTATCAGGCAGCCAATGTCATGAAATGGCATAACAATAGCATCCAACGGACCCGCAAAGCTACGCGCACTTTTTGTGCAAGTCGCTGTCGCTCCATTTTTGCACAAAAAGACGCTCCGCTTCACGGTCCGCTGATGCTAGGCGTTAAGTTTTCGAAAGGAAAGAATTGGAACTGTTTAAATACCTACCCCCTGAACGAATCGATGTATTGGAAAACATCAAAATTCGGTTTACCCAAGCTTATGCATTAAACGATCCTTTTGAATCTTTTCCAGCCATAGTCCAAAAAGACAGGGCGTGGTACAAGCGTCAATTTTTAAAGCGCATTGAAAATGAAGCGAACCAGTATGCTTTTCGTAATAAAGTAAAAAGGAAGCAGTACATTAGAGCCAGAAAAAAAGAATTTGAAAATTTCTATCAATGCTATACAGATGAAAAATGGCTTTTCGAGCAAGCCCAATCAGTGATCCGGTTAGACTCGGTAGTTCAAGGATATCTAAGCCTTAGTGCTACAAATAAGAGTATTCTTATGTGGTCGCATTATGCACAGAATCATGAAGGGTTTGTTATAGGCTTTAGACGTGAGCATGAGTATTTTAACTACGGTCTAATGAAGGTTAAATATAAAGATAAAAGGCCCTTCCTTGACCCAACACAGCCTAAACAGGATGCCAGTCTTTTTTACACAAAAAGTACTGATTGGAAATATGAAGAAGAGTATCGGAAATCTATAGGGTTTGTAACACCTATTGAACTGGAAAACGGTAATACGCTATTGCCATTTCCAGAGGAGCCGCCAGACGTTGGTGACGAGTCACTTCATGCTATAAGGTTATTCGATTTTCCAAAAGATTGCGTGTCATCCATTATTGTCGGATGGAAGTCCAGTCCCAAGCTGCTTTCTGAAATTGAAAAAAATCTTAAAAGGCATCAATTAGAAAGTGTTGCTATATATAGTGCGACGCCTCACAAGTTCCGGTACGAAATGGAAGTGCATGAAATATAAAAACTTAACAAATAGCTCCAGCGGACAATTCAAAGCGGCACTTGTTTTGCTTTCGCAAAAACGCGCCGCTTTGAATTGCCGCTGAGCATGGCGTTGGGCAACCAAGGCATCGCCATAGAATAAGCCGTGCACGGCAACAAAGAATTAAGTTTAAATCGGGTAGAGTCGGAGGGGCTTGGTGCCCAGACTATTCGGCATCATGGGATAGGTGGTTAATAGGGGCTGTCCCTGTCGAAAGATCATCTCGCCCTGCAAGGCTCAGGCCAGATGCGGCTTCGTCGCCATTGTAGAAGTTGGCTGCATGTGCCTATCGGGAAATGATAGGCTTTTGGGTGTGAATAATGGTGCAGGCGGCAAGGAAGTCGAATTGAACCTTCCGCCTCAGAAATTTGGTGGCAAAGTCATAGTGCAGGCTGAAAGGAAATCGGATCAAGCCTTCCGCCTCAGAAAAGTCGAATCCTCAGGGAAGTGGAGTATTTTGAATTATGGACACAGACCAGCACAGAATTATGCCCAACAATGGGGCTCAAGTGGACGGCAAAAAGCTCCGCTCGTTCCTCGCTCCACTTTTTGTCGCCACTAAGCCCAAACGTTAGGCCTTACAAAACAAAAAGTGCAATAGAGTGAGATCAAAATGAATATTGGTTTAGCCCTTGGAGGTGGCTCTTCTCGTGGATGGTCACATATAGGTGTTATTAGCGCACTGGCTGATCAGGGAATTGTGCTCGATATTGTTTGTGGTACTTCCATAGGCTCATTAGTTGGTGCATCTTATGTATCAAATAACCTTGAGAAGTTGGAAGAATGGGCGTGCTCACTGACCAAGTTTGGGACCGCTAGGTTTTTTGAAATTAACACATCACTGAATGGTTTCGTTAATACAAAAAGGCTGCACCATTTTTTAAATGAATATGTGGCTAGTGATAATTCAGTAATAGAGGATCTTGATAAACAATATGCCACTGTGGCAACAGATTTAGAATCTGGCAGAGAGGTGTGGTTTACGAAAGGTTCAGTGTTAGAGGCAGTTTGGTCATCCATTTCACTACCTGGCCTCTTTCCGGCAATTAAAAACAATAATAAGTGGCTTGTAGATGGCGGATTAGTCAATCCAGTTCCTGTTTCAGTCTGTCGAGCATTAGGTGCAGATATTGTTATAGCAGTAAATTTAAATGGTGATATTGTTGGGAAACATTTTCAAAAACCAAAAGATAAAATAAAACAAGATACGGGTGTTGTAGACAAAATCACCGATTTAGTCACAGAATATACAGCTTCGGTATTTTCAACAACAAAAGTTGAAGATAAACCACCGAGCTTGTTTGAAGCTATCGCTGGCTCAGTCAATATTACGCAGGACAGAATTACAAGGAGTCGCATGGCTGGAGACCCTCCAGATATTTTACTTTCTCCAAAGCTGTCACATATTGGTCTATTGGAGTTTTATCGAGCAAATGAAGCTATAAATGAGGGAAAAGAATGTGTCCAAAGAATGCTGCCAGAAATACAGTACGTATTAAGTATGGCCTAACAAGACAATTCAACATGGACGCATTTTTCAGTCGCTTCGCTCCTTACAAATGCACCAGTTAATTGCAACGTTGGGCAACCAAGGCATCGCCATAGAATAAGCCGTGCAAGGCAACAGAGGATTAAGTTTAAATCGGGTAGAGTTGGAGAGGCTTGGAGCCCAGGCTATTCGGCATCATGGAGGATAGCTGGTTAAATAGGGTCGGTCCCTGTCGAAAGATCATCTCGCCTTGCAAGGCTCAGGCAGGATGCGGCTTCGTCGCCATTGCGGAAGTTGGCTGCACGCGCCTACTAGGAAATGATAGGCTTTTGGGTGTGAATAATGGTGCAGGCTGCAAGGAAATCGAATTAAACCTTTCGCCTCAGAAAATTTGGTTGCAAAGTCATGGTGCAGGTTGAAAGGAAATCGAATCAAGCCTTCCGCCTCAGAAAAGTCGAATCCTCAGGGAAGTGGAGTATTTAGAGTTATGGATACAGGCCAGCACAGAATTATGCCCAACAATGGGGCTCCAGTGGACGGCAAAAAGCTCCTCTCGTTCCTCGCTCCACTTTTTGTCGCCACTAAGCCCAAACGTTAGCTGAAAGACAAATTATTGATGATCGATGAACAAACGCATCAGGCACCCCAAGCTCAGTCAATTCAAGTCCATAATTTGTCACGCGCTTATGCGAGAAAATTGGTTGCCAAATCCAAACGGGTGTAGAGTCAAAGTCCGTACCGCGCTGAAGTGGGAAAGTTGATAGCCATCCAAAACAGGTGGTGCATCGAAGGCAACTCAGCCGCTGATGCGGGGCAGAGTTGGTAGCCATCCAAACAGGTGGCAACATCAAAAGCACATCAGCCGCTGATGCGGCCAGAGTTGGTCGCCATCCAAAATAGGTGGCAGATCAAAGTCTGTCATGCGCTGAAGCGGGATAACTGGTTGCCAAATTCAGCAGGAGAAGGGCGAGGGATGGCCACACAATTTCAATATCATGGCAAAGAAAGCAGCTAACAAGTGGCTGCAGTGGACGCCAAAAAGCTCCGCTCGTTCCTCGCTCCACTTTTTGCCGCCACTGAGCCAAGACGTTCAGCGTCAGTATTAGAGTCACAGATTAGGGAATAAAATGAATAGAAAATTATTTGAGTTGGCTTTAGACAAAACAAGATCGTCAGATTGGGAATATTTCGAAGAGCTTAGTTCTGGCTTTCTAGCGTCAGAGTTTACATCTCTTAGGACTATGGCATCTCCAAATGGTGATGGAGGACGAGACTCTGAATTATTTTCGTCGGATGGGGCTACATATGTAGCTGTTCAATATTCAGTGGCTAAAGACTTTGATCCCAAAGTGATGAGGACTATAAAGTGGCTTGAAGAAAATTTCGATCAAATAAGAGTTTTGATCTATTGTACAAACCAACAAATTGGTGCGAAAGGCGATGCATTAAAACAAAAATGTATCGGCAAGGGGGTTTCATTAGATATACGTGATAAAAGTTGGTTTTTGGAAAGGTATGAACTAGATGATAATAAATATAGTTGTGCTTCTCAGCTAGTTGATGTCATTGCAAGGCCATTTTTGGAGTCTGAGTCAATAATTGAGAAATCTAGACCTGCATTAACTTCAATAGAATCTAAAGTAGCCCTAACTTATTTAGGTATGCAGTGGGAAGATGAGAATACTGATAAAGGGTTAACGAAGGTAGCTTTTGAATCACTTGTCAGAGCAGCCTTAAGGAATACAAGTTCAGAGAATAGAATGGCGCGTATAGAAGTGCATAAAAACGTTGTTGAATTTATACCATCAAGTGACCCAGCTGAGATTGAGAAGTGTGTTAATTCTGCACTCAATAAGCTAAACAAAAAAGTTATACGGCATTGGATTAAAGAAGATGAATTCTGTCTTACTTATGAAGAGGTAAATCGAATACAAGAACGAGTTGCAGAGACTGAATGCGAAGAAGTAGAGTTTTCTAATGAAGTTGAGAGGTTGGTTGGAAATGAGAGGGAGGACAGCGACCACATAAATGATGAAAACATTCAGGAAATTTCGAATAGGATATTGAGGATTATTGATCACTATTTAATTAAATCTGGAGAATCATTTGCCTCTTCTGTACTGCATGGTGATATTTGCTTAAATGATCATAATACGCTGAATAATTGTATCTTCTTAGATATAAATGACTTCCCATCATCGGAGAGCTATCTTGTTCATTTTCCTGATATTGCTTTAAATGTAATAGCAAGATTATTAAGCTCTGACTTATCTGCGGTTAAAACACATCTAAAAAAGATATCCGATACATATACCCTTTATTCATTTTTACGAGAAACACCTGACGTTCAGAAAGTAACTAAAAAAATATTTAGTCACGGTAAAATTTGGTTGGATACAACTATCGTATTGTCTTTATTAGTTGAAACATTCTATAGAGATGAGCAACACAAAAAATATTCGGATATTGCCCACTCTTTAATAGAAAGTGGCGTTGAGTTATGCGTTACGGATGGGGTAGTTAGAGAAGTATTGCAACATATTAATATTTCGTTAACTTGCTCAAGAAGAAGTTTAAGTCAGTGGAACGGAAGAATCCCTTTTTTGTATTATCATTATGTTGAGCAGGGGTACTAGCCTCTAAAGTTTGCGTCTTCCATAGAAGTTTTCCATGGGAGATATAGACCAGAGGATGATATTGAAGAGTACCTTAAGAATAATTTTAGTATTGTAGTTGAGCCTTTAGCCGATGCAGTTCAGTTAGTAGATGAAGATACAAGATTTCGTATAGAAACATTATGGTCTGAAGCTCATAAACACAGGCGCAGCGAAGCTAACAATGGCAATTTCGATGACGCCATAACTGAAGCGTTAATAAAACATGATGTTGAGAGTTATGTCGGCGTAATTGGAATGCGACAAAATGAACCAGTATCAGAGCTAGGTTATGAGCACTGGTGGCTTACAATTGATAGCTTAGCTTGGAAAATCAGAAATAAACTCAAAGAAGAGTTTGAACGTCCACCTTCATCCCCATTAATGTCATTGGGTTTTTTAGCTAATAGCCTGTCTTTTGGTCCTTCTAGGAAAAATTTTAGTAGAAATCAAGAACAATTACTTCCTCTTTTTTTGAGGCTGATGCATCAGAATATATGCCTAGAGAATTAATAGAAATAGCAAATAGAGTTCGCGAAAAAAATGAAGATCTGCCTGAACATGTTATTCGAAGAAAGGTGAGAGATACTTGTGATCGTATGAAAAGGCGATACGGGAAAGTAACACAAGGCGCAGTAGACGCTGAACAAGGCGCTGCACACGGATAAATTACTCGCTGCGCTCCTAATTTACCGGTGAGCAAGGCGCTAGCCTCATAAGGAGAAAGAATTGGGCTGGGAAATAATATCAGGTGCCGTTATCGCTCTATTAGCCGTTCTAGACTCACGTCGTGAGAATGAACAGAATAGAGTCAATGAATCTCTACAAGCATTAGGTGATGCATATTATTCCACGGTTACTTACTACGACACCGACTTTACAAACAGCAGCGCTAAACGACACGAGCAGTTGCTGTTAGCGCAAAAATGGGACAGAGTCGCGAATCTAACTAGACAATTCGACAGCAATATCGCAAGCCGCTTCAGCCTTAAAAGTCGTTTTTGGCAAGACGGTGAGGCGTGGAGTAGCTCTAAAATTAAAGGCGCAAAAATAAGCTTAGAAAATATTAGAAGAGATGTAAGATTTTTACTTATACCTAAACAGAAAAAAGGCTAACAAATTCATCCAGCGGACAGTCAAAAGGTTCACGATTTTTGCATCCGCAAAAAATCGCGCCCCTTTCGCCTGTCGCTGATGAGGGCGTTATGTGCAATTGAGGGTTAGTAGTGGTATCTAAGTTGAGCAATATGAACGGATTCAGAGTCAACTTTGTAAATGATTCTGTGTTCATCATTTATCCGCCTAGACCAGTAGCCGGATAAGGCATGCTTAAGTGGCTCTGGTTTACCGATGCCCTCGAAAGGTGAGCGTTGAATATCTTTTATTAGTGAGTTGATGCGCTTAATCATTTTTTTATCGACCTTTTGCCAATATAGGTAGTCATCCCAGGCATGATCGGCAAAAATGAGGTTCATTCGCTTAATTCTCTTGGTTTTCCATTGCCATTCTCAATTTGAGAAATAGATTCGATAAGCCTCTTCATGTTCTTGGGGCTACGAAGAAGGTATGCTGTTTCCTCTAGAGATTCATAATCTTCAAGTGAGAGCATGACAACCGATCGTTCATTTTTCCTAGTAATAACAACAGGTTCGTGGTCATCACATATGCTTTCCATAGTTTTGGCTAGGTTCGAGCGGGCAGCAGTATAGCTAAGGGCTTTCATTGTTACGCATCCTAATGTGGTACATGTACTTAATATTGTACGTCATGGCATTGCACATAACAAGGCAATTTCAGTCGGACGCCAAAAAGCTCCGCTGCGCTCCACTTTTTGTCGCCGCTGAATTGCGACGTTGGGCACAATAGGCATCGCACGGAACAAGCACCGTGCACGGCAACAGGGAATTAAGTTTAAGTCGGGTAGAGCCGGAGAGGCTTGGAGCCCAGACTATTCGGCATCATGGTGGATAGGTGGTTAATAGGGACTGTCCCTGTCGAAAGATCATCTCGCCTTGCAAGGCTCAGGCCAGATGCGGCTTCGTCGCCATTGTAGAAGTTGGCTGCATGTGCCTATCGGGAAATGATAGGCTTTTGGGTGTGAATAATGGTGCAGGCTGGAAGAAAGTCGAATTAAACCTTCCGCCTCGGAAAATTTGGTGGCAAAGGCATGGTGCAGGCTGAAAGGAAATCGAATCAAGCCTTCCGCCTCAGAAAAGTCGAATCATCAGGGAAGGGGAGTATTTTGAGTTATGGACACAGGCCAGCACAGAATTATGCCCAACAATGGGCTGCAGTGGACGTCAAAAAGCTCCGCTCGTTCCTCGCTCCACTTTTTGTCGCCACTAAGCCCAAATGTTATGCTTACAAACATCTCTCTTGCGCCGCAAAGAGCGATGTTGATCTTTCAAGCGGCAATTAAAAAATAGGAGTATCGTCTTGAAACGGACAATTGTTTTCGTTTGCGCAATGGTGGCATCTGGCAGTGTGTTTTCTGAGGGTAAATCACATTGGGGATATTCAGGCCATGAAGGGCCGAATCATTGGGCATCTTTGAGTGCTGACAATTTTGCTTGTTCTGGGAAAAACCAGTCACCGATCAATTTGTCTGGTTTTATTGAATCTGAACTTATACCTATTGCATTTAATTATAGTAATGGTGGCTATGAAATCCTAAATAACGGTCATACTGTTCAGGTTAATTATAAAAAAGGCAGCAGTATTAAAATCGACGGAACCACATTTAATTTATTACAGTTCCATTTTCACGCGCCTAGTGAAAACCATATCAACGGGCATTCCTATCCTTTGGAAGCACATCTTGTTCACGCAGACAATAACGGGAATTTGGCTGTCGTCGCAGTCATGTTTAAAGAAGGTGCGGCAAACAAAGGTTTAACAAAAGCTTGGGCAATGATGCCAAAATATGAAGGAGATAAGCATTTATTGTCCGCAATGGTCCCTGTCGATGATATTCTGCCGAAAGAACGTGATTACTATCGGTTTAACGGCTCTTTGACTACTCCACCATGCTCTGAAGGTGTGCGTTGGCTGGTAATGAAACAAGAAGTCACTGCATCAGAAGAACAAATCAATGCATTCAAGCATGTGCTGCATGAACCAAATAATAGGCCATTGCAAGCCATCAATGCCCGGGCCATACTAAAATAAATTGCATAACAATCACATGCACTCGGACAGCTAAAAGTGTCGCACGGTTTGTGCATTCCGCTACGCTTCATTTTGCACAAAACGTCGCCACTTTCGGCTGCCGGTGATGTGAGTCGTTAGCTGTACTGATACAAGAAGGCATAAATGAGTAACTTAAAAGAATCTGGTTATAAAGTACTGGCAATAGTTGAAGATATAGGTTTATTAATTATTGCTTTATCAACAGTAATTGCTATTGGTTTTGAAGTTATACAAATGTTTGAAGCCATGAAAGTGACACTGGCAGATCTTTTGTTACTTTTTATATATCTTGAAGTTTTAACAATGATTGGTATATACCTTAAAACAGGACAGCTACCTGTCCGTGTTCCACTTTATATTGCTATAGTAGCGATAGCACGATATGTGATTCTTGACATGAAGAACCTTGATACACTAAGAATGCTTGGTCTCGCAGGTGCTGTACTCCTTATTTCTATATCTATATTAGCTATTAGATATGGTCATAATAAGTTTCCATATAATGATAAAAAAGACAGCTAACAATCACATAAACGCTGACCACATTTTCTTACGGCCTAAACAAATAGCTCGTAAGAAAATGTGGCAGGTTATGTAGGCGTTATATGTAGAAAGAAAGCACGAGGGGAATTTTGCGGTTGAAAAAACTAAATCATCTGTTTGACAACAATTTGGCATGGGCAACATCAATCAAAGAGAAAGATCCAGAGTTTTTCACGCGCTTATCAAAGCAGCAGGCCCCCGAGTACCTGTGGATTGGCTGTTCAGATAGTCGAGTCCCAGCCAATCAAATAACAGGTTTACAACCTGGCGAGGTATTTGTTCATCGTAATATTGCAAATGTTGTCGTTCATACAGATTTAAATTGTCTGTCCGTAATACAGTTTGCTGTTGAGGTGCTAAAGGTCAAGCATATTATTATTTGCGGCCACTATGGGTGTGGTGGTGTAAAGGCGGCGCTGGAAAATCACGAGCATGGACTTATCGATAATTGGTTGCGTCATATTAAGGATGTCATACGCTTCAATTCTGGACAATTTGATGGGCTTGAGCATAACGAGAAGTTAGATTTGCTCTGTGAGCTCAATGTAAGAGAGCAAGTTACAAACATTTGTAATACAACTATTGTCCAGAATGCATGGAAACAAGGAAAAGAGCTTTCTATTCATGGTTGGATTTACAGTATTGAAAATGGGATTCTTAAAGATTTAAGTGCCTGCGTTACATCAAAAGACGTATAAGTTTGCATATAACAAGCGACTGTGGTCCAAATTCAACCTATTAATCCATATTTTCATTCCATTTCTGTTGGTCCCGGACCATGGCGTTGAGGATAACGATCAGCTTTCGGATGCAGGCCGTGATGGCGACCTTTTTATGCTTGCCTTGGGCAACCAGGCGGTTATAAAAACGCCGTAGAATGGGATTACACTGAATCGAGGACAGGACGCCCATGTAGAGCACAGTTCGCACACTGGCTCTGCCACCGCGGATACGACGCTTGCCACGCAAACGCCCGCTGTCACGGTTGAAAGGGGCAACGCCAGTCAAGGCAGCTATCTGCTTTGGCTTAAGTCTACCCAGCTCTGGCAGGTCAGCGAGCAGGGTATACAGAGTGGTTGGCCCCACCACTGGCACAGAAAGCAGAATCTCTCGGGTCTTGGCCCACTCAGGCGCCGCCCTGACAGCGGCTTCGAGCGTGGCATCGATTTTTTCGATCTGCCGGTTGAGGTGCTGAAGATGGCGGTGGATATCAGGCAACAGGGCTTTCGGCATGATGGTGAGGCGATTCTTCTCCATCGTGGCCATCGCGACCAGTTGCCGGCGCCGCACCAGCAAATCCTTGATCTCACGACTCTTTGTGTCGACCAGTTGTCGCACAGGCAGTTTTACGATGGCGTCGAAGTCAGCGATAAGGCGAGCATCGAACGCATCGGTCTTGGCCAACAGGCCGATCGCACCGGCATAGCGTCGGACCTGAAGTGGATTGGCGACAACGACAGGCAAGCCGACCGTGCTCGCTGCTTCGACAAAGTGGCGCTCGTAGCGTCCCGTCGCTTCGATGACGCCCGCTCGATCACATCTGATTGCAGCGTTTGAGCGAGACGCTTCGCGCCTTGGGGTGTATTGGGCAAGCTGAAAGCCGTGTCCAGTTTGCGCACATAGACATCGAGCCGGTCTTTACCGACGTCAATACCGACATTGATACCCGAGAGATTGGCTGTGGTCATGGTAGAAACACCTCCGCCTTGCTAAATTCGGGCTATGGGCCCATTCGACTGTTCGAGTTATCGATCGAATCGGAGTCGCGCCACACGCTTGTTAACTGTCTCGGCGAGGCCATCATCGGGCTAGGACTCCGATAACCTGCGGCTACAGGTTATGGGCCTAGTCTAACTCGCTTATAGGGATGTGTTTTAACCATACAAGGTGCATCCAGCGGATTTCCAAAAGCGTCACTTATTTTGCTTACGCAAAAGCGTGCTACTTTTGGCAGTCGCTGATGCACGACGCTAGGTGGCACAAATGGATTCATCGACAGTCTTCCTGCTAGCGGCCGATACAATCCTGCTGCTCCACATGCTAATCGTCGCCTTTATTGTGATTGGTTTGGTTCTTATATTCATCGGTAAGGCTCGTGCATGGTCTTGGATCCGCAATCCTTGGTTTAGGTTAATGCATCTTGTAGTGATTGGTGTGGTCGTCATTCAGTCGTGGCTTGGCGTTATATGTCCGCTCACTACAATTGAAATGGCGCTACGTTCACGGGGCAGCGATACCATATATTCCAGTTCCTTCATGTCATACTGGATAGAAAATATTTTGTACTATCAAGCGCCACCATGGGTCTTTGCCATATGTTATATGATATTCGGTGCTGTAGCCTGTGCTAGTTGGTTTTGGATCCGTCCGCGAGGTTTTACTAAATCTACAAGCCACCATGCCACCTAACAAATCGTTAAATCAGATAGGTGTAAAAACGCGCCTCCTGGTTAACTCAACTGTTAGACGACATTAACAATAAGTTGAAAGAGATAGGTGGATGGCAAATATGAAGCCAGTTAATTCCCTAATAAATGGCCGGTTCGCCTTCTTTCAGGAATTTCTGAAACATCCTCTTCAGGTTGGGTCGATCATTCCCAGCTCTCGTTTCCTTGAGCGGCGTATTTTGGAGGCCGCCGCGATCACTTCAGCTAAGACTATCGTAGAGCTGGGTTCCGGCACAGGAGGTACAACTCGAGCGATACTGCGCGCGATGCCGCAGCATGCCAAGCTCTTGAGCATAGAAATTAACTCGCATTTCCACTCCTTGGTTAGCAGCATTGAGGACGACCGACTCATTGCACACTTGGGTAACGCGTGCGGGCTGAAGGAAATCATTTCGAAGTATGGACTAGGTGCTCCGGAGGCCGTAATTTCTGGTATTCCCTTTTCCACTATGAACCATAGTGAAGGATCTCAAGTTATCGAGGCGATTTCATCTCTGCTCGCCCCAAACGGACGCTTCGTGGCGTATCAGGTAAGCAAGCGTGTCGCCTCCCTGTGTCGGCCCTTTTTAGGATCAGAGCAGATTATGGTGGAACTTCTCAACATCCCGCCAATGCGTGTCTACAAGTGGGAGAAGAGCAGTACCTAACACCTAAAATCAACACGGACGCAAATTTTTCGGGCTCAATTTGCACCGGTTATTTGCTACGTTGAGGCTGTCGGAAAACCCCTACAAATGTAGAATACGAGCATACTAAGTCAAACTGGGAGAAAGGGAGAATGGCTCGTTACAAGGACTACAATTATGATCAAATGAAAATGATCCCGGTCTCCTTTGAGCGTCAGATCCTGCCGGGCAGTTTTGAATATTCCCTCGCTTACCTGATCGATAATGAACTGGATTTATCCGCTTTCGATCAATACTACTGCAATGATGAAAACGGTCGCCCGGCCTATGATCCAAGGGTGCTGTTGAAGATCATCATTCTGGCCTATTCCAAAGGGATTACCAGCAGCCGCCGGATCGAACGGCTGTGCCGTGAGAACATCATCTTCATGGCGCTGTCGGCGGACCTGCAACCCGATCACAGTACACTGGCAGATTTTGTCTCACGTTCCCCCGAGGCCGTTGCTGATCTGTTCAGTCAGATTGTCCTGATGTGTGATCAGCTGGGACTGATCGGCAAAGAGATGTTCGCCATAGATGGCTGCAAACTACCCTCCAATGCCTCAAAGGAGTGGAGCGGCACCCATACGGAGTTAAAGAAAAAGCGGCAGAAAATCGATCGTGCGGTAAGGCGCATGCTGCAACGCCATTGTGAGCAGGACAGCGCAGAGCAATCCCCCGGCATCCAGAGGCATGATGAAGCCGAACAGATCAAGAAACTGCGCGCCGTCTCGCGCAAGATCAAACGCTTTCTGGATACCGAGCCGGAGCGCACAGGGGTGAGTGGACGGGAGGTCAAAAGCAATATAACCGACAACGAAAGCGCCAAGATTAAGACCAGCCATGGCGTGATACAGGGCTACACCGGAGTGGCAGCGGTCGACAGCAAAAACCAGGTTGTCATATACGCCGAAGCGTTTTGGCAGGGCCAGGAGCATGGACTGCTTAAACCTGTTATCGAAGGCATCAGAGATACCTTCAATGACAGCAAATCGAAAAGCACCCTGAAAAAGACAAAAATCACTGCCGACTCCGGCTACCATAACCGCGAGATGCTCGAATACCTCGAAGCCGAAGGCGTCGATGCCTATATCGCCGATACGGGCTTCCGCTCACGCGATCCGCGCTTCAAGGATCATAAGGAACCCAGGGAGAGAAACAGACGCAAGGATAAAGAACGCTTTACGCGGAGTGAATTCATCATTGATCGAAAAAAGCGGACCTGCCGCTGCCCTGCGGGACATGCCCTGTGGCTCAAGGCGAAGCGGGCCCGCATAGGTCATCATCTGTTCATGCAGTTTCAGGCCTATGAAAAGGACTGTAATAATTGCGGACTGAGGAAGCGCTGCCTCAGAAATGAACAACAGCACACCCCGCGACAGATCAATGTTGCACTAGACATTACCCAGGAGCAGAAGGCGGGAGTTATCGAACGGATGAAGCGCAAGATTGACAGCCCAGAGGGACGACATATCTACAGTCAGCGGTTGGGTACTGTAGAACCGGTGTTTGGTCACATCACCGATGCCGTTGGCATCAAGCGATTCAGTCTCCGAAGCAAGCGCAAGGTGGATGGGCAGTGGAAATTGATGATGATGTTACATAACATCCTGAAGATTCACCGATATGGATGGGAATGGGCGTAAACCGAAGGACAGAGTGCGAGATTAATCTGCTCAGAGACAGAATTACGGACTAATCAAAAAAACAATGAATGAGCGCTGTCAGAAATAATCTGAACAAAAGAGTGTTTGTCTGAATTTGGTTTTTCGACAGGCTCGTTAGATTTGGAAGAGATGAAAAAACATACAAAAGCTATCACTGGTGCAGCATTTACATTAATTATGTCTTTTGCATGTTCTGTTATGTCAAATCAAAACAACAAAGAAATGGATAACAAACATAGGCATCAAACTTCAGCCGGCTTTCAAAATTATCCCCCTGTGCAAACAGCCGCACCTAAAGGCACTTTTTTTTATCTGCGTAGATTTTGGGATTCAGTTTTTCTCCCAGATGTCCCAGATGGGCATGTGCTACCTGAATTTGAAGCTTTGCAACTTCTAAATTCTGTTGAAGGCGACCGAGTAACCTGGTTAGGCCAAGCGAGTTTTCTTATTAGAATTGCAGGAAAAACAATCCTGACAGATCCTTTTTTAACGGATTTTGCTAGTCCCATTTCTTGGGCTGGCCCCAGGCGGTTTGTACCGCCTGGGATCCCTTTAGATAAACTTCCATCTATAGATATTGTGATTGTTTCACATAACCATTACGACCATTTAGATGATGAAACCGTTAACTCCTTAGCAAATAAAGATGCAATTCAAGTAGTGGTACCCTTTGGTCTAAAATCGTTTTTTACTGAGAGAGGGTATATAAACGTAACAGAATTAGACTGGAACGATCAGATATCCATTGGCAACATAAAGTTAATTGCTTTACCTGCTGTTCACGATTCCGCGCGAAGTACAGACGATCAAAACAAAACATTATGGGCATCATGGGTAATACTAGGCCCTAAAAATAAAATTTACTTTATTGGTGATACCGGATATTCAAATACTATTTTCAAACAGATTGGCAGCCGATATGGCCCATTTGATTATGCAATTATACCAATAAGCGCTTATGAACCAAGGAAATTGATGTGGATGTCACATGTTACTCCTGAAGAAGCAGTTACAGTGGGGAAGGAAGTTGGCGCAAATACCTTAATAGCATCACATTGGGGGACTATTAATTTATCTGATGAACCGCCGTGGGAACCACCAAGGCGTTTTAGCAGAGCAGGATTGTATAATGGATTCGCCGAGGAAGAACTATGGGTTATGAAAATTGGAGAAACCAGACCTCTTTAACAAAAAATTATACCTTAGCGATCATGGCAAACGAAGCATCTTTCAATCCAAGAAAATAATATTGATAGGCTATTTATTAACAAAAAAATCTAACAATCACATGCAGCGGACAGCAAAAAGCAGCGCTCATCGTACCTCGTCGCTCTGCTTTTTTCTGCCGCTGATGTGAGGCGTTAGGCGGTTAATATGCCTGGCGTCTAGCATGTTATTGAGAGGGCTTTGGGAGAACATAGAATGAAAAATGCAAAGAAGTTAGTTTATGTGGGCATAGCAATGGCCTTGGTGATATTGACTGCAGGGTGCGTGAAATAGTCACGTAAGGGTTATAAAGAAATGCAATTCTCTGCATCATGTAAGTCCTGTGAGAAGCTAGACGGCTTCGTCTCACCAAGTCAGATTAATGATGAAATTCGCAAGATGGTGGGTAAATACAAAGGCGTAGGGGAAGCTGATAATGTTGCTATTCAAAAGTCTAGAGGAGTTGTCGAGACCTATCTGAGGCCAGATTTTATTGATGGAGGAGATTGCCCAGAAATTGATAGTGAAAAATGGGCAATTGACTATTCATACAAACGCAAGCGTCCAGCATTACATAAAGGAATTGATATCCCTCAACCAAGAGGAACACCAGTGAGGGCTATCGCCAACGGTGTTGTTGTGGGTAAATTCTTAAATGAGTTTAATAGAAAAGGTATCGAAATAATTTTGAGGCATACTCCAGAGCAGACAGGTCTGCCATTTTGGACGTATTCACAGTACACTCATCTCCAGGAGATGCCAACGTTGTCAATTGGTACGAATGTCAAGATGGGAGATGAGATTGGAAAAACGGCAAATACTGGAAAGATGGGAAGAAGAGTGCGTCGTGATGCGTTACACTTTGCCGTTCTCTACAGCAAGTACCCAGAATGGTCTAATGATGGAGTAGTGGTAACACCAAAAGACGGATATTTTATGGATCCGAATGCGTTTTATCGTCTTGATCCACCGTATGAATCACTATCCTTGGCAAAGCTACTGGGTGATCAAAAATGGGTACCAATACCTTACATGAATGCTGATGGAATATTGGCACCATCTGACACTAAGCGTATTTGGCCGTATGTTTGTAAATAGTACAAACTTAATAGTTGAATTACGTGGAATGGCCTAACAAGAGAAATAAACTTGAATCACAAAAGGCTGACGTCTTTTGTGATTCGGTTATTTGCAACGTTATGTGTGATTTTAAACTGAGGGTATTTATATGTTCATGATTGAGTATAAAGATATCGGCTGGTGGTATTGGTTGGTAACAGCAGGACTGCTTACATATGGTGTGTTGGGAGAGCCGATAGGATTTATGCTTGCTATAGGCCTTACTGTGTTTCAGTTATTTCACTTCGTGCTTCGAGAACGTAGTATTACCGCCTTTCCTATTCAAGTGCGGTTTTGGTATCTAATTCTTCTTCTTGTTGCGTTACCAGAGCCACTGCAATTGATATATTGGATCCCAACCATAGGTACGTGGGCACAGATAATATTTGGTTATTGTACTATGGCGCGCTGTGTTTCCCTTTTTCCATGGAATCGTAGTGAACAATTTTCACTTGATTTGCTAAAGAAAACATTCTTTTCTCGTCCAGTTCGAGGAAGTATTAAACAAGGTTTTGCAGCCTCTAAGTAAATTATAAGTTACACATAACAAGCAACTGTGGCCCTAAGTCAACCTATTAAGCCATATTTTCATTCCATTTACGTTGGTCCCGGACCATGGCATTGAGGATAACAATCAGCTTCCGAGTGCAGGCTGTGATGGCGATCTTTTTATGCGTGCCTTGGGCAACCAGGCGGTTATAAAAACGCCGTAGGATAGGATTACACTGAATCGAGGAGAGGGCGCCCATGTGCAGCACAGTTCGCACACTGGCTTCTGCCACCACGAATACGACGCTTGCCACGCAAACGCCCGCTGTCACGGTTGAAAGGGGCAACGCCAGTCAAGGCAGCTATCTGCTTTGGCTTGAGTTTACCCAGCTCTGGCAGGTCAGCGAGCAATCGATAATCTTGTCAGCGCCTTTGTCCCATCTGCTTTTCTGCACTCTCCAGCAGCGCTTCATTGAGTTGGATAAATGATTCGTGCTTCAGCTTGCGCCTCGCCTGACAGAAGGCCGATGCCGTGATCCGGGGGAGTGGTTTCCCGTCGCCTATGGTTTCAAAAAACTGGTCCAGCTCGTCTTGGGGTGTGCTCTTTCGAAAGTTCAGCATTAACGGAATCAGATGCTCAAAGGGAAGGGACCGTTTCCGCGTGAAATCTGTTCGGCGCTTCCCGGCGAAACGCATCAGAGCCAATAAGTGTCTTTATCGGCCTATAGATCTTCTCAAATGACCTTCAGGATAATTCTCTTTTCCATTGTCTCCGAGATGGGATTGTGATGCATTTCCAGCTCTCGATTGCTTGTGATAAGTTCGAATTATTATAATAAATACAGTGACTTGCGTGATAATTTAATGGCGCAGATATCTAATCTGTTATCCGTTTTTTCTTCTCCCGCGGTATCCCAAATCGCTGCCGTCTCTCCCATAGCGCCTTGCGACTGATGCCGAGCTGGCGGGCCATCTCGGTCTCGGTCATCTGGTCCTGATTTTCCAGCACGAATTGTCGAAAGTACTGCTCCAGTGAGAGTTGCTCGCCGCGCTGGTCTGACTTGCGCCGCCGGGTGGCGACTTGGTGGTCGATGGCTAGCAGGTCGGGGGTGATGGTCTCCCCATCGCACAGGATTACTGCCCGTTCGATGGCGTTGGCGAGTTCCCGTACATTGCCGGGCCAGTGGTAGCGCTTGATTGATGTCAGTGCGTCCCGGCTGAGGTTGATGCGGGGTTTGTTGAGCTTTTTGCACGTCTTGTCGAGCAGAAAACGGGAGAGCGCCTGGATGTCGTTGCCCCGTTCGCGCAGCGGTGGCAGCACCATCTCGACCACCCGCAGGCGGAAGTAGAGGTCGCTGCGAAAGCTCTGTTCCTGCACCAGTTGGCGCAGATCCTGGTGGGTGGCGGCGACGATGCGCACATCGAGCCGGCTTGTCGGGTCTGACCCGGCGGCGTAGTTGTCACTACTCTGCAGCAGGCGCAGCAGGCGTGCTTGGGCCGTCTGCGGTAGTTCGCCGACCTCATCGAGAAATAGGGTGCCGCCATTGGCCTGCTTCAGCAGCCCGGGTTGACTACCATTACCGCCCTGCAGATGGCCAAATAGTTCACTTTCAATCAGATGTTCGGGGATGGCGGCGCAATTGAAGGCGATGAAGGGGGCCTGGTTGCGTCGACTCTGTTCGTGCAGGGCGCGGGCGACCAGCTCCTTGCCGGTGCCCGACTCACCCAGGATCAGCACCGTGGCATCGGTGGGGGCGACCTTTTCGATGCGCCGGCAGACATCGCGCATTGCATCGCAGCTGCCGACCATCCCTTTTACTGGGTAGTGCTTCTCCATCTCCGACTTGAGGATGGCCTGCTGGCGCTGCTGCTGGGACTGCCGCAACAGCCGGCGCACCAGCAACAGCAATTCGTCATGGTCGAAGGGTTTGGCGATATAGTCGGCAGCGCCCTGTTTCATCGCCTCAACCGCTGAGCGCACGCTGGCGTAGCTGGTCATGATCAGCACCGGCACCTCATCGGCGTGCTGGATGATCTCGGTACCCGCCGCACCGGGCAGGCGCAGGTCGGAGATGATCAGGTCGAAGCCGTTCAGATCAAGGGCCTCGGTCTCCTCCACTGAGCCGGCCTCGGCTATCTGGAAACCGTGGCGCTCCAGCAGGCGTCGCAAGGCAGTGCGGATCACCGCCTCGTCTTCAATGATCAGTATCTGCGGCATGGATACTCTCCGCCTGTTTCGGTAGTTCGATGATCACCCGTGTGCCTACGCCGGGCTGCGAGTCGAGCTCGATGCTACCGTTGTGATCGCTGATGATCTTGTAGGCCATGGCGAGGCCAAGGCCGGTACCTTCGCCGACCGGTTTTGTGGTGAAGAAGGGTTCGAAGATGAAGGCCTGCTGCTGCTCGTCGATACCGCAGCCCTGATCCAGTATCTCGATGATGACGCGTTTACCGTTCTCCCGCGCCAGCAGTTCCACCCGGTCGCCGGGGACGGAGGCATCACAGGCGTTACTGAAGAGATTGACCAGCACCTGGGAGAGGCTCTGGCGGTCGCCAAACAGTGCCAGGCCTGCCGGTGCGGCGTTGAGACACTCCACCTGGCGGCCGTTGCGGGTGAGCCGCACCAGCCGGATCGCCTCATCCACCACCTCGCGCAGTGGAAACTGGTGGAAGTTTTTGCCCAGCGGGTCGCTGCGGCTGAAGTTCATCAGGGTCTGGATGATAGTGCTGATGCGCTGGGTCTGACGCAGGATCTCCTCGATGCTCTCGTCGATCAGCTCGGGCTCCCGCTCGTGGCGCAGATTCTGTGCCAGCGAGGCGATGCCGGTGACCGGGTTGCCGATCTCGTGGGCGACGCCGGCGGCAAGGCGGCCAATGGAGGCGAGTCGGTCGCTGTGCTCCAGCTCCGCCTCCAGGGTCTCCAGATTAGTGAGATCCTCCAGCAGCATCACCTGGCTGGTGCGTGCCTGCTCAACTGGATGATCGGCCGGTACCGGTGAGGGGATGGTCGCCTTGTGCAGGTTGAACCAGCGGGATTTGCCTTGATGTTTCACCTCCATGTGGTGGATGTGCAGATCCTGGGCGCTGGCAAAACCGCTCAGCAGGTTGCCCCAGGGGGCAGGCAGCCGGTGTAGGGTGACACCGACTGCATCCTTGGCGGGCAGGTCGGTCATCACCTCCATCGCCAGGTTCCAGATCACCACACTGTGCTCACGGTCGACGGTGCAGACGCCGAGCGGCAGGTCGAGCAGGATCTGGCGCTGGTAGCGGCGCAGGTTGTCGAGGTCAGCGGTCATGCCCTGCAGGCGGGAGCGCGACTCCTCCAGCCGCTCCTCCACATAGCGCATCGAATCGGCCAGTGCGGTCTTGGCATGGGTATCCAGGCTGAGGCGGCGATTGATGATGATGTGGGCCAGCTGTGGCCCAATCAGACCGGAGAGGTTGCGTTCGATGCGCTCGCGCAGTTGTCGAAGCTCTGCCGGGCGGGTCTCGGTAGGCGACATGCCAAGGTCGCTGAGGGCCTGCTGCACCTCTTTTTCTGCAGCCTCCCAGCCTAGAACCAGGGAGAGTTCCTGGGTGAACTGCTCGGTGCTGCTGGCACTGACCACGCCGCTTAAGGGAGTGAATGACTCGGTACAACAGGCGCCGGCGGCATCGCGTTCACCACGGCTCTGCCGGGTGAGCAGGGAACCGGTGACAAACAGCAGCAGATTGAGACTGATTGAAAAGAAGCTAGAGAACTCCCACTTTGACAGGCCGGTGATTGTCTGCATGGTCGTGATGTCGATCTCGGAACGGATGAAACCGGATGCATCGAGCAACGGCACCAGCAGGGTGATGCCCCATACCAGCATGCCGCCCATCAGACCGGCGATGAAGCCGTTGCGGTTGGCGCGTTTCCAATAGAGCAGGCCGATGATGCCGGGTAAAAACTGGGCCACTGCGACGAACGAGATCAGCCCCAGTTCCACCAGTCGCTGGTTCTGTTGTAAGAGGACGTAGAAGGCGTAGCCGGCGAGGATGATGGCGCCGATTATCACCCGGCGTGAACTCTGCAGCCAGCGGTAGAGATTGACCTGGGGATAGGGGTAGACCCAGGGCAGCAGGATATGGTTGAGCACCATTGAGGAGAGCGCCACAGTGGTGACGATGACCATCGCGCTGGCGGCGGAGACACCGCCGATGAAGGCGAGAGTGGGCAGCCAGCTGGTGCCACTGTCGAGGGTGATGCCGAGTACGAAGTAGTCCGCATCCAGGCTGACGCCAGCGCGGCTGCCAGCCCAGAGGATCGGTGGGATTGCCAGGTTGATCAGGAACAGGTAGAGCGGAAAGGCCCAGCTGGCGGTGCGGATCGCCCTGGGGTCAAGGTTCTCAGCAAACAGCATATGGAACTGGCGTGGCAGCAGGAAGGCGGCGGCGAAGGCGAGAAACAGCAGGGTCAGCCAAGGGCCTTCACGGACCGGCCGGTAGAGGCTGTCGACGGCCTGCGGGTTGGCCGCCAGCCACTGATTGAGCTCACCGGGTCCGGAGAAGATGCCAAACAGAGCGAACAGGCCGATAGTGATCAACGCCAACAGTTTGACCAGTGATTCGAAGGCGATTGCTACTACCAGCCCCTGGTGTTTCTCTCGGGGAGAGACGTGGCGTGCACCGAATAGGATGGCAAACAGGATCAGGGTGAGACAGAAACCAAACGCCAACACCTGGGGGGTGGCCTCCTGAGTCAAGATCCGCATCGACTCGGTCACCGCGCGAATCTGCAGCGCGATGTAGGGCAGGGTGCCGATCAGCATGAACAGGGTGACTAACACGCCGGCCAGCTGGCTGCGGAAGCGGAACGCAAACAGGTCGGCCAGTGAGGTGAGCTGATATTCCCGGGTCAGGCGAAGAATCGGTTGCAGCAGTACCGGCGTCAGGGCAAAGGCAAGGGTGACGCCGATATAGATGGTGAGGAACAGGTAGCCTTCGGACTGGGCAAAACCGACGCTGCCATAGTAGCTCCATGAGGTGGCATAGACACCAAGTGAGAGTGCGTAGACCAGTGGGTGGCGAATCAAGCGCTCCGGGATACGGCCGCTGTCTGCGGCGTAGGCGACCAGGAACAGCAGCAGCAGATAGATGAAACCGGCACCGAACAGGATGCCCAGCTCATGGGTCATCAGGGGTTCGCCTCTGTAGCAGGGCGCCGAACAGGATCACCAGCAGCCAGATCAGATAGGGTATATACCAAGGTGAGTCGCTGCCGGTCCACCAGCTGAGGACCGGACCGCTGAAGAGGGTGCAGGCCAGCAGAAACAGGATCAGGGTTTTATCGTAGCCTGGGCCGGGAGGAGGGCGGATGCTCATCCCGGAAGCCTAGCATTTGTTACCTATAGTAACAACGATCGGAAAATCAGATGCTTTTTGCCTGTGGGGGACTGAATGTTGACTATACATCAGTAATAACCACAATTGTTTGCAGCTTCAATCGGTATGACAATCGGCAGGTCATCCAATCATTCAGAGCGGAAGGGAGTCCGGTGGAGGAGATATGCGCTTGAGTCGTACTGTCCGCTATATCGTTTATGCCGGTTTGCTCTGCTTTGCGACATTTCCAGCTTGCAGCGACACTCTGACCTGGGTTGGTTGTGGCATTACTAAAAAGGCCTTTATGGCCGAGTTGAGCAAAGCCTATCAACGGGAGACTGGAACAGAGATCCAGCTTTCCGGCGGAGGCGCTACAAAGGGCATTCGTCAGGTCGCTGCCAACAAGGTTGATATAGGTGGCAGTTGCCGCAATAAACTGTGGGGGCATCCGGCGGAGAGATCGGTTCAATTCCACCCCGTTGCCTGGGATGCGCTGGTGGTCATCACCCATAAGAAGAACCCGGTGAACGATATATCACTGGAGGATCTGAGAGCAATCTACAAGGGTAAAATCACCAACTGGAAGCAGCTGGGTGGAACTGACCAGCCAATCGAGCTGTTGATTCGGAAGGGCAAGATATCAGGTGTGGGCCACGCTATCCGGGAGTATCTTTTTGCTGCGCCTAACATGGAGTTCGCCTCTGACAACATATTCCCCTCATCAGGTCCGTTGGAACAGGCGGTTGGAAACAATCTCAACAGTCTGGCAATCACCGGTGTCAGTAGCGCCAGGAAACGTAATGTTAAAATCCTCAAACTGGAAGGCAAATTCCCCAGCTATGAAAATATCAAATCGGGAGCCTATTTGCTTTATCGACCGCTCTATCTGGTAACTAATCTCAGGGGCACAAACCGCGCTAAGGTGATGAAGTTTATCCAGTTCGCCAACAGCCCGTTAGGTCGGGAGGTCATCCGGCATAATGGAGTTGTGCCCTACATGGATGGGCTCCACCTGGCCGGCAAACTACACCAGCAGCAACGGGCCAGTCGGAAGATGCGACTTGATAAGCTGAGGCAGGATGAAAACTAGCCCGTTTAGCGGAGGGCCAGGCCTATATGTAGCTTGGGCTGCTTGCGCAGCAGAGGCGAACGGGCTGCGTCCATATAAAGGGGTTTCTTGTGGAGTAAGCGTCAAGCTTTGTTCTTTGCCAGCATCTGGCGTAGCTTGACGGCCAGTTCAGTGGGTTCGAACTTTGGCACATAGGCATCAGCACCGACACCGCGTCCGAGTTCCTGGTTAGCGTCGGCAGAGAGTGACGAGTGCATGATGACCGGAATATCGTTCAATCGGGAGTCCTCCTTGATCTTTTTGGTAAGCACGTAACCATCCATCTCCGGCATCTCGACGTCGGTAAGAATCAACTGGATATAGTCGCTGCTTTTATGCCCCGTTGCCTCTGCCCGATTGGCAATTTCACGTATTCTTGCCCAAGCCTCCGATCCGTTGGCGGTGCTGATGTACTTGATCCCCATATGATCGAGCGTGCGGATGATCTGGTCCCGGGCGACCACCGAGTCATCGGCGAACAGGATGGTAATGCCTTCCTCTTCCATTCTTGGGATGCCTTCGAAGAGCTCTTCGCTCTGACCGAATCCGGAAGTCTGAGCGAGTACCATCTCCACATCCATGATCATCACCAGCCGACCATCCTTCAGCTCGGTAACTGCGGTAACCAGTCCGCCATGCTGCTGTACCATCATCGGCGGCGGTACCCTGACATTCTCCCAGGCGAGTCGTTCGATGGTGTCAACCGAGTGGACCAGAAACCCCTGCACGTTTTTGTTGTATTCGGTGATGATCAGGATGCCGGGTTTCTCGTCAGTCTGTACGCCACAGAATTTTGGCAGGTTGATGACCGGAATCATGTTGCCACGCAGACTGACCATACCTTCTACCGAGGGGGGCATCTCAGGGGCGTGGGTGATCTGAGGTACCAGCATCACCTCGCGAACCTTGAAAACATTGACACCAAATGTCTCTTCGCGTCCGGTGTTTGCGTCGTGCCCGAGGCTGAACAGCAGCACTTCAAGCCGGTTGGTGCCCGCCAAGCGGGTTCTGTCGTCCACGGATTTGATGAATGTTGCCATCTGCGTTCACTCGGTAATGGATGGACCAGTCCTTTGATGCCTGCAATACGGCACCCTCAAAAGACTGCTGATCACCGTTTATAGCGGTCGTTTTTATTCAGGCTTTAGGATATTTTTGACTGATGGAGCAGACTGCGCTCTCCTTGCTGGCGCAGCTATGCTTCAATCTATGTGGTGGTCTGCCCTGACATTTTCTGATTGTAACCAAGGTAAGCAAAGATGAATCCCGAGAAGGTGTTGTTCGGTTTTTTTATCGTTCTTTCGTTGACACTTAATTTCGGTTTTTTTGTTGGGGAAATTGACAATCCCGCCCACCACCATGTCTATGAGCTGTTTGCTGTGATCGTGGTCAACCTGATCGCCACCGTGCTCAAGTTTGGCGACCGTACGCAGATGGGGGCGGTGTTGCTTGCCACAAGTCTGGCGGCGCTGCTGCAGCTGTTTGCAGGGGCGCTGGTCTGGGGGATTGCGGCTCATGTGACTCATGTTGGTTTGACGCCGACGGTAATGGCGAGCATCGTCTCGCTTTCGGGGGGGGCGTTACTGGCAAATGTTGTGTCGGTGGTGCTGTTAGTGATCGAGACGGTAATGCTGCGGCGCTGAGCC
The DNA here is from genome assembly GCF_023733635.1 of Candidatus Endoriftia persephonae. Classification (NCBI taxonomy): domain Bacteria; kingdom Pseudomonadati; phylum Pseudomonadota; class Gammaproteobacteria; order Chromatiales; family Sedimenticolaceae; genus Candidatus Endoriftia; species Candidatus Endoriftia persephonae. The sequence continues at coordinate 2,089,721 of NZ_CP090569.1, read as the reverse complement.
CGGGTCTACGCTATGAACAGCATTTTTTTCCTGGTGATGCGGCGCATGCGTGCGCCCTTGCTGGCCCTCATCTTTACCTACTCGGTGGCGGTGTTGGGGCTGGTGCTGATACCTGGCCAGGATGCCGAAGGCAACCTTTGGCATATGGATTTTTTTCATGCCTTCTACTTTGTCAGTTTCATGGCAAGTACTATCGGTTTTGGCGAGATCCCCTACGAATTCACCGATGCGCAACGGCTCTGGGTGACCTTCGCGATATTTTTTACCGTCATCGTCTGGCTCTACTCTATCGGTACCCTGCTCACTCTGTTTCAGGATGCCACTTTCCATCAGGCACTGATTGAACGGCGTTTTGCTCGTCGGCTCCGGCAGATGCGGGAGTCGTTCTATCTGGTGTGCGGTTATGGCGAGACCGGTAGTGCGCTGATCAAGGCATTGACCGAACGAAACCAGCAGGCGGTGGCAATTGACATCAGGCAGGAACGGGTCAACCTGCTGGCGCTGGAGAATCTGCGTCAATATGTGCCCGCCTTGTGTGGCGATGCACGTCTGCCGCTACATCTGACAGAAGCGGGACTTGATCATCCGCTCTGTTCCGGGGTGGTGGCGATTACCAACTCCAATGAAGCCAACCTGAAGATCGCTATCACCGCCAAGTTGCTACACCCTGACATTACCGTCATCTGCCGGGCCGACTCTCACGACATTGAGGCCAACATGGCCAGTTTCGGTACTGATTCCATTATCGACCCGTTCGACACTTTTGCCGTCCACTTTGCCACCGCCCTACAGTCCCCCGCTCTCAACCTGTTACAGGAGTGGCTGACTTCGGTGGCTGATGCCCCGCTTGGGGAGCCGATCTATCCGCCGCGGCATGGGCTCTGGGTGGTGTGCGGGTATGGTCGTTTTGGTAGGGCAGTCTTCGATCAGCTGCGCAAAGAGGGCATGGAAGTGGTGGTGATTGAGGCTACTCCCAAGAAGACCGGGGAGCCGCCAAAGCCCTTCGTGATAGGGCGCGGTACCGAGGAAGAGACTCTGAGAGCGGCGGAGATCGAACGCGCAGTCGGTATCGTTGCCGGTACCGATAACGATGCCAACAACCTGTCGATCATCATGACCGCGCGGGCGCTCAATTCTGATTTGTTTGTCATCCTGCGACAGAATCGCAAGGACAACGAAGCCCTGATCAAGGCGGTGAAGGCCGATATGGTGATGCACTCGAGTGCAATCATCGCCAATCGCATCCGGGTGTTGCTCGGTACCCCGTTGCTCTACGAGTTTGTGCAACTGGTGCTCTACGAAGAGGATAGCTGGGCCTGCGAGCTGGTGAGCCGGATTTCGGCGCTGGTCCAGCATCGGGTGCCGGATGTTTGGGAGTTGGCGATCAACCAGGAGCAGGCCTATGCGGTCGAACTGGCGTTGCGTGAACATCAGCGAGTCAATCTGGCAGAGATCATGCGCGATCCGGGCAAACGTGAACAGAGGCTGAGGTGTATTCCCCTATTGCTCATCAGGAATGATCAAAGGATCATGTTGCCTGCCGAATCACAACGGCTCGAGCCGGGGGACCGCCTGCTGTTTTGTGGCTCGGGAGGTGCCCACGACCGGATGGAGTGGACCCTGCAAAATGAACACGCCCTCAGCTATGTGCGTGTTGGTGAAGCGCCGCTCCAGGGGTGGCTGTGGCGCTGGATCCGCAACAGGAGAGAGGTATGAATCCGCTGCTTGAAAGGCTACTACAGGATCATCGCAACCTGACCCGACTGCTCGATCTGCTGGAGCGCAAACTGGATGCTCTGTCGGACGGTCAGGATTCCAATTTCGATCTGGAGATCGAGCTTCTCGACTACATTGAGCACTACGCCGATTCAGTCCACCATCCAACAGAAGACGTGATCTTCAGGGTGGCCCGAGGGAAGGCGGGCAAGTTGCGCAGTGTATTGGACCGTCTGAGCGAACAGCATGGTGAGCTGGTCGCCTTTACCCACCGTTTTCGGGAGACCCTGGAGGGGGTGATCCAGGGTGAGGTGGTGACGCGCGAAGAGTTGGTGATCCGCGGGCGGGAGTATGTGGCGCTACAGCACCAGCATATCGATCTGGAGGAGCGAGTGGCGTTTCCCGGCCTGGAGGCGTGTATGAACGATGAGGATTGGCAGCGGGCTGCTGCCAGGGCGCTGATTCCGGATGATCCACTGTTTGGCTATCGGGACTACAATCGTTTTCGCAGCCTGATCGATTTCCTGTCGGCGAACGATGTCTCCGGTTGATTTGCATGGCCAACTGGCTCAGGCGGGCGGTTGTCAGTCGTGTTGAGTGACGCCGGGAATCTCCTCCGCCATCAACGGCAGTGAGTAGAGATAGCCCTGTACAATCCGGCAGCCAAACTCCTCTAGCAGGGCCTGTTGCTGCTTTGTCTCCACCCCTTCGGCAACCACCTTAAGATCAAGGATGTTGGCCAGGCTGATGATCGCCTGCACGATGGCCGCGCGGTTCTGCTCGGTCTCCATGCCATGGATGAACGAACGGTCGACCTTTAGAGTCTGCACCGGAAAATTACGTAGATGTTCTAGTGAGGAGTAACCGGTGCCAAAGTCGTCGATGGCGAGTTTGACCCCCATGTCGGCGAGCTGGCCGAGCAGTTCGATGGTGTGCTCCATATCCTCCATCAGGCCGCTTTCGGTGATCTCCAGCTCCAAGCTGCTGGCGGGAAGTTGGTACTCTTTAAGGATTGCAGCGATCGTTTCGGCCAGGTTGGGGGAGACGAACTGGCGCGGCGAGATGTTGACTGCCACCCGCTCTATCCTTACCCCCAGTTGCTGCCAGGCCTTCAATTGCCTGCAGGCCTGACGCAACACCCATTCGCCCACCGGGATGACTAGCCCCGTCTCCTCCAGCACATGCAGAAAAAGATCCGGTTTGAGTATCTCGTGTTCGCTGCGCCTCCAGCGCAGCAGTGCCTCAACTGATTTGAGCCTGCCGGTTTTGATGTCGACCTGGGGCTGATAACGCAGTTCGAAGGCCTGGTTCTCCAGGGCGCGTCGCAGGCCGTGTTCAATGTTCATGAACTCGGTGGCGAGGGTGTTCATGTCGTCGGTATAGAACTCGAAACCGTTTGAGCGGCGCTCTTTTGAGCGGTACATGGCGGTGTCGGCATTGCGAATCAGGGTTTCCGCGTCCGACGCATCATCGGGATAAAGGCTGATGCCGATGCTGGTGCCGGAGAAGAGTTCCAAGCCGCCGATGTTGAAGGGCTGCTGAAACAGGGAGGTGATACGTTCTGCTTGGGTGATGAGGTCATCGGTCTGCTCAATTCGGGGGATGATCAGGGTGAACTCGTCGCCGCCGAAGCGGGCGATGGTGTCCTCCTCCCGTTTGTGGCTCTGCAGCCGCGCCGCTACAGCCTCGAGCATCTGATCGCCAATCTCGTGACCGAGGGTATCGTTGATGTTTTTGAAACGGTCCAGGTCGAGAAAGAACAACGCCATGCGGTTCTGCTCACGCCGCGCGCTACGGATTGCCTGTCTCAGACGGTCGATGAAGAGTGCCCGGTTGGGCAGGCCGGTGACCAGGTCGTAGTAGGCGAGATGATGGATCTGCTGCTGCGCCACACGGTATTCGGTCAAGTCCTGCGCCACCAGCACCATGCCTTGGTGACCGGTGTTGGGGTCGAGCATGGAGGCGGAGAGGAGGATAGGAACCTGTTTGCCATCGCTTGCCTGCAGAGTGCATTCGTGGGCGCTGACTTCGTGCGATTCTTCCAAGTATTCTGTCCAGCTGCTGTGTTTGTCGAGACTATAGGGGATGATTTGCCCGATGGATTGGCCGATGGCCTGCTGGCTGGTGTAACCACTGAGTTGGCTAAAGGCCCGGTTGATGCGGGTGATCCTGCCCGCGAGGTCGGTGACCAGCAGCAGATCCCGCATACTGTGGAGGATCTCATCCATATATTCTTTCGAAATGGTGGTGCTCTGCAGATGCTGCCCCATCTTCTCTAAGGTGCGGGCTAGGCTGCCGATCTCGTCGTTACGATCGATGTGGCTGACGGCGCTATAGTCGCGGGACCCGATACGCTGGGCGAGCTTTTCCAGCCGTCCAATTGGCCGGCTCAGCCGATAGGCTATCAGCAGTCCGGCGAGGATGCTGGCGGCACCTAACAGTAGCAGCAGCATCCAGATAGAGTTGAGGTTACGATCGATATGGGTGCGGCTGATCAGCTCGAGACGGCTCTTCGAATCACGCACCACCTTGAGCATCTGGCTCAGGGAGAGATCGATATAGATGCCGCCCAGCAGCTGGTTTTTCTCCAGGCTGATGGGGGCGGCGATACTCAGGCGGTCCGCCTCTAGGTGGGTCAGCGGCGCCTGCGACTGCAGGGCCTGGAAGGCGAGTGGTTCACTCATCAGCTGGCCGAATCGCGGCAGTGTCTCCTCGCCATCGTGGACGATCCGGCCTTTCTCGTCGAATACCAGGGTCCGGATCACATCGGGCTGGCTGTTTGCAGTCTGCAGGAGCTGACCTATGCCCTCCATATCGAGTTCGTAGAGGGGGTTGATCAGGCTCTGCGCGAGGATTCCGGTGAGGGTCAGCCCCTGGTGTTGCAGTTGTTTGATCTGTGCCCGTTTGAGGGTGGAGGCATTGGCCTCCTGATAGTCACCGATTGCGTCATCGAACTGGTAGAGCAGCACGCTCGAGACTGAGAGTACGACACCGATGACCAGTGCCAGAAGTGTCAGCGAATATTTTGATTGAAGCTGAAGCCCTTTCAATGGAGGTTTCCGCGTGCCACGGCTGAATGTTCTCTGACATGATCCAGTATGGCTTGGGTCTCTGCGCTGATTTCGTCGAATTTGGCGGTTTGCTGGTAGGCATTCAGGACAGCCTCGGCGGCGGCATCCCGGTGGGTATTTTTCAATATCTCAATCAGGCGTTGTTTGATCGATGTGTCCAGACCCGGTCGAACCAGTTCAAAGCCCCGTGGCAGGTCTGATGAGCGATGAAAGATACGCAGATCTTTTTTGAAGACAGGGGGGGTGTGGTCAGGCGTGTTCCAGTCGAGGTTGTTGTAGGCACCCACATCTGCCAGGCCTTTGTGCACCCAGGTGGCGATGTTGATCTCACCTTTGGCGAAGGCGTAGCCAACCTTGTCAGGCGCCGGATGTTGGCGCGGGTTGCTGAGCAGTTCAAGTTCCAGGCCGGCCTCTTGCAGTATGCCTGCGGGAATGTAGAAGGCAGTGGTGGAACCCGGATCTTCCAGCGCCAGACGCTTGCCTTTCAGGTCTTCTAGGTTGTGGATATCGCTCTCTTTGCGGGTGATGAAGACGGTATGGTAGCCGGGCACGCCTTTCTTCCATTTGCGCAGGATGATCTCGGCCCCGGCCTGCTGCTCGAAGAGGATTGAGGAGAAGAGGGTCTCGGTGACCCAGTCGACCTTGCCCTGCTGCAGATAGCGAATCATCTGCGCGTTGTTTTTTGCCATTAATACTCGGGTCCGGGTGATGCCCAGGTCGCGCATCTTTTTGCCGACATAATCGACCATCGGCTTGAGGCGGGTGAAGTGCTTACGCGGGCTGTCGCTGACTTTGCCGATCACCAGGGTCTGTGCCCTCAGGTTCTCTGCCTCTGCGAGCACAGGGGGGGCGGTGGCGCACAACAGCAGAGCCGCCAGAGCGATCACTCTGGCGGCTCTGATGGGTTTGCCTGATGCACTAAAAGTCATACTGGCCCCGTAGCTGGAATATTTTTGGATTGTTGTTGAGTCCACTTGCATCCGGGTCTGTGTCGACAAGTATATAGTTTGCCATGAAGCGGGTGTTGGGATTGATATACCAGTTGAGTCCAAAAGTGGTGTTGGACTGCCGGCCGCCCTGGATGTCTTGATCATCTAGGTCAAGGTAGCTGTGGCGCAGTGCCAGCTCCCAGGCGCCACGGCCTTCCCCCCAACCGAAGTTGCTGCGTGGTGTGATGCGCTCGAAACGGGCCTGCTTGATGTCGTAGTTGCGGGATTCACCGGTGATGAACCAGCTGCCGGCGATGTAGTAGCCGTGGAAGTTGAGTGGCTCAGCGTAGTCTTCAATATTGATACGGGTACGCAGGTATTCACCCTGCAGCGAGAAGGGACCATAGACGGCGGCGGCCTCTAGGGCGAGGCTGTGGCTGTGGTCGATATGTTTGATCTTGCCGGTATCGAGCAGATAGTTCGTTTTATCGACGATGTGAGACTCTGGGTGAGTGCGGATGCGCCAGCTCGCCTCTGTGTCTGAGTCGCCGCCAAAGTTGCGGTAGTCGGCACTGGCACCGAGATGGATCACCCGGCCCTTCTCTGGCAAGGGCGCCCAGACACCGCGCAGGCTGCCGCCCCAGCCCTCGTCATCCAGCTTGTCATCAGCATCGTTGGGGCCCTCGCCGAAGATACCGCCGGCCAGATACCAGTGAGTGTCGTGGCTCTCCATTCCGACGCCAATATTCTTGCCTGGTGCAAGTTCGTTGATCAGGGAACGCTCCATGAAGGTCTGGTGGGCAGAGGGGGTGGCCTCTTCGAGGCTGAAGGGCTGTTTGAACAGGCCGCCTCGGATCAGCGAACGACCGAGGCTGCGGTAGCCGAGCCAGGCGTCTTTTAGACCAATATCCTCGCCGGCAAAGTCGGCCTCCAGCCCATACTCCCAGGCACCATAGAGGCTGCCTTCCAGGCCGATACGGGCGTAGCGGATCTCCGCGCCATCGCCCAGGTCGCTCTGATCTGAGCTGTAGAAGGCGGCATCGGCGGCGATCTGGGCGGTCAGTTCCAGGCTCGATTCGCCGTCATAGGCCTCGGCCTTGATCGATCCGCCGCGGGTGGAGAGCCGGACTTCCCCGGTCTCGCTCGGCGCTGGCTCTGCCATCATCGGGGGTGAGACGGGGGAGGGGCTGCTACTCGGTGTTGCTGGTGGCTCTTCCGCCTCCATGGCGGCCTTGAGTTGCTGAAACTGGGCCTCAGTGAGGCTGCCGTTCTGTTTCAGCATCTCCATCAGCATTAACATCTGTTTTGGGCCGGATAGAGCCGGGTTGGAGAGGGCGAGCCCGAACGCAAGTAGTAACAGGGGGAGGTGTCGTTTCAATTTTTTCATGCGCAGCAAATCTGCAGGAGGATGTGACAATTTTACAAGGATCAACTGGTGATGAAAGGGAATGGAATTCCTTTTGGTTGCTGAGAATCGCCAATCGGGCATAGGTGATGCCCTGGAGGGAGAGGCGTCCATTCTCGACTACCTCAGCGTTGGCTCAGGACCAACCGGGTGGCGGAGAGGTGGTCGTGCCAGGCGAGTTTGTTGGGATCGACAAGAATCCAGAGAAAACCGAGCCCAAACGTGACTAGCGAAAAGAGGGCAGCCAGGTGGCGTCGCAGTGCATCCCGCCAGGTCGGAGGCAGGCCGTCGGAACGCACCAGACGCAGTCGCCAGGCGCGCATGCCCAGGGTCTGTCCGCCATGGACCCAAAATCCAGTGAAGAAGAGGAGGGGGATGATCTCCCATAAAAACAACTGGAAAAACAGTAGTGCATTGCCCTCAGGCATGCCCAGTGGGAGGGTGATCAGGGTGATCGATAGCATGATCAGGGCAAGCAACAGGAGACTGTCGTAAAACATCGCACCGAGACGCCTGAGAAAGCCGGGAAGGATGGCATTCTCGATATCGATGGGGGCTGGGTCAGTCATAGGCATTTCCGGAGAGGATTTGCGGTTAGTTTATCCGATCACCAAATGAAAGGCCCTAGGGAAATGGTGGAAAGCTGGTAAAAACTCTATTTTCGACCATACTCCACTGGAGGATTAGGGGGGTGGTTCCTAGGGAATTCCCTGTAGATTAAAGGCAATCGTCCGAATTTTTTGCCAGTGCCAGCTGCTTGATAATTCTTCACCAGAAATCTGGCCAGCTGACCCATTGCCACCAGGAGGACGTGAAGTGGAGCATCGTTGCAATCAACGTAAACCCATGTCGATTAACGTGGTATTAAACTATCGGAACCTTGGCCTTGTGACCGGAAGGACAAGGAATTTGAGTTTGGGTGGCATGTTCATCGATATTGGTGTTATCAAATTATCCAGAAACGCTGTGGTGGAACTCTCATTTCCAGTGGCTTGTGGTTCTGGTACACAACAATGCAAAGCCAAGGCTCTTGTGGTGCATCATGGGAGCGATGGTGTCGGTCTGATGTTCTGCGAGATGGATTCGAAGGTCAGGCAGATGTTGCGCATGGTTCTGTTTGGTTATGCGACCGTTTCCCAACGCGCCTACCAGACGTCATATGGCACACAGCAGGCTGACAGTGTGACTCGGGCTATCTCCTGAGCAATCAGCACAAAAGTTTTTGAAGCGCTAAGAGTTTTTTCCCAGGGAATCGGCCTGGAATCTCCGGATGAGGCACTCGGCAGTGCCTCTTTTTTTTGCCTTCGAAAACTACTTCTTCCGTCTTGGTCCTATCTCTCTGCGTGATGTTTTATCTTCGTCCGTCTCAATCTAGTAAATGATTGTACGCTCGCTGGCCAGGATACGCGGTTTCTGGGACTATAAGCGGGGAAAATAAGAATATTGTGAGGGTTCTTTTCCTACTTTGATTGACGGGAATGTTAGCTGGACCAATCGAAACCGATGCCCGATAGAACTCCCCGGTGGTACCGTCCCTGGATTGAACGAGTTCCCCTTCCCTGGATGTCAGTTCTGGTGGGACTGCTGTGCGGTTTGATCGTCTGGTTGGTGCTGGATCCACTGCAGAGCCGGGCGCTGGGTGAAATCTTCCAAAAAGAACTGCAGCAGCAGTTAGAGCAACGCGCCAGAGACAGCCGTCATCGCTTTCAGCAATATCTTGGGCAGTGGCGTCTGACGGCGACGGGATTGGCACAGAATTGGCGTCTTGTCGAGTATGTAAAAAGCCCTGCTTGGGCACAGGAAAGGGAGAAGCCGAAAACCTATCTCAACCGGCTGCCCGCCTGGATGGCGCCTGCTCCTGTCTCCTTGGGCGCCGTCACTCCAAGTCAGATTGTACTTCTTGACCAGGATCTCGAACCGCGGGAGATTTTTCACCGGCAAGATCTGCCATTTCCGCTGGAGCGTGCGGCAAGCCGCTATCCGGGTGGTGATGGGGCACTGCTCACCACCTTGTGGAAGGCCCCCTTTCTGCTGGTTTGGGCGGGGGTGGCGCAACCAGTCGAGAGTAAGGCCGCGATCCTGATGTTGATCATCCCCCTCGATACGATCTTTCTGCTCGACTCCCAGCAGGCGGTGGCCGACGATGAGACCGTGGTGGCACTGCTCGAGGGGGACCAGCAGCGGATTCTCGCCTCTAGTGATCAGACAAAAGTGACAGCCAACATGCTTTTGGAGCAGTTGCGTAGCCGCTATCTGATCACCTCGCAGTCGATTACTGATTTTGCCGACTGGGACCAGAACGTGCAGTTCTCTACCTTCGTTTCAAGGAAGCGGGTGGAGGCGACGGCAGAGCGCATCCTCTCTACCGAGCGTCGGGAACGTTTCCTGGGCGCGCTTGCCTTTGTCGGCGTGTTCTCACTGCTCTTTTTTCTCGTCTCAATGCGCCTGCACCGGCTGTTGAATCGAATCGCGAGTTTCGGGCGACGTGCCTTGGGCATCAATCAACCGGTCAGCGAGAAGGGTAATCAGCTGCTGTTGCTGGAGGCCTGGATCCCCGACTTTTTTGCCCTGGTGAGCGAGGCGGTGGAGCAGGCACGGTTGCGCCATGAACTGCAGATTAGGGAGTCTGAAGCGCTCAAGAGCGCTTTGCTCGACTCCTCCCTCGATTCCATCGTGACGGTGGATTGCAGCGGCATGGTGGTGGAGACCAATGGCACTGCAGAGCGCACCTTCGGCTACACTCGTGAACAGATGCTGGGGGAGTCGCTTGGGGTAAAGCTGTTCCACCCGGATGATCGCCAGCAGTTTGGCAAGCTGTTGCAACGCTACAACCAGTCAGCTGAACTGGTGGCGGCGAGCGCCCCATTGCAGTTGCGGGCCTTCGATGCCCAGGGTGATGAGATGCCGGTGGAGACGGTGGTGATGCCGATCCTGCTTGAGCACACTACCTTGTTCACCGTCTATATTCGCGATATCAGCGCCCGCCGCCGGGCCGAGCGGGAGATCGAAAGCCTTGCCACGTTCGCCAGTGACAACCCGAGCCCGGTGTTGCGGGTGAATCGCCGTGGGGTGATCACTTACGCCAATGCCGCCAGCGCACCCTTGCTCGCCTATTGGAGTCTCGAACCACAACAGACCCTGCCGCTCTACTGGCGCAATCTGGTGCTGGAGACGCTTGAAGAGGGAGGGGTGCGGGAGATAGAGCTGAGTGGCGACGAGCAGATCTTCTCGCTGCTGCTGGCACCGTTTAGCGAGCAGGAGTATGTGCATATCTATGGGCGTGACATCACTCAGGTGCGTAATGCGGAACAACAGAGCCGCCAGCATCAGTCGGAACTGGTGCATGTTTGTCGAGTCAGTACCATGGGTGAGATGGCGACTGGCCTGGCCCATGAACTGAATCAGCCTCTCGCCGCCATCGTCAACTTCGCCAGTGGCTGTGTGCGGCGCCTGCAGGCTGGGATAGGTGGTGAGGCGGAGCTGGTGGATGCAATGGCGCAGATTACAGTTCAGGCCGAGCGTGCCGGAGAGATCATCAAACGTCTGCGCAGCCTGGTCGGTAAGAACGCCAGCGAGCACACTCTAGTCAATCTGAATGACCTGGTGATCGAAGTGGCCTCGTTCATCGAGTACGATGCAGCAAAAAAAGGGGTGGATGTGCGACTAGCGCTGGAGCAGGGAGGCCTGCCGGTACGGGTTGATCTGGTGCAGATAGAACAGGTGCTGCTCAATCTGATGCGTAACGCCATGGATGCGATGCAGCAGACAGAGGCTGATCAGCGCATTCTGGTGCTCTCCACGAGCAGGTTGAATGTGCGGGAGGTCGCTGTGATGATCAGCGACACAGGGCCCGGCATTCCTCCGGAGGTTATGGAGAAGCTCTTCGACCCCTTCTTCTCCACCAAACAGAGCGGTATGGGCATGGGGTTGGCGATCAGCTATAGGATTATCGAGGATCATAATGGCAGCATTCGTGTCACCTCTGAAAAGGGTAAGGGAACCCTCTTTTCCGTGCAGCTGCCGAGCAATCCAGATTTAAAGCTTCCGGGGTTATAAGTATGAGTTCTGAGCCGACAGTATTTGTGGTGGACGATGACCAGGCGATGCGTAACTCATTGAAATGGTTAATCGAGTCGGTGGCGATGAAGGTGGAGACCTTCGCCTCGGCCAATGCCTTCATCGAGAGCTACTATCCAGGACGTTCAGGCTGCCTGCTGCTGGATGTGCGCATGCCGGGGATGAGCGGCCTGGAGCTGCAGGAGTATCTGCAACGTAACAGCATTCCGATCCCGGTAATCATCATCACCGGCCATGGCGATGTACCGATGGCAGTGCGGGCGATGAAGGCCGGTGCCCTCGACTTCATCGAAAAGCCCTTTAACGACGAACTGTTGCTGGAAAGCATCCGCCACGCCATCATCTTTGATGAAAAACAGCGTGATATACAGGCGCAGCGATCCGAGGTGGCGGCCCGTCTGGCGCGTCTCACCCCCCGCGAGCACGAAGTGATGGAGATGGTGACAACCGGCAAGGCGAACAAAGAGATCGCCAACGCTCTAGGTGTCAGCGCCAAGACGGTGGAGGCGCATCGCGCCCGGGTGATGGAGAAGATGGCCGCTCGCTCCCTCGCTGAGCTGGTGCGCATGGCGATGATCGCCAGTTTTTCTGCTGCCAACCCGGCGTAGTGAGGCCGGATTTGCAGCAGGCAGAGGCGAAGGCAAAGTTCCACAGCGAACCCCGGCAACAGCTCGCCTGGGGCTTCTACGATTGGGCCAACTCCGCCTTTGCCACCACTGTGATGGCAGGTTTTTTTCCGATTTTTTTCAAGCAGTACTGGGCCTCCGGCCTGAGCGCCACCGACAGCACCTTTCAGCTCGGCATGGCCAACTCCATTGCCAGTCTGCTGGTGGTCTGTATGGCGCCACTGCTTGGCGCCATCGGCGACCAGGCAGGAGCGAAAAAACGTTTCCTGCTCTTCTTTGCCGTCATGGGTATCATCATGACTGGTGCGCTACAGTTGGTGGCGGCGGGTAACTGGGGCATGGCGCTGCTGCTCTATGGGCTCGGCATCCTTGGTTTTTCTGGTGGCAACATCTTCTACGATTCGCTGCTGGTGGCGGTCTCCGATAACCGTGACTACGATCGGGTCTCGGCGCTGGGTTTTGCGTTGGGCTACCTGGGCGGTGGCCTGCTGTTTGCCTTTGATGTGGTGATGACACTCCACCCGGAGTGGTTTGGTCTGGCCGATGCGGCCGAGGCGGTGAAGCTCTCCTTTGTCAGCGTGGCGGTCTGGTGGGCGCTGTTCTCGGTGCCGCTGTTCCTGTTTGTGCCTGAACCGCAGCCCTTGCCGGCCAGCACCAATTCACTGCTGGCTGGCTTCCGCCAGCTGGCAGAGACCGTGCGCAAGCTCCGTCAGCTGCGTATCACCTTTCTCTTCCTGCTCGCCTACTGGTTCTACATTGATGGCGTCGACACCATCGTGCGCATGGCGGTGGACTACGGTCTCTCGGTCGGTTTCGATGCCAACAATCTGATGGTCGCGCTGCTGCTGACCCAGTTTGTTGGCTTTCCAGCGGCGATCCTGTTTGGCCGGATCGGCCAGCGCCATGGTCCTCGCCAGGGCATTCTGATGGCGATTTTTTGCTATCTGTTGATCCTACTTTGGGCCTATCGCATGGATGAGGTGTGGGAGTTCTACGCTCTGGCGGTGGCGATCGGTTTGGTGCAGGGTGGTATCCAGGCGCTCTCACGCTCGCTGTTCGCCCGCTTGATCCCGCCCGGCCAGTCCGGTGAGTTCTTCGGCTTCTTCAACATGCTGGGCAAATTTGCCGCGGTACTAGGGCCACTGCTGATGGGTTGGGTCGGCGTGCTCACGGGTGACCCCCGTCTCGCCATCCTCTCGGTCTCTCTGCTCTTCATCATCGGCGCGCTGCTGCTCAGTAGGGTGGATATCAAAGCCGGAGAGACTGCCGCCCGCAATCTATAACTGCGACCAGAGCCAAAAGGAGTGATCTGCCTGCTATGGTCTTACTCTTCGATTGAAAACTCGATTCGTTCACGCAACTTTTCGAGGGCTTTATGCGCGCAGGCGGCATCTTTTTCGCCACCAGGGGCGCCACTGACACCGATTGCCCCCAGGTTGTATCCACTGGCGGTGATTTTGACGCCGCCCTCCATCACGATCAGCCCCTCGATGTGATTCAGCTCCTGCTGGATGTCACGGCGGGACTCTCTGAAGGGGCCGCTATCAACCCATGCCATAACGCTCAGGTTGGCCTTTCGTTCAGCAATTTCCAAGGTGAATCGTGAAGCAAGGTCATCGCGCAGTGCAGCGCGGATTAAACCAAATCGATCCACAACTACGGCGCTGACATGATAGCCATCAGCCCGGCAGGCCATGATCGCCTGATTCGCCAAATCACGGGCCAACTCCATGCCGATGCTTCGATTGGAGATGATATCAGCAGCCTGTCCGGATTGACTGAGTAGCAGCATCATAAAGAACGCATGGAGTTTCATGGCGCTATCCTCCATTGGAAATCTGATGGATCGACATGACCACCCGTGGGTCGCCAGGTAGATCACCTGTGGCCTGCTGATCCTAACATTTCCAAGATAGCGATACGCTTGGTTTGCCACTGAATCCAAGGGGCAATCGGGCCGACTTCGGGGCTAAAATCGGCGTAAAATAAGCTCTTTTAACAGTCACCTTTGCAACCATGCCGCAGGATCTCTCAACCGACCGCCTCTATGCCAAGCCTCAGCAGGGCAGCGGCGACTTTGTCTTCGACCGCCAGGTAGCACAAGTCTTTCCCGATATGATCAAGCGCTCAGTACCGGGCTACGGGACCATTATCAACATGATCGGCACCCTGGCGGTGAGCTGCGTCAGTGAGGGCAGTCGCTGTTACGATCTGGGCTGTTCGCTGGCGGCGGCGGCGTTGGCGATGCGTTCTGGGACGGCTGGACGTGATTGCCAGGTCATTGCGGTGGACAACTCTGTTGCGATGCTGGAGCGGGCGCAAGAGCTGCTTTCGGCTAGCGAAGAGGGGCGAGACATCGAGCTGGTCTGCGCCGATCTGCGTGATATCGAGGTGCGTGACGCATCGATGGTGGTGCTCAACTTCACCCTGCAGTTTCTTCCTTTGGATGTTCGCGAGGGGCTGCTGCGTTCGATCTGGCAGGGGATGCGGTCGGGTGGTGTGCTGGTGCTGTCAGAGAAGATCGCCCTGGAAGATCCACAGAGCCAGGCGCTGTTTGTCGAGATGCACCACGGCTTCAAGCGTGCTCAGGGCTACTCCGAGCTGGAGATCAGCCAGAAACGCAGTGCGCTGGAGAATGTGCTGATTCCCGAGACGCTGGCGACCCATCGGAAGCGTCTGCAGCAGGTCGGTTTCGAGCGGGTCGAGGTCTGGTTCCAGTGCTTCAACTTCATCTCCCTGCTGGCGGTCAAATGAGGCACGATTGGGCCTGGATCGAACCGCTGCTGGAGACCCCGCTGGGGCGCTGGCTGGCACAATTGCCCGAGCAGGTGGAGGCGGTCTGGCGGGAGCGCTCCCACGGCGATATGGGCCGCTGGCAGCAGGCCATCGCAGAACTGCCCGATCTGAAGCTGTCAGGCTGCGAGCTGGATCGAGCCGCAGTGACGGCGGGCCGACCAGAGGATTGCGACGCGGCCAGCCGCGCGCAGATCGAGCCGCTGTTGCAGCAGCTCCACCCCTGGCGCAAGGGGCCATTCGAGATCTGCGGTCTGCCGATCAACACCGAGTGGCGCTCCGACTGGAAGTGGGATCGGCTCAAGGATCAGATCGAACCGCTGGCCGGGCGACTGGTGCTCGATGTGGGCTGCGGCAACGGCTACCACTGCTGGCGCATGGCTGGGGCGGGCGCACGTCAGGTGATCGGCATCGACCCGACCCAGCTGTTCGTGATGCAGTTCGAGGCGATGCGCCACTTCCTCGGCCGCAGCTATCCGGTCGAGGTTCTGCCCCTGGGAATTGAGGATCTGCCGGCCAATCTGCAGGGGTTTGATACGGTCTTTTCGATGGGGGTGCTCTACCATCGGCGCTCACCGTTCGAACATCTCTCCGAGTTGAAGGGGGCCCTGCGAAAGGACGGCCAGTTGGTGCTGGAGACCCTGGTGATCGAGGGTGGGGCAGGAGAGGTGCTGGTGCCGGAGGGACGTTACGCGAAGATGCGCAACGTCTGGTTCATCCCTTCGCCTGCGACCCTGGAGAGCTGGTTGCGGCGCGTCGGCTTCAGGCAGATCCGCACCCTGGATGTGAGCCCGACCACCACCGAGGAACAGCGCGCTACCGGCTGGATGCGCTTTGAGTCGTTGGCGGATTATCTCGACCCGGCAGATTCAACACGGACCGTCGAGGGGCTGCCAGCGCCGAGACGTGCGGTAATTCTCGCTCTCGCCTAGTCGGATAGTGTCATAATCGCCCATTCTGTGTGCTGTGAGTCACATGCATTCATGCCGATAAAAAAGGAAGATAATGACTACTCGACTGCTGATCACCCTCGATTACGAACTCTTCTTTGGTCAGAGAGTGGGCAGTGTTGAGCACTGCATGATCCAGCCCATCAATAAGCTGATCCAGATACTGGATCAGCACGGCGCCCGTCTCACTCTGTTCGTCGATGCGGGCTATCTCGATCGCCTGCAGCTGTTCTCTGGTGAGTGCCCGGAGCTGCAGCGTGACTACCAGCAGGTCACTGAGCAACTGCGCAGTCTGGTCGAGGCGGGTCACGAGGTGCAGCTGCACATCCATCCTCACTGGGAGGATACCGAGTATCGGGATGGTAATTGGCAGATCGATACCAGTCGCTATCGGCTGCATGACTTCGACCGGGAACAGGCCCACGAGTTGGTGGGGCGCTACAAACAACGGCTGGTAGAGATCGTTGGTGATCGCATCTTTGCTTATCGGGCCGGCGGCTGGTGCATCCAGCCGTTTGCGCCGCTGGCCGACGCGCTGCACCAGCATGGAATCTGGCTCGACAGCACGGTTTACGATGCGGGCTATTCGCCGGATGAGATCCGCGGTTTCGATTTCCGTCAGGCGCCGCAGAAGGAGCAGTGGCGCTTTGATGAAGATCCGGTGGTGGAGGATCCACAGGGCCGGTTCGTTGAGATCCCGATCACCGCCTGCCGGGTGCTGCCGAGCTTCTATTGGAAGATGGTCTATATCAAAAAGTTCGCCAAAGGTGGTGAGTTCAAGAGCTTTGGCGATGGTCAGTCGATGGTCTACAACGCAGCCCACTACTGGAAGCTGCTGAGTCGTAGCAGCAACACCGTAACCTCCATCGACGGCGCCAAAGCGGGCCTGCTGGAGCGGGCCTACCGCTGCCTGAAGGCATCGGGCGCTGCCGACATCTTCAATGTGATGGGACACCCCAAGGCGCTGACCCCCTACTCACTGAAAAAGCTCGATGCCTTTCTCGCGGCCCATCCTGAGCTTGAGGGTTCGACCTTTCAGGATTTCATCCATCTCAAACCCTAAGCGGCCCTGCTCCACATCCCTTCCGACGGGGAGGCTTGGGGCGGTAGTGGGGGAGTTAGAATGGCATGAATTTGCCCATGCTGCCCATGACGGGGGAGATAGTATGGGACATGGCGCCGACATCACGGGTCATGACACCGACGCTGCGGTTGAGGTGGGTCATATTGCCGTTCATGCCCTTGACCTCTTTTTTGATGTCGCCCATCTCACTATTCATGTTGCCCATCTTCTCATCGACGCTACCGATGTTGCCGTTCATGTCGGCCATGTGGTTGTTCATCGTCACCACATTACTCGACATCACACGGGTATCGCCGCTGATGCTGGAGATATAGCCGCGCATGTGGTGCATGTCGTCTGACATGCTGGTCATGGAAGTCTCCATCACGTGCACCACGTAGAAGAGATAGACCATGCAGGCTGTTGCGATGATAGTGCCGGGTACCGAAAGAAACTTGATGCGGCGGATCTTGTACTCCTGCTCCTGCTCGATCGCCTTGAGCTTTTCCTCCAGCAGGCGCTCCCGTTCCTTGGATTCCGCATGCACCTCATTGAAGGCGTCGGTGAGACGGGCGGTGAACTCATGGATGATCTTCTCCTGCGCCTTGCCGCTGTCGCGGTTCTCCTTGTGCATGCGGTCGAAGATGGAGTGGAGCAGACCGGGCAGCAGTCGGCTCTCGCTGCTCTTTTCATTGTTGCTGTCAGCTGCCTCTCTGCTGTCGGAAACGCCTTCTGCCTCGGCAGTCGTCGATTCCTTTGTTTTCTTTGTCATTTCGTTCCCCGATCTCGATGAAAAAGTGTAAGAAAATCCGACATTAAAGTATATACCATTAGAGTATCGAAAAATACTTAAATGATTGTGGAATCGGATTCACAGAAGCAGGGGGTGCTGCAGCGTAAGGGCAAAATTCTGGACGGAGATCCGGTTTTTACTCGGCCAATCTGGTCTTTTTATACCAACTCCCAGGCAACCCTGTAGTGGGATCGAGCGGGAGCAGTCATTAAATCAAGGAGATATTTTTATGCGTATTCAAGCTTTTTCGCGTCATATTTCAGCTTTTGGTCTGCTGACAGCTTGCCTTAGTGGCAGTGTCTATGCCGACTACACCTACAATTGCCAGAATCAGGGGCTGGAGCGGCGTGTGGAAGTGCACTACTTGGAGGAGAAGGGGTATCCGCCCTGTGAGGTACGCTACTATAAAGACAGCGAGGTGCCGGGCGAGATGCAGGTGCTCTGGAGTGCCCAGGCCGAAGGCGGCTATTGCGAGGTGAAGGCCGAGGCCTTCAGTCAGAAGCTCGAAGGCTGGGGTTGGAGCTGCAGCGATAGCGGCGATATCTAAGCGCTGATGGCACTGAACGGCCGGGGGACTCCCCCGGCCGTTTTCTTTTTAGAGCGGATAGAGCTCCTTGATAGCGCCCTCATTCTTCGCCTCTACCTGGGCGTATAGGTTGTTCAGCGCCGCCTGCAGCGCCTCCTCGATCACCGGGTGATAGAAGGGCATGCGGATCAGATCCCCCACAGTGAGTCCTTGGGTGATGGCCCAGTTGAGCAGGTGCGCCAGGTTTTCGCCACGTACCGAGATCATCTCGCTACCCAGCATCTTCCCGCTTGCCTTGTCGGCATAGACCCGGATCACTCCCCGATTCTGCCCCATGATCATGGCGCGGCCCACCGGCGCCAGCTTGACCTCGCCGATGGCGGTAGTCGCCAGATCCAGCTCGTCGTAACGGGCGCCCGCCAGACAGATGTTGGGGTCACAGAAGTTGATCGCCAGCGGCAGCTTGCGCTTGAAGCCCTGCACCGAATCGCTGGCGGCGTTAAAGCCGGCAATCTTGCCCTCGTCTCCTGCCTCGTGGAGGATTGGCCGCTCACCGTTGAGGTCGCCAGCGATGAAGATGTGGGAGTCGCCGCACTGCATGGTGTTGCGGTTGAACAGCGGGATGCCGCGCTCGTCCAATTCCAGGCCGCTGTTCTCCAGCGCCAGCCCCTGCAGGTTGGGGGTACGGCCGATGGCGCAGAGCACTGTGTCGACGACGACAGCATTGTCGCCGGCGCTGACCCGCAGCTTGTCCCCCTCCTCGCTGATCTCCACAGGTTGGCCCAGGTGGATGTCGAAGCTGCGCTGCATGATCTCCAGGGCCGTCTTCACCACCTCGGGATCGGTGGCGCCGCCGATGCTCTCAGCCGCGTCGAAGCCGGTCACTTTCACATCCAGACGCGCCAGCGACTGGCCCAGCTCCAGGCCGATCACGCCGAGTCCGACCACCGCTAGCGATTCCGGCAGGTCCTCCTGCTCGAAGAAGCTGTCAGTGGTGATCACCTTATCGCCGAAGGCCTGCCAGGCCTCGGGTACCACCGGGCGCGAACCGGTGGCGATGACGATCTTGTCGGCTACCACCCGGTCGCCATTGTCCAGTTCCAGGGTGTGGGGATCGACGAATCGGGCATAGGCCTCGATGAACCGCTCGCCCATGTTGTCGGTGCTGTTGGAGAGCACCCGGTCGACAAAGGTGTCGCGCATGTCTTGCACATGCTCCATCGCCTCCGGCAGGTCGATCTTCAACTCCTCGTGGCCGTCCACTCCGTAGCGCCCCAGATGGGTGCGGCGGTGGTAGTCCTCTGCCACCTGGATCAGCGCCTTGGACGGCATGCAGCCGACCCGAGCGCAGGTGGTGCCTGGTTCGCCACCGTTGATCAGGACGAAACTTTTGCCGGCGGGGCCGACCTTGCTGGTTGCGTTGAGACCGGCGGTACCGGACCCGATGATGGCGACATCGACTCTCTTCTCTGCCACTGGGAGACTCCTGAAAAGCTGTGAAAGCGGGAGAGTTTAATGGTTGTAGAGGGGGATTACAGCCTGTCTGCGGGTGCGGTTTCCCGGCAGGGGCCGGAAACGATAACCGTTGATCAGCTCTGGCTCAATTTTTTCGGATGGAGCAGTGGTGGCTGCAGGGCTATTTGCCCAGACCGGCATGACGAGCTGCGGAGGCGGTGGCAGCAGGGGTGGTGGGGGGATGTGCAGCCGCTCAAATATGGATGCCCGGTTGTTGCCAGCGGCCTTGAAGGCGAGACAGAAAAAGGCGTGAGCTTGCAAGGATAGGCTCAGAAGAGCGAGCAGAAGCAGGGTTCTCATGCAGATTATTCTGGTCCGCAATCTGGGATTTCTCAAGAACAGGCCTCTTTCGCTGGTACGCAAGTGGTTAGTTGCGGTAGTGTCTGTGCTCTCCCTGCGGAGACGGAAGAATCTAAAAAACCTATGGAGACCCCCATGAAACTCGTTGCATCGTTGCTGTTCCTGCCAGTTGTGGCCCTGGCTGCGCCGTCGGACCACCAGGCCCAGATGGATCAGATCTTTAAGATGGCAAAGTCACGTATGTTGCCAATGCTGGAGCAGTCGGTGCCCGCCATGGAGCGTACCCGCAACTGTCTGCAGGCGGCAGAGAGCAAGGATGATTTCATTGAGTGCACCACCATCATGCGTGACCTGCAGCAGAAGATGATGCAGAACCTCGCGCCGCAGGGTGCCCCGCATCAAAAGCGGCCGCCGAAAGAGGAGTTTGACGCCTCCAAGATCGAATGGAATGCTGAGACCAAGGCACAGATGCTGACGGACATCACACAGTCGGTCGAACAGGGCAAGGCCACCAAAGGCTGCCTTGAGAGAAGCAATAGCGCCTCCGAGATGGAGAGCTGCATGGAAAAGACGGGCCTCTCCCGTGATCAGAACTAACGCATCGCGTTGACCCCCCACTCATACTGATGGTCGTCGACCTCTTCAACGCCCCTCAACGCCTCCTTTAGCGGGGGCTGCGCGTAGCGGCGCAGGTGTTTGATCACCCCTGCGTCGCTGTCGCCAAAATCCGCCTCAAACCAGTCATAGATGCTGGAGACGACCAGCTTGCCATCGACTACCTCGGCGCCTCGCGGGTGGTTGATAAAGGCCAGCGCGGCCGCATCGAGCAGGCGTTTACTGCTCTCCCTGGTAAACGCTACTGGCTGTAGGTTGGGGCAGCCCAGCGAGGCGCAGTTGAGCGCATAGTGGAGCCGTGGATCGCGCCAGATCGGGCGCAGGATGCGGTGCTCAATGTCGTCCAGTGAGACCTCCTGCCCCTCAATCTTGAGCAACTTCTTACCCCAAGGGCCGTTGCTAAAAAGACCGGGAGAGATGTCGATATTGAGAATGCTCTCCACCGGATAGTGCTCCAGCACCACCGTCACCGTGGTGGCGTTGTAGAGATTGATCCAGTAGGCGCGCTGCGCAGCCCGGCTCAGTTTGGACACCGTGACCTGCTGCAAGCCCTGCAGAT
The DNA here is from genome assembly GCF_023733635.1 of Candidatus Endoriftia persephonae. Lineage (NCBI taxonomy): Bacteria > Pseudomonadati > Pseudomonadota > Gammaproteobacteria > Chromatiales > Sedimenticolaceae > Candidatus Endoriftia > Candidatus Endoriftia persephonae. Next base: position 2,068,783 of record NZ_CP090569.1, on the reverse strand, counting down.
AGCCCTTGAGCTGTGCCCGGTCTGCTGCTGTCACCGCCCGGTAATCGAAGCGGTTGATCCCCCCCTCATTGATCTGCAGATAACGTCCCAGCAGCTCATCCCAGGGCTGGTGGTCCAGCGCCTGCTGATTCGACTCATCATGCGCCTGCCAGACTGGCCAAAGCTCCGCGCTGGGCGCGGCAAAGACACTGCCCGTCAGCAACAGAAGGGCAAAAATCAGACTCCGCAGGATCATGCTGTCGTTCCTCAGTTAGCGGGATGGCTCCAGGATACTACGCAAACGGCAAGCCCCTGGATTCATGTGTGGGAGTGCCGATGGCGGCGCGAACAACGAACTTGAGTCGGACATCCCCGCCTAAAGCTGGGCCTACAAGGTGGTGTATCCCGGTGTCGAGTCAATCGTTCGCGCTGCCAGCGGCGCTCCTGTATCTTGGATGATTCTGAACCCACGCCCATCACCATCGTCCTGTTTTCCATGCGTAGATATCCTCTCTGGCCTCTTTTACTATCGCTGTTGCTGATCGCCGTCTCTCCGGCGGCCGGTGCTGATCAGCCAGGGCGGGCCCACGCAGCAGATGCCGACTACCTGCTGGCCCTGAGCTGGCAGCCGGCTTTTTGTGAGACGCATCGAAATAAACAGGAGTGTCGCAGCCAACAGGTTGGCCGCTATGACGCCTCCCATCTCTCTCTGCACGGACTCTGGCCGCAGCCTAAGAGCAAGGTCTACTGTGGTGTCAGCAAAAAACTGCGTAAGCGTGACAAGCGGGGGCGTTGGCAGGGGTTGCCGAGGCTGCAGCTCAGCACGGCGACCCGCGAAACACTTGAACGGGTGATGCCGGGGAGCGCCTCCTTTCTGCATCGTCATGAGTGGATTAAACATGGCAGCTGCTACGGCACGGCGGAACGCTATTTCAAGGATTCCATGGCGCTGCTGAAGGCGATCAACCGATCCCTGGTCGGGCGGCTGTTTCGTGAAAAGATTGGTGATCGGCTCTCGTTGGATCAGTTGCGGCAGGCGTTTGACCGGGCGTTTGGGGCGGGCAGCGGCAGGCGGGTGGTGATGAAGTGCCGCAAGGGGATGATCACTGAGCTGAGGATCGCGCTGCGGGGGGATCCTTCGGCAGGATCTCTGGCTGAGCTGATCCAGGCTGCGCCAGTTTCCAACGGCAAAAGCTGTCGCAAGGGCAGGGTGGATGCGGCGGGGTTCTCCTCTGGTGCCGGCATGGACGCAGCGCATCGTCGTTAAAGGCCTACAGGCTGAGGTCTGGCCACTTTCCAGTCACACGGCTGTGTGAGAGAATTCGGCTCTTTTCAAGAGCCAGACAGACTGCCCGCGTGGCCAACGTGGTGCGTGTCCCCAGATAGCCGCCCATGACACAAGATTTCAGCGCTGATCGTGACGCCCGGCTATTGCTGCTTTGGCTGCTGACTCTGCTGGTCGGCTTTTTTCTCAACCTGCATGCGGTGCCGCTGTTCGATCTCGACGAGGGGGCCTTCAGCGAGGCGACCCGCGAGATGTTCGAGCGGGGGGATTTCCTCTCCACCTACCTCAACGGGGTGCCACGCTACGACAAGCCGATCCTGATCTACTGGCTGCAGGCGGCCAGTGTCTCCCTGTTCGGCCTGAATGAGTTTGCCTTTCGTCTCCCCTCGGCGCTGGCTGCCAGCCTCTGGTCGTTGGCGCTGGTGCTGTTTGGCCGTCGCTATTTCGGTCAAGGCGCAGGTCTTGCTGCCGGCATTCTGCTGGCTGGCTCCATCGGCGTTACGCTGATTGGCAAGGCGGCCACTGCCGATGCGCTGCTCAACCTCTGTCTGACCCTCTCGATGCTCAATCTCTACCGATTTTTTGAGAGCGAACAGCATCGCTATCTGCGTCTTGCTGCGCTTGCTGCAGGGTTGGGGTTTCTTGCCAAGGGACCGGTCTCGCTATTGATCCCCGGTGCGGTGGCGCTGCTATTCAGCCTGTCGAGCGGCCGGCTGCGTCAGCTCGGTGCGATGCTGATCGACTGGCGTGCCTGGGGATTGTTCCTGTTGGTGGCGGCCCCCTGGTATTTGGTGCAGTATCTGCAAAACGGCATGGGCTTTTTCGAGGGCTTCTTCTTCACCCACAACAGTGGCCGTTTCAGCGATGCGATGGAGGGGCACCAAGGCGGGTTCTGGTTCTATCTGCCGGTGCTGCTACTCGCCACCCTGCCGTTTACCCTGCCGATCGCTGGCGGGTTGGGGATGGCGGTTAAGAGGTGGAGTGAGCCACTGCCGCGATTTCTGTTGATCTGGTTTGGCTTTGTCTTCCTCTTCTTTTCCTTTTCCGCGACCAAGCTGCCCCACTACTTGATCTACGGGCTTACGCCGCTGTTTCTGCTTGGCGGGGTCTGGCTGAGCGGCAAGCGCCTCGGCACGGCGGCTTTTCTGCCACTGCTGCTGCTGTTGGGTCTGTTGCTGGCGCTGCCGGGCCTGCTGGATATGGCGCTGCCACAGATCAAAGACCCCTACGCTCAGGCGGCCCTGGCCGAGCCTGAGCGGCACTTCACCAGTGCCTACTATGGCGGGATCGGTCTGGCGTTGGTTGCGGCGATCGGGTTGATGTTGTTTCGCCGCCGTTTAGGCGAGTTGAGCCTGCTCGCCACCGGCCTGCTGGCGGTGTTTGCCCTCTCCGGGGTGTTCCTGCCGGTATTTGGTCAGATCCAGCAGGGGCCGGTGAAACGTGCCGCGGAGCTGGCCCGAGGCCTGCCGGGCGAAGTGATCATGTGGCGCGCTAAACTGCCCAGCTTCAGCGTCTATCGGGAGGCGGTCACGCCCACCCGGGAGCCCAGGGCAGGCGACCTGGTACTGACAAAGCGCCACCATCGTGCCGATCTGCCTCCCCACACTCTGCTGTTTGATGAGGGTGGCATCGTCCTGGTGAAAATCGATCCGGAGATCCCCCATGAGTCGACTCAAGCTGCGCCACCCACTGGTCTGGATGCTGCCTCTACTGAGCGCCGGCGCGGCGCTGCTAGTGTGGCAGGGCCCGCTCAATCGCGAACTGTTGCTGCTGCTGAACCGGCTGGGACAGGGCGACCCGGTGCTCTGGACCTCGATCACCATCCTCGGGGATGGCCTAGTGGGGCTGGCGTTGCTGCTGCCGCTACAGCAGCGCAACCCACGCCTGGCCTGGGTCGCGATCCTGGCGGGGCTGATCGGCGCACTGCTGGTGCATCTGCTGAAGCCGATGCTGGACGCACCGCGGCCACCGGCGTTGCTGTCAGCGTCGGAGCTGCTGACAATCGGTCCTGCGTACCACAGCCACTCCTTTCCGTCGGGTCACAGTGCGACCATCTTCGCCCTGGCCGGCGTGCTGAGCCTGGCGTGGTTAAAGCACCCGCTACGGGTGGTTGCACTGATTGCCCTGGCGACTCTGGTGGGGCTGTCACGCAGCGTGGTTGGGGTGCACTGGCCGGTGGATATCCTGGCTGGCGCCAGTCTGGGATGGATCGCCGCTATCCTGGCTACTCGCCTCGCCGAGCGCTGGCGCTGGGGCGAACAGGAGCCTGGTCGCAGTCGGCTTACCGTTTTCCTGCTGCTGTGCGCCCTTGCACTGCTGCTGATCGACCATACTGGTTACCCTATGGCGCTCGCCTTCCAGCAGGCGATTGCCTTGATCTGCCTGCTCGCCGCGTTGTTGATCGGGGTGCGCGCCGCGCCGCGCGTTGAAGGCGCAGCGGGGGCCGATTGACGAATGACAGGGCAGAGCACAAACGCAGCAACCCGCATGCAGCCGGAGTCTGGCCGCGGCCGCAGCATGCTGCTGTGGGGAGTGCTATTTGCGGTCTTGCTGGCGGCGGTGGAGTACTGGGTCGGTTGGGCACGAATTCTCGCTGCCTGGCGTGCGCTCAGCCCGATCCAAATCCTGCTGGCGGCCGGCTTGGTGGTGATCAGCTACCTGATGCGTACCCTGCGCATCCATCTCCACTTCCTGAGCGCAACCGGCGGGCGTTTCGCACTGAGCCTGCGCATGGTGCTGCTGCACAATCTGTTCAACAATCTGCTGCCGATGCGTGCTGGCGAGCTCTCCCTGCCGCTGCTGATGAAACGCTACTTCGGCGTGCGTCGGGCCGAGACGGTGGGTGCGCTGCTCTGGTTCCGTTTTCTCGATCTGCTCACTCTCAGCCTGATTGGTGTGGCGGCGCTGCTGTTGTGGCTCGACACTGCCTTCGCCCCGGCTTTGCTGATCGCACCGCTGATGGCGTTGCTTGCTCCCTGGCTGGTGCCCCGGTTGATCACCTGGTCGGCGCGGCGGCTGCCGGAGCGTTGGTCGGAGCGGCTACAGGCGCTGCGCAACGGCTTTCCGCAGGCGCGCCGACAGGCGCTGATCAACATCCTCTTCACCCTGCTCAACTGGAGCATCAAGCTGGGGGCCTTCGCCTGGATTCTCTTCAGTCTGGCTGAGACATCTGCAGGTGCCGCCTGGCTGGGGGCCATCGCCGGCGATCTGAGCAGCGTGCTGCCGATGCAGGGGGTTGCCGCTGCCGGTACCTTCGAGGCGGGGGTGATGGCGGTGCTGGTGCCCACCGGCACCGGGGCAGAGCAGGCCCTCAGCGCGGCGATCAACTTGCACCTGTTTCTGCTTGGGCTGTCGCTGCTCTCTGGGGCGCTGGCGCTGCTGTTGGGGAGGGAGCATGTCACCTGATCAGTCGCTGATTATCTGGATCAACCAGGGTTGGGCCAGCCCCTTTCTCGACTGGCTGCTGAGCTGGGTTTCAGATAAATACAGCTTCTCTTTTCCACTGTTGCTGTTGTTGTTGTGGACGGCGGTCAGCCGAGAGCTCTCAGCAGGCTTGCGCTGGTGGCTGGCGTTGATCCTCATGGTTGCCCTGGGGGATGCCCTGGGGGCGCAGCTGAAGGATCTGTTTGCCCAGGCGCGCCCCTGTTTCTCGTTTTTCGAGCCGCTGCGGTTGATCGAGGGGGGGCAGTGCGGAGCGAGCCTGAAGGGGATGCCATCGAACCACGCCCTTAACTCCTTTGCGGCGACGGCATTTCTCTTTGTCACCCGACCCGCCTGGAAGGGGTGGCGTCTGTTTCTGTTAGTGAGCGCAATTCTGGTGGCGTTGTCGCGTATCTATTTGGCGAAGCATTTTCCCAGCCAGGTGGTGATGGGCGCGGCGATTGGTACTCTCTGGGGCCTCGCCGCCGCCTGCCTCTACGACCGCATTCGCTGTCGTGGTTCCGATTGATTTTGACTGTGATGACATTGTGATGAATGAAAAAGAAAAGCAGGGCGATGCCAGTCGGGCACCACGCCTCTCCGTTGTGGTGCCGATGTATAACGAGATCGAAAATGTGGCGCCGTTTTTCAACGACGTGCACAAGGCACTGGAGCACTACTGCGGGGAGTGGGAGCTGGTGCTGGTGGACGACGGCAGTAGCGATGGCACCGGCGAGGCGTTGCGTCAGGAGGCGATTAGCTCCGGGGGCCATGTGCGAGTCATCAGCCTGCAACGTAACTTTGGCCAGACCGCGGCGATGCAGGCGGGTTTCGATGCCGCCAGGGGAGAGGTGATAGCCACTCTCGATGGCGATTTGCAGAACGATCCGGCGGATATCCCGCGGCTGGTGGAGCGGTTGGTGGCGGAGGATCTCGATCTGATCCAGGGCTGGCGGCAGAAGCGCAAGGATGATCTGATTCGTAAGATCCCGTCGCGCATCGCCAACCGGCTGATCGGTCGTATTACCGATGTGACCCTGCACGACTACGGCTGCAGCCTCAAGGTCTATCGTGCCTCGGTGATCAAGGGAGTGCGGCTGTTTGGCGACATGCACCGCTTCATTCCGGCTTGGATGTCGATGTACACCTCCTCGTCGCGCATCACCGAGGAGGTAGTCAACCACCGGGCGCGCATTCATGGCGAATCTAAGTATGGGTTGGGGCGCACTTTCCGGGTGATCATTGACCTGATCTCGGTCTACTTCTTTCTGCGCTTCCTCAGCCGACCTGGCCACTTCTTTGGCCGTATCAGCATGTTTTTCGGTGGTCTGGGCGGGTTGATCCTGGGCTATCTCGGCGTGCTCAAGATCGGTTTTGGGGAAGATATCGGCACCCGGCCGTTGCTGCTGATTGGCATCCTATTCATCCTGGTGGCGGTGCAACTGATGACCACCGGCGTGCTCAGTGAACTCAACTCCCGCACCTACTTCGCCACTGGCGATACCCGCTCCTATACGGTGCGCCGTGACAGCGGGGGCGGGCTGGCGGATAAGCCAAAAGATGACGATTGAGCGACACGATCGCTGGTGGCTGCTACTCCTGGTGGTGGCGCTGGTGCCGCTGCACGCGCTGCTGATCTGGGCTGCCAACATCGAACTGAACTTCGATGAGGCTCACTACTGGGAGTGGTCGCAACATCTCGATTGGAGCTACTACTCGAAGGGTCCGCTGATCGCCCTGGCGATCGCACTGCCAAGCGAACTGTTCGGGCAGGGCGACTGGCAGGTGCGGCAGATGGCCTGGCTCAGCCACGGCCTGTTGCTGGTGCTGTTGTTCCATTTTGCACGGGATCTCTGGCAGAGTCGTGCGGCGGGCTGGTGGGCGGTGCTGCTCGGACTCAGCTCGCCGCTCTTCTTCATGCTCGGCAGCGTGATGACTACCGACAGCCTGCTCTTCCCCTTCTGGACCTGGGCCCTATGGGCGGCGGTGCGCGCCTTGCAGCGGGGGCAGAGCCACGCCTGGTACGAAATGGGGATTGCGGTCGGCATCGGCGCCCTGGCCAAGTTCAGTATCGCGCTGCTGCCGACCCTCATCGCGTTGTTGATGCTGACGCGAGCCGAGTGGCGACAGCAGTTTCTCAAGCCCCACCCTTGGCTTGGTGCGCTGCTGGCGCTGGCCATCGTCTCGCCGGTGCTGATCTGGAACAGCCAGCACGACTGGGTGATGTTCCGCCACGAGCAGGGCCATATGGCGGGCGGGGGCATTGGCAACTTTTTTGAGGTGCTGCTGGGCCAGCCGCTGGCACTCTCACCCCTGCTGGGGCTGGTGATGATTGCCACTCTGGTGCGTCGGCCGCAACAGCCCGAGGCCTGGCTGGTGCGCAGCCTGACGTTGATGCTGATGGTGTTTTTCCTCTGGAAGTCATTCGGCGGCAAGGTGCAGCTCAACTGGCCTGCGCCGATCCACATCGGTGTGATCGTGCTGTTTGCGGGCTATGCGGGGGAGTGGTTTGAGCGCCACCGACGCTTTATGGTCGCGGGGCTGCTGGCCGGCATGCTAGTCTCGATCCTGGTCCCCTTTCCGCAGCTGTTTGGTCTGCCGCTGCACAAGAGCTATCTGAAGAAGACCCAGGCCTGGCGGGAGTCGATAGCGACCCTGGCAGCGCAGGCGGGGCCAGTCGATTTCCTGATCGCCTCCCACTACCACCTGGCCAGTGAACTGGCCTTCTACTGGCCGCAACGGCTGCCGGTCTATCCGCTGCCATCTGGCGGTGGGCGGTTTACCCAGTACCATCTCTGGCCTGGGTTGGAGCGGGAGCAGGGGCGAAGCGCCCTCTATGTCACAGATTATGCGGGCCTGGCGCCTGCACTGCTGCAGGCGTTTGCCGAGTGCAAGTCGGTTGGGAGTGTACCGGCCGTCACCGCTGGAGGTGGCGTGGTGCGCACCCTGCATGGTTGGCGCTGCCGTGACTATCGGCATATCGACTGGCCGCAGCCGAGCCGGTATTAATATTAATCCGGCAACATAAAACAGAGACTTTGGTTTCAAATGTAGATGGGTTGAGCGCGCGAAATCCATCACTGTGTTGCTGGCCAAGCCAGCTGCCAAGCCAGGCGTTTCGCGGTAGTATCGGATGGTCTCCGCGGTTGAGAGACAGCAGTAATACTGGATGCAGCTTATCCATGACACGCCCGACCCTCTCCACCTTCTGTTTGTTGGCCGGCCTGCTGATCGCTGGCCCCGGCCACTGCCTGCCGCCACTGCAGCTGTTCATCGATCTAACCGCCCCCGGCGGCACCCTGCGCCCGCCAGCTGGCACCTATCCTGGTCCGATCGTGATCAACAAGCCGATCACCCTGGATGGCCAGGGCCAGGTCACTATCGATGGTGACGGGCAGGGCACGGTGCTGAGTGTGCAGGCGGACAATACCACCATTCGTGGTCTGCACCTGATCAACTCAGGTGATTCCCACGATGCTATGGACGCCGGCCTGTTGCTGAAGGCGAACCATGTGCGGATCGAGCAGAACCGGATCGATGAGGTGCTGTTTGGCATCGTTGTGCAGCAGGGCAACCACAACACCATCCGCGAGAATCGCATCGCCTCGCTCCCCCGTGAGCCAAGCCTGCGTGGTGAGGGGCTGCGGCTCTGGTACAGCCGTGATAACCTGATCGAGAGCAATCAGTTCAGCCAGGTGCGCGATCTGGTGCTGACCAACTCGCCGGCCAACCGGATCATCGGCAACACCCTGCGCGACAGCCGAATCAGCATGGAGTTTATCTTCTCTCCGGACAACGAGGTGCGGGCCAACCAGATCATTGGTAACGATACCGGCATCGTCGCGATCTACTCGGATCGCCTGAAGATCGAAGAGAACCGCATCGAGCAGATCCGCAACACCGGCAGCTCGGCCCTCGCCATCAAGGAGAGTTCCCAGGTGGTGATCGCCCGCAACCAGATCCTGCACAACGCGGTCGGCCTCACCGCCAACTCCCCCACCGATCCAGAGAACATCCTCTACCTGCGCAACAACCACTTCACCTACAACACGGTGGCGATGTACTTCTATGGCGAGAAGGGGGGGCATCTGATCCACGACAACTACTTTGAAAACAACCTCACCTCGGTGGCGGTGAGCGCCCCGATCAGCGCTCGTTTTAACGACTGGCGGGGCAATCACTGGGAAGGTTATGAAGGCTTCGACCAGGATGATGACGGCTTTGGCGACACGCCCCACGATATCCGCCTCTATTCCGACCGGATCTGGATGGACCGCCCCACCACCGGCTTCTTCCGCGGTTCGCCGGTGATGGAGGTGATCGACTTCATCGAGCGTTTGGCACCGTTTTCCCAGCCGGAGTTGATTCTCAGCGATCCGGCACCGCGGACCCGGTAGGGGGCGCGTATGTTGGGATTCGCGACTGCTCATCCCAACCTACTTGGCTGGCTAGCTATCTGTCGTTTGCCTTCACTACCACCTTACCGCCCTCGCCATTCAGACCGGCAGAAAGGGTGAAATCGACCTGCTCATGGGTCGGTTGCCAGCTCTTGCCGTCGTAGCTGAGCCACTGTTTATAGAGATAGAGTTCTCGCTGCAGGCTGACTTGGGTGTTAGCGCCAGCCTTCTGTTGCAGCATTGAGCCGTCGATCACCAGCTCTACCGGAAAGGTTTGGCCGGCAGGGATGTGCAGCACATAGTCAGGGCTGTCGGGCGTGCCGCTGCCGATCTCTACAACGGGCAGTTTCGCCATCTCGGCGCTGCTGGGCGGTGCCATTGAAGCACAGCCGCTGATTCCCAGTGCCAATAGCATTGTGCTCAGTACCATCTGTTTCATCTGTCATCTCCTGATTTGAGTGGTGTCGATCGGTCTGATCAACGCTGGCAGAGTCCATTCGAAGTTGTGCTCTGTGTTTCAGAGTAATACACTCTGAAACACAGAGCAAGAATCAGATTGGAGGTATCAGTGATGGAGAAACAGAGCCATCCCGAGCAGTTGGATGCGATCTACAGCATGATCTCGAGGGGCCAGCAGAGTGTGCGTATGGACCCCCATACGCTGTTGATCTGGGGGGCGCCGGTGGCTTTCTTGCCATCTTTACCGATCTGCTGATCACCGATGCGCGTTTCCCGGAGCAGTGGTCCCAGGCGCTGGCGGTATTTCTGCTGGTGGGAGGTGTGCTGACCACGGCGGGGCTGTTCGACTATCGTTTCACCCGCAGGCTGCGCTGGCGGCAGGATCGGACCTTATCCTTCGTGCAGCGCCAGCTCACCAAGGTGTGGTGGATTCTGATGGGGCTGGGGGTGCTGATGTCCGTGGCCACCCTGTTCTACGGCGGTGGCTACATGATCTTCGCCGCCTGGATCTTCCTGGTTGGCCTGGCGCTGGTGATCCACGGGCTCTTCTCTGAACAGCCGCTGGAGTGGTATGGGGCCTCGATGATGTTGGCGAGTGTGTTGCTGCTGGCGCTGCGGGTCGACTATCAGCTCACCCAGTGGCTCGCAGCGGCGCTGTTCGGGGTCGGGCTGCCACTACTGGGGCTAATCCTGCGCTATCAGCCGCAGATGCGGCGTCTGATGGCTCTATCGGCCCTGGTGGGGTGGGGGCTGCTGGTGTGTCTGATGGCGGAAGCGGGTTATCAGATGACCCGGGGCTCCTTCGATCCCCAGGCTGAGCCTATCCGGCTGGCCGATTTTGCGGTTGATCAGGTCAGAGGCGAGCAGATTGTTAGCCTGCCGGTTGGCTCTCCGGTGCCGCTCTATCTGATCTGGGAGGGCAACCTGTTGCAGAGCAGTGAGTTGGAGCCGATTCCGCTGCGCTTGAGCCAGCCGCTGGAGATCCTGATGAGAGACGGGGTGCCCGAGGGGCACTACCGGATTGGCGGTGGTGAGTGGAGGGAGATATCGTATAATTTCCGCGTCCCCAGACTGACTATCCAGGCACTCATCGACAAGGAGACAGGGCCGAGAATCGACACCTCTTTGCGGGTCGAGATCGGCGAGTAGCGCTCTGCATGAGCATCCACGAACAGTCTCAACCCGCCCAGCTCGACCGGCTGCTGCATCAGCCGGTGCGCACCCGCATCGCCGCCTATCTGGCCGGGCGTGATGAGGCCAGCTTTACCGAGATTAAGAAGGCGCTTGGCCTTACCGACGGCAATCTGGAGGCGCACATGAAGAAGCTGGTGGCGGCGGAGTACATCCAACCCCACAAGCTGGACGATTCTCCCCGCAGCCAGACCATCTATGCCCTGACTGAAACTGGCCGGGCGGCGTTTCGCCGCTATGTGGAGGCGCTGGAGCAGTTGATCGCTCTGAGTGGTCTGCCAGGGTAGAGGCTCCCTAACATGCGGTTTCAGATAAATTATCCCGATCAATAGCCGCTAACGTGACTAGATCAACTTAGAGGGAGCTACATTTGGTGTCGTACGAGTTTTTGCTGTCCAAAAATCAACTTCGCCAAGCTTATAAAACGATTAAAGGGATGAGCGTCCCGAACATGCCGGACGTTGTGGTTAAGGTCAACCAGGAAATTGGACGGCAAAATACCAGTCCCCATAAGGTGGCGGAACTGATCACGAGCGATATTGCGCTAGCAGGAAACGTTCTAAAATTAGCCAACTCCCCTCTTTATCGCCGCAGGGCGGAGATACAATCAGTTGAGCATGCCACTATGATGCTTGGACTGACGAATCTGAAGAACTTGGTTATCGCTTCGGCCTTCAAACGCGCTTTGGCGAACAACAATGCTGACTATCGACAGATAGAGGAAGACTCACAGATCATTGCACACTGTGCTTCAGGAATTGCGGCTATGGTCGACGATGTCGCACCGGAGGACGCCTACCTTAGTGGTTTGTTTCATGACGCAGGCATGATGCTGCTGGCGCAGAAATTCGGGAATTATCTGGGGTTTATGGAGAAATGGGAGGATGATCCCATCGGAGTGATCGCCGCAGAGGAAGAACAATTCGGAACCAATCACTGTGTTGTGGGATTTATGTTGGCTAAGCACTGGGAACTGCCCGAGTCGGTCTGTTATGCAATTAGCCAACATCACTTGAGATGCTGTGATCACATAGAAGATCCGCACCTGCGTGGGCACATTGCTGTCTTAAAGCTTGCTAACTATCTCCTGGCAAGCACCGTTACTATCAATACTGTTGATGATATGCCGGACAATTGGGTGGTATACCGAGAGACGGCGATCAAGGAACTCGCGCTCGATCACGAATCCGTAAATGAAATACGTTCACTCTGTTCCCTATAGTAGGCTTGGCCTGTGACCTTGAGTTCTGCTAGCAGATGACGTGCCAGCAATGCCGGGAGGCGTTGTAAAATAACCTTTACCCCTTGTGGCAGGCTGATGTCGCGCTCCAGTAAGATCCCGCGGTAGAGTTTGACAAAGGCTGGCGTCACATCTGGACGCTCTCCGTGTCAGAGACTCCTTAACGAATTATTCACATATGTAACGGTAGACTACTGTCCGAATGCTCCGCATCTTTAGGTGTGGTGTATCACGAATAGTGAAGTTGTTGAGAAGGTTATATGACACAAGATTTTGCACACGGCCTTGCCCTGAGGCTGTTTCCGTTCCTGCGCTGGTGGCCGCAGGTTGATTCCACGACGTTGCGCAGCGATCTGCTGGCTGCGCTGACTGGGGCTGTGGTGGTGCTGCCCCAGGGGGTGGCTTTTGCATCCATTGCTGGGATGCCGCTGGAGTATGGCCTCTATGCAGGGATGGTGCCGGCGATTATCGCCGCCCTGTTCGGTTCCTCGCGCCACCTGGTGTCGGGGCCGACCACGGCGGCATCTATCGTTCTCTTCTCTGCCTTGAGTGTCTATGCGGAGCCGGGCAGCGCCGATTATGTCACCCTGGCCCTGACCATGACCCTTATGGTGGGGGTGCTCGAGTTGGTGCTTGGACTGGTTCGTATGGGGGCGCTGGTCAATTTCATCTCCCATTCGGTGATAGTCGGCTTCACTGCCGGCGCGGCGATTCTGATTGCGGCCAAGCAGCTGAAGAATTTCTTTGGGGTGGAGATGCCGAGAGGCGGCCATCTGCATGAGATCCTCTATCACTTCTGGCAGCAGATCCCCTCAATCAATCCCTATGTGCTATCGGTGGCGGTGATCACCCTGCTCTCAGGGCTGGCGGTGAAGCGCTGGTTTCCCCGCTTCCCCTACATGATTGCGGCGATGCTGGCCGGCGGCCTGACGGCAGCATGGTTGAATCAGCTGTTCGGCGCCGATGTTACCGCGATCAAGACGGTGGGCGCCCTGCCGCAGAGCCTGCCGCCTCTCTCTAGCCCCGATCTCTCGTTTCAGACGATCCGTGATCTGGCCCCCTCTGCGCTGGCGGTGACTCTCTTCGCCCTCACTGAAGCGGTCTCCATCGGCCGTTCCATCGCCGCCCGCAGCGGCGACCGTATTGATGGCAACCAGGAGTTTATCGGCCAGGGGTTGTCTAATATCGTGGGCAGCTTCTTCTCGGGCTATGTGGCCACCGGCTCTTTCAACCGTAGTGGCCTCAACTATCAATCGGGCGCGAAGACACCCCTGGCTGCGGTATTTGCTGGCCTGCTGCTGGTAGTGATCGTACTGCTGGTGGCCCCTTATGCGGACTGGCTGCCCAATGCGGCTATGGCCGGCATCTTGTTCATGGTTGCCTGGGGTCTAATCGACTTCAAGGAGATCCGGCATATCCTGAAGGGCAGCCGCCGGGAGACGGCGGTGATGGTGGTTACCTTCTTAGGCGCCCTGTTCCTAGAGCTGGAGCTGGCAATCTTCGCTGGCATCCTGCTGTCGCTGGTGCTCTATCTGGAGCGGGTCTCCCGCCCCCGTATCGTCAGCCGGGCCCCCAATCCCATGCTCTACAAGAATGCCTTCTCTAGTGATCCGGGGCTACCCCAATGCCCTCAGCTGAAGATCCTGCGCATCGACGGCTCGCTCTTTTTCGGTTCGATCAACCATGTGCAGGATGAGTTTGAACGCATTCGTGAACAGTCACCGGCCCAGACTCATCTGGCGATCGTGGCCAACGGCATCAACTTCGTTGATATCAGCGGCGCCCAGGCGCTGGCCGATGAGGCGCGAAAACGGAAGGGGATGGGCGGAGAGTTTTATATGATTCACGTCAAGCAGGGGTTGTGGGATGCTCTGGAGCGCTTTGGTGCTCTCGATGTGATCAATCCGAACCATATCTTCCAGTCCAAGACGGACAGCATTCGCGCCATCTACCAGAAACTGAATCGGGAGATCTGCAGGGGCTGCGACAAGCGGATCTTCCGGGAGTGTAATGATGTCTCAAAGTAGACAAAATGGTGCTGTGCTGGTTGGCGGGATGAACAAGGGGGGGGCTAACTGGCCCGAGGAGGGAAATGTATATTCTGGTGATCGAAGACAATCCGGACCTGGTGGCCAATCTCTACGATTTTCTTGAGCCACGGGGTTATGTGGTAGACGCGGCAGGCAGCGCCAGGGGTGGTTTGCATTTTGTTCAGGAGAAGGTCTACGACGCCATCATACTGGACCTGACGCTGCCGGACATGGATGGCCTGGAGGTCTGTAAGCGTTTGCGCGATTCCGGATGTGACACCCCGGTGTTGATGTTGACCGCCCGCGATACCCTGGATGACAAGCTGGAGGGGTTCGGCAGCGGGGCAGACGATTACCTGGTGAAGCCCTTCGCCATGCAGGAGCTGGATGCCCGCCTGAAGGCCTTGGTGCGGCGGGTGAGCGGTGATCAGTCCCGCGAGTTGCTGCGGCTGGCCGATTTGGCGTTCGATCCTGCCACTCTGCAGCTGGAGCGGGACGGCCGCTCGATCTCCCTGCCGCCGATTCCGCTGAAGATCCTGGCCCTGCTGCTGCGGCAGTCGCCCCGGGTGGTCCCACGGCGTGAGATCGAGCGGCGCATCTGGGGGGATACGCGCCCCGACAGCGATGCCTTGCGCGCCCATATGTCAGTGCTGCGTGCGGCGATCGATAGGCCTTTCGACAAACATTTGTTACGTACGGTACACAGTATCGGCTACCAACTGATCGCACCCGATGAGATTCAGGGCTAGCCTGCGCTATCGTGTCGCCCTGGCCTTTACCCTGCTGGGTATGCTGGTGAGTGTGGGGCTGGCCGGTTCCCTCTATCTACTCGCCATCGATATGGAGGCGCGGCTGATCGCTGAAACGCTCTCTGCGGAACTCGAAGATTACATGGTGCGCTTCGAGGCCGACCCCAGGGCGCTGCCTCCCGCGAGTACGATGATTCATACCTATGTGTTCCTGCCCGGCACGATGGGCGTGCCGGAGGCGTTGCGAGAGCTGCCAGCCGGCCTGCATCAGGTGCATATGGAGGGCAAGGAGTACTACGCAGAGGTGCGGCTCAACGACGAGCGCCATTTCATCGTCTTGTACGATGCCGAACAGATCCGGCATCGGGAGAACCAGTTCGAGCTGTTCCTCGGTATCGGTATGCTGGTCATGACGCTGGCGTCGGCGCTGCTCGGTTTCTGGCTGGCGAGGCGGGTCATCTCTCCTGTGAGGGAGTTGGCGACGCGCGTCTCCACGCTCTGTCCTGAGGCGCATGGCGCGCCACTGGCCGGGGATTTTCCGCATGACGAGGTGGGCACCCTGGCCAGTGAGTTCGACGCCTATCTGCAGCGGTTGGCCGCCTTCATAGAGCGTGAACAGTCGTTTACGGCCGATGTCAGCCATGAACTGCGCACGCCGCTGGCGGTCATTGAAGGCGCGGTCGACGTGCTGCTTGAAGATCCCGGTATGGATGCAGCCCGGCGTTCCCGGGTCGAACGCATCGCCCGCTCTGCTCACGATATGTCTGAACTGGTCACGGTGCTGCTACTGTTGGCCAGGGAAGAACGGGGCGATAGGGTGGCGGAGTATGACTGTGCGGTAGGCGAGATGCTGCAGCAGGTGGTGGAGGAGCATCGGCACCTGTTGCATCGTAAATCGCTGGAGATAAAACTGGATATCCAGGCGCAGATGAGTCTGTCAGTCGCCTGTCCCATGTTGCGTGTGGTACTCGCCAATCTTATCCGCAATGCCATCGCCTATACCGATCGGGGGCAGGTGCATGTCTCTCTGGATGGAGCGGGTATATCGGTGAAGGACACCGGCATTGGCATCTCTGAGCAACAGATGCAGCGGATATTCGACCGCTACTATACCGGTCCGACCGGCGGTGAATGTATCGGGCTCTCCCTGGTGAAACGCATCTGTCGGCGCTACGGCTGGAGTATCGATATAGAGAGCCACGAGGGGCTGGGCACCATCTTCCGGCTCTCGTTCTGAGCCGCATCGAGAGGGTGGAGGGTAGTTTGCCGGGATCGCCGATCGGTCCGGGAATCCGGTGATGCTCTCCGCTTGCCTGCCAGCCTTATCTACCCGCCTATCACGAATCCTTAGCATCCCCTTAGCCTTTTCTTAACGTTCATATAGCTAGCATAAAGTCGTCTTCTTGCCGCTGGTGCGGCGGGATTGAGCGGATTTTTGCTGGGCTGACAAAGGAGGAAAGGTCTTGATCTCACTTGCCGATGAGGAGCGCATGGTCGCGCAGGCCAAGGGCCTGGATCGCAAGCAATGGATTGCGGCCGCGATATTCGCGGTTATTGCCCTCTACATGGCAAAGGTGGTGCCTAGTATCGAGATCGCCTGGGTTAGCGGCCTGCTGCTCTTTACCATCTATCTATTCGCCTTTGAGGTGGTGGGAGTGGATGTGGCCGCCACCACGGTGATGGTGTTATTGGGGCTGACCTCTCTGCTGGCGCCCGTCATGGGGCTGGCACAGGGTCTGGTCGACACCCAGCATCTGTTCGATGGCTTCTCCTCCAATGCGGTGATTTCGATCATCGCGGTTATGATCATCGGCGCCGGTCTCGACAAGACCGGTATCATGAGCCGGGTGGCCAGCTTCATCCTGAAGGTCGGTGGCAGCGGTGAGGCGCGCATCATCCCCATCATCTCCAGCACCGTCGGTGTCATCTCCTCGTTTATGCAGAATGTCGGCGCCGCCGCGCTGTTTCTGCCGGTGGTCTCACGTATCTCTGCCCGTTCCGGGCTGCCGATGTCACGCCTGCTGATGCCGATGGGGTTCTGCGCCATTCTCGGCGGCACCATCACGATGGTGGGATCGAGTCCCCTGATCCTGCTCAACGATCTGATTCTCACCTCCAACCAGGCGCTGCCAGCGGAACAGCAGATGACGACCTGGTCGCTCTTCTCCGTCACCCCGGTGGGGCTGGCCCTGGTGGCGACCGGCATCATCTATTTCGTATTGGCCGGTCGGTTTGTGCTGCCGGCTAGCGGGAACGAGAGCAGCACCAGTGGCTCCGATCCGATGAAGTATTTCCAGGATGTCTACGGCATCAACTATTCCCTATCGGAACTGGTGGTGCCGGACACCAGCCCTCTGGTGGGTAAGCGACTGGATGATGTGGAGACCAAATACCGGGTGCGGGTGATCGCCAGTAAACGTCTTGGCGAGGAGACCCGAGTCGGTCCGGGCACCCTGGCCCGCACCACCGAGATCCAGAGGGGGATGGTGTTGGGGCTGGTGGCCGACCCCTGTGATCTCGACCACTTCATCGAAAAGTATGCTCTGAAACAGCGCCAGGGGCTGCGCAGTTTCGCCGAGGCCCTGGCTCCCACCAAGGCCGGTATCGCTGAGGTGGTGATACCGCCCGGTTCCAGTCTGATCGGCAAGAGTGCCCGTGATGTCTGGATGCGCAAGAGTTATGGCCTGGCGATGGTTGGTCTGCACCGCAACGGCAAGACGCTGCATGAGGGCGATGAGATCCGCAACACCCCCTTTCAGGCCGGCGACACTCTAGTGGTGCATACCGCCTGGGATGCCCTGACCCGCATCGAGAAGGACCGCAACTTTGTGCTGGTGACCACCGAGTATCCCCATGAGGAACTGCGTCCGCAGAAGATCGGCTATGCACTGTTGTTCTTTTCTGTTGCTCTGGGACTGGTGTTGTTCACCGATCTGCGCCTCTCGGTGGCGCTGCTCACCGGCGCTATAGGCATGGTGCTCTGCGGGGTGCTCAGCATCGAAGAGGCCTACGAGGCCGTGAGCTGGAAGACGGTGTTCCTGCTGGCCTCACTGATCCCCCTAGGGTTGGCGGTCGAGACCACCGGTACGGCAAAGTGGATCGCCGAACAGGTGCTTGAGGTGGTGGGGCAGATGCCGACCTGGGTGATCCAGGCGGCAGTGGCGCTGCTGTCGACCTTCTTTACCCTGGTGATGTCGAATGTGGGTGCCACGGTGTTGTTGGTGCCGTTGGCGGTGAATATTGCCATCGGCGCGGATGCCGACCCCGCCGTGTTCGCCCTGACCGTGGCCATCGCCACCTCCAACTCCTTTCTGATCCCGACCCATCAGGTCAATGCCCTGATCATGGGGCCAGGTGGTTACCGTGTGCCAGACTTCATGCGCGCAGGCGGCATCATGACCCTGCTGTTCTTGGTGGTGATGATGCTGATGATGAATGTGGTCTTCTGATGGAGTGGTGGGTTTGGTCTTGAAGTCTCTCATCTTGAAGTCGGCCGGGCGCTCAGTGAGGTATCAAGTATTGTCCACTTCAAGCGGAGTGCATGGGTGATGGACAAGAGATTCAAACGACTACGCAAGCCGTTGATCCTGGCGGCAGTGGTGATCTGGATTGGCTATGTCTTTCTGGCCAATGGTGCAGGAGCGGGTGTTATGACAATGATTTTTCTGCTGCTGATGATCACAGCTATGAACATCGAGTTTTGAGACGGCCGGTACCGGATGATGCGTGCGCAGTGTGCGTGGAACTCGGCAACCGTTCCTGGCAGTGCCGTTGGTGTGCTGCTACTGGTTGATTCATCGGGCCTGTTTTTTTATCGCCGGAATCCGCGGAGAGAAGCATGTTGAAAGGCATCAAAGAGATATTGAAGACGATGGGCGAGGCGTTGACCTATGCGGATGCTGGGGAGATGCTCCTTGCGGAACAGAAGGCCGAGGTGCTGGCCCGTTCCACGCGATTCATTCCGGGCATAGCCGATACAGTGCAGCCCAGTGTGGTCTTGGCCGGCGATGAGGTATTTGGCCCCGTGGCGGTGGAGCGTGCGATTGCCTTGTGTCGTGAGAAAAATGCGATGCTGGATCTTCTTTACGTCTCGCCACAAGGTGGTACGGCAACCATCGGTCTGGCGGAGGTGTTGACTCGCCTGGAAGGGGAGATCGATCTGGATTTCCAGGTGACGCGCCGGCATGGTGATCTGCTCGTCGAGCTAGACAACCATCTTCGCACACGCCAAGCGGTTCATGAGGTCGTGCTTGATGTCAGCGAAGGCCTTCGCTCTCGAGCCGAAACGTACCGGCGCACCGAACAATGGCCTCGAACCTCGAGTCGCCCGGAAGTGGTGCTGACGGACGATGCGGTCCATGTCTGATGGTTGAGGGCGCCGTGAATTCATCCTTGAAGGCTTGATGGCTGCATCCCTGCTGCCGATACCTCGGCAATCAGACAGATCACCACCAATCATTTGGTGGCCGGGTCGATAATCTCCCAGCCAGCGGCTTGTGATGGATGTCACGCCGCCGTACTCAATCCCTGTCAACCGATCTCCTTCAGCTGCGTTGTTCTGACTACAGGCGTCGATCCGGTCGCCTTTGAGTCAGTTCAAACAGAGGAGAACTGTTGTGGATAGCAAAGATTTCAGTGTTTTTAGGGCAGGTGGCGCGGCGTTGCGGCGCTTCCTGCAGTTGGGTTCACTGCTGGCAGCGATCGGCTTTGCCGCACTGCTGGGTGGCTGTGGTGGTGGCTCGGTCGAAGGGGAGAGCGGTGATGTCTGGGTTGGTCTGACCGATGCGGCGGGCGACTTTGCCACCTACACGGTTGATGTCACCGCCATCACCCTGACCAAGGCGAATGGCGAGGTGGTGGAGACCCTGCCGCTACAGACCACTGTTGACTTTGCCCAGTATGTCGATATGACCGAGTTTCTCACCGCCGCCACCGTGCCCTCGGGCTTCTATGTGGCGGGCACCCTGTCGCTCGACTATAGCAACGCAGTGATCCAGGTGGAGAACGCGGCGGGTGAGATCGTTGATGTGGATCGGCTGATCGACAGTGACGGCAACCTGGTTACCAGTCTGGATGTAGAGGTCAAGCTGGAGGAGCACAACCGGCTGCTGATCGCCCCTGGCATCCCCGCCAATCTGACCCTCGACTTCGACCTCAACGCCTCCCACCGCACCGAGTTCGGCAGTGAGGTGGTGACCACCATCGAGCCAGTGCTGATCGCCGAGGTGGATGCCGAGCGGCCCAAGCCCCATCGGGTGCGTGGTCCGCTAAAGCAGGTCAATGAGGCCGCCGGTAGTTACACGGTCGTGATGCGTCCGTTCCATCATCGTCTGACCAATGACGAACGTTTCGGCACCCTGCAGATAGAGACCACCGACACCACCCAGTTCGAGATTGATGGCCAGAGCTATACCGGCACGGCAGGGCTGAGCGCACTGGCGGCGATGCCGACCTTCTCTGCCACCATCGCGGTGGGTGATCTGAAGTTTGGCCCGCGCCGCTTCGAGGCAACCGAGGTCTATGCTGGCTCCAGCGTGCCCGGCGGCGACAGCGACGTGGTCACTGGTGATGTGGTCGCACGTAGCGGCGACATCCTCACTGTCAAAGGTGCAACCCTGGTGCGTAGCGACGGCAGCGTGATCTTCCGCGACCAGGTGAGCGTGACCCTGGGTGACAACACCCAGGTGAAGAAGCAGCTCTCCAGCGGCGACTTCAGCAAGGATGAGATCTCGGTCGGCCAGCGGCTGCGGGTCTTTGGCACTCTTACCGAGACCACCCCCGGCGCCCTGACGATGGATGCCAGCGAGGGTCTGGTACGGATGCACCTGACCACCCTGCGCGGCACTGTTGCCGAGAACAGTGTGGACGGCTTCGCCATGGTGGTGGACCGCTTCAGCCATCGCAAGGCCGAAGCGTTCGACTTCAGCGGCACTGGCATCACAGCGGAGCAGGATGCCGATCCCAACCACTACGAGATTGATACCTCGAGCCTCAACACCTCCAGCTTTGCCATCGCCGCAGCGATGCGGGCACGTGGCTTCGTCACCCCCTTTGGCAGTGCCCCGGCCGACTTCACCGCCCAGACCCTGGAGGATCTCTCGGCCCTGCCGGCGGTACTGGTGGTGAGCTGGGATCCAGCCAGCGCCGCCGGGGTGAGCATTGTCGACCAGAGCCTACTGCTCAACCTGGAAGGGGTGGGGCGTTTCCACCACATCAGCCAGGCCGGTGCGCGCATCGATCTGCTGGGGCTGGAAGGTGACTTCATGGTGGTCCAGGGCTCCAATGAGGTGGGCCTCTACTCGATCGTCCAGCCCGATGGACCGGTGGCACTGCACACCAGCTTTGCCGCGTTCCTCGCTGATCTGCAGTCGCGCCTCGACAACGGTGTCGCAGTGCGGCGGCTGCTGGCCCCTGGCAGCTATGTTGGGGAGATGAGCCATGCAGCGCGGCGGATGATCATCCAGGTCGAATAATCGATTTCATGTTGGGAGTCAGCGGGCGGCTCAGGCCGCTCGTTTTTTCTGCCTATGGAAGACGCGCAGCACCGCCGCATCAAATCCCGCAACCTTTGTTCCGTAATCGTGATTCGAAGCTGGTGAAGAGTCTGCTTCCGGGTTAGATTTGAAGCATGGAGCAGGAGATCAGGCAACAGTTGGAACAGCGCCTTGGCAGGCTGCATGCTCGCCTGCGGCTGGGTATTGAGGAGGAGACCAAGCCCAGGGTCTTCGGCAACGGCATCAACTTTTTCCACCCGGAGAACTGGTATTCGGTCCACTCGCTGATCCGTAACAGCCTGCGCCTGGTGGGGCTCTATCGCCGGGGACTGCGCAACACCCTCGATATCCAAGTGCGCCGTCACGAGGTGACGATCAAGGGACTGTCGCCAGAGTTCGACGGCTACACCCTGCTGCAGCTGAGCGACATCCATGCCGATATCTATCCCCCGGCGGTCCACGCGATGGTTGAGACGGTGCGGGAGCTGGAGTACGACGCCTGCGTGCTCACCGGCGACTACCGGGCCCAGACCCATGGGCCGGTGGAGGCGGCAATCGAGTGGATGGGTGTGCTGATGAGCGGGTTGCGCCAGCCGGTTTACGGGGTGCTGGGAAACCATGACAGTGTCACCATGCTACCGGCGCTGGAGGCGATGGGCATTCGCATGCTGCTCAATGAACATCAGTTCATCGAGCGGGGGGAGGCGCGAATCTATCTGGTGGGAATCGATGACGCTCATTACTTCCGAGTCGACAATATTGAGAAGGCGGCCCACGCGATCCCGCTGGAGGCGGTCTCGATCCTGCTCAGCCACACCCCGGAGATCTATCGTCAGGCAGCCCATGCTGGGTTCAATCTGATGCTCTGCGGCCATACTCATGGTGGCCAGATCTGTCTGCCGGGCGGTATTCCCATCACCCTCGATGCCAAGTGCCCGCGCTACATGGGCTCAGGTCCCTGGGACTACAATGGCATGCGTGGCTACACCTCCGTCGGCACCGGTAGCAGCATAGTCAACGTGCGCCTCAACTGCCCGCCGGAGGTAACCCTGCATCGGCTGCGGGCCGCCCTATAGACAGGTCGGACCGCGTCCGACATCATCCTTCCATTATGCGCGGTGGCCACGGGACGCCCTAATAGGGGTGGCGCCGGATGTGCAACCAGAACAGCACCCTGGAGAGCAGCAACTCGGTGATGAAGAAGAGCACAACCAGTAGCGCCAGCTGTGTCAGCGGTAGCTCGATCAGCAGCCGACAGGCGAGTAGCGGAAGCAGCGATTCGGGGATCTGATCCAGGCCCAGCGCCATGCTGCTCGAGGGCATCCCCAGACGCCGCTTGATGAAACTGGAGCTGATGTCACCGAGCATCGCAAACAGGGCAATGACCAACCCGAGCAGCCAGCCCAGACCGAGCAGCAGTGATACCAGTGGTGTCAGCAGCAGTGCTGCGATGACGCCACGCCAGGTCTTGGAGGGACCGAGCAGGGGTTGGCCGCTGGCGAGCCTGTGGCCTCTATCGATCGGGTGGTTGAAGCCCGAGTGCAACAGCTCCCGCGCCAGCAGCGGGGCACCGTTGGTCGTTAGCAACAGCAGTAGCAGCAGGAGTTGGTCGGTTGTGATCCACATAGGCAGGCTCCTTATGGGACAGTCTAACCGGACGGCCTGACAAGTCTATCGGGACAGGCCCGTCCCCCTGTCTGCTGACTGTAGATAAAACTGATCCTGAACAATGACCTACAGGTGGATTATGTTAGTCTGACTCAGTCATATGCGTGCAGTTGAGGCGGGGCCTGCAAGATGAAAGCTGTTTTCTACCGGATATCGCTGATTGTTTCTCTATTGATCCTTCCGCTGTCGTTGCTGGCTGAGCCCCTACCCTGGGAGGGCCTGATGCAGGATGGCAGCCGAATCTCCATCGACCCGCAAACCAACAAGGCGAGTCGCAGCGCGCAAGGCGAGAGTCAGCCGCTCTGGGACGGGGTGCACCAGCTCGACAACGGTGCGGTGATCATCGTGCGTGACGGGGTGGTGGTGATGGATGCGGAGTTGTTGGAGTCCCATGAGCGACAGCAGCGGGAGATGGAACAGGTGGCCTGCATGCAACTGGTGCGTAAGGTATGCGGGATCCACAATGAGTGCCAGAAGCATCCCGCCTGTGATCCGGCAAGGCAGCTGCTGTCCCTGGAGAAGGAAGAATTACGCAACCGCGGGCTCAACCCGATTTGGCAGGGTGTGGAACTCGACAGCCGTCGCCTCTGTCTGGATGCGCTTAACAACGAGAACTATTTCCAGGTCTGCACCAAGCGGCGCAGTACCAACCGGAAGAGCCCCTGTCAGGCGCTGCAGAAGCAGGTCTGCGGCAGCCGCGGCCAGTGCGCACGCACCCAGGCTTGCGATGCGGCGCGGCAGCTGCTCGGCATGGAGCGGGAAGAGCTGGTACAGGTGCCGAGCGGGTTGACCCAGAGTGGTGCCGAGTGCCGTGAGGCGATGGAGGAGGGGCGTTTCTTCAAACCCTGTGAGTAGCCTCTTTTAGTGTCACAGTTGGCTGCATGGCAAAAAATAAGCCGTGCAGCCGGCGGCAGCTGCTATGCCCTTCGGTAGATGTTGCTTCCCTCTTTGATCGACTCCAGAACCTGAAGCTCTCTGATTTTTACTGGCTCAACGGCCATCGGGTCGGCGGAGAGTGCCGTTATGTCTGCCAGCTTGCCTGCTTCCAGGGTGCCCTTGCGAGCTTCCTGAAATTCTGCCAGGCGGCATCTGCGGTAATCGCACGCATCGCTTCAAACGGTGTAAAGCGCTCTTCCGGCCCCAGCTCCTTAGCGCTGGTAGTGACCCGGTTGACGGCGCTCCAGGCAACATTGCGCATTTCGATGCCGGTGATCGGCGCATCGTGATGCAGGGTGATTTTTAAGTTGCGGTCGAAAGCCGAGCGGGCGGGGTCGATGCGCGCCGCCCCATGCCGAGAAATGCGCCAGCGGCTGCGCTGCCCTTCAGGAATTCACACATTCACGCTGGGTCAACTCCAGCCCCGCGTTATCCAGCATGTCGATGAGAGTCGAGTTACAGGCGCAGCCGTAGTGAATATGCTCAGATATGGGGTTTCCCTTTGTGATTCTTGATTCCAGAGGGCTATTTTACACCTCACCCCGCCTTGATCTCATGCTGGCTGGACGGGGTGGCCTCACCCCCGACCGTAGGCGGCATTCTCCAGGCGGCGGATACGCTCCTCCAGGGGCGGATGGGTGGCGAACAGCTGCGCTAGGTTGCGCCCGCTGAGGGGGTTGACGATGAACAGATGGGCCGAGGCGGGGTGGCTTTCCGCCTCCGGCATCGGGATCCGTTGGCTCGCCTGCCCCAGCTTGCGCAGGGCGCTAGCCAGCCACAATGGGTTGCCGCAGATCGCCGCGCCCTCGGCATCCGCCACATACTCACGGGAGCGGGAGATCGCCATCTGGATCAGCGAGGCGGCGATCGGCGCCAGGATCATCATCAGGATCGCCGCAAACGGGTTGCTGTTCTCCCCGTCGCTACTGCGCATGCCAAACAGCATTGCGAACTGTGCCATGTTGGCCAGCATCGCGATCGCCCCGCCGATGGTGGCGGCAATCGCCATGGTCAGGGTGTCGCGGTGTTTGACATGGGCCAGCTCGTGGGCCATCACCCCAGCCAGCTCCTCGCGGCTCATCATGCGCAGCAGACCGTGGGTGGCGGCCACCGCCGCGTGCTGCGGATCGCGTCCGGTGGCGAAGGCGTTGGGGGCCTGCTCTGGCAGTAGGTAGACCTTGGGCATTGGCATCCCAGCGCGGCTGGAGAGCTCACGCACCACATCATAGAGCACCGGCGCTTCGGCGGGGCTGGCAGGCTGGGCGCGATAGATCTTCAGCACCAGCTGGTCGGAGTACCAGTAGGAGGCGAAGTTCATCACTGCGGCCAGGATCAGGGCGATCACCAGCCCGGTCTGGCCGCCCATTGCCTGTCCGGCCACCAGTAGCAGCCCGGTCAGCGCCGCCAGCAGCAAGGTTGTGCGGATTCCACTCATAATTCTGTGTTTGCTCCATTCGACTGAGGCTTGGATTCGTAATAATGTGGGCCGCCCTAATCCTTTTCAAGTGGGCGACACGGCGAGTTCAGGCCCGGGAGTATGAAGATTCATGAAAGATTCGGTGAAGGCCTATTACGGCCAGGAGCTGCAGGGCAGTCACGATCTCAAGACCAATGCCTGCTGCACCGATGCGCAGATGCCACAGCGGCTGCGCAAGGCGCTGGCGAATGTGCACGACGAGGTGATGGCGCGCTACTACGGTTGCGGCCTGGTGGCGCCCGACCTGCTGCAGGGGATGCGCATCCTCGACCTGGGCAGCGGCTCCGGACGCGACTGTTACGCGCTGGCGCAGATGGTCGGTGAGAGCGGCTATGTGCTGGGGGTCGACATGACTGAGGAGCAGTTGGCGGTGGCGAATCGCCATCTCGACTGGCACCGGGAGCGTTTTGGCTATGCCCGCAGCAATGTGGAATTCCGTCTCGGTCACATTGAACAGCTTGATATGCTGGGTCTGGAGGATGAAAGCTTCGATATCATCGTCTCCAACTGTGTGATCAACCTCTCCCCCGACAAGGAGGCGGTGCTGCGCGAGGCCTACCGGCTGCTCAAGCCTGGCGGCGAACTCTACTTCTCCGATGTCTACGCCGACCGCCGCGTGCCCCAGGCGCTGCTCGAAGACCCAGTGCTCTACGGTGAGTGCCTGAGCGGCGCGCTCTACTGGAACGACTTTCAGAACCTGGCGAAAAAGGTGGGCTTTGCCGACCCGCGGCTGGTGGAAGACAGGCCGATCACCATCGACAACGCCGATATCGAGCAGAAGATCGGCCACATCGGCTTCTGGTCGGCCACCTACCGGCTGTTCAAGCTGGAGGGGCTGGAGCCGGCCTGCGAGGACTACGGCCAGGCGGTGGTCTACAAGGGTGGCATCGAGGGCAGCGAGGAGTCGTTTCTACTCGACGGCCACCATCTGATCCAGAAGGGCAAGATGTTCCTGGTCTGCGGCAACACCTACCGGATGCTCAACGAGACTCGCTTCCGCGATTATTTCGACTTCTATGGGAGTTGGCAAACCCACTTCGGCATCTTTGACGACTGCGGTAGCAGCACCCCCTTCGGTGAAGGAGAGGCGGGTGATGGTGGCTCCGGCGGGGGCAGTTGTTGTTGAGCCGATAGTGAGCCGGGCCTATCTTTGGGCGGCGATCGTTGCGCTGGCGCTGTTTCTGCTGCTGTGCAGTTGGCTGACCTGGCAGCAGGCCCATGCCTACGAACGGGAGACGCTCTATATCGTGCAGCAACTGGAGGCCGGCAACCGGCTGGAGTCGGTGGGACGGGAGTGGCTGGAGACGCTGACCTTGGGACTCTACGACAGCAGCGAAGCGGAGTCGCAGCAGACGCAGGGGTTGTATCAGCACAAGCAACTGCAGCAGGCCTACAAGGAGTCGGTAGAATGGCTACTGGCAGCCTTTGTTCTCACCGCGGCAGGGCTGTTTCTGCTCAGCTGGCTGCTGAATCGGCGTTGGATCGACCTGGGTTACACGATGCTGATAGTGGCGTTGCTCTCGCTGCTGGTCGGACTGACCACACCGATTCTCTCGGTGGAGGCGAGTAAGGAATTGCCACTGCTGGGAGAGACGGTGTTCCAGTTCAAGTCGAAGGGCATCCTTTCCACCATCGGCGCGCTGTGGCAGAACGGCAATCTGTGGTTGGCGTTGCTGCTGTTTCTGTTCAGCGTGGTATTGCCGTTTCTCAAGACCTTGCTGGTGACCATTACCCTAGTGGAATTCAGAGCACCACCTGATCCGTCGCGGCCTGCACTTCAGCCACCAGATCGGTAAATGGTCGATGGCGGATGTCTTCGTGGTGGCGATCCTGGTGGCCTACTTTGCCAACAGCGGCCAGGACCTGACCGAGGCCGAGGTGCAGGTTGGGCTAGTCTACTTTGCCGCCTATGTGGTGTTGTCACTGCTCGGCACCCAGCTGGTGGTGCGACAGCTCGCCGCCACCAAGCTGGGCTGATCCTTGGTGGCTATCAGTCGCCTTGAGATTGGTACAGCGGTTGTGGAACGAGGCTTCGGTTAGTCTGGCCGCTCGCAGCTGGCTTGGTTAAGTCAGCGCATTATCGTGTCCCTGCGTCAACGCTGTTTATGCATTCCGCTCCATGATGTCTTATTCCAATCCCGGCAGTCTATGAAAGGTTTGGATAAACGCATCTAACCTGCGGGTAATCTATTGCCAACGCTCCTGGGAATGCTTCTGAGTTTGATATCGTGGCCTAAATGCGCTAAACTCGCCTAGTTCTGCGGCGTTCTTGCCCTCCTTAATGTTTCTTCCTGCCGATAGTTGCCGCATTCAAGATCAGGTGGCGTAGTTTCCACTGTAATCATCGCGCACCGCCAAATGCGCTAGTTGTTCGATGTGCGGCGAAGTGGCGAATGTCGATATTTCTGCACAAGGATGCAGAGAGAAAAAGCATACGCAACGCTACCGCAACCGGAATGCTAATCGTATGGATTGTGGCGTATCCATATGCAACGGAATTGACCCTTCAACGGATGCTAAACGGAATATCGAACATGTGTAAATGGCTGCAAGGATCCTGAGAAGAATTCGAGTAGTGGATCAGGGAGGCCGCCGGGGCGGACCTTCGCTGGTGCGTTAGCCCACGGGATGCCAAAGCCAACAGGGAGAGGGTTGCCAGCCTCGTTCCGAATGATATCAGAAGTAACGGGGGTATTTTCCCCGATAAAGAATACCTTTATCGAGAGAGCGTGAAGGAGACAAAAAATGATGTGACCAGGATCAAGATTACAGGTGTTTGGCGCCGGAAACTGTGCCCGTTTTTGAACCAGAGATTGCAGTGAACCACTCACTCAGCGAGGGCCGATTATGACTGATTTTAACCGCTCAACCACCGCACTTTTGCTTGCCGCAGGGACGGGAAGCCGCCTGCGGCCATTGACCCAAAATGCGCCAAAGTGCCTCACCGAGGTCGGCGGCCGCCCGATCCTCGATCGTTTGATTCACAACCTGCGGGCAAAGGGGATTGAGCGGCTGGTGGTGGTAGTTGGACACCAGGGCGACCAAATCCGTGAATTTCTGCGTCACAATGCGGGCGGCATACGGGTCGATTACGTTTTCAATGCCGAGTACCGAACCACCAACAACCTCTATTCCCTGTGGCTGGCCCGGCAGCAGGTTCAGGAACCGTTCCTGCTGTTAGAAAGTGATCTGGTTTTTGAGGCTGAGATGCTGGACGGCATGCTCTATCCGGACAGAATCGCAATTTCCCACCTTCGTCCCTGGATGAATGGCACTACGGTGGTACTTGGCTCCGAGAGTCGGGTTACGGCTTTTCGCCCCGACTGCGGCGAATGCGATATGCCCCGGTATAAGACGGTGAACATCTACAGTCTGTCGATGAAGACTTGGCAGACGATGGAAGAAAGGTTGAGTGGCTACGTTTCGGATGGCAGGCTTGGCGTGTATTACGAGACCGTATTCGCGGACATGGTCGCCGACGATTCGCTCGCGTTCGAAGCGGTCTTCTTCAACGCAGACCGGTGGTACGAAATCGATACTCTGGTGGACCTGGACGAAGCGGAAAAGCTGTTTGGCGCTCCCAGTCCCGCTACGGACCGTTCCCTTGTCAGTCTCGAGTCGATGGCCATTCATGCCTGAGATCGACCACGCTGCGGTCAGTCGCTATTGGGCCGGGGTTAGATCATCGATCCTCGGGCCATATAGGATGGATGACTTCGGTTTTCCGGTGGGTGCGGGCCATTTTCGTTTCCGAGCGGAATCTCGGATCGTTTGGCGGCTACTCCAGGGTGTGAATCCGAATGGCACGGTTCTCGACCTTGGATGTGGTGTTGGATATTGGGCCGCAGCATTCGCTCGATGCTTCTCCCGCGTAGTCGCCGTCGAGGGTAGCGGCGCACTCTACCAGGCATTGGAGGCGCGATCCGCCGCCTACCCGAACATTCGTCCGGTACTCGGCAATGTCCTGTCGTTCGAACCCGATGCTCACTACTGCCTGATTTTTCTCGGTGGCCTGCTCATGTACCTTGATGAAGAAGACGTGATCGCCCTGTTGGGGAGGCTGGTTGCAAGCCTCGAGCCGGGTGGGATCATTCTGTGTCGCGAGTCCACTGTCCGGGGGGGAACCGAGACGTATGCGGGTGACTATCCGGTTGTCTACCGATCCATGCAGAATTACAGGCGGATCTTCAGGCAATGCGGATTGACGGTTCGGCATGCCGAACGGAATGAACCTTACGTCCTCATGCAGATGGGGTGTGAACTGATCAAAAAATGGAAGGGACTCGTGCCGGAGTCGGCTCAGATGCTACAGATTGTTGGCCCTTTGACCTATTGGGTGATGCGACTGGGAAATCCCTGGTTGAATCGTTTACCCAAGGCACTGGAAATCCCGTTCCCGAAGCTGGAAAACCATTTTTTCGTACTTGAAACGGAGGCAGCCTGAACATTCATAAGGCGCGGTTATTTTCGCGGCTTGGCGGGCTAACTAAATTCACCCTGATGTGGAGGTAAAGATGGAAAAAATGCAGAAAAACTTCCTTTACCGGAACCTAGCCAATGTGACATCGATTCTCGGTGTACTGCCTCTGGTATTACTGTTCCTTGATGACGGCTACCGTTACGTCATCCCGTTAATCATCTTCAATAATGTCATGGACGACCTCGATGGCGTTCTGGCCGGCAAACTGAATATCCGGAGCCGCTTCGGCGCCGATCTTGATAACGTTTGCGACGCTGTCGCTCACGTTGCCTTGGCGCTGGCGGTTGGCGCGCATTTCGGCGGCATGATCCTGATTGCAAGTGCAATCGCGGCGGGTTCGGTCATCATCCGCGCCACTTCCCGGCTCAATCCCGAAGCTGTCTCCGGGGGAGGGTCGCCGACTAATGAACTCATGCGTCACCTGCTGTTCATTCTGCTGCTTGAACAACCCTTAGGGTTCGAGCCTGGGAGTTTGCTAATCCCGCTGTTTCTGCTGCATACCATATCAATGCTCGTGCCCTACAAGATGCCCGCGCTCATCCGGGGGTGGTCCAAGTCGGTCATTGCGATTGGCACGGTCAATGTGACGCTGATAGCCGCATGGCTCATTCCGTCAGCCACGTTGTTTATCGCGGGGGCCTTCGTCGTGACCTATATGTATTCCTTCATCGTGGAAGGGGCCCGCTGGCTAAGGCGCTCTGAATGAACCTGGGCGAAGCAGATTGGGATTCAGAAAAGTGTCGGATGCTGGACCCAAGGTGCGAGTTTACGATTCGTTCAGATGGCTCCCTAATCCTCTTTTTCCATCAGGGATTTGAGGGCGGCAAACGGATTGTGGCTCGACTCTTTTGCACTACCTGATGAGGACTCACCGCTGCCGTCACTGTCGAGATAGCGGGAGTGTTCGTTGTCGTGGCAGTAGAGGCAGAGCAGCTCCCAGTTGCTGCCGTTCGGTGGGTTATAGTCGTGGTCGTGGTTTCTATGGTGCACGGTCAGCTCATGCACGTTGGCGCGGGTGAATTCGCGCCGGCAGCGGCCGCAGATCCAGGGGTACATCTTCAGCGCTTTTTCCCGGTAGCCCTGCTCGCGCTGTTCGCGGTTGTTGCGGGCCTCGGCGACGATCTGGTCGAGCTTATTGTGGTCTGGAGTCTTGTCTGCCATGGATTGTGGTCCTCCTGTGGCCTCTCTCTTTGTTTATAACGCGGCAATTAAACATGGCACATGTATAGGTCGTGCCGTGCCCGACATTATCCTTGATTGCAATCGATTATACGCGGCGGCCAGGGGGCGCCCTATATCTCTTCCTCGGGGTCGGCCCAAGCCCTGGGTTTGAGGTATTTGGTATAGAGTTCGGCCTCTTCAGTGCCGGGCTCCGGCTGCCAATTGTACCGCCACTTCACTGCGGGCGGCATCGACATCAGGATCGATTCGGTTCGTCCGCCCGACTGCAGTCCGAACAGGGTGCCTCTGTCGTAGAGCAGGTTGAACTCCACATAGCGGCCGCGCCGGTAGAGCTGAAAATCCCGCTGCCGCGGTCCATATTCAGTGGCTTTGCGCCGTTCGACGATGGGCAGATAGGCCTCGATATAACCGTCGCCCACACTTTGCATGAACTGGAAGCATCGTTCAAAGCCCCACGCGTTCAGGTCATCGAAGAAGAGCCCACCGATGCCACGCGGCTCCTGGCGGTGTTTGAGGTAGAAATAGTCGTCGCACTGCTGCTTCAGGTGCGGGTAGAGGTCGCTTCCAAAAGGTTCGCAGATAGCTCTGGCGCTCTGGTGCCAGTGGTGGCAGTCCTCCTCATTGCCGTAGTAGGGGGTCAGGTCAAAACCACCGCCGAACCACCAGACTGGATCGGCGTCTTCGTGCTCCGCGATGAAGAAACGCACATTGGCATGGGAGGTGGGGAGATAGGGGTTCTGCGGATGAATGACGATGGAGAGGCCCATCGCCTCAAAGGCGCGTCCGGTTAGCTCCGGGCGGTGGGTGCTGGCGGAGCCCGGCAGCTGCTTGCCGCTGACATGGGAGAAGTTGACGCCGGCCTGTTCAAACACTGTCCCATCCTGCAGTACACAGCTGATGCCACCGCCCCCCAGCCCGCCATCGCCCTCCCGTTGCCAGGCATCGGGGACAAATCGGGCAGTCTCTCCGGTCTCCTCCAGCGCGCGGCAGATCTTCTGCTGCAGGCGTTTCAGATAGTTGCTGACACTCTCTTTATCGATAATCTCGTGAGGCATACTGGATCTCTTGCTGACAAAATATCTGGATACCCCATCTGTTTCGCCCATGTGCTCTGCTGGAGGGGGTGAGGTTTGAATAGACCATTGTCTTTTATATTCAGGTGCATCCTCCCATCTTTTTTGTGTGGCAGGGCAGATTCGCTAAGCCGCTGCCTGATTCCCGCTGGGATGGAAGGTGAAAGGGGGCGAGGCATTGGGTAAGCTAGGCCGGTTTTTGCATTTGTGGAGAGAATCGATGGCAGAGTTGCAAGCCCTGATCTTTGACGTGGACGGAACCCTGGCCGATACCGAGCGGGATGGCCACCGAGTGGCCTTCAACAAGGCGTTTGCCGATGCTGGGCTCGACTGGGATTGGTCAGTGGAGTTGTATGGTCAGCTGCTGGAGGTTACCGGCGGCAAGGAGCGCATCCGCTTCTATCTGGATCACTTCAACACGGGATTCGAGCGTCCCGATGACCTGGATAGTTTCATTGCCGATCTGCACAAGAAAAAGACCGCTCACTACACCAACATGCTGGCCGAAGGTGCCATTCCCATGCGCAGCGGCGTGAAGCGGCTGCTGCAGGAGGCGCGTGAGGCCGGGCTGCGACTGGCGATCGCCACCACTACCACTCCGGCCAATGTTGGTGCGCTGCTGCAGCACAGCCTGGATGCGGATGCTGAGGGTTGGTTCGAGGTGATCGCCGCTGGTGATATCGTGCCGGCGAAGAAGCCCGCCCCTGATATCTACAGCTGGGCAATGCAGCAGATGGATATCAGCCCGGACGTCTGTGTTGCCTTTGAGGACTCTGAAAACGGCGTCAAATCTGCTGTCGGCGCAGGCATCAACACGGTGCTGGTGACCACCAATGACTACACTGAGGATCACGACTTCAACGGCGCCGAACTGGTGCTGGATCAGCTCGGTGAGCCGGGTGATGGTTTCCGGGTCATCAGCGGCGATGCGGGTGGTGCCGATCATGTCGATCTGGCGCTGCTGCGCCGCTTCCACGCCGGAGCCTGAGCAGTGGTACAGATCGCTGACCGGATGGCACGCATCCAGCCCTTCTATGTAATGGATCTGCTGGCCCGTGCCCGTGGCCTGGAAGCTCAGGGGCGCTCGATCATCCATATGGAGATCGGCGAGCCTGACTTCCCCACTCCGGCACCGATCGTGGCGGCGGGGCAGGCGGCGTTGGCCTCTGGCGAGACCCACTACACCCCGGCCAAGGGATTGCCGGCGCTGCGCGAGGCGATTGCCGGCTTCTACCGTCACCGCTATGGGGTGGAGCTGGATCCACAGCGAGTGATCGTCACCCCTGGCTCCTCAGGTGCCCTGCAGCTGGTGATGAGTGTGCTGGTCAATCCTGGGCAGAGCGTGCTGATGGCCGATCCGGGCTACCCATGTAACCGTCACTTTGTGGAGCTGGTTGAGGGCACGCCGTTGGGCATCCCGGTGGGAGCTGATACCGGCTATCAGCTCACCGCCGAGCTGGTGGAACAACACTGGCGCGAGGATAGCTGCGCGGTGCTGGTCGCCTCACCCGCCAACCCCACCGGCACCCTGTTGTCGCAGTCGCAGCTGAAGGCACTGCACCGTACGGTGCAGCGGCTTGGCGGGGTGTTGATCGTCGATGAGATCTATCAGGGGCTGGTCTACGATGGGGAGGGCGGCACTGCGCTGGCGCTGGCGGACGACCTGTTCGTGCTCAACAGCTTCTCCAAGTTCTTCGGCATGACCGGCTGGCGGCTCGGCTGGCTGGTGGCCCCTGAAGCGGTGGTCGATCCCCTCGACCGGTTGGCGCAGAATATCTTTCTCGCCGCCCCGACCCTCTCGCAACATGCGGCTTTGGTGGCTTTCTCGCCAGAGGTGATGGAGATTCTCGAAGTGCGCCGGCTGGAGTTTCAGCGGCGCCGCGACTTTCTACTACCGGCGCTGCGCGGACTGGGGTTCGACCTGCCAGTGACCCCCCAAGGCGCCTTCTATCTCTACGCCGGCTGTGAGGCGATCAGTGATGACAGTGCCGCGCTGGCGGAGCGACTGCTGGGGGAGGCAGGGGTGGCGGTGACGCCGGGGCTCGACTTTGGCTTCAATCGCCCCGAGAGTCATCTGCGCTTCGCCTACACTACTGGCCTGGAGCGGCTCGAGCAGGGAGTCGAGCGGTTGCATCGGTTCCTGCTATAGGTCGGGCCGCGCCCGACACCATTCTTGTTTTCAATCGACGACAGGCGGCGGCCATGGGCCGCCCTATGTCTTGCCAAGTTCAGATCTCGCGCAGCCCCTCGGAGGGTTCGATGCGTGCCGCCCGGTAGCCGGCGATGGCGGAGGCGAGGATCGCCGTGCCGGCGGTGATGCCCAGGGCGACCAGCAGGTGCTCCGGCAGCAGTCGGCAGACGCTCTCGCCGTTCTGCATCTGTGGCGCGAAGCGGTCGTTGATCAACCAGGCGACGCCGAAGTAGATCAGCACCGCGCTGAGCCAGCCGAGCAGCGCGGTGAAGATCGACTGGAGCATCGGAAACCAGACGATGTCGCCGGTACGAAACCCGACCAGCCGCAGCACGCTCAACTCCTTGCGCTTGCGATCCACATTGGCCCACAGGCTGGCGCTGAGGGAGAAGGCGAAGCCCACCAGGCCGATCACCGCAATTAGCCAGAACACCAGGCTCAGATTCTTGTCCATATCGCGCACGATCTCGATATCTGCGGCGCGGGTGCGAACCTCGATGCCCTGGCTCTGGAAACTGTTGCTGAGTGGCTCCACATCGTAGATCGAGCGGGCATAGAGGCGGAAGCCGGGATAGGTGCGCTGATCGGGGTTGCTTTGGTTACCGGACCAGCCGAGCGCCGGGACCGCATGGCCGTCGCGGAAATCCTCCATTGACTCCAGCAGATAGACTGGGGCAAATGCGCCGTCGCGGCCAAATGCCCCGGCACGGGCGATATCCACCACCGTCAGGTCTACGTGCACTCGCTCGCTCTTGCCACGGAAGCGCCGTGCCAGGCTGCCGCTGATAGTGTCGCCCTTTTTGACCTTGAGCTTGCGCGCCGCCGACTCCGAGAGCACCAGTTGGCGCAGCGTGTCGGGGGTGTCCAGACTCTGTAGCAGTGGGTCGCCGCGCTCGGTGGGGATCATCTCCACGGTGACGATCTGCGGCGCATTCTTGCTCTTCAGCTGCAGGGTGGCGGCAATGGAGCGGGTGCGCGGCACGATGAAGGCGACCTGCGGGCGTTGGCGCAGGGTCTCGATCCAACTGCGATCGTAGTGGCCGCTGCCGATCGGGCGGATCTCGCGGTTGCGTGGGTCATCGATCAGCTGATCGACCATGCTGCCGACGATGCCAAACTTTAGCCCGAACAGCACCAGCATCGGTCCCAGTACGGCGGCCAGGGCGAGGACAAAGAAGCTCGACATCTGCCATTCGTTGCGGTAGTCGCGGCTCGCCAGCCAGAGGATGTTTTTGAAACGTTTCAACATGGCATTAACCAGTGACCACGGTCTCGG
This sequence comes from Candidatus Endoriftia persephonae, assembly GCF_023733635.1. NCBI lineage: Bacteria > Pseudomonadati > Pseudomonadota > Gammaproteobacteria > Chromatiales > Sedimenticolaceae > Candidatus Endoriftia > Candidatus Endoriftia persephonae. The sequence continues at coordinate 2,033,256 of NZ_CP090569.1, read as the reverse complement.
TGGTCCTGCCGCTCTTGCTGCGGCGGGTGTGGTGGGAGAGGTGGCGCAGGCCGAGCCGGTTGATATGGCGCCAGGCGTGGCTGGCGACGATCACCGTGATGTGCAGCTCCTCTACCAGTTCGATGAACAGCGACATGATCTTCTCCGCCGCGATTGGGTCGAGAGAGGCGGTGGGTTCGTCGGCGATGACAATGGAGGGGCGATGTGCCAGGGCGCGGCCGATCGCCACCCGCTGACGCTCGCCCACCGAGAGTTGGTGCGGCAGTTTGTTCAGATGGCGCTTGATGCCTAGGTCATGGGCTAGCTCCTCCACCAGGTCGTCATCGGGGAGCTGCAGCAGGCGCCGCGACAGGCCGATGTTGTCGCGCACCGTCAGGTAGGGCAGCAGGCCGCCGGTCTGCATCACGTAGCCGATGCGCTGGCGGCGCAGGTCGCCGAGTTGGTTGAGCTGGTGTTTGCGCCAGTGTTCGGCCACATCCAATGGTGTGCTGCCACGCTCCGCACGGAAGCGGAAGGAGCCGCTCTCGGTTGGTTGCAGGATCATCGCCAGCATGTCGAGCAGGGTGCTTTTGCCGCTGCCGCTCTCGCCGATCACGGCGACCTTTTCACCCAGCGCGATCTGCAGGCTGGGCACCTTGAGCCGGAACCGGCTGCCCTCAACTTCGCGGGTCTTGACCACGTCGCGCAGGTGATAGATCAGGGTTCGCTCGCCGTTCTGGCGGCTGGTCGGGTTGGGGTCTTGTTGTTGATTCACTAAGGGAGCATTTCGATGGCCAGGGGGAACACCGAGTCGCCGTCGATGGGACCGCCGTCTAGGGAGACCCAAAGGTCGGTGTGGTCGTGCAGCACCTGGTAGTAGTTGATCTTCTCTTCCAGCCGGTGGATGAACTCCAGCTGTTGCTGGGCCGGCCAATCCTGCCAGTTCTCCAGCGACAGGTCCATCACCTCGCCGGTGTAGGGCAGATCCTCGATATATTCGCGCATGAAGCCCATGTCGGCAAGGTTGCCGGCGCGGGCGCCACTGACCCGGGTGGTGCTGCCAAGCTGCTGCGGGTCGCGGGCGATGGTGGCGGCCAGGCTCTTCAGGTCGTTGAGGAAGTTGCGTGGCGACAGCAGCCCCTCTTCGGCAGTCTCCAGTACCTGACGCATGATGCTGTGCAGATCGCTGAGCTGATCGCGGCTCAGCAGCACCCGGATATCGAGGGTCTGGCGCGTCGGGTCGCTGAGATCCCGGTCTACCAGCCAGGCGTTGAACAGATTTGGTATCTGCTGTTCCTGATCGCGCTGCAGATAGCGCATGCGCAGCGCATAGCCGAGCTTCGCCACCTTTGCCTGGAATTCGGCCAGCTGGCTCTGATCCTCGTCCGGCTCTGCTCTCTGCGCCATTTCCACAGGGGGCTGGATCGGCTGCAGCTGGCGCCCGGCGGCGGCCATGGCGGCGATCTTTACCTGATCGGTGATTTGGTGGGCGAGGGAGTCCAGCACCCGACCGAAGCGCTGCACATCGCCGGTCTTGACGCCAAAGTAGAAGCTGCCGATGCCGGGGTAGTGGGAGAGGTCGCGGTATTTCTGCTCCGCCTTGGCATGGTTGGCGTAGGGGGTAGGGGTGAGTAGGTGCAGCACCGACAGGGCGATGCCCTTGTTGCGCGCCAGCCGGTTGAGGGACTCGGCGCTGAGGCCGGTGCCGGAGAGCGGGTCGCTGGCTTCACGTGGGCCGGCATCGGTGATCAGTACCACGTAGCGGGCATCCTGACCCCGCCAGTCGATGCTGTCGATGGCGTCGTAGACCCCGGCGTAGCTATCTTCGATGAAGCCCTTGCTGGAGGCGGTGGCCGCCTTCAGCGACTCAACCGCGCCAAAGAAGCCAGCGGCGTCTTTGCCCTGCTCCAGATCGACATAGACTCGCGAACGGTACTCCAGCTCTGGCACCGCATCGGTGCTGTCACGAAACGCCACCAGGCCGAAGCTGACATCGCCGGTGAGTTCCTCGCGGGTGATCACATCGTAGATCTTGCGCACCGCCTTGCGGGTGCGATCGATGTAGGGGTCCATGGAGAGGGTGGAGTCGATGACAAACACCACGCCGGAGCGGAACCGGCGTAGCGGCGCAGCTGGTGTAGCCGGCTGCTGTGGTTTGGGCTGGGCCTGTTTGCGTGACTCCAGGGGCACGCTGGAGACCTGCAGCAGGCGCGCCGGTTCGCTACCCAGGTAGATATCCTCGTGGCTGCGGATCGGCACCAGGTAGAAATCCTGCAGGATGTCCACATGGTTGCTCGGCTGGATCGCGATCACCGGTGAGTCGGCGGGCAGCTGGCCGCTCTCGGCTGCTGAATAGAGTTCGCGATAGACGGCTGGATCGTCCGCTTCGATCAGCTGCTTCAGCTCATTATTGTCGCGAAATAGCAGTACCCGGTCGTGGCCCAGCGGCTCACGGAAGGCAACGGTGAGACCCTGATTCCAGGGGATCAGTTCGTGCTCCCGGATCCAGCCCCGCAGATCGCCGTGGCGGTTGATACCGACCTGCAGCCACTGCTGGCCGGCCTGTTCGCGGCGCTGATAGATGTAGTAGGCAGTGAAAGGTTTGGTGGGCTCGCCGATGTCTGCTCCCGGGCTCTGGAAGATCAACGCGCCGGGTTTGTTGAGCATGCGCTGGTAGAGCGACTGTTTGCCCGGCATCAGCAGCGGGCGGCTGTTCTCCGCAGCGACGTTGGTGACAAACAGGCAGAGGATGAGGACAAACGCACTGAATCGCATAGCTATGGACAGATCCTAACGCCAGTTCAACAGCAGCCGGCGGGCATTGCCATCACCCTCGGCGGCGGCCTGCTCAATGTGTGAGCGCAACACGGCCAGCCGTTCTTCCGCTTGCTCCACGCCGCTCTGCCGTGCAAGCGAGTACCATTTGAATGCCTGTAGCGGGTCGGGTTCCTGGATTGGCGTACTGCCGGTAGTGAAGTGGGCCGGATCGTGAAGTTCGCCGAGCAGCATGGCGGAGGGGCCATGGCCGTTGCGGGCGTTGAAGAAGAGCAACAGATAAGCGTCGGTGACCCGGCCCTGCTGCTGCAGCTCTAGGGCGCGGTTCAGTAAGCTGTCGGCATCCAGCTGCTGTTGGCCATTGCGCAGGGCGGCAATCAACGCCCGGGCGATCTCGCCATCCGCTTGTTGTGCAGGTATTTCGAGACGCGCGGAGGAGACCGCTGGCGTAACCGGCGATGGGGACTCTGCAGTGCCTGATGGGCTGGTTGCGCCCGCCTCACGATGGATCGGAGCGATCGGCGACGGGGGTACGATGCCGCTGTCGGTCTGCTCACTGTCGGGGGTGGAGGTGAGCCAGATCAGCGTTAGCAGGATCACCGCGATACCGATGGCGAGGCGGATGCGCCCATTACCCTTCAAACCCGGGCTGCCCGCAAAATCCTGCGGAATTCTCGATTCGGATGTCGTCATTCTGTGCCGGCGGTAGTGCTGCCGACGGATGCTCAAAGCCGCCGGTAGATCGGGTGGGCAAGCCACTCTTGCTGTCGTCTTGGACGCCCAATTTGACCAGAACGCCCCATGAAAATCCACCACTAAGGCGGGGCTTCCAGACCAAACAGCTGCTCGGTGTTGCACCGGGTCTGCTGTGCGATCTGTTGCGGATCTTCGTTGTTCCTGAGTTGTGCCAGAGTCTGCAGCACCAGCGGCAGGTAGGCGGGTTCGTTGCGCTCGCCACGATGTTGGCTGAGCGGCTGATCGGGGGAGTCGGTCTCCAGCAGGATCGACTCCAGTGGCAGGCTCTGCACCAACCGGCGCAGCTTGTTCGCCCGCTCATAGGTAATAGGCCCGCCGAAGCTGAAGCTGAAGCCCATCTCGATCAGCCGGTGTGCCTGCTGCTTACTGCCGGAGTAGCTGTGGAAGACACCGTGCAGGCCGGGAAATTGCTTAAGGGTGTTGATGCAGGCCTCCACTGCCCGCCGGGCGTGGATGATCACGGGCAGTTGGTAGTGGTGAGCCAGCTCCAGTTGGGCCTCGAAGTAGAACTGCTGCAGCCGGGGCTGCGGATTGTCGATGAAGAGATCGAGGCCGCACTCGCCGATCGCCACCGGCCGTTCCTGTCTGACCCACTCCGCCAGCTGCTCGAGGTGTGACCGCTGATGTTCTGCAACAAACATTGGATGCAGGCCGTAGGCGGGGTGTAGCCCTGGATAGTCGCGGCAGACCTGCAGCTGGCGTGGCCACCACTCGGCCTTGATACCGGCGATGATCTGACTGGTGACGCCGGCAGCGTGGGCGCGCTGCAGTGCTGCCTCCCGATCGCCATCGAAACGCTGGTCGTCGAAGTGGCTGTGGGAATCGATTAGCCGCGGCTGAAGACCCATATATCTCCCTGGGAAAGGGTCTGATTAAAGCGGTAGCCGTCCTGGTCAAACTGCTTGATCGCCTGCGGATCGTGAAGACGATTATCGATGATGTAGCGGCTCATTACACCCCGCGCCCGCTTGGCGTAGACGCCGATCATGCGGTAGCTGCCGTTTTTGTACTCCTTGAACTGCGGGGTGATGATGCGTCCCGCTAGCAGCTGCGGCTTGATCGACTTGAAATATTCGTTGGAGGCGAGATTGATCAGGATATCATCGCCCTGTTCGGCCAGATCCTGGTTGATCGCCTCGGTGATCTTGCTGCCCCAGAAGGCGTAGAGATCCTTGCCGTTTTTGTTGGGTAGTTTGGTACCCATCTCCAGCCGGTAGGGTTGCATTAGGTCGAGCGGGCGTAGCACCCCGTAGAGGCCGGAGAGGATGCGCAGGTGTTGCTGGGCGAAGTCGAGACCAGCCTGTGACATCGACTCCGCATCCAACCCGGTATAGACGTCACCCTTCATCGCCAGCGCCGCCTGTTTGGCATTTTTCGGGGTGAAATCCCTGTGCCACTCGTGGTAGCGCTCGAAGTTGAGATTGGCCAGCTTCATGCTGAGCTTCATCAGCTCCGCCAGATCCAGCGCCGAGTAGTTGCGCAGGATGTTGATCAGCCGCTGCGACTCGTCGAGAAAATGTGGGAGGCTATGGTGTTCGGTTACTGGGGGGGTGGTGTAGTCGAGGGTCTTGGCGGGGGAGATGACAATCAGCATGTTTTATTTTGATTTGGTGATTTTATGCCCCCATGATCGCTATAGCTGTACAGAAAAACAACCGTAATTCTAGCATGGGTATAGTGAGCTAGAGCCTGACCAGACCCCATGCTAGGCTTGCCGCTGTCTTGCAGAACAAGGTGACAGGGTGGACCGGGACAAACGCATACAACAGCTGCTGGATCTGGTGGGGCGGCTCTATGCCGAGACCGGCGAACTGAGCGAGTCCGATGGTGATCTGCAGCTCTGGTACAACCGGGGGTACGCCAATGGCATGATCCAGGTGCTGCGAGAGCTGGGGGCGGCGGATCAGATTGCAGCGCGGGTCGAGGCCGATACCGCCGACCGGCTGGCCGGTCAGGAGTTTCTGCCTTGGGGCAAGGCCTATTTGCATGGCTTCGAGATGGGTGACAGAGAGACCCGGGAAGTTTTGTAGTGCAGGAATCGAAGCGATGAAGATTGTCTCATTCAACACCAACGGCATCCGTACTCGCGAGCACCAGCTGCAGCAGCTGAAACAGCGTCATGATCCGGATGTGATCGGTATCCAGGAGAGCAAGGTCCAAGACCAGGACTTCCCGCTGGAGATGACCAGCGCGCTGGGTTTCAACGCCGCCTACTTTGGCCAGAAGACCCATTACGGCGTGGCGCTGCTCTCGAAGCAGGCGCCGTTGTCGCTGCAGAAGGGCTTCCCCGGCGACCCGGTGGACGCCCAACGGCGCATGATCATCGGCCGTTTTGCCACTGACAAGGGCAATCAGGTGACGGTCATCAATGGTTACTTCCCGCAGGGTGAGAACCAGTCTCACGAGGTCAAATATCCGGCTAAGCGCAAGTTCTACGCCGATCTGCTCGTCTATCTGCAACAGCATCACAGCCCAGACGACAATCTGCTGGTGATCGGCGATATGAACATCGCACCGCTCGACCTCGACATCGGCATCGGTCCGGACAACGCTAAACGCTGGCTGAAGAGCGGCAAGTGCTGTTTTCTGCCAGAGGAGCGGGAGTGGCTGCAGCGGCTCACGGATTGGGGCCTGCACGATACCTTCCGCGGCCACTATCCCGAGGTGGATGACCGCTTCAGTTGGTTCGACTACCGCAGTCGCGGCTTCGACCGCGAACCCAAGCGCGGTCTGCGCATCGATCTAATCCTGGCCAGTGCCAGCCTTAATGCCGCTTGCAGCGATGCCGGCATCGACTATGAGATCCGTGGCATGCAGAAGCCTTCCGACCACTGCCCGATCTGGGCCGAATTTGATATCTGATCCGTGGCGGTTGCGCGCTTCCGTTTCTACGAGGAGCTCAACGACTTTCTGCCGGTGGCCCAGCGCAAACGGGAGATCGAACTCCGATTCGAGCCTCCCGCTCCGGTGCGCCACCTGATCGAGGGGCTGGGGGTGCCCCACACCGAGATCGAGATCATCCTGGTGAATGGTGAGTCGGTGGGGCTGGAGCGGCAGATCGAGGATGGCGACCGGGTCAGTGTCTATCCGGTGTTCGAGGCCCTTGACGTGACGCCGCTGCTGCGGCTGCGCCCGCACCCCCTGCGCGAGCTGCTGTTCTTGGCCGATGCCCATCTCGGCAAGCTGGCTCGCCATCTGCGTATGCTTGGTTTCGATACACTGTTTTTCAACGACCTCGGCGACCGGGAGCTGGCCGAGCTAGCAGGCCGGCAGCGGCGCATCCTGCTGAGCCGGGATCGCGCCCTGCTGATGCGCGGCACGATTAGCCACGGCTCGCTGATCCGCAGTACTGACCCCAGGGAGCAGCTGCGTCAAGTGGTGCAACGCTTCGATCTGGGCCACTGCCTGAAGCCCTTCAGTCGCTGTATGGAGTGCAATGAACTCCTGCGGACAACAGACAAAACGATGGTGCTGAAGCAGCTGCCGCCCGGCGTGGCGGAACGCTATGATGCGTTTTTACAGTGCAGTGGGTGTGGCAAGGTCTTCTGGAAAGGTAGCCACTACCGCGAGATGCGGCGTTTCATCGACGACCTGGTTGACCAGCCGCGAGAGTAGAATGTGGCTCTTTCATGGGCCAACCAGACGACCAACAGAGGAGATCTTATGGATCTGCGACAGTTTCTGATCGTGTTTAGCGTAACCCTGAGCCTGGTGAGCCCGGCCCGGGCTGACCAGGAGTGCGTTCGAAAGGTGTTTCGTGACTTTTGCCTCGGCGGCAGCCTGGCGCAACAGTTGGAGCGTCAGCCGACGAAGAGTCCATTGCGCCGCAAGGGTGAGCGGGCCGGAGCGATCTATACCCAGGAGCGGGAGCGGATCTACGTGATGGCCTACAAGGGGCAGATCTATAAAGTGCTGCGTACCTTCGATCCGGCTACCTACTCCACCTATCGGGATCTGCAGCGGAGCCTCGCAAGGAAATATGGCAAGTCGGAAGAGAAGAGTCAGTTTCCCGCCAGGATTCGTGGCCGGGCGGCCCGCATCGGCGCGGCCCGCCGCGGCGAGGGGGAGTTCCATGAAGTCTGGTCGCCGGCGGGAAAGGCCTGGCGGGTGGAGCTGAGCTGGTCGCGCAAGTTGGGGGTGGCGCTGGCCTATCTGGTCAACGAACTGGACCGTCAGCAGAAGGCTAACCACGAGATCGATCTCTGAGCCTCCAGGGGATCGCACCCCAGGTCATCCCTTGCGAAGTGGATGCGGCACCTTGCGTTCGCCCTCTGGTGCGGCGAGTCACTGGCTGGGGCTGCGGGTAGAAAAGATCTGCACGTACATCTTCGTCACCCTATTTGAACGTTGCAGGATCTTGTCGGTGGTTGCAAAGACGGTGACAGGAAGTCCCCCCTTCTTGATGTCGAGGAAGAAGCCTCTGACAACTTTCCACAGGTTGGTGATGCGCACCAGTTCGGTATTGATCGCCTTGGTGTTCGACTTTTCCACCTTCAAGGCGTGCAGGCTGGCCTCGAACAGATCGACCGCCTTGGTCAGCTGGGTGACCGAATTCACGTCACGAAAACCCAGTTGATAGGCGATGTAGTATTTGGCAATGCGTTGCGAAAGCATGCGTTGCCGACCGGCGAGGTTGACGATCTTGGATGTCTTGATCTTGGATGTCTGCTCGAGTTTCTTTACGATCTCGTTGGAGACCTCCAACAGCGTCTCGCTGAGATCCAACACCAGTGCGCCGTTGTCTTGATTGTAGGGTTGGCTGCAGAGTTCAGCATACTCATCATATGCCAGATCGATATAGGTGAGCAGATCCTGTATGGCTGGATCTTTGATCTCCTTCCTCAGGCTGGCGTGGTTACTCTTGAATAACTTCAGGCTGTCCCGCATCTGTTGCCGCGCCTTATCTGGGCGACTTCCCTTGCCCAGAAAAAAGTAGGCCTTGGCGATCTTCTGCGAGAGCATACGTTGCATCCCCGCTCGATCGATCAGGCTGGTTACTGAGGGTGTCTCCTCCGCGTGCGAGGCAAATGGCAGCGCAAGCAGCAGTACAAGACAAAAGAGAGAGGTGGACTTGAGGTTAGTCTTCATTGTTACTTCCTAATGACGAGACATAGAGCGGGGGTTATTTTTCGGCATACATTTTTGTGGCGTTGTTCATCGCGTCGAGAATTCTGTTCGAAGAGCGCAGGATGAGGGATGGAATGAATTTATCGCTGTTTGTTTTTGCGGATAAATCAAACCATTGGAATGCCTTGTTTGCGATATTGAGCTGTTTCTTGATGTCGGGAGTGGTCAGGCTGGAGTGCTCCAGTTTTGCATGGTTTGCCTTGAATTCATCGACAGCCTGTTTAAATGCGGGGGCGAAATCAAATCCCTCTATTCGCCAGCTGCGCAGCATGTAGAGGCTCGCCATGCGCTGGGAGAGCATGCGTTGGCGGCCGGATCTGTTGACGATCTCTGCGCTCTTGTCTGTCGATGCGGCAGCAATCAGAGAGACAAGCCTGTGCGATGCGTCGAGCAGGCGATCCATCTCATCGCGCAGGCTGGCCGCCTGATTGCGATCGGGGGTTGCAGTGAGTACCGGCTTGAGTGCATGCCACTGTGTGGTGACCGCCTTCAACGCCTTGTTGACTTCATCGTTAACCGGAAAGGCCGTGAGTTCTTGCAGGTGTCGTTCAAAAAGGGCGATGGTCTCTTTCAGATCTGCCCCAGGTTGCTGGTATTTGATGCCCTGACCGATCAATGCGTAATCCATCAGCATGCGTTGAGTGAGCATTCGCTGCATACCGGCCTTGTTGATCGCATCAGTCGAATCCTTAATCGCGGCCTGGGTCGACTGGGTGAAGAGGAGTATGCCGGCGGTGAGCCAGGCCATGAGTAAGAAGGGGCGAGAAAACATGTTGGATGTCATTGGAAATACGCTACCTAGCATTGAAGGGGAGCCACTCATGGACGTTCCCATTGTCCTTTGCAACTCGGCTGGTCATCACTCAGCGGGTGAACTATCGAACGTTAGGGAGATCGATGCTCAGGGACAGGGGTGTTGCGGTTCTGGGGATGGTGAAATTATCAACCTGCTTCCAGTGATATAACCCAGCTCATAGGAAGATGCAGGCCTTGATCAGCAAGAACATCTACGACTACTACGATGCGCGTCCTCTTGGTAAGAGGTTGCTAGCATACGCAGTGCCTAACCTCATCAATGTGACATGGAACCCAAATATCGGTGACGGGAGCGGGTTCAGGCTTGTGGTCTTTGATGTATAAGCGGGAGGAATAGGGCTCTTCTAATTCTTAATGGGTAGGCGTCGATGCATTGTGGGTAGTGGTCCGCAGATGAGGCTGTCGTTTTGCTGACGAGGCTCGATTTACAAAGGTCGTTTTGTCTTGCCCAACAGACGCTCCCCTTCAGCTGACACTGCCTCCAACTTTACCTCGATGATGCGATTCTGCAGCGCTGCATCGGCCGGGGCCTCGATCTCCACCCGTAGGTAGTTGGGGGTATAGCCGAACCAGCCGCGGCTGCCATCCCCCTCCACCAACAGCGGCACCTGCTTGCCAAGCTGCCGTTCCAGCATCTCGCGCTTCATCTGTTCGCCCAGTTGGTGCAGTTGCTCGCTGCGCTGGCGCTTGATCTCCCGCGGCACCGGATTGGGCCGCCCCGCCGCCTTGGTGCCGCTGCGTGGGGAGTAGGCGAAGATGTGCAGATGGCCGAACCCCATCTGCTCGACGAAGCTGAGGCTCTGCTGCCACTCCGCCTCTGTTTCACCGGGGAAGCCGACGATGATGTCACTGGTGATGTTGAGATCGGGCACCTGCTGGCGTCCCTCCTCAACAAGCTGGCGGAACTCGTTGCTCTTGCAGCGGCGCGCCATGCGTCGCAATACAGAGTCGCTGCCGCTCTGCAGCGGCAGGTGCAGGTGGGGCATGAAACGGGGGTTGTCGAAGCGCGACCAGAAGTTGTCGGGCAGATCCCAGGGCTCCAGAGAGCCAACCCGCAGCCGCGGGATCTCACTATCCGCTAGCACCCGGTCGATCAGCTGCCCCAGGTCGGAGTCGATGTCGCTGCCGTAGCCGCCCAAGTGGACGCCGGTCAGCACCACCTCCTGGATCCCCTCGCTGTGCAGCCGGTTGATCTCGGCGATCACCTCTTCGGCGGGGCGGGAGCGCTCCTCGCCGCGGGCCAGGGTGACGATGCAGAAGGTGCAGCGGTAGCGGCAGCCGTCCTGCACCTTGATGAAGGCACGCTGACGACCGCGTGCGAGCAGCCCGCCGGACTCTTCCTCGGTGACGCTCTGCGGCATGATGTTGAGATCCAGCTCGCGTTGCACGATCTGCACCAGCTGCTCCTTGTCCTGGTTCGGCACCACCAGATCGACCCCGTCGGCACTGGCACTGGCGGTGGGATCGAGGGAGGCGTAGCAGCCGGTCACCACCAGCCGCGCCTCGGGATTCTGCCGGTGCGCACGCCCCAGCAGTTTGCGTGACTTGCGCACCGCCTCTTCGGTCACCGCGCAGGTGTTGACCACCAGCAGGTCGGCCTGCTCTGGATCCTGTGTCAGGCTGTGGCCGAGACCACGGAACTCCCGGCTCCAGCTCTCCAGCTCCGCCTCGTTGAGACGGCAGCCCAGGGTTTTTAGATGTACGCGCATGGATTGGTCGTGTCGCAGTCAAAGAGCGGGCAACTTATCGGGCTGACCGGCAGGTTTCAAGTCTAAACGCATTTAATAAGGTATATTCCCCGCCATGGAGACACTGACACAACTTCCCATCTGGCAGCAGGCCGGTCTGGCTCTGGCGCTGCTGTTTCTGTTATTGCTGGCGGTGGCGCTGCGCTGGCTGTGGCGTCTGCTGCAACACCAGCTCGATCTGCTGCACGATCGCGAAGCCCGCGACCGCCAGCTCGATGAGCGGCTGCGCGAGCTGGAGCGATCCTTGTTGCGGGAGCAGAGCCAGCTGGGCCAGCATCTGGCGGAGCGTATCACCAAGGGTGCCCTAGCCCAGCAGCGCACCCTGCATGCCCTGCAGCAGCAGATGCTGGAGCGTACCGACCGTTTCTCCCAGGGCGTAGAGCGGCGTTTCGCCGAGATGCAACAGCGGCTCACCGAGGATGCGGGGCGTCTGCGGGTGGAGCTGCTGGAGCGTTTCGAGGGGCTGCAGACCCAGGTCAACCGGGAGTTGGCAGATGGCCGGCTGGCGCAGCAGGAGAAACTGGGTGAGCTGCGCGAGGCGCTACAGCAGGCGTTGATTCGCCACCGGGAAGCGTTCGACGAACGTCAGCTGGAGGCGATGAAGGCGCAGCAGGAAGCGCTGCAGCGGGGCATGACCGAGCTGCGCAAACAGGTCACCGAGGCGTTGCTGCAGCACGCCGACGACCTGGGCAAACGGGTGCAGGGGCTCACCGAAACCACCGACCAACGTCTCAAGGAGATCAGTGGTCAGGTGGAGAAGCGCCTCAGCGAGGGCTTCGAAAAGACCACCGAGACCTTCAGCCAGGTGCTGATCCATCTGACCCGCATCGACGAGGCGCAGAAGAAGATCACAGAGCTCTCCAGTAGTGTGGTCAGCCTGCAGGAGGTGCTCTCCGACAAGCGCTCACGTGGCGCCTTCGGTGAGGTGCAGCTCAACGCCCTGGTGCGTAACGTGATGCCCGAGTCGGGCTTCTCGCTGCAACATACCCTGAGCAACGGCCGCCGCGCCGATTGCCTGCTGTTCCTGCCAGACCCCACCGGCAATGTGGTGATCGATGCCAAGTTTCCGCTGGAGAGCTACCAGCGCATGGTGGATGACACGCAACCCGAGTCGGAGCGGCTGCAGGCGCAGCGTCAGTTCCGCCAGGACATCAAGAAACACATCGATGACATCGCCAGTAAATACATCATCGAGGGCGAGACCTCCGACGGCGCGGTGATGTTTATCCCCGCCGAGGCGGTGTTCGCCGAGATCCACGCCCACTTCCCTGACCTGGTGGAGGAGGCGTTCCGGCGCCGTGTCTGGCTGGTCTCGCCCACCACCATGATGGCGATCCTCACCACCGCCCGGGCGGTGCTGAAAGACGCCGCCACCCGTGAGCAGGTGCATATCATCCAGGAGCATCTGCGCGAGCTGTCGAAAGACTTCGGCCGTTTCCAGAGCCGCATGGACAAACTGGCGACCCACATCTCCCAGGCCCACACTGACGTCAACAACGTCAACATCTCCGCGCGCAAGATCACCGGTCGTTTTGAGAAGATCGAGCGGGTGGAGCTGCAGGATGAGGCCAAACCGGAGTTGCCGATCTTCAAAGAGTAGTGCTGAAGATGTTCGATATAATCGAGGCCGATCTGGCCGATGCCCACCAGGCTGAGGCCTTTCTGCAGCTGATGAACAGCTATGCTCTCGATCCGATGGGCGGTGGCACACCACTCACCGACTACGCTTGGGAGAATCTGGTGGCGGCGATGCGCGCCCGCAACGACGCGTTGAGCCTGCTTGCCTTTATCGATGATGAACCCATCGGCCTGATTAACGCGTTTGAAGGTTTTTCCACCTTCCAGTGCCGACCACTGCTGAACATCCACGACATCATTGTCATCCCGCGATTTCGCCAGCAGGGGGCCGCCCGTCAGATGCTGCAGAGACTCGAACAGATCGCCATTGAACGGGGGTGCTGCAAACTGACTCTGGAGGTGCTGGAACGCAACCTGGCGGCACGGGCTGTCTACAACAAATTCGGCTTCTCCCCCTACGAACTCGATCCGCAGATGGGCAAGGCGATGTTTTGGGAGAAGCAGTTGTAGTGCGTAGCTGTGTAGGATTGGATGAATGGAGCAGCGGCGATGAGCTCCCTCTCATCGCCGCTGCTATCGCTGTTTCAGCTACTGGTTACGCCAGCCTCTCGGGCAGGGCCCTGGGGCGTTGGGCGCGTTCCCCCAACGGTTGGCCCGCATCTGCGCGCGGTAGCTATCCATTTCCGTCGCACTGATATAGCCGTCGCCATCCTGATCCATCATCTGGAAGGGTGAGGGACGGTTGAGGTTGCGCATCGGATAGCCGAGCTGGGCCCGCTCTGCGCGGCGTTGGGCACGAACCTCTTCGAACTCCTGTTGGCTAACGTAGCCGTCACCATTGAGATCGAAATAGACATAGGGCGGTGGGCCCGGATTGAATGCCAGTGCGCTGCCAATACCGAATACTGCCAGGGCGGATGCTGCTGCTAATTTGGTCACACGCTTCATGACTGCTCTCCTGTGGTACTGCTTGGATCAGCCACCCGGCTTTGCCGGAGTGGCGAGGGGTCCTTTCCCTCTAGCTTTAGTTTCCACAACCGGGATGAATTGAAGCTGAAAATGTGTGTCGGATCAGTGATGCAGGGCGAGGCGCACCAGGATCTGCAGGCCGCCTAGCAGGGAGGAGCGGAGGAAGCGGATCTCGCCGCCGTAGAGCTTGACGATATCGCGCACGATGGCGAGCCCGAGTCCGTGGCCCTCCATGTTTTCGTCGATGCGCACACCGCGCTGGGTGAGCCTGTCCAGGTCGGCAGCGGAGACACCAGGGCCGTCGTCCTCAATGGTGATCTGGAAGATCTCCGTATTGGCGCTGAGCTCGCAGCGGACTTGTTGTCTGGCCCACTTGCAGGCGTTGTCGAGCAGGTTGCCGAGTAGTTCTAAAATGTCCTCGCGGTCTAGCGGCAGCGGCGATTGGAAGGCATGGCTGCAGTGGATATCCAGCCTCTTCGCGGAGTGGAGCAGGCGCAGGCTGGTGATCAGCGCGTCCATCTCAGCCGCCGCATCGAAGCGCTGCCCCGGGGTGCCTGCGCCGGCTAGGCGGGCGCGACGCAGCTCCCGTTCGGTGATGCGCTGGATGCGCTCGGCCTGGGTCTGCAGCTGCTGGCGCTGCGCTTCGAGGCTGGAGAATCGGTTTGATTCGATCTCCCGCTGCAGCAGGCTGAGAGGGGTCTTGATGGCGTGGGCGAGATTGCCCAAGGCATTGCGGGAACGTTCCAGGCGCTGGCCGAGCAGTGCCAGGATGCGATTGAACTCCTGCACCAGGGGCTGCACCTCGTCGGGCACCGACTCATTGAGCTGGCTGATCTCGCCGCGCTCCAGCCGCTTCATGTCCTGCGGCACCTGGTCGAGGCGCTGCAGCGTGTGGCGAACCACCAGGCGCTGCACCAGCAGCAGCAAGGCGATGGCGGTAAGCGCGGCAAACAGGAAGTTGCGCTGGTAGCGGCCGATCTGTTGGTTGATCTCGCTCAGGTCTTCGGCCACTGCCAGGGTCAGCTGCTGACTGCGCTTCTGATAACCGGCCACCCGAACCAATAGCGGCTGTTGCTCTGGCCCGTTGAGATAGAGTATCTGTACTTCACCCTGGGCAAGGTCCGGGATCTCTAGGGTCTGGTCCCACAGAGAGCGGGATCGGATCATCTCTTCGCCCTCGATCTGCACCTGAAAATAATGGCCGGAGAAGGGCTGCAGATAGACCGGGGTGAGGCGGCCCATGCGTATCTTTTTGTGGCGCGAGGGGTGGTTTAATGCGCGCAGCACCGATTCGGCATCATGTTCGAGGCGGGTGCTAACATAGGATTCTGCCACTTGCTGCAAGGCGTAGCCGCCCCCCCAGATCAGGATGCCGGCCAGCAGCAACAGCGAGAGAAATAGCCCGAGTTGCAGGCGCGACTCCAGAGAGTTCATGCCGGATCGTCCACGAAGATATAGCCCTGGCCGCGGCGGGTCTCGATGCGCGCCTTGCCGAGTTTGCTGCGCAGCCGGCGAATATAGACCTCGATCAGGTTGCTATCGCGGTCGAAGTCCTGGTCGTAGACGTGCTCGGTGAGCCGGGTTTTGGAGACGATCTGGCCGGGGTGGAGCATGAAGTAGTGCAGCAGGCGGTACTCGGTGCCGGTGAGGTCGATGCGGCTGCCATCGGCTAGCTGTACCTGCTGCAGCGCTTCATCCAGCAGCAGACCGGCGGCCTTCAGTTGGGGGCCGGGCCGCCCTTCGCTGCGTCTGATCAACGCCTTGATGCGCTCCAGCAGCTCCTCGACGTGGAAGGGTTTGCCGAGGTAGTCGTCAGCGCCGGCCTTGAAGCCGTCCACCCGCTCATGCCAAGCGTCGCGGGCGGTCAGGATCAGCACCGGCACGCTGTTGTCGCGGCTGCGCCAGTTGTGTAGCACCTCCAGCCCCGGCCGCCCTGGTAGGCCCAGGTCGAGCACCACGATGTCGTAGGGCACCTCATCGCCGAGGAACTCGCCATCGATGCCGTCGCGGGCCAGATCCACGGCGAAGCCGGCACGGGAGAGTTCGGGTTGCAGTGTCTCGACCAGTTCGTAATCGTCTTCTACCAGCAGTAGGCGCACGTCTAATTCTCGATCTTTTTCTTGATCATCTCGCCGCTGGCGGCGTCGAAGTAGAACTCCCAGACCCGCCCCTGCTCATCGAGCAGTTCGAGTTCATAGACCAGACGCCCCTGCTTATGTTCGAGTTCCACTTCGAGGATCTGGCCCGGCTGCTGCAGACGTTCAAGGATGGTTTTTAGTGGCAGGATCTCGCCAGCCTGTTTCAGCCGCAGCGCCTCATCGTGGTCGGAAGTGAAGGCAGGGGTGAGTCCGCCAAGCAAGACCAGAAGCAGGAGAGTGCGCGTCATCAATCGTCCCATCGGCCGAAGCCGGGAATATTTACTTGATGTTCGTCGAAGGATCCGCTCTCCGCTCTGGAATGGCAAGCCAGGCAGCTGCCGCAGTGGCTAATGTTTGCCTCTCTGACAATAGCTGCTCTGTTAGTGGTGCTGATCTCATGCCGGTCGTTGAACTGGGTAATGCCGTCGGCCCGGTAGAGATCGATCAACTGCGTCAGCTGATCTGCATGAAGTATCTGGCTCGAGAGCAGTAGGGTCAGGCTGAGAGTGCTCTTTAGCATCAACTGGCCCTTCGCTTGTAGCCGGTGATCATGGCGCGCACCAGATTCTCATTGTGGAGCCGGCTGGCGAACAGCACGCCCGCCAGATGCAATCCGACTAGCAATAACGAGAGGTGGGCGAGGAGTTCGTGCAACTCCTCCAGTGCCTTGGCCAGGAACCCTGGGGTGCCCGCCATCAGGCTGGCGAGCGGTCCGGAAAACTCCGCTGCTCCATACAGCAGCAGGCCGCTGAACGCGGTTCCTGTGAGGCAGAGCAGCAGCGCCACCACCATCGCACCACCAGCCGGATTGTGTCCCAGATAGCGCTTGGCACGCAGTGCCAGCTCATCTTTGAGATAGCGGATCACTATCTCGGGGCGGTGTACAAAGTCGCTGAATCGCGCGTGGCGCGGGCCGATGAAGCCCCATACCAGCCGCACCAGGATTAATCCCAACAGCGTATAGCCGGCCCAGCTGTGGAGGCGCATGAAGTGGTCTTCGGTGATGTAGGCGATGGCGAAGCTGCCCGCCAGGCCCCAGTGGAACAGCCGCACCAGTGGGTCCCACACCTTTATCTCGGGTTCGTTGTTCATGGATCGGATCCCTTCTTGCTATTTGAGATCCAGGGTAGCGGGCAAAGCTGAAATGAAGCTGAATGCGCGCGGGATTACTCCACTCTCACCGTGGCCGGTTGATTTGGGATTGGAAATTGATCCCATCTCCTCTCGTGCAGGGGGGGTAAGGCACGGGAGGGCCGTCCCAATCATGATTTAGTGGGAACGCCTATCCTGTAAGTAGAGAGGGTGGATCTATCTGATGAATGACATCGATAAAGAGGCTTTGACAAGGCAAAAGCTGCTTGGAATGCATCTGCGGATGCCCCCCGTCAGGGTCATGCGGAGTCGTAGAGAGATCGATTAGGGACATCCACAGACAGGGATGTTGAGACAGGGTCGTGAGGAGGGAACACAGAATGACAAATCAACAGCGAAACTTGTTTGGGTTTTCGATGTTCAGTGCTCTGTTGCTTCTTTTGGCCTTGATGCCGACCCAGCCGGTTGGGGCTGCGTGGGAGGTGTGCCGCACAGAGTTCAGCTTTGACTCAGTGCCAGATAAGGTCAAAGCGGGGAGCGCTCTCAGAGTAGTACTCAGGGTGACCAACAAATGTAAACCAGATAATCCAGATCTTAGCTATCTAAGGTTCATCAGGGTTGATGTGGTTGGAAACAGGTGGATCTGGGGGAAGGTCGATCGGGGTTCCAAAACGGTTGAATATGAGATGCTTGCAATCAGAGGCGGCATCAGCAAAAAGTTTGTGGTCGATCTGACCGTTGGGAACGGACCGGGCGGTGAGGCGATGGTGCTAGCCTTTGCCAACGTATACAACAACCGTAGTCCCAGTGAGGGGACGTTGCTGAAAATCGGTACCAAGATCGAGATTATTGGGAAGCCACCCTGGACTGAAAAGATCAAGAAGATTGTCGACTCGATGTTTTAGTCGTCTGGATAAGCAGGATCTCCCGTTACTCTCACAGAGTGTCTGCGAGGGTTATTTCACTTGCCATCGCGCCTGGATGGGCCGGCCCCCTGGCCCATCCAGCGTTCGAGATCATGACTTCTTTGACTTACGAGGTTTTTTGTCGCGGTTGCCCCTCTGATCCTTCCTGATTTTACTGCCACGCTTGAAGTTCGGCTTGGGCTTGCGTGGCGGTTTTTCAGCACCGCCGCCGATTCTGAATGGCGCAATCTCCAGCTTCTGTCCACACACCCGCACCTTGCGCAGCAACTGCAGGATCTCTTTCGGCATCCCCTCCGGTAGGTCGATGGTGGAGAAGTCGTCGTGGATCTCGATATGGCCGATGTAGCTGCTCTCGATGTCGGCTTCGTTGGCGATGGCGCCGACGATGTTGCCGGGTTTGACCTCGTGCTGATAGCCGACCTCGATCCGGTAGCGCACCATCTCGATCTCGGGGAACTCCTTCAGCGGCTTGGGCTCGGCGGAAATGGGTTTTTCGAAGCGGGGCTCGCGCTGGCGTGGTTTGTCGAAGTCCCGTTCCCTCGTATCGCGCTGTCGCTCCGAACGCTCTGGGCGCTCGCGCTTGTGGGGTTTATCCACCAGCAGCAGCGGTTCGTCGCCCTGCAGCAGTCGCGCTACGGCGGCGGCCACATCCAGCGGGTCGGCGTCGGACTCCTGCTGCACCGCGCTGACGATCTGGTAGTAGAGGTCCAGGTCGTCGCCGGCCAGGGCGTCGCTGATGCGATCCTTGAAGCGCTGCATGCGCTTCTCGTTGATGTCGCCGGCGGAGGGCATCTGCATCCGTTCGATGGGCTGGCGGGTGGCCCGCTCGATAGTGCGCAGCAGGCGCCGCTCCTTGGGTGAGACAAACAGGATTGCATCGCCAGTGCGGCCGGCGCGGCCGGTGCGGCCGATGCGGTGCACGTAGGATTCGGTGTCGTAGGGGATGTCGTAGTTGATGACGTGGCTGATGCGCTCCACGTCGAGGCCGCGGGCGGCCACGTCGGTGGCGACCAGGATGTCGAGGCGGCCTGCCTTGAAACGCTCCACCGTGCGTTCGCGCTGTTTCTGCGGGATGTCGCCGTTGAGCGCCTCGCTGGCGTAGCCGCGCGCCTCCAGCTTCTCTGCCAGCTCCACGGTGGCGATCTTGGTGCGCACGAAGACCAGCATCGCGTCGAAGCTCTCGCACTCCAGGATGCGGGTCAGAGCGTCGAGCTTGTGTAGCCCGCTGACCTGCCAGTAGCGCTGGCGGATGGTCGTGGCGGTGGAGGTCTTGGCGGCGATCTTGATCTCCGTCGGGTCGTTCAGATGGCGCTGCGCCACCTTGCGGATGATCGACGGCATGGTGGCGGAGAAGAGCGCGATCTGGCGTGTCTGTGGAGTCTGTTCGAGTATCCACTCGACGTCGTCGATGAAACCCATGCGCAGCATCTCGTCCGCCTCGTCGAGCACCAGGGCGTCGAGATTGTCGAGCTTGAGGGTGCCGCGGCGGATGTGGTCCATGACCCGGCCGGGGGTGCCGACCACCACCTGTACGCCGCGCCTGAGCTGGCGTAGCTGGTGATCGTAGGGCTGGCCGCCGTAGATCGGCAGTACGTGGAAGCCCTTAATGTGGCGGGCGTAGCTCTGCATCGCCTCGGCCACCTGAATCGCCAGTTCGCGGGTCGGCGCCAGCACCAGGAATTGCGGGGTCTTGCGCGACAGATCAATGCGTGACAGCAGCGGCAGGGCGAAGGCGGCGGTCTTGCCGGTGCCGGTCTGTGCCTGACCGAGCAGGTCTTTCCCCTCCAACAGCGGTGGGATGCTCGCCTGCTGGATCGGCGAGGGGGACTCGTAGCCCACGTCGGCCAGGGCCTGCATGATCGGCTCGGAGAGGCCTAAGGAGTCGAAAGGTATGGGGCTGTCAGTGCTCATCGGCGGGGTCACCTAGGAAAAGTGGGCAGGCGACGGTTTGGAGCCGGGCCAGCGGAAAAACGAGCAACTATAGCATAATTTAGTCGTTGCCTGGCCCGGCAGAATTATTTTGTGGGAATCGGGGTCTTCCTGCCGCCATCGTCGAGACAGACAAAGCTGACCTGGGTGGTGAAGACCGGCTGCTCCGAGCCGGTGTCGAGGTCGTCGGCAAAGACCTCCACCCGGTAGCGGCAGGAACTTGTACCGCGCTCCACCTCGGTGGTGTCGAAACGCAGGATGGTGCCCTTGCAGATCGGTTTGTGGAACTCCACCCGGTCCATGCCAATGGTGACAAACTTGCAGCCGGGGTGGTCGAGGGTGGCGGCGATCCAGGCATATTCGTCGACCCACTTCAGCAGGTTGCCGCCGAATAGGTAACCGTAGTGGTTGAGGTGCTCCGGCAGCACCAGCTTGTGGTTCTCCACTGGACCCGGCCTGTTCAGGCTATGTCCGGCTGCATCATCTCCGGCGGTAGCGGGACGGGTGAGTTCTGATGCACCAGGATGCGCCAGCCGTCCGCGCCCTTGCGGTAGGTATTGGTGGCGTAGACCGACTGTTTTTGCGGCTGGCCGGGCATTGCGACCCGTTCTTCGATGAGGTGGATCGCCAGATCGCCGCTCTCGATCCAGCTGAGGTGCTTAACCTCGATGTCGAGTTTCATCCCGTCACCGATGATCGCCTGCCAGGCCTGATGGATGGCGCTGGGGCCGTGCTGGGCTGGCATCATTGGTAGCAGGCAGAGGATCTCCTCCGATGCTTCCCAAACCGCCATCATCGCCTCCAGATCGCCCTCGTCGATGGCGTCATAGTAGGCGTCTTCCGCATCCTGTGGGGTATCGAATGGTGCTGTCATGGTCTCTCTTTCTTAGTGGGTCGGGCGGGGCCGATGATTACATCGGCGGTTTCGCTATTCAAGCGTGTGGTCAGGAAAGTTATGGCGGTTGTTGAGGGGGGGAGTCGTTTAAAGTCTCTGTCTGTCACGCCGATTAGCATGGCTATAGTCATATTACAAAATTATACAGAGGGGCGATCATGCGACAGGTGGGCATAGGCGCGAAGATCGGCGGCGGTTTCCTGGTCGCTGGTCTGATCCTGGCGGCAAGTGGTCTGGTTGGCTACTGGGTAATCAGCAATCTTTCATCAGCGCTGGCTGAGATCACCGGCCCGGTATGGAGTTCGATGGAGAGTGCCAATGGGGCGATCCGCGGTGTGCAGAAGCAGCTGATCGCAGTAGATCAGATTCTGGCGGGCAGGGACTCGGCACAACGTACTGAGATGGCAGAGGCAGAACGGTTGACCCTGGAGGCGATCGTCCGGCTCAAGACCAGCGGGCGGATTGCACCACAGCAGCTTCAGGCTTTGGATGGTGAAATCGAGGTGTTTGTCCAGGCCCGTGAAGAGCTGATCAGGATCCACAACGCCTTTCAGTCCGCAGAGGCGGCGCTGTCTGCCAATGCAGCTGCATTTCAGCGTCTGCTGGTGGATGTGGAGCGGCTTGCCAGCCAGCAGATGCTGGAGCGGGATCTGAACAGCCGCAGCGAAGAGGAGCTGGGCGAGTTTGAGGAGGGAGATGACAGAGCGCCAGATGAGGGGGAGGGAGATCCCAGAGCGGTGGTGAGTGCAGCGGGAGAGGCGCGCCTGGCAGTGCTCTCGCAGCTCGACCTCTATCGTCGGTTCAAACAGAACAGCCCACCGCAGGATCTGGACCGGCAACTCGGTGTGATCGGTGAGGATCTGCTCTATGCGCTGGAGCAGATCAGCGAGGACCAGCTTTTCAGCCAACCGATCAGGAGCGGTGAGAACGTTGGGAAGAGTCACAGCCAGTTGCTGATGGAGCAGCTGCAGGAACACCGGGAGCTACTCTCTGCCTCAATTGAGCGGTATGCGGTACGTCGCCAGGCCCACCGCGACTATACCCAGGTGGCAGAACATTTGATGCAGACGGTGGAGCAGATGACCGCCGACAACCGTGCCCAGGTGGAAGTGGAAACGGGTGAGTTGCAGAGGCTGGTCTCCACCGGCGCAAACAGCATAATCATCGCCATCCTGCTGGGTCTGCTGGTGGCGGTGCTGGCCTTTATGCTCACCCTGCGGGCGATTGTCAGGCCGATCCGGGAGGTGCGGGACCAGCTCGGCAGTCTCTCTCAGGGTGAGGGCGGTCTGAATGTCACCCTGAGCGTCAAAGGCAGTGATGAGACGGCCCAGCTGGCTCAGGGATTCAACGCCTTTACCAGCAAGCTGCGCGATATGATCGCCGGGGTGCAGGAGTCGATGAACCGCCTGGTTAGCACCACCGACGATATCTCCCGGATTGCCGACAAGGCAGGCGAGGCGGTCCGCTACCAGCAACAGGAGGTGGCATCGGTGACCAATGCTGTGGCCGAATTGACGGGCAGTCTGCAGGAGGTGACGGCCAATACCTTCCAGGCCGCTGAGCGTGCTGGTCTGGCCGATAAGGAGACCAGCCAGGGGCGGGCTCTGGTGCAACAGACCCTGTTGTTGATTCAGGTGGTAGCGACAGAGGTGGAGCAGGCGACCCGGGTGGTCAATGAACTGGGTGAAAAGAGCGAGTCGATTGGTGGGGTGCTTGATGTGATTCGCGGCATCTCGGAGCAAACTAACCTGCTGGCGCTGAATGCGGCGATCGAAGCAGCGCGTGCCGGTGAGCAGGGTCGGGGATTCGCTGTGGTCGCCGATGAGGTGCGTGGACTGGCGGCCCGCACCAATGACTCGATCAGCGAGATCCAGGTGATGATCGATCAGCTGCAGCAGGGTACCAGCCAGGCGATCAAGGTTATGACCCAGGCCCGCAGTCAGACCCAGGCCTGCGTTGAACCGGCGAATCAGGCCGATACTCGGCTGGACCAGATCGCCGGCATGGTGCGCTCGATCACTGAACTCAACCGCGGTATCGCCAATGCAGCAGAGGCCCAGCATCTTACGGTGGTCGGAGTGGAGAAGAATCTGGCGGGTATCAACGAGGTGGCTGCCAACACCTCATCCAGTGCAGTGGAGTTGACCACCTCGACCCAAGTATTGAGCCAGCTTGCCGACGAGTTGCAGGCGCTGGTGGGTGAGTTCCGAGTATAGTTTGCGGCTATGAGATTCTATTTCGCCTACGGCTCAAATATGTCGCTGCAGCGGATGACTGCCCGGATCCCCGATGCGCACTCTTTGGGGATTGCATGTCTGCCAAAACACAGCCTCAAATTCCACAAGAGTGGTCGGGACGGCTCCGGCAAGTGCGACGCCTATCATACTGGGGTGGCGTGCGATTATATCCTGGGCCATCTCTATCAAATCAGCCGCGAGGCGGGGCAGACCCTCGATCTGTATGAAGGGCGAGGCAACGGGTATGAGCGGAAATCAGTAAGACTCATCGTTCCGGGAGCTGGTGAGTTGGAGGCCTTCACCTACTACGCAACGCAGATCGATGCAGGACTAGCACCCTTTGACTGGTACAAACACCATGTGGTGATTGGTGCTGAAGAGGCGAGGCTGAGTGAGGATTATCGGCGTGAGATTGCTGTGCTGGCATCTGTGCCTGATCCGGATCTGGAATGCCACCGGCGGGAGATGGCGATCTACGTAGGGTAGCGTGCCTGCCTGGACCGCCGTAAGGTTTCAGCACTGCTCCCAGGCGAGTCCGTGAAAACGCCAGCCGCCGACTGAGCTGCGGTGATGGTGCTCGTCGAGTTCCCCCTCGAACCCTTCCTCGACATGAAACACGCGGCTGAAGCCGCCCTCCAGCAGCGTCTTGCCCGCTTCCAGAGAGCGCTTGCCGCTGCGGCAGATGAGGATCACCGGCGCGCAGCCGTCGTCGATGGTGCAGACGCTGCCACCCAGCAGCAGCTTGCGGATGTCGGTGACGAAGTGGGGGTTCTCAGTCCAGTCCGGCTCGTCGATCCAGGGTACATGAACCGCGCCGACGGGGTGGCCGACAAATAGAAACTCCATGCTGGAGCGGATGTCGACCAGCACCGTGCGGGGATCGTCCTGAATCATCTGCCAGGCTTGTTGAGGGGTGAGGCCGTGTGGGGTATCGCCGGTCACTAGGGGTTCCTCCTGCTGTTTCTGCAGATGCTAGATGGTTATCACATAAATACAACACCAGTTCACTGGCAGCGAAGCTCTGCCTGAGCATTGCAGGCAAAAACCTTTATCAATTTATCTGCGGATTGGCCCTGTCCTTCCCAATTTCACACTGTTTTTCAGTGGCTTCTATTTTCCATGAATTAAAGTGACAAGGCCTCCAGCCGCTCTCTACATCTGTATCAGGCCGATTGGCGGCCTGTTTTGCATAAACCGCCAATCACGGGGTGGGTAGGTATGAAACAACGAGTTGGCTGGGTCTTTCTCATCCTGGTCTCTTTGCTGTTGGGGGCATCTATGGCCCCTGCGGCGGCCAAACAGAAGCCGGGGGAGCAGGCAGATGTGCGCATTCTCATCGATATCTCCGGTAGCATGAAGCAGAACGATCCGCACAATCTGCGTCGTCCGGCACTGCGTATGCTGGTCGGGCTGTTGCCGAAAGAGACCCGTGCCGGTGTCTGGACCTTTGGCCAGTACGTCAATATGCAGATCCCTCTTGGTCAGGCCGATAAAGCCTGGAAGCGGCGGGCCCGCGCGGAGTCGAAAAAGATCGCCTCGCCCGGACAGCGCACCAATATCGAAGAGGCCTTGCACCGGGCCACGGAAGACTGGAGTGGTCCGCCGACTCTGTTTCGACGCAATCTGATCCTGCTCACCGACGGCATGGTTGATATCTCCCGTGACAGTGCGAAAAACCACGCCTCCCGTGAGCGGATCCTGCAAAAAATCGTACCCAGACTACAGCAGCTGAAGGTCAGCATTCACACCATTGCCCTGTCGAAAAACGCCGACCACGAGCTGATGCAGGCGCTGGCCCAGACCACCGGGGGATGGTATGAGCAGGTGGACAATGCAGAGCAGCTGAAGAAGGTCTTTCTGCGTATGTTTGAGAAGGTTGGCAAACCGGATACGGTACCGTTCAAAGACAATAAATTCTCCATCGACGACTCCATTACCGAAGCCACCGTGCTGGTATTTCGTAAACCGGACGCCAAACCAACCCAGGTGATCCCCCCCTCCGGCAAGGCCTTTGGTGCCAGCAATCTGCCCGACTCGGTCAGCTGGCACCAAGATGAGGGCTACGACATGTTCACCATCACTAATCCCGAGGGTGGCGAATGGCGTGTGCGTGCCGAGGTCGATCCCGACAACCGGGTGATGGTGGTGACCGACCTAAAAATGCAAACGAACGAGCTGCCGAATCGACTGGTGCAGGGGGTGACCCTGCCGCTGGAGGTTAGCTTCACCGACCATGATCGTCTAATCAAGAAACAGTCTTTCCTGAAGGTAGTCAACATCAGCGCCATGCAGCGCGATGAAGAGCGTGAACATGAGCCACGCCCACTGTTGGATGATGGCGTAGGAGCAGATAAAACCGCTGCAGATGGCTACTTTTCCCTCGCCTATGGCGGTGAGGATCTGCAGCCAGGGATGGGGGAACTACTTCTGAACGCCAAAGGACGCACCTTCGTGCGTGAAAAACGGATCAGCTACGAGGTGGTGTCACCGCTTGATATCAAAGTCACCAAAGGCGCCGCGCAGGGTGAGATGGAGCTACAGATCCTTCCTGATAAACGGCTGCTCAGGCCGGACGGGGTAGAGATCGAGGCCTGGCTGGAGTCTTCGGAGGGGGAACAACTTCCGCTTGCGCTGACAGACGCCGGTGAGGGGGTTCGCTCAGGCAGTTTCAACATTATGAGTTTCAGCGGCCCCCATAAATTGATGATCAAGCTGAAGGGGCAAACAGTTGCGGGGCATCCAGTGGACTACTTCGATGGGCCGATGGAGGTGGAGGGCATCAAGCCTCCGCCGGCAGAATCCAAGCCCGAACCGGAACCTGAGCCAGAACCCATATCCAACCCTGCACCGGCGCAGATGGAGCAACTAGTTGATGAGCCCGAGCCGGTAGAACCAGCAGAGCCTAGTCATGAGCCGGCCCCGCAGACCCAGGCAGAGCCAGTGGCGCAAGAAGCGGAGGAAGAGGAGGAGACCGACTGGATCTCAAGCTCAATCTGGCTCGCTGTCATCAATCTGCTGGTTCTGGCACTGGGCGGAGGGGCCTTCTGGTGGGTGCGACGTAACAGGCAGGATGAGGTGACGCTGGTTGATGAAGGAGCAGCTGGCGTCTTGCAAGAGTAGGATTCAGGGAGAAATACCTAATGATCGAGTTAAGCGGCCTGACCGTACTCATCCTGGGAGAGGTGCTGCTGGCGCTGTTTATTCTGAGTGGGGTGCTGATCACCCTCACAATTCTCAGACGAAGTCGAATCCGTAAGGCCGTACAGGCACTAGTTGCCAAGGTCACATCTAGCAAGGAACCGCGCCAGAAGCGCCTGCGGGAATTACTTGGCGGCAGCTATCAATATCAGGGCGAGGCGCTGGATCAGACGGTACACGACCTGAGCCGGTATGAGATGCAGCTCTATCAAAATTTGATCAATGGCTACCTGAAGCAAGACAACATAGCGCTTGAACAGATCGATGTGGATGTAGAGAACCTGGTGCTGGGCTACCAGCAACTCAAGCTGCCGAAAAACTTAGTGGCGGGACAAGAGGGCGTGGCTGAGGGTGGCGACTCATTTGACGAAAATGCAGAGATCCATCGTCTGAAAGAGGAAAATGAACGTCTTTCGGCAGAGCTGCGTGTCACCATGGATACCATGGGAAAGATGCTTAGTGAATACTCATCGATGTTTTCCGGTGGGGCTGACAACGCGGTGGACAAGCAGCAGCTGATGAACATGTTCCAGGGGGAGCCGGCGGAGGGCGAGCCGATGGATGAGGCGCCTGCAGCAGATAGTGAAACTGTTGAAGTCGAAGCGGTAGAGGCTGAGTTGCAGGATGAGGAGCTGGCCGTGGAGATTGTCGAACCTGAACTTGAGTCTGAACCTGAGCCCACTGATTTGCCTATTGGTGATGACGGGCCTGTCGAATCGGTTGAGGCAGTCGAGATCGATGTGGCACTGGAGGAGGTGGGCATAGGAGAGGAGGAGAACACCGCCTCCATGGTGGGGGTGATGGGCCATGTCGATATCGAAATCCCGGATGTAGGGGAGACGCTCGAAGATGAGGTGTTTGAAGCCGGCTCACTGGAGGATGAGTGGGCCAAGATGCTGGAGGACGAGGCTAACACGGCCAGCGTTGCTGATCTGGATATCCCGATCGAGGATGAAAAGCCCAAACAGTAGTGGCTCGGCGGCTCTCAGCTAGCCGCTCCGCCAATCCTGGCAGAACGCTGCTGCAGCCGCACGCTATCTTTTAGCGCTGCCAAGCCTTGCCAACACCGGCCGCCCGGCCTTTGCCATAGCCCTTCCCTTT
Source organism: Candidatus Endoriftia persephonae (assembly GCF_023733635.1). Classification (NCBI taxonomy): domain Bacteria; kingdom Pseudomonadati; phylum Pseudomonadota; class Gammaproteobacteria; order Chromatiales; family Sedimenticolaceae; genus Candidatus Endoriftia; species Candidatus Endoriftia persephonae. The sequence continues at coordinate 2,005,992 of NZ_CP090569.1, read as the reverse complement.
TCCTGCGATGCTGCCTTTGCCGATTGCGATACCGCGGCCGGAAACAGTGCCTGAGCCCTTTTTATGGCGGATAGTGCCATTCTGGTCGCGATAGACGACCACACCTTTACCACTGGCGGTGCCGGTGCCTTTGAATACACCTGAACCCTGTGCGGCACCATAGCCTTTGACCCAGCCTCGGCCTTGAACTTCACCCGCCGTCGCGGTGGTAGTGATCGATAGAGCGGTTAACAGGCTGATGAGAGCGAGTTTTGTAGTCTTCATGTTCATGGTCTTTCCTTTCTGAAATCTGATCTGTTGATTGGGATGGCCGTTTCCGGTCCTCTCAACCTAAACAACGCAGCATTGCTGGATCGGTTGACATCAGATTTGTGGTGAATGAACAAGATTCGCTTAGATAGGGCAGACCAGTTGCCCCAGCTTCTCGGTCAGTTTCATGTTTTCGGAGTAGTCCACCGGCACATCGACCACCACCAGCGTATCGTCGGCAAACGCCTGCTGCAGGGTTGGCAGCAGTGTCTCTGCACTCTCCTCCCGATAACCCTTGGCACCGAACGATTCGGCGTATTTGACGAAGTCGGGATTGTTGAAGCTGATGTGGCCGGTGCGCCCAAAGTGGCGCTGCTGGTGCCATTTGAGCAGCCCATACTCGTTGTCGTGCCAGATCATGATAACGATGGCGATCTGGTGGCGCAGTGCGGTCTCTATCTCCTGGGAGTTCATCATAAAGCCGGCGTCGCCGGTAATCGTTAGCACCCGTTTGTCCGGATGGACCATCTTGGCGGCGATGGCGCCGGGGACACCTATGCCCATGGAGGCAAAGCCGTTGGAGATGATGCAGCGGTTGGGGCGCTCGGTGCGGAACAGCCGCGCTACCCACATTTTGTGTGCGCCGACGTCGGAGATCAGAACATCGTCAGCATCCAGCGCCTGTCGGGTATCGTAGAGGATGCGCTGGGGTTTGAGCGGGAAGCTCTCATCGTCGGCAAAGGCGTCCAGCTCGTTGATGATCATCTGCCGCAGCGTGCCGCTCTGCGGTGATGTCTGGGGCGTCGCCAGTGCGCCGATCCGCTGCAGCGATTCGCCAATATCACCGATCACCCCAGCCTCGAGGATGTAGTGGGCATCCACCTCGGCGGCGCTCTGGTCGATATGGATCAGCTGCTTGTCCGCGTTGGGGTGCCACAGGTGAGGGTGGTACTCTCCACCATGTCAAAGCCGATGCAGATCACCAGATCGGCGCGGGCAAAGCCGCAGGCCACATAGTCGTTGGCTTGCAGACCGACGGTGCCGAGGCTGAGCGGGTGGGAGAAGGGGATCACCCCCTTGGCCATGAAGGTCTGTGCCACCGGGATCTGCAGGGTCTCGACGAATGCCACCAGGGCCGGGCTGGCAGCGGCGCGGATCACCCCGTTGCCGGCCAGGATGATCGGTGCCTTTGCGGCTGAGATCAGGGCGGCGGCCTGTTCGATCTTTGCCTGGGGGGCGATGGCGGCATCGCCGCCTGTACCTTGAGCGGTGCCACCATCTCGCTGCCGGCGATGTTCTCCGGGAAGCTGATAAAGGTGCCGCCGGGTTTCTCCGCCTGGGCCTCCTTGAACGCCTTGCGCACCAGCTCCGGGATGATCTCCGGCTCCTTGATTTCACTCCAACAGCGCATCCATCAGATCCAGATTCTCTTCGCCAGGGATGCCGAAGATCATCTCGACCCCCTCATTCTCCAGGCATTCAACCAGTAGTTGTGCGGCGCTCGGCATAGTGACTCCTGACGTTTTGGTTTTTTCCGTTGCAATGGTGAGTCGAGGCATTTATTGGCACTCCAAGCCTATACGTATCTTTTCCAGCTGTTGGATGCACTTCTCTCCATCAGATGCAATGGGTGTGTAATGAAACCGAATCACCCCATGAACCGTAGCAGCTAAGGTATTTGAATGGTGATATCGATAAGGGGAAAGCGATGACGGCTGACTTCGTCTATTGGCTGTTTACCGGCATGGGCTGGCTGGCGGGGCTGGTGTTTCTGCTACTTGGTGTGATGTTCGTACGTGACCTGACTCAGACCCACAGCAGCGTGCGGCGCAACTTTCCGCTGGTCGGGCGGATGTGCTACTTTTTGGAAGGCCAGGGGGAGTTCTTTCGCCAATACTTCTTTGCCCACGACCGCCAGGAGCTGCCGTTCAACCGCGCCACCCGCAGTTGGGTCTACCGCAAGGCGAAGGGGCTGCCTGGCACCATCGGCTTTGGCTCGACCAACGACCTGCGTGAGCCAGGCTCGATCATCTTCGTCAACTCCCCCTACGCGATCCTCGAATCGGATCTGCACTGCGCCCCGGCGCTGGTGATTGGTCCCCAGTGTCGCCACCCCTTTGTCGTGCAGCATATCGTCAATATCTCCGGGATGAGCTTTGGCGCCCTCTCCAGCCGGGCGGTGGAGGCGCTCTCGATCGGTGCGGCAGAGGCCGGGGTCTGGCTGAACACAGGTGAGGGGGGGCTCTCCCCCTAGCATCTGAAGGGCGGCTGCAGCCTGATCTTTCAGATCGGCACCGCCAAGTTCGGTGTGCGCGACGCCCAAGGGCAGCTCGATGAGGCGCGTCTGCGGGAGCTGGCGGAGCTGCCGTAGGTGCGGGCCTTCGAGCTGAAACTCTCCCAGGGCGCTAAGCCGGGCAAGGGCGGGATACTGCCGGGCAGCAAGGTGACCGCCGAGATCGCGGCGATCCGTGGCATCCCCGAGGGAGAGGATGCGATCAGCCCAAATCGCCACCAGGAGATCAGTAACCCGGATGAGCTGCTGGATGTGATCGAGCGGGTGCGCCGCATCACCGGCAAGCCGGTGGGGATGAAGACGGTGATCGGCAGCGAGATCTATCCGCAGCAGCTGGTGGCGGCGATCTTGCGCCGCGGTGTGGTGAGCGCGCCGGACTTTATCACCCTCGATGGCGGTGAGGGCGGTTCAGGCGCCGCGCCCCAGGCGTTGGCCGACCACGTCGGCTTGTCGCTGAGCGAGTCCCTACCGCTGCTGGTGGATGTGCTCTATCAGGCCGGTTCTGCAGGAGCGGATTCGGATCATCGCCTCGGGCAAGCTGGTGACCTCAGACCGGGCCGCCTGGGCGCTCTGTGCCGGTGCCGATTTTGTCGTCAGTGCGCGGGGGTTTCTATTCTCACTGGGCTGCATCCAGTCGCTGCAGTGTCATCAGAATAGCTGTTCCACCGGCATCACCACCCAGAACCCACGGCTGCAGAAAGGGCTGGTGGTGGCGGAAAAGGCGAAACGGGTCGCCAGCTACGCCACCCAGATCAACCAGGAGCTCGACATGCTGGCCCACTCCTGTGGCCTCAGCTGTGCCCATGAGTTCCAGCGCAACCATGTGCGGATCGTGCAGACTGCTGGCCACAGCATCCCGCTCGACCGGCTCTACCCCTACCCGCAGCCCGATCCTGAACGATTTATTGAGCTGGCTAGTAAATAGATAGCTCTACAGGGGTGGCTTTAGTCGCGACATTTGACTGATTCTGAGGCTGTCTGGTTGCTATCTTTCGATTTGATTTTGGACAGTGCCACTTCGGCCCGGCTCACCTACAATGCCTGAATCCAGTTCAACCCGGCAGTCTCAATGGCAGTGAAAAAAGATCGTGTTTTATGGTTGTCTGTAGGGGTGCTGCTGACCGCGCTGGTCGCAGTGGTGGTCTACAAAGTTTGGCCGATCCTCTACCCTAAGGCTCAGTTCTCTGCGCCGCTCGATCCCGGCTGTGACCTTCGCGCCGGTCCCTGTGTATCCTCCCTGCCTGGCGGCGGTAGCATCAGCTTCGTTATCGAACCCCGTGAGATCCCGCTGGTGCGGCCGCTGCAGCTGCAGGTGACGCTGCAGGGCATCGAGGCGGAGCGGGTCGAGGTTGATTTCAAAGGGGTCGATATGAACATGGGGTTCAACCGTCCACAGCTCAGTCGGGTGGCGGAGGGGCGCTATAGCGGTAAGGGCATACTGCCGGTCTGTGTGCGGGATGCGATGGAGTGGGAGGCCACCGTGCTGGTGACCACCGACGACGGCCTGCTGGCAGCACCCTACCGTTTTATCACAGTCAAACCGGGGCAAATCTTCTGAGATAGAGGCTTCTTAGTCAGATTGCCCCCAAAACCCACATCATGGTAAGAGACCCGGGTTAAAAGCCCCCGCGACCGGGGGGAAAGGGTGCAAACCCGCTGTCCCATTCATCAGGCCAAAAACGATTGTGCGTGATTTGGCAGTCGATTACGCCTTTGCTGCAGAGTGTTCTTCGCCACTCGTATTTTATGAAGTGCTTTTCGCTTGCCTTGGAACGCGGCTTGAAGTGCACGGTTCTGACCGGTGAGTATTCCGACTCGCCAAACCCGGTGCCAGGTGCGGTTTCAAGCGTGTCTGCCCCCGATCTACGAAGCGCGCGGCGCTTCTCCTGTCGGCGGGGATAGTTGTCATATGCAATGTCAGGCTTTTTGCCCTTGAACACGGCAACTGCAATGACGCCCATCGCCGTGCGGTCGCCCCAGGCATCAGCATATGAGTCGTCGATGCTGGTGAAATAGAATCGATTGACCCGTTTTTTACTGGTGCGCCAGCCCTCATACTCTGCCTGTTGATAGGGGCCAAGAACATACATGCGTTCGTGGGGTTTCAGGTTGGATTTTTTCCCGGAGATGATGTTCCTGCCGTCGACCGTAATGACGAGTCCGATGCGTTCATCACTATTGTTGGTGACACGGATAGCGTAATTTTTTCCCTTTCGGGCTTCCAGGTAGGCGCGATGTGTCTTCCCGTCGTCATCAATTTCATATTTAGGGAACTCATGGCCATAATCGGAGACGATCTCAACATCGATCTTGTCATCCTGCCAGACTGGTCGTGCTTCAACAGCAAACGCAAACAGAAAACCAGCCGTTGCGAGCAGTGCTCCACTCAGTTTTTTCATCACTGTCTCCCATTGTCTTATTAAGTTAGTCAGGTTGAGATAACTCATCTTCTGTTTACAGACTAAGGGGGTTTAACTGAATGAAAGCTGAATGCAGGCATGTCGATTTCTGGGGTTGGCACGGGCGCAGGGCGGCCGGGGCACTATAGGCTGTCGCGTTGGCGAGTCGAATTTTGGGGCTGGGATGTCCCAAAATTTTTTACGGGGTAGCGACACGCTCGCTCTGTTGCGAGTCAGCATCATGCTGCAGCTTTTTCAGGCCCTGGGAGATTTTCTCTTGCTGTGCCTGTTCGTTACGGGTGACATACTGCGGTTGCAGGGCATCCAGCATGGTGCGGATGACATAGAGAATAGTCTTGGAGGCGAAACCGGCGGCGAAGGCAACCAGGGCGGTGGTGGCCCCGGTCTCCAGCTTCATAGAGTAGACGGCGATGACCGCAATCACGGGCGCTGAGAGTACCTGCATGATCTCGAATACCCGCTTGTCCCGAACCTGTAGGCAGTGTTCGTCTTCCAGGCGCTTTGCATCGGACTGCAGTTTGCTGGTGTCGGTCTGCTGCAGTTGACTCAATATTCGACTCAGTCTTTGTGCCGCCTCCTGCAACGGCTGCAGGCCTGCAGTACTGCTGTTTTCCGCCACTCTGTCCGCCACTTGCGCGGTTTCCTGTATCCCCTTGCTGTGACGGATCTCAAGTCCGGAAGCCAGGTTCGCCAACTCTTCTGCCTCCTGCTGCAGCGAATCGGGTTCGAGTCTTCCTGCCGCATTGAGCATCGCGGTGTAGTGGTTTGTGGCGTCCGCCAACTTCGAAACAAGCGGATGCTTATTGATGATCGCTGTCACCTCCTGCTCCACCCGCCAGGCGTTGTGCTGGATCTCCGGCACCCGCCGGGTCATGCTCACGGCTCCTCCGATGAGAGCGAAAATCAGCACATAGAGGGGGACCACGATACCGCTTTCGATCTGTGTCCAGCTTGACTCCATCGTGGGTTGAAGGTCGGGCGGCGGATTGCACTGCTCGAACTGATCCTGACACTGCCCCAGTTTTTGCTCTCTTGCAGGCTGTTCGGTAATTCCCTGGGCCACCTCTCTGCATGCCTCTCGCTCCGCCACACACTCTTTACTGAGGGCGAAGTTTTGGCAACCAATGTAATTCTCGACACAGGCACTGGCGGCCTCCTCTGAGAGTGTTGTGTCCTGTACCGGCACGCCCGGCATCGGGGTCATAAAACCGCCGATGTTCAGGACCCATTGACGGTTAAGGCTTCCGACATTTGGCTCTTTCTGGCACTGAACCACCGGCCTGCCTCCCCTCATACGATTTTTATTCCATATCCCCCATGGAAACATGGCAGCTGCTGATGAGATTTCAGCAGGGTGCTGTGTGCCGGTGGGGGAAGCTGGGCATTCTCAGGCTGTGTTGAGAGTCGATGCTGGCTAGCCAGCACCCGGCGCTGGTGCCGGGTGCTGCTTCGGCCGGTCAGGGCGGCACTGGAGTGCCAGCTCAGAGAGCGCGGATCTTCTCTGCCTGTGTTTCTAGATCAGCCAATGCTCTGCGCGCCACCTCGAGTTTATCCCGTTCCTTCTGCACCACCGCCTCTGGTGCCTTGTCGACAAAGTTGGGGTTGGCGAGCTTCTTGTCGGTGCGTTCCAGCTCAGCCTGGAGCTTGCCCATCTCCTTCTCCAAGCGCGCCAGCTCCGCATCCTTGTCGATCAGGCCGGCCAGTGGGATCAGCACCTGCATCTCGCCGACCAGGGCGGTGGCAGACTCAGGGCCGGCATCGCCCTCATCCAACCGGATGATCGACTCGGTCCTGGCCAGAAAATCAAGGTAGGGGCGGGCCGCCTCGGCCCAGGTTGCATCCTGCTCGCTGGCATTGGCCAGCAGCACCGGCACCTTTTTTGAGGGGGCGATGTCCATCTCGCCCTTGATCTTGCGGATGCCGAGGATGAACTGCATCACCCACTCCATCTGCTGCTCCGTCTCAGGGTCGACCAGCGCTTGGCGAAAGCTGGGGTAGGGCTGGAGCATGATGGTCTCTCCATCCTTGCTGGTCAGTGGCGCGACCTGCTGCCAGATCTCTTCGGTGATGAAGGGCATGATCGGATGGGCCAGGCGCAGCAGGGCCTCGAGCACCCGCACCAGGGTGCGGCGAGTGCCGCGCTTGGCGGCCTCCGATGTGGTGTTGCTGTTGAGCACCGGCTTGGTCAGCTCCAGGTACCAGTCGCAGTAGTGGTTCCAGGTGAACTCGTAGATCGCCTGAGCGGCGTGGTCGAAGCGGTAGTTTTCGATCGCCTCGGTGACGCTCTGTTTGGTCTGCTGCAGCCGGGAGAGGATCCAGCGATCGGCCACCGAGCGCTCCAGTTCGCCTCCCGATCGTGGTAAAGACTGGCCACAGTCCTCTCCCTCGGTGTTCATCAGCACGTAGCGGGAGGCATTCCAAAGCTTGTTGCAGAAGTTGCGATAGCCCTCGATGCGCCCCAGGTCGAACTTGATGTCGCGGCCGGTGGCGGCCAGCGCGGCGAAGGTGAATCTCAAAGCATCAGTGCCGAAGCTGGGGATACCGTCGGGGAACTCCTTGCGAGTCTGTTTTTCGATCTTCTTCGCCAGTTTTGGCTGCATCATGCCGCTGGTGCGTTTCTCCACCAGCGCCTCCAGCTCGATGCCATCGATGAGGTCGATCGGGTCGAGTACGTTGCCCTTCGACTTGGACATTTTATCGCCGTGGGAGTCGCGCACCAGACCGTGCACATAGACCTCGTGGAAGGGGACCTGCCCATCCATGAACTTGAGCCCCATCATGATCATCCGCGCCACCCAGAAGAAGATGATGTCGAAGCCGGTGACCAGCACGTTGGTGGGGTAGAATGCCTGCAGGCGCTGGGTATCCTCCGGCCAGCCGAGGGTGGAGAAGGGCCAGAGCGCCGAGCTGAACCAGGTGTCGAGTACGTCCTCATCCTGGCGCAGCGGGTAGTCGGCGTCGAGGCCGTGCTGGTTGCGCACCTCAGCCTCGCTACGGCCAACGTAGACGTTGCCTTCGTCGTCGTACCAGGCGGGGATGCGGTGCCCCCACCAGATCTGGCGGGAGATGCACCAGTCCTGGATGTTGCGCATCCACTCGTAGTAGGTGTTCTTCCAGTTGTCGGGTACGAATTTGATGTCGCCCTTCTCGACGGCCTCGATGGCGGGCTTCGCCAGTGGGCCGACCTTGACGTACCACTGGTCAGTCAAAAAGGGTTCGATCACGGTGCCGGAGCGGTCGCCGCGGGGCACCATCAGCTTGTGGTCGTCGATCCGCTCTAGCAGGCCGCTGGCTTCCAGGTCGGCGACGATCTGTTTGCGCGCCAGGTAGCGGTCCATGCCGATATATTTGGTGGGGATCAGCTCGCCTTCCTCCACCTCATTTTCGCGGATCGCTGCGTCGCTGGTGAAGATATTGATCAGGCCGCCGTGGGGCTGTTCGCTGATCGCGATCTCGTCGCGGTGGCGCAGCCAGACAGCGTAGTCGTTGAAGTCGTGGGCCGGGGTTATCTTCACGCAGCCGGTGCCGAACTCGGGGTCGACGTGCTCCTCGTCGGCGATGATCGGAATCTTGCGCTCGGTCAGCGGCAGCTCCAGCAGCTCGCCGATCATGTGCTTGTAGCGTTCATCGTTGGGGTTCACTGCCACCGCGCAGTCGCCCAGCATGGTCTCGGGGCGGGTGGTGGCGACGATCAGGTGGCCCTGGCCGTTGGAGAGGGGGTAGCGCATATGCCACATGTGGCCGCTCTCCTCCTCATTGAGCACCTCCAGGTCGGAGACTGCGGTGTGCAGCTTGGTGTCCCAGTTGACCAAGCGTTTGCCGCGATAGATCAGCCCCTCTTCATAGAGGCGCACGAAGACTTCTTTGACTGCTTCGGAGAGCCCGTCATCCATGGTGAAGCGCTCATGCTGCCAGTCGAGGGAGGAGCCGAGACGTCGCAGTTGGCGAGTGATGTTGCCGCCGGACTCCTGGCGCCACTCCCAGATACGGTCGATGAAGGCGTCGCGGCCCAGGTCGTGGCGGGTCTTGCCCTGTGCCTCCAGTTGGCGCTCCACTACCATTTGGGTGGCGATGCCGGCGTGGTCGCTGCCGGGCTGCCAGAGGGTCTGGTCCCCCTTCATCCGGTGGAAGCGGATCAGGGTGTCCATGATCGTGTTGTTGAAACCGTGCCCCATATGCAGGCTGCCGGTGACGTTGGGCGGCGGGATCATGATGCAGTAGGCGCTGTCGCCTTCGGCTGCGGGGGCGAAGTAACCGCGCTCTTCCCAGGTCTGGTACCAGCGTTGTTCTATGGCGTGGGGGTCGTAGGTCTTGTCCATGGTGTGTATCAGATGGTTCGGCCAAAAAAGGCGGCTATTATAGCCCCATGAGTTGTGGGAGGGGGGAGAGTAATCTTTATCCGAGATAATGGGTGTCAGATGGATTTGGTTTTCTCTTTAAAAAAGAGCTTGGCTGTTCCGGGACGTCGTCTGGGTTTGTCACTGCTGGCGTTGCAGCTCGCGTTGCTGAGCGGGATTGATTCGACGGTTGCAATGGGTCTGCTTCTGGTTCATCTTGGTTTTTTCCTGCTTTGGCAGCCGCTGTTGCGCCGCGATGTGGATTGGCAACTGCGGGATCTGCTCTATCTGCTACCCATTCTGATCTGCTTTGTTACACCAGCCCGACCTTTCGCGGCAGAGCTGTGGTTATTGTTGCTGATTGGCCTGGTCAGTGGGCGGGTGTTTTCCAGCCGCAGTGAGCGCCTGTTGCTGTCGGCTGCGCTGGTTGTGTTGCTTGTCGATCTGCTGTTGGTGTTGCTGCCACTGACGCTGTTTCCCGCAAATTTTTCAGCTGCTGAGTACCGTCTCTTTATCTTTCTGGGCTTCATTCCGATTGTCTGGATGGTGCTGTCGCCATCGTGGGGTGGGGACAGTGCTGGCCGTACCGACTTTTTCCACTCCATGCTGTTTGTTTTGCTGGTGTTGGCGCTGGGGATGGGGGCGGCGATGGTGCATCTGCTCAGCGGCATCGAATATCACTTTGGGCTGGCCGGTGCGATGCTCGGTATCGGTTTGCTGATGTTTGCGCTTAGCTTCTTCTTGCGCTCGGGTGAGGGGCTCTCCCAGCTCTGGGAGAGCTATATCTTCAATCTTGGAACCCCGTTTGAGTTATGGCTCTCCAACCTGGCCAATATCGCCTCCCGCCCCAATATCGAACCTGAAACCCTGCTCACTGCGGGGGCTGAAGAGGCATTGAAACTCGGTTGGGTGGAGGGTGTGAAAGTCACCCGGGAAAACGGTGATCAGATGGTTGGCAGGGCCACCGATTTTGTTTCAATGGTGGGTGAGCAGGATATTGGCATCCACTTCTTTTTCCATCAGGAGGTCGGACCAGGCCTGCGCTACCATACCCGGCTGTTGCAGAAGGCCCTGATGTTTTTCTATCTGGCCCACTCGCGGGAGAAACGGCTCTCTGAACAGGCGCATCTGCGCGCCATCTACGAGACCGGTGCACGTCTGACCCACGACATAAAGAATATTCTGCAGGCGATGAATACTGTTGCTGCCTTGGCCGAAGAGGCGCGCCATGACTGTGATGGTGAGGCGTTGGCAGTGGTCTCGCGTCAGCTGAAAGCACTTGGAAAAAGACTACATACGACACTGGATAAGCTGCGGGCACCTTTGGTTCAACAAGAAGATTGGGTAGAAATCCAGAGTTGGTGGGAGCGTTTACAGCTGCTCTATACTGGCCGTGATGCCGAATTTTCTGCACATCTGGAAGTGAGGCGCAAGGTGCCCGCCACGGTGTTGACCTCGATCAGCGAGAATCTGCTGGAGAACGCCCGGCTCAAGCGGCTCAGTGAGCCGCAGCTGATGATCCGCATGGAGCTGCACAATACCCGTGACGAGGGGTTTCTGCTCAGAGTCTGTGACAGCGGTGCCGCAGTGCCCGAGGCGGTGGTTGCAAGCCTGTTTAACGGGCCGGTTGCCTCGGACAATGGTTTGGGGGTGGGGCTCTACCAGTCCGCCCGGATCGCTCAGGTCCACGGTTTTAAGCTGGAGTTGGCGGAGAATCGCAACGGACGGGTCTGTTTTACCTTGAAGGGAGCGGCTGAGAAGGGGGAGGCCGGTGGAGATTAGCCTAACAAAAAATAGGGCGGGCCATGCCCGCCAGGTGTAATCGACTGAAATTATGGGTAATGTCGGGTGCGGCCTGACCTATAGATGTGCTGATCTTCCAGACAACGCAAAGCCCGGAGATTCCCGGGCTTTGCGTCTACAATAGGGGATCAAAGGGTGATGAAGACATCGAGCCTCTGGTTTTTGTCATAGCTGCTACCGGAGCCGCCGTAGCGGGCCATATCACCGGAGGTGGCATTGCCATCGTCCAGCTCATCATCCATGCGCTGTGCGATGTCGCCGGGTAGGCTACGCATCAGGATCTTCAGTTCGTTGCGGCCATTCGCCCAGTTACCGGTGGAGATGGCGTCGATCAGGCCTCCGTAGGGGTGTTGACGGCGCAGGGCCTTGCCCTGGGCGCTGACATCACCACCGATCATGCCGGCCAGCATCAGATGCTGCCAGACTAGGCAGGACTCTTCGGTGTTTCTGTCGCACCAGCCACCGCTCACAGTACCATCGCCATTGCCATTTCTTACGGTCACGCCACTGGGTGCCTGAAAACTGGTGGTCGCCTTGTTGAAATCGCCGGGCAGGGCCTTGTAGCGATCCTGAAAGGCGTAGACCGCCGCCCGATAGGAGTCGATCTGCTGCACGAAGTTTTTGTATTTGGCGTTCTGAATCATCTCCTGACCCTTCAGGATGCCGCCGATCAGCAGGCCGATGATGACCAGGACGATGGATATCTCCACCAGGGTAAAGCCGTTCTGTTTTTTCATTTTCTTGGACCTCTCGATTGGTAGTAGTCAAGTGTGTTATTGCAGGCTGCGTGCCAGATGGGCGAGTAGGCGAAATTGGTCATAAAAAAGCTTGAAAACGGGCCTGCACGGGAGATGTCACGGAGTTATCTCTTCGAGGTGCCAACGCAGTGTTGAAATATCGACAATAGGCTGTGCATTCCTCAACAGCTGTTGAGGCTTCAACGTCTGGGATCAGCTCAGGGCAGCTGCCCGGCAGTGACGAGGCGGTGGTAGAGCACTTGGGGCGAGATCCAGAGCAGCAGGTCGTCGAAGCGCTCTGAACTGGTCAGGTCGGCGTAACCGCGGGAGCAGAACTGGCGATCGCTGTTGTCGATGTTCTCGCGCTCATGACGACCGGGGGAGCGGGTGCCGTTTTTACCGATGGAAAAGATCACAAACGGCGCGGTGCTGCTGATCACGCTGCCGGCGGGACAGTTGACCGCCTGACAGATCTGCAGATCGGGATTGAGAAACTGCATCTGCACCGCCCGCATATCGCCGGGGGTGGTGAAGTCCGCACTTGATGCGCCACCGACATCACTCTGGGTGACGCTGTAGCGCAGGGGAGAGTTCCATTGATCCAGCAGCAGACCGTTGCTGTCGACTGTGCCGGAGAGCCCGAGAGTTCTGACCGGCACATAGCCGTGGGATTGGCTGCAGTTGCCGCCGCCGACTGGGGCCTGCTGTCCATTGCTGCCGAGGGTTGCTGGGCAGGGCAGGTAGCCGTTGGCCATGGCAAAACCCACCAGCGCGTCACGCACCGTGAGCAGCTGGTCTTCGGTCTCGTGGCGCGCCTGGGTTTCGCGTTGCGACATCAGTGAGATCAATGCCCCACCCATCAGCAGACCGATGATCACCATGCCGAGAGCCAGTTCGATCAGGGTAAAACCGCGTTGCGCTGAGACCTTCATGGCCGCTCTCCTGATTGCTATGGAAGGATGACACGTAGTGTGTCGTTGCCACCGGGTGGGCGCAGGTCGAAGCGGCGGTTGCCACTCTGGCCATTCTCCCCTTCGAAATAGTCGCTGAGAGTGGCGGAGGGGCGGCGCCCGCTAAGGTCGATACCGGCGAGCAGCAGCAGCCCCTGTTTGTTGTCTCTTCGGCCGGGCAGGTTGGCCACCTCAAGGCAGTCGACGCCGGGGGAGCAATTGGTCGCGGCGCTGGCGAAATAGCTCAGCCAGTGCCAGTTGTTGGCCTGGAACCAGGGTGGCAGGGAGGCGCCGGCGGCGCAGCCACTGCCCCAGTTGGCCGGCAGCACACTGTCGATGGGCAGCAGCCCCTCTGAGGTGCCTGGCTGACTGTCGAACAGCGCCAGCCCGGACGGATCAGTAAATGGCACCGCATCAGGAAAGCGGCTGCAACCGGCTACATAGTCGCGTAGGCGTAGCGCGATCTCTGCGGCCACGCGGCGCTCTACCTCCTGCATCAACTCACGGCGGGTGATGGCGATCAGCCGGTCATTGAGGCCGGTGGAGGCTGGGCGGGCCTGGGTGAAATCGGCGTCGCTGTCGCGGTTCTCCCCCTCCAGGTGAGCGGAGCGGGCCCGATCGGCATTGCCCATTACCGCGCTACTGCGCTGTTGTTGATCCAGCACCGGCCCGGGGGCGATCACCAGCGCAACGATATCCCCCTGGCCATCCAGCCTCAGAGCGCCCGAGGTGTCGCTGTTGAGCGGGACGCTGGCCAGCTCGGTATAGGCCGGACTGGGCAGATACCAGAGAGTGGCGTTGCTGCTATCGATCAGTTGCGCCACCCCCAGCTCCCGCCAAGGTAGCCAACCAGGGCGCATGGTTCCGCCCGATTCACTGCGACAGCGGCTGCCGTTGTGGTCTTCGGGGTTAGTGATGCGGCCGTCGCCGTTGTAGTCGGGGCAGGGCAGGGCGCCGGGACGGCTATGCATCACGGCGTAGCCGATTAGCGCCTGCTTGGCCTGCTGCAGCTGTTCCAGGTTGGTGTTGGCCCGGTGTAGGCGAAACCGGTCGATGGAGAACTTGCCGACTACCGCCATTGCCAGCGCCATGGTCAGGGAGAAGATCAGCAGCAGGAAGGCCGCGCCCTGTTGGGGTCGGCGCAGGTGGTTCATAGTTGGCTACCTGTAGTTTCGGTGGCATCAATGGTGGGGACGGCTTGTGTCTTGCTGTGTTCCATTATGGCGGCCGTTGTCTGTTTCGCGTCTGCCTGCGCTGGCAGTGGTTGCGCTGTCGGCAGATCAATCGCTTCCACCACCCGCTGCTGCTGTAACAGCCACACCTGCCCAGGTTTCAATCGCTTAATCGCTGTGCCGTACTGTAACGGGATAGCGCCCTTATCCCGGTCGGCGTGGCGATCCTGCACATCAATGCCATTTGAGAGCCGACTGGTTTTGAGCGTCGAATGGTCGTTTACCCAACTGATATTGCGCTGATGCGGACGGAATACGGTCCCTTTCAGATGAATCGCCGGAGGGGGTTCAACAGCAGCTTCTGTGAATGGCCCCGCGTTGGGCTGTCGCAGCAGGTTGTCGAGTTGATAGCGTTGCTCCGCTGAGGTGAACAGCCGGCCGAAGCCGTTTTGGCGTTCCTCGGCCCAGCTGGCTGCCGGTGCGGCAAGCAGGAGCAGCAGGATTGTCAATCTAGGGCGCCATGCTCTCATCGACGACTCCAGTTGCTGCTTCAAAGTTGATCGTTAACCACTCCAGATCGCAGGCGGCACGAATATTGATCAGGTCGGTGCGATTGGTTTTGATGGGCCGATCCCGTTCGGCGCGCTGCAACTGACAGCTGCGTACCAGAAAGAGCCCCGTTACCTGCCGCTGCAATCCCTGCAGGAAGCGGAACAGCTGCTCTTCGTGCAACAGGCCGAGTTGCAGTTTCATGCGGCTGCCAAACAGGGGGAGCGACTGGATCAGGTCACTCGCCGATGGTGGCTGGAAGGGGGTGCGGCTTGCCAGTGAGTAGGTGACCTGTGGGATACCCTGGGCGATGGCGGTCTCACGTATCTGTTCGATCCAGGCCAGCCGCTCTTCCTCGCCGATGACTCCCTGCTGCTGCAGGCTGCTATAGCGATCCTGGTAGATAGCGGCCAGCTCCAGATTGCGGCGCGCCTCGCGAATCCTGGCCATCGCCTGATGCAGCGCGGTACGGACCTCAGCGGTCTCGCTGTTGATCTCACTGGCATACCAGATGGATGCGCTGATGATCAGGAATGAGAGTAATACCAGGCTGAGCAGGGCGGCAAAGGAGAGACGGTATCGGCGCAGGTAGTTGGAATGGATCATGACTCCACCTGCTGAGAGAAGCTGATAAGGATCTCGAACTCCCGGTCCTTATCCTGGTCATTGTTGCCTACTGCCTTGACTCCGGCACGGCCGGAGACCTGGCCGCTGGAACTGATGTCAACCGGCAGCTGGCGCACCGCGATATCCTCCACATGGGCCTGGTGGGAGAGTCGGTTACGCAACAGCTCGATCAGATCAAGCTGGCGACGGTAGTTCTCCGCCTCGCTTTTGATGATGCCTCGCATCAGCAGGTTGTGGACCAACCGGCCACTAACCTCTTGCGCCATGCTCTCGTCTGCCATGTCATCCATGCCCATCTCGTCGATCATCCCCAGCATGCCGCCCGGCTGCTGCCTGTTGTCCATATCATCGCCGCCCAGTGAGTTGTCACTACCTGTGGCCTGCGGCACTTCGTCTCCCAGCAGCCAGCGCAGGCTGGTGATCTGGATCTCCTCCAGGTCTGGTCTTTCCAGTACTCTGGAGACGGCTGCCAGCGCCTGACCAGGGAGGGCGGGATAGCTGTGCTGCCGGAAGCTGTCGAACCACTCTACCGAATGGCGCATGCGGGCCGCCTGCCCCAGTTGCTCCTCAATACCGCCATACTGCTTTTTAAAATGGCTATCGGCTTGCTGAGTGCTATGCAGCAACTGCGGAATCTTGGCGTGGTCGATGAGGGCCTCAACTACCTGATACTGGGAGAAGCCGAGGGCGATGCAGAATAGTCCCATGGCAGCCGCTTTGAGCATCTGTCCGGCCTGGTAGCCGTAGTAGTCCTGTAGGCCCGGCGGGTCAAGATAGGGCTGACTGCGTTGGGGAGCACGGGAGCAGAGCCAGGTGAAGAGTACGTTGCACAAAACCGACTCATCGGTGTTGATGCCAAATAACTCATACACTTCGGAGACCGATGCGATCACTGGGTCATGTAGATCAGATGCCTGTATCTCCTCGCGCAAGAGCCTGGCCCACTCGTCGCGTAGTAGTGCCACCGGACGCAGTGGTTCGCCGTTCTTGATGAAGTGCCGCGAGGCGAGAAAGGCACGGGTGTGCTGCAGCTCTTGCTGCAGGAAACGGCGGATCTCTGCTTTCCCACCTCGGGGCACTGCCGCCTGCCGGCTGAAGTAGAGTTTGCCGTTACGGAAGAAGCTCTGGCGCAGGGTTGAGGGGGCCTCCTGGCTGAGCAGCAGCACGTTCTCCCGTTTGAGTTTCAGCTGCTCGATCAGGCCGCGACTGAGTTGCGGCACCGACCAAATCCCCAACAGCGGGGTGGCGGTCTCACGGATCGCCAGCAGCCAGGGGGCCATCAGCTCGGGGTTGGTGAGGCCGGAGTAGAGTACAAAATCCCGTTTGCCGCTGTCGCTGCGGCGCACCTCCAACAGGGAGTGGTGGAGAAAAGGCGATTGGTCGAACATGCGCAGGCCGTTGTTGCGGCAGTAGCGGCGATAGTCCCGCCCCCGCAGATGGGGTTGCTCACGCTGCTGGAACTCCTCCTCGATCAGGTCCACCAGCAGGCGCACTGGCTGACGCCCAAGTCGTTCCAGATAGTCCCGGAAGGCGATTATCCCCTCCGGGGTGGGGGGGAAGGCAAACTGACACAGTTGCCGCGCCCCTTTCCAGTGGAACACTGTCATCATGTAGCCGCTGAAGAAGAGTACCGGGCGCATGCTCATCCTATCTTGGCGATGGTGTCGTAGATCGGGCCGAGCACACTGACCATCACCCAGCCCATGATCGCCGCCATCGCGATGGTCAGCGCCGGGGAGATCGCCGGTTCGATCTTGGCGATGGTCTCGCGGATGTCGCGGGTGTAGAAGTAGCTGACGTTATCCAGTGCCTTGTCGAGCGCGCCGCTGCTCTCGCCAACCCGCAACATGCGCACCACCAGTGGCGGGAAGAGATCCATGCGTTTGTAGCTTTCGGCGATGCCGACCCCCTCGGCGATCTGCTGTCGGGCACCGCGCAGCTTCTCCTCCAGCACCCGGTTCTGTACCAGCGACTCGCTCAGCTGCATCGCCTCCAGTACCGAGATGCCGGAGCTGTACATCAGCGAGAAGCTCTGTGCCAAGCGTCCCAGCTTGATCTTCAGGTTGAGCGGGCCGAATAGCCAGAAGCGCAGTGACAGCAGGGAGAGCAGATAGTCGAAGCGGCGGTTCAGGCGACGGGCTAGGCGCACCGCCAGTGGCAGCCCGAGCAGCAGCCCAAGCAGAAACGGCCAGTTGGCGATGATGAAATCGGAGGTGGCGATCAGTGCTTGCGTGTGGGGCGGCAGTTCACCGCCGATCTCACGGATGAAGGGCACCAGGCGGGGTACCAGATAGCCCATCATAAAGCCGGTCACGCCGAGCAGCACGCTGCCGAGGATCAGCGGATAGATCATGATCTTTTTGGCGTGGGAGGCGAGTTCATCCTGCCACTTGAGCGACTCGGTGATCTGCTCGAGTAGGGTGTCGAGGCGCCCCGACTCCTCGCCGACTCGGATCAGGCTGATAAACACTCGGTCGAACAGCTCCGGGTGCAGCTCGAGTGCCTGGGAGAGGGTGCTGCCGCCCTCGATGGCGTCGATGACATTGCCCAGCACATCCTTGAAGTAGGAGGCGGCAAGGCTGTCACGCACATCGTGGATCCCCTCCAGCAGCGGCACCCCGGCGCGCACCAGCTGTTCCAGGGAGAAGACAAAGTCGATCAGCAGGCGGCGCCGGTTACCGCCCAGGCCAAAGCGTTTGCGCCCGTGGTTGCGGCTGCGCCGGTGGGAGAGCAGCTCCAGGTGCATCTTGCGTACCCGCAGGTCGAGATCCAGCTCGTTGGCGGCGCTGATCCGGCCCTTGTGGATCCTGCCCTGGGGGTCGATGGCGCGGTAGTCGTAGCTCTGCATCGCTCAGCCCGTCTTATGCATGGTGGATCGCGGCTTCTGGCTCCGGGCTGGTGTGGCTGGGCGCTGCTCTGGAGTGAGATCCATAGCTGCTGCTATGGATTGAGTGACGAATCTGTTGGTAGCAGATTTGAACAGCCGCAGGCTGGCCCGAAGGGTGGAGCCCAGGGGTGGGCGGAATAACAGCAAGCCCAGGCGTGCCAGAACAAGCCAGAACCGTGATAGGCCAGAACCGCTCACACCTTGGATGAGGTAATGTAGAGTCGTATTTTCTCCAGTGTTCATAATGTTTTCTCCGGTTCTGGCCGCCACCGTGCATAAGGCGGGCTCACTCCAGCCGCTTGGTGAGGTCGGCAACGCGGGACAGTTCGTCGAGGCTGGTGACGCCTTCGAGAACACGGCGGATACCGTCCTCGGCCAGGGGAATAAAGCCGTGACCGATGGCGTAGCGCTCCACCTCACGGTAGGAGGCGCTGGCTGCGACCAAGTCATCGATCCCATCGTCGAAGCGCAGTACCTCCATCAGTGCCAGGCGTCCCTTGTAGCCGGTGTTGTTGCACTTGTTGCAGCCCGTGGCGCGGTGGATCTGCACCGCCTTATCGCTGCTGATGCCGAGCAGTCGCTGCTCTATCTCGCTGGGTTGGTAGCCCTCCTTGCAATGCTCGCAGAGGCGCCGGATCAGCCGCTGGGCGACGATACCGATCATGTTGCCCGTCATTACCTGGGGGGTGACGCCGATGTCGAGCAGGCGCGGGATCGAGCGGGCGGCGGAGTTGGTGTGCAGGGTGGAGTAGACCTGGTGGCCGGTCATCGCGGCCCTGAACGCCATCTCGGCGGTGTCCTGGTCGCGGATCTCGCCGACCAGGATGATGTCTGGGTCCTGGCGCATCAGCGAACGGATGCCGGAGGCGAAGTCCATCCGCGCCACCTCGTTGACCGAGGTCTGGCGGATCATGCTGATCGGGTACTCCACTGGATCTTCCAGGGTCATGATGTTGACCTCCGGGGAGTTGAGATGATTGAGCATCGAGTAGAGGGTGGTGGTTTTGCCCGAGCCGGTGGGGCCGGTGACCAGGATGATCCCTTCCGGGCGGGCCATCATCAGTTTCAGCGTGGTGTGGCTGTCGTGGCGCAAGCCGAGCTTGTCCAGCGGTACTATGCCCTTGGCCCGGTCGAGGATACGTAGCACAAAGTTTTCGCCGTGGGTGGTGGGCTGGGCGGAGACCCGGAAGTCGATGCGGTGGCCACGGATGGTCATCGAGATGCGGCCGTCCTGGGGGGCGCGGGTCTCAGCGATGTTCATCCCCGATATCACCTTCAGGCGCACGCTGATCGGCGACCAGAAATCCTTGTGCAGGCTGCGGATCTGGTGCAGCACGCCGTCGATACGGTAGCGTAGCCGCAGGAACTTCTCTTCCGGGTTGAAGTGGATGTCTGAGGCCCCGCGTTTCACCGCGTCGGCGATGATCGCATCCACCAGCCGCACCAACGGGTGTTCATACTCCTGCGCCTCCTCGGCCAGTGCCTCGTAGTCCACCGTGCCGGTCTCGATCTCGCGCAGGATGCCGTCCACCGACAGCTCGTGGCCGTAGAACTGGTCGATGGCGAGTAGTATCTCGCGCTTGCCGGCGATCATCGGGGTGATGCGCAGCTGACGGGGGATCTGTACCCGCAGCCGATCGAGCACCACCAGGTTGTTGGGGTCCTCCATCGCCAGGGTGAGTGTGCCGTTCTCCTGGTCCAGAGTGATCGGCAGCACCCGGTTGCGCAGCGCGGTCTCGCGGTCGATCAGCGCCAGCGCCTCGGCGTCGGGGATGATGCTCGAGAGATCGACACTGCGCTCGCCAAAGATCTCGCCGATCACCTCGGTGAGCACCGCCTCGGAGATGAAGCCGAGGGAGATCAGGATCTGTCCGAGAGGCTCGCCGCGGTGTTTTTGCTCCTTGAGGGCGATCTCCACCTGATCGGTGGTCACCAGCCCCTGTTCGACCAGCTGGATGCCGAGAGGCTTGGCCTGTTTTTTCGGCTGGTTGGCGGCCGTTACCATGGCAGCACTCCTGCCGGATCGATCTGTGTCAGACGCTGTTGTGCGGCGGCGTTGGTGAAACTGGCCGGTCGGCTGCGTGCCAGTTCGAGTGCCTTGCGGTAGTAGTTGGCTGCGTGGGTTATTTTTCCCAGATGATCGAGGGCGACCGCGAGATTGAAAGCATAGTCGGGGTTGTCGCGGCTGCGGCTCCAGGCGTCGAAATAGGCCTGCTGGGCGCGCCGCCACTCCTGCCGGGCGGCGTGACGGCTGGCCAGGGCAAAGTGCAGGCGTGGGTTGTCGGGCTGCTGTTCAGCGAGCCGGCGCAGACGTAGCTCCAGGCCCGGGTCTCTGCTGCGTGGTTCCAGCAGGGCCAGTGCGGCCAGCACATCGGCGTCGTGGGGATCGTGGCGCAGCAGCTGCTGGTAGTGGGCCTCGGCGCTCTCCAGGTCTCCCCACTGCAGGGCCAGTGCGGCCAGTCCGAGCAGGGCATCGCGGTTGTGCGGCTCTTTCTGCAGCAGCTTGCGGTAGAGTCTCTCGGCCTGTTTTGTTTGGCCTTGCTGTAGAGCCTGGTAGGCGGAAGCTGCCGGTGAGCGGTGTGCTGTGCGTCGCTGAGTGCGTTTGATGATGATGCGGCTGGGCAGACCAAACCCCGGATCCTCCTCTATTTTCTGTTGGATGGCGGGTGGAGTGGGGCTGGTCTTATTGGGCTGGAGTGTGGCGCTCTCGGGGCTGCTGCTGCCGATGAGATTGGTTGGTTTCACCAGGCTTTTGTTGGTATCGCTTCTGAGGTTGCCGGTGGACAGCGGGTGGCTCTCCTGGCTGGAGCTAATTGGCGGTTCGTCGGCAAGGGGGGAGGTGAGCGCGGCGCTGCTCAGAGGATTATCCTGGAGAGGTTCGGTCAGCGTGGGGGAAAAGGTTCGAACCTCGTTGCTAATCAGCGACTGCTGCAGGTAGTACCAGTAGCCTGCGGCTATCTGCAAGCCAATCACCAGCATCGCGATGAGTATCAGCCAGAGATGGCGATGCTGGCGATTGCGCCGGCAGCCCTGCATCAACTGCTGCAGGCTTTGTGGATCGAGTGGTTCGGTGGTCTCCTTTTTTTCGGCCGGCGCCTCATCAGCTGGCCTGGTTTCGGGGGGCTCGATCTGCTTGTTCTCTTCAGGCTCGATGTTGATCTCTGGTGGTTGGGGCAGTATCAGCTCATCGCTGCCATGGTCGAGCCGATCGGCAAGGGCGTTAGCAAGGTCGTCTTCGGGGGGAGCGGCTGGCGGGAGCTGAGTCTGCTCGGTGGGCTCTAGATCCAGCACCAGTGGCTCGGATTTGGGTACCGCATGGGGCACATCGACGAGCTTTCTGGTGCCCTGGGAGTTCTCTTCGGAGGCCTTGTTGAGCGCGTCGAGCAACAGACTCATAGGGCTTCACCTGGTTCACGGTCGGCAGCCGGCAGCAGGTCTTGGGTCATCGTCCTGAAGGGTTTTAGGTCGCCCTGCAGGCTCGCCTTGTGGATCACTGTGGGGCGGATGAAGACGACCAGTTCGGTCTTTGAGACCTGTTTGTCGTGGTAGGAGAAGAGATCCCCCAGCAGTGGTATCGATGTGACACCGGGCAGGCTGTTCTGTGAGTTGTCGATGGCGTCCTGCATCAGCCCGCCGATGATCGCCGAGTCGCCGCTACTGACACGCAGCACTGTCTCCATCTCGCGCAACTGGATCTCTGGCACACGGTTGATCACATTGGCCTCGTCCAGCTCCTGGTTGCGCATCTCGACGAAGCCCAGGATGCGCGAGATGGTGGGACGGATGTTGAGCATCACGGTGTCGAACTGATCCACATAGGGGGTGACAGTGAGCACCAGCCCCTCTGGCACAGTGTTGACCGTGGTTTCGAAGGTGCGGGTCTTGGTCTTGGTCTCCTGGTCCTCCTCCACCTCCACATCGGTGATCATGTAGACCCGCTGGTCAGTGACGCGCAGCACCGCCGGCTGGTTGTTGAGGGTCATGATCTTGGGGCTGGAGAGCACTTTGACCTTGCCGAAGTTTTCCAGCGCCTTGAGGGTGAGGTTTAACGGGTCACCATTGATATTGCCGCTGAGAGTGAGGCTGGCGAGTGGCGCCTGCAGCAGGTTCTGACCGATCATCGCTGAGTTGATGCCGATGTCGCTGCCGATCAGGCTCCAGTCGACGCCGGCCTGGAAGTGGTCGCTCAGTACCACCTCGGCGATGGTGACCTCAATCAGCACCTGTCGTCTGGCGCTGTCGAGTACCTGGGTCAGGAAGCGCTCGATTTCCTGGTGCTTCTTGGCGGTTGTGCGCACCGCAATCATGCCGGTTTCAGCGTTGATGATGATGTTGGGTGAGCCGAGGCTGACGCCCCCGGATTCGCTACCGCTGCCGCCGGATGGATTTTTATCTCCGATGATGGCGGTGAGGTTGACGAACAGGCTCTGCCAGAATCGATTGCTCACCTCTCCCTTGAGCTGGGTGTTGGAGGTATTGCCTTCGCCTTCGCCGCCCTCGCCCCCGGCCACCTTGCTGGCCACCTTGGTGGAGATCTGGATAGTGTTGCTGCTCTGACGCGACAGGTTGACATAGTCAACGATATAGCTGCGCAGGAAGGGAGTGTCTTGCATCACCCGCAGCACATCGTCGTCTATCTCATAGCGCACCGCGCTGAGGCGGGTGATGCGGTCGAGGATGCGCGGTAGAGTCTGGTCAACTGCGTTGAGGGTGATGTTGCCGGTGATGTTGTTGTCGATGTCAAGGTTAAGACCAGCATCCCGCGCCAGGGTGAACAGCAGCTCGCGCAGGGGCACGTCGCTGACCACCACGGTGTAGCTCTCCAGTGGCGCCTCTGCGCGGGGCTCTGGCAGCAGTGCAGGGCGGGTGACCGGCGGTGGGATCGCCGCGCCCGGCTGGGCCGATGTTGGTTTCGGCAGCAGGTGTCCAGTGGATGGGGTTGGTGCCCGAGTCGGGCCGCAGCCTACCAGTAGCAGGCAGACCGCCAGGAGGATGCCTGCAGGCTGTGGTTTCGGTGTCAGATCAGTGGTTTGCACTGAGACTCTCCTTATCCCTGCCAGGGTTGCGCTTCGTCGCGCATACGGCGCAGGGAGCGTATGTAAGGTCGGCCCTTGGTGAGGGCAGTTGGCAGTGCATTGAGTGCGCTGTCAGCCAGTTTGGGGTCGGCATAGTGGCCATAGAGCACGATGAAATAGTCGCTTCCTTTGGAGTGCAGGGGGTAGATAAAGACCTGCTCAGGATCGAGTTGCTCGCCGTGCTCGGCGAAAAAGTTTTTTAGATAGACCGGCTTCTGCTGAGTGGTAAGCAGCTGGATGCTGTAGCCCCCGGCGCTGTCGTCGGTGAGCAGCTGGCGGGTGGCCCGCAGTCGGCGGTTGATTAATTCGTCACTGTCTCTGGATCTCTTTGATGTCGCCGGAAGGGCAGCTTCTGTGAGTGTGGTGCCTGCCGGCTCTGGTGCGACTGAGACGGTCTGTTCCGATGGTGTCGCGGCGACAACCGGGGAGGGTGGCTGAGCGGCAGGGTATGGTACCCGTTCTGCCTGGGAGAGGGTTAGGCCAGTCAACCCGAGCAACAGACTGGCGGCGGCATAGAGCCAGCGCGGCGTGCCATGCAGTAGCCCCGACTCCTGTGCGGCGAGTCGGATGTGGTGGTGGCGCAGCTGGGAGCTGCCTTCGGAGTAGGCGGCCAGCAGGCTTTTGTCGGCGATGATGTTGATCCGGCGGATCAGTCCCTGGCTGTAGCGGTGCACCCTTCGAGCCAGCGAGCGGGAGAAGAGCTCCACTCCCTGATAGCCTGACTGCTGGAGACGGAAGTTAAGATAGGCATGCACATCCTCGCTGCTCAGGGGGGGCAGTTCGAGGCTGTAGGTGATGC
Source organism: Candidatus Endoriftia persephonae (assembly GCF_023733635.1). Lineage (NCBI taxonomy): Bacteria > Pseudomonadati > Pseudomonadota > Gammaproteobacteria > Chromatiales > Sedimenticolaceae > Candidatus Endoriftia > Candidatus Endoriftia persephonae. The sequence continues at coordinate 1,982,094 of NZ_CP090569.1, read as the reverse complement.
GCTCTCTGAGCTGGCGGATCTCTGGGTCGGCCAGCTTGCGGTTGAGTTCGGGTTGGCCGAACAGCACCATCTGCAGCAGTTTGTGGTCGCGGGTCTCCAGGTTGCTGAGCAGGCGGATCTGCTCCAGGGTCTGTAGCGGCATTGCCTGGGCTTCGTCGATGAAGACCACCACTTGGCGTTGTTCGGCGTGGTGCTGGATCAGGCGGCTCTGCAGCTGCTGCATGACTTCGAAGCGTCGGGCGTCCTGCGCAATATCGAAACCCAGTTCGATGGCGATTGCCCGCAGGATGTCGTCGGCGGTGAGGCTGGGGTTGGCGATGTAGACCAGGTCGACAGAGGCGGGTAGGCGTTCGCCGAGCATGCGGCTGAGCATGGTCTTGCCGCTGCCGACTTCACCGACCAGTTTGACGATGCCTTCACCGTTGGTGATGGCATAGAGCAGGGCGTCGAGCACCGCGCCGCGGCTGGCGCCACTGAAGAAGCGGCGGGTATCGGGGGTGATGGCGAAGGGCTTACGAGTGAGGCCGAACTGTTTCAGGTACATGGGCCTGCTCCGCTTTTTCAAGCTTTTTGACCTTGCTGTAGAGGGTGGTGCGGTTGATATGCAGCAGCCGCGCAGCCTTGCTGAGGCTGCCGCCGGCCATCTCCAGGGCGGCCTGGATATAGTGCTGTTCCAGCTGGTTTAGATATCGGTCGAGTTCAAATCCTTCGCGCTGAAGCAGGCTGGTTGGGGCATCCTGGTGATCTATCGCCGCTGACTCGATCGATGGAGTGCCTTGTGGGTCGATCTCTTGGCGCAGTGCGGTTGCCCCCACCAGCCCATCCGGGTGTTTGGTGCCGAGCCGGATAACAATGTTGCGTAGTTCGCGCACGTTGCCGGGGAAAGGGTAGCTGCGCCACAGTGCCTGTGCTTCGGCCGAGAGGCGGAAAGAGTGGATCGAGTCTGCGAATTTGTTGATGAAGTGAACCAGCAGCTCGTTGCGGTCGTCGCTGCGCTGACGCAATGGTGGCACTTCGATAGTGAGTACGCAGAGACGGTGGTAGAGATCGGCGCGGAAGCGATCCCGCTCAACCGCCTGTTTCAGATTGCGGTTGCTGGCGGCGATGATGCGGGCCTGGGAGTGGCGCGGGCTAGTCTCGCCGATCCGATAGTATTCGCCATCTTCAAGTACTCGTAGCAGTTTGGCCTGCAGGCTGAGTGGCATCTCGCCGATTTCATCGAGGAACAGGGTGCCGCTTTTGGCCTCCTCGAAGAAGCCCTTCTTGCCCTGCTGCGCACCGGTGAAGGCGCCTCTGGCGTGTCCGAACAGCTGAGCTTCCAGCAGGTCAGGGGAGAAGGCGGCACAGTTGAGCGCCAAGTAGGGTTGCTCACGCCGCTCAGCGGCCTGGTGCAGGGCGCGTGCCACCAGCTCTTTGCCGGTCCCCGATTCGCCGGAGATCAGTACCGGGAATTCGCTCGGGGCGAACTGGGCGATCTGCCCGCGCAGGCCCTGCATTGCCTCGCTGGTGCCGATTAGGCCATGTGCCATGCCGCTAGTTGGTGAATGGGTTTCGAGTTCGGCGAGCATCAGCTGGCGTTTGAGGCCGGCCTTCAGCAGCTGTGGCTCACAGGGTTTGGGGAAGAAATCTGCTGCACCGAGGCTGAAGGCGTGGCGGATGTTGTCCTCCTGGGATTGGCCAGAAAGGATCAGGATGCGGATGCTGGCGTCGAATTGCAGCAGGTCGCCGATGATGGCGAACCCCTGATCCGGTCGGTGGGGGGTTGGCGGCAGTCCCAGATCGATCAGTGCCAGTTTCAGGTTTGCCGGGTGCTGGCTGAGCAGCCGGGTAACCTCGGCCCGGTTCGATGCTAGATGCACCTGGTACTCCTTGCGCAGCAGAAAGCCGAGGGCCTCCGCGATCGCGGGGTCATCATCCACCAGTAACAGGGCGGGCCGTGATCTGGGGGCCTGGTTGGCAGAGTCGGTTGGCATCGTCTGTGATTTCGCCATGATTCACTATCGGTTGAAAAGGCTGCTCTGACGCTTGGGTCACCGCTGTTGGTGGGGCTATCGGCACGTTGGGGCTGTGACTTTAATTTCCTAAGGCAAGCAAAGGTGTGCCGTGCGGCGGGCTGGGAGTCGCCGTGGGAGTGCTGAGAGATGCTTTGTGCAAGCGGATAATGATGCTGTATTTGTGATTGACCTCACAAAAGATCATATTATGCTTGATGTGTAGGGGGTTTTGCGGGGAGAGGAGCGCTATCTCCATTATTTTTGGCGAGTCCGCGAGTCGCAGAAAATATCGAGCTAAATCAAGCTGCTGATTGGATGTAGAGGGGAGAGGCCAATGGAGAAGGACGGCAATCATGGCGTGAGTGCCAAGACCAGGTTTTTTTCAATCGTTGCACTTTTGTGCGCACTGCTTTATCTGCCGCAGGCTGGGGCGGCGAGGATTGAAGTGATCAAGGATCAGATCGAGATAGATACCCGCGCTCAGCTCTTCTACTGGGTTGATGGCGCCCGGACAGACCTGATCGCGGAGGATACAGATCGATATCGTGGTTCTATCCATGCCTTGCAAGAGGCAGGGGTTGATGAATTTGAGCTCGGTTCTTGGACTGAATACCATTACACCAACCCGATGACCTATAACGGGATTGAGTATGTTGTCCCCGGAATGTCTCCAGGCCCTCACCTCGGTGCTGACCGCAATTCGCGGGCAACGGTTGAGTACTACTTTGACCGCATAAATCCTAGTATCGAACTGATCTATGAGATATCAGGGTGGAGCTATAATCAGGATCCATACCTAGATGCGGTGAGTGGGTACTACGATTGGTGGTCGGAGGGAAGCATCAAGCTGGACTGGACGTTTCAGGTGACCGGGGAGGACGCTAGTCTGGATGTCTGGAGCCGAATATTCGATTTTTTTCCAGATGTCTACTCCGAATTCTCCCTCTACGACTTGACCCTTGGGTCCCATGTGTCGGGTGGAATATCTGGCGGTGGTAGTTGGTACGATAATAGACTTCGCGGCAGCTACGATCTGCAGGAGGGCCATACCTACGCCCTCTCGTCTTACTCCCATGTCGGATCAGATGGGCAGGATCCTGATCCTGATGCGATAGTGAATCTGTACTTCAACAATGCAGACATCGTCTATGTCGCCGAGCCATCGTCACTCTCCCTGATGCTGTTGGGCATGGTCGGTATGGTGTGGAGTGCCGTGCGCCAGCAGCGGCTTGGCGCCGGCCACAGTCCGTCCTGAATCCGCCACTTGCTTTTGGCAAGGCGAGCGGCCCTCATGCCTTGATGAGGTCTGCTCGTCTCTACCTTATCCTGTCTGAAATCACCCTGCTCCAGCGGTGCAGCTTCTTCTCCTCGTCGCCTATCTATATCGCCACGATTCAATCCACCTGCTGCAAGTCATGGTGCAGTCAGCATAAGGGTCTATTATTCGAGATGGTCCGACCCTGCAAAGCCGAAAACGGCTTTCGTCTCTAACATGAGGAAGTGAAAAGATGAGTGGTAAACGGCACGTCTATGCGTTTCAGGATGGCGATGGAAAGAACAAACATCTGCTGGGTGGCAAGGGGGCCAACCTCTGCGAGATGACTCAGTTTGGGCTCAACGTGCCGCCTGGTTTTGTGATTACTACCGAGACCTGCCTCGAATATCTGGAAGAGACCAGTCGCGGTCTGCCGGAAGGGGTGATGACGCAGGTGCGTGAGCAGATGGCGGCGGTTGAGCAGGCAACTGGAAAAGGCTTTGGGGACGCACAGAATCCGCTGCTGGTGTCGGTGCGCTCTGGCTCGGCGATGTCGATGCCGGGCATGATGGACACCATCCTCAACCTGGGGCTGAATGCCGACACCTTGCAGGGTGTGTTTGAGCAAACTGGCGATGCCCGCTTCGGCTACGATGCCTACCGACGTTTCATCCAGCTGTTCGGCAAAGTGGCGCTGAACGTGCCCGACGAACTATTCGATGCGGAGTTTGATGCAGTCAAGCAGAAGGCCCATGTGACCGCCGATGTGGGGCTTTCCGCAGATGACTTGAAGGAGATCAGCGAACGCTTTCTGCGGGTCTTCGAGGAGCACACCGGTCGGGCTTTCCCTGAAGACCCCTACGATCAGCTGGAGATCGCGATCAAGGCGGTGTTCGGTTCCTGGATGGGTAAGCGGGCAGTGGATTATCGTCGCGAGTTCAACATCACCCCGGAGATGGCCAACGGCACCGCAGTCAACGTCTGCACCATGGTCTTCGGCAACCGCGGTGATGACTCCGCCACCGGCGTCGCCTTCACCCGCAACCCTGGTACTGGTGAGAATAAGCTGTTTGGTGAGTATCTGATCAATGCCCAGGGTGAGGATGTGGTGGCTGGCATCCGCACCCCCAAGCCCATCGACAAACTGGCCGACGAGATGCCGGAGATGGCCCGCCAGCTGGCTGAGCTGCGCGACAAGCTGGAGAGCCACTACAAGGAGGTGCAGGACTTCGAGTTCACCATCGAACGTGGCACTCTCTACTGTCTGCAGACCCGCAACGGTAAGATGAACGCTATCGCGATGGTGCGCACCTCAGTGGAGATGGTGCAGGAGGGGCTGCTCTCCAAGGAGGAGGCGCTGCTGCGCATCGACCCAGCCCATCTGGAGCAGATGCTCTACCCGCGACTCGACCCCAAGGCACGGGTGGAGCCGATTGCCCAGGGATTGCCTGCCTCACCGGGTGCCGCCTCCGGCTTTGCCGTGTTTGATGCCGATCGGGCCGAGATTCAGGGCAAGGATCAGGGGCAGAAGGTGATCCTGCTGCGGGAGGAGACCAAGCCGGAGGATATCCACGGTTTCTTCGCTGCTCAGGGTATACTTACCAGCCGTGGTGGCAAGACCTCCCATGCTGCGGTGGTGGCGCGCGGTATGGGCAAGCCCTGTGTGGCCGGCGCCGAAGGGATCCATGTGGATGTGCAGCGGCGCGAGGCCTATGTGGGCGGTAGGGTGATTCGCGAGGGTGACATGCTCACTATCGACGGCAGTACCGGCAACGTCTTTCTTGGGGAGATCCCGATGGTCGAGCCCGATTTCTCGGCGGAGCTCAACCGGCTGCTACAGTGGGCCGACGAGGTTGCCTACCTGCGGGTGATGGCGAATGCCGACACCCCGAACGATGCGGCCCGGGCGCTCAAATATGGTGCCAAGGGGATCGGCCTGTGCCGCACCGAGCGGATGTTCAATGCGGTGGAGCGGCTGCCGGTGGTAATCGAGATGATCGTCGCCGAGGACCAGGCACAGCGCCAGGCGGCGCTCGATAAGCTGCTGCCGATGCAGCGCGCCGACTTCAAGGGGCTGTTCGAGGTGATGTCGCCGCTGCCGGTGACCATCCGCCTGCTCGACCCGCCAATCCATGAATTTCTGCCGACTGAACGTCAGCTGCAGAGTGATCTGGAGCAGCTCAGTCACCTGCGCCGTTCGGTGCTCGGGATGGAGGTGTTGGCTGGTTCGATGATCCTGCTGCACGACCCCTCCGCGGCGAAGAGCGAGGCCGATTCAATGCGCCATATCGTCGATCTGGAGTTGGTCGAGCAGGCGATCGAGAAGAAGACCCTGATGCTGAAAAAGGTGCGTGCGCTTACCGAGGTGAACCCGATGCTCGGCCATCGTGGCGTACGCCTTGGCATCACCTTTCCTGAGATCTACAAGATGCAGATCCGCGCCACCCTCGAGGCGGAGGCGGAGTGTGCAGCGATCGGCATCGAGGTGCACCCGCAGATGATGGTGCCCCAGGTCTGCACCGCGGAGGAACTGAAGCGGGTACGCGGCTACATGGATGAGATTCGCAGCGATGTAGAACAGAAGAGCGGCCAGCGTCTGAACTGCCGCTTCGGCACAATGATTGAGGTGGTGCGCGCCTGCATGCGTGCCGAGTCCCTGGCCGAGGAGGCGGAGTTCTTCTCGTTTGGCACCAACGATCTGACCCAGGCCACCTTCTCTTTCTCCCGCGAGGATGCGGAGAACAAGTTCCTGCCGATGTACAACCAGGCCGGCATCCTGCAGGACAACCCCTTTGAGGTGTTGGATGCCAAGGGTGTGGGCAAGCTGATGCAGCTGGCGGTGGAGTGGGGGCGTGGTGTCAAGCCGGAACTCTCAGTGGGCATCTGCGGTGAACATGGCGGTCACCCCCAGTCGATCGCCTTCTGCCACCAGGCCGGACTCAACTATGTCTCCTGCTCTGCACCGCGGGTACCGGTGGCGCGTCTGGCAGCGGCTCATGCAGCGCTGAATGCGGTGAAGACCTGATCACCTGTTGGAGCGCCACTGATGGTGCGAAAGATTAGATTCGTGCTGTCGGTGCGCTGCTCCTACCCTGGGTTGGTGATAGATCGCCCTGTTTTCCCGTAAACTCTGTGCCTCTTTGGCAACTCGACAAGGCACAACAATGATCCATGCCTCCGTTCCCCTGCTCGGATTTGCCGCCTACAGCGGCACCGGAAAAACCACCCTGCTGACGCGACTGATCCCGCTGCTGAAGGCGCAAGGGTTGCGGGTTGGCGTGATCAAACACGCCCACCACAAGGTCGATGTGGACAAGCCGGGCAAGGACAGCTACGAGCTGCGCAAGGCGGGTGCGGGGCAGGTGTTGCTGGCCACTGCGCAGCGTTGGGCATTGATGGTGGAGGAGCCGGTGGAGGGGGATCCTGACTTGCAAACCATGCTCGAGCGGCTCGACAGCGCCCAGCTCGATCTGATTCTGGTGGAGGGGTTCCGACACGTCGCCTTTCCCAAGATCGAACTGCACCGGCCGTCGCTGAACAAGCCGCTGCTGTTTACCGAGGACGATTCGATCATCGCCTTTGCCAGTGATGGGCCGGTGGCTCAGTCGGTACCGCTGCCACAGTTCGATCTCAATGATGCAGCGGCGATCTGTGCGTTTATTCTGGAGCAGGTGGTGGGCGCGGTTACTTCTCGGCCGTGATATAGCAGATCCAGCCGGCGTCGGCATCGCCTTCATCGACTGGCTGAAAATCGCCGTCGCCCTCGCCATCCTCATCGAAGCCCTGCCAGTAGAAGGTCACGCGGCTGAAGCCTGCCTCATCGAGCAGTTCGCGGATCTCCGCCAGGGTCCAGAGGCGCCAATCGTAGCTGAAGGCGCGCTCCATGCGTGAGCCGTCGGGGAAGTCGAAATGGATGTGGCAGATCAGGCTGCCGCTGATCGGCTCGTACTTCTCCTGCTCCCAGATATAGGTGAAGCGCAAGCCCTCCGCCTCTATCTCACGCTCCTCAATGATGTCGCGGAAAGAGTCGTAGCCGCCATAGGCGTCCATGAAGAGGATGCCGCCCTCAGCCAGCTGCTGTTGGACCCGCTTGAAGTAGCGCTTGAGCGTCTTGCGCTCCTTGAACAGCCAGTAGCTGAAATTCATTGCGGAGATGATATCGGGCGGTGTGGTCTTTGCCTTGAGCACGTCTTTTTCCAGCAGATCGATGCGTTTTACCTGTGCCGGATTGAGCGCGTCGATGTGGTGTTTTCGCCCCCACTTGAGCACCTCAGGATCGAGGTCGATGCCGATCGCCTGGTTGCTACTGCGCCGTTTTACCCACTCGCAGCAGACGTTGGCGGTGCCGCAGAAGTCCTCACGCAGCAGTTTGGCACGGTGACCTCGCAGCCGTTTGAAGGTGTCGTCGACAAAATCAATCTCCGATTCGGCACACTGTACCGACAGCTCGTAGAGCCGATGTCGGTCCATCTGATCTGCTTGCAGGTGTCGCTGTTTTTTCTTCTGTATCATGCCGTATCCAGTCCGTGGGTGATTCGCCAAAGAGCCAAACTATACTAAAAACAGGAGTGTCGAAGGAGAGGAGGAGACTATGTCAGTTGCCATTACATTCAAAGAGTTCCTGCAAAACAAGGGTATCGAGTTTGATGTGATTGAACATAGCCGAACCGATTCAGCTCTGCGCACCTCGGAGGCGATGCACGTGCCCGGCGACAAGATGGCTAAAAGTGTGCTGGTGGGGGATGATCAGAGCTATCTAATGGTGGTAATCCCCGCTCCCACCGACTGCAGTTCGAGCGACTGAAGCGCCTCACCGGTCGCGAGCTGGAGCTAATTGAAGAGGATGAACTGAGCGATGCGTTTGCCGACTGCGAACCAGGCTCGGTGCCTCCCTCCGGCCAGCCCTATGGCATCGAAACCCTGCTGGATCGTTCACTTGCCGATCAGCCGGAGATCTATTTTGAAGCCGGTGACCATAGCCTGGTGATCCGGGTTTCCCGCCAGCAATTTTTAAGCCTGCTGGGTGATGCGGAGCCGGTCAACGTGAGCGAGCATATCTAAAGCCTGAGCCGTAATGCCTGCGTCTGACAGGACGCGATAGAATTTGCGTGCCGGACCAAACTGGTATAATCTTCGCGCTCCCTTCTGGAGAGGTGTCCGAGCGGCTGAAGGAGCACGCCTGGAAAGTGTGTGTACGTTAATAGCGTACCGAGGGTTCGAATCCCTCCCTCTCCGCCAATTCACGAAAAAACCGGTTCTCTGAAGCCGGTTTTTTTACGTCTGAGCCCCGGTACTCCGGGCCTTCCGGCCGGATCAAGCGTACCGGGCCATTTTAATTCAACCCCGACATTCTCCCTCTCTGGCTCTCTCTTCGGCCGATATTCTCTGTGACTAGCCATCGGAAGCGTACCCATCAAGTGCTGTTGTTACGCTTGCAGGAAGCCAGTAAATCAATGGGTTAGGTTGGTTGCCCGGTTTTTGTTCGATTTCGAAGAGTGGCCCCGGAGAACCGGGGCGAACATCTAGGGTGCTTACTAGCGGGTATCAGTGTCGGGGCAACCAGGGGTATCGCTGATCTGGCCGCATAACTACCGGTCGTGTTATCAGTCAGGTAGACCGAGTGCGCCAGAAGCGGACCGTCTGTTTCTACAACCAAACTTCATCCTGTGCCGCAGGTTAAACTATGCCTTAATCATGAAATTGCCACTTTAATGCGACAGTAAAGCTGTCTATATTATCTGTCATGGAAGAGAAAGAGCGTTTATTCACCCTGGATGAACTCGGTGGTCTCGTGGATCTGCCCAGGCGAACGGTGCGGTACTACATCCAGATCGGACTGGTGGATCGGCCTGATGGGGCTGGCCGCGGAGCACACTACACGACCCGTCACCTCGACCAACTGCTGGAGATTCGAAAGTGGCAACAGGCCGGGCTGTCCCTGGACCGTATCCGGGAGCTGCTCAGTGCAGGTGGAGAAGAGGCCCTGACGCCTCCACTCCGGCCACGACAAAAGGGCTCGGTAGAGGTTTGGAGTCATGTTGTCATCAATGATGGCGTCGAGCTCACTATTGACCCAAAACGAGCAAATCTGGCACCGGAAGAGGTTCGGGAACTCGCTACAGGGGTGATGGACCTTTACGAAAAAATCTGCTCAGGAAAGGAGTAATCATAATGACAATCGCCACCGCCGCTGTACTCGAACCCATAGGTGAGGCTCGCATCGCCCTTGAATCTGTCGATGTTCAGGCAAATTTGCGCGGCTTGTTTGCAGATGTTGTTGTGACCCATGTCTATAGGAATCTGGAGAACGTCAATATCGAGGCGGTCTACACTTTTCCTCTTCCGTTGGATGCTGTGTTATTGGATCTCTCCCTGGAACTCAACGGAAAAAAGCTGCGAGGCGTGGTGCAACCCAAGGGAGAGGCAGAGGAACGCTACGAGGATGCTATCGACAAGGGCGATTCAGCTGTAGTAGTCGCGACCTGATCTGACAGTTACCGGTTCCGATGGCGTGACTGTCAGGTCAAATTCAGCCTACGAACTTTGCCTGCCAGATTTGTTTTCCGTCTTCCAGCGTGGCCAATGGTGTGCGGCCACAGCACATCTGTCCCTGATGTGTCCGCTGCTCATTGTAGTACAGTAGCCACTCGTCGAGATTCTGTTGTAGGCTTTCTAGATCAGCGTACAGATTTTTCCTGAATGTCACCTGGTAAAATTCGTTCAGGATCGTTTTGTGGAAACGCTCGCAGATGCCGTTGGTCTGCGGTGATTTCGCCTTGGTCTTGGTGTGGTCAATATCATTCAGCGCCAGATAGAGTTGATAGTCATGCTGCTCGGCCTTGCCGCAGTATTCAGTGCCCCGGTCGGTCAGGATGCGTAGCATTGGCAGTGCGTGGCGCTCGAAGAACGGTAACACTTGGTCGTTCAGCAGGTCAGCGGCAGTGATCGGCGTCTTGGTCTGATACAGCTTGGCAAAGGCCACCTTCGAATAGGTGTCTACAAACGTCTGCTGGTAGATCCGACCAACCCCCTTCAACGTGCCGACATAGAAGGTATCCTGGGAGCCGAGATAGCCCGGATGGGCCGTTTCGATCTCACCGGTAGCTTCGTCATCGTATTTCTTCTTTTCCAGGGCCGTGACCTGCGCTTCGGTGAGAATCATGCCCTCCTGGGACATCTTCTCCTCCAGGGCGCGCAGGCGGTCCTTAAAACACGCCAGCTTGTGTCGCAGCCAGATGCTGCGCACGCCACTGGGGGAGACAAACACGCCCCGCTTACGCAGCTCATTGCTGGTTCTCATCTGCCCATGCGCCGGAGGGTGGTGTCAGATCAAGTCTGAACTACTACAATCTATGGCTTCAGTAACTCAGCATCTATGCAATTCAATTGCTAAGAGACTCAATACCAGGCCTCGCAAGAGGTTAGGCTTTAAATCACCAGAGTACTGCTATACATCAATATGACTTTTGTTGCACTTCAAACTTGAAGCTAAGAGTCAAATCCCCGTTGATCACTGGCATGAAGTGATTGCTGATCCCGCGCTGGCTGATGCCATTTGGATCATCTTATTCACAACCGTAGATGGTTACCAAAACCCGCACATAATTGGTGAGCACCACCTCATATCCATGCGGGTTTTTAAAGCTCCTCATCTACCGCATCGTCAAATACCGCTCGCCTATATTTTGCCAGAAGCACCAAGTGATACATCAATACCGTTACGTTATGGTTCTTGTGAATATATTCGCTCATTCACGCATATTCACAGCAAGCTGTGGGGAATAGAGCCCCAAGGGATTCAATAATCTGGCTTTTAATGCGCAAGATTTTGGCGACTTCCAGCCCCTTACTGCTGCAGGGTGCGGCCTCCGTCCACTGCGATGATCTGACCTGTCACATAGTCGGCGTCGCGGATGAGAAACAGTAGTGTGCGGGCAATGTCGGTTGGTTGGCCGGGGCGTTTCAGGGCGGTTCGCTGCAGGATCTCTGACTTGGCCAGGTCTGTCATATCCTGCTCAGGCCAGAGGATTGCGCCGGGGGCAATGCCGTTGACGCGTACCTCCGGACCCAGTTCCCGGGCCAGGCTCTTCACCAGCATGGCGTTGCCAGCCTTGGCGATGGAGTAGATCGGATGGTTTTTGAGGGGGCGCTCAGCATGGATGTCGACCAGATTGATGATGTTGCCCCGCTGATCGCGTAGCCAAGGCGCCGCTGCCTTGGAGAGGAATAGGGGGGCCTTTAGATTGCTGCCGATCAGGTCATCCCAGTCGGCCTGGTTTAGGCTCTCCAGTGGGGTGGGGTAGAAGCTTGAGGCGTTGTTGACCAGCAGGTCGAGGCGTCCACGGAATTTAACTGCTTGCTCGATCAGGCCCTCGAGCTGGTCGGTCTGGTGCAGGTCAGCCTGTAGCAGCAGCACCGAGTCAGGGCGTTGTGCCTGCAACGTTGCCTGCAGTTCGGCGGCGGCGACGCTGGAGCTGCGGTAGTGCAGGATCAGGTCCATCCCCTCGGCATGCAGCTGGCGGGCGATTGCCGCGCCGATGCGGTGGACGCCGCCGGTGATCAGTCCCGTTTTGCCTGCTAGGGACGATCCATTTTGCGTCATGCCAATACTCCATGATTGAATGTCGGCCCTACCATATCGTATTGCTCTAGGATTCTGAATTCATGTCCGCTTCATTTCGCCTCCCCGGAAGAGCTCCGGTCTCTGATCTGCCCCCTCCCGATCCTGCCGCCCTAGAACTCAGTGAGCAGTTGCAGACAAGGATTCGTCATGAGATCGAGGCGGCAGGCGGGCGGATTTCCTTCGACCATTTTATGGAACTGGCGCTCTATGCCCCGGGATTGGGTTACTACGTGGCGGGCAGTCGCAAGTTTGGTGAGGCAGGGGATTTTGTTACCGCACCGGAGGTCTCGCCCCTGTTTGCCCAGTGCATCGCACACCAGGCGGCAGAGCTGCTGGGTGAGCTGCCACAGGGCGATATTCTGGAGTTTGGTGCAGGCTCCGGTGTTTTGGCTGTGGATCTACTGGCAGAGCTGGAACGGTTGGGACAATTGCCAAACCGCTATCTGATTCTGGAGCTGAGCCCGGAGCTGCAGCAGCGTCAGCGACAAATCCTGCGGGAGCGGGTGCCCCAGCTGCTGGAGCGGGTGAGCTGGCTGAGTCAGATGCCGTCTCGATTCGAAGGCTTTGTGCTGGCCAACGAACTGTTGGACGCGATGCCTGCCAGCCGTTTCCGTCATTCAGAGGCGGGGATAGAGGAGGGCTTTGTTGTCTGGCAGGAGGAAGGATTTCGCGATCACTTTGCCAGGCCCGAGACAGTAGGTTTCAGCGAACAGGTCAAGCGACGGTTGGCGGGACTGCCGGTGGGTAGCGGTGGATATGTGTCGGAGCTGAATCTGCGATTGGGCCCCTGGTTTGCTGCCCTCGGCGGAGCATTCGAGCGGGGCGCAGTGTTACTCATAGACTACGGCTATCCACGCAGTGAGTATTACCATCCACAACGCAGCGAAGGCACCCTGATGTGTCACTATCGTCATCGTGCCCACGCCGATCCCTATCGTTGGCCTGGGTTGCAGGATATCACCGCGCAGGTGGACTTTACGGCTGTGGCGGAGGCGGCGGAGCAGGCCGGATTTGCGTTGGCGGGCTACACTACTCAGGCCCATTTTCTCATGGCAAGTGGTCTGGACGAGCTGCTCGCCGGATCAGATCCCGACGATATTGCTGCCCACATGGCGCGGGTTCAGGGCGTGAAAAAACTGACACTGCCGTCGGAGATGGGAGAGCGGTTCAAGGTGATCGGTTTTACCAAGCAGATGAAGAACCGAATGCGCGGGTTCGGCCTACTCGATCTGCGAGGTCGTCTGTAGCCGAACCGAGGCAGTTATTGCATCTTCTCCCGGGCGCTGTCGATGGCGCTGGTTAGGTAGAAGTAGAAGAGCTCCACTGTGTTGACGTCAACGATGCGTTTGCTGAGTTCATTGCCGTGGGGGTCGAGAAACAGCAGGGTCGGGGTGAGGTAGACATCATAGCGATGGGCAAATTCGGCGGCATCCTCTGACTTGCCCTCAAAGTTGATCAGGCTCTCCCCCAGGTCGATCAGGATCTCGCGCATCACCACCTTGTCTCGATAGTCCCCACTCAAGGCCATCGGGTTGAGCACCTCCCGCTTCAACAGATCACAGAAAGGGCAGTGCTCCTGGGAAACCACCAGCAGGATGGGTGCATTTAGGCGTTTGGAGAGGGCGGCATCCTTTTGCAGATTGTCGGTAAAAACAATGGTGGAATGCACTTTGTCGGGGGATGCCTGAGCGACGGCCAGTAGAGAGAGGTTAAGTAATACAACTAGGATCAATCTTCGCACGAGTCGCTCCATCAAGTCGAAAAATAGGAGCGGAAGTATAGCCAAAACCGGTGGTCGAGTGCCTACCGCATCTCTGATATGACAGTTTGTCTTGTGAAATGATCAGGGGGTCTGCCCGAAAGCCGGTTACTGAGTACCAGCGAGCACTTTTTCCGGCAGCTCGATATCCTGCATAGCGGTGCGGGATGAGTCGATCGCGTTGTTCAGCAGGATCAGGTATGCATCCTTCGAATTGTAGCCAACAATGGGGGCCGCCAGCTGTTTCCCCTGTGAGTCGAGGATAACCACGGTCGGTGTGGCGAAGACCGTGTAACGGGAGATGAAATTGCGGCCCCGGACCTTGCTGCCGTCAAAATCGATGATTTTGTTGCCTGTGCTGATGTCGAAGGCCTTGATAATGGGCTTGTTTTGCTCGTCTGATGCCTGCAGCGGAATGAGTACATCGTGTGCGAGCTGCTCGCAGTAGCTACAAGCTTCAGCTGTGAAAACCAAGATAATCGGAGACTGGGCCGCTTGTGCCTCAGCAGAAACCTGTGCCCAGTCCTCTGTGGCGGGAATGGCTTCCGAATCGGCAAAGGCAGGAAGAACTTGCGTGATAAGGATAAGTCCGACGAGAATGCGCAGTTGCTTCAACGTTCAAGCCCCCCCTGTCTGATGGCTGAGTCAGTATATCAGTAAATGATAATATATCAATCACTATAAGGGTTTTCCCTGATGCGCGATGTGACAAGAATCAGGTTTTATTGAATCATTAATCCCAATAAAACCTTACTCGGCAGACGAGGCAGGAACCGGAGGATGATACGAACGCAGTGGTACGGGGTGTGACAGCAGGCACATTTTCAAGTCTGATTAGTGGGGTTTTGGTTGATTCTTGGTGTCAGTGATGAATGCCGATGCAGATAGTGTGCTGCCGCATAATCGAGAGGCTGCGTGATGCACTCACCACAGACCAGAGCTGAGTACACCTTGTCGCTCATCTGTCTGCTACTTTTTCTGCCGCTGCTCAGTGGCTGTGAAATGCTCGGCTACTACGCCCAGTCGATCAACGGTCAGCTCGATCTGCTGCAGAAACGTCGCCCGATCGAGTCGTTACTGCTGGACAATGCCATCGACCCCGAGCTTAAGCAGCGGCTGCGGCGGGTCGTGGCGATTCGCGAGTTTGCCAGTCAGCAGCTGGCGCTGCCGGACAACGACAGTTACCTCAGCTACGCGGAGCTGCAGCGGGAGGCGGTGGTCTGGAGCCTGGTGGCGACTCCAGAGTTCTCGGTGGAGCCGATCAGCTGGTGCTATCCGGTAGTGGGCTGTGCCGCCTATCGCGGCTATTTCGACAAGCGAGATGCGGAGGCCCACGGCGAGCAGCTTGCTGCCCAGGGTTACGACCAGGTGGTCAACCCGGCGCCCGCCTATTCGACGCTGGGATGGTTCGATGACCCGATCACCAGCAGCGTGATCCGCTGGTCGGAGCCGCGCCTGGCGGCGTTGATCTTCCACGAGCTGGCCCATCAAAAGCTCTATGTGCAGGGCGACAGCGCCTTCAATGAGGCGTTTGCCACACAGCTGGCACGTATCGGCGTGCAAGCCTGGCTAGAGCAGGAGGCTCCGGAAAAACTTGAGCAGTGGCATCGACAGCGTAGCCGTAGCAGCCAGTTCACTCAGCTACTGTTACAGAGTCGGGCATCCCTCGCAGTGCTCTATGCTGAAGAGTTGCCAGCATCCCAGATGCGCCAGCGCAAACAGGCGCTGTTCGACCAGTTGCGGCGGCGCTATCAGGCCTTGAAGGCGGAGTGGGGCGGTTACAGTGGCTTTGACCATTGGTTCCGACGTCCACTCAACAACGCTCTGCTAGCATCGCTGGCCACCTACGAGTCGCTGGTGCCCGGGTTGGAGGCACTTTATCGGCAACAGAGTGGAGATTTAGAACGCTTTTATGCCGCTTGCGAAGCCTTGGCGGAGCTACCGCTGGAGGCGCGACATGCTCGGCTGCGGCCTTAATCCTTGTTAGTAGTTGAGGGAAACTCCATGCCGATCACCACGCCACTGCAGTCTGGCAGGTTTTCAGCATAGACGTGGCCCTGGTGAAACTCGGCGATCAGCCGCACCAGATAGAGTCCCAGGCCCAGATGTGAGCCGCTGTCCCGATCTCCTCGCAGACTCACCATCGAGTCAAAGAGGTGGCTGGTCATGGTCTCTGGCAGGGTAGGGCCCTGGTTGATCACAGATAGCCGCTGCCGACTGTGCTCCGGCAATGGAGTCAGCTGCAGGCGAATTGGCGTCTGCTCTTGGTGAAAATCGATGGCGTTGCTGACCAGCTTGTCGAGAGCCTGTGCGATCAGCTCGGGTGCGGCGTCGATCGGCGCCAGCCGCGCTGTCTGCAACTCGAATCGAACATCGGGAAAGCTGACCCGATACCCCTCCAGCATGGTCTGCAGCAGCGACTCCAACTGCAGCGGCTCCCGCTCCGCCTGCTGCAGGCTCTGCTCCAGGCGGGTCGCTTCGCGCATCCGCTGCAGGATCAGGCTGAGCCGCCGGCTACCCTCCGTGGCGCGTTCCAGGTAACGGCTTTGCGCCTGCGGGTCCGGGTCGCTGGCTAGATTCTCCAGGGAGGACTGCACCATGGTCAGCGGTGTACGGAACTCATGGGCAAGTCGTGACGCCATCGACTCCAGATAGCGGTTGTATTCGCTGAGGCGTCGCAATACCCGGCCAAAGCTGCGACTGAGTTCACCGATCTCGTCCCGCTCGGAGACCGCAGGGAGGTTGGAGAGGATGCGTCCATCGGGGCTGACCGCCGCCTCCACGCTGCGATTGAGGCGCTGAATCCGGCCTGTAAGGCGACCGGCGTAGCCAAGCAGGGCCAGCACCGAGAGTAGTAGTAGAACTGACCCGGTGGAGAGGATCCGGGCGAAGGCACGTTGCTGCAGGCTGAGGATTTCATGGCTGCTCTTTTCGATCAGCAGGGCGCCGAGCAGAGTGCCGTCGGTGGCGCGGATCGGTACGTCGGCAGAGAGGGTGATCGCCGACTCGAAATGGCTCTGCTGGAGGCTGACCGTGCTCTCCCCCTGCAGGGCGCGGTGGATCGCCGCTGCGTCGAGGCGTCCGGCATGCTGATGCGGCGTCTGGAAGATTCCCGCCGGGCGCGGCAGCAGGCGACGCAGCAGCTGCTCGAAGGGGGAGGCCGGTTTGAGCCAGTGGGGTGGGCTTAGGTTGCCGCTTCTGGCCACGATCATCTGTTGGCGATCCACGACCTGGATGCGTTCACCGTCACTAACCACCCCCTGTAACAGAGACTCTACCGCAGCCAGCGGCAGCACCAGCCGTGCCAGAAGGGCATCATTATCCAACCCTGAGCTTGAGGCGACGACAGGGGGCTGCTGCGCCGCCTGATCGAAGACGGTGACGGAGAGCCCACCCCGCGCCAACTCTACGGGAAAGCCCAGCTCCAGATTGTAGCCGTCAGGTGATTCCTGCCACTCGCCGCGGATCGGCGGCCCCGCCTGCTGTTGCGGGTTGGCTTGAAACCAGCCGGGAGCCGAGGTGGCGATGCGATAACGCCGCAGCACCCCCGTCTCCGAGCGCAGTTGCAGGAGCAGGTGATCCGCTGCCGGACTCAGCAGGTCGTTTGCCGGTGCGTAGCGGATCGTCGAATCACGGATCTGTAGGAACAGCAGCAGCTGCTCAGCATGAATGCCGCTGAGCAGACGAAAGCTGAGTCTGCCGGTGCTGTAGCTGTGCGCCTGGTCCAGCAGCGGCTGCCACTCCTCACCGTAACCGTCCAGATCGATCGGCTGGGCGAGCGGGTGGACGAAGATCGCTGGTGCCTCGCTAAAGCTGCTGCGAAATGCAGGCTCCTGTTGGGTGGCCAGCAGCTGGGCGATCAATTCGGCCTTCTGCTGCAGATTCTGTTCATTGGCGCTGCGCAGAAACTGCTCGGTCTCGACCAGGTAGCGATAGCCTGCCAATGGGATCGCCAGCAGTGAGAGCGAGACCAGCAGTAGCTTGAAGCGGAGGCTTTCGCGGAAGCGGCGCCGGCGTAGCGGAGGCATCAACTCTGCCCATTCTCGAGCCAGCGGTAGCCTGCGCCGTAGACTGCATCGATGGCGCTGAACCCGGCGTCGAGCTGCTGGAACTTCTGGCGGATGCGCTTGATGTGGGTGCTGACGCTGGCCGCGTCCACCAGGATGTTGGCCTCCTCCATCAGCTGATCGCGGCTGCGCACGTGGCCGGGGTGACGGGCCAGCGCATGCACCATCCAGAATTCGGTGAGGGTCAGCTCCACCGGCTGCTCGCGCCAGTGGGCGGTGAGCCGGTCGAGATCGAGACGCAGCGACCCCGGGGTGAGGATGTTGTCGCTACTCTGTTGAGTCTGCAGGGCGTCGAGACGGCGAAACAGGGCGGCGATGCGCGCCGCGATCTGCGGCAGGCTGATCGACTTGGTGAGGTAGTCGTCGGCGCCCAGGCGCAGTCCCGAGACCGTGTCGAACTCGTCGTCACGGGCGGTGAGGAAGATGATCGGTAGATTGGCGGAGCGGCTGCGCAGCTCCCGGCAGAGCTCAAAGCCGGCGTCCGGTTCGCCCAGCAGGCCGATATCTAGAATCACCAGGTCGGGCAGCTGTCTGCCAAAGGCGCTGGAAGCAGCCTGACGGGAGGCATAGCCATTGACCCGATAGCCCTGGCGCGTGAGGTAGTCGGTGTAGTTGTCGCGGATGGCCGGCTCATCCTCGACGATGGCGATCAATTTTGGCATCTGGCTTCCATTGGCTGATTGGTAGGGAGCTAAGGAGCCTCTGATCAAGTCATGAACGCGTATCTTGTGCCCAGAATATCCAGCTTCTGCGTGGCAAATCTTGGCAACGGCTCCATGCGTGACTCTACCTCCTGCATCCATGTAGTCGTTCGCAATAGCCAGCTATTACGTGCGATTTGCGCCTTGAATCTGAGAATTCTGAATCACACTCGATTTCGTCCAGACTTAATCAGAGGCTCTCTAATGTAACCGGCTTTGCCGTGGTGGTAAAAAGCTGCAGCGGTTGCCTGCACCATTGCCACCGTGTTGCCACTTTTTGTCTTCCCTTTGCCCCGATTGGGCAAGCTCCTGCCACCACCGTGCTTTGTAATCTCCTCCACAAGTTAGTTTTTACCGGCGCAGACCAAGGAGAGTCGCCCTTGTCAGGGATGGCGCGCTGGGCCAACCGAGGAGATGAATGATGAAGATGAAACTGATCGCAGCAACCGTTTTGGCACTTTCGACGAGCCTCTCCGCTCAGGCACAGGAGGGCTCTCTGGATCTGCGCGATGATGGGATTGAAACCTTGAAACAGCCGGCCATTGGCATGCTACTGGGTGGGATTCTGGCTGGCCCGCCAGGGATCGTTGTCGGGGCGGTCGGTGGGGCGCTGGTCGCTGATATCGGACGCAGAGATGCGGAGTTGCAGGCCTCCCGCGAGGCGTTGGGTGAGGCGCAGCGGCAGCTGCAGCAGGTTTCTGGGGCAAGGAGCCGGGATCTGGCTGCGCTGGAGCGCATCCGCGGGGAGCAGCACCAGCGCCTGCAGGCGGTGGCGGATGGCTTCTCCTTCTGCCTGCGTTTTCGTACCGACAGCAGTGAACTGGAGCCGCGCCTGCAGCCCCAGCTGGATACTCTGGCAGGCCTGTTGAAGGCGTTTCCTCAGCTCGATATCGAGGTGCGCGCCTCCAGTGATAGGCGTGGCAGCCCCAGCTACAATCAGCAGCTGGCGCAGCTACGAGCGGAATCGGTGGTGCAGCGGCTACTGGCAGCAGGTGTTGATGCAGAGCGGATCCGGCAGCAGCCACAGGGTGAGACGCTGGCCGCCTATGCGGAGAACGACCTGGATGGCATGGCGTTCGATCGCTTTGTGCTGCTCTCGTTTGTTGACCGGGCGGCACAGTGAAGGGCTATCCGCAGCCGCTGTGCGAGGAGTTTATCTACGGCTCGCCTGAGCGGATCAACCCGGCCTCATTTCGTTTGGTGATGCCGATTGCGAGGCTACGCAATGACGGGACTCAGCGATTAAGGGAGAGGGCCTATGCTCACAAAAAGGGGCGATGAGAGGGAATGGGTGGGGTTGGCAGGCGCGATGAGGTCGCGTTCGTTGTTGACTGATCTGCTGCTGACCCTGCTCTCGGCTCTGGCTGCTGGAGTGTTCGGGTCGGTGGCGCTGATGCTACTGCTGCTGTTTGTCGGCGGCGGGATGTAATGGCGGCGGGAGAGGGCGCACCCCAAGTGGGGTGCGCCACAGAGGAGACGACTATTCGACTACCTGGACGACCACATCGTCCATCTGTGAGTCGACGCCGCTATTGCCGACCATGAATACCACCTGGGCGGACTGGATATCGCCGCTGACGTTGATGGTCTTCTCGCCGCTCAGCTCGCTCCAGTTGGTACCGACATCCTGGCGCTTGACGAAGTACCAGCGATAACGGTTGTTGGCGCGAATCAGCAGATAGATGCGACCACGCTGGTTATCCTCAGCTGTCTTGACCTTGGCGGAGATGCTGTAGGTCTTGCCGTTCTCCAGGCTTCCGGTCAGGTCGTAGCTGGCACCACTGTACCAGCGTCGGCGGTTGGTCATGGAAAGGGACTTCATGCTGTCGCCGTAGCCATCCGCCACGGTTGCCAGCTGTGCGCCGTACTTGCCGTTCCAGCCGTCGGCATTGCTCTCGAAGTCGGCATTGGCGACCAGGTTGGTGGGGGTGGTGGGAGTACTGGCAGCGCTGCTGAAGGAGACCTCATCCACCAGGAAGTCGTTGCGGCGGCTGGGGCCCCAGATTAGCAGTTTGGCGCTGCTGAGCGCGATATCGCCGGCAGTGAAGCTGCCCTGCAGTTTGGTCCATTCGTTCTGGACGATGGAGGTCCTGGCCAGACGGTGCCAGCGGCCGCGGTTGTTTGCATCCTTGGTGTAGAGGTAGGCGTAAGCCCGCTGGCGCGAGTAGGTGCCTTCACCCAGCTTAGCCCAGGCGGTGAAGTTGTAGGTGGTGCCGGCCTCGATGTTAGCTACATCTAAGGTCTGGAATGGACCAGCGACGCTGGAGCGGCGACCGCTGACCGCGGCTGCGGCCACGCTGTCAACCAGATCCTCAGTCTGGCTCAGGGTTCCCCAACTGTCGCTGGGGAAGACGCTCCAGCCATCCAGGCTGTCGAAGTTGCCGTTAGTGGCCAATTCGGTTGCGGTGCCGGGTTTGCTACCGCCGCCATCAACGACGGTGGGACGCCAGGTAGCCGCCTGGGGGGCGGCGGCTCTGAGTGAGAAGGATGCGTCTGATGAGCCTGCTTGGTCGTGGGGTACGCCGCAGGGCAGATCCACACAGGTCGAGAGGGCCGGATTGGAGTGCAGCTGTTGCTCGTTGTAGGTGCTGAAGGCCGATTCGTAGGCCATCAGGGTGACAAAGGTATTGTCGACGCCGTAGCCCACACCATGCTCGTAGAGGTTGCCGGTGCTGCCCTGTTTGCGGGAGTGACCAAGGCTCAGGTTGTGGCCCAGTTCGTGGGCGAAGCTGCTGACGCAAGTGTAGCCAGTCACACTGTAGGCGTAGTTCTTGGCGTAGGAGCGGAAGGTGCCGTTGCTATCACCCTGGCCAACCCAGGCGATACCGCAGTAGGGACCGGTGTTGGTGATCATGCTCACCATATCCGCGCCATACTGGTCCCGCAGTGCCGCTACGGCACTATCATTGGTGACAGCGTCCAGCGCATCCCCATCGGTATTGCCATCGTTGACGAGATCGACCTGTTGGGTGTGGACCAACCGGTAGCGCATATCGACCTGGCTGTTCTCCAGTGCTTGATTGGCAAATTCGACCATCGCGGCAAGCCGGGTGGGGCCATCCTTGCCGGCATCGGTGAGGTCTTTGGTGTAGAGACCGAGCACATCGACGGTGATGATCTCTGCCATGGCAGGCATCGATAGAACCGAGGCGAGGGCCGCGGCTGTTAGCTTCAGAGCGGTTGGCTTCATGGTTTTCCCCTAACTTTCCTGGTTGTGTTTATTGGTTCCACTGTAATTTGAGAGCGTGTTTTTCTTGATGGATCAGGCATCCGGCTCGCCTCCTGGGATAGGCGTGGTGGGCTCGGTGGGCTTTACGCTATCGCCAGGGATTTTGAATACCGAGAGTGTCCGGTTGTCGATGACCGCGCCACGGCCGGTGCGGTTGTTGATCTCAATCTGGTAGATGCGGCTGCCGGTGGCGACCATCACTACGGTGCTTTGCTGCCCCTGGGTGAGGGTGAAGTTGCTGAAGTTGCCGCCATTCTCTAACCCGCCAGACCAGACCTGCACCTGGCCATCCAGCTGATTGTGGGTCTCTTCAATGGTTCCGTAGTAGGATTTGGCCTCCTGCGGGATCGGCAACTCCAGTGGCTGCCCCACCTGGAGATTATTGAGCACATCCCGGTTGACCCTAATCGTTTCGTACTCGACCTCGGCAGGGATCGGCAGGCCGGCGGCGGCTCCATTTTTATCGTCCTGCCAGAGCGCGACAGCCTCATCTGGAAGCGCTGGCTCTGCTTCCAGCTCCATTTGTGCAAGCTGTTCCATCATTACCCGCAGGATCTCCTCATCAGTGGCATCTTCTGCGAACTGGTGAGTGTGTGCCGGCAGTGGTTCGTCTGCAGCGAGAGCTTTTGTTGTTTCGGATGAAGGTGCAGGTTCGGCCGGTGTGGGTGGGAAGCTGGCGACGTCGGAGGATTTTTCTGCCAGCGGGGTGGGTGAGGCGGCGGCTAGGTCCTGATCAGTAGATGTAGACTCGCCGCCATATTTGCTGAGGGCGGCGAGCAGCAGGATTGCCGCTGCGGTTCCGGATAGTGCAACTGCCACTGTGGATGGTTTCACTTCTGCGTCCCTTTAGAATCCGAATCTCGTTCCAGTTATGGTAGGAAAAAGGATAGTGTGATGTCTATTGCACTTCTTGTTCGGTTAGATTCAAGGCTGTGATTGGTATCGCAGTTTTTTCGGATTGGTGGCTTGTGAATGTGTTTTCGGTCACGCTGAAGGTGTGAATTATGAGCGTAACTGCATCGCTGACCAGAGAGTTTTCCTGTCGCTCGGGTCGAAGCTAGAATGGTTGCTCTGTTGGAGCGATCCTGGTGATCTATCTTGAAGCCTGTACGTATATTCCGTCATATCGCCTGTGAGGGCCCTGGCTATCTCGGGGAGTTCCTCGATCAGCGCCGGGTTCCCTGGGAACTGGTTTGCATCGATGTGGATCACCCGATACCACCGCAGGTGGAGGATGTGTCGGGGCTGGTGTTTCTCGGTGCAGCAGTGAGTGTGAATGACGACCTGCCCTGGCTGCAGGGTGAGCTGGAGCTGATCCGCACGGCGTTTGCAGCGGGGCTGCCGATGATGGGAGTCTGTTTCGGTGGCCAGCTGATCAGCAAGGCGCTCGGCGGCGAAGTCAGCCGCGGTGAGGGGATGGAGATCGGCTGGTTCCCCTTGCAGCGAGCCAATGGCGCGGATGACCTGAGTTGGCTGGATGGGCTGCCGCAGAGTTTTGATACCTTCCACTGGCACGCCGACACCTTCTCTATGCCGCCGGGCTGCCAGCCCCTGTTGCAGAGTCGTTGCTTCAGGAATCAGGCCTACAGCATCAACGACCATATCGGCATGCAGTTCCATCTCGAAATGACCGCCGAGATGGTGGAGGCCTGGATCGACAAATATGGCAGTGACCTGGAACTCAGCTCGGCCTGCAGCCAGCGTTCCGAAGAGATCACCGTCGGGCTGGATGAGAAGATCACACGTCTGCACCGGATCTCGGATGTGATCTACGGCAACTGGCTGGCGCGGGTCAGGGCGAACGGGAAGGGTGGATGAGGTTCGCTGTCATTCTGCTCTGCTTCACCCTTATCGTAGGCACTCTCCCTGTGGCGGCGAATGAGCCGCTATCGCCCGAGGTGGTGCAGGTGCTGGAGCGGCTGGTGCCACGCCTCGAACTGCAATTGCGACGCCGCTTTGAACAGGCCGGGGTGGAGTATCCGCCAGCGCGACTGCAGCTGATCAGTCTGAAACAGGAGCAGCAGATCGAGGTCTGGGCGGCAGATGCTGGGCCCTGGCGGCATATCCACGACTATCAGGTGCTGGCCGCCAGTGGCGTGGCCGGTCCCAAGCTGCGGGAGGGGGACCGGCAGGTGCCCGAGGGCTTCTACCAGATTGAGGCGCTCAACCCCCACAGCCGCTTTCACCTCTCGATCAAGCTCAACTTTCCCAACAGTTTCGACTGGCTCAACGCCCATGCCGAGGGACGCCGGCAGCCCGGTTCCAATATCTTCATCCACGGCAGCGCTTGGTCGGTGGGCTGTCTGGCGATTGGCGACCAGGCGGTGGAGGAGCTGTTTCTGCTGGTAGCAAGAAGCTGGCAGGAGCCGGCCTCAGTGATGATTCTGCCTTATGACTTCCGGTGCCAAGCCCCGCAACTTCCAGCGGCGGCTCGCCCTTGGGTGGCGGAGCTCTACAGCTACCTGCAGCAAGGGGTGGCGCGATTTCCCCTGGCCGCGAAAGCGGCTCGGTGTGAGTCGGGATGTGGCGCACTGGCCTCAGCCGGCGAAGCCGTGCTCCCGTAGAAACGCCTGGGTGATGCCCGAACCGCTGCGTTCGGCGGCCCGCTCCCCCAGCATCAGCCGCTCCAGGTAACGCGCCAGCAGATCGACCTCCAGATTGACCTGGCTGCCGGTGGCATAGCCGGCCATGATTGTCTCCTGCAGGGTGTGCGGCACGATGTTCAGATCAAAACGGTTGCCGTCCACCGCGTTTACCGTGAGGCTGGCGCCATCCACGCAGATCGAACCCTTGTGGGCGATATACTTCGCTAATTCCGCCGGCGCTTCCAGCGTGAAGCGGATCGAGCGGGCATCCGCGGCGCGATCGATGATGTTGCCGATGCCATCTACATGGCCGCTGACCAGATGACCGCCGAGACGGGTGTTGAGGGTCAGCGCCTTCTCCAGGTTGACCGTGCTGCCGACGCCGAGTTGCGTCAGGGTGGTGTGGGCAAGGGTCTCGCGGGAGACGTCCGCGGTGAAGCCGTCGCCGCTCAGTTCCACCACGGTCAGGCAGACACCGTTGGTAGCGATGCTGTCGCCGAGCGCTACATCGCTTAGGTCGAGCCTGCCGGTGCGCAATTGCAGGCGCAGGTCGCCGCCACGGTTCTGTTTGCCGGCGATAGTGCCGATAGCCTGGATGATTCCGGTGAACATCGAGTCTCTCTCAGGAATAGACCGGGTGGGCGGTGATGCGTAGATCCGGGCCGACCTTGCGCAGATCGCTGATCTGCAGCCCGATGCGCTGTGACATCTGCTTCAGCAGCGGTAGGTGGAACAGGCCGCGGGCGCTGTCACCCATGATGTGGGGCGCCATGTAGATCACCAGTTCGTCGATCAGCTGTTTCTCCAACAGCGCGCCGGCGAGGGTGGCGCCTGACTCCAGTAGCACCTCGTTGAGCTCTTGTTCGGCGAGAACGGTGAGCACCTCGTCGAGGTTGAGGTTGCAGCCGTTGGCTGCCAGCGAGATCACTTGGGCGCCAGCTGCATCCAGGGCGGCCGCGTGCAGCGGTTCATCGTCGCTGCTCAGCAGTAGCGTGGGGCCGGGTAGCTTGAGCATCTTCGCTGTCGGTGGGGTCTTCAGAGCCGGATCGAGCACCACCCGCACCGGCGTTGGCGGCTGTAGATCTGCCTCCAGCCCCAGCTCTTCAGCGGAAAGGCGTACATTCATCGAGGGGTCGTCCGCCAGCAGGGTGCCAATGCCGGTGAGGATCGCGGAGCTGCGTGCGCGCAGCCGCTGTACATCAAGCCGCGCCGCCTCGGAGGTGATCCACTGGCTCTCGCCGCTGGCCATCGCGGTGCGGCCGTCCAGGCTCATCGCCAGCTTGCAGCGGATGTAGGGACGGCCCTCGGCCATGCGTTTGGTGAACCCCGGATTGAGCGCCTCCGCTTGGGCTTGCATCAGGCCATATTCGGTGGCGATGCCAGCGGCCTCCAGCTGTGCCAGCCCCTTGCCGGCAACCAGCGGGTTGGGGTCGCGCATCGCCGCCACTACGCGGCTGACACCGGCCTCGATCAGGGCGTCGCTGCAGGGTGGGGTGCGGCCCTGATGGCAGCAGGGCTCCAGGGTGATATAGGCGGTGGCGCCACGAGCGCGCTCGCCAGCCTGGGCCAGCGCGTTGCGCTCTGCGTGGGGTTCGCCGGCGCGACGATGCCAACCCTCGCCGACTACCTGGTCATCCTTGACCAGCACACAGCCGACCCGGGGATTCGGATGGGTGGTGTAGAGCCCCTTCTCCGCCAGCTGCAGCGCGCGGGCCATCTGGTGGTGATCGGTGTCGCTGCTCATTTTTTCTCCTTGTCGCTGATCGGCAGCTTGAGTTGCTGACGGCGCTGTTCCGGCGTCGGCTGGCGCTCGAGTCGTTCGATCTCCTCACGAAACGCGTTGACGTCCTCGAACTTGCGGTAGACCGAGGCGAAGCGTACGTAGGCGACTTGGTCGAGGCGCTTTAGCTCATCCATCACCAGATCGCCGATCTGCAGTGAGGGGATCTCGCGTTCGCCCTTGGTGGTCAGCTTGCGCGTGATGTGGCTGATTGCCGCATCAACTCGCTCAGCGCTTACTGGACGTTTCTCCAGGGCCCGCTCCATGCCGGCGCGCAACTTATCTTCATCGAAGGGTACGCGGCTGCCATCCTGCTTGACCACCTGTGGCATGTTGAGTTCGGCCGTCTCATAGGTGGTGAAGCGCTCCTTGCAGGTGCTGCACTGGCGGCGGCGACGTATCTGGTCTCCGTCACCGCTGAGGCGGGAGTCGACCACCTTGGTCTCCTGGGCTCCGCAGAAGGGACAACGCATGTTTAAAGGAAACTATGGATTTTGAATTGTAAATTATGAATCGGGTTGGTGTGGGCTACGCTCACAATATTTTCTTTAAAAGCGTGAGCGTAGCGAACACCAAAATTCATAATTATCGCGCGTAGACTGGGTGCTTGGCGCAGATCGCCAGCACCTTGCCCTTGATCTCATCGATCTTGGCCTGCTCGCCACGATTGTCGATGATGTCGCACATCCAGCCGGCCAGTTCGCTGGCCTCGGCCTCGCTGAAGCCACGGGTGGTGATCGCCGGGGTGCCGACGCGGATGCCAGAGGTGACGAAGGGGGATTGCGGGTCGTTCGGCACTGCGTTCATGTTGACGGTGATGTAGGCGGCGCCGAGCCAGGCGTCTACTTCCTTGCCGGTGAGGCCTGCCTCGATGAAGCTGACCAGGAACAGATGGTCGTCGGTGCCTTTGGAGACTACGTCGTAACCGCGATCCATGAAGACCTTAGCCATCGCCTGGGCGTTGGTGATTACCTGCGCCTGATACTCTTTGAACTCGGGCTCCATCGCCTCTTTGAAGGCGACCGCCTTGGCGGCGATGACGTGCATCAGCGGGCCGCCCTGGGTGCCGGGGAAGACCAGTGAGTTGAGCTTCTTCTCGATCTCCGGGTTGGCTTTGGCCAGGATCAGACCACCACGCGGGCCGCGCAGGGTCTTGTGCGTAGTGGTGGTGGTGACGTCGGCGATGGCAACCGGGCTGGGGTAGTGCCCGGCAGCGATCAGGCCGGCGACGTGGGCCATGTCGACAAACAGGTAGGCACCCACCTCGTCGGCGATGTCGCGGAAGCGCTGCCAGTCGACCACCCGGGAGTAGGCGGAGAAGCCGGCGACGATCATCTTTGGCTTGTGTTCCCGGGCTAGACGCTCTACCTCGTCATAGTCGATCTCGCCGGTCGCGGGGTTGAGGCCATACTGTACGGCGTTGTAGATTTTGCCCGAGAAGTTGGGCTTGGCACCGTGGGTGAGGTGGCCACCGTGGGCCAGGCTCATGCCGAGTATGGTATCGCCGGGCTGGCAGAGCGCCATGTAGACGGCGGCGTTGGCCTGGGAGCCGGAGTGGGGCTGCACGTTGGCGTAGTCGGCGTCGAACAGTGCCTTGGCGCGGTCGATGGCGAGTTGCTCTGCCACATCGACATTCTCGCATCCGCCGTAGTATCTTTTGTGCGGGTAGCCTTCGGCATATTTGTTGGTGAGTACGCTGCCCTGAGCCTGCATTACCCGGGGACTGGTATAGTTTTCAGAAGCGATCAGCTCGATGTGCTCCTCCTGGCGGCGTTCTTCTGCCTGGATGGAGGCCCAGAGCTCATCGTCATACCCTTGAATTTGCATACTCTTGTCAAACATGGTGCGCTATCTCTGCCCGATTAAAAACAAGTAAATATACCAAATTCGTTGGGTATAGTCTCGTTTTGCAATGTCGCCATTAGACTGTTTTGAGGGCTGGGTTCAGGCTCGCGCCAGTGGCGCTTTTATGGGTGGTGGTTTTGCTTTACCAAAGGTTAAAAAGACGTTAGGTTCCGCGGTTTTACAGATCTAATTTCATGCCCTGAATCGGGCAACAGGGGGAGGAATGCTTGGAGTAGCGAGAATCTTTTGGCTGGTGTGGCTGGCGGCCTCTCTGCTGCCGCTGTCAACCAGTGCCGCTGAGCTGACGATGGGTGAGGCGATCGATAAAGCGGGGCGGCAGCGCATGTTGACCCAGCGGATCGTCAAGGCCTATGCCATGATGGGCCAGGATATCAGCTATCGGAAGGCGAAGAAGCAGCTGCGCAGTGGAGAGAAGCTGTTTACGAAACAGCTTGCCGAGCTTCAGGCCTTCGAGGTCAATTCGGCAGTCTCGCAGGAGTTGGAGCGTGTAGCTGCGCTCTGGAAGAGTTTCAGGGCGCTGGCAACAAAACGTCCGGAGCGGAAATCGGCTGAGAGGCTGCGTGCCCAGGCCGAGCAGTTGCTGCAGGCCGCACATCAGGTAGTGCTGCATTTGGAAGCAGCCTCGGGAGCCAAGGCAGGGCGGCTGGTCAATCTGTCCGGTCGCCAGCGGATGCTCTCGCAGCGTATGGGCAGTATCTATCTGCTACGCAGTTGGGGCTTCGAGAATCCGATCTATGAGGAGGATTATAAGAAGGCCGTGCGTGAGTTTTCCGAGGCGTTGCAGGTGTTGCTCACCGCACCTGAGAATACGCCGGAAATCGACAAGATGCTGCGTGATGTCGAGGGTAGATGGAAACTGTTCCAGCTAAGCAACAAGATGGATAGCGGCCAGTTTGTGCCGACTTTGGTAACCCGGGCGCTGGATCAGATTCTGGTGAAAATGAACACAGTTACCGGAATGTATGCCGCGTTATTGAAATAGAACCCGTCTGATTCCGCGTTGGCCTGTGTGTTGTCAGGCCAACGCCCCCTCGAATTACTTGCTACCCGCTGAGTGGCTAGCCCGTAGGATGCGCTGAGGCACGAGCCGTATCAACCAGGGCTTTCCCTGAGCTGTTTTCGGGTTATAATCACGCCCCTTTGTGGAGGCTCTGGATGCCAGAGCCCGATTGACAGTTTATGGTGGCTGGCATCGGTCCCCTCGCAACGAGAAGCTGTGAACCCCGTCAGGCCCGGAAGGGAGCAGCGGCAGCAGTGGCATCGTGTGCCGGGGTGTGGCTGGTGTCCGCCGCCACCCAATTTCTCCCATACTCTCCGGGCGCTGCCGGAATTGTGATTCCGCAGCGCCGATGGGGTACACTTCGGCCCTAGTTTCCCCGGCACTATTCGATTCATGTCCTACCAGGTACTTGCCCGAAAATGGCGCCCGCGCCTGTTCAATCAGCTCGTTGGCCAGGAGCATGTGGTCAAGGCGTTGAGCAACGCGTTGGACAACGATCGCCTACACCACGCCTATCTCTTTACCGGCACCCGCGGCGTCGGCAAGACCACCCTGGCACGTATTCTGGCCAAGTCGCTCAACTGTGAGCACGGCGTCAGCTCCACCCCCTGTGGCGTCTGCAATAGCTGTCGGGAGGTGGACGAGGGCCGATTTGTCGATCTGCTGGAGGTGGACGCGGCCTCCCGTACCAAGGTCGATCAGACCCGCGAACTGCTGGAGAATGTCCCCTTCGCGCCGGTCAGGGGCCGTTACAAGGTCTATCTGATCGATGAAGTCCATATGTTTTCCGCAAGTAGTTTCAATGCCTTATTGAAGACACTTGAGGAACCACCTCCGCATGTGAAGTTTGTGCTGGCGACCACCGATCCGCAGAAGGTGCCGGTTACTGTGCTCTCCCGCTGCCTGCAGTTCAACCTCAAGCGACTCACCAATGAACAGATCAGTGGACAGCTGCAGAAGATCCTCGAACAGGAGCAGATCGCCCACGATGCCGAGGCCCTGACCCTGCTGGCGCGGGGCGCCGACGGCAGTATGCGTGATGGCCTCAGTCTGCTCGATCAGGCGATCGCCTTCGGTGGTGGAGAGGTCAAAGGGGCCGAGGTACGCGAGATGCTCGGCACCATCGGTGGCGAGTGGAGCTATGCGCTACTGGATGCGCTGGCCGCCAGTGAAGCGGCGCAATTGCTGCAGGCGGTGGCCTCGATGGCCGAGCTGGCCCCCGACTACGCCACGGCCCTGCAGGATCTGCTGCAACTGTTGCATCAGGTGGCGCTCTGTCAGCTGGTCCCAGGCGTGGCGCCAGCTGAATTGTTTGATGCCGCCAGGGTGAGCGGATTTGCAGAACAGATCCCCCAGGAGGATCTGCAGCTGTTCTATCAGATTGGCCTGAAGGGGCAGGAGGAGCTGCCCTTGGCGCCGACTCCACGTAGCGGGTTCGAGATGGTATTGCTGCGCATGCTCGCCTTTCGGCCGGTGTCGGGGTGCAGGGACAAGGTCGGTGTCAGTGCAAAACCACAGGGAAAAACGGCCGCTGCAGCGCCACGCCCCAAAGTGGTTCAGGCGCAGCCCAAGGCAGCGCGCCCTCAGGCCTCAACTGCGGCGCCAGCTGCCGCTGCGGGTGAGTGTCGTGATCCAAGTCGCTGGGGCGAGTTTGTTGCCACCATGCGGCTCGGTGGTATCGCCAGCCAACTGGCTGGCAACTGCACCTTCGGCTCCTGGGATGGCACGCAACTGACCCTCAAGCTCGATCCGGTCGGTCAACAGTTGCGCGTTGGGCAGTCTGAAAAACGCCTGCAGGAGGGAGTGAAACGCTTGCTTGGTGAGCAGGCTAGACTGGTGATCGTTGTCGAAGCGTCGGAGCAGGAGACCCCCGCCAAAGCCTCGGTTCGGCAGCAGAATGAGCGCCAACAGGATGCCCGAACAGCGATGCAAAACGATCCGTTTGTACGCGAGATGGAGGAGCATTTCGATGCCCAGCTGGTGAACGGGTCAATCCGGCCGGTCGATCCGAAGTGATGCAACAGCGCAGTTCGGGCTAGAATTCCAAGATTACAACCCCTCGAAAATACCATGGGCTATCCGGGTTGGTGGAGGGGTTAAAGTTAGAGTCACCGTTGCAGGCGACGCTGTGAATATGAATCCAAGAGGTTAGAAGATCATGAAGGGTGCGATTGGCAATCTGATGAAGCAGGCGCAGAAAATGCAGGCCGAGATGCAGCAGGCCCAAGAGCGGCTCGCCCAGGAGGAGGTAGCCGGTGAATCGGGTGGCGGCCTGGTCAAGGTGATCATCAACGGCAAGCACGAGGTGCGCCGTGTCACCATCGATGAGAGCCTGTTGAGCGACGATAAGGAGATGCTCGAGGATCTGGTCGCCGCGGCATTCAACGATGCCAGCCAGCGGGTCAGCCAGAAGATGCAGGAGAGCATGGCCGACCTCACCTCCGGCATGGGCCTGCCACCGGGCATGAAACTGCCGTTCTGAGCCGATGGCCGCCTCTCTGCTTGATCAGCTGATGAGTTCGTTGCGCTGCCTGCCTGGTGTCGGCGCCAAGTCGGCACAGCGTATGGCCTACCATCTGCTGGAGCGTGACCGAGAGGGCGGTCGTCGACTCGCCGCGGTGATGGCCAAGGCGATGCAACAGATCGGCCATTGCCAGCGCTGCCGTACCCTGAGCGAGCAGGAGCTTTGCCAGATCTGCAGTAGCAAGAAGCGGGATTCGCACCTGATCTGTGTGGTCGAGACCCCCTCGGAACTGGCGGTGATCGAAAACTCTATCGACTACCGTGGCCACTACTTCGTGTTGGGCGGGCGGCTCTCGCCCATCGATGGCATCGGCCCGCGTGAGTTGGGGCTCGACCTGCTGGCGGTGCGCCTCGAGGAAGGCGAGATCGAAGAGGTGATCCTGGCCACTAACGCTACTGTGGAGGGGGAGGTGACCGCCCGCTACATCCACGACATGGCCGATGCCCGTGGTATCAAAACCACGCGCATCGCCCAGGGTGTGCCGATGGGCGGCGAACTGGAATATATCGACGGCGCAACCTTGGCTCACGCCTTTGCCGGTCGTTCCAATTTCTGAACCCCTCACCAAAAACTCATCTAACACGGTAGGTAGCGCTAATATGCTTTTGTTTAAGAAGGATATTTGGCTTTAAGTTTCCATTTGATTGATCCCGCCCGCGGCGTGGAAATAAGGAGTGACAATGGACAGCTGTCTTTTCTGCAAAATGGTGAAGGGTGAGATCAAGCCCGATACGGTCTACGAAGACGATGAGATACTGGCGTTTCGTGACATCAATCCCCAGGCGCCGCTACACATTCTGGTGATCCCCAAGCGCCACATCGCCACGCTCAATGATCTGACTCCGGCAGATGCCGAGCTGGTGGGCAAGCTGGTGCTGACTGCACAGCAGATTGCGAAGCAAGAGGGTTTTTCAGAGCAGGGCTATCGAACCCTATTTAACTGCAATGCCGATGGTGGACAGGAGGTCTTCCATATCCACCTGCACCTGCTGGGCGGACGTCGGATGAGCTGGCCGCCGGGCTGATTTTCCATATGAGTGAGTCACAGCGAGCGGAATACCGCTCCCAATCCAGCAAGCCGGCCAGTCCGGCCGATACCGGTTCGCGCCCCTATACCCTGAAGATCGAGGAGATGAGCTGCGCCGCCTGCGTGAGTCGGGTGGAGCAGGCGATTCGTTCGGTAGATGGGGTGCAGGATGTGGCGGTGAACCTGCTTGAGGGGCTGGCCCAAGTGGTGGGTGGCGATCCGATTCAGGTGGCCGAGCATGTCAGCGCTCAAGGTTACCCGGCGCAGCCGGATCAAGCGGCAGCACCGTTGGCGGATGTTGGCGAAGAGTACCTGATCGAGATCGAGGATATGAGCTGCTCCGCCTGTGTGGCGGCAGTGGAGCGGGCGGTTGGCGCGGTGAGCGGCGTCGATTCCGTGCAGGTCAATCTGCTGGAGCGCCAGGCGCGGGTCAGTGGTGGCGATCCTGTCGCGGCCGTGCAGGCGGTGATCGAACAGGGTTATCAGGCCAGCCTACAACAGCCGGGGCGTCCGGTTGATCGTTTTCAGTTCCGGTTTGCTGCGCCCTTGAGTGAAGCGCAACAGCAGCAGTTGCAACCACTTCTGCTCGGACTCGATCCGCAATTGACGATGCAAACTCTGCCTCAGGGGATAGCGTTGCAGAGCCGTGCTCATCCGGCGGATCTGCTGCTGGCGGTGCAAAAGATCTGTCCTGACGCTGAACTGGAGGAGCAGTTCGACGACCCGCAGGTGGAACAGGAGCGACGGGCGCGCCGGGAACTGCGGCGTTCGATCTGGCGGGCAGCTCTGGCGGGGAGCGCAGGTATCGGTCTGATGGTCGCCAGTCACGCCGGCTGGCTGCCGCCCCTGGAGGGCAATCGCGGGCTGTGGTTGGGGATTGCGCTGCTGTTTCTCGGCGTGATCGGCTTTAGCGGTGGTCACTACTACCGTGGTGCCTGGAAGCAGGCTCGCCACGCCTCTGCCAATATGGATACCTTGGTGGCGTTGGGGACCGGCGCGGCCTGGATCGCTTCATTGTTGGCGATCGTTGCGCCTGAATGGGTCGTTACCGATGCGCTCTACCTGGATGCCTCGGTGATAATCCTTGCCTTTCTGCAGTTTGGTCATTTGTTGGAGGTGCGGGCCAAACGTACCACTAGCCAGGCGATCGGCAGCTTGCTGGAGTCGGTGCCTAAGCGGGCATCGCTGCTCAGAGGCAGCGAGGAGGTGGTGATCCCGGCCTCGCTGGTACAGATCGGGGATCGCGTGCGGGTGCGCCCGGGGGAGAAGATCCCGGTGGATGGGCAGGTGCTGCAGGGGCATTCCTCGGTGGATGAGTCGATGATCAGTGGCGAGTCGCTGCCCCAGGAGCGGGGGAGTGGTGATAGGGTGATCGGCGGTACGGTCAACGGCAGTGGTGCACTGCTGCTGGAGGTCAGCCGGATCGCCGACCAGACCACCCTGGCCCAGATCATCCGCATGGTGAAACAGGCGCAGATGAGCAAGCCGCCGATCGCCCGGTTGGTTGACCGGGTGGCGGCGGTGTTCGTGCCGGTGGTGGTGACAATTAGTCTGCTGTCCTTCATTTCCTGGATGGTGCTGGCGCCAACTCCGGCGTTGCCGCTGGCCCTGACCGCTGCCATTGCGGTGTTGGTGATCGCCTGCCCCTGCGCATTGGGGCTGGCCACCCCGATCGCGATCATGGTGGGCACCGCACGGGCGGCCCAGTTCAACATCCTGATCCGTAACAGCGAGGCGCTGGACGGGGCGAGCCGCCTGAGCCACCTGGTGGTGGACAAGACCGGCACCCTGACCCAGGGTCGGCCGCTGCTGCACAAGATCTACCCCCAGGATACGGCGACCGAGGATCTCTGCCTGCAACTGGCTGCGGCGCTGGAGCAGGAGTCGGAACACCCGCTGGCTCATGCGATCACCTCGGCAGCGCGGGAGCGTGGCCTGACGATCCCGCCTGCCAGCAAGTTTCAGGCCCTGCCGGGGCAGGGTGGAGAGGCCGAGGTCGCCGGTCAGCCGGTGTTGATCGGCAACCGGCGGCTGATGGCCCAGCGGGGGGTGACGATCCCAACAGCGCTGCTGAAGCAGGCGGAGCAGGAGGCATCGGCGGGGGGCAGCCTGGTCTGGCTGGCCCTCAGCGGGCGGCTGCTGGGGCTGCTGGTGGTGAAGGATCCGATCCGCGCCGATACTCCGGCGGCGGTGCGGCTGCTGCAGCGTCAGGGGATCCAGCTGGTGCTCTGCAGCGGAGACAGCCGTCATACCGCCGAAGCGGTGGCCGCCCAGCTCGGTATCGACGAGGTGCATGCCGAGATGTTACCGGAGGGCAAGCTCAAGGTAGTGCAGATGCTGCAGGCCCAGGGGCATCGGGTCGGCATGGTCGGGGATGGGGTGAACGATGCGCCGGCCCTGGCCCAGGCCGATACCGGCTTTGCCATCGGCAGCGGCACCGATGTGGCGATCGACAACGCCGACGTCACCCTGGCGGGAGACTCCCTGGCCAGTGTCAGCACCGCCATCGCCATCTCCCGCGCCACCCTGCGCAATATCCGCCAGAATCTGTTCGGCGCCTTTATCTACAATCTGATCGGCATCCCGCTGGCGGCCGGTCTGTTCTATCCCGTAACCGGCTGGCTGCTGCCGCCGATGTTCGCTAGCCTGGCGATGGCGCTCTCCTCGGTGACCGTGGTGAGCAACGCCAACCGGTTGCGATTTTTCAAACCCGACCTGGAGGAGGTAACGATGTCTGTGGAACTGAAAGTGACCGGGATGACCTGTCAGCACTGTGTGGCCCATGTGAAGAAGGGGCTGGAGGCGGTGGCCGAGGTGGAGGCCGTGGAGGTCGACCTGGAGTCGGGCACGGCCCGTGTCGAGGGCAGCGCCGATACCGCTGAGCTGCTGGGCGCGGTCAAGCAGGCGGGCTACTCCGCGGAGCTTGTCTAGAGTTGGTGATCGGGGATTTGCCTCTGTGTGGCAGGAAAAGGTCTAAAATGTAGACAATGTCGCACTTCGAGGGATTATTGATCCTGTCATCTGGATTACAATTCCCGGCCAGATAAGCATCGAATTCGATTGAAGGGAGCGGAGTTGGAAATACGGGGTTCAATCATCGCCCTGCCGACACGGCCCGTGCACGAGCGCGAGGTCGATCCCTCCCATATTGCCCCCCGTCCAGAAACCACTGATCCGACCCTGGTGGAGCGGTCGACGCCCCGTCCTGTGGCGACGCCAGAGCGGGCAGAGGCGCTCTTTGCCAGGCGCCATCGCCAGCAGAATCTGGCACAGGACGAGATCGACCAACGTGCCCGCCAGGCCCTGAATGCCTACCAATCTCTCGATCAGATCAATGAGCGGGATTACGTCAGCGCCGTGTTGGGCATCGACGAATACGCCTGATCGGCTGGTATCGCCAGATGATCCTCCAGGATGCAGCTGGCACGACTTCCTTCGCAATCCTTTAACTCCCCCCATGGATAGTCCATCTTGAAGACTCCAATCCGCTCAGGATAGCGCTCCTGCAGGAGCGCTATGGTTGAGTGGCAAGCAGGCGTTACAGGGGGGTTATGCATGGTCTATGCGCTGGTGATATTGGGGGGGCTGCTAGCGATAGCCCTGCTTGGAAGTGAGGGGGCTGTTTTTGGCGCAGTGATTGGCTGGCTTGTGGGCAAGTTGCTCAGGCTGGAGGGCCGACTCTCTCGGCTAGCACACGAGCTGGAACAGTTGCAGAGGGAGAGGTCGGTTGTGCAGCCCGCTGAGTCACTTGACGCGCAACGGGTCAAGCCGCCAGCTGCAGCGCCGGAAGCCTTAGAAGTGATGCCAAAATGGACTCATGAAGCCCCGTCTGAGGTGCTGCGGGCTCCTCCGGAAATCACTGCATCCATGTCCTTTGAGCCGCCTGACCCCTCCCTGAAGAGGCCTGCTCGCAGTGCCTGGTTGGGCAGCTTGATTGAATGGCTCAAAGGCTATCTGAGTGGTGGCAACCTGATCGTGCGTGTCGGCGTCATCGTGCTCTTTTTCGGTGTCGCCTTCCTATTGAAATATGCCGCCGAGCACAGCCAACTGCCGATGGAGTTGCGCCTGGTCGGCGTGGCACTGGGCGGTGTATTGATGCTGGGGTTCGGCTGGCGACTGCGCCACCAGCGAGAGAGCTACGCCCTGGCGCTGCAGGGTGGGGCGGTGGGGCTGCTCTATCTGACCGTGTTCGCCGCGCTGCGCCTCTACAATCTGATTCCCGCCAGCATGGCGTTTGCGCTGCTGTTGCTGTTTGTCGCCTGTTCGGCACTGTTGGCGCTACTGCAGAACTCCCGGGCATTGGCGGTGTTGGGCAGTGCCGGTGGTTTTCTGGCGCCGTTGCTGATCTCCACCGGGGAGGGGAGCCACGTCGCCCTGTTCGGCTACTATCTGCTGCTCAACACCGGCATCCTGGCGATCGCCTGGTTCCGTGCCTGGCGCATCCTCAATCTGCTCGGGTTTGGCTCCACCTTCGTCATTGGCAGCCTCTGGGGCTTTCAGTTCTATCGCTCCGAATTCTTCGCCACCACTGAGCCCTTCCTGATCGCATTCTTTTTGATGTATGTGGCGGTGGCGGTGCTGTTTGCGCTGCGTCAGCCACCCAATCTCAAAGGCTGGGTAGATGGTTCACTGGTGTTTGGCGTGCCGCTGGCGACGGCGGCGCTGCAGGCCGCGCTGGTAAAGGATTTTGAGTATGGGCTGGCGTTCAGTGCCCTGGCCTTGGGCGGTTTCTATATCAGCTTGGCGGCGCTGCTGTTCCGCCGCAGCGGAGAGAGTCTGCGCCTGCTCTGTGAGAGCTTCCTCGCCACCGGTGTGGTGTTCTCCACCTTGGCTATTCCGTTCGCCCTGGAGGGGCGTCTGAGTTCCGCCTTTTGGGCGCTGGAGGGGGGGGCGATGATCTGGATCGGCATCCGTCAGTCACACCTCCTGCCGCGGCTGTTCGGTCTGTTGCTGCAGCTGCTGGCCGGGCTGCTCTATCTCGAAGCGGGGTATCGCATCGATTGGGGGCTGCCGCTGCTCAACAGCCTCTATCTGGGGGCGGCGCTGATTGCCTTTGCCGGCATCTTCAGCGCCTTCTATCTCGATCGCCATTGGCAGCAGAGCCATCCTTTGGAGCGCCGTTTGACGCCGCTGTTTTTTGCCTGGGGGCTGCTCTGGTGGCTCGGCGGGAATTTTCAGGAGATCCTGCACTTTGCTCAGGGGGTCGATGAATCGAGTTGGCTGCTGCTCTTGCTGACGGCCACCGCAGTGGGGGCGGAGCTGCTGCGTCGGCGGCTCGACTGGCCGCGCCTGCGCCTGGTCTCTCTGGGATTGTTGCCGGCACTGTTGCTGATGCTGGTGGCGATGGGGCAGGTCCACGGCCATTACCTGATCGGCTGGGCGAGCTTGGGCTGGGTGCTGATGTTCGCCGCACTCTACTGGATCATACGAGAGCTGGAGTGGGATGAGATGCCGCCCCAACTGCAGCGCTACTGGCATGCCGGCAACTTCTGGGCGCTCTGCTGGCTGTTGAGTCTGGAGACGGCCTGGCGGATCGATTGGCTGATTGCTGGGGGCGCGAGCTGGGAGCTGAGTGGCTGGGGTTTTGTGCCGCTGCTGATGCTGCTGTTGCTGATGCATGGTGGACGCTGGCTGCGCTGGCCGTTGGCGCGTCTGACCGATCTCTACAGCACGATAATTGCCGCGCCGCTGGCCGCCTGGCTGCTGGGTTGGGGGCTGCTGGTCAACTTCACCAGTCCTGGTGATCCTAGCCCGCTGGCCTATCTGCCACTGTTCAACCCGCTCGATCTGACCATGCTGGCGCTGCTGTTGGCGTTGCTGCAGTGGTGGCGGCGGGCCGGTGGTTGGCTGCTGGCGCAGGGGCTGACGGCCCGCCACTGCTTCATGCTGCTGGGGGGGAGTGGATTTCTCTGGCTAAACGGGATGTTGGCGCGCACCGTGCATCACTGGGCAGGGGTGGCGTTCATGCCCGATGCCCTGTTTGGCTCGCAGATCCTGCAGGCGGGGCTGGCGATGCTATGGGCGCTACTCGGCCTGGTCGGAATGGTGGTGGGCCACCGCCGCCGCTATCGTCTGCTCTGGTTGGCTGGCGCCGGGTTGATGGGGCTGGTGGTGGTGAAGCTGTTCCTGATCGATCTCTCCAACACTGCCACCCTGGCGCGTATTGTCGCCTTTCTCGGAGTAGGGGCGCTGCTGTTGCTGGTGGGCTATCTTGCTCCGGTGCCACCCCGCCAGCCCCAGTTAGAGAGCGTGGAGGAGCAGCCATGAAGTCCACGATTCTGTTGTCTCTGCTGCTGCTCTCCACCTTGGCGGTGGCCGATCGAACTGCACTGGCGCCGGCCGATTTCGCCTGGGGGATAAGGCTGCATCCCAGCGGTGAGAGGCCACTCTATGAGTTGTCGGTGCCACTGGCGGTCTACCAGGGGGTTGTGCGCAGTGATCTGGGCGACCTGAGCCTGTTCAACGCCCAAGGGAGCCAAGTGCCCCATGCCCTGCAACGGCTGTCCAGTCAGCAGCCGGCTGAAAAACAGCTGCGGCAGGTCAAGCTTTTCCCGCTCTTCGGTCCCAGCGAGGCCACGCTTCAGCTGATCGCGATGCAGATGAGTCAGCCGGCTGGGGATGGTCAGCTGGCCCTCTACACCCGCGAAATAAAACAGTCTCAGGATGAGGTGCTGCATGGCTATCTGCTGCAACTGTGGGGGGACGATGAACCTCCCGCCGTTGAGGGGCTGATCCTGCAGTGGGCAGCCGGGGAGCGAGGCTTTGTGCAGCGTCTCAGGCTGGAGCAGAGCGACGACCTGAGCCACTGGTCGCTGCTCAGCGACAGTGCGGTGATCGCCGACCTCCAGCACAACGGCGAACGGTTGCAGCGGCAGAGGATCCCGCTCGGTGGGCAGCCGGCCCGCTATTTGCGTCTGACCCCGGCCGATCAGGGCCGACCGATCAGGCTCAGTGGCGTCCAGCTTGAACTTGGCGGGGCCCCGCCTGTGATCGAGCCCGAGTCGATGGTGATCGCCGATCTGCAACGGGTGGCGGCGGGGGAGTACCGCTTCCAGATCCCTGCCAGTCTGCCCCTGAGCGGAGTCGAGATCTTGCCCCAGGAGCCGAATAGCCTGGCGTGGGTCTGGCTCTCATCCCGGGCCGGGCCAAAGCAGGCGTGGCGGCGGCGGGCCGCCGGGCTGATCTACCGCCTGCGGAGTGAGGGCGAGCCGATTGTGCAGACCCGCTTGGCGGTGAAGTCGAACGGTGATCGTGATTGGCGGCTGCAGCTGGACCCGTCGGGCGGTGGCTTCGGCGCTACGCCGCCCCGTATCGTGTTGCGCTGGAATCCCCACCGGCTGCGCTTTGCCGCCCGGGGGGCGGGGCCGTTCCTGCTCGCCTACGGCAGTGTCCGGGTGCGGACCCAACAGAGCAGTGGATTGTGGCAGGAGTTGACCAGCGGGCAGCAGGAGCCGTTGATCGGCCGACAACTTCGGTTGGGCGTCCCCGAACCCCTGGCGGGGGAGGCGGTATTGGCCGCGCCATTGATGGGGGGGCGGAAACGCTGGTTGCTGTGGGGCGTGCTGATCGCCGCCAGCCTGCTGCTGGGGTGGATGGCCTGGTCGACAGCGCGGCAGCTATCTGGAAGGGGCTGACCCAGTAGCTGGAATGGTTGTTATCCTGGCTACTGGGCCGCTCTTGAGGCTGCCCTCTATTGGCCGGTTACAGCCGATGTGAGTGACAGGTTGTTGTGGCCGTCGGCACAGAAGCCGACGGTTGTGTCACCACCGGGGGCGAGGCTTGCGTTCCAGCTTTTGGGGGTGATCAACAGCTGGTTGCCTGACATCTGATAGTAACCTGACCAGCCGACATCCAGCACACTATCCTCCAGGGTAAGGCGCACTTCACTCCACTTCAGGGTGGAGTTGGTCAGATTGGTGATGTTGACGTCCATACAGTAGCTGTTGTCCCAGATCCCGGTGAACCAGGCATCGACAAACAGGCTACCAAAGTTGGCGCGCATCTGGGGCTGGTAGGTATGGCCGGTTGCGTTCTGTACGCTGATCTGGGCCGGGTCGCCGGCGCCACAGCTGTCGAAGGACTTCTGATCACCGGCGAAGATGAGGTGATTCCAGCTGGCCGGGGTGATGTTGAAGCGGTTACTGCCCTGATCACTGCTGTTGACGCCCCAGATGCCAAAGGTGGGTCCGGGCAGTTGCAGGTCAAACTGCCAGTCGTTGATCGATTTGTCGGTGGAGATAGTGACCGCAATGCAGTAGCCATCATCCCATTGGCTGGTTGTAACGATTTCGATGTTAGGTACGATGGTGTCTGGTGGCAGTACGGCCGGTGTGGATGTCCCGGGCGTGGTTGGTTTCTCTGCTACCCCAACCGGTGCATCCACCATGAATTTGGAAATCAGACGGACATAGGGGGCCTGATAGGTGATGGAGTTTTCATTGATCTGCCAGGGGGCTTCATTGCCTGTATTCCAGGCCTTGTAGGTCTTGGAGGTGGGTTGATCAACCAGCAGACTGATGCCGTCGATGGTGACGCTACTGCGTATCCGTTGGGCCGTAGTGCTATCGGTCTCGGGGTATTTGGGGTTGGGGCCGCCAGTCAAGAAGCCGGGGGCCGGGCCAAAGTCGCTGTTGGCGTTGTCCCACTGGCTGTTGTCGGCAAACCACTGGTGGTGGATCTCGGCAACCGAGTTGTCGGCGCCAAATTCACCCATGTTGGTGAGGTAGTTCTGTCCCAGTGGGTTGGTGCCGTGCAGGTAGTGGAGATAGCCAGATGCGGCGTTGTAGTAGGCGTTCTGGTTGCCGGTTTCGGTCTGGTAGACACGGGCGCTCATCAGCATGTTGCCGGCGTGACCTTTGGCGCGATTGCTGCCCCAGTGGTAGTCCTCGGCCCGGTGGTAGGCCTGGTAGGGGTCTTCCTGCTCCTGGAAACGCGCCAGGGGTGAAAATACCTCCCAGCTTATTGGACGCACCATGGCGTCGCTGTAGCTTTGCTTGATCTTTGTCACCAGGGCGCTGTCGCTACCGCTGAGGCTGGTGTAGTAGAGCAAGGCGTCCTGCATCTCGGTGTTGAGTCCATCGACGCGCAGGTAGGCTTGATCCAGGTTGCGCAGAAAGCGAATGTCGGAACTGCCGGGTGCGGTGTGTTGCTGGATGTAGGTGTGGTATTTGGCATTCCCTGTCGCGCCAAACAGATAGATGGCGGCGGCGAGTCGATTGGCCTTTTGTGGGCCGGCACAGTCGCCGCGATGGCAATCCTCTGCGTCGGCGGTGTAAAAACCGGTTCGGCTGCCATTTTCGCCAAAACGGGATGGGATCTTGTCGGGGTTGTCCTCTAGCCATACCCAGGCCTGTTCTGCAGCGGCTAGTAGTTGCTCACCATAGGCCTGCATGGCTGGATCGCTCAGGCCTTTGTAGACCGTCGCAGCATGGGCATAAGCGCCGGCGGCAGAGATGGTGGCCGATGCAGTGGCAGGTGCGTAACGGCGTTGATTGGTGTCGTTACTGGGTTTGAAATCAGGGATTGGATTGCCATTGGCATCGTAACTGGATGCGATGTAGTGGGATAGAGATGAGACCTTATGCAGCACCGATCCGTCGCTATTCTGCATCTTGAGTAGCCAGTCTAGTTCCCACTTGATCTCATCCAGCAGGTCGGGAACACCGTTGCCTGATTCTGGGATGTTGTAATCGTCGCCCCAGACCTGCGAGCTTTCTTGATAGGCAAAGAGCAGATTGTGCAGTGCGCCATCGGCGTAGTTGACATATTTGTTGAAATCTCCCGCATCATACCAGCCGCCAGAGAGGTCACGCTCGGTGCCCGCGATAACCCGCTCTGGGTTGTTGGGATCGATCAGGGTCGCATGGGCGTCGGCGGTGTGGCTGGCTTCATCGCTCCAGCGGGTATCGGCGTAAGGCGGTTGCTTGGCAATGCCACTGCGTTGATAGAAGAAGCTGCGCACCGCCTGCTTCAACACATCGTGGTAGACGTTGCTGTCGATGCGGAAATTTTCCGAACGGGTGCCGTTGAGTGGATCGAGGATATAGTATTCGCCG
This sequence comes from Candidatus Endoriftia persephonae, assembly GCF_023733635.1. Classification (NCBI taxonomy): domain Bacteria; kingdom Pseudomonadati; phylum Pseudomonadota; class Gammaproteobacteria; order Chromatiales; family Sedimenticolaceae; genus Candidatus Endoriftia; species Candidatus Endoriftia persephonae. Next base: position 1,939,629 of record NZ_CP090569.1, on the reverse strand, counting down.
CTATTGGTGATCTGAGAGAAGTCGAACCACCATGCCTGGTCGCCGGATGTTGCGTCAGTGGCGCCATCCTTCCAGGGGGTGAGATTGGCGCTGAAGATTACGCTGTTATCCGCTGCGCTCCTCAGCTCATAACTCTGATTGGGAGAGAAGGGGGAGGTGTTGTTGAAACCGTTTACCGGGTTGCTGATCACTGCAATCTTCTGCGCGTTTGGCAGATAGCCGAACTGATCGACCTTGATGGGATTGGGTGCAGCGTGCAGGCTGGGGGCCAACAGGCCAAACCCCAAGGCTAGAGTGATTCCTCTGCTTAGAGTGGAGAGTGTGTAGTGCATGTTCAAAACCTCTTTTATATTATTTTGACAGGAAGATAAAGTTGGCATGTCTGTTGCTTAGAAGTGTTAACTGCTTGTTTTTATGTTATTTGCTCCCCATAGAATGAGATGTAATTGCCGCAACCAAGATCAGTGATAGCGGAATCTAATTCTCTAGTAAGGGGGGTAAGATTGGAGTGTGATTTTCAGACAAAAATCTATGCTTTTGGGACATTCTCTGAGGTTGTCGGGTTATGGGGGGCGGGAAAGCGCTCCCTGTTTTTCTGGCACTTCCTTCATCTCTGACGGTTGTAGCAGGCAAGCTGGGAGCGCAAGTCAAAATTTGCCCGATATTGAGGCGGATAGTGGGGTTGCGGAATGAAAAGATGGGGAGCGCTTGGTGACTCTCCAACCGGCGCTCTACCCCATAGATGGGGTAGAGCAAAACAGGCGGGTCTTGCAGCTATATGCTTGCGGGGTGTATTGGGCCTGGCTAGGCAGGTCCTCTATATGGAGGGCGTTGTGAGACTATAGGTCACTGATGGCATAGGTCAGTTGTTTTTTGTAATTGGATGGTGTGATTTTATTGAGTCGCTTAAAGAAATTATGGAAGTAGTCTGGTGAGTTGAAGCCTAACTGGTAAGCGATCTCTTTTACGCTGGTGTCGTTGCTGGCAAAGATCCGCATTGCTTCACTGTTGATGCGATAGTTGATTATATCTTTGGGTGTGATGCCGAGGGTCTCTTTTAGACGGCGGTTGAGGGTTTTTGTGGTGGTTCCGATTTGATCAGCATAGTATTCGACGTTGTGATTATTTCTGAATCCTCTCCCTACTGAGTCAACAAATCTTTTAAGCAACGGATCAGTAAGCTGGCTGATGCTGTTTTCTCCGTCAATAAATAGATCCAAATATTTAATGATCAGTACAGATAGCATGCGTGAGAGTTGTTTGTCGGCGAGGCTTGCCTGTTGTTGGTGTTGAACTAGCTCACTCAGATAAAAGCTGAATTTATTAAAGTTTTCAGCGCTGAGATTAAGCTGAACAATACCGGTAAAAGGACAGAATAGGGGGAACGAGTGGACCAAAAGTTCCTTGCGCTCGCTGTTATTAAATTTTAGCAGCCAGCCAGAAAACGCCTCTGTGGCTTGTGGTAGGTTGATTTTGGCAAACAGCGGTAGGCTGAATAGGTTGCTGGCGTTAATGGAGAGTTGTTGATGATTGATGCTGATGGTGCCTTGACCTGACTGGATAAAGAGTAAACTGCCGGGTAGTGCCTATTCACTTCCTATCTGTTCGAGTAGATCGTTTTTAGATTCAAACTTTAGGCATTGCATAAGACATCTCCATATTGGTTTTTTTGGTTGTTATTAAGGCACCTCTGAGTGAGGTGAGTTGACAGTGACGCCCGGTATCCTACAGTAAGGCGTAAAGCCCGAACAATATCGATATCCACGTTGTACCGCAATAACTCCTGCCGCAGGCTACGCCGAGGCCGGCATATTTGACTTTGCTTTTGCTGGTCATGTTGACAAGATCCTTCTCGGTAGCAAGAACACTTAACAACCACTGGCTAAAAGCCGGTGAGTTAAAATCAAGGACTGAAAGTCCGGATACGGGTCACTGGATTTGGCGCAAAGTGATGCTCCAAGTACCTCTTTGATTGAAGTGGCTAGACTAGCCCGGACACACAACCTCAAGTAATGTTGGGGGCTAACCAGAGAGTGTGTGCCGATGAGTGATCAGAAGAAACAGAACCACTATACAGCGGAGTTCAAAGAGTCAGCGGTTAAACTGGTAATAGAGAGCGATCAACCCGTATCCAAGACTGCATGTCTACTACGATTGGCTGAAGCGGCCTGCGAGCGCCCACACTATCAAAGACAGGCGATTGGCTGAGAAAGTGAAGAAGATCCACGAGAAGAGCCGGGGAACCTATGGTGCCAGGTGTATCCGCCAGGAGCTGGCGGAAGGTGGTGAATCAGTCAGTCATCAACGTATTGGTCGCTTGATGAAGTAGCAAGGGCTATAGAGCAAGAGTCGATGCAAATTCAAGGCGACGACCCACTCTAACCATGGTCGCCCTGTCGCGCCAAATCTTTTGGATCGGCAATTCCTGGTCGCTCAGCCGGATACCGTGTATGTGGGTGATATCACCTCTATTCCGACAGATGAAGGCTGGTTCTACCTCGCGGTTCTGATTGATCTCTACTCCAGGGCCGTTGTGGGCTGGGCAATGTCGGATCGCATGACGGCCCAGCTGGCTAACGACGCCTTGATGATGGCGATCTGGAAGCGCAAGCCAACCCCTGGTTTGATGCTCCATAGTGACCGCGGTAGCCAGTATGCCTCCGGCCTCTACCAGAAAACCATCAAGGATTATGCGTTCGTTTGCAGCATGAGCCGGAAAGGCAACTGCTGGGAGCGCGAAGCCTACCCTTGGGGTGTAATGCCCCGTCAGAGAGCTTCTTCCACACCCTGAAGATGGAGTTTACCCATCACAGGCGCTACCAGACCAGAGAAGAAGCCAAGCAGGAGATTTTTGAATATATCGAGGTGTTTTATAACCGCCAGAAACGCCACTCAACTATCGGCTATCAGACTCCATCGGGCTATGAGAAAGAGAACCGAAAAGTTGTGTGATTTTTTGTCCGGAAAAGTCTCGCAATATCACCACGCGCAGGCCCAGCAGAGTAGAGGGCTTTGGCAAGAGTTGAGTGGGGCGCGGGAGGGGCGGTTGATCAGCCGGCAACTGAGGTTGGACGCCCCTAGGGGCGCCGGCGCTGGCGGCGCCACTGTTGAGGGATTGGAAACAGTGGTTGTTGTGGGGCGCGCTTATCGCTGCCAGCCTGTTGCTGGGGTGGATGGCCTGGTCTACGGCCCGGCAATTCACCCCTCAGGATAGGGATTGAAGCCAAACCTGTTAGAGTGCCAGTGCGCCGATCCATCCTAGTATCAGCACAAAGGCGAGTATCCACATCAGAGTGTGGCGAATGTTGCTTCTACGCATCTCGACCTCCCGGACAGGTCATCTCCTGCCCTCTATCTTCAACATAGTCCCGGATGCTGACAGTGGCAACAGATGCCTCGCCAATCAACTCGCCAGCGCTTTTCCTGTATGATTGCCGACCTGTTTTGATTGACAAGAAAAGGCCAGACGATGCTCATTCTCCGTGGTGCGCCCGCGCTCTCTGATTTTCGCCTGAAGAAACTCGCCCGGCGGCTTGAAACGCTGCTCGGCAGGCCGATCAGTGTCTATGCTGAGTTCATGCATTTTGCCGAGCTGAGCCAGCCCCTGGATGCTGCAGAGGGTGAGGTGTTGCAACAGCTGCTGCGTTATGGTCCGCAGTTGTCAGAGCACGATCCTGAGGGGAGTCTGCTGCTGGTAGTGCCACGGCCCGGCACCATCTCTCCCTGGTCTACAAAGGCGACTGATATCGTCCACCATTGCGGTCTGCAGAAGATCGAGCGGTTGGAACGGGGCATGGCCTACTATCTGCAGCTGGAAGGTGGCGAACTCTCCAATGGCGAAAATAGAGTGCTCGCAGCCCTGCTGCACGACCGCATGACCGAGGTGGTGCTGGCCGGGATGGATGAGGCGGACTGCCTGTTCAGTCATGCTGAGCCCAAGCCATTCACGCGCGTTGATCTACTGGAGGGGGGGCGGCCTGCCCTGGAGCGTGCCAATGGCGAGCTGGGTTTGGCCCTCTCCGACGACGAGATTGATTATCTGCTGGAGAGCTTTCAGGGGCTGGGGCGCAACCCCAGCGACGTCGAGCTGATGATGTTCGCCCAGGCTAACTCCGAGCACTGTCGCCACAAGATCTTCAATGCCGACTGGATCATCGACGGTGAGCCTCAGCAGCGCTCCCTGTTCAAGATGATCCGCAACACCACCGACTGCTCACCGGACGGTGTGCTCTCCGCCTACAAAGACAACGCGGCAGTGATGGCCGGCCCACGCGCTGAACGTTTCTTGCCGGATCCCAAAGATGGGGTTTACGGCTTCGGCGAAGAGGAGATCCACATCCTGATGAAGGTGGAGACCCACAACCACCCCACTGCCATCTCCCCCGATCCTGGCGCGGCCACCGGCTCCGGCGGCGAGATCCGCGACGAGGGCGCCACCGGCAAGGGCTCTAAGCCGAAGGCAGGGTTGAACGGCTTCTCGGTTTCCAACCTGCGCCTGCCCGGCGGCGAAGAGCCCTGGGAGCAGGATAACGGCAAGCCGGGGCGTATCGTCTCGGCCCTCGATATCATGCTCGAAGGGCCGATCGGCGCTGCCTCCTTCAACAACGAGTTTGGTCGGCCCAATCTGTGCGGCTACTTTCGCACCTACGAACAATGGGTGGCAGGGCCGGACGGTGAAGAGCTGCGTGGCTACCACAAGCCGATCATGCTCGCCGGCGGGCTCGGCAACATCCGTGGCGAACATATCGAGAAGACGACCTTCCCAGCGGGCTCGCCGTTGGTGGTGCTGGGTGGCCCGGCGATGCTGATCGGCCTGGGCGGTGGCGCCGCCTCGTCGATGGCCAGCGGCACCTCAGCGGAGGATCTCGACTTCGCCTCGGTGCAGCGCTCTAACCCTGAGATGGAACGTCGCTGCCAGGAGGTGATCGATGCCTGCTGGGCACGAGGCGGCGAGAATCCGATCCTGTTTATCCACGACGTGGGTGCCGGCGGCCTCTCCAACGCCTTGCCGGAGCTGGTCAAGGATGCCGGCCGTGGCGGCAGATTTGAGCTGCGCATGGTGCCCAACGATGACCCCGGCATGGCGCCGATGGAGATCTGGTGTAACGAGTCCCAGGAGCGCTACGTGATGGCGATCGACGTTGAGCGGCTTGACGAGTTCAAGGCGATCTGCGAGCGCGAACGTTGCCCCTACGCGGTGGTGGGTGAGGCCACCGATGAGGAGCACCTGCTGCTGGGCGACGCCCACTTCAACAACAAACCGATCGATCTGCCGATGCCGCTGCTGTTTGGCAAGGCGCCGCGGATGCTGCGTGACGTGCATCATCGGCCCTTCGCTAAGCCGGAACTTGATACCAGCGAGATCGACCTGAAGGAGGCGGCGCTGCGGGTGCTGCGCTTGCCGACGGTGGCGAACAAGACCTTCCTGATCTCCATCGGTGACCGTTCGATCACCGGCATGGTGGCCCGCGACCAGATGGTCGGCCCCTGGCAGGTGCCGGTGGCTGATCTGGCGGTTACTACCTCCGGCTTGATGGGTCACACAGGTGAGGCGATGGCGATGGGCGAGCGCACTCCGCTGGCGTTGCTCGACGCGCCGGCCTCCGGGCGGATGGCAATCGGTGAGGCGATCACCAATATCGCCGCCGCGCAGATCGGCAAGATCGGCGATATCAAGCTCTCCGCTAACTGGATGGCCCCGGCGGGCCACACTGGTGAGGATGCCAGGCTCTACGAGACCGTCAAGGCGGTGGGTATGGAGCTCTGTCCGGCACTCGGCATTGCGATTCCGGTAGGCAAAGACTCGATGTCGATGAAGACGGTCTGGCAGGAGGGGGAGGAGCAGCGCGAGGTAACCGCGCCGCTGTCGCTGATCATCTCCGCCTTCGCCCCGGTGGAGGACGTGCGTGGCACCCTGACACCGCAGCTGCGCAGCGATCAGGGGGATAGCGACCTGATCCTGATCGACCTGGGCAAAGGGCATAATCGGCTCGGCGCCACGGCGCTGGCCCAGGTCTACAAGCAGATCGGCCATGAAGGCGCCGACCTGGATGATGCGGAGACGTTGACGCGTTTCTTCGATGTGATCCAGGAGCTGAATCGGGACGGGCTGCTGCTGGCCTACCATGACCGCTCTGACGGCGGCCTTCTCGCCACCCTTGCTGAGATGGCCTTTGCCGGTCGCACCGGCCTGAACGTCGAGCTGAATGATCTCCCCGGCGAGCCGTTGGCGCTGCTGTTCAACGAGGAGCTGGGCGCGGTGGTGCAGGTGCGCCATACTGATACTGACGATGTGCTGAAGGCGCTGCACGATGCCGGGCTGGGCCACTGTTCGCAAGTGATCGGTGCCCTTAACGACGATCAGCAGATCCGGGTCTCCCGCACGGGCAAGCTGCTGCTGGAGGCAAGTCGGGTGGAACTGCAACAGGCTTGGTCGGAGGTAACCCGGCAGATGCAGGCGCTGCGCGATAATCCCAGCTGTGCCGAGGAGGAGTTCGAGCGCATCGCGGCAGACGATCCGGGCATTCAGGTCTCTCTCAGTTTTGATCCGGCGGAGGATGTGGCGGGGCCAATGATTGCCAGCGGGGTCCATCCGAAGATAGCGATCCTGCGCGAACAGGGGGTCAACGGCCAACTGGAGATGGCAGCATCGTTTCATCGCGCCGGTTTCGAGTGTGTCGATGTGCATATGTCCGACATCATCGAGGGGCGGCACTCGCTGGATGAGTTCAAGGGGCTGGTGGCCTGCGGTGGTTTCTCTTACGGTGATGTGCTCGGCGCCGGCGAGGGCTGGGCCAAGTCGATCCTCTTCAACAGTCGTGCGCGGGATCAGTTTCAGGCCTTCTTCGAGCGTAGCGACAGCTTCTCACTGGGGGTCTGCAACGGCTGCCAGATGCTCTCCAATCTGCATGAGTTGATCCCCGGGGCCGAGAACTGGCCCCATTTTGTGCGCAACCGCTCGGAGCAGTTCGAGGCGCGCTTTGTCAGTGTCGAGGTGGGTGAGACAAACTCGGTTCTGCTGGCAGGCATGGCGGGTTCGCGAATGCCGATCGCGGTGGCGCACGGCGAGGGCAGGGCGGAGTTTCACGATGCAGCGCAGCTAGCCGCAGCCCAGTCGCAGGTGGCGCTGCGCTATGTGGAGAACAGCGGTGGGCCGGCCAGCCGTTATCCGGCCAACCCCAACGGCTCGCCAGAAGGTATCACCGGCCTAACCTCCAGTGATGGCCGGGTCACCATCATGATGCCGCATCCGGAACGGGTAGTTCGCACACTGCAGAACTCCTGGCACCCGGATGAGTGGGGTGGTGATGCCCCCTGGCTGCGGCTGTTCCGGAATGCCCGGGTATGGGTGGGCTGAGCCTCTCCTCTTCTTTAGATAAACGGCTATGCCGGGTTTTGTTGCTGGATTTGGGAACTAATGGATTTATCTGTATCGACGACTATCGATGATCTTATCGAACGTTATGATGGCTTTCTGCTTGATGCCTCTGGTGTTTTGGTCGACCGGCGGGGGGTGCTGCCGGGGGCGGAGGCATTTATCCATCGCCTGAATGCGATGGCCATACCTTATTTAGTGCTGACAAACTCTGCGTCACGGCTACCTTCGACGATGGTAATGGACTATCTGCGTCAGAGGCTGGAGATTGCGGAGTTCTCCATCCTCACCTCCGGTATGTTGCTGGAAGCTTACTTTGTCAAACGCGGCTTGGTCGGTTGCGGCTGCCTGGTGTTGGGCCCTGAAGAGTCAGAGGATTATGTGCGCCGCGCCGGTGGATACCCAGAGCCGTTAAGAGAAGGGGTCGATGCGGATGTGCTGGTGATCGCGGATCAGAAGGGATTCGACTGCGTGGAAGGTATGAACAAGGCGCTGAGCATGGTGATGCGGCGGTTTGATATGGGCCACCCGGTGGAATTGGTGCTGTGTAATCCGGATATTATCTATCCGCTCTCTCCCGGCGAGTATGGTTTTACCTCAGGCGGCCTGGCGGCGATGATCGAAGCGCTGCTGCTGGAACGCTATGGTCAACATGCGCCGCGATTTGCGCGACTCGGCAAGCCCTATGCGCCGATCTTCGATCAGGCACTTCAGTTGCTGAATGTGCAGAAGCCGATAATGATCGGGGACCAACTGGCTACCGATATTGCCGGTGCCAACCGGGCGGGTATCGATTCGGCTTTGGTCTCCACCGGGCTGGGCGGTAGTCATCCGCCGCGAGATGATGTCCGTCCTACCTGGTATCTGCAATCGCTGGTTTCCTTCTGACTGAGACTTGGGCCTCTGGATTGGTCGTTTTGGGAACGAAATAAAGCATTCCACCAGGGTGCCGATATCTGTTTCGGCAGTTACCTAAGGAGAGTGCAACGATGTTAACCGACAACAATAGGCTTCTGTTGGAGATCGACAAGACGATCAGGGAAATCAATCGGGAGACCATAAATCCAGCGATCCCAAAATTGTCGCTGAGTGATTTGAACCCGGTCATGGTGTTGGTTGCGCGGGCGCGTGCCGTCTACCTCAAGGAACTGTTTGATATGGCTGGTGTGGTGGGTAACGGCTTGCCATCTCCCGACCAGATCGATCAGCTAAAAAAACTGCGCGAAACCTATGAAGAACTGGTGAATGGCGCGCAGTCACTTGAGATAGCGATTCAGCGCGGTTATCTCGACGTGATCTCGAAATCGAGCTGAATCGCCGGGTAATCAGCGTCTGTTAAAGCCGGCTGCCAAAAGAGGGGTCAGATGCCCCACTTGGGATGGGAATGCCGGCAATGAAAGAGGCCTGATTGACCGGTCCGCCCGGAAAGCATTGGTAGAGCCATTTACGTCCGCCATCGCCTGCGAACTCCTCCCCCAGGGCTTTCATGACCTCTCGGGCAGAGGCCTCATCCCCACGCCCTCGATAGTAATCTCTGACAAACAGCACGATGTCCCACTGATTATCATTCATGGTGATGCCGATCTCTGCGGCGCGCTCGATGGCCTCATGCTCCGACCAAGGGATTGCGCCAAACAGGTTGCCGTTGGGATCGTTGCGTACCGAGGCGGGGCTGTGGATGCGTTTGAGAATGTCTGACATAGCGGCTTCTCCTCTCTTTGGTGACTGGAAGTATAGGAAGCAGTCACCAATTGCCAGGCTAGCATTTCCATGGAGTTTGTCAGTAATTGTGGCTTTTGCCTGACTAATGATTTTTCAGACAACGGCGAAATTCCATCCTTGCCGGAGTTACCAGGAGATGCCAGCTGTTCAATAATGACATCAATCTGAGCCAGCCTGACAGGCCCTCATGGGGATACCAGGGGGCAATCCTCAGTTGGCCCTCCAGCAGGCTTTTGCCATCCCAGTTGGGTAAGATCATCTCGCTCAGGGCCTCCATCTGCAGCGTACTGTTGTCCTCAAATTTTAGTCCGGCCCCCTCCATGCTCACCCGGATCACCCGACAGTTGAGGCTCAATGCGCCCCGTTCCATCTCCCCCAAGGCGACCTTTAAGCGATCTCCTGGGCGTAGGCAGAGAACGCCCACGGCAAAAAAACCACCTGTGCTGATGTCATGGGTCACACAGTGACGTTGGGATGCGCGCTGCTCACAAAACAGGTTGACTGCTACTTTAAGGGGGGCTCTTGGTGCGGCTCGTGCGTCCATCGGGGCTACTCTGTAAATGGGGGGAGGTGACAGAGAAGCTAGCGTGAAATCAGGTAAATGTTTAGACGGGGTTTTCCCTGCTGTATCAGGGAAAATCCGCAGCTATCCGGGGGAATGGTTGAACGGGAGAGGAGGTTTCTGATTCTCGATGGGGGATGATGAAGTTTGTTGGATTTCTGTAAGAAACAGTCTTGTTACAGTGACTGCCAGATCATCAGCACTCTCAATCAGACCGAGGCGAGTACAGGTATTTGCCACCCGTTGGTTTTGGACTTATAACCATGAGCGGCTGAATATGGCCTTGGGTGGTCTCACCCCGAAACAGAAGTTAGCCTTGGTGGCTAAGGCTCTACTTCTGACTATTAGTCAAACTGCAGAGATTGCCTATGGACTACTATGAAAATAATGCCAAGGCCTTCGTTGAAGCGACCCTTTGGGTCGATATGCAGCTACTCTACCAACGTTTCCTGCCATTGCTGCCTGAACGGGCCCATATCCTGGATGCAGGGTGCGGCTCCGGCCGCGACGCCAAGTCCTTCATCGAACGCGGCTACCAAGTCACCGCCTTCGACGCCTCTGCCGAGATCGCCGCTCTAGCCGAAAAAGAGATCAGGCAACCCGTTCAGGTACAGCGTCTGCAAGATATCCAATACCAACACCAGTTTGACGGTATCTGGGCCTGTGCTTCGCTGCTGCACGTTCCCGCCAAGGAGCTACCGGACGTCTTCCGCCGACTGGCGTGCGCGCTGAAGCCCAATGGCGTGATCTATTGCTCGTTCAAATATGGCCAAGGTGAATATGAAAAACAGGGCCGCCGATTCACCGATATGGATGAAGCAGGGTTAGGGATGTTGGTGGCAGAACTCGAAGTGCTGGCGATAAAGGAGTTGTGGGTCACGGCTGATCGCAGGCCGGGGCGGGAGCATGAACTATGGCTGAATGGAATATTGGTTGGTTGTGTTTGATGTTTTGGCAAATGCATAAGCCGATCATCAAGAGAAATGAGTTTATGCAGTTGCCAATTGCCATGGCCGGGTAGATCTTTTATGCGATAATCGTGCGTCTGTTTTGCGCCAGGATTGAACATCCACATTGCTAGAAGCTGTGGTACGTCCCCTATTATTCTTTGGCCGGATAGGCTGCTAGCCCAACGCCGTTACTATTGTGATTTATGGCAATCGAAGTCACAACCCAGACACTAAAAGGACAAGCACTTTGAGCCAAACTGACTTTTCATCCCTCAAGCTGCATCCCGCCCTGCTTAAGAATCTCTCTACCCTGGGTTATCTGGCCATGACGCCCATACAGGCGCAGAGCTTGCCGCATATTCTGGATGGCAAAGATGTTATCGCGCAGGGGAAAACAGGCTCAGGAAAAACCGCGGCATTCGGTCTGGGTTTATTGGAAAAGCTTGATGTAAAGCGCTTTCGTGTGCAGTCACTGGTACTTTGCCCGACTCGGGAACTGGCCGACCAGGTGGCCAAAGAGGTTCGCAAACTGGCTAGAAGCATCCACAACATCAAGGTTCTCACTCTTTGTGGCGGCATGCCCTTTGGGCCTCAGATTGGCTCACTGGAACACGGTGCGCACATCATTGTAGGGACACCCGGGCGAGTGGAAGAGCACCTGCGAAAAGGTACGCTGAGGCTGGATAGTTTAAACATGCTTGTGTTGGATGAGGCGGATCGCATGCTCGACATGGGCTTCCAGCCAGCTCTGGATGCCATCATCAAGTACACTCCACAGCAGCGACAAACCCTGTTATTCAGCGCAACCTATCCCTCTCAAATAGAGTCTATTGCTCAACGCATCATGATCCACCCGGTAGTGGTGCAAGTTGCTGCTACCCATGACAGCACCAGTATTCAGCAGTACTTCTACAGAGTCGATGCCAATACACAGCGTATGACCATCCTGCAGCTGCTGCTACTGAAATATCGACCTGAATCCGCCCTGGTATTTTGTAATACCAAGCGGGAGACTCAGGAAGTGGCTGACGAGTTACATGACCTTGGCTTTAGTGCGCTGGCATTGCATGGCGACCTGGAACAAAAAGCCCGTGATCAAACCCTAGTGCGCTTTGCCAACAAAAGCGCCTCGATACTGGTTGCCACCGATGTGGCCTCCCGCGGCCTAGACATCGACGCTTTGGACGCCGTCATCAACTACCATCTCTCCCGTGAGTTAGAGGTGCATGTTCACCGTATCGGTCGCACCGGACGCGCAGGCAGCAAAGGCATCGCCTGTACTTTGTATAATGACAAAGAGAGATACAAAGTTGAAGCACTGGAAGAGTACCTAGATCAGCGCATTGTTGCCTCGCCCTTGCCGCCATTCAGCTTGCTGGAGCAACCCACCTATAAGCCACCCATGGTGACCCTACAAATTGATGGTGGCAAAAAGCAGAAAGTGAGACCCGGCGATATTCTCGGCGCACTCACAGGAAAAAACGGCATTGCTGGTAAACAGGTCGGCAAAATTCATATTTTCGATAACTGGGCTTATGTGGCCGTCAGTGGAGATGCGGCTCAAACGGCATTAATAAAATTAGGCGAGGGAAAACTGAAGGGGCGTTCGTTTCGTGTGAGACGGATACGGGGGTAGGGGGCAGAGCTTCCGGGGCAGAGTCGATTGTGATTTCACTGGAGGGTGGCAGGCGACGGGAGAGAGGCGATGCCGTTGGTTTCACTCCGCACTCGGCTCGACTCTCCCCCCTGAAAACTAAACTTATTTCCCGCATGGCCCCCTAACTATTCTTAACTTCTCCCCGACGACGACTATTCCCACGGCGAGTCCTGGAGCCTGGTTTAGCGCTTGTACGATTACGGTTACCCGCATACCTCTTATTCTTCGCACTGGGTTTATGGCCCTGGGTATTTTCTCCCGAGCGCTGTCCATCTTTGTGCTCTGCTTTTGGCTTTTTGGGTTTCTTAGGTTTTTTAGGCCGAATGGGACGAAGATCCAAATGAGATGCTGGTAGATCGTGAACAGGCTCAAAACCATCAATCAACTTGCGCGTTAATAACTGTTTAATAAGTCGTTCAATATCAGAAAGCTGCTTGAACTCATCGGCACTAACCAGAGAGATTGCCTGCCCCCTGGCACCTGCTCGGCCGGTGCGGCCAATGCGGTGTATATAATCTTCCGCCACATGGGGTAGATCAAAGTTGACCACCTGCGGCAGCTGGTCAATATCCAATCCCCGGGCGGCTATATCTGTTGCTACCAGAATTCGAACTGATCCCTCTTTAAAATCGGCCAAGGCTTTTGTCCTCGCCCCCTGACTCTTATTGCCATGAATTGCTTCAGCTTCAATACCTTTGCCTTTCAGATGACGAGTTAATCGATCGGCACCCTGTTTGGTTCGGGTAAAAACCAGCACCTGCCTCCATCTGTTATCGCGAATCAATTGAGTGAGTAGCGCGGGCTTCTGTTTTTTATCCACCGGGCAGATCCACTGCTTTACCGTTTTTGCCGTGGTATTGCGGGGATTGACTGAAATCTCAACCGGTTGTTTGACCAACCCCTTGGCCAGATGGCGAATCTCGTCAGAAAAAGTCGCAGAGAACATCAGGTTCTGGCGCTGCTTGGGCAATACGCTGAGGATCTTGCGAATGTCGTGGATAAAACCCATATCCAGCATTCGGTCGGCCTCGTCCAACACCAGCACTTCCAGCTGTTTGAACTTCACCGCGTTACGGTTGTACAGATCCAGCAAACGCCCCGGCGTTGCGACCAGAACATCGACACCCCGGCGCAGTTTCATCATCTGAGGGTTTATCTTCACCCCGCCATATACCACCGTAGAACGCAGCGGCAGATGTTTGCCATAGGTGGCGACACTCTCCCCAACCTGGACTGCCAACTCACGGGTAGGCGTTAATATGAGGGAGCGCACCTGATTGGCCTGAGCGCGCCCATCTTTCGATAACCGTTCTAATATAGGGAGCGTAAAACCCGCAGTCTTGCCCGTGCCGGTCTGGGCTGCCGCCATCACATCCCTGCCTTTGATTACAGCAGGTATTGCCTGGGCCTGAATGGGCGAAGGAGTTTTGTAGCCCTGCTCGGCTACGGCTTCAAGAAGAGGGGCAGATAAGCCCAAGGAGGCAAAGCCCATAGGATCGTCTCATGCAGCTGCTGTTCATGGCCTGAACCGCCTCATCGGCGGGCGTGCAGATTACAGGAACTCATTGCCAAATTCTATATGACGTGGCCCCTGGAACATTCCTTTACCAGCTCTTTTGGGATCATCACAACGGCAGGAGATCAACACTCATCGCCAGTCAGCTCCTCATCGAGCACTGGCATGACTATAGTGGCGAGACGACCCTAACTGACGCCATTTACAAAAATGTACTCAATTTCTCCCTACATTGTTAAACATCCATTTAGCAACGGTTTTCCGCTCCTCATTGCTTATATTCGCGCCGATATTCGGCATAAGGCCAAATCGGTCGATAACAGCATCCTTTGTTCTTGACCTAATTCTTGTTGGTTTTTTAATGTAATTACTTACAAATTCAACAAACTGTTGTTCATTGTTGTATATTCGCCGAACCATCTTGGTAACGCCTGGAAATGGCGGCGCCTTAAGCGTCGTCTTATCCTTTATTTCCCAGCCCATTTGCATAACATGGCAATGTGAGCAGATCTGCTTGTATATTGATTCACCATCGCTTGCGAGAGCGAACGGAGAAGACAGAATCAATAGAGCTGCTGTTAAGGTGTTTCTCATCATTCACTCCTAAAATTTGTATATGTATGACAATTTCAGTGTTCTTGGTTCTGCAGTCGTATATGTGGTTAAGCCAGTGGTCGCAGAATATGAGGCATCTGTAGCATATCGTTTGTCAAAGAGATTATTCACATTAAACATCAGTTTATGGTTTGGCCATGGTTCCCACCCAAATACCGCATTTGTAACACCACTGTATCCTTTATACGTTCTTGTGTTGTCGTCGTCCGTATAGAAAGAGCCTGATGTTACAATCTCGATTCTTGCGCTCAATTTTTTTACTGGATTCTTAAGTCCCGCATAGAGTGCATATCTATAATCCGGTATCGAACGCAGTGTATTGCCAGAGAAGTCGCCCGTTGATGTCATGTAAGTCACATATTTATAATCCATGTAACTATAGTTAGCGCCAACATAATAGAAGTCATTGAATGAATATTTGAGGCCTAGCTCAAGCCCCTTCTTGTCAACTTTACCCGCATTTTCATAGTACTTCAGGGCAATAGTGGGGTCTTTTACCTCAATAATCTCATCACTGATGATATTACGATAAATCGACACGTCCGCCACCAGGTTATCGCTGCTATGCTTCAGTCCAAATTCATAATTCACCGACTTGGCGGGATCGATATCTGTAGATTTATCATTCTTTATATTGACCAACAGTTGCCTATCATTAATACTTCTTTCGCCCTGAGCAATGGATATATAAGCATTAGTAGTGCTGTTCAGCCCATATATCAGCGCTACCCTTGGAGTAACAAGCGTGTTTCGTTGTGAAACCTGCTGAATATCGCCTGGTAGTGGTGAATATTTCTCTGTTGTACCGTTGTATTTCCAGTATTCTGTGGAATCCACATCAAAATTCACGCTATCGATGCGTAGGCTAGCCTCCAATTTAATTTTATTATTTATTTGCCAATCATCCTTGGCATAGGCTCCAAGCAGATAATTGCTGCTATTAGATACGGAGAGCACATCACCAGGTGTAGTGCCATAAACAGATGTAATTAAGCCCCCTGATCCTGTGGTGATATCAGTATATTTATACTGATAATTATCACGCATCTCATCCTTCTTATACGATAAGCCAAATAGCAATTCATGCGAGCCTATTGCCTTATCGTACTCAACATCTATCCCCGCATTATAGTTATCGTTATTAACATTGATTTTTCCGTTATTGTAATACGTAGAGTTTTTTGTGCTGAAAAAAGCACTTACTTTGAATAGATCATTGTTAATATATTTTCTGTACTTAAAATCAGCGGTCTTTGTCTGCGTGTCTCTGGAATTGAAGACCCATAGACCATCATTCTGGACGGTATTTCCATTCAGGTAATCCATAAAACCCGAATCAGTAATTGACTGTATTTTTTCTTTAAACGAATCATTGTATTTAAAGCTGACTTCAACAGATGAGGTGTCACTTATGATCCGGCCAAATTTTAACGTATAGCGGTTGTCGCGCTGCTGTGAATGATCTTTATAATCATTATCATCCTCCTTCCTTGAGTATGTAAAATTAATCAAACTATCGACATCAAAGTAGGTGTGTGCGTTTAATTTTAGATATTTATATCCATAACTTCCAATAGTGGCCTTGATGTTGTTATCCATTTTAAAAACAGATTTCGATTTCGCCTTTAAGACTCCGCCTGTGCCATTTACAGAGTATATTGATCCAGGACCTTTGTAGACGATGAGCTTTTCAAGTTCACTGGTGTCGATATCGGTAGAAAAAGCACCAGAAACATCTGTCAAACTGACCCCGTCATCAGTGACCGCTATCCCTCGCCCATCACTCCCTACACCACGAACACTTAAGCTTTGGCCATCTGTTTCGACTCCGCTTGTGGTGTCTAAGACATCTTTAATATTTTCAATATTCCGGTTTTTTATTTCTCCTTCATTAATAATAATTTTGTTTGCTGTCTCATCAATAGTGGTTGGCTCATCCGCAAACAACAATGAAGGTGTCAGTGAAGCAGATACAAGTGTTGATATAATCAGTTTTTCTTTCATTGTTTTTGCCTATCGAATCTATTTGTAGCTACCAAGCTGGGCATAACGATTTTCATAGAATCTTCAGGTAACTGGCATAAATAGCCAAGACAACCTGAATTTAACGAATATCTCAATGAAGCCGGCCGATCTTCCGCGGGTGTATTTAAACAGTGCGGTAAGACAACACAGGTCACGGTTCCCTGGGCTCGCCCGCAGAAAGGATTCACCTCGAAGTGCTAGGGTGCCATGTTGTACTGCTTGACCCGATCATGAATGAAGACCACCAAGGCCTGGCACGTCAAAGAGGCTCTGCATGAAAACCTCTCCGCTCCGCTGACGGTGGACGCCGCTGAAACGCTCACTCATCTACCTGCGTCACCTATTCCAAGCGGGGGCATGCGACTGGTCACACACAACAATTCCAGAATAAGCCAAGGAACATCCCCCCTAGAAACGAAAGGGATGTTCTAATAAAAGACCTATAAAATCAATAGGTTATATGCCACACTAAAGTGTGGCAAATCACATATATTTTCCCGACAGAGACCTTAATTCATCTTATCTGTTAACTTGGCCATGACATGTATGGACAAGATAGATGCACGCTAACTGCCGTCTTCTGCCTTGGAAGAGAAACGACGCCAAGCGGTACAGTTTCGGAAAAAAGGAATGACCAGTACGGGATAGGTGAAATCATAAGGGGTATGTTGATACGGTTAGCCGTTGATTAAAGGCCCATCAAGAGCAGGGAGCGAAGGCTTTGAAATTTAAAACGTGCGGTCGACCACACGATGAGGATCAAGAGCGAAAGATCCAATAGCTGCACATAGACACTACTGTTTGGTAAAACCGATGCCACTATCTTGTAAAGAGGTGGCTCCATTTGTTTGAATAGTGATCCGCAATAGATAAGTGAATTCACTGCCTGGATTTAAGCAACCTGCGGTAGGATCGGGTAGCGGTGTTTTTCAAGCTAGTTGTGGTGAATATAAAAAACAGGGCCGCTGATTCACTGATCTAGATGAGACAGAGATAAGGGCGTTGGTGGATGAGGTAGAAAAGTTAGAGATAAAGGATCTGTGGGTTACGGCTGACCGCAGGCCGGGATGGGAGTTGGAACGATGGTTGAATGGAATCCTGGTATCTTAATAAAGGTTGATGATGAATTTCACTCTGGGCGCAATATAAGCTGACTTTCCGCATAGATGACAGCATTAATAAAACAATCAGATGGAGCGTTAGTCACCGGCGGAAAATCAGACCCGTTTCTTCCACAGTTACTTGGTGCCATCAACCAGGCTACGGAGATCGATATCACCGTAGCCTTTATCCGCCAGAGTGGCCTGGAACTTATCTTCGATGCGCTGAAGGATGCGATGGATCGCCGCGCCGTGATCCGGGTACTGACCTCCGACTATCTGGATGTGACCGAGCCCCAGGCGCTGCGGCGATTGATGCTGCTGGCGGAACGTGGCGCGGATGTTCGATTGTTCTCAACGGCTGGCGATCCTAGTTTTCACATCAAGTCCTATATCTTCCTGCGTCGCAACGGTGAAGATCTCTTTGCTGGTTGCGCCTTTGTCGGCTCCAGCAATATCTCCAACATGGCGCTGACCCGTGGTCTGGAGTGGAATCTACGGGTGGATTACCCGGCGGATTCGGCGAAGTTTCTGGAGATCATCGGCAAGTTTGAGTTGCTGTTCTCCGACTCGCGGGTGTTTCCACTCTGTCATGCCTGGATCGACGGCTATGCAGCACGGCGCAAGGTGTCATTGCAGATGGTCAGCGGTGAGCCGGAAGAGGAACCGCTGCCAGCCACGCCAACCGAGATCCAGGCCGAGGCGCTGCTGGCATTACAGGCCACCCGGAGTGCCGGTTATCGGCGCGGGTTGGTGGTGTTGGCCACTGGTCTGGGCAAGACTTGGCTGGCGGCCTTTGATGTGCAGCAGGTGAAGGCCAGGCGGGTGCTATTCGTTGCCCACCGGGAAGAGATTCTGATGCAGTCGGAAGCAACCTTCTCCCGCATTCACCTCGACGCGAGCATCGGTTACTACACCGGCAAGGCGAAGGAGGGGGAGGCAGATTTTGTCTTTGCCTCGGTCCAGACCCTGGGACGGGATGAACACCTGCAGCAGTTTGCGCCGGACTGCTTTGATTATCTCGTGGTGGATGAGTTTCATCATGCCGATTCCACTACCTATCGTCGCTTGATCAACTATTTCCAACCTCGTTTCATGCTCGGCCTGACGGCCACGCCGGAGCGCACAGATCAGGCGGATATCCTTTCGTTGTGTGATGACAATCTGGTGTTTGAGCGGAATTTCGTCGAGGGCATCAACGCAGATCTGCTGTGTCCGTTTCACTACCACGGCATCCATGACCAAGCCGTCGATTATACGGAGATCCCTTGGCGCAACGGGCGCTTTGATCCCAGTGATCTGAGCAACAAACTCGCGACCCGCGCCCGCGCCAAACATGCGCTTTCTGTGTGGCGGGAACTACGCCAGAGTCGCACCCTGGCATTCTGCGTCTCTCGTACTCACGCAGAGTTTATGGCCGACTATTTCTCTCGTGCGGGTATCCGAGCGGCGGCGGTGCACGCCAAGTCGGCAATGCCGCGTAATGCGGCATTAAAGCAACTGGAGGCTGGTAGTCTGGAGGTGATCTTCTCGGTCGATCTGTTCAACGAGGGCACCGACCTGCCCGCTATCGATACGGTGATGATGCTCAGACCGACGGAGTCGAAGATCCTGTTCCTGCAGCAGTTGGGACGCGGCCTGCGGCTGCATCCCGGCAAGGATCATCTGCGGGTACTGGATTTCATCGGTAATCACAAGGCGTTTCTGAACAAGCCGGAGTCCCTATTTGGAGTCTCCTCCCTGCGTGAATTTCTGCGGCGGCAACAGAATGGCAATCTGCCACTGCCCAAGGGCTGTTATGCCAACTATGAGTTGGGTGTGATCGACTTTCTAAACGAAGTGATCAAGACTCTGCCCAAAGGGATTGTTGATATCTACGAGCTGCTGAAGTCAGTGGAGCAGCGGCAGCCGAGTGCGGTTGAGATGTATCGTGCCGGGGTGAACTTTACACACATCAGGAGCAGATTTGGTTCATGGTTTGACTTGGTCGCAGATCGTGGAGGGCTGGACGAAGCACAGCAAAGGGTGCTGCAGCGCCATCGCCCCTACTTCCTTGAAGTCGAAAAGGCCGCCATGGCCAAGTCGTACAAAATGGTACTGCTGGAGGCGCTACTGGAGCTCGATGGCTTCATCCACCCGCAGACCACCCAGAATCTGGCGATCCGTTCCGCCGAGATTCTGTTGCATCGCCCGCCATTGATGAGGAAGGATTTGCCAGCACGTTTTCAGAATCTAGCCGCGGTTCTCGCTTCCAAATCTGGCCAATGGCTGACTTACTGGAACTCCAATCCAGTGAATGCCTTTGTGGGCGGCAATAAGAAACAGGGCAAGCCATTTTTTGAACTGGACGCGGATCGATTGAAGCCTAATTTTGAACTGACGGTCGAAGATCGTGATCTGTTCCACGCCATGGTCCAGGAGTTGGCGAACTACAAGCTGGCCATGTATATGGACCGGGAGCAGGAGGGCGCAAAAGCCAGCGAGGTAAAGACGCCAACTGCCTCTGTGGAGGCCGGTGTGGTCTGGGACGAGCTCCCACTCTTCCCCAGCCTCAAGATCGCCTGCGGCCATTTCAAAGACGCAGATGGCGAAAACGAGACCCTGGTGAAAATCCCCACGCACTATCGTGCCGATCCTTCCCGCCACTTCATCGCCCGCGCCTCGGGTAACTCCATGGACGGCGGCAAGAACCCGATCCGCGATGGCGATTATCTGTTGCTGGAGCTAGTCAGCGCCGACCAAGCTGGCTCGATCAGCAACCAGATCATGGCTGTAGAGCGACAGGATGCGAGCGGCGACGACCAATATGTCCTGCGAGTGGTGCGAAAACGCGGCGATGGTGACTACTATCTTCAGGCGAACAACCCCGACTATGCAGACTTTGATGCCACAGAGGGAATGCGCCCCTTTGCGCGTCTGCGTGGGGTGGTTGCACCGGGAGAAGTGGTAGAAGGATGAGCGGGAAGAAGGGGAGTTTCGAACTTCTGAATCATTGGGCACTGAAAATAAGAGGATAGCGGCAACCTATGGCAGAGATCATCCCCCCGCTGAACCGGCAACTCCTCGGTCGTATGACCTCCGGGGAAAAGCGCGTGGCACGGCGCCTACAGAATCTGCTGGAAGATGATTATCTGGTTTGGTACGACATTCCCGTTGGCAAGAAGCGTCGCTATCCCGATTTCATCATCTTACATCCTTCGCGGGGGTTGTTGTTTCTGGAGGTGAAGGACTGGAAGCCCGCGACCCTGAAGAAGATCAGCAAATCTGATGTGACTTTGCTGACAAACGCTGGTTTGGTTACCAAGCCACATCCTTTGGAACAGGCCCGGCAGTACACTTATAACGTGGTAGCGATGCTGTCGCACGACTCTCAACTCTGTCAGTCATCAGATGCCTATAAGGGCAATCTGATCATGCCTTATGGCTGGGGTGTTGTGTTCACCAATATCACCCGAAGGCAGATCGAGAAGGCAATCCCCGATGATATGCGCGAGGGGCTGTTGCCGGATCATCTGATGATCTACAAGGACGAGATCACCGAAAGCGCCGATGCCGAAAAATTCCAGGAACAGTTATGGGGAATGTTCCACTATCAGTTTGGCGGCACCCTAATCCTGCCGCAGATTGACCGCATCCGCTGGCACCTATTTCCTGAGATCCGTATTGATGACTGTGGCCAGGCTGACCTATTTACCGAAGGGGACGAGGAGTCGCAACCACTGGAACAGACCCTGCCCGATATCGTGAAGATCATGGATATCCAGCAGGAGCAGTTGGCGCGCAGCTTGGGCGAGGGGCACCGGGTGATCCACGGGGTGGCGGGTTCAGGCAAGACCTTAATCCTGGGTTATCGCTGTTTGCACTTGGCGCAGGTGATGAGCAAGCCGATCCTGGTACTTTGCTTCAACATTACCCTCGCAGCCAAATTGAGAGCCTTTATCTCTGCCAAGGGGATTGGCGGGCAGGTGCAGGTCTACCACTTCCATGATTGGTGTGGCCAGCAACTCAAGAGCTACCATGTGGAGCTGCTGGAGTCGGACAGGCCCTTCTGGGAGCGCGAGGTGGAGAGCGTGATCGACGCGGTCGACAAAGGATATATCCCCAGGGGGCAGTACGGTGCCCTGTTGATCGATGAAGGCCACGATTTTGAGGAGGAGTGGCTGAAGCTCGTGGTACAGATGGTCGACCCCGAAAGGAACTCCCTGTTGCTGCTCTACGACGATGCCCAGTCGATCTACAAAAAGGGCTCCGGCCTCGGTTTCAGTCTTTCCAGCGTGGGCATCCAGGCAAAAGGACGCACCACAATTTTACGCCTCAACTACCGCAATACTCGTGAGATTCTCCGCTTTGCTTACGCTTTCGCCAGCCACTACCTCGATCCGAAAAGTGCAGACGATGACCACATCCCCCTGATCGAGCCCGAGGCGGCAGGCAATAGTGGACCGGAGCCGGTGGTGCGCCGGTTCGACAGCCTGCCGGATGAGATCCACTACACGCTCAAGTGTCTGAAAAAATGGCATCAGCAGGGTGTACCCTGGCGCGATATGGCAGTGCTGTATGCTGCGGGGAACCAGGGACATGGGGTGGCGGCACAATTGCGGGTGGCCGACATCCCCCACGTCTGGCTGGGCAGCAAACAGTATAAGAGCACCTACGATCCGGGCGACGACCGGGTTACGGTACTGACCATTCATAGCAGTAAGGGGCTGGAGTTTCCCCGCGTCATCATGTTGGGGATCGGCCAGTTGGGTGACGAACAGGTGGGGCAACCACAGAACGCCCGCCTGCTCTATGTGGGTATGACACGGGCACAAGAGTGTCTGCTAGTGACGACCTCTGCGGATAGTCTCTTTAGCCGCAGGTTACTGGATGTGTCGGCGGCTTAGCATCTGGACGAGATACGCCATCTCGATACCCCCTGCGGTCGTTGCTGCCTTCCAAGTCGGATCGACTGCTACCACGGGTGGTTTCTTCAGCGGCCTTTTTAGCCAGGAACAGGGTCGATTCTTAATAGTCGAAGGCAGCAACAAACCCCGCATGATCCGATTCGGGAAATTTCCTGTCGCTACTGGCTGGCAGGCTCTCGTCATGCAGGTTTTCGTTGTGGATCTCGGTGCCCTGGAAGTGGGGCAGCAGGGACTGGGAGATCAGCATGTGGTCGAGCAGGTTGCCCTGGCCGTGATGGTAGTGGCTGAATCGTACCGAGTCGGGGATCGAGCGGCTGCAGGGTATCAGCACCCGTGAACGCAGCTCGGGGTTGTTGGTGTTCTCCACCCGCCCGGCGATCGCCTCCACTGGCACCTCGCCTGGCTCTGCGTTGAAATCGCCGCAGACCAGGATGTTGGCCGCCGGCTCCTGATCGAACAGCTTGTCGAGCAAGATTCTGGTCTCCAGGGCTTGTCCGACCCGCTTGATCGAGGAGAGGAAGTAGCCCTCGGCCCAGGCGGCTGCGCTCTTCCAGCCGTAGTAGCCTTCTGTCTGATTCGTGATTTTAGTTGCCAGGCGGGATTTCAGATGCAGATTGATCAGGTGCAGCTGGCCCAGTTCGGGCACCTCGATCTGTGCATGTAGGATCGGCCGTTCCCATCGTAGATCCCTGGCCTCTGGTTCGGGGGGTAGGGCAGTGACCTTGCGGTACTGCAGTTTGTCGATGTGGTCGTTGCGATATTGCTGGACCTGGGTGATCGGGAAACGCGACAGGATCACCAGGTTGCGCTTGTTATATGGAGCATCGTTGCTGGTTCGGGTGAAGGCCCGCTCGTAGCCGGCGTAGTCGGTCCCCTCGAGCACTCGGTCGAGGGCGGAGAGGTTGCGTTTTGGATCATGCGCAGTGTGCCCTGGCAGCTCCTGTCCGTGTACCTCCTGCAGGCAGAGGATGTCGGCCTGCAGACGTTTCAGGCTACTCCTCAGGACCGGGATGCGCGCTTCCAGTTGCGGGTTGTGCTGATCCGGGTTGCCATCGAGGTTCTCGATGTTAAAGGTGGCAATTCTGATCATCTTGGTTCCTTCCAAAGTTGGTGGGTGTAGCGCAGCGGTAGGAGCCTACTTTGTGGGTCTGTTTTTCAATCGATCGAGCAACGCTGGCGGCCCTGCAGTGTGGTGCACAGCGGCATCGGGGGTGAGCATAACCGTTAGCGGTGAGTCTGTAACCTGCCACTGCCCCTTGAGGTGATTGTCTGGCGTGCTGCCGGTGAAACCGACGAAGCTGTAGCGGCCGTAGTGGGGCAGCTTGCGGGCTAGACCGGCCAGTGCCTTGCTATTGTCGCTGGCAACCCAGCCGATCGTGCCGCCTTGCGGAGTGGCGCAGGCCAGCGCAAGGCTGCTGCCGGCGCGGGGCAGGCGCTCTGACTGCAGCCGGATTGTGTTATCGCTGAGCTGCGCCTGTCCCGCTGGCAGCAGCGCCTTGAGCTGTGGCAGGAAGCGGTTGTGCCAGCCCAGCAGCCAGACAGGGCGATCCTTAGGCAGAGTGGTGAGTTGCTCGTCAGCAATGATCTCGATGTCGGGATAGCCCGCTGCCCACTGCTGTGCGAGCTGCCGGTAGGCAGATTTGAGCGACTGCGGGGCGTTGGCAGGAAGCACGATCAGAGCCTCCTCACTGCCGAACAGTTTGCTCAGGGTCTGTGGTGCCTCACCGGGTAGGATCTGGCGAAACAGGTCATACCAGGGATCCAGGTCGACCTGCACCGGTGGTTGCCTGAGCTTGAGCTCAAATGCTTGCTCACGCTGTTTCATCAGCAGCCGGGTGCGGCGTGAGCCGCCGTCGGCAAAATGGGTCAGGATAGGTGCCTCTAGGATGAAGAGCGGCTCTGGCTGGGTCTGGACAACCTTCCCCTGGAGAAGGTAGCTACCGTTCTTCTGAGAGCTGAGCTGTAGATCGCGCAGCTCAAGCCGCGGGGCACCGGTACGGCCGGTCCACTGCTCGAAAAACTCCCCCAGATCCCGCTTGCTGACACTCTCGAAGGCCTGTTTTAGCTCTTGGTATCCGGCCTGTTTAAAGCGGTTGTCGGTATAGAAGCGGCGCAGCCCTTCGATGAAGGAGTGGTCACCCAGGCTGCGTCGCAGCATGTGAAACAGCATCAGGCTCTTGTCGTAGCCGACCGCTTGGCTCGCCCCAGAGTGGCGGGAGCGGAACTGGCTGAGCGGGAAGTCGTTGCCGGAACGCACAAAGTCGGCATAGCGCAGCAGCCCCGCGCGGCGGTATTCGGCCCCTTTGCCGTGCAGCTCCTTGAGGGCGTGGTCGGCCAGATAGCTGGTTAGTCCCTCGCTCCAGTTGCCGCCGGCATACTCCACATAGACGCCGTTGCCCCACCAGTTGTGTAGGATCTCGTGGGGGTAGGAGGTGTGGATGATGAACGGCAGGCGGATTACCCGCGGCCCAAGCAGGGTGAACGACGGCATGCCGTAGCCGCTCTCCCAGAAGTTCTCCACCAGGGCGAACTTGCGGTAGGGGTAGGGGCCGAGTAGCTCACTGTAGAGCGCCAGATAGCGATGTGTCGCCTCGAGATAGCGCTGTGCTAGCGCCGCGTTGGGCTGGCGCAGATAGACTTGGGCCTCAACACCCTGCGACTGCTCTCGGTAGAGCTGAAAAGGGGCGGCGATCAGGTAGATGTCGTCTTGCGGTTGGCTGGCCTGCCAGCGGATCTGCCTCTCTGCGTTGGTCTCAGGCCCGTTGCCCTGGCTCACCGCCAGCCAGCCGTCGGGCAGCTCCACCTGGAGGGAAAAGCTCTGCAGTTGATCGCCAAACAGTGGATACCAGGCGACCCCGTTGTCGAGGAAGACTCCGTCCTCGGAGATGGTGCCGCGCATCTGCTGGCGGGAACGCCCTGGGCTCTCCTGCAGCTGGCTGAAGTCGTGCACGATCTTCCCCGAATATTTGAGGGTGAAACGGCGCTGTTTCTCCGGCAGGCTGACCCGGTAGTGGGTCAGCGGCAGCTCGCCCTCTTGGCTGCTGAGCTGGGAGAGTGTCGCGCCGGGGGTTAGAATCTCCACCTGCAACGCCCCATGCAGGATGAATTCGGCGGCGACGCCTGCGGGCAGGGTGATCTGGTCTCTGACTTGCAAGCTGCCGCTTGCCGGATCGAGTTGGATCTCTATCTGATGGTCGATGATAGCGGCCTCAACCCAGCTGGCCGAGAACAGCAGGATAAGCAGGGAACAGAGATGTTTTTTCAAGGTCGGAGAGCCCATGTGGTGAGTCAGGCTTGGAAGATTACCGCGAAACTAAAGGGTTGCAACAGTCGAAGGACAAATGATGTTTATGAAGATGGTGAGAGTGCTGGTGTTCGGTTTGATAGTGATGAGCACTGCTTTGCAGGCACAGGAGAGCAGTGAGAGCGATCAGACAACCAGCGCCGGTGTGCTCGATCTGGCCGCTCTGGATGACATGACGGGGTTGCTGGAGAAGCTGCGGGATCGGCGCGTGGTGTTGGTCGGCGAGACCCACGACCGCTACGATCACCATCTGGCACAGCTGGAGGTGATCAAGGGGATGTATGCGCAGAACCCCGATATGGCGATCGGCCTGGAGTTTTTCCAGCAGCCGTTCCAGGCGGTGCTGGATCGTTTCATCGCTGGCGAGATTGACGAGCAGGGCCTGGTGCGGGAGAGCGAATATTTTGAACGCTGGCGCTACGACTACCGCCTCTACCGACCAATCTTCCAGTTCGCGCGGGAGAAGGGCATCCCGCTGATCGCGCTCAATCTGGAGGCTGAGCTGACCGGCAAGGTCTCCAAAGGCGGCATAGAGAGCCTGGGCGAGGTGGATCGTAGCCGGATTCCACAGCAGATCGACCGCAGCGACGATGCTTACAAGGCTCGCCTGAATGAGATATTCCAGCATCACGCCCATCCCGAAAAGCGCAACTTCGACCACTTCTATGAGGTGCAGCTGTTGTGGGATGAGGGCATGGCCGAGTGCGCAGCTCGCTGGCTCAACGCGCATCCTGGCAGCCGCATGGTGGTGCTGGCGGGGGCCGGGCATATCATCTACGGCTCAGGCATCCCGAATCGTCTGAAGCGACGCATCGACGGCGATTTGGCGCTGGTGCTGCCGCTGGGTGAGGCGGGCGTCGATCCCACAATGGGCGACTACATGCTGGTGACCCGCAAGCAGACCCTGCCGCGCAGTGGTCTGCTGGGTGTCTATCTTGATACCGAGGAGTCACCGGTCAGGATCAGCGGCTTCTCTGATGGCAGCGGCGCAGAGGCGGCGGGTGTGCAAGAGGACGACCGGCTGCTCAGTGTCGCCGGACAGCCGGTGGCGAGCTATGCCGACATTCGCTTTGTGCTGATGGAGCACAGCCCGGGAGAGCGGGTGCAGGTCGAGATTCAGCGGGACAATTTTTTTACCGGCACGATGACCCACTCATTGGAAGTGGAGTTGCATTGAGCCAGGGAGCCTGCCGATCTGGCGCTGTGCTATGCTGCGCCGCTTTATCGGCACGACCCTTTTATCCATGAAGCGACCTGAACTACTCTCCCCGGCGGGGACCATCAAGAACCAGCGCTACGCCTTCGCCTACGGCGCCGATGCGGTTTACGCTGGCCTGCCGCGCTACAGCCTGCGGGTGCGCAACAACGACTTCCGCCCGGAGAATCTGCAGATCGGCATCGACGAGGCTCACGCGTTGGGCAAGCAGTTCTTTCTCGCCGCCAATATCATGCCTCACGGCGCCAAGCTGAAGACCTTCATCGACGACATGGAACCGGTGGTGGCGATGGGGCCAGATGCGCTGATCATGTCCGACCCCGGCTTGATCCTGCTGGTGCGCGAGCGCTGGCCAGAGATGCCGATCCACCTCTCGGTGCAGGCCAACACCATGAATGCAGCGGCGGTGCGCTTCTGGCAGCAGCAGGGGCTGAGCCGGGTGATCCTCTCCCGGGAGCTGTCGCTGGAGGATGTGGCGGAGATCCGCCAGGCGTGCCCCGAGATGGAAATCGAGGTCTTCGTGCATGGCGCGCTCTGCATCGCCTACTCTGGGCGCTGTCTGCTTTCCGGCTACTTCAACCACCGCGATGCCAACCAGGGCACCTGCACCAACGCCTGTCGCTGGGAGTATGGGGTGGGCCAGCCGGTGGCCGCGCCGAGCCTCTCCGATACTAGCCAGCCGCGTCACCCGTCGGCGGATGGCATCTACTATCTGGAGGAGCCGGGCCGCCCCGGCGAGCTGATGCCGGTGTTCGAGGATGAACACGGCACCTACATCATGAACTCCAGGGATCTGCGCGCGGTGGAGCACGTGCAGCGGCTGGTGGAGATCGGTATCGACTGCCTGAAGATCGAGGGGCGCACCAAGTCCCACTACTACACCGCCCGCACTACCCAAGTCTACCGTCAGGCGATCGATGACGCCGTCGCTGGCCGCCCATTCCGCCCTGAGCTGATGGCCGATCTGGAGAGTCTCGCCAACCGTGGCTACACTGACGGCTTCTACCAGCGCCATGAGAGCCAGGAGCTGCAGAACTACCGCTTCGGCAGCTCCCAGACAACGCGCCAGCAGTTTGTCGCCGAGGTGATCGGAGGGGCGACTGATGGTTGGGTCGAGCTCGACATCAAAAATAAACTGCGACTGGGGGATGAGGTGGAGTTGCTCACCCCGCAGGGTAACCAGCGGTTTCGACTCGAGGAGATGACCGACCTGGATGGTGGGCCGATGCAGGAAGCGCCGGGGGGGGGGTACAAGGTGCGGGTACAGCTGCCGCTGGAGGCGGGGCAGGGGGCCGAGCTGGGCCTGCTCTGCCGGTTTCTCGATCAGGAGAGCCGTGCATGAAGATTGGCCTGAGAGTCGAGGTGGCGACCCTGCAGGGCGCGCTGGAGGGTGTGCCACGCCTGCTTAAGTTATTCGATGAGTATCAGCTGCGAGCCAGTTTCTTTTTCTCACTAGGCGCCGACCGTGCGAGTGTTGGAGGGGGTCGGTGGTTCAACCCGCAACAATGGGGGTATCGGCGACGTACCGCCCCGCTCGACCTGCCCAAGGTCGGTTTGGCCCGGCTGTTTACGTCCCCGCCGGTGATTGCCAACAGGGCAGCGGATCTGATCCGTTCTGTCTCTGCGGCGGGGCATGAGGTGGGTATCGCCTGTGATGACCGCTTGGCGTGGCTGGCGGATGCCGCCGATGCGGATGCTGGCTGGACCCGGCAGCAGATGGATCGTGCCGCCAAGGTGTTGCGAGACATCACGGGTGAGGCGGCACAGATCAGCGCCGCGCCGGGCTGGCAGCTCAATCCCCATCTGCTGGCGTGGCAAGCCGGGCAGGGCTTGCGCTTTGCCAGTGACACGCGGGGCCGCTCGGCCTTCCTGCCGGTGCTGCAGGGGGTGGAGAGCGGGGTTGTGCAGCTGCCCACCACCCTGCCGACCGCCGATGAGTTGATCGGCCAGCCCGGCATCAGTCTGGATAATCTGCACGAGTTCATCTTCTCCGAGAGTCGTCACCTGCTGCCCAATGGGCACATCTATTCGTTGCGGGCCGAGTGCGAGGGGCTGAGCCAGCTGTCGCTGATGGAGAAGCTGCTGGTGATGTGGAAAGGCTCTAGTGATGAACCCCTGACGCTGGGGGAGCTCTATGATGCCCTCGATCGGGAAAAGCTGCCGCGCCATCAGGTCGGCTGGGGTGAGGTGACGGGGCGGCCCGGCTATCTGGCGATGCAGAGTCTGCCGCTGGAGTGATCTCGAAATGGGCCTGTAGGAGCGCCGCTAGCGGCGCGATGCTGGGGGTGCCAGCGGATGCTTGCTTCGCACTGCAAGCAGTGCTCCTACGCTTTGATCAGGTGGCGGACCTGTTCCCACAAGTCAGGGAAGCGCTGCCGGATCGCCTCGGCTCGGGCCAGCTCCATGTCGGCATAGTCGAAGCCGGGGGAGACCGCCTCGCTGATCAGGGCGAACTCGCCATCGATCAACTCCGATGCTTTCCAGCAACCACCTTCGACGATTAGCTGCGGTGTTTGACCAGCGCTGACCTCTGTACCCATAATTCGCTGCTCAAGCCGGCCATCCGGCTGGATGAGAGTGTAGCGCAGAGGTGCACCGGCGTGGAAGTAGTGGAGGATGTTGGAGCGATTGCGGTGCAGATGCCCGACAGGGGCGTCGTCGGTGAGCAGGTAGTAGATTGAAGTGAGACGGTGGCGCGGGCCGTTGGGGGTCTGGATCTCACCGGCTGACTGGTAGCTGCGGCGGAAGTAACCACCCTCCAGATGAGGCTCCAGACCGAGGGCGTCGATGATCTCCTGTTTTTTCACGCTGGTCCTGGCTCTGGGGGTCCGGCGAGTCAGATTTTCTCGTCCTCTTCTGGACGACTGAACTGCTCCTCCATCTTCTCTTCGATTAGCTCGCGCAGGCGCTGTTCCAGATTTGTGTCGAGCTCTTCGTGGAGGATGCGTCGCGCCTCTTCCAGCGCCATGTCGATCGACTCGTCGATGGCATTCTGCACAATCGGGCGCAACTCCCGGATCAGCTGTGATGTGACTCCCTCGCGAATGATAGCGACCAGGGTGGGGTTGCCGGGCAGCCCCAGCGGCCCCGCCTCTTCGGCGGTGGTAGCTTTCTGCTCCAGCCGGGGCGGCTCGGTGGGGAGTGTCTCCGGCTCCACCACATCGCTCAGCAGGGGAATATCCTGGTTCTGGTCGTTCATAAGTCGATATTATGGGTGTTCATGGGGTAGCCCCGATTGCGGTAGAAGCGAAATCGCTCCCGGCCACTGCGTTTTACTTCGGGTTCGCGGTCGATCAGCTCGGCAACCCGTGAAAAGCGGCTGAAGAAGTTGGGCACCTCGGGTGCCAGGTTAATCAGCACATCCTGCTCTTCGCCGGCATCGCCGCTGCTGCCGATGATTACCGGCGTGGTGGTGGCATCGGCGCTGCCGAGCAGGCCGTGGGGGATGAAGCTGCCTTGGCGGAAGGTCCAAAGCAGGCGTTCCATGTGGCGTGCCTCGTCGGCTGAAACGGTGTGGATAAAAACCCGGCGCCCCTGATGGTAGATCTTCTCGGTTAGCCGGCAGGCGAGGCTGTAGCGGTTGATGCGCGCCTTGTCGTCGAGGATGTAGAAGTCAACCTGGGTCATGGGCGTGGCCGGATTGGGCAATGCTGCTGTTGTCAGTCACTCAGTTTACACCGGTTGAGCAGAAACTGGCTCAACAGGGGGACCGGGCGACCGGTGGCGCCTTTTTTGGCGCCGCTCAGCCAGGCAGTTCCGGCGATGTCGAGGTGGGCCCACTTGAGTTTTTTGGTGAAGCGCGAGAGAAAGCAGGCGGCGGTGATGGTGCCCGCCTCTTTTCCGCCGATATTGGCCATGTCGGCAAAGTTGCTGTCGAGCTGTGGCTGGTAGTCGTCCCACAGTGGCAGCCGCCAAGCGCGGTCACCGCTATGGGTGCCGGCGGCCAGCACCTCGTCGGCCAGGGCATCGTTGTTGGCCAGCAGTCCTGAGGTGTGTTTGCCCAGGGCAACGATGCAGGCGCCGGTGAGGGTGGCGATGTCGATAATTACCGCCGGCTTGAAGCGTTCGCAGTAAGTGAGGGCGTCGCACAGGATCAGTCTTCCCTCAGCGTCGGTATTGAGCACCTCGATGGTCTGGCCCGACATGCTGGTGACGATGTCGCCGGGTTTGTTGGCGTCGCCGTCGGGCAGGTTCTCGGAGGCCGGCACCACGCCGATTACGTTCAGCGGCAGCTCCATCTCAGCACAGGCTTGCAGGGTGCCGATGACGCTGGCGCCGCCGCACATGTCGTACTTCATCTCATCCATCGCGGCGGCAGGCTTGAGGGAGATGCCGCCGGCGTCGAAGGTGAGCCCTTTGCCGACCAGCACCACCGGCTTGCTGCCGCTCTTGCCGCCCTTATATTCGATGATGATCAGCTTGGCTGGCTGGCGGCTGCCGCGGCTGACCGAGAGCAGCGCCCCCATGCCGAGCGCTTCCATGCGTCTCTCTTCGAGGATCTGCACCTTCAGCTTGGTATTGCCGCGCCCCAGTTTTTGGGCCTGCGCGGCGAGGTGGCTGGGGGTGCAGATGTTGCCGGGGAGGTTCGCCAGATCTTTGGCAAGGGTCATGCCGTTGGCGATGGCTTGGCCGTGGGCCAGGGCCCGCTGGGCTTTTTTGGTGTAGCGCCGGTCGTTGAGGAAGAGGGTGAGGCGTTTCAGCGGGCGGGGGTTCTTTTTGGCGTCGCTTTTGAGTTGGTCGAAGTGGTAGAGGGCCTCCTCTGCAGCGATCACCCCATCGCGCACCGCCTGGTAGAGCGAGGCGTCGTTGAGTGTCAGGTCGCTCAGGCAGCAGATGGCGTTGCTGGCCTGTCCCTTGTCGAGGGTTTTGACCACACCGCTGATCGTCTTGCGGTAGGCCTTCAGGTCGAACTCCCGAGCCTTGCCGAGTCCCACCAACAGCAGACGCTCCGCTTGGATACCGGGTACATCGAACAGCATCAGTTGCTGGCCGGCGTCGCCATCCATCTCGCCCCGTTTCAGCAGCTGGCTGAGATAGCCTTTGCTGGCTTTGTCGATCAGCTTCGCCGGTGGGGTGAGTTGGCGCCGTGAGTGCACCCCGATCACCAGGCAGGCGGTACGCTGTTTGGTGGGGTCTCCCGATTTAATGCTGTATTCCATTCGGATCAGGCCTCTATTTGTTCGTCTTCTGCTCATATCCTGCGGAGGAATCCGGTAGGATAGGCGGCTTGGGGAGCCTCTGGTCTACCCCCTTGAGCATATTGCCCGCGGGGCCAATCCCGGAAAGCCAATATGACGCGTAGTCTACCGAATCATTACCGTTTTACCATCGCCCTGTGATTTCCCGAATCGACCGCTATCTGCTGCTGGAGGTGTTCAAGGCGCTGTTTGCGATCCTGCTGGTGCTGCTGTTGATTATGCTCAGCCAGAGTTTTGTCGCCTTTCTCAAGCAGGTGGCAGTGGGCGAGTTTAATCAGGATGTGGTGTTTAAGCTGCTCGGTCTGCAGATGGTGCGTTTTCAGGCACGGCTGATTCCACCGGCCTTTTTCTTTGCTGTGCTCTATGCGGTGGGACGCATGCATCGGGATAGCGAGATGATCGCGCTGCAGGCCTGCGGTGTGGGTGGCTGGCGGGTGTTTCGACCGATCCTGATGGCGGCGGTGCCGATGGCGCTGCTGGTGGCTTGGTTGTCGATGGTGGTGGAACCTTGGGGGACTCGTCTGAAGGCGGAGATTATTGCGGCCCAAAAAGGACAGACGAGCGCCCTGGCGGGGGTCTCTCCGGGGCGTTTCAATGAGTACAGTCGTGGCAACCTGGTGTTCTATGTGGAGTCATTTTCTGCAGATGGTCGCCGCATGCACAAGATCTTTGCGCAGCACCGCCATAACGGCAATCTTGATGTGATCAGCGCGGCTGAAGGCTATCAACGGGTGGATCCAGAGAGCGGTTTCCGCTATCTGGTGCTGGAGAAGGGCTTTCGCTACCAGGGAGAGCCTGGGCAGGCCGATTACACCGTGAGTGAATTTGCCTCTTATGCTCTGCGTATCGGTGAGGCACCGCCGGCGGTGGGCGTCCGCTCCCGCAGTAGTCTGCCAACGCTGATGTTGCTGGCAGCAGATGAGATTCGTTTTCGTGCCGAATTCCAAAAGCGACTGGCGCCGGTGCTGGCGGTGTTGGTATTTACTCTACTGAGTCTGCCGCTGAGCCGTTCTCTGCCCAGGCAAGGTCCGTCCGGACGGATCCTGCTGGCATTTCTGATCTATGCGCTCTACCTGAGCCTGCAGGGAGCCTCACAAAACTGGATGGTGGATGGCAAGATCCCTAGCTGGCTCGGCATGTGGTGGGTGCACGTCTGCACCGCGCTGCTGGCGCTGGCACTGATGCTGCCGGAGCAGGTTTGGTATCGACGTTGGCGGCGGCGTCTCAGGGGACGTAAGACAGGATGAATCTGCTCGATCGCTACATCGGCCGTGCGGTCGCTTTCGGTATGCTGCTGACACTCAGCCTGGTGTTGGTGCTGATCGCCTTCTTCTCCTTGGTCAATGAGCTCGAGGAGGTGGGCAAGGGAGCCTATACCACCGCCATGGCGTTCAGCTATGTGGGGCTGATCCTGCCGCGTTTTGCCTATGAGGTATTTCCGGTTGCCACCCTGCTTGGCAGTCTGATCGGGTTGGGGTCACTGGCCAGCAGTTCTGAACTGGTCGCGATGCGGGCGGCTGGGGTATCAGTGTCGCGTATCGTCGGCTCGGTGCTGAAGACCGGTCTGGTGTTGCTGGTGGTGGTGGTGGCGGTGGGCGAGATGCTGGCACCGTTGAGCGAGCAACGAGCCCAGCGCATGAAGATGGAAGCGTTGTCGAGCCAGGTCGCGCTGCAGACGCGCTATGGTTTCTGGTCCCGGGATGGGGATACTTATATCAATATCCGCGCTTTTCTGCCCGATTCGAGTCTCGCTGATGTCTATATTTATGAGTACGACCCGGACCACTCGATGCGGCGCATCACCCATGCCAGACGGGCGGTGCTGATCGATGGAGAGTGGGAGTTGCAGGATCTGGCGCAGAGTGACTTCTGGGAGCAGAAGATCTTCAGCCAGAAGCTGGCGGGGCTGCGCTGGCCCGGCCTGTTGGAGCCGGAGTTGTTGGATGTGGTGACGGTGCAACCCCATATGCTGCCGGCCTGGGATCTCTGGGCCTATGTGGCGTTTCTCAAGCAGAACGGCCTGAGTGCGGCCCAGTATGAGGTGGCGTTCTGGAGCAAGCTGGTGGTGCCGCTAGTGACGCTGGTGATGCTGTTTCTCAGCATCCCGTTCGTGTTTGGCCCGCTGCGCAGTGTCGGGATTGGTCAGCGGGTTTTTACTGGTGCGGTGGTCGGTACGCTGTTCTTCATGTTCAACCGAGTCTTCACTTACCTTGGCGTAGTCTACGAGTTCAATGCCCTGTTTACCGCGGCCTTCCCCACGCTGTTGTTCCTGTTGGTGGCGCTGTTGTTTTTCCGCCGCGTCACCTGAGTCTGGCGTACTGGCTGTTTCTCTCTCCCTTCGTGCGAGTTGGTGCCCGGATAAAGAAAGTGCATCCCTAACCGATATAGGTTAGCAGGGCTGGAATGCATGTAAGGTCACCATCAGTTGATGCAACAACGACTAAATTCACTCTACAGATTGTTTCTCCTGATCCTGCTGGTTGCTGTGGTCAGCAGGCCGCATGCCGCGCCGGTAGATGATGTCATCTATATGGCGGAGGTGAACTATGCGGAGTGGGCGTTTGTCAGCAGCCAGATCAGTTGTGAACTGAAACATGAGATCCCTGGGTTTGGAGTTGCACGCTTTCTACAGATTGCCGGTGAGAAGTTCCATTTTTTGATCGACAGCTATCAGCCGGTTCCGAGAAAGGGGAGTGCAGAGATGTGGGAGATCTCCCCCAGCTGGGAGCCGGGCACGCCTGATCCTCTGGTGCAGACACTGCAGATTGAGCCTGGGTTGAGACCGGTGCTACTACAGCGACAGCCAGCTTCCTGGTTGCTTGCATCCCTTGCAAAAGGGCAGATTGGCAGCATTGGTTTCACCGATTGGGATGATAAACGCAAGCAGGTGCAGCTACGGCTCTCACCGGTCAATTTTCAACGTCCCTATCTGGAGTTTCGCAAGTGCTTGAAGGCGTTGCCGGAGAAGGGGTTTGCTGACTATCGCTATAGCGAGGTTCGGTTTGCGCTTAACTTGCACGATCTGGATGCGTCCGCCAAGGCACTACTCAAGGAGCTGGCCGATTACCTTAATCGGGATGAGCGGGTGAAATCGGTGCGCATTGAAGGCCATGCCGATGATCAGGGGCGCAGAAAATATAATCTGAAGCTCTCTGAGCGTCGTGCCATGGCGGTCAAAGCCTATCTGGTCGAACAGGGGGTGGAGCAAGCAAGACTGGCAACCTTCCACTACGGGGAGTCCCGTCCTAAGGTCCGTAGCCGCAGCCAAAAGGCCCGCGCGAAAAACCGCCGGGTGGCGATTCTCCTGAGCAAATAGGGGCGCGGCAGGATAACCTTGCCGGACGGTTTGCATCTGCCGTGTGCTCAAGCACAATGCTCCCTTTTCTGGGAGGTTGACATGGGGAGTCGGTTATTTTGGCTGTTTCCTGCGCAGTCGCGTTATCTGCCGGGACATCGCTGGATCAATATCACGCTGCGTACCCTGCATCTGGTTGGCATTGCCGGTATCGGCGGTGGCTTTTTCTATGCTGCCGAGGGGGATCTATGGAAATCCTTTCTCTGGCTGACCCTGGTCAGCGGCCTGTTGCTCAGTCTGCTCTTCATCTATGCCAACGGCATCTGGCTGCTGCAGTTGCGTGGTCATGTGATCATGCTGAAGCTGTTGTTGCTCTATGGGGCGACGCTCTGGCCTGAGTGGGCACCCTGGCTGGTGGTCCTGGTTGTGATTCTGTCAGGTTGGATCTCCCATGCGACTGGCGATGTTCGCTACTATTCCCTGTTCCATCGCAGACGCCTGGAACGGCTGGACCCTGACGAGTGAGGTTCGCCGACCTTTGCCTGTGTAACCCGGCCCCCTCAGGATTACTGGATGCGGAAGAATCCGATCCGCTGCTGCATATCCAGGGCCTTCTGCTTCATGGCGGCAGAGGCGCTGGATGTCTGTTCCGCTAGCGAGGCGTTCTGTTGGGTCATGGCGTCCATGTTGGTGACAGCATGGTTAATCTGATCGATTCCCGATGCCTGTTGCTGGCTGGCGGTGGCGATCTCCGCAATGATGTCGCCAACCTTTTTTACCCCGCCAAGGATGTCTTCCAGCGTGGAGCCTGAGCGGTTTACCAGTTCAGAACCACTCTGTACTTTTTCGACTGAATCCTGGATCAGCGTCTTGATCTCCTTTGCCGCGGTAGCAGAGCGGGAGGCAAGGTTGCGCACCTCCATAGCGACAACGGCAAATCCTCGGCCCTGTTCTCCAGCGCGGGCTGCCTCCACCGAGGCGTTGAGTGCCAGCAGGTTAGTCTGAAAGGCGATCTCGTCGATCACGCCGATAATCTCTGCAATGCGGTTGGAGGCGGTGTTGATCTCCTGCATCGCCTGAATCGCCTCGCTGACAACCTTTCCTCCCTCTTCAGCGTGTTGCCGGGCGCTGGCAGCCAGCTGGTTGGCCTGTTGTGCATTGTTGGCGTTGTTGCGCACGGTGCTGGTGAGCTCCTCCATGCTGGAGGCGGTCTCTTCCAGGGAGGAGGCCTGCTGTTCGGTGCGGCTCGAAAGTGCCGAGTTGTCACGGGTGATATCAGCCGACTGCGCGGCGATCATGTCGGTGGAGGTGTGGAGTTCCCTGATCACCTGTTGCAGATTGTCCAGGGTCTGGTTTACGTCCTCTTTGACGGTGCCGAATGTGCCCTGGTATTCGCCGTTGATCGAGTGGGTGAGATCGCCCTTGGCCATCTTGCTCATTGCGCGCTCGATGTCGCTGAAAACGTTGGAGAGCTGCTCCATCAGTTTGTTGAAACCGGTGCCGAGTTGCAGCAGGAAACCGCTTTTGCCGGTCAGGTCGATGCGCTGCTGCAGATCGCCGCGACCGGCGGCCTCCACCAGGGCGTCGATCTGCTCTTCGACCAGGATCTGATCGGTTCGGTCCACCCACTGGGTGACCCGGCCGCGATATTCGCCCTGATCATCGTAGACTGGCGAGGCGATCAGGTGCAGCTTGTGGCCGGTGATTTCGGTGTCGTACTGCTGTTGAGTGTCGAGGCGGGATTGATAGGCCTTCACCAGGGCGGAGTCGGTAAACAGACTGCTGAGTGAGCTGCCGATCATCTGTCGATGGTCAAATTCAGGCACTTGCTCTCGCAGCTGAGGCGCCATGGTTTCAAATAGACTGATTGCGGCTTGATTGATGTAGATCAGCTTGTTCTGGTCATTGGAGACGGTGACCGGGCTGGAGACGTGGTCCAGCGCGTAGCGGATGCGCAGATTCTCCGCGGCGATCTGCTGCTCTTGTTCGATCCGCTTGCGCAGATCGGCCTGCATGGTATTGAGGGATTTGAGCAGAGCACCGGTCTCATCCTGCCGGCTGGTATCGATGCGGTTATCGAGATTGCCTTTGGCGATGCCGTTGGCGATCCCGACAGCGCGCATTAGTGGGCGGGTGATGTTGTTGGCAAGCAACCAGGCAAGTAGCGCTACCAAGATTACTACCAGCAGGCCGAGCAGCAGAAAGCTAAGTCGGCTCTCTTCGTAGATCGTGGTGGTCTCCTGCTGGGCCGTGTCGATAGCCTGGCGCTGGTGGGTGATCAGCTGCTCGATCGAGCTGTTGATGTGGTTCAGCAGGGGGGTCAGTTTGGAACGTATCAGGTAGGCATCGGAACGCCAGCGGTCACTGCCGTGGAGTTCCACCAGTTGCTCCAGGTTTTCCAGGAACATTGGCAGACTAGCGCTGAAGTTTGCGTAGGCTTCCTCCTGCTCAAAATTGAGCAGATCTCCTGACTCAGCGAGGGCCTCGGTCTGTTGGAGCACCCTTTCGGTATAGATCTTCAGGTTATCGAGGGCGGACGAGGTGCGGAACGCAAGATAGAGGCGCAGTTCGTTATTCAGGTTGGCCCAGCTGAATCTGAGGGCATTGATTTCGGCCAGGAATGCCTTGCGCTCTTCGCTGGCATCCTCCGACTCTTCGGCAAGGATCATCTGGCCGAGTTGCTGGATCATTTCACGAAATATGGGGTTGATGTGTTCGCTGGCGTAGGCGATGGCCGGGATGTTTTCGTTATCACTCTGGGCCAGGGTGAGCATTCTTTCGCGAAACCCTTTGAATTTGACGATATCCGATGTGATCGCAGCGACCAGCTGGATGCTGGCTGGGTCGTTCTGGATGGCCGGAAGCTTTCGCAGTGCCTGCAATAACTCAGTGACCTTGGTTAGCCCCTCCTGATAGGCGGCCTTGTGTTGGGGCTCTTTGCTCAGCAGGTAGAAGCCTAGAGCTGAGCTGGTGCGCTGCAGGCTGGTGGCGATCTCCATCGAGCGTAGCACGGCGGGCTGGGCATGGTTGACTACCTGGTTGACCTGATCGTGCACGCCCGAAAGGCTGCTGATCGCACTGCTTCCCTGGATTACCAGAACGATAAGGACAAGGCCAAAGGCACTGAAGAGTTTGTGTCGAATGGAGAGGTTGTTGATCACCATTAACATGGTTTTCCCCGCAGTGTTATCACCGCCAGACTCCATGCGGTTTGAGTATATAAGAATGACGCTCTTGCCGTGTATCGACTCCCCTTGATGATTCTTTAATTGGCGTTTTTTGGTTTTTTTGCTTGGGCTGGAGAAGGTGGGCGTTGGATGGTCGGTGCGGTGTCAGGTGTTTTCCTGGCGTCCATAGAGCGAGTAGTAGAGGCCGTCGTTCGCGATAAGCTCCTCGTGGCGGCCCTGTTCTACGATGCATCCATCTTCGAATACCAGTACCCGGTCGGCCTGGCGAACCGCACTCAGACGGTGGGCGATGATGATGGTGGTGCGGCCCTGTAGAAACGCCTGCAGAGCAGCGTGCAACTTGCCCTCGGTGGTGGTATCCAGTGCCGAGGTCGCCTCGTCGAGGATCACCACCTTAGGGTCGCTGAGCACCATGCGGGCGATCGCCAAGCGCTGGCGCTGGCCGCCGGAGAGGCGCACCCCGAAGCGGCCAATCAGGGTGTCGAGCCCCTCATGCATGGCAGTGATGGTCTGATCCAGCTGGGCTACCTTGAGGGCTTGCCAGAGTGCTGGGTCCGATATCTCCCTGCCCAGGGTCAGGTTGAGTCGCACGCTGTCGTTAAGCAGCGCCGGGTGTTGTAGCACGGTGGCGACATTGTCGCGCACCCGATCCATACCAATCTGCTCGACGGGTATGCCGTCAAATAGGATCTGGCCGGAAGAGCTGGGATAGAGCCCGAGCAGGATCTGCACCAGGCTGGTCTTGCCGCCACCACTGGCGCCGACGAAGGCGACCTTCTCACCGGCAGCGATCTTCAGCGAGACATCATGCAGCACCTGTGGGCCATCACCGTAGGCAAAGCCGATTTGTTGAAGTTCCACCGAGACGGTTTGCTTGCCTGTGAACGGATCTTGCTGGTGGGGGAAGCGGGGTTCAAGTTCGACCTGTAACAGGCGATTGATCCGGGTCAGCGCCGCCTGGGCGCTCTGGAAGGCGTATTGCACACTCAATACCTCCTGCACCGGTCCCATCATGAACCAGAGATAGGCGAACACTGCCAGCATCTGGCCGATGCTGAGATCGGAGTAGAGCACCATCAACATGCTCAGGGCGCGAAAAACGTCGAAGCCAAACAGGAAGATGACGAAGGAGAGTCGCCCGGCGGCGTCGCTTTTCCAAGTGAAGGCCGCTGAGTGGTGGCGGATCTGGTCGGCCTTATCGATGATGCGCTGGATGTAGTGGTGCTCGCGGTTGCTGGCGCGGATCTCCTGAATTGCATCGAGGGTCTCCTGGAGTGATTCCTGGAACAGCTGGTAGGCGGAGTTCTCCTGCTTCTTCAGCCGCTTCACTTTGTGCGCGAACAGGGTGGTGAACCAGATCACCAGGGGGTTGAGTAACAGGATAAACAGCGCCAGCTGCCAGTTCATCCAGAGCAGCACCACCGCGGTGCCGAGGATGCTTAGCACCGCCACCAGAAATTTGCTGGTGGTGATGCTGACAAAGTTGTCTACCGCATCCAGATCGGTCACCAGATGCGAGGCGACGGTGCCGCTGCCCAGGGTTTCGTAGGCAGACATGGAGATGCGCTCCAGCCGGCAGAGCAGATCGCGGCGGATATGGAACACCACATCCTTGGCGATACAGGTAAACTGGCGAGTCTGCCAGACTCCCAACAGCAGGGCGATCAGCCGCAGCAGGATGGTCAGCAGCAGAACGGCGCCGATGTAGAGGAACGGCCCATGCCATGCGCTGGGGAAGAGCTGATCCATGATTGCCACTGCCCGGCCTGGCTGGTCTAGCAGTACCTCATCCACCAGCAGCGGGATCAGCAGCGGAATTGGCACCGCGACGATTGCGCCAAGGATGGCGATCAGATTGGCGGCCAGCAGCTCACGCCGGTGGCGAAGCACCATGCTCGTCAGTTCATTCCAGCTGTAGTCGTTACTGCGTAACCGGGGCGGCATGGACATCCGGGATCAATCTTCGTAACAGCGCTGATAGGCCTTCAGTTGCCGTAATACGGCAATGCGGCGGCGCGCTTGCAGAATCCGTTCGTGTTCCTGGTATTCGACATGAGCGGAGTAGGGTAGATAGGCGTAGAGCGCAGGATGGAAGATGCTGCCACCCAGCAGTGAGCCACCATGTAGCGGATCTTCGTAGAACTTTGGCTTGTAGGAGTAGGTGTGGGGCTCGAACAGAGCGATCTCCCGGTCGAGATCGGTGCAGCTGAGTTGTTCGTCCCCTGGCCTGAAGATGAAACCCTCAGGACGGTAGTAGTAGCCTGGCTTACTCTCCTCGGCCAGCAGGGGCGAGAGGTTAAGCAGTAGCAGCAGGACGATCGGTTGTAGCCTGACTCTCATGGTGGGTGTCCCAGGGTGGTTTCAGCTAAACTTGTGTCGCCTGCTCCTGTCAACAGCCTGTTGCCTGTGGGAGAAGAGTCCAACCAAGTGGCAGTCTGGGGCGCAGCTGTCGGATTAGTGGAGCACTGATTCGTTGAAGTCGTAGCTCAGATTGTTTTCCGGGCGCTGCACAAAGTTGCCCTGGACAAAGTCCGCATCGCTGCTCCAGAGCTGCGCGATACTACGTGGATCTTCCACCTGTGGAGCGATTACTTTTATCTTCAGTTCGTGCGCCAGGCTGATCAACTCCTTGAGATTCTCGGCTGAGCCGTCGAGCATGCGGCGGTCGAGTTTGATATAGCGGATGTTGACGTGCTTCATCACTCGCTGACAATCCGGGGTGCCACGCACACCAGTCAGCAATACGCTGATGCCCATCTTGGCCAGGGTATCGATGCAAATCTGGGCGGGTTTGATATTCTGCACCACTGCTGAAACAGGGAATTCAAAGGTCAGATCCCCTTCATGCAGATTGCCGATGCGGTGCTGATCCTGCAGCCATGCCATCCGCTCCATATTTGTCATCAGCTCCACCGATTGCGAGACAAACAGGTGGATAGCCATATTTTTGCGGCGGTGTTCGTGAATCATCCCCAGCGCCTGCTGGGTGGTCCAGTGGTCGAGTTTGCTGATCACCCCTATGCGTTCCGCAGTGGGAATGAATGCGGCGGCGGTAAGCAGCTCACCATCGGGGGCCTGCAGACGGATCAACGTCTGGTAGTGGGGCGCGGCGCTGCCCTGCAGTGCCACCATGGGTTGATAGTAGACCTGGAAATAGCGATTCTTCATCGCCTCCTGGATGAGAACGGCGATTGAGTCGTTCTTGTCCTGGGCGTCCAGTTCAGATTTGGAGGGGGTGTAGAGATGGACCTGATTGCCCCCCTTTTTGAGCGCCTTCCGGCTGGCCCCCAACGCCCTGGAGATGATGGTTTCTGGGTCCATTTTAAAATTGTTGATGGGACAGATGCCAGTGCTCAGGGTGACCCCGAGCGATTTGTTGTCGACCTCGATGATCTGCTCTTCGACCTTGCGGCCGAGCTGTTCGGCCAGTTGCTTCAGCTCGTCTATCGAAGAGCGACTGGCCACCAGAGCGAGGCTGGCATCGCCGAAACGGGCCAGCACATCGTGGGGTTGCAGCTCAATGGAGATGGTTTTTCCAGTGTCTGTAAGCACCGCATCCATGCCGCCGATGCCGACGGCGTCGAGGATCTCTTCTGGAGAATCGATCTCGAGATAGAAGACCGCCGGCACCTCGTTCGAATCTTTTCCTGAGGATTGCAGCGCGGCGATACGTTCAAAAAGATATGAGCGCGAGTAGAGATCGGTGGCAATGTCGCGGCGGCTGGGGGTGCCGCTTTTGCGCAGGATCGCACGTGCCCGCTTGATGCGGTTTCGCACGGTAGAGATGAGGTGTTTGGGGCCGATCGGCTTGGCAAGAAAATCTTCGCCGCCAAAGCTCAGCGCCATCAGTTGTTTATCCAGATCCTGCTCACCGGAGAGGAACACGATAGGGGTGTCGACATACTCCGGTTGTTCACGGATCACAGTGGTCAACTCGGTGCCGCTGGCGCCGGGCATGTAGAGATCCATCAAGATCAGGTCCGGCTTGAAGGTCTGCAGTGCCTCCATGACCCGCAGTGGATCGGTGACGGCGTGGGTTTCAAAGCCCGCTTTTCTGAGGATGGCAACAGCGAAGTCGGCCTGTGCCGGATCGTCATCGACAATCATCACGCGGTCGGCGTTGCTCCGTTTGGGAGCGGCCAATTGCTGCATGCGGTTGGCCACCGCAAGGGGTTCTACCGGGGTCGACCAGAACGCGCTGGCTTCAGTGCGCATCGCCTTGAGGCGGGTCTGCAGGTCACTCGATTCTGCAATAAACGCTACCGGCAGCTGGCGGGAGCCGTCCTCCTGCTTCCACAGGCCGCCACTTTTGGTCTCCGGGTAGAGCTCGTCGAGCCAGTCGATGTGACTGATCAGGACGCAAGGTTCGTGGCGATGGTAGCGCTCGATGGCGCTTCTGGCGTCGATCAGGGACTGCACATTGAACTGGTGACTAGTCAGTGCTTTCTCCAGGCCAGGGACCAAGTTGCTGTCGATCCCAAGAAGATAGGCTTTCTGGGTATCGACCATCCGCTCCATCTCGTTTAATTCCGAGCTGCTGCTCAGGTCATGATTTTGTGAAAGATCACATGCCTGCAGCGCAGCTTGTTTGAATGCGTGGATCAGCCCATCAAGTGCGACGATGTCGTCGTGATGAGGCTTGCTGTTGGTTTCGGCATACTCGCCAAGGTGGGTTTCCAGCGACTGGGCGCTCTGTTTTATCTGGCGTACACCAAACTTGCCGCCGGCTTCGGCCAGGGTATAGATGCGTTCACGCAGGTTGGCCAGGGTGCTGCTATCCCAGTCACTCTGCACCAGACGGTGCCAGTTTTCTAGGATC
Organism: Candidatus Endoriftia persephonae; assembly: GCF_023733635.1. Classification (NCBI taxonomy): domain Bacteria; kingdom Pseudomonadati; phylum Pseudomonadota; class Gammaproteobacteria; order Chromatiales; family Sedimenticolaceae; genus Candidatus Endoriftia; species Candidatus Endoriftia persephonae. The sequence continues at coordinate 1,896,180 of NZ_CP090569.1, read as the reverse complement.
GCAGCGACTCGTCCCGGCACTTGGCGCAGGAAGGCTTGCAAAAGTTCGGCCTTGCGGGCTTTGACGGCAGCGTTATTGGCGATGGTCATGCAATAGCTTGTTTTCCGTTTGCGGAGTATGGTCATCCGCTCTGTTCCCTTGAGCCGTGGATGATAACCACTTGGTGCGTCAGGCGGAAGGGGGAGCATTGCAAAAATCGGTAACACAGTCTACCGGCTTCAGCCGGGGGGGAGGGTGAAATCCGTCAAAAAGTTGGGCTCAGATTTTTTGTTGCTCACGCAATACTTTGAGCTGAAACAGGGTGTTGCGCTCCTCCTCTTCCAACAGGTTTTCGATGTAGGCGATGGTGTTTTGGTAGCGGGGGATAATGTTGTAGCGCAGCGCATTGACGCGCCTCTGCGCCTTGCGCTGTTCGCTGATTAGCCGTCCCAGCGACAGCTCGGCCTCACCAAGGCGGGCGAGTAGCAGGGCCAGCTCGGCAAACTGCTTGCGGGTCTCGTCAAACGAGGGATCGGTGCCGAACAGGCCGACCGGATTGATCGGCCTGATTTCCCCGCTGACTGAAGGGTATTCGACACCGATGTTGCGACGCGGCAGGATCTTCAGCTCGATGCCTGCTTCCACACCAAGCGCTGCCTGGCGCAAAGCGCGTGCGCCCATGCGCAGCTGAGCCAGGCTAAGCCACTGGTAGGCCTGCTGTACCCGCCGCTGGGCGGAGCGTTTGATATCCCGGTAGTCACCGATCCGCTGATAGACCAGGCGTGTCAACAGCTCGCGCTTGCGCTCCAGCAGGCTGTGGCCCTCTTCCAACAGCCGCAGCCGCTGTTTCAGGTTTAACAGTGTGCTTTTGGTGGGTGGCACTTTGATCAGTGGCTGGTTCATACCGGGCTCCGATGGTACTTTGCCATCTCGGTCTCGCTGACCCGTGTGAGGGCCTCTTGGGGAAACATCGAGAGCAGCTCCCAGGCGAGGTTGAGGGTCTCGATGATGCTGCGGTCCTCCTCCTCACCCTGGCTGACAAAGCGCCGCTCGAAGGCATCGGCCAGCTCCAGATAGCGGCGATCGTGGGAGGAGAGCTCGTCGGCGCCGATGATCGAGGCCAGATTGCGGGTCTCCAGCGCCTTGGCGTAGAGGGCATAGAGTTGACTGGCCACATGAGGGTGGTCTTCGCGGGTGAACTCCTTGCCGACCCCGTCTTTCATCAGGCGTGACAGTGATGGCGAGATATGCACTGGTGGATAGATACCCTGGTTGTGCAGCTCGCGGCTGAGCACGATCTGCCCCTCGGTAATATAGCCGGTCAAGTCTGGGATCGGGTGGGTGATGTCGTCCGATGGCATGCTCAGGATCGGCACCAGGGTGATCGAGCCGTGACGCTCCTTGATGCGCCCAGAGCGCTCGTAGATCTCCGCTAGATCGGAGTAGAGATAGCCCGGATAGCCCTTGCGCGCCGGTACGTCGCCCTTGGCGGTGGCCACCTCGCGCAGCGCCTCGGCGTAGTGGGTCATGTCGGTCATCACCACCAGCACGTGACGGTCGAGATCGAAGGCCAGGTACTCGGCGGCGGTGAGCGCCATGCGCGGCAGGGTGAGGCGCTCCACCGGCGGATCGTCGGCCATGTTGACGAACATCACCACGTTGCCGAGCACTCCGGAAGAGGCGAACTCCTCCTGGAAAAAGCGTGCATCGCTGAATGAGACCCCCATCGCGGCGAAGACGATGGAGAAGCGGCTCTCCTCATCGGGCAGCCTGGCCTGGCGCACGATCTGCGCCGCCAGCCGGTTATGCGGCAGCCCGGAGGCGGAGAAGATCGGCAGCTTCTGCCCGCGCACCAGGGAGTTGAGCCCGTCGATGGTGGAGATGCCGGTCTGGATGAACTCCCGCGGATAGGTGCGCGCCGCCGGGTTGAAGACCGAGGCGTTGATGCCGCGGCGCAGCTCAGAGACGATCGCCGGGCGCTTGTCGCGGGGTTCGCCCAGGCCATTGAAGATGCGCCCGAGGATATCCGGTGAGAGGCTGATCTCCATCGGCTCGTCGAGAAAGCGCACCCAGGTGTTCTGCATATCGATATCGTCGGTGCCCTCGAAGACTTGGATCAGCACCTCATCCATCGAGCTACGGATTACCTGGCCGTTACGCCGACGGCCTTGGCGGTCGGTGATCTGAACTCGGTCGCCGAAGGCCACTTCCGGCACCCCGCTGACGCGTAGCAGCCCGCCTTGGGCGGAGGTGGTGGAACGGTATTCCTTGGCACTCATGGCGCGCTCTTCTCCCGTTGTGCGTATTCGGAACGGATCGCGCTGAAGGCCTCTAGCGCCTGCTGGCGGAATGCCATCAGCTCATCAATCTGCTGTGAATCGTAGAGCGCCTTGCAACGGCGTAGTCTGGAGAGCACCGGCATCTCTCTCAACTCCTCCACCGGTACGCCCAGTTCGATCAGTTCGGCGCCCTGGTCGTAGACGCTGAGGATCAGCTCGAGCAGCAGAAACTGTTTCTTTGGCGAGCAGAAGGTGTCCACCGGGTCGAGTGCGCTCTGCTGCAGCACCCCATCCTTGATCAGCGAGGCCCCCTCCAACACCCAGCGTTGGGCGGAGGAGAGCGCCTCCGGTCCGACCAGATTGACGATGCGTGACAGCTCCGCATCCCGCGCCAGAATCGCCAGCGCCTGGGCGCGGCGTTTCTGCCAGCCGCGGTCGACCTCTCGGTGCCACCACTCGGCGGCCACGCCAACGTCGGCGGAGAAGCTGTCGACCCAGTCGATGGCCGGGTAGTGGCGGGCGTCAGCCAACTCCTTGGAGAGCGCCCAGAAGGTCTGGATGATCTCCTTGGTGTGGCTGGTGACAGGTTCGGAGAAGTCGCCGCCAGGAGGTGAGACGGTGCCGATTAGGGTCACCGAGCCCTGCCCGCAGTCGGCGGTTTCGACTTGTCCGGCGCGCTCATAAAAGGCCGCCAGGCGAGAGGCGAGATAGGCGGGGTAGCCCTCTTCCACCGGCATCTGAGCAAGCCGGCCCGCCACCTCGCGCAGCGCCTCGGCCCAGCGGCTGGTGGAGTCGGCCAGCAGCACCACGTCGTAGCCCATGTCGCGGTAGTACTCGGCGATGGTGATGCCGACATAGATCGATGCCTCGCGGGCCACCACCGGCATGTTGGAGGTATTGGCCACCAGCAGGGTGCGCTCCATCAGCGGCCGGCCGGAGTAGGGGTCCTGCAGCTTGGGGAAGCTGTCGAGCACATCGACCAGTTCGTTGCCGCGCTCGCCGCAGCCTACATAGATCACGATATCGGCATTCGACCAGCGCGCGATCTGTTGTTGTACCACCGTCTTGCCGGCGCCAAACGGGCCGGGCACCGCGCCTTTTCCGCCCTTGAGCAGGGGGAAGAAGGTGTCGAGGATGCGCTGACCGGTGATCAACGGCTCGGAGCCGTGCAGCCGTTGGGTGTAGGGACGGGGGCGGCGCACTGGCCAGCGGTGGTAGAGCTTGAGATGTTTGATCTCGCCGCTCTCGGTGCGCAGCCGGGCAATGGTCTCTTCCAGAGTGTACTCCCCCTCCGGGGCGATCTCGATCAGCTTGCCGCTGACCTCCGGCGGCACCAGGATGCGGTGCTCCACCGTCTCGCTCTCCTGCACACTGCCGAGGCGGGTGCCGCCGCTGATCAGGTTGTTGGATTCGAGGTTTTTCTCCGGCGTGAAGCGCCAGCACCGCTCCCGATCGAGGGCGGGGGGGCTGATGCCGCGCGGGATCATATCGCCGGCCTGCAGGAAGATCTTCTCCAGCGGCCGCTGTACGCCATCGAAGATACTGCCTATCAGTCCTGGGCCAAGTTCCACCGAGAGTGGCTGGCCGAGCCGTTCGGCGGGTTCCCCCGGGCGCACCATCTCGGTCGATTCATAGACCTGTACGGTCGCCTCGTCACCCTGCAGGGCGATCACCTCGCCGTAGAGCTTCAACTTGCCGACCCGCACTTGCTCGCTGGCGCTGACCCCCGGCAGATGGATGGTGACGATCGGGCCGTTGATCTCTTTGATGTGGCCTGTGGTTGTCTGCTTCATCGTGGTTTCCGAGTCAGGGCCTGAGGCCGCTGCTGGTCTGGGGCAGCAGGTTCTCTTCGATCACCTGATAGATCTTGCGTTGCAGGCGCTCCAGCCGGCCTTCAAAACTCTGGTCGAGGCGGATGCGGTTGTTGGGTGTGTGCAGACGCAGACCGCCCTGGATTCTGATCGGTTCTGACGCCAGCCGGAGCTGTTTGTCGGCGGTGGCGTTGTGGCTGAAGGTCTCCCAGATCGGCTGCAGCAGCCGATGGTCCTCCTCGTTGACCTCGACGATCAGTTCGTCGTGCTCGATCATCGCCGCCCCCCTGGCCAGCAAACGTCCCATCAGTTCCAGATAGAGCGGTTCCTCCTGGCGCAGTGCCTGGATGCGCTCCGGGATGCGTTGCAGCACTGTCTGCACCAGATTCCAGCGCAGATGGTCCATGCGGCTCTGCAGCTTCAGCTCATCCGCCTGCACTCTGCGCCGGTAGGCGCGCTCCGCCTGCGCCTTGGCCAGCAGGGTCTCCTTCTCTTCGCGCAGCTGCAGGCGATCGCTCGCCTCGCGCAGGATGTTGGCGCGGCCGTGCTCGGCACGCAGTTTGCACTCGGCGGCCATCTCTTTGGCGCGATCGAGTATCGCCTGTTCCAGGGCTTCAACCTGATTCATGCTGTCGCTCCATAGCGGTGCCGCCAATCAGGCGTCTGAGCTGCTCGTCGAGCGGGCTGTGGAACTCCGTCGCGTTGTTGAGCGAGGGGACTTCAGCGAGCACGATGCGCCCCCCCTCGTGGCGGATCTGTTGCAGCACCGAGGCACCGCTACGGCTGATGTGCTGATCGATCACCACGAAGGCGTGCTGACGTTGCTTAACCAACTCGCCCAACAGACGTTGTGTGGTCTCCAGGTCGGGATCGCTGTGGGTCTCGAAGCCGATCAGCCGAAAGCCGTCGCAGAGTGCGGCCTCTCCCATAAAGATCAGGCGGGTGGTGTGGAATGTCTGTTCGGCCATCAGATCTTGTCCAACAGTAGGATACTCATCACCAGGCCGTAGATGGCGATGCCCTCGGCCAGGCCGAGATAGACCAGGGTGCGGCCGAAGATCTCCGGCTTCTCCGCCAGCACTGCCAGTGAGGCGGCGCCGATGGGCCCCACGGCGATGCCGGCGGCGATGGTGCTGAGCGCGGTGGGGATACCGATGCCGATGATCGCCAGGCCCATGCCGATAGAGATCTCGCCGCCGCTCTCCGCGACTGCCGGGGCCGCCATCACCTCCTGCGCGCCGATGAAAATGAGCGCCGCCTGCGCCACCACAAACAGCAGCAGGTTGCCGACGATGGTTGGCTTGAACCAGCGTTGCCCGGTCCGGGCTGGCCGCATCTCCATCAGGATGCCGGCGACGATGAGGCCAACGATCCCCAGGGTCATCACTCCGATCAGCAGGTACATATGCAGGCTCCTCTCTACTATCTGATGGCAGAAAAATTATGAATTTTGAATTGAATGATTGCGCTGCGAGCACCGAAATCTACTATTCAAAATTCAAAGCGTAAGCGGCTTAAATGCCCTCCCGTCCCCCACGAAAAAGCGTGAAAAACCCTCGTAGTATTCGAGTCTCAAAACCTGGATGGTGACGATCGCCCCCTACAGGATCAGGATGAACAGGTTGCCGAGAACCACCGTCAGCCAGTGGCCAGCACCGTTGCTCATCCCCGCCAGGGTAAACACCGCCAGTGCCAGCGCCACATGGTTGAGGCTGAAGGCGGCGACCCGCAGGAATGAGAGGGTGTTCGACAGATAGCCGGTGACTGCCTCGAAGGTCTCGATGGCGGCCACCAGAATGCGTTCGCCTACCGGTGCCTGACTCTCGATCAGCTGGTAGCCAAACAGGCTGAACAGCGAGGCGATGGCGAGGATCGACCAAGCGGTGCTGACGCTGCCATCCTGATAGTAACGGTAGCTGAGACCGATCAGGCTGATGTAGAGCAGCAGACTGGTGAGACCGTTTGTGCCGAACAGGGCGCCGTTGCGGTCGTTCAGCTTCAAGCGATTGGTGATGTTGATCAGGTTCATGACCAGCAGAAAACCGATGCCCCAGCCGAGCGCCACCGAGAGCATGTAGAGTGGATCGCTGAGCGGTGCGATCCAGATGGCGTGCAGGATATGTTCGTAGCCGAACAGGCTGCCGTAGAGAAAGCCGAACAGGATCGAGGAGAGCCCGGCGATGACGACGAAGGGGGTGAACTCACCGAGCCTGCGGTGCGCCAGCAGTGCGGCGGCGATGAATACTGCGCCGTGGCCCACATCGCCAAACATCATGCCGAACATCAGCATGAAGCTGATGCTGAACAGCCCGGTGGGATTGACCTCGCCATAGCGGGGGGTGCCGTACTGGCGTACCAGCAGGGCGAACGGCCGCAGCAGGCGGTTTTGCACCATCAAGGTTGGCACATGGGCCTGCTCCTGTGGCAGTGGGTCGCGTGCTTCGATGATGAACGGGTTTGTAAGGTGTTTCTCCAGCAGGGCCTGTAGCTCTTCAAGTTGGTGATTCGGCACCCAGCCCTGGATCAGTGACAGGCTGCCGCGGCTGTGGGCGGCAGCGCCGAGCGCCACATAGGGGGCGGCCAGCCGCAGGGTGTGGGCAGCCTGCTGAAGGCGCTGATGACATTCTGCCTGCAGGTTCTGGCAGCGCTGTTCGAGCTGCTGTGACTCGGTGGCGAGCTGCTCACGACGCCGCTGCAGGTCTGCCTGTACCTGTTCCGGTTCAGAGTGGAACTCGGGGGGCAGATCGAGTGGCTGAAAGCCGGCGGTATCGAGTAGCGGCTTGAGCTGTGAGGTCTGGTTGGTGTCGAGGCCGATCACCACCACGCTGGCAGTGCTCTGGCTATGGCTAAAACGGTAGAGCAGATAGCCGGCCAGGCTCACCGCGTCCTCTAGCTGGTTCAGGTTGTCGATTGGCACTCGGCCGATCTGGATGTCGAGAAAGCGCTCGCGCTGCTGCAGCAGGCCGAGGTCGATCTGCAGATCGTGGAAGTCTGCCAGGGTCTCTTTCAGCTGATCGATCTTCTGCAGCGCCTCACGCAGGCGGTGTCGTTCCTCTTCGATGGCTGAGCAGTGCTGCCAGGTCTCCCCCAGCCAGTCGTTGCTCTCAGAGAGCATCGACTGGTCGACAAAGAAGCTGTGTGAATCGACTGTGACAGGCTCCACCGGCAGTTGCTGGCTGATCTTGTCGAGGCGGCTGCGGGCGCGTCGATAGAGCTGACGGTAGCTTTCGCCAGGGATCTCACTGATCGCCTCGGCATCGCTGTCACGTGAGTCGGGGCTGAAACAGGCGCTATCGGCGAGGATCAGCGATGCCAGCGGCAGATCCTCGGTGAGCAGATGGATGCGCAGGTGCTTCATCGGCAGCGGGCTAAACATCGCGTTGACTCCCAGACCGGCGATGTCTCATGACAGGGTCTCCTGACGTGTGGCCAACGGAGGGACGCCGATCGCCTGCCGGATCAGGTCGCCGTTCAGCCCCAGTGCCCGTCCCTGGAGGATCGCCTGCAGCCGCTCCAGATCGAAATGGCGCGCCACCAGATAGGCCAGTGCACGGGTCAGTACCGAGGGGCTGAAGCGGATCAAGCGCTGTGCCTCTGTGCTCATCTGCCGGTCGAGCTGCTGTCGCACCTGCATCGGGTTGATGGATTCGGCCAACAGTGCGCGGATGCGTGCTGGGAGGTTCTCGATGATCTCGCCGAAGCTGCTGAGATTGGCTAGCTGCATCAGCTGCTGGCGGCCGATCTGGCGACCCGCCGGGATCAGCAGGTAGTAGGTTTCGCTGGGGGAGAGGCGATAGCTGAAGCGGTAACGGAACAGCCAGAGAATGTTCTGCCGGTCGATTAGGCTGCCGATCAGTGGTCGCAGACTGTCGCGATGCAGCGGCTCGGTGCGCTGCGCCTGGTGCACCAGCCCGGAGAAGTAGCTGCGATCGATGGCGGCGTCGAGGGAGAAGGGTTCGTTCTTCTCGGCATAGACCTGGCGCGCCTGGTGGGCGATAGGGGCGTAAGGGCCGTGTTCCAGCAGGCGCAGCATCTCGCGAATATTCTCAGTTTGCAGGAGTGCCTCGTGGGGCAGGCTGATGCTCTCCGGCAGCTGGTGGAGTGTCTCCTGGATCTGCTCGATCGGCAGGCCTTTGAGCTTGCTGCGGATCAGCGCCTTCAGGTTGAACAGCTCGAACTTGCGTGACCAGAACAGCAGCAGGGTACGGGCGCTGCCGGTGAGCGGCCGGGTCAGTACCGCGAGTTCCAGCATTAGATTGTTGATGAGGCTGCGTTCGAGGGTGCGGTTGAGCTGCTGTGTGCGGAGGTTCTGGCTGAGGATGCCATTCAGGGCAAGGCGTTGATCCAGCTCTTCTGCGGTTAGGTCGATCAGCTCTGTAGCCTGCTGTGGATCGAGCAGGCGACTCGCCAGAATGCTCACCCGGGTCTTGAGGTAGGTTTGGGTGGCTGCTTGCATGGAGGGCCGCTACTCGTCGATCTCTGGGTTGATCAACAGTGCAAACGCGGCGTCCAATGCCTTCTCTTCGCGGGAGTCGGCATACTCCCAGAGTTGCGCATGGCGCTCTTCAAAACGTCGCTTGAGCTCGGCGACGGTCTGCTCGGCGCGGGCCTCCGCCTTCTCCAGAAAGGCGGCATGCAGCTCCGGGATGCGGGCCTCGAAGCGGCTCTCACGGGCCTGTGCCTCCTGCAGCGCATCCTGAATTGCCTGCTCGCGTCGCTGGTTGGCCTGCTGATGGATGTGCTCCGCTTCCATCTCGGCATCCAGCAGGCGTTGCAGGGTCTTGTCCATTCACGGGCCTCTTTTGGGGAGCCTCTGATTAAGTCATGAACGCGTATCTTGCGCCCAGAATATCCAGCTTCTGCGTTGTAAATCTTGGCAAGCGCTCCATGCGTTGCTCTATCTCCTGCATCCATGCAGTCGTTCGCAATAGCCAACTATTACGTGCGATTTTTGCCTTGAATCTGAATATTCTGAATCACAATCGACTTCGTCCAGACTTAATCAGAGGCTCCCTTGTTCAGCCTTAGTGTAGCCAATGCTCACGCCCTTTCGGGGCTAGCCGAGCGATCCATTGAGCCAGGTCAGCTGACCCGGGCGGGCCATTCAGTGGCTAAGGATCTGTAGCAGCAGTGCCGGTTCCGGCAGCGGCTGGCGGGTCAGGCCGACAGCGATGATATAGAGGTAGCAGGCGATGGCGATGGGGCCGGCGAGGATGCGGATGGTGCGACTCGGGCCGCGCTTCAGGGCGATGCTGCCGATCACGATGTAGGCGAGCAGCGCCAGCAGCTTGGCGGTGAGCCAGTTGGCGCTGAAGGGGTACTGACCGAGGATGGTGGCCATGGTCAGCCCGCTGGCCAGAAGCAGGCTATCGTTGATGTGGGGCAGGGTGCGCACCCAGCGGCCGCGTTGCTGCAGCCTGCCCTGGATCATCCAGATGAAGCGCAGCAGAAACAGCAGGCCGGTGATGGTCACCGTGGTCAGGTGAATATGTTTGATGTAGGGGTAGAGGTCGCTCATGGGTGGGTGGTTGTGGTCATTTCGGGTCGGCTGGCATAGCTTGTCTGAAGGCGTCCGGATGTTGCCTTGTCGCAGATCAAACTGGCTCTTCCTGAAATGCTTCGATCCGGGTCAAGGTGACAGTCTCTGCATCTACCTGCCAACGGATGTTGAAGTCGTAGAGGCGCATGCCGTAGTCGCGTCGTTTGACGCTGTTGCGATGGTAGGCGGGGCGGGGGTCGATCTCCAGGATGCGCTGGATCAGCCGGCGCAGCTGTTCAGCCTGCTGTGGCGGCAGCTGAGCCAGGGTGGCCTCAGCCTGGGGGGCGAATGTCAGCTCAATGGGGGCGCCGGGTGGCTCCGGGGCGAAACCACTGCGGGCCCCGGGGATGGCGTCGCAGTAGGGAACGTAGGGTTTGATATCGATCACCGGGGTGCCGTCAAGCAGATCGATGCCGCCCAGCTGCAGTACGATCTGTTCCCCCTGCTGTTCGACCCCCTGCAGCTCCACCACTGAGAGTCCCAGTGGATTAGGGCGAAACGGGCTGCGGCTGGCGAATACTCCGACTCGCCGGTTGCCCCCCAGCCGCGGTGGGCGCACGCTGGGGCGCCACGCGTCGCGCATCGCCTGGTGGAAGATGAAGCTGATCCAGAGGTGGGAGTAGCTCTGCAGCTCGACAAATGCCTCGGGCCGGTTGTAGGGGGGGAGTATCTCTAGTTGTCCCTCTGCCTCCGGGATCAACCCGGACTGGCGTGGAATACCGAATTTCTCTTTGAAACAACTATGGATGATGCCGATCGGCTCGAAGGTGAAACTCATGGTCGCTTTTTGAACTGGATGACCTTATGCAGTGGGTTGAGCACGATCTCGTCGAACACCGTGCCGGCGGGGGCGCTGAGTACGGTCCAGAGGGCGTCGGCGATATCGCTGGGGCGCAGGTGTTGGGAGGGCTCCTGCCCCGGTGCGAACTCCAGTTCATCGAAGAAGCCGGTATCGACCATGCCGGGATTAATCAGGCTGACCCTCAGGCCACTGTTGGCCGTCTCTTGGCGTAACGACTGGGCGAAGCCGCGCAGTGCGAACTTGCAGGCGGAGTAGACTGCACCGCGCCGTCCGCCTGCCAGCGCCGCCTCGGAGCCGATGATCACTAGGTCGCCAAAACCATGCTGTTTGATATGCGGCAGAAAGGCGCGGGCGACAAACAGGTGTTGCAGCAGATTCATATTGACCATCTCCACGATCTGCCGATAGGAGAACTCCTCCAGGGAGCCGAAGCGGCCGTAGCCGGCGTTCAGCACCAGGCCGTCGATGGCCGGGTGGAGGCGGGCGATCTCGCCGAGTTGATGGGGCAGCTTGTCGAGATCGGCCAGGTCGAGGGCGATCGGCATGAAGCGTTCTTCTGTTGCATCCCAGTCGGCGAAGTCCCGGGCGATGCCGACCACCTCGCAGCCCTCCGTTAGCAAGCGCCGGCTGATCGCTGCGCCGATGCCGCGGCTGGCGCCGGTTACCAGAATTCTTCGTCTACTCGGCATAGGACTCCGCTCTCTGTCTCTCCTGCTGGCATTGTAGCTGCTGCAGCAGATTGCGGATCAACGGCAAGTTCTGCTCGATCAGGCTCGAGACCATCTTGCCATTGATCTGTTGCGCAGGCTGGCTGTGGTTGTCGGAAACCACCTTGAGGATCTGAATCCGGTCGAGGGGGAGGCTCGGGGTGAGCACATCCAGCAGGGCCGCTGCCTCCATCTCGTAGAGACGTGTTGCGGGGTAGTGGAACTCCGGCTGGGCGACGCTCTCCAGCGGGCAGTAGTCGATCAGGCGGCTGGCGGGGCTGAGTTGCCAGCTGCGGCCGCTGTTGCGTTCGATGACGCTTTCGGCGCAGAACAGGCTCCCCCGACTGTGGCTGGGGTGGCCGGCGATGCCGATGTTGATCCATTGATCGGCCGGGTGGTTGTGCAGTAGCCAGCGGCAGGCTACCTGTATCGCGGCGTGGCCTGGGCCGCTGATTGCCAGGCTGATACCACCATCTATATAGATGGGACAGGGGCCCGCATCGGGCTGCTGGCGCTTCAGGCCGAGGCCGCGGATCAGCGGCTTGGCTTCGGCTGGCAGGGCGACCAGCAGGTTGATTCGGACTAGACTCATTGGGAATAGATTCCCATCTTCTGGTGGTGTCGTGCTATTCCTCGATAGTGTTCGGCGCGTTCGTGATGGCCGCGTTTTTCCGCACCATGGGCGAAAATGAGCGCCTTTTGCACGAGGATCTCCACCGCGGCCTGGCGATCCTCTGCCGAGAGCTGGCCCGAGTCGATGATCTTCTGCAGCGCCTGGATGCGGAAGCGGTCCATACCCCAGTGTCGGCGTGAGAGCTGGTCCGCATGGCCACCATACTTGATGATTAGCGGCTGTTCGAGAAACAGCACCGCTTCGCGGGCGCAGATTCTCAGCCAGAGATCGTAGTCTTCGCAGGCGGGCAGTGTTTCGTCGAACAGTCCCACCTCATCGAATAGGGAGCGGTGCAGCAGTGCCGATGAGGGGGAGATGACGCACATCGGCAGACAGTTGCCAAAGATCCGCCCTCCCTGTTTTTGGTGTTTTTTCATGGCATTGACCCGCACGCCATTGCGTATCCAGACCTCCTCTGTATGGCAGAGGCGTTTTCCCTCCTGCGCCTCCACCCGTGCCAGTTGCTGCTCGAGTTTCTGCGGCAGCCAGGCGTCGTCGGAGTCGAGCAGGGCGATCCACTCTCCTTTACTGGCGCTGATCCCCAGGTTACGGGCGCTGCTGACCCCCCGGTTCTGCTGATGCAGATAGCGGCACTGGGGGAACTGTTGGGTGACTAAAGCGCGGCTATCGTCGTCGGAGCCGTCGTCGACGATGAGGATCTCGTCGGCCGGATGGCTCTGCTGCAGCACAGATTCGATCGCCCTGGGCAGGGTGGCTGCACGATTGTGAGTGGGAATGATGACGGAGACCTGCATCGGCGAAGCATAGCGGTTTGGTAACAGACGGCAAACCAGCGAGGAGGTATTGGTGGAGAAAGATGAGGCTCCTCAGCGGCGAAAAAATCGTTTTAGTCTTGGAAAATGAGAATTATTTCTCATTGGTGGGTGTAAAGTTACCCGACAGAATGTGTAAAATAATCCGACATCAGCTGTAAGAAAATTCGACACTAAGCGGCTGTTTTTTGGTTGGCAATCGTAGATCAAAATAAAAAGGGATGAATATGACAAAGCGCCGATTTGACACAGAAGTCTTACTAGAACAAATGCTTGCAGGTAGTGAGGAGGCGATCCAGTCCTTCTATGAGCGCTACCGGGGGCGCATCTACCGGTTTATCGCACGCCAATGTGGTGCCGACAACTATGGAAGCCAGGTCTATCGGGCAGTCTGGAGCCGTTTCATCGCGGCCCGCCGACGCTGCTCGACCATCCGGCAGTATAAGGTGGAGCTCTACCGGGAGTTGCATGAGGCACTGTGGGAGTTCGGTGGTGGCTGTGACGGCATGCTCTACACCAGTCCGGAGCTGATATTGAAGGTCGATGACGATACCAAATGGGGTGTGTTGTTGCTGGAAGAGGTGCGCTGCCTGCCAAAGCATCTGCGGGAGTGTTTTCTGTTTCGTTACGAGATCGGCCTGACCCCCACCGCGATCGGTGCGGTACTGGGCAAGCCGACGGCGCAGGTCAGCGATCAGCTGGCGCAGGCCGAGGAAGATCTGCTGACCTCGCTGGAGGTGAGTGGGTTCTCTAAACATCTGGAGTTGAAGGCGGTCTATCAGTTAACCCGTCAGATCAAGCCGCCGGCGCTGTGGGATATGGCGGTGCTTGGCTCCGTGCCAGAGTGGCTCGAATGGGGTGGGGAGTACACGATGGCGCAGCCAACGATCTCGCCACCCGGAGTCTCCGGGATGAAACAGATCGCCAGCTCCCTCTCGACAACCCGTAAATCGATGCACCGGCACGAGCTCTTCTACAACGTCATCGAATACCGGAACTAATGCCTGAGGGGGGCTCTTCAGTGGAGTTTGTTTGAAGAGTCCCTTCTCCTAGCGCCAAGGATGGCGCGCCCTCCCCAGCTTATCCCACCTGATCGCCCGACTTCCTCTCCGGGTTTATTGCGCTGCACGGCTCGTGTAACATGATGGGTTTTTCCGCGAGCGCCCAGGCAATGCAAGAAATCAACCCGATCACCAATAAAATCAATGAGCTGAAGGGGCGTTGTGAGTCCCTTAGGGGGTATCTTTGACTATGCCGAGAAGCAGGAACGGTTAGTCGAGGTACTGCGAGAGCTGGAAGATCCGGGGGTCTGGAGCGACCAGGCGCGGGCCCAGGCGCTGGGCCGGGAGCGCGCCAGCCTGGAGGCAGTGGTGGAGACTATCGATGCCCTGGATGTTGGTCTCGCAGACGCTGTCGATCTGTTGGAGATGGCGGTTGAAGAGGCGGATGATGAGGCGCTCGATGCGGTGGTCGCCGATCTGGACGCGTTCGAGCAGCGCATCGCAGAGCTGGAGTTTCGCCGCATGTTCTCCGGTGAGATGGACCCGAGCAACGCCTTTCTCGATATCCAGGCCGGCTCAGGCGGTACCGAGGCGCAGGATTGGGCCGAGATGCTACTGCGCATGTATCTGCGGTGGGGTGAGGCGCACGGCTTTAAGACCGAGCTGATGGAGGCCTCGCCAGGAGAGGTAGCCGGTATCAAGTCGGCCACCATCCGGTTTGAAGGGGAGTACGCCTTTGGCTGGCTGCGTACCGAGACCGGCGTGCACCGGCTGGTGCGCAAGTCGCCGTTTGACTCAGGCAATCGGCGCCATACCTCCTTCTCGGCAGTGTTTGTCTCGCCGGAAATCGACGACTCGATCGAGATCGAGATCAACCCTGCGGATCTGCGGATCGACGTCTACCGTGCCTCTGGTGCTGGCGGTCAGCACGTCAACCGTACTGAATCAGCAGTGCGCATCACACACAACCCCACCGGCATCGTGGTGCAGTGCCAAAACGACCGTTCCCAGCACAAGAACAAGGATCAAGCGATGAAGCAGCTCAAGGCGAAGCTCTATGAGCTGGAGATCCAGAAGCAGCGTGAGACCCAGCAGGCGGTGGAAGATACCAAATCCGACATCGGTTGGGGCAGCCAGATCCGCTCCTATGTGCTCGACGCCTCACGGATCAAGGATCTGCGCACCAACGTCGAGACTGGCAACACTCAGGCGGTACTCGACGGCGGACTCGACATATTTATCGAGGCGAGTCTGAAGAGCGGTTTGTGATTTTTCACCACATAGAACACGAAGTTCACAAAGGTTGTCTTGAGTCTTTGGTGGCGGGGCAAGCTTTGGCTGATAAGGTAGTAGATACTTCGTACTCTTTGTGACCTTAGTAGTTACAAGTAAAAAGTTTGAATAAAACGATGAACGATCAGGTACAGGACGAAAACAAGCTCATTGCCCAGCGGCGGGAAAAACTGGCCAAACTGCGGGAGAACGGCATCGCCTTTCCCAACGACTTCCGGCGCGACGGCATGGCTGGTGAACTCCATGCCGAGTATGACGACAAGAGCGAGGAAGAGCTGGAGTCGATGGGCCTGCGGGTGCGCATCGCCGGCCGCTTGATGAGCCGCCGGGTGATGGGCAAAGCCAGCTTCGCCCACGTCCAGGACATGACCGGTCGGATGCAGCTCTTCGTGCAGCGCGACGCCTTGGAAGAGGGGTTCTACAACACCCAGTTCAAGAAGTGGGACATCGGTGACATCATCGGCGCCGAGGGGGTGCTGTTCAAAACCAAGACTGGAGAACTCTCGGTCAAGGTCGAGAGTATTCGCCTGCTGACCAAGTCGCTGCGGCCCCTGCCGGAGAAGTTTCACGGCATTACGGATCAGGAGTTGCGCTACCGCCAGCGTTATGTCGACCTGATCATGAACGAGGATTCGCGGCGGACCTTCCGTATCCGTACCCAGGTGGTGCAGTTCATCCGCAACTACCTCAACGGCCGCGGCTTCATGGAGGTGGAGACGCCAATGATGCAGGTGATCCCCGGCGGTGCCACGGCACGCCCCTTCACCACCCAGCACAATGCCCTCAACATGGAACTGTTCCTGCGCATCGCGCCGGAACTCTATCTCAAACGCCTGGTGGTGGGCGGTTTCGAGCGAGTCTACGAGATCAACCGCAACTTCCGCAACGAGGGGCTCTCCACCCGCCACAATCCCGAATTCACCATGCTGGAGTTCTACGAGGCTTACACTGATTACCACGGCCTGATGGACCTCACCGAAGATATGCTGCGCCACCTCTGCGAGGAGGTGCTCGGCTCCACTAGCGTGACCTACCAGGGCGAGAGTTACGACTTCGGCAGCCCCTTCCGCCGCATGACGGTGAAGGACTCTATTCTCCACTTCAACGATGATATCAGCGCAGAAGAGCTGGATGACCTGGATAGAGCCCGGGCCATCGCCGAACGGCTGGAGATCCCGCTGAAGGCGTCCTACGGCCTGGGTAAGGTACAGATCGAGATCTTCGAGAAGACCGTGGAGCACCAGCTGATGGACCCGACCTTCATTACCGCCTATCCAACCGAGGTCTCACCCCTGGCGCGGCGCAACGACGACGACCCCTTCGTCACCGACCGCTTCGAGTTCTTCGTCGGCGGCCGCGAGATCGCCAACGGCTTCTCCGAGCTCAACGACGCCGAGGACCAGGCCGAGCGCTTCCGCAAACAGGTGGAGGAGAAGGATGCCGGCGATGACGAGGCGATGCACTTCGACGAGGACTATGTGCGTGCTCTGGAGCACGGCATGCCGCCCACTGCCGGCGAGGGCATCGGCATCGATCGGCTGGTGATGCTGCTCACCGACTCCCCCTCGATCCGCGACGTGCTGCTGTTTCCGCACATGCGCCCGGAGGGTTGATCAGCCTTTCTATTTCGTAGGAGCGCCGTTTGCGGCGCTCCTACCAGCCCAAAAAAGCCCCAGCGGCAGCAACCGCTGGGGCTTTTTTGTTGCCGGGGCCGGTGTTAAGGAGCCTGCTGGCGCTTACCAGTTCTCGGTGCTGCCCGGCACTTCCAGTGCGCCGTCACCATCAGTGTCCACTTCCAGGAAATATTGGGTGTTGCTGATGATGGTGACGCGGGCCATGGTGCCCAAGGCGCCGCCCAGCTGGATAATGCCTGAGGAGGGGTATTCGTCACCGTTGTTGATCAGGATGGGGCTGAGGGTAGTGATCTCCACAAAACCGTAGTCCGGATGGTAGTAACGGCCGGAGATAGTCAGGCTGGCGTAGGAGTAGTTGTTGGTGTAGGTGATGAGGTAGTTCTCGACCTTTTCGACCTGCCCGGTGCCATCGTTGAGCATCGCTACATTCATGACGATGGTGATCTGGTTGCCGGAGTAGCTGGCTTCGAGAGTGCCATTGAGGGTGACGCTGGTGCTGCCGATACTAGTGGCCAGGCTGCTGAAGGTCATCGCCACCTGCTGGAAGTTACCAGAAAAATCGACCGTGCCGGTGATTGAGAGTAGCCCATCGATGACGATGCCGTCCTGGTTGCAGGCTATGAAGTTGAAGTCACCCGAGACCGCGTTGGTGCTGTCGTCGATAATGAGGTTGTAGTTGATCGAGCCTTCATCTGTGCCTTCTTCGTTCTTACAAAAAACGGTAGCCGCGTCGGAGCGGGCCTGACGTTCGCTGCGCATCACCTGCTGCTGTCTGGCTGCTTCCAGGCCCCTCAGCAGGCTGCGGCTGACGCTCAGGTTGAGCGGAGCGCTGTCGCCTTGGCGAGAAGCAAAGCCAGTGCCGGTGCCTGCGCCTATTTGGGCGTTGCCAACGGTGCCTTCGACGATGGGTTTGGCGTTGTAGGTGTCCAGGGTTGCCTGACTCTCGTTCCCGGCATAGGCAATATCGGTTGTGGTGGAGCCGCCTCCGCCACAGCCTGCCAGCATGCTGATAAAAAGAGCGCTGGTGATCAGGGTAAAAATCTTATTCATCGCTCTGTCCTTGGGACGAATGGAGCTAAAATCTGGGGGAATTTTATGGTGGTTTTGTGAATTGCATCAAACACAAGTGGTAAAAATGTGAACCTCAACGCGCTCGCTTGAGGCTGTTTTTACCGAAGTCACTTGGCTTCAGGCCGCTGCGGAACTGGTACTTCTGCCAGGTCAGCAAGGTGCTCTTACCGGTCTGGTGGTTCTGCATGAACATCTCGTCGGCGCGCCAAAACTGTCCCAGATACTGTTGATAACCACGGAACTCTAAGGTCTTTAGCCGGCTGTTTTTACGGTCGTAGAAGTCGATCTTGAGCGGGATCATGCGTGCCTTGTCGATCCACACCTCCTGACGGGTATAGCCAGAGTTGGGATCCACCGGATCACGCTCGTTGACCAGGGTGTCGATATCCCCGAGCCGCTCCTCCCGCAGGAACTTGTAGCTGTACTTTTCCACCTCCTGAGAGGCAAGGTCTTCATAGGCAAACTCGCTACCCATGAAGGGGCCGGACTTGTTGCGCGAGTTGATCCGTTTGACCCGCTTCAGCGCTGGCAGGTAGAGCCATTGGTCATCCTGACCGGTTTTGTGGGAGTAGGTGAGTAGGGCAGTGCCTTTGACGTCCCGCGGGCGGTCGAAGATGATCAGAGTCTTGTCGCCATCGCCATCCACCTCCAGCACTTTGGTGCTCATGTGGCGCAGACTCTCCTCGCCGTGACGGTTGCGCAGTAGCATCGTCATGTCGGCGCGGAAGTCGTGAAAGCCGGTATCCCGTCGATCGACCTCAGTGGCGATCTCCAGGCCCTGCTGCTCCGGGGTCAGGGCAAAACCGCTTAGCGGTATCACCAGTAGTGGTAGCAGCAGGAGTATCGAGCGCTTCATGGTTTTTTACCTCCAAATAGCATCAATAAAGGGGGGAGAAAGAAAAAATCGGCGAGCAGGGCGAGGCCGATGGTGATCGCGGTCAGCAGCCCCATGCCGGAGTTCAGCTTGAAGTGGGAGAGGGCGAGGATGGAGAAGCCGATCATCAGCACCAGCGAGGTCACCCACAGGGCGGTGCCGACGGTGGCGAAGGCATGGCGCACTGCATCCTCGCTGTTCATGCCCTTCTCGCGGCGGGCGCGCAGAAACTTGCTGAGAAAGTGCACCGTGTCGTCGACCACTATACCGAGGGTCATGCCGCTGACCACCGACAGCGCCAGCCCCACTTCGCCCACCATCATCCCCCAGAGGCCGAAGGCCATGCCGATCGGCACCAGGTTGGGCAGCAGGCTGAGGACGCCAATGCGCAGCGAGCGTAGCGCGATGATCAGGATCGCAGAGATCAGCACCAGGGCGATGGTGGTGCCCTTTAGCATCGCCTTGATGTTGCGGTTGCCGATGTGGGCAAACATCATGGTGGGACTGGCGCCGTCGCTCTGCATCTCGGGGGCGTTTTCTGTCAACCACTGCTGGGCCCGTGCCTCTAGATCCAGCAACTCCTGGGTGGAGATGCTCTGCAGGGTGACGCTGAAGCGGGTGGCCGATTTTTTGACGTTGATTTGGTTGTTCAGGTCGAGGCCGAACGGCAGTGAGAACTCGTACAGCAGTAGATACTGGGCGGAGAGATCGCGCTGCTCGGGCAACCGGTACCAGCTGTCGTCATCCCCGTGCATGTTGCGGTTGAGGCGCTTCATGATGTCGGTGATGGTGTTGACGTGCAGCACCTCGGGCTGGGCGCGATACCAGTCGGCGAAGGCCTCCACCCGGCGCAGAAAAGTTGGGTCGCTGACGCCGCCGTTCTCCCCCGAGTCGAGGGAGTACTCGATCAGGTAGATGCCGGTGAGGTTTTCAACAGTGTAGTCGGTGGCGGCGCGGAACTCGATCGATTCGTCGAAGTAGCGTACAAAGCGGTCATCGAGCCGGTTGTTGGGGATCTGCGAGATCAGCAGCAGGACCAGGCCACCCATCAGCCACAGCAGCATCTGCTTGTGGCGGATGACGAACTCCGCCAATTTCAGCATCGCAACCCCACCGCGGGTCTCCTGACGAACTGCCCGGGTTGGCAGGATCATCACCATCGCCGGCAGCAGTGTAATCGAGAGCAGAAAGGCGAGTGTCACGCCCATTGCCGCCATGTTGCCGAGGTCGCGGAACGGCGGCGCATCGCTGAAATTGAGGCTCATGAAGCCGATGGCGGTGGTCAGCGAGGTGAGAAATATCGGTCCGAGGTTGATGCGCAGGCTCTCCAGTAGCGCGGCGCGTTTCTCCATCCCCTCGCGCATGCCGTGCAAGAAATTGACCAGGATATGCACGCAGTCGGCGATTGCCAGGGTCATGATGACCACCGGCACTGCGGTGGTGGGAGGCGACATGCGGATGCCGATCCAGCCGGTCAGCCCCATGGTACCGATGATGGTAAAGAGGATCACTAGCAGGGTCGAGAGGGTGCCCGGTACGGAATGGAGCATCAGCACCAGGGTGATAATGACCACCCCAAACATCAGCGGATAGAGTTGTTTGACATCGTTTTTCGAGGCGGTTGGAAAGGCGTTGTTCATGATCACCATGCCGGTGAGATCGATGCGGATGTCGGGAAATTTTGCCTCGATCTCCTGCTTCAGCACCTCAGCCGCCTGCGCCACCTCCGGCACCTCTGAGAGCTTCTTGCCGGGCAGCTGGATGGTGACGTTGACGCCGGTGACATGGGCGCTGGGGGAGATCAGCCGGTTTACCAGCAGCGGATCGCTGACTGCAATCTGACGCTTCTGCTCGAGCGCTGCATCGGAGAGGTTTGCTGCATCGAGCACCAGATCCTCCACCACCAGGTCGTCGCCCTCGGCAAAGGTATGTTGAAAGTTGGTGATCGAATCGACCCGCAGCGAGTAGGGGATCTGCCAGGCCTGGGTGGTCAGTTCCTGCACCGCCGCCAGGGTCTCACGGGAGAAGACCCGGCCATCTGTCGGGGTGACTACAAACAGTACGTTGTCATTTTTTGCGTAGGTGTTCTGCAGCTTCTCGAAGGCCTGCAGCTGCGGATTATCCTCGCTGAAAAACATCCGGTAGTCGTTGCTGAACTCAAGCTGTCGAACCCCCGCACCGAGCAGCAGGAGAGACAGCAGGGTGAGCAGGACCACCAGATATTTGTTTGTCAGAACCCACTGAAAGAGTCGTTCGTACATGCTGTTGTTTATTCCTTGTTCTTGGTTGAGTGGCGGACGCTTCGCGCTGTAACACCGCATCTCTGCGTGATTGCGTCCGGACCACCGCAGGCGCCGGCCTGTCGGCCATAGGGTTTGCCACCCCTGTTGTTGTGCCTGTGTCCGGACTGGCGCCGGAGGAATCAACGCCACGCAGACTAAACCAATCTTCCTAAAGATGCAGCAGGATGAGGAAAAATCCTACAAAGAAACGAGAGGTTCTCACCCTTGTCGCTGTTAGGGGATTGTCTCCGCCAGCGATTGCTGATCTCTATAACTTTCGGAATGGTGACCTGCATCACATTAGACCCTATACTGACGCATCATTTTTAGCCCAGCGGAGAAATGCATGTCCTTGCCCGATCAGATGGACGCGCTCGAGCGCGGTGATCATGGCAACTCCACCAAGGAGTTTTTGGCCTACTGTGAAGCGGAGCGAGAGCGCCGCATCAACTCCGGCAAGGAGTTTGATGAAGAGAGTTTCAACCAAGCGATGGATCTGGTGCTGCGCAAACTTAAGGTGCTGGAAGAGGAGGGCTGGACATGATCATCCACGCTATCTCCGCCAGAAACGTACTCAAATATGCCAGCCTTGAGCTGAAGGACCTGCCGGCCAACGGTCTGATCGCGATCACCGGGTCCAACGAATCGGGTAAGAGCACGATCGGTGAGACAGTCTGTTTCGCCCTGTTCGGACGCACCTTCTCCCTCGAAAGCGACGATCTCGGCAAGGTCATCCGCTGGGGGCAGACGCACTGTTCGGCAGAACTGGAGTTTAGCGTAAAAGATGGCGTGCGCTACCGCATCTCGCGTTTTCTCGATGACAAGGGCAACCACAGCGCGCGGTTGAAGCGGGCCGAGGCGGGCGACGATGAAGAACCGCTGGCGCTGGGAATGGAGGCGGTTGCCGACCGACTCTACGGACTGATCGGCTACGAATACGACGAGTTCATCGAATCCTTCTATCTTGCCCAGCGCGAGATCACCACGCCTCACCCACACAGCCACGCGCTCAAGACCATGGCCGGCCTGGTGACCCTGGAATATTGTGTCGAAAGCTTCAACAGTGACATCGAGCAGGGGGCGGTGCTGGTCAAAGAGACCGGCGAGGAGATAGCACAGCTTCAGGAGCAGATCGACGAAGTCGGGCTTGACCGTGCTGTCCTCCCCGGCCTGGAACTGCATCGCAGCGAACTGCTGCAACAGGTGGAGCAGCGCAACCAGGCACTTGAATCCCTCGACCAGGCATCCATCGAGTACCAGGAGGCCTATACCCAACGACAAAAGGCCATCGGCAGTCGTGGTCGGGCCGGTTTTCTGCGTCTATTGTCGCTGCTCGCAGCGCTACTCGCCGGAGGCCTCTGGTGGCTGCTGGTGCAGCAGCCTGAACTGGCAATCTCACAACAGATTGCTGAGTTGATCGCCAGTAACAGTCCGCTGCACGATACCGGGATGATGGCCTATGCCCACTACGTCGGCGTCGGTTTTGCGCTGCTGTTTCTGCTCTTTTGGGTGCGTCGCAGCAGTCTGAACAGACGCATCCAGTCACTGCAACAGGCGGCGGAGGTACTCTCCGATAAGCTGCACGGGCTCGATGATTTGCCCCTTTTGAGCAGACTGACGGACGCGCATGAAGAAGGGGATCCCGCTATCCCAGCGATTGAGCCGGGGGATAGAGAGTCTCTTGCTCGGCGGGTGCGTGGATTCGAGGCGGATATCGCCGAGGCGCGCGACGGGGTTGCTGTAGAGCAGGCCCAGCTACGCAGCGAGATCGAGCTGGCCCAGCTCGATATTCAGCGGCTCGATACAGATATCGCCGCTGAGCAGGAGCGTCTCGACAAGGCTGATGGGCTGGAGTCGATCCGCGAGAGTCTGCAGGTAAAGGTCGAGGATAATCAGCGCAATATGGACCTTTGCGAGTTGGCCAATGGGCTGCTCTCCGGCGCGATTCGCGAGGTCTCCTATCATTTCAATCTCAAGCTTCGCCAGCTGGTGGGCAAGAGCCTGCCACTGTTCACTGAAAACCGCTACGAACACCTCAAGATCGACGATGATCTGACGGTGCGTGCTTTCTCCAGCGAGAAGGCCGACTTCATGGACCTGGATGAGATCTCCAGTGGCACCCAGCGGCAGATTATGCTGGCGGTGCGGTTGGCGCTCTCCCAGGAGTTGGTCGAGCGGGCGGTGGGCGCGGAGCAGTTCCTGTTCCTCGACGAGCCCTTCGCCTTCTTCGATCAGCGCCGTACCCGCAGTGCGATGACGGTGCTGCCGACGGTGAGCAACGACCTGACCCAAATCTGGATCATCGGTCAGGAGTTTCCAAAGGATGTGCATTTTGACCTGCACATCGAGTGCGACAGGGAGTTTCAGACTATCCCGGCTGCGGCCGAATGAGTTGCGTTCGTCCCCATCGCTGGAGCAACTAGAGGAGCAACAGTGCGCCGACTCTTCTTTCTGATGCCGAACCTGGAGTCCTGCCGCCAAGTGGTTGCGGAACTCGAAGATGAGGGGGTGCCAGAGCATCATCTGCATGCCATCGCCAGTCTCGATCAGTCCCTTGATGGGCTACCGGAGGCTGGAGTGCTGCAGAAGACCGAGCTGGCTCACGGTCTGGAGTGGGGTGCCGGATTGGGCGGAGTCGCCGGCATGCTCGGCGGTCTGTTGGCGGTGAGTTTTCCGCCGGCTGGACTGGTGTTGGGTGGCGGTGCCCTGCTGGTAGGGGCGGCGGCTGGCGCCGGTTTTGGCGCAGTGGTTTCGGCGCTGCTCTCCAGTCACGAACACAATCACGATCTGGATGCCTTTCAGCGGGCCATCGAAGCAGGAGAGATCCTGTTGATGGTGGATATCCCCAGGCAACGTGTCGACAAGATCAGGGAGCTGATACTCAACCATCACCCCGAGGCACACATCGGGGTTGCCAAGCTCCCCGCTTGATGAACGGTAGGTGGTTTTGCTGCCCGCAGAGCACTGACGGCTGCGAGCATTCGCCTGATGTCTGAACTCCCCATAGAAAGCGTGATCGATGCTCTGCAGTGCTGCCTCGCCGATGGCAGTCGCGCAGTCCTCTCCGCTCCACCCGGTTCCGGCAAGACTACCCTGGTGCCGCTGCGCCTGCTCGACGAGCCCTGGCTGGCGGGGCAGAAGATCCTGTTGCTCGAACCCCGCCGTCTGGCCGCCCGGGCTGCCGCCGCGCGGATGGCGGATCTGCTGGGGGAGCGAGTCGGTGAGACGGTCGGATACCGCATCCACCTCGATACCAAGGTATCGCGCCGAACTCGCATCGAGGTGGTCACCGAAGGGGTGCTGACCCGCCTGCTGCAGCGTGACCCCGAGCTGTCGGGGATCGGACTGCTGATCTTCGATGAATTCCATGAACGCAGCCTGCATGCGGATCTCTCTCTGGCGCTGGCGCTGGATGTGCAAGGGGCGCTACGGGAAGAACTGCGGCTGCTGGTGATGTCGGCCACCCTCGATGCGACGGCGGTCTCGGAACTACTCGAGGGCGCGCCGCTGGTGGTCGGCGAAGGAACCTGCTACCCGGTAGAGCTCCACTATCTTGGCGATCCTCCCCGTGGCCGTCGCATTGCGGAGGCGGTTGCCGCCGCAGTGCTGCAGCTGTTGCCGCAGGAGTCGGGTGACCTGCTGCTGTTTCTGCCTGGTATCGGTGAGATTCGCCGGACCCTTTTGCTACTGCAGCAGCGCTTGGGAAGTGACTCTGAGGTGATGCTCTGTCCCCTCTATGGTGATCTCGATCGCGCCGCCCAGGATCGGGCGATCCAGCCGGATCCAGGGGGACGTCAGCGGGTTGTGCTGGCTACCTCCATTGCCGAGACCTCACTCACCATCGAGGGGGTCAGCGCGGTGCTCGACAGTGGTTACTCGCGGCGGCCGCGGTTCCTGCCAGGGCTGGGTCTGACCCGGCTGGAGACCCTGCCGGTCTCCCGCGCGGCGGCGGATCAGCGTGCCGGGCGGGCAGGGCGGCTTGGGCCGGGGCGCTGCTATCGGCTGTGGAGCGAGTCACGCCACGCCAGCCTGCCGGCGCAGCATCTGGCAGAGATCCGCGAGGCTGATCTGGCACCGCTGGCAATGGAGCTGGCGCAGTGGGGCATACAGGCCCCAGACGATCTGCGCTGGCTCGATCCGCCTCCGGCTGCGGCTTATGCTCAGGCCCGCGATCTGCTGATCCGGCTAGGGGTGCTGGACCGGCAAGGTCGTCTGACTGCGATCGGCAAGCAGATGGCAGCCCTGCCATTGCACCCGCGCCTCGCCCATATGGTGCTCTGTGCGGGTTCGCCGGCGGATCGCAGTCTTGCCTGTGATCTGGCGGCGTTGTTGAGCGAGCGGGATCTGCTGCGTACCGGGGCCGGGGCGCGCCAGGTGGATGTGGATCTGCGTCTGGCACTGCTCGAACAGTGGCGTCGACGGCATCGGAAAGGGGCAGAGCTGGACGTGGCGGCCAGCAGTCGGGTCGACCGGAGCAGCCGCCATTGGCAGCGGTTGTTGGGTGAGTGGCGCGGCATGCAGAGCGCCGGGGTGAGCGGCACTGCCGCACTGCTGGCGATGGCCTATCCTGACCGGATTGCGCAACGCACCGCTCATGGGCGCTTCCGGCTGACATCTGGGCGTGGCGCGCTGCTGAGTGAGAATGATCCGCTGGCCGCTGCCCCGTTTATTGTGGCGGCACAGCTCGATGCTGGTCGAACCGAGGGGCGGGTGATGCTGGCCGCGGAGATTGCTGAGGCGAAGATCCGCGCCCTTCCCGGTGTTGAGCTGGAGCTGCGGGAACGGATCGAGTGGGATGCCGCGCAGCAGGCGGTTGTCTGCACAGAGGAGGAGTGTCTGGGGGCGCTGGTGCTCTCTATGCGGGTGCTGGAACGGCCCGATGCCGAGGCGGTGCGCCGCGCGATGCTGGAGGGGATCCGTCAGCTGGGATTGGCTGCGTTACCCTGGAATGACAAGTTGCGGCAGTGGCTGGCCAGGGTCGACTGCCTGCGTGCTGCTGCGCCGAATCAAGAGTGGCCCGACCTCTCGGAAGCCCGGCTTGTTGCGACCCTTGAAGTCTGGCTGGCGCCCTGGCTGGATGGGATCTCACGGCGTTCTCAGCTGCAAAAGATCGATCTGCACGGGGCCCT
This sequence comes from Candidatus Endoriftia persephonae, assembly GCF_023733635.1. Classification (NCBI taxonomy): domain Bacteria; kingdom Pseudomonadati; phylum Pseudomonadota; class Gammaproteobacteria; order Chromatiales; family Sedimenticolaceae; genus Candidatus Endoriftia; species Candidatus Endoriftia persephonae. The sequence continues at coordinate 1,870,333 of NZ_CP090569.1, read as the reverse complement.
GTTGAGCCTGCTCAGTTGGGATCAGCAGAGGGAACTCGATCGGTTGGCACCAACCCACCTCCAGGTGCCGAGTGGTTCGCGTATTCCGCTGTACTACGAGGTGGGAAAGGCGCCGGTGTTGGCGGTGCGTCTGCAGGAGATGTTTGGGCTGGGTGAAACGCCGTCACTCTGTGGTGGGCGGGTTCAGCTGATGCTGCATCTGCTCTCGCCCGCGCAGCGTCCGATTCAGGTAACCCAGGATCTGCGGGGCTTCTGGGAACGTACCTATGCCGAGGTCAAGAAGGAGTTGAAGGGACGCTACCCGAAACACTACTGGCCCGATGATCCCTGGTCGGCAGCAGCAACAGCGCGTGCGAAACCGCGGCGTAGTCGCTAATCGCCAGGGTTCTGACGGCTGAGTTGCTGCTCCAGCTGGCGCAGTTGCGCATGGGTGTTGACGTTGGTGAAACGCTTAGGGCAGTCGGAGAAGTCGGCCTGAGCCAGCTTCTGGGTTTTGAACCAGCGGTAGACGGCACGTCCGCCCTGATTGAAGTAGTCGGCCATGGCCGGCTGGACTCTGCGCCTGATCAGTGAGATGACCGGGTGCAGACGCTCGCCATCATGCGGGCAACAAAGATCGGCAGTTTGCGCCTCGAGGCATTGTAGCAGGCGCGTGGCAAGATCCCGGGGCAGCAGGGGAGTGTCGCAGGGGACAGTCAGGATCATTTCGCTGTCACAGGCATCGAAGGCGGCCAGCATGCCAGCAAGTGGCCCTGCATAGTCCTGGATTGAGTCGGGGAAGACCGGGAAGCCGAGCGCGCGGTAGTGCTCTAGATTGCGGTTGGCGCTGATGATCAGGTGATCGGCCTGCTGCTCGATAGCTTCGATGACGTGGTCGATCAGGCGTTGGCCATGCATCATTTGCAGGCCTTTGTCATTGCCGCCCATGCGGCTTGCCTGGCCGCCGGCGAGAATAACGGCTGTGATGGCGTAAGTGTTACCCATTTTTTTTAATTTGGCTATGCGGCGCTGGCGTGATGGTACTGGGTTTGTGTGAATAGATGATACATGTTCCAGAAATCCATTTTGATTCGAGTTCGCGTATAAATAATTGTTTTATTCCGCCGCCATAGTGGGGTAATGAATCTAGCATCGGTTGACCTACTATTCGTAGGTGCTTTGGCAAAGGTAAATTTTTAACAAACGGCAGCAGACTGCCATATAGAGACCAAAAAGGAGAGATCACAATGAGCAATGTTGTACCGGTACGTCGTTTCAACACCACCTTCGATCATGTCAATGTCGATTACGACTGGGAGTATAAGGCGGTCTGGGTCAATCTGAAATATCCTGGCCGTCCCTGCATGACCCGTGCCCTTTTGCACGATGTGGATCAGGTACAGCGAGAGGTCAAAGAGCTGGCTGAGCAGGGATATAAAAACGGTGACGAAAACCGGATGCGCTATCAGGTGCTAACCTCTTCACTGCCAGGGGTGTTCAATCTCGGCGGCGATCTGGCTCATTTTATCGATCTGATCAAGCGCAGAGATCGTCAGGGACTGCTCGACTACGCAACCTCCTGCATCGATATCCTCTTCCCCTCTTCGCAGGGCTACGGCATCCCCTTTACCACCATCACGCTGGTTCAGGGGGAGGCGCTGGGCGGTGGCTTTGAAGCAGCCCTCTCAAGCAATGTGTTGGTGGCTGAGGAGGGAGCCACTTTTGGATTCCCCGAGACGGTGTTCGGCATGTTTCCGGGAATGGGGGCGCTCAGTTTTCTCTCCCGTAAACTGGCACCAGCCTTGGCGAAGCGGATTGTTGCCTCCGGCAAGGTCTATTCGGCTGCCGAACTCTATGAAATGGGGGTGGTGGATGTGTTGGCCCCGGCGGGTGAGGGGCGTCAGGCAGTGATCAACTATATCCGCCATCAGCAGACCCGGGAGAATGGCTTTGTCTGCCTCGACAAGGTGATGGACCAGATCAATCCGGTGACCTACCAGGAGTTGATGAACATCACTACCCTGTGGGTTGATGCTGCACTGGATCTGACTGATAAAAACCTGCGCCTGATGAGCTATCTGGTGAATGCTCAGGAGCGTCGCTGGAATGCCGAGGAGGAGACAACCCAGCAGGTGGCGGGTTAAGGGGTGTTGCTTTTGCGGGCCTGTTTTTCGATCTGCTTCTGCAGTGCGGAGAGGGCTTCCTGGAAGTTCGCTTCGATATCAGCGAGGTAGTTTGTGCCCCAGTGCTCGAAGGCGTTGGCTTCGATCTTGTTGGCCCGGCTTGCTGTTGTCATCAGTTTGATCAGGCCGAGGTTGGCGGCGCTACCTTTTAATGCATGGGCCTGATCACGGTAGAGCTCGATATCGTTGTTGGTCAGGGCTCCGTGCATGAGCTGAATGATCTCCGCACCGTCGCGTTTGAAGTTGTCGAGCAGTCGTTGCAGAAAGCTGCCATCGGTATTCAGCGCGATGAGCTCCTGCAGGATCTGCTGATCGACCAGCGGTGTATGGCTGCCTATGTTTTTTTTATCAACTCGTGTCAACATGTCGGTGCTGCGCTGCTCATTGCTTTGTATAGTGGTGGCGCTGCGTATGGTATTGAGGAGTTTGGCTGATGAGATGGGTTTGGTGAGGAAGAATCTGATCCCAGCCTCACTGCACTTCTCTCGGGCCTCGGGAGTTGCATCGGCGGTAAGCATGATGAATGGGGGTTCGTTTGCAGAAGCATGGGCAAAACGGTAGAGCTTGAAGGCTTCAAGCCCACTCAGGACGGGCATGTTCATATCGAGGATAACAACATCAAATGACTCTTTTTCGAGGGCCTCGAGCACTTTCGCGCCATTGGTGACCAGCTCGCAATCGTGTCCGGCGTTCTCCAGCATGCGCCCTATCACCATGCGATTGGTCGCTTTGTCCTCTCCGACCAGTATGCGGACACGCGGATTGAGCGCGTTTTCGTTTGAGACCTGATTGGCCAGATGAATGACATCTTCACTGCCATACTGCTCGGTTTGTGAGGCGTGCAGGGCGTTAAACAGGAGCGCCTTGTCGAGGGGCGAGCCCAGGGTGTAGATCTGGTTGTCCTTGTCGCCGAGTGGATTGAGTGGTGCATTGGGGGGGTAGATCACAAGAATGGTGAGCGCGGACAGGGCAAACTTTTCGCGCAATGATTCGAGTACGATCCGTACATGTCGGGTGATGCTTACCTGATCAATGATCAGTACCTCAAACGTTTCATTCTTCTCAAAACTGTCACTCAGATGCTGGATTAGTTCCGAAGTGGTGTAGACATCCTGATAAGCGATGGACCATTCGTCGAGATACTGGGCAACTTCAGTGTGAGTGGCTTGATGCGGGCACATGCGCAGGACGTTGCAGCTTGCGAGGCTCTTATCCTGCACCTCGATTATGCTTTGGGAATCCTCTTTGAACTCGATGTCAAACCAGAAAACAGAGCCGAGCCCAGGGGTGCTTTGCACCCCGATTCGCCCCCCCATCAACTCAACCAACTGTTTGGCGATTGAGGTTCCAAGGCCGGTGCCGCCGAAGCGTCGCGTAGTGCTTTCGTCCGCCTGACTAAATTTTTGGAAGATGGCGTCCTGTTTCTCCTTCGGGATACCGATGCCGCTGTCGATGACTTCAAAACGAATCAGTGCCCGTCCCTGCTGGCTGCGCAGCAGATTGCAGTGTAATTCGATACTTCCTTTGGGAGTGAATTTGATGGCATTGCCAAGCAGGTTGATTAGTATCTGTCGCAAGTGGTGTGGATCGCCGATCAGTTTGTAGGGAGTATCCAGACCGATCTGGCTGTTCAGCCGTAGGGATTTCTGCGTGGCATGGGACTTGAGCATGCGTAGGGTGCCGTGGATCAGGGCATAGAGATCGAAGGGCGTACGCTCGATGGTTAGTTTGCCGGCCTCGATCTTGGATATGTCGAGGATGTCCTCAATCAGATGGAGTAGGGTCTCGCCGGATGTCTGAATGGTTTCAACATACTCTTTGGCGGCGCTATCCAGATCGCAGGTGCGCAGCAGCTCGCCGGTACCGATGATGCCGTTGAGAGGTGTCCTTATCTCATGGCTCATGCGGGCGAGGAAATCACTCTTTGCGCGATTGGCGTCCTCGGCCCTTTTCTGTTCCTGTTTGAAGCGGCGGATGAATACAGTGGCGTATCCTGGGAGAATGAAAAACGAGAGCAGCAGTCCGACACCAAAGAGGGGGTGTTCAAGCCAGAATGTGTTGTTTGCTAGGACATAGCCGAAGCCGGTAACCGAAAGGACAACTGACAGGTAGAGATAGCGCTCGCCATAGCGGAAGGCGTTGCCGAAAGTAACCCAGAGATAAACCCATACCCATGGGGCCAGCAGGTTGCCGGTGAAAGATGAGACCAGGCTGAAACCCCAGATATCACTGATGATACCGATAATGCGTCTGGGCTGGGAGATCCGGGAGGAGACCCTGATCGACAGGTAGATCAGCGAGGAGAAGACGAGAAACCCGGCAACCAGCTGGATGGTAAGTGCACCTGGATCGCCAACGGAGAGATCAGACGGAGAAGTCAGCAGCAGATAGAAGAGAACGGCGGCAGAGAGTACAATTCTGACAAGCGCCTGTTCGCGCTCGGAGATGAGCGACTTTTCCAAATCATCAGGCATTTTTCCTTGTTGGCGCATCGCTTGATGTCATCTGGTTTGATATCTAAACATGCAGATAGGTCCCCTCTGGAGCCGGTCTTTCCACCCCGATCGCTGGATTTTCGGCACCTTGGGCGAAAAAGACAAAAAACTGCCGCGTCATGATAGCTGAAATTCTGACTCCATTGTGAGAAGGGGGGCGAGTTTTGCTTTCTGGTTCACAGGTTCTTGCCTATAATCCCTCTCCGTCAGACATTGTGAGTCTGGGAAAGGTCGGGTCAACAAATAACAAAAGGTGTTCAGCCTCATGTCAATCGAGTCCGTTGTTATCGAAGCCATCGCAAAACAGAAACAGCTGAGTCTGGATGCGATTTCGCTGGATTCAAAACTGCAGGATCTTGGTGTCTCCTCTCTGGACGCGATTACAATCGTCTACGAAGTTGAAGAGGCCTTCGATGTCGAGGTGCCTAATGATGCGCTCGAGCGTCTGGATCGCGTTAAGGATATTGTAGAAGGTGTTAGTCGGTTGCTGTCCAAAGATACGGTAGGTTGATGAGGCGGGTTCTCATAACCGGCCTGGGAGTGGTCTCCCCGCTGGGAAACGATATTGGATCTGTGAGTGCCAGTTTGCGCAGTGGCGCCAGCGGCATTCACAGGCTGAGACGTATTGACACTGCAGATCTTAAGGTGCAGATCGGTGCGGAGGTAGATGATACAGTCTTTGCCGATCCTGACAGTGACCTGAATTATTCGCATCTGGACAGATTTTCCAAATTTGCCGTCAAGGCGGCTGCTGAGGCACTGCTCGATTCAAAACTGCCCCCGGAGGCGTTTGAGAGGATGGTGGCAATCATCGGTACCGGTTGCGGCGGCAAGGAGACCGATGAGGAGACATACTGCAGACTCTACAAGGAGGGTAAGTTACGGGCCCATCCGATTACCATTCCCAAAGGGATGCCGAGCGCTGCGGCCAGCCAGGTGAGCATGCAGTTTGGTATCCGTGGTCCAGTCTTTTCCGTGACCAGTGCCTGCTCTTCTTCAGCCCATGCCATCGCCCAGGGGGTGATGATGATCCGCTCAGGGATGGCCGATGTGGTGATTGCTGGTGGAACCGACGCCCCCTTTACCTTCGGTCTGCTGAAAGCGTGGGAGGCCCTGCGCGTGCTTTCCCGGGATACCTGCCGTCCATTTTCTGAAGATCGTTCAGGACTGGTGCTTGGAGAGGGGGTCGGCATGTTGGTGCTGGAGTCTGAATCCCATGCGCTGGCCCGGGGGGCACAGGTACATGCAGAGCTTGCTGGTATCGGGATGAGCTCCGATGCCTCCCATATCACTGATCCTTCTGTGGACGGGGCAGTACGGGCAATGCGGCTGTGTTTACAGGATGCTGGAGTTTCTGCCGATCAGGTGGACTATATCAACGCCCATGGCACCGCGACCAAGGCCAATGATGTGAGTGAAACTGCGGCAATTCGCAAGGTGTTTGGCGCGCATGCAGAGAAGCTCAAAGTCAGTTCGACCAAGTCGATGCATGGCCATGCGCTGGGTGCTGCCGGAGGGATTGAGCTGGTCTCGACAGTGCTGGCTATGCAGCAGGGGTTTGTACCTCCAACGATCAATTTTACCCGGCCAGGAGAGGGGTGTGACCTCGACTATGTGGTGAATGCTGCTGAGCCGATGGAGTTCGACTTGGCCCTATCTAACTCCTTTGCCTTTGGTGGATTGAATGCTGTATTGGCAGTTCGCCGGTTTCAGGATTAAAGCCTTGTCTGGAACTGTAGGATGCGGCCCTGATCTCTTTTTCTCGGATCAGTCTGGCGCATCCGGCTTGCGATAGAGAAACTGACCGTTGCCGAATATTTCGCCATTCATCGGGGCGAAACAGGCCTTGCTCAGAGAAAAATAGTCGTTCCAGTAGCGGATCGCTTCCGCATCGAACCCATCCTGCTGTAACACATCGATATGTTCCCAGAAGCGGCGGTGCCACTCGTCGAGGGTATGCCAGTAGTTCATGCCATTGATGAACCAATGGTTTTCCAAGTTTAGATGTTCTGTCTGCTGGGCCAGGACCTGATAGGGCCAGATACGCCCTCCTGGAAAATATTTATCAATCAGGGTGTTGCTGGATGAGAGAAAACGTGTGATTGGTTGCTTTGATACGATCAGATGGTGGAAGCTTGCACCGCCGGGTTTTAGGAAGCGGGTGATGCGGGCAAACAGTTGCTGCAGATTTTTAGCATGCTCCAGCACACCGATCGAAGTAACGAGGTCGTACTCAGCGATGCCCAGCTCTTCATCGGAGAGCTGATCGAGTTCCGCATTGATCAGCTTGAGCCCTGCCGCAGCAAAGGGATGATCGGGATTGCCGGCCTGCCGTCGGATATAGTCGGCTTGGGTTCGGCTCGCCGTCACTGATGTAATGTTGAGCTTTGGAAATCGCTCCAGCAGGTAGTGTTCAAAAGAACCAAAGCCGCAGCCGATGTTGAGGACTCGCTCGTCGCCCTGGATATTACATCGCTCACAGATCCGCTTAAATTTCTGCGTCTGGGCCTCCTCCAGAGATAACTGGCTTGCCTGTGCTGCGTCACCCGTCTCATCGAAATAGGCCATGGAATAGGCGAGATATTTCCGGTCCAGGAAATTGCTGAAGAGGGTCTCTGATTCGTTGTAGTGCTGCTCCATCAGTTGCTCGGTGACCTCCCAGGTGGGGCCTTCACTGGCGCACTGAATGAACGGCTCAAGTGCATCGGGGGATGTCGGCTGTTGAGCATATTCTCGAGAGAAGAAGCGGGTGAGGCGGGACTCGAGGGTAGCAAGCTCCTCTGATCCATAAGGGTGTATCGGAGTGTCGATGTGGAAGCCTTCCGTGTGAGTTGGATTTAGCTGGTACGCACCGTTCAGGAGCGCCGGGAAGCCGAATTCTCTCTCTCCGAGAGGTACTCTGTAAAGCGTGTACTGGTGAGCGCATAAACAGATTTCATCTGCTCCAGTAGTCCGGGGGCCTTTTCATCAAAACTCTTGTCGTCGATTCGTGTGGCACTGAGGCTCATCTCATAGAGCGCAAAGGCTCCTAAATGGCCTGCGCTATCAACTAGCAGATGGGCATGGTAGCGAAATGCGGGGGCGTCGCCTGTATTGAGGGTCGTCTCCATCTGCTCCAGAATCTGGTTGCTTTCGAGGGTAAAGCGGTTTACCAGATCGGCAATAAAATCGGGCGCATTGCCAAGATTTTCCAAGTTGTCGAGGACCAGAGTGTCCAGGATCTCCGGATTGTGAAAACGGGTTGTGGCCTGACCTGGCCGCTCCTCGATGAGTGCTGAGTTGTCTGACTCCGGTTCTCCGGCAAGGATGGTCTCAGTGAGCACTTTGAGAAATTCATGGGACTCGATGGGCTTGAACATACAGGCGTCAGCTCTGACCTGTTCACACTCTCTTACAGTATCTGGAGTGTTCTGTTCACTGATGACGATGAACGGCATCCAGCGGGTGACAGAGCGGGTGAAGTGGTGGAGTTTGATGACCTGGATGCCGCTCATTACGGGCATTGCCATATTGACTATGGCCAGGTCAAAGTGGTGGCTCTCGAGAGCATCGAGCGCCTGTTCCCCATTCTCCACTGTATAAACTTTATGACCGGCGCGTTTCAGGATGCGCTCCATCAGATTGCGGTCACTGGCGTTGCTTTCAGCCAGGAGAATGTCTTGTGGTGGCAGCACGGGCTGTTGTTGTTTGTGCAGTCGCCCCAGCAGGCTGGTGATCTGTGTGCGTTCGTCGCTGATACCGTGTTGCGAGCGTATTGCTGCAAACAGCAATGATTTGTTCAGTGGTGTCTCCAGGATATGGGTGTAGCCGGAGGCGGAGAGACGTTCCCGGTAGCTTTCAGGTTGACGGGGGCCGATATAGATCAGAATTAGTCCAAAAAGCCTGGGTTCCTGGTCGATCGCTGTAGAGATCTGGATCGGGTCCACATCAAGATGGCGTTGGTCGACGATCATTACGCTGAAAGGGGTCTCGTCAGGATTTTCCAGTGCGCCGAAGATGGTGGCGAAAGCGCGTATGCTGTTGGGTACAATGCGGAAATCGTGGTTCCATTCGCCGAGAAACTCACCCAGGCGCTCGGCATGGGTTGAGTCATGGGAGAGCACCAATACCCGCTGTTTGCCCTGCGGAGTTGCCAGTATTTCATCACTGTTATTGGTGTTGGATTCAGGGCGTCCATCTTCTGCGTTGGATGCCGCGCGCTCCTGCATTCCTGGCAGGTCAGTGAGCGGAGTGCCGGTTGAGGTGCGATCATCTAGATCGTCGTAGGTGTCGAGTTCGTTGAGCGCCGAGGGCGTTAAATTGTTAAGGATCGAGGCGAAGAATGTGCTGAAACCGATAAAAGCAAGGATCACCCCAATGCCCTGCGCAAGATGAGCGCCATCAAACGGAATGTTGATGAATGCAGCGGCGACTCCAAGGATTGTGGTAGCCAGTGTGAAATAGAGATAGGAGGTGCCGAAGTGGTAACCATTGCTAGCAATGAACAGAGGGTAGAGCGCGACGAGAAAAAGCCCCTGATCACCGGAAAAACGCAGTAGCAGAGAGATTGAGGCGATGTCGACGAGTATCCCAAACAGTCGTCGCGGCTTGGATGGAACCGGTGAGTTGATGATTCTGACTAGTAGCGCTGCTGAGATCAGGATATAACCACAAGCAACGAGAAAGGGGACTTTTGTCAGACTGAAGTCAAAAAATAGATAACTTTGAGCCGCAAACCACACAAAAAGTGGCACAGAGATCAACAGGCGAATACCTGCATGCTCTATCTCCAGGTCGGGGAATTGATTCAACCCGGGTAGGACATTGTGTTGTGATTGGCTCCGTTTATCCATCAGGCGTCCTTGGTAGTCAGTTACTGTTTACCTTTGGTTCTTTGGGAAGGTCTTTGAGGATATCGCTAATGTCACCTAAGCGTCGCAGGAAGGCATCGGCACAATCCGGATCGAAATGCCGGCCTCTTTCGTGAGCCAGATATTCTAACGCCTCAGATTTAGACCAGGCGGGCTTGTAAGGGCGTTTCGAGACAAGTGCGTCGAATACGTCTGCAACCGCTACAATTCTTGCCTCTAGAGGGATACTGAAACCACGAAGTCCCATCGGATAACCGCTGCCATCGAAGCGTTCGTGGTGGTGAAGCGCGATGATTGCCCCGGTTTGCAGATAGCTTGACGGGCTATCTTTGAGAATGCTGTGGCCATATTCGGAATGGCGTTTCATTACATCCCACTCTTCTGGCGTCAGTTTTCCTGGCTTCAGCAGGATATGATCCGGGATGGCAATCTTGCCAAGATCGTGCATCGGCGCGGAGTGACGGATCAGCTCTTGCTGTTCCTGGGAGAGGCCGATCTCTTCGGCGATGAGTGCACTGTAGCGGGATATTCTGAGGATGTGATTGCCGGTATCCTCATCACGAAACTCGCCTGCCTTGGCGAGTCGAAAAATGGTCTCTTTTTCTCTGCGCTCCAGCTCCCGGGTTGTCTCCTTCACCTCCTTCTCCAGCCAGCAGGCGCGATCCTTGATGATCTGCTGTTGGCGACGCATGGTCAGCAGGTTTTTGCAGCGGGTACGGCACTCCGGGTGGTCTATGGGCTTAGCGAGAAAATCAGTAGCACCAGACTCTAACGCCTTGTATCGGATCGATTTATCCTCGACACAGGTGATGATGACTACAGGCACGTCGCTGCAGCTGGGGATTTTTCGCAGCCATTGGATGAATTCGACCCCATCCATGTTGGGCATCTTGAAATCGGTAATGACCAGGTCGACCGGATTCTCTTTGGCCCAGCTGAGGGCACTGATCGGATCTTCGAAGGCCCGCGTGATGATGGTGGCGCCTATTTCGATGGAGCCGATGAGCTCCTCAAGGATCATCCGACTTATCGCTTGATCATCGATGATGAGAACCTGGGGCATAGTAGATTCCAGCTGTTTCCCTTTTATCCGTTCCGCTTGTGAGTGTATTTCTGGCTCATTTCGGCAATGACTAGCTAATGATAACAGATGCCCTGTTTGAGTTAGCACCCATACCTATCGGAATTGTGAAATTGTCACAAATCAGAATTAGACTAATTCCCTGCTTTATGTGTTTGCTTCCTGGTATCAGGCTTCACGCAGCACCTCCTCTAGCAGGCGCTTCAGAGTGTTGGGTTCAAAGGGCTTTCCCGTGATTGCGGAGACGCCGGCCTCGCGCGCCATGGCGAGGCGGTGTTCATTAGACTCACTGGTCAACATGATGACCGGCAAGCTTGGCTGATCACTGCTGTTGCGGATGAAGTGCGCCAGCTCCTGGCCATCCATGCGTGGCATATTGTAGTCGGTAATCACCAGATCGAAATAGTGCTCCCTGACCTGATAGGCTCCCTCTTCGCCGTCTCTGGCCTCGGTGATCTGTTCGACTCCCATCGCTTCCAACACCCGACGGGCATGTTTTCGCGCCATATCGCTATCATCCACCAACAACACCTGCAGTGACTCGGGTTCGAGGTTCTCAAGGGTAATGTCAGGGCTGTCGATGAAGTCGAGGGTCGCCTGGAGCGCGATCTGCAAATCATCCTGGCTGAAAGGCTTTGGGATGATTGCCACCGCGCCCGCCTGCTTGATTGGGTCGAGATAGCGGAAGCAGGTCTCGCTGGAGATCAGGATGAAAGCGATATCGGCCAGTTGGCTCTCTTTTCGCATGCTGTGCACCAGATCGGTGCCGGTCATATCGGAGAGGTAGAGGGCGCTGATCACCAGGTCGGGAGGGGTGCGGCGCATCTCCTCGAGGGCGCTGGCGCCGTTTTTCAGCATATCGATGGTGCGCACCCCCAGATTGTGCAGATAACGCTCGACGATGTGGCTCTGGGTAACTGAGGGTTCGATCACGATGACAGACAGCTCATTCATCTCGATTCTGTGCATCGCACGCGCTCCTTGCTTGAAAACATAATTATCAACATCTCGGCATATTCGACAGGCTGGAATTCTCTCCAGTAGATTACGGCAGGCGAGGCGTTTTCTTCAGGTCGCAGAATAGTCGGCTTTGCACGGCCGGCATTGGCCCGTAAAATCGGCGCTTCCGATAAATCGAGGGCCTCACGGTGCGATTGAGTGTTGATCAGTTCCGCAAATGGAACAATAAGTGCGTCACCCTGATGGGGATGTCCGGGGTGGGCAAGACCCGCCTCTCCAATATCCTGCGCAACAGCAACTGGTTCCACTATTCCGGTGACTACCGCATCGGTACCCGCTATCTGGATGAGGCGATCCTGGACGAGATCAAGGCCCAGGCGATGCAGATCCCGGCCCTGCGAGATCTGCTGCTCTCCGACTCCATCTTCATTAACCACAATCTCACTGTGGATCACTTGAAGCCGGTCTCCGCCTTTCTCGGCATGCTCGGCAACCCGGAACTCGGCGGTATGCCCCTGAATGAGTTCAAACGCCGCCAGCGACTGCATCGCGAGGCGGAGATCGCGGCGATGCGGGATGTGCCCGCCTTCATCCACAAAGCCAACAAGATCTACGGCTACAGCCACTTCATCAACGATGTTGGCGGCAGCCTCTGTGAGCTGGACGAGCCCGGGGTGATCGAAGGCATCGCCGAGCACACCCTGATCCTCTACATTCAGGCCACCGAACGGGATGAGACTAACCTGATCGCGCGTGCCGAGAAGGCTCCCAAGCCACTCTATTATCGGGAGGAGTTCCTCAATGAACAGCTGCAGATCTTTATGCAAGAGCAGGACCTCTCCTATGTGGCGATGATCGAACCGCTGGAGTTTGTGCGCTGGGTGTTTCCACGCCTGTTCCGTGCGCGTATCCCCCGCTACGAACAGATCGCCCGGGAGTTTGGCTATACCGTCTCCACCGATGAGATCAGCCTGGTGCAGAATGTGAATGACTTCCTCGCCCTGATCGAGCGGGTGATCGCCCGTGAGTCGAACACTGAAAATGAGCAGGAATAGCGCATGCCTTTAGTTGCCCACTCGAAACTTCCCACCTTTGAACGACTGCGCGAGGAGGGACAGAATATCCTGCCGCCGGGGCGGGCCATCGAACAGCACATCCGTGAGTTGCATATCGGTCTGCTCAACATGATGCCCGACAAGGCTCTGGAGGCTACTGAGCGGCAGTTTTTCCATCTGGTAGGGGAGGCCAACCAGATTGCACAGATCTACATCTACCCATTTACCCTGAATGAACTGCCGCGGGGAGCGAAGGCCCAAGCGCATATCGAGCAGCACTACAGCGCGTTTGAAGAACTGAAGGAGAAGGGACTGGATGCCCTGATCATCACCGGTGCCAATGTTACCCACCCGAACCTCTCCGAAGAGCCCTTCTGGGGGCCGCTCAACCAGGTGGTCGACTGGGCGCTGGAGAATGTCACCTCGGTGCTCTGCTCCTGCCTGGCGACCCACGCGGTGATGCAGTTTCACCACAACCAGCGACGCACTCCAATGCAGGGCAAGTTGTGGGGAGTCTTCAACCACCATGTGGTGGATCGCCACCATCCGCTGGTCAATGACATCAACACCCGTTTCGATGTGCCGCACTCCCGCTTCAACCAGATCAGCCGGGAGCAGTTTGATCAGGCGGGCCTGAAGGTGTTGGTAGAGAGTGCAGAGGCGGGGGTGCATCTGGCGGTGAGCGCCGACGGCCTGCGGGTGGTCTACTTCCAGGGGCATCCGGAGTACGACACTATCAGCCTGCTGAAGGAGTACAAACGCGAAGTGATGCTCTACTGGGAGGGGCACAGGTCCGAGTATCCGCCATTTCCCGACAACTACTTTCGGCTGCGTGACCAGGCGATCCTCGACGAGTACCAGGATCATCTGTTCAGTGCGAAAACGGCAGGCGGGCCAATGCCAGAGTTTCCCGAGGCGCTGGTTACCGCCTCTTTGCAAAACACCTGGCACGATACAGCCGAGGCGGTACTCGGCAACTGGATCGGCACCGTCTATCAAGTGACCCACCAGGATCGCCGGCTCCCCTTCATGGAAGGGGTCGATCCAGAAGATCCGTTGGGCCTGCGAGGCGCGTGAGCGCGGCCGGCCGGATCGATGCCGTCCTGCTCGACATGGACGGCGTGCTCTACCACGGTGAACGGGCGCTGCCCGATGCGGCCAGCTTTATGCGGCGTATCGCCTTTCTGCCGCACGCCTTCATCACCAACAACCCGATCCTGCCGCCAGCTGCGGTGGCGGAGAAGCTGGCCCGGCTCGGCTTCGAGCGCCCTGATCCGGCACAGATCATCACCTCGGCCCAGGCCACCGCCCTCCATCTGGCCGAACAACAGCCCGGCTTTCGCTACTTTGCAGTGGGTGCCGCTGGATTGCACCAGGCGCTGGCCGAGGTGGGCACTGCCGATCAGCAGGCGGCAGATTTTGTCGTGGTGGGGGAGGGCGCCGGGCTCGACTATGAGAGCCTCACCACCGGTATCAATCTGATCCTCAAACAGGGCGCCCGTCTGATTGGTACCAATCCCGATACCACGGTGGACGCAACCATTGATGGTTGCCATCGTATCCTGCCCGGTGGGGGTGCCCTGCTGGCGCCATTTGCGATAGCCACCGGAGTGGAGCCGTTGATCATCGGCAAGCCGCAACCCTTGCTGTTTGAGATTGCTCTGCAACGGCTGGGAATTGAGACGGAGCACTGCCTGATGGTGGGGGATCGTCCCGACACCGATATTGCCGGTGCGGCGCGCTTGGGAATGCGAACAGCACTGGTCAGAACCGGTCGCTTTGCTCCGGGGAAGCCCTGGCCTGAAGGTTTGCCGCGCGCGGATTGGGACTGCGATAATCTGGAGCAACTGAGCGACGCTCTGACGTTGCTGCGGTCAGGCTAGAGGGTGAAATGGTGCTAAGAGCCGGGCTTTGTCAGAGCCCTTTTGCGCAAAGAATTATGCAGGGAAGATGGCGGAGCGGACGGGACTCGAACCCGCGACCCCCGGCGTGACAGGCCGGTATTCTAACCAACTGAACTACCGCTCCACTGGAAGAAGCGCGGCAGTATACGGCTTTTTTTTGGCAGGTCAACAGTCATCACAGAAAAACCCTTAACTATTTTTTGTTCGCCGTATCTAGCCAACTGCTCCACAGCTCAAACAGATGGCGATTGGTGGCTGCGATCGCGATTTTGGGGTGCAGGCTTTGGTTGTCGTCAGCGTTGGCCATGAAGCTCTCCTGCAGGCGGCTGATGCCGCCTGCTTCGCTGAAGATCAACCGTCCCGCCGCATAATCCCAGAGGCGTGAGCTGCCGTGCAGGTAGAGCTGCAGTCGGCCCGCCGCCAACCAGCACCAGTCGAGTGCGACACTGCCGATGCTGCGTTGAGAGCGATAGGGCGGCTCGCTGACCAGGCGGCATCCCAGCTCCGGGGGCAGGCGCTTGAGATCCACCATGGCAATGCAGTCGCCCAGGGTCGAACGTCTCTCGTTCAACTGCAGCGGGGTTCCGTTGAGCCAGGCACCTTGGCCGGCGATGGCGTGAAAACACTCACCCCGGAGTGGATCGTAGATCAGCCCCAGTTCGGTGTGATTGTTGTGAATCAGCGCCAGGGAGACGGCGAAACAGGGCATGCCGGTGGCGAAGTTGGTGGTGCCATCGAGCGGGTCGAGCACCCAGAGTCCCTGAGTGGTGTCTGCCAGCAGGGCGTTCTGTTCGTCGCTTGGCATCTCCTCGCCGAGGACGGGGATCTGCGGGTGGAGCTGCATTAGCTGCTGTTGTAGCTGCTGCTGCATCGCCAAATCCGCCTCGGTGACCAGTGAGCCATCCGTCTTGGTTTTGATGCGGCTGTGCTGGAAGCGGGGCAGCAACTCTGCATCAGCGATCCGGGTGAGCAGCGACCTGATCTCGGTGAGGTTGATTGAGCTGGATATCGACATGGAGAGAGGGCCAATAATTTGCGTAATCGCAACGACGGGGTGGGAATCCAAGGCTATTCTTAGCTCGATTCGGGCCATTAACCATACCTTTTGTTGGGAGCCAATACATGCTATTTGATGTCGATGAGGCCACACGGAAGCGGGCCAAGGCCCCGCATGAGATCTTCATGCTGAATCTAGCAGGGTTTCATCTGATGATGGCCCCGGCGGCGATCGTCATGGATGTGGGGTATCTGGGGTTTCTGATCCCCCTGGCCCTCTCGCTCTGCATCATCGCTTTACTTTGGATTCGCGCCACCACGATGACTGAGGATGTGTCCTGGTTTGTGCGCATGCATTGGCGCCTGGCGGCGAATCGTACACGCATCCTGCTGGTGGGTTATCTGATCAGCGGTACTATCATCGGCCTGGCGCTGCTGGCGACCTCCGGCAGCGACAAGGGCGGAATCATGATGGTGGCTCTCTCCCGGGTTGCGATTGTGCCGGTGCTGTTGACGGTGATGGCCTGCTTTGTGCTCGAATCGAGCGGCATCTACCAAGCGCAGCGTTTCGAGGTGCCGGATGGGCTAGTGAAGCGTTTCCCGCCACCGGATGATCTGCCACGGTGGGAGGCGCCGGAGGCGGTTGGTAGCTCCCCAAAAGATGCCGGTGTAGGCTGACTCAGCCCGACTGTTTTTTGTCTGAATTGCAATGGCGGTATCCCCGGATTGGGAGGTCGTTATGGGGTTCCCATTCGGCATTTGCTTAAGAGGATCTGATTTGCGGCCGCTAACTCTGCATTAAGAGTGCATCGAGTAGAGGGACGCATGCCGCGACTGACAAAAAAAGTATTTGCCGACCTGGCCATCTGGATGCTCGGTTTCGGCATCGTCGTTGGCATCATATTTCCGTTTCTGCTGCTGATGCTGGAGTTTCCCGAGGCCGAGGTGATTCGCCCCGGTTTTTTCGCCATCACCCTGGCGGCTGGGGTGCTGCTGGCCATGGTCAACTATCTGCTGGTCTATGGTGTGGTTCAGCCGCGCTTGAATCTGCTGGTGGAGCATATGCAGTCCACCGAAGGGATGATCCACAATGCGACGCGACAGCAAAGCTGGGGCCACTGCGATGCCAAGAGTTGTTTTGTCCCCCAGGATTCTGACGATGAGATCGGCGCGACGGCCGCCGCCTTCAATCAGCTAGTCGCGGAGCTGATGCGTTCGCGCAAGCTGGACAACGCGGCCAGTGAGTTCTCCCATGCCCTCTCATCAAAGCTGGATCTGGACGAACTCAATCAACACGCCCTTGATCTGTTGATCGAGCATACCGAAGCTGCGGCTGGTGCGGTGTTTGTGGAGATGCAGGGCGAACTGCAGGTCGCGGCGAACCGTGGATTGGAGCGGGTGGAGTCGATCGCACAGAGCAATCATCTGCTGAACGCATTGAACAGCGGTGAGATCCGGCAACTCGATCTGCCGAAAGAGGTGATGGTCGAAGGGGTGTTGACCAGCTTTCGACCGAGTCAGATCCTGTTGATCCCGGTCAGTTTCAAGCAGCAGAGTCAGGGGGTGGTAGTGCTGGCCACAGGTACGGCCTTTCCCCGGGATGCCCTGTGGTTATTGGGACTGGTCCGGCAGGGCTACGGTCTGGCCCTGAATAATGCCCTTACCCACAGCCAATTGCAGCATATCGCTGCCATCGATCCATTAACCGATGTCTACAATCGCCGCTTCGGCCTGGCGCGTCTGCATGAAGAGTTTGGACGAAGCCGACGCTCTGGCAGTCCGTTCGGGCTCTGTATTTTTGATATCGACCACTTCAAATCGGTAAACGATACTTATGGCCACTTGAGCGGAGACAAAGTGTTGGCCGGTGTGGCGGAACAGGCACGTGAAGCACTGCGCAGCGAAGATATCCTGATCCGTTATGGCGGTGAGGAGTTTCTCATGGTGTTGCCGGGCGCTGCTACATCCCAGGTGGCAGAAGTGGGGGAGCGCATCCGCAAACGGATCGAGGAGATGCGGGTGGAAAACAACGGCACCTCGCTGAGCGTCACTGTCAGTGTTGGTTGCAGCGCCTATCCCGACGATCAGGTAGAGGATGAGCAGACACTGATCGGCCACGCGGACGAGGCGCTCTATCAGGCAAAAGCGGGGGGACGCAACAGGGTAGTGCGTTATCGCCCCGCCACATCCTCAGAATAGGTGGCTGCCCGGGCGCTTTGGTGTCAAATATTTGCTCGGTCACGTCAGGCTGAAACCTCGCAGGGAGAAGAAGAGCAGGTGCGGATGCTCCCGACTGCATACTCACCGCCAACTCACTTACTACCCGCTAAGTGGGTAGTTTGATGAAGGCTCATGGATGGGGCCGGCAAACCTTTCCGCCGTTTACCTCGGATAAGCCCGTGTACTAACCAGCCCTGCTAAAAGAATGATCCACAAATAACGCAAACAATACGGCTATTGTGCAAATCCAGTGACGCCACTTTAGTTCGTTGTCAGAAAGGCTTATGTGCGTTTTTTGCGGACTGAATCCCTGCCTTTATCGATATCTATGCTCACCCGGACTTCTTCCATAATAATTAAGCAGGCTTCAACGGCAGAGCCTTTTCGAGTCGCATCGCCTGAGGCGGTGATTTACCCAAATTGAATAAGTTGATGTCCATGGAGCCCTCAGCGGGGTGGAGTGAAAGTGGCGGTTGGCCGATGAAGTGGGTTTATCCCTGCTGCAGGCTGTCGATGAAGCGGTTGGAGCGTTCGATGGAGCGGTTCATGCGTTCGAGTAGTTGGTCGATCTCCCGTTTCAGGGCGCTGAACTCACCACGCAGGGTGCCGATCGCCTGGGCGTTGAGGTTGTGTTTGAGAAACAGCACGTTGTCGCGAAAGGTGTTCAGTACCGGTTGCATCGCACGTTCCGCTTTGAGCATCGACTGCAACATGCTGGCGTAGCGTTTGCGGGTCTGCTGCAGTTTTTTCCGGCTCGCCGCCTTCATGCTCTGGTTGTTGTAGAGCCCCAACTCCTCCTGCCACTCGTCGAACAGTGCATCGGCCACCGATTTGACCTTGTCAATACGCTCGGATACCGTGTCCGCCGCTGACTGGCTCTCTTCGTATTCGTCATTGAGAGCCGCATAGGCCTGTTTGAGATCCGTATTCTTCAGCTCGATCACCGCGGCAAACTGTTCCAGGGCCGACCTGAATTGCTGCTGGGCTTCGCTCTGGGCGTCGCGGGTTGCCTCCACCCTGTCTGCCAGGATATCGCGCTTGTGGTAGCCGACCTTCTCCATGGTGTCGTAGTAGAGCGTGGAGCAGCCTGTGAGCAGGAGTAGTAGAAGTGGGAGGAGTCGTGTATTGAGCATGGTGCATGGGTGTCCTGGATGGTTTCGTTTGCGACCATTCTGCCATAGTGGGCCGCCCGCTGGCATTGGTGCCGGGGGGCGCTGGAGCGTTGCTGATTGCGCTGGCTGGTGCGCTTCCGCCACAGGCCTAAGGCAGAAGGTAAGGCTGGCACGGCACTGGGATCTCCTACGGTGGTTGCCGCGACGGCTCGGGATGGGGTGATGCAGAGCGGCCTCGATTTGGGGTAAGGTCAGCGCTCACAATAGGGAGGCCGGCATAGTGGTGAATCGTGACTGTTTTTGTATCCCCAGGGATGCGCTTGGGGTACTGCTGGTAACCGCCTCGAATCAGTTTCATCTCACCTATAAGCGCTATGTCGAGCGCTGTCCGCGTGATCTCGGCTACGACGTGATCGGTTGGGACTAGCTGATGACGATGCAGTGGCAGCGGCTGCTCTCCCGCAAGCGGCTGGGTTCCAGCCAGAAACCTTCGGAGATCACCGCGCGTACCGACTTTCAGCGTGATTTTGATCGCGTCGTCTTCTCATCGGCGTTCCGCCGCATGCAGGACAAGACGCAGATCTTCCCCCTCACCAAGATCGATTATGTGCGTACCCGCCTGACCCACAGTCTAGAGTCCTCCAGCGTGGGACGCTCACTGGGTACCCTGGTAGGGGAGCAGATCATCGCCCGGCATCGCCTGGTGGCGAGCGAGGCGTCGGACTTCGGTGATATCTGTGCCGCCGCCTGCCTCGCCCACGATATCGGCAATCCGCCATTTGGCCACTCCGGAGAGGATGCGATCCGCCTCTGGGCAGAGACCTCCGCCTACGGCAGCCAACGGGTGGGGGTGCTGCGTGACAGTCAGCGCGAAGACTTTCTCAATTTTGAAGGTAACGCTCAGGGGTTTCGGGTACTCACCCGTCTGCAGAACCGCGACAACCCTGGCGGTCTACAACTCACCGCCGCCACTTTGGCGGCCTTCACAAAGTATCCGCGGGAGTCCTGCATCGGATCCGGGCGGTTTGATGGGGTCAGTGCTAAAAAACCGGGCTTTACTGCCGAGGACCGGGAGCACTTTGAGATGGTGGCGCAGAGTGTCGGGCTGATCCGGCGCGATCCGATGTTGGGCATCTGGTACCGTCATCCGCTAGCCTTCTTGGTGGAGGCTGCGGATGATATCTGCTACCGGGTGATCGATATCGAGGATGGCTATCGGGTAGGCCATCTGAGTTTTGAGAGCGCACTGGATCTCTATCTTTCTGTACTAAATCAGCCGGACAAGTTGAAACAGCGGCTCAACGGGATCATCGGTGATAAGGAGAAGATTGAGTTTTTGCGTGCCAAGGTGATCAATCAGACGATCATCGAGTGCAAGGCCTGCTTCCTCGACAATGAGGCCGATATCCTGGCGGGTCGTTTCGACCAGCCGTTGATGTCGCATATCCCACACCAACAGGAGATGAACCAGTTGATCGAGGTGGCGCGGGAGAAACTCTATTGTGCCCGTGAGGTGGTGGAGATAGAGACCGCCGGTTTCCAGGTGATCAGTGAGCTGCTGGAGCGTTTTGTGCGGGTGCTTGATGATGTTGCTGTGCGGGGCGAACGAGCCAGTCCACGCAGCCTGATGATGATCCGTCTGATCCCGGAGCAGTTTATCGGTCTGGGGCGGCGTCCGGTGGCGGATGACTACGCCCGGTTACTCAAACTCACCGATTTTGTCGCAGGCATGACCGACTCCTATGCGGTCTCCCTCTACAAAAAGGTCACCGGCATCTCTCTGCCTGGAGGCTGAGTGCTGGTAAGCTTTTTCGCATAGTGTGAACCTGTTTTATCTTCCCGTGGGTAGCCCTGGTTTGTAGTTGACGAGTGGCAAACGGACGCTGAAAATAGCTTCCGAATAGCTGGAGCGCTGTGCAGAGAGGATAGATGTAGCGGCATGCGCGTAGCCATGTAACAGTAGCCCTCACCACGCTTTTTGAATCTGTATGATATAAAGAGCGGTCAAGCGTAATGGGTATGGTGATCTATTCTCGTTAACCCAAGGTAATCACAAAAAGAACAATGCTCCGAATCTCATCTCATCCCATCTCCAATGCTGGCTTGATGAAGTCAGTTTATGGCGCGAACAAGAACATAGTTGTCTGTGAAAAATAAGTTAACCTCAGTCGTCGTTCTCGATATCAATTTCGCCGGCTATGGTATCCTGCGCTCGCTGGCCCCCTATGGTATCCCGTTGATTGGATTCTATCCTGATGCGTCGGTTCCGGAGGCCAAGACCAGGCTGTGCAGTCGGAAGTATCACTTCAAGGATGATGAAGAGCTGTTGGCGTTGCTGACCAGTCTGCCCGAGCTGCAGAGTGAACGGCCTGTGCTGATGCTGACAGCCGATGCCCATGTCACCTTCTACATAGAACATCGGGAGCTGCTGGATCCCCTCTATCTGATCGATATGCCGGATGCGGCGATGATCGATCTGCTGTTGGATAAAGAAAAGTTCTCGGCCTATGCGCTCGAGCACGAGATTCTGATTCCAAAGACGCTGGTGATCGACAAGACAACAGATCTGCAGCAGGTTGCCGCTAGCTACCGTTTTCCTGCGATCCTCAAGCCGAGTTCAAAGAGTTCCCTGTGGCGGGAGTCCGGCCTGGCGAAGGCATTTCATCTTGCCGATGCAGAAGAGTTCCTCTCAGTGTGCAGCATGGCTCTGTCGTATAGCGACAGCCTGATCGTGCAAGAGTGGATCGCCGGCAATGACAGCAACGTGCATTACTGTTTGGGCTATTTCGGCGAGACAGGGGATGACATTGTGCTGTTTACCGGTTATAAGCTGCGGCAGTGGCCCGTGGGTACTGGTAGTACCGCAACCACCGTGGTCGTCGATAACAAGTGGATCGAGGAAGAGACCAAAAAGATATTCAAGAAAGTAGGCTTCAAAGGCTTTGGTTCGGTAGAGTTCAAACGCCATGAGCTGGATGGACACTACTACGTAATGGAGCCGACAGCCGGTCGCCTGAATCAGCAGGAGTATGTGGCGACCTTGAATGGGGTGAATATACCGTTGGCGGCATACAACTATATAACCGGTATGGAGATCGTAGCGGAGCCGCCGAAAAAACTGCCGGTTATCTATATCGACGAAAGGGCAGAGATTGCCAGTACCTATGTCCATTTCAAAAGGAAACTACTGAGCTTCGCTGAGTGGCGGAAAAGCCTTCAAGGCAATCGAGCCTATCGTTACTGGACCCCTAAGGATCCTGTCGTCTTTTTCAGTTTTGTGCTCAAACATGTCGGGGATGTGCTGCGCAAGGTCGTCAGTTTTATCATCAGACGCTGATTAAATGTACTTCCCTGCATCTGCATACAGCAGGGGAGAGCCCGAACCTCTTCTACAAGTATCAACTGCTGATCCCCCTTATTGTGTCTGCATGGCTGCCTGAGATCCTCTCCCACTACCGGGGCGTTATCAGTAGCAAAAAAAATGGCCTCCTCGGAGGCCATATGGGCGTCATGGGCTGATCACCGATACCTACGTCACCCCCAGGCAAGATCAACAATGCGCGCCCCTATCTGGCGCGACTGGATCGGCAGTGTGAACGCTTCAAATTCAAACTCCTGGTGGTGGGGTTGGATGCCGGTTACAACACGACGGCGGTCTGTCACGGACTGGTGGAACGGGGCATTGGCGGGGTGGTGGGCAACAAGCGCCCGCACACTCCCAAAGGCTGGCTAAAACGGTGGGACTTCAGCTACGACGCCCGGCAGGATGTGTACCATTGCCCCGAGGGCCAGCGGCTGCGCTACAGCACCACCAACCGGACAGGTTATCGGGAAGACAAGTCTGCCCCCGCCTTTTGCAAGGACTGCCCCCTACTTGATCGATGTACCCGCAGCCAGAACACCCAGAAGGTGGTCATCCGCCATATGTGGGAAGAGGATCGAAAGAAAGTCAATCAGAAGCGGCTAACGGACTGGGGCCGGCGTGTGTCCGAGCGGCGTCGGGAGACGGTGGGGCGCAGTTTCGCCGATGCTAAGCCGCTGCATGGGCACCGCTATGCCCGTTTCCGGGGGCTGACCCAATATCTGCTGGCTGCAGCCTGTCAGAACATGAAAAAGATCGCGCTGCTGTTGGCCCGATTTATGGCGCCACTGCCCAGTCTCTTAACGTCCAGGCTGCGCTTAGCCTTCCGTTTGGGCTATTCGATTGCCTTGTGCCTGTGCTGCTGCTGAATCAGCCAGCCTGACTTCTGCGGCCCTCTCAAAAACAAACCCCGGTATTTTTGCCGGGGTTTGTCATCAATCTGACGGCCTCCGAGGAGGCCGTCTTGTCACTGCAAGATCAATGAAGGTTAGTAGAGATAGACCGCGCCTATATCCTCTATAGCAGATGCATCGACCCCTGGTGCTGGATTGATTCCGGTTGCTGCGCTGTCCTCCCAATACGCGCCGACTGCCAAGGTAGAGCCATCGCCGCTGATCGAGAGCCCATAGCCAAATTTATCGCTAGCGCCAGTGTTGGAGGCTTTGACATAGCTCTGACTACTCCAATTGCTGCCGCTGCGTCCGTAGACAAACACCGCGCCAGAATCTGTGCTGGTTGTGAAGTTCGGGTCGTTGACGCCCTTGCTTGACCTGTCCTCCCAGGGCATGCCTACCGCTAGCAGGGCGCCGTCGCTACTCAGGTCCAGCGCATAGCCAAACTTGTCTTGCTGCCGGCTGGCTGTGGAGGCCTTGATATAGGCCTGTTGGGTCCAGGCTCCACCGGTGAGCGGACGGGTAAAGGTATAGGCGGCACCGGCATTGCTGGCGGCTGGATTGGGAATCGAGTCGACGCCAATGGTGTCACTATCCTCACCTGTAGCTCCCACTGCCAGAGTGTGGTTGGTGCTGTCGCTGCCCAGGGCGACCGCTGAGCCAAAGAGGTGGTCACTGCCAGCATTTGCTGCCTTGACCATCGCATCCAGGCTCCAGGTGCCTGCGGCACGAGTATAGACAAACACTGCACCTGAGTTTCCGACCGCATTAATAGTGCCGGCGGCATCGGCGTCTTCATGGATGGCGCCCACTGCCAGGATGTTGCCATCATCACTCAGAGCGATCGAGGTGCCGAACAGATCTCCGCCGTATGTAGTGTTGCCTTTGGAGTGGTCCGATTTGATGTAGGCCTGCTGGCTCCAGGTGGTGGCGCTGCGGGTGAACACATAGGCGGCACCCGCGCTGTCTGCAGCATTGTCTGCCTCGCCGGCGTTTATTACATCGCTATCACTATCCTCCAGGGTGGCTCCCACCGCCAGGGTGTTGCCATCGGCGCTGAGTGCCACGGATGCTCCAAACGCATCACCGGCCTCGGTATTGGATGCCTTGATGTAGGCCTGCTCACTCCAGGTAGTGCCTGAACGGGTGAAGAGATAGACGGCACCGGCATCGACTGCCAACTCATCCGCAGCGCTGCTGTCGACACTGACACCAGTAGTCCCGCTGTCCTCTTTGATGGTGCCAACCGCCAGGGTGTTGCCATCGGCACTGAGTGCCAGGGAGGTTCCGAACTCGTCGCCCGCGCCGGTGTTGGATGCCTTGATATAGGCCTGCTGGCTCCAGCTGCCGGCGGAGAAGACGTAGACATAGACGGCACCGGCATCGGCGGCTGCCTCGTCCGGGGTGGAGTTAACACCAGTGGTGGCGCTGTCCTCCAGCGGGGCGCCAACGGCCATGGTGGAGCCATCCGCGCTGATCGCCACGCTCAGGCCGAAGTTGTCGCCAAGGCCTGCATTACCGGCCTTGAAATAGCCGATGCTGCTGATAGAGTCGATCACGCTGGTGGCCTGCTCGGCAGAGCCGCTGCAGGCGGTGTCGCCGG
Source organism: Candidatus Endoriftia persephonae (assembly GCF_023733635.1). Classification (NCBI taxonomy): domain Bacteria; kingdom Pseudomonadati; phylum Pseudomonadota; class Gammaproteobacteria; order Chromatiales; family Sedimenticolaceae; genus Candidatus Endoriftia; species Candidatus Endoriftia persephonae. The sequence continues at coordinate 1,845,641 of NZ_CP090569.1, read as the reverse complement.
CGTTACAGGCCTCTACCATGTAGCGGGCATTGGCCCAATCCTGCAGATGGGTGGCAATGTCGATGGTATGGCTGGTGCCGGCGATCGCCTCTGCACCGGAGACCACGCTGAAGCCGGAGGCCCCATCCGGGTTGACCATCAGACGATAGTGATCAGCACCGGCCGAGGCGTCCCAGCTGAAGCTGATCTGCTTAAAGCTGAAGCTCATGCTCACATTGATTGGTGCATCCGGGGCGGGTGCTGTCACCTGAACCGTTCGGGTCAGTTGAGTCGCGGCATTGCCGCTGGCATCGGTGACATCGTAGGTCACGCTATAGCTGCCGATGGTGTTGGTATCGACTGTATCGCCGCCGATCACTAGGCTGCCGGAGAGATCCCCATCCACCGTGTCGCTGGCGGTTGCGCCCGGTTCACTATAGGTGTCGACATTGACGGTGAGTACCATCGGGTTAGCGCCGATGAGGGTGATCACCGGTATGGTGGTATCGACCACGTTGACGGTGCGGGTGGCCGTGGTGGTGTTACCAGCACTGTCGGTGACGTTGTAGGTCAAGGTGTAGCTGCCCACCACAGCGTTATTCACACTACCGGTGACCACCACATTGGCGGAGATGTCACCGTCCACATCATCGGTGGCGGTGCTGCCCGGATCGGTGAAGGGGGTGCCCCCCTCAAGGGTGAAGGGGTTGTCTCCGATCAATACCAGGGTAGGGGGCTGGTCAGCCACTACCACCGTGCGATCGAGGGTGGAGCTGTTGCCAGCCGCATCGGTGACGCTGTAGGTCAGGGTGTAGATGCCAGCGACCGCGGTGTTGACACTACCGCTGGCCGTGATGCTGCCTGAGAGATCCCCGTCCACGTTATCGATAGCGGTTGCCCCCGGGTCACTGTAGGTCGCACCCACTGAGACGGTCTGTGGGTTGTCACCGTTGAGGGTGATGACCGGCCCGGTGAGATCTTTGACCTCGACGGTACGTGTCACTGGCGTTGCTGCATTGCCTCCAGAGTCGGAGACGTTGTAGGTCAGAGTGTAGCTGCCCAGGGTGTTGGTATCGACGGTGCCACTGACTGTGACATTGGCTGAGATATCGCCGTCGATGGCGTCACTGGCAGAGGCACCAGGGTCGGTAAAGGTGCCGCCCAAGGCCACCCCCATCGGGTTGTCGCCACTCAGCGTGATCGTTGGTGCGGTCTGATCGGTGACGTTGACGGTGCGGGTCACCGCAGTGGCGGCGTTACCAGCACTGTCGGAGACGTTGTAGGTCAGAGTATAGCTGCCCACTGCCGCGGTATTGACGCTGCCGGTGGTGACGATGCTGGCGCTCAGGTCACCCTCGACGATGTCACTGGCGCTGGCGCCGGGATCAGTAAAGACTGAACCTGCAGCGACCGTCATCGGGTCGCTGCCGCTGAGGGTGATCACCGGCGCGCTCAGGTCGGCAACGGTGACCGTGCGGTTGACTGCGGTGGCTGCATTGCCAGCGGCGTCGGAGACATTGTAGGTCAGGGTGTAGTTGCCCAGTACGGCAGTGTTGACGCTGCCGCTGACACTGATGTTGGCGGAGATGTCGCCGTCGATGTTGTCGCTGGCGCTGGCGCCTGGGTCACTATAACTGGAACCTGCGTCGACAGTCTGTGGGTTGTCGCCGGCGAGGACGATTACCGGTGCAGTCTGGTCGGTAACACTGACGGTGCGGCTCTGAGTGCTGGTGTTGCCGGCCGCATCCGTGACCTGGTAGGTCAGGGTGTAGTCGCCGAGGGTGTTGGTGTCGACCGTACCGCTGATGGTCACACTGCCCGAAACATCGCCATCGAAGTTGTCGTTGGCGCTGGCGCCTGGGTCGGTGAAGCTGGCGCCCACGGCTATCGTCATCGGGTTGTCGCCGCTCAGGGTGATTACCGGTGCGGTGGCGGCCGAGATGTTGACCGTGCGGGTCGAGGTGGCCGTGTTGCCGGCTGCATCGTTGACTGTGTAGGTGATGGTATATGTGCCGGCAGTGGTTCTGTCGACGCTGCCGCTGGTGGTGATGTTGCCGGTGATATCGCCGTCGACATTATCATTGGCGCTGGCGCCTGGGTCGCTATAGGCGGTAGTGCCAGCCTCCAGGGCGAGCGGATTGTCACCCGTGATGGTGATGACCGGGGCGGTGGTCTCGGTGACGTTGACGGTGCGAGTCTGGGTGGCGCTGTTGCCAGCCGCATCGGTAACCGTGTAGGTGAGGGTGTAGCTGCCGACGGTGGAGGTGTCGACCGTGCCGCTGACGCTGATACTGCCGGAGAGATCGCCATCGACATTATCAATGGCGGATGCGCCGGGGTCGCTGAAGGTATCACCCGCCCGGACTGAGAGCGGGTTGTCGCCGCTCAGTGTGATTACCGGTGCGGCTGCGGTATTGACCGTCACGCTGCGGGTGGCGCTGGCGTTGTTGCCGGCCGCATCGGAGACGCTGTAGGTCAGGCTGTAGACACCGACAACCGCCCGGTTGACCGAGCCGCTGACAGTGATGTTGGCGCTGATATTGCCGTCCACATTATCTGTGGCGATGGCGCCAGGATCGCTGAACGGGGTGGTGCCGGCCTCCAGCACCAGGGGACTGCCGCCATTCAGGGCGATCACGGGGGCGGTAGTATCGACAACGTTGACCGTGCGGGTGACTGTTGTTGCTGCATTGCCGGCGGCGTCGGAAACGTTATAGCTCAGGCTGTAGCTGCCGACCAGGCTGCTGTTGACGCTGCCGCTGACCGAAATGTTGGCGCTGATGTCGCCATCCCGGTCATCATTCGCAGTGGCGCCGGGATCACTGTAGCTGGTGCCGACCGAAACTGTCTGTGGACTGGCGCCGTTCAGGGTGATCACCGGCGGGATGCTATCGAGACCGACCACCAGGACGACGTTGACCGTGCGGGTGACTGCCGTGGCGGCATTGCCGGCGGCGTCAGCGACGTTGTAGGTGAGGGTGTAGGTTCCTACCGCACTGGTGTTGACGGTGCCGGAAACCACGATACTGGAAGAGATGTCGCCATCCAGTGAGTCAGTGGCGCTGGCCCCGGGGTCGCTGTAGCTGCTACCTAGATTGATCGTCTGGGTAGCGTCGCCGGTGAGGCTGATGACCGGTGCGGTAGTATCGGCCACCACCACGGTGCGGGTCACTGCAGCGGCGTTGTTGCCGGCAGCGTCAGCGACGTTATAGGTGAGGATGTAACTACCGGGGGTGGTGGTATCGACACTGCCGCTGAGCACGATGTTGGCGCTGATGTCGCCATCTTTGGCGTCATTGGCAGTGGCGCCCGAGTCAATGTAGTTGTTGCCTGCCTCCACCGTGAGCGGCGTGGCGCCGAGCAAGGTAATAGCAGGTGGATCGTTATCTGGGGCCGTTGCTGCGGTGTTGGTGGCAAGATCGTCGGTCAAGCTGAGGTCACAGCCTGACAGCAGAGTGCTGAGCAGCAGAGCCAAAGGATAGAGTGGCTTGGTGCGCTTTGTCATAAACATTGATACATCCCCCCATTTTTGTTGGCTTTTCTTGCCTCTACTAACAGGGGGGCTGAAGGATGTCGCTTATCCGTCTGATCTTAAAGACGGATTCCTTGCTCACAGAGTCCAGCTGAAACTGGATGCCTGCTCCCCTGTTGCCCGGGCAACAGCAAGAAACTAATGGCTCCATTCTCTTGCTTCCTATGGGGTGATCAATATCGTGGACGAGGACTGCTGGGGGGAGTGTGACTTCTGTCACGCAACATTTGGCACTGGTGTGTGTTTTGTGAGGAACCTCAATCCTTAAACATAAATAGATGATTTGAAAGGGGAATTAAGTTAAGACTTTACTTCGTCTGTGCACAAATGACGCACTCTTATCAGCACTGTATTCCACATTGAGTTGCTGCTATAGGGGAGGCTTTTAAGTATAATCCCCATAAAAACAAGAAGATAGCAGTGGCATCTCATCTGTCTTTGAGCTTATCCGCTAGCAGTTTTTTGCATCAATAGGATGCACGTAAATGGCCACTAACTTTTTTCGTCTGATCTCTCGGATGTAGACTTCTTCCCTGAATGCCCAATCTGTGAACCAGGTTCCTTAAAGCTATTTATCCCACTCCAGCTGTAGTTGCGCCGGCAAAAGAGTACGGCTTGGTGTTCGGCGGGTAAGTTTGGTATTCATTTCCCAATCTTGTCGCCCTGCAGGCATCGGACGGTCTACCGGTCGCTCCGCTTGCGGGAGAGTTCGACCTGAAGCGGGTGGTTGGTGTCGAGATGAATGTCTCTCTGCGGAAAGGCGATATTAATCCCGGCCTGGGTGAGTTTGTGGTTGATCGCCTTGTGCAGGGCGCTCATGGTGCAGACTCGGTTCTCCATCGAGCCCAGATAGGCACGCAGCATTAGTGTCAATGCGTTATCGCCAAAGCTTTCGAAGGTACAGAAAGGTTTGGGATCGTTTAATACATCCTCATTCTCTTGTGCGGCTTCGGTCATCAAGGCCATGGCACGATCCACATCGGAACCGTAAGCGACCCCGAGCGTGATGATAATTCGGTTGATCTTATCGCTGAGGGTCCAGTTGATCAGACGCCCGGTGATGAACTCCTTGTTGGGGACCAGGAACTCTTGCTTGTCGTAGTTGGTGATAGTGGTGGCACGGATGCGGATGCGCGAGACTACACCGGTGGTCTCGTCGATGGTCACTACATCGCCGACACGGATCGGTCGCTCAAACAGCAGGATGAGGCCGCTAATGAAATTGGCGACGATCTCTTGCAGGCCAAAACCGAGGCCGACACCCATTGCGGCCACCAGCCACTGGATGCTCGACCACTGCAGGCCGATGGTGCTGAAGGCAGAGAAGATGCCGATGCCGGCGATGGTGTACTGGGAGAGCGCGGTGATCGCATAGCGGGCACCCGGGTCGAGGGGCAGCCGCTGCAGCAGGGTGATCTCCAGCACGCCAGGCAGGTTCTTCGCCGCCATCACCGTGATCACCAGGATGATCAAGCCGATCACCAGATCCCCCAGGGTGACCGGTACTTCTTTACTGATGCCGTCGATCAAACGGCTGGCCTGAAACGGCAGCTCCACCGAGTCGAGAAAGTTGAGCGCCGGCAGCAGCTCGCTCCATATAATCAGTGTGCCGATCACTGCACCGAAGAGAAAACCTGCCCGCAGCAGCCGCTTTGCCTGCTCCCCCAGCTGATCGAAATCGACCTCCGGGATCTCCAGTGAGATCAGTGGGCTCTCCTCTTCCTCACCATTCCGCTCCCGCTGGCTGCGCAGTTCCTCACGGCGGCGCAGCGCATCCTCGAAGCGCAGCCGACGCTCGGCGATGTAGAGCGAGCGCAACAGCAACTCTTTGATGATGAACAGGCCGAGGAAGAACCAGAAGGTCATCTCCAGCCGCGCCGCCAGATGCACCGCGGTGTAATGGTAGCCGCTGGCGGAGAGCAGCAGCAATGCCAGTGGCAGCAGCAGGAAGAGCGGAAACCAGAGGAAGTGGAGCTGTGCTAGCAGGCTCTTATTGTTGTTCAGATTGCTGATGAGCGGGCTGTTGCGGCTCAGGCTGTGAAAGACAAAAGCGAAAGCACTCAGCATCAGCAGCAGGAAGGCAATCTGGCTTAGCTCCTGGGCCGGTTGTGAGGGATTGGTTCGGACACTCAGCTCAACCAGAAAGATCAGCGGCAGGATGAGCGGCACAAGCCAGCGGAGCTCGCTGACCAGTGTGCTGCGCACGCTCGGGTTCCATCGCAGATGCCGGTCACCCAGGCCATCGGTGAGGCAGATCTGTCTGAGCAGGCTCAGCCCGCCCAAGGTCAGGCCTGCCTGGATCATTCCATTTGCCAGCGACAGGGTGAAGGGCGAGGCGGTAGTGAGGTGGGAGAGGAGCCAGCCGCCACCGACCATCAGCAATGTCGGTCCGCCAACGATCAGCAGGGTCAGAGCAATGGCTTGCAGTGTAAGGTGGAAGGCGTCAGTGCGGATCTTGCGGGTCTTGGCGGCCAGCAGTGGCAGTTGCCGCTGCGCGCTGCGCCGGTAGATCAGCAACAGCAGGCTACTGCCCAGCAACAGCAGCAGCCTGCCCGGTTGTTGTTGCCAGAGTTCTTGCAGATCCCGGCTCAGTTCGAGCCAGTGGCTTGGGGTGAGCGGCCAGAGCAGCGCATGAGCGAGTCTCTCCACCTCGAATAGATTGCCGAGTCGGGTGCTGGGGATCCACAGCAGCTGATCGTCGATATAATCGACAAATGCCCGGGCGACATCGACCTGCTGCCGCTCCGCTAGGTCGAGGGTGGTGAGCTGGCCGATGTAGCGGCCATATATGGTCTGCAGTCTGTTCAGCGCGTCACGCCGATTCTGGGTCAGGGTGTAGAGTTGTTTGCGGAAGCGTTTCTGCTGGGCGGGAGAGAGATCCTGCTGCACTCCCTGCAGCATTAGCGTCACCAGCCCTTCAACGTCGCTGCGCTCTCTCAGCAGTTCGTCGATCTCGATCTGGCGGTCGGTGGCGCGATTGATCTCCTCGCTGCGACTGGCAGAGGTACGGCGATAACTCTGGAATGAAGGCAGGGCATCCTGGCGACGGCGCAGCATCTTGCCGATCGCCTTGCTTGAGCCGACCACATCGACCCGCTGGCGGGTCCGCTCATAATCATTCCTGATCTCGTCTAGGCTGCGCTGCGTCCGTTCGAGTTGCTCCGAGACCGATTTCTCCTTCTGGATCAGCGCCTCCAGCTCCTGATGATAGCGCGCATTCTCCTGGGCTATGGTCTGGATTTCAGGTGGCAGTTCGGCGCTCTTCTCGCGCAGCGCCTCGGCCTCCTGGAGCGCCTCGCGGGCGCTGTTTTCGCGCAGTTCATAGGCGCTCGATCAAGTCTGTCCTGACGCAGCGCGACGGTGGCCAGCAGCAGATCTCTCTGCACCTGGGCGAGGTTGGTGAGCAGATTCAGGTTGCCGAGCTGCAGCTGTAGTGAGCTGACTTCGGTCTGGCGAATCTGCTTGCGTGCATTCAGTGCGGCAATCCGTGCCTCGGTCAGTGCGGCGGGTTCATCACTGGCCGGCCCCCTGAGATCCTCCTCGATCTCGGCAATCGAGTTGTTGCTGGTGACTATCTCTTCACTGATCCCCTTGGCGCCAACCAGCAGGCGCGCCAGCTCCTCCTCCTGTTGCCTCAGCTCTTCGCGCTTCTGGTTGAGAGTCTGCTGCTCCTGACTGATCGCAAAGTCGAGTTGCTCCAGAGTGGCACGGCGGGTGATGGAGCGGACCGAGGGGGTGTTCTGCAGCGGATGCGACAGCTGCGCCCGGGTCTTTTTGATCAGTTTTGGGGCCTGCTGAACCCGTTGTTCCAGCTGTTTGAGATCGGCCTTGGCCCGGGCCCCCTCCTGAAGCCATTTTACAGTCTGACTGTAGAACTCCTGGATCCGTTGTTTGATTCCTTCTGACAGGCTGGGGTCAGACTCAGCGGCCTGGCGGGCGGACTCAAGCCGTTCTGGCAGAGTAAAACCGTTCTGCTCGAGGCTTGCGGCCCAGAGCGGCGCTATGGCGCTCCCCGTGAGCAGGAACAGGCCTATCAGGTTGAATAGAAGGTGTCTCGTCTGGCGCATCTTCAGGCGATTATTAGGGTCGTGTTGATGGCATCAATGTGGGGGAGGCCCCCAGCCAGTGGTCTTCGCTGAGCATTGTCAAGAATAGCTGCGAGCCGGGGAAAGTTTTCTGTTGAGCGGATCGATCATAACCCAGATCGTCCGGCCATGGTTGAGGCAGCGACGATTCTGTGATTCGAAGCCAGGGGGCTCAGTACCCTCTGCGGGGTCTGGCCAGGTGAACGTTTCAATTGGTGTGGAGGATTAGGGAGCCTCTGATTATTCGGCGGAGGAGATGAAGCATGGGCATTCCTCATCAATCAACACCGTTACCTGTATCTATTGGATCAGCCGAATAAATTCTGGCCAGTCAACGGCTGGAGGATGGTAGTAGCCAGAGACAATGGGGGAAAGAAGATAGGAAGTAAATGTCTATGTTTCGAGAGGTTAATAATTATGCCTGAATTTTATTAAATGTCTTCTGATTTTATCTTCTTACCTCTGCTTTGCGTGAACTGAGTCACGAGCCGAAATTCTTTACAGTTGCAGGTCTTGATCATCATCAAGAAAGAAAGAGAATTAATTTCACGAAAAGAACATCAGCTTCGATCGAAACTGAAAACAAGGAAGAATAAATGGCGTTGCGAATCCTGTGTAGGCAAAAAACAAAAGGAATAGTTTCCCTAATTTTATTGCTACTTGTTTCCTTTGACCTCCATGCCACCACCATGGCGGCGATGACCGGCCCTTTGGGACCTGGACTGACCTATACCGACAGTTCCACGCCGGTCATCGTCAAGGCCGCCCAGGGGCAGCAGCCCAATACCATGATCTACATGCCACCGGGCAGCATTGCCCGTGGCAGCAAGTTCGGGAAGTTTGCCTACGAACACGGCTTCATTTGTGTCGGTCCTCCGGTTGACGGGCCGAGGCAGTTCCACTCCTGCCTGAACGATGCTGGCCTCACCTGGAACACCCAAAATGCCGGTGGCACTGGCGGCCCGGACGACCGTGAGGTGCGTGAGCACGCCGTTGCTCTGGGTTCCGACTTCGAGGAAATGGCGGAGCTGATCGCGCCGGAAGCGATCCCCAACACGGTGTTGGTAACCGGACCTTCTCGCAACGGCGGGATGCGCACTGCCTACATCCGCAGCAACGGTATCAATGAGTTGGGTCCGGATGACCCCTTCTACCTGGTGGGTTTTAAGGAGATCGGCTTCTGGAGCGAGGCCCGCAATATGGACAACTGGAGTCGAGGTGATCCGAATCTGTTCGAGATCCGCGACCTCGCCTACATCTGGCACATGCACAATCCGACCTCGATCTGGGGCAGTATGACGGTGCCTAACTACCGGCTGATCTGGATCACTGTCGGCCCGAGTAACTACGGGCCGTTCATCCCGTTCAGCATTGATGATCCCTACATCCATGAAGCCTTTCAGGATGGCAGCTACGAAAAATCGATCATCAGCAACCCCTACAGCCATGCCGAAATCGCGGCCATCGAAGATGCGATCATGGCCGCCGACGGCAATGTCAAAGGTGACATCCGGGAGATCCAGCGGCGCATCGTGGAGCGGCTGGAGATCACCCCATCCGGTGTTGGTGTTACCACCAACAGTTTGCCCGATGGGGATACCAGTCAGCCCTACAGCACCACACTCACCGCCTATGGTCAGGCGGTCCCTTTTACCTGGCGTCTACTCTCCGGCACCCTGCCGAATGGCCTGACACTCTCAGCATCTGGCGTGATCAGTGGCACCCCGACCGGTAATGATTCGCAAAGCTTTACTGTTGAAGTCAGCGATGCGGATGGCAACAAGGCCACCAAAAGTCTGACTATCAGCGTCATCGATAGTGCCTCGATCCTCTTCGATGCTGATTTCGACAGCAATGAGGATGGTTTCAGCTATCTCGATGATGGGTTCCGTGGCACCAGCCAAGCCAGATATGCGAGCGGATCACGCCAGCCCTCAGCAGGGTTTGCCGGCAGTGGTGCGCTGGAAGTCAAACTCGGTGGCATCGATGCAGACGACATCTTTGGCATGTCGGGTGGCTGGCAGCGCAGTTTTACCCTGAGCGCACCTACCGAAGTTGAACTGAACTTCAGATACCGTCTTGATCACGCTGCCTTTTATGAGAGTGATGAACTGAGCCAGGTGCTGTTCAGCCTCGACAACGTACTGTTTGGAGTCAGCCCCAACGACTATGTCGCTGAGATCGTCGGCGATGGCAATGGTGGCTCGATCCAGACCACCAACTGGCAGACCTTCCAGATCAACCTCGGCACCCTGGCCGCGGGCGAACACACCCTGATGATAGGTGCTTATAACAACAAAAAGACTGCCGCCAATGAGACTACCAGCGTCTATGTGGATGACCTATTGCTGCGTGTGGTCGGCGAGATCAATCAGGTTCCCAGTGCCGTGGCGGTGGCTGATACCCAGCTTGGCGCAGCGCCACTGACAGTCAGTTTCACTGGCAGCAACTCATCCGACTCCGATGGCAGCATCGCCTCCTACGCCTGGGGCTTCGGGGATGGCAACAACTCAGGTTCGGCTGATCCAAGCCATACCTACACATCACAGGGTGTCTACACAGCTACCCTGACGGTGACCGACGATGGCGGTGCCAGCAGTAGTGCCAGTCTCACCATCACTGTCACCGAGACCCCCGACACAGAGGCCCCAAGTGTGCCCGAAGGGCTGATTGTCAGCGCCGAAGGCACTGACAAGATCAACCTCAGCTGGCAGCCTGCCAGCGATAATGTGGCGGTGACCGGTTATCGCATCTTTCGCGATGGGAATGAGCTTGCCACCACCAGCGAGACGAGTTATCAGGATAGTGGCCTGAGCGCGTCGACCAGTTACGAATACCGGGTCAGTGCATTTGATAACTGGGAGAATGAGAGTGACCCTAGCGATAGCGACTCAGCCACCACCGGCGCGGCGCCGGTGATGACCAGCCTGACCCTGGACCCTAGCTTTCTCCGACTGGAGATCGGCGGCACTCGCCAGTTCGATGCGGTTGGATTGGATCAGTATGGCAACCCCATCACCGCCAGCCAGGTCTGGTCGGTGGATGGCGGCGGAAGCCTCACCGACGGTGGCTACTTCCGGGCTGATACGGTTGGCGGCCCCTATACTGTGACGGTCGAGACTGGTGGTCTGACGGCCACCGCTACAGTTGTCGTCGCCCCCACATCGACTCTGATCGAGACCTACTTCAGCAGCGATACCGAAGGCTTCAGCTATCGTGATGATAGCTTCCGGGGCACCAGTGCACCGGGCTATGCTGACGGCTTCTGGCAGTCAGAGGGTGGCCATGCGGGAGGGGCCCTGGAGGTGCTGCTGGGCGGCATCGATGGCAAGGATATCCCCGGTATGTCGGGCGGATGGGAGCGTGAGTTCAACCTCAGCGGCCCCACCGAGCTGATCTTGTCGTTCCGCTACCTGGTCAGCCAAGCGCCGCACTATGAGTCCCATGAATACAGCGAGCTGTTGCTCAGCCTCGACGGTGAACTGGTAGGTGAGAACGCCGGTATTCGTGTGTACGGCAACGGCAATGGTGGTCCCGATGAGACCACCGGCTGGCAGAGTCTCGAGATCAACCTCGGCACTTTGGGCATCGGCAGTCATACACTAACCATCGGTGGCTACAATAATCTAAAAACCGCTACCAACGAGAGCACCCGGATCCTGATCGACGATCTGTTGATGCGTGCCTCGGGCGTGCTCAATATCGCCCCTAATGCAGTTGCAACGGTGGATCAGAACAGCGGTGTGGTGCCGTTTAGCGCCAACTTCACCGGCAGCAACTCCAGCGACCCCGATGGCGTGATCGCCGCCTGGAGCTGGGGTTTCGGTGACGGCAGCAGCTCCAGCGAGGCCGACCCAAGCCACAGCTACACCGCCGCCGGCAGCTACACCGCAACCCTGACCGTCACCGATGATGTGGGTGCGACCGATTCGGCGAGTGTCGTGATCACGGTAGTGGATCTGCCCGACACCAACGCGCCCTCTATACCACAGAGCCTACTGGCGAACGCCACTGGCACCACGACTATCGATCTCAGCTGGCAGGCTGCGAGCGACAATGTCGCAGTGACTGGTTACCGTATCTTCCGCGACGGTAGTGAGATTGCTACCACCACGGCGACCAGTTTCCAGGATAGCAGTCTGGATGCTTCCACCAGCTACTCCTACGCGGTCAGTGCCTATGACGCGGCTGGCAACGAGAGTAGTCGCAGCAGCGCAGACTCTGCCACCACCCTGGATGCAGCGGTGCTGAGCAGCCTCAACTTGACTCCATCTGCGGCCCAGGTCGAGGTCGGTGGTAGCCAGCAGTTCACCGCCACTGGCGAGGATCAGTACGGCAATCCGATCTTGGTTGCACCGGTCTGGTCGGTGAGCGGGGGAGGGAGCATCAGCCAGAGCGGCCTGTTCAGTGCTACTAGTGTCGGTGGTCCGTTTACCATCACCGCCGTGAATGGCGCACTCTCTGCCACCGCCTCGGTCAGTGTGGCACTGCCATCTAACATCATCGATACCCACTTTGATGGTGATGCCAGCGGCTTCACCTATCTGGATGATGCCTTCCGCGGCACCACCCAGCCTGGCTATGCCGATGGCAGCTGGAGCGCCGATCAGGGCTTCTCCGGGGGTGCGCTCCAGGTCATCCTGGGTGGGATAGATAGCAGGGACATCGTCGGCATGTCCGGTGGTTGGCAGCGCAACTTCAGCCTGGGGGTGCCCACTGAACTGGTGCTCTCCTTCCGCTATCAGCTGAGCCAGAGTCCACACTACGAATCGAACGAACAGAGCCAGATGCTGCTCAGCATCGACGGTGTGCTGGTCGGCCTGTCAAGCGACGACTTCATCGCCCAGATCGCCGGCAACGGCAATGGCGGTCCCGATGAGACTACCGGCTGGCAGAGCGTCGAGATCAACCTCGGCAGCCTGCCCACGGGTGAGCACAGCCTGATAATTGGTGGCCACAATAATCTAAAAACCTCTGCCAATGAGAGCACCCGGATTCTGATTGACGATCTGCAGCTGCGCTCCGCCGGCGTGATAAACCTGGCGCCCAACGCTGTGGCCAGGGTCCTCGAAAGCACTGGTGTGGTGCCGTTCACCGCGGTCTTTGATGCCAGCGGCTCAAACGATCCGAATGGCAGCATCGTCGATTACAGTTGGGATTTTGGGGACGGCAACAGCGCTACTGGCGCCACGCCCAGCCATATCTACACCTCGGCAGGAACCTACACGGTTACCCTGACGGTGACCGACGATGGCGGGGCGACCGCCAGTGACAGTCTCACTATTGAGGTCAATGAGACGCTGGATGAGGAGGCGCCCAGTGTACCGCAGAGCCTGAGCGCAACCTCGGTCGATTCAACCAGCATCAACCTTGTTTGGCAGTCATCGACGGATAACGTCGCGGTGACCGGCTATCGCATCTTCCGTGATGGGACGGAGATCGCCACCAGCGAATCTCCAAGCTTCCAGGACAACAGCCTTTCTTCAGCCACCGCCTACAGCTACCAGGTCAGCGCCTTTGATGCCTGGGGCAACGAGAGCGAGCGCAGCGATGCGACATCGGCCACCACCGGTGAGGCGCCGCTACTGACATCCATGTCAGTCAACCCAACGGGGGTGACGATTGGTGTTGGCAATTCGCTGCAGTTCACTATCGACAGCCAGGATCAGTTCGGCAACCCAATCGAAGTCACCCCGGTCTGGAGCATCAACGCCGGTGGCAGCATCTCCGAGACCGGCCTGTTTACCGCGGTCAGCGTGGGCGGACCCTTTACGGTGCGGGCTGAGGCGGATGGGATCGTCGCCACTGCAACGGTCAGCGTGAACCAGTCACTGCCGCTGTTCCAGGAGGGCTTCGACAGCGGCGCCAACGGTTTTGTCTACCTGGATGATGCCTTCCGCGGCACCACTCAGCCCGACTACGCAGATGGTCGCTGGCAGGCCAATGGCGGCTTCTCTGGCGCTGGGCTGGAGGTGATCCTGGGTGGCATCGATACCATCGACACCTTCGGCCAGTCAGGTGGCTGGCAGCACAATTTTAACTTGGCTGAACCGGCCGAGGTCAGCCTGTCATTCCGCTATAACCTGAGTCAGTCACCTCACTATGAGGCGAATGAGCAGAGCCAGATGCTGGTCAGCCTGGATGGGGTGCTGTTTGGCTTGGATCCCAACGACTACATCGCGCAACTTGCAGGTAACGGCAACGGTGGCCTGGACGAGACGACTGGTTGGCAACTGTTTGAGGTCAACTTTGGGACTCTCCCGGCAGGTGATCACTCGATAGTTATCGGTGGTTTCAATAACCAGAAAACTGCGGCCAATGAGATCACCACGGCACAGATCGATGATGTGGAACTGATGGCGACAGGCTCACCCGTACCTTCAGACACCACCCCGCCAGTGATCACCCTGCTGGGCGCCAATCCGATCAGCATCGAAGCGGGTAGCGCCTTCACCGATCCCGGCGCCACGGCCAGTGACGCCTTCGACGGCGACCTGACGGCCAGCATTCAGGTGAGCGGCAGCGTGGCCCCGGCCACTGCGGGCAGCTATACGCTGACCTACAGCGTCACCGACGCCGCTGGTAACAGCGCCACAGCGACCCGCACCGTCACGGTGGCAGCTGCCTCCAATCCGGTGATCACTCTGCTGGGCGCCAATCCGCTCAGCATCGAGGCGGGTAGCGCCTTCACCGACCCTGGTGCCACGGCCAGTGACGCCTTCGACGGTGACCTGACGGCCAGCATTCAGATGAGCGGCAGCGTGGACCCGGCTACTGCGGGCAGCTATACGCTGACCTACAGCGTGACCGATACGGCGGGCCACACCACCAGCGTCACTCGCACGGTGACGGTGGTCGCCGCCTCCAATCCGGTGATCACCCTGCTGGGCGCCAATCCGCTCAGCATCGAGGCGGGTAGCGCCTTCACCGACCCCGGTGCCACGGCCAGTGACACCTTCGACGGTGACCTGACGGTCAGCCTCCAGGTGAGCGGCAGCGTGGACCCGGCTACTGCGGGCAGCTATACGCTGACCTACAGCGTGACCGATACGGCGGGCCACACCACCAGCGTCACTCGCACGGTGACGGTGGTCGCCGCCTCCAATCCGGTGATCACTCTGCTGGGCGCCAATCCGCTCAGCATCGAGGCGGGTAGCGCCTTCACCGACCCCGGTGCCACGGCCAGTGACGCCTTCGATGGCGACCTGACGGCCAGCATTCAGATGAGCGGCAGCGTGGACCCGGCCACGGCGGGCAGCTACACCCTGACCTACAGCGTCACCGACGCCGCTGGTAACAGTGCCACAGCGACCCGCACCGTCACGGTGGTCGCTGCCTCCAATCCGGTGATCACCCTGCTGGGCGCGAATCCGATCACCCTTGAGGCGGGCAGCAGCTTCACCGATCCCGGTGCCACGGCCAGTGACGCCTTCGACGGCGACCTGACGGCCAGCCTCCAGGTGACGGGCAGCGTGGACCCGGCCACTGCGGGCAGCTATACGCTGACCTACAGTGTCACCGACGCCGCTGGTAACAGCGCCACAGCGACCCGCACCGTCACGGTGGTCGCTGCCTCCAATCCGGTGATCACTCTGCTGGGCGCCAATCCACTCAGCATCGAGGCGGGTAGCGCCTTCACCGACCCCGGTGCCACGGCCAGTGACACCTTCGACGGCGACCTGACGGCCAGCATTCAGATGAGCGGCAGCGTGGCCCCGGCCACTGCGGGCAGCTATACGCTGACCTACAGCGTCACCGACGCCGCTGGTAACAGCGCCACAGCGACCCGCACCGTCACGGTGGCAGCTGCCTCCAATCCGGTGATCACTCTGCTGGGCGCCAATCCGCTCAGCATCGAGGCGGGTAGCGCCTTCACCGACCCTGGTGCCACGGCCAGTGACGCCTTCGACGGTGACCTGACGGCCAGCATTCAGATGAGCGGCAGCGTGGACCCGGCTACTGCGGGCAGCTATACGCTGACCTACAGCGTGACCGATACGGCGGGCCACACCACCAGCGTCACTCGCACGGTGACGGTGGTCGCCGCCTCCAATCCGGTGATCACCCTGCTGGGCGCCAATCCGCTCAGCATCGAGGCGGGTAGCGCCTTCACCGACCCCGGTGCCACGGCCAGTGACACCTTCGACGGTGACCTGACGGTCAGCCTCCAGGTGAGCGGCAGCGTGGACCCGGCTACTGCGGGCAGCTATACGCTGACCTACAGCGTGACCGATACGGCGGGCCACACCACCAGCGTCACTCGCACGGTGACGGTGGTCGCCGCCTCCAATCCGGTGATCACTCTGCTGGGCGCCAATCCGCTCAGCATCGAGGCGGGTAGCGCCTTCACCGACCCCGGTGCCACGGCCAGTGACGCCTTCGATGGCGACCTGACGGCCAGCATTCAGATGAGCGGCAGCGTGGACCCGGCCACGGCGGGCAGCTACACCCTGACCTACAGCGTCACCGACGCCGCTGGTAACAGTGCCACAGCGACCCGCACCGTCACGGTGGTCGCTGCCTCCAATCCGGTGATCACCCTGCTGGGCGCGAATCCGATCACCCTTGAGGCGGGCAGCAGCTTCACCGATCCCGGTGCCACGGCCAGTGACACCTTTGACGGTGACCTGACGGCCAGCATTCAGGTGACGGGCAGTGTCGATACGACGGTCGTTGGCAGCTACACCCGGACCTACAGCGTCACCGACGCAGCGGGGCATATTGCCAGTGTCGTGCGGCAGGTTGAGGTTGTCGCGCTGGGTCCAGTTGATACCGATGGCGATGGTATTCCCGATAGTGAGGATCTGGACGATGACAACGACGGGATGACTGACCTATGGGAGCTCCAATATGGTTTGGATCCATTGTATGCCGCAGATGCCGGTCTCGATGCGGATGGTGATGGCTTTTACAACCTGAGCGAGTTCTATGCCGCCACTAGTCCATTGGATGCCACGGTATTTCCAGGGCAGGGGGCGAGTGGCACTACATTGCTGGGCGTCTACCACGGTAATCAGGGCTGGGCGATTCCGGACTTGCAGGCTATGGAAGCCTGGCAGAACAACAAACAGCATGCGGTGGTGACTCTCTTTACCAGTTTTGGCGAGTCGCAGCGCAACAATCTGGTGACCTACCAACTGCCCAATATCTGGAACAATGGCAATGTGCCGCTGATCAGCTGGGAGCCCTATCTGGATGGGGTCGATCCGGAGAGCATCGAGGCGGATATCGCCAATGGTGACCATGATGCCTACCTCACCAGTTGGATGGATGGGCTAAAGGGCTTTCTCAGTGGTCCGGATGGACAGTTTGGCACGACGGATGACCGGCGGGTCTATATACGCCTGGCCCATGAGATGAATGGCAACTGGTATCCCTGGTCGGCCCGCTCTGTGGGTGAGAACCCGGCCGACTATATCGCTATGTGGCGGCATGTCCACGATGCGGCAACGGCGATCGGCCTGGGCCGGGAACATGTGCAGTGGGTCTGGTCGGTCAATGCCAGTGATCACGGCAGCTATGGCTGGATTGCGGAAGACTACTATCCGGGAGATGCCTATGTAGATTGGCTCGGCATCGACGGTTACAACTGGGCCAGTCGTGCCGCCGATCAGACCTGGCGCACACCGGCCCAGGTGTTCGATGCGATGCTGGCGCGTCTGCGTGCCCTTGCAGACAAACCCGTAGCGATCAATGAGGTGGCGACCCAGACCAATGCAGGGGCCAATCTGGTGGAAAAGAATAGCTGGATCCAGTTGTTGTTCGCCTATCTGAGCCAAAACAATATCGGCATGCTCTCCTGGTTCAACGAGGACAAGGAGTACGACTGGGCCATCTTTGCAGGCAGCTATGGTGATGAGGCGGTGGCCACGGGTGAGAAGGGCTACTCCGCCTACAGAACAGCCGTACAGAGTGATCGGTTGATCCCTGCCGATAGCGGCAACCCGAGGCTGCTGACCCAGGCCCAGTTCGAGGGGCGGTTGGCGGCGGCCGAGAGCCGCCCGGGAATCCTGTTGCCGCTCTATAGCTATCCGAGCCACTGGGATGCCGCTAGCTACCTCTGGGATGATGTGGCCGCCGCACAGAGCCGGGTCGATATCACCGCGATCATCAATCCGGCCAACGGTCCCGGCACAACCCCGACCAGCCTGGGCACACCAAACGCAGACTATCAGATCGGACTGGCCGAACTACGCGACGCTGGGGTGCGCATCATCGGCTACGTGCCCACCTGCTGGGCCAATTCAGTCGCTTCGGCAGGCTGTTACAACAGCCGCACCCTGGACGATATAAAGCGCGATATCCTCAGCTATGCGCAGAACTTCGACATCCACGGCATCTTCTTCGATGAGGCGGCAACAGGCGCAGAACAAGCCGCCATCTATCAAGATCTGACCGCCTATGCCCGTGGGCTTGGGCTGAACTTCATTGTGGCCAACCCTGGCACGGCGACCGATCAGGCCTATGTGACGGGTGACAATGGTGTCGATAATGCGGTGACCTTTGAGTCAGATTATGCGCACTGGCTCAGTGCAAGCCAGCCGAGCGACTGGACCCAGACAGCGGCGCCAGGGCAGACCACTGCACTGATCTATGATGTGCCGGATGCGGCGCAGATGCAGGCGATGGCTAACCGGGCCGTGCAGTGGAACTTCGGCTATCTCTACATCACCGATGACAGCCTGGACAACCCCTGGGACAGCCTGCCCAGCTATTGGAACGATCTGGTCGACACCCTCAGTGGCCTGCAGGCGGGGGATGACTACGATGGCGATGGGATGCTCAATGCCGAGGATTCCTGTCCGCTGGTCAGCAATATTGGGGACATCGACTCAGATGGCGATGGCCTGGGGGATCTCTGCGATGCAGGCCCATAACGCCGCTACCGCCTGCGCCACCACACCCTCTCTCTGGCCGGTGCATGATTCGGAATAGGCTGAGATAACCCTTTGAGTTTGCGCCACCGCGTGAGAAATGGGTCACGTTCCTGGCAGATGCAGCAGAATTGTATTGATCGCATTCACAAAAAATTGACAATCAGTAGCAAGAAGTAAAATCCACTTCCGCTTTAAGGGCATAAAAAAATGGTAAGGAAACACCCCCTCAACTGGCTCGGATCCGCTGAACTGCTCTTCATCGTCATCCTGTTTTTGAGCCTCAATGCCTTTGCCGAGCCTCTGATCCAGACTGGCTTTGACAGCGGTGCGGATGGCTTCAGCTATCAGGACGATAGCTTCCGCAGCACCAGCGCACCCGCCTATGCGGATGGTAGCTGGAACCCCACCGAGGCGGCCCTGCAGATTGATCTGGGTGGTATCGACAAAAGCGACATCTTCGGCATGTCTGGCGGCTGGCAGCGTGACTTCGAGCTCGGCGGCCTGAGCGAGGTGGTGCTGAGTTTTCGCTACAATCTGACTCAGAGCGCCTGGTACGAAAGCAACGAGCAGAGCCAGATACTGGTGAGCATCGACGGCGTGCTGATCGGCGTCTCGCCCAACGACTACATCGATCAGGTGACCGGCAACGGCAACGGTGGCCCGGACGAAACCACCGGCTGGCAGAGTGTTGAGCTCAACCTCGGCAGCCTGTCCGCCGGCAGCCACCGCCTGACCCTGGGTGGCTACAACAACCAGAAGACCCACTACACCGAATACACCACCCTGCTGATCGACGACCTGAGCCTCAACGCCCTCAGCAGCAACCAGCCGCCCACCGCGGTGGCCAGCGCCACCCCGGACAACGGTGTGGCCCCCCTCGAGGTGAGCTTCAGCAGCGCCGGCTCAACTGATGCCGACGGCAGCATCCAGAGCTACAGCTGGCGCTTCGGCGATGGCAGCAGCGCCACCGACGCCAACCCGAGCCACAGCTACACCAGCCCCGGCAGCTACACGGCGACCCTGACCGTCACCGACGACCAGGGCGGCACCGGCAGCGCCAGCGTGACGATCAGCGTCAGTGATGTGCCCGACACCGAGGCGCCCGGGACCCCCACCGGCCTCAGCGCCAGCGCGAACGGTCCCGCCACCATCAATCTGAGCTGGTCGGCAGCGACCGACAACGTCGGCGTCACCGGCTATCGGATCTTCCGCGACGAGACCGAGATCGCCACCGCAACCACCACCAGCTACAGTGATAGCGGCCTCGATCCCGAGACGACCTACAGCTACAGCGTGACCGCCTACGATGCGGCGGGCAACGAGAGTGCGCCCGGCGAGGCTGCCGAGGCGACCAGCGGCGCACTGCCGGTGCTGACCAGCCTCAGCCTGAACCCGAGCAGCGCCGCGCTCAGCGTCGGCACCAGCCAGCAGTTCAGCGCCAGCGGCCTCGACCAGTACGGCAACGCCATCGCCACCAGCCCGGTGTGGAGCGTCAGCGGCGGCGGGACCATCGACCAGACCGGCCGGTTCACCGCCAGCAGCGCCGGTGGCCCGTTCACCGTCCTGGCCGATGACGGTGGCATCAGCGCCAGCGCGACGGTCACCATCACGCAAAACACCACCCTGATCGAGACCGGCTTCGACAGCGACTCGGACGGCTTCAGCTATGTCGACGACGCCTATCGCGGCACCAGCGCCCCGGGCTTCGCCGACGGCAGCCACCAGCCCGCTGGCGGTTTTAGCGGCGGCGGTCTCGAAGTGGTGCTGGGCGGCATCAACGGCGACGACATCTTTGGCATGTCCGGCGGCTGGCAGCGTGACTTTGAACTCGGCGGCCTCAGCGAGGTCACCCTCAGCTTCCGCTACAACCTGACCCAGAGCCCGTTCTACGAAGACAACGAGTTTGGCCAGATCCTAGTCAGCCTCGACGGCGTGCTGATCGGCGTCTCGCCCAACGACCACATCGATCAGATCAGTGGCAACGGTAACGGTGGCCCGGACGAGACCACCGGTTGGCAGCAGGTTGAGCTCAACCTCGGCAGCCTGTCCGCCGGGACACACACGCTGATCCTGGGCGGCTACAACAATCAGAAGACCGCGGCCAACGAGTCGACCCGGATTCAGCTCGATGACCTGCTGCTGCGCACCACCAGCAGCAACCAGCCGCCCACCGCGGTGGCCAGCGCCACCCCGGACAACGGTGTGGCCCCCCTCGAGGTGAGCTTCAGCAGCGCCGGCTCAACTGATGCCGACGGCAGCATCCAGAGCTACAGCTGGCGCTTCGGCGATGGCAGCAGCGCGAGTGAGGCCAACCCGAGCCACAGCTACACTAGCCCCGGCAGCTACACGGCGACCCTCACCGTCACCGACGACCAGGGCGGCACCGGCAGCGCCAGCGTGACGATCAGCGTCAGTGATGTGCCCGACACCGAGGCGCCCGGGACCCCCACCGGCCTCAGCGCCAGCGCGAACGGTCCCGCCACCATCAATCTGAGCTGGTCGGCAGCGACCGACAACGTCGGCGTCACCGGCTATCGGATCTTCCGCGACGAGACCGAGATCGCCACCGCAACCACCACCAGCTACAGTGATAGCGGCCTCGATCCCGAGACGACCTACAGCTACAGCGTGACCGCCTACGATGCGGCGGGCAACGAGAGTGCGCCCGGCGAGGCTGCCGAGGCGACCACCGGCGCACTGCCGGTGCTGACCAGCCTCAGCCTGAACCCGAGCAGCGCCGCGCTCAGCGTCGGCACCAGCCAGCAGTTCAGCGCCAGCGGCCTCGACCAGTACGGCAACGCCATCGCCACCAGCCCGGTGTGGAGCGTCAGCGGCGGCGGGACCATCGACCAGACCGGCCGGTTCACCGCCAGCAGCGCCGGTGGCCCGTTCACCGTCCTGGCCGATGACGGTGGCATCAGCGCCAGCGCGACGGTCACCATCACGCAAAACACCACCCTGATCGAGACCGGCTTCGACAGCGACTCGGACGGCTTCAGCTATGTCGACGACGCCTATCGCGGCACCAGCGCCCCGGGCTTCGCCGACGGCAGCCACCAGCCCGCTGGCGGTTTTAGCGGCGGCGGTCTCGAAGTGGTGCTGGGCGGCATCAACGGCGACGACATCTTTGGCATGTCCGGCGGCTGGCAGCGTGACTTTGAACTCGGCGGCCTCAGCGAGGTCACCCTCAGCTTCCGCTACAACCTGACCCAGAGCCCGTTCTACGAAGACAACGAGTTTGGCCAGATCCTAGTCAGCCTCGACGGCGTGCTGATCGGCGTCTCGCCCAACGACCACATCGATCAGATCAGTGGCAACGGTAACGGTGGCCCGGACGAGACCACCGGTTGGCAGCAGGTTGAGCTCAACCTCGGCAGCCTGTCCGCCGGGACACACACGCTGATCCTGGGCGGCTACAACAATCAGAAGACCGCGGCCAACGAGTCGACCCGGATTCAGCTCGATGACCTGCTGCTGCGCACCACCAGCAGCAACCAGCCGCCCACCGCGGTGGCCAGCGCCACCCCGGACAACGGTGTGGCCCCCCTCGAGGTGAGCTTCAGCAGCGCCGGCTCAACTGATGCCGACGGCAGCATCCAGAGCTACAGCTGGCGCTTCGGCGATGGCAGCAGCGCGAGTGAGGCCAACCCGAGCCACAGCTACACTAGCCCCGGCAGCTACACGGCGACCCTGACCGTCACCGACGACCAGGGCGGCACCGGCAGCGCCAGCGTGACGATCAGCGTCAGTGATGTGCCCGACACCGAGGCGCCCGGGACCCCCACCGGCCTCAGCGCCAGCGCGAACGGTCCCGCCACCATCAGTCTGAGCTGGTCGGCAGCGACCGACAACGTCGGCGTCACCGGCTATCGGATCTTCCGCGACGAGACCGAGATCGCCACCGCAACCACCACCAGCTACAGTGATAGCGGCCTCGATCCCGAGACGACCTACAGCTACAGCGTGACCGCCTACGATGCGGCGGGCAACGAGAGTGCGCCCGGCGAGGCTGCCGAGGCGACCACCGGCGCACTGCCGGTGCTGACCAGCCTCAGCCTGAACCCGAGCAGCGCCGCGCTCAGCGTCGGCACCAGCCAGCAGTTCAGCGCCAGCGGCCTCGACCAGTACGGCAACGCCATCGCCACCAGCCCGGTGTGGAGCGTCAGCGGCGGCGGGCCCATCGACCAGACCGGCCGGTTCACCGCCAGCAGCGCCGGTGGCCCGTTCACCGTCCTGGCCGATGACGGTGGCATCAGCGCCAGCGCGACGGTCACCATCACGCAAAACACCATCCTGATCGAGACCGGCTTCGACAGCGACTCGGACGGCTTCAGCTATGTCGACGACGCCTATCGCGGCACCAGCGCCCCGGGCTTCGCCGACGGCAGCCACCAGCCCGCTGGCGGTTTTAGCGGCGGCGGCCTCGAAGTGGTGCTGGGCGGCATCAACGGCGACGACATCTTCGGCATGTCCGGCGGTTGGCAGCGTGACTTTGAACTCGGCGGCCTCAGCGAGGTCACCCTCAGCTTCCGCTACAACCTGACCCAGAGCCCGTTCTACGAAGACAATGAGCTCAGCCAGATCCTGATCAGCCTCGACGGCGTGCTGATCGGCGTCTCGCCCAACGACCACATCGACCAGATCAGTGGCAACGGTAACGGCGGCCCGGACGAGACCACCGGTTGGCAGCAGGTTGAGCTCAACCTCGGCAGCCTGTCCGCCGGGACACACACGCTGATCCTGGGCGGCTACAACAACCAGAAGACCGCAGCCAACGAGTCGACCCGGATTAGCTTGATGACCTGCTGCTGCGCACCACCAGCAGCAACCAGCCGCCCACCGCGGTGGCCAGCGCCACCCCGGACAATGGTGTCGCGCCGCTTGAGGTGAGCTTCAGCAGCGCCGGTTCAACTGATGCCGACGGCAGCATCCAGAGCTACAGTTGGCGCTTCGGCGATGGCAGCAGCGCGAGTGAGGCCAACCCGAGCCACAGCTACACCAGCCCCGGCAGCTACACGGCGACCCTGACCGTCACCGACGACCAGGGGGGTAGTGACAGCAGCAGTCTGATGATTGTGGTCGCCGAAGCACCAGATACGGTGGCGCCAGTGATTACTTTGAATGGTGGTAGCAGTGTGACCCGTGAAGCTGGTCCGGTCGCTTATAGTGATCCAGGCGCGACGGCCAGTGATGATCGGGATGGGGATCTGAGTGCCAATCTTCAGGCCAGCGGCTCGGTTGATCATACGACCGCCGGCACCTACACCCTGACTTATCAGGTTGCGGATGCAGCGGGCAATCAGGCGACTGTGACCCGCACTGTAATCGTGGTTGCGGGCAGCGCGCCGGTCATCACCCTGCTGGGTGACAACCCGATGATCCTGCAGGCCGGTGATACCTTCGTCGATCCGGGGGCCACCGCCAACGATACCTTTGATGGTGATCTGAGTGGCTCGATTGTGGTAAGCGGAGTGATCGATTCTAGTACCGCTGGCAGCTATACCGTCACCTATAGCGTCACTGATGCCGCGGGCAATAGCGCCAGCGCCAGCCGTAGCGTGGAGGTGGTCGATTCGTCCGACCCGGTCATCACCTTGGAAGGTGATAACCCAGTTGCGATCGAGGCGGGCACTCCTTTCATCGATCCCGGTGCCAGCGCAGAGGATGATGTGGATGGTGATATCACCGATCGCATCCTGGTCGATGGTGAGGTGGATATCGAGGCCGCAGGCAGCTATCAGCTGACCTACACGGTCTCCGATAGTGCCGGTAACACAGCGACCGTCATCCGCACTGTGAACGTGGTAGCGGCCAGTGCGCCGATCATCGTGTTGCTCGGCGACAACCCCTACGAGGTGGAGCTGGGGGTGGAGTTCAGCGATCCGGGTGCTACCGCCAACGATGCGTTCGATGGCGATATCAGCGATCGTATCGAGGTCACTGGCTCTGTGGATAGCGGGAGCGTTGGCAGCTACATGCTGGTCTACAGCGTCAGCGACAATGCCGGCAACTCTACCGAAGAGATGCGCACTGTACTGGTGGTGGAGAACCCGCCGGTGGAGTTCAACGTCTCGAACAATATCCATGTCGACCAGTTTGGCTATCTGCCCGATGGGGAGAAGGTGGCGGTGATTGCTGCTCCGCAGGAGGGCTTCAACAGCGCTGATACCTTTGCCCCTGGCAGCGACTATCAGGTGCGTCGCACCGCTGATGATAGCATTGCCTTCATCGGGGCTTTGACCCAGTGGAATGAGGGTGCTACCAACGATCAGTCGGGAGACAAGGCCTGGTGGTTCGACTTCTCTGAACTCACCGAAACAGGCGAATTCTACGTCTACGATCCGGAGAATGAGGCCGCCTCACATCCCTTTGATATCCGCGCAGATGTCTATACCGATGTACTGAAACAGGCGGTGCGCAGCTACTTCTACCAGCGGGTGAACTTCGCCAAGCAGGAGCCCTATGCTGATCCCCGCTGGGTGGACAGCGCCTCCCACGGTGGTGCGGAGCAGGACTATGATGTACGGGCAATGATCCCGGAGGATCCGGAGAGTTCCGATCCGGCCACTGGGCGTGACCTGCATGGCGGCTGGTATGACGCTGGTGATTACAATAAGTACATCAACTATGCCGATGGCACAGTGCACAATCTGCTCTATGCCTATCAGGAGCGCCCTGCAGTCTGGGGGGATGACTATCAGATCCCTGAGTCGGGCAATGGTGTGCCGGATCTGCTCGATGAGGTCCGCTGGGAGATGGAGTGGATGCTGCGTATGCAGATCGAGGATGGCTCGGTGCTGCACAAGCTTGCCTCCATCAACTGGAACGGTGGCAGCCCGCCAAGCAGCGACGTGACGCCACGTCGTTATGCACCGCCGACTGCCTCGGCAACCATTTCGGCTGCTGGTGCCTATGCTCATGCTGCATTGGTCTACAGTGACTTCAATGCTGAGTTTGCTGGTACCCTGCGCCAGGCAGCACTCGATGCCTGGGATTGGCTGGAAGAGAATCCTGAGTCAATTCCGTCAAACTTCGACAATGCTGGGTTTGTGAATGCGGCAGCGGAGGATTGTGGTTACGATGACGCTCGTTGTGAGTCCCATCAGTTGGCCAACCGCCTCAACGCGGCGATTCATCTGTTTGCTCTGACCGGTGAGCAGCGTTTCCAGGATTACATCCTGGCCCATGCAGAGAGTGACGCGCTGCTGCTCGGGGAGGGGGGGTATCTGGTCTTCGATGGTATGCAGCAGGAGGTCCAGGATGCCCTGATCTACTATGCTGGGCTCGACGGCGCCGATGCTGGCTTGGTTGAAACCATCCAGGCCCAGCTGTTGCGTGCCATGAGCTTGCCGGAAGAGTGGGTACCTTTCTCACCACTGGCACGCTTCCAGGAGCAGAAGGATCCCTACCGGGCCTATCTCGATGAGCACCATTGGGGTAGTAATAGGGGCAAGGGTAATGCTGGCAACCTGATGTTCTCCACTGCTGAATCTGGCTTTGATCCGGGAAACAGTGGCGACTATGGCTCAGCGGCACAGGGCTATCTGCACTATCTGCATGGTGTGAACCCGCACAACATCGCCTATCTCTCCAATATGGATGAGTTTGGTGCGGATAACTCGGTGCCTGAGTTTTACCATCTTTGGTTCAACGATGGCTCTGAGCTGTGGGATGGCGTGGAGAACTCGCTCTATGGACCTGCGCCGGGATATCTGGTGGGCGGTCCCAACGAGCACTACTGGAGGGATGGTGTCTACATCGATGACATCGAGGACGCTGCCCATCGCCTCAACAACCAGCCGTCGATGAAGCGTTACTGGTCCTGGAATGGCTCGGAGAACTCCTACGAGATCACCGAGAACTCTATCACCTATCAGGCGCCCTACATCCGGCTGTTGTCGAAATATCTGCCCGGATCATCGAACGAGATCTGGCGGCCGGCGCCGGGCACCAGCTGGCAGTGGCAGATCAACAGCGGTGAGGTGGATACCTCCTTCAATGTCGATATGTACGATGTGGATCTGTTCGAGGCCTCAGGGGAGCTGATCGCATCGCTCAAGGCCCAGGGCAGGGTGGTGATCTGCTACTTCAGTGCAGGCAGCTTTGAGGATTGGCGCTCCGATGCGGAGGATTTCCCGGCATCAGTGATCGGTAATCAGCTGGATGAGTGGCCTGGAGAATCCTGGCTTGATATCAGAGACATTGATCAGTTGGGGCCGATCATGGCGGCGCGTCTTGATCTTGCTGTTGCCAAAGGATGCGATGGTGTGGAGCCCGATAATGTGGATGGCTACACCAACAGTAGTGGCTTTGAACTGACAGGAGAGGATCAGCTTGCCTACAATCGCTGGCTGGCCGCCCAAGCGCACCAGCGCGGGCTCTCCATCGGGCTAAAGAATGATCTGAACCAGATCGAAGCCCTGCTGGACGATTTTGACTGGGCTCTTAACGAGCAGTGTTTCGAGTATGAGGAGTGTGACCTTCTTATGCCATTCATTGAGGCGGGTAAAGCGGTGTTTGGAGTGACCTACGGAGATGCTGCTGATGCAATCTGTCCTGTAGCCAATGAGATGGGGTTCTCCTGGCTGATGAAGAACTGGGATCTGGATGCCTGGCGGATCGACTGTCTGGAGTATGGTGGTGGTGAGTAACCAACCCCAATCATGGATGCTTATGAATTTCCTGTGATGCAAGGATGGGGCCTTTCCTGGCCCGATTTCCGGATAATCGTGGAGATTGTTCTATGATTTGTGATGGGCGTCAAAATAAATAAGGCTCTTCAGAGTAGGAGAAGAGCGGGAGAAAATCATGCAGAACGCTAATTATTACGAGAGCAAGGCGCCGCAGCCAAACAGGTGGTCTGGCGGGGTTGTTGAAGAATCGCGGCTCTATTTATCAGAGGAAGGTGAGATGGACGACTGTCTGCGCTATGGTCACTGTCTTCAGGAACAACTTACCCAGAATGACTTCCCCTTTAACTGGTGGGAGTTTTATTGAGCCAAATCGTCATCGTCTTATGACGCTTTAGCTCAGTATTGATGCGTTATAGCTTTTCAGCTTGGGCATCAAATGCTTGCCCCGTGACACCAGCGCTGTCTGGCCCCATTAGGTAGAGAAAGGGGCGCATGAAGGCCTCGGGGAGCGGCCGCTCCTGTGGATCTTCGCCGGGATAGGCCCAAGCGCGGAGAGCGGTCCGGGCTGCTCCTGGCGCAATCGAGTTGACTCGTAGCGGGCTGTCCTCGGTTTCTTCGGCGAGTATCTGCATCAATCCTTCGACTCCAAACTTCGAAACCCCGTAGGCGCCCCAGTAGGCTTTGCCTTTGCGCCCGACTTGATCGGATGTGAAGATAATCGAGGCGTCATCCGCCCGTTTCAGTAGTGGCAGACAGACCTGGGTCAGCATGAATGGGGCCGTCAGATTGACCTGCATTACCTTGTTCCATGTCTCCAGATCATAATCATCGATGCGGCTAAGCAATGCCAGTTGTGCGGCGCAGTGCAGCAGGCCGTCGAGACGATTGAACTCCTTATAGATGGTCTCGCTGAGAGCGTAATACTCCTGTTCGGTCAGGCTCTCCAGGTTGATGGGGAAGATTGCCGGTTGCGCTCCGCCAGCGGCCTCGATGGCATCATAGGTCTCTTCCAGTTTGCTTAAAGTTCGGCCCAGTAGGATGACAGTGGCACCATGGGCGGCATAGGCTTTGGCGGCAGCTTGTCCAAAGCCACTCCCCGCGCCAGTGACTGCAATAACTCTCTCTTTCAGAAGATCAGGGGCTGGGGAGTAGTCTGCTTGCATGAAAAAATCTCTTATGCGGGGTACAACGTGAGAGCTGATTATAACCGAGATGGAGGGGAGGGGATTAACGAACCATCAACTCCTGCATGGCATCACTCCCCTTTTTCTTGGCCGACTCATACTGTTCTGAAGCGCTGTCACCGATCGATCGGCCAACTTCTGCTGCTTTCTCTTTGGTTGATTCATAAACATCTCTGCTCTTGTCGGCAATGGAGTCCCCAATATCGGATGCGCCTTGTTTGGCCGATTCGTAGATCTCACTACCACTATCGACGGCTGCATCATAGACTTTTTGACTGTACTCCTTGGTGGTTTGCCAGGCTGACTCACCGATTGCCTTGGTCTGCTTGGTCAGGGAGGGGGAGCCCTTGGATTGCTGC
Organism: Candidatus Endoriftia persephonae; assembly: GCF_023733635.1. NCBI lineage: Bacteria > Pseudomonadati > Pseudomonadota > Gammaproteobacteria > Chromatiales > Sedimenticolaceae > Candidatus Endoriftia > Candidatus Endoriftia persephonae. The sequence continues at coordinate 1,816,992 of NZ_CP090569.1, read as the reverse complement.
TCCGTGCTCAATTGACTTGGGGCATCCATGGAACGTTCCTGCACAGGTGCGCCGGCTTGGGCGGCCCCCTCCTGCGAACAGGCGACGAGCAGGGTGACTAGCGGTAACAGAGTGGAGGCCGGTTTGATCTTCATCGGATATTCCTGGTTTTCCTGAGGAGGTTGGGAGCGTTGGATCTGCACAAAGGATTGTTTTTGTCGGCTCAAATGCCAGCGGTTGCTGCTGGCTGCAGTTCCATGGTGCTGTCGATCCTGGAACGGCTAAGGGGCAATCGAGTCGAGCAGCTGATGGGCGGCATCGACATAGTTGCGGCGTCTCCAGATCAGATGGAGGCGTCGGCCACCCAGTTGCCGCCAGAGCATGGCAGCCCGGATGCCCGCCAGCAGCAGCGCTCGGATTCGGTTGGCATTATCTGGATTCTGCAGGTAGACCGGCTCTCCACTTACCATGATACGCGGCTTTTGGGTGCTGACATTCTGCGCATAGATCTCTGCTATTGCGGCAATAATGTTGGAGTGGATCAGCGGGAAGTGCTCGAGACGCCCCTCGATCTCAGCAATGCTGGAGGCGATCTGCTGAAGTCGCTCAGGCTGCTTGGCCAGACGGCGCTCTAGCTGAATGATACCGATAATGTAGCCGGTAATCTCAGCGTCACGCTTCCCGCCACCCTGCAGCTGGCGGTGCAGTTGGCGCAGCCCCAGTGCCACCCCGCCACGGTTGTGAAACACCGACGGCACATCGACAGGGTTAGTCTGGAACAAGCTGTAGATGCTGCTCTCGAGCGAATCGGAGTCGGCCAGCCCGTGGCGGGCGATCTTCTGTACCAGACTGGCTGCCTGGAATACGCCGGCCAGTGCTAGACAGAGATCCTGATCACTGTATTTCATTGCAGAGGATTACCTTTCACTTGATTCGATAATGGCGCCGCCAAGACAGTTCGGGCCGCTGTAGAAGACGATCGATTGGCCTGGAGTGACGGCCCGCTGTGGAGTGTCGAAGTGGACCCGGCAACCATCCTTTCCCTGGGCTTCAATCCAGCAGCTCTGAAGTGGTTGGCGATGGCGAATGCGGGCCTTGCAGCTGAGCGGTAGCTGTGGTGTCCTCGCACCAATCCAGTGTAGTTGTCCGGCGACCAGGGATCGGCTCATCAGCAGCGGGTGCTGATGTCCCTGAGCAACGATTAACAGGTTGCGCTGCAGATCCTTGGCGACCACAAACCAGGGTGCTTCAGCTGTGCCTTTGATGCCACCGATCCCTAAGCCCTGCCGTTGTCCCAAGGTGTAGTACATCAGTCCGCTGTGTTGGCCAATGGTCTCACCCTCTGGAGTTTGGATTGCTCCCGGGTTGGCCGGCAGGTAGCGGCTGAGAAAGTCGCGAAACTTGCGTTCGCCAATGAAGCAGATGCCGGTGCTGTCCTTCTTCTTATGGTTGGAAAATCCTGCCTTTTCAGCTAGTTCGCGTACCTGTGTCTTGGCCAGCGAACCGAGCGGAAAATAGCTGCGGCTGAGCTGTGGTTGGCCCAGCATGTAGAGGAAATAGGTTTGATCCTTGTTCTCATCTACTGCGCGCTGCAGTTGATATTCACCATTTGACTCGATGAGTCTGGCGTAGTGGCCGGTGGCGATGCGGCTGGCACCGAGGGTGCTCAGCGCATAGTCAAGGAACGCCTTGAACTTGATCTCACGGTTACAGAGCACGTCGGGGTTGGGGGTGCGACCGGCGCGGTATTCGTCCAGGAAGTAGGCGAACACCCGCTCCCAGTAGTCGGCGGAGAAGTTGACACTGTGGAGCGGGATGCCCAGTTGATCGGCAACCGAGCTGGCATCGGCAAGGTCAGTCGCAGCTGAGCAGTACTCTTTGGTGTCATCCTCTTCCCAGTTTTTCATGAACAGTCCTTCGACCTGGTAACCCTGCTCGAGCAACAGCAGGGCCGCCACCGAGGAGTCCACCCCGCCAGACATGCCGACGATAATCTTCTCTCGTGGATGATTCATCGTGAAGTGAGATTGGGTTTGCGTTGGGGCTGACCCAGTTTGCGCCACTGGCCGGGTTGAAGGTTCCCCAAGCGCCACGGACCAACCTCGGTACGCACCAGCCGCAGGGTCGGGTGCCCGACTGCAGCCGTCATGCGGCGTACCTGACGGTTACGCCCCTCGCGAATTCTGATTTCAAGCCAACAGGTTGGAATGGCGGCGCGGTAACGCACTGGCGGGTCGCGATCCCAGAGTGGAGGCGGGTCGATACGGCGCGCCTCTGCCGGCAGGGTCGGGCCATCTTTCAGCTCAACGCCTCTGCGCAGTTGTTCCAGCGGCTCTTCCTCAGGAATTCCCTCAACCTGCACCAGATAACGTTTCCACTGTTTTTTACGGGGATTGGCCAGTTGGTGCTGCAGCTTTCCATCATCGGTCAGCACCAACAGTCCCTCGCTGTCCCGGTCGAGTCGACCAGCGGCGTAGACACCCTTGACCGGGATGAAGTCCGCCAAGGTGGCGCGTGAATCCTGATCGGTAAACTGGCTCAGAACGCCATAGGGCTTGTTGAAGAGGATGAGCATTGGAGGCAGAGCAGTACGTCAGAGTGAAGGCGCTAATCTTACCGCAAGTTAGCGATCAAAGGTGATAGCGGGGGTAGTGGCGTCAAGGGGATGACGAACCAGAATGATTGGGGCGGTCATCGTTGCGATCTGAATGCCAGGCATGAAGAGACCCGATGGAAGTGAGCATTCCATCGGGTCTCTATTTGGCTCGGTTTGGAGGTGCTAGTCTATTGAGATACGTGCTGGATATTGACAGCGTGCAGACCTTTTGGTCCCTGATTGATCTCAAATTCGACCTTCTGGCCTTCCTTAAGCGTTTTGTATCCCTCCATCGTAATGGATGAAAAGTGGACAAAAATATCCACATCACCATCGTCTGGGGTTACAAAACCATATCCTTTTGCGTTGTTAAACCATTTAACGACTCCAGTGGACATATCAAAACTCCTCACATTTTTCCCGGAAATCAGACAGTTATTTGTTGTTTGCAAGCTCCGACATGAAAGCCGGGAAGCGTCTGACGGCTCGGGTTACAACCTGGTACATCAATCTCCGATAGCCACTCTCTCTGACGGAGAGTTTATCGACCACCGTGAGGTTAAGTATAGTGTTGTGAAATTACTGGTCAACTTATTACCATCTGGGCTATTCCGGCACACTTTTGGACAAAATTGCACTCCGCTTTCAGATTCGGTTAGCGCTATGTTAAAACCGGTGAGAGGTAATGTTTTTTGCCCACCGGGCCCTGCTAGAATCACTGTTATGACTGAGAGAAAACAAAATCAATCTGATGACGGTTTGGCTGTTGAAGAAAGCAAACCAAAGCTCAAGCAGCCAGCGCTGTTCCGGGTGATACTGCTGAATGACGACTACACGCCAATGGAGTTCGTGGTACAGGTATTAGAGTCGTTCTTCAAGATGGATCGGGAGAAAGCCACTCGGGTGATGCTGCATGTGCATACCCGTGGGGTAGGAGTTTGCGGTGTCTTCACTCGGGATGTGGCCGAGACCAAGATAACACAGGTCAACGACTACGCCCGTAGCAACCAGCATCCACTGCTCTGCACCATGGAGCAGATATAGCAGCCACCAGATCAAGGCCAAAAGATGTTAAGTAAAGAACTCGAATTTACGTTAAATCAGGCATTTATTCGTGCAAAAGAGAAACGGCATGAATTTATAACCGTAGATCACCTGCTGCTGGCGTTGCTGGAGAATCCTGCGGCTTGTGAGGTTCTGCGGGCCTGTGATGCGGATCTGGAGCAACTGCGCGAAGAGATCAGCGCCTTTGTGGACGGTTCAACGCCGCTTATCCCTGAGGGAGAGGAGCGTGATACCCAGCCTACCCTCGGCTTCCAACGGGTGCTGCAGCGGGCCGTATTCCACGTTCAGTCCTCGGGCAAAAAAGAGGTCAGTGGCGCCAATGTGCTGGTTGCCCTCTTCAGCGAGCAGGACTCCCAGGCCCTGTTCTTCCTCGATCAGCAGGACATTACCCGTCTCGACGTCATCAACTATATCTCTCACGGCCTCTCCAAGCAGGATGAAGAGGAGCATGACGACTCACTCGACCTTACAGAGCAGCCACAGGCTGATTCTCAGCCGAGCGCTCTGGAAACTTATGCCACCAATCTCAACAAGCTGGCAGAAGCGGGCAAGATCGATCCGCTGATCGGGCGGCGGGCAGAGATCGAACGTACCATCCAGATCCTCTGCCGACGGCGCAAAAACAATCCGCTGCTGGTGGGCGAAGCCGGTGTCGGCAAGACGGCGATTGCCGAGGGGCTGGCGAAGATGATCGTCGAGGAGCAGGTGCCGGAGGTACTGGCTGATGCGACGATCTATGCACTCGATCTTGGCAGTCTGGTGGCGGGCACCAAATATCGCGGCGATTTCGAGAAGCGGCTCAAGGCAGTGCTGGCGGAGTTTCGCAAGCAGCCCGATTCGATTCTCTTTATTGACGAGATCCATACCATCATCGGCGCCGGTTCTGCCTCCGGGGGGGTGATGGATGCCTCTAACCTGATCAAGCCTGTGCTTGCCTCGGGTGAGCTGCGCTGCATCGGCTCAACCACCTATCAGGAGTTTCGCGGCATCTTTGAAAAAGATCGGGCCCTGGCACGACGCTTCCAGAAGATCGATGTGGAAGAACCCTCAGTGGAGGAGACAGTGGAGATCCTCAAGGGGCTGAAGTCCCGTTTCGAGGAGCACCACGAGATCGAATACACGCAGGGGGCCCTGCAGAGCGCCGCGACGCTCTCAGAAAAATACATCAACGATCGACACCTGCCGGACAAAGCGATTGATGTGATCGACGAGGCGGGGGCCAATGTGCATCTGCAACCGCCTGAGGAGCGCAAGAAGTTGATCGGTGTGGATGAGATTGAAGCGATCGTCGCCAAGATTGCGCGGATCCCTCCTAAAAAGGTCTCTGCCAGCGATACTGAAGCGCTGCGCAATCTCTCGCGGGATCTGCAGATGGTAGTCTATGGCCAGGATGACGCAATCGAGGCGCTGACCGCCGCAATCCGCATGAACCGCTCCGGGCTCCTGCGGGAGGGGCGTCCGGTGGGTTCATTCTTGTTTGCTGGCCCCACCGGCGTCGGCAAGACCGAGGTGACACGCCAGCTGGCGCGCATCATGGGCATGGAACTGATTCGTTTTGACATGTCGGAGTATATGGAACGGCATGCGGTCTCGCGTCTGATTGGCGCACCTCCCGGCTATGTCGGTTTTGATCAGGGTGGGCTGCTCACTGAAGAGATCAATAAACACCCCCACTCGGTACTACTGCTGGATGAGATCGAAAAGGCACACCCAGATATCTTCAACCTGCTGTTGCAGGTGATGGACCACGGTACCCTGACCGACAACAATGGCCGCAAAGCTGACTTCCGCAACGTGGTGATCGTGCTGACCACCAACGCGGGTGCCTCGGATATGAGCCGGCGGTCGATCGGCTTCACTCGACAGGATCACTCCAGTGACGGTTTGGAGGCGATCAAGAAGCAGTTCACGCCGGAGTTCCGCAACCGTCTCGACAGCATCATTCAGTTTTCAGCACTGTTGCCAGAGCATATTGTCAAGGTGGTCGACAAGTTCATCTTCGAGCTGGAGGGGCAGCTACAAGAGAAAGGGGTGGCGCTGCAGGTCGACGTCGAGGCACGCGCCTGGCTAGCAGAGCGTGGTTACGATGAGAAGATGGGCGCACGGCCGATGGCGCGGTTGATCCAGGATGAGATCAAAAAACCACTAGCAGAGGAGCTTCTGTTTGGTTCCCTCGCCACAGGCGGCACAGTCACCATCGAGCTAGTCGATGGAGAGCTGAGTCTCAAAGTGCTGGAGGAGGCGGTGCACTGATTCCAGTGCTCCACCTGAGGCGGGAGCGGCTTAGCGGGCGCGGTAGGTGATGCGGCCTTTGCTCAGGTCGTAAGGGGTTAGCTGAACGGTAACCTTGTCGCCGGTGAGGATGCGGATATAGTGTTTGCGCATCTTGCCCGAGATATGAGCGGTGACCACATGGCCATTCTCCAGCTCGACGCGGAACATTGTGTTGGGCAGGGTCTCGGTCACCGTGCCTTCCATCTCGATAAAGTCTTCTTTCGCCATTCTGCTACCTGAAAATTATCCCGGTCTGACCTGACTACAGCGTATCTGCTGAAGTCGCCGGTTTGTTGAAGCCGGGGATTGTACCACAGCATCTGCAGCAGAAAAGGGCCCATTCATAGGAGATTGAACGGCAGTGGGTTAATCTGCCAGTAAGGGCTCACCAGGTGCGAAGCGAACCCAGCCCTGGCCAGACCAGGCCTCCAGGGGGCGAAACTCCGATTTGTAGCGCATCTTTCGGCAATCTCTGATCCAAAAGCCGGGATAGACCCACTTCAACCCCAGTTGGCGAGCATGCTCGATCTGCCAGAGCAGGGCGAAGATGCCGATACCGTCCGCCTGCAGATCAGGGTCGAAGAAAGTGTAGACGGAGGAGAGTCCGTCAGGCAGATGATCAGTGACGACCACAGCGGCAAGCTGGTCACCAAGACGAAACTCGTAAAAGCGGGTCTCACCCCACTCGCTGTGGAGAAACTCGATATATTGATCCGGATTGCTGTAGTCCATACTGCTGCCTGGATGCCGCTGCGCGAGATACTTTTGGTAGAGGACGAACTGCTCACTCTCCAGCTGTGGCGGGCGGGCAGTGATACAAAACCGTCCTGCATTGCGTTTCCAGCAGCGGCGCTGGCTGCGGGTTGGCTGAAAGTCCCTGACCGGAAGCCGCAGCGAGATGCAGGCAGAGCAGTCGGGGCAGGCTGGCTGATAGAGAAAGCGGCCGCTGCGCCGGTACCCCCGATCGATAAGAGCCTGATAGATCGGCTGATCGATCTGCGCTGCCGGGTCCAAAAAAAGCGTGCGGGTTTGCCGACCCGGCAGATAGGAGCAGTCATGGGGCTGACTCAGATAGAGTGCCAGTGCCGGGTTAGAGGGGAATGTTGGATCGTCTATCATAGCTGAGTCCGCGGAAAGAACATGGGAACATTAGCCCAACTTTCCGCTCGGTCAGGCAGTATGCAGCCCTGATCCAGTGCTTGACTGAAGCGCTTGCGGGGGATCGTCTCCGCCCCCAGTGAGGCCAGATGGGAAGTGTAGACCTGGCAATCGATCAACTCGAACCCCCAGGCTGTCAGCTGCTGGGTAAGCCCCACCAGGGCGCACTTGGATGCATCGGAGACCCGGCTGAACATCGACTCTCCGAAGAAGACCGCACCGATGGCGATACCATAGAGTCCACCGACCAGCATCTCTCCCTGCCATACTTCTACGGAGTGGGCCAGTGCCCGCCGGTGACACTCGATATAGGCCTGAATCATCTCCTCGGCCAGCCAGGTACCGGGCGATGTGGTGCGGGGTTCAGCACAGGCGCGGATGACCGCCTCAAACTGTCGGTCGAAGCTGATCTGGAACTCTTTTCTGGCGAGCCGCTTGCGCAGGCTGCGAGAGATCTTCAGCTTCTCCGGGTAGAGCACCATACGCGGGTCGGGGGACCACCAGAGGATCGGGTCGTCTGGACCATACCAGGGAAATATACCGCTTCGATAGGCGTTCATCAGACGTTCGGGGGAGAGATCCCCGCCCAGCGCGAGCAGACCATCCGGTTCTGTCTCTGCCAGCGAGACATCGGGGAAAGGTGCGTAAGAATTGTTATCCAGCTTAAAGATCATCAGTAGTAGTTGAGCGCTCAGATCTCAATGCAACAGTAACTCAGCAGTGAAATTTTCTCTTGTGTATGTAGGGAAAAATTCGCATCATCTGCTGCCGTAAAGACCCTGTTTCCCCTTGACTATCGGGCCCAACAACAGAGAAAAAGGCCCTCAATCTGGTGCTTGGAGAGAACCCTTGTCTGACATTATCAGAACCCTGCAGATTGGCGATACGCTGCAGCTTCAGCATGCACCACCTAGTGATATCCCCGACCGATATGGGGTGAAGCTGATTGGTTATCTTCCCAATGAATCTTTGGTTATCACTACCCCTAGAAAACAGGGAAAGGCGATCCTGGTTCGGGAGGGGCAGAATTTTACCGTCCGTGTGCTTCAGGGCAGCAATGTCTTTGGCTTCGTCTCACGGGTTATGCACGCAGCGGCACGGCCCTATCCGCATCTGCATCTCGCCTATCCGGAAGATGTGGCAAGTGCCGTGGTGCGCAATGCGCCAAGAGTTTCGACGACCTTGGATACCAAGGTCCGCAACACCAATGTGGCTGACACGTCAGAGAACCATCTAGCCGCAAAGATTGCCGATCTTAGCAATAGTGGGGCGCGTTTGATTACCAAGAAACCTATTGGATCGATAGGGGATATGATCCAGATCCAGCTAAATATCGATGTCTGCAATGGTTCGGACAGCATGCAGATCATGGGCGAGATAAAAAACCTGCGAGAGTTTGAGTTGGAGGGGCAGGGTAGTCAGTTTGTGCATGGTGTGCAGTTCAAGGGAGTGAACCGCTTTCAGCAGCTGTTGCTCTGCGCATACGTCCTGAGTCAAATCACTACTGAACGATAACAAAGGCCGTAATTACAGCAGGTTATACAGCCTTTGTTATCTGCTTTCGATCAGCCCTTTTCGGCCTCCAACGCATCCAGGAAGCGCTCGGCATCGAGCGCCGCCATACAGCCGGTGCCGGCAGAGGTGATTGCCTGGCGATAGACATGATCCTGCACGTCCCCAGCAGCAAACACGCCGGAAATACTGCACTGGGTGGCATTGCCCTCCATGCCGCCTTCGACCTTGAGGTAGCCATTGGTCATATCAAGCTGGCCATCGAATAGGGTGGTGTTGGGGCTGTGGCCGATGGCGATGAAGACACCCTGCAGGTCGATATCCTTGGTGCTGCCATCCTTTACGTTCTTAATGCGCATGCCGGTAACGCCGGTCTGATCGCCCAGTACCTCATCGAGAACAGCATTCAGCTCGAGGGTGACATTGCCATCTTCCGCCTTCTTGCGTAGTTGATCGGAGAGGATCTTCTCGGAGCGGAACTGCTCGCGCCGGTGCACCACCACCACTTCAGAGGCGATGTTGGAGAGGTAGAGCGCCTCTTCCACCGCGGTATTACCACCGCCGATTACCGCCACCTTCTGATTTTTGTAGAAGAAGCCGTCGCAGGTGGCGCAGGCGGAGACGCCGCGGCCGCGAAATGCTTGTTCCGACTCCAGACCTAGGTAACGGGCTGAGGCGCCGGTAGAGATGATCAGGGCGTCACAGGTGTAGGTGGCCTGATCACCAGTCAGTTCGAAGGGGCGCTTGCTTAGGTCGGCCTTGTTGATGTGATCGAAGATGATCTCGGTGTCGAATCGCTCCGCATGCTGGCGCATGCGATCCATCAGATCCGGACCCTGCACGCCGGCATGATCGCCGGGCCAGTTGTCGACCTCAGTGGTAGTCATCAGCTGGCCACCCTGTTCCATGCCGGTTACCAGTACCGGCTGCAGATTGGCGCGGGCGGCATAGACTGCGGCCGTATAACCCGCAGGGCCAGATCCCAGAATCAACAGGCGACAATGCTTGGTTTCGCTCATGTATACTTACTCCAGATTTTGACCCGGACATTGCCGGGGTATCGGAATGGATCGTGAGCCGCCCAAGGATTTGCTCTCATCAGCATGGGACAAAGTGCGGCGTTTCAACCCGACGAAGATAATTGATGGATGTTACGTAATGATCTGCGGTGGGTAAAGGATCGTGCATGAGAAAAATACTCACAAGTTATCTGTGAATTGGCCTCAAAAATCTGTTTCACTTGCGCGGGTTATGTTCGCAAGTTCAAGTTAGTATTGAATTACCATGCGCATTGCAATACCTACAGAAATAAAGCCACTTGAAGGCCGAGTTGGTCTAATTCCGGAGGCCTGTGCCGACTTGATCGCGGTCGGCCACCAGGTCCGCGTGCAGCAGGGGGCAGGGGAGGCGAGCGGCTATCCTGACAGCGCCTATACCAAGCTTGGGGTCGGGATCCTGCCCGATGCAGTAGCGATCTACGACTGGGCGGAACTGGTGATCAAGGTCAAGGAGCCCTATGGCCCCGAACCGCAGATGTTGCGTGCAGATCAGACCCTGTTCTGTTTCCTCCATCTTGCAGCCAATGAAGCGCTGACCCACAGCTTGCTGGCCTCTGGGGTGACCGCTATTGCTTTCGAAACCCTCGCCGATGGTGGTGGTTTGCCGATTCTGGCACCGATGAGTGACATCGCCGGCCGCATCGCGGTGCAGGCGGGCAGCCATCTGTTGTGGCGACCAGAAGGAGGCAAAGGGCTGCTGCTCGGCGGCCTGCCGGCGGCGCAGCGAGGCCGGGTGGTGATCCTCGGTGCCGGACAGGCCGGTGGCAACGCCGCCCGTATGGCGGCGGCACTGGGGGCAGAAGTCACCATCTTCGACACCCAGCGCACGCGGATGGAGGCGATGCGTGAGCTGGGAGCGAATGTCACCGCACTCTATCCTTATCAGGAGAGCCTGGCCGAAGCGGTTGCGACGGCCGATCTGTTGATCGGAGCGGTGTTGATCCCGGGCGCACAGACACCACACTTGGTCTCGCGGGAGCTGGTGGGGCAGATGCAGCCGGGTAGCGTAGTGGTCGATATCTCGGTGGACCAGGGCGGCTGTATCGAGACGATTCGTCCCACCACCTATGAGGAACCGACCTATGTAGAGGAGGGGGTGACCCACTTTGGTGTCGCCAACATGCCGGGGGCAGTGCCGAAGAGCGCCTCCCAGGCCCTCTCAGCGGCGATGATCCCCTACCTGCAGCGTCTAGCAAGCGGCCAATGGCGTGACGATCCGGTTCTTGGCGAGGCACTCAATCTGAGTGGCGGTGAACTAATCTATCCTGTGTTGCGCGATCAGTATCTTAGAAAACAAACTAAAAAAATCGTATAAAATCATAATTATCCTGGTTAATTGGGGGAATCGTGCAGGCAAAGCCACAGGGGGCGAGTGATCGTTCGGCCTTCTCTGAACATATGCATCGGGCGCTTCGTGAGGCGGCTCTGTGGGGGCTGATCTGCCTGAGCGGCTATCTGCTGCTCTCTCTGGGAAGCTACGATTCGAGCGATCCCGGCTGGTCTTATATCGGCCCCTCAAATCAGGTGAAAAACTCCGGTGGCCCGGTGGGGGCCTGGTTTGCTGATGTCTTCTTCTATCTATTTGGTTTCTTTGCCTATCTGTTTCCGCTGATGCTCGCCTGGAGTGCGGTCTGGATTTTCCGCAAACGGGATCTGGACGCCAAACCCAATCTCAACCTACTGGCGTTCCGTTGGATTGGCTTTCTGATCACCCTGGCGGCGGGTAGTGCCCTGACACAACTCCATGCCGCCCATCTGGGGCAGTGGTTGCCCTCCGGAACCGGCGGGGTGCTGGGCAATTCTCTCGGCCACTATTTCGAGGCGGTATTCAGCCGCTCCGGCAGCAGTCTGTTGCTGCTGGCACTGTTTCTCAGCGGTTTTACCCTCTTCACCGGTCTCTCCTGGCTGACGGTAATGGAGTGGATCGGCGCACTGGTACTCGATGGGCTGCAGCGTATTCTCAGCAGTCTGTCGGGTTGGCGTGAGCGGCGTGCGGCCAAGCGGCTGCGCAAGGAGCGGTCAAAGAGCGTTAAAAAGGAGAAGAAGCGGACTGAGAAACGCAAGCTGCCGAAGATCGAGCCGGTGATCAAATCCGTGAAGATCAGTGCGCGGGCTGAGAAGGAGCGGCAGGTGCCGCTGTTCGATGTAGACCCGAACAGCGAACTGCCGCCGTTGTCGCTGCTCGAGCCGGCCAAGCACTCAGAGCAAGGTTACTCCAAGGAGGCGCTGCAGCTGCTATCGCGCCAGGTGGAGCTGAAGCTTCGCGATTTCAGTGTCGAGGCGGAGGTGGTGGCGGTCCATCCAGGACCGGTGGTCACCCTGTTCGAGCTGCAACTGGCGCCGGGCACCAAGGCGAGCAAAATCACCGGGCTGTCGAAAGATCTGGCCCGCGCCCTCTCACTGATCTCGGTGCGGGTGGTGGAGGTGATCCCCGGCAAGTCGGTAGTCGGTCTGGAGATTCCTAACGAAAACCGCGAGACAGTCTTCCTCAGCGAGGTGCTGCGCTCCGAGGTCTACGAGAAGAGCAAGTCGAAGCTGACCCTGGCGCTGGGCAAGGATATCGCCGGCCATCCGATGGTGGCCGATCTGGGCAAGATGCCCCATGCCCTGATCGCCGGCACCACCGGCTCGGGCAAATCGGTGGCGATCAACGCGATGATCCTGAGCCTGCTCTACAAGGCCAAGCCGAGCGAAGTACGCATGATTATGGTCGATCCGAAGATGCTCGAGCTGTCGGTCTACGAGGGCATCCCCCATCTGCTGACCCCGGTGGTCACCGACATGCAGGAGGCGGGCAATGCGCTGCGCTGGTGTGTCGGTGAGATGGAGCGGCGCTACCGGCTGATGGCGGCGCTTGGGGTGCGCAATATCACCGGCTTCAACCGCAAGGCCAGCGAGGCGATCAAGAAGGGTGAGCCGCTCAAAGATCCGCTGTTCCAGCCCAAGTCTGACGCAGTGATCGAGGCGATGGCCCACCCGACCCTGGAACCCTTGCCCTACATCGTGGTCATTATCGACGAGTTGGCCGACATGATGATGGTGGCACGCAAGAAGGTCGAGGAGCTGATCGCACGGCTGGCGCAGAAGGCGCGGGCCTCCGGCATCCACCTGGTGCTGGCCACCCAGCGCCCCTCGGTGGACGTGATCACCGGCCTGATCAAGGCCAACATCCCGACCCGGGTAGCGTTTCAGGTCTCCTCACGGATCGATTCGCGCACCATCCTCGACCAGATGGGGGCGGAACATTTACTGGGTTATGGTGACATGCTCTATATGGGCCCCGGCAGCAACATTCCGCAGCGCATGCATGGCGCGTTTGTGGATGACAATGAGGTGCATCGGGTGGTCGATCATCTGAAGGCGAACGGTGCCCCCGAATATTTGGAGGAGATCCTGCAGGAGCCGACCGAATCGGTACCTGGCTTCCCGGCTGAGGGTAATGGCGATGTCGAGAGTTCTGATCCACTCTTCGACGAGGCGGTGAAGATCGTCACCGAGACCCGCCGCGCCTCCATCTCCGGGGTGCAACGGCGCCTGAAGATCGGCTATAACCGGGCGGCGCGAATGATCGAAGAGATGGAGCGCATCGGTATCATCAGCCCAGCCGAGACCAACGGCAGTCGCGAAGTGATCGCGCCGCCACCCGTGGAGGATTGAGATGACCCGATTTTTTAGCCTGCTGCTGATGCTCCTGCTGAGTGGATTCGCTCAGCCTTCATTGGCAACAGAAGCCGATGGCGCTACCGGCGTGAAACAGCTGCGGCAGTTTCTGTCCAATCTGATTACCCTGCAAGCGGAGTTCGTACAGACTCTGCGCCAGCCCGATAGCGACCAGATCTATATCACCAGTGGCATCCTCTATCTGCAGCGTCCCGGGCGCTTCCGCTGGCAGTATGACGCGCCAAGCCGCCAGCTGATCATTGCTGACGGCAACCGCATCTGGCTGCACGACAGGGAGTTGGAGCAGGTCTCCCACCGGGATCAGCAGGCGGCGCTGAAGGGCACGCCGGCGCAGCTGCTCAGCGATACCGGGCCGATCGAGCGGCACTTTGCCATCACGGAGCTGGGCCAAAAAGACGGCATCGACTGGCTTAGCCTGAAGCCGAAACAGAAGGATGTGGAGATCGATCAGGTCAAACTGGGGCTGAAACAGAACCAGCTGGTGCAGATGGAAATGATCGACAGCTTTGGTCAGATCACCCGCTTCCGTTTCTCCAATCTGCAGCGTAACCCCGCCCTGGAACATGAGTTGTTTGTCTTTGATCCACCGGATGGGATCGACATGATCGGCGACCTATGAGCCAGTCAGCGGATCTGTTTCAGGCCGGGGCGATCGCCGGCCGGCCGCTGGCGGACCGGATGCGGCCGCGTTCTCTGGCGGAATTCAGCGGCCAGCAACATATCGTCGGCACAGGCAAGCCGCTGCAGCGGGCAATCGAGTCCGACCACCTCCACTCGATGATCTTCTGGGGTCCGCCGGGCACCGGCAAGACCACCCTGGCGCGGCTCATCGCACGTCACTCCGGGGTGCAGTTTCTCAGCCTCTCGGCAGTGCTTTCCGGGGTCAAGGAGATCCGTGCCGCGGTGGAGCAGGCAAGGCTCGCACGACAGCAGGAGAGCCGCCCGACGCTGCTCTTCATCGACGAGGTGCACCGCTTCAACAAGTCCCAGCAGGATGCCTTTCTGCCGCATGTGGAGGATGGCACCCTAGTGTTCATCGGTGCCACCACCGAGAACCCCTCCTTCGAGCTCAACAACGCGTTGCTCTCCCGCGCCCGCACCTATGTGCTGAGGGCGTTAGCGGGAGAGGAGCTCGAACAGATCATCGAGCAGGCGCTGCAGGATAGTGAGCGGGGGCTCGGCGGGAGCGGCCTCGGCATCACTCCTGAAGCACGTAGATTGCTGGCCGAGGCGGCGGATGGCGATGCGCGGCGTGCTCTCAACCTGCTGGAGATTGCCGCCGATCTGGCAGAGCAAGGGGAGATCGGCGTCGAGCTGATCGGCGAAGTGGCCAGCGGCACCCTGCGTCGCTTCGACAAGGGTGGTGAGGCCTTCTACGATCAGATCTCGGCACTACACAAATCGGTGCGCGGCTCGGCCCCCGATGCGGCCCTCTACTGGCTGGCGCGAATGATCGACGGTGGCTGCGATCCACTCTACATCGCCCGGCGGGTGGTGCGCATGGCCTCGGAGGATATAGGTAACGCCGACCCGCGCGCGCTGGAGATCGCGCTCAACGCCTGGCAGGCCCAGGAGCGCCTCGGCAGCCCGGAGGGGGAGCTGGTGATCGCCCAGGCGGTGGTCTACCTGGCTTGTGCCCCCAAGAGCAATGCGGTCTACATGGCCTGGAAGCAGGCCCTGTCGGTGGCGAAGAAGTCAGGCTCTCTGGAGGTACCGCTGCATCTGCGTAACGCCCCCACCAAACTGATGAAGGAACTCGATTACGGCAAGGCCTACCGCTATGCCCACGATGAACCCCACGCCTACGCCGCCGCTGAAAACTACTTTCCGGAGAGGCTGGAAGGAAGCTGCTTCTACCGTCCAGTCGATCGCGGCATGGAGATCAAGATTGGTGAGAAGCTCGAATTCCTCAAGCGACTCGACCGGGAGCAGGGCGCTGGTTGAGTGACAAGTGGATCGAAAGAGGATGGGGCGTCTGTCTGTCGTTCAGCCTGACCTGTCCGTCTGAAGGCGGGCTACAACCTGCCTGTTCGAAGCTGGCCAACGAAGGCCCCGTTATCATTCACAGCAGGCTATTTCAATCGTTGTGGGCTGCAGCGATTTCACTGCATCCTGCCGCGTTTCACGGCCCGCTGCGATGGGTGTAGAATGCGGCGGTTTATCATTCTAGAGACTCGGAATTCTGATGCAGATGATCGCCATCGCAGCCGGAGGCGCAGTAGGAGCGCTGTTCCGGTTCTGGGTCTCCAGCGGGGTTTATGGGCTGCTTGGCCGGGCTTTTCCCTTCGGCACCCTGGCGGTGAATCTCATCGGCTCGCTGTTGATGGGCTTTCTCTACGTCTACCTGCTGGAGCGTGCTAGTGTCGGGCCGGAGCTGCGTGCGGCGCTACTGGTCGGTCTGCTCGGCGCCTTTACCACCTTCTCCACCTTCTCCATCGAGACCCTCAATCTGCTGGAGCAGGCGGACTATCTGAAGGCGATGTTGAATGTGCTGATCAGCGTTATCGCCTGTCTCGCAGCCTGCTGGCTGGGATTGACCCTGGGAAGACAGTTATGAAACAAGAGAGCGTTACCATGGTGCGGGTCTACCTCACCGAGGGTGATCACCAGATGCAGCGGCTGATGCACTTTCTGCATGCGGAGGAGAAGGTGCGCGGTATCACTGCGTTTCGTGGTATCGCTGGTATCGGTGCCTCGGGGCGCATGCATACTTCATCACTGATCGATGTCTCATTGGATCTGCCGCTGGTGGTGGAGTTCTTTGACCGCACGGACAAGGTGGAGGGGATCCTCGAGGATCTCAACAAGATTGTGGAACCGGGCCATGTGGTGAGCTGGCCCGCAAGTTTGAATATGGGTGAATAAACGATGCTGGACCCTCGTCTGTTAAGAAACGATCTGGAGAGTGTCGCGGCGCAACTGGCGCGACGCGGCTTTCAACTCGACACGGATAAGATCACTACGCTGGAGGCGCAGCGTAAGTCGCTGCAGGTTGCAGCCCAGGAGCTGCAGAATCAGCGCAACAGCCACTCCAAGTCGATCGGCAAGGCGAAGGCGGCAGGCGAGGATATCCAGCCGCTACTGGCCGAGGTGGCGTCACTGGGAGACCGGCTGAAGCAGACCCAGGAGGCGCTGAACCAGGTCCAGGCTGAGCTGGGCGCGATCACCCTCGGCATCCCCAATATCCCCCATGAGTCGGTGCCCGATGGCAAAGATGAGGAGGATAATCGAGAGGAGCGTCGCTGGGGTGAGCCGCCACAGTTCGACTTCGAAGCAAAAGATCATGTGGATCTAGGCATCGAAAACGGGCTGCTGGATGCAGAGGCGGCGGCCAAGCTGACCGGCTCGCGCTTCACCGTGATGTCAGGCCCGCTGGCGCGCATGCACCGGGCGCTGATCCAACTGATGCTCGATACCCACATCCAGCACGGCTACACCGAGGCCTATGTGCCCTATCTGGTCAATAGCGACAGCCTGCGTGGCACCGGTCAGCTGCCCAAGTTCGAAGAGGAGCTGTTTAAGCTGCAGGGCGAGCATGAGTACTATCTGATCCCCACCGCCGAGGTACCGCTCACCAACCTGGTGCGTGATGTAATCATCGACGCCGACGAGATGCCACGCCGCTATGTGGCCCACACGCCTTGTTTCCGCTCCGAGGCGGGCTCCTACGGCAAGGACACCCGTGGCATGATCCGCCAGCATCAGTTTGAGAAGGTAGAGCTGGTGCAGATAGTCCGGGCCGAAGATTCCTTCGATGCGCTGGAGCAGCTCACCTCGCATGCCGAGGCGATCCTGCAGAAGCTGGAGCTGCCCTACCGGGTAGTGACCCTCTGTACCGGGGATATCGGTTTCTCCGCCACCAAGACCTACGATCTGGAAGTTTGGCTGCCGGGGCAGGGCAAATATCGGGAGATCTCCTCCTGCTCCAATTTCGTGGATTTTCAGGCACGCCGGCTGCAGGCGCGCTGGCGCAATCCCGAAACTGGCAAGCCGGAACTAGTACACACTGTAAACGGCTCCGGCCTGGCGGTCGGTCGTACCCTGGTGGCGGTGATGGAGAACTATCAGGATGCGGAAGGCAGGGTCAGGGTACCCGAGGCGTTACGTCCCTACATGGGCGGCATCGAGGTAATCTGATCAGGGGAAAGCGGTCCCGGCACTGGCGGGGCCGCTAGGCTTCAGACTATCGCCATCAGCAGGATCACAAAGCCAATCACGGCACCGATCGGCAGCAGCACCGCCATCCAGTCGCCTTTCTCTGCCTTGGGGCCGTTCTGGCTCCAGTGTTTGTAGGCGGGCCACATCGCAAACAGCATCATCACCATTGCAGCGGCGGCCAGAATCTTCATCCAGTCCATCGATCTTTCTCCTCAGCAGATATAAAAAAACCCCGGCATCAGGCCGGGGTTTGCCGTCAGACAAGGGTCTGATCAGTCATCACTCATCACGCCGAGCAGATGCAGCAGGCTAATGAAGATGTTGAAGATGCTGATGTAGATGCCATAGGTGGCCATGATGTAGTTGGTCTCACCGCCGTGGATGATGCGGCTGGTGTCGAACAGGATGAAACCGCTCATCAGCAGGATGATACCGGCAGAGAGCGCCAGCGAGAGGGCAGGCATCGCGAGGAAGATATTGGCCAGCATTGCGATCACCACAACCATCATGCCGGCAAACAGGAAGCCCCCCATGAAGCTGAAGTTCTTGCGGGTGGTCAGTGCATAGCCGGAGAGACCGAGGAAGATCACGCCGGTGCCGCCGAAAGCGGTGGTGATGATTTCAGGGCCTTTTGGCAGTGCGGCGTAGATGGAGAGGATGGCGCCCAGTCCAAAACCCATCAGACCGGTGATCACAAAGATTACGCCGATACCGGCGGAGGAGTTGGCGGTACGGGGCAGCACGAAGATGCCGAGCACCATGGCGACGATGACAGAGACCATGTAGGTCATCGGCGGCATCGCGATGAACATCGAGATGCCGGCCATGACTGCGCTGAATGCCAGTGTGGCAGAGAGCAGCATATAGGTGTTCTTCAGCACCTTATTACTCGCCAGTACCGATTCCTGGGTACGGGTAGAGGTGAAATCAATCTGGTTCATGTCGGCTTTGCCTCCTGGGTAAATGCCAGCAAATCAATAGGTTGTATATAAGACACTGGATATCCGTTTCGGTTCCGCAAGGATACATCTATCCAGCCAAAGATCAACACGATGAAAATAGAGTTTCGACTGGCATTTTCAAGTCGATTTCAGGTATCCTAGCGCGCTCTTGGAGAGGTGGCAGAGCGGTTGAATGCACCGGTCTTGAAAACCGGCGTGGGTTTGTAGCCCACCCAGGGTTCGAATCCCTGCCTCTCCGCCACTCAATAAGCATAACTCATTAGTGCGTGATGATGTGTTATTTGGTAACACTTAGCACCGTTTACTGGAAGTTTGTCTGAGCATTTTCTGAAAGTCTGCCGGCCTTGCGATGTAACAGCACACTGTGGTGTAGCGCAATGATGTGGTCGGCCAGAGCATGGTTACCCGCATACAACAGCCCGCGATGGTTCATGAAGGTGGAATCCGGTCGGTTGAGATCCATGGGTCGGCCGTATATGTCGGAGGCCACGGCCCCAGCCTCATGGAACAGGCAGGCGGTAGCAGCATAGTCCCATAAACTGCCACCGCTATTGTCGCTGCGGGGGTATTTAAAGTAGCAGATATTGGGGTCTTCGAGGATGCCGCAGGCATTCATTACACCACCAGTGCGAAACTGAATATCGGAGCCGTTCAGGCCCAGTTGCCGGGCGATGTCATGTAAACCAGTCCGGGTATGTTCCAGCCAGGGATGTGACTGAAAACTGAAGTCGATACTCAGGATTAGGGGCTGTTTCGGGTCCAGGTCAGGGATCTGTATGGGGTGTCCATTTTTGTATGCCCCCTGGCCACGGATGGCATGAAACAGGGCTTGCTCCACCGGGTCATACGCCACACCGATCAGCGGGTCGCCATTCCGAGCCACCAGGGCAATAGAGACGGAAAAGCCGGGGGTGTTGTTGATGAAGGCCAGCGTGCCGTCCAGGGGATCGATACACCAGAAAGCGGGTTTTTTCTGGCGTTGACCGTCATCGGGGGATTCCTCCGTGAGCAAAGCGAGATCATATTCAGCACAGCTGGGTTCTAGTATCTCCAAAATAGCGGCTTGAGCCTTGTGGTCCACTTCAGTGACCACCTGACCAGCGGTGCTGGTGCCAGTCTCTTTGTGGTGAACCTGGATCTCGGTTTGTCGGTGGGTTTTGATGATATGACCTGCGGCATGGGCTGCGCTGAAGGCCAGTTGGCTCAGTTCGTAGAGTTGATCATTGCTGAAGAGCATGGGGTGTCCTGTAATTGGCTCACCACCTCATGGGCGAGGCGTTCGCTGTAACTGTGAATTTTCCAGTGGCCGGGACTCCAGCCTTTGAGGAAACGATAGAAATCGGTCCAGGCCACGCTATACAAGGGCCGCCAGACCGCTTCCACAGCCGCAGCATCGATCCGGGGATGGTGCAGAGCCAGGGCCTGTTTCAGGACAGCGAAGTAGGCGTTGAGCAGGGATTCCTCCCTGTGTTCGCATTCGTGTTCGTTAAGGCAGCTACCGATGAAATAGGCTACATCTTTCATGCCACAACCGCTGCCCACGTATTGAAAGTCCACTGCCGCGACCTGGGTTCCGTCCGGCGAGAAACAGAAATTGGCCAGCTTGGCATCGCCATGCACAAAGGTTTGGAAGGGGGCCTCGTTCAGGGTCCGGTCCAGAACCTCTGCAGCTTGCTTTAGTTCACCCTCCTCCATGGTGGCCAGTTCATCGGGGCGGGTGTCCAGGTGCCAATAGGTGCCTATGTCCCACAGCCCTTCCGGTTTCTCGTCCATGAAGGTGGCATGGAAGTGGGCAAGCCAGCTCAGGCAGCGGATCATTTCGGCCTCGGTAACGCTGCCCTTGCGGGCCGGGTAACCGCTGCCGTCCAGATCTTCCAGCACCATCAACACTTCATCGTCGTGATGTTCCAGGGCCAGACAATGGGGGATACGGCAGTGATCATCACAGCGTGCGGCCCAATGTTCGTACCAGGCGGTTTCTACCTGATAGGAGTGCAGTTTGCGTTGGTGGGATCGATCGGTATTCCAGCCACGCGGGTGTCTGCTCTGATCCGGTAACCGTACGTGTTTGACCACCACGGTGTTCAGTTTCGAACCGATCAGGCCGTAGCGGTCGATACTACCGTAACCACTCCACAGACTTTGAATTGAACCGCCTTCGAACAGATCATCGGCGCTGGTGGCATTGAGGATGATGCGGCGTACGTATGAATCCATGAATTAACGCTAATTAGGGAATATGGGCAATCATACCCTGAGCGGATACGGCTTCAATCAATGGTTACATTGGAATTCCGGGTGAAATTCCGGGGACAGTATACTTATTTCCCATTCACTGCAGCGGAATGGCTCCCCGGTTTTCTACCCGGCTTTTGTGGCGTCAAAATCCGGCAAGTCAGTGACTCAGCTGCCTGGATAAACGGCGCGTCACCCAGTGGGCGGCCGGTGCGTGTATGAACCCGGATGTATTCCACGTCATCCTGAGCAGGCTCGGTGGGTAATTTGCCCAGTCCGGACACAATCGCACGCACGGGGTTCAACTCGACATATCGAATCGCCGCCGCAAGATGCGTTTCATTCATGGGGAAAGAGTGGAACCGCTTCTGCCAGAGGTGACCCCGCCAGCCATATCGAAAATTGACACGCCGGGTGTAACGGCGATGGGCCTCAGCCAAAGCGGTTCGCAAGCCGCTCTCTGTGTTTGGGGTCAACACGAGGTGGACATGGTTGGGCATCAGACAATACCACTCGGGCAATCCTTGCCATGCTGTTCCTCCCTGAATGGCCTGTAAAAAATCGGTGGTCTATGCTACTGCATCAGCGTCTTCTGGGAATAGGTATACTGTCCCCGGAATTCCACCCCGGAATTCGAATTCCGTCAGGGCAGCGTCCTGGGAGAGTAGTTGTCTGGGATCAGCACTGTCGGATGGCGTTGGGCCAGGTCGTCGGTGCGCGGAAAGTCGAGAGTGTAGTGGAGGCCACGGCTTTCGCGGCGCATCTGCGCCGAGCGGATGATCAGATCGGCCACTTCCACCAGGTTGCGCAGCTCCAGCAGGTCATTGGTAACACGAAAGTTGCTGTAGTATTCACCAATCTCCATGCGCAACATGTCGACCCGACGTTTGGCTCGCTCCAGGCGCTTGTTGGAGCGGACTATGCCCACGTAGTCCCACATGAAGCGGCGCAGTTCATCCCAGTTATGGGCCACCACCACCTCTTCATCAGAGTCGGTCACCCGGCTCTCGTCCCAGTGAGGCAACTCACCGGGTATCTCTACCTGGTCTGCCTGTTCGCTAATATCTTTGGCGGCCTGCCCGGCAAACACTAGGCACTCAAGCAGCGAGTTGCTGGCCATCCGATTAGCGCCATGCAGGCCGGTGTAGGCAGTTTCACCGATAGCGTAGAGCCCCGGCAGATCGGTCTGCGCGTGATGATCGGTGTAGATGCCACCGCAGGTGTAGTGGGCGGCGGGCACCACCGGAATCGGTTCGCGGGTGATGTCGATCCCCAAGTCGCGGCAGCGCTGGTAGATGGTGGGGAAGTGTTCGGTGATGAACTCAGCCGGCTTGTGGCTGATATCGAGGAACAGGCATTCGGCGCCGATACGTTTCATCTCATGGTCGATGGCGCGGGCGACGATATCTCGCGGGGCGAGTTCTCCGCGCCGGTCGAAGCGCTGCATGAAACGCTCCCCGTTGGGCAGCAACAGCCGGCCCCCTTCACCGCGCACCGCCTCGCTGATCAGAAAGTTACGTGCCTCGGGATGGTAGAGGCAGGTGGGGTGAAACTGGATGAACTCCATGTTGGCGACCCGACAGCCAGCGCGCCAGGCCATGGCGATGCCGTCGCCGGTAGAGACGTCCGGATTACTGGTGTAGAGGTAGACCTTGCTCGCGCCACCGGAGGCGATCACTACAAAACGGGCGCGGAAGGTCTTAACCCGGCCCTGTTTCTGGTTAAGAATGTAGGCTCCCACACAGCGGTTGACGCCGCTCTGGCGGCGCTTGCGGTTGGTGATCAGGTCGATGGCGATATGGTATTCGAACAGCTCCACGTTGGCGCGCGCCATCACCTGGGCCTCGAGGGTGGTCTCCACCTCGCGGCCGGTGGCATCTGCGGCGTGGATCACCCGCCGGTGGGAGTGCCCCCCTTCACGAGTCAGATGGTAGCCGCCGCTACTGGCCGAGTTGTCGTCACGGGTGAACTTGGCACCGTTTTCCATCAGCCAGCGGATATTCTCCGGGCCCTGTTCCACCACCAGTTGAACCGTCTTCTCTTCGCAGAGCCCGGCGCCGGCGTTAAGGGTGTCCTCCACATGGGAGGAGAGGGTATCCTCCTCGTCTAGCACCGCAGAGATGCCCCCCTGGGCATAGAATGTGCTGCCCTCTTCGAGTTGGCGTTTGGAGATTACCGCGACTTTCAGATCAGGGTGCAGACGCAGCGCCAGGGAAAGACCGGCAGCACCGCTGCCGATGATCAAAACGTCGTGCTGATGGTCGGTGGACATGATTGCGGAGGCCTACTATTACAGCGATAATGCGACTCGCATTGCATCGCCGCATCCTAGCCTAAATCAAGGGCTTGTAGAACAGAATTAATCTACCGGTAGATGCGGCGAACTATTCAGAATCTGGAGTGTCAATCAGACTGAGCGCAGGGACGTGTCAGGTCATGAGGGAGGGTAGGGCCCGGATGGGCGAGCGACAAGTGGATCAGGAACTGGTCATCCGTGTGCAGAAGGGCGACAAAAAGGCATTTGACCTGTTGGTGCTCAAGTATCAGCAGAAGATCGCGAATCTGATCTCCCGTTACATTCGGGATCCACACGAGGTGCTGGACGTTACCCAGGAGGCTTTTATTAAGGCCTACCGGGCGCTCCCTAGATTTCGTGGTGACAGCGCTTTCTACACTTGGCTGTACCGGATTGCGATTAATACCGCAAAGAACCACCTCGTTGCCCAGAGTCGTCGCCCGCCGAGTGGGGATGTGGAGCCCGAGATCGCCGAACAGCTGGATGAGGGGCATCGTCTGAAAGAGTACGGCACACCGGAAAATCATCTGCTCAGCAGCGAGATCAGTGCCGCCGTTCAGGATGCCATCGACGCGCTTCCGCAAGACCTGCGCACTGCCATCATCCTGCGTGAACTGGAAGGCATGAGTTACGAGGAGATCGCTGAGGCGATGTCCTGCCCGGTGGGAACTGTGAGATCCCGTATCTTCCGGGCGCGAGAGGCGATAGACAAACGGTTACAACCGTTGATTAACCCATAAGCACGGGTGGTGAGATGAGCGAACAAGAACGCGAAAAAGTATCTGCACTGGTGGATGACGAGCTAAGCGAACACGAAATCAGCCGGCACATCGGTCGGCTGCTTGAAACACCGTCAGAGCAACAGGCCTGGGCCCGTTATCATCTAATAGGCGATGCGATGCGTCAGGAACTGGGTTCGCTGGTGCAGCCGGATCTGGCAAGCGCCATCAGCGCCAGCCTGGAGCGTGAACCTACCATCATTGCGCCGGGAATGGTCAAACGCCGCCCGGCGTCCTGGCTGAAACCGGTGGCAGGTACTGCCATCGCCGCCTCAGTGGCGCTGGTTGCGGTCACTATGGTCCCACAGCTGATCAATGATGATCCGGTCGCCACACTCTCCCCCACGGTGGCGGTGAAAAAGCCACCGGTAGAGACCATCTATAGCCAATCTGGGGGCACCCGCTGGGAGCTGCTGGCCCGCCCCGACGTTGAGACCAAACTCAATAGTTATCTGGTCAATCATCAGGAGTACGCTCCGGCCAACACCATGAAAGGCATCATGCCTTACGCCACCTTTGTCAGTTATGACGTGGCCAAATGATCAACCGTTATTCGACAGGTTTGTCGTGTTGGAGTGGAGAGGCATGCAGATAGGTCGTCCAGCGGGCATCGCTGCACAGATTTTTTTTGGTGTCCTGCTGGCGCTGAACCTGACCACAGGATTGGCCGCAACGGCCGAGAAAGAGCGGGAGGCCGCCCGATGGCTGGAACGGATGATGACCGCGGTACGCGCTCTGAACTATCAGGGCACATTCATCTATTTGCACGACAACCAGCTGGAGAGTATCCGGGTGGTGCATGCAGTAGAGGATGGCCAGATCAGGGAGCATCTGATCTCACTCAACGGTGCCCCGCGGGAGGTGATTCGCGATAAACGCTCAATCACCTGCGTTCGCCCCGAGAGCCAGCAAATCTCCATCGATAAGCGCCCACCCAGCAACAAGTTTCTCGATCTGCTACCCCAAGACCTCGACAAACTCACCCCTCACTACGCATTTCGTACCCTCGGCACGGCCCGGATTGCGGGCCATCAGTCGAAGGTGGTGGCGATCATCCCACGGGATGACTACCGCTACGGCTATCGTTTCTATCTCGATCAGGAGAGCGCCCTGCCACTCAAGTCGGACCTGATGGATGAGCAGGGGCAGGCGCTGGAACAGACCATGTTCACCAGCCTCGAGATCGGTGTCGCCGAGTGGAACATCGACGAATCCAACAAACAGCGTGGCATCACCATCCGTAAATCAGACCTGCCACGGAGTGAAATAGAGTCGGACAGGCCTCAGTGGCACTTTGAATCCTTGCCCGCCGGTTTTGTGGTGACCAGCCGTTCCAGGGTGCCAGACACCGCTAATGGCGGTGTAATCGACCACTATGTGTTAAGTGACGGGCTAGCCTCTCTCTCCATCTTCATCGAAGCGGCAGGCGAGGGGGGGGCGCTGGAGGGCGCATCACGTCTGGGTGCGATCAACGCTTGGGGTGGGCGGCGTGCTGATCACCAGATCACCGCAGTGGGCGAAGTGCCGGCGATCACCCTGTTGAGTGTGGTCGAGGCGATGCGCTACAACGCTGCCGAATCGCCATGATCGAGGAGTCTGCCAGAGTCATCACCTGTGATGGCGACTATGCTCTGGTGGAGACCCAGCAGCAGGCGGCTTGCGGGAACTGCCAGGCCGGATCGAGTTGTGGCACCTCGGTGATCGCTGGCTTCTTCAAACGTCGTCATCCGCAGCTTCGGGTGCGCAATCCAATCGAGGCAAAGGCAGGCCAGCAGGTGGTGATCGGTCTCGATGAGCGGGCTCTGCTCCGTGCCTCTTTGGTCTCCTACCTGCTGCCGATATTTACACTCATCCTGTGTGCCATTGCGGGCCTGGAACTGGTTCGCTGGATGGAAATAGGTCAAGGGGAACTCGGCAGCATTATCGGCGGTCTACTGGGACTGATAGCCGGGTTGATCGGTGCAAGAGGCTTCGCCAGTCGGCATCGAACTGACGCACTGTATGAGCCGGAGATCTTGCGTTCAGCGTATTCCCATCCGATCAGATTGGGCTGAGCCCCACGATCCGAATCGAATAACCTCCAGGAGTTACCAATGAGTTTTATGCAGCGAACGGTATCCACAGTTCCGTTTCTTCTCCTTGTATTGCTCTTTACCGCCCCGCTACAGGCGAGAAGCCTGCCTGACTTTACCGAGCTTGTTGAGCAGAATGCGCCGGCGGTGGTCAACATCAGCACTCGTCAGCAGCAGAGCATCCGGCGGCAGATGGAGCGCTTCAACATCCCTGATATTCCAGAGAACAGTCCTTTTGGTGAGCTGCTGCGACGTTTCTTCGGTGAACATGGCTTCGACCTGCCGGATCAGGAGCGGGAGCAGCAGTCGCTGGGCTCGGGTTTCATTATCTCCCCCGATGGTTTCATCCTCACCAACAATCATGTGGTCGCCGGTGCGGATGAGATCATCGTGCGTATGAATGACCGCCGTGAGTTCAGCGCGCGGGTGATCGGCAGCGACGAGCGCAGCGATATCGCACTGATCAAGATCGAGGCGGAGGATCTGCCGGTGGTGAAGACCGGCAGTGCCGAAAAGCTCAAAGTAGGCGAGTGGGTGCTGGCGATCGGCACACCGTTTGGCTTCGATCACTCGGTCACCGCCGGCATCGTCAGCGCTAAGGGGCGCAACCTGCCGAGCGAGAACTATGTACCTTTTATCCAGACCGACGTGGCGATCAATCCGGGTAACTCCGGCGGCCCGCTGATCAACCTGGATGGCGAGGTGGTGGGGGTCAACTCACAGATCTACAGCCGCTCTGGTGGTTTCATGGGACTGTCTTTTGCCATCCCCATCGAGGTGGCGATGAACGTAGCCGAGCAGCTGAAGAGCAAAGGTCGGGTCAGTCGCGGCTGGCTCGGGGTGTTGATCCAGGATGTTACCCGCGATCTGGCCGAGAGCTTTGGCATGCAACACCCCCAAGGCGCTCTGGTTGCACGGGTACTGCCCGGCAGCCCCGCTTCCAAAGCGGGCCTGCAGGTGGGCGACGTGATCCTCAGCTATAACGGCACCAAGCTGAAGAGCTCCTCAGATCTGCCGCCGCTGGTGGGCGCTAGCCCGATTGATCGCCCTGTGGCTGTGACCGTGCAGCGCGGCGGTCGCACCCTCGAGGTAATGGTCCAGATCGGTGAGCTGCCCGCGGAAGATGCGATCGAGCTGGCCGAGACCCATGCGCCCAAGGTGATGTCGAATCGTCTCGGGCTGATGGTCTCCGATCTGAGCCGTGAGCAGCGCAGTGAGCTGGCAGTACCGCCCTATCAGGGGGTGATGGTCGATTCGGTAACTGGCGAGGCCGCTCGGGTTGCCGGTATTCAGGAGGGGGATGTGATCCTGATGATCAACGAGCGCAAGGTCGAGAGTGTACAGCAGTTCAACCAGCTGGTGGCAGAACTGCCAGCCAACAAGACCGTGGCAGTGCTGGTTCACCGCCGTAGCGGACCGATCTTTTTGGCGCTACGCATGCCGGCGGAATGAGGCAGCTGACCCTTTATATCCGCCCCGGCTGTCATCTGTGTGAGGATATGCTGACACAGCTACAGTCCATAGATGGGGCGGATAGCTTTCAGCTGCAGCTGGTGGAGATCGATGCCGATGCTGCCCTCCGTGCCCGCTATGACACGCGTGTACCAGTGCTGGAGGGAAGCGATGGTGAACTGCTCAGTGAGTACTTTCTGGATGAAATAGGGTTGCGGAACTATTTGAATGGCGGTTGATTTGGTATGATCGACCGCTTCGGCGTTGTACGCCGACAGACGGAACTTGCCTAATCAGGCAAGTTCCGTTTTTTCCGCGCCAAGGTAACACTGAGCCAATGACAGATTTGCGTCACATCCGTAACTTTTCCATCATCGCCCATATCGATCACGGCAAGTCAACGATTGCCGACCGCTTTATCCAGGCTTGCGGTGGTCTGAGCGATCGCGAGATGGAGGCGCAGGTGCTCGATTCGATGGAGCTGGAGCGGGAACGCGGTATCACCATCAAAGCGCAGAGTGTCACCCTCGACTACCAGGCGCGGGATGGCCAGATCTACCAACTCAATTTTATCGACACCCCTGGCCATGTGGACTTCTCCTACGAGGTCTCCCGCTCTCTAGCCGCCTGCGAGGGTGCGCTGCTGGTGGTGGACGCGGCCCAGGGCGTAGAGGCGCAGAGTGTCGCCAACTGCTACACCGCCATCGAGCAGGGGCTGGAGGTGTTGCCAGTGCTGAACAAGATCGACCTGCCCTCGGCGGAGCCGGAGCGGGTGATCAGCGAGATCGAGGAGATCATTGGCATCGACGCCACCGATGCCACCAAGGTCAGCGCCAAGACCGGTCTCGGCATTCCCGATCTGTTGGAAGACCTGGTGGCCACAATTCCGCCGCCGGAGGGAGACAGGGAGGCACCACTGCAGGCGTTGATTATCGACTCCTGGTTTGACCCCTATGTGGGCGTGATTTCACTGATCCGGGTGATGAACGGCGAGATCCGCCGCAAGGACAAGATGCACATTATGTCCACCGGACGCAGCTATCAGGTGGAGAAGGTGGGTGTGTTCACCCCCAAGCGGCTCGACAAGCAGCTGCTCTCCAGCGGCGAGGTAGGTTTTGTCATCGCCGGCATCAAGGAGATCGACGGCGCACCCGTGGGCGACACCATCACTTTGGAGAACCGCAAGGCAGAGCAGGCGCTGCCGGGCTTCGAGGAGATGCATCCGCGGGTCTTCTCCGGGCTCTATCCGGTCAGCTCCGACGACTACGAAAACCTGCGCGATGCGCTGCAGAAACTGCGCCTCAACGATGCCGCCCTGCACTATGAGCCGGAGACATCCCAGGCGCTGGGCTTCGGTTTCCGCTGCGGCTTTCTCGGCATGCTGCACATGGAGATCATCCAGGAGCGGCTGGAGCGGGAGTATAACCTCGACCTGATCACTACTGCGCCTTCGGTGGTCTATGAGGTGCTGTTGAATAACGGCAGCACAATCCAGATCGAGAACCCCTCCGACCTGCCCGATCCCGGTAAGTTCGAGGCAGTGCGTGAGCCGCTGATCAACGCCACCATCCTGGTGCCGCAGGCGCATCTGGGCAATGTGATCAGCCTCTGTATCGAAAAGCGCGGCACACAGAAGAATATGCAGTACCTGGGTGGCCAGGTGCAGCTCAGTTACGAACTGCCACTAAACGAGGTGGTGCTCGACTTCTTCGACCGGCTGAAGTCGGTGAGCCGCGGTTACGCCTCGTTTGAGTATGAGTTTGCCCGCTTTCAGACGGCACCGCTGGTCAAGCTCGATATCCTGATCAACGGTGAGAAGGTTGATGCACTCTCCATCATCGTGCACAGGAGCCAGGCCGACTCCCGTGGCCGGGATCTGACTGCGAAGATGAAGGAGATCATTCCTAGGCAGATGTTCGAGGTGGCGATCCAGGCCGCCATCGGCAGCAAGATTATCGCCCGCACCACGGTCAAGGCACTGCGCAAAAATGTCACCGCTAAATGTTACGGCGGTGATATCACCCGCAAGCGCAAGTTGCTGGAGAAACAGAAGGCGGGCAAGAAACGTATGAAACAGGTGGGCAGGGTGGAGATCCCGCAGGAAGCCTTTCTCGCCGTGTTGAAGGTCGGCAAGGATTGAGTCGGCCTGCAGCGGTTTTCTTGAAAAGATTCAGCTGAGTGTAGATGACCAGTCTAGCCAGCGATTTCGGCAACTCGATATTGGAGTAGATAGACGCTTATGAACTTCGATTTCCCCACATTCCTGGTGGTGGCGAGCGCCATCACTGGCGGCATCTGGTTGATCGATGCGCTCTTCTTTGCGCCAGCGAGAAACGAACGGGCCGTAGGCGCACCGCGCGATCCCCTGATGGTGGAGTATGCGCGCTCCTTCTTCCCGGTGATATTCGCGGTGCTGGTGTTGCGCTCGTTTCTGGTGGAGCCCTTCCGCATCCCCTCCGGCTCGATGATGCCGACGCTGCTGGTGGGGGACTTCATCCTGGTTAACAAGTTCAGCTACGGTATCCGCCTGCCGGTGCTGAACAAAAAGGTTATCGATATCGATCTACCGCAGCGCGGCGATGTGGCGGTCTTCCGCTATCCCAAACAACCCTGGATCGACTATATCAAACGTATCGTGGCGGTACCCGGTGATACCATCCACTACCGCGGCAAGGTCCTCTATATTAATGGTAAACCGATGCAACAGACCCCGGTGGGGATCTACAACGGTACTGGCGGTGGTGCCAGGATCAGCGGTTATCTCAGGGCGGTGGAAGATTTGAATGGGGTTGAGCACGAGATCCTGATGCACCCCATGGCGCCCGATCTCGCTATGGGATGTAATGTGCTGTCACGTGGCCCCTTCACGATACCGGAGGGCCACTACTTTGTGATGGGGGACAATCGGGACAACAGCAACGACAGTCGCTGCTGGGGACTGGTGCCTGAAGAGAATCTGATCGGAGAAGCATTTGCCATCTGGATGAACTGGGATGGTGAGAAAACGGGTTTCCCGATCTCATGGGAACGAATTGGGCGGGCAATAAATTAATAATATCAATAGCATAGGAAAGGTATTTGATAATGTATAGCACGCACAGAGAGAGTGGCATGACAGCTATCAGCATGCTGCTGGTATTTGTCATGGTAGGCGCGGTTGCGCTGATGGCGATCAAGATCATACCGGTCTACACGGAGCATTTTACCGTCAGGTCAGCGCTGGAATCGCTGCAGGCCGAGTCCCTCATCGGGCGTAAATCACTGTCCGAGATTCGTAAGGCGTTCCTGCGCCGGATGGAAGTCAACTACATCAGTACAGTGAAGAAAGAGCACGTCAAGGTGGAGCGCCAAGGGAGTACCACCATCGTCAGGGTATCCTATGAGGTACGCATCCCCCTGATGGGGAATCTGGACGCCATCGTCTCCTTTAATGACACTGTCGAATTAGCCGCCAATTGACCCCTCCACTCAGTAGCCTCTGCCGGGCCCTCGGCTATGAATTCCACAATCCAGCGCTGCTGCAGCAAGCGCTGACCCACCGCAGTGTCGGTGGCAAAAACAACGAGCGTTTCGAGTTCCTGGGCGATGCTATCCTCGGCTTTGTCATCGCCGATGCCCTGTTTGAGCAATTCGAGCGCGCCAGCGAAGGACAACTCAGCCGGTTGCGCTCATCGCTGGTCAAACGCGAAACCCTGGCCAAGATCGCCCGCGGGCTGAAACTTGGCGACCATCTGCGACTCGGGCCCGGTGAGTTGCGCAGTGGTGGTCAGACTCGGGATTCAATACTGGCCGACGCGGTGGAGGCGATCCTGGCAGCCATCTACCTCGACAGCGACTACTCAACTACCCGTCGGGTTATCCTGCAGATATTCGAGTCACTGCTCACCGGGCTTGATCTGAATACGCAACAGAAGGATCCGAAGACCCGCCTTCAGGAGCACCTGCAGGCGCGCAAGATCGGACTACCGAGCTACCAAGTGATCGACATCACCGGTGATCAACACGCCCAGACCTTCACGGTGAAGTGCCGGAGCGAGGCCCTTGAACAGGAGAGCGATGGCTCAGGTTCGAGCCGTCGTCGTGCCGAACAGGCCGCTGCGGCAGCTATGTTACAGAGACTGGAAGATGAGTGAGCTGAACAACCATTGCGGCTATGCTGCCATCGCTGGACGTCCCAACGTAGGCAAATCGACCCTGCTCAACCGGATCATCGGTATGAAGCTGGCCATCACCTCGCACAAGGCGCAGACCACCCGACACAGCATTCTCGGCATCAAGACCCTCGAGCAGGGGCAAGTGATCTATGTGGATACCCCTGGCATCCACGAGCGGGCGGACCATGCCATGAATCGCTATCTCAACCGCACTGCAAAGACGGTGGTAGTGGATGTGGATGTGGTGATCTTCGTGGTGGAGGCGCTGCGCTGGACCAGAGAGGATGCCAAGGTATTAGGACTGCTGCAGGAACGTACCATGCCGGTGATTCTGGCGGTCAACAAGGTCGACCAGGTGAACCAGAAAGAGGCGCTGTTGCCGTTTCTGGCTGAGATGGCTGAGCGCTATGATTTTGCTGAGATCATCCCGATCTCGGCGAGCAACGGTCACAATGTCGATGCGCTGGAGAAGCTGGTGCTCGAGCGTCTGCCGCTGGCGGATAACTTCTACCCTGAAGAGCAGCTAACCGACCGGCCGGAGAAGTTTTTCGCCGCCGAGATGGTGCGCGAACAGATTACCCGTCGCTACGCCAAAGAGCTCCCCTATGCGGTCTCGGTGGAGATCGAACGGTTCGAGGAGAAGGGTGGCATCTACCGCATCAACGCGGTGATCTGGGTGGAGAAGCCGGGGCAGAAGGCTATCATCATCGGCAAGCAGGGTGGGGCGCTGAAGATCGTTGCCAGCCAGGCACGCAAGGCGATGGAACAGTTCTTTGGCTGCAAGGTGTATCTCGAGGTCTGGGTCAAGGTGAAAAAGAGCTGGTCTGACGACGAGGCCTCGCTGGCGCGGCTCGGATATAGCGATTAGTGGTCGATAACGCGCTGCAACCCTGCTTTATTCTGCACCGCCGGGAGTACCGGAACACCAGCCTGTTGCTGGAGCTCTTCACCCCGGAGCAGGGACGGCTGCCGGCGATTGCGCGAGGCGCGCGCTCGGGGCGCTCGATGCTGGGAGCGCTACTGCAGCCCTTCAGACCGCTGCTGGTCTCTCTCAAAGGGCGGGGCGAGGTCAAGACCCTGAGTAAATCGGAACCGGAGGGGCGCGCACTGCTACTGCAGGGCAACCACCTCTACTGTGGCTTCTATCTGAACGAATTGCTGACCCGCCTGCTGCAGCGGGAAGATCCCCATCCCCAGCTGTTTCTCCACTACAGCAATACCCTGGCCGCACTGGCGACAGCAGAGCCGATGGAAGCGGTTCTGCGCCACTTCGAGCTGGAGTTACTGGATGAGCTTGGCTATGGACTGCTGCTGGACCAGGAGGCCGATAACGGCGACAAAATCGAGGCAGAGCGGCTCTATGAGTTCCATATCGAACATGGGCCTGTGGTGTTTGAGACGGGACGTACGCGCTCACCGATGGTGGTGCATGGCGCCACTATGCTCGGAATGCATCGACGCGACTTCAGCGAGCGCCGCACCATTCAGGAGGCACGTGGCTTGATGCGCCGAGTGTTGGCCTTCTATCTTGGCAATAAACCGCTGAAGAGCCGTGAATTGTTCCGCAGCACACCCTGAACCGGGAAAACCACACCACTACATTTTGAAGGACTGGGAATGAGCAGAGAGCGAGAGATTTTGCTGGGGGTCAATATCGATCATGTGGCGACCCTGCGTCAGGCCCGAGGCACCCGCTATCCGGAGCCAGTGCAGGCGGCGCTGGTGGCCGAGCAGGCAGGGGCTGATGCCATTACCCTGCATCTGCGGGAGGATCGGCGCCACATCCAAGACCGGGATGTGGAGATCCTCTCAGGCATGCTGCAGACCCGCATGAACCTGGAGATGGCGGCCACCGCCGAAATGGCGGCAATTGCCTCCCGATTTCGTCCCGCCGACTGCTGCCTGGTGCCGGAACGTCGCGAGGAGTTGACCACGGAGGGGGGGCTTGAGGTCGCTGCAAACCAGGATTACATGACCGATTACTGCGCAGAACTAAAGGAGGCGGGGATCCGTGTCTCTCTGTTTATCGATGCAGACCCCAGTCAGCTCGATGCAGCCGTGGCGGTGGGTGCGCCGGTGGTGGAGATCCATACCGGGCACTATGCGGACGCCGCCAACCCCCAGCAACGTCAGACAGAGCTGGAGCGAATTATCCAGGCAGTGGAGTATGGCAACAGCCTGGGTCTGCAGGTCAACGCCGGACATGGCCTCGACTACCATAACGTCAAGCCGATTCTGGCGATCGAGCAGATCCGGGAGTTGAACATCGGTCACTCGATCATCAGCCGTGCGGTATTCAGCGGCCTGGCCGCGGCGGTGGCCGAGATGAAACAGCTGTTGCTGCAGAGGCCCTGAATCGAGCTCAGCTCTGCTGCGTCATGCGCAGGATCAGCGCATCCAGCTCACCAAGCAGCTCAGTGGTGCGGGTGGCCGAGTCGGCATCCGCCGCCAGTTCCAGCCTGGTCAGCAGCTGATCAAGGGCCACCGCTGCACAGTATCGTGCCGAGCCGCGGGTCTTGTGGGCGCTCTCTCGCAACCCCATCCAGTCCCGTGCAGCGACTTTTTGACTGAGTTCCTGCTGTGCCCCTGGTAGCTCTTTGAGCAGGGACGCATACATCTCCTGAGCCAGCTCCGGATTGCCTCCGGCGATGGAGAGGGCGCGCTCAGTGTCCCGCAGCGGACTCTCCTTTTGATCGTGCACCTCAGGCGGTTGGCTGACCAGTAACGGGCGTTCGGGCAGGGTATGGCTGGTGATCTGATCGATCAGCTCCCACAGACGTAGCTCTTCCAGCGGCTTCATCAGACAGGCATCCATCCCCGACTCAAGGGCGTGGTTGAAGTTCTGTGGCAACACGTCGGCAGTCAGACCGACGATTGGCAGATGGCTATCTTCCGACTCCTGCTGTCGCAAGCGGATCGTGGCCTCCACTCCATCGATCTTTGGCATGTGGATATCCATCAGAATCAGGTCAAAGGCGGCCTGGCAGGCTACGATCTCCAGTACCTCTTCGCCATCGTGGGCTAGCACCACCTCGGCACCGGTGCGCTTCAACAGCTCTTCGATCAAGTGGAGGTTGATCTCATTGTCGTCTGCCACAAGCGCCCGCAGGCCAGGGTAGCTGGGGATGGCCATTGGTTCCGTCTCGACGGCCAGGCTCGGATAACCTGAGTGGATCGGGAGTTGCAGCAGTTTGCGAAAACTGCGCTGCAGCAGTTGGATTGGGGTTGGTTTTGACAGACACTCGTCGCTCCCAAGGGCGCGAATCTCATCCAATACCGCCTGGTCCGACGAACTGATCAGCGTGATCATCGGGATGTTGGCAATATTGCGTAGCCGCAGCACCAGCGCCTTTACACTCTCATCCAGTAAATCCCGACGGGAGAATCCGAGCAGGATCGCATCCAGCAGCAGGGGCTGGGCCTGGATCGCCGCCAGCAGTTCATCCGCGGTATAGAAACGCTCGACACTGGCACCCAGTAGAGTCAGACGGTGCTGATTGGCGGTGCCCGCCAGTTTATGGCTGTCGTAGCAGGCGATGCGTTTTCCCTGTAGCAACTGGGGATAGCGGGTTGACTGGCCATCTGCCTCATAGGGCAGGCTTAGCTGCACCGTGAAAGTGGAGCCCTTGCCCTGCTCGCTCTGCATGGAGATGGAGCCGTTCATGACCTTCACCAGACGGTTGCAGATGGAGAGACCGAGGCCGGTACCTCCATAGATGCGTGAGGCGGACAACATGCCCTGATTGAAGGGTTCAAAGAGCTGTGGTTGTAACTCGTCGGGAATGCCGATGCCGCTGTCCTGTACCGAGATCGCGAGGGTGCACTGTTGATCGTCTTCATCCTCCAACATCACACGTACAATGATCTCTCCGTGGGAGGTGAATTTGATCGCATTTCCCACCAGGTTAATCAGGATCTGGCGGATCCGTGAGATGTCGCCAATCAGCAGATCGGGCACATCATTGTAGACCAGTATCACGATCTCAAGCCCCTTTTCATGGGCTCCTGGGGCGAGCAGCGCCACACAATCCTCGATATTCTCGCGCAGTCTAAAGTTGGCTACCTCCAGTGAAAACTGGCGGGTCTCGAGACGGGAGAAGTCGAGGATGTCATTGATGATCTGCAGCAGACTCGAGGCCGAGCGATGGATAGTATTGGTGTAGTCGAGCTGCAGCTCGTTGAGCCCTGAGTTCTTCAGCAGGTTCACAAATCCCAGGATGCCGTTCATCGGCGTGCGGATCTCATGACTCATGTTAGCCAGGAACTCGGACTTTACCTGGTTCGCCTCCAGCGCCCGTTTGCGTGCCAGATCGAGCTCCACATTGCGCACCTCCAGCGCCTCCATGGTCTGCATCAGGTCTGAGGTGGCCTGCTCGACCTGCTGCTGTAGATCCGCCTGACTGGTCTTCAAGTGTGCGATCATCTGATTGAAGACGACCTCGAGACGCCCCAACTCACCGGTTGAGCGTTCCACTACACTGCTGGAGAGGTCGCCCTTTTCGATCCGATTGACCACCTCCATCATTCCCTCGATGGGGCGGGTTACCCCCCTGCCCAGGACGATGGCGAGCAGGATGGCCGACAGCAGTCCAACCAGGCTCAGGCCAAAGCCATTGATCAGAAGATGGGCCTTTTTCAGGGTGGAGGGGCCTGGATCGAACAACAGCCGCACCTCACCGATATCTGTGTCGGCACTGGTTATCGGTGCGCTGAATCGGCTCGGATGCTGGGAGAAGAAAAAATTCTCGATGGTGTTGAAATGGCGAGCGGGCTCCAGCTCGCGAATCTTGATGCGTCCATTGCGATCGCCGATAATCACCCCAACCACTTCATGGTGCTGCAGGAATTGCTGTGCCAGTTGTTGCAGGCGATCCACATCCTGTTGTCTTAACGGCATGATGCTCAGCGCCGCAAGCTCTTGGGTCATCGACCCGGCCCGCTGCTTGAAATCCGCCTCGATCTCGTTGAAGCGGGTTTCAAGTAGATACCAGCCCAATAGCAGGGAGAGCATGACAACAGGGATGACCGCTAGAGCAAAGATCCGTCGGCGAATCCATGAAAATTTTTGGTTTATCAAGCCTCGAACGCCTCCACGCCCTAAACGGTTGTTAATCCACTCATCAAAATACTCGCATCTGACCCGCTTTGATTGTAACTTGAACGGCTAAATCTAGCGTCACTGGTTTCTGTCTCTGTTCCCTGGAAAGGGTAGAATTTCCAACCAGCTAACATTCTGACACGCAGCTATCTAATCCCGACATGCTCTACAAAACCATCGAAGATTTCATCGGCAACACTCCGCTGGTGCGGCTGCAGCGCCTTCCAGGCGACACCAGCAATACCCTGCTGGTCAAGCTAGAGGGCAATAATCCTGCCGGATCGGTCAAAGATCGGCCGGCCCTGAGCATGATCCGCCAAGCCGAGGCACGAGGCCAGATCAAGCCTGGCGACACCCTGATCGAGGCCACCAGCGGTAACACCGGCATCGCACTGGCGATGGCGGCGGCAATCAGCGGTTACCGCATGATCCTGGTGATGCCGGAGAACATGAGCATGGAGCGCCGCGCAGTGATGAAGGCCTACGGCGCGGAACTGGTGTTGACCCCCAAAGAGGGCAGCATGGAGGCGGCCATCGACAAGGCTCGGGAGCTGGAGGGAGAGGGGGTGGGCCTGATCCTCGACCAGTTCTCCAATATCGACAACCCGGCATCCCACAGCGCCGGCACCGGCCCGGAAATCTGGCGCGACACCAGCGGCGAGATCACCCACTTTGTCAGCGCCATGGGCACCACTGGCACCATCATGGGCGCCTCCCGCTATCTCAAGTCACAGAACCCGGCGATCGAGATCGTCGGTGTGCAGCCCCAGGAGGGAGCGAGCATCCCCGGTATTCGCCGCTGGCCTGAGGCCTATCTGCCAAAGATCTACGATGCCAGCCGGGTCGACCGGATCATCGACGTCTCCCAGGAGGCGGCCGAGCAGACCACTCGCGAGCTGGCAGCGCGAGAGGGGATCTTCTGCGGCATCTCTTCTGGTGGTGCGGTGGCGGCGGCGCTGGAGCTGTCGAAGCAGGTGAGCGATGCGGTTATCGTCACGATCATCTGCGATCGTGGTGACCGCTACCTCTCCACCAATGTCTTTCCTGCGGAGTAGGCAGAGCCTGCTCCTGGCCGCCCTGTTGGGCGGTTTACTGTTTGCACTTCTGTTTCACTCGATCTTTGCCAGCGGCCGGTTGACGCTGCAGCTCGGCAGTCTCGCCGCTCCCGGCTGGAGCGCCGAAGGGATCAACCTGCAACTGCTCCAACCAGCGCCCGGCCGGGAAAACTTCCTGATCAGCATCGCCAAGCTCCACCTGCCTGGCCTCGCGCAGCCACTGCAGCAGTTGAGTTTTAAATGCAGCAACGGACGCCTGCAGGGGCGACAGTTGGAGTGTCCCTCGGTTCGCATCGGCTTCGATCACCCCCTGCTGGGTCGGCAGCAGAGCACGGGCAGTCTGTTGATGGATCTGCAGCAGCCACATCTTCAGGCAAGACTGAACCGGCTCCGGCTGGCAGACGGCACTGCCCGAATTGAGCTGCAACTCGATGCACAGGGTTGGCAGGCGACGGTCGACGCCAAGGCGCTGCAGCTACAGCAGCTGACCAAACTCACCGCCGCTGCAGGCATCCCAGTCAATCTGGCCGAATGGTCACTGCAGAGCCAGATCGATGCACAGCTCGAACTCACTGGAAGCCAGCAAAAACTCACCCAGATCAGCGGCTCCATCGGATTGAGAGAGACCAGCTTCAGTGACGCGGATGGAACCTATCTTGCGGAAGGGTTGCAGGGGAGCATTGCGGGGCAGATTGGTGCTGTTGCGGCTGGCTGGCAGGGGAGTCTGGCACTGCAGCTCGATGGGGGAGAGGCCCTAACGCCATTTCTCTATGCGAATCTGGCAGACCACCCCCTCCATCTCAGTGGCGATTTTCGACTGGATGAGGCGGGGGATCAGCTCGAACTCATCTCTCTGCACCATCGACAGGGGCAACTGATCGATCTCTCCCTGGATGGCCGCTTCAGCCTGGGTGAGCACGCCAAGGTCGAGCAACTGGCTCTGCAACTGGAGCCAGTGGCGCTTGGCGATCTGCATCGCGAGTTGTTGCAACCGGTGCTGCTCGGCACCCCCTGGGAGCGACTCACCCTGCAGGGTTCGCTCAGCGGCAGCCTGCAGCTGCATCCAGGTCACTCCCGCCTGGATGCAATACTCGAAGGGGGGCAGTGGGACGACCAGGCTGACGGCATCAATCAGCGTCGGCTGGGCCTGCAGGGGGTTGATGGCCATCTGCACTGGAGCCAGGGCGGGCCTGCCGTCGCCTCCTGGCTACGCTGGCAGGGTGGCCACCTACTGGAGCGGATTCCCATCGGTCCGGGCCGGCTCGATTTCACTCTCACCGGACAACGTTTTCAGCTCGAGCAGCCGAGCCAGATTCCAGTATTGGATGGCGCGCTGCAGCTGGAGCAGCTGATCCTGCAGGTGGATGGCGATGAGCCGCAGCTGCAGTTTGACGGCTTTCTCACTCCGATCTCAATGGCCAGTCTGAGCCAGGCGCTGGAGTGGCCACCACTGTCGGGTAAGCTCTCTGGCATGATCCCGGGGATGAACTACGCGAACGGCAGCCTGAGCATCGATGGCACGCTGCTGGCTAAGGTGTTCGATGGCGATATCCTGATCCGAGACCTGCAGCTGCAGGATCTGTTGGGTGTCTATCCCAGATTGCAGGCCGATATTGAGATGCAGGGGCTCGATCTGGAGACCCTCACCAGAACCTTCTCCTTTGGCCGCATCACCGGCCGGCTCGATGGTTACATGCGTGAACTACAGATGGAGGCGTGGAGGCCAGTCAGCTTCGACGCCTTCTTCCACACACCCGAAGATGACGACTCGCGCCGCCGGATCAGCCAGCAGGCAGTGGATAACATCTCCAACCTTGGCGGTAGCGGCATCTCCGGTTCTCTGGCACGCTCCTTCCTGCGTTTTTTCGAGGAGTTTGGCTACAGTCGTCTGGGTATCGGCTGTCGACTGCAGGCGGGCGTCTGTCAGATGAGTGGTGTCGGTGAGACGGATCGGGGCTACTATCTGGTGGAGGGCGGTGGCATCCCCCGCATCGATGTGATCGGCTACAATCGCACTGCCAATTGGGATAGCCTGCTCGAGCAGTTGAAAGGGATCACCCAGTCAGGTGGTGCTGCGCCGGTGATCCAGTAGTAAATGAAGATGGAGTCGATGATGAAGAGCTTAAGATTGGCAGCGTTTGCGTTCGGTGTACTGTTCCTGGCAGCCTGTGTCACCATCAATATCTACTTTCCGGCCGCTGAGGCACAGCAGGCAGCGGAGGAGATCGTCAAGGATATCCTCGGCAAGGAGAAGGTAGATAAACCTGGCAAAGACGACCAGTCGATGCGGCTCCCCGGCCGCCATCAGTTTATTGTGATCAACCCGCTGGAGTGGCTGATCCCCAGCGCTCAGGCGGCGGCCACGCCCGATTTCAATATCAACACCCCCACAGTGCGTAAGCTGCAGGCGGCGATGAAGCAGCGTCATGGCGCTTTGGTCGCCTTCTATAAGAACGGTGCCATCGGCTTCACCAACAAGGCGCTGGTGGGTGTACGGCAGCAGTCGGCAGTGCCATTGAAACAGCGCAGCCATCTGAAAAAACTGGTGGCCGCCGAGAACCGCGAGCGCAACCAGCTCTATCAGGAGATTGCCAAGGCCAACGGCCATCCGGAGTGGGAGACCGATGTGCGTAACATCTTTGCCCGCACCTGGATTAAAGAGGCCGCTGCCGGCTGGTGGTATCAGGATGCCGGCGGCAATTGGAAACAGAAGTAGGGGTGTTGCGCGCAGCGCGAATGGCCCAATGCCCTCGATTCGCGCTACAAGCAGCGCTCCTGCGGGTTTGCCGCTTTTGTGCCACCCCTCGACTCGGCGTAGAATCGAGCGCTTTTCAGCCGAGAAGGTAAATACTATGGGGCGATCGCGCCGCAGAAAGAAGCTGCCTGCCGAGCCGGTAGAGGCAAACATCGAATCCATGAGCCACGACGGCAAGGGCGTGGTCCACATCGAGGGCAAGGCCACCTTTCTGGTGGGCGGACTACCCGGCGAGCGGGTGCGCTTTCTCTATACTCAACAGCGCCGCAAATATGACGAAGGTCGGGTGGTCGAGGTGTTGCAGGCCTCCCCGGAGCGGGTCGAACCTCGCTGCACTCAGTTCGGTATCTGTGGCGGCTGCAGTCTGCAGCATCAGGCGCCGGCGGCGCAGATCCAGACCAAACAGCAGGCATTGCTTGATGCCCTCGAGCATCTCGGCAAGGTGGAACCTGAAACGGTACTGGAGCCGTTGCTCAATGAGACTCCCTGGGGCTACCGACGCAAGGCGCGTCTCGGCGTGCGCGATGTACCGAAGAAGGGCAAGGTGCTGGTCGGTTTCCGCGAGCGCGGCTCCTCGTTTATCGCCGACATTGAACAGTGCCACATCCTCCATCCCCGGGTCGGGCAGCTGCTGCCGCAGTTGAGCCAGTTGATCGAGGGCCTCAGCGTCAAGCGGCAGGTCCCGCAGATCGAGATGGCGATGGGGGATGAGACCCTGGTGCTGATCTTCCGCATCCTCGAGTCGCTGAACGAGGCCGACCGGCAGGCCTTGGCGCAGTTCGGCGCTGAGCACCAGATTGAAATCTATATTCAGGAGGGAGGACTCGACACCATCCAGCCACTCTCTGGCATTCCCGCCGATCTCAACTATCGGCTGCCCGACTTCGACCTCAGCCTCGACTTTCTGCCCATCGACTTCACTCAGGTCAACACCGGCATCAACCGGCAGATGGTGTCACGGGTGGTGGAGATGCTCGACCCCGGTGCCAATGAGCGGGTGCTCGATCTCTTCTGCGGGCTGGGCAACTTCACCCTGCCGCTGGCGCGCCGTGCCGGTGAGGTGGTCGGCGTGGAGGGAGATGCCGGCCTGGTGACGCGGGGCCGCGCCAATGCCGAGCGCAACGGCATCGACAACGTCGACTACTTCACTGCCAACCTCTACGAGCCGCTGGAGCAGGAACCCTGGCTGCTGCAGCGCTTTG
Source organism: Candidatus Endoriftia persephonae (assembly GCF_023733635.1). NCBI lineage: Bacteria > Pseudomonadati > Pseudomonadota > Gammaproteobacteria > Chromatiales > Sedimenticolaceae > Candidatus Endoriftia > Candidatus Endoriftia persephonae. Next base: position 1,775,451 of record NZ_CP090569.1, on the reverse strand, counting down.
ACAAGGCGCTGCTCGATCCACCCCGCAGCGGCGCCCAGGAGGTGCTGGAGCATCTGCCAAAGCTGGGGGTGGAGCGGATCGTCTACGTCTCCTGCTATCCAGGCACTCTGGCGCGGGATGCGGGCATCCTCTGCCATCAGCATGGCTATCGGCTGGTTTCCGCGGGGGTCATGGATATGTTCCCCCACACCGCCCATGTGGAGTCGATCGCACTCTTCGAAAAGGGATGACAGATGGGATTAGAAATAGAACGTAAGTTTTTGGTTAAAAATGATAAATGGAAGTCAGATGTGGTCTCAGAGCAGGCCATCAAGCAAGGCTATATTGCCAATCTGCCGAACGCTAGCGTGCGCGTCAGGTTGAAGGGAGAGAAGGCGCTGCTGACCCTCAAGGGGGCCGCCAAGGGCATCAGCCGCAGCGAGTTCGAGTATTCAATCCCACGCTCGGAGGGGGAGGCGATGCTGGCGGAGCTGGTGGATGGCCCGGTCATCGACAAGATCCGCTACCGGGTGCGCTGCGGTGCGCATATCTGGGATCTGGATCTGTTCCACGGCGACAACGCCGGTCTGGTGATGGCGGAGATCGAGTTGCAGCAGGAGAATGAGAGCTTCCAGATGCCGGAGTGGGCCGGGGAAGAGGTCTCGGATGATCCGCGCTACTATAACGCCAGTCTGGTGAAACACCCCTACAAAAGTTGGTGAGCGCAGGGCGTGTTTGCTCGCCTCCTGCTCTCGCTTGGGCTGATTCTGTCGCTGAGTGGCTGTGAGCAGCCAGCGGATCCCGACCGCATCCGCTTTGGCATCGCCTCGGCCCCGCTCAATCTCGATCCCCGTTTCGCCACCGACGCCACCTCGGAGCGCATCAACCGGCTGCTTTATCAACGGCTGATCAATTTTGATGCGCGGGGCATGCCGATGCCTGGCATCGCCAGCTGGCAGCAGTTAAGCCCATACCACTACCGTTTCACCCTGCTGTCGCCACGTCCTCGCTTCAGCGATGGGGCTACCCTGAGTGCTGCGGATGTAGCCGCCACTTATCGTTTTGTGCTCGATCTAGAAAACGGTTCACCGCATCGCTCCGCACTTGCGCTGATCGAACAGATTGCGGTGGTGGATCAGGAGACGATCGATTTTCATCTCGCGCGGGCCGATGCGCTGTTTCCCGCCTACCTGGTGCTGGGCATCCTGCCGGAGCGGCTGATCCAATCGGCTCACGACTTCCACCAACAGCCGCTGGGTAGCGGTCCATTTCAGTTTCTCTCCTACCCAGGGCCAGGGCAGTTGCTGCTGGAGCGGCGCAGTGACGGCCAGCGGATCGAGCTGGTTGAGGTGAAGAACCCCACGGTGCGGCTGCTGAAGCTGCTGCGTGGCGAGATCGACCTGTTGCAGAACGATCTCTCTCCAGAATTGCTGGGCCTGTTGCGGGAGGAGCGCGAGGTTCGGGTCGATGCTCGTCCAGGCAGCAATTTCAGCTACATCGGCCTGAATCTGGCCGATCCGCTGACCGGCAATCCGCTGATCCGCCAGGCGCTTGCCCACGGCATCGACCGGGCTGCGATTATCCAACATCTGTTCCGTGGCGATGCGCGACCAGCAGAGACGATTTTTCCTCCGGAACACTGGGCCGGGACCGCTGAGCTGCCGCCCTATGTTTACGATCCGGAGCGTGCCAGCGCACTGCTCCGGGAGGCGGGCTTCGGGCCGGATCGACCGCTCAGGCTCAGCTACAAAACATCCAGCGATCCGTTTCGGCTCAGGCTGGCGGTGATCCTGCAAAGTCAGTTACGGCACATTGGGGTGGAGATCGAGATCCACAGTTACGACTGGGGTACCTTCTTTGGCGACATCAAGGCGGGGCGATTTCAGCTCTACTCGCTCAGCTGGGTTGGCGTGCGCACACCGGATATCTTCCGCTACATCTTCGCCAGCGACTCGCTGCCGCCGGGCGGCGCCAACCGGGGCCGCTACGCCAGTCCGGAGGTCGATCGGCTGATCGACCAGGCGGAAGGCACTGAAAACCTGCAGCAGCGGGCGCTGCGCTATAGGCAGATCGAACAGATCCTGCATCAGGATCTGCCCTATATTCCACTCTGGTATGAGCATCAGTACAGCGCCAGCGCTGAGCGGCTGGAGGGCTATCGGCTAATGGCCGACGGCAACTATGATGGGTTACAGAATGTTGTGTTGAACCAGGAGCAGAGGGAGCGGCAGTGACCGACAGGCGAATCCTGATCGATATTGCACAGCAGTCGTTGAGGTTGCTGGAGGGGGAGAACCTGCTGCAGCGCTATCCGGTCTCCACCGCCTTGAACGGTGTCGGCGAGTTCAACGGCAGCGGCTGCACCCCCCGTGGGCATCACCATATCCGGATCAGGATCGGGGCAGGCTGCCCAGCCGACACGGTATTTGTCGGGCGGCGGCCCACCGGGGAGCGATACACCCCGGCGCTGGCCGAGGCCTTCCCTGAACGGGACTGGATCCTGGGGCGGATCCTCTGGCTGACCGGGGATGAGCCAGGGCGCAACCGGGGTGGGCAGGTCGACAGCCTGTGCCGCTTCATCTATATCCACGGCGCTCCAGATTCTGAGCCGATGGGGGCACCCCGCTCGCATGGCTGCATCCGCATGCGCTGCGCGGATCTGCTGGAACTCTTTGAGCAGGTCAGGGCAGGGACACCGGTGGAGATCCTCGAATCAAACGAGGTGTGCGGTGGCTGAGCGCCTGCTCTCCCGGCTGCTGAGCATGCTGCTGGTGATGTTCGGCGTGGTCAGCCTGGTGTTTCTGCTGATCCATCTGGTGCCGGGCGATCCGGTAGATGTGATGTTGGGGGAGTCAGCCCTGCCGGCCGACCGGGAGGCGCTACGTCAATCCCTAGGGCTTGACCACCCCCTCTCGCAGCAGTGGTTCGACTATCTCGCCTCTCTGACACAATTTGATCTGGGGCAATCACTCCACTCCAAACAGCCGGTTACTCAGCTGCTCGCCCAACGTATTCCGGCGACCCTGCAGCTGGCCGCGGTGGCGCTGCTCTGTGCGCTGCTGATTGCTCTGCCGCTGGGGATGATGGCGGCAGTCCGGCGTGGCACGGGCTGGGATTGGGGGGCGATGGGGATGTCGATGCTGGGAGTCTCGATCCCCAACTTCTGGCTCGGACCGATGCTGATCCTGCTGTTTTCGCTCTGGCTCGGCTGGACCCCGGTGAGCGGCCGCAACGGCCTGACCAGTGTCATTCTGCCGGCGATCACTCTCGGCAGCGCCTTTGCTGCGGTGCTGGCGCGGATGGTCAGGAGCACCCTGCTGGAGGTGTTGGGTGAGGACTATATCCGCACCGCCCGGGCCAAGGGGGTGGGGGAGGGGCGGCTGATCGGCCTGCATGCGCTGCGCAACGCCAGCCTGCCACTGCTGACGATTATCGGCCTGCAACTGGGGGCGCTGCTGGGTGGGGCAGTGGTAACTGAGGTGGTGTTCGACTGGCCGGGGGTGGGCTCGCTGATGATCGACGCCATCCAGAAGCGGGACTATCCAGTGCTGCAGGGGTGTGTGCTTTTCATCAGCCTTGCCTATCTGCTAGTGAACAACCTGACCGACCTGCTCTATCAGCTGGTCGACCCGCGCATCCGAGCCACCGATTGATGCGGTCTGGCTCGACCTTTCCGTTGCTGGTGCTGCTGACCTGGGTGCTTGCTGCCTTGGGCGCGCCTCTGTTCAGCCTGACGCCTAACGAGGTCGGATTGCAGAGAATCCTTGAGCCGCCGGGGGCTGTGGCCTGGTTCGGTTTCGATGATCTGGGCCGACCACTGTTTGACCGCCTGATCGCCGGAGCGCAATCGTCACTGTTGGTGGCCGCCGCCGTTGTCACCAGCTCGGCGCTCATCGGCATCCTGGTTGGCCTGTTGGCGGGCTACCTCGGCGGCTGGGTCGACCTGTTGCTGGTGCGTCTGATCGATGTGTTTCTCGCCTTTCCCGGCATCCTGCTGGCGATCGCGCTGGCGGCGGTGATGGGGCCGGGATTGGATAATCTGATCATTGCTCTTGCTGCGGTGGGATGGGTGGGCTACGCCCGGCTAGCCCGTGCCCAGGCCCTGTCGCTGCGCCAGCGGGAGTATGTAACAGCGGCGATCGCGCTGGGCAGTCGCACCCCGTACATCCTGCTACACCATCTTCTACCGCTGATGAGCGCACCGCTGATCATTGAGGCGACCTTCGGTGTGGCTGGGGTGGTGGTGGCGGAAGCGGGGCTCTCGTTTCTCGGCCTGGGGGTGCAGCCGCCGGATGCCTCCTGGGGCAATATGATTAGGGATGGCGCGGGCTATATGCTGGTGGCACCGCATATGGTGTTGGCGCCGGGGCTGGCGATGTCGCTGGTGGTACTCAGCCTCAACCTGCTGGGCGACCAGCTGAGGGATCGTTTAGACAGTCGCGCTATTTGACATAGTAAGTAGTGAAGTAGAGGGCCTGCACGCTGTCGCTGCCGGCTATCTTCTTCATCACTCGGCTGACTGATTCGAGCGCCTGTTTGCGCAGTTGTTCTTTGCCTTGTGAGGTCTTGATCACCTTGCCATCTTGCTCGCTCAGCAGCAGAAGCAGTTCATGGCGGATTGCCGGGCCGTGCAACCTCATCTGCTCCAGAAAATCTTCATCTTTCGTCATCAGCTGCACATCACAGCGGATATATTTCCCCCCTTTGGCCAGGTTGGCGACCAGTGAGGGGCTGATTTCGTAGTAGAGGACCGAGCCTGAAGAACCATCCTCTCCTGCCTTGAGCGGAGTGGCAAAGAGTCCAGCTGAGAACAGGATCAAGCAGGCGATTTGCATCAAGAGGTGTTTTCTGAACATTTTCCAACCTGTCAGGTTCTAGTTTGTAGAGTGTGATGAAACGTTTTCCCTGTCTCCCCCTTTGCGGCATACTGCCGTGAAAGTTAAAGGAAAAAGCCAAACTAAATATGACACTTGGTCCGGTAATGCTCGATGTCGAGGGCACGCAACTCTCGGCGGAAGATCGCGAATTGTTGAACCATCCGGCCTGCGGCGGCGTGATCCTGTTCAGCCGAAATTTTCAGAATCCAGAGCAGATCCGACAGCTGACAGCCGAGATCCATGCGCTGCGTGAGCCCCATCTGCTGATCGCGGTGGACCACGAAGGCGGGCGAGTACAGCGTTTTCGGGAGGGCTTCAGCTCTCTGCCTGCGGCGGCTTGGTATGGTGAGAACTACCGCGAGAAGTCGCAACTCGGTCTCTCTTTGGCAGAGCAGGGGGGCTGGCTGATGGCCGCTGAACTTCGTTCTGTGGGTGTTGATTTCAGTTTTGCCCCGGTGCTCGATCTGGATATGGGGGTGAGCGAGGTGATTGGGGATCGCGCATTCTCGTCCAGTCCGGAAGTGGTCGCCGATCTAGCTCGGGCCTGGATGAGGGGCGTTCATCGGGCCGGCATGGCCGCCGTGGGTAAGCATTTTCCCGGACATGGGGCGGTCAGGGCCGACTCCCATCATGCGCTGCCGGTGGATCAGCGCCGGCTGGAAGACATCGAGATCGATGATCTGCGCCCATTTGAGCGGATGATCCACGCGGGTCTTGAAGCGATCATGCCAGCGCATGTGGTCTACCCAAAGGTAGACCGGAATCTGGCCGGCTTCTCCCCCTTCTGGTTGCAACAGATCTTGCGCAAACGGCTCGGTTTTCAGGGGGTTATCTTCAGCGATGACCTGAGCATGGCGGCAGCTGAAGAGGCCGGCTCATTTGGTGAACGGGCGCTGGCCGCCCGCGCCGCAGGATGCGATATGGTGCTGGTCTGTAACAATCGGCAGGCAGCAGTTCAAGTATTGGAACAGCTGCGGGAGGATATGGATCCGGTGTCCCATCTGCGGCTGGTGCGGATGCATGGTCGCGGCGACATAACCTCTGAGTCTCTGCATCTGGATCCTGAGTGGAAAACGGCGGTCAACCGGCTCGTTCAGGCTGAAGACGGTGCTAGTCTTGATCTGAATTTCAATTGATAGTGGAGTAACAGAGGTGGCAAAAATCTCCCAGGAAGAGGCGGCTGAGGTTCTGGCAACCGCTGATCTTCTCTATTCCCCGGATGAGGTGGAGCGGACCCTCGATCGCATGGCGATGGAGATCACTGGACGGCTAGGGGGGCACGACCCGATCATTCTCTGCGTTTTGAACGGGGCGCTCATTCCCTCCGGACACTTGCTTACCCGGTTGGGGTTTCCGTTACGCCAGGACTATATCCATGCAACCCGCTACAGGGGGGAGACCAGCGGCGGTGCGGAGTTGAAGTGGATCGGTCATCCCTCGACCGCATTGGAAGGTGAGACGATTCTCGTCATCGATGACATCCTGGACGAAGGTATCACTCTTAAGGCGATTGTCGAGGCCTGCCAGAAAGCGGGTGCAAAAGAGGTGTTCAGTGCCGTCCTGGTGGAGAAACGTCACGACCGAAGCAACGGCTTCAAGGCTGATTTTGTCGGACTTGAGGTAGAGGATCGCTATGTTTTTGGCTATGGAATGGACTACAAAGATTATCTGCGTAACGCGCATGGCATCTATGCAGTAAAAGATGGCTAAATAACCTTGCAGACTATCTAGGGAAATCCCTTAACAACATATCTTTCCGGCTAGGGGTTTCCCTTCAAGAATTCCAAAAAACTCTAATAAAATTAAATACCTATTGCCATTTCCGTGGTTTTGTTTCACTATCTCTCCATCGGGTAGAAACCGGCAGAGACCGATAGCTCCCCAAACACAACGATTCCCGGATATGCCGTTGCTTTTTTTAGGGGGCATCCGGGCTACGATCAGATGGAGGATGTAGAAGTGAATATGATCGATTCGATTGAAGGACGCCATGCCGAGATGCTGCAGATTATCTCTGACCTCAGGGCTATGATGACCATGCAGCAGCTGAAGATCCTGCCCACGGCAAAGACTGCCCATCAGCTGATATGTGAACTGTCGGACAAGATGAAGGCGCACATTGCTGATCAGGACGCGGGGATCTACCCTGATCTGCTGGTTCACGAGGATGCGAAGCTGAAGTCAATGGCCTGGGGCTTTATCAACGGCCAGAAACCGATGCGCAGCCAGTTCGATGCGTATCATCAAAAGTGGTTGAAAGAGTGCGACTTCAACTTTACTGAGGAGTTCCTTAGCGATACGCATGAACTCTTTAAAATGATCGAGGAGCGGATCGAACGCGAGACAAAGGTACTGGTACCGACGCTTAGATCAGCCGGCATGTACGAGCAGTCGATCGCCGCACATTAGGGAGCGACAGATGTCGTTGAGAAGGGGGCTGACGGCCCCTTTTCTAGTATCTGGAATAAAAAGTTATGGGTGCATATGAATATTTAATGAAAATTTAGAATCCTTCTATTCTAATTCCCGACAAAAACACTTATGATTTCCGTTCGAGTTTAGAGGCCAGTCATCGTTTCGATAGTTGGTCAGATTCCAGTCAACCCATGAGGAGGAACAACCGTGGGCGTACTTGTTGGCCGCGAGGCACCTGATTTTACCGCACCCGCTGTGCTGGGCGACGGAACCATCGTCGACACTTTTAACTTCAAAGAAACTACTGATGGCAAATACTCCGTCATCTTCTTTTATCCGCTGGATTTCACCTTTGTTTGCCCTTCTGAGCTGATTGCTTTTGATCATCGCCTCGATGAGTTCAAAAAGCGCGGTGTCGAAGTCATCGGTGTCTCTGTCGACTCCCACTTCACTCACAATGCATGGCGCAATACCCCGGTCAATGACGGTGGTATTGGTGCTGTGGGTTACCCGCTGATTGCCGACCTCGATCACGCCATCTGTAAGTCCTTCGATGTGGAAACTCCGAATGGTCGCGTTGCCTTCCGCGGTTCCTTTTTGATCGACAAGAGTGGCGTGGTTCGTCATCAGGTCATCAACGATCTGCCCCTGGGTCGTAACATTGACGAGATGCTACGGATGATCGATGCGCTGCAGTTTACTGAAGAGCACGGTGAAGTCTGCCCGGCGGGCTGGAAAGAAGGCGATGCAGGCATGAAAGGCACCCCCGATGGCGTGGCAGAATATCTGGATGCGCATGCTGATGAGCTCTGATTGAGACGCCATGAGCGCTTCATGAAGCCGGCTGGATATCCAGCCGGCTTTTTTGCGTTTACACAGGCGAGTATGTTTGCCTGGCGGCTCGGGTTACAATCCGAGGTTCTTGATGACCGCTGGACAGAAAAATAATGGCAAAACTGGCAATAATCGGGGGGACTGGGCTCAACAAGATGTCGGATTTTCATGTCATCCGAAGAGAGGTTGTCCATACGCCTTTTGGTGAACCCTCTGCGGCACTGACTCATGGCGTGTTAACTGATAACGAGGTCATCTTTTTACCCCGGCATGGTCCCGCTCACAACATTCCCCCCCATAAAGTCAACTATCGGGCAAACCTCTGGGCCTTGAAACACATTGGTGTCGACAGGGTGATCGGTGTCGCCGCTGTTGGTGGTATTAGCGCTGAAATGTCGCCAGGACGGGTGATTATTCCAGACCAGATTATCGATTACACTTACGGGCGAGACCATACGCTGTTTGAGTATGACCTGAATCAGGTCACTCATATCGACTTTACTCAACCCTACTGCGAACAGCTGCGCAAGCGACTCATTGTTGCGGGCATCACGACCGGACAAAATATTGCAGATACCGGTACCTATGGAGTGACCCAAGGTCCCAGACTGGAGACAGCAAAAGAGATCTCCCGCATGGAGAGAGATGGCTGTGATCTGGTGGGGATGACCGGGATGCCGGAGACCTCCTTGGCCCGTGAACTCGATCTGTGCTACGCAAGTTGCGCAGTTGTCGCCAACTGGGCGGCAGGCAAGGGTGATCAGCCGATCAGCATGGAAGAGATCGAGAAAAACCTGCTGGTGGGTATGCGCAATGTTAGGGCGCTCCTGGAAAATCTGCTTCAAACCTCTCAAACCTGATCTTTTCAAGGTACGCGAGATTGGATAGCGAAATGACAGCTGACCGCACAAGCAGTCCCCGCTTTTTTACCAGCCTAATCTGGGCACTTCTCTTTTTGCCCATATCCAGTCCAATTTTTGCTGCCTCAGAGACAGTGGAGGAGGGGCTTGATGCTCTACGTCAAGGCAATTTTGCCGAGGCGTTCTGCATTTGGCGACCATTGGCAAATGCAGGCGATGCTGAGGCTGCCTATAATCTGGGCTGGCTCTATGCTAACGGTAATGGCCTCCGGGTTGATGTGGAGAAAGCTATCCGTTGGTGGGAAGCTGCGGCCATGCAAGGCCATCTTGAGGCCCAATTTACCCTTGGACTCACTTATACAACCGGGGAGGGCATCAAAAAAGATACCGAAGCCGCATTGCGCTGGTTTCTGAAGGCAGCACGTGGCGGACAAACCGATGCTCAGGAGATCATCAGAGAGTTTGTACAAGTTGGTAGCTCGCTGGTGGACGAGCACCTCAATGGCATTCTTCAGCTCCCCTGGATCGGGGATAGACTTCGTGTGAAGGTGAAGCGCGCTAATCTGCGCGCTGGTCCAGGAACTGGCAATGAGATTGTCGAAACTGTGACTGAAGGTTCAGAATTGGTCGAGATCGGCCACCATGGCAACTGGTCGTATATCATCAATCCTGATACGAAAAAACGCGGTTGGATCGCCGATTGGCTTACCGTAAGAACGACTCCGTAAGCAAAATCACTTTCCATCTCTCCGGATAATATTAGAAGCACTCTGATCTGAAATTCGGAGATTCATTTACCTATCAGGAGCCGGCTGATACGATTGCCCGCATCAGTATTTTTCGAATCTGGAGTTAAATCGCCATGGCTGATACGGAAGAGAAAGAACTGGGCCCTGATTCCGCTGACTTGGCTCCCCCAGCGGAGGAGGCTACAGCGAAGAAGAAGGTAAGCAAGAAAAAAGCTGCAAAGAAGAAAACGGCAAAGAAGAAGGTCGCCAAAAAGGTGGCCGTTAAAAAGAAAGCCTCAAAGAAAAAAGTGGCGAAAAAGAGGGTTGCAAAAAGTCAGGCATCCAGCACGGAATCTTCAGATAGCCCCCAAGCAGATAAAAAAACTGCCGCCTTAGTAGCTGTTGCCTCCATTAGTCAGAAATCTGACACAACCACAACACAGACATCTGAGATGGTTGTAGGGCAAGTGCAATCCTCTCAAGGGAGGAAGAAACCGGATTCGCCAGTTGAAGCGAGTCAGGAAATTGAGACTCCCGCCCCTGCAAACTCCCATTCATCGACAACTATCAAGCAAAAGGAGAGCCCCCCAATGTCGTCTACAGAGAGTTCATCATCTTCCGGATTCTGGATGAAGGTGGTTGTGGCACTATTGATAATCATAGTCGCTTTCGCCTACATCCGGTCCTTGGCTAAGAATCCCAATGCCGCTCAGGCAACAGACTCTGCTGTTACTCAAACCGGTAATGAGGCAGCCGAAGCTGCTACGGCTTCGGCCCCAGCGACAACAGTGGCAGAAATCGGCAAAACAAATGGTGCACCATCAGCTGCCGCGCCTGAGCAGATCAAGACAGCAGACGAACCGGCGAATAGCCCGGCTAAACAGGCCGTGACTGCAAGTACGACTGTAACTACGACCGCTGCAGTCAGTGCCGAGGCAACCGTTGATAAAGCAAACTCTGAGCCCCAACAAGTAGAGCCTGAAGTTGCTGCGGCTGCTGGCGAGCAACAGACTACTGCAGCGCCTGCTAGTACAGCTGTGACTGCCGCCGCTGCGGTCAGTGTCGAGGCAGCCTCTGATGAAGCAAGCGCCGAGCCCCAACAAGCGGAGCCTGAAGCTGCCTCCAGTACTGATACAGGGAGTGCTGAGGCACCAGCGCAAAGCGCGAGTGCGGCGACTCCAGCTTCTGCAACCGCTTTCCAGCAATCAGTTGATGCAATGCAGGCAGAACAGGCCGCTGCGAGAGAGCAGCAGAGTCAGCAGCGGGTCGAATCGGTTGCAAAGATCATGGAGGAATTTGATGACTTGCGTAACGCGGCCGACACCGAAATAAAGGCAATGAGAGATCTGATGCAGGCAGAAAAGGATCTGAGGGATGCAATGAAACCGGCGCAGCGCCCGGTTTATCCGCGGCCTTATCCTGGCTACTATCCCTATTACCAGTACCCGTCCTATCCTACCTTCCCTTATCCAGCCTACTGATGTAACCCAACCCCATATGGATAGATGTCTATCCATATGGGCCCTTCGGTTCCGCATCTGTCCAGAAAACCATACATGAAGCACAATTCCTATCTTATCTTCAGAACTGGTCCACAAAAAAAGTGTTTAGAGAAGCGATTGCCTGATTGATTTTGTGGGGATAATCCGTCTACATTGACCCTTATATAAATTAGGGTTGATCAGCCATGGATTTCTCGCCCAGCACCCAATGGAATACAAAATCAGACGGGCATGCGGATACGAGGCACCTAACTCGTGCGATGCGCTTCGCCTATATCGGCGTAACGCTCTTTTTTGTCATTTCACTTACGTGGAATCTACTCGTTACTCCGAATAGCGCGGCTTTTATCTCTTCGCTAATCACACTTCACCTGCTTGTTGGTGGAGCATTCATTGGTGCTATCCATCACTTTCGAAAAAAACTCCTCTATGAATTTCGCTTACGGAGAAGTTATGAAACTGCGCTTCATGCGGAGGAGGAGTATCTGCACCAAATCCTCGATCATGTTGCTGATGGGGTTGCGGTCTTTGATGTGCAAGGTGTTCCTTTATACCTAAATGCCACTGCCTATCATCTATTTCAATCAGCTTCTCCAAAACCTCAACTATCAATCCCTGAAATAAAAAATAAAGTTTTCAATGCACAAGGGAAAAGAGCTCTAAAGAACAGTGAGTTACCGCAGATACTTGCGCTGAATGGCAAAAGAGTGCAGGGACTGGAACTTTCTCTCTACGACTTAGATACCAACCAACGTATCTCACTTCTGGCAAACAGCCAGCCTTTGATGGGTAATGATGGTCATTTAGAGGCGGTTGTAGTCACCTATCATGACATCACCGCAAACAAGCGGGCAGAATCTGAACTTCGGCTGGCAGCCTCCGCATTTGAAGTGCCGGAAAGTATGTTCATCACCAACCACTCTGGAATAATTCAGCATGTAAACCAAGAATTTTCCACCATGACAGGATACAAGCCTGATGAATTGGTTGGAAGCGATTCGGAGATCCTTGCTTCTGAGCATCATTCCAATGATTTCTACGTTGAAATGATGAAGACGTTGGAATCTGCAGGCAGATGGGAAGGCGAACTTTGGTGTAAAAGAAAGGATCAAAAGCAGCAACCTCTGTGGGCCAAGATTACCTCAATCCAAACTGAAAAAGATAAAGAGTCGTACTACCTAGTCAGTATGGTCGACTTGAACACGCAATATCGCAAGCAGAATGAGATGATAGCCCGTGCTTATCATGATGAGACCACAGGCTTGCCAAACAGAACACTGCTTCTGGATCGACTCGATCAATCTCTAGCACGATCAGCACGAAGCGGGGTGCTGGGAGCAGTTCTTTCCGTTGAGATTGATCACTTTGTAAATGTTAATCAGACTCTTGGGCATTTGATTGCAGATCGATTACTCAAGGAATTGGCCGAACGCTTAAAGCGCAATGTCCGAAGAGACGATACTCTGGCAAGGTCTGGCGACGGCCAGTTTACTTTGATTCTTAATGAAGTCGCTTCAAACCAAGATATTGCAACCCAATCCGCGATCGCAATCGCTGAGAAATTTAAAGCCAGAATATCCCGACCATTCCATATCTTTGACCATGAAGTACATGTCACCAGTAGCATCGCAATATCCACTTTCGATGGAAAAAATATAACGACTGAAAGTGTCATCAATCAGCTTGATACAACAAGGAAAGCCGCGAAAGAGGAGGGGATAAATAGTATTCGCTGTTTCCATCCCGAAATGCTGTCAAAGGTTAAGCGGCAACTTTCTATCGAAAATGATATGCGAATTGCGCTGCAGCGAGATCAATTCTCCCTTTTCTTCCAACCAAAGATCAATGTTAAGAATGGACAATTGAGTGGTGCGGAGGCATTGATACGCTGGAAGCACCCCCAGCAAGGCTATATCGATCCCAGCTATTTCATCCCGATTGCTGAAGAAAATGGATTAATTGAGCAGCTGGGTGAGTTTGTTCTTAGAGAAGTTTGCTGCAGAATCAGCATTTGGCAGCAGTCTGGATTGCAAGTAATCCCCATTTCGATCAATATCTCAGCGGTCCAAATCCGTCATGATAAATTCATCAACAGCGTGAATTCTATCCTGAAAGAGACCGGCGTTAACCCACGCTACCTAGAGTTTGAAATAACAGAATCCGCATTGGAGCAGAATTTTTTACAAATCAAACGCACCATTCACAGCCTGAAAGACCAGGGCATCATTATCTCAATTGATGATTTTGGTACAGGCTATTCAAACCTTTCTTACCTTAACGAAATTGTGATCGACCGCCTAAAAATTGATCAGTCATTTATCTACAAACTTACCGAACAGAAATGTAAGTCTCCGGTGGCTGAAACCATCATCTCCCTAGCACACAATTTTGGCATGACAACAGTAGGTGAAGGCGTCGAAACCAAGGCTCAATTTGACTTTCTTAGGGAACTTGGCTGCGATGAGGCTCAAGGTTATTTCTTCTGTAAACCGGTATCTATAAATATCTTCAGCGATTTGCTGAAAAACCCCCAGGTGAATAGGGCCTCTTAAGTCAGTTGTTGGAGTGTAAAACCGACTTAAACTGAGATTATCGTGCCTTTTAAATCAATAGCTTACACGGGGATATGCGTTTTCGCCGAATGGCAAGACGGTCTTTAACCAGAGATTTTTTCAAAAACACGCTCCTAAACCGAGATTTTTCCATGACGGTTTTAACGGCTTTCCAGAGAATTGCCGTTGGTTAGAAACTACCTTAGCTCTTCCACCAACCGTTGCAAACCTCCCCCTCCAAAACACGAAAAATCGCTAACCTATTGATTTTCGGCTTAGTTGCAAAATACTACTAAGTCTTTGTATTGACAGCTTTTTGCCTTTGCTATTCCTCCTGTAGTAGGCCGTATTGGCTGGTGGCAATCCCGTTACCAGTTAAAGCCGCCATGGAGGTGATGCATGACCAAATCAGAGTTCAAGGCGCGTTCTAAAAACCTATTCGATACCTACAACGAATGGTTCGAACCGGAGCGTGAAAGCTGGGGATTGTATGAAATCTCATATATGCCCGGATGGCTTCCAATTCTGGAAGAACTGTTCTCCAACATTGCCGAACAGCTGACGCCGGATGCCAGCCAGCGATTTCGCATCAACCAGATTAAGGAAAAATTTGGGACCTTGCGATTTTACTATTCCGGCCAGGGGCTTAGGGTCGACGTCCAGTCGAAATAAGGCATTTATTCAGTCCAAGGAGAAAACCCTGACAACGAATTCACAGAAATCGATGAGTTGATTCAGGACGCGGCGGAAAAGAGTGCCCGAACCTGCGTGTTTTGCGGTGATCAAGGTTCGATGCGGCGGGATGGTTGGTTCGTGGTGCTATGCGATCATCACCACCATCTTCAACGCGAGGGAAAAAGGTTAGATGGCGAATCAGAAGAATGGGGGAAAATGAATGACCACGTTGGACAACACGAGCAAAACCCATGGGGAGGAAGCACTCTCCCCGGAAATGCAGGCCATGGTTCGAGAATGCGCGATGGACTCGCTCATCGAGTGTTTTCAGGAAATTTGCCAAGACCCGGAACGCTTTGGTCTCGACCCTGACGTATTGACCTTGAGAAATCGGCAATCCCGCTCAGTGCAGTTCGAACAGGGATAAATGAATGAAAATAGTCGGCATGGTTGACCTTCCTGAACCGTGGAATATTGCCATTTACGAGGATGACCAGGGAGTTCAATTGGTAAAGGATGATGACGTTCCGGAGAGGCACCGTTCCGAATACTTCGAATTGGCGATCCTTTCTGGCACCTCACAGCATGGATACTCGTACCTGACTGACTACAAAGTGAGAGCAAGCCACCTAATGCGGTCTCGCCAGTTCAGATAAGCCTGTGCATATCATTTGATCAAAAAAACAGCACATGGGTTCAGAGCGACTTTTTTCCCGACGGTCGAGTTTCGCGTTTCAGGCGGTTCAGTGCCTTGACCAGCTCTGGGGACTTGGAAAATGTTGAGTGGCAAACAGGCTCGAAGCCTTTGTTCGTCAGTACTTCGAACGCTTTCTCCTTCGGAATGCCGTTGATGGCACACCAGCGTCCAACAAACACATAGCGAAGAACCGCGTGGACAACATCTTTGACTCTGTAACGATCACTTTTTGTATGCCAGGGCATTGGCGCGAGAATGTCGTTTTCTGCCAGTGACCTGAATTCACCACGCGAAATACACAAAACTTTTCGCGCTTCATCCTGGGTCAAGTTCTCAAGACGATCCCAGGCTCGCCGACGAAAAGCATTATAGAGCGTACTCATGGCTTTCCCTTTGCCCACGACCAAAGCGGAGAGCACCTCTGTTCCGGGATCGAGCCTTTTCGGACTGAGGTCATTTAGCAGTACCGGGCCGAGCAGGTCTGACCAGTTAGCAGCGAAAAGCGGTAGCACATCTTTCAACTGCGAAATTGGCATAGATTCGCCAGAATCTTTGGCTTTCGGTAGCTTATCGATGAAACGGGCTGTTTCGTTGAGATCGAAATGCGCGTAGCGAATTTGCCTTACTAAGCGCTGCGGTGGCAGCTGTGCAACCGGTGGCCTTCAGTAAGTACTGAAGTAGACCTTTTAACGATGTATCTGAAGGTAAACGGCAGTAAATCACCTCCATTTCGGTGTACTCGCCACGATCAATTTGGGGGAAGGCATCACTGTAGCCTTTTGCGATGGTGCTTTTACCAACTCCAGATTGTCCCACCATGAACATGGATTTTGCATCGTGGAAGCCAGCAGTCTTATGGCATTTCTCAATTGCCTTGAAACCGCCTTTGACTCGGCCATCAAAGAACAGTTGTTGCTTGAAACGGACTGTTTGGTCTTTTAGCTTAATCTCAGAAGTCATCGTCATCCTCCTCGTCAAAAGAATTGTCAGAAAGTGAAGTAATCGGGAGCTGCAACTCGTCCGCACTTGGGTGCAATAGTCGAAGGCGGTTCGAAAGACTGTTTGGTGGCGCGAATGGTTGGTTCGTCATCCAGGAACGGCACATCGTCCCCAGGTTTCTTGTTCTTGCCCCTAGGCTTGACCTTGACTTCCTCGTCGGTAACAAGCGGTGCCTGATTGGTTTTGGTTTTCCGGCCCGCACGTGTCGCTTTTAAGTCATAGAAAGACCGCCCTTCGGCGATATCCCATTCCTTGTTCCGAACATTGATGAGCCTGCCGTTACTTCCAGGACGGGGGTCCACAACCGAGATAGCCCCGGCGTTGTTTTCGTCGACGAAGTAATCGATTATGATTCGCCCCGACTTCTGGACGGACAACAAGTAGTCATAGATATCCGCCAACTCTTCGTGGCGGAAAGTCTCGTACTCATAAAAAATGCCAGCGTGTCGCTGTAGGGTGCTTCGCTTAGGCAGTCCGCGAAGAAGATTCAGGTCTTCCAGGTCTTCAATAGGGACCACTGGTGAATGTTTGATGCCTTCTTGCCATTTCTCATAAGGCGTCTGATTTCTCAAGCCTGAATGCGGTGTGTGGTGGTATTCATGAACGATGAAGTGCTCTAACTCCTTCAATCTCAGCTCGACTCAATTGTCCGACACTGCTGTTGTGGGTAGGTTGTTTTCGTTATTGCTTGAGCGGCTCTCAAGCGTAAGAGGACATGTGGCTGATGTTCCTTTTACTCCAGTCGGAGTGTCAGCTTTAGTTGCGAAACTGCTTGCCTTGCGCAGTGGTGAAACCCTGTGCGACCCGTTCTGTGGCTCAGGCTCATTGCTTCTGAGTTGCGTAAACGATGCCTTGGAGCGTGATAAAGCTGCGCATAATGCGATGTTTGGGCAAGAACGCAGTCAATCCGCTTGGAGCCTGTCGAAACTCAACCTCTATCTAAATGGCCATGTAAACCATCGAATCGCTTTAGGTGATAGCATTCGTGCACCTCAATTGATCGATATTGAGAATCGGCTTAAGCGCTTCGATGTGGTCGTTTCTCAACCCCCAATTGGCGATACCAATAAGGCGACTTTGCGGCCATTCAGCACATGCTTGCCTCACTCAATCAAGATCATGGCCGAATGGCTGTGATAACTAGCCTGAGCGTTCTGTATCGCGGCGGAAGTGATGGCGATATTCGCCAGCGCTTAATCGAGCACAACCTACTGGATGCTGTCGTAGTTCTGCCAGATCGGTTGCTTCCGAATACGAGCATTCCCATTGCTGTGCTGATTTTCCGAATGGACAAACCAGACGATTCCGTACTCTTCATTGATGCGAGCAATGACTACCAGTTCACCCGTGGACAAAATGTCTTGATCACTGAAAACATCGAGAAGATCACCTCGATTTATCAAGCCCGTGAAGCCAAAACCGAGCAATCACATTTGGCCTCGCTGGAGGAAATTAAATCGAATAGCTTTAATTGCAGCATTCAGCGATATGTCCGCCCTCTGGCCGACGACGAGAATTTCGACCTGGATACATTGCAAAAAGAAGAGCAGACGCTTGTTCGAGAAATCACCGAACTTAGCCACTCAATTAATGCCAGCTTGAAGGATTTAATCCATGAGCTGGTCGATAACAACAATACATAACGAGAAGTACCGAGAATGGACCACTTATCCCACAACAAAATCGTCTCTTTCATCTGGTCAATCGCCGACGACTGCCTGCGCGACGTGTACGTGCGCGGCAAGTACCGCGACGTGATCCTGCCGATGTTCGTGTTGCGGCGCTTGGACTGCCTGCTCGAAGGCACCAAAGATGCCGTGATGGAGGAAGTGAAGTTCCAGCGCGACAACGGCTTCACCGAACTCGACCCGATGGGCTTGAAAGATGCCTCGGGCTATGTGTTCTACAACACCTCGCCGTTCACCCTTCAGAAGATTGTCGATACCGCCTCGAATAACCGTCAGCAGCTGGAAGCCAACTTCAAGCTCTATCTGGACGGCTTCAGCCCCAACGTGAGGGAAATCGTCGACAAGTTCGACCTGCTCCGCCAAGCTAAGCACATGGCTGCCAAGGATGTGCTGTACGATGTGCTGGACAAGTTCGTCTCCAGGCACATCAACCTGTCCCCGGTCGAGGCCATAGACCCGGAAGGGCGCAAGCTCCCGCCGCTGACCAACCTGGGGATGGGCTACGTCTTCGAGGAGCTGATTCGCAAGTTCAACGAAGAGAACAACGAAGAGGCCGGTGAGCACTTCACCCCCCGTGAGGTCATCCACCTGATGACCCACCTGCTGTTCGACCCGGTCCAGGGCCAGCTACCGCCCACCATACTGATCTACGACCCGGCCTGTGGCTCCGGTGGCATGCTGACGGAGTCTCAGAACTATTTGGAAGACCCGGATGGTCCATTCCATGTCGCGCCGGACTCCATATTCTTGTACGGGAAGGAGATCAACGACGAGACCTACGCCATCTGCAAGTCCGATATGATGATCAAGGGCAACAACCCCGAGAACATCAAGAACGGCTCGACACTGGCCACCAACGAGTTTGCAGGCACACGCTTCGATTTCATGCTCTCCAATCCACCTTACGGCAAGTCCTGGAAGGCGGACCACAAGGCCATCGTCGATGGTAAGGAAATACTCGATAGCCGGTTTGAAGTGGTCCTAACCGACTTTCGCGGCAACGAAGAAACCGTACCGGCCATACCACGTTCTTCAGACGGCCAGCTTCTGTTCCTGATGGAGATGGTGGACAAGATGAAGTCCACCAGCGACAGCCCCCTCGGTTCGCGTATCGCCTCGGTACACAACGGCAGTTCCCTGTTTACCGGCGATGCGGGGAGCGGCGAGAGCAATATCCGTCGATACATCATTGAGAATGACCTGCTCGAAGCCATCATCCAGCTGCCGAACAATCTGTTCTACAACACCGGCATCACCACCTACATCTGGGTGCTGACCAGCAACAAGGCGCCCAACCGCAAGGGCAAGGTGCAACTGATCGACGCCTCCAAGCTGTACCGCAAGCTGCGCAAGAACCTGGGCGACAAAAACTGCGAGTTTGCGCCGGAGCATATCCAGCAGATCGTCGGTCTGTACACGACGATGGCGGATGATGCCGGGCAGGACGCCCCAATGTCGAGGGAGGCAGGGATGTCGGGAGCGACCGGCATCTCCAGGGTTTTCCATAACGACGACTTCGGCTACTACAAGGTCACCATCGAACGCCCGAGCCGCAAAGCGGCGCAGTTCACGCCGGAGCGTGTGGCCGCATTACGATTTGCACCGGCTGTCGCTGAACTCATGGAATGGGCTTATGAGCGTTGGGGCGATACGATCTATGACGAACTGAAAGATCACAAACAGGCCATCGAGGACCATCTGGATCGCAAAGACATCAGCCTGACGGCCAAGAACAGGAAGTTACTACTCGACCCGAAAGCCTGGAAGGCGCAGCGCGAACTGATGCAGACCGCCGAAAAGCTCATGGAGGCCATAGGTCAGGAACTGCACATGGACTTCAACATCTTCCGCTCACTGGTCGAAGACACCCTCAAGTTACTGGGCATCAAACTCACCGCCTCGGAAAAGAATCAGATCTACAACGCGGTCAGTTGGCGTGAGGACGAGGCGGAGAAGGTCATCAAGCGGGTCCACAAGCTCAAGGGTGATAAGCTCGAAAAGCTGCTTACCGACCTCTCCTTCGGTGATTTTGAATGTACGGAAGAGATGCTCAGCGATTTTGGCTACTGGCATACCGGCACGACTGGCGAGTACATCGAATACGAAACCGACTCCGATTTGCGTGACACCGAGAACGTGCCGCTCAAGGAGGATATCCACACCTACTTCCTGCGCGAGGTGCGCCCACATGTGGACGAAGCCTGGATCAACCTCGGCGCAACCAGAATCGGCTATGAGATCAGTTTCAACAAGTACTTCTACCGGCACAAGCCATTGCGCTCACTCGAAGAGGTCACCCGCGACATTCTGATGCTGGAGGCGGAAACCGAAGGGCTGCTGAGGAAATTGGTCAGCTTTGGCAGCGACACTCAGGGGGGTACGTGATGGAGCAGTTGGCTTTCCCAAGATATGACGCCTACAAGCCGAGTGGTGCTGACTCTCAACTTTTGTCATATGACCTTCTTACTTACGGTGAAGCTCTGTTGTCTTTGGGGATGCGAGTTCGAGAAGCTCAGGGTGACCCTAATATAGCTAGGTCAGCATTCGAACACGCTGGCGACGCATTGGAAGCAGTTGTTTCGAAAGGGGACCCATCGGATTCCCAAAAAGACTTCATCAGTCTACTTTCGTCTTCGGCGTTCCATATGGCAGGACTATCTGCACGAGCATACTCAATGCTCCATGCGTCGATCAACGAAGGAAATTTGTCACGCATAGAGAAAGCTTTGGCTTTGCTGATCGTGCGTTCTCTGGACGCATTGGAACAGGAGATTGTTACCTGGCGACTTGATGGGTCTGCTAACGAGCAGGCATTAATAAATAGCATTGCTGAGAGTGCGGAAAATGTCGATCAAGACGACGAAACCAACCCAATAATCGCAGCCATCGACGAAGCATTAGAGGAACACTTCTTGTCGGGCTTAGGTACGTATTTGACCGCGTTGCAAACCGGTCAAGTAGAACTGGTGTCTTCAGCTATTTCTATTCTTCGCAATGGTCTTGAGTCAGCAGCCACTTTGAACATGGTTCCGCAATGGTGGTGCTTTCGGCTAGCCAGCCACCTGATCGACGATTTGTGGAAGTCCAGTTTCCATCAGGTGTTGCCGCGAAATCCGCTTGGAGAAACTGAACCAGACTGGCTGGCGTTACGTGATCTGTTCATTGCTTCGATGTACAAACGAAGTCGAGCAGAGATCGAACTCTGGCCATCACAGATTGAAGCCGCCCGACGCACCACTGATTCACATGATGATCTCGTAGTTTCCCTTCCTACTAGTGCTGGAAAAACCCGAATCGCGGAGCTTTGTATTTTGCGCTGCCTTTCAGAGGGAAAGCGGGTTGTTTTCATAACTCCTTTAAGAGCCTTGTCTGCTCAGACAGAAGCTGGCTTGCAACGGACTTTTACACCATTAGGGAAGTACGTATCAGCGCTCTACGGAAGTATCGGTACAAGCTCTTTTGAAAGCGACATGTTGAAAGCCAGGGATATTGTTGTCGCAACGCCCGAAAAATTTGATTTTGCACTGAGAAATGATCCATCAATCATTGATGATGTCGGCCTCATTGTATTGGATGAAGGCCATATGATTGGTTTTGGAGAAAGGGAAGTCAGATACGAAGTGCAAGTTCAACGGTTGCTTAAGAGAGAAGATGCGGATCAACGTCGCATTGTATGTTTGTCTGCGATATTGCCCGATGGCGATCAGTTTGACGATTTCGTCGACTGGTTAAGACGCGATAAAGAGGGTGGAGCAGTCACCTGCGACTGGAAGCCCACCCGAGTTCGTTACGGCCAGATTATGTGGCGCAATAATCGTGCACGTCTGGAACTTGCTGTGGGGGATGAATCTCCCTATGTGCCAACCTTTTTCAATGCGAGGGCGGCTACTAAAGGGACAAGAAAGAAGTTGTTCCCTAACGGCCAACAGGAATTGGTTCTGGCTACGACTTGGCGGTTACTTGAAGATGGCCACTCGGTGTTGATCTATTGCCCCGAAAGACGATCTGTTAATGCTTACCCAGAATTGATCGTTAGATTAAACAAGCAGGGGTTGCTCAATTCCGCTTTAGAACATGATCCAAGTGAGATCGCATCAGCATTGGCGATTGGTCGTGAGTGGTTCGGTAACAATCACCCCATTTTAATGTGCCTGGAACTAGGAGTTGCCATACACCATGGCGCTTTGCCAAAAGCCGTATCGGAAAGAAGTTGAACATCTCCTAAGAAAAAGCATCTTGAGGGTAACTGTCTCATCCCCAACGCTTGCGCAAGGACTAAATCTGACCGCCACAACGGTGATTATGCATTCGATTCAGCATTACCGTAATGGTGAGTATCGGCTGATTGATGTTGCGCAGTTCAGGAACGTTATTGGAAGAGCAGGGCGAGCCTTTGTGGATGTCGAAGGATTGGTCTTATTTCCGATATTTGATAAGCACGATTGGCGGGAAAGCCAGTGGAAAAAGCTTGTCAATGGTGTCAACGAACAACAACTTAAAAGTGGGTTGGCGCTCTTGGTTAATAGATTGCTGACCCGTATGAACTCTTGTTTAGACGAGCCAGGGATAGAGCACCTTCAAGAGTATGTGATGAACAATGCCGCCGGGTGGCAGTTCCCAATGTTGCAAGGAGAGCCTGAGCAGCAAAGAGCACAAGCAGAGGTCGATTGGGAGCGAAATTTAGCTCTACTTGATACGGCTGTTCGTGTTCTGCCAGATAAATTTCGTGCGAGAACGAAGTGCATCCTCGAAAACCATCCGCACTTCGTCATTCCGCGCAAGAAGCCTTGACCACAAAGATGACGAAAGCAGCTCGTCCAATTGGTTCGTAATTTCGTCTAGCTGAAATTCACGTTCGCCAACTAAGCTCAAGATAGCCACCAGCGGCGAGGGTATTTTTTAGCCGGAGTCGGTTTAACCAGCGGAAACAAGCTCGATCAGATAGCGGCTCAGGCAAATGTGCATCTCATAAACGCAAACAGTGGGATTATGACTGCCGATGAAGACCTTGCGGTCGACTCAATAGGAAAATTGGATGAGTTGCTTTTCGAAATCCCGCCATTTCGTCCCGATCCTTTGCCCGTTGATTGGCGGGACATTTTGTCAACGTGGTTAAAAGGTCAGCCGATTGCTGACCATGCTAATGATGACCCTGAAGTGTTACGCTTCATCGAGGATGCCCTGATTTATCGCCTTCCGTGGGGAATGGAGGCTATCCGAGTTCGTGCCGAAGCAAATGATGACAAGGTGACTGACGGGATAAATTTCTGGGACTTTACCGATTATGAAACGGGCTTAGCGGCTCCAGCCGTAGAAACAGGCACGTTGAACAGGTCGGCCGCGTTACTGATGCAGGCCGGATTCAGTTCAAGGACGGGGGCAGTCAAAGCTGTTGCTGACACCCAGGCGACTTTTGATTCGTCAAAAGGTCTGCGAATTTGGCTGGCGTCAGATGCTGTAAGAGAACTTAGCGAAAACGAAGACTGGCCAACGCATGGAAGTCATCGGTTATGGCGTGAATTCATGGAGGGACACGACACGCCTGAAGATGAGGTTTGGTCGATTCAGGATGGGATGCTTCCGGTTGCGTGGGACGACGATGCCTCGATAACTGCCGGAGATACAGTTCAACTGCATTTTGAAATGCCGTATGAGCCGCCAATAGCGCTCAGTCCAGGATTCGAGCCGCTTGGCCGAGGAAAGATGTTTCTGGAGAACAAGCCAAAAGGCATTTTCCGGGCCGTAGTCGCGCCAAATAAAGCTGGGGTCACATTCGAATATCTTGGGCCGAACGACTTAGATTGGCTCTTCTAGGAAGAACGGTACGTCAGAGACTCTTTGATCCCAATGTGGTTGCCCAAGCTCGGTATCTCCTGCGAGTCGCGGTCATTCGGGCGGAACGCCACAGTTCGGTATTCATACCAGCGCAGGAGGACATGTGCGTCTTTCCTAGCGAGAAGCTGTTCTAGCGTGTGAACGCGCACGAGAGGGAAGAATCTCGCTCTATCCGGGAATCTCATTTTCAATGCTGTTTTACAGGAGATAATCCAAACTATGTAAGGTAAATACAATATTTAACATAATATACATTATGCTCACACTTTAGGGGCTACGACGCGCCTCGCTTCGCTCTCCATGGTGCGCATGCATCGATCGAGCGGCGGGTACAAAAGAGTTTCGAGGCTGAGCAGCCCAAGTATGAGGACGGCGCAAGGAACAGGAGTCAAAGGCAGAACTGGGGGAGTTACCCCATGTCTTCACGTAATGCTTTACTCAGAGGAAAATCTGGTGTATCGTTCGCGCTCTTGAAAATCCAGGCCCTTCGAAGAGCCTGGATTAGATCGGGTCGTTAGCTCAGTTGGTAGAGCATCTGACTTTTAATCAGGTGGTCGCAGGTTCGATCCCTGCACGACCCACCATCTGCTGATCAAAGGGTTGCTTCAGATACAATCCTTTGATCGTCAACGAATACTCCATCGCTGCTACTTCATCAGTTCAACTTTTATGCCTTGTGTTTCTAGGTGCTCGGCGCGCTCCCGGACATAGCGTTGGAAGCTTGGCTGAGTCCGATATTTTTCCTGCAAAACATAGTCAATTGCAGCGTGAGTGTGGAAGGTCTTCAAGAATGCCTCGGTTCGGAAAACTTCATCTCCCTGCCCATTAAAAAAGACCATTGCAGGAAAATAGTAAAGATTCAGCGCATCGACCCATTCTGTCGCTGGAACCTGCTGTCCATCCGGTGTTGTGAGCTTCTTCTTAGACCAAGCATCGACCAAGGCAATGTCAAAACCTTTCAGGCTTTTTCTGACTGCTTTATCGCTCAGAATAGAATCGTGAAGCTCATCGCAGGCCACGCACTGTTTCTGCTCTATCAGGACCAATAATGGCTTGTCTGTGTCCCTTGTCTTGCTTCTGAGATCCAGTGGGTATTTCAAATAACTCTCTTCCTGATGTAGCGTTCCACTACTCGGTACTGGTGCGACATCGGCCAGATAGTGTTTGAAGCTTTGTTTCTGCTCCAGATGAGAAGCAACGTAATCCAGAGCAGTCTCAAACAGATGGGGTGGATAGTAGCCATTGATTCGTAGCACCACCCTGAGCAGCTTGGCGCAATAGGGGCAGCCATCCTGGTGGAAATAGAGCAGCAGACGCTTACCCTCCCCGGCCGCCGCCTCTACGTCCTCCTGCAGATCGAGAAATGATTGCTTAAACCAGTCCGGTTTTTCGTGATATCCAGGATTGACAAGACCGGCACCCAGCTTGCTGTCGCCTTCAGCTGCATGGCAGGCGATAGAAATTGATAGCAGCCCTATGGCAGGAAGCAACCAGGACAATTTCATTTCTCCTCCTTCGGCATCATGGCCCGACTTGTTCAGTCACGACTCATTGTTATTTCATAACTCTATCCACACTAGCAGATTTTCATTCGGTACTCGCTCATGAGAGATGCAACAGACCTGCATACTTCCGAAAAACTGTGTCGTATTTTCGACGCAGCAAGACAAAAAAATATATTACTGATTGATTTAAAAGGAAAAATATTTTTGGCACGCAATTCGCAAAGTTAGTGTGGTCAATAACAATTTTAGGGCCAGAAAAATGACGGGTTCCCTGCAAAGCATCGAAAATCGCTCACGGACCTCCAATTTGAGCATATTTCAGACACCAATCCCGCAGTCATCAAATGGGGGCGCCAAACTCTCGACACTGCTCGAGCTTACAACCCGGCTGCAGAGTACATTGGAGCTTGAGAGCATCATCGAGCTGTTTGTCGCAGACATCAGCAAAGAGTTCCGGCACGATGGGATTGAGTACATCTCTCCTGATCAGGAGTTGACGCTGACACTGGGTGTAAACACTACTCACTCCACCAGTTATGAATTAAAGGTTCTGGAGCAGCCGCTGGGTGTTCTTCGTTTCTGCCGCAACCACCCATTTGACGATGATGAACTGAAGCTCCTTGAGCACTATCTGACCATTCTGCTTTATCCGCTGCGCAACGCACTCCTCTACCGTTCCGCCATCAACTCAGCCTTTATCGATGCTCTTACCGGAGTGAAAAACCGCGCAGCGTTTGTCAGCAACTTTAATCGGGAGCTTGATCTGGCAAGCCGAAACGGCACAGAGCTTTCCATTATTATGCTCGATGTGGACTACTTCAAGCGGATCAATGACAAGTATGGTCACACCGTAGGAGACATGGTGTTGAAGAACATCGCACTTGCAGTCGAAGCTAGCGTCCGCAGCAGTGACGCCCTCTATCGCTACGGCGGTGAAGAGTTTGTCATTACCCTCAGTGGAACCTGTGCAGAGGGTGCATACCAACTGGCCGAACGGATTCGCAAGAATGTCGAGGCACTGAGTTTCAGCAGTCCAAAAGGCCTGCAGGCACGTCTCAGCTTGGGGGTCGCAACCCTGCAGAAGAATGAGTCTGGTGAGACGTTGTTCAAACGGGCGGATGCTGCGCTCTATTGCGCCAAAGGACAGGGACGCAACCAGACCTACCGTGCCGAGTGAATCTCAGGCCAAGGCGTGCTGCTGAACAGCCCAGTCGCACTCCCGTGCAAGACAGCAGACTGTGCAGTCAGGCTGTTTTCGACAGGCCTCTTTGGCATGGCGCACAATCAGCGCATGGTATTCGTTGAAGAGCTCCGGATCGGGCCCCAGTGCCCGTTCAAATGCCAGACGCAGTGCCTCATAAGCTAAGTGCGTCGGGACCATGCCAAGGCGAGAAAAGATGCGCCGTGTATAGGCATCGATGACAAATACCGGCCGCTCAAAGGCATAGAGCAGGATGTCGTCAGCGGTCTCTGGTCCAATTCCGTTGACCGAAAGGAAGGCCCTGCGCAGCGCCTTATCAGAGAGCGGCTGCAGCTGCCCAGCGTGCGCGCACAAAAAACTACAGAGATGTTTCAGGCGCCTTGCCTTAACGTTGAAGTAACCTGCAGGACGGATCAGCTGCGCCAGCTCATCCGGCGGCATCCGGTCGATCTGATGAAGATCAAGTGCATCGATCGCCTTTAGGTTCTGGATCGCCCGCTCGACATTGGACCAGGCGGCATTCTGCGTCAAAACCGCACCGACCATCACCTCGAAGGCGCTATCTGCCGGCCACCAGTGCTGCGGCCCATAGCACTGCAACAGCTGGCTATAAACAGTCCGCAGACGTCTGCCATCAAGTCTTAACGGGGATTCCTTGAGCGTCGCCATGGATTGTTCGCGGAGCTGCCCGACGCTTTTGGCCCTCTGCCCTGCTTGCGCGGCGCCTGTTGTCGATCCGACCTGTAATGCTTTGCTCTGGCTGGTGGCTGACGTTTTTCCGGTGGTAGCCCAGAGATCTCCAGCAATTGGTTGACCTCAGTGTGCGTCAATGCGCGCCACCTGCCGACCTTCAGGGCGCTCTCCAGGATCACGCTGCCGTAGCGTACCCGTTTGAGGCGACTCACCTGCACACCAATCGCCTCCCACAGACGCCGCACCTCCCGTTGGCGCCCCTCCATGATTACGACATGGAACCAGCGGTTGATCCCTTCGCCACCGGATTCGACAATCTCCTCGAAGCGGGCCGGACCATCCTCCAGCTCGACACCGTGGGTCAGTTGCTTTAACTGCTCCTCACTGACCTGCCCCATCACCCGTACGGCATACTCCCTTTCCACCTGGCGGCTGGGGTGCATCAATCTATTAGCCAATTCGCCATCAGTGGTGAGCAGCAGCAAGCCAGAGGTATTCAGGTCGAGCCGTCCCACCGGGATCCAGCGGCCGTGCTGGAGGCGGGGCAGTCTGTGATAGATGGTGCGCCGGCCTTCTGGATCCTTACGCGTCACCAGCTCTCCTTCCGGTTTGTTGTAGACCAGCACCCGCCGCTCCGGCGCCTCCATGCGCTTCTGCGAGAAAGGACGACCATCGATCCGGATGCGGTCGCTGCCAACGACTCGTTGTCCCAGCTTGGCGGTTTCACCGTTGACTTCGATCCGGCCTTCACTGATCCAGCCCTCGATCTCACGACGCGAGCCGACACCGGCGTTGGCCAGCACCTTCTGCAGGCGCTCTCCCATCTGAGGTTTATTCTGACTCATTCCGACTCACTCTGTTGGAGTGGCAACTCACCACTGTGAGAGGCTGCAATCTCATCCTTCTGAGAGAGATCAGCATCCAGGCTGGCCACTGATTCGGCCGCATCATCATCCCCGGACGGCTCGTCCCCCGGCTCCGCCATATTCGGCTCCTTAAGCTGCAGTTCCCGGTTGATTGATTCCAAATCACGTATCTCCGCCAAAGTTGGCAGCTCACCCAGGCCCTTCATGTTGAAGTAGTCGAGAAATGCCTTGGTGGTGGCATAGAGGGCCGGCTTGCCCGGCACATCCTGGTGCCCAACCACCCGCACCCACTCGCGTTCGGTAAGGGTCTTGATGATATTAGTGCTGACGCTGACACCGCGGATATCCTCGATCTCGCCACGGGTGATCGGCTGCCGATAGGCGATCAAGGCGAGGGTCTCGAGCAGCGCGCGGGAGTATTTCGGCGGACGTTCTGTCCAGAGTCGCGATACCCAGGGGGCGTATTCCGAACGAATCTGGACACGAAAGCCGCTGCCGACCTCGCTGACCTCGATACCGCGTCCCTGATAGTCTGCCTGCAGCGTCTCAAGGGCAGTGCGCAAACGCTCTTTATCTGGCGTCTCCGCTTCAGCAAAAACTCCCTGCAGCTGGTCGAGGCTCAGCGGCCGGCCGGCCGCCAGCAGCGCGGCCTCTACAATCTGTTTTAATTTATCGTCAGAGGACATGCATCACTCGATTTCAGGAGACGATCGCTTTCACGTGGATTGGCGCAAAGGGTTCGTTCTGCACCAGCTCCAATAACGATCCTTTGATCAGTTCCAGCACCGCAAGAAAGGTTACCACCACTCCCGGCCGCCCCTCTTCGAAGTCGAACAGGGTGGAAAAATCGCAGAAACTCTCCCCATTCACCCGCTCCAGTATCTGCGACATCCGCTCCCGCACCGACAGCGCCTCGCGCTCCACCCGATGGCTGGTGAACATGTCTGCCCGCTGCAGCACATCCTTGAAGGCGAGCAGCAGCTCCTGTAGCGAGATATCGGGCTCCCGCACCTCCTGTTTTCGTTCGATCAGCTCTGCCTGGCCCTGGAAGTTGTCACGGCCGATGCGCGGCAGCTGGTCGATATCCTCGGCCGCCTGTTTGTAACGTTCATACTCCTGCAGTCGGCGGATCAGCTCGGCCCGCGGGTCGGCCTCATCCTCATCCTCGCTGCTCTGGCGCGGCAGTAGCATGCGGGATTTGATCTCCGCCAACATCGCCGCCATCACCAGATACTCGGCCGCCAGCTCTAAGCGCAGCTCCTCCATCATCTCGATATATTGGATGTACTGCTCGGTAATCTCGGCGATGGGGATGTTGAGAATGTCGAGATTTTGTCGTTTGATCAGGTAGAGCAGCAGGTCAAGCGGCCCCTCAAACGCCTCAAGGATCACCTCCAGGGCATCCGGCGGGATGTAGAGATCTTTTGGCGGTGTGGTGACCGGCTCACCCTGCACCACCGCGAACGGCATCTCTTCCTGTTCGGGGTGATGGTGGGGGTGGTTTTCGGTCAAATCCATGAGCTGGCTTAAATGCCGCTGAGAGACATCGCGTGGCGTACCTCTTCCATGGTGGCTCGGGCCACATCCCGTGCTCGTTCACAGCCCTCATTGATGATGCTGCGCACCAGCTCTGGCTGTGCCTCGAACTCCGCAGCACGCTGTTGAATCGGCCGTAGCTCCTCCAGCACGCCATTGATCACCGGCTCCTTGCAGTCGAGACAGCCGATGCCGGCGGAGCGGCACCCCTGCTGCACCCACGCTTTCACATCGTCATCGGAGTAGACCTCGTGGAACTGCCAGACCGGGCACTTCGCCGGGTCACCCGGATCAGTGCGGCGTACCCGCGCCGGATCGGTCGGCATACGCTTGAGGGTGTTCTCCAACTCCGCCGGCTTGCTGCGCAGGGCGATGGTGTTGCCGTAGGATTTCGACATCTTCTGCCCGTCCAGCCCCGGCATCTTCGATGCCTTGGTGAGTAACGGCTGGGGTTCCACCAGGATCACCCGGCCACCACCCTCTAGGTAGCCGAACAGCCGCTCCTGGTCGCCCAGGGTGATATTCTGCTGCGAACCGAGCAGGGCACGCGCCACCTCCAATGCTTCCAGGTCGCCCTGTTCCTGATAGGCTCTGCGCAGCTTGTCGAACATTTTGGCGTTCTTCTTGCCCATCTTTTTCTTCGCCTGCTCTGCCTTCGCCTCGAAGTCGGGCTCGCGGCCGTAGATGTGGTTGAAGCGGCGCGCCACCTCCCGTGTCAGTTCCACATGAGCCACCTGATCCTCGCCCACCGGCACCTGGCCCGCCTTGTAGATCAGGATGTCGGCGGACTGCAGCAGCGGATAGCCAAGGAAACCGTAGGTTGCCAGATCCTTCTCTTTCAGCTTCTCCTGCTGATCCTTGTAGCTGGGCACACGCTCCAGCCAGCCCAGCGGGGTGATCATCGACAGCAGCAGATGCAGCTCGGCATGTTCCGGCACCCGCGACTGCACAAACAGGGTCGCAGAGTTACTGTTGACCCCCGCCGCCAGCCAGTCGATCACCATCTCCCAGGTACTCTCTGGGATCAGTGAAGGATCGTCGTAGTGGGTGGTCAGAGCGTGCCAGTCGGCAACAAAGAAGAAGCACTCGTACTCGTTCTGCAGCTCCACCCAGTTCTTGATGACACCGTGGTAGTGGCCAAGATGGAGACGCCCGGTCGGGCGCATGCCAGAGAGCACCCGCGAGTGCTGGGGGGAGAAAGAGTTCAAGACTAACTCCTTGAAGGGTTGAGGATGATCGGTAAAAGTTGCGAGACCACATCACTGGCCGGCAACAGTTGAATAGTCAATGATACCAGCGGCCAGAGTATCTGCCCCAGCAGGCCGGTCGTCAGTAGGATGATCAGGATGAACAGCCCGTAGCGCTCCAGGCCGGCATAGACCCGGGCGAGCGGACGCGGCAGCAGTGAATAGAGCACGCGCCCCCCATCCAGCGGCAGAATCGGCATCATATTGAGCGCCATCAGGATGGTATTGAAGAAGGCGCCGGCTACCCCCATCAGCACCAGTGGGATGGCGATCCAGGGCAGCGATTGAAGCAGAAAAATCCCCGGATAGATCAGCATGCCCCAGATAAAGGCCATCAACAGGTTGACGCCGGGGCCGGCCAATGCCACCAGTGCCATGTCGCGGCGCGGCTTGCGCAGGTTCTCCACCGTCACCGGCACCGGCTTGGCCCAGCCGAACAGGAACAGTGGTCCGCCGAAGATAAAGCTGGAGAGGATCAGTAGCAGCGGGATCAGCACGGTACCGATCGGGTCGATGTGCTTGATCGGGTTGAGGGTGATCCGGCCGAGCCTCTGCGCGGTGCTATCGCCGAGTCGCTTGGCCATCCAGCCGTGGGCCGCCTCGTGGAGTGTGATGGCGAACAGCAGCGGTATCGCGATCACCACTACCAGCTGAATAAGATTGATCCCCTGCATCGCGGGATTATACCTCGCTGAAAGAGCTGGCGTCGCCCTTGCCGAGTCGTGCCACTTCGGGGGTATCTTCGGTCAGCAGCACCACGGTGGTGGCCTCGAAACCGCAATAACCACCGTCGATGATCAGGTCGACCTCGTGATCGATCA
Source organism: Candidatus Endoriftia persephonae (assembly GCF_023733635.1). Lineage (NCBI taxonomy): Bacteria > Pseudomonadati > Pseudomonadota > Gammaproteobacteria > Chromatiales > Sedimenticolaceae > Candidatus Endoriftia > Candidatus Endoriftia persephonae. The sequence goes on along the minus strand of NZ_CP090569.1, from coordinate 1,743,941 downwards.
GCTGACGCATCTCATAGGGATCGGTCAGCGGCATCTCGTCCCCCGGCAGCACCAGAGTAGAGCTCATGATCGGCTCAGCCAGCGCTGTCAGCAAGGCATCGACGATGCGATTGTCCGGCACCCGGATGCCGATGGTCTTGCGTTTGGCATGCTGCAGCCGGCGCGGCACCTGTTTGGTTGCCTTGAGGATGAAGGTGTAGGGACCGGGGGTCAGATTCTTCAGCAGCCGGTAGTCGCGATTGTTGACCTTGGCGTAGCTGGCGATCTCGGTCAGGTCGCGACAGACCAGGGTGAAGTTGTGTTTGTCATCGAGCCTGCGGATGCGGCGGATCCGCTCCATCGCGCCCTTGTCGCCGATGTGACATCCCAGGGCGTAGCTGGAGTCAGTGGGATAGGCCACCAACCCACCCTGGCGGATGATCTCTACCGCCTGCTGAATCAGGCGAGGCTGGGGGTTGTCCGGGTGAATCTGAAGAAAGAGTGCCATTGTCTTAATCTAAATCGCGCGGGCCTGGGGGCTGCTGATGCCCCAATCCCGCCAGATGGGAACGCAGCCATCCGGCAGCTGTGGCAGCCTGCCCAGCTCTATCCAGGGATGCTCGGGGCCATGATAATCGGAACCCGCCGAGGCGAGCAGGCCAAAATCTTTTGCATGACGTGCCATGTTGAAACAATCGTCACGGCTGTGGCTGCCCGATACCACTTCGAGTCCGGCTCCACCGGCCGCGGCAAACGCCTTGATCAACCGGCGCAGCTTGCTGCGGGTCATCCGATAGCGGGCGGGGTGTGCGATCACCGTTTGCCCTCCTGCGTCGGTGATCCAGCCAATTGCCTGTTCCAGGCTGGCCCACTCGCCTGGCACATAGCCGGGCTTGCCGTGCACCAGATAGTGTCTGAAGACCTTGCGCATATCAGGCATCACGCCGATCTTGACCAGGAAGCGGGCAAAGTGGGTGCGGCTCACCAGCCAGCCGTTGGAAAAGCTGCGTGCTCCCTCCAACGCATCGGGGATGCCCGCCTTTCCAAGACGCAGTGCAATCTCTTCTGCACGCCCAACCCGAAACGCCTGCAGCGCTTTAAGTCCATCCTGTAACGCGCTATTTTTATGATCAAAATTCAGCCCGACAAGATGCACTGTCTGGCGCTCCCAGGTGACCGATATCTCCACCCCCGGCAGCAGCTGAATACCTGACTCCCTGGCCGCCAACTGTGCCTCGTCGATACCGGCAGTGTTATCGTGATCGGTGAGTGCCAATACTTTTACACCAGCCGCAGCGGCGGCGCGCACCAATGCCGTCGGCGTAAGGGTGCCGTCGGAAGCGGTGGAGTGTGAGTGCAGATCGTAACCTAGAAACATGGCGGGGGATTGTACCCCATCCGGCGGGATATGCGTGGAATTTGAGCCGTCACGCAATCTGCTAACAATCTCCCCCCACCCTCAAGACGCCACCACAAGCGGCTGTTACAATTGCGGCATGCAGATAATCCCCGCCGATATAGTCGCCATTGCCGATGTCTTCCGTGACACTGTGGAAGAGCTGATCGAGGTGTTTGAGGATGAAGAATCCGCCGATGAGCAGCTCGATTCCCCAGAACTGCTCGCCAGCGCACTGTTCCAGCTGTTCGACCTGCTCAACTCGCCGGAGATGGCGCAGGCGCTCGATGCCAGCCTGACCCACAGGGAGCTGCATGCACCGCAGCAGCTGGTTGGCCACGATCTGCACGAGCTGGGCGACTATGGCATCAATCTGCTAATCGATCTCGCCTATGTGGCCGATACGTTGCGGCTGGAGGAGCACGCCCGCATGCTGGAGAACCTCTCTCTTCCGCTGGCGGTCTGGATCGCCCGCCGGGGCGGTGAACTGAGCACCCTGGAACCGGTGGTCAACGCCCTGGCTGCGCTGGCCAACATCACCACGGAAGCGGTCGATCTGGAGAACCTCTACCAGATGTCCAGTGACATCCAGTTGGCGGTGAGCCCGCTGCTGCAGACCGATCTTGACAAGGGCAATCCCAATCACCCCTGGCGGGTGCTGCTGGTCAACCGGGCGATCATCGCCACACGCAGCCACCATACCCTGCTGATGAAGGATGCCTTCGATAATCTGGTGCAGTTGATGCCTGAGGAGGCGTCACACTTTTTCCGCGAAGGCATGGAACAGATGGAAGCCCTGAGCTATCCAGAGCCTGTAAAAAAACTGGTGCAGGAGTATTTCCACGAATGGAGCGCCCAGCGCACCCTGCACTGACTAATCTAAGGGTATATCTGAAACATGAAGTTTCTGGCCGATTTTTTCCCCATCATTCTCTTTTTTGTCGCCTACAAACTCTACGGCATCTATGCCGCCACTGCAGTGGCTATCGGCGCTTCGGTGATCCAGGTCAGCTATCATTGGCTGCGCAACCGGCAGGTGGAGAAGATGCACCTGATCACCATGGTGATGTTGCTGGTGTTCGGCGGGCTGACCCTCCTGTTGCAGGATCGCACCTTCATCATGTGGAAACCCTCAGTGATCAACTGGTTGTTTGGCGCAGTCTTCATCGGCAGCCATTTCATCGGTGAAAAACCGCTGGCGGAGCGCATGATGGGGGATGCGGTACGCGTCCCCTCGCCGGTCTGGCGCCGACTCAATCTCGCCTGGGGGGGATTTTTTGTCCTGCTGGGGCTGGCCAACCTCTATGTGGCCAGCTTTTTCTTCAGCGCCGAAGCGGCGCTGACCGCCCAGACCGGCTTAGCCCAGATCGACCTGACCAGCTGCGGGGAACTATTCAACGGCGACGAACTTCAAATGTGTCTTGAGATGCAATCCCTGGAAGCGGATTGGGTCAACTTTAAATTGTTTGGAATGATGGGACTAACGCTGGCCTTTGTCCTGTTGCAGGCCTTCTACCTGGCCCGCCACATGCAGGATCAGGAACAATTGACAGAGGAGAATTGAGTGTACTACGCGATCATTGCGGAAGACCGGGAAGAGAGCTTGGAACAACGTCTTGCAACACGCCCCGCTCATGTTGAGCGGCTGAATGCGATGCAGGCGGATGGCCGGCTGCTGCTAGCTGGTCCCCATCCGGCAATCGACAACGAAGACCCGGGCCCCGCCGGTTTCACCGGTAGTCTGGTGGTAGCAGAGTTCGACAGCCTGGAGGCAGCCCGCGAATGGGCGGATCAGGATCCCTACGTGCTCGCCGGAGTCTATCAGCGGGTTACCATCAAACCCTTTAAAAAGGTCTTTCCGACCTGACCACTACTTTACCAATCAAGCATAAGGTCCAGCGATGAAAAAGCTTACTTTTATCACCGTGCTCAGCTGTTGCACTCTGCTCATCGGATGCAACCAGTCCGGTGATGGTGCAACCAATTCGGCCCAGACTGACACCGAGCAACCCGCAGCCGACTCCCCGATCCTGCCGGTTGGCGGGGAACAGCCGGCGCTCTCGCCCGACGTGTTGCTCACGGTCAATGGTCAGCCGGTATCCAGGATCCTGTTTGGGCTCTACTTTAAAGAGCGGGTCAGGGATCCTGCAAAGGCTAGCGACAATCCGCAGCTGCAGATGAAGGTGCTGAATGAACTCTCCAACCTGTTGATCCTCTCCCAGGATGCGGAGCAAAAACAGCTCGACAAATCTGCCGAGGTAGAGGCGACATTAACCCTGTTCCGCGCCAAACTGCTGACCCAGGCAGCAATCCAGCGCCATCTGAAGGAGCATCAGCCAACTGAGGCCGATTACCAGAAGCTCTATGACGCTGAGTATGCCAACAAGAGCAGTACCGAATTTAAGGCGCGCCACATCCTGCTGAAAGAGGAGGAGAAGGCGAAAGAGATCATCGCCCTACTGCAACAGGGAGGTGACTTTGCTGAGCTGGCCAAGACACACTCAACTGGCCCCACTGGCGCCAATGGCGGCGATCTCGGCTGGTTCGACTCGGAGCAGATGGTGAAGCCCTTTGCCGATGCGGTGCAGGCGATGGAGAAGGGAAAATACTCGGAAGCGCCGGTCAAGACCCAGTTCGGCTGGCATGTGATCCTGCTGGAAGATAGCCGTGACCTCCCCGCCCCGAGCCTAGATGCGGTACGTTCAGAACTGACTACCCGCCTGCAGCAGCAGGTTCTCGCCGATTATATTCAAGAGTTGCGGGCAAAAACCAAGCTCCACTACAACGAACAGCAGAAGCCGGCGAAGGAGAAAGCCGCGCAGGCATCCGGGGAGAGCTGATCCCTGTCGCAGGAGCGGCGTCCCATTTCGCGGCGCCGTTCCTGGAAAACCCGGCGCGCCCCTTGCCTGTCAGAAAAACTTACACTCCTCTGCCCTCGATCAAAAATCGATAAAGACAAACATAATCATTTAACAACAACAAGTTATGTGATTATGTTAAGGTTTATTGTTATTGTGATCCTGGCTGTTTCTGAGGCACAGTTCACACTTTCTTTGTCTTGATCTGTCGAAAAATTTTACACCCACTCTTTGCCCTGCTCCTGAAGAAGATTATTATTCACTAAATAACAGATACTTATTATTCTTGGCATACTATCTGCTCAGGCTGTGGGCCTGCCACTTGATTCTAGGGATCAGGATGGCCTTACCCACAATACAGCAGGGAGGAGTTCGAGCATGAAGGTACTGTTTAAGACTCTTATTTCTGGATTCGCACTGACCTTTACCCCGGTCCCGCAAGCATCTGCCAGCCTGAACAACCATCAGTGTGATGCCAAGATCAAGGCTCTGATCAGCCAGCCAAATCCCTGCACCTCTGCTCATCAAAGCTTCCGAATCGATCTCTCCCCTTCCAATAGCGCTCTCGCAGAATCTCCATATCACCCGGAGTAGATTGAAACAGAGAGACTTGGCTCACTTCTCCTTCTGTCCCTCGATGCGACCGATGCTGGAGATAGAAACGGTAGTGGCGGCGGGCGCCTCATCGGTGAAGTAGGGGCGCTCTGTTGCGATTCGACCAGCCAGCTCCGCCAACTCCTTCTCGCGGGCAGTAATCAACCCAAAACAGGCGCGGATATCCTGAATCGTCTGCTCCGACAGAGGATGCTGCAGAGCCTTGTGCTCCGGGGCGGTATCTTTCACGATTGCAGCCAGCACTTTGCGCATGACCATCAGGATCTCTCTCTCTTTTGCAGATTCTTCGCTCATCTTAGACTCTTTGATTCAGTGTAAAGATTACGGGCAGATCGGCACAGCTTACCCAATCATTTAGCCCCATTACCATCCAATTATCATGGATCACTCTGCTCGGAGACACCGCCCAGCAGCCGCGCCAGCCCGGCCTCATCAAGGATCTCCACCCCCAGCTGCTGGGCCTTGCTGAGCTTTGAACCGGCCTCTGCACCGGCGATCAGGTAGTCGGTGTTTTTCGAGACACTGCCCGTCACCTTGGCCCCGAGCGCTTGCAGCTCTGCCTTGATCGCACTACGCGGCCGGCTCAGGGTACCGGTCAATACAACAGTCTTGCCCAGCAGTGGGCTTTCAGCAGGCGTTTCTGGCGGCGCTTCCTCTTCCCAGTTGACGCCGACCTGGCGCAGCTTCTCTATCACCTCCTGATTGTGAGGCTGGCGGAAGAAGGTGACGATGTGATCGGCCACAATTGGTCCCACTCCCTCTACCAGGCTGCGCTGTTCACGCCGCAGCAGCTCGGGGGTAGCCTGCCGCAACGCCTCCAGACTACCGAAACGCTCACTCAGGCGCTCAGCTACCGCCCGATTGAGACCGCGCACATTCATCCCGGCCAACCAGTCGGCAAGCCCACCGGCTAGTGGCTCTGCTGGCAGTGGGCCGGCCAACGTGTCGCAGATCGCCTGCGCGGTGCTGGCGCCGACCCCCTTGATGCCGCTGTCGTGGATGAAGTCGTCTCGTTCCGCGGTCATCAGGGGCTGCAGATCGCGGAAATGGCGGGCCAGTGCGGCGGCGGTGGCATCTCCAACCTCGCGGATGCCAAGCGCGAAGAGAAAACGCGCCAGGCTCGTCTGCTTGCTCCGCTCCAGGGCATCGAGCAGATTCTGCGCCGACTTCTCGGCCATGCGCTCCAGCCCTGCCAGCTCTTCCAGGCTGAGCGTGAACAGGTCGGCCGGATCCTTCACCAGCCCCTGCTCCACCAACTGCTCCACCAACTTGTCGCCCAGCCCTTCGATATCGAGAGCCTTGCGACTGGCGAAGTGTTTGATCGCTTCCTTGCGCTGGGCCGGACAATAGAGGCCGCCGCTGCAACGGGCCACCGCCTCCCCCTCCGGACGCACCACCTCGGAGCCGCAGACCGGACAGAGCTTCGGCAGCTCCACCGGTTTGCTGTCGGACGGGCGTCGCTCAGGCAGCACCCGCACCACCTCGGGGATCACATCCCCGGCGCGTCGCACATAGACGGTATCACCCGGCCGCACATCCTTGCGCAGCACCTCATCCATATTGTGCAGGGTTGCATTGCTGACCGTAACGCCGCCGACAAACACCGGCTGCAGGCGTGCCACCGGGGTGATCGCACCGGTGCGTCCCACCTGGAACTCCACCGCCTCAACCCGGGTCAGTTCCTCCTGGGCGGGAAATTTATAGGCAATGGCCCAGCGTGGTGCGCGAGCGATAAATCCTAGCTGCTGCTGCTGCTCGAACAGATCGACCTTGAATACCACCCCGTCGATCTCATAATTCAGATGCTCCCGTTGCGCCTCAATGCGTTGGTAATAGTCAACTATGCCATCGACACCATCGACCTGTTCAAGCAGCGGCGAGACCGGCAGACCCCAGTCGCGCAGACGCAGGATGCTCTGTGATTGGCTCTGCTCCAGCGGTCCGCCCGCGATCTCACCGAAGCCATAGCAGAAAAAGGCCAGTGGCCGTTGCGCGGTGATGCGTGGATCGAGCTGACGCAGGCTGCCGGCCGCCGCATTACGCGGATTGACAAACTCTTTCTCTCCCTGCTGGCGGGCGGCCTCGTTCAACCGTGCAAAGCCCGCCTTGGGCATGAAGATCTCGCCACGCACCTCCAACACCGGAGGCACATCGTCACCAATCAGCCGCAGCGGGATCGCCTTGATGGTACGCACGTTGGAGCTCACATCCTCGCCGCAGCTGCCATCCCCCCGGGTAGCCGCCTGCACCAATCGCCCCTGCTCATAGCGCAGGCTGATTGCCAGTCCGTCCAGTTTTGGTTCAGCGGCGTAGATCAACGACGCATCAGCCGCCAGCCCCAGCTGATCGCGAACCCGTCGATCGAACTCATTGATCTTTTGCGCGTTGAAGGCGTTATCCAACGAGAGCATCGCCACTCGGTGGTGGACTTCAGCAAACCCCTGCAACGGCTCACCGCCGACCCGTTGGGTCGGGGAGTCGTCACTCAGCAGTTCGGGGTGTTCCGCCTCCAGCACCTGCAGCTGCCGCATCAGCCGGTCATATTCGGCGTCGGGAATCTGCGGAGCGTCGTAGACGTAGTACTGACGATTGTGGAAGCGGATCTGCTCGCGTAATGCCTCGATCTGGGCCTCGGCCTCACTGCCTTGGCTCATCCCTTGCTCCGAGCGAGGCGGACCTTACGGCCATGTTCGATGATCTGTTCTCGCATATGCTCGATAGTCTGGCGGGTCAGCACACTGCGGCTCTGATCATGTAGCTCACCACCGAGGCGGGCAGCGAGCTGCTCGGCGGTCTTGAGCATGTCGTTGAAGATCGCCTGACCATCCTGCGGGCCGGGCAGCTGGGCAAAAAAAGCGAGCCCCGGGGTCTTGAATCCGCCCATCTGACCAAGAGGAAAGGTGCCGGGTTCGGCCAGGTTGGCGACGGTGTAGACTACCCGCCGGCTGCCATCTCCGGTGAGGCGGTGATACACCTTCATCTTGCCCGGCTGCAATCCGGCCGCACTCAGTGCACGCTCCAGCGGCTCACCATCGAACCAGTCGCCCCGGTGCAGCAGGTGAATCTGCAGGATCAGGTGGGGTACATCTAGCGGTGAGGTCTCATCCACCTCTAGGTGGATCTCCTCCTGCGGTTCCTGCTCGTCAGTCGCAGAAAAGGCCCGATCGAAGGGGCTCAGATCGTCATCCAGGCTGGAGTCTAGCTGACCGAGAGAGAGCTCATCGGGATCACCCACAGGCTTGGCGAAAGCACTCTCGATGGAACTCTCATCAGCCTCATCCAGCTCGGCTTCGAGTTTCTGTCGGGCTTGCTCCCGCGCATCTTTTCGGTTGAGCCGGTCCCAATAGTAGATGGCGATCAGAAATAGGATGCCGATGCCAATCAGTATCAATCGCAGTGTTCCACTATCCATGTTCAAACGGCTGTCAGCTGCGCCGCCTCCTCTACATCAACGGTTACCAGACGTGACACCCCAGGCTCATGCATGGTGACACCAGAGAGTTGGTTGGCGATCTCCATGGTGATCTTGTTGTGGGTGATAAAGATAAACTGCACTTTGTCCGACATCGCCTTCACCATCTGGCAAAAGCGCCCCACGTTGGCATCATCCAACGGCGCATCCACCTCGTCGAGCATGCAGAAAGGGGCCGGATTGAGCTGGAAGATGGCAAACACCATTGCCACCGCGGTGAGCGCCTTTTCCCCGCCTGAGAGCAGCTGAATGCTGGAGTTGCGCTTGCCCGGTGGGCGCGCCATTACGGTGACACCGGTATCGAGCAAATCTTCGCCGGTCAGCTCCAGATAGGCGTGGCCGCCACCGAACAAGCGTGGAAACAGCTCCTTGATGCCGTCATTGACCTTGTCGAAGGTCTCTTTAAAGCGGGTGCGGGTCTCGCGGTCGATCTTACGGATAGCGCCCTCCAGGGTATCTAAGGCGCTGCTGATGTCGGCATGCTGCTCATCCAGGTAGGCGAGCCGCTCCGACTGCTCCTTGAACTCATCGATCGCGGCCAGATTGATCGCACCGAGTCGCTGGATGCGGTTGGCCAGCTTTTCCAGCCGCTCACGCCAGACGCCCTCAGCAGCCTCTTCCGGCATCTCCCGGAACAGCGCCTCGGCGGTTTGGTCGGTCTCGCGCAGCTGCTCCTCCAGCGTTTTGCAGCGTACTAGTACCTCTTGGCGTTGCAGACGACCCTGATCGAGTTCGCTGCGGCGCGTCTGTACCGCCTGCTCGATGCGCTGGCGCTGCTGCTCCAGTTCACGCAGCTCCTGGTCGACCCGCTCTAGGCTGGCACGCACCTCACTCAGCTCCTTTTCCACCGCCAGCCGCTGTACCAGTTTCTCCTCCAGCGCCTCGCCCTGCTGCTCCAGCGGGGTTTCGGCTGCGGCCAGGGTGCCTCTGAGCTCCTCGCGGCGTTGTGCCAGGTGATCCAACTGTGAACTCATGCGCTGCAGATTCTGCTGTAGCGACTGTTGTGCGGTGCGCATCGACTGGATCTGCAGTGCGGCCTGGTGGCTCTGGGCGCGCTGCTGATTAAGCCGGTCACGCAGCTGGGTCAGCGCCTCGCGCAACCCGTCGCGCTCCACCACCAGTGACTCGCGGCGGTTGCCCAGGGTCTCGATCGACTCCAGCGCACTGTGCAGCCGTTGCCGGGTCAGCTCCAGCTCTTCACGATCTGTCTCGATCTGCTGCAGGATCTCCTGCTGCTCGCGATGCAGTTGCTCACGGCGCTGGTTGATGTGCTCGGCACGGGTACGCTTGCCGCTCAATGCCGAGGCGATCCCGGAGAGCGTGCGGTTAATCTCGTTAAAACTGGACTGCAGCTGTTCACGCTGCTGTTCGATCCGTTGTAGCTCGCTACTGCCCTGTTCGCTCTGCTCGGCCAGCTCGGCTGCGTTTGCCTCCCCCTGCTCGAGCAGCTGACTCAAGCGCCGCAGCTCCTCTTCCCGGGCCAGTACCCCGGTGCTTTCATCCTCCTCACGGGTGAGACGGATCCAGTTTGGTCCAAGCCAGGCCCCTTCCGGGGTGATCACTGATTCACCACTGCGCAGACCGCGACGCATCATCAAGGCGGTATCAAGGTCCTCTGCCAGACGCACCCCGCCGAGCAGGTTCTGCAACGGCCAGGGAGAGCGGATGCGCCCCAGCAGGCTGTCGCCCGGCGGCTCCGGCGCATCGGGCGGTACCGAAGTCTGATCGAGCAGGCTCAAGGCACCCTGCTGCAGCCCCGCCAATGCCTCTTTCAAATCGTCGAGGTTCTCCACACAGACCGCCTGCAGGTGGAATCCCAATACGATCTCCACTGCCCGCTGCCAACGCGACTCTACCTCCAACTGCTCCGCGAGACGGGCCGCTCTACTCAGATGACTCTGCTCCAGCCACTCGGAGAGCGCGTCTCCCTGCTTGCCCAAGGCGGCCTGCTGCAACGCCTCGAGTGAGGCGCGCCGCCCCTTGTCGCCCTGCAGTTGCGCGCGGACTTCGTCGAGCCGCTGCGCCAGCTGGCGATTGGCGTCGCGTTGCTCGCCGATCTGCTGCATGGTCTGGTCCAGCTGCTCCTGTACCACCTCGGCGCGGGCCTGCTGCTCCTGCTGCTGCCGCTCAAAGTCAGCGATCTCCTGCTGCAGCGGCCCTTCATCGAGGCCCGCCAGCTCTTCGTCGAAGCGTTGCAGTCGACGTACCTGATCCCGCTCGCGCTGCTCCAGGTTGTTGATCCGAGTGCGCTCCACCTGGGCGCTCTGGGCCGGCTCCGCCGCCTGCTGGTTGAACGCCTCCCACTGCGACTGCCAGGCGTTCATCGCCTCCTCGGCAGTGGCCACGGCAAGCGCAGCCTCCTCTTCCAGCGCCTGCGCCTCCTCCAGCCGCGGCTCTTCCCGCAGCAGATTTTCGTTGAGCTCTTCGAGTCGCGACTGGTCCTGGGCCCGATGCGCCTCCGACTCTTGCCAGGTCTGCTCCACCTGCTCCAGATCCTGCTGCTGCTGACGACGCGCGTCACGGGCAAACTGGATCGACTGCTCCAGGCCGTTGATCTCGGCGCCGATGGCGTAGAAGCACCCCTGTACCTCATTAAACAGGTCGTTCGCCTCGGTGTGCTGTTCGCGGTGGGCCTCGATGCCCGCCTCCAGCCGGCGTTGCTCGGTGAGTGCCTGTTCGAGCCGGTTCTCCATCTCGGCGATGGAGCGGTCACGTTGCTGCAGCTCTTCATCGAGGCTGCGCCAGCGCAGTGCCAGCAGTTCTGCCTTGAGCTGGCGCTCTTCCGCCTTGTAGCTCTGATACTTCTCTGCGGTGGCCGCTTGGCGTTGCAAGTGTTGCAGCTGTTTCGCCACCTCGCCGCGCAGATCCTCCAGCCGCTCCAGGTTCTCCCGGGTATGGCGGATGCGGTTTTCGGTGTCGCGCCGCCGCTCCTTGTATTTGGAGATGCCAGCGGCCTCTTCGAGATAGACCCGCAGCTGCTCCGGGCGCGCCTCGATCAGTCGTGAGATCATGCCCTGTTCGATGATCGAGTAGCTGCGCGGCCCCAAGCCGGTGCCGAGGAACAGGTCGGTGATGTCGCGGCGACGACAGCGGGTGCCGTTGAGATAGTAGTTCGACTGGCCGTCCCGCGAGACCTGGCGCTTCACCGAGATCTGGTTGTATTGGGCATACTGCCCGCCGGCGCGGCCCTCGGCATTGTCGAACAACAATTCGATGGTGGCGGTGCCAACTGGCTTGCGGGAGCTGGAGCCGTTGAAGATCACATCCGCCATCGATTCGCCGCGCAGCATCTTGGCGGAGCTTTCGCCCATCACCCAGCGCACCGCATCGATAACATTGGATTTGCCGCAGCCATTGGGCCCGACAATGCCCACCAGGTTGCTTGGCATCGGCACGGTAGTCGGGTCAACAAATGATTTGAACCCGGCGAGTTTGATTTTCTCCAGTCGCATGGGCGGCTAAGATACACTAATCCCAGCCGCTGATACAGGCTTGTACAGCCTGCCAGGCTGTCAATTCATTATTCATATCCAACTGTTTTTTATAGATATTTTCCCATTACTTCTGACACCGGCCGGAGTTTCGTATAATCTCCGCCGATTCTTAACCGAGGCGACAAACCGAGATGCCGAGCCAACCGAGCAAACAGCTGGAAACCTTCGACAATCCGCAACCGGAGCGCGACTACACGATCCGCATCCGGGTGCCTGAATTCACCTGTCTCTGCCCCAAGACCGGTCAACCTGACTTTGCCGAGCTGACCCTTGAATATGTGGCCGACCAACTCTGCGTGGAGCTGAAATCGCTGAAGATGTATGTCTGGTCGTTTCGTGATGAGGGGGCCTTCCACGAAGCCGTCACCAACCACATTTTGGAGGATCTGGTGAAAGCGACCCGACCGCGCTTTATGCGTCTGACCGCCGACTTCAACGTGCGCGGCGGCGTCTATACGACGGTGGTTGCGGAGCACAGGGCCGATGGCTGGGAGCCGCCGATTGCCGTTCAGCTCCCCTGAGATCGACGCCCCCTGCTACATTGGCATCGACCTTGGCACCTCCGGCTGCCGGGGCATTGCCATCGATGGCCAGCGTCGGGTGGTGGCGGAGACCGCGGTGGACCTGTCCTCTCCCTTACACCCTTTTGCAGCCGCCAGCGAACAGGATCCAGAACTCTGGTGGCAGGCTAGCCTTGAGGTTCTGCTGGTGCTGCGGGAGCGGCTCGATAAGCATAGCATCCGCTCCATCGCAGTGGATGGCACCTCCGCCACCCTACTGCTCGCCGATCCGGCGGGCCGGCCGCTCACCCCTGCGCTGATGTATAACGACAGCCGCAGCCGGGCGGAGCTTCCCCGGATTGCGGCTGTCGCCCCGGCCTCGAGCCCGGTGCATAGCGCCTCATCAAGCCTCGCTAAACTGCTGCATCTGCAGCGGAAGATCGGCGATCAGCCCTTCCTCGCCCTGCATCAGGCCGACTGGATTCTTGGCCGGCTCTGCGACCGATTTGGCATCAGTGACGCCAACAACTGCCTGAAGCTGGGTTTTGATCCGCAGACAAGGGAATGGCCGGAGTGGCTGGAGCGGTTAGATGTACCGTTCGATGCCCTGCCGCAGGTCCGTCAGCCGGGCGAGATTGCCGGGCGACTCAGCGATGATACGGCTCAGGCCACCGGCATCCCCGGTTGTTGCCGCCTGGTCAGCGGCACCACCGACAGCAATGCCGCGACACTGGCCGCAGGTGCATCAGAGATCGGCGATGCGGTAACCTCACTCGGCAGCACCCTGGTATTAAAGATCCTCTCCGAGCGGCCGGTTTCTGCACCAGAGTATGGCGTCTACAGCCACCGGCTGGGGGATCATTGGCTGGTTGGCGGGGCCTCCAACAGCGGCGGCGCGGTCTGTGCCGCCCACTTCAGCCAGGAGCAGATGGGGCAGCTCAGCGAGGCGCTCAATTTCGCCCAGCCCACCGGGCTCGACTACTATCCGCTGCTCCAGCCTGGCGAGCGGTTTCCGCTCAACGACCCGGAGAAGCCAGCCCATCTCAGCCCTCGACCTGAGCAGGATCTGCGCTTCTTTCAGGGGATTCTGGAGGGCATCACCCGCATCGAGGTGGAGGGATATGCGCTGCTGCAGCGCCTGGGGGCTCCTCCACCAAAGCGGATCTTCTCGATCGGTGGTGGTGCCGCCAATCAACCCTGGCTGGCGTTTCGCGAGCAGCAACTGGGGGTACCGGTGATTCGCTCTGCGCAGCAGCAGGCCGCCTATGGCACTGCCTTGCTGGCGCTACGGGGGGTAACAGGTTGATCATGGGAAGTTAGTCCCGCCAAAAACGCCAATAGCAACGAACTAGCCTCGCCAGAGTGACCCACTCCTCGCATGTTTTGCGTCATTTGCGGATAAAATTTTGGATGATTATTAAGGAATCATGCGGTCCTGGGGATTGATTGGGCGTTTTGCCAAATTCTGGAGGGCCGCATCATCGCGGATTGATCTGGCACCCGTTCCCAATGTCAGATTGGCGCACCAGTCCTCTCCTACCACCATCGACTGAGGCATACCCACGATTGTTGCAAAGAAGACTGACCAATCGGTGGCGCCGGGCAGGATTGATTCGGCGGCGAACTCGGCCCGACCCTTAACTGATTCAGCAGCAATCCGGTTGCGCTCGCCCCAGCCGACCAGATAGTCCTCACAAACAGGCTCTTCTGCCGCCGGTTTGCCAGCGAAAGCGATATCCATATCGATGTCGTCGTAGTGTTTCATGAGAGCGGCCTCAAACAGCATCGCTAGATCCTCATATTGGGTGTAGTAGCTATAGAGGTGGTTGGCGCCATCATTCTGTAGTAAGGCGCCGGCGTAGTCGGCCTCCATCTGCTGTTGTGTCTGGTCGGCGGTCTGTCCGTCATAGAGTACGCTGGCGATACTATCCAGCTCCTGTGACACTAACGGCTGTTGGCGATAGAGACGATTGGAGAGCCAGTCGTTCTCAACACTGCGGATCGTCTCATAGACCGAGATGCTGGGATTGAGGCTGGCGATCCGGTCCGGCGGGGCGAAGTCGGCGGCGTGGGCCAGTTCATGGTAGAGCAGACGCGATAGTGGCAGTCTGATGTCGTCCAGGGTGCGCTCTTCTGTGCCATTCAGGTCATAGCTCTCGTAGGCATAGCTACTGCCGCTGACATAACGCCAGAGGTAGTCGAAACTCAGATCGGCGCCAAAATCGGTGCGATAGTCCTCCTGTTTGGAGATGTCGGCCTTCTCCGCATTGGTCAGCCACAGATAGGCCGGATCGAGATAGATCGCCGCGGTACTGGTGCGGTAGTGGGAGGGGCGGATGTCGCTGTCGATGACGATGGCAGTGACTGAACGAAACAGCTTCAGTGTCTCCACCGGGAGCAGCGCTAGCGCCGCCTCGAAACGCTGCCCCATCCACTGGTGCGAAACGAGAACCCGCTCCATGATGGTGGCAATATCGGGGTTGTCGCTCTGCTGACCGATCAGCGGCAGCTCGCTGAGCAGGCAGGATGAAAGGATCGTGTCGATATCCACACACCCCTTCAGTACCGAGCTGTAGCGGCCTGCTGTCTGGTAGGGGATGATGTCCGACAGGTCGCCACTGTTGGTGACCACCGCCTCGCCGCTGCTGCCGCCGCACCCGGCAGTCATCAGCACGATCATCGATATTGCTAAAGCTCTAATCCGCATCCTTATTCTATTCATCCTGAGATTCTTGCCTGAGGTTCACGACGAAATCATCTGGCAGTTTATCCCATAGGGTGGTTAATGATTGGTGACAAATCCGCACTCTTCGGTACGGCGTCACCACAGATGAGGATGATTACTCAAAAACCACCGCGAATCCCTTAAAATGCCCTCTGGAGATCAACCAGAAACTGAGATCGATGGGAAGATACCGCCCCCCTGCCCCGCCCAAATCCCCCTATATCACCTCTGATGGCCATCAGCGCCTGCTTGCCGAGGAGCAGGGGCTCTGGAAACGTCGGCGGGAGGTAGTGAAGGCGCTCTCTGCAGCGGCAGCGGAGGGGGACCGTTCGGAAAACGCAGAGTATATCTATCGCAAGAAGGAGTTGCGGGAGATCGACCGGCGCATCCGCTATCTACAGAAGCGTATCCCCGAGCTAAAGGTGGTCGAACAGCCCCCCAGCAACCGCCAGCAAGTCTTCTTTGCCGCTTGGGTGACCCTTGAAGATGAGCAGGGCGTGACGCATCGCTACCGGATTGTTGGCCCTGATGAGATCGACCATCAGGCCGACTATATCAGCATGGATTCACCACTGGCGCGGGGGCTGATGAAACGTTCGCTGGATGATGAGGTGGAGATCGCAGTGCCCGGCGGGATAACCGCTTACTGCATCATCGCTATCGAATACAGTTAGGGAGCCTCTGAACAAGTCTGGACGCAAGATACGAGTTTATGACTTGTTCAGAGGCTCCTTAGATCACCAGCATCTCAATAAACTGATCGACCGATGTTGTCTCCAGATCCCCAATATTGAGGCAGAGATTGTAGATTCCACACGCCCGGCGTTCGGCAAAACGCAGCTTCAGTGCCTTCCAGAATTGGTTTTCAATCTCTGCAACCAGCCTCTGCCGCTGTCCACCGGAGGAGAGCAGTTCATCCATCACCTGACTGGCGTAGGCCTGTTGGCGCTTGATCGGAGCGCCGCCCAAAAGTGCATCCTGAAAACCCCATTTAGGACAACTCAGCACCTGCGGAATGCCCTGTTCCCCCCGCTCTACCAGCATCGCCAACTGCAGGCCGCGACTGACTGCATCAGCTGCGGCCCACCCTTGCCGAGTGCTGTTGCTAGTGCTGTGCCGATCGACCTGCAACGAGGCCCCGTCAGCCCAGGCCAGGGATAAGGCATCGACCACCTGGCGATGATCGAGACCAAGCATGGTCGCGCTGACCGCAGCTGTGGCCAGCTTCAGCAGGCAGACCGGATCTAGCCCCTGCTCACTGATGGGGTCGTCCTGCGCGAGCACGCCTTGGATCTCCATCGCCTTGACCTGGCGATGAAGCAGGTCTTCAATTATTTTCGGTGCCTTGGCCACAGCCACGGCGTTGCGACTCTGATAGTCGCCAAGGCTGAGAATCGGCCCAAGACAGGCAAGACTACCGCCGCCAGCGCAGATCTGTTCGTCACCCGCCCAATCCACCAGAAGAGCAATATCCCAGGCCGCTTTTACCGGGTCGAGTTCAAAGCGGGTGCCGGGCACTCGGGCAGCATGGGGCACCAAGGTGCCCGGCACCACCGGCCCCAGCAGTTTTGCTGCCTCAGGGTCTCGCGGTGCATTCAACGCCGCCGCCAGCCCCGCCATCAGGCAGATACGGGCGTTATCCAGGGCACGGGCGGAGGTGATTTGATAGTGGCAGACATAATCAGCGATATCGACCAGCAGCTGATCTGCCTGCAGGCTTTGGGCTGAAGATGATGGCATTCATGCACTCCCTGTGTTCAGCGGCAAACTCGCATGCGCATACGCCGGACAGAAAAAAACCCGACCGACAGAGCCGGTCGGGTCGCTTTTTCCAGCCGGATCCCTATCAGTGATTGGCAGTGGTCAAACCAGCACTGACCCAATCCTGCATGCCACCACGGTACCATTTCAGTTTGTAGGTCGGGTAACCGAGGCGAATCAGGGTCTTGATGTTGTTGCCAGACTGCGGACACCAGAGACCATTGCAGAAGAGCACCAGAGTCTTGGCATTGCGGAAGTCCCATTGGCCATTGCTCAGATGGGCACCAAACTGATCCTTCAGAATTGTAGCGAGCGTTTCTGCCTCAGCATCGACCGCGAAGGTGCCGGCCATGTCAACACTGATCAGGTTCCAGGGGATATTCACCGAACCGGGGATGGTGCCGCGGGCAAGCCACTCCGGGCTGCGAGAATCGACTACCAACACGGTCCTATCACCGCTACCGATCCGCTTAAGATAGCCGAGCAGCTCCAGCTCTCCTATAGTCTCCACCCCCTGGGCGACCGTTATTGGCTGCACACAGAATGGTGGGCAATGACGGCCATTCTTAGCGTAGGTAGCTGGAATGACCGAATTTTTATCGCCGGTTCGCTCGATCTTGACTAGCTTAGTTTTGTGCTGAACCTCCACAGACTCCAGGCCAGCACTGATGTGGGTGCCCGAATCAGCCAGGGCGAGGTCCGAGAGAGTAAGCCCCAGGGCGAGTGTCACGAATGACTTGGCATGTTTCATTATGCATTTCCTCCTGCAGGAAGCCTGTTATCAATACTTCAGGTAAGACGGCATTTTCAGTTCCTTTTGGGAAACTGCCTGCTGATAACCCAGTTCACCTTGGCGTTTGGCCTTCTTAGCGAGTTTCATTGCCTTAGCATAGTCACCCTTTTCGACCGCCTTCTTGGCCTTCTTCAACATTTTGCCGATGTCGCGCCACTCGCCCTCAACGCCGGCCGCTTTCTTGCGTGCCTTGTCAGCGGCTGCGATTGCCGCCTTGGCCTCGGCAGCCGTACCAGCCGCCATGTCACCTTTCGGGGCACTGGCTGTCGCACACCCCACCAGCGCGAGCAGTGCCGAGGCGAAGATTACTCTAGCGAAGATTTGCTTCTGCATCATCCCACTCCGATTTTTTTCTGTTGCTTGCTTTCGCATCTATCAAACCTCTAATCACTTACGTGCGCCGGGGCCATTTAGTGGCAGACCGTTGCTCATGTAGGTGAGGAAGTACTCCAGGTTGCGATACTGCTCACCCTGCGCCTTGAAGGGCTTGGCACGCACCTGCTTGTTACAACCGGTGAAACGACGGTGCAAAGTACCGACGGTGCCCCACTTGGAACGATAGACCGGAAAGTGAGTGGTGTGACCCAATGCAGGGCTCAGCACATCGGAGCGGATGTTCATGCCGGCATTTTGGAGGTGGCAGTGAGCGCAAGAGAAGTTCAATTGACCTCGGCGAGTGTAGTAGAACTTCTTGCCCTTCTCATAGGCCTCAAGCGCCTTAGGATCATCCTTGGGGATCACTACATTGGTGACCTGCCCGCGAGACTCGTAGGCTATATAAGAAAGGATATCGTTGATCGGACCCTTCTTATACTTCAGCGGCTTCTCGCCGTTCGCCTTGCGGCACTCATTAAGCGCCAGAGCCAAGGTCATCACCATACCCTTCTTTTTATCCCAGTGCGGATAGTCGCCCTTGATGCCAGGACCTTTGGGAAAGCAGTCCTTGTAGCCTTTTCCATTGGCAAAAGGGGTATTCCACATCTCTTCACCAGCATCGATGAAGGGTTCATATGGGGGAAACTCCTCGATCGCCTCCCAACTCTCGCGGCCTATCTTGTCGATGGCATAGACACCATTGACATACTCTTCAGTCGGCACGCCGGGGAAACGCCATTTGAAGTGGTTCTGAAACGCCTTCAGATCTTCTTCGGGGCTGGCCGCCTGCACAGAGAATGCGACACTACCTGTAATCGTCAGCGCGGCCATCGTTTTTAACAGTTTGATCATAATCACTATTCCTCCGAACTGGGCCGCTTACAAAGACCAGATAAAATCGACGATCTTGTCGATCTCTGCAGCCGACAGGGCCTCATATTTGCCGAAAGCAGGCATCGGTGACTCTGGGTTCTTAACCGTCGCATCCCAGATCTGGTCATGCAGATCCTTCTTGTTGGGGTAACGGGCCTTCATCGCCAGTAGCGGCGGACCGATATTGCCGGCAGCCTTACCGCCTTCGATCAGGTGACAGGCAAGGCAGTTGCCTTTCTTGCGGTTGAAGGCAAGTTTTTTGCCCTCTTCCATTGCGCTGGCTGCGCCTGCAGCCATGGCTGGAGCCGTAACCAGGGATGCTGCCAACACAGCAGCGATACTGGCAATACCAACCACTTTTCTGCTTCTATCTAACATTATTTCCTCCAGGGAAAGGTGGAATCCAATGCGTCTCACCAATCTGATGCGGGATGTTTTTTCTGCTCGCACCATCAAAATGAAACGCCAACCTCTGCCTCTAGATGGGCACTTTTTATGGCTGCGCTAAATTCTCTTCCCTTCACTCAAAAGAAAACAGTGGAAGATATGTGAATCGGTACTAGGGTTTACCACAATAGCAACATGAAAAACCTCCGTAATTCCTTACGGAACAGCAAGTTATCAAGAAGTCTATTACCAGATTCTAAACAAGAAACGGTCTCATACGGGCAGGAGAGAGGTGTGTTTTCTGCGCCAACACTCCACACCAATCGCTAGCTTTCAGTGGTGGATCAATGGCACTTCGCTACAACCGGCAGCGATCGAAAAAAATGGTTCACACTTGTCTATGAGGCTACCACCTAGTTCAGGAGAGTACCGATGGAGCCGATACCGGTTTCACAGATCATCTGGCAGACCCGCTATCGCCAATCGGGGGAGCAGACCATTGAGCAAAGTTGGCGCCGGCTGGCTCACGCCCTCGCCACGGTAGAGGCCGACAAAAAATCGCTCTGGCAACAGCGCTTCTTTCAGATACTCAATGGCTATCGTTTCCTGCCCGGCGGTCGAATCCTGGCAGGTGCTGGCAGCGTCACACCCAGCAATTTGTTCAATTGCTTTGTCATGGGAGAGCTGGATGGCGACCTCGATCCGCTCTTCAATGCGCTTAAAGAGAGCGCCCTGACCCTGCAGCAGGAAGGTGGCATCGGCCTCGATTTTTCGACCCTGCCACCGGCGGGTCTTCGGCCCAGGCGCTCCACCCAATTCACGGCGGGTCCGGTTGCGCTACTGCAGCTATGGGATAGCATGAGCCAGGCCATCAGCGCCAACGCCCTTCGCCGCGGCGCGATGATGGGGGCCCTGCGCTGCGACCATCCTGACATCCGCACCTTTATCGAGGCCAAGTGCCAGCCTGGGGCGCTACCCCATTTCAACCTATCAGTGCTGATCTCCGATGCCTTTATGCAGGCGGTCGAACAGGATCAGAGCTGGCCGCTGCTGTTTCCGCTACAGGGGCTGAGTGAAACCGTTGCCGAGTCGCACCAGGAGAGGCTGGAGTGCAACTGGCCCGGCAGCGAACGCCCCCAGCGTTGCGTCGTGATAGAGCGACTGCCGGCACGACAACTCTGGCAGCAACTGCTGCACGCCAGCTATGAAAACGCCGAGCCCGGCGTGCTCTTCATCGACCGGATGCAACAAGAGGACAATCTAGCCTGGTGCCAGCAGATTGTCGTTTGCAACCCCTGCGGTGAGATCCCCCTGCCCCATTACGGGGCCTGCAACCTGGGATCGATCAACCTCAGCCGCTGTGTCTTGCATCCCTTCAGCTCCGAGGCAGCGTTTGATTTTGAGGGGATTCAGCGCCTGAGCACCACTGCTGTCCGGCTACTCGACAACGTGATCGATCTGTCAGCCTACCCCCTGCCGCAACAACGTCAGCAGGCCCGCGCCAGCCGCCGCATCGGCCTTGGCATCACCGGCCTGGCTAATGCCCTGATCATGCTCGGGCTCGACTATCGCAGCGAGGCGGCCCGGGCGATGGCCAGCCGCGTTATGCAGACCATCTGTCACAGCGCCTATCTTGCCTCGACCGAACTGGCGGCAGAGCGGGGTGCATTCCCTCTGTTCGAGCGCGACGCCTATCTCGCCTCCCCCTTTATCCGCCGCCTGCCGGCAGAGATCCGCGACGCCATCGCCCGCCAGGGGATCCGCAACAGCCACCTTACGGCCATCGCCCCAGCCGGCAGTATTAGTCTGCTAGCGGGTAACACATCCAGCGGCATCGAACCGATTTTTGCGCTGACCCAAAGGCGTTTGATCCGCGGTGCGGATGGCCGGCAAGCGTGGCACGAATTGCCGGATTATGCGGCTCAGCAATGGCAAAAACAGCAAGGTGGCCAGCCCTTGCCATGTCAGTTTGCCACTGCCGATGAGATCACCCCTAACGCACAGCTGGCGATGCAGGCTGCCCTGCAGCCCTATGTGGATCAAGCGATTTCAAAAACGATCAATCTGCCGGAGAGGCTCAATTTCGATGATTTTGCCTCGATCTATGAAGAGGCATGGCGATCGGGGCTAAAGGGCTGCACCTGTTATCGTCCAAACCGCCTGCGAGGGCAGATCCTGAAGCCACAACACACTACCCTGCCCCGCTGCTGCAATGAAGGCGGCACAGCTGCCAGCTAGTCTCTCTCTCCCCCATCCCACCTCTGGTCTTTCCAACAGGATACGGCTGCGTGGTGGCCGATCGCTGTTATAATCGCCGCCCAAACTGGCTAACAGGAGAGGCCCGTGCCCAAGGCAAGCGAATTAAAAAAAGGTGCCATTGTAGAGATCAACGGTGCACCCCATGCGGTGCGTCAGGTGGAGGCGAAGAGCCCTTCTTCCCGTGGTGCCTCAACCCTCTATAAGATCCGCTTCACCAACCTGCAGACAGGACAGAAGCTGGATGAGTCATTGAGAGGGGACAATTTCTTCAAGGAGGCGGACTGCATCCGCAAACCGGTGCAGTTCTCCTACAAGGATGGTGAGACCTTCATCTTCATGGATCTGGAGGACTACAGTCAGCACGGTCTCAATCCCGAAGAGCTGGAGGGACAGGCTGGCTATCTCTACGAGGGTCTGGAGGATATCACCGCGCTGCTGGTGGATGGCAAGCTGCTTGGTATCGAGCTGCCCCAGTCGGTGACCCTGGAGATCGTCGACACCGCTCCCGGCATCAAGGGCGCCACCGCCACCGGCCGTACCAAACCGGCGACCCTCTCCACCGGGCTGGAGGTCCAGGTGCCCGAGTACCTAGAGCCAGGCGAGCGGATCAAGGTCAACACCACCGCCGGAAAGTTCATCTCCCGAGCTTGATTGGAAGTAACACGATCCGCCGCGGAATGACTTCAACGCGGCGAGAGCCGATAGACCCGTTCCAACAGATGTTGCAGCCCCTTCTGGCGGAACCTCGGACTCTCATCGATAGTGTCGATCATATATAGAGTTTCAACAGCAAACCGCTCCCCGTAGAGTGCTTCCACCTCCTCTGGATGCACCGCGAACGGCGGCCCGTCCATGAGGGACTGGTCATACTCCAGAGCCACCAACAGGGTCTCCATGCCTTGAGGCATCAACGCGTTGAGATGGGCAGCATAGACCGACCGCATCTCCGCCGGCAACGCGACTAGCGAGGCCCGGTCGAAGACCGCCACACACCCCTCCAGCATCGCCGCCGACAGCGCAAAAAAGTCACCGCAGAGGATGGTGATGCCATCGCACTCCCATCGTTCAAAGGGAGCCTGTTGCGAGACTTCCGGGGTCAGCCCGTTCTCCTCAAAAAATGCCGCGACGGCGAGATGGCTGATCTCTACCCCCAATACCGAATGTCCCTGGGCCCGCAACCAGAGCAGATCACGACTCTTGCCGCAGAGCGGCACAAACACCTGCGCCCCCTGCTCTAGTCCAAGCTGCGGCCAGAACGCCTGCAAATGGCTGTTGATCTCGGTCTGGTGAAAACCGATCTGCTGCTGCTCCCAGCGGGCGAGCCAGAATGCTGCATCCATTGATGCCTCCAAAATATGTGGTGTGAGTGGGTCAGCCCTCGCGAGTCCCCTGTTGCAGGACCACCCCGTCAGGAATATGCAGCGTCGAAGTGGGAAAGGCCGCTTCCGCCCCCTGGGATTCGATGATATCCAGTACCTTGAGCAGCACATCCTCTTTTACCTCATGGAAATGGACCCAATCGGTGGTTTTGGTAAAGGTGTAGATAAAAAAGTCGAGGGATGAGGGGGCAAATTCGTTGAAGTTGACGATCAGGGTCTGGTCGCTGGCGATCTCCGGATGGGCGCGCAGCATCGCCTTTATCTCCTGGATAATCACTCGCATCTTGCCCGCATCGGCGTAGCGGATACCGACAGTCTCATAGATCCGCCGGTAGCTCATGCGGGAGGGGTTTTCCACTGCGATCGAGGCGAACACTGAGTTGGGCACGTAGAGCGGGCGCTTGTCGAAGGTGCGGATCTGGGTCAGACGCCAACCGATCTTCTCCACTGTGCCCTCGATTTTCCGATCGGGGGAGCGGATCCAGTCACCGCGGCTGAAGGGGCGATCCAGATAGATCATCATACCGCCGAAGAAATTGGCGAGCAGATCCTTGGCGGCGAAACCCACCGCGATGCCGCCGATGCCGCCGAAGGCGAGCACCCCGGAGACGGAGAAACCGAGAGTCTGCAGCATGACCAGTGCGGCGGTGATCCATACCGAAGCGCGCAGCAGGCGCACAACCGCCTCTATCACCGTGTGGTCCACCTCCCTGCCCTCAGCTTCGCGGTGCTCTACATAGCGCAGCTCCACCTGCTGCAGAAAGTTCACCAAAAACCAGGCTAGGCAGAAGATTACACCGATGTTGCGCAGGGGCTCGGCAAGCTCGAACAGAGCGGCACCGGTCTCCTCCCGCACCACATAGGCGGCGAAGGTGATGCCGAGGGTCCAGATCAACATTCCCAGCGGCTTGCGCATGGCATGCAGCAGGGCGTCATCCCAGGGGTTACGGGTCCGCTCCAGGGTTCTGGCCATGCGGTTCAACAGACGGCGTTGAACCAGGTCTAGCACCAAGGCAGCGAAGATCACCAGAAAGACCTGGACCACCCAGCCCTTCTGGCTGCTCCAAGCGGCGATTTCCGTCAACGATTCCATCAGTTTACCTCGGTAGCGGTTTCAACGATGCCTGAGATTGTTATGATCGAATCATCCCAGTCAACCGTTTCGTTCACATAGGATCCAGCGAAAAATGTTCATTGAGTTGATATCGATCCATGCAATGACTGCTGCTTGCCAGTAGCATCCAGCATATCGGACTGGGAACCTTCTTGAGAACCGGAAGTTGAGCCACTCGATCAACAACCGTCACTTTCTACTGCGCCGTCTGCACTCGCTGTTTGGCGTGGCGCCGCTCGGTTTTTTCCTGATGTTCCATCTGTGGGAGAACTCCCAGTCGCGCTTCGGCGCGGAACACTACAACGAGAAAGTAGTGGGGTTCCTGCAGGGGATGAACTACCTGCCGTTTATCGAGATCGGACTGATCACCCTGCCCCTGCTGTTTCACTCTCTCTACGGCCTGTTGATCACCAGCGAGATGCGACCCCAGCCACAGCGTTATCCGCTGCTGCACAACCGGCTCTATCTGCTGCAGCGCATCTCCGGCATCGGCATCCTGCTGTTTCTGCTGCTGCATCTGGGCGGCACCCGCTTTCAGACCCTTGCGAACCCGAGCCTGAGCGCCGATCTGTTCGGGCATCTGCAGACGCTGCTGCTACAGCCTTGGATTTTATGGCTCTATATTATCGGCCTGCTGCTTTCGGTGTTTCATCTGGCCAACGGCCTCTGGGGGTTCTGCATTACCTGGGGTATCACCACCTCACCAGCGGCCCAACGGCGCGCCTTTATCCTCTTCATGGGAGTTGGCCTGCTGCTTGCCGCTATCGGCCTGCACGGCATCTGGGGGTTTATCCATCCGGCGGTTAGCCTATGAGAGCGCAGCGCAGGGTGATCGTCGTGGGCGGTGGCCTGGGTGGACTCTGGGCGGCCCTGACCTTGGCGGAGCACGGCGTGCAGGTCGATCTCTTCTCCCTGTTCGAGGTAAAGCGCTCCCACTCCGCCTGTGCCCAGGGGGGGATCAACGCGGTGCTCGACAGCAAGGGCGAACATGATTCAATCGAGCAACACATCCTCGACACCATCAAGGGCGGTGCCTATCTGGCCAATCAGCCGCCTATCAAGAGCCTCTGCGAGGCGGCCCCCGGCCTGATCCGCACCTTCGAGCGCATGGGGGTGACCTTCTCCCGTACCCCGGAGGGGCTGATGGATCTGCGCCTGTTTGGCGGAGTGAAGAAACGCCGCACCTGCTTCGCCGGCGCCAGCACCGGTCAGCAGCTACTCTACGGGGTCGACGAGCAGGTACGCGCTCAGGAAGTAGCCGGCCGCATCCGCAAGCATGAGTGGTGGGAGTTTCTCTCCCTGGTGAAAGACCCTGATGACAACTGCCGCGGCATCGTCGCCATGGACCTACGCAGCCTGGATGTGGTCAGCTTCCGTGCCGATGCGGTGATCCTTGCCACCGGCGGGCTGGGGCTGATCTATGGCCGCTCCACCAACTCCACCAACTCCACCGGGGCGGCAGCGAGCCGTGTCTATCAGCAGGGGGCGCACTTCGCCAACGGCGAGTTCATCCAGTTCCACCCCACTACCATGCTGGGCGAGGACAAGACCCGTCTGATGAGTGAGGCGGCCCGCGGCGAAGGAGGACGGATTTGGGTACCCAAAGATCTGCACGATAAGCGCATGCCAAACGACATCCCCGAGTCAGCCCGCTGGTATTTTCTGGAGGAGTGGTACCCAAGCTACGGCAACACCGTGCCGCGGGATGTGGCCTCCCGGGCGATCTGGAAGCTGGTGCGAGAACTAGGCTACGGCATCGGCGGTGAGGACGCAGTCTATCTCGACCTGACCCATCTTGACCCCGACTTCATCGAGACCCGGCTCGGCGCAATTCTCGACATCTACCGCAAGTTCCAGGGAGTCGATCCGGTCAAAGAGCCGATGAAGATCTTCCCCGGTATTCACTACTCGATGGGCGGTCTCTGGATCGATTTCGAAACAGATGCAACCAGCGGCGGCATACGCTGGGACAGCCCGCGCAACCACGCCACCAACATCCCCGGCCTCTACGCCTGTGGCGAGTGCGACTACGGCTACCATGGTGCCAACCGACTCGGCGCCAACTCGCTGCTCTCCGCCTCCTACAGTGGCCAGGTGGCTGGTGAGGCGGTAGCCAGCTATCTGCAGGGAATTGAATCGGGATGCGATACCGTCGATGAGGCCCACTACAGCGCAGAGCAACAGCGGCAGACTGAGATCAACCAGCAACTGATGCGGGCCAACGGCCCAGAAAACCCCTACGCCCTACACCGGGAGCTAGGCATGATCATGGCCACCCATGTCAACGTGGTGCGCGACAATCCCGGCCTCGACCAGGCAGCCGAGGCGCTACAGAAACTTGAGGCGCGTTTCTGGAAGCTCTGTCTCGGTGAGCGCAGCGGCTGGGCCAACCAGAGCCTGGTCTACGCTCGCCAGGTGCACGACATGATCGTACTCGGGCGGGTCATCACTGCCGGCGCCCGGGCTCGTGACGAGTCCCGCGGCTCCCACTACAAGCCGGCCTTCAACCTTGAGATTCCGCAGGGCAAGTTCCCCGGCGACCCGGAGTTTGAAGCCTATCGCAAGGCCTGGAAAGAGAACAACGACAACTGGCTCAAGACCACCATTGCCGAGCACAACAGTGCGGGGCCGCGCATCAGCTATGAGGCGGTGGATCTCAGCATCATCGCCCCAGAAGAGCCGAGGGACTATCGATGAAAGCCCCCATTCGGTTGCAGATCGAACGTCGCGACAACCCACAGTCGGCGCCCTACTGGCAGGGATTTGAGATCCCCTGGCGGCCGGGGCACAACCTGGTCTCAGTGCTGATGGTGATCCGCGAAAACCCGGTCACCACCGATGGCCAACTGGTGGAGCCGGTAGTCTGGGAGCACAACTGCATGGAGGAGGTGTGCGGTGCCTGCAGCATGCTGATCAACGGCACGCCGCGCCAGGCCTGTTCCGCCTTGGTGGATGAGCTGGAACAGCCGATCCGGCTACAGCCATTGAGCAAGTTTCCTGTGGTGCGGGATCTGTTGGTGGATCGCAGCCGCATCTTCGACAGCCTCAAACAGGTCAAGGCCTGGGTGCCCCTGGATGGCCCCTACGACATCCACGAACGGGCACCGCGCATCTCGCCCCAGCAGTGGCTCAACAGCTACGCCTACAGTCGCTGCATGAGCTGCGGCTGCTGCCTGGAGGCCTGCCCCCAGTATGGCGAACAGAGTGCCTTCCTCGGCCCTGCCGCACTGGTTCAAGTCCAGCACAAAAACCGACACCCCACCGGGCGCTACAGCAAGACCGAACGGCTGCATGTAATCATGGGAGACGGGGGCCTGAGCGACTGTGGCAACGCCCAGGTCTGTCTCTCAGTTTGCCCCAAGCGGATACCTATCACCACCGCCATCGGCGAGCTGGGACGGGATCTCTCAAGGCAATTGCTGATCGACCTGTTGGGGAAAGGCTGAGCTGCGCCATCCCGATCCCTTAGGCTGCCAGCCTGAAAAATCAGCCCCTCCGCCGCCGGGGTTGCACTGCCGGTAGCAATAGCAGCAGCAACCCAAACAGCGGGCCGATGCTGCCACCACCACCGCTCTCGCCACCACTGCTAGTCGATTGCGTACTGGTGCCTTCCTCAGCCACTGCCAGCCCCACCGGGTCGCGGATCACACCTACGGCTGGATCCCGGTCCCAGCCATCGTTGTCAGTTAGCTCGAGGGTGAGGGTGTGTGCGGCGTGGTCGATGGTGGCGTATGGGTAGTCCTGCCACTGATTATTGGTGTCGAGCTTTCGCACCACCGCATCAGCGGGCAGGTCGACCTCTTCAGGAAAGCTGAACACCACCCTGGCGCTGCCATTGGGGGCCTCGACGCTGAAGTCGAAGATGCCCAGCGGGAAGCGATGCCGGTTATCTTCGACGCCCTGTTCCTCATTGAGGATCGGCAGGCCAGTTTCCCCACTGCTGTGCGCGATCAGGCGCTGCCCGTCACTCGATGCGATTGTGATCGCCTGCCCCTGCAACGCTGGCAGGCCCAGCCTCTCAGCCGTCGGTGCGGGGATCCGAAAAGCGAGGCTGGTCGAATCCTGGGAGGCCTCCAAGCCTACCTCCAAAGCATCGATGATGCCGTCGCCGTCTCGGTCACTGGGATGTTCAGGATCGCCCAACTCCTGGGCATCTGGCACCCCATCCGCGTCGGAATCAGCATTCTCAGCGGCAGGATCGAGCCCCTGCTGCTGCGCCTGCTCATCACTCAGGCCATCACCGTTGGCATCCGCTATCTCTGCCGAATTGACGGTAATCTTTAGATCCAGCGTGTTGCTAGCGCCAGCAGTGTCGCTCACCCTGACCTGCAGGGTCTCGCTGCCGACCTGACTGGCAGTGAAGCTCATCTGATTGGCATCGAGTTCGACCTTACCAAGACGACTCTCGGTGATGGTGAAGCTGTGTTCATCATCCAGATCAGCATCCCGCACTACAAAGCGGATCCGGCGGCTCTCACCCTGTTTCAGTACCAGGCCGTTGATGCCTCGTTGCAGCAGCGGCCTGTCATTCACGGCCTTGATGCTGATTTTGACCGTAGCCACAGCACTCTCCAGCCTGCCATCGCTGACCTTGAAGCTGAAGCTGTCGCGGCCATTCAGATTAGCCTTCGGCGTGTAGCTGAACTCACCGCTGCTGCTATCGAGTCGCAGACTGCCCTTGGTGGGGTGACTCATCAGCCTGTAGCTGAGTGCATCCCCATCGGCATCGCTGGCTACCAAGGTGCCCTGAATCGCACCATCTTCATCTATTTCAAGCGATGCGGCTGAGGCAAGCGGGGCATCGTTGACCGAGTTGATATGAATCTCAACCTGGGCGATCTCGGAATCGAGCTGCCCATCATTAACCTTGAAGCTGAAACTATCATCACCATTGGCATGCGCTGCCGGGGTATAGCTGAACTTGCCGGTGGCGCCATTGAGGCTCAGCACCCCTTTGGCAGGCTCAGCGACAAGAGTGTAGAGGAGCCTGTCTCCATCGGCGTCGCTGGCCTGCAGTCTGCCACTGGCCACACCATCCTCAACGAGATTCAACCTGGCGCCGCTCACTGTCGGGCGGTCGTTGATCGATCGGATATCGATACGGACAGTCGCGGGGCTGGAGTCCAGCATGCCGTCATTCACCTTGAAGCTAAAGCTGTCCGAAGCATGCAGGTTAGGCGACGGTGTGAAGGTGAATGCACCGCTCTGCTCATCCAGCGCAAGGTTGCCCGTGCTGGGTGGCGTCAGGATGATAAAGCGCAGTGGATCTCCATCGGGATCACTGGCAATCAGCGTGCCCACTAGCGGTCTGTCCTCATCGGTAGTCAGGCTGGCGCTAGTGGCACTCGGCATATCGTTTTCGATACCGATCAGGATCCGGAAGGTGATGCTGTCGACTGCCCCATTGGGGTCGATCACGCGCACCTGAAGCTCATCCGTGCCATTCACATCCGGATCAGGCGTATAGCGCACCAGGCCACTCGCATCGATAGTAGCGCTTCCCTGCCCCGGCGGGGTCTGAATCGACCAGCTCAGCGCGTCACCATCCACGTCGCTGGCGCTCAAAGCCAAGCTCAGCGGAGTATCTTCAGCGGTTGCAATGGTGGTCTGTTCACCCAGAGTGATCTGCGGCGCATCGTTCACCGGGCTGATGGTGATGGCAATCTCGGCAGGCTCAGACTCCACCTCGCCATCGCTCACCACAAACGCGAAGCTGTCACTGCCATGGGCATCAGCTGTCGGGGTGTAGGTGAAGGCGCCGGTTTCGGCAACCAAAGTCACACTACCCAGGGTGGGCTGGCGGCTGATGCGGTAGCTCAGGGCCTCGCTGTCGATGTCCGTCCCGCTCAGGGTGCCACTGGCCGGCTGGTCTTCATCGGTGGTGAGGCTCGCGCCGCTGACAGTGGGCGCATCGTTGACCGCGGTAATGGTGACATCGATGGTGATGCGGTCGCTCAAGCTGCCGTCACTCACCTCGACCACGAACTGGGCGGTCCCACTGGCATCAGCGGCGGGGGTATAGCTCACCAGACCATCAGCATCGACACTGGCGTTGCCCTGCTCAGGCGGGATTGGGAGCGACCAGCTCAGCGCATCACCGTCCACATCAGTGGCACTCAGATTCAGGCTTGCTGGGGTATCCTCACTGGCGGGCATATTGAGCTGCTCACCCTGAACGATCTGCGGCGCATCGTTTACCGGGTTGATGGTGATGGCAATCTCGGCAGGCTCAGACTCCACCTCGCCATCGCTCACCACAAACGCAAAGCTGTCACTGCCATGAGCATCAGCTGTCGGGGTGTAGGTGAAGGCCCCGGTTTCGGCAACCAAAGTCACACTACCCAGGGTGGGCTGGCGGCTAATGCGGTAGCTCAGGGCCTCGCTGTCGATGTCCGTCCCGCTCAGGGTGCCACTGGCCGGCTGGTCTTCGTCGGTGGTGAGGCTCGCGCCGCTGACAGTGGGCGCATCGTTGACCGCGGTAATGGTGACATCGATGGTGATGCGGTCGCTCAAGCTGCCGTCACTCACCTCGACCACGAACTGGGCGGTCCCACTGGCATCAGCGGCGGGGGTATAGCTCACCAGACCATCAGCATCGACACTGGCGTTGCCCTGCTCAGGCGGGATTGGGAGCGACCAGCTCAGCGCATCACCGTCCACATCAGTGGCGCTCAGATTCAGGCTTGCTGGGGTATCCTCACTGGCGGGCATATTGAGCTGCTCACCCTGAACGATCTGCGGCGCATCGTTTACCGGGTTGATGGTGATGGCAATCTCGGCAGGCTCAGACTCCACCTCGCCATCGCTCACCACAAACGCAAAGCTGTCACTGCCATGAGCATCAGCTGTCGGGGTGTAGGTGAAGGCCCCGGTTTCGGCAACCAAAGTCACACTACCCAGGGTGGGCTGGCGGCTAATGCGGTAGCTCAGGGCCTCGCTGTCGATGTCCGTCCCGCTCAGGGTGCCACTGGCCGGCTGGTCTTCGTCGGTGGTGAGGCTCGCGCCGCTGACAGTGGGCGCATCGTTGACCGCGGTAATGGTGACATCGATGGTGATGCGGTCGCTCAAGCTGCCGTCACTCACCTCGACCACGAACTGGGCGGTCCCACTGGCATCAGCGGCGGGGGTATAGCTCACCAGACCATCAGCATCGACACTGGCGTTGCCCTGCTCAGGCGGGATTGGGAGCGACCAGCTCAGCGCATCACCGTCCACATCAGTGGCGCTCAGGTTCAGGCTTGCTGGGGTATCCTCGCTGGCGGGCATATCGAGCTGCTCGCCCTGAACGATCTGCGGCGCATCGTTTACCGGGTTGATGGTGATGGCAATCTCGGCAGGCTCAGATTCCACCTCGCCATTGCTCACCACAAACGCAAAGCTGTCACTGCCATGAGCATCGGCTGTCGGGGTGTAGGTGAAGGCCCCGGTTTCGGCAACCAAAGTCACACTACCCAGGGTGGGCTGTCGGCTGATACGGTAGCTCAGTGCCTCGCTGTCGATATCCGTCCCGCTCAGGGTGCCACTGGCCGGCTGGTCTTCATCGGTGGTGAGGCTAGCGCCGCTGACAGTGGGTGCATCATTGACCGCGGTAATGGTGACATCGATGGTGATGCGGTCGCTCAAGCTGCCGTCACTCACCTCGACCACGAACTGGGCGGTCCCACTGGCATCAGCGGCGGGGGTATAGCTCACCAGACCATCAGCATCGACACTGGCGTTGCCCTGCTCAGGCGGGATTGGGAGCGACCAGCTCAGCGCATCACCGTCCACATCAGTGGCGCTCAGATTCAGGCTTGCTGGGGTATCCTCACTGGCGGGCATATTGAGCTGCTCACCCTGAACGATCTGCGGCGCATCGTTTACCGAGGTGATGGTGAGGCTGACAGTGGCGATGCCGGACTCCTTCTCGCCGTCGTCGGCCTTGAAGGTGAAGCTGTCGCTGCCGTGCTCATTGAGCGCCGGGGTGTAGATGAAGGCGCCAGTGCTGGGATTCAGCTCCAGGGTTCCCATGCTCGGTGCAGTGAGCAGATGGTAGTTGAGCTGCTCATTGTCGACATCTTCCACATCGAGGCTGGCGCTGACAGGCTGGTCCTCATCGGTAGTCACGCTGCTGTTGCGCGCCACCGGGGGATCGTTGAACGGGATGATGGTGAGCGCGGCGCTGGCGCTGACGCCCCCTGAAGCTGCCGTCAGGGTGAACTCACCGACCGTTTCAGCTTGAAAGTAGCCGCTTTGGTTGAGCGTGCCGCCTCCGGTCAATGACCAGCTATAGGTCTCCATGATCGGGTCACCATACTGATCTGTGCCTTGGGCATCGAACTGACGGGTGCCCCCCACCTCAACCAGCAGTGTGGTCGGGGTTAGGCTCAGAGTGGCCAGTGCCGGCGCATCACCAGTGGTGACCGCCAACATGGCTTCCGTGCTCTCATTGCCCCAAGCGTCGTAGGCGATAACCCAGTAGTCGTAGAGCGTAGCCGGGCTGAGTACCTGGTCCAGATAGCTGGTCTCCTGAATATCCGCAATCTCTATCGCGTCGCGAAAGATACGGTAGCCGGCCACCCCGGTGTTGTCCGTGGAGGCATCCCAGCTCAGCTGGATGCGATCCGACTTGATCGGGGTCGCACTGAGATTCGTCGGTTCACTGGGCGGATCGACATCCTCCTCCGCCGCCACCTCGATGGTAAGGGTTGCACTGTCAGTGGCGCCCTGGTCATCGGTAACGGTGAGGGTCGCGTTGTAGAGGCCGGGGCTCTCGAAGATGTGGAGCGGATCTGCATCACTGGAGCTGTTGCCATCACCGAAGTTCCACAGATAGCTCTCGATGGTGCCATCGGTGTCGATGGAGCCGCTGCTGCTGAAGCCCACATCCATCGGGATGGCACCAAGCGTGCGGCTGGCTGAGATTTGCGCCTGCGGGCGTCGGTTGGCGTAGACCAGCATCAGGTCGTCGAAGCGCAGCGCGCTGGTCTGGTTCAGGTCGGATTTCCTGTCGCTGTAGGCACCGACGATCAGGCTGTGCTCGCCCATCGCCAGGTTACCTAGGTTGATCTCAACGCTGTGCCACTGATCGGTCTGCGCATTGTCACCCGCCTGCTGTTGGGCGAGAAAATCATCACTGCCCAGACCGACCAGTTCGCCGTCGAGGTTCAGCATCAGCTGAACCAGCTCATTCCCCGCATAGAAGGTGCTCTGACTCAGCTTGTAGCGGAATGAGAGGATCAGCTCGGTGGGTACATCCACTGGTGCCGCCGGCAGGCTGCCAGATGCCGGCAGCATAGACTGGCTGGCTGGTGCCTCGGAAGCTGTCGTCCTGATAGACGAAGCCGTCGTTACCGCTATCGAAGCGCGCCTCCAACAGGGTCGATTCCGGGTCACTGAGCTTGATCGAGAGATCGCGTCTGGCACTGTTACCATTGGCATCCACCACCTCGATGGTAAAGAGGTAGAGGCCATCGTCGATGGGCAGGCCGCTGATGACACCATCGGCCAGCAGCAAACCGGGCGGCAGCGCACCATCCACCAGATGCCAGCTGTAGGGCTTGGCGCCACCATAGGCGCTCAGGCTAGCACTGTAGTTCTCCAGCACGTTGCCGTCTGGCAGGCTGCTGCTGGTGAGCAGGACCGCGGCGGGGATGATCGGCAGCCGCTCGACGATGCGTCGCTGAATCTCGCGGATGTCACCCATCACCGCGCCATCCGGCGCCATGATCAGATCCTCGATCTCAGCAATCTCCTCATGCGTATAGGGATTGCTGATAATCGAGCTTTCGTAGCTACTGTCTTTGAAGGCTTCATGGATGTAGGGATCATCGATGCTGAACGGGATAAACGGCCCATAGTTGCTCGGGCCGGCGGTGATCCAGATCAGGCGATGGTTCGGCACTGTCATGCTGCCCCAGATCGAGGTCGGATTGTGCATGTGCCAGATGTGAGCGAGATCGCGCACCTCAAACAGATTCGGATCACCTCGACTCCAGTTATCCATGTTGTTGACTTCGCTCCAGAAGCCGATCTCCTTAAAACCCACCAGGTAGAAGGGGTCATCCGGACCCAACTCATTGATACCGTTGCTGCGAATGTAGGCGGTGCGCATCCCGCCATTACGGGAAGGCCCGGTCTGCAATACCGTGTTGGGGATCGCCTCCGGTGCGATCAGCTCCGCCATTTCCTCGAAGTCGGAACCCAGGGCAGCGGCATGCTCACGCACCTCACGGTCGTCCGGGCCGCCGGTGCCACCGGCATTTTGGGTGTTCCAGGTGAGGCCTGCATCGTTCAGGCAGGAGTGGAATTGCCTCGGCCCGTCATCGGGAGGCCCGATACAGATGAAGCCGTGTTCGTAAGTGTAGGGTCCAAACTGGCTGCCACGCGCCGGGCTGCCCGGCGGCATGTAGACAATGGTGTTGGGCTGTCCTCCCTGGGCGGCCTTGACGATGACCGGGGTGGAACTGTCGGTATAGGTCACTCCAGGTCCCAGAGGGCCTGTCATCGCCGCCATGGTGGTTGCATGACTCTCAATAGAAATACTCAAGAGAACCGCTGCGAAAAGAATCGGGGCAAAAATCTGCCGCTGAAAAGTGCTCCATGCCATGCTCGATCACCCGGTTAATCGTTGATTTTTTCTTCCTTTTTTCTGCGAATTAAAATTACTTTTTCCGACAAACTGATCAACTAGGATGATTTGGCGCCGTGATAAGGCTCACGCTTAGCAGATAAATGGCATATTTGTTGCTGAAATCTTCCGGCGTCCTCTGGCATACTGTATGCCCGTTTAGAAAAACACAGACCTTTTTTCGCCCCACCTGCCACGTCTCCATCTGCGCAGCGAGCTGCTGAAGAGGCCCCTGAGCACTACACAGCAGGGTCGGGCCGGTTGCCCTCCCAGGGGACGACGCGTCCCACACTCCTGCAGCCCAGCAAAAGAGCCTGTTGCAAAACGTCTTCTATGGTGTGAGCGATACCATTTCGACTATCATCAGTGACAGAAAACGCTCCCAGAGAACGGCCGGGGCGGAAGTCGAACAGGTGAGACCAGTCAGTGACGCATCTTGGCTCAGGAGCCACCATCGATAACAGCAAACCACTCTACCTCTGTCTGATTAGTGTGCATGGCTTGATCCGGGGCGAGGATCTGGAACTGGGCCGTGATGCCGATACCGGCGGTCAGACCAAATATGTGGTTGAACTGGCCAAGGCGCTGGCCAATCAACCTGCTGTCGGCAGGGTCGACCTGCTCACACGCCTGGTCGACGATCCAGACGTGCACCAGGATTATGCGCAACCACTGGAGGATCTGGGCAACGGCGCACGCATCGTTCGCATCGAGGCAGGGCCTCGGGGTTATCTCCCAAAAGAGGCGCTGTGGGAACATCTCGACAGCTTCATCGACAACACCACCAGGCTGTTCGATGAACAACAGCAGCTGCCCGACCTGCTGCACAGCCACTATGCGGATGCAGGCTATATCGGCTGTCGCCTCTCACACATCCTCGGCCTGCCGCTGATCCACACCGGCCACTCACTGGGCCGGGTCAAGCGCCGCCGCCTGCTCGCCAGCGGCATCAGCGCCACCGAGGTGGAGGAGCGCTACCGGATGTCGCGGCGCATCGAAGCGGAGGAGATGACCCTGGCCTCCGCCGAGCGGGTCATCACTAGCACCCATCAGGAGATCGAAGAGCAGTACGAGCTCTACGACCACTACCAACCCGAACAGATGGTGGTGATCCCCCCTGGCACCGACCTGACCCGTTTTCACCCCCCCCAGGGTGGTGAGTGGCAGACCCATATCGCCGACGAACTGGGGCGCTTTCTCCGCGAGCCTGAACGCCCCATCATCCTCGCCCTATCACGCCCCGACCCACGCAAAAACATCGCCGCACTACTCACCGCCTACGGCCAAGACCCAGAGCTACAGGCGATGGCCAATCTGGTGGTGGTGCTCGGCAATCGGGATGATATCGCCGAGCTGGACAACGGCGCCCAAGAGGTGCTGGGGGAGCTGCTGCAACTGATCGATCGCTACGACCTGTATGGCAAGGTTGCCTACCCCAAACACCACACAGCGGATGACGTGCCGCTGATCTACCGGTTGGCAGCGCTCTCCAACGGCGTGTTCGTCAATCCGGCACTGACCGAGCCCTTCGGTCTGACCCTGATCGAGGCGGCGGCCAGCGGTCTGCCGATCGTCGCCACTGAGGATGGCGGCCCCCGCGACATCACCGCCAACTGTCAGAATGGCCTGCTGATTGACCCCCTCGACCCGGAAGATATCGCCCTCGCCCTGAAGAGCGTGCTGCTCGACTGGGAGCAGTGGCAGCAGCGTTCGGTTCTCGGCCTGCAGGGGGTGCGTGAACACTACGTCTGGAATGCCCATGCGCAGCGCTATCTGGAGATGGTACTGCCGGTCGTGGCGAAGACTGCCCCACCGCTGGTGCGCACTGCACGCGGTCGGCGTCCCATGCTTTATCACGACCGGGCGATCTTTACCGACCTCGATCAAAATCTGCTGGGTGATAAGGGATCACTGGCGGAGCTGGTCAGCCTGCTACGAAAAAATCGTAAGTGCGTCTCCTTCGGCATCGCCACCGGCCGCCGCCTCGACTCGGCCCTGAAGGTGATGAAAAAGTACCACATCCCGGAGCCAGACGTGCTGATCACCAGCGGCGGCAGCGCCATCCACTATGCGCCGAAACTGACCGAGGACACGGCTTGGACCCGCCACATCGAAAAACAGTGGACCCCGCAACTGGTACGCCGGGTGTTAAACGCGCTGCCCGGTCTGCAGCCGCAGCCGCGAGTCGAACAGAGCCACTTCAAGATCAGCTACTACATCGATCCGGAGAAGGCGCCCTGTCTCGACGAGATCAACCAGCTGCTGCACCAGGAGGAGCTCTCGGTCAACGTGGTGCTCTCGTTCGGCCAGTTCCTCGATGTGTTGCCGATCCGCGCCTCCAAGGGGCTGGCGCTACGCTTCATGGCGACGCACTGGGGCATCCCGCTGGAACGCATCCTGGTGGCCGGCGGCTCCGGCGCCGACGAGGATATGATGCGTGGCAATACCCTGGCGGTGGTGGTGGGCAACCGCCACCATGAGGAGCTGTCGCAGCTGGAAGACGCCGAACGCATCTATTTCGCCCATGCCCCCTACGCCGCGGGCATCCTCGAAGCGCTGCAGCACTACGACTTCTTCCGCAGCTGTCAGCTGGCGGAGCCCGAGGGGAGCACCAGATGACGACTCCGCTGCTGCTTTGTACCGACCTCGACCGCACTCTGCTGCCCAACGGGGTCGAGCCTGAATCACCGGATGCACGCTGGCGCTTCACCCATTTGGTCGAGCAGCCAGAAGTGATCCTGGTGTTTGTCAGCGGACGCGATCGTCGTCTGGTGCAGGAAGCGATCAAGAACTATCTGCTGCCACGTCCCGACTTTGTCATCAGCAATGTCGGCAGCACGATCTACGACCTTCGACAGGGAGCTTGGCAGCTCTGGTCCCACTGGCAGGAGGAGATCGCTCCCGACTGGAACGGTCTCGATCACCAGGCACTACGCCTGCTGCTGAGTGATCTCGACAACCTGCGGTTGCAAGAGCACAGCAAACAGAACCGCTACAAGCTCAGCTACTATCTACCACTGCACCTGGAGCAGCAGTCGTTGGTGAAAAAGATAGAGGCACGCTTTCAGCAGTATGGTGTCGCCGCCAACCTGATTCTCAGCGTCGATGAGCCGGCTGGCGTTGGCCTGCTCGATATCCTTCCGCGCCGAGCCAGCAAGCTGCATGCAGTAGAGTTCCTGCAAGATTATCTCGGCATCCCGCGCCATCAGACCCTGTTTGCCGGTGATAGCGGTAACGATCTGCCGGTGCTGGCGAGCCCGATCCCCTCGGTGCTGGTCGCCAACGCCATGCCCTCAGTGGTAGAGGATGCGATCGCCGCCAGTCGCATCAACGGTACCCTCCCTGCACTCTACCTGGCCAGCGGCGGGCTTTTCGGCATGAATGGCAACTATAGCGCCGGCATTCTGGAGGGCGTCGCCCACTTCCACCCCGAGTTGCAGCCACTGATCGAGGGGGTTGAGAGTCATCTCTAGATCCGGCTCCAGTCAGATAGGGCCGTGCAAGCAGGCGCGATGTTTGATTGCCGAGTTATCAGACAAACCACCCAATAAGCTGAGGCAGAAATGGAATCACACCCGATCATCTTTGGCGAAGTGCTGTTCGACTGCTTTGAAGATGGCAGCCGTGTGTTGGGCGGTGCCCCCTTCAATGTCGCCTGGCATCTGCAGGCATTGGGCGCAGCCCCCCTCTTCATCAGCCGCGTGGGGGACGACTCGCTGGGGCGGCGGATCCGCGACACCATGCAGCAGTGGGGGTTGAGCAGCGCCGCGCTGCAGCTCGACTCTGCCCACCCCACCGGCAGCGTCGAGGTGACCATCCAGGATGGCGAGCCACACTTCGAGATTGTCGCCGAGCGCGCCTATGACTTCATTCAGGCCAATGCGCTACCACCGCTCGAGGCCACCCTGATCTACCATGGCAGTCTGGCGCTACGCCAGCCCCACTCGGCCAGCGCCCTCGCCAGTCTGAAACAGAGCCATCCAGCCCCGATCTTCCTGGACGTCAACCTGCGCCCCCCTTGGTGGAATGCGGAATCGATCAACCAGATGCTGGATGACGCTACCTGGGCCAAGCTCAATGATGACGAGGTGAATACCCTGCTGCCGGGCAGCAAGAACCTGCAGAACAAAGCGGAGCACCTGCTGCAGTGCCATCAACTCGAGCTGATCATCGTCACCCGCGGTAGCCAGGGCGCGTTTGCACTGAACAGCCAGCAGCACCACGCCGAGATCGTTCCCACCAGCGACACCAGGGTGGTCGACACAGTGGGTGCCGGTGACGCCTTCGCCAGCATCTGCATCCTGGGGCTGCTCAGGGACTGGGATCTTGCCAGCATGCTGAGCCGCGCCCAGGTGTTTGCCTCGCTGATCGTCGGCATGCGTGGCGCAACCGTGCGGGATACCGCCCTCTACCAGAGACTGAAACAGCAGTGGGGACTCTGATACCCTGCCCCACCCCAACATAAAAGAAGCCAAGCATGTACGAACAGGTCGCCCACTCCCTACTGAACGAGATCCTCGACCGCCTCAAGCCGGAGATCCGGCGCCAGGATCTGCGCCACTTCTACACTCGTCTCGGCGCCAACTTCTACGCCATCCACAGCCTGTTCCACTTGCTCTACGGCAAGCGTAGCGACTTCACCGAACAGATGATCAATCTGGTGGAAGTAATGGCCAACCAATACATCACCCGCAGCAAGCAGCTGGAACAGAGCGATATAGCACGGGAGAAGGAGCACAACTGGTTTCTCAGCCAGCAATGGGTTGGCATGGCGCTCTATGCCGACGGCTTCGCCGACGACCTGCGGGGGGTCCGCTCACGGCTCCCCTATCTGCAGGAGCTGGGGATCAACATGGTTCACCTGATGCCGGTGCTGAAGTGCCCCGAGAGCGCCAGCGATGGCGGCTATGCGGTGAGTGATTTCCGCCAGCTCGACAGCCGCGTCGGCAACCTCGACGACCTGCGCGAGCTGGCCGAGTCCATGCACAAACGGGAGATGCTGCTGGTGTTCGACGTGGTGGTCAACCACACCTCCGACGAACACGCTTGGGCGCAGATGGCCCGCAGCGGCAAGCAAAAATATCAGGACTACTACTACATCTTCGGCAACCGCGACGTGCCCGACATGTTTGAGGAGACCATGCCTGAGATCTTCCCCGAGACCTCGCCCGGCAACTTCACCTGGGACGAGACGATGGGCAAGTGGGTGATGAGCGTGTTTCACGACTACCAGTGGGATCTGAACTACAGCAATCCGGCGGTGTTCATCGAGATGATCGACATCATCCTATTCTGGGCCAACCAGGGGGCCGACATCGTACGCCTCGATGCAGTGGCCTTCCTCTGGAAGAAGATTGGCACCAGCTGCCAGAATGAGCGCGAGGCCCACCTGATCCTGCAGTTGATGAAGGACTGCTGCCAAGTCACCGCCCCCGGCGTATTGTTTATCGCCGAGGCGATCGTCGCGCCGGTAGAGATCATCAAATATTTCGGCGAGGATGCGGTGATCGCCAAGGAGTGTGAGATCGCCTACAACGCCACCTTCATGGCGCTACTCTGGGATGCGGTCGCCACCCGCAATGCCAAGCTGCTCAACCAGGGCATCCGCAACCTGCCAGACAAACTCGACCGCGCCACCTGGCTCAACTATATCCGCTGCCACGACGACATCGGCCTCGGCTTCGATGACCGGGACATCCGCCTTGCCGGTTACGAACCCCTCGCCCACCGACGCTTTCTGGTGGACTACTTCACCGGCACCTACGACGACTCTGAGGCCAAGGGACAACCCTTCGGCGTCAATGAGAAGACCGGTGACGCCCGTATCTCCGGCTCGCTGGCCTCGCTGGTGGGGCTGGAGTGGGCACTGGAACAGGACGATCCGGAGGCAATCGAGCGCGCTGTCAAACTGATCCTACTACTGCACGGCATGATCCTCTCCTTCGGCGGCATCCCACTGCTCTACTACGGCGACGAGATCGGTACTCTCAACGACTGCAGTTTTCTGCAGGATGAGAGCAAGGCCGGCGATAACCGCTGGATGCATCGTCCGCAGCTCGACTGGCAGAAAGCCGAGCTGCGGCTACGCCACGGCACTGTCGAACAGCAAATCTTTGACGGCCTGAAGAAGATAATCGCGGTGCGCAAGAGCATTCCCGCCTTCGCCGACTTCAACAACCGCGAATTGCTAGAACTCGACAACCCACACCTGTTCGCCTTCTGGCGCAGCCACCCCAACCAGAGCGGCGACCGGGTGCTGGTAGTCGCCAACTTCGACGCCTCACCCCAATACATCAACCTGAACGAACTCGGCAACCGCGGCATGTTCTGCTACGGCCAGGTCAAAGACCTCTGCAGCGGCGAGTCACCAGCCCTGTTCAAAGAGCAATTGGTGATACCGCCCTACCGCTTCTACTGGCTGACAGACCAGCAGCCGGAAGTGGAACTGTGAGGACTACGCTGATATTACCTTCAGCTCCACGCATCACAGGCAGCGAATTCCGGGGACAGAATTCTGGCATAGTGGTTTGTGCTGCCGGTGCTGTATGGGGTGTTTTCCCGCGCCGCGTACTATTCGAAAGATAAGGAGGATTAGCGCTACTCTATAAGTAATATGGGAGTATTAATGCATTCAGCAAAGAGCCACCGGTGGATCACGATCACCAGCATCATGATGTAGAGACAATGGGCGACCGTCGTTTGGCAATTGCCATCGCCTTTAATATGCTACTGACGC
This sequence comes from Candidatus Endoriftia persephonae, assembly GCF_023733635.1. Classification (NCBI taxonomy): domain Bacteria; kingdom Pseudomonadati; phylum Pseudomonadota; class Gammaproteobacteria; order Chromatiales; family Sedimenticolaceae; genus Candidatus Endoriftia; species Candidatus Endoriftia persephonae. The sequence continues at coordinate 1,702,616 of NZ_CP090569.1, read as the reverse complement.
TGGCACAGGTGATCGGCGGCGTGATCTCAGGCAGCCTGGCGCTGATCGCTGACGCATTGCACAATTTCAGCGACGCCAGCTCACTGTTCATTGCCTGGGTGGCGCGTAAAATTGGTCGGCAACCCGCTGACCATTTCAAGACCTTTGGTTACAAACGGGCCGAGGTTATCGCCGCACTCATCAATCTGGTAACACTGGTGCTGATCGGTTTCTATCTCATCTATGAAGCGATATGGCGTATTTTCGAACCGCAGGTGATCGAAGGCTGGACGGTGGTCATCGTTGCCGGAATTGCACTGGTGGTGGATATAGCCACGGCGATACTCACCTACCATATGTCCAAAACCAGCATGAACATCCGCGCCGCCTTCCTGCATAACGTCTCGGACGCCCTGGCCTCGGTCGGGGTCATCATCGCCGGCGCCCTGATTCTGCTCTATGGCTGGTACTGGAGTGACACGCTGCTGACGCTGCTCATCGCCACCTACGTACTCTATCAGGCCGCCACGATGTTGCCACAAACCCTGCACATCCTCATGCAGGGCACGCCGAAAGATATTGTTATCGATGATGTCATCCATGCCATGCAGCAGGTGGCCGGCGTAAGCAACGTCCATCACGTCCATATCTGGCAGCTTGATGAATACCGCAACGCGCTGGAAGCGCATGTGGTGACCTCAGATGTTAGTCAAATGGAACCAACCAAGGCAGCCCTCAAAGAGGTATTAACGCAGCGGTTCTCCATCTCCCACTCCACACTGGAGTTCGAGATAACCCATTGTGCAGAAGGTCGAGAAGCGTGTTGATCCTCCTGGATCTCCAGTCAGACGAGTTCAAGGGATAGGAATTTGCTTTCTCGACGCAATGCCGATTTAACAGCTCCGCTCCTCTCGCAGGCAACGGCTCATGTGTTAACTCATAGCTCAGAGGGATCCTGGCTACCCCCCGGCCAATCGTCCTCCCACGGCGGAGCCCGCAGAGGTGGTAGTGGGTCCCGTAGAAGTTGCAATTTGACAATGCCTATAGCATGAAACCTTGTCCATATGATTGTATATTCCCTGTATTGCTCATTCCGACCTGCAAATAGTCGGCGCCAGATTATTGGGCTTGTATAACGATTTAACGCTTCCAGCTAACACGAAGCATAATATCGCCCTCCGTATACTGATAATCCAGTTTGCCCTTATAGGCATGATGCAAGGCTTCCCCCGCTCCTCTCGCCAGATGCGCATCAGTAAAGCTATAAATCATTTCACCATCCTCCGTCTCCGTTCCCATGATACGTTTAAGCGGATGTTCGCTTTTTTCCCGTTTTTCTACTTTAAGAATCAGCGCCTGGATTTCATCTTTATGTTGCACATAAAAATCGCCGCTGATTGTAAGAAAACCGGCCGGCACCTTGTCATGAATTCGATGGCATGCCGGACACATCGTTTCATGTGCATCCGCCGGTATCGTACCCCATTGCCAATGTCCTTTATGGTATACCGCACTGCAAACTGGACAGACTGTCGGTTCTTTCAATTTGGTTTTGGAATGATAAGGATCATGTTCCAGTTCTCGTAGCAAACGATGATCACCTTGCCGAATAAAATCCGTTTTTTTACCCGTACTGGTCATAACATGCTCCTTGTATCTATTATTACACATTTGTTAACAGGTTTTATTCAAGTATATGACCGAATCATTTATTAATCTATGCCGTTAGATCATTAACAGAAATATGGATTAAAAAACCTCATAAACTCAGTCTATATTTTAATGAGCATGGAAATAAAGACAGTATTATTAGGAATATAAGGTAAACTTGATTTATCTTCATTCTGGAACAATACAATGAAAAATAGTATTAACTTTGATATCAAGACCCCTGCCCTGGTCGAGCAAGGCAAACGGCGCATCGAATGGGCCTGGCAGGAAATGCCTGTATTACACATACTTACCAAACGTTTCATACATCAACGACCATTGAAAAACATTCGCATCAGTGGCTGTCTGCACATTACCACCGAAACGGCAAATCTAGCCCGAACTCTCAAGGCTGCCGGTGCAGAGATTGTACTCTGTGCCAGCAACCCTCTCAGCACGCAGGATGATGTCGCCGCCGCACTTGTCAAACATTATAAAATTCCTGTATACGCCATTCGCAGTGAAACGACTGAGCAGTATTATCAACATATCAATGTCGCGCTTGATCATCAGCCGGTTATTACCATGGATGATGGCGCGGATCTGGTCAGTGAGATCCACAAATCTAGACCTGAACTGATTCCAGAAATGATCGGTGGAACCGAAGAAACCACCACCGGTGTTATTCGCTTACGGGCCATGGCAACGGAAGGCGCATTGCAGTTCCCGATTATTGCTGTCAACGATGCCATGACCAAACATCTGTTTGATAATCGCTACGGCACCGGCCAAAGCACTCTGGATGGCATAATACGTGCCACTAATGTCTTGCTCGCAGGCAAGACGTTCACTGTTGTTGGTTATGGCTGGTGTGGACGAGGTATCGCCATGCGTGCCAAAGGGCATGGTGCCAAAGTAGTGGTTACTGAAGTTGACCCCTTAAAAGCACTAGAAGCCAGCATGGATGGCTATCAGGTCATGCCACTGATTGAAGCCTCCAAAATATCAGACTTTATTATTACCGCTACTGGCGACAAGCATGTGGTGGATAAACACCATATGCAAGTGATGAAAGATGGTTGCATCCTGGCAAACTCCGGTCATTTTAATGTCGAGATCAATATTCCTGCCCTTGAGTCACTTTCAATGAATCAACATCGTCCCCGCCCTTCAGTTGATGAATACATCCTCACTGATGGCAGAAAACTTCGTCTGCTAGCAGAAGGCCGGCTGGTCAATCTTGCCGCCGCCGAAGGCCATCCTTCTGCAGTCATGGATATGAGTTTTGCCAATCAGGTATTGTGTGCTGTTTACCTGGCTAACCTGAAAAGCAAAGGCAAACCAAAACTGGAAAACACGGTACATAATGTGCCATCTGAACTTGATCGGGAAGTGGCCAGATTAAAACTAGCCGCGATGGCTATTGATATCGATACGCTGACCCCGGAACAACAACATTATCTGTCATCCTGGCAGGAAGGCACATTATAAATTAACCAACAATGTCGGCTATATATGATGGAATGGCTCTGGAAATTATTACCCCTTGGCATTGCAGGCTATGTCGCATTCAGTGCTTTAGTCTATTTCATGCAGCCCGGAATGATTTTCTATCCCAATATACCCGGACGAGGGCTTGTCACCACACCAAAAAGTATCGGCCTAGATTATGAGGATGTAGAACTGATTACCGATGACGGCACCAGGATACATGGCTGGTTCATTCCAAATAGCAAGGCATCTGATACGCAAAAACAGGCAACCCTGTTATTTTTACATGGTAACGCCGGCAATATTTCTCACCGTCTGGATTCCATCAAACTATTTAATAACCTTGGCCTGGACATATTGATTATTGATTACCGTGGCTATGGACAAAGCACAGGCAAACCAACCGAGGCCGGAACCTATCAGGATGCAGAAGCCGCCTGGCATTATTTAACGGCAACTCGTGGTATTAAAGAAAATAAAATTATTCTCTTTGGCCGTTCGCTGGGTGGTTCAATCTCCGCCTGGCTGGCCAGTCAGCATACACCGGCTGCACTGATTGTTGAATCCAGCTTTAGTTCCGCCCATTCCATGGGGCAGCGCATCTATCCTTTTCTACCGGTGCGTTTGCTCAGTCGTTTCCAGTACAACACTAAAGAATATGTCAAAGCAATACACTGTCCTGTGCTGGTGGCGCATAGTCGTGATGATGACATTATTCCCTACGAAGAAGGCCGGGATATTTTTAATTCCGCCCACGAACCCAGATATTTTCTGAAAATGCGTGGCGGCCATAATGACGGATTTATCATTAGTGGCTCAAGTTATGTCGATGCACTGGAATCATTTATTAACACTAGCGTCAATCAACAAAACATGAATACACAATAGTTTATTGTCGGCATCCGTTTCACTTTAGCGGATTGTACCTGTAATTTCATGTGACAATATGATGTTTACCAATCACATGCACCCTACTTGCCTGGGGACCCTCATCACCGGCCTCTTCCGTAAAGCGGACTTCATTGCCGATTTCCAGCACATCATAATCACCGTTAACAATGCTGTTACGGTGAAAATATATTTCACGTCCATCATCAGCCTGGATCATGCCATAGCCTTCATCAGCAACCAGTTTTGATATCGCACCATGAGGTGGAACTTCATGAAGTTTGACCTTTTGTCGCTGTTTCCTGGCAAAGTCCTGTAATTGCCGACGCGCGGCATTAAATGCATCCCGCACCGTTACATAGGCATCTTCATGGGCATGATGTTGATCAGGTGAACGACTAACAACAATTTCATCACCCGGCACAGTTATATCCACCCTGACGTGATACAAATTTCCTTTATGATGATGTCCATGTGGGGATTCAATCATAATCCGGCAACTCATAATCTGATCATAGTATTCTTCCAGCTTGGCAGCTTTTTCACGAATATCCGCTTCCAGCGCATCGGAATGGGGAATATCACGAAATGTAACCTGTAATGGTATTTTCATAACTACTGCCTCCATTAGTCATTTCAAGTACTCTTAAACTCAACGATCTATGCAACCTGATTTATTCAACCTTTTTAATCAGGCCTTCAATAAGCTCCATTGGCAAAGGAAATACAATCGTATTGGAACGCTCACCTGCAATTTCAGTCAGCGTTTGCAAATAACGTAATTGCAAAGCCTGGGATTGTTGCGAAAGGGTCCTTGCTGCTTCCAGTAACTTATCGGCCGCCTGCATTTCACCTTCTGCATGGATAACCTTGGCACGTCGGGTACGCTCGGCTTCAGCTTGTTTGGCAATGGCACGCACCATACTTTCATTCAGATCAACATGTTTAATTTCAACATTGCTGACCTTGATGCCCCAGGCATCAGTTTGCTGGTCCAGAATACTTTGCACATCCGCATTGAGTCGCTCACGTTCCGACAGCATTTCATCCAACTCATGTTGCCCCAATACAGATCGCAAGGTGGTCTGGGCAAGCTGACTGGTCGCCACATAAAAGTCCTCTACCTGGATAATCGCCTTGTCAGGTTCAATCACCCGGAAATAAACCACCGCGTTAACCTTTACTGAGACATTGTCACGTGAAATGACATCCTGACTCGGCACATCCATAACGATAGTACGCAAATCAACCCGAACCATTTGCTGGATAAGCGGAACAACAATAATGAAGCCGGGGCCTTTGACTTTCCAGAAACGACCCAGCAGGAAAATCACACCACGTTCATATTCACGTAGTATCCTGATTGCACTGAACAGAAGCAGTACAACAAAAGAAATTAAAATATAAAAGGTATACGCTGTCATAGTCATGGTTCTGACTCCTCTGTTGTCTTATCCAAAGGTTCAACCTCCAGAGTTAAACCCTTGACTCCGATCACCTTGACCCGCTGGCCTTCGTGTAAGGGGACATTGCTGATAGCATTCCAGTTCTCACTATGAATAGACACAGTGCCCTTGCGCTCAAAGTCAACCACCACAATGGCAGTGCCACCGGTCAATTCTTCCAGTCCACTCACCACCGGTCGCCGCCGCACCTTGACCGCCATGCCAATAATAAAAATAAATATCAGGGCACTGGTTGCCGCAAAGGTTATGATCACTGAAATATCAATACCAAAGCCGGGTGTCTCTGTATCCATCAGGATGATCGAGCCAAACACAAACGAAATAACACCGCCGATACCCAGCACACCGAAACTAGGTTCAAAGGCTTCCCCTATCATTAAGGCAACACCCAGTAATATGAGTGCCATCCCGGCATAGTTGATGGGTAACATCTGGAATGAATACAATGCCAGTAACAGGGAGATGGCGCCGATAGTTCCTGGCACAATGGCACCGGGATTGGACAATTCGAAGATCAGGCCGTAAATCCCGATCAGCATCAGAATATAAGCAATATTCGGATTGGTTATCACGCTCAGCAAACGGCTACGCCAGTCAGGCTCAATTTGCTGAACAACCCGTCCGGTTGTATGCAAGGTGCGTTTCTCACCTTGCACTTTAACTTCTCTACCCTCCACCTGCTTCAGGAGATCAGCCATGCTGGTAGCGATAATATCAATAACGTTCAGTTTCAAGGCATCACTTGCCGGCAGGCTGGCCGCTTCCCGTACTGCTTTTTCCGCCCAGTCCTGATTCCGGCCATGGAGTTCGGCCAACCCACGGATATAGGTCACCGCATCATTAATTGCCTTGTTCTTCATCGCATCATCACTGGCTATGGTTTCTGGTTTATCATCCCTGTCTTTTTCCTTATCCTGATTATTTTCCCTGTTCTTAACCCCCTTCTTATCGGGAGCCGTGGGTTGCGGAAACCCACCTATTTGCACCGGTGTCGCAGCGCCCAGGTTGGTACCCGGCGCCATAGCCGCAATATGGCTAGCATAAAGGATAAAGGTACCCGCACTGGCGGCACGGGCACCCGTTGGTGCAACATAACTGACAACAGGCACAGAAGAATTGGTAATATTTTTAACAATCCCGCGCATGGCTGTATCAAGCCCACCGGGGGTGTCTATACGAATCACCACCAGTTCAGCCTTTTGCTCATTTGCTAATTCAAGTGCCCGTTCAATATAATCATCCGTTGCCGGGCCAATGGCATCTTCGATGGTAAGTTGAATAATATGCCCATCCAGCCTGTCGGCACAAACCGCAGGCCCCATAAAAGCAGCCACTATCAATAGCGGTATGACGAAAAATATTCTTGTCAGTCTCGCCATGCTTACAATTTCCTGTTATTAATCTAAGTACGCATTCTAAATACCAGTCCACCATGAATGTATGTGCTATTAACCAAGTGATCTGGCATTTGGAACTTTAATCTACTTTAAGCATAGCTGTTGTACGACTGCTTTGCGACACAGAAACAGTATTAAGTATAGACAAAGTAAACTGCATGGTTATGAAGCAGCATTTAAAAAATTCGATACTGGTGACTATTGGCTTTATTCTTTCACCTTTGTCCTGGTGGAATGACCTTGTAGTCAATGTACCGCTGGGATATGCGTTTGCCTGGCCGTTTTCACTCATCAATGAGCAACTATTTTTGCCTGCTTTTATCCTGGGTTACTGGTTAACCAACCTGCTTGGTTTTTTGTTGCTACATTGGGGCAGCGAAGGATTGCTTTATCAAAGCCGATCAACCATCAGCATAAGAAGAAGTCTTGTTGTTTCAGTAATATATTCAGTTATTGTGATGCTAATGGTTCTATTCGGCTGGATTGCATCACCAACAGAATATCTGGACTAGAATTGCATTATGCAGCAACTTAATACTACAGCTATCAATACCATTCCGTATGCCAAACAACCGGTGGAAATCGTGGAACGCAAGGGTATGAGCCACCCCGATACCATCTGTGATGCGCTGGCTGAAGAGCTGAGCCGGTCCCTGTGCCAGTTCTATCTCGAACATTTTGGACTGGTGTTACATCATAATGTCGATAAAGCCCTTTTATGGGGCGGCACATCACAACCGCTCTTTGGCGGTGGCAAGATACTGGCTCCAATGGAAATCTTTCTGGCTGGACGAGCGACTTGTGAATACAAAGGCATCAGGGTTCCGGTTAAAGAACTGATGCACGATAGTGCTTCAAACTGGCTTGAATCGAATTTTCACGTCTTTGATCCCGCACAACACATCAAACTGCATTGCTTAATCCGACCCGGTTCAATGGATCTAGTTGAACTTTATCTTCGTCAGAAAGAAACTGGCATTGCGCTGGCCAATGACACCTCATGTGGTGTGGGCTATGCACCATTGAGTGAACTGGAACGTGTTGTTCTGCAGATAGAAAAGAAACTCAACAGTAACGAAATCAAATCATTACATCCAGAAATCGGTGAAGACATCAAGGTCATGGGCACACGCCGGGGTGATACAGTTGAACTGACCATCGCCTGTGCCTTTATAGATCGCTATATTTCAAGCCTGCACGACTATTTCGATAAAAAATTACATCTTGCCTCTCTGGTTGAACATGAAACGAAACTGACCACGCACAAGCAGGTAATGGTTACCATCAATGCTGCCGATGATATTGCCGCAGAAAGCATCTATTTAACGATAACCGGTACTTCCGCCGAATCCGGCGATGATGGTGAAGTGGGCCGTGGCAATCGGGTCAATGGTTTGATCACGCCCTATCGCTCGATGAACATGGAAGCTGCGGCGGGGAAAACCCGGTGACCCACGTTGGCAAACTCTACAATATTGTGGCACAGCAGATCACCGATAGTCTGGTGCAGGAGCTTGATGAAATAGAGGAAGCTTATTGTTATCTGGTCAGCCAGATTGGCAGTCCGATCAATGAACCAAAAATCGTGGATCTTCGCCTGCAACACAGCACAAGTTGGAATTTTCTATCTAAACCCAGACAAGACCTTTACTCTTGTCAGTGGTCCTTACCATCTTAAATTTCTTGATGGTTATTATCCGCTGCATGTCAGTTTTGCTGTCACCTATCCTGGAGATCGACTACGCTTTACTGAAATGAAACCGGTACATCCTCTGGACATGCACCCCATGTTACAGGCGGGAAAAGTAAGTATCGATACCTTTTTTGAAGGTCGTTTGATAATAAAAATGAATTTTCAGGCTATTGAATAATCGTCAATCCTTATGGCTAAGGAGCCTCTGATTAAGTCTGGACGAAGTGGATTATGACTCAGAATATTCAGATTCAATGCACAAATCGCACGTAAAGCTATCGCTCCTCCCCTACATCCCTGTAGGGGGATAGCTGGCCATTGCGAACGACTGCATGAATGCAGGAGGTAAAGCAACGAATGGAGCAGTTGCCGAGATTTCCCAGGCAGAAGCTAGATATTCTGAACACAAGATACGAGTTCATGGCTTGATCAGAGGCTCCCTAAAATACACTTGGCGCGCACCTCTCAACAAAGCCTGATGCGGATCATTGACGAGCAGTATCTGAGAACCCCGTTTTTTGGTTCCAGGCAGATGACCGACTGGCTGCGCCTGAATGGGCATCAGGTCAAGCGCAAGCGGATCCAGCGGCTCATGTGTATCATGGGCCTGGAAGGCACAGTACCAGGGCCACACACGTCGAAGCCCCACCCGAAAAACAAGGTCTATCCGTACCTGCTGAGAGGACTGGTACTCCGCCATTCCAATCTCGTGTGGTCTGCCGACATCACCGTCATCCCGATGCCGGTTGGCTTCATGTATCTGGTGGCAATCATCGACTGGTACAGCCGCTACGCACTTACTTGGCGATTATCCAACACCATCGATACGCCGTTCTGTCTGGAGGCACTCGATCATGCACTGTCACATGCCCATCCGTGTATCTTCAACAGCGACCAAGGGCGCCAGTTCACCAGCGTTGACTTCACCGGCCGGCTGCTGGAAAACCAGATCCTGATCAGCATGGACGGCCGCAGCCGGGCATTGGATAATGTTTTATTGAACGACTCTGGCGCAGCGTCAAGTACGAGGATATCTATCTGCGTGAATATGGCTCTGTACCAGCACTCGAACAGGGGCTGACGGCGTATTTCCGGTTCTACAACCAGGAACGCCCGCACAGCTCGTTGGATGGCCGGACCCCGGCCTAGGTTCATGTATCAGTCCTGCCCAGGCAGGACTGATCATGCTTTTTCAGGCGCCAGATCTTTACTTATTTTCACCCTGATGCTGTCCAACGATTGGGAGCCACTTCAGTCAGGCTGTCGTCATCACCTGTCAGACCTGTACGTTGACGCATCAAATCCGAGAAATCACTTGCGGTTCCCTTGCCCAACACAAACCCTGAATCATTTACCGCCTTCATACTCTTTTTGGCATAGTTTGTACATCAACCCCCTGCTCCGTAGCCAGTTTCACAAAACCATTATGAAATCCTTCTTCTGCAAGCATACCGCCAAAATCAAACAGTACAGCACATATAATTGTATCAGTCACAATAGTTACGAGGTTTAATGAAAAATAAACAATTTTTCGCATTATTCATCTCATGCCCCCCAGTTCCATGACTTTACGATAGATTTATCTGGCAGAGAAAGAAATTCAACCTTCATTTCAGGCAGACTTAGTATTCCGCAAGCATTGTTAAAACAGGTACTACCCGGGTTAATGAGTAATACATCACCAAGTTGTTCCGCATAAACCTGGTGAGAATGGCCAACAATCAGAATATCATATTCAAATCCCGCCAAAGCTTGAGTCCAGATTTCCTTTTGTTCAGAAACCACCCCCCCTTTTTCATCCAGCAACTTGATTCCATGCCTATCATGAGTCGGTGGGCGGGAATGAACCATATACAGGCTTTTACCTTCAATTGTAAATTCTAGCGCAGCCGGTAATTGCGCAATCCATGACTCAGCAGGCGTTCTATCGTCCTGATTTATACCCTGTAAATGCCAGTTATCATGATTACCAATAACCGTTTTACATTCATTACTGATTAATAATTCAGCGGTTCCATCCAGATCATTACCATATCCGGCAATATCCCCCGCACATAAAATCATCTCCACTCCAATCTTTTTCAGAAGCGACAGCGCCTCACCCAAAGGTTCAGGATAGGAATGAACATCACCAATTAAACCGATTTTTGTTGCCATAATTTCTCCGTTACTGATCTGTAGAAAACATAGCCAAAGAAATATATGTTTTATCGATGAAAACATATTTGCATATAATCCATTTCGTGCATATGCTTATGAATATCAGCACATCAATTTAATGCCGAATACAAACCCAACAAAATCACATCAATGTAATAAAACAGATCTGCACCCAGGAAAGCCTCTAAATGACTCTTCCAAACAGGAGGAACAGGCCATGCCAGCAAAGCTCACTAACAGACAGATTGCCGAATTTCACCAACAACTCAGAGACCGTTATTACGAACTGCGGGAAGAAGTTCGACAAGAATTATTAAAATCAGATAATGAACAGTATATTGATCTGGCAACACGTGTTCATGATATAGCCGAAGAGTCGGTTGCCGATTTTCTGGTCGATCTGAATCTAGCCAATATCGACAGACACATTAATGAAATTCGTGAGATCGACGCTAGCCTGATCCGACTCGCTCAAGGCAACTACGGCAAGTGCTCTGACTGTGGCGAAGCCATTTCTGAACAACGCTTAAAAGTCAATCCAACATCCTGTCGTTGCTATAATTGTCAGGAAATACATGATAAGAAGTTCGTCCAACCAGGACATGCAAGTCTTTAATTTGACAGAAAACAGGTTCCATAAAGCAATATAATCATGTAGTACCTGGCGCGTAATACGAAGCAGATTAGGTCGTATATTTTTCCTCTAAATGGAGGGATACCGATCCACATTTTATCATGAATCACTTATTATCCCTTTCTACCTTATCTCTCAGGTTTCGCAAGATCATAACCTTTGCTTGATTTTAATTTAACGTCGTCAGCGTGTATTGGCTTTCAATCAAATCAGCCCGCACTGCCCATCCTGCTCGGGCGTAAGAGCACTTTGCCCTGACTTCATGCTATATATAATTTTTTTATTACCACAATGACATTCTTAGGCGTATATGTTCGCTCTATGTAAATAATAGATGTTTGAAATCAACCAGAAAACAACAAATTATCTGGACATATTGTTTTAACCAGGAGCATCTGCAGTGATGATGTCTATAATCCATATGAGCAAGTCCGGTTTCGGTTTTGCAAATCATGTCAGTGATCAGCAGTGTGCTGATATTTTCTATTAGTTGGCCTATTTATTTCTGGACCAAAACTGTAGAGTGATGCTATCAATGGTAAAAGTACAGCGAATCGTGCTAGATGTCCTCAAACCGCATTCACCCAATGGGCTTGAGTTTTCCACGCAACTGGCAAAAAAATGCCCCGACTGCTGGTTTAACTTTAAAGTGGTCGAAGTGGATGAAAAAACGGAGACCGTAATTCTTGTTGTCGAGTCAGAAAATATCCCCTATGACGATGTGTCTGATGCGATTACATCAATGGGTGGATCCATTCACAGTATCGATGAAGTAGAAGTCATCAGCATGGGTGATTCAGCGGATTCATCAACGCAGACCGATGTTTAAACGATTTCAGCTGCTATTTAGCATTTCACAATCTAATCTTATCGTGCGACGCTACTTTGTAGTGAATGGTTTCGATGGTGCACTCACCATGCTGGGTTTATTGATGGGGTTTCATGTCAGCAATAATGTAATTCTATCCGTGGTTATTACTGCCTGCATGGGTACGGCAATTGCGCTGGCGGTAAGTGGAATCAGTAGCGCCTATATCAGCGAATCAGCGGAGAAGAGACAGGAACTAAGGGAACTTGAAGATGCCATGATTGCGGACTTGCAGCAATCGGCCCATGGTCAGGCAGCCCGTCTCATGCCCTTTATTGTTGCCGTGGTCAACGGCATGTCACCTTTCATTTTTGCATTGATAATTATGACCCCGCTGGGAGTGGCGCATCGGTATCCGTGGCTTATCAGTTACCCTCTTGAAACTGCCGCCACGGTTGCTTTTATATTGATTTTCTTTCTGGGAGTATTCATAGGAAAAATTAGTGGTGGCTTCTGGCTATGGGCTGGCTTGCGAGCCTTGTTGATTGCATTGATTACTAGTTTATTGATCTATATTGTAGGTCTTGTATAAGGAGCCTTCGTTAATTTCGTTTCAAAGGATAGAAATGTGCTTTTGCTACGCTAAGCCAATTTAACAGCGTCGCTCACTGCTCACCCCTGATTCCTTGTCATTGCTCTTCTCCTCGCCGCTCCCGCAGATGCTTCAGGTTTATTATTCCCACCCCAAAACCCCAGCGCCAACCGCCAACCCAGCCGTTTACAGCCATTTATGGCCGAATTCATAGATTCAAAAAAACGGCAACACTTCGCCCCACCCTTCTCAGGCAATAGGCGGTAGCGGCTCATGTGTTAACTCATAGCTCAGAGAGATCTGACAACCGGCTTTCATCAGGCAGTTACAGACCGCCCCGGTACTGCGAGTTGAAATCGACAAGGGGATGGAGGGGGGCAGGCCGTTGGGCATACCGACGGTTGCAGGCCGCATAGCCCAAATGGTCGTCAAACAGCGAATAGAACCGGAACTGGAGAAGCACTTTCACCCAAGCTCTATGGATACAGTCCGGACAGATCCGCCATGGAGGCGCTCGAACGGGCGCGTCAGCGGTGCAGGAAACGGTTCTGGGTCCTGGGTCCTGGGTCCTGGGTCCTGGGTCCTGGGTCCTGGGTCCTGGGTCCTGGGTCCTGGGTCCTGGGTCCTGGGTCCTGGGTCCTGGGTCCTGGGTCCTGGGTCCTGGGTCCTGGGTCCTGGGTCCTGGGTCCTGGGTCCTGGGTCCTGGATATGGACATCAAAGGGCTCTTTAATGACATCGACCACGATCTTCTCATGCGTGCAGTTCGCAAACATGTGAAGAACAAGTGGGAGATACTCTATATTGAACGCTGGCTGAAAGCACCGTATTCTATACATGGGTAGAATGGCACTGTAGTGGCATTCAGTTCGAGCGCTGTGCGAGTAAAAAGGAAGCCACGCGAGGGCTGGATTGTATATTATGGAAGATATGGGTGTACCGAATTACGGCGCGTTCTGTTCTATCTCATTGAAGAGATCGCCCACCGGGCGAAGCGGAAATAGAAACGGCTTAGGCGCAAACACAAGGCGGTGCGCTGGTTTATGAGGTGCGCCAACGTTAACCAAGTCTGTTTGTTCACTGGATCTTTACTTAGATGATATGGCTGGACGATAGGAGTCGCATGAGGCGAGAGTCTCACGTGAAGGCCTTTGGGAAAAATTCCCGTGGCTACTCGACCCTCAAGATCCCTGCTACCCCTCTCTTCCTCCATACCCAGGGTACTTCCTGTCCGATTCCAGCACTTGATGGATTCCTCGATGCTGGGATGCTTGGGCAAGAACAGTTGGATTTCCCATCCTTCACCTAACAATAAGAGTGTTATTAATATGAAAACACATGTTCATAAAAAAATCTCTCGATACTCAGTTAATCTTTTGCCGACAGGGTTACAATATTTTTTTGCGCAACAAATCAATGGCAGTTCGGCTATAGATTTGGTTGTTAATGGCTCCTACCTTGAAGATACAAGCATAGGTCCCTTGGGTATTCCAAAAAATCATGGCCCGAATGCAGCATCGACTCTCCTTAGCTATGTTAGAAGTGGAGTAATCCCTTGGGTAGAACATTTCTGGAATCACGATTTTGATGATTACGGATTAGAGTTCGATGGCATGAAATTCTATTCAGCGCCTCACAGAGCAGATCGCTATTGGGATGAGCATGTAATCAATAAGTGGATATCGGGCGATAAAGAGCAAGCGATGGAGAATCTGGGGCGTGTCGTGCACTTGCTGGCTGATATGGGAGTACCCGCTCATGTGCATAATGACCCCCACATGGGTCTGCTTGATTATTTTGATGATGATGACTTTGAGGACTATGTGGGGGAAACATTCAAGAAAGGCCACCTCCCTGAACAATGGAATATCAACTTAAACCGAGACAAGATTGCCTTTAATTCAAGCTGGGACCTCCTTGATTACTTTAAGAATTTTGCGGAGACCACTCAACTTTACGATAGTGATGATGTCGATGGTTTTGGCACGGGACAGCCATTTCGGTGGTACAGTTTTCTTGAGAGCACGGATCCACATAGGGATGAACTTTTTGATCTGACTGATTATGCCTGCAACGCAATTGCAATGAATCTATTGCCAATCAACTACTCATTTACCGCAGGCCTCTATCTCAAGTTCCTATACGATATTAAGTTTGATCCCGATAAAGATATCCCACCAGTTAAAACAGAGCCAGTCCCTCACTACTTGGTTGACTTAAAACTTTATAAAATCACCGTGCATAATGATAAAGACAATTGGGGCAGCGGCGAGATATTTATTAAAACTAAATATGGCTCTAGTCTTGAAACATATGGCCAGTATAATGTGGATAGTGGTGATTCAAAAAATATAAACATCCAATTGCCAAACCGGATATTTAAAGCTGGGGACACGCTGACTGGTGCTTTTGAAATCTATGATGATGACACAACGACCACTGAAAGTATGGGCGCGGTTACGCTTCATGAGCCAGAGACATTTTGGCTTAGTGGGATTGGAGAAGAGTTCACGTTTTCTAGGAAATCAGATAACGGCGCCTGTACACTCCATTTTAAAATAAAATTATTTGAGATCCCTGAAGAAGAGAACAGAAGATATTCAGAAATAGAGAACAGTCTTTTTGAAGTTAGTGCCTATTTAAAAAAGATCAAGATCCATGATGATGAAGATTGGGCGGCTGATGGAGAGATTAACATTGAGGTAGACTTTGAAAATCATAAAAAACAGTTTGGCACCTATTCATTAGGTGATGGAGATAGCAAGACTATTAACGAGCTTATTACTAGCAAAATACTGCCTGGGACAGAAGATATAAACCTGAAAATTACAGTGTTTGATGAAGATGTTACTGAAAATGAAAGCTTAGGTAAAATTGATCTCGACATTGCCAGTACAGAATGGATCGACTTTAATGGCTCTAAAACTATTACCAAAAAATCCACAAATGGCGACTGCACTGTTACAGTAGAGATTAATGTCAATAAAATTGAATTTTCCTATGAGAAAGAAAACTTTCAAGAATTTATAGAACAAACACAATTGGATTCAGACTCACTAAAAAAAGCGATGTTTCCAATTGAGGTTATCGAAGAGATATTTCCACCATTGGTATTTAGTGGTAAGCGCTACACCAAACTCCACCACAAACACTGCCACCACGTAAAACGGATTAAAAAAGGCAACAAACAGAAAGTTTACATGTTCATGGAAGAACTGCCCAGGCGAACTGAGCAATTACGTGAAGATATCAGAGCGAACAACTCACTCCCCCACCTGAATCTGCTAAGGAAATTTGAAAATCATAGGATATGTAAAACTTGTGAAAAACTACAACAAAAAGAGAAAAAATATTAAGTATGACTCACGCAGGGTCATTCTCTACGGGATAGCGGGGCTATTGGAGCATCAGATACAGGCCCACTATATAAAAAAACTGGCGCCCTACCCGTATAATGAGATCGGAATGTTCATCTCATTTGTTGATGCCATTGACATTACCGGCAAGACGACTACTGCCGATGCTTTGCTCACCCAGCGTACTCTGGTCAGTTAACTGCCCAAACAGCGTTCTGATCACTGTCTGTTCATCTTTAGAAGCAACCAGCCGTCACTGCTGACCGGTATCCGTCTAGGGAAACTAAGGTTTATGCCATGAATATCTTCAAAACGAAACCTGTGGATAAGGATTCCGGCCAGTAGGTTAGCGTGCTGGATTCTTGACCAGTGCAGGTGTTACTGCTGTTTGAACACTTCCCCAAAAACTGGATGATCGTTGCTCAATCAACGATGTGATGCTTGCCAATGATGTATACGGTAGAGGCCTGAGGACCTTCATCCCCGGCCTCTTCCACATACCTCACATCATTGCCAATCGCCAGGGAATCAAAATCTGCATCCACAACGCTGTTGCGATGAAAATAGATCTCTTTTCCATCTGATGACTCGATCTTGCCAAAATCTTCCAGCGGTACCAGTT
Source organism: Candidatus Endoriftia persephonae (assembly GCF_023733635.1). Classification (NCBI taxonomy): domain Bacteria; kingdom Pseudomonadati; phylum Pseudomonadota; class Gammaproteobacteria; order Chromatiales; family Sedimenticolaceae; genus Candidatus Endoriftia; species Candidatus Endoriftia persephonae. Next base: position 1,685,882 of record NZ_CP090569.1, on the reverse strand, counting down.
TGGATATCCTGCCATGTAGCGGAGGCTCGTGTCTTTTGACCTTATTGCGCTGTTTTCTGGCATAGTCCTGAAGTTGTCGTCGAGCGGCATCGAAGGCATCACGAATTGCCACATAAGCATCTTCGTGAGCATGATGTTCCTTGGGCGCGCGACTGGCTACCAATTCACCATCCGGCACGGTTAAATCCACCCTGACGTAATACAGCTTGCCTTTATGATGGTGCCCATGTGGCACTTCCAGCACAACACGACATGCCATGATGTGATCATAAAACTGGTCTAACTTGGCGGCCTTTTCTCGAATATATGCTTCCACCGCATCAGAATGAGGAATATCACGGAAGGTGATTTGCAATGGCTGTTTCATGATGACGTCTACCCCCACATTTGACTGCCCATATTTAGTTTCATGATAACGATTTCCGTCAACTCAAGGTCGGTATTATCCACGTTACCTGATAAGCCGAATAATAGTTGAGCACATATCAATTACCGTCCGAGCATTACTTCCTCGCAGGGCAAGATTATGAAAACTATTGAGAAAAACAAACACTTGCAAGACAATCCAATATATCGTAATTTTTCGCGAAAATTCTGGCTCAATAAGATAGTGCATTACACTTGGTCTTTTCCATTAAGGCTCATAGGCAATATAATTAACTCGTTAAAAACGCAGCATATTGCGTGTGTTTGTCCTGCCCTTCCGATAGATACCCAATCGTGCTGACCATATTTCAAAATCCTGCTTACCTTCCTGTAGTACTTCGTGTACCCCTGTTACCAAAGCGCCACCAGGTTTTAACCTGTCCCACATCCGGTCCCTGATTATTGTCTGGAGTTCAGGATCAAAATAGGTAAAGACCAGATTGCGACATAAAATTAAATCAAATGGGCCATCGGGTAAGGCTTCACGGATATCCTCGCATTGAAAATCCACGCTTCGCTTATAGACAGGATCCAGACAGTACACCCCGGCAGTATCGAGGAATGCGGTTTCCCGCCAGGCCGCAGGAAGATTCTTCACGCTGCTAAAAGTATAGCAGGCCTGCTCCGCCCGTTTGAGTAATACGGAATCAGTATCGGTTGCCAGGATATGCATGCGCAGCCGTGGGAATCGCAATTGAAGGGATAAATCCCATACCAGCATCAACGTGTAGGGTTCTTCACCCGAGGCGCAACCGGCGCTCCAGATGTGAAGCACGTCTTCATCGCAGGAAAGTGCCTGCCCTGCAAGAACCGGGAGAACTTCCAGCTCAAGCAAGCTGAAAACCATCTTGTCCCGATAGAAGCGGGAAATAGTTACTCGACATAATTCGTCAAGTTTCTGCCACTCCTCGGGATGTTTCCGCAAATACTCCTGATAAGTAGAGATGCTTTCAAACTGCAACTGATTGATCCGCCGCTGAACACGTTTGCACACACGGCTGCGTATTTTGCGAAACCCTGCCCAGCGCATATGCAGACGGGGGAGTGCCCACTGCAGAAATTCCACGCACTCACTATCTTTCATACTATAAACAGTAGTGCCGGTACGACATACCAGCAAGTAATGAGCAACGCAGGTTGTTTTTTTATATCCTGCTTGCAATTGCTGTTACATCATTGCACGCTGGAATTAAGTAACGTGTGTTCGTAACTCGGGGGGCGACGAGGCTATCCGAATGCCAAGGACAATGCGCTGTGAACTGATCTCATGGTCAGAGGTACAACGACTATGCCAACGACTGGCGACTTTAATCAGGGAATCTGGCTACCGGCCAGATATTGTAATCGCTATCGGACGCGGCGGTTATGTGCCAGCCAGGCTGGTGTGCGATTACCTGGATATCATGGCGCTAACCAGTATCAAGGTTGAACACTACCTGTCTGGTTCTGACAAACAGAAACAAGCCATTATCCGCTATCCGCTTCATACCGACATCAAGCGCCAGCGTGTCTTGCTCGTTGATGATGTCAATGACAGTGGCGATACCCTGCAAGTTGCCACCAAGCATTTACAAACATTCCAACCCGATGAATTTCGTACTGCCGTAATGCATCATAAAATCACTACTACCTCTGCTGTGGATTACTACGCCAGAAAGGTTATTAAATGGCGCTGGTTGATCTATCCATGGGCGATGATCGAAGACATTGGCGAATTTCTACGACGCCTGTCGCCACCACCTCGGACGCTGATGGAGGCCCAGAAGCGCCTTGCAGAGCAGTTCGGCATTGAAATATCGCAACAACGCCTTAAAGTTATTTATGAGATGGTGACGTCAGAACCGAATGGCAATTGCTCAAGCTGAATGTCACGCATTAGTCGCCTTATTCGTCATTCCGGCCTCCTCTTCGATCACGGCGATAAAATGCATCTCTCCCTCCGGACAGCTACTTTCCCAGAACACTCTCCTGACGCGCCCTGCCCTGCAGCAGGCGAACTCGCAGACGGCGTGCGGCAGCGCGATCCAGCGAGTCAGCCAGCAACACCAGCGACCGGCGGCGTGGCACTCCCACACAGCGAAAGTGCAGCACTACCAACCAGGGTTTGACGAAACTGGAAGGGAGCAGTTCTGCCTCGGTCGAACTGCCATCACGCAGCTGCAGGCGCCACTTTCCATCCGATATCCACCTAGCCTCGCGGATCGAGGCAGCGCCTCTGTGAAAGATGTGGCGCCTGGTCTCGATCACAAATGAGAGCGCCAGCATCCCCAACATCAGCAGCTTCAGCCAGAGTGTAACTTCGATCAGCAGCAACACAGCCCAGGTTGCGACCAGATGCGCTGTCACCACCCAAACACCCAGGGTGAGAGAGAGTCTGGGACTAATTTGGATCGCTTCAGTGGTTCTCTGCATCCTGCTGGCTTCCCTGCCGAAGAAAACTGATGATCGACACAAGCTCTTCGGGAATCCCATCCCCTCCCTGGAGCAACCAGGCCTGCAGCGACTGATCGGGGTGGCGCAACAGCCGGTCAAAGCCATCGAGTTGCGCTTGATCCAGTTGCCGGTAATGCTGATCCAGAAACCCCATCAGCAGCAGGTCGAGTTCCAGCATGCCGCGCCGACACTGCCAACGCAGACGATTGAACTCTGCACTATCGTCCATCGCTCCCCTCTTCCCCGTTATGTGGCGGCAACTCCCGGCCAAATCGGTTAAAAAACGCCTGCCTCAGGCATTCGGCAGCGCGACTATCCGCCGCCTGCAACTGCATTCTCAATGCCTGCTGCCAAACAGACTCATCAGGGGATGCTGGATAGTGGATGCTCAAACAATCAGAGATATCTGCCTGCTGTATGCTCATCCCTGCGTCTGACTGCGTGTCGCGGAACAGATCCTCAAACGGATCCTCTTCCTCTGCTTGTTCCGGCAGCATAGACGGTCTGGGCGAAGACGGTGCTGAGGATTTAAACCGCTTTCGCTCAGCAGGCTCCCACCCGCTCATCACAGCTGATTCTGTCTCTGCGGGAACAAGATCTAGCGCCTCCTGCAGTGGTGCTTGATCGAGAGACTTCAGGATCAGCCCAAGACTGAGCATCACCACCGCCGCGGTGGCTAGCCCACCCATGAGCAACGGGCGTCTGTGTCTGGCCACCACTCGATGCGCATGTGCACGAATCATTCGGTCGAGCTGTTCTGGCGGCTCCTCCCGACTGCCTGCACGATAGAGCTGCGAGATCCGTGCATCGTGCCACTCTTCATTATGCGTACTCATCGCACCCCTCCAGGCCGGCGCGTAACCGACGCAGAGCGTAGCGCAGCCGACTCTTCACTGTCTCCCGACCGGTTCCAGTGACTATGGCGATCTGCTGCAGGCTTAGCCCCGCCTCCTCTTTCAGCAGAAAGGCGCTGCGCTGCGTCTCACTCAGCCCTCCCAACAACGTGAACAGGCGCTCCACGCATTGGCGGATCAACAGCCAGCCGTCAGGCCAGCGCTGATCGAGCGTTACCACTTCATCTGTCGACTCAAACGACTCAGCGGGCCGCCGGCTGCGCCAATGATCGACCAAGCGATTGTGGGCGATGCGATAGAACCAGGGACTAAACCCCTGCTCGCTGCGCCACTGATTACGGGCATCGATCACCCGCAGCCAGATATCCTGATAGAGCTCTTCACTGCTGGATGCATCTCCGCCCTGTCGTTGCAGATAGCGAAACAGTGGTCTGCGATAGCGAGCATAGAGCGCGTCGAAGGCTGCTGTATCTCCGGCGCAGTAGCGCTGCATCAGGTTTTCATCGCTGGGATCCTGCATCATTCCGTCTAATTCTTGCCATTAAGGAACCTGATATAGGGCGGCCCGCGGCCGCCGCATGTAATAGCCTGTCTTTACGAATGATGTCGGGCACGGCCCAACCTATGCGTAGACATGCGGGCAATGCCTGCTCATTGTACGACGGCTGTCTGTTCAAAGTTGGCCTGCGGTTTCATAGGTGACAAATCCCGCGCCAGACCGAGCAAACGGACAAATTCTACACGCTCTCCATCCGGGTCATTACCACGGGCACCCCGCGCCAGTTCAATCATTTCATCGTACCCCATATCCTTGAGGTATTTCCCGCCACGTAACGACTGACCGAAGGCGGCAACAGCGGCAGCGAAGCGGAAGTCGTCACTGCTGCTGGAGAGATCCTGGACGATCTGGCTGGCCAGGATTGGTGTCTCGATCAGCTCGCTCTCTGTCTCGCCTGGATGTTTGAAACGCAACTTCAGGAAGGCCAGCTCATCACTCTTACCGACGCTGCTTACCTGCCCCTGTGCATAGCGGAGCGGTTCAATCCGCTGCCCAGTGCTCCCGCTCAGGCTGATCTCATACAGCGCGCTGATCGAGTGGCCGGCACCGATCTCCCCAGCATCGACCTTATCATTATTGAAATCCTCCCGGGCCAGCAGACGGTTTTCATAGTCCAGAGAACAACTGAGCAAGGCAATCCCCGATCCGTCCAGCTCTAGGAGGCAGTCGGATTATGGGGGGTCGTAGCGAGGGAGAGGGAGAGGGAGAGGGAGAGGGAGAGGGAGAGGAAGAGGAAGAGGAAGAGGAAGAGCAGTAGATTCATCCATAATCCGACTGCCTCCTAGAACGACATCCGGCGCGACAAATTCTCACGATCTACCGTATTTTTGCGTCCAGACCGATCGTGCGCAGGCTCATTGATGCTCTCAGCCCATGTCGTGAAAGACCCGCTCCCGTGCCGCGGTACTCACCGCCACCACCGCCGGGTGTTTGAGCCGCCGTTCCGGTGAGATGGCGTAGAAGCGCTCACGCACCACGTCGGTGCGGCCGAGCGGCACTACGTGATACTGCCGCTCCACTTCGTGCTCAATTGCTTGCGGGACACAGAACACCCCGACTCCAGCCTGACCGAAGGCCTTGAGTAGGGCACTGTCGTCGAATTCGCCGACTACCACCGGCTGTATGCCGAGTTCATCCATCCACTGGGTGAGGGCACCGCGCACGGCGCTGGCTCGGGACGGTAGCAGTATCGGGGCGCTGTCCAGAGAGCAGGGAAAACCGGGGCCGTAACGGCTGGCGAGTTCCCTGGCCGCGAAAAAAGTCATACCGGATTCGCCCAGCAGGTGGTTGAAGGCACGCACGTTCATGGTCGGCCCCAGCGGACTGTCGGCCAGCACCAGATCCAGCTTGTGTACGGCCAGATCTGCCAACAGTTGCTCCAACTTGCCCTCCTGGCAGACGATGCGCACCGGTTCGGGAAGCTGGTAGGCCGGTGCTAGCAGCTCGTAGGCAATCAGCTTGGGCACTACGTCAACGATACCGACGGTGAACTGCACCGGTCGGCCGGTCGGTTGGCCACGCAGCACTTCGCCCAACTCTGCCCCCAGGGCGAATATCTCCTCTGCGTAACTCTGCACCAGTCGGCCGGTCTCGGTGAGTACCAAGTTGCGACCGCTGCGCGAGAATAGTAGCGTACCCACAGCTTCTTCGAGCTGGCGTAACTGGCCGCTGATGGTCTGCGGTGTCAAGTTCAGCAGTTCGCTGGCCCGAACCACGCCGCCTTCGCGGGCGACGATCCAGAAGTAGTGCAAATGTTTGTAGTTCAGGTGTTTCACGGCATCGATAAAACAGTTCGTTAAATTCGAAGTATAAGTCAGAAACAAACGAATATTATTGATTATTGTTACCTCCTAGACTGCTCTCCAGCCGCGCGAACCGCGATCAATATTTAACTGCCGGGGAGTGTTCTATATGCACATCGAAATCCAATCACGGGATCAGCCCCTCGACACCGCGCTGCGCGCGCACATCGAACGTCGGCTCGGCTTTGCACTCGGCCGATTCTCGAATCGGATCAACCGGGTCGAGGTGACCCTGAGTAATCTCAATGGTCCGCGTGGCGGTGTTGATCAGCACTGTCAGATCCGCGTGGCGGCCGGGCGGCTGCCGACTCTGGTGGTGGAGGAGACCGCGGCCGAGCTGGGGGCGGCCATCGACCGTGCCGTCGATCGCTGTGGACGCAACCTGGCGCGCCAGGTCAGCCGTGAACGCAATTTTTCCCGTGATGCATGGCCGGTTGGCGATGCGTCATCCATCTGAACTGCTGTTTGAACCCAATTCTTAAACCCCTCAGGAGAGATCGCTATGAGTCGATTCGCTACCGCTGTCGCCCGACCGCAAGGCGCGGTCCTGGCGACCAACAAGGTCATCCGCAACACCTACATGCTACTGTCGATGACCCTGGTGTTCAGTGCCGCCACCGCCGGCGTTTCGGTGCTGTTCAATCTGCCCCATCCGGGATTCATCATCACCTTGGTCGGCTACTTCGGCCTGCTGTTCCTGACCAGCAAGTTCCGCGACAGCGCCCTGGGGCTGGTCTGCGTCTTTGCCCTGACTGGTTTCATGGGGATCACTCTCGGGCCAATCATCAACACCTATCTCGGGTTACCCAACGGTCCTGAACTGGTCATGACCGCACTCGGTTCGACCGGCGCCATCTTTCTCGGCCTGTCCGGGTATGCGTTGACCAGCCGCAAAGATTTCAGCTTCATGGGCGACTTTCTGATGGCCGGCATCCTGGTTGCCTTTCTGGCTGGTCTCGGTGCCATGCTGTTTGAGCTGCCGGGGCTGTCGCTCGCCGTCTCGGCGCTGTTCGTGCTGCTGATGTCCGGGCTGATCCTGTGGGAGACCAGCAACATCATCCACGGCGGTGAGACCAACTACATCATGGCGACCGTCACCCTCTATGTCTCCATCTACAACCTGTTCACCAGCCTGCTGCATCTGCTAGGGGCGTTCGGCGGTGACGAATAGACCAGCTGCCGAAGCACGGAGGAGCACCATGCAACGTCCCAAGCTTCCGTTGCTGCCCCGTCGCGGGCGCGTCTTCCAGGCCCCCTGGGAGCGCGCCTTCGATCGGGTCATCACCCCCTTCGAGGCGTTTATCCACCGCCAGACCACCAGCGGACTGCTGCTCATGGGGGCCGCGCTGTTGGCCCTGGTGGCGGCCAACAGTCCCTGGGCGGGAAGCTATCAGCACCTTATCCATACGGTCATAGGTGTCGACGTGGGTGGCTGGCGGTTGGAGAAATCGTTGCAGCACTGGATCAACGATGGGTTGATGGTGCTGTTCTTTTTCGTCGTCGGCCTGGAACTGAAACGGGAGGTGCTGGTCGGCGAACTGGCCGAATTGCGCCAGGCGGTGTTGCCCATATTTGCCGCCATCGGTGGCATGCTGGTGCCGGCATTGATCTACTTCGCCCTCAACCCCGAGGGTGACGCCGCCCGCGGATGGGGCATCCCCATGGCCACCGATATCGCTTTCGCCATCGGTGTGCTGGTGCTGCTCGGCCGCCGGATACCCAAGGCGTTGATCACCTTCCTGGTGGCGCTGGCCATCGCCGACGATCTGGGCGCCGTGGTGGTGATCGCGCTCTTCTACACCGACACGCTGGTCTGGGAGGCCCTGATCGCCGCGGCCGCGCTCTTGGCGCTCCTGGTGGTCCTCAACCGTGCCGGTGTGCGCCGCACCAGCCCCTACCTGTTGGTCGGGGTGCTACTCTGGCTGGCGCTGCTCAAGTCCGGTGTCCACGCCACACTCGCCGGGGTATTCACGGCGCTGACCATCCCGGCATTCCCGAAATACGATCCAGTCCGGTTCAGCGACTCGGTACGGGAGTTGATCGGTCGTTTTGACGCCAGCTACCGACCGGGTGAGAACATCATGACCAACGTACAGATGCGGGCCATAGTCCAGGCGCTGGAGAACGGTGTGCGCCGGGTGGAGACGCCGCTACAGCGCCTTGAGCACGAACTGCACCTGCCGGTAGCGCTGCTGGTGATCCCGCTGTTTGCGCTGGCCAATGCCGGCATCCCCCTGGATCTGGCCGGCATGACCACCACCCTGACCCATCCGGTCACCCTCGGCGTGATGTTGGGGCTGGTGTTGGGCAAATTCCTGGGCATCGCCGGGATGAGCTGGCTGGCGATCCGGCTTGGTGTCGGCAGCCTGCCGGCCGGGACCCGCTTCAGCCAGATCGTCGGTGTGGGGCTGTTGGGCGGGATCGGGTTCACGATGTCCCTGTTCATCGCCGAGCTAGGTTTTGTCGGTCAACCGCAAGCATTGCTGATGGCTAAGACCGGCATCTTGGCCGCATCGGTGGTCGCCGGTGTGGCAGGCTGCGCCTGGCTGTGGTGGGTGAGTCATCGGGTTGCCACGCTGCAGGGCGAGCCGGCGAGTGACGCGACGGTGGCCGGTGTGCGCACCGGCCATGCCAACAGGTAGAGATATCCAGCAACAAAAAACAGCATCAGGGCGGCCACGAGCAATGTCTGGTAGTCGGTCTCCCTGGGGGCGACCCGCTCCAGCTTCTGCCCCTGGACGATCGGTTGGGCCGGCTGCGGGGCCGGTGCGGCCGGTTGCGGTTCGCTGGTCGCCGCTGTAGCGAAGCCGTAGCCAAGCTGCCCAGCTCTCCACATAGTTGGCAAAATCTTCGTTCTCGGTGACCACGTCAAAGCGGGCGGCGAGTTCGCGGTAGGTCTCGATGAGCTTCTCGATCGCCACCTCGTCGGCCGCCCAGTAGCCCTCTTGCGGATGGCTTCGAGCATGCGTTCGGTAATCTGCGCCAGAGCGTGGACGTTGCTAGCCTCGAACCTCTCGCGCATATGGAGCTGGTATTTGTCCTCCACGTAGATCTCGTAGAAAGCCTGCCACTGGTCGTTACGTACGGCATTAAGGTCGACCACCTGCGAACATAAAGCGCGTCGAAGGCTGCTGTATCTCCGGCGCAGTAGCGCTGCATCAGGTTTTCATCGCTGGGATCCTGCATCATTCCGTCTAATTCTTGCCATTAAGGAACCTGATATAGGGCGGCCCGCGACCGCCGCATGTAATAGCCTGTCTTTACGAATGATGTCGGGCACGGCCCAACCTATGCGTAGACATGCGGGCAATGCCTGCTCATTGTACGACGGCTGTCTGTTCAAAGTTGGCCTGCGGTTTCATAGGTGACAAATCCCGCGCCAGACCGAGCAAACGGACAAATTCTACACGCTCTCCATCCGGGTCATTACCACGGGCACCCCGCGCCAGTTCAATCATTTCATCGTACCCCATATCCTTGAGGTATTTCCCGCCACGTAACGACTGACCGAAGGCGGCAACAGCGGCAGCGAAGCGGAAGTCGTCACTGCTGCTGGAGAGATCCTGGACGATCTGGCTGGCCAGGATTGGTGTCTCGATCAGCTCGCTCTCTGTCTCGCCTGGATGTTTGAAACGCAACTTCAGGAAGGCCAGCTCATCACTCTTACCGACGCTGCTTACCTGCCCCTGTGCATAGCGGAGCGGTTCAATCCGCTGCCCAGTGCTCCCGCTCAGGCTGATCTCATACAGCGCGCTGATCGAGTGGCCGGCACCGATCTCCCCAGCATCGACCTTATCATTATTGAAATCCTCCCGGGCCAGCAGACGGTTTTCATAGCCCACGAGGCGATATTCGGTGACATATTCCGGGTTGAATTCAATCTGAATCTTCACATCCTTGGCCACCGTCTGCAGGGTGGCACCCAGCTCTCTCACCAACACCTTGCGCGCCTCCATCAGGCTGTCGATGTAGGCGTAGTTACCATCGCCCTGATCGGCGAGTTGCTCCATCAGATGGTCGTTGTAGTTGCCACCGCCAAAGCCGAGGGTGGTGAGGGCGATGCCTGCCTGGCGCTGCTGCTTGATCAGGTCGATCAACGCCTGATGGTTGACCGTGCCGACGTTGAAGTCACCGTCGGTGGCCAGGATGACCCGGTTGATGCCGCCCTCAATAAACGCCTCACGGGCCTTCGCGTAGGCGAGCCGGATCCCCGCACCACCGTTGGTTGAGCCGCCCGCACTGAGTTGCTGTAGGGCCTGTTCGATGGTCGCCCTCTTGTTGCCTGGGGTAGGCTCTAACACCACCCCAGAGGCCCCGGCATAGACCACCAGACTGACCCGGTCATCCGCATCCAGACTGCGACTGAGCAGACGCAGCGAGCGCTTCAGCAGCGGCAGTTTGTCGGGCGAGTGCATGGAACCAGAGACATCCACCAGAAACACCAGATTGGCGGGGGGCATTTCGGACTGCCTGGGCTGCCAAGCTTTGATGCCGATACGCAGAAGCTTTGTCTCCGGGTTCCAGGGGTTGGCAGCAACCTCGGTGGTAATACCAAACGGGGTGTCACGCTGTTCCGCTGCCATATCCTCATAATTGAAGTAGTTGATCATCTCCTCCACCCGCACCGCGTCCATCGGTGGCAGGCGCCCCTCGTTGAGGATGCGCCGCAAATTGGCATAGGAGGCGCTGTCCACGTCGATGCTGAAGGTAGAGACCGGGAACTCCGCCGCCCGTTTCAGGGGGTTGTCTTTGAAGTGGGCATAGTTTTCCCGATCAAGCGGTTCCGAGGGCGGACGGACGCTGGCATTGATGCCTGCGACCGGCTGGGCCATCAGCTTCATCTCATAGCGCCTCTTTGCCGGATCGGGCAGAAGCTGCTGAGGTTGATCCGCCATCACTTCCTCCATCTCGACCAGCGAGGGATGAACGGCAGTACTTTGGGGGCGTGAGGCCCGTTCTGAATTATGGATAGTGCAGGCCGCCAGCAATGAGAGGCTGAACACGGCAACGATGGGTTTGAGTTTCATGGCTTTCTCCTTACCTGTTTTGATTAGATCCATCCGTTAATACGGATCAGCTGGGGAGATGGGGTTAAATCGACCTCATTGATCCCTCAGCACTATCTCATAGGTGAAAAACAGCCAGAGGAACCCTGAAATCCCGGCAAGAAAAGAGGCAAAAATCATCCCGGTTTTGGCCATCAAAAAATCCTAAGCATGGAGGGTAAAGCAGTGAGCGCCGCAATCGCACACAGCATGAGCAGTACACCACTGGTGGTCTGGCGATGAATAAATGCATCGAGGGGTGTTAACACAGGGTCAAAGGCCTTTTCCCATGGAGCGACATACTCTTTTTCGATCAGTTTTTTCATCAAAAAACATCAGATGTGGATAACACTGGAAGTCCATCAGACTTGGTTTTGCACCTCAACGTGATCAGCAAATCCGGCACCTGCTTCCGTGTAGATGTTAAACACAGCGGTTGCACCGGACTGGCGTAATTCCTCCTCATCATCCGGATACCTTGCCGTCGCGGCAATACGTCCGGGGAAAGAGATCTCCCGCAGCTGTTCCAGGGCATCCAGGTTGGCTGCCAGATTTGGCAGCGCCAGCATGACGAGTTCGATACTGTGGTCTTGCTCTATCTTGTCCCAGAAGTCCGCATCGCTCGGGTCACCATGCAGAACATTGCGTCCCACCGACTGGTGTCTTTTGGTCAACTCGGCATCAAAGTCGATGCCAACTACAGTCTCACCATGCAGTGCACGCATCTTGTCGTAAGCACCGCTGCCAACTCTGCCCATGCCAAAGATAGCGATGGTTGCACCGAGCGTATCCAACAGCATGTCATCCGGAAGCCTCTCTTTGCGTTGAAACCTCATCCAGAAACTTCTGAATTGACCGTAAATTTTGTTATCTATGCTGTTTAATGGCGCTGCTAAAACATAGGAGAGGGAGAGTGCGATAGCGATAACGACCAACCACTCGCTATCCAGCCAACCATTGGTTACGCCAATCGCGGCAACGATCAAGCCGAATTCACTGTAGTTGGTCAGGCTCAGTGTCGCTAACAAGGAAGTCCGTGCCCGCAGTTTGAAACGGGTCATCAGAGCAAAAAAGAGCGCTGATTTAGCGAAGACAAAGGGTACAAGCAAGCCACCGATAATCAACGCCTCCAGCGAGAGCTGGCCTGACATGCCGATAGCGAGGAAGAAGCCCAGCAGGAACAGGTCCTTGAAACCCAGCATCGACTTGGCCATTTCCTTTGACTTGGGGTGGGTAGAGATCAACACCCCCATGACGAGCGCCCCCAGATCGTCCTTCACTCCAACCAGCTCAAAGAGTTCGGCTCCGCCCAGGGCCAGAACCAGGCCGTACAGAATCAACAGTTCACCATGGCCGGTTTTTTGCAGCAGATGGTGTAACAGTGGTCGTAACGGAATAAGTAGAAACAGCAGTAGCGCCCAGAGTGAAGGGAACTTCCCTGCCGATGCTGCCAGAAAGATGACCGCAGCCAGGTCCTGCATAACCAGGATGCCGATAGCGATCCGTCCATGCAGGGACTTAATCTCCCCTTTCTCTTCCAGCGACTTGACCACAAAAACGGTGCTGGAGAAGCTCAATGCAAAGGCAAGCATCAGCGAAAGCTTGAGATCCAGGCCGGAGAAGAGTGGCGCACTCATCAAGGCCAGACTAAATATAACCGCGCCAAAGAGGGCAATGATGATTGAGATATGCAGCACCGTCACTAACCAGACCTGCGGCCTTATCAATACCTTCAGGTTCAGCTTCAGGCCAACGGTGAACAGCAGCAGAGTGATGCCCAGATCAGCAAGCTTTTCCAGCATCTCTCCGCTTGCGATACCCAGATAATTGAGCACGAAACCGGTTGCCAGGAAACCCACCAACGGCGGCAGACCAATCAGTCTTGCCAGGAAGCCTAGAAAAAAAGCCAGGGATATCCAGGCAACATCTCCCAGCGCGATAGCGACCCATTCAAAATCCATGGATTATCCCAGAAAGAACAGTTGGACAGGTTTATCCCAAGGGCACTTGCTGCAGAGCGCAGAGGGCGGTGTTGCTACAGCTAAACCGATCGCTTCAGCATCAGTTCCCGGATCAGGCCAATCGCGCGGGTCGGATTGAGTCTTTTGGGACAGACATCGACACAATTCATGATGGTGTGGCAGCGAAACAACTTGTAGGGGCCTTCGAGCCCATCGAGCCGATCGACCTCCGCTTGGTCGCGGCTGTCGGCAAGAAAGCGCCAGGACTGTAGCAGTGCTGCCGGGCCGAGGAATTTATCGGGATTCCACCAGAACGAGGGGCAGGCGGTGGAGCAGCAACCGCAGAGGATGCATTCGTAGAGCCCGTCGAGCCGCTCGCGCTCTGCAGGCGACTGCAGCACCTCCACTTCCGGTATCGGCTCGTTGCGGATCAGGTAGGGCTTGACCATGCGGTACTGCTTGTAGAAGGCCGCCATATCCACCACTAGGTCACGGATCACCGGCATGCCCGGGAAGGGGCGCACCTCCACTGGCTCCTTCAGCCCGGTCAGCGGGGTGATGCAAGCCAGACCGTTGCGGCCGTTGATGTTCATGCCGTCGGAACCGCACACCCCTTCGCCGCAGGAGTGGCGGAAGGTCAGAGACTCATCCTCTGCCTTGAGCCGCAGCAGTGCATCGCGCAGCATCATGCCCGGAGCGACCTCCTCCAGCTGGTACTCCTGCATGTAGGGGGCCTGATCCTGCTCCGGGTTGTAGCGGTAGATTCTGAATCGCATGCTCGAAAGCCCCTCTTCAGTAGACACGCGGCTTCGGCGGAAAGCTCTCCACCGATAGGGGTTTGGTTCGGACCGGCTTGAACTCAAGCTGGTCATCCTGCAGGAAGTAGAGGCTGTGCTTCAGCCAGTTGGTATCGTCCCGCTCCGGGTAGTCAACCCGGGAGTGGGCGCCGCGGCTCTCCTGGCGCGCCTCGGCCGCCATCATGGTGGCCATCGCGATATCCATCAGATTCTCCAGCTCCAGCGCCTCCACCCGGGCGGTGTTAAAAACCTTGCTGCTGTCGTGCAGTCGCACCTCGGCCATACGCCTGCGCAGCTGTTGCAGCGCCTCGATCCCTTCGTGCATCACCTGTTCGGTCCTGAACACACCGCAGTGGCTCTCCATCACCCGTTTGAGATCGCTGCTGAGCTGGTCGACACGCTCACCATCACCCGCCTGGTCCCAGCGTTGCAGCCGTGCCATCGCTGCTTCCAGACTGCTCTCGCTCATCGGGCGGTGGAAACGGTTCTGTTTCAGATAGTCGATGATGCGGTTGCCGGCGGCGCGGCCAAACACCAGGATATCGAGCAGCGAGTTGCCGCCCAGCCGGTTGGCGCCGTGAATCGAGACACAGGCGCACTCTCCCGCGGCATAGAGCCCGGGGATCGCCTCCTCCGGCCCCTCCCCTACCGGCACCACCACCTCGCCGAAGCGGTTGCTGGGGATGCCGCCCATCACATAGTGGGCGGTGGGAAACACCGGGATCGGTTCAGAGGCGGGGTCAATGTGCAGGAAGGTACGGCAGGTGTCGCGAATGCCCGGCAGCCGCTTCGCCACCACTGCCTCTCCCAGATGGTCGACTTTGAGCAGCACATGATCCTTGTCCGGCCCGCAGCCGCGTCCCTCGCGGATCTCAGTGGCGATGGAGCGGCTGACCACGTCACGACTCGCCAGGTCCCTGGCGCTGGGAGCATAGCGCTCCATGAAACGCTCACCCTCGGCGTTGATCAGATAACCGCCCTCGCCGCGCGCGCCCTCGGTGATCAACATTCCCTTGCCGGCAATGCCGGTGGGATGGAACTGGAAAAACTCCATATCCTGCAGCGGGATGCCGGCACGCAACGCCATCGCCATGCCGTCGCCGGTGTTGATGTGGGCGTTGGTGTTGGTGCGGAACAGCTGACCGCAGCCGCCAGTGGCGATCAAGGTGGTCTTGGCCTCGATCAGCAGCGGCTCGCCACTGGCGATGTCGAGCACCAGCGCACCGAGGATCACCCCCTCATCGTCGCGGATCAGATCGATGGCGAAGTACTCATCGAAAAAGTGGGTCTTGGCGCGAATATTCTGTTGGTAGAGGCTATGCAGGATGGCGTGGCCGGTACGATCAGCGGCGGCACAGGTGCGCGAGGCTTGAGCCCCACCGAAGTTCTGACTCTGGCCACCGAAGGCGCGCTGGTAAATGCGGCCGTTATCAAGCCGCGAAAAGGGCACGCCAAAGTGCTCCAGCTCATAGACGATATTGGAGGCGGCGCGGCACATATATTCGATGGCATCCTGGTCGCCCAAGTAGTCGCTGCCCTTCACCGTGTCGTACATGTGCCAGTGCCAGTTGTCCGCCGAGACATTGGCCAGGGCGGCATTGACTCCACCCTGGGCGGCAACGGTATGGGAGCGGGTCGGAAAGACCTTCGAGACCACCGCCACCCGCGCCTCGGCCTCCGCCAGCTGCAGCGCGGCGCGCAAGCCTGCGCCGCCAGCCCCCAGGATCAACGAATCAAAGTGTCGGCGCTGCAGTGACATGGCATCTCCTTAGGTTAAGCGGTGACCACAAGCAGTATGCGCAATACCCAGAAGCCCCAGGCGATCAGCATCACCGCAACACCAGTGAGCATCGCCAGCCTAAGCAGGTAGGGGTGGACATAGTCAAGCACCACATCGCGGACCCCGACCCAGGCGTGCACCAGCAGCGCCAGCGCGAACAACAGGATCGAGCTATTGACCCAGGGACTGGCAAGAAACACATGCCACTCGGCATAGGATTGGGGCGGCATGACGATAAAGTAGAGAAGCAAAAGCGGTGTGTAGAGCCCCAGATAAACCGCACTAATCCGCTGAAACAGCCAGGCTTGCAGCCCCGGCATCTGACGACTCATAGTAATACCCCCAGCAACAGTGCAGCGAACAGCCCGCTAATCAGCACCAGCCGGGCCCAGGCCCGCGCCTGCTGCCGCGCCACGCCGATCTCCATATCGATCAGCAGGAAGCGAATCCCCGCCAGCAGATGGTGCAGCAGGATCCACAAAAGCAAATAAAGCAGGAGTTGCGAGAACGGGTGGCGAAACAGTTCAAGCGCCTGGGCAAAGCCCTCCTCACCACTCGCCGAGAGACTCAGCAGTTTTACCAGCAAGGGAATGGAGAGAAACATCAGCACCCCGGTCAGCCGATGCAAGATCGACACCACGGCGGTGATCGGCATATGAATCTGCAGGAGATTGAGAAAAACCGGTCGTTTGTTGTTATCGACCATTCGCTCTGTTTTTTTGGATCTAGCCAAGGATTGGACCAAGTATAGTCAACAGACCAAAAATGGGTGGCAAACCCATAGCCTATCTCGCCCGCACTGAAGCCAACGCTGTCATGTTCAACAGCCCTCGCACGGTGATCGATGGGGTGACGATGTGGGCCGAGCCCGCCGCCCCGACCAACACCGGACCGATGGTGATGCCATCACCCAGCACCTTGAGCATGTTGAAGGCGATATTGGCAGCATCCTGATTCGGCATCACCAGCAGATTGGCCGCCCCTGCCAACCCGGAGTCAGGGAAACGCAGAGTGCGCAGGGTGGCATCCAGCGCCAGATCCGCATGCATCTCGCCATCGATCTCCAGCTCCGGCAGATTTGTGCGGACGATCTTCAACGCCTGCTGCATCTTGCGTGAGGAGCGCGAATCGTGACTGCCGAAGTTGGAGTGGGAGAGCAGTGCAGCCTTGGGTTCAACACCAAACCAACGCACCTCGTCGGCGCAGAGTCGCACGATCTCGGCAATATCCTCCGCCTCAGGTTCCTCCTGCACATAGCTATCTGTGATAAACAAGGTGGCGGAGTCGAGCACCAACACGCTCATGGAGGTGAGTTTTTTCACCCCATCGGCGGGGCCGATAATGTCCTGAATCTTCTCCAGATGGTGACGATAGCGCCCCACCAGACCGCAGATCAGCGCATCTGCATCTCCCTCCAGCAGCAACATCGCGGCAAGCACGCTGGAGTTGGTCCGCAACAGCTGGCGCGCCTCGGTGGGCGAACAGCCCTTGCGCGCCATAATCTGGAACAGCCGCTTGCAGTAATCTGGGTAGCGGGGGTGATCTTGCGGGTCGACCAGCTGCAGATCCCGGCCGATCTCGAGCGCCAACCCCAGCTCACGAATACGCCGTTCCACCACCGCACGACGGCCGATCAGAATCGGCCGGGCGATGCCCTGCTCCACCACCTGGGGGATCAGCTGCAGCACTTTCGGCTCTTCGCCTTCGGCATAGACCACCCGCCTCGGCTCACTGCGGGCCGCATCGAACACCGGCTTCATGGTCATGCCAGTGCGGAACACCTGCTGCTGCAACCCCTCCCGATAGGCCTGCAGATCAGCGATCGGGCGCTGTGCCACACCGCTCTCCATCGCCGCCTCGGCCACCGCCGGGGCGATATGCTCTATCAGCCGTGGATCGAAGGGTTTAGGAATCAGGTAGTCCGGACCAAACTGCAGCTGCTGACCGCCATAGGCCGACTGCACCACATCCGAGGCCTGTACCTGGGCCAGTCCGGCGATCGCCCGCACACAGGCCAACTTCATCACGGTATTGATCTCGCTGGCACCGCAGTCGAGGGTGCCGCGAAACAGGAAGGGAAAGCAGAGGACATTGTTAACCTGATTCGGATAGTCGGAACGGCCGGTGGCAATCAGCGCATCGGGGCGCACCGCCCTGGCCTCATCGGGCATGATCTCCGGCACCGGATTGGCCAGCGCCAAGATGATCGGCCGCTCCGCCATCTGCTGCAAAAACTGCGGCTTCAGTACCCCACCGGCAGAAAGGCCGAGAAAGATATCGGCTCCCGGCATCACCTCTTTCAGGGTACGCGCGCCAGTGTCAATGGCGTAACGAGCCTTGTAGGGGTCCATCTCCTCCTGCCGTCCCTGATAAACCACCCCGGCGATGTCAGTCACCACGATGTTGGCCTTATTCATCCCCAGGCCCACCAGCAGATCGAGGCAGGCCAGCGCTGCCGCGCCGGCGCCTGAGGCCACCAACCGCACCTGCCCGATATCCTTGCCCACCAGCTGCAGGGCATTGAGGATCGCCGCGCTAACCACGATCGCGGTGCCATGCTGGTCGTCGTGGAAGACCGGGATCTTCATGCGCTGCTTCAACCCCTCCTCAATGATGAAGCAGTCAGGGGCCTTGATATCCTCCAGGTTGATGCCGCCGAAGGTCGGTTCCAGGCCGGCGACGATCTCGATGAAACGCGCGGGATCGGTCTCATCTACCTCAATATCAAACACATCGATATCAGCAAACTTCTTGAACAGCACCGCCTTGCCTTCCATCACTGGCTTCGAGGCGAGCCCGCCGATGGCGCCCAGCCCCAGCACTGCGGTGCCATTGGTGACCACCGCCACCAGATTGCCGCGGGCGGTGTAGTCGGCGGCCTTTGCAGGGTCGGCGGCGATCTCCCGGCAGGGCTCGGCTACCCCCGGCGAGTAGGCCAGCGAAAGGTCCAGCTGGTTGGCAAGTGGCTTGGTCGCCTTGATCTCGAGCTTTCCAGGGCGGGGGTAACAGTGGTAACGCAGCGCACTGTTGAGGCTGTCCTCTGACATGGGGTGGTCCTTGCTGTTTTCTGAAGCCGTTGGGGCATGGGGCGGATTGCGATTATCTGTCCCACAGGATAGCAGTCAGATCATAGAAAAAAGTGCAACTTTTCCCACCTCTATTGCGGGGAAATTGAGTACCCCAAGCCCCCATTTCCTCAGTAACGGATGGTTTATCTGGCGTCCACCTTCAGGTGTCATTGGGGCCTCAAAAAGATTGCAGCGCCACAGCCAATAGTGCGTTGAATCACCCAGAATTACCGCTGGCAACGCATCACTCTGGTTGTCACCTATTCAGATTAAAAAGGGAAAACACCATGTCAGACAAGGCCACCCTCACCCTTGACGGGGAGCAGTATGATCTGCCTCTGGTGATAGGTTCAGAAGATGAACCGGCCATCGATATCAGCAGCCTGCGCGCCCGCACCGGATACATCACCCTCGACCCAGGCTACGCCAACACCGGCAGTTGCCAGAGTTCGATCACCTATATCGATGGCGAGAAGGGCATTCTGCGCTACCGGGGCATCCCCATCGAGCAGTTTGCCAACGGCCCGAACTTTATTGAGGTGGTCTGGCTACTGATCTGCGGCCATCTGCCGACCACCGAGGAATACACTGACTTTGCCCGAGATCTTACCCTCCACGCCAACCTCGACGAGGGCATGAAGAGCCACTTCGATAGCTTCCCCCGCACGGCCCCGCCGATGGCGGTGCTCTCCTCCATGATCAACACCCTCTCCTGCTTCCACCCTGAGCTTCTGGAGCTAGAGGACACCGAGCAGTTCCGCATGGCGGCGGCTCGGTTGATCAGCAAGATCCGAACCATTGCCGCCTACGCCTATCGCCATTCAACCGGCCAGCCTTACATCTACCCCGATCCACACCAGCGCTATGTGCATAATTTTCTGCACATGATGTTTTCCCAGCCCTACGACCAGTATGTCTGCGACGATCTGGTGCGTGACGCACTCAATCTGATCCTGATCCTGCATGCCGATCACGAACAGAACTGCTCTACCTCAACAGTGCGTATGGTCGCCTCCAGCGGTGCCAACCTGTTCACCTCCTGCTCTGCCGGCGTCGGCGCACTCTGGGGCCCACTGCACGGCGGTGCCAACGTGGCGGTCATGAACATGCTGGAGGAGATCCACAAAGGCAACATGACCCCGGAGGCGTATGTAAATCTCGCCAAGGATAAGGAGAGCGGCGTGCGCCTGATGGGGTTTGGCCACCGGGTCTACAAGGATTTCGATCCACGCGCCAAGGTGCTCAGGGAGGTGGCGGAACGGTTGTTCTCCCAGCCAGGAAAGAAGGATCCACTGCTCGATATTGCTCGTAAACTCGAGGAGATAGCCCTGCAGGATCCCTACTTCATCGAGCGTAAACTCTATCCCAATGTAGACTTCTACAGCGGTATCATCCTGCGCACCATCGGCATCCCTACCAGCATGTTTACAGTAATATTTGCGATGGGGCGTCTGCCGGGCTGGATCGCCCACTGGTGGGAGCAACGGCGCGACGCCAACAGCCGCATCTCACGTCCACGGCAGATCTATACCGGGAATGGCCTGACCGACTATGTGGAGATGCCCAGTCGCAAAATCTGACCTATCAGATTAGGAGCGCCGCAAACGGCGCTCTTAGTCGCTTCATGATGTTGCCCTAGGAAGCAGATAGCGCCCCCACGGGAGTGCTAAGCGGACCTTTGATGGAGGCAACAAACTCTTTCAGCGCCTTGAAGGTCTCCTCCGGCAAATCTTCAAGGTTATCCAGCGCAATGCCGGGGCAGGATTCAGCTGCCCAAAGTCAACAAAAGCTATGCAACACGCCGAACCTATCTAAGATTGCCATCGTTTACATGAGAACAGATAGGCTCTCACTGACTTATAACGCATGCCTCTATGCTATGCTCGGAAGACCACAGAGCCTGTTGTACGGATAAATGGCACTACTGTTCTTCTATCTCTTTCTGGCCCTCTTCGTCTCCTTCCTATGCTCCATTCTTGAAGCGGTTCTGCTTTCAATCACACCCAGCTACATCGGTTCACTGGACGACAGTACTCCGCATAAAAAACCTCTGCTGAGGCTTAAAAGCAATATCGATAACGCCATCTCATCCATCCTGACCCTCAACACCATCGCCCACACCATGGGGGCTGCCGGTGTCGGTGCCGAAGCAGCCCAAATCTTCGGTATCCAGTGGCAAAGCCTGATCGCTGTTATCCTCACACTGCTGATCCTCTACCTCTCCGAGATCATCCCAAAAACCATCGGTGCAACCTATTGGAGAGAACTGGCGAAGCCCACCACCTATATCATCGCGTTTCTCATCAAGGCGATGGCCCCGCTGTTGTGGTTGTCGGGCCAGATTACCCAGCGTATTCAGAAACCAGAGAGTAACGGCCTGACCCGGGAAGAGATCTCAGCGATGGCTGAGATCGGTGAGCAGAGCGGGATTCTGGAAGAACATGAGAGTCAGCTGATCGAGAACCTACTCTCTCTCAAGCAAGTTGCGGTTAAGGATATCCTGACACCCCGCAGCGTGGTATTCCGCCTCGACGCCGACCGCAACATCGAATCCGCACTGGAAAAGCCCGAGGTCTTCATCTATTCTCGAATCCCCGTTTACGAGAAAGATCCGGACTCAATCATCGGCATGGTCTTCGCACGAGATATCCTGAAGGCCACCTCTCTCGAAGATCAGACTCATGCCCCCTTGCGCAGCCTGATGACAGCGCTACACCAGGTGCCGAGGGAGATGCCCGTTTACTATCTGCTCGACCTGTTCATCAAGCGCCGGGAGCACCTCTTTCTGGTGCATGACGAATATCGTCAGTTTTCCGGCATCGTCACCCTCGAAGACACCATTGAAACGCTACTTGGGCGGGAGATCATGGATGAAGTGGATCAGGTAGCGGATATGCAGCAGCTCGCATTGGAAAAAGCTGCCCGCTGGAAACAGCAACAGTCCGGTCGCTAGGGCCTGTTAACCCATAAAGGGAAGGGGTAACGGCTGACTTTTCTGGCAAAACAGGCTAGTCGTACTGACGGATCGTCCATTCGCACCCTATCTGGGTTTCACCAGCATCACCACCCACCATTGTTCCGGTCAGGGTGAGAAACATGCCTGCCCTGCCATAAGCATTTCCAAGCTCCCGGGACAAGACAAACTCAGGCTCATCCCGTTTTTTGTATTTAACGGATATGACCAGGTTGCTGTCATCACTATTATCTGACGTATCCTCTTGCTGTTGCTCGGGCTGTTTGATTTCGTGAGACGACTCAGCTGCTGCCGGTTTCTCAAAAGAACTGATAAACCGGGCGCAATCCTCGATAAACCCAGACGGGAATTCAACACCCTTGTTGCCAGTCTGGCCGTCATGCGTAGGACGTTTATAAATGCAGGTCTTGTCTTGATCACAGCTGAGCCCTTTGATCTGTTCGCTATAATCGAACGCCCAAGAGGACGAAGAGAGGATTAGGGACAAGGATGCGATAAATGTGGTTGGTCTCATCTTCAGCCTTCCTGCTGGGATATCTCTGCTAGAGGCGTTCCCTCAGCCTGATCCGCCATTTTAGGTACAATTGGCCGCAAAGCTAAGAGCTGGATCAGCAATATTCCGTGTCAATCATCCCATTTTAACCCGCCCTGCAACTTGCAGGTCCACGCGCCCAGCCAGTCCGCTCAGGTGACTTTGAGCTGTAGCAGCTCTTCACCATCCTCATCGGAAAGATGCACCGCGCAGGCGATACAGGGATCGAAGCTATGGATGGTGCGCAGGATCTCCACCGGCTGTTTGGCATCGGCTAGTTGATGGTTATCCTGTAGCGCCGCCTCATAGGCACCAGCCTGATCTTGCGCATCCCGCGGTCCGGCATTCCAGGTGCTGGGAACCACCGCCTGGTAGTTGCTGATCTTGCCATTTTCGATCACCACCCAGTGGCCGAGGGCACCACGCGGCGCCTCCATGAAACCAACCCCCTTACACTGGTTTGGCCAGGTGGAGGGATCCCACAGAGCCTCGTTAAAAGTTTTGGTATCACCAGCCTTGATGTTGGCGATCAGCTGGTCGTACCAGCCCTGCATGGCATCGGCCAGTATCTTGGTCTCCAGGGTCCGGGCAGCGGTGCGACCAAGGGTGGAGAAGAGCGCACGCACCGGCAGGTCCAGGGTTTTCAGGGTCATATTGACCAACTCTTGAGTCTGCTCGTGGCCCTTGGCATAGAGCATAAGCACCCGCGCCAGCGGCCCCACCTCCATCGGTTTGCCCTTCCAGCGCGGCGCTTTCATCCAGGAGTAGGCCTGCTCCACATCGAGTTGTTTGTAGGGCGGCTTGGGGCCTGTGTAGTTGAGATTAGTCTCGCCGTCGTAAGGGTGCTTGGGCTGCTCCTTGCCATCGCTGTAGTCGTACCAGGAGTGGGCCACAAACTCCTGGATCTCATCTGAGTTGTTCATGTCGAGCGGATGCACGGTGGAGATATCCCGATCGAGGATCACCCCAGCGGGGAAGAAGTAGCTGTCGGGATCGTCCATGCTGGTGCCCGGCAGATCACCGTAGCAGAGAAAGTTGCCGAGGCCCTCACCACGCTCGCCCCACTCCTTGTAGAAGCCGGCGATAGCCAGAGTGTCGGGCAGATAGACCTGATCGACGAAGCTGCGCATCTTGTCGATCACATTCTGCACCTGGGCCAACTTCTTCATGTTGATGGCTGAATCGGAGTTGAGATCGATGGGTGAAGCGGTGCCACCGACCAGGAAGTTGGGGTGCGGATTCTTGCCACCGAAGATGGTGTGCAGTTGCACCACGTCACGCTGCCAGGAGAGCGCCTCCAGATAGTGAGCCACCGCCATCAGATTGGCCTCCGGCGGCAGCTTGTAGGCGGAGTGGCCCCAGTAGGCCTTGGCGAAGATGCCGAGCTGGCCGGCTTCGACAAACCCCTTCAGCTTCTTCCGCATATCTGCGAAGTAGCCGGGGGATGCCTTCGGCCAGTTGCTCAACGACTGCGCCAGCTCCGAGGTCTTCGCCGGGTCAGCGGAGAGCGCGGAAACCACGTCCACCCAGTCGAGCGCATGTAGGTGGTAGAAGTGCATCACATGATCGTGGATGTATTGGGCACCGATCATCAAATTGCGGATCAACTGGGCGTTGGGCGGGATCGGGTAGTTCAGTGCATTCTCCACCGCGCGTACCGAGGCGATGCCATGCACCAGGGTGCAAACGCCGCAGATGCGCTGTGCATAGGCCCAGGCGTCGCGCGGATCACGCCCACGCAGGATCAACTCGATGCCGCGCACCATGGTGCCGGAGGAGTAGGCGCTGGCGATCTGATCGCCCTCCATCTGCGCCTCGATACGCAGGTGACCCTCGATGCGGGTTATGGGATCAACGACGATTCTTTCAGCCATTTTTTTCATCTCCTGCTGGTGCGGTTTCCACACACAGTTCAGACTGTCGCCTGACCTACTTATCCTCGACCAGGTGATCCGCCAGCATCTCAGTCAGACCGACCACCGGCAGCTCCATGTTGTACTCCTCGATACCATCTTCCAGCATCAGGCGGCAGTTGGCGCAGGCGGTAACCAGCCGATCCACCTGCAGCTCATCGAGCTGGCTCTTCTTTCTCTGAAACACTTTGAGACGCAAGGCATCCGCCCGCTCATTGGCGCTGACACCGCCGCCACCGCCACAACACCAGTTCATCTCTCGGTTATCATGCATCTCGACGAAGTTGGCGGCGACCTGATTGAGCAGGTTGCGCGGCTGCTCCAGCACCCCCCCTTTTCGCACGATCTGACAAGGATCGTGGAAGGTCATACGCGCTGACTCCATCCCTTCAGTCTTCAGCCGACCACTGGCACGCAATTCATCCAACAGTTCAAGGATATGCACCACCTTGAAGGGATAGGAGCGGCCGATCAGATTGGGTCCCTCCCAGCGGATCGCGGTGTAGGCGTGGCCGCACTCGGGGCTGATCACATATTTCACTTTGAGCTTCTCAGCACCGGCTACGACCCGGGAGACCAGTTCCCGGGCGATGTCGCTGGAACCGATCTGGATACCAGAGTTGGTCGCCTCGAAGGCCTCGGAGCAGAGGGTCCAGCTCAGATCCACCTGCTTGAAGATCTTCGCCAGTGCCTCGATATACTCAGGGAAGTTCATGATCTCCATGGAAGAGAGCAGCGCCATGTAATCAGCCCCCTCCACATCCACCGGGATGCTCAGACCGGTATCGGCTTCGATATGGCGAATCTGTGCCGCCAGCGCCGGAAACTTCACCCCCATCGGGCTACCGATCTTCACCGCGCGGGTGCTGGCATCTCTCATCCCCTCCGGGGCGTTGCCGGAGGCGACAAAACCCTCGCGAGCGCGGCGGATCATGTAGGCGATGTCGTTGCCAACCGGGCAGACCATGGAACAGCGCCCGCAGAGTGTGCAACTGTCGTAGATCAGCGGCTCCCACGCCTCGAGCATCGCATCGTCCACTTTTTTACCAAGGCCGATGGTGCTCTTGATGCGCCCCCAGAGTGTGAACTCCTGCTCCCAGATGAGGCGGAATGGCTCCAGCTTGTGGATAGGCGTATAGCGCGGATCGCCTGTCTCGGTGTAGAAGAGGCAGGCATCAGCACACATGCCGCAACTGACGCAGCTGCTGAAGAAGACTGCAGTCGGTGCATCCATCTGCTCACGAAAGGCGTTGAGCCCCCGTTCTAGGGTTGCCTTGCTCATGACTTCACCCCCCTGCGGCCGGCCATGGCGCCGTTGTACCAACGGGCAAACAGGATGGTGAATACGTGCATCAGCTTGGTAAAGGGAAACACCACCATCAGCAGCTCCACACTCAGAATGTGCAGCCCCAGCACCAACGGGTAGGGATCAATCAACCGGTGGAAGGCCAAGTAGCCTGTCAGCATCGGCAGAAAGGTCAACAGCCAGATCAGATAATCCTCGGTACCACTGAGAAAACGTTTTACCGGGTGGGTCAGGCGATCCACCAACATCGCCATCAGTGTCACGATGGTGATGACCGCCACTGCATCAACCAGATGATTTGGCAGGCCGGGCCACTTCAAGCCAAACACACTCTTGATCAGCTCAATGTGGGGGACAAAAAAGAGCAGGCAGATGAGGAACCCGATATGCCAGGCATAACCACCGATCACCGTGAAAGGGGAACGTCTGAAACTGCCAGGATCCGGTAGGGAGCGGCTGAAAACCGTGCGCATGCCCGGACCAAACTCACTGCCACGCGGTTCGGCAAAGTCCGGTTTTCTTCCAAGGAGAAAGATCTCCAAAAAGTGCACCACCACACCGATGACAAACACCGCCAGAGCCAGATCAAATCCCGGCCCCTTAACCCACAGAAGAAAATCGATCTGAGTGCTCATGACGATTTTTCCAGATCATCCACGCTGACTGTTTCATGTTTCGCCACTGCCTGGGCCTGCTGACTCCGATTGAGCGCGCCCGCGACCGCACCGACAGCAAGGCCGGCGGCTACCGAGTAGGCGGCATTTCTGGCGATATCGCTGTCGGGAATGGAGAGTGCCTTATAGAAGCCCCCGCCATCCCAGAAATCGGGTTCGGAGCAACCCAGACAGCCGTGTCCCGACTCCACCGGCCAGCTGGTGCCCTGATTCCACTTGGCAGTGGCGCAGGCGTTATAGGTGCTCGGACCCTTGCAGCCGAGGCGGTAGAGGCACCAGCCCTTGCGTGCGCCTTCGTCGTCAAAGGTTTCGGCAAACAATCCCTTATCGTAGAAGGGCCGACGGTAGCAACGGTCGTGGATGCTCTTGCCATAGAAGACCTTGGGGCGTCCCAGCTCATCCAACTCCGGGATCGAGCCGAAGGTCAGAAAGTGCGCCAGCACACCGGTGATCACCACCGGAATCGGCGGACAGCCTGAGACGTTGATCACCGGTTTGTCCTTGACGATCTCAGAGACCGCCACCGCTCCGGTCGGGTTGGGATCGGCATGCGGCAGACCACCAAAGGCGGCGCAACTACCCACGGCTATCACAGCGGCGGCACCGGCCACCGTCTCCTGCAACATATCGAGATTGCTGATACCGGCAATGGTGGAGTAACCAGGGTTCTTTAGCGGAATCGAGCCATCGACGACTACCAGGTATTTACCGGCATTCTCGTGCATCGCCGCTTCGCGGGCCGCCTCCGCGGCATCACCTGCCGCGGCCTGTAGTGTGTGATGGTAGTCGAGGGAGATATGGTCAAAGATGAGGTTTTCCAGGGTGGGTGCGTGGCTGCGGGTAAGGGACTCGGTACAGCCGGTGCACTCCTGGAAGGAGAGCCAGATTACCGATGGGCGTCTGGCCTTCTCCAGGGCCGCAGCAACCGCCGGCACCATCGAGGGCGGCAACGCCATCATCGAGGCTGTAGCAGTGCAAAACTTCAGAAAACCCCGCCGCGACACCCCTCTGAGCCGCAGGCTTTCGCCCAGTGTTTTTATTTCAGCCATCACACTCGCCCCTCTGTCACGCCTTCTGCCCCACCCCCTCGGCCGGAGCAGACAGCTGTTCGCTTAATCGGATTAGGGAATCGGAAATATCCATCGCCTGGGACTTGAGGATCTCGGGGATGGTGGTGATCTCGACCTGCAGGGCGATAACTTCACCCGAGGCGTTTTTGTGCTCGACGACCCAGACCCCGGCAAAGCTGCTCTCGTAGATGGTGCTGCTACCCAAGCTGTCGAGACTGGCCTCAACCTCCCCTTTTCCAAGGGTACCCAGCAGCCGCTGCTGGTCACCGGGAGCGAAGGGGATCGATCTCAGATCGATAGTGGTGGATCTGCCCTGTCGCTGCAATTCGTTGAGGGCATGGAGAATTTCATGCAGCAAGGGAACCACGTTGCCATGACTTTCCGGCAACACTCCAGGTGATTCAACTCGAACGTCGATGCCCCCTAACTGCGCCACGGTACACTCCTAAAGCGACCTTGCAACCTAAGCATATCTCCAGAATACACCCTTCATACTGACGCAGATCAGGAATTGATTAACTTCTAATCTGCCCCTCGAGTATGCCTAATACCCTTGCCAGTAACGGGGAATTCCCATCTGCTGAGTATAGTCAGAATCCGCTCAATTGCGGGTTCAACTGCGGCCTCAACCGGTGGACTCAGTCGCTCCCCCCACTCCATTGAGGCCGGCTCTATACCCACCAGGCAGCACTGCTCTGGCAATTGCTCTGAGAGCCGTGAGATATCGAGCAGATCTCCTAGGCTCACCTCATGCACACTTTGGCGGTTGCCACTGAGATAGCGATCCATCTCCAGCCCACAAAAGACGCCGATCTCACCGGGCTCGGCTTGCATACGGGCAGCATCCACCACCACCAGGCCATCAGCCCTGGCGATCGGCTCCGCCAGGGTGAAGCTGAGCGTCCCCCCATCCAGACACTCCAGCCCGACCTGTTCACCGAGCTGCCGGCGCAGCCGCTCCACCAGTTGCACTCCCACCCCCTCATCGCTGAACAGTAGATTGCCGATCCCCAGGATCAAAACGTTTTCGATTGACATGCATGGACTCCTGGCGAGAATGGGATTGAACCGTTACGCGGCCTGGCCGTCATAAATCTATCGCAGGAGCGAACCATCCGCCATGTGCCTCGGTATCCCCATGCAGATCAAATCGATCGACGGCTTCACCGCCCGCTGTGAAGCCAAAGGTATCGAGCGCGATGTCAGCCTCTTCATGCTACAGCACGAGACCCTGCAGCCTGACGACTTTGTTGTGGTCCACGTCGGCTATGCAATTCAGAAAGTAACACCTCAAGAGGCCCGCTCCGCCTGGGAGATCTACGACGAGATGTTGAGAAAACTCGATCAGGATGCATGAACTTGCAGTCTGCCAGGCACTGATGCGGCAGGTCGATGAGATAGCGACCCGTGAAGCTGCCGAGCGTGTTACCCGAATCATCCTGCAGATCGGCCCCCTCTCCGGGGTGGTGCCAGAACTGCTGCAACAGGCTTTCACCATCGCCCGCACCGGCACTGTCGCAGAGACGGCAGAACTGGTAACACAGACTCAACCGGTCAGGGTCCGCTGCACTATCTGCGGTGCTGAGAGCGATGCCACTCCCAACCGACTTTTATGTGGCGCATGCGGCGACTATCGGACACAATTGATCGGCGGTGATGAGCTACTGCTGGCGAGCCTGGAGCTCGAGCGGGCCGACAGCAAATAAGCTTCGTCCCCGCTGGCTGGACAATGATTGGAGCGGACTGGAACAACCCGAACTTAAGGACAGGATGAGATAACCATGTGCGATACCTGTGGCTGCAATGTAACTGAGAGCAACCGTCACCTGATCGAAGAGGATGGCAAACACGCCCACACCCAGGACGGCAGCAATGCGGTTGAGGTGCTGGAAAATCTGCTCAGCGAAAACGATCGCCAAGCGGCCCACAACCGTCACCACTTCGACAGCCACGGCGTACTCACTATCAATCTGATGTCCTCCCCCGGCAGTGGCAAGACCAGCCTACTCGAGGCCACCGTGCAGGCCCTGGGTGGTGAGTATCGTATCGGTGTGATCGAGGGCGACCTGGAGACCGAAAACGATGCCGAGCGGCTGCGTAGGCTTGGTATCGAAGCGGTACAGATCACCACTGGCACTGCTTGTCATCTGGACGCCCACATGGTCCACAATGCCTTGCACGATCTGAACCTGAGCCGCTTCGACATCCTCTTCATCGAAAACGTCGGCAACCTAGTATGCCCCGCCAGTTTCGACCTGGGCCAGCACCTCAATGTAGCGCTGCTCTCGGTCACCGAGGGCGACGACAAACCAGCCAAATACCCGGTGCTGTTCCGTACCGCCGACAACATCGTGATCAGCAAGGCCGATCTGCTGCGCTACCTGGACGACTTCAGCCCGGAACGTGCCGAAACCGCGATCCGCAACCTGGCCACCGAGGTCCCCATCATCACCCTCTCGGCCAAGAGCGGCTCCGGACTCGACGAGTGGCTCGACTGGCTCCACAGCGAGGCTAACAAACAGCTGGAACGGGTGGTATTGGGCGAGACCCTGACACCAAAGATCCAACTGGAAGGGGCGAAACTGCACTCCCACAACTGATTCATCACGCCAACTGGAGGGTGCAAAGCCCTGCAGTCGGCAATCCTTACATCACCATGCCCATCACTGCCAAACAGTGGCTCGAACAGATCCGCACCCTGCCCCTGCCGAAGCGGGTGCGTATCATGAACGTCTGCGGCGGCCATGAGCGCTCCATCACCCAGGCCGGGCTGCGCGCTGCGCTGCCGAGAAACATCGAACTGATCCCCGGCCCCGGTTGTCCGGTCTGCGTCTGTCCCGAAGAGGATGTCTACCAGGCAATCCAGCTGGCACTCAACGAATCGGTCATCCTGGTGGCGTTTGGCGACATGCTGCGGGTGCCGGTGAATGTGCCGAAGGATCAACCCCGTTCGCTGGATCAGGCCCACGCCGCCGGCGCTGACATCCGTCCCATCGCCTCGCCGATGGAGGCACTGCAGATTGCCCAGGCTAATCCCGATCGTCAGGTGGTCTTTTTTGCCGCCGGCTTCGAGACCACCACTGCGCCGGTGGCCTCGCTGCTGGTAGAGGGCATCCCGGAAAATCTCTCAATCTTGCTCTCCGGCCGCCTCACCTGGCCGGCGGTGGCGATGCTGCTCGACTCTGGCACCCCCGGTTTCGATGCCCTGGTCGCCCCAGGGCATGTCGCCACCGTGATGGGACCGGAGGAGTGGCAATTTGTGGTGGATAAACACCACATCTCCACCGCCGTAGCGGGCTTCACCCCGGAGAGCCTGCTGGCAGCGACCTATTCCGTGCTGCGCCAGTTGATCGATGGCAAACAGTTTCTCGACAACTGCTATCCGGAACTGGTTCGGCCCGGCGGTAATCCCAGCGCCAAACAGCATCTCAATGCATCGATGCAGGTGGTGGACGCCAACTGGCGCGGTATAGGAACCATCCCTGCCTCAGGCTTCAAACTGCGCGAGGCTTTTGCCGAAGCGGATGCCCGGTTGCGTTTCCCCGAGTATGAAGAACCTGCGCGCCGACGTGCCGGTGAGATGCCGCCGGGTTGCGACTGCGCCCAGGTGGTGCTTGGGAGAAAATACCCCAATCAGTGCCGCCTCTACGGCAACGCCTGCACCCCGCGCAACCCGGTCGGCCCCTGCATGGTCTCCGACGAGGGCGCCTGCCGCATCTGGTGGAGTGGCGGGATGCGTTCCGTCCAGGTCTGATACCCTTCTCTTCCTCAGCCGCCACGTAAAGTCCTGTAATTCGTAGGAGCATCCGCTTGCGGCGCGAATTATCGACGACGCTGATCTTCGCGCCGCAAGCGGACGCTCCTACGGACTCAATTCCTTTGATATAGGCACATGGGACAGGGCCAGAAACACGATCTCTTCCACCTCAGGTACCGGTTTTCCCAAATTGAATTAGCCACCCCGGCCAGTGTCTATACTCTGGAGTAACAGAGTAGATTGCTTGGTTATTTACCATGAGAGAGTTGGGACAATGGCTTGCGAGGAAGATTTCCGAGTGGCTGGTCAAAGAAGGCCCGCCGCCTAACTCTCCACTGTGTGACTTCAACCGCCTCTGCTATGAGCTGCGTCCCGGCGATATCCTACTGCTTGAGGGGCGCAGTCGGGTCAGCGAGGTGATCAAGATCATCACCCAGAGTTCATGGACTCACTCTGCACTCTATATTGGCCGCCTCTACGACATCGCCGAACCAAAACTGCGCAAGCGGGTCAAGGATGCCTACCAAGGTGATCCCAACCAGCAGCTGATCATCGAGGCCCTATTGGGCGAGGGCACCATCGTCGCCCCCATCTCGAAATACCGTATGGAACACCTGCGCATCTGCCGCCCCAGCGGCCTCGAACCGAGCGATGCACAGCGGATCATCGCCTATGTGATCAGACACCTCGGCAGCGGTTACGATGTACGGCAACTGCTCGACCTAGCCCGCTTCCTCTTTCCCTGGACCATCCTGCCCAGACGCTGGCGCTCCAGTCTGTTTGAACATAACGTAGGCGGCCCAACTCGCACCGTCTGCTCCTGTCTGCTCGCCGAAGCCTACAACCTGGTCAACTTCCCGATCCTGCCTTTCATCGACCGGGGAGACGATGGCAGCATCCGCTTTTTCAAGCGCAATCCCCGCCTCTTCACCCCCAAGGATTTCGACTACTCCCCCTACTTCGACATCATCAAGTACCCCTTCCTCGGACTGGATGATCTGGGTGTCTATCGCCGTCTGCCCTGGTGCGATGACAGGGTGCTCTACAATGATAATGAGATCGAGTTCTCCAACCAGGCCCGCGAGCACTGTGATCCCTGCACCCCCAAACTGAGGCTTGCCGAGATGCATCCAGATGAGCGGGACGGAACAGATCCTGAGCGGACAGGGGGAGATGAAGATCAGCCTGAGCGATCATCCCCGCTGCGGGAGGTTAAGTCATGAGTGGCGTTGGAATCATCCTGATCGGGGTCATCCTATGGGGGCTGATCTATGCTGCGGCATCGGCCCCCATCTAGCTGCTGTTGCCACCCAGCCTGCTGCTGGCACTGCAACTGGGTGGACTGCTCACCCCCCTCTGGTCGATCCCATTCTGGCTGGCCTATGCCCTCGGCCTATCACTCTATGCCCTGCCCGAGCAGCGCCGTCGCTGGATCAGCACACCGCTGTTGAAGCGGTTCCGCCAAGTGATGCCGGCGATCTCCCGAACCGAACAGGAGGCGCTGCAGGCGGGCAGCGTCGGGTGGGACAGCGAACTGTTCAGTGGCCAGCCCGACTGGCAGAAGCTGTTCAGCCAACCGGCGCCGCAACTGAGCGCAGAAGAGCAGGCCTTTATCAACGGCCCGCTCGAGCAACTCTGCCGGATGCTCGATGACTGGCAGATCACCCATCAGGACTATGATCTGCCGCCGGAGGTCTGGGCCTTCATCAAGCAGTGCGGTCTATTTGGGCTGATTATCCCAAAGAAATATGGTGGCCTGGAGTTCTCCGCCCTCGCCCATTCCACCATCGTGATGAAGCTTGCCAGCCGCAGCATCACCGCCGCAGTCACCGTGATGGTGCCCAACTCCCTCGGCCCGGCCAAGCTGCTGCTCCACTACGGCAGCGATGCGCAGAGGCGGCGCTATCTGTTCAAACTCGCCAGCGGTGAAGAGATCCCCTGCTTCGCCCTCACCGGTCCACAGGCAGGCAGCGATGCCGGGGCGATGCCCGACAGCGGCGTGGTGGAGTATGGCGAGTTCAAAGGCGAGCAGGTGCTCGGCATCCGCCTCAACTGGGAGAAGCGCTACATCACCCTGGCCCCGGTTGCCACACTGATCGGGCTCGCCTTCAAGCTCCACGACCCCGCGCATTTGCTGGGTGAAGAGAGCGAGCCCGGCATTACCCTGGCGCTGATCCCGCGCCAGACCCCTGGAGTGAGCATCGGCAAACGCCACTTGCCGCTCAATATCCCATTCCAGAATGGCCCCATCAGCGGCCGGGATGTGTTCATCCCGCTCGACTGGGTAATCGGTGGCCGCGACGGCATCGGTCAGGGCTGGCGCATGCTGATGGAAAGCTTGGCGGAAGGCCGCGGCATCTCCCTGCCGGCGCTGGCCACCGGCGCCAGCAAAGCAGCCTGCCGCTATACCGGCGCTTATGCCCGGATTCGTCGCCAGTTTGGTCAGCCGATCGGCCGCTTTGAGGGGATAGAAGAGGCCTTAGCCCTGATCGCTGGCGCCAACTATCAGATGGATGCCGCCCGCCTGCTGACCCTGGCTGCCCTCGATCGCGGCGAACACCCCTCGGTGGTCACCGCCATCGTCAAATACCACCTCACCGAACGCTACCGCGAGGTGATCAACCAGGCGATGGATATCCAGGCCGGCAGCGGCATCTGCCTCGGCCCCAACAACCTGCTGGCCCGCCCCTATCAGGCGATCCCGATCGCGATCACGGTGGAGGGGGCAAACATCCTCACCCGCAACATGATCATCTTTGGCCAGGGCGCGCTCCGTGCCCACCCCTATCTGCTGCGTGAACTTAACGCCGCCCTGCTGGCCGATTCCCGCGAGGCAGTGATCCAGTTCGACCAGGCCCTGTTTGGCCATGCGCATTTCATATTGGGCAATCTGGCGCGCAGCCTCTGGCTCGGTCTGAGCCGTGCGCTGTTTGCCTCTACACCACTGCCTGGCTTTGCCGGACGCAGCCTACAACATCTGCAGTGGATGAGCAGCGGCTTTGCCCTAGCCGCCGATCTGACCCTGCTCTCGCTGGGCGGGGCATTGAAACGCAAAGAGCGCCTCTCAGCCCGGCTTGGCGACATTCTCAGCGAACTCTACATCGCCAGCGCACTGCTGAAACACTTTGCCGATGAGGGCTCCCAGCAAGAGGATCTGCCACTGCTGCGTTGGGCCATGGCCGACAGCCTTATTCGTATCCAGCGGGCCTTTTCTGCACTGCTGCACAATCTGCCGCTACGCCCCCTCGCCTGGCTGTTAAGGATCGCCATCTTCCCCAGCGGCATGCCATTCAAAGCCGCCTCCGACCAGCTCGACGACCAGCTCGCGCGGCTGCTGCAAACCCCCGGCAACCCACGCGATCGGCTGACCGCGCATGTCTTCAGCAGCAACGATCCTGGCGAACCGGCTGGGCGGCTGGAGCTGGCGCTCAAGGCGGTCAGTCTGGCGGCACCAATCGAGAAGACCCTGCGCCAGGCACGCCGCGCTGGACAGATCATCGGCGACAGCCGTGCCGCTCAGCTCAACAGTGCACTAGAATTGGGAATTATAACCCACACTCAAACTGAAACCTTGCGCCAGGCCGAACAGTGGATCGACCAGGTGATCCAGGTTGACGCCTTCGATGGACTGACACCCCAGACCAGACAGGCGGTGCAAGAAGAATCACAACGGGGCGTTGCCTAACTAGCGAGTTGGAGGAGCCAGATGGAACAGCGAGACTCAGCATGTCGACCGGTCTACATCATCGACGGCAGCCGCACCCCATTTCTCAAGGCCCGCGGCACCCCCGGCCCCTTCAGCGCCAGCGATCTGGCAGTCGCCGCCGGCCGGCCGCTGCTGGCCCGACAGGCCAGACTCTCCCCGGCCCAGCTGGATCAGGTAATCCTCGGCTGTGTCGGGCCCGATCCCGATGAGGCCAACATCGGTCGTCTGCTAGCGCTGCGGCTCGACTGCGGCAAACAGGTACCGGGCTGGACCGTGCAACGCAACTGCGCCTCCGGCCTGCAAGCGGTCGATAGCGCCGCGATCGAGATCGCCAGCGGTCGTGCCGAACTGATACTGGCCGGCGGCAGCGAGGCGATGAGCCGCCAGCCGCTGCTGCTGAACATGAAGATGGTCGGCTGGCTCACCCAGTGGCAGCGCAGCCGCGGCCTAATCGCCCGTAGCCAGCAGCTGAGCCGGCTGCGGCCTGCCCACTTTCAGTTCATCATTGCCCTGCTGCGCGGCCTCACCGACCCCACAGTGGGGCTCTCCATGGGACAAACTGCGGAGAACCTGGCAACCCGTTTCAGCATCGATCGGGAGATGATGGACCGCTTCGCCCTGGCCAGCCACCGACGGCTACAGCAGGCGATGCAGGAGGCGCGTCTCGACGAGATCGAGCCCCTGTTCGATCACCAGGGTCGGCTCTATGACCACGACGATGGCCTGCGCGCCGATTCCAGCCTGGAGAAGCTCGCCACCCTGAAAGCGGTGTTTGATCCACCCTACGGCCGGGTTAGCGCCGGCAACAGTGCCCAGATAAGCGATGGTGCGGCGCTACTGCTGCTCGCCTCGGAACACGCAGTGGAGCGCTTCCAGCTGCAGCC
Organism: Candidatus Endoriftia persephonae; assembly: GCF_023733635.1. NCBI lineage: Bacteria > Pseudomonadati > Pseudomonadota > Gammaproteobacteria > Chromatiales > Sedimenticolaceae > Candidatus Endoriftia > Candidatus Endoriftia persephonae. The sequence continues at coordinate 1,650,341 of NZ_CP090569.1, read as the reverse complement.
AATGGGGAGACTCATCGATAGCCACTGGGCCGCACTCGACCCAGCCCAGATGGGACTTGGACCAGTGCACGCGATGGCGCCACTGCTACAGCGCAACCAGTTGGAGAGTGATCAGATCGACGCCTGGGAGATCAACGAGGCGTTCGCCGCCCAGGTGCTTGCCTGCCTTGCCGCCTGGCAGGATGGCGACTATCTGCAGCGGGAGCTGGGTATCGAACAGCCAATGGCGCCGATCTCTGAGGAGCGGCTCAATCGCAACGGCGGCGCCATCGCCATCGGACATCCGGTCGGTGCCAGCGGCGCCCGGTTAGTACTGCATCTGCTAAAACGCCTACAGCAGGAGGGGGGGCAATTCGGCATCGCCAGCCTCTGTATCGGCGGCGGACAGGGTGGCGCAATACTTGTGGAGCGTGTGTGATGGATAGACATTGGCGAATTGAGTGGGACCAAGAGCAGCTCGCCTGGCTCCACTTCGACATGGCCGAAAGCAGCGTCAACCTGCTCTCTCTGGAGACACTCGAGGTGCTCGACAGCCAGCTGCAGAGCCTGCAACACTCTGCTGCCAAAGGCTTGGTGATCCTCTCCGACAAACCCGCTGGATTCATGGCCGGTGCTGACGTGAAGGGGTTCGCACTGCCCTCCAGCGAGGAGCAGATCAAGGCCCATCTGCAACAGGTGCATACCATCCTGCAGCGACTGGAAGAGCTGCCCTTCCCAAGCCTGGCGCTGATCCACGGTTTCTGCCTGGGTGGCGGTCTGGAGCTGGCGCTGGCCTGTGACTACCGCATCGCACGGGATGATCCCGCCACTCGGCTCGGTTTTCCCGAGGTGCGCCTGGGCATCTTCCCCGGTTACGGCGGTACCGCGCGCAGTTTCGAAACACTGGCTCCGCTGGATGCGCTCCGACTGATGCTAAGCGGTCGCAACGTCAATGCCCGCCGGGCACTGCGTATCGGCCTGGTGGACCGAATCGCTGCCGAGCGGTTGGAACGGATTACCGCCCGCCATCTGCTCAAGGAGGCACCGCCGAAGCAGCGTCCAAAGCTATCGCAGCGAATCCTCAACAGCCGACCGCTGCGCCTCCCGCTGGCCTGGATGGTGGAGCGGCAAACAGCAAAACGGGTGCGCAAGGCGCACTACCCCGCACCCTTTGCCCTGATTGACCACTGGCGGCACGCCGGTGATCAGCGTGCACAGCTGTTTGAGGGTGAGGCCCAGCGAGTCTCCAGACTGCTGCGCAGCGAGACTGCACAAAACCTGATCCGCGTCTTCTTCCTGCAGGAGCGGCTCAAATCCCTTGGCAGCGACAGCGGTTTCAAGCCGCAGCATCTGCATGTGATCGGTGGCGGAGTCATGGGTGGGGATATTGCCGCCTGGTGTGCTCTCAAGGGGCTCAGGGTCTCACTGCAGGATCGGGAGGCGAAGTATCTCAGCCGGGCATTGGCCAGCGCCCACCAACTCTTCAGCAAGAGGCTCAAATCCCGGCGCGAGGTGCAGGCAGCGATGGATCGGCTGATGCCAGACCCCAAAGGCAATGGCATCGCCCACGCCGATGTAATCATTGAGGCGGTGTTCGAGGATGCTCGGGTGAAACAGTCGCTGTTCCGTAAACTAGAGGCCAGGGCGCGCCCCAATGCACTGCTCGCCAGCAACACTTCCAGCATCCCGCTGGAGATTATCGGCGTGGCGATGCGCCGTCCTGAACGGTTGATCGGACTGCACTTTTTCAATCCGGTTGCGCGAATGCAACTGGTAGAGGTGGTGCATGGTGAGCAGACCACCGCTGAGCAGGTCAGCCGCGGCGCCAGTTTTGCCAGGCGCATCGGTAAGCTGCCGGTGCCGGTCAAGAGCTATCCCGGTTTTCTGGTCAACCGGGTCCTGATGCCCTACCTGCTGGAGGCGATGGAACTGCTTGAGGAGGGCGTCCCTGGGCCGGTGATCGACAAGGCAGCGGTAGACTTCGGCATGCCGGCGGGACCGATCGAACTGGCCGATCGGGTTGGACTCGACATCTGCCTGGCAGTGGCGAAGGAGCTCTCCGCCCACTACCCGTTCAAACTACCGGGACAACTGGAATTTATGGTTAGAGAGAGCAAGCTGGGATTGAAGAGTGGTGAGGGATTCTATCGCTGGGAGAAAAAACGTCCGCTCAAGCAGCGTTTTGATGCCTTCTATCATGCCCCCAACGACCTGGCCGAACGGCTGATCTTCCGCCTGCTAAACGAGGCAGTAGCTTGCTTTCGCGAAGGAGTGGTGGAGGATGCCGATCTGCTCGATGCGGGGATCATCTTCGGCACCGGTTTTGCTCCCTTCCGCGGTGGCCCCATGCACTACATCAAAAATGGCGGACTGCAGCAGATGCGCCAGCGCATTCAAGAGCTGGAACGCCGCCACGGCAAGCAATTCCACCCCGATTCAGGCTGGACTAACCTGGGGAGGGTTTAGCATGTTATGGTTCGACCAAATCAACGCAGGTGTACCGGAACTCGGACGTTCCAACAACGACAATAACCAACGGGTTACAACAACCGTGAACACCGATTACATCAGTTACGCTCAGGCAGACACCCTTGGCAGACTCTTTCAACAGCGGCTGCGCCGCAGCCCGGACGCCACCGCCTATATCGAATACGATCGCGAACAACAACGCTGGATCAAATACAGCTGGCGCGAAACAGCCGCGGAAGTAGCCCGCTGGCAGGCTGCGCTGCAACGCGAAAAGCTTAAACCGGGCGATCGCATCGCACTGATGCTGCGCAATTGCCGACACTGGTCCATCTATGATCTGGCTGCCCAGGGGCTGGGGCTGGTGATCGTTCCGATCTACACCAACGACCGGCCCGAGAACATCGGTTACATCCTGCAGGATGCTGGGGTGAAACTGTTACTGCTGGAGAATCATGAGCAGTGGCAGAGCCTGCAGCAGATCCAGCATCAATTGGCCGGCCTGGCACGGATCGTCACCCTGCAGACGGTTGAGTCAGAGATCCCCCAGCCACGACTGCTGCATCTCGACGCTTGGTTGCCCGCCACTGCCGGCAAGTATCAGGCTGTTGATCTCGACACTAACGCCCTTGCCACCATCGTCTATACTTCCGGCACCACCGGTCGCCCCAAAGGGGTAATGCTGAGCCACCGCAACATCCTCTGGGACATCGAGGCCGGGCTCAAGCTGATCGATGTCTTCAGCAACGACCTGTTCCTCTCCTTCCTGCCGCTCTCCCATGCCTTGGAACGCACCGTCGGCTACTATCTGCCGATCGTCGCCGGCTCTCGGGTCGCCTATGCCCGTTCCATCCCGGAACTGGCGGAGGATCTCCAGCAACTGCGGCCCACAGTGCTGATCGCGGTACCACGCATCTTTGAACGGATCTACAACAAACTGATGAGCGCGCTGGATGAGGGGCCGACGCTCAAACGCAAGTTGTTTGAGTCAGCCGTGCAGACAGGCTGGCAAAACTTCAACTACCAGCAGGGGCGCGCGCACTGGTCGCCGAGACTGCTCGGCTGGCCGCTGCTGGAGCGGCTGGTGGCAAAGAAACTGCAGCAACGACTCGGCGGTCGACTGCGCATCGCTGTATCAGGCGGCGCACCGCTCACCGCAGAGATCGCCAGAACCTTCGTCGGCTTGGGGGTGCCAATCCTGCAGGGTTATGGCTTAACCGAGACCAGCCCAATCATTGCGGAGAACACCCATGCGGACAACATCCCCGATAGTGTCGGCCTTATCCTGCCGGGAATCGAGGCGCGCATCGGTGAGAATGATGAACTGCAGGTGCGCAGCCCGACGGTGATGCTGGGCTACTGGAACAATCCGCAAGCCACTGCCGAAACCATCGATCCAGATGGCTGGCTGCACACCGGTGACAAGGTGAAGATCGAGCAGAACCACCTCTTCATCACCGGTCGGATCAAAGAGATCATCGTGCTAGCCAATGGCGAGAAGGTTCCACCCGCCGATATGGAGATGTGCATCGCACTCGACCCACTGTTTGAACAGGTGCTGGTGATCGGCGAGGGGCGCCCCTATCTGAGCGCCATGGTGGTACTCAATCCGAAGCAGTGCGAGCATGAGGGGATCGATATCGAAAACCTCTCAGTAGACGGTGCGCTCAACAAGCGGCTGCTGGAACGTATCAGCAGCCATCTGGGCAGCTTTCCTGGTTATGCGCAGATACGCCGTCTAGCCGTAATTGATGAGCCATGGACGGTAGAGAATAGCCTGCTAACGCCAACCCTCAAGGCGCGCCGCCATCGCATTATCGAGCGCTATTCAGATCAGCTCGAAGCGCTCTACACGCGCCACAGCTGATATCCTCAGGCGTCAGAGCGGGCGTCAGAAAAACAGCGGAAGAAGTTCTTCCGAGTCTGCTCCGCCAGCGCCTCCACTGAAAGCCCCCGCAAATCGGCGATGCATTCAGCCACCTTTGCGACATAGAGCGGCTGGTTCGGTTTGCCACGGTGAGGCACCGGAGCCAGATAGGGTGAGTCGGTCTCGATCAAGAGCCTGTCGAGGGGTACTGCCTGCGCCACCTGACGTAGCGCTTCGGCATTCTTGAAAGTGACTATGCCAGAGAAGGAGATATAGAATCCCATCTCCAGGGCGCGCTCTGCCATCGCCTGATCTTCGGTGAAACAGTGCATCACCCCGCCGGCCTCGCCGGCCCCCTCCTCCTCCATAATCGCCAGGGTATCGGCCTTGGCCGCCCGGGTGTGAATGATCAGCGGTTTGCCACAGCGCCTCGCCGCCTGGATATGGGTGCGAAAACGCTGACGCTGCCACTCCAGCTCCCCCTTGCCGTGAAAATAGTCGAGACCGGTCTCACCGATCGCCACCACCTTGGGATGGGCAGCCAGCTCAATCAGTTCATCGGCTGAGGGCTCTTTGCGCTCCCGATCGTTGGGATGCACCCCGACCGAGATCGAGATCTCGGTATGTGCCTCCACCAGCGCAACCATCGCTGGCCAAGACTCCAGGTCGATGGAGACGCACAACATGTGTTCGACACCGGCAGCCTTGCTGGCCTGCATAAAGCGTTCGAAGTCGTTATCGTAGGGCACCAGATCAACACGATCCAGATGACAATGGGAATCCACCAGCATGCTTGCAGGCCTTTAAGTCAGGGGAAAGGGAGAGAGGTCAGAGGGTATGGGTCGGACGATCCGATTTCAGCGCACCCGCGAGAATGGTCTCGATCTTGTTGCGCGCGGCGCCACCATCCTGGTCGCTGAACTGCACGCCGATACCGGAAGCGCGATTGCCCTCGGCGCCGATCGGGGTGATCCAGATGATCTTGCCCGCCACCGGGATGCGCTCCGCCTCGTCCATCAGCGTCAGCAACATGAAGACTTCATCACCGAGGTTGTACTTTTTGCTAGTGGGGATAAAAAGGCCACCGTTTTTGACAAACTGCATATAGGCGGCATACAAGGCGTTTTTATCCTTGATGGTGAGTGAAAGTATCCCCTGTCTCGCTCCGCCTGCCGGCATGGTTCACCTGTCTCTGATGCTGGTTATCTATTGGCTGCGCGACCCATCCAGTCGATAGTCAGGCTCTCCAGCAACAGCTGGGAATTCAGATTGGCCTCAACGTCCTGGCGCGCCCGATAGAGGCGCTGAAGATTGCGCTGTAACTCGCCTGAGTCTAGCCGTTCCGCCAGTTGCTTGAAAGTCTCCCGTCGATCTTTATTGAAGAGTGTGACAGGCTGCTCTACTGCCTGCAGCTGCAACAAATCGATCAGCCAGCCACTCCACCACTCGAACAGCATATTGAGGTCCTGCTTCGCCCAGTCGGCGGCAACCTTGACCGGATCGGTGCGCCCCTCGGCCAACGCAATAAAGGCTGTGAGCAGTGAATCCCGCTGCTCAAGCAGCGCACTGTCATCCAGTTCCAGCGCCCGCAGCGGGGTGCCGCCAGCAAGCGCCAGCAACATCGCAGGATCGCCGTGATTCACCTGTGCCTCGAGCCAGGGCAGCGCCTGCTCTGCCGGCGGGGTGGCAAAACCGATCAGCTGGCAACGACTGCGGATGGTTGGCAACAACCGCGAGGGCCGGTCGCTGATCAGTATCATCAGCGTGCCCAGCGGGGGCTCTTCGAGGGTCTTGAGAAAGGCGTTTGCAGCCGAGTTGCTCATCCGCTCTGCCGGGCGCAGCAGGACGATCCGATGGCTGCCGGCGGTTGAAGTCAGAGTCGTGCTGAAGGCGAGCCCGCGAATCGTATCGACCAGGATCTCGCCGCTCTTACTCTCCACATCCGGAGCGATGTTGGTGAAGTCGGGATGCACACCACTGGCGAGCAGATGACAGGGCTGACAGTGACCGCAGGGCAGGCCGGAGCTGTCGGGTTCCTGACAGAGCAGTGACTTGGCAAACAGCTGCGCAAACAACTCCTTACCAACACCTTGGGGACCAGAGAAGAGCAGCGCATGGGGCAGCCGGCCGCTGTCACGCATCTGCTGCAAACGTGACCAGATGGTGTTCTGCCAAGGGAGCAGCGTCATCATCTATCCTCCCAGACGCTGGATAAAACGCTCCAGCTCACGACTGATCTGCTGCTGTACCTGCGCCAGGGGCAGTGAGGCATCGATCAGCCTGACCCGCTCCGGCTGATCCGCCGCGATCTGCAGGTAACCCTGACGGACCCGCTGGAAAAAGTGCTGCTGCTCGCTTTCGAACCGATCCGGCGCCGAGCGCTGCCCGGCCCGTGCCAGACCAACCTCCACCGGCAGGTCGAGCAGCAGGGTTAGATCGGGGCGCAGATCCCCCTGCACAAACTGCTCGAGTTGGGCGATGCGCGCCGTCTTCAGCCCTCGGCCACTGCCCTGGTAGGCGTAACTGGCATCGGTGAAGCGGTCACATAGCACCCAGGTTCCCTGTGCCAGGGCAGGCAGGATCTTCTGCTGCAGATGCTCGGCACGCGCCGCGAACATCAACAGCAGTTCGCTATCGTGGGCCATCCCCTGATGCTGATGCCCCAATAGCAGTTCACGGATCGCCTCGCCCAGCGGGGTGCCACCCGGTTCGCGGGTAAACAGAACCTGCTTGCCCTGCGCTTCCAACTGCTGGCGAATAAAGTCGAGGTTGCTGCTCTTGCCTGCCCCCTCGCCTCCTTCAACGGTAATAAATCTGCCCTGCTTCTGTTTCATCGCTTCAACTGATATTTGCGCACCGCCTGGTTGTGTGCCTCCAGGGTAGCCGAGAATTTATGGCCGCCATTGCCGGTGGCGACAAAGTAGAGTGCATCCCCTTCGGCTGGATGCAGTACCGCCTCAATCGCTGCTGCTCCCGGCATGGCGATCGGGGTTGGAGTCAGGCCTGCATGTACGTAGGTGTTGTAGGGAGTGTCCTGTTTCAGATCGCGGCGACGGATGTTGCCATCATAGCGCTCTCCCATGCCGTAGATCACGGTAGGGTCGGTCTGCAGCCGCATACGCTTCTGCAGACGCCGGATAAACACTCCGGCGATCTGCGGGCGCTCCTCCGGCAGTCCCGTTTCACGCTCAACGATGGAGGCGAGAATCAGCGCCTCATAGGGGCTCTTCAGGGGCAGTTCTGGCTGGCGCTGCTGCCAGGCCTGTTCCAACGTCTCTCTCATCCGTGCATAGGCGCGCCGCAGCAGATCCAGATCACTGGTACCCTTAGGAAAGTGGTAGGTGTCGGGAAAGAATCGACCCTCGGGATGCTCGTTTGCATGGCCGATCTGTTGCATGATCTGCACATCTGTGGCACCTCGCAGAGTATGGAGCAATACCGGGTCACGATCTATCGCCGCCATCATCTGCTTGAAGGTCCAACCTTCGACCAGGGTCAGGCTGTAGTGGGTGACCTTGCCGGCAACCAGCAACTCAAGCAGCTCTATTGGTGTGGTGCCCGCCGGGATCCGATACTCCCCCGCCTTGAGGCGGCTGGCCAGACCACTCTGGCGCGCCAACAGACGCAGCAGCAGCGGCTGATCAATCACTCCCAGTTGCTTAAGATCCACCGCCAGCTGGCGTACCGTGTCACCCTGATCCAGCTGATAAAGCAGCCCGTCGGCGGGCAGATTGAGCGGCATCTCCTGGAACTGCTGGTACTCCATCCAGGCCCAGGCGATGAGGAGACTGGAGACAAAGATCAGGGCGCCAAATATCCGTTGCAGCATAGCGAGTGATTCTACTCCATTGCCTGTCTGATGGGAGAGACAGAGATAGGATTGATGATTCTGTTGGCATAGAGACTCAGCCTGAGCTGAGGAGTGTTGCATCCCGCTGGCCAAAGGCGCGCTGCCTGACCGTCTCCACGAGTTCGCTCGGGATCAGCTTGGGATCAAATTTGTGTGCAGCGAAGCGGGCCACCAACACGATGCCGATCAGGGAGTTGCAGATAAAAACCCCATCTGCCGTGCCCAACTCGTCGACACCCAGATCTCTGATCAGGCAATCGATGCCTAAGGCACGGGCACTCTCCAGCACCAGGCCACGCATTACACCCGCAACCCCGCAACGAGAGAGATCCGGGGTGATCAGCCCACCATTCTTGAGCAGGAACAGATTGCTTTGGGTCCCTTCGATAACCCGCCCTTCGATATCCAGCATCACCCCCTCGGGGATCGCCGGGTCATCCCACTCATTGCGCGCCAGTACCTGTTCCAGTCGACAGAGGTGTTTGATACCGGCCAACGCAGGATTGATGCCCAACCGGGTATCACAGAGACGCAGCTCGATACCCTCACGGAACCAGTAGCGAGGAAACTCGGGCCAGGGGTGGAAAGAGAGAATGCGCCGGGTGCTGGCGGGCGTGGGAGAACGATAGCCGCGCCCACCGCTGCCACGGGTATGCAGGATCTTCAGAACACCCTGCTGCGCCCCACTGATGAGCGATTCGGCTTCCGACCAAAGTAGATCCCGCGGCAAAGGCGGCAGGCCAAGGCGTCTCTCGCCTTCGGCCAGCCGCGCCATGTGGCGTTCCCAGAGACGTGGTCGTGAAGCGGCTACAGCAATGGTTTCAAACAGCCCGTCACCATAGTGCAGACCGCGATCTGAGGCGGGGATTTGCTCAGTAGTGATGCCGTCGATCAGCATACGGAATGGACTGACCTGGAAAGGAATCGGAGCCCGCTGAGGGGCTCCGATCCGGGTCATTCAGGCTTGCTGAACACCAGACTGCCGTTGGTGCCGCCAAAACCGAAGGAGTTGGACATAGCCACGTCGATGGTCATCTCGCGGGCTGTGTTGGGTACATAGTCGAGATCGCAATCCGGATCCTGGTTCTCCAGATTGATGGTCGGTGGTGCCACCTGATCGCGAATCGCCAGGATGGTGAAGACTGCCTCGGCACCACCTGCTGCACCCAGCATGTGACCAGTCATCGACTTGGTCGAGCTGACACAGAGCTTATAGGCATGGTCGCCAAAGGCGCGCTTCACGCCCTGGGTCTCGGCCAGATCGCCGGCCGGGGTCGAGGTACCGTGGGCATTCAGGTAGTTAACCTGTTCCAGGTTGATGCCCGCATCCGCCAACGCCAGCTGCATGCACTTGGCGGCACCAGAGCCATCCTTAGAGGGGGCGGTCATGTGATAGGCATCGGAGTTCATCCCCACACCGACCAGCTCAGCGTAGATCTTCGCGCCACGGGCCTTGGCATGCTCATACTCCTCTAGCACCACCACGCCGGCACCGTCGCTCAGTACGAAGCCGTCACGGTCGCGATCCCAGGGGCGACTGGCCGCCTGCGGATCATCGTTGCGCCGGGAGAGCGCACGGGCTGCGGCAAAGCCACCGAGCCCGACCGGTGAGGTCGCCATCTCAGCGCCGCCGGCGACCATCACATCGGTGCGGCCATGGCGGATCATCATCGCCGCCTCGCCGATGCTGTGAGCACCACTGCTGCAGGCGGAGACGATGGAGTAGTTGGGACCTTTGAGCCCATACTTGATCGACAGATTACCGGAGACCATGTTGATGATGTTGGCCGGCACAAAGAATGGAGAGATCTTGCGCGGGCCACCATCGATATAGGCCTGGTAGCTGTTCTCAATACCGGTGATACCGCCGATACCGGAGCCGATCAACACGCCGATCCGATCTGCATTCTCCTCAGTCACCTCGAGACCAGAGTCCTCGATCGCCTGACAGCCTGCAGCCACGCCATAGTGGATGAACTTATCCATCTTCTTGGCATCTTTCTTCGGCACGTAATCGGTGATTTCAAACCCGTAGATCGGCCCGCCGAAACGGGTGGTGAAGGGCCCGACATCGAAATGGGTGATCGGTTGAATACCGCTTTTCCCCGCGAGAATGTTCTCCCAGGACGACGGCACATCCAGTCCGACAGGTGCAATCATGCCAAGCCCGGTAACGACTACCCTTCTTGCAGTCATTGAAGACTACCCCCCTATTGATTTAGGCCCAATAAAGCAAAAGGCCGCACCCCGCAGATACGGGGAGTGATGCGGCCCACACGAAATTCGCCGATTGGATCAGCTGTGTGAGGTGATGTAGTCGACAGCCAGTTGCACTGTGGTAATCTTCTCAGCCTCTTCATCAGGAATCTCGGTTTCGAATTCCTCTTCAAGGGCCATTACCAGCTCAACAGTGTCGAGAGAATCTGCGCCGAGGTCGTCAACAAAAGACGCTTCGAGAGTTACTTCGTCCTCTTTGACACCCAGTTGTTCAACGACAATTTTCCTAACGCGCTCTACAACGTCACTCATCTTCTTAATTTCCTCTGGGATATTCGCCGGCCTACTCTGGCCGATGCGCTATTGTATGCTCAAACTTTCTATGAGAAAAGCATAAACTGTACTTATGCAGCACCACAAAAAAATGAGCGGTTTATCTTAAAATTCAATCGGATACCTCTATCCTTTCGGATAGAGAATCAACTTAAAGCAACTGCTCTTTTAGGCCATATGCATGCCACCATTGACATGCAGTGTTTCGCCCGTGATGTAGGCGCCCGATGCCGAAGCGAGAAACAGCACCGCGTTGGCAACATCCTCGGGCTGGCCCAGCTTCTGCAGCGGGATGCTGTCCACCAGCGCCTTGCGCTGTGCCTCGGGCAACTCCCTAGTCATATCAGTCTCGATAAAACCCGGCGCCACCGAGTTGACGGTAATACCCCGGGAGCCGATCTCCCGCGCCAACGACTTGGTAAAGCCAAACAACCCAGCCTTGGCTGCTGCATAGTTGGTCTGGCCAGCATTGCCCATCGCACCAACCACTGAGGAGATATTGATGATACGACCATGACGCGCCTTCATCATGCCGCGTAGCAGCGCCTTGCTGACCTTGAAAACAGAGCTGAGATTGGTGTCGATGATGTCATTCCACTCCTCATCCTTCATCCGCATCATCAGGTTATCCCGGGTGATGCCGGCATTATTCACCAGCACCGTCGGCACACCAAAATCGGCGCCGATCTGCTTCACTACGGCATCGATGGAGGCCTGATCGGTAACATTAAGGACCATCCCCCGGCCTTTGATGTTAGCCCCTGCGAAACGCTCACTGATCGTATCCGCGCCGCCCTGAGAAGTCGCAGTGCCAATCACTGTCGCCCCTGCGGCTCCCAAGGTGTCGGCAATCGCTGCACCGATACCACGGCTTGCACCGGTTACCAGAGCAATCTCATTTTCCAGATTCATTGCAATGCCTCCAGGGCTTTGGTCAATCCTTCGCTGTCGAACACAGCATAACCGGTCAGCTTGCGGTCGATGCGCTTGTTCAGGCCGGTGAGCACCTTACCTGGACCCGCCTCGATGATGTTCGAGGCACCCTGCGCCGCCATCGACTGAATCGTCTCGACCCAACGCACCGGACTGTAGAGTTGCTCCGCCAGGCAGCGGCGGATCTCATCCGCATCCACCGATTCGGCCACATCTACGTTGTGGATCACCGGAATCGTTGGCTTGCTGATGGCAATATCCGCCAGGCGCTCGCTGAGGCGCTCAGCCGCTGGGCGCATCAGCGCGCAGTGTGAGGGAACACTCACCGGCAGCGGCAGGGCACGCTTGGCGCCCGCCTCTTTGGCCAGACCACAGGCACGGTCTACCGCCGCCTTGCTGCCGGCAATCACCACCTGACCGGGTGAGTTGTAATTAACCGCCTCAGCGACTTCACTTTCCGCTGCCGCAGCACAGACTTCGCGCACCTTGTCGTCATCAAGGCCAAGGATGGCGGCCATGCCTCCGGTACCTTCCGGGACCGCCTCCTGCATGAAGCGCCCGCGATCGGCCACCAGGCTCACCGCATCGGCAAACTGTAGGGCATCGGCGCAGACCAGCGCGCTGTACTCTCCCAAACTGTGGCCGGCCATGGTGACCGGCTGCGGACCGCCTTCGGCCAGCCAGGCACGCCACACCGCAACACCGGCGGCAAGCATCGCCGGCTGGGTATTGCTGGTCTGATTCAGCATCTCCTTCGGACCCTGCTGAACCAGTTGCCAGAGATCGAAACCCAGTGCATCTGAGGCCTCGTTGAAGGTCTCCAGCACCACCGGGTGGGTCTCCGCCAGGGCACTGAGCATCCCCACCGACTGGGAGCCCTGACCGGGGAATACAATACAGAAATTGGTGTCGCTCATGATTGTTTGTGCAATCCTGTTAGCTAGGGTCAGAATTTGGCGAGCACGGAGCCCCAGGTAAAACCGCCGCCAAAGGCCTCCATCAGCAGGGTCTCGCCGCGTTTGATGCGAGCGTCTCGCACTGCGGTATCCAACGCCAGCGGCACTGAGGCAGCAGAGGTGTTGCCATGCTCGTGCACAGTCACCACCACCTGCTCCATCGGGGTACGCAGCTTCCTCGCGGTCGCCTGGATGATGCGGATGTTGGCCTGATGCGGGATCAGCCAGTCCACATCCGACTTCTGCATGTTGTTGGCTTCAAGAGTCTCGTCGACGATCCGCCCCAGGGTGGTAACCGCCATCTTAAACACCTCGTTGCCACGCATCTCCATGAAGGCATTGCCCTCGCGTAGCGCGCCGTAATTCCGCGAGATCCCGCTCGGGACCCGCAGCATGTTCTCGAAGGCGCCATCGGCGTGCAGATGGGTGGAGATGATGCCCGGCTCGTCGCTCGCCTCCAGAACCACAGCGCCAGCACCATCGCCGAACAGCACACAGGTGTTGCGATCGTTCCAGTCGGTGATGCGCGACAGGGTCTCCGCTCCGATCACCAGGGCTCGCTTGGCGCTACCGGTCTTAATGAACTTGTCGGCCACACTCATGGCATAGACAAAGCCGGTACAGACCGCCTGTACATCAAACGCCGCCGGGCCATGGATCCCCAGCCGCCCCTGCAGCAGACAGGCAGTGCTGGGAAATACCTGATCCGGGGTGGTAGTGGCAACGATGATCAGGTCGATATCCTTCGCATCGATCCCCGCCATCTGCATCGCGTTGCGTGCGGCCTTCTCCGCCAGATCGCAGGTGTACTCCTCGTCACCGGCGATATGGCGCTTTTTAATGCCGGTCCGCTCGACGATCCATTGGTCCGTGGTATCCACTATCTTTTCCAGATCCTGATTGGTCAGGATCTTCTCCGGAAGGTAGCTTCCGGTACCAATTATGCGGGAATAGATCACGCGCCTTCCCTTTTTTCCAGATGCTTTTCAACCTGGCTAGCGATGCGGCTGAGCACGTCGGTGAGCACCTCTTTACGGGCAATGCCGATGGCATTTTCGAAGGCCAGCTGATCGGCACCACCATGGCTCTTGATGACGATACCGCGCAGCCCAAGCAGGCTGGCGCCATTGTAACGACGTGGGTCGATGCGACGCCGAAAGGCCTTCAGCACTGGCATCGCCGCCAGCCCAGCCAGCTTGGTCAGCCAGTTGCGCCGAAAGCTCTCTTTCATGGCGTGGCTGATCATCTTGGCGACACCTTCACTGCTCTTCAGCGCAACGTTACCGACAAAACCGTCCGCGACCACCACGTCGACGCCGCCTTTGAAAACGTCGTCGCCTTCCACATAGCCGATATAGTTCAGCGAACTGGCGGCCAGCAACTCATGCGCTCCCTTCACCTGCTCGTTGCCCTTGATCTCTTCCTGGCCGATATTCAGCAGACCGATCCGAGGATTGCTGATGTCGGCAACCGCAGAGACCTGTTCACTCCCCATCACCGCGAACTGGAACAGGTGCTCGGCACTGCAGTCCACATTGGCGCCCAGATCGAGCATGTAAGTCTGCCCTTCAATAGAAGGCAGCGCCGTAATAATCGCCGGGCGATCCACATTCGGTAGCATCTTCAGCACAAAGCGGGAGGTTGCCATCAGCGCACCAGTGTTGCCGGCGCTCACGCAGGCATCGGCGACACCCTCTTTGACCAGGTTGATCGCCACCCGCATGGAGGAGTCTTTCTTGCCGCGCAACGCCTTCGAGGGCAGCTCGTCCATCCCCACCTCCTGGGAAGCATGGTGGAACCGCAGGCGATCGCCGAAGCTGTGGCCACCGACCTTCTCCCGCAGGAGCGCCTCGTTTCCGACCAGAATCAGGCACACATCAGGATCATTCCTGAGGTAATCCAGCGCGGCAGGCACGACAACCGCAGCGCCATGGTCACCGCCCATGGCGTCGAGTGAGATAGTGACAGCGCTATTCATGCCGCCGTAGGCCCCCCAAAATGCAAAGATCCCGGCACGCCCGTCGAAGACGCGCCAGGAACCTGAATCAGTCGTGCAAAATCAGCCTGAACGGCCTTATTCGCCCTTGGTGTTGATTACCTTGCGGCCACGGTAGAAACCATCGGCGGTAACATTGTGACGCAGGTGGGTCTCGCCAGAGGTGGAATCGATGGAGAGGGTTTCACCGGTGAGGGAGTCGTGAGAACGACGCATGCCGCGTCTGGAAGGGGTCTTTTTGCTCTTCTGAACAGCCATGATTTTGCTCCTATATTCAGTTCAAATCAGTATCAATCGATACCTGTTGTATCTCAATCTTTTGTCGCTTTCAGTCCGCTGAGGATGGCAAACGGATTCTCGCGCTCTGCCTCGTCTGCTGCCTCAATCGCCGTATCAGCCCTAGCGCCTGTGTCAGTTGCAGTGCACTCATCAGCAGGATGCATCGCCACTTGGGGCAAGGCCAGCAGCAGCTCATCCTCGATCAGATCCTGCAGACTGACCCGCTGATCCTCAACCATCCAGGGATCGAGCGCCTCTGGCAGCTGTTCCGCCTCATCGAAACCTTCGACAAAGGCGATGGCGGTATCGCTGCTGACCTTCAGCAGCACTGCCTTCAGGCAACGCTGACACTCGAGCAACAGTGTCGCCTCGACACGCCCCTTCAGACAGGCCCGGCGGCGTTCGTCGCGATAGAATTCCAGCTCAAAGCTGGCACGACCCTGATCATCCAGCAGAGACTCACGCAACCTCGACAGATCCTGCAGCGCAACGCTACCGGCAAACGCCTCGCCAAGATCGGCAAACCGCCAAGGATCAAGATGCTCGGGCAACCGTTTCGACATAAGCGCGCGATGATATTATGCAACACGGCCCGATGTCAAAAACATCAGCCCGCTCACGCAGTTAGTCTGAGAATGGGGATTACTGTCCCCCGACGATGGCCAGCAGGATGCCCGCCGCCACCGCAGAGCCGATGACTCCGGCCACGTTCGGTCCCATGGCGTGCATCAGCAGGAAATTATGATGGTTGGACTCCAGCCCCACCTTGTTAACCACTCGAGCCGCCATCGGCACCGCCGAGACCCCGGCCGCACCGATCAGCGGATTGATCTTGCCGCCGGTGACACGATTCATCACCTTTCCCATCAGCACGCCGGCGGCGGTGCCGATACAGAAGGCGAAGGCACCCAGCGCCAGAATGCCCAGAGTTTCGACGCTGAGAAACTTATCAGCCGAGAGCTTGGATCCCACGGCCAGACCAAGAAAGATGGTGACAATGTTGATAAGCTCGTTCTGCGCCGCATGGCTCAGACGGTCCACCACGCCGCTCTCGCGCAGCAGATTGCCAAAGGTCAGCATGCCGATCAGCGGCGCCGCCGAGGGCAGAAACAGGATGCAGAGCAGCAATACCGTGAACGGGAAGAGGATCTTCTCCAGCTTGCTAACGTGACGCATCTGCTGCATCACCACGCCGCGCTCCGCCTCAGAAGTGAGCAGGCGCATGATCGGCGGCTGGATGATCGGCACCAGGGCCATATAAGAGTAGGCGGCCACGGCGATCGCACCGAGCAGATCGGGCGCCAGCCGGGAGGCGAGAAAGATCGCGGTGGGACCATCTGCGCCACCGATGATGGCAATCGCGGAGGCGTCGGCCAGGGTGAAGTTGAAGCCTGGCACCATATTCAGCGCCAACGCACCGATCAGGGTAATGAAAATCCCGAACTGGGCCGCTGCCCCCAGCAGCAGTGTCCAGGGCATGGCGATCAGCGCACCGAAATCGGTCAACGCCCCGACGCCCATGAAGATCAGCAGCGGGAAGACGCCGGTCTCTATGCCAACATGGTAGATATAGTAGAGCAGCCCACCCTCGCCGCCGATACCTGCCACTGGGATATTGCTGAGGATTGCGCCGAAGCCAATCGGCAACAGCAACAATGGCTCAAACTTGCGCGCGATTGCCAGATAGATCAGCAGGCCGCCGACACTCATCATCAGCACCTGGCCCCAACTCATGTTGGCAATCCCCATGGATTGCCAGATTGGTTCGAATCCTATCTCCATAGCGTCAGGCAAGTCTCAGAAGGGTCTCACCAACCTGCACGGCATCCCCCTCTTTTACAGTGATATTGCCAATGATGCCGGCGACAGATGCCCGCACCTCAGTCTCCATCTTCATCGCCTCCAACACCATCACCACCTCTCCGGCGGCAATGCTCTGTCCTTCAACCACCTTGATCTTGAAGATATTGCCCGCCAGTGGCGCGACAATGGGGATACCGTCCGCGGCCACCTCAGGCGCGGCAACCGCTGCGGCTGGTGCAGCAACCGTTGGTCGCACATCAGTAACCGCACCGCCTGGCGTCACCTTAACGTTGTAGGCGACCCCATTGACCTCCACCTGATAGGACTCAGGACCTCCGCCGGCAGCTGCCGGAGCGGCAGCCTCGCTCGCCTCTGGCTCGGCTTCAGTGCCCGGCACCGGCTCGAAGGCATCTGGGTTGTCCCGGTTCTCGAGAAACTTCAGCCCCACCTGAGGGAAGAGCGCATAGATCAGGACATCATCCACCTCCGCATCGGCGACACGGATTGCCTTCTCCTCGACAAGCCGCCGGAACTCCATGGTGAGTTTGTCCATCTCCGGGTCGATCCTGTCAGCTGGACGACAGGTGATCACCTCTTCGCCCTCCGCTAAGACCTGCGCCTGGAGTTCAGCGTTAACCGGTGCAGGCGTTGCACCGTATTCCCCTCTGAGAACACCACCGGTCTCTTTCGCAATGCTTTTGTAGCGCTCGCCCATCAGCACATTGAGCACCGCCTGGGTGCCAACGATCTGCGAAGTCGGGGTGACCAGTGGTATATAACCCAGATCCTTGCGGACCTTGGGGATCTCCTCCAGCACCTCGTCGAGGCGATCGTGGGCGCCCTGCTCGCGCAGCTGGCTCTCCATGTTAGTCAGCATGCCGCCAGGCACCTGGGCCACCAGAATCCGCGAGTCGACTCCCTTTAGGGCCCCTTCAAATTTGGCATATTTCTTCCGCACTT
The DNA here is from genome assembly GCF_023733635.1 of Candidatus Endoriftia persephonae. Lineage (NCBI taxonomy): Bacteria > Pseudomonadati > Pseudomonadota > Gammaproteobacteria > Chromatiales > Sedimenticolaceae > Candidatus Endoriftia > Candidatus Endoriftia persephonae. Next base: position 1,632,702 of record NZ_CP090569.1, on the reverse strand, counting down.
CCCGGAAGTAGGCAGCGATCTCCTCCAGCAGATGCAGATCGAGACCGGTATCTCGGTCGGTACCCTGCATGATTGCCACCACCGATTCAGTGGGCGAGTGGCCGTAGGTCATGCTCATGGAGGAGATCGAGGTATCGATCATGTCGATGCCCGCCTCCGCCGCCTTGACCGCAGTGGCGGTACTCATACCGGTGGTGGCATGGCTCTGCATGGCGATTGGAATGGAACAGGTCTGTTTCAGCCGAATGACCAGCTGTTCAGCCACGTAGGGGCGCAACAGGCCGGCCATGTCCTTGATACAGATCGAGTCGCAGCCCATCTCCTCGAGCTGGCGCCCCATGTTGACCCAGTAGTCGAGATCATGCACCGGGCTAACGGTATAGGACATGGTGCCCTGTGCATGTTTGCCGGTCTTCAGGGCCGCCTTGACCGCAGTCTCCAGATTGCGCAGGTCATTCATCGCATCGAAGATGCGGAACACATCGACACCGTTCGCAGCAGCGCGATCGACAAAGGCCTCTACCACGTCGTCGGCATAGTGCCGGTAACCGAGGATATTCTGTCCGCGCAGTAACATCTGCTGTGGGGTGTTGGGCATCGCCTCCTTGAGGCGCCGGATGCGCTCCCAGGGGTCTTCTCCCAGAAAGCGGATGCAGGCATCAAAAGTTGCACCGCCCCAGCTCTCCAGCGACCAGAAGCCGACTTTGTCCAGCTTTTCCGCAATCGGCAGCATATCGTCGATGCGCAGGCGGGTTGCAAACAGCGACTGATGCGCGTCGCGCAGGACGACATCGGTTATTCCGAGGGGTTTCTTATCGCTCATAAGGAAAACAGGCTGTGTGAAGGAAAAGGGAGTCTGTATGCGCGCAACTCTACAGCGAAATCAGACCTGTGTCGTGCGGTAGCGGGTGATCGCTGCTGAGATGACCGCGACGAGATCACTGCGTACGCCGGACTGCGTCACCACCGGCCTTGCAGGGCTCAATTCATCTGTGTCGTTAAGGGCCTGGGATCGGCTGAGCACTTCAGCCAGACGGGACATGGCTAACATGGTAAACACCAAGATCACCAGAAAGGAAAACACGACCCCCATCCCCAAGAACATCAACTTCACGCCAGAGAGCATCAGATCAGAAATTAGCATAGGCACAGGACACCCTTGGTTTTTTCATTGTGGACGTTGTACGTTCTCTCAGCGCCCCTTGTCAAGGATGTAGAACTTTAAGTATATCTAGTTACCTATTGTTTTTATTGGAAAATGTACTGTTATATTAATATTATTCATAGTCTGTATTGCAATACTCAATCCTAAAAAACACTCCTCTTAGGAAAAGCAATACTTGATTGCGACCCGTATTCCCAACAGATGACACTCCACTTTATTTGCTAAAATGCGCACCTCATCCTCTTCAACCCATTGTTAAATAGAATGTAAATCATGCACGGAAAAGACAGGATGGGCGAACACACGTTGGTGCTCGCCTCCACCTCCCCGTTTCGCAAAGAATTGCTCTCCCGCCTCGGCTTACCCTTCACCACGGCTTCGCCAGAGGTGGATGAATCACCCCTCGATGGAGAGGCGCCGGATGCGCTGGTGCAGCGGCTTGCCTTGAAGAAGGCGCAAGCGGTGGCTGGGCAATTCCCCAACGCCCTGATCATCGGCTCAGACCAAGTCGCGACCATCGATGAACGCATTCTCGGCAAGCCAGGAGACCACGAACGGGCGGTGGAACAACTTAGCGCCGCAGCGGGACGCAGGGTGACCTTCTATACCGGACTCTGTCTGCTGAACAGTACCAGTGGCGATTCTCAACTCATCTGTGAGCCATTTCATGTTCACTTTCGGCCACTAGATGCCGTAGCAATTGACGACTATCTAAAGAGGGAACAACCTTATAACTGTGCCGGTTCGTTTAAATCGGAAGGACTCGGCATCACACTGTTTGAGAAACTCGAAGGTAGCGACCCCAATGCCCTGATCGGCCTGCCGCTGATCCGGCTGGTCGGGATGTTGGAAGAGGAAGGGGTTGCGGTGATTGGGGCATAATGCTTCAACAGACGCTATCAGCCAGATAAGCCCCATTATTGACGACTAATAGCCGTTGTTCTTAGGTTTTGATGCGCCTGGCTCATCGGTTAGAGGTACGCATCCCCTAAGTCGCCAATAAATGCCTGCTCATATAGAGATTACTCAGCGCAAACAACATGTGAAGGTTGTTATCATTCTTGGCCAAGCCACGATAGCGCACCTTAGTAAAACCAAACTGACGCTTGATCACCCGGAAGGGGTGTTCGACTTTGGCCCGGATGCTTGCCTTGAGGTATTCGATACGCTCTATGGTCCGATCAAGCGGGGTATCAGTGAGTGATTTGCGCTTTCCCGATCGCATGGCAATGTTCCATTCCACACGCCGCTCCTGGTGCTCCTCTCTCTTTTCAATACCTCGACATCCAGAATCAGCGTATACGCGCTCTGCCTCGCCATGTAAGAGCACATGGGCGAGCGTCAGGTCGTGCACGCTGGCTGCAGTATTCACCAGACTGTGGACCAGACAAAAGTCTCATCAACGCCGACATGGGTCTTCATGCCAAAGCACCATTAATTGCCTTTTTTCGTCTGATGCATATCTGGGTCACGTTTGCCTTTCCGGTTTTTGGTAGAACTGGGCGCATCAATCAGGCTGGCATCAATGATCGAGCCTTCCCGTAACAGGAGTCCTGCGTTCACCCAGGTAGGCAGAAACTTCATCAAATAACTGTTTTCCAAGTTGATGCTGTTCCAGCAGGTGCCGAAAATTCAGGATAGTTGTTTCATCGGGGATACGCTCCTTGGATAGCTATAACCCGGCAAACTGACGCGGAGGTGATTTCATACAGGGCATCCTCCATCGCGGGATCATTCAGTTCATACCAATGCTGCTGCAGGCAGTGAATGCGAAGCAGGCTCGACAGGGGATAGGGCTGGCGGCCATTCCCCGCTTTGGGATAGTGAGGGGCTATCCGCTCTTCCAGCCGTTTCCAAGGGATGCTCTTATCCATCTCCAGTAGAAGCGGGTCTGTTTCCGTTTGGCGGCATGCTCCGCATCTGAGAAGCTCATCGGGTCGATGCTCTTATCTCGTAAAACTGGAAAGCACTATTATCACTCATTCCAGGGGCTTGTTCAGAGTTTCCCTAACTGACAGAAGCTGGCACCGAAAGGGAAAGGACTTCATGCAAAAAGTCATTTCCTTAATTTACAATCAAAAATCGCTTTCCGTTTTATGTGGCATTGCCCCATGAAGATGAAAAACAGTTGGGCAATATTAATTCTTTGCCTCTCTCGGCAGATCAAATCGGATCGAGCCAGATAGAAAAACAGCGCGACATTTACCTTCGCAGCAAAGGCTGGGAATTGGGTATATCAGAAAGGATATCTAGGAAGCGCATACATCGGCCGGGGGGAGGCTTCTATGGCGCACACCGAAAAAGTCGATAAATGCATTGCTGAAAGGACTTTCTTGGGGGAATCGGCGTCACTCAGTAGAACCTTCCCTGGTATCTGAATCATAGAATGTACCATCCGTGTCGAGAAGAAATCTTCAACAGCTTACTAAAGGCGAAAAGCTTGCAGCCCCCAATCGGAGATTCTAAGGATGATGGGGAGTTAATATTGCTGCGGCAAAAATTCAGGTCGAATAGTAGGATGGATTTGAAAAAAATTCCATGTATACACAAAAATACTCCGTTCCTTTGGCGCAAAAAACCATTATTCCCCCCTCATAACAGCCCGTTTATCCACTTTTCCATCCAGATATTCTTCTGGAATATATTCATTTATAATTCTGTGGTGGCCTTCCTACATACGACATTACTACTACCCCACCAATCTTCAGTCAATGTCGACTATGCTGGACCCCCATTTTTTAGCCGACTCCTGCCATCAGGCCATTCTGATCCGTAGATAGGCAATTCAATCGAAAAACAATGCAGCCAATACAAAGAAGCCACGGAAACACCGTTGCAAAGACTCTCATATTCTGTCTGCTATCTTTAATCAGCTTGGCCAGCCTAGCAGCTGAACCCAGCGATGTATTTATCGGCCTGAAGATCGACCAGATCACCGGCATCAATCAGAAGGAGGAGAACTTCAGCGTTGTCGGCAGCCTGCGCATCGACTGGCGCCAGCCGCTGCTGGCATTCGAGCACGCCCCCGGTGAACCAAAACACCGCACCTACACCCTTGCCACTTTTCTCAAACTATTAGAAGAGAAGCAGATCCGCTGGCCGGCCTTCACCTACCATAACCAGCAGGGGCGAATGGACTTCCAGAACCGCCTCATCTCCCTCTCGGAGGATGGCACCGTCATGTACCTCGAACGCTTCACCTCCACCTTCCAGGCCCCAGCATTCGACTTCCGGCTGTTTCCATTCGACAACCAACTATTTTTCATCCATGTGGATTCGATTTTCCCACAGCATCTATTCCGATTTCAGGAGATGCAAGGGTTCAGCGGACTGGGGGATCAGTTGGGCGAAGAGGAGTGGATCGTCACCGAGGTGAATACCCACCTAACGACCCACAATGAATTTACCAAAGGGGATGCCTCCCGCTTCGTGCTGGAGTTCCACGCCGAGCGCCATCTCAATTACTATCTGATGCGGATTTTAATCCCGGTGCTGCTGATCATCACCGTCTCCTGGTTCACCTTCTTCCTGCAGGATTACACCAAGCGCATCGATCTGGCCGGCGGCAATCTGTTGCTCTTCATCGCCTTCAACTTCACCATCTCCAGTGACCTACCCCGGCTCGGCTACATCACCCTGATGGATGCCTTTCTCGTCGGCACCTTCATCATCACTGCCCTGGTGGTATTGGGTAATGTCTGGCTACGGCGCTTGGAAAATCACGGCAAACAAGCACTCGCGAGAAAGCTCGACATCTACGCCATCACCAGTTACCCACTGGCCTACCTCCTCGGTGCCCTCACCCTGTGGTTACTCTTTTTCTGGCGATCATACTGACCGTCGCTTCGTCGCTGATCTGCCAGAAAACGGAGCAGTTCTATCGTAGCAAAGAGACCAATGCTCTCCGCAGGTGATCTCCGCCTACAGCCAGGCCTTCGATTCCGCTAGATCGCCCCCTTCATTGATTTACTCAATCTAATGTATTGCTTTCATTTATTTTAATGATTTGTATTAAAAACATTTGGTAGATTAATAATCGCCGCCTGCCTAGACTCCCTCAAAAGTTATAGGTTTATACCAAGCAACTCAGTTGGGTTTTAGTGTCATGGGCAGCGAGGCGTTGATTCAGGTGACCATATCCATCCTCTTCATGGGTGGACTCGGGCTCGCGCTTTCCGCAGCCCTCGCCATCGCCAACCGCAAGCTCTGGGTCTATGAGGATCCGCGCATCGATGTGGTGGAGGAGATGCTGCCCTCCACCAACTGTGGCGCCTGCGGCACCGCTGGCTGCCGCCCCTTCGCCGAGGCACTGATCGCCGGCGAGCTACAGCCAGGCCAGTGCACCGTCAACAGCGCCGACGGCAACGAAGAGATCGCCGACTACCTGGGCGTGGAGAGCGGCGACATCATCAAGCGCGTCGCCCGCCTCGCCTGCGCCGGCGGCAGCCATGTCGCCCGCATGCGCGCCCACTACGCCGGCCTCGACTCCTGCCGTGCCGCCGCTGCGGTCTCCGGCGGACCCAAGGCCTGCAGCTGGGGTTGTCTCGGTCTGGCCGACTGTGCCGAGGTCTGCGACTTCGAAGCCATCACCATGGATACCCACGGCCTACCAATTGTAGACAGCGCCAAGTGCACCGCCTGCGAAGACTGCGTTGAAGTCTGTCCCAAGGGGCTCTTCTCGATCCAACCGATCACCCACCGCCTCTGGGTCGCCTGCAAGAACCAGATGGACGGTGACCTGGCCGAGGCCGATTGCGAGGTCGCCTGCACCAACTGCGAGCGCTGCGCCAAAGACAGCCCGGAAGGATTGATCACCATTCAGAACAACCTGGCGGTGATCAACTACGAAAAGAACGGCCTCGCCTCCCCCATCGCGACTCAGCGCTGCCCCACCGGCGCCATCGTCTGGCTCGATGCAGACGGTAGCGTTCACAAAGGTATCAAGGCGAAGCACATCGTGCGGGAAGAAGCGCTACCCGTGAGTTAGGAATTTTGAAGTTTGGTGGAGTAACCAATGTTCGGCAAAAAGCCTGAGAAACAATTCAAGTACCCTGGCATCCGCATGGCAATGGACGGCAATACCGCCGTGATCATGTGTGAGCGGGAGGCCTCCGACGCGGCCGGCGCCTATCCCATCACGCCATCGACGCAGATGGGCGAGTACTGGGCGGAGGAGAGAGCCAAGGGTCATATCAACATCTCCGACCGTTCACTGATCTTTGTCGAACCCGAATCCGAACACGCCGCCGCTGCCGTCACCGCCGGCATGACGATGACCGGTCTGCGCGCCACCAACTTCTCCTCGGCCCAGGGTGTCGCCTTCATGCACGAGTCGCTCTACGCGGCGGCGGGTAAACGCCTTCCCTATGTGCTGAACATCGGCTGCCGAGCCATTACCAAGGCGTCGCTCAACGTGCATTGCGGCCACGATGATTTCCACTGCATCGACGACACCGGCTTCTTCCAACTCTTCGCCAACGACGCCCAGGGCGCCGCTGACCTCAACCTGATCGGTCGCAAGGTGGCCGAACTGTCACTGACCCCCGCAGTAGTGGCCCAGGACGGCTTTCTCACCACCCATTTAATCGAACCCCTGCAGGTGCCGGAGCGCAAGCTAATTGAGGAGTTTCTCGGCCGCCCCGACGACGAGATTGAATCCCCCACCCCGGCCCAGCGGATGCTCTACGGTGAGAAGCGCCGCCGCATCCCGGCGATCTGGGACGTAGACAACCCGATGCAGTCGGGCGGCGTACAGAACCAGGACGCCTACATGCAGACTCAGGCAGCGCAGCGTCCCTACTTCTATGATCACATCACCGAGCTGACCGAACAGGTGATGGACGAGTACTACGAACTGACGGGGCGCCGCTACGGTCGCATCGGCAGCTTCAACTGCGACAAGGCCGACTACCTGATCATCGGCATGGGCTCGATGGTAGTGCAGGCACGCGGTGTCGCCGAGTATCTGCAAAAGAGCCGCAAACTGAAGATCGGCGTAATCGACATCACCCAGTTCCGCCCCTTCCCCGGCGACCTGCTCGGCAAGGCGCTGCAGGGAAAAAAAGGTGTGGTGGTGCTGGAGCGTACCGACCAGCCGCTAGCGGAAGACCTGCCACTGATGCGCGAAGTGCGCGCCGCCATCTCCAAGTGCATGGAGAACGGCCAAGCTGATAGCCAATCCGGAAACAGGCTCCCCTACCCCGACTACGCCACCTACAAGACGCTGAAAGAGGCGCCACGCCTCTACTCCGGTGCCTACGGTATGGGCTCCCGCGACTTGCAGCCCGAGGGGCTGATCGGCGCCATCGAGAACATGCTGCCCGACGGTGATCAGAAGACCTTCTTCTACCTCGGCATCGACTTTGTGCGCGAGGCCGCCAACCCGAAGCAGGAGATCCACATCCAGAAGCTGCTGGAGGCCTACCCTAATGTGGGTGAGCTCTCGGTACGCGGCTCCGAAAACCCCAACCTGATGCCGGAAGGCTCCATCACGGTGCGGATGCACTCAGTGGGTGGCTGGGGCGCCATCACCACCGGCAAGAACCTGGTGATGACCCTCTACGACCTGCTCGGCTATGAGATCAAGGCGAACCCGAAATACGGTTCCGAGAAGAAGGGCCAGCCCACCACCTATTACCTCTCCGCGGCCCCCACACCAATCCCGCTCAACTGTGAATACCACTATGTGGACGTGGTGCTGAGCCCCGACCCCAATGTATTCAGCCACTCCAACCCCCTCTACGGCCTAAAAAAAGGCGGCACCCTGATCATCCAGTCGAGTCTGCAGAGCCCCGAAGCGGTGTGGGCCAGCTTTCCACGCTGGATGCAGCAGCAGGCGGTGGATGACGAGATCAAGATCTTCTACATCGACGGCTTCAAGATCGCCCGCGAGGAGGCCAGCAACCCGGAACTGCAACTGCGCATGCAGGGCAATGCCTTCCAAGGCGCCTTCTTCGCCGGCTCACCGCTAATGGAGATGGCCGGCCTCGACGAGAAGAAGCTATTCCAATCCATCGAAGCGCAGCTGCAGGCCAAGTTCGGCGCCAAAGGCAAACGCGTGGTGGAAGACAACCTGCGCATCGTGCGTCGTGGCTTCGATGAGATCCACCCGATCACCGATATGCAGGTCGGCGCTCAGAGCGTCAACCAGTTGAAGAAGGAGATCGGCCTGCCGGTGATGCTCAAACAACTGCCCGAGGGCGACGGCGGCATCGCCGACATCCACCGCTTCTGGGAGCAGACCGGCAGCTTCTACGCCAGCGGCAAGGGCTCCGACAACCTGGCCGACCCCTACCAGGCGCTGTCGCTGGTGCCCGCCTCCACCGGCATCTTCCGCGATATGACACAGATCCGCTTCGAGTACCCGAAATGGGTGGCGGAGAACTGCACCGCCTGCGGCGACTGCTACACTGTCTGCCCCGACTCCTCGATCCCCGGCCTGGTCAACACCATCAGCGAAGTCTTCAACTCGGTCATCAACCGGATCGAAGCCGGTGGCATGCCGACCCAGTACCTGCGCCGCGAAACCCGCAAGGTGGAGAAGCGGCTGCGCGAACTGATCAAAGAGCAGGGGGCGAAGGCCAGAGTCCGCGACCTGCTCGACCAGGCGATCCTGGAGACCATTGCCGCCTGCGACCTGGAGGAGGACGCCAAGACCAACGCCGAACAGGGGCGTTCTAATGACGCGGGAGCAGGGATGCGCAGGAGCGCCCTGGAGGCGGAATTTGGCCGCTTCATCGACGGCCTCGGCAGCTTCGACTTCGCTGTCACCAAGCCCTACTGGAACATCAAAGAGAAGAAGGCCCCCAACAGCGGCGGACTCTTCTCCATCACCGTCAATCCTTACACCTGCAAGGGCTGCATGGAGTGTGTGGATGTCTGTGACGACTTGGCGCTAGTCGCCGAGCATCAGGACAACGCAGCCATCGAACGGCTGCGCAACGACTGGAACTTCTGGCTCGACCTGCCCACCACCAACGAAATCTACAGCCGTATCGACGACCTCGACGAGAAGATCGGCGCGCTGGAGACCCTGCTGCTCGACAAACACACCTACAGCTCAATGGAGTGCGGCGATGGCGCCTGCCTGGGCTGTGGCGAGAAGACCGTCACCCACCTCTTCACTAGCACAGTCACCGCGTTGATGCAGCCGCGAGTAAAACGGCAGCTGGCGAAACTAGACGACCTGATCACCCAACTGGAGCAGCACATCCGCCTCAAGCTCGCCTCCGGTGTCGACTTGAGCGACCCCGATGCGATCAATGAAGCGGCAGAAACTGATGAAGGCGATCTGACCCTCGCCCGGTTGAGCGACACCATCGACCCAGGGCATGAGAAAACCCTACTCGACAGGGAGTGGCTAAAACGGGTAACAGGCATACTAAACGAGCTGCGCGACCTGCACTGGCACTACCGCGAAGGCCCGAGCAAAAAAGGCCGCGCCGCGATGGGCATAGTCAACTCAACCGGCTGCACCTCGGTGTGGGGCTCCACCTACCCCTTCAATCCCTACCCTTTCCCTTGGGCCAGCCATCTGTTTCAGGACAGCCCCTCCATGGCGATGGGCCTGTTCGAGGGCCACATGGCGAAGATGGCCGACGGCTTCAAGGCGATCCGCCGTGCCGAGCTGGAGCTTGCAGATAGATACAATCCTGTAGAGCACGACCCCTTCTTCCAGCAGCTCAGCTGGAAAGAGTTTAGTGAGGACGAGTGGCTGATGTGCCCGCCGGTGGTCGCCGTGGGCGGTGACGGCGCGATGTACGACATCGGCTTCCAGAACCTCTCCCGCGCCCTGGCATCCGGTATGCCGATCAAGGTGCTGGTGCTCGACACCCAGGTCTACTCCAACACTGGCGGTCAGGCCTGCACCTCCGGTTTCATCTCCCAGATAGCCGATATGTCCCCCTACGGCAAAGCGATGAAGGGCAAAGAGGAGATGCGCAAAGAGATGAGCCTGATCGGCATAGCACATCGCACCAGCTATGTGCTGCAAGGCTCGCTGAGTAACATCACTCACCTGATCGAGGGCTATATCGACGGCCTCAACAGCCGCCGGCCGGCCCTGTTCAACATCTACGCGGTCTGCCAACCGGAGCACGGTGTCGCCGACGATGCTACCGCACGCCAGTCGAAACTGGCGGTGGAGTCCCGCGCCTATCCGCTGATGAAGTTCGACCCAGATGCGGGTGAGACCCTGGAAGAATGCATCGACCTAGAGGGCAACCCGGCGCTTGAAGAGGACTGGCCGAGCTACACTCTTGATTACGTCGATGAGCACGGCAAAGAAGCAAAATTGGAACTGCCGATGACCTTTGCCGACTTCGCCGCCACCGAAGGCCGCTTCCGCAAGCACTTCCGCAAGGCGCCGCCGGAGACCTGGGGTGACGAGATGATCCCCTTCCACGAATTCCTCGACATGGACGATGACGAGCGGGAAGGCAACTACCCCTACATCTGGGGCGTCGATGGAAAGAACCGCCTGATGCGCATCCTCTGCTCTGCAGAGATCGTCAAATCTGCTGAAGAGCGCCGCCAATTTTGGCACCAGCTCAAGAGCATCGCCGGTGAACTCGACAAGGTGGATGTGGATGCCCTGGTGGAACAAGCCAAGGTCGATATGGCCAACCGTCTCAGCTCCACCCTGCTATCGATGGCAGCCTCCGGCAATGCGGCGGCACTGACCGGCGCAGTCTCTGCCAATGGCAGCAGCGCGGCGACGGCCGGGAGCAACAGCGGCGCCATCGCCGAGGGCTACGAACCGGTCTGGATCGAAACCCCCGAATGCACCGCCTGTGACGAGTGCACCGGGATCAACCCGAAGATCTTCGCCTATAACGACGACAAACAGGCCATAGTCATCGACCCCCAGGCGGGCAGCTACAAAGACATCGTCAAGGCGGCGGAGAAGTGCACCGCCGGCTGCCTGCATCCCGGTACACCCTGGAACATGGCTGAGAAGAATGTGGAGAAACTGATCAAACGGGCAGCCAAGTTCCAGTGAGTCAAAAGCATAATGCAAAGGTCGCAAGGTTATTAATGATGCCAATCACTAAGGAAAGCACATCGTTGCCGATGAAGATGAGGACAGCGAAAAAGTCCATGAATTTATCTTTCTTGGCGTCCGTTGCGTCTCCTTTGCGCCCTTTGCATTCCCACTTTTTTTTCTCGCTAGGGAGTGACGACCGATGAGCTTATTTGGGCTTTTCGGCCGGCGCTCTTTTCAGCACGGCATTCATCCGCCGGATAACAAGCAGCAGACCGCCTCACAGCCAATCCGTCGACTGCCGTTTCCCGAACTGCTGGTACTGCCGCTCGATCAGCACATCGGCAAGCCGGCCAGGGTGATCGTCAACAAGGGCCAGGAGGTAGTGCGCGGCGAGCCGATTGCCGAGGCGGACGGCTTTGTCTCAGTGCCGATCCACGCACCGGCGACGGGACGCATCAAAGGCATCGAGCTGATGCCGACGGCGCGCGGGCCGAAGTCGCTATCGATCCTGCTGGAGGTCTATGAGGGGTCCACCCAAGAGGTGTTGTGGGGATCGGAGCGCGACATCGGCGCACTCTCCCCACAGCAGATGATCCAGGCGGTGCAAGAGAGCGGCATGGTCGGGCTAGGCGGCGCCGCCTTCCCTTCCCATGTCAAGCTGACCATCCCAGAAGGCAAGCAGGTGGATACCCTGGTGGTTAACGGCTGTGAGTGTGAGCCCTATCTGAGCTGCGATCACCGGGTAATGCTGGAGCACCCGAAAGCGCTGATGCGCGGCATCCGCTACGCGATGCGCGCCACCGGCACCAAACAGGCGGTGATCGGCATCGAAGATAACAAGATGGATGCGGTAGAGCAGCTGCAGACCCATGCCCCCCGAGACGACACCATCAAGGTAGTGGCGGTAGAGACCAAATATCCCCAGGGATCGGAAAAGATGCTGATCAAGTCAGCATTGGGCCGTGAAGTCCCTGCCGGCGGCCTACCGGCGGATGTAGGCGTGGTGGTCAACAACGTCGGCACCCTGGCTGCGCTCGGCCAACTGCTGCCAAAGGGCGAAGGACTGATCGAACGGGTGATCACCGTGGCCGGCCCCGGCGTGAAGCACCCCGGCAACTATCTCGTCCCATTGGGCACTCCGATCGGTTTTGTGCTGGATCAGGTGGGTTACAGCGGCGGACAGAACGAATTCATCCTCGGTGGCCCGATGATGGGCCCGGCGGTCTCCGCGCTGGAGACGCCGATCACCAAGGGCAGCTCCGGCCTGCTGGTGCTCAATGAACCGAACATCAACTCGGAGACCCGCCGCATCTGGCCCTGCATCAAGTGCGCGCGTTGCGTCGACGCCTGTCCGATGCACCTCAACCCGTCGCAGCTAGGCCAGCTGGCAGCAAAACGCCAATACCAGACCATGGCGGAGCGCTACCACCTCAACGACTGCTTCGAGTGCGGCTGCTGCTCCTATGTCTGCCCCTCCAACATCCCGCTGGTGCAGTACTTCCGCATCGCCAAGGCGATCAACCGGGAACAGGCGGCTTGATAAAAAATGACCAATAAACCGCAAATCGAACTGCGCACCACCCCCCACGCCCATGCGGCGGACGATGTGGTGAAGATCATGCGCAACGTCGTCTATGCGTTGCTGCCGATCACGATCTGGTCAGTCTGGCAGTTTGGCCTGAGCGCGCTGGCACTGTTGCTGACCGTGACACTCTCCTGTCTGCTGTTCGAGCGGCTCTTCAACCAGATGCGCGGTGAACCCAGCAGTCTCGGTGACTGGTCCGCCACCATCACCGGACTGCTGCTCGCCTTGACGCTGCCGCCCGGTTTTCCGCTCTGGATGGGAGTTGTCGCCGCTTTTGCCGCCATCGCCCTAGGCAAGGCCCTGTTCGGCGGCCTGGGCATGAACGTGCTCAACCCGGCCCTGGTTGGACGCGCGTTTGTCCAGGCCGCCTTCCCGGTCGCCATCACCAGCTGGACACCGTCCCTGTTCGACGACCGTTTCAGCCATTTTGTACCGACCACCCTGACCCTGCCCTTCCTGAAACCACCAGCGCTTGGCGATTGGGTGGAACAGGTGCGGATCGATGCCTTCAGCGGCGCCACCCCACTGGGTCTGCAGAAATTCGAAGGTATCGAGACCAACAGCCTCGACCTATTGCTGGGCACCGCCACCGGCTCCGCCGGTGAGACCTCCGCTCTTTTAATCCTCCTGTGCGGACTCTATCTCGCATTCCGTCGCATGCTCGACTGGCGCATCCCGCTGTCGGTGATGGCGGGCGTGGTGCTGACTAGCGGCGCTTTTTATCTGCATGATCCGGCCAATACACCGGATCCGCTCTTCATGCTGTTCTCCGGCGGCCTGATGCTGGGGGCCTGGTTCATGGCCTCCGACATGGTGGGCTCTCCGGTCACCCCCCGGGGAGTAATAATCTACGGCCTGCTGATCGGCTTTCTCACTGTCATCATCCGACTCTTTGGCGGGCTCTCTGAAGGGGTGATGTACGCCATCCTGCTCGGCAACGCCGCCACCCCACTGATCGACCAGTTCACCCAACCCCGGGTGTTTGGCGCAAGGGCAAACCGATGAGTCTGGCCGAGCACGAATTGCAGCAGCCGGCCACACCCACCGGCAGGATGATCCGTACCCTCGGCGGTATCGCCATGCTCTCCGGTGCGCTGGTGGTCACCACTGTGCATCTGACCAAACCAGCCATCGAAGAGAATCAGCGCCGCGCCATCGAGGCGGCGGTATTCCAGGTGATCCCCGAGGCAGTCTCGCACCGAGATTTCATCGTCACCAATCAGGGCATCACACCCGTTAGTGATAAAGATCCAGGCAGTGGAACCCGCATCTATGCCGGCTTCGACGCCCAGGGCCAACTGCGCGGCATCGCCGCCAATGCGGGGGCCCAGGGTTATGCCAATGTGATCCATCTGCTCTACGGCTACGACCCGGCCTGCCAGTGCATCCGCGGCATCAAGGTGTTGAAGCTAACCGAGACCCCAGGCCTGGGCGACAAGATCATCACGGATGCCAGCTTTGTCGCCAATTTCGACCAGCTCGACGCTCGCCTCGACCCGACCGGCACAGCCCTCGAACACCCGATCGTCACCGTCAAGCACGGCAGCAAACACAACCCCTGGGAGATCGACGCCATCTCCGGCGCCACCATCTCCTCCAAGGCGGTGGGCAAGGCATTGAACCAATCGGTCGGAGCCCTGCTACCGCAACTCACTCCCCATCTCGATCAGATCGAACCCGAGCCCGTCACACCGCCAAACAGACAGGTGGAAGAATGAGCAGAAAACAGGAAAACCAGGTCAGTTGGGAGACCTTCACCGCCGGCCTCTGGAGAGAGAACCCGGTATTCGTGATGCTGCTCGGCATGTGCCCGGTGCTGGCGGTAACCAATTCCGGTATTAATGCGCTGGCGATGGGGCTGGCAACGACCTTTGTGCTGCTCGCCTCCGGCCTGCTGATCTCGCTGATGCGCAATATGATCCCCAGGCAGGTGCGGATCGCCACCTACATCGTCATCATCGCCACCTTCGTCACCATCGTCGACTACACGATTCAGGCGATCTCCCTCGATCTCTACAACGCGCTCGGCGCCTTCATCCAGCTGATCGTCGTCAACTGCATTATCCTCGGTCGCGCTGAGGCCTATGCTTCGAAAAATCGCCCCATCAAGACCTTCATCAACAATCTTGGCATGGGGGCCGGCTTTACTTTCGCCCTGCTCTGCCTCGGTGTGGTGCGCGAGGTGCTTGGCGCCGGCGCACTGTTCGGCATCGATCTCTTCGGCGAGGCATTTCAGCCCTGGGTGGTGATGGTCTTGCCGCCAGGAGGCTTCATCGTGCTGGGGGCCTGGTTACTGCTGTTCGAGTGGATCAATCAGCGCCGTGAAGCCGCAAAACTGGCAGCAGTGGAGCCAAGTTAAGGAGAAAGAACATGCCAACCGAATCACTCAGTTTCATCTTTCTCAACGCAGTGTTGGCCAACAACTTCGTACTGGCGCTGTTTCTCGGCCTCTGCCCCTTTCTCGGCGTCTCGGGAAAGCTCGACACCGCCCTGCCGATGGGGCTGGCGACCATGTTCGTGATGCTGGTCAGCTCGGTTTGCGCCTTCGCCATCAACCAGATACTGGTTACCTTCGACATCGAATTTCTGCGCCTGATCGCCTACATCGCAGTGATCGCCAGCGCAGTGCAGCTGGTGGAGATGACACTGAAGAAATTCACCCCGGCGCTGTTCCGCTCCCTCGGCATCTTCCTGCCACTGATCACCACCAACTGCGCGATCCTTGGCCTAGCACTGTTCCAGACCTTCAAGGAGTACGACTTTCTGCAGTCGCTAGTCTATGCGATCGGTGCCGGTACCGGCTTCATTCTCGCCATCCTACTAATGGCCGGACTGCGTGAAAAATTGGAGCTCTCCACCCTGCCGAGTCTCTCCCAGGGCGCGGCCATCAGTCTGATGCTCGGTGGCCTGCTATCGCTCTCTTTCATGGGGTTTGCCGGACTGGGAGGCGGGTGAGATGTGGGACTACCTGATCGCCATGAGCGTGATCCCGCTGCTACTGCTGGGCTGGCTGTTGGTGCAGTCGCTGGCACGACGGTTTGCCAAGGCCCACCCAGAGTTCGGCCCGCCCCCGCAAGAAGGGGGCGGCTGCGGTGGCAACTGCTTATGTGGCAGTGGTGGAAGCTGCAAACGGGAACAAACTAAGACAAATAAATAATCTTTTGTGTGCCGCCTATCACAAAAAAAAGCCTTCCATTAGCGTGGGATATCGGCACACACAGGTAACATCTTTTTTTAGCGGAGATCAACATGGAAGTACATCCAGCAGATTTCCCAGGCTCCAACAAGGCATCTGACGCGAGGGCAACACCATGCGTAATTCAAATCAGCTTATGAAGAACGAGGGCGATACTGTGGCAGAACAAATCATCTGGTTCGAGAACCTGGGAATGGACGACGTGGAACAGGTCGGTGGCAAAAACGCCTCCCTGGGCGAGATGATCAGTAACCTCGCCGAAACTGGGGTCAGCGTACCCGACGGCTTTGCCACCACCGCCCACGCCTTCCGCGAGTTTATCCGCTACAGCCGCCTCGATCAGCGCATCGACCCTCTGCTGGCAAAGCTTGACGTGGACGACGTAGAGGCCCTCGCCGAAGCGGGCCGTACTATCCGCCAGTGGGTGGTGGAGACCCCTCTGCCGGAAGCGCTACAGAACGCGGTGGTGCATGCCTACCAGAAGATGACCCGCGCAAGCGGCGTCGAACCGGCGGTGGCGGTACGCTCTTCGGCCACTGCGGAGGATCTGCCCGACGCCTCCTTCGCCGGCCAGCAGGAGACCTTCCTCAACGTACGCGGCATCGACGATGTGCTGATTTCCATCAAGCAGGTGTTCGCCTCGCTCTACAACGACCGCGCCATCGCCTACCGGGTGCACCAGGGGTTCAACCACGACGAGGTGGCACTCTCCGCCGGCATCCAGCGCATGGTGCGTTCCGACATCGGCTCTTCAGGCGTGATGTTCACCCTCGACACCGAATCGGGCTTTCGCGACGTAGTCTTCATCACCAGCGCCTTCGGCCTCGGCGAGACGGTGGTACAGGGCGCAGTCAACCCGGATGAGTTCTACGTCCACAAAGAGAATCTCTCTGCTGGTCGCCCCGCCATCCTGCGCAAAACCCTCGGCAGTAAGGCGATCATGATGACCTACGGCAAGGCGGGCGAGGAGAACGTAATCACCATCGATGTACCGGAGGCTGACTGCAAACGCTTCTCCCTCTCCGATGAGCAGGTGGAAGCCCTCGCCCGCCAGGCGCTGATCATCGAACAACACTACGGCCGTCCGATGGACATCGAGTGGGGTCTGGATGGTGAAGATGGCCAGCTCTACATCCTGCAGGCGCGCCCCGAGACGGTGGAGAGCCGGGTCGATCACGCCAAGGTGGAACGCTTTCGTCTCGAAGAGCAGGGCACTGTGCTGGCTCAGGGCCGCGCCATTGGCCAGCGCATCGGTACCGGCACCACCAAAGTGATCAACGACATCTCCGAGATGGCCAGGATTCAGCCGGGCGACGTGCTGGTGACCGACATGACCGACCCCGACTGGGAGCCGGTGATGAAACGCGCCGCCGCCATCGTTACCAACCGCGGCGGCCGCACCTGCCACGCGGCGATCATCGCCCGCGAGCTGGGCATTCCGGCGGTAGTGGGCTGCGTCGACGCCACCGACAAATTGAGCGACGGCCAGGTGGTCACCGTCTCCTGCGCCGAGGGCGACGACGGCTTTATCTATGAGGGACGCCTCAACTTCAGCGTCACCGAAGGTGACAGTGGCGAACTGCCGGAGCTGGACACCAAGATCATGATGAACATCGGCAACCCGAGCCACGCCTTCGCCTTCAGCCGCATCCCCAATGCCGGCATCGGTCTGGCACGGCTGGAGTTCATCATCAACACCACCATCGGCATGCACCCACTGGCGCTATTAGAGTTTGACCAGCTGCCTGAAGAGTTGCAGGCGCAGATCAGCGATCAGTGCGCCGGTTACGCCGACCCAGTCTCCTTCTATATCGACAAATTGGTGGAGGGCATCGCCACCCTGGCGGCGGGGTTTCAGGGACATCCGGTGATTGTGCGCATGTCGGACTTCAAATCGAACGAATACGCCAACCTGATCGGCGGCGAGCGCTACGAACCCAGCGAAGAGAACCCGATGATCGGCTTTCGCGGTGCCTCCCGCTATCTCTCCGACAGCTTCCAGCCCTGCTTCGAGCTGGAGTGCCGGGCGCTGAAGCGAGTACGCGAGGAAATGGGCTTCGACAATGTGGAGATCATGATCCCCTTTGTGCGCACCCTCGAGGAGGCGGCTCAGGTACAGGCGCTACTGGCGGCCAACGGCCTGAAGCGCGGTGAAAACGGTCTGCGCGTGATCATGATGTGCGAACTGCCCTCCAACGCGGTGCTGGCGGAAGAGTTTCTCGAGCACTTCGACGGTTTCTCCATCGGCTCCAACGACATGACCCAGCTGACCCTGGGACTGGATCGCGACTCCGCGCTGATCGCCGACAAGTTCGATGAGCGCAACCCGGCGGTGAAGAAGATGCTTGGCATGGCGATCACAGCCTGCCGCGAGCAGGGCAAGTATGTCGGCATCTGCGGTCAGGGTCCATCCGACTATCCGGATCTGGCCCAGTGGCTGCTGGAACAAGGCATCAGCAGCATCTCCCTCAACCCGGACACGGTGGTCAGCACCTGGCAGTCGCTGGCCACCCAAAGTTGCTAGAAGCTGCAGCGACCAAGCTATAGATCGGGCTGTGCACGACATCATCCTTGATTTTAATCGATGACACGCGGCGGCCACGGGCCGCCCTATATTTTAAGGTTAGTCGCGCCCCGTTTGGCCTCGCTCCAGCCGGCGAAACAGGCGCCAGCTGGCGTGGAACCAGAGCCAAGCGAGGCCGGCTGTCAGCCAGTCGAAGAGCATAAAATCGGTCAGCGGCCGGAACACACGGTCATGCAGCCAGAGACCGGGCCGGCGGCGGCCCCCCAACAGCCGTTGCAGCACCAGATCGAACAGGAAGAAGAGTTGCCAGGCATGACCACGCACATAACGCCCGGACGCCAGCCAGCGATGTCGGGCCACGCGACTACCAGCCTCCCGGTTCAGCGCATCAATTAAGCGGAAGATCGGTGCCAGCTGCAGCTGCCCGGTCTGCGACTGGTTACGATAGACTGCTGCGACACGCTCGAAGAAAGCATCCAGGCCGATAGCGTGAAAATTCATGATCAGTGCCGAGAGGATCATGCGCCGACCCAGCCCCTCTTGCTCAAAACGGCGCGCCGAGGTTTCCAGGGTACCCGGCAGGGTGATCCACTCTCCTTTGCTGCGGATCGTCTCGGCCAGGCGTTGATCCTCCAGAAACCAGAGCGACTCATCAAACCCACCGAGTTCATCGAACAGGCTGCTCGGCAGCAGAAACCCCTGATCGCCATTGGTACACTCCGGCCGATTGAGGGCGCTCTTCTCTTCGTAGTAGTGGTAGACGAACCCCTGACCGGGGCGGCTGCGGCAAAAACTCAGTCGAAAATGGCCAGCAATGCGTTGCTGGCCACGCGCCTGCATCGCCTGTTTGAGCGCAGCCAAGGCATCAGCCAACTGCCGCTCATCAGTCAGGCCCGAGTCCGCATGCAGGAACAGCAGAAACGGAGAAGAGCTGACGGCGGCACCAGCATTCATCTGCCGCCCCCGCCCCGCATCCGTTGCCACAATCCTAACCCCGTGGGCGCTGGCGATCGACAGGGTCGAATCCCGCGAACCGCCATCGGCTAGGATCAGTTCCAGTTCAATATCCTGCTGTCGCCACAACTGCTTCAGTAACAGCGGCAGGGCATCTTCCTCATCGATAGCTGGGATGATGACACTGAGTTGAGAAGCGCTAGAGATCATAAAAAAGCGCGACCATAGCAACTTGATTCAAGATGGCACGATGATCCCACGGGGATTGCTGGAAACGTTGGGCATCGGCTTCTACAACCACCTCCTCCATGCGTTCCATGTTCTTTCTCTGCGCTTGCATCAGACCATTAATATAGTGTGTGGCCAAATGAAATACGGACCTTGTCTTGTTCGTGAAATGTCATTTGAAACAGTATTGAAAATCTTAGAATCGCCCCACAATGCAATTTATTATATTTATACACCTATTAGATAACTAAGATGACCTTGGCAATTCTCATTTGATGCTTTTCCTTTCATTGCTTGGCAGATAATTCATGCCATATATTTTATATTTTTCAATCAGTTATTTTTAGGTCCAGTCAGACAAAGTAATCCTAAAGTATTGCCTCTTCCCGCCGAATATCGATGTATTCGATATTTTTTAACTAATCGATATCTCTGACGCCGAGGCGGCATGCAGCCGGGCCCCGTTCAAACGCACTCAAAAGAAGGCTGAACCATGAAAAGACTGATCGGCAGCTTCATCCAACACTCCCTGGATCTGGTGGGAATCAAGCGCATCCGCAGCCAGTTGCTAACGCTCAATGTCCTGCTGATCGCCTTTGGTCTGTTTTCGATTGCATCCATTTACTGGAGCCTCGACAGTGACGCCGCTGCCATCAACATCGCCGGCCGCCAGCGCATGTTGAGCCAGCGAGTGGCTAAGGAGGCGTTGATGGTGGTCCAGGGGGTGGAACCGCTGGCGGTGGTACAGAAAACCCTGGCACTGTTCGAGGATTCCCAGCACCGACTGCTCCTAGGAGATCCTGAAGCAGGCATCACCCCGCCAATGAACGAGGCTATCCGGCAACAGTTGGCAAAGACCAGCCGACTCTGGTCGGCCTACCGGCGGCACTTGGAGGCCTATCTCGCCACCCCCTCCCTCGACAGCCTGAAGGCGATTCGGGAAAAAGCCCAAAAAGTACTGGAGGAGGCCAACCAGGCAGTCAAGCTAATGGAGAGAGAGGCCAACCATCAGGTCTTCCTGCGAGCCGGCTGGGCCATCGGCATGATCGTCGTCCTGCTGCTCTTCACTAACAATATCCGTATCTATACCCTGCATACGCTGATGGACCCGATCGAGACCCTGCGTAACCGGTTCCTGCGGGTCAGCGAAGGGGATTTCACGCAACCTATGCCCGAATCCGATCTGGACAACGAAGTGAGCCAGACCAGCCGCGCCTACAACGCCATGCTGGTGGAGATCGGGAACATGGTGCGCCAAGTCATCGATGACGCCATCCACATCGGTCAGGAGGCAATCAACCTGACCTCGGTGGCCGAGATCTCCCAGAACGGGGCGCGCAAGCAGTATATCGAGATCAACCAGTTATCCAGTGCTATGAACACCACTTCCGATGCAGTTCAGGACGTGGCCCGCAGCGCTGCCCAAGCCGCGGATGCGGCGGAGGAAACCAACCAGGAAGCGGTCTCCGGCAAGAGGATAATGGCCCAATTAGCGGATGTGATGGATGCCTTAATGCAGCAGAGCGGCGCCGCAGCGACGGTAGTCGGTGAGCTGGAACAGGACAGCCAGTCCATTGGTCAGGTGCTGGAGGTAATCAAAGGCATTGCGGAACAGACCAACCTACTGGCCCTTAATGCAGCCATCGAAGCAGCCCGCGCTGGCGAGCAAGGACGCGGCTTCGCCGTGGTAGCCGACGAAGTCCGTGCCCTGGCGGCCCGCACTCAGACCTCCACCGAAGAGATCCGCCAGATCATCGAACGCCTGCAACAACAGTCGAAGAAGGCTGTGGTAACCATGGAGGAGAGCCGGCTCCAAGCGGACGAGGGTAGCAGCCGCGCCGTCGAGGCCAGCAATGCCATGGAGAAGATCATCGATGCCATCGGCACCATCACCAGCATGAATACCCAGATCGCCACTGCTGCGGAGGAACAGGGACAGACCGCTGAGCTCATGAGTCGGAATGTCGAGACCATCGGGACCGTGGCAGCGGAAACCGCCGAGGCAGCGGACAAGACGATCCAGGTCAGCAGCATGCTCAGCCAGGGGCTAGATTCCCTCCGCTCCCAGGCCAGCCGTTTCCGGATCGATGCCACATGAGGGGAACTGAGCATGGCGGGGGCAAACCAAGCATTGCATTCGACAACTTGCGGTGGCCCCTGGGGGATCAGTCGGTTGCGGGCAGTAACTCCGCCACCACCTGCAACAGGGTCCCGGGTTCCACCGGCTTGCGCAAGAAACGGCTGATACCCATCTCATGGGCACGCTTCTCGTCCAGGCTCTCACTATTGCCGGAATAGATAATAACCGGCAACCCAGGACGAATTGCCAGCAGACGACGGGCTAGTTCACTGCCGGTCATGTTGGGCATGATCTGGTCGCTGATCACCAGATCGAATGATTCGGGTGCATCCATAAAGCACTCCAAAGCCTTCTGTGCATTATCCACTGCCGTGACCCTGCATCCTTGGCTCTGTAACAGGTCTTGCAGATAGTCGATGAGTGAATGTTCATCATCTACCACCAGCAGATGACCACTGATCCGCTCTGGTACGGTGGTGTCAGGCGACGACGAAAGCCTTTCGTTTTTCAATGCCATTTCGGCGGCGAGCGGCAGCAGCAACCGAAAGCAACTACCTTCCCCGGGTACGCTATTCACCAGGATATGACCGCCATGTTGCTCAACAACACTCCTCGTCACGGCCAGCCCCATACCGCTCCCCTCGTCCAGCTCCTTGGTGGTGAAAAAGGGGTCGAAGATGTGATTTAACTGCCCCGGCTCTATACCCACCCCCTCATCACTCACCGAAAGTTCCACCCATTCGCCATTGAGGATCTTGTGACAGCTGGCGCATTCGGCTTGAACCTGCTCCAACCGGTGCAGGCTAATATGGATCATGCCCCGCCCCCCCATCGCGTCCCTGGCATTGATGCAGAGATTTACCAGGGCCTGATGGGCCTGAACCGGATCGATATAGACCGGCGGCGTGTCAGGATCAAGATCGGTCTCAAAGGTGATACCTGTAGTCATGGGCGCCTGCAGCATCTTCACCACCTCCTTAACGAGGGGGATAAGCTGAAGGCACTGGGGTTCACTCCCGCTGCCCCGACTGAATCGCAATAGCTGTGCCACCAGATCCCGGGCACGTTCACCGGCAGTCTGAACTTCGTACAGATAGTCCCTCATCTTTGCCGGGCATTCGCCAGCAAAACGTTCTATTGCCAGACCGGTATAGCCGAGAACACTAGCGAGAATATTGTTGAAATCATGGGCGATACCGCTAGTAAGCCGCCCCACCGCCTCCATCTTTTGTGCCTGTGCCAATTCCCGGCGCAGCCGTTCCCGTTCACTAGCGGCCAGGTGCAGTTCCGTGATGTCGCTGCCCGAGCTGAAAGTGCCCGTAATCCTTTCCTCATCATCACGGACAGTGGCATTGCGCCAGGCAATGAGCCGCCGCTCCCCACTGCGCGTGACAATTTCATTCTCCACATAGGTATGCAGATCGACTCGACCCTGCATGATCTCATCGAAGATCTGCCGGACCGGCTCTACCTCCCCGTCAGGCAGCACCGTTTCAAACCAGTCCCGCCCCTCGAGGCTGCCCGGCTCATAGCCAAGGATCTCGTATCCCTTACGGTTGAGCAGGTCGACACGCCCCTCTCGGTCGAGCCCCAGCAGCATCACCTCCGCCACCTCGAGGTAGCGTTCGGCCTGCAGGTGCTCCCGGATCAGTGCCTGCTCCGCCTGCTTGCGCAGGGTGATGTCTGTCATCACGCCACCGATGCGCACGGGGCGGCCCTGTGCATCCATGATCACCGACTTGTTGTCGAGCACCCAATGCACTTCGCCATCAGGATGGCAAATACGGTACTCGAGCTCGACCCGTCCATCATCCCAGAGGCGGGCAGTTCTCTCCTCAACACCCTTGCGGTCCTGCGGATGCACAGCCTCAAGCCAGAGCTGCGGCTGTTCATCGAAGGCCTTGGCGGGACGACCGTAGATCTCCTCCACAGCACGGTTGACATAGAGGATGCGGCTGCCATCGAGCTCGGCGGCCCAGACCCCTTCCCTGAGCGAGTCGAGCAGTTCCTGAAACTGGGTCTCCCTCGCTTGCAGATCGGCCGTCGCCTGTCGCAGCTCACTGATATCAACACAGATGCCAAGCACCCGTTCGATTCCATCCTCCCCTTCATCCATCAGGCGGCCATTACAATGCAACCAGACCGTCCGACCACTCTTGTGCCGCACCTGCATCTCAAGGGAGACCCGCTGCGCATCGCCCCGGCGCAATCGTTCAATCTCTTCCTCGATTTGACGCTGGCTCTCGGGCAACGCCAGTTTGATCCACTCCGCCCAGGCGTCACTCAGATCTTCAGGCTGGTAGCCCAACAGGCGGAACAGCATTGGATCCCCCAGCAAGCGCCCAGTTTCCGGCCAGAGCTCCCAGGCGGCGACCCGGCCCGCCTGCGCCACCAGGTGATAGCGCGCCTCCGAGGCGATCAGCCGCTGCTCCATCGACTTGCGCCGATCTATGTCCACATGGGTGCCGACCATGCGCAAAGGTTGGCCTGCAGCGTCACGTTCCACCACTCGTCCCCGAGCAAGTATCCATTTCCAGCGGCCACTCTTGGTGCGCAGCCGATGATCTATGGCGTATTCTGGGGTACGGCCCGCGAAGTGGGCCTCCAGCGCCGCCTCAGCCAATGGCAAGTCATCGGGATGGACGCGATCGGCCCAGCTACGGTAGTTCGGCGGCAGCTCGCCGTGCTCGAAACCAAGCATGGTCTCCCAACGCGGGCTGAAATAGGTCTCACCGGTCGCAACATGCCAGTCCCAGATACCGTCAGTGGCGTTCTCCAACGCCAGCGACAGCCGGGATTCGCTCTCACGCAGCGCCTCCTCGGAGTGCCGCTGGGCAGTGACATCAAACAGAGCGCAGTATGTATTGGCACAAATATCCCCAGCCTCTCCATGCCAGAACTCCCGATGCACACGGATCTCCACTTTCAGAATCAGCTCCCGACCATCACGATGGCACAGGAGCAGCTCTGTGCCCCCGATATCTTCGCCACGCAAAAAGCGGGCATAGGTCGCATCAAAGGCCGGTAGTCCCCGTTCGGAGATCAAGCTACGCATGGGGCGGCCCAAAGCCTCCTGCCGTGAATAGCCGGTCAAGCATTCCCACTGATGATTGACCTCACGAATGTTTCCCTTTGAATCGACAGACTGATAGGCGACCGGCGCCTCTGCGTAAAACTGGCGGTAGTGGTCCCGGTTCTCTATCAATGCCTGCCGATGGCGCGCGGCAATGGCCGCCTCACGTCGCAACAGCAGAAAGAAAATCAGCGAGATAACCAGCAGATGCAGCCCTTCCTTCCAGGCCTCCTGCCATTCGGGAGAAGCAGTGTTCGGGAAGAGCCCGCTGATAGCAGTATCGCCCCCCAACAACCAGAGCCCGGCCACTAGGGCAAAGATCAGGGTCAGCAGCAACGTGCGGCGGAGGCCGTCACCCCATGCCTTCACCGAAGCCTCCTCCACTGTCCGACCACCGCCCAGCGACAGGCAGTACTTGAGGTTATGATGAGTGAGGGGCAAGGGACCGTCACGTCAATGTCCGACATAGCGCTGGGTGAATAGCTTCGACGTCATGGGCCGCCCGAAGAGCCATCCCTGTCCCTCCTGGCAACCATGTTGTCGAAGGAAATCGCGTTGCGCCTCCGTCTCCACCCCCTCAGCAATAGTCTGCAAGCCAAGCCCCTGCCCCAGGGCGATCACCGCCCGCGCGATGGCCTTATCCTTACCTGCATTGGGCAGATTGCAGACAAAGGCCCGGTCGATCTTCAGTTTGTCCACCGGCAGGTGCTGCAGATAGCTGAGAGAGGAGTAGCCGGTGCCAAAATCATCCACCGAGAGCTGCACACCTAGGGATTTGAGTTCCTGCAGCATCGTCAGAGTCTGGCCCGTCTGTTCCATGATGACGCTTTCCGTGATCTCCAGCTCCAGGCGGGTGGGATCGAGGCCGCTCAGCTCCAGCGCCGTTGTCACCCGTTCCACCAGGGTGCCACGCCGAATCTGCACACCTGAGACATTAATCGCGATGCGGCCGAAGGAGATGCCTTGAACCTGCCATTCCACGGCTTGGCGGCAGGCGCTCTCCAGCACCCAGGCACCGATGGGTTCGATCAACCCCGTCTCTTCCGCCAGCGGGATAAACCTGTCAGGGGTCACCAATCCCTCCTGTGGATGATGCCAGCGCAGCAGTGCCTCGGCACCACACAGGCCGCCATCGGCAAGATTGACCTGAGGTTGGTAGTGAAGCTCAAACTCCTGACCCTCGATAGCTCTACGCAGTGCCGACTCCATGGCCAGACGCGCCCGCGTACCAGCACTCATCTCATCGTTGTAAAAATGATATTCACTGAGGCCACGCTCCTTGGCATGATACATGGCTATATCAGCATGCCGGATCAGTTCATCCGCACTCTCACCGTCGTTGGGATAGAGGCTGATCCCCATGCTTACCCGCAGAATGATCTCCGAGGTCTCCAGCCGGATCGGCACCTCCAGACCCTGCATCACCTTTCTCGCCACCAGCTCCGCCTCGCTGGCTGACTCCACATCTCCAATGAGAATCACAAACTCATCACCACCGAGTCGGGCGACGGTATCCTCCTCCCGCACCTGCCCGCGAACGCGCGCAGCCATCTCCAACAGCAACTGGTCGCCCATAGCGTGCCCCAGACTGTCGTTGATATCCTTGAAACGATCGATATCGAGGAACAGCACTGCCAACGCATGGCCGCCGCGACGTGCCTGACGCACGGCGACCTTGAGGCGATCCAGAAACAGCAACCGATTGGGCAGACCGGTAAGAGGATCATGGTTGGCCAGGTGCTCGATCTGTTCGAGGCTGTGCTTGAGGGGGGAGATGTCGGAGAAGATACCGACATAGTTGGTCACTTCTCCCTGGTCATCCTTGACGCTGCTGATGGTCAGCCAGGCAGGAAAGATATCCCCATCTCGATTCCTGTTTCGGATCTCACCCTGCCAGCGTCCCCGCTGGCGAATCGTCGACCACATGGCCTCATAAAAATCGGCCCTCTGCTTGCCGGACCGAAGCAGGCGGGGATTCTGCCCCCGCACCTCGGCCTCACTGTAACCGGTGATCTCGCTGAAGGCCGGGTTGACCGTCAGGATGGTTCCTTTTTCATCGGTGACCAGAATGCCGTCGTGGGTGTTGTCGAACACCGTGGTTGCCAGCCTCAGCCGACGCTTGACGGCCTTGCGTTCGCTGATGTCCTGAAAGGTGACAACGACTCCCTCCACCTCTCCCCCGTCAACCAGGGGGGAACAGGTGAATTCCACGGCTATTCCCCGGCCATCGCGATGAAAGAACAGCTCCTCGCCATGGACTATCTTGCCAGTCTGCAGACTCTGGTGGATGGGGCATTCCGAGAGAGGGTAGGTACTGCCGTCGGATTTCGCATAATGCACCCGGTCGTGGTGGGTGCCGCCTAGCAGCCCCTCCTCGCTGTGCCCCAGCAGACGGCAGGCAGCGCCATTCACGAAGGTGACCCTGCCATCTCGGTCGAGGCCGAAGAGACCCACGGTGGTCGCATCGAGAATGGCGGCAAAACGCTGGCTCAACTGGCTGTAGTCCACCACCGCCAAGCGGGAGGCGTCCTGCCGAGGCTGCCCGGCGAATTCGGCGGCATCCTCTTTCCGCCAGCGGCGTCCAGCGGAGGAAAGCTCCGCCTTCGCCAGTGGCGGTATGCTGGCCCGCTCCTTTGCCTCAGGCTCCAGATCCATGAGGCTCTCGACGATAGAAAAATCGTCCGGGGCGTTCTCTCCCCCGGCCGGGAGCTGCATCTGACCAAGCGATTCCTGGAGGAAATCGAGAAACCGACCAGCCAGTTCCGGATCAAGGCGCCCCAGGTCCCGCTCCCGCTCCAAATACCTGATGATCTCTCCGTGGGGCAGAACACCCTTGTAGGGCCTCTCTGCGGCCAGGGCGTCGTAGATATCGAGCAGTTGGAAGACCCGCGCAAGGTAGGGAACCTCCTCTCCCCGCAGACCATCTGGATAGCCACTCCCATCCCAATGTTCATGATGGTGTCGGATCAGCGGAACCAATGGCTCCAGCGCCTTGATACCGCTGCAGAGTCTGGCCCCTACCACCGGGTGCAGACGCATCACTCGCTCTTCCTGGGCATTGAGCTGTTCCTGCTTGAGCAGAATATGATCCGGGATCGCCAGCTTGCCGATATCGTGCAGGGTGCCCAGGTGCTCCAGCAACTCGATGGAGCGGTCATCGAGCCCAAGATATCGGCCAAACAGGGCCCCATTGTGGGCCAACCGAACACAGTGGCGGCCGGTGTGCCAGTCTCGCGCTTCCACCATGCGGGCGACCACAAAGTAGATCGACTCCACATGCTCCAACTGGTCGAGCAGACGCTTGTGGCTAGCCGCCGCCTCCACCCGGGCAATCAATTCAGTGGGGGTATAGGGTTTGCGGATGAAATCAGTGGCGCCGATGTTGAGGCTGCGAGCCAGCTCATCGCTGCTGCCCATGCCGGTCACCATGATCACCGGTAGCAGCCGGTCGTCCATCTCCTCGCGGATCCGGCGGCAGACCTCGTCGCCGGTCATGCCCGGCATGCGTTTATCCAGCAGGACCACATCGAAAGGGTGCTCTCTGATCGCCTTCAGGGCGGAGCGGCCATCGGTTGCCTCCCGCACCTCAAAATCGGGCGAGGAGAGGATCTCCCGCTGTAGGAACCGCTGCCCCGACTCATCATCGACCAGTAGCACCCGGTAGGGATTGGACTCGCTGAGCTGTCTGGCTGGCTGAGTCATCGTTTCAATCCTTTATCAGCGGCGGCATGACCCCTGATCTTCACCTCCGCCCCGGCAGCACCCTTCCCATCCAGACCCAACAGTGCAAAAAGCCTGTCGCGATCGAATGGCTTAGCCAGACAGACCTCGGCGCCAGCCTGCAGAATGCGCGCCTCATTCTCTGGGGTATGGAAGCCCGTCATGGCAATGATCCGAACGGCACGGGTGACGGGATCGCTTCGCAGCTGCCGGCACACCGTGAAACCATCGAGCCCCGGCATCATCAGGTCGAGGAGGATCACATCAGGATTGAAAGAGCGCACCTTCATGCCGGCTTCGAAACCGTCGTGGGCGCTCTCGACCACCTCCAACCCGGAACGATCCACCAGCAGCTCGGTCAGGTAACGCACCAGTTGCCGATCGTCATCGACAATCAGCAGCCGCAGATCCCCTCCCGGCCGGGTATGGAGACGAATGCCTCGCTCGTGAGCGAAGCGCTCTACTTCGCGCCACAGGAAACGGCGGTGACCACCTCCGGTCATCTCCGCATGCAGCCAGCCCTTCTGAGCCCATTGGCGCACGGTTACCGGTGCCACCAATAGCATCTCCGCCACCTCGGCAGGTGTCAGGTAGATGGCGCTGCCCTGCTTCTGTTTCATGCCAGTTTCCTCTGTTGACCGATCCATCATGAGAGCGATACCGAAAGGCAAACATCTAATCGCTATGCGCAATTCTATCGAATATAGCGATTTAACGGCGCCAGAGTAGGCAACTTTAGCAGGATAAGAGACAAGAGAAAGGAAATTGCTTTTATTCGCTCAATGACCGGCGCCTCTTCCATCGCCGCCATGAACCGCATATCTACTGAAACAGCAGCACGAATCGGCTAAACAGCTCTCTGTCAAAGTGGTGGGACATCTGCTGCTGCATTAGCTTCAGCGCATCAAAGGGCGTCATGGCCTTCTTGTAGGAGCGCTCCGCGGTCAGGGCATCGAATACATCCGCAATACCGCAGATATGTCCGTAGATATGTATCTCATCACCTTTGAGGCGCTTCGGGTAGCCACTGCCATCAGTAAACTCGTGATGTTGCATCACGATATATCGGCACTCCTCGGAGAGTGCTCCTGCTTCAGCCAACATCTTGTAGCCCTGGTAGGGGTGGGTGCGCATCCGCTGCATCTCCCGATCCGTCAGGCGACCGGGCTTGTTGATGATGGCAGTATCGACCTTGACCTTGCCGAGATCATGCAGAAAAAACCCCGCACCCAGTTCATGAAGGTCGTGGGCATCAGACTTGCTGAACAGTGCCTTGGCCAGCATGATCGCCGTCACCCCCACATTGACCGAATGGGTATAGGTATAGAAATCGTGGGAGGTAATGCGTAGCAGGCTTTTAGCTGTTTGATCATCAGAGAGGATCAGATCGGTGATGGCACTGACCGCCTGCTTGGAAGTCAGAATATTCTCGCTGGTTGGATGCTCCACCAGCCGCTCCATCATGCCCATGGAGTGTTGATACACCGCCTGAGCCTTTTCCTGCGGTGTCAGACTCTGGTCTTCGATGGCAGCGGTCAGCGCTTCCACCTTCAATCGGTTTGGGTCCCACCCCTCTGGCGGCGCCTGTGTCTTCGGATCTACAACCTTCCCCTCATGACTCAGATGTGCCAGCTCATCCAGTGAAGGCCCTGTATCCTCTGTTGCCGGTGGCACAGGTACCGTACTTTGAGCAGGATCAACAAAGACCTCCACTATGCCGGATTCGGCGATCTTTCGAATCTGGTCCTGGGACTTGATTCTGAAGCGGTTTCGCAAAAAAGGATGCGTGCTCCACGACCCCGGCAACAGGATATGCATACCGACTCGGAGTTGCTCCGTCCTTGCTTTCCTTAACATCTCATCTCCTCTGCCTATCAGACACAATGATCGTTCAATCTTTTCCGTGGTCGCACTCAGATTTGGTTGAATACGTCCTTGTCGGCACCGCAATCGGGACAGACCCACTCCTCTGGTATCTGATCGAGTGGCGTGCCTGGTGGAATCCCCTTCTCGGGCATCCCCTGTTTTTCATCGTAAACCCAACCACATATCTCACATTCATAACGATTCATCTTGGTTTCCCATTATTTCTATCACATCAGAACAGCTCGACTTCCCCGCCCGCTGCTTCGGCAACGGATTCGTAGCGTTTCTTTTCGTCGGTCAGTTGATCGAGGATGGCCATCAATGCCTGGCTTGCGGCCCCGAGCATTTGAAAATTTTCCAATACCAACTGTTGGTTTTCTTCAATATCCTCCCAGTCTGTTTTCAGAACCAACAGCGCCCTATGCATGGAACTGTGAACCTTTTCGTGGGGTTCCCGGAGCCGCTCATAGGCAGGAAGATGGGAGAACTCCTGGCGTCCGACACCGCTGTCGTACCATTTACCGAAACGTCAGTTGTGATGGTCCACCGCAACTGCCCGGCCAAACTCCGAATCAGCGCCGTGCATGAGCGTTGCATAGCCGTTCTGCATATAGATCAGGTGATCAACCTTGACCTCTGCCTCACTCAGGTTGGCCAGCAGGACCGTCCGGTTCAGTTCCTTCATCCGGCCGCTGATCTGCTGCAACGACCCATCCACCTGCCCCAGCAGGGCCAGAAAACCCGCATCGGATTCACCCTGATCGGTCATGCCACGGTAGACACCCGATACGGTCTCCTGCAGACCTTGGAGGATAGTCCGGCGAGTGCCATCCAGCCGCGCCATGGCGCTGTTCAGCCGGTCTGCGATATCGCCGAGGCGCCCCCCCCGGCTTGCCGAGCCGATACGATAGTCAAAGTGGCCGTCGTTCAGTGCGTCCGCAAGCCTCGAGATCCCTTCCAGCGCGCTCCGCGACTTACCGATACTCCGCCAGTAGCGGCTGAACAGCCCCATTCCGGCAAGTAGCAACAGGCTCTGCATCGGCAGGCTGATTATGCCAAGACCGGTCCCTGCCACCGATAGTGTCAGCAGGCCCAACAGAAGCATTGATGTCATCTCCTCCCGGACCAAAAGCGTGCTCATCTTCATAGCAATGCATCCCTTTGTAACCTTCCTCCATTTCCGAAATGGGGGCGTAAAATCTGCAGTG
The DNA here is from genome assembly GCF_023733635.1 of Candidatus Endoriftia persephonae. Classification (NCBI taxonomy): domain Bacteria; kingdom Pseudomonadati; phylum Pseudomonadota; class Gammaproteobacteria; order Chromatiales; family Sedimenticolaceae; genus Candidatus Endoriftia; species Candidatus Endoriftia persephonae. The sequence continues at coordinate 1,601,118 of NZ_CP090569.1, read as the reverse complement.
GCAAATCTCTACAGCTACATTGCTGCAGACCTGGAGGCACACGTCCTCCCCTGCTCAGCCTGATCCTGCAAAAACCGCGCAATCTCATCGACCGGCATCGGTCTAGCCATCAGGAAACCCTGGCCATAACTACAGCCCATCTCCCGCAGGCGCTGCATCTGCCACTCCTCCTCGATACCTTCGGCCACCACCTCCATATCGAAACTGTCTGCCAGATCTAGGATGGTTTTTATCATCTGTTCGTTACGCTCATGCTCCCCCATACGTGTGATGAACGAGCGGTCGATCTTGAGCACGTCCAGGGGAAAATTGTGCAGATAGCTGAGCGAAGAATAACCGGTGCCGAAATCGTCCATGCTGAGTCTGATACCCAGGGCCTTGAGTTCGCCCAGCACCTGGGCCGCCGACTCCGGATCTTTCATGATCACGGACTCTGTAATCTCCAGCTGCACCAGGCCCGGATCGATCCCGTGACCGGTCAGGAGGTTCTTCACCGTCTTGACCAGTTTGGCATCGGTGAGCTGTCGCGGTGACAGGTTGATGCTGATCCGAGGTGAAACATCCTCCGGATAGTGAGCCTTCAATTCATTCAGGAAACCGAAGGCACGGTGCATAACCCAGGTACCGATGGGCAGTATCAACCCGGTATCCTCAGCCACCGGGATGAATTCAGCAGGTGACAACCAGCCCCGTTCAGGATGCTGCCAGCGCAGCAGAGCCTCGAACCCCCGGATGCAGTGATCCGTCAGCCTGACGATGGGCTGCAGGTAGACCTCTAGTTCCCCATTGTTCAGCGCACTCTGTAGCTCGTTCTCCAGGTTAAAGCGGGCCATCGTGCCCTGGTGCATCTCACTGCGGAAGACTTCGAACGTGCCCCCGCCTCGCTCCTTAGCCCGGTACATGGCATTGTCCGCATCCCGCAGCATATCTTCAGGACGATGATACGCCTCACCGATAAAGGCGATTCCAATACTGGCGCCGGTCCTCACCAAATGCTCGTTCAGATCGATGGGGCGATCCAGCTCCTGCTGGATGCGGCGGGCGATCTCATACACCCTGACTTCCGTATCCATGCCCTCCAGCAGCACCACGAACTCGTCGCCACCGAGACGCGCCACCGTATCCTCCCTCCGTAGCAGGCCACGCAAACGCCGGGCCACCTCCACCAGCAGCTGATCACCGAGAAGGTGCCCCAGGCTGTCGTTGATCAGTTTGAAACGATCCAGATCCAGAAATAGTATGGCCACTTCATAATCCGGTCTTCTCTTTACCATTTGCAGGACATGACCCAGCCGTTCCACCAGCAACGCCCGGTTGGCGAGTCCGGTCAATGCATCATGAAAGGCATCATGCAGCAGCTGCTCCTCGATCGCCTTCTGTTGACTGATGTCGGTGGTGGATCCCACCATGCGATGTGGCTCGTTTTCCGTTCCCTGGATGGCCAGCCCCCGGCTCAGCCGCCACTGATACTCGCCATCTCGATGGCGCATCCGGTACTCGCAGACAAAATGATCGGAGGCGCCATCCAAGTGGCGCCTGATGGCCTGCTTCAGGTTGTCGACATCATCGGGATGGACCTGGGTCATCCAGGCCTCCGGCGGCTGCACCACCCCCTCCTCCGCATACCCCTGCATGGCGTGGTAACGGGGTGAAAAATAGATCTGGTTGGCCTTGAGATCCCAGTCCCAGAGCCCATCGTTGGTTCCCCGCATGGCCAGGGAGAACCGCTCCTCGCTGTTGCTCAGGGCCTCTTCAGCTCTGGCCCTTTCCGCGATACCGGCCAGGGTTACACAGGCGGTCTCAAGGAAGGTCGTTTCCTGCCCGGCCAGCTGGCGCCCGGCATCCAGATAGAGCATGAGCACGCCAATCACAGTGTCGTTGATGATCAGGGGCAAGAGATACTGCTCATTCTCCAGCCCTGCGCGACAACCACTTTTCAGCTGCACTTCTGCCTGACTTGCCAACAAGGGATGAGCATGCCGTACGACCCAGCCACAGGCACATTCACCGACAGGCACTCTGCTACAGACCTTCTGCAGCTCCACTGGCGTGTTGAGCTGTGCCGAAAGCCGCAGGTGACATCCTTCCTCTTCCATCAGCACGATCGCCCCTTTGGGCTGCAAACCCAGCCACTGCTGGGAACAGAGGATAGCGAGGGCAGATTCCAGCTTATCGCTCAGCGCACCTCTTGCCTGGTGGATCTGCAGCAGTTGGTTGAGGATCTGTTTCTGCTGCTTCTCCCGCTCGATGGTCTGCGTCCGCTCCTGAACACGCTGTTCCAGGGTCTGGGTCAGTTGCTGGAGTCCATTTTCCGCCCGCTTCCGCTGCCGGATCTCCGCCAGTAGGTTCTGGTTGATCTGCTCCAGCCTGTCGGCCCCCTCGATCCTGCGGATGATGGGATTGACCCTGAGCAGCACCGCCAGGGCACTGACCAGGATAACCAGACCCGCCAGCACCCCGGCAAACAGAAAGGCGTGAAGATAGGGGGCCACGATCTCTTCGGCCAACAGACCAACCACCAGACCCAGACTGGAATCAGGTACCGGACGGTAGGCCAACAGCCACTCCCTGCCCTGGCGATCCTGCCCCGTATAGACCCCCTGTTCCCCCTGCAGGGCCCGGCGCATGGCCTCATCCGGCGCATAGGCAAGCGGCTTTGTGATCTGTTCGACGTCTGCCAGTGCCCCTGAACCGTCCAGCCAGTGCAACCCCGTTCCCTGGCGGCGAGCAATCAGGGTCTCAGACGCCAGACTGTGCGGATCTCGGGGTAACCCGTTGCGATCATCATGCCGCAGGTAGTCCATCAGGAGCCCCTCTTGGCCCTCGGCGTCGTGGGAGAAGGCCTGAACGACGCCAGCCATCCTTTCCGCCTGCAGCATCAGGTGATTCTCTTCCTGCAGCCATTCCGAGTGGAGCAGTACCCGGCTTACCGTGACTCCAACCAGCAGTGATGCCATAGCCATAATCAGGGTTACATTCCACAGGATCCGCAAGCGCGCCTGTTTCGCGGAATCGAGCCAGTTGCTCAGATCCAGACCCTCATCACTCTGGCGACGCCATATCGATATCAGTTCCCAGCTCGTCCAGGCGACTGACAGACCACCGATACAGAAGAACAAAAAGGCGCTATGCAGGGCCATGCGGGTAAACGAGAACCAGCCATAACCGGATTCCAGCCCCGCCATGTAGCCAACCAACGATTCCAGTGCGAGATAGCTGATGAGGAGTCCAGCTACCTGCCCCAGACTCACCAACCAGCCGGTATGCCTGGTGAAGGAGAGGCTGAGCAGGACTATACCGCTGAGGGCAAACGCCAGTGCGGTATTGGGTGCCAAACGTCCCGGGCTTGAAACCCCGTGCTGCAGAGGCTGTTCCATCAGTAGCTGGTCGATACCGAAATCCGCTCCCATGGGATACTGAAGACCAGTTGCGATCCCTAGCACAATAACCAGCAGACCAAATATGGAAGCCAGGAGAGACCTCTGATGCGCAAGGGACCAGAAGCCCATACCCATCAGAATAAAACCGAGGGTGGTGTTGAGCTGCATGGGAGGGAGTGATGCCCGAAGCTGGATCAGGCCCTGAATGTCGAACGCCCAGCCGATGATCACCAGCAGGCTCATGGCGATCAACAGGACACTGCCCAACAGGGTCAGGGAGAACAACCATGGAGGTTGGGGGTGCGTATGCTTCAATTGTGATCTCTGTAATCCAAAAATCAACCCAAAGCGCTTTGCCGTGCGCGAGGGTCCTCCAAATCATTTCTTTGATTGATATGGAGATAGCGACCTGGAAACGGATCACTGTATAGCCTGCAGTCACAGAAAACTTCTGTTATCGTCACTACAAATGCCGGGACTTTTTCCCTCTTTTATCAGGAACTTTTCCCTCTCTCGCCCATACACGCAGCTCTACCAGAGCTTACGTCTTAGGGGTCGGAGTCAAATTTGATCGAAGCAACGGGGCATTCAGTGCCGCTGATTTCCATCAAACCTGACTCCACTCCCTTTACCTAAGGCTGTTTGCTGCGCGACTAGGTTTTGATCAGGCCGTGGCGGATTGCCAGGTGAACGACCTCAGCATCAGTGGATAAGCCCAGTTTTTTCTTGATCTGATGGGCATAGTTGGAGACCGTCTTGACACTGATGTGCAGAGTCTCTGCAATGGTGGCCCGTTTGTTGCCCGCCGCCATCATTAGGAAGATCCCGAATTCCTTTGCAGAGAGCTGGCTGAGCGGTGAGTTATTCTTGCTGATCTGGCGCAGTGCCAGCTCTTTCGCGATATCCGGTCCCAGATAGGTCTCACCTGCCGCCACCTGAGCCACTGCCTCCAGCAGAACGTCCGGATCGCTGGATTTGGTAATGTAACCCGACACCCCCATCCTCAGGGCGCGTTCTGCAAAGACGCTGCTGTCATGAATGGTGAAGATCAGGATACGCACGTGCGGGTGGTGAGAAAGCATCCGTCTGGCGGCCTCCATCCCGCCCATGCCCGGCAGGGAGAGGTCCATAATCACCAGATCCGGGTGATGTTTGTGATACTGTCGACAGGCCTCTGGTCCGTCACCTGCCTCAGCCACCACCTGGAATTCCGGCTGCATCTCCAGAAGACGCCGATAACCGGCTCGAACCACGGAATGGTCATCGACCAGCATGATAGTGGTTTTCTGATGGGGCATTCCAAGAGAATAGTATGTTTTTCCTGCACTCATAATAAGAGTCATCACTGCTTTGGATGATTGGCAAACGCTGCATGCTCGGGAACCGGAGCCCCTTCTGGACAATAACCCACTCCCAGAGTGACCAACGACGATGCATTGGCCAGCCAAACCGACAACAGCTCATCAGTCATTGCCGTCCAGCTTCGCCGGGGCGAGTGGCAATACCATACTCAACCAGAAACCCTGCCCGCCCACCGACCGACAGCATACAGCACCACCAACGGCCTCGGCACGCTGCTTCAATCCGTACAGTCCAAGACCATCATGGGTCGAAGCGGGGTCCATACCACGCCCATTGTCCTCCAGGGCCAATACCAGCCATTCATCCTCAAACCGCAGGCTTACAGTTACGTAATCGGCCTGGGCATGGCGGCTGATATTGGTGAGACCCTCCTGAACACAGCGATAGAGGGATATCTCCTGCAGATCCGACAGCCTCGGTATCTCATCCACCATCGACAGGCTGATCTTGGTATCACGATTACGCTGTCGCCATTTATCCACCAGCTCCTGTATGGCATCCAGAAGACCAAACTGGTCCAGCATCGGCGGTCGCAACCGCTGGGTGATCTCCCGGATGCCTTGGATGCCCTGAAACACGATATCCTGAATATCCGCTGTCACCGATGCCAGTTCGGTCGAATTATGGCCCCATTTCTTCTGGATATAGGCGACATCCATCTTGATTGCGCTCAACAGTTGTCCCATCTCGTCATGGAGTTCGTGGGCCAGCCGCTTTCGATCATCTTCCTGAATGCGCATACTGCGACGATGAAGCCGCTGGTTCTGTTTCAGGAGTTGTTGCAACTGTTGTTCGGTCTCTTTCTGTCTGGTGACATCCTGTACACTACCCCTCATGCCCAGCGGATTGTTCGAACCATCGAAGATCACTTCGCCCTGCTCATGCACCTCCCGCATGCTCCCATCCGGATGTTGGATTCGATGATCAATCGAATAGACAGCCCCTTCCCACAAGGCGGCATCCACCGCCGCTCTCACCCGCTCCCGGTCATCCGGGGCAACACATTCCAGAAAGCCCTCGTAACTGGTCACGAACCTGTCCGGGTCCACACCAAAGATCCTGTAGGTCTCATCGGACCAGACCAGCGAATTGTCATGCAGGCACCACTCCCAGCTCCCGATATGGGCGATCCGCTGGGCCTCTGACAGGCGTTGTTCACTGTTGCGCAGCGTGGTCTCCGCCTTTTCATGGGACAGATAGACACCCAGCATTTCAGCTGCCGTGCGCAGAACATCGACCTCCCCATCCAGCCAGTCCCGCTTGTTCCAGACATCGTCCAGACCAATGTACCCCCCCCATTTCTTATCGATCCAGATCGGCATAATCAGAATCGACAGGACCCCTCGTTCCAAAAGGCAGGCCTGCTCCTCCGCTGGCAGGTCATCCACCAGGCCTAAAACGGGTTGATTCTGTCTCAGCACCCGCAGCCAGCGTTGCGGTGAGCTGACCTGAAGGGAACCGCTCTGGAATTCTGGCTCTTTGAACCGGGGCTCGACGGCCGGGGCACACTGCTCATGGCTTGAAGCAATGCTGACTACCTGGTCCGGTGTATCTCCCACCTGCGCCAGATAGACCCGGCTGGCAACAGTGGCCTCCAGCAGATGCTTCAACGCACAGGGTATGGCATCTGGAGACGGCTGCAGAAGTCCCCGTGAGAAAGCGGAGAGACGGGTGACATATTGGAGGCGCCGCTCAAGCAGTGCCTCAGTTTTTCTGTGCTGAGAAATATCACGGGCGATGCTGAGCAGGTACTCCCTGCCACCATACCAGAATCTGGAACTGATCACCTCTACTGGAAAGATCTCCCCACCCTTGCGTCGATGGTGGGTTTCAAAGGTCCAGGAGCCAATCTGGGGCATCCTTTCCCAGTGCTTCATCCAGAGAGTTTTATCCGCATCCGGGTTGATGTCCATCACGCGCATCTGCAGCAACTCCTGACGCGTATAGCCGAGATTGCGTATTGCTGCCCTATTCACAGACCTGATGCAGCCGTCCTTCCCGAGAAGAAACAGGCTGTCGTGCATCTGCTCAACCGCTGCCTGGGTCAACTGCAGTTCCTGTTGCACCCTGGACAGCTGCCAGTCCTCCCTCTGCCGCCACTTCATAACCACGATGATACCCAACAGGCCAACCAACCATATCAGGAGATCAAGCGCAGTATGAATCCAGCCAGGATTGACAAAAACGCTCTGAAACTTAAGTTCTATGTCCCCAGCACGGTTGAGAAGGAAAAGGAAGAGGGGAGGTGTAACCACCACGCCCGTCCATAGAAGTGCAGCCATCCAAGTATGACGCCTGAGTGGGCGCTGATTTGACGGGTATTCTGCTGTCTTTTCCATGGCTTGTCAGATGAGATAGAGTCGATGGCTTTTGCTTGGAAACGTTTCCCAATGGGGCAAACCCCGGTTTTGTTACTCGCGCTTGCGAGTATTATAGGTGGAGGGTGAGAGGTGGAACCATGTCAAACGACGACTTCAAGAACACAAACAATAAACAACTGCTTGAGCGTCTCGAACGCCTGCAATCCACACTTTTACCGTCGGGGGAAAAACAGAACCTTTCCCAACTGTTGCACGATCTTCAGGTCCATCAGATCGAGCTGGAACTACAGAACCGCACCTTGCAGTCGGCCCAGGTAGAGCTGGAGGAGAGCCGCGACCGTTACGCCGCGCTCTACGACTTCGCGCCGGTAGGTTATCTCAGCCTTGATGCCCAGGGCATTATTCGCCAAATCAATCTGACAGGCGCACGGCTGCTCAACCGGGAACGGGGCCGGCTGCTGCAGACTCCCTTCTCCCGTTACCTGGCGCCGATGGAATCGGAGATCTTCTTCGGCCACCTGCGAGCGGTATTCCACAGCCGCGGCACACAGAACCAGCTGCTCTCTATCACCCAGCCCGAAGGCGAACAACGCCAGCTCCGCATGGAAAGCCTGGTTACCAGTGGAGAGGGGGAGCAGCAAGAGTGCCGTTCGGTGCTGTTCGACATCACTGAAGAGATCCGTGCCCGTGAGGAGAAGGCACGCCTACAGCGTGAACTGCAACAGGCGCAGAAGATGGAGAGCATCGGCCTGCTCACCGGCGGCATCGCCCATGACTTCAACAACCTGCTGGCGATCATTCGCGGACACACCCAGCTCATCCAGGAGCGGCTTAGCATCGATCCCCCAGAACGACAGGGCGAGCGGCTGGAACAGGTACTGGAGGCGAGCGGACGGGCCCGTGACCTGATCGCTGACCTGCTGAACTTCAGCCAGCGCCGGGAGGCCCCGCCCACAACGCTGGCCCCAGCCCGCAAGATCGCCGACATGCTGCCGCTGCTGCGGGCCACCTTCCCCAGCAGCATCAAGCTGCAGACCCGCCTGCGATCCGATACCCCTGCCATCCAGATCGCTCCCGTGGCCTTCGACCAGTTACTGATGAACCTCTGTCTCAACGCCCGGGACGCCATGGAGGGACAGGGTCGTCTGCTGATTGAACTCTGCCGGCAACAGCTCAGCGATAGCGAATGCGATGCCTGTCACCAACCGTTCACGGGAGAGTGGGTGGAGATAAGCATCAGCGACACCGGGAGTGGCATCCCGATGAGTGATCGGCACCGGCTCTTCGACCCCTTTTTCACCACCAAGTCCCCAGGACAGGGGACCGGCCTGGGGCTCTCGATGGTCTACAGCATCCTGAAACAGCATGGTGGCCATGTGCTGCTGGAGAGCCGACCCGGCCGGGGCAGCCGCTTCAGGCTGCTGTTCCCCCCGGTGGAAGCAACGCTCGGCAGCACTCCGGAAACGACAGGGACAATCTCATCCACCCCACCGCCTCCGGCTGGTGGCCAACAGATCATCGTTCTGGATGACGAGCCAGCCATCGCCCGGCTGCTGGGGGAGTTGCTCACCGCCTCCGGCTACCAGGTCAGCGTCCATACCGATGCTCCGGCCCTGCTGCGGGATCTGGAATCAGGCAAATACGCCCCCGACCTGCTGATCACCGACCAGACCATGCCCGGGTTGACTGGCGTCGAATTGATCCAGCATCTGCGTCCTGACTATGCCAAGCTGCCGATCATTCTTTGCAGTGGCTACAGCGAGGTAGTCAACGCCGCCAATGCCAATGCGTTCGGGGCTGATCGCTTCCTAGAAAAGCCGGTGGATGCCGCCAACCTGCGGGCACTGGTGCAGGAACTACTGGAGGCGAGTGGCACTGCGCGCTCACATGGGAAGACACACCCGTTCGAAAGAGAGGGTCGGAGTCAAACCAGGCAACGCTCCAGATAAACAGAACGGGGTAGCTCAGTTTGACTCCGACCCCGGGAAAATCATCATAATGGGCGAATGATAAAACGAGACGAGACCCAAACAAGCGATTCGACGGTTCTTCCCGTGGTCGGCATCGGCGCCTCTGCCGGCGGTCTCGAGGCCTTCCGCGAGCTGCTGAGCGCCCTGCCCCCCGACACTGGCATGGCCTTCGTGCTGTTGCAGCACCTATCGCCAGATCATTCCAGCCAGTTGGCCGAACTGCTCGCCGACACCACCAGCATGCCGGTGAAACCGGCCAAAGACGGCCAGCGGTTACAAGCAGACCACGTCTATATTGTCCCACCGGCCACACAGCCCGGCCTGCTGCACGGCCGGCTACAGCTACTACCGCTGCACCACAAGCCGGGAGCGCCGGTGGTGATCGATGAGTTCTTCAAAAGCCTGGCTGTCGATACCGGTCCCAAGGCAGTGGGGATCATCCTCTCTGGTGCCGGTTCGGATGGCGGTGGGGGACTGGAGGCGATCCGCGCCGCCGGCGGCGTCGCCTTCGCCCAGAGCGAGCATTCGGCGGCCTTCGACAGCATGCCCCACAGCGCCATCGAACGTGGCCTAGCGGACTATGTGCTACCACCGACAGCCATCGCCAGTGAACTTGGGAGGTTGGCACGAAGCCCACGCTTCACCCTCGGCAAGCGGCAACAGCTCCCCTTCGCCAGTTCCAGACAATCCCTGCAGAAGCTCTTTCTGCTACTGCGTCAGAGCACCGGCACCGACTTCAGCCTCTACAAACCCAGCACCATCCAGCGGCGGTTGCAGCGGCGGCTGATGCTGCACCACCTGAATCGGCTGTCCGATTACCTGAAGCTGATCCAGCAGCAGCCTGAGGAGCTGGAGCATCTATTCGATGATCTGCTAATCAACGTCACCCATTTCTTCCGCGAAGCGGAGAGTTTTCGCACCCTGGAGCAGTCTGTCTTTCCCGCGCTCGTGGAACAGAAGAGACAGGGTGAGCCGATCCGCATCTGGGTTCCGGCCTGCTCCAGCGGTGAAGAGGCCTACTCCGTCGCCATCACCTGGCTCGATTTTCTCGAACAGGCGCAGATCGACCGCCCCTTGCAACTGTTTGCCACCGACATCGACGCCGCTGCCATCAAACAGGCCAGGCGCGGCATCTTTGCCCCAGATCAGGTGGTCCCCCACCTCTCCCAGCGGCGGCTGGAATACTACTTCAACCGGACGCCCCAGGGTTGCCAGATCAACCCGGAGGTGCGCGACCTCTGCATCTTCTCGGTACAGGATCTATTACGTGACCCACCCTTCTCTCGTATCGACCTGATCTGCTGCCGCAACCTGCTGATCTACCTCAAACGCAAGCCCCAGCAACAGCTGCTGCAGACCCTCCACCGCTCCCTCAACCCCACCGGCTTCCTCATGCTCGGCGGTTCCGAATCCATCGGCGCCTCCTCCGACCTGTTTCAGGTGGCAAACAAGCGCACCCGCCTCTACCACAAGAAGACACTGCCAGGCGAGCTTTCGCAGCAGTTCCTGCGAACCAAGGGTCGCCTGCCGTTGGAACCGGTAAAACCGGTCTCCGAACCCCCCACTCCGAACAGCGCAGAGATGGCGATCAACACCCTGCGCGAACGCCGCTGCCCTCCTGGTGTGACGCTTGACCGAACACACAATATCCTGGCCTTTCACGGCGATGTCTCGCCCTATCTCGCTCACCCCCCTGGCAGGCCTGATCTTAAACTGCTACGGATGGTCCAGGGGGAGTTACGCACGGAACTCAATCTAATGGTCTATCGGGTGATCGAATCGGCCAAGGCCGAGACACGCACCCTCCGCCACACCATGCCCGATGGCCAACAGCACACGATCTCTCTCAGCTTCGAGCCGGTTCCCCGCAGCGACCACCAAGAGCCCCTGTTTCTGTTGCTGTTTCAGGATCTTGGCAAATGCGAGACACCATCTCCCGCGGCTGACGGTTCCAGCGACAGCCGCATCGCTGAGTTGGAGCAGGAACTGACCCGGGTGTGGCAGCACACCGAGCAGATGATCCTGCAGCTACGGGCTACCAATGAGGAGCTGCACACGGTCAGCGAGGAGAATCTCTCCGCCAATGAGGAGCTCCAGTCCACCAATGAAGAGCTGGAGACCGCCAAGGAGGAGTTGCAATCGAGTAATGAGGAGCTGAGTACCCTCAACCATGAGCTGCTGGCTGCCAACGAGGAGCTGCACCGGCTCAATGAGGAGCTGCGTCAGTTGCTGGAAAGCGTGGAACTGCCGATCCTGATGCTGACCCGCGAACTCAGGCTACGCCGATACACCCCGGCGGCCCTGCGGCTTTTCAACCTGCTACCCGGCGATCTCAACCGTCCTTTGAGCGACCTCCAACCCCGCTTCCACTCACCCAGTCTGGAGACGGAGCTCCATGATGTCATCCACAACCGCCAGAGCCGTACCCTGCAGATCGAGGACGGCGAGCGCAACCCCTGGTCCCTGAGCATCCTGCCCTTCTTCGACGAACAGGGGGCGCTGGACGGGCTGGTGCTGCGATTCATTGACCTGCGACCCTATCGCGAACTGGAACAGCACGAGCGGCTGCTACTGACATTTCTGCAAAACTCCGGCGAGGCAGTCATTCTCGAGGATCTCAACGGCACCATCCTGAGCTGGAATCGGGGCGCCGAGCGACTCTACGGATACAGCGCGGATGAGGCTGTCGGCATGAGTGTATTTAAGCTGATTCCGGCAGAAGAGCAGCCCCCCCTGCGGGAGATCATCGGACGCTTGGCGCTCAACGAAGAAGTTCAGCCCTTCGAGACCTGGCGCATCGGCAGGGATGGAACCCGCCATAGAATCCAACTCAGCCTCTCGGTGGTACGCGATGCTCACGGCCAGCCCGTATCCCTAGCCAGCACTGGCCGGGAGATCAGCGACTGACTCCAACCCCTGGGACATTCCCTATCGGGGACTCTAATTCCACTGCGTCAGCTTTCATCATCCTATAACCGATTGTTTCAGCAGATAATTTCAGCATTACCGGGTCGATAAACGCTTGTGAAAAAGGGCAAGTTCATCTCTCTCATCGGCCATCGATGAAATCCTTAGGTGGATCTGCCGCGGCCAAACGACGTTTCCAAGGATAGCAGCAGCAAAGAACCCAAGCTCCGGCTGGCAGGCTAATTATAACGAATCGATACCCTTGCCAGGTGAGGTCTGGAATGCGATCTTGTGGCCTGTCCCTTGATCCGATTTGGTGAGCCCCAATGACAAAGCGCAGTGTCTTTTTTCTCTCCGATCACACCGGCATCACCGTCGAGGCGATGGGGCGATCACTGCTCAGCCAGTTCCCGGCGCTGGAGTACGACACGGTGCACTGGCCCTTCATCGACACCATCGAGAAGGCCAAGCGGGCAGCTGGGCGGATCAACCAGGAGACAATGCGCTCCGGCGCTCGACCGCTGGTCTTCAGTACCCTGGTCGATCCCACCTTGCGCGCCTGCTTCCGTGACAGCGCCGGGCTGATCTTCGACTTCTTCGAGCACTTTACCCAGCCCATCGAAGAGGAGCTGCAGATCCCCTCCGCCCCCGCCCTGGGGCGCCTCCACAGCATCGGCAAACAGAACGCCTACAACGAGCGCATCCATGCGGTGAACTACGCCCTGACCAACGACGATGGCGCAGTGACACGCAACTACGACAGCGCCGATCTGATCCTGATCGGTGTGTCACGCAGCGGCAAGACCCCCACCTGCCTCTTCATGGGGCTGCAACACGGCATCCTCGCCGCCAACTACCCGCTAACCGACGATGATCTGGATGATCAGAACCTGCCCAGGGTGCTGCAACCCTACGTCGAGAAACTCTACGGGCTCACCATCGACCCCCGACAGCTGCAGCGCATCCGCAAAGAGCGCCGCGCCAACGGCCGTTACTCTTCCTTCGAGCAGTGCCTGAGTGAGGTGCAGCGAGCCGAACGACTGTTCAAACGCCACAGCATCAGATTTCTCGATACCACTGCCATGTCGATCGAGGAGATTGCCGCCCGCTTGCTACAAGAGGCCGGACAGGAGAGTCGGCTGGATTAATGACGACAGATCAAGTCAGGGAAAAAGATTCGTTTTTGATCAAAAAACAGGAGTAACACCTCTTTTTTTCGTCAAGAAGCGTCTCACGGGTACCGATATGAGCTTTTTTTGGGCCTTTTCAGATTTTCTGATCCCGGCTAGTGGCATCGCAAACAAGGCCCAAAAGACGTACCTGAGCCCCCCTTCAATCGTTCGCAGGATGTTACGCAAGTCTCTCCAGACTTGGTTTACCGGACTTGCTAGCATAGCCTCCAGGCAGGGTGGCAATGACATAACAAAAAAATATTGCTTTCCTTTCCGCACAGAAAGAAATGATGGCAATGCGCTTATTGTTGGTAGAAGACGACGAGTTGCTGGGGGATGGCCTCAAAACGATACTCTCGCTGGAAGGCCATTCGGTCGACTGGGTCAAAGATGGGAGGGCAGCGGATGTCAACCTGGCGGGCACAGCTTATGAGGCGGTAGTGCTGGATCTCAATCTGCCCTACCGCTCCGGTCTGCAGATCCTGGAGCAGCTGCGCAGACAGCGCAATCAGGTGCCAGTGATCATCATCACCGCCCGGGATCAGATTCAGGACCGCGTCTGCGCGCTCGACAACGGGGCAGACGACTATCTGGTCAAACCCTTCGACACAGACGAACTCTGCGCCCGGTTGCGCGCCATGCAGCGGCGTTTCTACCGGGTGGTGAACACGATCATCGAACACGGCAACATCCAGCTCGATCTCTCCTCCCACAGGCTGGAGATCAACGGCATCCCGGTAACCCTGTCACCACGGGAGTTCACTTTGCTGCAAGTATTGCTGGAGAACGCCGGACGCGTGCTGTCGCGTCAACGGCTAATCGAGTCGCTCTATGGCTGGGACGACAGCATCGACAGCAATGCGGTCGAGGTCTTCATCCACCATCTGCGTAAAAAGGTTGGCCCCGGTCTGATACGCACCGTCCGCGGTATCGGCTACCTGATTGAGCGGCCCGGCTGATGCGCTCCATCCGCTTTCAACTGCTCGCCCTGTTGCTCAGCCTGACCTTCTGCGGCTGGCTGCTGCTGGCGCTGCTCACCTCGTTCAGCGAACGACATGAGATCCGCGAGCTGCTGGATGCCCATCTTGCACAGGTGGCACGGCTGATCATGGTGACAGTCTTCCATGAAGCGGAGGAGAAGGACGGCCTGGGCTTTCAGAAAGACCTCCATCGCCTGCACAAATACGAATATTCGATCATTTTCAAAGTCTGGTCGAGAAACGGAACCCTGCTGTTTCAGACACCTAATGCCCCCGCTGAGCTGTTGCCTACAAGTCCATCCGGTTACTCCGATTTCGAACTGCAGGGAGAGATGTGGCGCCAGTTCAGCATCGAAGACCCCGACGCCGGCCACCGCCTGCTGGTGGCTGACCGCTACGGCGATAGAGACATCCTGGCATCGAAAATCATCTTCAACATGCTGCGCCCCTTCCTCTGGGTATCCCCCCTACTTACCGTGCTGATCTGGTTTGGCATCGGGCGTGGACTGGCGCCGCTGAGACGTCTCGCCACCGATATCCCGAATCGAGACTACAACTGCCTCAGCCCGGTCAGCATGCGCGATGTGCCGCAGGAGGTCGCCCCCCTGGTGCGCGAGCTCAACGCCCTCTTCTCACGCCTCGACAACGCCTACATGCGTTTCAGCCGCTTCACCTCCGATGCTGTCCACGAACTGCGCACGCCGCTAGCCGGCATCCGCGCCCAGGCCACCGTCGCCCTGCGCAGCCCCGACAAGGCGGGGCGGGAGCATGCACTGCGGCAGGTATTGAAGGGCAGCGACCGGGCAGCTCATCTGGTAGAACAGATGCTGCTGCTGGCCCGCGTCGATCCGAATGCGATTGCCACCTCGTTCAAGCCGATCGACCTACGCCAGGCCGCCTCCGAAGTGGTGGATGAGATGAGGTCAAAAGCCACTGAGCAGGGGCTCGAACTGCAGCTGGAGGCGCCACAATCAGTCAGTGTGCCTGGCGATCTCGAACTCATGAAGTTGCTGCTGGGCAACCTGATCGGCAATGCCATCGCTCACACCCCCTCCGGGGGGCGGATCCAGGTCCGCCTGGAGCAGCGGCAAAACCGGGTCGACTTAAGCGTGGAAGACACCGGCCCCGGGGTCGCAGCAGCGGAGCTGGAGCGGATCTTCGACCGCTTCTACCGCCATCCCGACAACCAACGCGAGGGGTTCGGGCTGGGCCTCTCCATCTCGCAGCGCATCGCGGAGCTTCATGGCGCCAAAATCAAGGCCAGCCCAGGCCAGCAAGGGCTGCGCATCCAGATCACCTTTCTCGACAGTGATTCTTAAAAAATTCTGGTTTCTTAACGAATCTTAATCTTCGCCTGCTAGCTTGCCAGTTGCGGGGACAGTAGAAGGCGGCAGAAAGCCCTCACACCCGACAGACTGTGCACAGCCACCTGCCCTAACGACCCAGGCAGCAACGGAAGAACGGCCTATCGCCGTGTTCTCCAAGCGAGGAGATCAGAATGAAAAATCCAAGGCGCGTCATACTCCCTTCCATCACCACTGGCCTGGCTCTCTGCCTGGCCGTCTCAACGACCACATGGGCCGACGAATTCAAGATCAAGCGAAGTCAATGGGAGGCAGAAGACAACCAGTTAAAAATAAAGGGTGAAGGCCAACACAACGAGAAGGTAAGCGTCAGCAATGCTGGGGCTGATGTGATCATCAGCAGTGTCACCGTCAACCAGAAGGGTAAATGGGAACTCACTCTCAACGACCTGGCAACCGTGCCCTGCCGGATCCACGCCGAGTCGGCCGGGCTCGTCCAAGAACGCGATGTACGCAAAGCCCCGGCTGACTGCGACACAGGTGCTGGTGGCGGAGGCGGAGGAACAGTGCAGACCAGCCCGTTCCGGGTGCTGGCCGCCAACGACCTCGGCATGCACTGCGCTGATCAAGACTACCAGATCTTCAGCATCCTACCACCGTTCAACGTGGTCCACGCCCAGGTAATCGAGATGGGCAGCGACGGCAGCCCCCCCCCGCATCCTCAGCGACACCGACGTGGATCTGGTCTACTCTGCCAGCAGCAACCTGAGAGACCCTGTCGGCCCCGCTTCCATCAACACCACCAGCTTCAACGGGCCGGGGATCTTCAAATCCAATTTCTGGGAGATCACCGACTCGGGCAACACCCAGGGTGCCCTCGGTTACGCCTCGCTCTATCCGAGTGTGCTGGCCGTGGGACTCGACAGCCTGTGCGATCCCAATCCGGCCATCGGCTGTCCCAGCGTGTTAACCGCCGCCTTCGACCCGATCCCCGGCGACCTTGGAATTCCGGTGCCAGATCCAGCGCATCTGCCGGGGCTGGTGGTCGGGCAGCAGGCGATGCCCAGCGCGGTCAACCATACACCCTTCATCACCTCGCCCTTCTCCGCCAACGAACCCCAGCCATTCGACCGATTCGATGTCGACCTGCCCTTTTTCACCGCTCTGCCCATCGGCACCACCGTACTGGGTGTCAACTGGTTCGCCGCGGACGGCATCCCGATGCTGCCGGTGGATGACCTTGGGCAGAGCAACGCCTACCCACTGATGAAGGTCTCGGCGATCAGCAAGGGTATGGCCCCCCATATCACGAATAACGTACTCGCCAGCACCGAGGTGGTGCTACCGGTGGCCTCGGAGGCCGACTGCCAGGGGTGTCACGCCGATCCAGCCGACTTCGGCAATGGCGCGGCGGCCAACTTCGCCTCGGTCTCCAACTACGCCGACGGCACCCCTTGGGAGGTGATGCTGACGGCAGATGCCCCCGGACCCGAGCCGCTGCTCAACGCCGCCAAGATCAACGTCCTGCGACTGCATGACGCCAAACACGGCGCCAACTACACCTCCAGCATCGATACCAGCCCACTGCCGTGCACAAGTGGCAGCGAGGCCTCCTGTCTCGACGTGCGCCGCAACATCCAGTGCTCCCAGTGCCACTACTCACCGGCCCTCGACCTGGCCCAGATCGGGCCGGTGGACGAACCCGAGCAGGGTATTCATGGCCGCCAACAGACCCGCCACATCAGCATGTCACGGACGATGCATGGCCATCACGGTGAGTTCACCGATCTGTTCCCCGAGATGCCTGCCCCCAGCGATCCCGCCCGCACCCCCGAACTACAGGCCCAAGTGTTGCAGGAGAGCTGCTACCAGTGCCATCCAGGCAAGCGCACCCAGTGCCTGCGCGGTGCAATGGCCAGCGGCGGCGTGGTCTGCCAGGACTGCCACGGCAACATGAAGCAGGTGGGCAATGACTTCAGCGAAGGACTGCCCGGCGGTACCGGCCTCGACCTCACCCGACGGGTACCTTGGGCCAACGAACCTCAGTGCCAGGCCTGCCACATCGGCGACGTGCTAACCATCGCCCAAGCCGACACCAGTGACTTCGAACTCGCCGTCGACGGCATCCGCCTGCGCCAGACCTATCGCAAGTCAGATGCCACAGCCGCCAGCCTCCCCTTCATCAGCGCACCCGGCTCGCGTTTCGCCGAAGACCAAGGTCTCTATCGTCTGAGCAAAGGCCACGGCGGCGTGATGTGTGAAGGCTGCCACGGCAGCACTCACGCCATCTGGCCGGTGCAGCCGGATGGTGATGATGTCAACTCGCCCTTCCTCGCCAATGACAACCTGGCCGCCATCGGCCTACAGGGCCATACCGGTACCATCACCGAGTGCGACACTTGCCATGCGCCTGGCAGTCTCGGCCTGACCCTCGACGGTCCCCACGGCATGCATCCGGTGAACGATCCCAACTGGACCCATCGCCACGAGAGCGTCGCCGAGCAGAACCCCAACAGCTGCCGCGCCTGCCACGGCAGCAACGGTGAGGGCAGTGTGCTGGCGCGCACCGCCGACCTGCGTATCCTGGAGAGCCATGACAAACAACCCGACGGGAGCAAGCAGATCACCCTCAGCCGAGATACCGAGGTGAGTTGCACCTTGTGTCACGAAAATAAGCTCTAAGGCCAACCCATCCCCCGCCGTAGCCTTGGCCCCTCTCCACGAGGGGCTTTTTTCTTTCCCAGTCACTTAATTGTTTTGGCAAATGATGCGATCAACCGCATACTAACTAGCGTGGAGAACTAAGAAAAATATCCCAAGTCATCTCAACCTTTTTGTAACCTAAGCCATCATGCCAGCTCCCTTTTTTCGCCAGATACGCGGTGTCTTTCGCAAAGCTGCCCTGCCCCTTGCGGTGAAGTGGACGATGGTAATCGGTGCTCTGATCGCGCTGGTCATGAGCGCCTTAGGCTGGCTGCTGATCACCCTGCAGGACCGGGTACACACAGCGGAGATCGAGATCTTTGGCGGGACCATCGTGCAGCAGTTCGCCCACTCCGCCAGCGAGCCCCTGCTGGCAGAGGACCAGCTCGCCCTGGAGGGCCTGGTCAATCGCCAGCTAAAAAACCGGAATCTGGTGGGAGCGGTGGTCTCAGGGATCAAACAACTGCACATCGCTGCTGGTACGAATCCAGAGAAGCTCCCCGATCCAAGCAAGCCCTACTACTGGACTGACCGCAGCAAACCCAATATCAAACGTCCTCTGGTCACCTTCAGCAACCCAATCCTGTTCAACAAGATCAAGGCGGGCGAGGCCTACGTCACCCTAGACAGAGCCTTTCTCGACAGCTACCGGCAAACCATTATCAACGTCATCGCCGGCGCCACCCTACTGCTGATCGTAATCGCCTCGTTTCTCACCTATGGATTGAGCCGGCAGCTGGCGCGACCAATCAGCCGCTTGGCGGAAGCGGGCCAGTCTGAATCCTCTGAGGAGCCGGCCTACTCTACCTACACTGACCGCCGCGATGAGATCGGCCAGGTCTACTCCCATTTTCAGCGCATGAGCACCGGCCTATTACAGAAGCAGCAGGTTGAAGAGGCACTGGCCCGCTATGTCTCCCCCAAGGTGGCGGAGATGATCCTCGCCAACCTCTCCGACACACGCCTCGCCAACAGTCAAATCAAGGGTAGTGTGCTGTTCTGCGACATCGTCGGCTTTACCAGGATGTCAGAGCATCTGCCGCCGGACCAGGTCGCTGAACTGCTCAATCTCTACCTAGGCAACATCGCCGAGGCGGCCCAGCACAGCCACGGCATGGTGGACAAGTTCATCGGTGATGCTGCGATGATCCTGTTCGGCGCCCCCGACCCGGACCCACACCACGCCGCCCATGCGGTGCGCTGCGCCTGCCTGATCGTGGCGCTGATCGACCGCATCAACCGCAACCGCCACCTCAACCATGAGCAGCCGATCCAGGTGCGCATCGGCATCAACAGTGGTGATATGCTGGCGGGCAACATCGGTATCCCAGAGCGACTCGAATACACCGTAATCGGCGACACCGTGAACGTCGCCTCGCGCCTCTGCGACCGGGCGCCAACCAGCGGCATCCTGATCAGCGAGGCTACCGCATCACCCCATGCGGTCAGGAATACGGTGGATCTCACCCTACAAGCACCGATCAACGTCAAAGGCAGAAAAGAGCCCGTCAGCACACTGCTGGTTAACGCACCTAAAGACAAGTTCGCCCGCCGGCTGGCGGCCACCGTGAAAAAAATCAGAAACAGCCAAGAAACAGCATGAAAAAAAGCAAGACATGGACGGCCCTGATCATGACAGCAGCCCTGAGCGGCTGCGCCAGCCTGCCGCCTGAACTGAAGCTGCCACAGTTGGGCGAACCCGAACCCAAAAAGGTCGAAAAACCACTGAAAACGGCCAACCAGCTGCTGAAGAAGGGTGAACTGGGTGAAGCAGTGGCCCTGCTGGAGAAGGCGATCATGGCGGGCGAGAAGGATAAGGCCGTGGTCAGGCTGCACAACAAACTAAGCGCCATCCAGACCCGTCGGGAGGAGCAGCTTGAGGATCAGTTGCTGCTGCAACAATACGATGCACTGCAAAAACAGTTGCCCCTGATAACGAAGCTGGCAGAAAACCGGCCGAGAGACGCCCACCTCCACTCCAAACTCCTCGATGCCCAGTCCGAGCAGGAGCAGCAACACCTCTACCTGACCCGCTGCGGCTGGCGGGAGTGGCGCCACCAACCCAAACTGGCGACCCGCTGCCTGACAGTGGCGCTGTCGATTAAGGAGGATGAAGATGATCGGCGCCTATTGAAGCTACTCAACTCCCGCTCCTCCAAAGCGGTTAAGCGGGCCCGGAAAATTAAAAAGTCGCAGCGCGCCGCGATCTCAAAGAAAGCATCCACCAACAAGCTCAAGCAGGCTCAGGTTCTGTTTGAGAAGAATGAGCTGAGCAAAGCCAAGATGCTGCTGCAGAAGTTGCTGCAAAAAGAGCCAAAAAACAGCGCCGTACGAGAGCTCTTGCAGCTGGTGCAGAAAGAGCTACAGATTCATCTGAAGAACCTATTCAAGACAGGCGACCGGCTATACTCACAGGGAGAGGTTGCCGGCGCTATTGCAGTCTGGGAGGCCGCCCAGAAGCTCGACCCCAACGACGATCGGGTGGTGGTGAAGATCGAGCGAGCACAGCGAATTCTGGACAACCTGGAGCAACTCAGGAAATCGAGGTAGTATCAGGATGATCGACGCGGCTAGATCGGCCAGTAGATTCTCGCGCTGGAGGCATTTGTCTAACGTGGCACCAGGATCAGCCCGACCTAGGGTTGACGGCAAGCAGCCATAGTGGCACCTCGCTATGCCCCCTCTTCATCCGTCCACACCAAACACTGCTCTCTCTTTCCTATCACGGCTACTGATCATCCTTCTCTGCTGGCTACCTCCTCCCAGCTTTGCAGATAACCACCTGGTACCGGTTACCCTGCAGCTCAAATGGAAGCACGCCTTCCAGTTCGCCGGCTACTATGCTGCTCTCGAGAAAGGCTTCTATAGCAATGCAGGGCTGGAGGTCAGGATCCTTGAACATCAGGGGGAATATTCACCTATCGAGGCTCTGTTGGAGGGCAGGGCCGAATACGCGGTTACCGCTGCCGATATTCTCATCCACCGTACCCAGGGCAAGCCAGTGGTGGCTCTCGCCAGCATCTTCCAGCACAGCCCCTACGCCTTTCTGGTCAAGGCGGAGTCAGGCATAAACAGTGTGACAGAGTTCGCTGGACAGCGGGTGATGCTGGGATCGGGCATCCAGGATGCTGCGCTCCGTGCCACCCTGCGTCGCGCCGGCCTGAGCCTCGACGATCTCACCATTCTACCCACCAGTTTCGATGTGCGCTCACTGATCCGAGGCGATACCGACGTCTTCAATGCCTATGTCACCGATCAGGGTTTTGCCCTGCAAGAGACAGGCACCGAGGGTCGCTATCTGTTACCCAAGCAGTATGGAATCGACTTCTATGGCGATGTTCTCGCCACCACTGAAGCCGAGGCAGAGCAGCATCCGCAACGGCTGCGTAACTTTCTCAAGGCGAGTCTCAGGGGCTGGGAGTACGCCCTCAACCACCCGGATGAGCTGATTGATCTAATCCTGGCCAAGTACAACACTCAGGAATTGAGCCGCAAACATTTGGAGTATGAGGCACGCACCTCCCGTGAACTGATTCAGCCACTGTTGGTCAGGATCGGTCATATGAATCCGGCCCGCTGGGAGCATATCCGCGACGTCTTCACCGAGTTAGAACTGATCCCGCCGGGCAGCCGCATCGCAGGACTGATCTACGCCGAAGATGACCAGGCCAGCAGTTGGGCGCGCTGGCTGGTCGAATACTGGAACCTCCTGCTCGCTGGCCTGGTCCTCTTCCTAGTCGCGTTACTGCTGCTGTTCAATCTGCAGATGCGCCGCCTGATCCGCCAACGCACCGCCGAACTCGCCCAGAGCGAGCACTCTCTGCGCACCCTGATCGATATGGAGCCCGCCTGCGTCAAGACTCTGGATCGCAAGGGCCGCCTGCTTACTATAAACAGAGCCGGCCTGGCGATGATCGATGCAGACAGGATCGAGCAAGTACGCGGCCATCCGATCACCGAACTGGTGGATAAGCCCTATCGAAAACAGTTCATCGAACTCATTAAGCAGGTTTTTGCCGGCCACTCCGGGAGCCTGCTGTTCCGTGCCACCGGGCTGAAGGAGCACAAACTGTGGCTGGAGACCCACGCCGTTCCCTTCCGCGAAGCCAATGGCGAGATCAGCCGCCTGCTCAGTGTTACCCAGGATGTCACCCAGCGCATCAAAGCGGAGAACACCGCTCTGCAGCAGCAGCGAAGCAACCAGTCGATGCTCGCCAACATCCCCGGCGCCATCTACCGTTGCATGTACGATCGCAGCCGTAGCATGCTGTTTATCAGTGACTATATCGAACAACTGACGGAATACCCGGCAGATGATTTCATCAACAACGCAGCAATCTCGTTTTTGGAGCTGATCCACCCGGCCGATATCGAACCGAGCCTCGACTATCTCGACAAACGGCTCTGGGATCACGACGACTACTACCTCGAATTTCGCATCATCCGCCAACATGACCGGGCAATCCGTTGGCTGGCAGACCGCGGCACAGCAAGCCGGGGGCAGGATGGGAAGATCCTCTGTCTGGATGGCGCCCTGTTCGATATCACCGAGCGTAAACAGACTGACGACGCACTGCACATCCTGGTCGAAAGCATGGTCGGCCTGACCGGTCAGGCCTTCTTCGACAAAACAGTCAGTGCGCTCTGCCGTTGGTTCAATGCCGATGGCGCCAGCATCGGGGTAATCGAAGATGATGAGTGGGTACAGGCGATTGCACTGACACTCGATGGCGAGCTGATATCTGACTACGGCTATCCACTGGCCGGCTCACCCTGCAGGGAGGTGACTGCCACTGCCACCTGCCTCTATCCTCAGGATGTCGCACAGCAGTTTCCTGAAGACCCGGAGCTGGAAAAACTCGGCGTCCAAGGCTATGCCGGCACACCAATTCGTGACCAGCATCACAAGGTTATTGGCATCGTCTGGGTTATATCGCGTCAGCCGCTCAACGTGCCCACCCACTGGGAGGATGCCCTGAACATTATCGCCGCCAAGGCCGGCGCCGAGATCCTGCGCAGGCGCACCGAGCGCTCCCTCAAAGAAAATATGGAGCGCTACCGGGCATTGGTCGAATCGACCCAGGACTTTGTCTGGGAGACCGACAGTCAAGGCCGCTACACTTACTGCAGCCCCCAGACAAAAACGATTCTCGGCTACAAGCCCGAGGAGCTGATCGGCAAAACCCCCTTCGACTTCATGCCCCCTGAGGTTGCTGATCAGGTCTCCAGCCAGTTCACGGCCATTATCCAACAGCGGCGTCCCTTCAGCTCCCTGGAGAACCTCAATCGGCACAAACAGGGCCATCAGGTAATACTCGACACCAGCGGCATGCCCTTCTTCGATGCCAACGGCGAACTGGCCGGCTATCGTGGCATCGACCGCGACATCACCCAACGCAAACAGGCCGAGAGTTATCTGCGGGAGAGTGAAAGACGCTTTCGCGAACTGATCGAGAGCCTGCCCAACGTGGCAGTACAGGGCTACGACAAAGAGCTCCGGGTGATCTACTGGAACGCCGCCAGCTCGCGACTCTACGGCTACACGGAAGAGGAGGCGCTCGGCGCCCAGTTGCAGGATCTGATCATCCCCGAGTCGATGTACGACTGCCTAGTCGAAGCCCACCACGCCTGGCTCGAGCGGGGGCAGCCGATCCCCCCCGGCGAGCTGGAGCTGCTACACAAGGACGGCCATCTGCTGCCTGTCTTCTCCAGTCATGTGCTACTCAACCAGGACACAGATAATCCCGAGATGTTCTGCATCGATGTCGATCAGTCAGAGCAGAAGCGGGCGCTAGACAAACTTGAACACCTCGCCACCTACGACCAGCTGACTCATCTGCCCAACCGCTACCTGCTGGAGAGTGAACTCAGCAACCGCATCAAGGAGGCCGAGCGGTTCGGGCAGAAACTGGCGATCCTCTTTATCGACCTCGACAATTTCAAGGTGATCAACGACTCGATGGGCCACGAGTATGGCGACATCCTGCTGCTGCAGGTGGCCAAACGCCTCTCCAGCCAACTACGGAAGTACGACACTGTGGCGCGCTTTGGCGGTGACGAGTTTGTGCTGATGATGCCGATGATCCAGGAGAATAGTGAGGTCGCTGCTGTAGCCAAGAAGATCATCCGTGAGTTTGCCACGGTGTTCGATCTCAAAGAACAGGAGGCCTTTGTCACCACCAGCATCGGTATCAGCCTGTTTCCCGATGATGGCCAGACTACCGGCGAACTGCTGCAAAATGCCGATGCCGCCATGTATCGAGCCAAAGATGCCGGGCGCAACCGCTACCAGTTCTTTACCCAAACGATGAATGACGAACTGCGCCGCTACCAGCAGATCGAGACCCAGCTACGGCGTGCCCTTGAGACTGAGGTCCTGCAACTTTACTACCAGCCACAAGTGGACCTGCGGAGCGGCAAGATCAAAAGCTGTGAGGCGCTGCTGCGCTGGCTGCCCGAAGATGGCGAGCCGATCTCACCGGCCGAGTTTATCCCGGTAGCAGAGCGCTCGGAACTGATCATCCGCATCGGCGAGTGCGTGATCAACGCCGCCTGCCGGCAACGAGCCGCCTGGAAAGCACGCGGGCTGCGCGACTTCCAGATCGACATCAACATCTCCGGACGGCAGTTTCTGTTTCACGATCTTTATCTGGTCATCACTAAAACTCTGCAGAAATACGGGCTCTCTCCTACCGATATCGGCATCGAGCTAACCGAAAACGTGTTGATCAAGGCGGATGAAAAGATCCTCTCCGACCTGAAACGGCTCCACCAGGCCGGCATGCAGATCGCCATCGACGACTTCGGCACCGGCTACTCCTCCCTCAGCTACCTAAAACGTTTTCCGGTCGACAATCTCAAGATCGACCGGGCGTTCGTGCGCGACGCCCCCCACGACAGCGATGACCGGTCGATCATGGAAGCGATCGTTGCAGTCGGCCACCGGCTCGGTATGAAAGTGGTGGTGGAAGGTGTTAAAAATCAGGCCCAGCACGCCCTCTCCATTGAGATCGGCTGTGATCTTGCACAGGGCTACTATTTCCACCGCCCGATGCCTGCTGAGCAGCTGGAGGCGCTACTGGAGTTTCCGGTCCCAGCACACAATAGCCACTGAAAAGCCAATACTAAGCATTAATTTTCTGTGGAAATCCCCGGTCGATTTCTCTATCCTGTGCCGCCATTGAGTTGCGGAACCAACCCCGGCAGCGGCCCTGCGGCGCGCCTGCCAGCAACAAAATTTCCAAAGAATAAACAGTAGGATAGGACGCCTTCCTAATCCTGCATCCTGCTATTCACTACAGGACAACTACCAATGACCGTAAAGGACATGACCGGGAGCACCGATCTGACCCGGTTCGACAAGGGCACAGGCGCGGTGCGTACCCGCCGCCCCGTCTACCTCGACTTCCTGCCCCCCTGCAATAGTGCCTGCCCCGCCGGGGAAGATATCCAGGGCTGGCTGGCACTGGCTCAGGAGCAGCGCTACGAAGAGGCCTGGCAGCTGCTGATCGAGAACAACCCGATGCCGGCGATCCACGGCCGTGTCTGCTACCACCCCTGCGAGACAGGCTGCAACCGCAACTTCACCGACAGCACCGTGAGCATCCACGCGGTGGAACGCTTCCTCGGTGACATGGCGCTAGAGCAGGGCTGGAAACCGAAGTTCGAGGCGAAGCCCGGCGGCAGCAAGGTGCTGGTGGTCGGCGGCGGGCCTTCCGGTCTCTCCGCCGCCTACCACCTGACCCGCCTCGGTCATCAGGTGGAGATCCGTGAGGCCGGCCCGATCGCCGGCGGTATGATCCACTTCGGTATCCCCGCCTATCGCATGCCGCGGAACGAGCTGGCCGCCGAGATCCGCCGCATCGAGGAGATCGGGGTCAAGATCAGCCTCAACCACCGGGTCAAGGATCTGCTCAAGGAGAAGCAGGAAGGCGGCTTCGATGCAGTCTTCATCGCCGTCGGCGCCCACATCAGCAAGAAGATCGAGATCCCTGCCCGGGATGCCGGCAAGATGCTCGACGCGGTCAGCTTCCTGCGCCAGGCTCACAGCGACAACCCGCCCAAGCTGGGTCGCCGGGTGGCGATCTACGGCGGCGGCAACACCGCCATGGACGCGGCCCGCACCGCCAAGCGCCTGGGCGTCGACGAGGCGATGATTATCTACCGCCGCGACCGCGCCAGCATGCCGGCCCACGACTTCGAGGCCGATGAGGCCCTCGAGGAGGGCGTAAAGATCAAGTGGCTGCGCACCATCAAAGAGATCGACCAGACCACCTTCAAGGTCGAAGTAATGGAGCTGGACGAGAATGGCCGCCCCCAACCCACCGGTGAGGTCGAAGAACTGCAGGCCGACGCCCTGATCCTGGCAGTGGGTCAGGACACCGATACCGGCTTCCTCGACTCAGTGCCAGGCATTGAATTCAACCGCGACGGCACCGTGATCGTTGGCGAGGACATGATGACCGGCGCCCCCGACATCTTCGCCGGCGGCGACATGGTGCCCAGCGAACGCTCGGTGACCATTGCGGTCGGCCACGGCAAAAAGGCGGCCCGCTTCATCGACGGCTACCTGCGTGGCAAGCCCTATCAACCCGCCAGAAAACATCCACTGGTCGATCACGAAAAGCTCCATCTCTGGTACCGCACCAACGCCCCCCAGCGGGAACAGCAACAGCTGCCGCTGGTGGAGCGCATGGACAACTTCGACGAGATCCTGCAGGGGTTGAACGAGGGCGAGGCGCAGTTCGAGGCGCAGCGCTGCCTCTCCTGCGGCAACTGCTTCGAGTGCGACGGCTGCCTCGGCTCCTGTCCAGAAGGCGCCGTGATCAAACTTGGCCCCGGCAAACGCTACCGCTACGACTACTCGCGCTGCACTGGCTGCGCGGTCTGTTACGAGCAGTGCCCCTGCCACGCCATCGAGATGGTGCCGGAGCCCGGCTCAATCTATGAAAAAGTCGGCATGAGCGGAGGCTGAGCCATGAGCGAGAACAACAAAAAATTTGTCACCATCGACGGCAACGAGGCGGTGGTTCACGTCGCCTACCGGGTCAGCGAGGTCTGCTCGATCTACCCAATCACCCCCTCCTCACCGATGGCGGAGTCGGCCGATGTCTGGTCTGCCAAGGGCACCACCAACATCTGGGGCCAAGTGCCCGATGTGTTCGAGATGCAGTCGGAGGGAGGCGCTGCCGGCACCGCCCACGGTGCCCTGCAGGCCGGCGCCATGACCACCACCTTCACCTCCTCCCAGGGGCTGATGTTGATGCTGCCGAACATGTACAAGATCGCCGGCGAGCTCACCTCCACGGTGTTCCATGTGGCGGCCCGCTCGCTGGCGGCCCAGGCGCTGTCGATCTTCGGCGACCACCAGGACGTGATGGCAGCACGCACCACCGGCTTCGCCATGCTCTGCTCCGCCTCGGTGCAGGAGGCCCACGACCTGGCGCTGATCAGCCACGCCGCCACCCTCGAGACCCGGGTACCTTTTATCCACTTCTTTGATGGCTTTCGCACCTCCCACGAAGTGAACAAGATCGAGCTGCTCTCTGACGCGCAGATCCGCGCCATGATCAATGAAGACCTGGTGATCGCCCACCGCCAGCGCGCCCTCAACCCAGACAACCCCTTCATCCGCGGCACTGCACAGAATCCGGATGTCTATTTCCAGGGCCGCGAGAGCGCCAACCCCTACTACGAGCGCATCCCCGGCATCCTGCAGCAGACCATGAACCGCTTCGCCGAGCTCACCGGCCGCCAATACAGCCTCTATGAGTATTTTGGCGATCCACAGGCGGAGCGGGTGGTCATCATCATGGGTTCCGGCATCGAGACGGTGCAGCAGACCGTCGAGCAGCTCAACGCTCAGGATGAACGGCTGGGTGTGCTGCAGGTTCGCCTGTTCCGCCCCTTCCCCGCCGATGATCTGCTGGCGGTGCTGCCCAGCAGCGTAAAGTCGCTCGCGATACTAGACCGCACCAAGGAGATCGGCGCCAACGGCGAACCGCTCTATCAAGAGATCATGACGCTGCTGATGGAGGCCTACACCCAGGGCACGATCAGCAACCTGCCGCGGGTGATCGGTGGCCGCTACGGCCTCTCCTCCAAGGAGTTCACCCCGGCGATGGCCAAGGCGGTGTTCGATGAGCTGGCCAAGGCAGCGCCGAAGAACCACTTCACCATCGGCATCACAGACGATGTGACCCATACCAGCCTTGAGTTCGACCCCAAGTTCAACATCGAGGGCGAGGATGTCACCCGCGCCCTGTTCTTCGGCCTCGGCTCCGATGGTACGGTTGGCGCCAACAAAAACAGCATCAAGATCATCGGCGAGAACACCGAGCTGAACGCCCAAGGCTACTTCGTCTACGACTCGCGCAAGGCGGGCTCAACCACCGTCTCCCACCTGCGCTTTGGCCCGCAGCTGATCAAGGCCCCCTACCTGATTCAGTCGGCTAACTTCATCGCCTGCCACAAGTTCGACTTCGTCTCCAAGGTGGAAGTACTGCGCGAGGCCGCAGAAGGTGCGGTGTTCCTGCTCAACAGCCCCTACAGCCCGGACGAGGTTTGGGAAAAATTACCCAGACCAGTGCAGCAGATCCTAATCGACCGACAGATCGCCCTGTATGTGATCGACGCCTCCACCGTAGCCCGAGAGGCGGGCATGGGGCGGCGCATCAACACCGTGATGCAGACCTGCTTCTTCGCCCTCTCTGGGGTGCTGCCGAGGGACGAGGCGATCGCACAGATCAAACAGGCGATCGAGAAAAGCTACTTCACCAAAGGCAAGGCGGTGATCGAGCAAAACTTCAAGGCGGTAGACGCCGCTCTCGATCATCTGCACAAGGTCGACTACCCCGATCAAGTCAGCAGCCAGCGCGAGCTCGATCCAGTGGTACCGCCCCAGGCCCCTGAGTTCGTACAGGAGGTCACCGCACCGATGCTGCTCGGCCGCGGTGATGAGCTACCGGTGAGCAAACTGCCGGTGGACGGCACCTACCCCAGCGGTACCACCCAGTGGGAGAAGCGCAACATCTCCGACTTCATCCCGGTGTGGGAGCCCGATATCTGCATCCAGTGCGGCAACTGCAGCTTCGTCTGCCCGCACAGCGTAATCCGCTCCAAGTTCTACCATGAGAAGAAGCTGGCGGACGCGCCCGACTCCTTCCCCTCGGCCCGGATCAGCGCCCGCGGCTTTCCCGAGACCCGCTACACCCTGCAGATCTATCTAGAGGACTGCACCGGCTGCGGCCTCTGCGTCGAGGCCTGCCCCGCGTACGACTTCGAAGATAAAACCACCAAAGCGATCAACATGAAGCCGAAAGCGCCGGTGTTCGAGGCGGGCAAGACCAATGTGGGATTCTTCGAGAGCCTGCCGGTCAACGACCGCGCCAAGGTCGACTTCTCCTCGGTGCGCGGCGCGCAGTTTCTGGAGCCGCTGTTCGAGTTCTCCGGCGCCTGCTCCGGCTGCGGCGAGACCCCCTACGTGCGGCTCCTCTCCCAGCTATTTGGCCCTCGCCTGCTGGTGGCCAACGCCACCGGCTGCTCCTCGATCTACGGCGGCAATCTACCCACCACCCCCTGGACCAAAAACAAAGAGGGCCAGGGCCCGGCCTGGTCCAACTCCCTGTTCGAGGACAACGCCGAGTTCGGCCTCGGCATGCGCATCAGCTCCGACCACCACACCACGATGGCTAAGAAGCTGATCAAAGAACTGGCTCCACAGCTGGGTGAGGAGTGCGTCAATGCCCTGCTCAGCACCGACCAGCGGGTCGGTAGTGAGCTGCGCGCCCAGCGCGAGCGAGTCGTCCAGCTGAAACAAAAGCTGAAAAACATCAACGATCCACGAGCAAAAAACCTGCTGTCGCTGGTCGACCATCTAGTGCGCCGCTCGGTCTGGCTGGTAGGCGGCGACGGCTGGGCCTACGACATCGGTTCCGGCGGTCTCGATCATGCACTCGCATCTGGGCGCAACATCAACGTGCTGGTGCTCGATACTGAAGTCTACTCCAACACCGGCGGGCAGATGTCGAAATCGACCCCCACCGCCGCCACGGCCAAGTTCGCCTCAGCGGGCAAGCGCATCGGCAAGAAGGATCTGGCAATGCAGGCTATCTCCTACGGCAACGTCTACGTGGCACGGGTGGCGATGGGCGCCAGTCCCCAGCAGACCCTGCTGGCGATGCGTGAGGCTGAAGAGTACGATGGCCCCTCGCTGATCCTCGCCTACAGCCCTTGTATCGCCCACGGATACGACCTGCGCCAGGGCCTGGAGCAGCAGAAACTGGCGGTGGAGAGCGGCTACTGGCCGCTAATTCGCTACAGTCCGGCGCTGCGCAAGGCGGGCCACCGGCCCTTCGTGCTCGATTCGCCGCGGCCGCGGATCCGCCTCAAGGACTACGCCTACAACGAGATGCGCTATAAGCTGCTGACCCGTACCCACCCGGATGAGGCGGAGCACCTGATCCAGGTGGCACAAGAGTTGGTCGATCTACGATGGGATACTTACGAACACATGGCCGAACAAGAGCCGACCGAGTTCCAGCCGGTCGCCTAATGCAGCGCGCGCTGCGACGGCTCTTCATCCTCTTCGCTCTGCTGCCACTCCCCCTGTTAGCGGGGGAGTGGTCGGGCTATATCGAGGCCCAAGGCCGCTATTTCAGTCAGCACCCGCTGGAACCTGAGCAACGCAGCAGCCTGCTCTCCCTCGCCGCCGAGCCGGAGTTCTACCACGCTTGGGATGACGACCGGCAGAGCCTGGTGTTCCGCCCCTTCTACCGCTGGGACTCAGCCGACAGCGAGCGTAGCCACGGCGACATCCGCGAGCTGCTCTGGACCTACGCCGCAGAAAACTGGGAGCTGCAAGCCGGCATCGGCAAAGTCTTCTGGGGTGTGACCGAGGCACGTCACCTGGTCGACATCATCAACCAGACCGATCTGGTGGAGAACCTGGATGCCGAGCAGAAACTGGGCCAGCCGATGATCCGCTTCTCTAGCGAGCGCGACTGGGGGCTGCTCGATCTGTTTGTGCTGCCCGGCTTTCGTGAACGGACTTTTCCGGGGATCCACGGACGGTTTCGCAGCCAGCCCCGGGTCGATCGTGACCTGACCCGCTACGAATCGGACAAAGAGGATCGCCACATCGACCTAGCGATCCGCTGGGCCCACAGCCTCGGCGACTGGGACATCGGCCTGGCCCACTTCCACGGCACCAGCCGCACCCCAGACCTGGCCCCCGCGAGCAATACCGCTGGCGAAACTGTGCTCGCCCCCTTCTACCCGCTGATCGACCAGACTAGCCTCGATCTGCAGGCCACCAAGGGCGACTGGCTGTGGAAACTGGAGGCGGCCTACCGCAGTGGCCAGGGCGACGCCTACAGCGCCGCCACCGGCGGTTTCGAGTACACCTACGTGGGAGTGCTGCAGAGCGATATGGACCTGGGGGTACTGATGGAGTATCTCTACGACGAACGCGGCGATGCTGCCCCCATCGCCTTTGAAAACGACCTCTTCATTGGCCTGCGCCTCACTGCCAACGACGCGCAGAGCAGCGAACTGCTCACCGGCGTGATCCGCGACCTCGATTCCGGTGCGCTGCTATTCAACCTGGAAGCAAGCCGACGCCTCGGCGACAGCTGGAAGGCCGCGGCGCAGATCCGTATCTGGAGCAACATCCCTGAAGATGATCAGCTCTACGCCTTCAGCCGGGATGACTATGTTGAGCTAAGTTTGGCGCGTTATTTCTAGGAAACAGTGCCCCCTACCTCTTGGCCTACCTACCTCTTGGCCTACCTACCTCTTGGCCTAATGCCGGCTCAGCCGGTATCAGGGGGGGACTCAGCCGCTAGCGGCTATGGATGCAGATCAATTGTTCTCTGACCCGGTTTTTCGTAGTTTCACCAAGGGAGACCAACTCACTGCACAATCGACTATTTATCTTATTGAAGGGATTTGCTTATGACCAAGAAAAGACTGATTGGATATGTATACCTGTCTCTCATGCTCTACTTCCCACTATCGGCCGAGGCGACGGAACTCAAGGCATCTCAAACACTTTCTCTGCATAAATCAGAAGCCAAAGAATCAGCGATCAAAGACGTAGGAAAGGAGACACTGGGTACGCCTCCGACAGTTCGACTAAATATGTGCGGTAAAGGTTTGTGGTTTAACAATAGATGCCAACGCAGGAATTTCTTCGTGGAAATGGTTCCGAAGGGCGAAGCATTTGTTAGCGTTTTCGGATCGCGACTACGGTCTGAAGGCCCGGGTTCAATCGTACTCTTTACAGTGGACAGCGATGCAGTCGCTCGTCAGTACCACATCTCTGCTGAGCGCTCTAGGGAGGCGCCAAGAACAAGCGATATAACTACTAAAGCCAAGGACTCCAGAAGTTTAGAAGTAAAGAACACTGGAGGCAAAGCATCAGACAGCCGAAGCATCAAGAAAAAAACAACTGGTGCTAAAGTTACGCCCCCAATCACTCATGTAGATACACCAATGATTCTACAGGCAGGGGATTTCAAGGGCTTTAAACTACTGAGCAGGGTCACGGAGACCCGAGGCATGCATGGCGGTTGGTCGAACATGTACTATGAGATTGCCACACCCAAGCCTACTGGTGATCTGACCCTATATTACAGCAAGTATCGCCAATATGGACCTTCGCGCTGGAGAGATACGATTTGCCGCAGCGACCAGTATCTCACCAACTCCGGCGAATCAGGCGACAGCGGTTGCCATTCAATAGGAGTCATAGCGAGCAGCAGCGGCCCCAGCATTCGTCAGCAGTGCATGGCCAGTGAAGTTATGGCGGGCGATGCGGTGAAGTGGACGGTAACAACAGGCTGCAATTCAATCGGCGGAGGCATTGTGGCTGCAGCCGCTATAAGAGCCAGCCTACCAATATTTGCTGCTGTCACTATCGAGACAGAGAACCCAATTGCGGGCGGAGTCGCCGGCCTTACCACACTCGCGGGTATCACGTTGGCAGGTGGTTATATTGTCGGCAACGCTTGCAATGTCGCAGGTGCACTTGCCGATGATCTGACGGGCAAGTTGACTGGGTGTGTAACAACTGGGCTTCCTGGGACTGCGGAAGAAATTGCTGACATCTACGATCAACTAGAGCTGCTTAAAAACGCAGCGAATGAATGGTTCACCGAACCCGGCACATGCATGGTCTGCAACGCAACTTCAGTTGAAACAGTCGGCGGTGGATGGAACGAACAAGAAGGCACCATGGAAGTGATTGGTGAAGTGGTTTGCTCAGACTGGAGTTGGTCACATGGTAATGACTCGAACGGTGATTTGTTTTGTGACTAGATGCTGAGCTCCCCAACTTCTCAACCACCCGTGGACTATGTCACAAGTCCACGGGTATTTTTCTACAAACAGGACCTACATTAGATCAAACAGAGTCCATTCAGGAAATTGTTCTCTGACCTGATTTTGTTATCGATTTACACCCTTTGACGATATTGGCGGAAATTGCTCTCTGACCCGATTTCGCGCAAAACATCACCGGCATTTTGCAAGCAGAGCTTCGATCAGTGCGGCCCTTTCCTTTTCAGTATTTTTCTCCTATCCAATAAGAGGAGCCAAAAAATACCATAAGCAATTCAGGAGGCCTGAAAATGTCCAATATCCAAAGCATACTGGGTAACGAGGCTGAAGATCTGCTACAGCACCGCTGTGCTGGTATTCCCAGCGAGCAGTTGCACCTGCCGGGGCCGGACTTCATCGACCGGGTGGTGGCCCAATCTGACCGCAAGCTCGGCGTGTTGCGAAATCTTCAGGCCATGTTCAACCACGGCCGGCTCAACGGTACCGGTTATCTCTCCATTCTGCCAGTGGACCAGGGGGTGGAGCATGCGGGCGGCGCCTCCTTCGCCCCCAATCCGATCTATTTCGACCCGGAGAAGATCATTGAGCTCGCCATCGAAGGGGGCTGCAACGCGGTGGCCTCCACCTTGGGCGTGCTCGGCTCGGTCGGCCGCAAATATGCCCACAAAATCCCCTTCCTGGTGAAGCTCAACCACAACGAGCTGCTCACCTATCCCAACATCTACGACCAAACTCTGTTCGCCAGTGTGGAACAGGCCTTCGACCTCGGGGCAGCGGCGGTGGGCGCCACGGTCTATTTCGGCTCAGCCGAGTCGCGCCGCCAGATCACAGAGATCAGCGAGGCCTTCCAGGCCGCCCACGAACTGGGCATGGTGACCGTACTCTGGGCCTACCTACGCAATCCAGCCTTCAAACACGAGGGTAGCGACTACCATTCGGCGGCGGATCTCACCGGTCAGGCCAATCACCTGGCCGCCACCATCGAGGCGGATATCATCAAGCAAAAACAGGCAACCCTGGATGGCGGCTACACCGCCATCAACTTTGGCAAGACCCACCCCCGGATCTATGAGGAGCTCTCCGGCAGCCACCCCATCGACCGGGTGCGTTACCAGGTTGCCAACTGCTACATGGGGCGTATCGGCATGATCAACTCAGGTGGGCCCTCGGGCAAGGATGATCTACACCAGGCGGTGCGCACTGCGCTAATCAACAAACGGGCTGGCGGCATGGGGCTGATCTCTGGGCGCAAGGCGTTCCAGAAGCCCATGACCGAGGGCGTGGCCCTGCTTAACGCCATCCAGGACGTCTACCTATCGCCGGAGGTAACCATCGCTTGAAACGAGCAAGCTGTCACCACGAAGTCACGAATGGGATAGAAAAAGTTTGTGGTGCCCGCAAGCGCTAGGGCAGAATCAGTGACGCATAACCTCCCAACGCCTGACGCATCGCATCGATGGAAGGTGGGCTGGCCCAGGCCATGTCATCCAGCCCGCCACGACAGGTCAGCCGCATCACGTCAGGCTGTCGGTCTGAGCCAATCCAGAGATGTAGCGCGCGCATGATCATCGGTCTCCCGCTGCCATCCATTCCGGCGGATCTGAGCCCAGCCAACTGTAGTGGCTGCGGATGGTAGACGATCTCTGAGGTTTGTGGCTGAACCCTTACCACCAGGAAGGCTTCAGGCTGGATAGTTCTGTCGGTTTCGCTCAGTTTTTTCAGCTCAAAATTACAGCTTGGATAGTAGCGATCCAGCGCCTTTTTTGTGACCACGACGCCGCGCTGCAGATAGACCCGGGTCTCTCCTCCTGGCACCGTCAATGCGGTTTTCAGCTCGATACTCGATCCCACCGGCGGCGCAGAGTAGACATTCGACGAATCCTGCTTGCCCCCACCCATGGCACATCCGGTGAGAAGCAGAAACGCCCAGAACAGCACGCTGTTTTTCATGCTCACCCCCAGTTTGTATAAAGCTAGCCCAGGACCCGGAAATAGCAGGCCAGATCGGGCAGATCGACCTCGCGAGGCGCGATCTTCACCACCGAGTTTAGTGCAGGCTTGCTCTTCATTCTGACTCGCGCCTCCATCGCCAGTTCCGGGATCAGCACACTGGCCCGCTCCCCCTCAATGGCGACCACCACCCCCTCCCCCTGCCATTTGGGGTGGTCACGCAGATAGACCATGCGCCAGTGGTTGTTGGATTGGCGTTCCGCCTTGCGGATCGACATGCTCCCCAGCTCCGCCTGACTGATGCGTTCCGAGATGGTGTGGATGTCGAGCAGCGGCTCACCTTTGAGATGCGCACGCAGCTGCTGGTGGGTAAGCAGATCGGAGTAGCGCCGCAGCGGACTGGTGGCGCGAGTGTAGCGCTGCAGGCCGAGGCCGCTGTGGGGCTCCGGCTGGGTCTTCACCTGAGTCGGCTTGAACTTGCGCACATAGGCGTACATGGCCGCCAAATCCTGCGGCGAGGCCGGCGTGTCAGGCGGCGCCTGGGTGGCGAAGGGCACAGGGATCTCATTATCGCTACAGTAGATCGCCACCGCCTCCCCCGCCATCAACATCAGGTCGGTGATCATCTCACGGCTCTTCAGTGCCGGCAGCGGGGTGATCGCCACCCCCTCTTCGGTTGCCCGTATCTTCACCTCCGGCAGCTGGATGAAGGCTGCTCCGGCTGCCTTCCGCCGCGCCCGGTAACAGGTCGCCTTCTGCTGCAGCGCCGCCAGCAGCGGCTCCTCCAGACGCTTATCGGCCTCATCATAGGAGAGACGCTCCACCTTCAGGCGGGTGAGTTGCATCTGCACGTCCATCACCTCGCCAGCTTCAGAGAGCAGAAAACCAATCGACAGCGCCGGCGACTCCTGCTGCAGCCCCAACCCCAGCAGATGGGTGATGCCCGGCGGTAGCATCGGCACGATCTGCTCTGGTGAATAGAGGTTAGAACCACGAGAGCGCGCCTCGATATCGATCTCACTCTCCGGCGTCACCAGCGCCGCGGCATCGGCCACATGTACCCAGATGCGCTCATCATCGAGGCTCACCGCGTCGTCCGGATCCTGGTTGCCCGCATCGTCAATGGCATAGGCGGTCAGATGGGTCAGGTCGAGGCGCTGATCCTCAGGCAGCGCCGGCACCGGCTGCTGCGGCGTCTCCATCTGGACACCCATCCGTCTCGGATAGGGGTTTTCATTCTGCGACCAATAACCAGTCTTCACCAGCAGTCGATGGGCATTCAGCGGTGACTCCTGAAAACCCAGCGCCTTGAGGATGCGGCTGTTTTCACGACGCCTCAACGCCAGCGCCTCCACCTCACCCATCGCTTTGTTATCCTCCGGCAGCAGCTGCCCCTGTTCCACCCGTTCGACAAACGCCTCCCAGGCCTGCGCCTCAGCCGCCTTCGCCTGCCGCTGCTCACGCTCCGCATGCACCAGATCCGCCGGACGGGCACGAATCGCGCCGGGCGTGCCCTCAAAATAGAGGCCATCGGTAACCAACTCCCAGGCGGCCCAGGCAGTGGCGGGGGTATAGTCATCAAACACCAGCTCGGAGAACTCGCCGATCTCGACCTCGCTGCCATCCAGCAGCTCCCAGTTCTCCTCGATCTCACCCTGTTGCGGGGTAAGGTCCTTGAGACTGGTCAGCGGGCCAGGGTGCAGCAGTACAACGTCTTTGTCCCTGACCCGCTTGCGCTTGCCGCCCTCCAGCTCGATCTCGATCTTGTCGCTGATCTCAACTACCTTTGCAGGACGGATTTTGTAGAGGACAAGGCTGCCGACAGAGGGTTTACTCATTCAATTCTTCCAGGCCAGAGAGACAAATAACCGCAACGACAGGGAGCCTGCCGTCGTCAGGATGATGGGGTATGATACCGGCTGCGGACAATCAAACCCACAAACCTACGGAGTCAGATGAACAGTCAATGGATAAGATTTATGCGTGAGCGCAGTGCCGCAGCAGACGAGGCAAACAGCGAGCCGCTCACCAAAGCCCCTCAGATTGAGGAGTGCGCACTGAACGATCTCTCGCATTTCGCCCTGATCCAGGTGGAGGGTGAAGACGCAGAGCAGTTTTTGCAGGGTCAGCTGACCAACGATATCCGGGAAGTCACCGAACAGCACAGCCAGCTGGCCGGCTGGTGCACCGCCAAGGGGCGCATGATGGCCTGTTTCCGCGTCTTCCGCCGCGGCGATACGTTTCTGCTGCAGACCCCGACGGGTAATCTCGACGCGCTGGTCAAGCGCTTGCGTATGTACGTATTGCGCGCCAAGGTGAAGATCAACGACCTCACCGAGGATCTGGTACGGATCGGACTCAGCGGTGGCTGTGCGCTCGATCTGCTGGGGGAGCACTTCTCCTCCATCCCCTGGGAAGAGAACGATGTGGTAATGGAGGATGAGGTCACCCTGATCCGCCTACCCGGCAGCCGTCCTCGCTTCGAACTGGTTGGTCCAACGGCGACGATGCGGGAACTCTGGCAGAAGTTTGAATCCCAGGCCGCCATCGCGGACGAATCTTTTTGGGCGCTACAGAAGATCCGGGCTGGCCAGCCCACCATCTTCCCCCAGACCAGCGAGGCATTCGTGCCGCAGATGCTCAATATGCAGCTGGTAGACGGCATCAGTTTCACCAAAGGGTGCTACGTGGGCCAAGAGGTGGTCTCACGCATGCATTATCTTGGCAAGCTGAAACGCCGCATGTATCTTGCCCATCTGGAGAGCGATCAGCCGCCACAGCCTGGCGATGAACTGTTCGCCGAGCAGAGCAGTTCCGGCCAGGGCGCCGGCAAGGTGGTGGATGCCCGCCCCACCAACGACGGCTACGAACTGCTGGCGGTAATCGAGATCGCCAGTGCGGAGAGCGGTCGGGTGCTATTGGGCAAGACGGGACCGGCACTGCAGCTGCGCGAGCTGCCCTACCCGTTCACTGAGGAAGTCGTAACCAAGGAATGAGATGATAGACGAACACGCCTTTCTGACGTCGCTGTTCAAGGCGATTGACAATCACAAACTGACTCTACCGACCCTGCCCGAAGTGGCGTTGCGGGTACGCGACTCGGTCGAGCGCGAGGAGAGCACGGCCAAGTCAATCGCCGATATCGTCGCCACCGATGCGGCCCTCTCCGCACGTCTGCTGCAAGTCGCCAACAGCCCGCTTTACCGTGGCCGGGTAGCGATCGACAATCTGCAGATGGCAGTGGCGCGACTCGGCACGCGCATGGTGCGCAGTCTGGTGGTCAGCCTGATCATGCAGCAGATCTTTCAGCCCACCAGCGAGCAGCTCGACCAGCGCTTTCGCCAGGCCTGGGAGGAGAGTGTTCAGGTGGCGGCCCTGTCCCGGGTGCTCACCTCCAACCTCAAGCACCTGGACCGGGAACAGGCGATGCTCGCCGGCCTGATCCACAATATCGGTACCCTGCCGATCCTCACCATGGCTGAGCACGACGCGAAGCTGATCGACGACCGGGAAGAGCTAGAGCGGCTGATCGAACTGATCAGCGCACCCATTGGGCAGCGTATCCTGCAGTCCTGGGGCTTCCCCGAGTCACTGATCAAGGTGCCGGGCAGCTATCAGGATCTCAGCTATGATGGCGGCGAGCTGGCCAACTATGTCGATGTGGTCCAGGTAGCCCGCCTGCAGACTCTGCAGGGCAGCGACCACCCACTCGCGCAGCTCGACTGGAGCAAGATCCCCTCCTTCGCCAAAGTTGGCATCGACCCCGAGGTCAGCGTAATCGAGATCGAGGGCGTGGCAAAGGATGTGGCCGAGGTCGAGGTGATCTTTCTCGGATGAGCCTGCGCGGATCCGATCAGCATGATTGAGGTAGAAAACCTTAGCAAGCACTATGCCGGCGTGCGTGCTGTGGATGGCATCAGTTTCTCTATCCCCCAAGGCATCTGTTTTGGGCTGCTTGGCGCAAATGGGGCAGGCAAAACCACCACCGTGGAGATGCTTGAGGGGATTAAGAAACCCAGCTCCGGCAGCATCCGCTATCGCGGCGAACCCTTGGGTGAACGGTTCCGCAGCGAAGCCGGCATCATGTTCCAGCACACCGCGCTGCAGGAGTATATCCGGGTCGACGAAGTACTACGGCTATTCAGTCGCTTCTATGAAAAAACCCGGCCGCTGCACGAATTGATCGAGATCTGCGCCCTGCAGGAATTTCTCGATCGCGACACCCACAAGCTCTCCGGCGGACAGAAACAGCGTCTGTTACTTGCCATCGCCCTGATCAACAATCCCCAGGTGGTGTTCCTCGACGAACCAACCACCGGCCTCGATCCGCAATCCCGGCGCAATCTGTGGCAGCAGGTGGAACGCATCAAGGCGGAGAACAAGACCCTGGTGCTGACCACCCACTACATGGAAGAGGCCTATGAACTGTGTGATGAGATTGTGATCATGGATCACGGCAAAATCATCAGTCAGGGCTCGCCGCGGGCACTGCTCGATCACCACTACGACAATACCATCCTGACCCTGCCCCTCGACGCGCTGCCCGACGATTTTCCCCTGCAGAACGGTGAGACACGTCACCCGGTTGGGGATCGTCTGGAGATCCTCTCACAGGATCCTGACCGCACCATCCGGCGTCTGGTCGAATCAAGTATCTCACTCAGACAACTACAGGTCCGCTCCCCCACCCTGGAGGATCTGTTTCTCGAACTGACCGGCCACCACCTCAGGTCCTGACATGTCGCCACGCCGCTTGTTTGCCATCTTTGTCGCCCGCAACAATGAGTTTCTGCGCGATCGCACCGCCATGGCCTGGAACATCCTGCTGCCGGTCTTCATCGTGATCGGCTTTGCCTTTGCCTTCACCAGCGGCGACCAACACCTCTTCAAGGTCGGGGTGTTTGGTGATGACAGCGGGGAGCCGGCGCTTGAGCGTTTTCTGCAGACCCGCCACATCCAGTTCATTGCGCTGCAATCCCTGGAGCCCGCGATCAGCAAGGTCGATCGCCATCAACTCGACATGCTGCTCGATCTGCAGGACGCGCAATACTGGATCAACAGCAACTCCGCCAACGGCTATGTGCTCGAACGGCTGTTGGGCGACAGCCCGCTGCAGCGCCAGGCGGTGAGCGGTGAGGAGATCCGCTACGTCGACTGGGTGGTGCCCGGGGTGCTGGGCATGAATGTGATGTTCAGCTCATTGTTCGGGGTCGGCTTCGTGATCGTGCGCTACCGCAAGAACGGGGTGCTGAAGCGGCTCCACGCCACTCCCCTAACCGCCTTCGAGTTCCTCACTGCCCAAGTCGCCTCGCGCCTGCTGATGATCCTGCTGGTCACCTCGCTGGTCTACACCGGCACCAATCTGCTGGTGGGCTTCAGAATGCACGGTGCCTACTGGCTGCTGTTTCTGATCCTCACCGCCGGCACCCTGAGCATGATCAGCGTCGGACTGCTGGTGGCCGCCCGCTTCAGCAGTGAGGAGGCGGCAAACGGCATCCTCAACCTGATCAGCTGGCCGATGATGTTGCTCTCCGGGGTCTGGTTTTCGCTCGAGGGTTCCAACCCGCTGGTGCAGCAGTTCGCGCTGCTGCTGCCGCTAACCCACATGCTGGATGCAGCCCGCGCAGTGATGATCGACGGCGCCGGCCTTCAGGATGTGTTGACAGAACTTGTCACTCTGTTCGGATTCAGTGCGCTGTTTCTCGCCATCGGGGCGCGCAGCTTTCGTTGGGAGTAACACCCGACAGATGCCCCTCCAACCTCCTCCCACACAAAATATGCGGGCGCAAAAAAACCGGGGACAGTAGCCTGTCCCCGGTTTTTTATTGCGATCCCACCGGGGCTGAACCCCGGATCAGATCACCATCTGCCTACTTGTTGCGCTCCTGCACTTCCTTGATAACCGCCTCTGCCACGTTGGCAGGGCACGGCGCGTAGTGGGAGAACTCCATGGAGAACTGGCCACGACCAGAGGTCATGGTACGCAGGTCACCAATGTAGCCGAACATCTCACTCAGCGGTGCATCGGCCTTGACGCGCACGCCGGTGGCACCGGCTTCTTGGGACTTGATCATGCCACGGCGACGGTTCAGATCGCCGATCACATCACCTACGTGGTCATCGGGGGTGAACACATCGACCTTCATGATCGGCTCCAGCAGCTGCGGCCCCGCCTTCGGGATCGACTGACGATAGGCCGCCTTGGCGGCAATCTCGTAGGCAACCGCCGATGAGTCCACGGCGTGGAAGCCACCGTCCATCAAGGTGATCTTGACATCGAGCAGTGGAAAACCAGCCAGGGTGCCCGACTCCATGCTCAGCGCAAAGCCCTTCTCTACCGCCGGCCAGAATTCACGAGGTACATTACCACCGGTCACCTTGGATTCGAACTCGAAGCCGCTGTTCTGCTCGCCCGGCTCGATGATGTAGTCGATCTTGGCGAACTGACCCGAACCACCAGTCTGCTTTTTGTGGGTGTAGCTATCTTCGATGCGCTTGGTGATGGTCTCGCGGTAGGCCACCTGGGGCTTGCCGACGTTGACCTCGACACCATGGGTACGCTTGAGGATGTCGACCTTGATGTCGAGATGCAGCTCGCCCATGCCCTTGATGATGGTCTCGCCGGACTCTTCGTCGGTCTCGACACGGAACGAGGGATCCTCCTGGATCATCTTGGAGATCGCGATACCCATCTTCTCGGCAGCGCCCTTGTCCTTGGGTGCGATGGCGATGGAGATCACGGGATCGGGGAATACCATCGGCTCCAGGGTAGCGGGCTTCTTCGGGTCACACAGAGTGTGGCCAGTCTGGGTATTTTTCAGACCGATCAGGGCGACGATGTCACCGGCCCGGGCGGAGTCGAGCTCTTCACGGGAGTCGGCATGCATCTCTACGATACGCCCGATGCGCTCGGTCTTGCCGGTGAAGGTGTTGAGCACAGTGTCGCCTTTGTTCAGCACACCGGAGTAGATACGGGTGAAGGTCAA
This sequence comes from Candidatus Endoriftia persephonae, assembly GCF_023733635.1. Lineage (NCBI taxonomy): Bacteria > Pseudomonadati > Pseudomonadota > Gammaproteobacteria > Chromatiales > Sedimenticolaceae > Candidatus Endoriftia > Candidatus Endoriftia persephonae. The sequence goes on along the minus strand of NZ_CP090569.1, from coordinate 1,558,744 downwards.
GGCACCGAAGCGGTCGTCCATGATCTTGAAGGCCAGGGCGCGCAGCGGCCTACTTTCATCAACAATGGCGAACTCTCCGGTCTCGTTACCTTCCAGGTCCACCTCGGGCTGGGGCTTGACCTCGGTCGGGTTGGGCAGGTAATCAACGACGGCATTCAGCACCAACTGCACGCCCTTGTTCTTGAACGCGGAACCACAGTAGGTGGGGAAGAAGTCGAGTGCGATGGTGCCCTTGCGAATGCAGGCATGGATGGTATCGAGGTCAGGCTCTTCGCCCTCCAGATATTTCTCCATTGCATCGTCGTCCTGCTCGACGGCCTTTTCGATCAACTTCTCACGCCACTCTTCGACAGCGTCGGTCATATCGGCAGGCACGTCCTGGATCTCGTACTTCTCGGGATCCCCGGAGTCATCCCAGACCCAAGCCTTGCGGGTCAGCAGATCGACCACGCCGATAAAGTTCTCTTCGACACCAATCGGCAGCACCATCACCAGCGGGTTGGCGGCCAGCACATTCTCGACCTGATCCACTACCCGGTAGAAGTCGGCGCCAAGGCGATCCAGCTTGTTGACGAAGATGATACGCGCCACTTCGGACTCATTGGCGTAGCGCCAGTTGGTCTCGGACTGGGGCTCAACACCACCGGAACCGCAGAACACGCCCACACCGCCATCGAGCACCTTCAGGGAACGGTAGACTTCGATGGTGAAGTCCACATGTCCGGGGGTGTCGATGATGTTCATGCGGTGGCCGTTCCACTCACAGGAGGTAGCAGCCGACTGGATGGTGATACCGCGCTCGCGCTCCTGGTCCATGAAGTCGGTGGTGGCTTCGCCCTCATGCACCTCGCCGGTCTTATGGATCTTGCCGGTGAGCTTGAGAATTCGCTCGGTGGTGGTGGTCTTGCCCGCATCCACGTGGGCAAAGATGCCGATGTTCCGGTATTTAGTAAGGTCTGTCATTTCTGCTCTCTAGTTAAACCCAAATAAAGTTGCTGGAGACCACCCTCGAGCGTTACTCAGCGGGATCCAACGCTTCCTTCCGTAACGACCAGGAAACAGCCTATGGCAGGCAACTGCGGCCAGCATCCGGCATCACCGCCGAAAACCCCATAAGTAGCTGTTTCTTAACAACTTTTGTAGGAAGTCATTTTATCAAGCCGCACACTATACCATACCCACTTGTTTTCTCGTATCTTTATTGGGAAATTGCTGTAAGGCGACTAAAACGCAGGGAAAACGCCCCTCCTGTTGCTAAAAAGCGACAGTTTGGATCGATTTCGAGAGGCCATCTCTCTCCCTACACATACCCCTGCCACAAGAGACAATCCCCATGCAACCATTCTCTCTCGCCCCCGACATCATCTACCTAAACCACGCCGCTGTTGCCCCCTGGCCACAGAGCACTGTCGATGCAGTGGTGCGCTTTGCCCAGGAGAATGGCACCCTTGGCGCCACCAACTACCCCGCATGGCAGCAGGAGGAACTGGCTCTCAAGTCACTGCTAGCACGCCTGATCAACGCGGCGGATGACTCAGAGATTGCGCTGCTGAAAAACACCTCCGAGGCGCTCTCGATCATCGCCTACGGACTCCCCTGGAAACCAGGGGAGAACATCGTCAGCATCGCCCAGGAGTTCCCATCCAACCGCATCGTTTGGGAGTCGCTCGCCTCCCAGGGGGTCGAACTACGGCTGGTCGATCTGCAGCACTCGAGCGGGGAGCCAGAAGAAGCCATCGCCGAGGCAATCGACCAAAACACACGGCTGCTATCGGTCAGCTCGGTTCAGTATGCCTCCGGTCTGCGCCTCGACCTGGGTCGACTCGGTAAGACCTGCCGCAAAGCGGGGATACTATTTTGCGTCGATGCGATCCAGAGCCTGGGGGCTATTCCCTTCGATGTGCAGGCGTGCCAAGCCGACTTTGTGGTGGCGGATGGCCACAAGTGGATGCTCGGTCCGGAAGGCGTGGCGCTCTTCTATGTACGGCCTGAGGTGCGCGATCATCTCCGCCTACAGCAGTTTGGCTGGCACATGGTGGAGGCGATGATGGATTTCGATCGACACGACTGGAGACCCGCTCCGGACGCCCGGCGCTTCGAGTGCGGCAGCCCCAACATGCTCGGCATCCACACCCTGGCGGCGAGCCTGCGGCTGCTGCTGAAGACCGGCATCGAGCAGGTGGCGATCCGCATCAGGCATAATATGGATTTCGCCCTGCAGCAGGTGTCTGAATACGGATTTGAGAGCCTGACACCTGCTGCAGCGAACCGCCGCGCCGGGATTCTCTCTTTCCGCATCCCCGGCCATGACAATCAGCAGATCCAGCAGGCTTTGATGCAACAACAGGTGATCTGCGCCTATCGTGGCGGCGGGATTCGCTTCTCTCCACATTTTTACAATACAGCCAATGAGATAGGAGACGCTTTTAACGTCATCAGGCAGATCACCAAAGCTATCCGCTAAAGCACGCCACAGTGGCTCCATTAATATCCACTTATTTAATGATTTGCATCAAAAAAAAAGGAACCCGGTTTATCTATATTTGTTGCTGTAGTCCGCTTCTTCCCATTGGAAAAGCAAAGAAGCCTCAAGTAGTAATTGACCTTATTTTTCCAGGGAACCGCAGACCGTTTGTACCCTCGATCGTGACAATGGAGTAAGCAAGATGAAACGAACCCTGCAACTTGTAGCCGCAGCAGCACTGGCTGGTTCCGCAATGATGGCATCCACCTCCGCCTCTGCCTTCTGGGGACCTTTCGACTGGTTTGATGATGGTTATGGGCCTTGGGGCGGAGGGCCTTGGGGCGGCTATCCTTACTATGGTGGTTATCCCTACTACGGTGGTTATCCTTATGGCGGCGGCTATCCGGGCTGGGGTGGTTACACGCCCTACTATGGCTATCCCTATGCGGCTCCCGCGGCGCCGGCACAGCCAGCAGCAAAGGCTGAATGAGCCGACTACATCCGACTCCACAACAGAGCCCCGCCCAGTGCGGGGCTTTTGTTTCCCAACCCGCCACTGCTAAGCTGCCGTTTTGCAGCCAACACTAGTACAAGATGCAGGATAGACAGATCTCACTGGCCCACGGAAACGGCGGGCGTTTCATGCGCGAACTCATCGAAGAGATCTTTGCGCGCCACTTGGCCAATCCTGAACTCGACGTGCATGCTGATGCGGTGGCCTTGCCGTTGGAGCGGGACGGCGATCTGCTCTTCACCACCGATGGCTTTACCGTGCAGCCACTGGAGTTTCCGGGCGGCAATATCGGCTCACTGGCGGTACACGGCACCTGCAACGATCTGGCGGTGGCCGGCGCCCTGCCCCGCTATCTCAGCCTCAACGCCTTTATCGAGGAGGGCTTCGAGATCGAACAGCTGGAGCGGATTGTCAGGAGCATCGCCGCGGCGGCCAACGCCATCGATGTGCGAATTGCCGCCGGTGATACCAAAGTGGTGCGCCGTGGCGAGGGTGGCGGCATCTACCTCGCCACCACCGGTGTCGGGCTACGCCCGGCCGGAGTGCGGCCCGCACTGGACAGAATCCAGGCCGGAGATCGGGTGCTGGTCAGCGGTCCGGTGGGGGATCATGGCATCGCGGTGATGCTGGCGCGGGAGCAGTTCGGCCTGCACGGTGATCTCAGATCAGATGCCGGCAGTGTGCTGCGGCTAACCCAATCGCTGCTCGATCTGCCGGGGCTGCACTTTATGCGCGACCCGACCCGCGGCGGTCTGGCCACCGTCGCCCATGAGATCTGCCGCGCTACCGGCCTGCAGGTGCGGTTGAATGACAGCGCCATCCCGGTCAGGGATCAGGTACGCTCGGTGTGCGAGATCCTCGGCTACGATCCCCACTACCTGGCCTGCGAGGGCCGGGTGGTAGCGATTGTTTCACCTGATCAAGCTGAGACTGCGTTGGAACGCTGGCGGGGTTTTGATGAGGGGTGCGATGCAGCACTCATCGGCACCCTCCTGGCCGAGGATGCCCATGTCATCCTGCAGACGGAACTGGGGGGTGCGCGCATCCTCGAGGAGCTGGAAGACGACCCCCTGCCACGCATCTGCTGATGACCCAGCAGATACGTGGCAGTCGGATCACCTCAGACTCCAGCCTTCGGTCAGCCCTCCCATGCGGGCAATCGCCTGAGCCGCTCCAGTTCCGAGCTTTTCAGCAAAACGATCCCAGATATCCTCTTCCGGGGTGAAATCGACGATATCCTCGGCACCGATCACCTCCCGTGCGACGTAACTGCTGCTGCCGAAGGCGTCCACCAGCCCAATCTTCAGCCCCTCCTCGCCACTCCAGAAGAGCCCGGAAAAGAGCTCAGGATATTCATCCACTTTGAGGCGCTCACCTCGACCCTGCTTTACCGTCTCGATGAATTGGGCATGCAGTTGATCCAACATGCGCTGGATATGTTCCCGCTCATAGTCGTTCACCGGTGAGAAGGGATCGAGGATCCCCTTATGTTCGCCGGCGGTCATCAGACGGCGTTCGATGCCCAGCTCCTGCATGACATCGACAAAGCCGAAGCCGTTCATCAGCACACCAATCGAGCCGACAATGCTACCCTCATCGGCATAGATCTCATCCGCCGCCGCCGCGATGTAGTAACCACCTGAGGCACACATATCGACGATCACCGCATAGAGCGGGATATCGGGATATTTTTCCCGCAGCCGGGTGATCTCCTGATTGATGTAGCGCGACTGCACCGGACTACCGCCGGGTGTATTGAGGCGCAGGATCACCCCCTTGGTGTTTTTATCTTCAAAGGCATTGCGCAGGCCAGTCACCACCTTGTCGGCGCTCGCCTTGGTGTCGGGGGCGATGATGCCGTTGACCTCCACCAGCGCGGTGTGTTTTTCGCTGCCCGCCATCTTCACGTCGATATCATCCGACCACCAGATCGTCAGCAACAGGAATAGATAGAGGAAGGTAAGGGACTTGAAAAAGATACCCCAGCGACGGGCGCGACGGCCCTCGTTGAGGGAGGTCATCACCACCTTGTTGAGCAACTCCCGCTCCCACCTGGAGGGGTCGCCCTGCTTAGGCTGTGGGTTTTCGTGACTCTGATCCGACATAAACTACTCCTCTTATCCTTTTGATAATCTTCAATTACGTCTATCAGGCAATATCCGCAGAAAAGCTTTCGAGCCACTGTGGGATCTCGCTAACCCGGTCAACACAACCCAACGGATTGTGCTGTCGCAGACGCTCCACACTGTGCACCCCATAGCTCACAGCAAGGGATTTAGTGCCCGCATTGTTGGCCATCTGCAGATCATATTCGGTGTCGCCAATCATCAGCGACTCTTTGGGCAGAACCCCGAGTTCATCGAGAATCTGCTCCAACATCTCAGGGTGAGGTTTGGAGAACGCCTCATCGGCACACCGGGTGGAATGGAAATAGCTGCCCAATCCGCTGCTCTCCAGCACCATATCAAGACCTTGCCGACCCTTGCCGGTGGCCACCGCCAGCAGATAATCCTCAGCAGCCAAACGCTCGACCACCTCCCGTGCCCCTTCAAACAGCTCTGATGGGGTAGAATTTTCGCCCAGGAAGTGAACCCGGTAGCGGGTGACAATATCGTGATGCAGTTGATCATCTGCACCAGGGAAGAGCATATCAATCGCCTCCCGCAGACCCAGCCCAATGATATTGCGGATCGCCTCATCGCCAGGAGAGGTCAGCCCAAGGTCATCCACCGCAGCCCGCACACAGTTCACAATACGGGCCTCTGAGTCCATCAAAGTCCCATCCCAATCAAATATTAACAGCTTAAACTTCATCTTATTTATCAAGTTCATTTAAAACAGCTTCAAGCACATCTGGTAGCGGTGCCTTGAACTCCTGGTCACGCTTTTCGCCCGGCCAGCGGAATTTTATCGAATGGGCATGCAGAAACAGCCGCTTCAGTCCCAGTTGGCGCAACTGACGGTTAGCGATCTCATCCCCGTAACGCGTGTCGCCCAGGATCGGTGACCCCAACCAGGCACTGTGAACGCGAATCTGGTGGGTACGCCCGGTCACCAATTCTGCCTCAACCAGGGTGGCCTGCTTAAACCGCCGAACCCGTGTAAAACGGGTCAGCGAGGGCTTGCCAGCCGCATCGACCCTTACTACACGCTCACCGCCCTTGAGGGTGTTCTTCAGCAAGGGGGCATCAACCTCTTGTCTACCCTTGCGCCAACTTCCGGCCAACAGAGCCAGATAGCGTTTGTCGACAAGATTTTTCTGCATCAGTTCATGCAGGGATCGTAAGGCACTGCGACGTTTGCTCAGCAGCAGACAGCCCGAGGTATCTCGGTCGAGGCGATGCACCAGCTCAAGCGAGCGCTCCTCGGGGCGCAGCGCCCGCAACGCCTCAATTACCCCAAAGCTGAGACCGCTCCCGCCATGCACAGCCATGCCGGCCGGTTTATTGATCACCATGATGCGTTCATCCTCAAACAGGATCGACCGCTCCAAACGCTCCCGCTGTTCTCGCGAGAACCTGGGAGGGGCGGGTGAAGCTGCCAGCCGTACCGGTGGAATACGCACCTGGTCACCCAATTTTAGGCGGTAGTCGGCCTTCACCCGACCACGATTGACCCGCACCTCCCCCTTGCGGAGGATGCGATAGATATAGCTGCGTGGTGCACCTTTAAGCTCTCTCAGCAGAAAATTATCGATTCGCTGCCCCTCGCTGCCCTGTTCCACCGAGACCATCCGTACCGTCGGGGTTTTCTTTTGTCTATCTGGCATTTAGCTTCTGCTTTTGTTCCACGGTGATTGATGCCCTCGCCGAAGATTGTTATATTTCCAGGTGATTTTTTTGACGCTGGTGAATGCGAGGCACTCTCCGGCGTCAGCACGGCAAGAAATTTCATCCCCCCAGCCTCCGCAATTTTGGGGTGAGGGAACGATGTCAAAGCCACGCCGGAAGGCCTTAACGAGCCGGTACCTCAGCCTCTGCTTGCACTGTTCAGAGACCCGTACCGCCCTCAGCCGTTTCCGTCGTGGGATCGACCGAAAAGAATTGAGGTGCCGTCTGACTCGGCCACCCTCCCCTGCAACTTCAGTGCTGCGCCACGTCGGGAAAGCGCCGGAAATCCGCATGATTGCGGCCGTAGCGCCCCGGGACGCAAACGCGCCCATTCCGTGGCGAGCCTTTTCCGAGCAGGGGACTGGCCCCCAGACGGCGAACTTTAACAGTTTTTCAACTGTCCGAGCTAGCATGAAATCAGCTAGCTGATCCGGAGCCTGTGCCGTGAAATTTGGCCTGCTCTTGATCCAGACAATGCGCAACCGGCCCCGAGATTTATTGGATGAGGCCGCCGCATGGCCGAGGCTCTGCTGCTTTCCAGCTCGGACAGTTGATAATGGACACAACACAACATGAAAAGAATGCTGATCAACGCAACTCAGCCAGAAGAGTTGCGCGTTGCGACTGTCGATGGACAGAAGCTCTTCAATCTCGACATCGAGATTCCCGGCCGGGAACAGAAAAAAGCCAACATCTACAAAGGGAAGATCACCCGAGTCGAACCCAGCCTAGAGGCTGCGTTTGTCGAATATGGTGCTGAGCGCCACGGCTTCCTGCCGCTGAAGGAGATCTCCCGCAGCTACTTCACTGAAGCAGCCCGCCAATCCAGCGGACGCGTCAACATCCAGGAGGCGATAAAAGAGGGCCAGGAGGTCGTCGTCCAGGTGGAGAAGGAGGAGCGCGGGAATAAAGGCGCCGCACTGACCACCTTCATCTCACTGGCCGGCCGTTATCTGGTATTGATGCCTAACAACCCCCGCGCCGGCGGCGTCTCCCGCCGCATCGAAGGCCAGGACCGGGCCGAGCTCCGCGAGGCGATGAGCACGCTCGAGATCCCTGACGGCATGGGTCTGATCGTACGCACTGCCGGCATCGGCAAGAACGCCGAGGAGTTGCAATGGGATCTGGACTACCTGATCCAGCTCTGGCAGGCGATTGAAAAGTCGGCCACGGCCAAACCCGGCCCTTTCCTGATCTACCAGGAGAGCAACATCATCATCCGCTCGATCCGCGACTACCTGCGCGCGGATATCGGCGAGATTGTCATCGACGACGCAGAGGTCCACGCCCAGGCCCAGCGCTTCATCAGCCAGGTAATGCCGCAGTACAGCAGTAAGCTGCGTCTCTACGAGGACGAGGTACCGCTGTTCAGCCGCTATCAGATCGAGAGCCAGATTGAATCCGCCTTCGAGCGGCAGGTGCACCTGCCCTCCGGCGGCGCCATCGTGATCGACCCCACCGAGGCGCTGACCTCGGTCGACATCAACTCGGCCCGCGCCACCAGGGGTGCCGATATCGAAGAGACCGCACTCAACACCAATCTTGAGGCGGCGGATGAGATCGCCCGTCAGCTGCGCCTGCGGGATCTTGGCGGCCTGTTTGTCATCGACTTCATCGACATGACCCCCGCACGCAACCAGCGTGAGGTGGAAAACCGCCTCAAGGAGGCCCTCAAGCAGGACCGTGCGCGGGTTCAGATCGGGCGCATCTCCCGCTTCGGCCTATTAGAGATGTCACGCCAGCGGCTGAGCCCCTCGCTTGGTGAAGCCAGCGCTCAGGTCTGCCCACGCTGCAGCGGGCACGGCACCATCCGCAGCGTGGAGTCGCTGGCCCTGTCGATCCTGCGCATCATCGAAGAAGAGACGATGAAGGAGAATACCGGCAAGATCATCGCCCAGTTGCCGGTAGATGTGGCCACCTTCCTACTGAACGAAAAACGTCAGCCGATCCACGACATAGAAAAACGTCAAGGGATCACTGTGGTGCTGATCCCCAATCCCAACCTGGAAACCCCCCACTTCAATATCGAACGAGTCCGACAGGCTGATCTTGCAGAGGAGCAAGAGACCGAAGCGAGCTATCGCCTGGTCGAAACCCACGAGAAGGAGATACCCAGCTTCGCCCGCTCTGAACAGAAAAAGAGCGAACGGCCTGCGGTAAAGGCGATCGCTCCCAGAGCGCCCGCTCCCACCCCACAGCGCCAAGAGACACCCCCACCGACGACCGAAGAGAGTAGTTTCCTGAAAAAAATCTTCACCAGCATCTTCTCCCCCAAGAACGGGTCAGCCGAGCCCGTCGAGAACAGCAAACCGGAGAAGACTGAAGAGGAGAAGCGTGAGCCCCGCAGCAGAGGCCAACGCAATGGGCGTTCCCGCGGAGGACGCAAACGCTCAACCAGCGGCGAGCAGCGTCAAGGTGGACGTGACAGCAATAGAAAACCAGCTGGAAGCAGTGAGGCCGGCCAGCAACCCCAGGCTGAGCCAAAGAGCCAAGAGTCCCGCACAGCGGAACAGAAGCAGCGACCGAACGAGCCAGCCAAGGCAGATGAAGAGAAGAGCGCTCCCAAGCCCAAGGGCGCACGCCGCGGCAGACGCGGTGGTCGTCGGCGCCGTTCCTCAGGCGAACGGCAACAGCCGCAGAGCCAGAGTGATACCAAACAGGGGCAGCAATCAGAAGGCCCCCCCCCAAAAACAAACGCTCCAGACAGCACTGCCACAACTGATAGCAGCGCAGCAGCGATTAGCAAAGAGACGACAGCCTCCAGCGGCGACAAAGGACAGGGCCGTCAACGCAGTCAGCGCCGTCCGGCTCCCAAGAAAAAAGTCAGCGATTCGACGGAGCAGACAACTGCACCGACTCCCAGTCAGGAGAAGGCTCCAGGGCCTGCCCAGAAATCCGCTGAGAAGCCCGCTGAGAAGCCCGCTGAGAAGCCCGCTGAGAAGCCCGCTGAGAAGCCCGCTGAGAAGCCCGCTGAGAAGCCCGCTGAGAAGCCCGCTGAGAAGCCCGCTGAAAAGCCCGCTAAGAAGCGCGGTGATGAGAAACAAAAGGATGTAACAACCAAGCCAGAAAAAGCCCCGGACAAACCGCAAAAACCGGCAGCCAAAAAGCCACAGAAGCCAACTGAAGCGCCGCAAGCAGATAAGCCGGCTGTGGCAGAAAAGCCATCACCGGCCAACACATCTTCGGCTGAGGCCCCGCAGAAGAGCACTGCTGATCGGCCCAAGCCGTCGGTGCAGAAGAAGCCTCAAAAAGCGCCCTCTACAGCGGCAGATAACGCCCCTGGCACGTCTGAAAAAGCAGCGACCAATCGCTCGACCAAACCGGCGGCCAGTCAAAAAGCAGACATGCCGACGATTGAAAAAGCAGCTGCCAGTCGTTCGACCAAACCGGCAGCCAGCCAAAAAGCAGACACGCCGACACCCGAAAAAGCCGCCACTCGGCAGACCGCCGCGGCACCCAAAACAAAACTTGCAGAGGCCGGTCCCAAACTGGTGCAGATAGAGACCAAAAAGCCAGCAACGTCCGATCAGAGCAAGGAAAAACCTGCCCCGAAAAAAGGCAGTGATGGTGGGTAACTAAGAAAAGACAATCCGGTCAGGGATGACCGGTCTGTTGTTTGGAAACCAGAGGCGCTGTGTTACGCACAGCGATTCAGCTACTGGCAGCGAGTGCGGGGATCCTTTGCCGTACCGTCCAGCAGATGCTTCTCGCGAATCATCTGCAACAGCCCTTCAGACGCCGTCTCGATCAGATCGAAGACCCGCTCAAAACCAGCAGCCCCACCATAATAGGGGTCAGGCACCTCCTGCACCCCCACATGAGAGGCAAAATCCATCAGCAGATGAAGCTTCTCTTCCGATCCCCGGGGGCAGACTGAAGTTAGATCGTTGTAATTTAAACGATCCATCGCGATCACATAGTCGAACTTCTCAAAGTCGCTGCTTGAAACCTGTCGCCCCCTAAGGTCGCTCAGATCAACACCACGCTGTTTGGCAACGCTGCGAGCACGGCGATCAGGTTGTTCCCCGGCATGGATACCGATGGTACCGGCAGAGTCCGTCTGGATATTTTCCGAGAGCCCCTCCTTCTCAACTAGAGAGCGAAAGACACCCTGCGCGGTGGGTGATCGGCAAATATTGCCCATGCAAACAAACAACACCCGAACCGGCTCACTCTGGTTCATCTGTATCTGGCCCCTGTAGTAATTCAGCGCTCGAATATCCATATTAATATTTCTTCTGTTCTTTGATCAGCATCCCGAACGAATCGCTGAAGCAATCCATCCAGCTCCCAACATTCCTGTCCTTGTCAGCCGGATCCCGGCCGATCAACCAAGGCCATGTTGGCAAAGATTAAACAACGATGCTAGCGCAGGAGAGGGTCAATCAGCGAAATTCGCCCTTCTAGCATGATCGCTGAACGGCACCCGGAGCCGGCACTAACCTAAGACGAAAAACCAACCTCTTACAGCCACACCGGCAATTCGATCAATGCCTCGATAATCGAAACTATTTCTATATTTTTCATGCAATTATCGTTTCTGTTCGGCGTATCAATCCGCATCAGAAGCGGATCTGCCTAGACTAAACCCAAGCGCAGATCCCATCTAACAGATAACTGTCTGCGCACCCTGCCTGAAATCGGACATTATGCCCTAAAGATAAAAATTCCTAATTAAGCAACACCGATTTTTCTTCAAGGTGTGAATAAAATCACGATACAAAATTTTTTTATCTTGAGCTTGTTGACCGTCCCCGCGGAAAAGGAGAGTTTAGCCACAATTCCATTGAAGTAATTAGGAACAAAAGGCAACATGGACGCCATTTTTCGACCAAGCAACTGGCGCGATAGGCGCTATTGCTCCTGTCTCCTGTTACTTCCAGGCTTGGACAACAAAAACAAAAGACAGGCATAGATTCAGTTAATTCAGCGGGGAAATTGAAGCGATGTTTTATCCTAATCAGCGAGTGCTCTTATTGGGGGTGGCCGTCAGCGGGCTACTATCTGGTTGTGGCGGCGGAGGCGGGACAACCCCCGACACCACACCACCCACCATCAGCCGGAGCGGCGATGCTACCGTCATTTTAGAGGCGGGACCAACTGCCACCTACACTGACGCTGGCGCCACCGCTACCGATGACACAGACGGCAACATAACCGCCAACATCACTGTCAACAACCCGGTCGACCCCACCACTCCTGGTACCTACACGGTCACTTACAACGTGACAGACGCCGCCAGCAATGCCGCCACCCAGGTGACCCGCACCGTAACTGTGGTGGCAGCCGCAGCGCCGACCATCACCCTGGCCGGCGACAGCGTCATCACCCTGGAGGCAAGCGCCACACCCTTCACCGAGCCAGGCGTCTCTGCCGACGACAGCTTCGATGGTGACATCAGTGCCAGCGTCAACATCAGCGGCAGCGTCGACACCTCCACCGTCGGCTCCTACACCCTGACCTACAGTGTCACCGATGCTGCAGGCAATGCCGCCACCCAGGTGACCCGCACAATCAACGTCACCGCCGACCTGACCCCGCCGATCATCAGCGTCAACGCGCCTAACCCACACACCTGGGAGACCGGCCCCACCGTATACATCGATCCAGGTGTGACCGCCATCGATGCTCTGGATGGCGACATCACCCCTGTGCTCATAAGCGGCACAGTCGACACCAACACCCCCGGCAGCTACACCCTCACCTACAATGTCAGCGATTCCTCCGGTAACCCCGCAACACCCGTCACCCGTACGGTCAATGTGATTGCCGCGACCCCACCCAGCATCACCCTGCTCGGGGATGCCACGGTGACGCGAGAGGCTGGCAGCGTCGCCTATACGGATGCCGGTGCCACTGCCAGCGACAACATCGACGGCGACATCACCGCCAACATCCTTATCAATAACCCGGTCGATGCCACCACCGCCGGTAGCTACACCGTCACCTATGACGTAACAGACACCTCTGGAAATGCCGCCGCGCAGGTGACCCGCACCGTCACCATCCAGGCCGCCGCCGCACCAGTGATCACCCTCAGCGGTGAGGCTTCGGTCACCCTGGAGGCAGGCCCGACGCCCTACAGCGACCCTGGCGCCACCGCCAACGACAACATCGACGGTGATCTTACTGCCTCGATCCAGACCAGCGGCAGTGTCGACGCCACCACCCCTGGCACTTACACCCTGACCTACGATGTAACGGATGCCGCAGGCAACGCCGCCACCCAGGTGACCCGCACCGTCACGGTGCTGGCCTCAACCCCGCCGACCATTACCCTGACGGGCGATAATCCACAGACCATCGAGGGCAGCGCTGCCGCCACCTACACCGACCCCGGCTTCAGCGCTAACGACAATGTGGACGGAGACATCAGCGCAAGGGTCGTGACCAGCGGCTCGGTGGACCCGACGGCTGTCGGCACCTACACCCTAACCTACAACGTCTCCGATACCGCGGGCAACGCCGCCACTGCGGTCACCCGCACCGTCAACGTCGTCGACACCACCGCACCGGTGATCAGCCTCAGAGGGGACGACCCCGTCTATGTGGCGGTTGGCGAAAACTATACGGAACCTGGTGCTGAGGGCGTCGATGCGATGGATGGCGCGGGTTTCGACACCGCGCTTGACGCCACTGACCCCAAAGACATTACCAAAACCAACGATGTCGACACCAACGTGATGGGCCAGTACACCCGCGTCTATACCGCTACCGATGCGGCTGGCAATGTCGCCACCCTGACCCGCACGGTGATCGTCGGCCCAGCGGTGACCATGACGGCCGACAATAAGCAATTGCACTTCGACTGGCCCCTGCCCGCCAACACCACCCTCTATGCCAACCACGACCACTACCGGCTGCTGTTCGACCGGGATGGTAGCGGCACCTTCAGCACGGCGGATGCGGCCTCCAGCTCCATCGCCGGCACCAGCCACAGCGTCGATACCAGCGCTCATCTGTTCAACTGGAACGATGCCCGCTACCGGGTCGAATCCTGCGACGCGGCTGAGAGCGACTGCCTCGGCTCGCCACTCGGCAGGTTCAGGGGAGAGAACGAGCTCTTCAACGCTGGTTACTCAGTCGACATCATCAGCTACTTCAAGGCCAGCGACACCACCACCGGGGCACAGTTCGGCAACAGCGCCGCCGTCAGCTCCGACGGCACCACCATGGCGGTAGGAGCGCCGGATCAGGATAGTGGCATCGTCTACATCTTCGTCAGGGACACCAGCGTCACCCCGCCGGTTTGGTCACAGCAAGGCCGGGTCAGCGCAGGAGGGACTGGCGACAAGTTCGGCTTCTCCGTCGCCCTGAGCAGCGACGGCAGCACCCTGGCCGTGGGCGCACAACTGGAAGACAGCAGTGTCGGCGGTATCGACCCCACCGCCAACGATAGCGCCGCCGACGCCGGCGCCGCCTATGTCTTCACCCGCACCGGCAGCAGCTGGTCGCAACAGGCCTACATCAAGGCCGCCACACCCAGCGCCGGGGATCAGTTCGGCATTGCCGTCAGCCTCAGCGACGACGGCAACACCCTGGCCGTGGGTGCCGGTCAGGAGGACGGCAGCGCCAGCAACTCCGGCGCCGCCTACCTCTTCACCCGCTCTGGCACCACCTGGTCGCAACAGACCAAGCTGAAGGCCGGCACACCGACAGCGAACGATGGCTTCGGCTTCTCCGTCGCCGTCAGCGGCGACGGCAGCACCCTCGCGGTCGGCGCCGGCGCTCCTGTGGATGCAACCGGGGCCGAGGTGACAAACTCAACCGGCAAGGCCTATATTTTCACCCAGGCCTCCGGCTGGGCACAGCAGGCCGAGCTCCTCTCTGACAACGCCGATGCGCGGGACCACTTCGGCCATGCCGTCGCCCTGAGCGATAACGGTAACACCCTTGCCGTGAGCGCCATTGGGGAGGGCAGCAATTCCACCGGCATCAACAGCACGCCAACCAATGAGTTCGATAGAGCAGGCGCCGCCTATATCTTCACCCGCAGTGGCACCACCTGGACCCAGTCAACCTACATCAAGCCGGACAATCCGGATGCTGTGGCCTATTTTGGCCAGTCTGTGTCCCTGAGCGGTGATGGGGCCATCCTCGCGGTTGGCGCAGACCATGAGGACGGAAAATATGCCGGGGTCGGGCGCTTAGAGGATACGGGAGGACCGGACACCGGCGCCGTCTACATCTTCACCAACAGTGCTGGAGCCTGGAGCCAAACCAACTATGTCAAGGCCTCCAACCCCGGTCCCCGCGATCCTGTGGACGATCCGGCCCCGGATGACACTATCGGCGACCACTTCGGCTACTCTGTGGCACTGAGTGGGGATGGCAACACCCTCGTGGTCGGCGCCAAGGATGAGGACAGCGGCACCACCGGGGTCGATTCGACCCCCGATGAAACCGCCACCACCTCCGGTGCTGCCTATGTCTATTAAGGGGAGCTGAGCCAACTTCGGGTCATCAAACGCCCGAAACAGAAACGGCCTCTTCGGAGGCCGTCAGTTTGATGACAAACCCCGGTATTTTTACCGGGGTTTGTTTTTGAGAGGGATGCAGAAATCAGGCTGGCTGATTCAGCTGCTGCACAAGCACAAGGCAACCGAATCGCCCAAACGGCAGGCAAAACCTCCAATGGTGCAGCCTGGACGTTAAGAGACTGGGCAGTGGCGCCATGACTCCCAACGCACGATAGCCACGAAGTCTTCTTTCACACATCTGACTTCGTGCTTGCCCGAGCACACTCTTCCAGGGTACCAGCAAGGAAAGGAACAGAGTATCCAGACGTGCGTCGTCGAAACCTTCGCCGAGGCACGTGGAATTCCATGAGGCTTGAAATCTCGCGGACTATGTTCTAATCCCTCCCCCTCTGCCAACTCACAAAAAAACCGGCTCGCTGAGCCAGTTCTTTTGGCGATAAAAGCGGCGTGGTTAAGCGATTTGACTCCGACCCATTCAACCCTCAAATCGATAGTCGTTCCCTCCTAATTCTGTTGTTGCTCACCAGTTGAACTCTCCGTAAAAACCGTGGTCACTAAAATCGTTTGATTCTTTAGGGAATCTGTCAATCAATAACAAACGGGAGCTTTACGAATGATTCGAGTTGAAGCTTTGAGCCGCGTCTACGGTGATTTTACGGCGGTGGATAGGGTCTCTTTCGAGATCGGCCAGGGCGAGATCGTCGGCCTGCTGGGCCACAACGGCGCCGGCAAGACCACCATCATGAAGATGCTCACCGGCTACCTGGAACCCAGCGCCGGGACCATCGAGATCGACGGTCACGACATTGCCCAAACGCGCGAGGCGGTGCAGGCCCGCATCGGTTATCTACCGGAGAATGACCCCCTCTACCCCGAGATGACGGTGATCGACTACCTCGACTACGCCGCCTCTCTGCATGGGGTCGCCGAAGCCGAGCGTAATGCGCGTATCCGCGAGGCCATCGAGCGCACCGACCTGGCTGCCAAGGCGACCGATCCTATCGCCAATCTTTCCCGAGGCTACCGGCAGCGGGTGGGAGTCGCCCAAGCGATCCTCCACCTGCCACGACTGCTGATCCTCGACGAACCCACCAACGGCCTTGACCCAACCCAAGTGCAGCAGATGCGCAGCCTGATCCGCGCCCTGGCGGAGCATGCAACGGTGATCCTCTCTACCCATGTGTTGCAGGAGGTGCAGGCGATCTGCGACCGGGTGATCATCATCCGCAACGGCCAGATCGCCCTGGACGCCAGCATGAATGAACTGCGCGCCGGCAAGCGGCTGCTGGTAGCGCTGGACGCTGCTCCAGAGCAGGCCCTGCCCCTGTTGCAGGGGGTGGACGGGGTGTCCGCGGTGGAGGCCTTGGAGGGGCAGGAGGCCGGCTATGGCTACGCCCTCAATCTGGCCGCCGGTGGTGAGTTGTTCGAGACCGCCCCCCAGGTGGCCAGCCGGGTAGCGGAACAAGGGATGAAACTCTACAGCCTGCAACCCGAGCGCCGCGACCTAGAGACGGTCTTCGGCGAGATCTCGGCACAGTAGGAGGGGCACCATGAATTCCATTATCCGTATCGCACGCAAGGAGTTCGCTGGTTTTTTCTCCTCGCCCATCGCCTTCATCTTCCTCGGCGCCTTCCTGGCGGTGAGTCTGTTCATCTTCTTCTGGGTGGAGACCTTCTTCGCCCGTAATATCGCCGACGTGCGGCCCCTGTTCGACTGGATGCCGTTGCTGCTGATCTTCCTGGTGGCGGCCATCACCATGCGGATGTGGTCGGAGGAGCGCCGCGCCGGCACCCTGGAGTTTCTACTTACCGCACCGGTTGCCGATTACCAACTGGTGCTGGGCAAGTTTCTTGCTTGCCTGGGGCTGGTGGGGGTGGCACTGCTGCTGACCCTGCCCCTGCCGGTGACTGTCAGCCTGATGGGACCGCTGGACTGGGGGCCGGTGATCGGCGGCTACCTCGCCTCCCTCTTTCTGGCGGCGGCCTACGTGGCCATCGGGCTGTTCATCAGCGCCCGCTCCGCCAACCAGATCGTCAGCCTTATCCTCACTGCGGCAGTCTGTGGCTTCTTCTATCTGCTCGGTTCCGACGCTCTCACCGGGCTGTTCGGCAATCAGGCTTCGGAGTGGCTCAAACTGCTCGGCTCCGGCTCCCGCTTCGCCTCCATCACCCGGGGGGTGATCGACCTACGGGATCTCTACTACTACCTGAGCCTGGTGGGGGTCTTCCTCGCCCTCAATGTCTTCAGCTTGGAGTGGCTGCGCTGGTCCGGTAACCGGAGCAACCCCAACCACCGCCGCTGGGGCTGGCTGACCGGCCTGCTGGCGGCCAACTTCCTGGCTGCCAACTTCTGGCTGGCGCCGGTCTCGGCAGTGCGCACCGATCTGACCGATGGCCAGCTCTATTCGATCTCCGACGCTACCCGTAGCTACCTCGCCCAGTTGCAGGAGCCACTGCTGATCCGCGGCTACTTCAGCGCCCAGACCCACCCCCTGCTGGCGCCCCTGGTGCCGCGGCTGCGGGATCTGTTGGCGGAGTACGCGGTGGCCGGCGAGGGCCGGGTGCGGGTAGAGTTCATCGACCCCCTGGAGCATCCCGAGCTGGAGCGCGAAGCCAACGAGAAGTACGACATCAAGCCGGTGCCGTTCCAGTTCGCCAGCAAGTACCAGGCCTCGGTGGTCAACTCCTACTTCAACATCCTGGTGCAGTATGGGGACCAGTACGAGGTGCTCGGCTTCCGCGATCTGATCGACGTGAAGGTGCAGAGCGAGACCGATCTGGATGTGGAGCTGCGCAATCCAGAGTATGACCTGACCCAGGCGCTGAAGAAGGTGCTCTACGCCTACCAGGGCGGCGGCGATATCTTCGCCGGCCTGAGCCAGCCGGTCGCCTTCAAGGGCTACATCTCCCCCGAAGCGCAGCTGCCCGAGCTGCTGAAACCGCTGCGGAAAGGGCTCGATGAGTTGCTGGCCGACTGGCGGAAGCGCGCCGGGAAGAAGCTGAGCATCGCCATCGAGGATCCGGAGGCCAACGGCGGCGCCCTGGCGAAACGGCTGGAGGGCGACTATGGTTTCCGCCCGATGGTCGCCAGCCTGCTCGACACCCAGCCCTTCTGGTTCTACATGACCCTAGAGAGCGGCGAGCGGATCGTGCAGATCCCGCTGCCGGAGAAGTTCGACAAGGCGGGACTGGAGCGCGCCATGCAGGCGGGCATCAAGCGCTTCGCCAAGGGCTTCCAGAAGACCATCGCTCTGCACACCCCCAAGGCTGCCCCGGCCCTCGGCCAGTTTGGCATGGGCGGCGGCAAGCGTTTCGACTGGCTGCGCCAGACCCTAGCGGAGGAGCACAATCTGGCCGACGCAGATCTAAAAAACGGTCAGATCCCCGATCAGGCCGACCTGTTGCTGCTCGCCGCCCCCGACCAGCTGGATGAGAAGCAGCTGTTTGCCGTGGACCAGTTTCTGATGCGCGGCGGCACCCTGGTGGTGGCAACCTCACCCTTCGATATCGACACCAAAGGGGCGCTCTCCGCCAAGTCCCACAAATCGGGTCTGGACAAGTGGCTGGCCCACAACGGCATCGAACTGGAGCAGAAGATGGTGCTCGATCCGCAAAACACGGCCTTTCCGATCCCGGTCAACCGGCGCATTGGTGGCTTCGTGGTGCGGGAGACCCAGCTGGTGGACTACCCCTACTTTGTCGATGTGCGGGGTGATGGCATCGACAGCAAGAGCGGCATCGCCAGCGGCGTCAACCAGGTGACCCTCACCTGGCCATCGCCGATCCGGCTCGACGGGCAGAAGAACCAGGGGCGCAAGGTGACCCGGCTGCTGCAAAGCTCCGACCGGGCCTGGAACTCCGACAGTCTGGAGATCCAGCCCGATTTCAAGGCCCACGGCCAACAGGGCTTCGCGGAAAACGGCAAGCCAGGCCGGCAACTATTGGCAGTGGCGGTGGAGGGGCGTTTTGACTCCTTCTTCAAGGGCAAGTCATCACCGCTGTTGAAGCAGGACGAGAGTAGCAAGCAAAAGAGGGATGAGAAGAAGGGCGCCGATGACAATAGCAAGGTCGACCAGGCCCCGGTGATTGACCGGGTGATCGATCACTCGCCGGCGTCGGCGCGGATTATCCTTTTCGCCTCCAACAGCTTCCTCACCGATACCATGCTGGACCTAGCTACCTCCGGCCTGGGCACCCGCTATCTCAAACCGGTGCAACTGGTGGAGAACGCCATCGACTGGGCACTGGAGGATCGCGGCCTGCTCGTCCTACGTGGACGGGGCCACTTCTCCCGTACCCTCGACCCGATGGACCGGGATCAGCGGGTATTCTGGGAGTACCTCAACTACGGCCTGGCGCTGTTTGGGCTGCTGTTGGTTGGGCTGATTCGCCACCAGATCAAGCAGCGGTCACAAGGGCGTTATACGGCCTTGCTGGGTCAAATGAGTTAAGGGGAGGAGAGTATGATGAAGCATTGGATCAAATGGCTTGGCGCCCTGTTGGTGGCACAACTGGGGCTAGTCCTGGCCGTTCAACTGTCGGGCAACGACTACACGGCCTTCCAGCCCAAGGAGAGACTGTTGGCCTTCGACCCCCAGGCCGTAGATACCCTGCGTATCACCGAGGGTGAGGGTCAACCCCTGGAACTGCATCGTGAGGCGGATCACTGGGTGGTCATGGCGAGTGATGGATTTCCCGCCGATCCGGAGATGGTCAAGTCGTTGCTAAACAAACTCGCAGGCCTGCAGAAAGGCTGGCCGGTGGCTACCAGCAGCGCCGCTGCGGCGCGTTTCAAGGTGGCGGAGGATGGCTTCGAGCGCCGCATCACCCTGCTTGCTGATGAGCGAACCCTGGCCCGGCTCTACCTGGGGAGCTCCCCAGGCTACCGTAAGGTTGATGTGCGGCCTGACGGGGAGGATGCGGTGTTTGCTATCGAATTCGACACCTGGGAGGCCAGCGCCAAGGCCGATGACTGGATCGACAAGGGGCGCCTCAAACTCGATGCCCAGCAGATCGAACAGCTCCAGATGCCGGGTTTCACCCTGCTACAGGATGGGAATAAGGTCGAACTAGCCAACCTGAAAGCCGGGGAGCAGACCAACTCTGCCGCGGCTCGCTCCCTACTCAACAAGCTGGCGAACCTGACCATCGGCGCCCTGCTCGGGCAGGAGAACAAACCGGAGTATGGGCAGGAGAAGCCGGTATTGGAGATCGATCTGACCCGCAAGGGGGGTGACCCGCTGCACTATCGCTTCTCCCAGCCAGAGGGAGCTGATTACTATGTGCTGAAACGCTCCGATCTGAACCACTACCTCAAGCTTGCCGAGTTCAGCATGAAGCCACTGTTGGAAGCGACCCGGGCGAAACTGCTGCAGTCCACTGCCGCAGCGTCTGAGAAACCACCCGCCCAACCCACGGAGTGACACAAACCAACCTGGGTCAGCAGCCTGACGGCCTCTTCGGAGGCCGTTTTTTTATGCGAGGATTTATCGGTAGGGCGACCCGTGGCCGCCGCGTGTCATCGATTGATATCAAGGATAATGTCGGGCACAGTCCGGCCTATACGTGCCATCTTTCATTGCTGGATTAATAGATCCAGACTTCCATCTAAACATTACGCCGCAACTGTTCGGTCACCCGCTTCAAATCCCCTTGGGTATCCACGCCATGGCCCGGCTCTTGCGACGCCTGACTGACATGAATCCTGCCGCCATGCCACAGCACACGTAGCTGCTCCAGCGACTCAGCCAGTTCAATCGGCGCCGGCGGCCAGGCAACAAACTGCTTCAGATAGCCAACACGGTAGGCGTAGAGACCGATGTGACGGGCAAAGCTCACATTCTGGGGCAGCGGTCCGCTGTCGTTGATGAACTCATCCCGGTGCCAGGGGATCGGCGCCCTGCTGAAGTAGAGGGCATAGCCTTCGCTATCCGTCACCACCTTGACCACGTGGGAATCAAACAGCATCGGTTTTTCGCTGATCGGCGCAGAGAGCGTAGTGACCCCGGCCTTTTCATGGCTTGCCATATCCTGAGCCACCTGATCAATCAGCGCCGCCGGCATGCAGGGTTCGTCACCCTGCAGATTGACCACGATGGTCTGGTCGCTCCAGCCGCGGGACTCCGCCACCTCGGCGATCCGGTCTGAGCCGCTGCGATGGTGCGTGGAGGTCATGCAGGCATCGGCGCCAAAGGCCTTTGCCGCATCGGCGATACGCGCATCATCGGTGGCGATCACCACCTCCGTGGCGCCGCTCTCCAGGGCACGCTGGTGAACATGCTCGATCATCGGGCGGCCGGCGATATCGAGCAGGGGTTTACCCGGCAGCCGCACTGAGGCATAGCGGGCGGGGATTACGACCTTGAATTCCATTTGGATTGTCTAGCCCTCAGGCACCTCTTCATCCGCTGCCAGTTCTCGCGCCTCCTCCTGTAACATCACCGGGATGCCATCGCGCACTGGGAAGGCCAGACGGTCGGCTCGGCAGATCAGCTCCGCCGCCTTTTTATCGTAGTAGAGTTTGCCTTTGCAGAGGGGGCAGGCAAGGATTTCAAGCAGTTTTTTGTCCATCAAATAACCTGTCGATCAGTGCGTCGATGCGGCGCTGAAGGCTCGCATCCACTTCGGTATCAGCCGGCACATACCAGAATGTATCGCCAGCAAAGGATTCGCACTTTACCGCATCTTTCTCGGTCATGAGAACCGTTTGCCCCTCGAAGTCGCAAAAATCTTCACGGCTGAAGGGATGGTGATCGGCAAACGGATGGCGACTGATCTCCAGTCCCCGGGACTCAAGCGTTTGAAAAAAACGCTCCGGGTTGCCGATTCCGGCCACCGCCGCAATGGGTTCGCCCCGAAAGCTCTCCAGCGGGCGCTCCCGCCGTCTGCCGCTCAGATTGATGGCGCTGGACCCGCTCACCCGGATTTGCGACGCACCGCTCAGCGGCGCGCCGTTGCTGACCACCAGGTCGACGCTTTGCAAACGAGCCGGACGCTCGCGCAACGGTCCCGCCGGCAGGCACCAGCCATTGCCAAATCGTCGCACCCCGTCGACCACGACGATCTCTAGATCACGGGCCAGGGCATAGTGTTGCAGACCATCGTCGGAGAGCAGCAGATCACAATCATGCTGCGCCAGCAGTGCCCTGCCCGCCTCTACTCGCTCAGGGCCGGCAAATAACGGGCAACCGGTGCGGCGTCGCAACAGCACCGCCTCATCGCCCACCTCTACCGCTGGGGTGTCAGGCTCCACCGCCTGGGGCCAACTTTCTGCGGCACCGCCATAACCTCGGGTGATGATACCCGGTGAGTAGCCCTTCCGCATGAGATAACGGGCCAACCAGACGATCAGCGGAGTCTTGCCAGTGCCGCCGACACTGATGTTGCCGATCACGATCACCGGCACCGCCAACCGCTGCTGTCGCAGCAGCCCGTTTCGATAGGCGAGGCGTCGCAGCCAGACGATCAGACAGAACAGCCAGGAGAGAGGCACAAGCGCCAGGCTCACCAGATTGCGACTCTGCCAGTAGTGGTCGATCCGCTGCAAGCGCAGGAGCCCTAGGGAGCCTCTGAATGAATCATGGACGGCATCCTTGCGGCCCAAATTCATTCATAGGCTCCCTGATCAACGTGGTCGCCGGGCGGCGAAGGTCATCTTTACCAGACCAAGCTGGCTGGCCGCATCCATTGCCGTCATCACTGCCTGGTGGGGCGCCTTGCCATCCGCATTGATCAGCACTGGCAGATCGGTCCGGTCTCCCGCCACCTTGGCGATGGCGCGTTTTAGAATGTCGATCTCAGTGCTCACCACCTCACGCTGATTGATGTAGAAATTACCCCGCTCGTCGATGGTGATCTCGATCATCTCAGCGGCGTTCTCCGCATCCTCGCCGGCGGCCTCCGGCAGTTCCACCTTGATCTCGGTCTCCTTATCAAAGGTGGTTGAGACCATAAAGAAGATCAGCAGCAGAAACACCACGTCGATCAGCGGCGTGACATCCAGCTCTGGGGATTGTTTGCGATGGGGGCGAAGATTCACGGGCCTACTCCGAAGTCACTTCTCGTTCACCGTGGATCACTTCGATCAGCTTCAGCGCCTGCTCCTCCATCGCCACCACCAGCTTCTCCACCAGCCCCATGAAGTAGCGGTGAAACATCAGGCTGGGAATCGCCACCGAGAGCCCCGTCGCGGTGGTGATCAACGCCTCGGAGATGCCACCGGCTAGGATGCCGGGGTTGCCCACACCAGCTGTAACGATGGCGCCAAATACCTTGATCATGCCGATTACGGTGCCCAGCAGACCCAGCAGTGGGGTGATCGAGGCGATGGTACCGAGGGTATTGAGATAACGTTCAAGCTCCAACACCACCTGGCGCCCGACCTCTTCGATCGACTCCTTCATCACCTCTTTGGAGTGGCGGTGATTGAGCAGGCCGGCGGCGAGAATCCGCCCCAGCGGTGAGCTCTCCCGCAGCGTTTTCAGATCCGCCTTGTCGAGTTTTTTGTCCCGGTGCAGCCGCAGTATCTGCTGCATCAGAAACTCCGGCATCACCCGTTTACGCTGCAAAGACCAGAAGCGTTCCAGAACGATCGCACTGGCGACCACTGAACAGGTGATGATTGGCAGCATCAGCCAGCCGCCCGCTTTTACGAATTCAAACACTGGGAGTAGGCCCTCGTCGTATCAGATGCCGAGAAACGGCACACATCTTACTGTAACTCAGCAGCATACCGAAAGTGGCACACTCATTCTCCAGAACGCGGCGCTTGCGACCAGTAGTGCGGTTCCATCTGCCGGAATCCGATTGGCGTCAACCCAACACCTTCCCGCTCCGGACGAAACAGGATCGCCCCGCTGATCGCCGTATCGAAGAGCTGACTGCCCACCTGCTGCCAGCGCGCCACAACCTCAGGATGGGGAAAACCGTAGCGATTGCGCGCGCCTCTGGAAAATAGCACATACTTAGGCGATACCACCTCCACCAAAGCCTGGCTGGAGGAGGTTTTGGAGCCGTGATGCGACGCCACCAGGATATTCGATCCCAGCGTCTGACCATACTCAGCCACCAGACTCGCCTCACCCTTCTGTTCCAGATCCCCCGGCAGCAGCAGACTGGCCTGGTCATCGCTTACCTGCAGGACGCAGGAGCTGTCGTTGCCATGAAATACATCCCGTCCTTCGACTGGCGGATGCAGCACTCGGAAGCTCACCCCGTCCCACTGCCACTCCATGCCGGCGCTGCAGAGTTCCGCCTCGGGAAAACGCATAACTTCACCGCCTAACAGACGCGCCACCGTCAGTGCCTTCAACACCATCGGCACGCCCCCAGCATGATCATTATCGTTATTGCTGGCGATCAGCAGATCCACCCGCTGCCAGCCACGGCTACGCAGATAGGGCAGCAGTGCCGAGTCAGCCATATTGAAACCGGAGCGATAGGCGGCACCGGTATCATAGATCATCAGGTGGTGGCTGGTTTCTACCACAGCGGCCAATCCCTGGCCCACATCGAGCAGAGTAAACCAAAACCGCCCGGTGGCCGGCCGTTCGGGCTGATTCAGCAGCAATCCAGCCAGTATCACAACCGCAGGCAAACTGCCGGGCACGCCTCTCGGCAGCATCAGCAACGCACACGCCAACAACGAGACGACAATCAGCATCACCCCAGGCTGGGGAAAGCTGATCGCGGCGAATGGCAACTCTGCAACTCTTGCCAGCAGCCACAAAGTAAGACGGGCCGCCTCTGCGAGCAGCTCAAACCAGACCACCGCTGCTGCCGGATAGAGCAACAACAACACGCCGAGCAGGAGCCCCGGCACCAGCACGAAGCTGAACCAGGGTACCAGCAGCAGATTGATCAGCGGCGCAATCAGCGATGCCTGGGCGAAAAATCCAATCAGTAAGGGCAGCAATCCAAGGGCCACAGCGAACTGCACCTGCGACCATTGCCGCCAGTTGGCCGGGCGGCTCAGCCGGCCGGCCAGCGCCAGCACAATCACCGCCACCGCACCAAATGAGAGCCACAGCCCTGGACTCAGTAACGAAAATGGGTCGAGCAGAGTGACCGCTGCCAGCGCCAGTAGCAGCGAGCGTATCAACGACAGGGAGCGGCTGAAAAATAACGCTCCCATCAACAGACTCAGCATGATCAGGGCCCGCTGGGTCGGCAGGGAGAAGCCGGCCAGCGCCGCATAGCCCGCCGCTGCAGTGAGTGCTCCCAGCGCAGCGGCACGGGGGGCAGCGAGCTGTCGTGTCAGAAAAAAGCTGCGCCGCCACAAAGCCTGCAGCAGCCAGAAGATGGCAGCGGCCACCAGTCCCACGTGCAACCCTGAGATCGCAATCAGATGGTTGGTGCCGGTGCGCCGGAAGCGCTCCCACTGAGCTTCCCCAATGCCGGTGCGATCTCCCACCGCCAAGGCTCGCAGCAGGCCAGCAGCCGCACTATCTGGCGTCAGCTGCGCAATCTGTCTGGCAATCCGATAGCGCAGCCGCAACAGCCCGTAGCGCCAGTCAGCCTCACCGAGTTTGTGGTTGGCATCCCTGCCCCTCACATAGCCGGTGGCGGCGATGCGCCGACTCATCAGCCAGCGCTCGTAGTCGAAACCACCTGGATTGGCCAGCCCTCTGGGCCTTTTGAGCCTCAGCCTGAGACGCCACAGCTCACCCGGCTCGACAGCAATCGCACTGCGATACCAATTGATTCGCAGCCGTGCGCCAATCAATTGTGGCCACTCGCTCTGCTCAATATCAAACTCGAAGCGTTGTGCACCACCCTGGCGCCGGGGAAAATCGGCGATCCGCCCCACCACACTGAGATCTTTCCCTTCCAGCTCCTGTGGTAACAGCGATGCCTGGTAGATCCAAGCGTGACCAAAGGCCGACAACACCCCCAGCAGCAGCGCGGCAAACGGTCGCAGCTGGCGCAGCCCCAGCAGCGGTGGCAACAACAGAGCGCTATAAAACCAGCTGCTGTTGGGCAGTGCTGGCAGGGCCTGAAAGACCGCCGCACCGGCCACAAACAGAATCAGATTGAGATTCATGGACACTCCCTGTCACAGTGAAATCATCCTGCATAATTGTTTGAATAACGGTAGCAGTTCACAGGCCTGCATGCTTCAATAAGCCACCGCAAAGAAGCAGCAGACCGTACCGCGGAAGCCATGCCAAAGCACCTAATAAAGCGCCTCACACCGGATCACGAGATGATCCGCAATCACCGACATCTGCAGTGTTTTGGCAAACTGCTACACGATGCCAACCTGTGGCATCTCAATCGGCGTTCCGCTGCCGGTGCATTTGCGGTGGGGCTCTTCATGGCCTTTATACCGGTGCCGTTTCAGATGATCCTCGCTGCCGGTGCGGCGATCCTGTTCCGGGTCAATCTGCCGCTCTCTGTGGCACTGGTCTGGGTCACCAACCCGATCACCATCCCTCCCATCTTCTTTTTCGCCTATCTGGTCGGCACTTGGGTGATCGGCGCACCGCCCGAGATGGAATCCTTCGAGCTGAGCATGGAGTGGATCGAAAACGGCGGGTTGAACGGAGTCTGGGAGCCCTTCCTGCTGGGCTGTCTGATCTGCGGCACGGTCTCCGCCCTAGTGGGTTACTTTGGGATCCGCGGGCTGTGGCGACTGCACATCATCAACCACATAAAGCGCCGTCGTCAGCGGCGTAAAAGCGCCTGACAGGCCACTTCTAAAGCGGTTGTTTGCGGACTGAACTTTACACTAGCAAACTTTTAAGGCTCTTCAGTCAACTTGCCATCCACCAAATGCACGATGCGGTCCATGCGTGCAGCCAGATCCGGGTCATGGGTTACTACCACGAAACTGGTGCGGCGCTCCCGATTGAGTTCCAGCATCAGTTCATAGACCTGCCCGGCGGTGCGCCGGTCCAGATTGCCAGTAGGCTCATCCGCCAGCACACAGGTGGGGTTACCCACCAGCGCCCGCGCCAGCGCCGCCCGTTGGCGCTCCCCCCCCGACATCTCTGAGGGTTTGTGGTGGCTGCGATTTGCCAAGCCGACCCGTTCCAGCATCTCGGCAGCAGCAGTAACAGCCGCCTGGGCTGTCTGACCGCCGATCAGCAGTGGCATCGCCACATTTTCCAGGGCGCTGAACTCGGGCAGTAGATGATGGAACTGGTAGACAAAACCCATGCTGCGGTTTCGCAGCCGTCCCCGCTCCGCCTCACCGAGCGCAAACAGATCGGCACCGGCGAAGCGGACACTGCCCGCGTTGGGTCGGTCGAGCCCACCTAGGCAGTGCAGCAGGGTACTCTTGCCGGAGCCAGAGCTGCCGATGACGGCGATCCGCTCACCTTTGGCCAGCCGCAGATCAACACCCCGCAACACCTCCACCCGCAGTTTGCCTTGGGCAAAGGTACGTTGCAGACCACACGCCTCGAGTACCGCCGGATCACTCATAGCGCAGTGCCTCGGCCGGCTGGGTACGTGAGGCCTTGAGGGCCGGATAGAGGGTGGCTCCCAGCGTGATCAGGAAGGCGAAGCCACCGATGGAAAGGATATCGGAGAGGTGTGGGTCGGAGGGCAGCTCGCTAATATAGTAGATGTTAGGGTCGAGAAAGTGGATGCTGAAGAGCTGCTCGATCCACTTCACGATACCATCCACATTGTAGGCCAACGCCACACCGCCGAGCATGCCAAGCAGATTACCAACCACGCCGATGGTGGCCCCCTGGATGACGAAGATCCCCATGATCGAGCGGGGCGAGGCGCCCAGGGTGCGCAGGATGGCGATGTCTGACTGCTTGTCGGTCACCACCATCACCATCGTGGAGACGATATTGAAGGCAGCCACCGCAACGATCAGCGAGAGAATGATCCACATCATGCGCTTTTCAATCTGTAGCGCAGAGAAGAAGTTGCGATGCTGCATGGTCCAGTCGCTGATCCGATAGTAGCCACCCATCTTCAACGCCAGCTGGCGTGACACCTCGGGGGCCTTATAGAGATCATCAAGCTTCAGCCGCACCCCCGTCACATCGCCGCCCAGGCGCATCAGTTTAGCGGCATCCTGGATATGCAACAGCGCCACGCCACGGTCGTAGTCGCCCATGCCGACCTCAAAGATGCCGGTCACTTTGAAGCGCTTCAGACGCGGCATGATCCCGGCCGGGGTGACATTGATCTGCGGCGTCACCAGGGTCACCTTGTCACCCATGCCGACCCCGAGCAGATAGGCCAGTTCCTGACCAAGGATCACCCCGTAGCCGCCCGGCTGCAGGTCGGTGACGCTACCAACCTTCATCGCCTCAACCACCACTGAGACCTTACCCTCTTCCGCCGGATCAATGCCGCGCAGGATCGCACCGCTGACCTTCTGCCCATTGATGAACATGCCCTGCCCCTCAACATAGGGAGCACGACCTATCACATGGGGATTTTTGCCAGCCTGAGCCATCACATCGCGCCAGTCGGAAAGGCCGCCCTTGACCGCCGAGATAGTGGCGTGGGAGGCCATGCCGAGGATGCGCTCGCGCACCTCTTTGTGGAAACCGTTCATCACAGACAGCACCACAATCAACGCCACCACCCCCAGCATGATGCCGAGCGTGGAGATCAGTGAGATGAATGAGATGAAGTGGTTACGCCGCTTGGCACGGGTGTATCTCAGACCGATAAAGAGTTCAAACGGCTTGTACATAGCGAGCGCATTAAACCATATCCGACTGCAAAAGATCCCGAATTTTCTATAGTTAGGCAGGGGTGCTATATTTCCCTTTAGAAGCCGTCCCCTGGAGCTGTCATTGATGAAATTCTGGATTCCGCTGCTACTCGCCACCACCCTGATTCCGGCAACCCAAGTCGTTCAGGCAGAAGTATTGCTACTCGACGCGATCGCGGAAGAGCCTGTCAACAGCCCCGAAGGTCTACAACGCCCAACTCGCGGTTTGACCATGAATCAAGTCCGCATGCAGTTTGGTGAACCCGACTATGAGCACCCCTGGGTCGGCTCACCCCCCATCACTCGCTGGGACTACCCCGACTACTCCGTCTTCTTTGAGTTCGAAATGGTTCTGATCTCAGTCGTTCACCGCTGATCAGCCATCCCTTTTACCCTATGCGCCGATTGCCCGCGGAGTGGGAACCACAGTCCGCTACGCTCCTAACTTGGCCCCACACCGCCAGCGACTGGTCTGACATTCTGCAAGAGGCTGATGCAGCCTACACAGAGATCGTCGCCACCATCCTGCGTTTTCAGCCGGTGATACTGGTCTGTTTTGACCAATCGCACCGACAGCAGATTCAACGACGGCTGAACGCACAGGGGGTCGATCTGACCCATGCCAGCCTGGTGATCACCAAGACCAACGACACCTGGGTACGGGACTATGGGCCGATCACCATCCTGCACAACGATCAATCGTTGCTGCTCGATTTCCACTTCAACGCCTGGGGCGGCAAATTTGCAGCCGAGCTGGACGATGCCTGTAACCAAAACCTCGCAACACAAGGCCTGTTCGCTGGACTGCCCATGCAGTCGAGCAGCCTAACACTCGAAGGCGGCGCCATCGAGTGCGATGGCCAGGGCACCCTGATGATGGTAGAGCGAACCCTGCTCGACCCGGCGCGCAATCCAGGGCGTTCCAAACAGGCGATCGAGGAGCAGCTGCGCCGCAGCCTGGGGGCCCGCCGATTTCTCTGGCTCGAACAGGGTGGGCTGAGCGGCGACGACACCGATGGTCACATCGACACCCTGGCACGTTTCTGCACTCCAGACCGGATCTGCTACCAACAGTGCTTGGATCCGAACGACCCGGATTTCCTAGCACTGCAGGCGATGGAGGCGGAACTTCATAATTTGCGCCAACTAGACGGCGCCCCCTACGAGTTGATCCCTCTGCCACACCCTGGGCCAGTCTACGACCCACAAAGCGGCCGGCGTCTACCCGCCAGCTACGCCAACTTCCTGCTGCTCAACGGCGCCGTCCTGCTACCCATCTATAAGGTTGCAGCGGACAGCCTGGCAATGCAGCAGCTAGCGTGCTGCTTTCCCGACCGGAAAGTAGTGGGGGTCGACTGCCGCACGTTGATCCGGCAAAACGGCAGCCTGCACTGCGCCACCATGCAACTACCCGCTGCGGTTGCTCCCGCTGCCCCAGAGTAAACATCATGCTTCAGAAATCATTAAGCATTGGCCTGGTTCAACAGAAAGATTACGGCAGTCGTGAACAGAATCTAGAGAACTGCATCCAGGGAGTCCGTGAAGCCTGTGGCAGGGGGGCCCGGCTGATCCTGCTCCAAGAGTTGCACAACAGCCGTTACTTCTGCCAACACGAAGACCCGGAGCTGTTCGACCTGGCGGAACCAGTGCCCGGCCCCACGACCGAGCAGCTCGCCGTACTGGCTGCAGAGCTGGAGGTGGTGATCGTCGCCTCACTGTTCGAGCGACGGGCTGCCGGCCTCTATCACAATACCGCAGTGGTCCTGGAGAGTGACGGCACGCTGGCGGGGATCTACCGAAAAAAACATATCCCGGACGACCCTGGCTTCTACGAGAAGTTCTACTTCGCACCGGGCGATGGCCCCTTCAGCCCCATCCAGACCAGCATCGGCAGGCTCGGAGTGCTAATCTGCTGGGATCAGTGGTTCCCGGAGGCAGCACGCCTGATGGCACTATCCGGTGCAGAGATCCTGCTCTATCCCACCGCGATTGGCTGGGATCCGGGCGATGGCGCAGCCGAGCAGCAGCGCCAGTTCGATGCCTGGCAGACGGTGCAGCGTGGTCACGCTATCGCCAACGGACTGCCCCTGGTTGCCTGCAACCGCACCGGGTTTGAAACCGATCCCAGCGGCGTTACCTCTGGCATTCAGTTCTGGGGAGGCTCATTTATCTGTGGCCCTCAGGGTGAAATGCTAGCCCAGGCCAAGCAGAATGAAACCCAGGTTGTGCTCGCGAAGATCGACCTGCAGCACAGCGAGAAAGTACGTCGTATCTGGCCCTTTTTGCGGGACCGACGCATCGATAGCTACGCACCACTGCTGCAACTCTTCAATGATCCGCAGAATTCTTGACAACTTTAGTCAACTTTTTATACTCCACCCCTTCTTTTTCCAGCTTGGATGACCTGAACGATGACCGATATCGCCACCTCCCGTGCAGTTATGCACTCAATTATCCAGCGAATTGCCACTGGCCCTGAGCTCAGCAAGGATATCTCCCAAGAGGAGGCGAGGCTGGGCATGCAGGCGATCCTCAAGGGCCATGTGGACGATGTGCAGGCCGCCATTTTTCTCATCGCACTACGCATGAAGCGGGAGACCAATGAGGAGAATCTCGGCATCCTGGATGCAATCCTGCAGACAAGCCAATCGGTTACTGCCGAGGTCGATGAAGTGATCTCCATCGCTGATCCCTACGACGGCTTCAACCGCAATCTGCTGGTCGCACCCTTTCTACCAATGCTGCTTGCAGAGTGTGGTCTGCCCGCCATCAGCCACGGACTCGACAAGGTCGGACCGAAATATGGCGTCACCCATCGACATGTGCTTCAGGCGGCAGGAATGAGTGTGGATCTCACTGTTGAACAAGCGGCTGAACGCCTCGCTGACCCCGCGGTCGGCTGGGCCTACCTTGATCAGAGCAGCTTCTGCCCCGAACTCCACGACCTGATTCCGCTGCGTCAGCGCATCATCAAACGCCAAGTGTTGACCACCGTCGAAGTGATTGCCAAACCGATCTCCGGGCAGAAAAAGACCCACCTTGTCACCGGCTATGTACACAAGCCCTACCCTCCCAAATACGCCACTCTGGCACGTCATGCCGGCTTTCAGGGCGCCCTGCTGGTGCGCGGCACCGAAGGCGGCGTGATCCCCTCCTTGCGGCAGCAGGGCATGGTTTTTCGTTACGATAATTTTGGTGAAGAGGTCTCCCAGGAGATCAATCCGCATGCACTCGGGATACATCAGGAGGTTCGTGCCGTCCCCCTGCCCGAGGATCTCCCCAAACAGCCGCGCCGTGGTGATGAGGTAGCGATTATGGTGGATGTCAAGGCCACCGCAGCGGCAGCCGCCAAAGCCGGCATTGCGGCACTCAAGGGTGAGCCTGGGCCGACCTATGACTCACTGCTCTATGCCGGCAGTCTGATTCTCTGGCATACCGGCCGGGAGACCAGCCTTGAAGCGGCAGCCAATCGACTGCGCACGGTGCTCGACTCCGGCAATACTTTGAACCGTTTGAGATGATCGCGATGTCCAACAAGATCCTTGTTGCCGATCTGGGTGAGATTGCCCCAGGCAAGATGAAACGGGTGGAGATTGATGGCATGCGCTACTTGATAGCGAATCTGGCCGGAACCCACTATGCAGTGGATGATCTCTGCAGCCACGAAGAGGTCCCACTCTATCTGGGGTGTATCCAGGAAGACATGATTAAATGCTCGCTGCATGGCAGCCGCTTCAGCCTGAAAACAGGAGAACCGATGGAGGAGCCCGCAACTGACCCGATTGCGACCTATCCGGTCAAGGAGGAGGCAGGCAAGATTTACATCATCCTGGATTAAACTCGCACAGCGAGTTCATTTTCCGGAATCTGGTCACAAAATACTTAGGAACAAGGGGTGGAATTTAGGAACGATTTATCGTATATTCCGGTTGCGCAGGATATGCGCATAAAAAGCATCGGTCGAAAAGAACCGAATAAAACGCCAAAAAGGCTTTCCGGAGGGTTATATGAAATATCTGCTCGCATTTGCCGTTGCTTTTTCGGCAACACTTGTCTGGCAGACATCGAGCCAAGCGGACCGCAGTTTCGAGATTAAGGACATCGCTCACAACGGAACAGTGAAAAATTCGGGGAAAACCACTGCTCCCACTGGCATCCGTCTCTAAGCAACTCCTGCCTCGCTGGCGGCTTCCGATTCAGCCGCCGGTGAGGGACATTACCCGCATAACCTCCCCCGGATTTTCATTGAACTCATGCCGCTCCGGCTTGCGTGAGATCGCCTCGAAGATCGCCTCCTTCAGACCCTCATCGCTAATCCCCTGCCGCAACAGCGGACGCAGTTCAGCGTTGTCATGTTTGCCCAGGCAGAGATAGAGCGTACCTTCTATAGAGAGACGCACCCGATTGCAGGTCTCACAGAAATGCTGGGACATCGGAGTGATGAAACCGATACGCAGATCGGTATCGGCGACCCTGACGTAGGAAGCGGGCCCGGCACCGCGCATGGCGGCCGGCTCCAGCACGAAACGCCGCTCCAGCTCTTTACGGACCTCGCGCAGATCGACGTATCGATCAGTGGCGTTTTTACCGGTCTCACCCACCGGCATGGTCTCGATAAAGCGCAGAGTGAAATCGTGTTGCAAACAGAAGTCGACCATGTCACCTATCTCATGGTCGTTCACTCCCTTCATCACCACCATGTTAATCTTGATTGGATTCATGCCGGCCCGCTTGGCAGCCTTCAAGCCAGCCAGAACCTTATCCAGATCCCCTTGGGTGATGTGCCGAAAAAGCTCCCGATCGAGAGAGTCGAGACTCACGTTGATCCGGCTGACCCCGCTCTGTTTGAGCGAGTCAGCATACTTTTCCAACTGGGAAGCGTTGGTGCTGAGGGAGAGATCTTCGATCTGTGGCAACGCACCCAAACGCTGCACCAGCTCTGGCAGGTCTTTGCGCACCAGTGGCTCACCGCCGGTCAATCGCACCTTGCTGACGCCCATCTCGGAAAAGACCCGAATCAGGCGCTCAATCTCATCCAGCGTCAGCCAAGTATTGGGTGGGGTGAAATCCTTGAAGCCCTTGGGCAGACAGTAGAAACAACGAAAGTCGCACCGATCGGTAACCGAAAGACGGAGGTACTCGATGTTTCGTCCAAACGGGTCTCTTAGCATGGGCATCGGTGCGTCTCTTGTTGGAATGATTATTTATTCATTTTCTACCTGAAGCGACCTGCGAGCAACTTGTTCAGGGTCAAATGTTGTCTCTATAAGTCAATAATTTTTAAAGCAATCATCCTTTCTGAACAATTCCTGCAGAATGCCACTGGTCATTGAACAGATGTGAACAGTTCGTTCAATCCACATCACCACCAAGCTGTCAGCAGGTTCTGTAAACGCCTTTGATTACTGGAGATTGCCCTACATTACTTCTGTATTGGCAATAAAAAGGCAAAAAAGGTGCCAAAAAAAGAAGGCCGCCAAGTGGCGGCCTCTCTTCTTATGCTCTCCGTCTATTCTTCCCCACCCGGCAGATCCTCGGCTGGGTCGTAACCTTCCGGCAGAGAATGGGCAATACCCTTGTGGCAGTCAATACAAGTGTACCCTGCCTCAATCGCTTCGTCGTGCCGACTAGCACTACGCTCCTCCTGGCGATCAAAGTCCATGGAGTCGAAATTGTGGCAGTTGCGACACTCACGGGAGTCGGTCTCCTTCATGGTGCGCCAGACATTCTTAGCCAATTCTAGACGCTTCTCTTCAAACTTCTCCACTGTATCAATGGTACCCAGCATCTTGTGATAGAGCTCATTACTGGCCTTGATCTTGCGGATAACTTTATGGATCCACTCCTTAGGCACATGACAGTCCGGGCAGGTAGCGCGCACACCGGTACGATTGCTGAAGTGAATGGTCTCTTGCAATTCCTGGT
Source organism: Candidatus Endoriftia persephonae (assembly GCF_023733635.1). Taxonomy (NCBI): domain Bacteria; kingdom Pseudomonadati; phylum Pseudomonadota; class Gammaproteobacteria; order Chromatiales; family Sedimenticolaceae; genus Candidatus Endoriftia; species Candidatus Endoriftia persephonae. The sequence continues at coordinate 1,523,844 of NZ_CP090569.1, read as the reverse complement.
AAACAGCCTGTTCCATCTCATGGCAAGAGATGCAGAATTCTTCAGTATTTGTCGCCTCCATAGCAGTATTAAAACCACCCCAGAGAACAACACCCGCTACGATTCCAATCAGAATCAGGGTGAACCCCCCCATTTTCTTGCCATTACTCATGTTTTATTACCTGGATTTCTGTAAAAAGCGATAGAAAAAATGCGTTCCCATCCGTCGGATGGGAACGCATCAACTGCGGAAATATACCTTACTTCGCACCCTCGAACATATTCTGTACCAAAGGCTCTGCACCCACCTGTGGGGCATGGCATTGGTTGCAGAAGTAGCGACGACTAGAGATTGTGCTCAAGGTCTTGCCATCACGGGTCACATAATGGCTGTCACCCACTTTTGGCGCCTTCTCTTTCTTATAGGTTTTCTCACTATGGCACTTCAGGCAGCCATTGTTCTTCAGATTGATCTTATATTTGTCAATCTTGTGCGGGACCATCGGCGGCTGCTGTTTATAGCTGCGGGCAATACCTCCCTTGACAGACTGAACCTTCTTCTTCGCGGGCGTTACGGCCATTGCCTCAAGATCGTCATTACCACGCAGAGACATTACTTCCGACATGGCTGATGCTGTAAAGAACAGAGTCAGCAGTGCCACCATCATGACCAGAATAGTTTTCTTCATTTCATTCTCCATCATCACTCTATATGTGAGTTGCGAATTCATAAGCAGACCCATCAGGCACGGGCCCCCTGTTTCTCAATCACCTCGGGGTTCAACCTTTTGACCTCGGAGACAGAACGACCGCCATAACTAAAAACATCTTTCGCGCAAATATCGATACAACGTCCACAATTGGTGCAATCGGAAAAGAGGATCACCGGGCTTATGCCCTTGCTTGCCCCTTTCAATGCCGGTTTGATCACCTGCGGTTCGGGGCAGACAACGAAACATTCCATGCAGTCATTGCACTCCGCCCTGTTGCTGGCGTTGACCCGCAACAGGCTTCGCTTTCCAATCAAATTGTAGAAAGCACCGACCGGACAGAGACGCCCACACCACCCTTCCTTGGCCACCAGCAAATCAAAGAGAAAGACCCCCAATATCACCATCCAGGCCGCCCCCATTCCGAAGACGATACCTCGAAACATCATGGAGACCGGGTTGATCAGTTCCCAGACGATGCCCCCGGATACCACCAACGGCAGAATCAGAGTCAAGGCAAGCATCCAGTAACGGGCATTACGGGAGATCTGAGAGGTCGTCCTGATACCCAGTTTTCGACGCAGCCAGCTAGCCAGATCGGTGATCATATTCACCGGGCAAACCCAGGAACAGTAGACCCGTCCGCCAACTACGAAGTAGAAGAGCAGCACGAGCACCACACCTATGATGGCGGCAGTCTCGGGTACCACACCGGAAAGTACCGCTTGCAGCAGCACATGCGGATCGGTCAGTGGCAATATGTCCAGCGTCAGACTTGAGGCCAGATTACCTTTCACAATCCACACCCCGAAGATGGGGCCGGCGAGGAACAGGGCGAGTATCCCCAGTTGACTCAAACGGCGCAGGATCAGCCATTTATGGGCCTTGATCCAGCCCTTGGCCGCAATGGAATCGTCACCTAATGTCGTCAGATCAACCATTACTTGTCATCCATAAAACCGCTATTGAGTGTGTCCAGAGGATTGGAAGAGAACGGCGTCTCCTCCGGTTTCTCTTCGATGATCAGCCCTTCGCCCTGCAGGTCGTAGCGTACCCCCTCGGGGAGGTTGTACTGATGCTCTACGTCCGGCGTGACCAAGGCCTCACCCGCTTTCTCTTTCTCCTTCCAGCCAAGCCGGTAATGTTTACCCAGTTCGCCCTTCGCTAGATCGGTCGGAAACACCTTGATTGCCGCCTCATCCAGAATGCAGGCCCGTTCGCAGAGACCGCAGCCGGTACAGGCGTCGGAGTGCACCACTGGTATGAACAGCGCGTGCTTTCCTGACCTGACGTTGTGCTGCATATTCAGCGTTATGGCTTTACCCCGAATTGGGCAGACATTGAAACAGACCTCACAGCGAAGACCGTGAAAGGCAATGCAGGTCTCCTGATCCACCACCACCGCAAGCCCCATACGGGAGTCCTCGATATTGGTGAGACCATGATCCAAGGCATTGGTCGGACAGGCGACGATACAGGGGATGTCCTCACACATCTCGCAAGGCCCGGTGCGGGCTACGAAATAAGGAGTCCCCGTTGCCACGTCGTCACCAACCTCACCAAGGAACAGGATGTCGTACGGACAGTCCCGTACGCACAACCCGCAACGGATACAGGCACCCAGAAAGTCCTCTTCCGGCAGCGCACCCGGTGGCCGGATATAGTGGGCAGGCAGGGCTGAGGCTCTATTGGAGTAGATCCCCAGACCCATGCCGACCAATCCGACCCCACAGGCTGTCTTGAGCATGTTGCCCAGGAACTGCCGTCGGTTCATCTCATGTTTTTTGTCTGTATCTGACATTACTGACTTGTTGGGTTGCTATCGATTACGCGTTTTTTCAGTTATGACGATCTCCGGTCTGGCGAACCAGACCGGATCCTGTCCGCCTAGGCCTTACTGATCTTCACCGCACACTTCTTGTAATCCGTCTCTTTCGAGAGCGGATCAGTGGCATCGAGGGTCAGTTTGTTGACCAGACGACCGGCGTCGAACCAGGGGATGAAGACCAACCCATCCGGCACCTTGTTGCGCCCTTTGGTATCCACCCGGCAGACAATCTCGCCACGACGCGAAGTGATCTTGGCCATTTGCCCATTACGCAGTTTGCGCTTCTTGGCGTCCTTCTTGCTCATGAAAACCACGGCATCCGGTACGGCACGATAGAGCTCGGGCACACGCCGGGTCATGGAACCTGAGTGCCAGTGTTCCAGAACACGACCGGTGCAGAGCCACAGATTGTATTCCTTGTCTGGACTCTCTGCCGCTGGCTCGTAGGGACCGAAGATGATGTTCGCCTTCTTGTCCTTCCTGCCGTAGAACTGTACACCGCTGCCTTTGGCCACATGCGGATCGTAACCTTCGCGGAAACGCCACAGTGTCTCCTTGCCGTTAACTACCGGCCAACGGATACCGCGTGCTTTATGATAGGCATCAAACTCGGCCATCTCATGGCCCTTCTTGAGAATGTTGGGCGCGGAGTTGAACAGCCGGTACTCTTCGAACAGACCCTTCTGTGCGTAAAAACCGAAGTGGTCCATCTCATCGTTGGCATACTCGTTGCCATCAGAGTCGGTCACCTTCTGTTTCGGGAACTTGTCGACTTGACCATTGGTGTAGAGAACGTCGTAAAGCCTCTTGCCGGCATATTCTGGTTTCTTGGCGATAAGATCCTCCGGCCATACATCTTCCACTTTGACATACTTGGAGAATTCCATGAGCTGCCACAGGTCAGATTTGGACTCGCCAGGAGCAGCAACCTGCTGGCGCCAGAACTGAGTGCGACGTTCGGCGTTACCGTAGGCGCCCTCCTTCTCAATCCACATGGCGGTCGGCAGGATCAGGTCAGCAGCCTGGGCCGATACCGTCGGATAGGGATCAGAAACGGTGATGAAATTTTCGGGTCTGCGCCAACCAGGATAGGACTCATCGTTCATGTTGGCAGCGGCTTGCATGTTGTTGTTACACATCACCCAGAAGCAGTTCATCTTGCCGTCTTTGAGCGCACGATGCATGGCAACCGCATGAATCAAAGTCTTGCCCATGACCGGATCCTTGGCACGGGGAATAGTGCCTTCCGGCAACTTCCATATCTTCTCGGCGAATTTGCAATGTGCGTCCTTCTTGACGACGAGGTCAGCCGGCAGACGATGGGTGAAGGTGCCTACCTCGCGGGCGGTGCCACAAGCAGAAGGCTGACCGGTCAGTGAGAAGGGGCTATTGCCAGGCTCGGAGATCTTGCCCATCAGCAGATGGATGTTGTAGACCAGGCCATTCATCCACACACCACGTGTGTGCTGGTTCATACCCATGGTCCAGTAAGAAGAGACCTTCTTGTTGGGATCGGCATAGGCTTTGGCCAGACGTTCCAGGTTCTTCTTCGGCACGCCGGACATCTTGCTGGCTTTTTCAAGGGTGTATTCCGAAACAGCCTTTGCATACTCTTCGAAGCTGACCTTATTGAACTTGCCCTTATTGGGGTTCTTGGCCGCCTTCTGCCTGGGATCACTGGGACGCAGGCCATAACCAATATCAGTCGTCGTGATATTGAAGTTGACATGTTTACCAATGAAGTCCTTGTTATAGGCCTTGTTCTGGATGATGTAGTTGGCGATGTAGTTGGCGATCGCCAGATCGGTCTGTGGTGTAAACACCATGCCATTATCAGCCAGCTCAAAGCAGCGATGCTTATAGGTGGAGAGCACATGCACTTCACAGCCCGGCTTGGTCAGACGCGTGTCGGTAAGACGTGACCAGAGGATCGGGTGCATCTCTGCCATGTTGGCACCCCAGAGCACGAATACATCGGCGTGTTCCAGATCGTCATAGCAGCCCATGGGCTCGTCAATGCCGAACCCGCGCATGAAAGCACCTACAGCAGACGCCATACAGTGGCGAGCATTGGGATCGAGGCTGTTGGAACGAAAGCCCGCCTTGATAAGCTTGGATGCGGCATAGCCTTCCCAAACGGTCCACTGTCCGGAGCCAAACATACCGACACCCTTCGGACCCTTAGCCTTACGGGCTGCCACCCACTTCTCGGCCATCGTCTTGAACGCCTCGTCCCAGGAAACCGCCTCGAACTTGCCGTTCTTATCGTACTTGCCGTTTTTCTTGCGCAGCATCGGCGTGGTCAGGCGATCTTTTCCGTAGAGAATCTTCGGCAGGAAATAACCCTTGATGCAGTTCAGGCCTTTGTTGACTGGCGCATCAGGGTCACCCTGACTGGCCACAACCTTGCCGTCTTTGACACCCATGAGAACGCTACAACCGGTACCGCAGTAGCGGCAGGCTGCTTTATCCCAACGGATACCATCATCACCTTCGGCTGCCGTAGCGGTTTTAATCGCCGGCAGGGTTACACCTGCCACCGAAGCCGCTGCAGCGACTGCATTGCTCTTAATAAAATCACGTCTAGTTAATTTCACGTTTCATCTCCTCCATTGATTCTTCACCACCATAGTGATAAATCAAAACTGTGCTAACGACCCCTTCTACATCTCTAAGCGCGTTCATCGTGTCGGAGACAGGTGAGAGCTCTTCCCCCTCATCCTCAACCGTCACGATCAGCTTGCCGACATCCTCACCTCCGTGGACCTCGACACCTGTCATCTCCGCCAATCGCTGAGAGACAACAGCTCCATTCTCCGGCTTGGTATGGACTACCAGACTACAGATATTCATGCTTGTTTAGCTCCTCCCACGGATGCTTGTGCTTCTGTCACCGCCGTCTCCGGCAGCCTATGGATTTGAATGGATTGAGTGGGGCAGATGGCGATGCACTCGCCACAGCCAGTGCATTCAGTTTCGTCCAACAGCGGGCGCGCCTTGCCACCAATCTCCAGCTTGAAGCGGATCACCGAGTCATCGCAGGCCTCCCCACAGCTGCGGCAGACAACCCCGTTGAGTGAAAGACAGTTGTCCTGGATCTGCGCGATGAGGTTCCAGGGTGCCTGCTCGAGATCATCAAAAAAGGCCAGCACCCCATGGGTGCAGGCCTTCACACAATCGCCACAAAAGGTGCAGCCGCCCTGACTGAAATCGACTTCTGGAAAACCGCCCTGGCCGCGCTTGAGAATGGTTTCGGAACAGGCTGCGATGCACGCATCGCAGCGTTCGCATGCATCAACAAAGCGAAACTCATCCGGCGCCCAGGGTGGCCGAACAATTTGACGAGAGCCCCGAAGATCGCCTCGAAGCAGCTGTATCCTGTTGATTGATGTTGTCACAAAAGATACCCCCAACGGATTAGGGAAATCCTGTCACTAATGAGTACGCGCAGCTTTGATATCAATCAATAATGCATTCATAAAAAATAAATAATTTACTTAACAATCAATGAGATGCCCATTATTTGGTAGCGCGCAAATACCCAGTTTTTGATATCAATTACCTATTTTTTGGTATATCCGTCCTTTTTATATATCATTTTATTGAACGATCCATTCAGAACAGCCACTTCTCACTGGAACGATTCAATTATTGAGGTTTACCACAATTTTTTAGTCTCACGCCCAATCATGCCATCCGGATTGAATTACTTTTCCAGATTTTTCAGCGCCCACACTGCAGCCTCCACCCGGGAATGGAGGTTGAGCTTTTTCAGCAGATGTTTGACATGCACCTTGACCGTTCCCTCTTTAATATCCAACTCCTTGGAGATCAAGCGATTGCTCATGCCGCAGGAGATCAGCCCTAGAATCTCCTGCTCCCGTGCGGTCAGTTCTACCTCGGCCAGGGCCTTAGGGGCTTCCGCCTCCTCCCGCAGGGCTCGCGCCAGCAGTTGTGTCAGGCGATCACTGATCACCACCTTGCCCTGCACCGCACTGCGCAAACACTCGAGAATATCCTCCGGCTCCATGTCCTTGAGCAAATAGCCATCGGCGCCAAGTCGTAGCGCGGCCACCACATCCTCTTCGTTGTCCGACACGCTCAACATCAGGATGCGTGAGTCGAGTTCCATCTGCTTGATCGCCTTGAGGGTCTCGATCCCGTTCATCCCCTTCATATTGATATCCAGCAGGATCAGATCGGGGTTCAGTTCAACTGCTAGGCGCAGTCCATTCTCGCCGTTAGCAGCCTCACCAATGAGTTGTAGCGACGCCTCCATGTCGATGAGATCTGCCACCCCCTTGCGAAACAGTGGATGGTCGTCAATGGCGAGAACGGAGTAGGTCTGCTGCTCATTCATAGCTTATTTTCTGGATTAGGTTTTCGTGGGAGAGCGTATGGTCACTGTCGGCGATGGAGAAGCTCAGCAGGACGCGGGTACCGCCGCTCTCCGGCTCGTTAATCATCAGCTCGGCCCCCAGCCAGTTGGCACGCTCCTGCATAATCGGCAGGCCATAGTGCTGCATCATGTCGCCCTCTTCATCAATGCCGATGCCGACGCCGTCATCCTCCACCAGGATGGTGACAATGCCGTCCATATCACATTCGATCTTGACCAGAGCACGGGTGGCATTGGCATGGCGGATCACATTCGACAACGCCTCGCGGATGATCTGGATGACATGGATCTCGGCATTCGGACTGAAGCGGCAGTTGGCGATGCGATCAATCAGTTCAATCTCCAGGCCGCCCCTCTCACGATACTCGCGCACTGTCTCATCCAAAGCCGCCCCAAGCCCCGCCTCGCTCATCCGCAGACGGAAGGTGGTCAGCAGCTCCCGCAGCTGGCGATAGGCGCCATTCAGTGCGGAGCGCAACACACCGGAGATCAACAGCAGATCATCCTTCGCCTGCTCTTCCGAGACCGCCTTCTCCAGCCGACTCACCTGGATCTTTAGATAGGAGAGCGATTGAGCCAGAGAGTCATGCAATTCGCGGGCGATCACACTGCGCTCCTCCAGCAGCGACAGCATACGGTTTTGCGAGACCCGCTGCGACAAATTGATCGCCATCGCGATATGGCTGGCGACCGTCTCCAACAGCCGTTGCTGCCACTCCTCCAGCTCTTGCTCAACATTAAACTCCACCAGCAGCACCCCATACTGCTGCTGCTGATCGCGGATCGCCGTGGAGAAGACGTTGACGCACTCGCCCCCCTCACAATCTACTTTAAAAGTATGGGTTTCGCCGTTACCGAGACAGCGCGAACAGTCCCCTCCTCCCGATATCTGCCGCTCGATATCGACCGGACTGGTGGAGGCGAGGCGGAAGGCCTGCCTGTCCCCCACCTGCCCCAGGCAGATGGTCCCACTGCGCACCCCCATCGCCTGTTCGATATCGTGGATCAGAGACTTCAGCACCTCGTCGCTCAGGGAGGAGTCGCTGAAGCGCTTGGCGGTGATATAGAGCAGCTCCAGCGAGCGATTGCTTCGCTCCAAATTAAGGGTCTTCTCCCTGACCCGCGCCTCAAGTCCTTCATAGAGCTTCGAGAGATCCGCCGCCATCACATTGAAGGCATCTCCCAGTTGCCCCAACTCATCCTCACTCGAATGATGACTGCGCACTGAGAAATCTCCACGTCGCGCCGCCCGGGCACAGACCAATAGATCTTTGAGCGGATTGAGCACGGTACGTTTGGTGAGATAGATACTGACTAGCGCCACAAATAGGGTCAGCATCAGAGCGACCAGCTGGATCAGCCTGAGCTGACGATTCTGCGCCTCGGCATCAAGCTCAAGCGCCTCGACAAAATGGTGGATATTGTCAACAAAACTATCGACATGGGAGAGATAGTAGTGACGTTGCTGGGCAATCTGCTGCGCGATGCCCCGCTCGCCAAATGCCGCAGAGGTCAGCTCAAGATAGACCTTGAGGTTGGGGTGGATCTCCCACTGCCACCGCTTCTCCACCCTGTTGTAGGCCTGGGTCACAGACTCACTAGGACCTTTAGTCAATACGGTATGGATACGCGGGCTGAATAGGCGGCGCTCGAACTCTGCAACCAGCTTGCGGGTCACCTCGCCACTCCTTGGCATATCACCAGGAATGCCGTTCGCCATACTGCTGGCAATGCGGTAGGACTGCATGCGCAGGGTGCCAGCCTGATTGATCGCCGCGGCAAATCCCTCACTGGTGTCAGCGATGAACACCGAGCTGAGCATACCTATGACTGCAAGGGCAAAGATGGTTGCCATTGCAATCCCGAGACGCAGCAAAAGCGACCGTTTCAAAGATCAGGCCTCACTCAATTTCGCCAGCTCAGAATAACACCTACGCCAGCCACTGGCCCTGCCTATGAGATAGTCACCCTCGACAATCGAGGCAGCGCAATCGATCCAGGTCATGGATTGCAACCCGATTACGGCTGACCTGGATCAGTCCGTTAGCGGAGAGCCGATGCAGTTCACGAGAAAAAGTCTCCGGCGTCAGATCGAGTGTCGAGGCGACAACCGACTTGGGGGCAGGAAGGGTCACCTCGATGACCAGTTCGTGAGGCGATTTGTCGGCCGCTATCCCGGCGAGATAACTCGCGACCCGCTGCGTGGCGGACTTGAGGCAGCAGGTCTCCAGATCCCCAACCAATCCATACAACTTAACGCTCATATGACGCAGCATTCTGTCGGCAAACTCAGGCCAGGTTTGCACCGCCTCTCGTATCAACGCCCGCCGCAACACCAACGCCTCACCATCTAACATGGCATAGGTAGTGACACGTGCCGGCTGCTCCGTAAAGAGTGTCGACGCACCGAAAGCCCCCCCCCGCGAGATGATACGAATCACCCGCTCAGCGCCATCCGCAGAAAAAATGCTCTGTTTCACCTGGCCCGACATCACCAGATAAAATCCGGCTGAAGTCGACCCACTGTCATAGACCAGCTGGCCGCGCTTGAATGCCAACACACTGGCTCCGGCCTCCAAGAACTCCAGAATCTCCTGCGCCAACCCGTTGAACGGATCACACTTAGAGATAAAGGTCTGATGAGGATGGACTGTGACCCTAATATCCATAAACCTCGGCTCCTTCTGAATAACTAGGCTCCAAGCCAGGAGCACGAGTCTCAATCAGAACGGACCCCTGGTCAACTGGAGAACTGACGGTTTCCATGTTTCACCAAGCGGGTGCTTTTTACGTTGACAATTGTCAATGGCATATTAGGCAGGCTGAATATTTCTATATTCTACTTCAGCGAGATACCCACCCATGAATACAACAACATACCCATTAATTAGTAGCTCCCAAGAAACAGCTTGCGACAGGGACAGCGCACACTACCGCCTGGTTGACAGGCACGCCTCGCACTCCCCCAGCCAATAAAATGGTGTTTTGTACGGTTGAGTGGCCCAGAGCGATCGGGTATGGTTGCGGCCTAGCGGATTTCGGCCTGTTCGACCAACCATTTAGCACAACAGAATAAAGCGGATGCAAGCTAGGGGATCCCTAAACGAAGCAGATTCGTTCAGAGGTTCCCTAGACATCGGCACACAGACGTGACATCGAGCGCCCCCAACCCCACAGCAACACCTGTCTTCGAGGCCAGATCACTGGAGTGCATCCGTGACGACCGAGTGCTATTTGAAGACCTCAGCTTCTGCATCAATCCCGGTCAGGCACTGGTTTTGGAGGGCCGCAACGGCAGCGGCAAGACTTCGCTGCTGCGTATCCTCTGCGGTATCCGGCTGCCGGAATCGGGACAACTGCTGTGGCAGGGCGAGGACATATTCAAACTTGGCCCCGAGTTCCATGAGCATATCTCCTATCTGGGGCACAAAGACGGCAGCAAACTCGATCTCACCCCGCTGGAAAATCTGCGCATCGCCCGCGGCCTGGGCAAGGCAAAAGAGGGCATCTCCCTGGAGGACGCTCTGGACCAGGTTGGCCTCTACGGCTTCGAAGATGTACCGACCCGCAACATGTCGGCGGGCCAGCAGCGCCGTCTCGCCATCGCCCGGCTGTTGGTCACCGAGGCGAAACTGTGGATCCTCGACGAGCCCTTCACCTCCCTCGACCGCAAAGGCATAGAGCATATGGAACGGCTATTCGAGAACCATCTGCGCAACGGAGGCATGGCTGCCATGACCACCCACCACCGCATCGGCTTCCAGAAGGTCGACCTGGTCAGGATCAACCTCTCCGAACGATGAGCACACTCTCTCTTACCAGCGCCTTTGGCCTACTGCTGAAGCGCGACCTAACCCTCGCCTACCGGCGGCGATCAGAGATGATCAATCCGCTGCTGTTCTTCGTTCTAGTGAGCGCCATGTTCCCCCTCGGCATCGGCAACGATCCGAAACTGATCCAGGCAGTGGGGCCGGGGGTGGTCTGGGTGGCCGCCCTGCTGGCCGCTCTGCTCTCACTCGACAGCATGTTTCGCTCCGATTTCGAAGACGGCTCGCTGGAGCAGTTCATGCTCAGCGCCCACCCGGTCTCGATCCTGGTGCTGGCAAAGATCCTCGCCCACTGGCTGATCACCGGGCTGCCGCTGTTCATCGTCGCACCACTGCTGGCGATCATGCTGAACATCCCAACTGAGGCGATCGGCACGCTGATGCTGACCCTAGTGCTGGGCACCCCGGTGCTGAGCCTGATCGGCTCTTTCGGGGTGGCGCTGACCGTGGGACTACGACGCGGCGGGGTGATCCTGTCGCTGTTGGTGCTGCCCCTCTATGTGCCAGTGCTGATCTTTGCCACCGATGCGGTGCAGACCGCGATCGTTGGCATCCCCACCACTGCACAGATCTCCATCCTGGCTGCCATGCTGGTTGGCTCCCTGGCATTGGCCCCGCTGGCCACCGCCGCTTCTCTGAGAATCAGTCTGAGTTGATATGATCGTTCGATTCTTTCACCAAATGGGCTCGCCCCGTTACTTTTATAATGTCGCCGGCAAGATGATCCCTTGGTTTGCCGTCTCATTCCTGCTGACTCTGCTTGCCGGCCTCTACTACGGGTTGTTTGTCGCCCCCGCTGATTATCAGCAGGGTGAGAGCTATCGCATCATGTATATCCATGTGCCGGCAGCCTGGATGTCAATGTTCATCTATATAGTGATGGCGGTTGGCGGACTGATCAGCCTGGTCTGGCGGATCAAGATGACTGAGATCATCATCATCAGCAGCGCCGGGATAGGCGCCTCTTTCACCTTTCTGGCGCTGGTCACGGGCTCCCTGTGGGGCAAGCCGATGTGGGGTGCCTGGTGGGTCTGGGACGCACGACTCACATCTGAGCTGCTGCTGCTGTTCCTCTATCTCGGCATCATCGCCCTCTACAGTGCCATCGAAGACAAGCGGGTGGCAGCCCGGGCGATCTCGATCCTGGCCCTAGTAGGGGTGGTCAATATCCCGATCATCCACTTCTCCGTGGAGTGGTGGAACACCCTGCATCAGACCTCTTCAGTGACCATGAGCGGCAAGTCTGCCATGAGCACCAGCATGCTGATCCCGCTGCTGATTATGTCGATCTCTTTTAAACTTTATTACGGCGCCGTGGTCCTAATGCGCGCGCGTGCCGAAATCCTCGAGCGTGAGCGCAACACCCGCTGGGTGCGGGAGCTGGTGGAGGCTGAGGTAAAATGAGCGAATTTTTCAACATGGGCGGCTACGCCATGTATGTCTGGCCCTCCTACGGGCTGACCTTCGTCATCCTGCTCGTGCACTTTATCGCGCCGCTATTGCAGCGCAAGCGCACCCTGAATGACATTGCCCGCAAGATCCGTCGGGACAGGAGAAAACAGCAATGAATCCGATCCGCAAGAAACGCCTCACCCTGATCGGCATGATGGTCGCCGGTATCGGCGTTGCCGCCTGGCTGGCGCTCAACGCCTTCGATGAGAACCTGATGTTCTTCTTCTCCCCCAGTGAGGTAGTTGCCGGCGAGGCCCCCACCGGCCACCCATTCCGGGTCGGCGGACTGGTGACAACAGGCAGCGTCAAACGCAAACCGGACGGGCTCACCACCGCCTTCACCGTCACCGACAACAAGGCCACTGTAACAGTCGAATATACCGGCATCCTGCCCGATCTGTTCCGCGAGGGCCAGGGCATAGTCGCAATGGGGCAACTCAACCCGGAAGGCACTTTCATCGCCAGTGAAGTACTGGCCAAACACGACGAAAACTACATGCCGCCTGAGGTGGCCGCCGCCCTGAAGACCAGCCACGAAGAGGGTGTGAACAAGATGCAGCAGCAGGTACAGATCCAGTGATACCAGAAATCGGCCACTATGCGCTGATCTTGGCGCTCAGCCTGGCGATCATCCAGGCAATCATTCCCCTTACCGGCTCCTACACCAACTCCTCAGCACAGATGGCGCTGTCGAGGCCGCTGGCCTGGGGGCAGCTGCTGTTTCTCAGCATCGCCCTGGTGGTGCTGGCCAACGCCTTTCTGCAGAACGACTTCTCGGTGCTCTATGTCGCTCAGCACGGCAACACCAAACTGCCCGATATCTACAAGGTCTCGGCGGTGTGGGGTGCCCACGAGGGCTCGCTGCTGCTGTGGGCCTTCCTGCTCTCCGCCTGGAGCGCTGCCATCGCCACTTTCAGCCGCAACCTGCCACTACCGATGGTGGCGCGGGTACTGTCAGTGATGGGCATGATCAGCATCGGCTTTCTGCTGTTCATGCTGCTCACCTCCAACCCCTTCGACCGAATGTTTCCGGTGCCTTTTGAAGGGCGCGAACTCAACCCGATGCTGCAGGATCCGGGGCTGGCGATCCACCCGCCGCTACTCTACATGGGTTATGTCGGTTTCTCGGTGGCCTTTGCGTTTGCCATCGCCGCACTGCTTGGTGGCAAGCTGGACGCCGCCTGGGCACGCTGGTCGCGCCCCTGGACCACGGTGGCCTGGGTGTTTCTCACACTCGGCATCGCGTTGGGCTCCTGGTGGGCCTACTACGAGCTTGGCTGGGGCGGCTGGTGGTTCTGGGACCCGGTAGAGAACGCATCTTTCATGCCCTGGCTGGTGGGCACCGCACTGATCCACTCGCTGGCAGTGACCGAGAAACGAGGCGCCTTCAAGAGCTGGACCGTGCTACTGGCGCTGTTCGCTTTCTCCCTGAGCCTGCTCGGCACCTTCCTGGTCCGCTCCGGGGTACTCACCTCGGTTCACTCCTTCGCCGCCGATCCGGCCCGCGGCCTGTTTATCTTGATCTTCCTGCTGGTGGTGATCGGCGGTTCGCTGATGCTCTACGCCTGGCGCGCGCCTTACATCACCGGCGGCGGACGTTTTGATATGGTCTCGCGGGAGTCGTTCCTGCTCGCCAACAACCTACTGCTGTCGGTGTTCGCCGGGCTGGTTCTGCTCGGTACTCTGGCACCGCTGATCTATGATGCGATGCAGTGGGGCAAGATCTCGGTGGGCTTCCCCTGGTTCAACAAGATGTTCGTGCTGCTCACCCCGTTCCTCGCACTGTTCGTCGGCATTGGCCCGCATGCGCGCTGGAAACACAGCGAGCCGACACAGCTGGTACGCCAGCTGCGCACCGCTTTCCTGATCAGCCTCGCCTTCGGCGCGATCACCCTGCTGCCGTTCTTCAGCGGCGGTGAGTGGCGGGTGGCACTGGGCATGGGGCTGGCGATGTGGATCGCCACCAGCCATGTGGTCAGCGTCAAAGACCGCCTCAAGCACAAGCAGGGCATGGCAGGTTTTCTCAAGGATCTGGCCGCTGGTGGACGCAGCTACTATGGCATGGTGCTGGCCCATCTTGGCGTCGCAATGTTCGTGGTCGGCGTCACCCTAGTCTCCAACTACGGCATCGAGAGCGACGTCCGCATGTCACCCGGCGATAGCGCCAAGATCGCCGGTTACACCTTCAAGTTTGGCGGTGTCAGCGACTACCCCGGACCCAACTACAATGCTCATCGCGGACGCTTCGAGGTAAGCCAGGAGGGTCAGCTGATCGCCGTGCTGGAGCCGGAGAAGCGCACCTACTTCGTGCAGACCCGGCCAATGACCGAGGCGGCCATCGAATGGGGCCTGACCCGCGACCTCTACGTCTCCCTGGGTGAACCCCTTGGCAACGGCGACTGGAGCCTGCGTCTCTACTACAAACCCTATGTGCGCTGGATCTGGCTAGGCGCCCTGCTGATGGCACTGGGCGGCATTCTAGCGATCACCGATCGACGCTACCGCACCGCCCGCAAGCGCGCCGCCCAGCGCGTCCCGGCGGCAAGTACCAAGACTATCGTGGAGGCAAATTGATGGGCCGCTATCTCAGATTCCTCATCCCTCTGGCGATCTTCGCTGTGATCGCCGCCTTCCTCTTCAAAGGGCTCGACATGAACCCGCGGGAGATCCCCTCGCCGCTGATCGGCAAGCAGGTGCCGGAATTCTCCCTGCCGAGCCTGCGCGATCCCGCGGTCATGATCAGTGACAAGGATCTGCGTGGTAAGGTTTATCTGCTCAACGTCTGGGCCACCTGGTGTGTCTCCTGCCGCGCCGAGCACAAGACCCTGGTACAGCTCAGCCGCATGGACCAGGTGGAGATCTATGGCCTCAACTGGAAGGATGATCGCGCTGGCGCCTTGACCTGGCTGCAACAGCTGGGAGACCCCTACATGGCCAATATCTTCGACAAGAAGGGTCGCACCGCCATCGACCTAGGGGTCTACGGCGCCCCCGAGACCTTTGTGGTCGATGCCAATGGCATTATCCGCTACAAGTATGCCGGTCCACTCTCCATCGAACTGATACGCGAGCAGATCCTGCCACTGGTCAAAAAGCTAAAACAGGGAGGTGGAGTATGATCCGTTCCACCATTTTCGCCCTGTGTCTGCTGCTGGTTGCGGCCAGCGCCAGCGCCGGAACCCTGGCTGAGTTCACCTTCGACGATCCGCAACAGACCCAGGCTTTCCGTGAGCTGACAGAAAAGCTGCGCTGCCTGGTCTGCCAGAATGAGTCGATCGCCGGCTCCAACGCCGAACTGGCCCAGGATCTACGCCAGGAGATCTACGAAATGATGCAGCAGGGCCAGAGCAAGGAGCAGATCCTCAGCTTCATGGTGGCCCGTTACGGCGATTTCGTACTCTACGACCCACCGGTCAAACCCTCCACCTATCCGCTCTGGTTCGGCCCGCTGATCCTGCTGCTGATCGGCGCGGTACTACTGGCACGCACCCTGCTGCGCAAGAAGCAGGCCAGTGAAACCGAGCTGGATGCGGAGGAGCAGGCACGACTGCAAAGCCTACTCAAACAATCGTCTGAACCCGGGAACAGCGATAAATGACTCTCTTTTGGACCATCGCGGCGGGGCTCACGCTGCTCGCCATGGGCTTTGTCGTGCTGCCACTGCTGCGCAGCCACATCAGCCAGACCATCACCTCTGATGAACTCAACCTGGAGGTATTCAAACAGCAACTGCAGGAGCTGGACGACGACCTCAACGCCGGCTTGCTCGACCAGGTGCGCTACGATGCCGCGCGCAAAGATCTGGAGAAGGGGCTGCTGCAGGATGTGAATAGCAAGGCTGAGGCTTCGCCGCAGGCCGATAGCCGCGGGCGCTGGGCGCTCGCCTCGGCGCTGCTGGTGCCACTTGTTGGCATCGCGCTCTATCTGAACGTCGGCAGCCCGCAGATCATCCCACAACTCGCGGCCAATCAAACGGGTGCCGCACCCGCCTCCCCCAGCACCAAAGACCTACCACCCATGGAAGAGTTGGTGGCGCGGCTCGCACAAAAGATGCAGGAGCAGCCAGAGAATCTGGAGGGCTGGCTGATGCTGGGGCGCAGCTATCTCTCGATGAAGCGCTACCCCGACGCTATCGCCGCCCTCGATCGGGCGGTGGCACTGGCTCCCGATAATGTCTCCGTACTGCTCGCCAGCGCCGAAGCGGTCGGTGCATCGACCGGCAATAACTTCACTGGTGCTGCCGCAGCACGCATCGAAAAGGCCGTCAGCCTAAGCCCAGGAGACCCCAGCGCACGCTGGATGATGGGCATAGTCGCCTATCAACGTGGCCAGTACCAAGAGGCGATTAGCCAGTGGCAGGCGGCAAAGCAGGCCCTGGGCGCCGAGAGTGATGATCTCGCCAGCATCGATAGCGCGATCGCCGATGCCCGTGAACAGCTCGGTGGCCGGGCTAAACTACCCTCGATCAAACAGTCCACCGACACTCCGGCCAACGCCCCTGAAATGGCAGCGGCTGGCACGGGCATTATCGTTGAAGTCTCCATCGACCCGGAACTGCTCAAACAGGCACGTCCGGAAGATACCGTCTTCATCTATGCCAAGGCGCTGCAAGGGCCACCAATGCCACTGGCCGCCGCGCGCAAACAGGTGAAAGATCTGCCGCTGAAGCTAACCCTCGATGACAGCATGGCGATGATGCCGCAGCTGAAGCTGTCAAACTTTACCCAGGTAAAGGTGGGAGCGCGGATTGCACGCTCCGGCGGCCCCACTGCCAAGTTCGGCGACTTTGAGGGCGAGATCAGCCCGGTGACTACCACTGGCGGAACCACCGTGCAGATCATCATCGATAGGGTCCACCCCTGAACACAGCACCCAAGCGCCCGGGGCTAACCCGGGCGCTTCCCCTACCCTCTACTTTCTCCGCAACAATTCACCCCAGAGCTGTCCCCGCTCAATGTCTGCTATCTCAGCTGTTGCTATAAATAATGAGCATCTGAGACACAAAGGAGGTAGCAGGATGCCCAGCCACTCCACACACGACATCCGCAATATCGCACTGGTCGGACATGCCAACGCAGGCAAGACCACCCTGATCGAGGCACTGCTGCACAAGGCAGGCATGATCGACAGCCCAGGCAGTATCGAGCGCGGCACTACCATCTGCGACTCAGACGATCAGGAGAAGCTGCTGCAGCACTCCCTCGATATCGCCATCACTCACCTGCACAGCGACGGCACACTGATCAATCTGATCGACACCCCCGGCTATGCCGACCTCATCGGTCGCAGCATCAGCATCCTCCCAGCGGTGGAAACTGCAGCGGTTGTGATCAACGCCCAAACCGGTGTGGAGCCGATCACCCAGCGCATGATGGAGGCCGCCAAGCGTCGCAACCTCTGCCGAATGATCGTGATCAACAAGATCAATGCCGAAGATGTCGATTATCAGTCGCTGCTCGGTGCGATCCGGGAAAATTTTGGTGACGCCTGCCTGCCGATCAACCTGCCCGCCAATGGCGGCCAGCGGGTCATCGACTGCTTCTTCCAGCCCGGCGGCGATAGCACCGATTTCTCCTCGGTGGCCGAGGCGCACAGCGCCATTATCGATCAGGTAGTCGAGGTCGACGAGGCACTGATGGAGGTCTATCTAGAGCAGGGCGAGGAACTCTCCCCGGAACAGCTCCACGGACCTTTCGAAAAGGCACTGCGGGAAGGCCATCTGGTACCGGTCTGTTTTGCCTCCGGGCAAAGCGGCGCCGGTATCGAAGAGCTGTTACACCTCTTCAGTCGTCTGATGCCAGATCCCACCGAGGGCAATCCGCCCCCCTTCATGAAGGGTGAAGGGGCAGAGATGCAACCAATCCAGGTCAGGCCCGACCCCGATCTCCACACACTCTGCCATGTCTTCAAGATCTTCAACGACCCCTACCGGGGCAAACTCGGCATCTTCCGGGTCCACCAGGGCAAACTCAAGCCCAACAGTCAGCTGTTCATCGGCGACGCCCGCAAGCCGATCAAGGCGACCCACCTCTATCGCCTGCAGGGCAACCAGCAGACCGAGGTGGAACAGGCGGTGCCAGGTGACATCTGCGCCATCGCACGCATCGACGATCTCCATTTCGACGCGGTACTGCACGACTCCCACGATGAGGACCACCACCATCTGCGCTCCATCGAATGCCCATTACCCCTGTTCGGTCTGGCAATCGAAGCGAGCCGCCGCGGTGACGAGCAGAAACTGAGCGATGCGCTGCACAAACTGCAGGATGAAGACCCCTGCTTTCACATCGAGCACAATCGCAGCCTCAACGAGACCGTGATGCGGGGTCTCGGCAATCTGCACCTGGAGGTGCTGCTGGAACGGCTGAAACGCCACTACAACGTGGATGTGGAGACCCACCCACCAAGCATCGCCTACCGCGAGACCATTACCAAACCGGCTGAGGGGCACTACCGGCACAAGAAACAGACCGGCGGTGCCGGCCAGTTCGGCGAGGTCTCACTGCGTATCGAACCGCTCGAGCGCGGCAGCGGCTTTGAGTTTGCCAACAAGGTCATCGGCGGTGCGATTCCCGGCCAATTCATCCCGGCAGTGGAGAAAGGTGTGCGTCAGGCTATCGAGGAAGGTGCCATCGCTGGCTTCCCGATGCAGGATATCCGTGTCACCCTGCTCGACGGCAAACACCACTCAGTGGACTCAAAAGAGATCGCTTTTTCCACCGCCGGCAAGAAGGCGTTCCTTGAGGCAGCGGAGAAGGCGGCAACGGTGATCCTCGAGCCAATCGTAAATATCGCCATCACCGCCCCTGACTCAAGCATGGGCGATCTGGCGGGTGATCTGGCAGCCAAACGGGGCCAGATCAACGGCACCGACAGCGGCAACAACGGTGAGATCATCATCAGTGGCTCAGTGCCACTGGCTGAACTCGGTAGCTACAGTACTGAACTCAAGGCACTGACCGGCGGCGAGGGTAGCTACAATATAGAGTTCAGCCACTATGAGGCGGTGCCCACCAACCTGCAAAAAGAGTTGGTCAGGCAGAAATAACTTGGCGAATTCCAGCACCAGTTCGAGTCGCTTCTTGAAACGCCCCGACAGCTGAAGCTTGTTCTCACTCCAGTACTTGTTATCTGCCGTAAGAGCGGCTTGAGTAGCGTCTGCTGCTGACGCAGACAGACTCCCTCCAGCACCCATTAAAATCTATATTTATCAATAATAATCAATACGTTACTATTTCTGTACGGACACTGTTCATGCAATTAGAATAAACCCGGCTCTGATATTAAAACAAAGTTAAAAAAACCAATTTCCAACTGAGGAGGAAAGTAATGAAAACGGTCTACGGAATCATTGCACACACAGTATTTGCACTGACCCTGACACTCTCTCAAACAGCAGCGGCTTCCGCTGATATCACCAAGGAAAACACTGGCATTCATGCAGCGATGAAGCTCTATTCCCAAGCGCTGCCTTTGGATATCGACTCCCCGAAGAGAGCAGAGCTACTGGATCAGTCCGCATCAATTCTGCAAAAGGTCATCGAGAACAATCCAGAATCACTGGAGGCACACCGTAAGTTGATGGGGGTCTATCTATTGAAACAGGATTACAGTAATGGAATCCGCACCATGCAGAGTGCAATCACCCTCTCCCCTGAAGACCCAAAACTGTTTATTACCCTGGCCTTCCTCTATGAGCATTCAGGCGCCTTCGAATACGCAAAAGCAATGCTGAACCAAGCATTGGCGCTAGATCCCAACCAGAAGATTGCTAAAGAATACAAAATCGTCATTCAGCAAAAAATCGACGCCCTGAACATGGATCAGCTCCACAAGGGAAAGAAGCTGATGGGGGCAAATCACGGAAAACCAGCAGATACTACACATTCCCCCGTTGATCCCAAATGATAACGGACAGATCCAACACCCACGAGAACTGTTTCGCTCCCTCTGAACCCTGCCTGCAGCAGGGTTCCGTTGTTTGCTAGAGAGACTGCTATTACACCCGATCCGCACCCCATAACCGATTGATTATAGGGCCTCATTCAGTGGGTTCTAAAGCTCCCTTCCCAATCTAACTGACTCTAAATTCCAAAGGTTGCCATGAAGAACTTTCGTAACTTCTCAAGAATCTCATGCAACGCATCTCTTCCTGACAAGGAGAGAGATTGGCGCATAAAGTCATTGAGAATACTGCTTACACCACTCGTTGCCTCTGTGTTGATCTGCAACTCAGCGCTTGCAGATGAGATGCGCCTGGAGCAGCGAATCACTGATCTGGAAAATCGAGTGACTGCGCTTGAGCGATTATTGGAGGAGACAAACGCCAAAGATCGCTGGAAGGACCCCATTCTCTGGCGACGAATCAAGAGAGAGATGAGCAGCGACGATATCCAGAAACTGCTAGGCAAGCCGGCTCGAATTGAACAACAGATATTCACCAGCTGGTACTACCATCCAAGCTCCAAGTTACACAGCTATGTATGGTTTGATGAAGGCAAGGTTCTTGGGTGGGAGGTGCCGGACTGATTATCAGGCATTGCGCATGACTTCATCGCACACGTACAGAATCACAACCCAGAAAAAAACCCTCCGCCCCGCAAGGGGTGGAGGGTTTTCCATCTAGAAAGACAGTCGTTTTAAAACGTTACTTAGTGTTCCTTGTAACGGTTTTTAAACTCTTCCTGACGTGCCTTACGAGCCTTGGCCTTGGCCGGATCCATCTTGCCAAGGAACCACTTGTGCTCTTCCATATTCAGCACCTCATCCAGAACCTTCGCCAGATTTTCTGCTGCCTTCTTGTCGGCTGCACTACCGTGCTTGCCATGCTCGATTAGCTCTTTCAGCTCAGGAACCAGCTCGGTGTAGAAGTTCTTACCCAGATCGTAAGTACCTTCCCAGTGAGTGATATCCGGCCCCTGCATGGAAGCCGCCATACGTGCACGACGTCCCTCATGATGCCATAGCTCAAACCAGATAAAGTCGATCTTGTTCGAGAACTTTGGCCCTTTGATCAGCGGCTTGGCAGCCTTCATCAGCTTCAACCCAGGCTCGCCATACTTGCGGTTGTAGAGATCGACCAGACCGTCATACTGGGTGTACCAGTTCTCTGTCCAACTCTCTTCATGGCAAGCGTTACAGACATCTTTCATCTTGTCGCGACGATCTTCCCATCCCACGGTACCTTTAACCCAACCCTGCTTCTTGGAGACAGGAGGACGGTTGTTCCAGCTCAGACGATCGCCCACATCATGGGTAATGCCCTGCTTTCTGGTTGCACTCATGTGGCAGGTAGCACAGGTTGGTGCTACGTAGTAGTCCTCACCCACGACCCACTTGGCGTTGTCCATGTTCATCTTCTCGCGGTCTGCGCGATAGGCGATACCGTGTTTGGACTCGTTGTAGATCTCGATCTGAGGATGATCTGGCCCCATGTGACACTTGCCGCAGTTCTCAGGCTGACGCGCCTGTGCTGCAGAAAACTGGTGGCGAGAGTGACAAGCTGCGCAGCTACCCTTGGAGCCATCCGGATTGATTCGACCAATACCGGTGTTCGGCCAAGTCGCTGGATCCAGTTGACCATCCTTCAGTACCTTCACCTGAGATCCGTGGCACTGCCAGCAACCATTAACTGCCGCTGCCGAGTTACCCTCAGGGAATCCTTCGGTAATGAAGCCACTATCGCCTTCAATAACCTCTGCGAGCAGGTTATCCAGAGAACCCATAATCTTACCGGCATCCGCATGGTGAGATTTCTTCATCTCTGCCGCTTCAGCCTCATGACAGTTCGCACAGTCTTTAGGTGAAACGATAATCGAGATATGTTTCTTCACCTTCTTGTCGTCATGGATATAGGCATCCGGGTCTTTGGCATCCGCCGCATGACACTCGTAACAACCTACATTGGCACCATAGTGTTTGCTGGCACCCCATGCCTGAATCAGGCCAGGGTTATTCTTTTTATGGCACTTAACGCACGCCTTGGTTTCAGTAGACATCTCTTTCGGAGGGGCTTTGACCGACGCGACTGCAAACCCGTGGGTAAGCAGCAGTGCGGCACCAATCCCCAGTAGCCACCATTTTCTCATCGCTTTCATCTCCTCAGCAATGTTGAACGCCGGTAAGGGTACCGACAACCTGATCAGGGAAAGCGAAAGCGTTGCAATCCAATCCGTGTTACCAACCAGAAGCAGAAAAAATGATTGAACCTTCCAGTATCGACACACTTCTACAAGCGATAGTCGACTCGGAATACATCATTAACCCGGACAGGAAAAAGTGATAAAGGCTGGGAGTGTTTTCTCCCACCAACCCTACAGATACAACTAGACAGGGACAGCATGGCTTCGCAAACTGCGCGAATTTCCTTCTTATTCTTCAGCTTTCGCGAGGCGAATGCTCACATCCTGTTCGTGGAGTCACCTTGATCGTAATCAAGAATGCTTATAGGGGTTTACCTTAATACGACCCCGACCCCTCCTAACCTTAAACACCGCTTTATGCGACAATTCCGTCGCCTGTTTATCGCACGGAATTCTGATGACCTCAGCACAGCTCAGACCTCACTCCCCCTTCCAGCCCCCATTTCCTGAAGGTGACGCAGAGCGTCTGCAGTGGGGCGGGTTGCGTGGCAGCAGCATAGCGCTCGCAATCGCCCGCAGCGCAGAGGCCTTTGAGGGATTGACGCTGGTGGTCACCGATGAGGTCCAGAGCGCCAACCGGCTGGAAAGCGCGCTGGGGTTCTTCCTCGAAGAGCAGGGCCTGCCGGTGATCGCCCTACCCGACTGGGAGACCCTCCCCTACGACGTCTTCTCGCCGTTGCCGGAGTTGATCTCACAACGTCTGCTGACGCTCTACCAACTGCCGCGCACCCAGCGGGCGATTCTGGTGCTGCCGGTCAGCACCCTGATGCAGCGTCTGCCGCCGCCATCCTTCCTCGAACACCACGCCTTGATTATCGACATCGGTCAGCAACTCAATCTGGACCAGACCCGCAGGCGTCTGGAGCGCAGCGGCTACCAGTGCGTCTCCCAAGTGCTGGGACATGGCGAGTTCGCGGTGCGCGGCTCGCTGCTGGATGTGTTCCCGATGGGCAGTGAACAGCCCTTCCGCATCGACCTGTTCGATGACGAGGTGGAGACCATCCGCACCTTCGATCCGGAGAGCCAGCGCTCGCTGGAGAAGATCGACAAGATCCACATGCTGCCGGCCCGCGAGTTCCCCCTCGACGAGGCTGGCACCACCCTGTTCCGCCGCAACTACCGCAATCAGTTCGAGGGCGACCTGCAGCGCAGCCTGATCTACCAGGAGGTCAGCGAAGGCCGGTTGCCCGGCGGGCTGGAGTACTACCTGCCGCTGTTTTTCGAACAGACCGCCACACTCTTCGACTATCTGCCAGAAAATCGCCTGCTGATGATCGATGCAGGGGTGCGGGAGCAGGCCGAAGCCTTTTTCCAACAGGTAGAGGAACGCTTCGCAGAGCGCCGCCACGACATCGAGCGTCCTCTGCTACCACCTCAGCAGCTCTACCTCAGCCCGGACGAACTCTCCACCGCACTCAAACAGGGTGCCTCTATCCGCTACCAGTCGAACGAGATCGCCCAACGTAGCAAAGGCTATAGCGCGCCCATCAACTTCGACAGCCAACTGTTGCCGCCGCTGGCAATCCAGGCCCGGGCGCAGCACCCCGCCGCAGCGCTGCAGGCGTTTCTCGCCGACCACAACCACCGGGTGTTGTTTATCGCCGAGAGCGCCGGCCGCCGTGAGATCCTGCTGTCGACCCTGAAAGACTTTGGCATCAGCGCCCAGCTGGTCGAGAATTGGCACAGCTTCCTCGCCAGCGACATCCCGATCGGCCTAACCGTCGCGCCTCTCGAACAGGGGCTGCTGCTAGACGATATCGCCCTGATCACCGAGGCCCAACTCTACGGTGAACGGGTGCGTCAGGAGCGGCGCCGGCGCAAGGTCAGCCAAGACCCGGACCAGATCGTGCGCAACCTCACCGAGCTGCACGTCGGCGCGCCGGTGGTCCACGAAGAGCATGGCGTCGGCCGCTACCTCGGTCTGCAGACCCTGGAGGTCGGCGGCATGACCACCGAGTTTCTCACCCTGGAGTATGCCAAGGGGGACAAGCTCTACGTGCCGGTCGCCTCACTGCACCTGATCAGTCGCTACGCCGGCGCCTCACCGGAGAACGCACCGCTGCACCGGCTCGGCAGCGACCAGTGGGAGAAGGTCAAAAAGCGCGCCGCCAAGCAGGTGCGCGACGTGGCGGCGGAACTGCTGGAGATCTACGCTCGCCGCGCCGCTCGTCAGGGTGTCGCTTTCCCCGAGCCCGATGCCGAGTATCAGGCCTTTGCTGCCTCCTTCGAGTTCGAGGAGACCCCGGACCAGCAGCAGACCATCGAATCGGTGCTGGCCGATATGGCATCACCTCAGCCGATGGACCGGGTGGTGTGCGGCGATGTCGGCTTCGGCAAGACCGAGGTGGCAATGCGCGCCACCTTCATGGCGACCCAGGGCAACAAGCAGGTCGCGGTACTGGTCCCCACTACCCTGCTCGCCCAGCAGCACTATCAGAACTTCGCCGACCGTTTCGCCGACTGGCCGGTGCGGGTCGAAAGCCTGTCGCGCTTCCGCACTGGCAAGCAGCAGCAGAAGGTGATCGACGGCCTAGCCGACGGCACCATCGACATCGTGATAGGCACCCACAAACTGCTCTCGGATAGCATCAGCTTCAAGGATCTGGGCTTGGTTATCATCGACGAGGAACACCGCTTCGGGGTACGCCACAAGGAGCGGTTCAAGGCGCTGCGCAGCGAGGTCGACCTACTCACCCTCACCGCCACCCCGATCCCACGCACCCTCAACATGGCGATGTCGGGGATGCGCGACCTATCTGTGATCGCCACCCCACCGGCGCTGCGCCATCCGGTCAAGACCTTCATCAGCCAGTGGAACGACGCGCTGATCCAGGAAGCCTGCCAGCGTGAGCTGAAGCGCGGCGGGCAGATCTACTTTCTGCATAACGAGGTCAGCACCATCGAGAACATAGCGCAGCGTCTCGAAGAGCTGCTGCCCGGAGTGCGCCTGCAGGTGGCCCACGGCCAGATGCGCGAGCGCGAGCTGGAAGGCATCATGCGTGACTTCTACCATCAGCGCTTCAACCTGCTGGTCTGCACCACCATCGTTGAGAGTGGCATCGACGTGCCAACCGCCAACACCATGATCATCAACCGTGCCGACAAACTGGGGCTGGCCCAGCTGCACCAGATCCGCGGTCGGGTCGGGCGCTCCCACCACCGCGCCTACGCCTATCTGCTAACACCGCCACCCCGCACCCTCACCGCCGATGCCAGGAAGCGGCTGGAGGCGATCGAGTCACTGGAGGATCTGGGAGCGGGCTTCACCCTTGCCACCCACGACCTGGAGATCCGCGGCGCCGGCGAGCTGCTGGGGGAGGGGCAGAGCGGACAGATCCAGGAGATCGGCTTCACCCTCTACACCGAGTTGCTGGAACGGGCGGTGCAGGCACTCAAGGCCGGCAGGCAACCGGAGCTCGACCGCCCCCTCGACCACGGCACCGAGATCGAACTGCAGATCCCGGCGCTGCTGCCCGACGACTACCTGCCCGACGTGCACAGCCGTCTGGTGCTCTACAAACGCATCGCCAGCGCTGCCAACCAGGATGAGCTGCGCGAGCTGCAGGTGGAGATGATCGACCGCTTTGGCCTGCTGCCGGAGGCGGCCAAGAACCTGTTCGAGATCACCGCCCTGAAGCTGCGCGTGCATACACTCGGCATCCGTAAGATCGAGGGCGGACCTCAGGGCGCCCGAATCCTGTTCGACCGCGAGCCGAAGATCGATCCGGCCCAGTTGATCCGCCTGATCCAGAGTCGACCCTCGATGTATAAACTGGATGGGGCGGACAAACTGCGCTTCTTCGATGATCTAAGCGACCCGGCCAGCCGGGTCGAGCGCATCGGACGGTTGATCGATACCCTGATGGGTTAGACAATGCCGGCAACCGCAGGAACGACGCTCGCGGCGCTCCTATCTACTAGAACAGAACCGATTCAGAGAGAGGCACTATCCAGCGTGAAGACCGCCCCATTTATTCGATCTCTGCTGGCGTGGCTCTGCCTCGCCACCAACCTGGCCTGGGCCGAAGAGCTGCCGCAAAGCGAAGCGCCGCCCTGGTACCAGTTTGAGATCATCATCTTCGAGCGCACCGCTGCAGGCGCAGGTTCAACAGAGTACTGGCCCAACGATGGCGAGCGACCATCCGTGTTGAACGCCCTGCCGATCGATCTTGGCCCCCAGCCTGAGCCGTCTGTGGAAGATGAAGCCAGCCCTGTCGCCTATCAGCCACTGCCTGCCAGTGAGCTGCAACTCTCTGCTGAGGTGGCACGGCTACAACGCTCCCGTAACTACCGGCCACTGCTGCATGGCGCCTGGCGCCAGCAGGTGGTCAAACCTGCTGAGGCACAGACTCTGCTTATCCACTTTGATAATAGAGATGGCAGCGTTCAGGAGGCACAGAACGCTGCGCCAACCTGGCTGGAGGGCACTCTCAGGGTGGGGGTCAAACGCTACCTCCATCTGGAGGCTGATCTGCTGCTGCGCAAATGGCCTTTAAATGGAGCCACCGACACTGCAGGCGGCGACTTTCGCAGCTACCGGATGCGGGCAAACCGCCGCATGCGCAGCGGCGAGCTGCACTATCTTGATCACCCACTGCTCGGCATCCTGTTCACCGCCAGCCGCTATCAGCTACCGGAAGCTGAAGAGCCGGCAGAGGAGACGACTGTTGAGGTTGCTGAGCCAACCCCGCAGAGCGCCCCTGCCGAAGCGGCCCCGACTTCGCCAGCCACGTCACCGACAACTGAGCCAACTGAGCCAACTGAGCCAACTGAGCCAACTGAGCCAACTGAGCCAACCGAGTCTGGGCAGTAGGCGCCAACAGGCCCGCAATTGTGGGGCTGGCTTCTCTCTGACTATGGCTTGAGATGGGGTGAAATCTGCTTGGCTAGACGATCTCCAAGACGCGCCACCACCACTGCAGTAGCCGCCACAATCGCCTCCGCATCTGCGCCTGCGCCTGCGATCGCCTCACGCAGGCTGATCCTGCCCAGCGCCACCAGCTGTCTCCCGGCCGGTGCATAGAGGGTCCAGCGCCCCCTCAATGTGAGATCGCCTGCCTGGGTAGCATCGAGCTGATCGATCTGCAGCGACAGCTCATAGGCGGGGCGCAGTGCATCATGCCAGGGGGCGACTATCACCTGCTCTGCACCGAAGTGCTGTTCCAGTGAGCGGCTCAATACGCTGCGCAGATTCTCCTGCAGCGGGCCTGCCCAGCGATCGAACTCATTCAGCTCCAGCCGATGCGGGCCGTTGCGAACCAGGATCTGGGGTCGGTCAAGATAGTCGGCCAGCCCTACGCTGCTGATCCCCAACAACGGCTGTGTGGTGATCATCCGACTCTGTTCCAGCGTCTCCTGCAGGGGAGACATCAGGTAGAAGCGGCTCGACTGGGACGTGGTGCTGCAGCCGGTCAACAGCGCCAACACAATCAACGCTACTCCTGTCACCCCTCTCCTCTCTACTCTGTTCATTACTGCTTTCCTCTGATCAGCGCCTCCGGATGGCGCTCAAGGTAGTCGGCCCAGATGCTGATCGAATGGGCGGCAGCGGAGAGCTCCTGCAGCGCCCGTTTGATCTCGCCGTTCAATGGTTCCGCACTCTTCACCAAATTTTCCGCAGACTCAAAGCTGTCGCTGGCCTTGACGAATGCTGCATCTCCCGAGGCCATGGTCTTGTCCCAGCTCGCCAGCGCCCTCTGCAGGCTGCCATCGGCCTGGGCCACCAGTTGGCGTGAGTCCTGGGCCACCTGGGTCCACTCTTTCAGCAGCGGCCCCGTTTGTTGTCTCAGTTCGGCGACAGCCTGCCGAATCTCAACTGTCATCTGCAGACTGCTCTCCATCAGTTCAGGAGTCTGCTCCTCCAGTTGCTTACTGAGGCGTTCAAGCCGTCCGACCAACACAGCCACTTGCTGTGCCATGGCCGGGAAATCGGCACCATTGACGATCTTTTCGATGCCGTTGAGGATGCTAATGGCGGTCTGTGTAATCTCCTCCAGGGGCAGATCTTCCAGGGTTCTGGCGATCTTCTCCATCCCGGTGACGATGGTCGGCAGTTCACGGTAGTCACTCTGACGATTCATCAATCGCACCCTGGTATCGGGATGAAACCCCAGCTCCACCTGCAATTGGCCGGTCACTAGGCTCTGCAGGGTAAGGCTGGCGCGCAATCCTTTTTTGATCAGCTCTTCTACCAGCTTGCCATCCTTTTCCGGCACTATCTTTCGGCTTATGCCGACCTTATTCATATCGACGCTGATCACAACCGGGATATCCACCCGCAGGCTCTGTTCATCAAACAGCACCGAGACACTCTCGACCTGACCAATATGCACGCCGCGGAAGGTCACCGGCGCTCCCACATTCAGCCCCTTCACATTACCTTCAAAATAGAGAATAAAACGTACACTCTGTTCGGAAAATCCACGGCCACCAACGAACATTATCGCGACGATGCCGAGTGCCAATGCACTCAGAACAAACAGGCCGATCAGAGTCGGATTAGGCCGGTTCATCATGGTTCTCGTTCCTTGTGCTTATCAAATCAGGTCAGCCCGCTTCACCGCGGGTCAGAAAACGTTTCACCCGTGGGTCTTCTGTCTCCTGCAGAAGATACTTGGGGTGGCCCCAGGCGATCATGGTCTTGCTGTCGGGGTCGAGAAAGATGGAATTGTTGCCGATGGCGAAGATGCTCGCCAGTTCGTGGGTCACCACCACCACTGTCGCCCCCAGGCTCTCGCTCAGCTCCAGGATCAGATCGTCGAGCATGCGTGCGCTGACCGGATCGAGACCAGCGGAGGGTTCGTCAAAGTAGAGGATCTCCGGATCGAGCGCCATCGCCCGCGCCAACCCTGCCCGCTTCTGCATGCCGCCACTGATCTCCGAGGGGTAGTACTCCTCAAACCCCTTCAGCCCCACCAGCGCCAATTTGTAGGAGACCAGATCACGGATCTCCGCCGCCGACAGCCGAGTGTACTCCTGCAGCGGCAGAGCGATGTTCTCCGCCAGGGTCATGGAGCTCCACAGGCCGCCATTCTGGTAGAGCACTCCGGCGCTGCGCATCAGCTGGTCGCGCTCCTCCGGGTGCAGGGTCCAGAACGATTCACCGTTGATCAGAATCCGCCCGGCTGCCGGCTCTTTCAGGCCGATCAGGTGGCGCAGCAGGGTGCTCTTGCCACAGCCGCTTCCACCCATGATGATGAAGATGTCACCGTGCCGAATGCGAAAATCGAGATCCCGCTGGATCACGAAATCTCCATAGGCCATGGTCAAACCCTCCACCACCAGGTGGGACTCGATCGATCCTCCGGCTGCCAGCCGATCCAGTCTATCCATCAGATCCCCAAGCGATTGTAAATGATGGTGGTGATGGCATCCCAGACTACGATCAGCAGGATCGCTGTAACCATCGCTGAGGTCGTAGCCTTGCCCACCGCGGCTGAGTTGCGCTCACTCTGCAGCCCGCGTAAACAGCCGGAGAGTGCGATCACCACCGCGAAGATCAGGCCCTTGATCATCCCAGTCAGCACATCCATCAGATTAATCGCTTCCTGGGTCTGCTGCAGGTAGTGCAGCAGACTGATATCGAGCAGTGCGGCGGCAACGATCAGGCCACCGACGATCCCCAGCACATCGGACCAGATGCAGAGCAGTGGCAACATCAGAATCAGCGACAGGCTGCGTGGCAGCACCAGATACTCCATCGGTGAGATACCAAAGGTGCGCAGCGCATCCACCTCCTCGTTGACCTGCATCGAGCCAAGCTGGGCAGCATAGGCAGAGCCGGTGCGACCAGCCATGATGATGGCGGTCATCATCGCCCCCATCTCGCGCACCATACCCAAGCCAACCAGATTGGCGACATAGATCTGCGCACCGAACATCTGCAGCTGCACCGCACCAACAAACGCCAGCACCGCCCCCACCAGCAGACTGATCAGGCTAACGATGGGTAGCGCCTCAACCCCCGCCGATTGCAGAAAGTGGCCAAAATCAACCCAGCGGAAGCGAGCCCGGCCGCTAAAGAAACGCAGCAGCGCCAGCAGCCATTCACCGATAAAGGTGACAAACGCCGCCAGGTCGGTGACAAAGGCGATCGCCCATCCTCCCAACACAGAGAGCAGGGTTTGGCGCTTTGGCTCGCGGCGCGCACCCTCGCGCTCTGGTACCGCTTGGGCAAGCCTCAGTAGACGTCTGGCACCGCCCGGCACCCCCTCATCATCGAATGCGACTGATTCGGAGCCGGCCCACTCCGAGAGTCTCAGCAACAGGGTGACAAATCCGCTATCCCAGCCTGAGAGTGCACTTGAATCGAATTCAATCCGAGTCAGCGAGCTGCCGGCCGCCCTGATCTGCTCAATCAAGCCGTTACCATCCAGCGGACGCCCATCACCAAGCCAGGCGCCAACGAACGAGATCTTCAGCGTTGTCTCATCCGCAGCGTCGATTCTCAACGATGCCGGCTCACGCGCCTCCACACTCCCCCCTGAAATGCTGTTCCACAACCGCCCCGATCATCAAACCCTGGAGCGCAGGCGTCAAGGATCAAGTTTCCTTGAGGATGGCCGCTAGCCTCTTGGGAATAAAAAACAATCACTAAAACCAGCATCAAGCCGGCCCGACAGAGATGATAGAGACCGTGAAAGCAGACGCTCCCAATCTAAAACTCCATGGCACCGCACTGGTCGCCGACGATGAACTCTCCAACCGGGTCATTCTGAATGCCCTGCTGAAAAAACTGGGCTACCAGGTCATCCAGGCGGTCGATGGTGCCGATGCCGTCGAGAAGTTCCGCCAACACAGCATTGATATCGTGTTGATGGATGTGATGATGCCGGTGATGGACGGCTATGCCGCTACCGAGATCATCAAATCGGAGACTGCCGACAAATTCATCCCGGTACTGTTCCTCACAGCGATGACTGACGACAAGGCGCTGGCCCGCTGTATCGAGGTTGGCGGTGACGACTTTCTCACCAAACCCTACAACCACACCGTGCTCTCCGCCAAGATCCAGTCGATGGAACGCATCCAGAACCTGCATCAGGATATCCGCATGCTCTACAACCGCATGCAGATGGACGAAGAGATAGCCGAGCAGGTCTTCAGCGGTGCGGTGTTGGCGGGCAATGTGGTACTCGATCAGATCTCGCATCTGCACAAGCCCGCCAGCATCTTCAGCGGTGACATCATGCTGACTGCCTATTCGCCCTCCCACGATCTGCATGTGCTGTTGGGGGATTTCACCGGTCACGGGCTGGCCGCCGCACTCGGCGCCCTGCCGACCTCTGAGGTGTTCCGCTCGATGACCGCCAAGGGCTTCTCGCCGCCGCAGATCCTGCAGGGCATCAACAGCAAGCTCCACAAGATGCTGCCGACCGGCATGTTTCTGGCCGCACAGTTCGTCAAGATCAGCGCCTCGCTCGACTACATCACGGTCTTCAACTGCGGCATGCCTGATCTATTCGTCATCGATGGCAACACGCGCCGTATCAAGAACCGCCTGGAATCCCGCAGTATGCCCCTAGGGATCATACCCGACTCCAATTTTCAGGAGGATGCCCAGCATATCCGGGTCGGGCTGGGTGACCGGGTGCTTCTCACCACCGATGGCGTCTCTGAGGCGCGTGATCCGACAGGTGAATACTTCGGCTCCGAGAGACTTATCACCGCCATCGAGCAAAGTGGCGAGCAGGCGTTTATTCTCGACAATGTCTCCTCGGCGCTCGACCGCTTCTGCAGCGATGCCCCGCAGGATGATGACATCACCATGGTGGAGCTGCCGCTGTTGCCCGAGCTGCTACCCTCCTGGCGGGTCGATCAACTGCTCGCCGAGCAGACACATGTCGACCCCAACAGCCTGCTCGATCACGACTCCGATAGCGTCGAGTTCCATATCACCCTGCGCGGCATGCAACTGCGCAAGGCGGACCCGGTGCCGCTGCTGATCAACTATATCCAGGAGATGGTGGGGATACGCACACACAATCAGGTGCTCTTCACCATCCTCACCGAGCTCTTCATCAACGCCCTGGACCACGGCGTACTCGGCCTCGATTCGAGCCTCAAAGAGGGGCCGGATGGCTTTACCCGCTACTTCGAGGAGCGCGATCGGATGCTCAGCCAACTCAACGAAGGCTCGGTACACATTGGACTGAGGATACACCCCCAGGCTAACGGCGGATGGATCGTCATACAGATCGAAGACAGCGGCCCAGGCTTTGATTTTGCCAACGCAACCAGCGCGCAGGGGGAGAAACCATTGTTCAGCGGCCGGGGCATCCAGCTTCTCTCCAGCCTGTGTGAATCGTTCTCTTACCTAGAGCCAGGAAACAGAGCCGAAGCGATCTATGCCTGGACCAATGAATAAGCGGGCATCTGCCAATCACCATGAGCGGTAGCCCTGAAGTATGAACTCCCTTAAGACAGGCAGCAGAGACACTGACCGCCAGAACTACGCTGAACTCGCTCTCTCGATCCAGCAACAGACGAATGATCTGCTCTACACCAATCTGGCTTCCTCTCTGCTCAGCGCCCTGATTGCCAGCTTGTTGACCAGCTGGATCCTCTGGGCTCCGGAACACGCCACCCAACTGAGGATCTGGCTGTTGGTTCTGTTCGGCATCACAGGGATACGCTATCTGCTCAGAATGCACTATTTCCGAACCCGCCACTTGAGAGGCAAAGTCAAAGCAGGTCGAGCCAGTTTTATCGCCGCCAGTTGGGCTGCCGGCCTCGCTTGGGGCAGTCTAGTGATATTCATCGATCCAACTGACAATTTTTTCAGCCTGATGATCATCAGCTGCATCCTGATTGGTGTCTCAGCGGTCGCCATCTCCTCTCAGGCAGCGTCCATGACAAGCTCCATCGGCTTTTTACTGCTGGCACTGCTGCCACTCCTTGTCTATTTCATGACCGAGCCATCCATGCCTGACACCGTCCCGGTTGTGCTGATCCTGCTGATGCTCGGCATCCTATTGAAAGCCGCAAAACAGCAGAACCAGGTCATTCTCAACAATATCACCCTGGCCGCTGCCTCCAATTTCCGGGAGCAGGCGCTGCGCGAATCTGAAGAGCGACTCGAGAGCCATTTCAAACACACACCGCTGCCTGCCATCGAATGGTCGCTTGATGGCCGGGTGATCGCCTGGAATCCGAGTGCGGAGCGACTGAGCGGTTACAGTCGGGATCAGGCACTGCACAAACATATCTCCGAGCTGCTTGCCAAACCGCAGGATGAGAACCCCAACAAGCCCAAACTGTTTGACGAGGAGCGGAAAGAGACGGAGCCACCGCAGAGTTGGCGCTCATTGCTCGACCCTAACCATAGCGGTACATTTCTCTTCGATATCACAGCGCGGGACGGCACCCGGCACAACTGTGAATGGCACAACGCGCCAATCAAGCGCGCAGACGGCTCAGTCAGCGGGGTTTCGTCATTCTTGTTGGATCGAACTGAGGAAGTCACCGCCAGAGAGCGTCAACAACGGCTCATCGACATCATTCAGAATACCACCGACTTTGTTGCCATCTTCAATCTGGAGGGCGACATCCTATTCATGAACCGGGCCGGTCGGGAGATCATGGGTTACAGCCTGGACGACGATCTCGCCGACAAGAACCTTGCCGGGATCTTCCCCGCTTCGGAGATCGATCAGCTGCTCAACGAGGGTGTGCCTTCGGCCTACATGAACCGTACCTGGAGCGGCGAAACCCAGCTCATCTCCATCGATGGCAGGATGATGACAGTTGACCAGCTAATCGTGCTGCATGAGGCCACCAAGAGTGGGCAACACTACTTCTCCATGGTGATGCGCGACATTAGCGATCGCAAACAGGTCGAGCGTGAACTGTTTGAGGCGAAGGAGAAGGCCGAGAGCGCCGCCAAGGCAAAGTCTGAGTTTCTGGCCATGATGAGCCATGAGATCAGAACCCCCATGAATGGCGTATTGGGCATGGCGGAGTTGCTCGCTGGTACCAAACTCGATGATGAGCAGCAAGAGTTTCTGGAGGTAATCACCCAATCTGGCAACTCGCTACTTGGGATCATCAACGACATCCTCGACTTCTCCAAGGCGGAAGCGGGCAAGATCGAACTGGAAGCAATCTCCTTCGACCTGGAGCGCACCATCTATGATGCAGTCAGGCTGCTCAGCGCCAACGCCTCCAGCAAAGGACTGGAGCTGATCATCAGCTACCCGCCAGAACTGCCACGGCAGGTGATGGGCGATGCCGGGCGCATCCGCCAGATCATCACCAACCTGGCCGGCAATGCCATCAAATTCACCCAGCAGGGACACATCGCCATCAATGTCGAAACCACCAAGGCAACGGATGGCACATCCAGATTCCGCATCTCAGTAATCGACACCGGCATTGGCATCCCCGAAGCACAGCAACAGCGGTTGTTCAAATCGTTTACCCAGGCCGACAGCTCTACCACACGAAAATATGGCGGCACCGGCCTGGGTCTGGCCATCAGCAAACAGCTGGTGGAGTTGATGGGCGGATCCATCGGCGTCTCCAGCACACAAGGCGAAGGCTCCACCTTCTGGCTGGAGATACCGCTCGGATTGAGCCAACCCAGGGAGCCCCTTGGGCACGCGGATCTCAGCCGGCTGAAGTGCCTGATCCTGGATGACAACCTGCTCAATCAGCGTATTTTCAGAGATCAGCTGCGCAGCTGCGGGATGCAGATCCATACTGTCACTACCGGTGACGAAGCGCTCACCCTCGCAACAGAGATGGCATCAGCGAACAAGCCTTTTGATATCTTCCTGCTCGATTTCAACCTGCCGGGCATAAACGGTGAACAGATCGCTCTGAGACTGCGCCAGATGCCGGCCTACAAAGAGACACCGATGATCCTGCTCACCTCCTCAGGCAACCGTGGCGATGCAAAACATTTTGAGGAGGTCGGCTTCGACGCCTATTTGATCAAACCTGTACCCCATCAGATCCTGCATGAAGCAATCGAGGGTGTCGTCTCCAACACCCTGCAGCATAAGGAACAGGAGATCATCACCCAGTACCATGTCATAGAGGGGCACACTCAGCCTTCCAATAAAACAGAGCACATTGATGCAAAAATTCTTCTGGTTGAAGATCTGCTACCCAACCAAAAGGTGGCCAGCTCTGTGCTGTCAAAGATGGGATGCACGGTAGAGATTGCTGATAACGGCCGCATCGCCCTGGAGCGACTGGCGGAGGATTCATTCGATATCGTCCTGATGGACTGTCAGATGCCTGAGATGGATGGGCTTGAGGCCACCCGGGCAATCCGCCAGAGAGAGAGAGATACCGGTACCCACACACCGATCATCGCCATGACCGCAAACAACATGGCATCAGACCGCAAGCAGTGCCTGGAAGCAGGCATGGATGACTTCATCTCAAAACCCTTTGAACGAGAACAGTTGGCGAAATTGCTGGGTAAATGGCTCAACCCGAAAAGCCCCTCGGCAGCTGAAGCAGAGATGCACTACGAGGCAACAGAATTCGCGGTTCCGACGAGCATGCTCGAAAGCCTCGAAGTGATCGATCAAAACGGCCTGGAACAGATGCAACAGCTTTTAGGGGATGAATTCGGTGAACTGCTTGATGCTTTCTTCATCAGTCTAGATGAACTGATCAGCCTGCTGCCACAGGCCCTGGCAGATAGTGACCAGCAGGAGATAAGGAGGATCGCCCACAGCATCAAATCAGCGGGCAACAATGTCAGTGCACGACGGCTTGCCAAGCTAGGCAGCCTGATGGAGGCCTGCGCTCTAGAGGGTGCCTTCCAGCAATTTGAAGGGTATCAGGATCAGCTGCAACAGGAGATTCAGCTGGTAAGCGACGCCCTGGCGGAATATCGTTGATTTTCCCTCCCTTCAATCAAAGCCGCAAAGCCAGGAAGGAGCCTGGAGTCAGAGGCACTTGCCAGCGATGAGGGTAAAGATCGGATCGACAAGATAAGTCAGTAGTCTCAGGCCATTCGAGCTCGTGATACTCGCTCCATGCTTTTATTATGGATTGTTACCGCTCGCCAGCGAGGGATCACTGACTTCGGTGGCAACTCTGTTAACGCGTTCGCGCAACTCCTTGCCGGGTTTGAAATGGGGGACATATTTGCCAGACAGGGCGACGGTCATACCCGTTTTTGGATTACGGCCCATCCTGGGTGGACGGTAGTGAAGAGAGAAACTACCAAACCCACGAATCTCTATCCGCTCCCCGGAGGAGAGAGCCTGGCTCATCTGCTCGATCATGCACTTGATGGCAAGCTCTATATCACGATACGCCAAGTGACTCTGATCTTTGGCAATAATTTCGATCAACTCGGATTTAGTCATTATTTTCAGCTACCCGAAGTCAATAAGGGGCCGGTTACCCGGCCCCTATTATTCCCTGAAGAGGCAGAATTAATCGCCCTGATTTTCCATCTGCTCCTTCAGAAGGTCGCCCAGCGTCGGAACGGCGGTGGCCGCATCACGAGCATAACCCTTGATGGCTTCAGCCTCTTCGGCCGCATCCTTCGCCTTGATGGAGAGAGAGATAGTACGATTCTTGCGATCCACACCGATAAACTTGGCTTCGATCTCCTGGCCCTCTTTCAGCAGGGTACGGGCATCCTCCACCCGATCACGCGAAAGCTCCGAGGCGCGCAGATAACCCTCCACGCCGTCAGCCAAATCAATCACTGCACCCTTGGCATCAACCGCACCGACCACACCATGGACGATGCTACCCTTGCTGTTGGTGGCAACATAGGTGGAGAAGGGATCCTTCGCCAGCTGCTTGATGCCGAGGGAGATACGCTCACGCTCCGGATCGACAGAGAGGACAACCGTCTCAACCTCGTCACCCTTCTTGAAGTTGCGGATCGCATCCTCG
The DNA here is from genome assembly GCF_023733635.1 of Candidatus Endoriftia persephonae. Lineage (NCBI taxonomy): Bacteria > Pseudomonadati > Pseudomonadota > Gammaproteobacteria > Chromatiales > Sedimenticolaceae > Candidatus Endoriftia > Candidatus Endoriftia persephonae. The sequence goes on along the minus strand of NZ_CP090569.1, from coordinate 1,486,636 downwards.
CCGGCATCATCCCAGGAGATGTCGGAGAGATGGACCAGGCCATCGATACCGCCATCCAGACCGATGAAGATACCGAAATCGGTGATCGACTTGATCTTGCCGGAGACGTGATCGTTCTTGTTGTGGGTGACGGCAAACTCATCCCAGGGATTCGATTTGCACTGTTTGATACCGAGAGAGACACGGCGGCGCTCCTCGTCGATATCCAGCACCATGACCTCCACCTCGTCACCCAAGGTGACCACTTTGGAAGGATGGATGTTCTTGTTGGTCCAATCCATTTCGGAGACATGCACCAGACCCTCAACACCCTCTTCGATCTCCACGAAGCAGCCGTAGTCGGCGATGTTGGTGACCTTACCAAACAGACGGGTGCTCTCAGGATAGCGACGCGCCAGTGCGACCCACGGATCATCACCCATCTGCTTCAGACCGAGGGAAACGCGATTGCGCTCGCGATCGAACTTCAACACCTTGACAGTAATCTCGTCACCGATCTGAACCACGTCGGAGGGGTGCTTGACCCGCTTCCAGGCCATGTCAGTGATGTGCAGCAGACCATCGATACCGCCCAGGTCGACGAAGGCACCGTAGTCGGTAAGGTTTTTGACCACACCTTTGAGCTCCTGGCCCTCCTGCAGGTTCTCCAGCAGCTTTTCACGCTCTGCGCTGTACTCCTGTTCAACCACAGCACGGCGCGAGACGACCACGTTGTTGCGACGGCGATCCAGCTTGATTACCTTGAACTCGAGATCCTTGCCTTCTAGATAGGCGGTATCACGAACCGGACGCACATCCACCAGCGAGCCCGGCAGGAACGCGCGGATATCGCCAAGCTCAACGGTGAAGCCACCCTTGACCTTGCCATTGATGCGGCCGTTGACAGTATCTTCTGCCTCGAACGCCTTCTCCAGAAACTTCCAGGCCTGGTCGCGCTTGGCTTTTTCACGGGAGAGACGAGTCGCTCCAAAGCCATCCTCTACGGCATCCAGCGCAACTTCCACCTGATCACCCACCTCAACCTCGATCTCGCCATTGGCGTTGAGGAATTGGACACGGGGGATGACACCTTCCGATTTGAGGCCAGCATTGACGATTACGGCTTCGGAGTTGATGTCCAGAACGGTGCCGATAATGATAGCGCCGGGACGGAGTTGGGTGTTGGAGAGACTCTCTTCAAACAGTTCTGCAAAACTTTCGGTCATGGGTTGGATTTCCTGCAACACGAGGGCTGCAACGGCGACCCTGTAAGAATCGCCAGGTTCAGAAGTTAAACACAAGCCGGCATCACCGGCATTTATCGAATTTAGCGGCAAATCGCCGCCATTTTCCGACTCAGCCCACGCAATCAAAGGCCGGGTAAGCGACTCCTTACCCGCGCCATTACGCTCGCGTAGACTGCATCGACATCCATCTCGGTGGAGTCCAACTCCAGCGCGTCAGACGCCGCCTTAAGCGGCGCAATGGCGCGATTACAATCGCGCTCATCGCGCTCCCTGATCTCCACCGTGAGGCCGGCAAGATTAGCACTCAACCCCTTTTCTTTCAACTGTTTATAGCGCCTCAGAGCACGCTCCTCCGGGCTCGCTGTAAGAAAGATTTTCACCTCAGCATTGGGAAAAACCACCGTCCCCATGTCCCTCCCATCGGCCACCAGACCGGGGGCGCGGGCAAACTCACGCTGCCATTCGAGTAGCGCCTCGCGCACCTCGGGAATCGCAGCAACTTTCGAGGCAGCGTTGCCGACCGCCTCGGTACGAATCAGAGCGGAGATCTCTTTGCCATCGAGCAGCACCTTATCCTGCCTGAAGTTAAGTGGCATCGCCCTAGCCAGTGCAGCCAACGCATCGACCTCCTCCGATCCAATCCCCTGCTGCTCCGCGTAGAGGCCGAGCGCCCGATAGATCGCGCCACTATCGAGAAAGTGCCAGCCGAGACTCTGCGCCACCCGCTGTGCGATGGTTCCCTTGCCGGATCCGGAGGGGCCATCGACAGTGATAACCGGGATCATGCCGCCTCCTCACTACGAATCGACAACCCCGCCCCGCTCGCCAGTTCGACAAAACCTGGGAAGGAGGTGTTGACGTTGTCGCAGTCGTCGATCTCGATCTCGCCCGAAGCGCGCAGGGCGGCCATCGCAAACGACATCGCGATGCGGTGATCGCCGTGGCTGTCGACCCGCCCCCCTCCAAGCGAGCCTCCTTGAATGACAATCCCATCCGGGGTCGCTTGAGCATCGATCCCCAAAGTCACCAGGCCATCGGCCATCACCTGGATGCGGTCGCTCTCCTTGACCCGTAACTCCTCGGCACCGGTCAATACCGTCTCCCCCTCGGCACATGCGGCAGCGATGAACAGCGCCGGAAACTCATCGATCGCCAGCGGCACCTGCTCTTCTGGAATGTGAATCCCCTTCAAACGACTGGCGCGCACGCGGATATCGGCCACCGGCTCACCGCCCACGGTACGTGGATTGAGCACCTCGATATCGGCCCCCATCAGCCGCAGGATGTTGATCACCCCATCGCGGGTAGGGTTAATGCCGACATGCTCCAGGGTCACATCTGAACCCTCGGCAATGCAGGCCCCGACCATGAAGAAGGTTGCTGAGGAGATATCCGCCGGCACATCGATGCTGCAGGCGCGTAGAGAACCGCCTCCCGAGAGACATGTGCGCGGGCCATCACGGCGGATCGCATAGCCAAACCCCTCCAGCATGCGCTCGGTGTGATCCCGGGTCGGTGCAGGCTCAGTGGTGCAGGTTTCCCCTTGCGCATAGAGCCCGGCCAGCAGCACCGACGATTTCACTTGGGCGCTGGCCATCGGCAGCTTATAGTCGATACCCGTTAGCTGCCTGCCACCGTGAATACTCAGCGGTGCGGTGCCGCCCTCATCGGTATCGATCTGCGCCCCCATCTGCCCCAGCGGATCAGTTACCCGCTGCATCGGCCGACCCGACAGGGAACTGTCGCCGACCAGAGTGACATCGAACCCCTGCCCTGCCATCAGCCCGGAGAGCAGCCGCATCGAGGTGCCCGAGTTGCCTAGATCAAGCGGTGCGCTCGGCTGCTTGAGGCCCTGCATGCCGACCCCGTGGATCACTACCCGACCCGCTTTGGGGCCTTCAATCTCGACACCCATGGCACGGAAGGCATTGAGGGTAGCAAGACTGTCCTCACCCTCGAGAAAGCCCGTTACCTCGGTCACGCCCTCGGCCAGGGAACCGAGCATGATCGAGCGATGGGAGATCGATTTGTCCCCCGGCACGCGCAGCCGACCATTCAGCCTGCCGCCCGGACTGGCCTTAAAGATGACATTAGATTGTTTACTCAACAGACTGATCTCACAGAAAATTCATATTCCACAACCCAGCATTAAAACAGACCCTTTTCGGTCCGTCTTTAGACGGACAGGTCGGGCTTTAGCCCGACCTACAGCAAGCCTATGTGCTGGCCAGTGCACTATTGTGGGGTTACATTACTCGGCCCGGTCGATATAGCGATCCCTGGCCGCTTTGGCCCGGGCGAAGATCTGCTCCAGCGCCTCGCTGTCCCCCGCCTTAAGCACCGCCGCCATCTCATGCAACTCATCGGCAAAGCGTTTCAGCATCCCACCCAGGGCATCCTGATTGGCGATACAGATGTCGCGCCACATCACCGGATTGCTGGAGGCGATGCGGGTGAAGTCACGAAATCCCCCCGCCGCGTAGCGGAAGATCTCATCGTTCTCCTTCATCCGCGCCAGTGAGTCGACCAGACTAAAGGCAAGCATATGGGGCAAATGACTGGTCGCGGCCAGCACCTCATCGTGGTGTTCCACCGCCATCTTTGTGACCACCGCGCCGCACTTTTGCCAGGCCCATTCGACCCGTTCCAGCGCACCTTGATCGGTGGTCTCCAGAGGGGTCAGGATCACCCGACGGTTGCGGTAGAGCTCCGCGAAAGAGGCCTCCACCCCGCTGCGCTCGGTGCCGGCAATCGGATGGCCCGGCACGAAGAACGGCGGCACCTCGCCGAACACCTCGACGGCATCCCGCACCACGCTGCCCTTAACGCTGCCCGCGTCGGTGACCACTGCATCCTCTGCCAGATGGCCTTTCATCGCGCGCAATGTGTCCGCCATCGCCCCCAGTGGCACGGCGAGCAAGACCAGATCGGCACCGCGCACCGCCACCGCCACATCGTGGCTGTAGTGGTCGATCACCCCCAGTGCGACGGCCTTCTCCAGATTCTCCCGGTTACGGCCACAGCCGACGATCTCCTGCACCACCCCTTCATCCCGCAGGGCGCGGGCCATGGAGCCGCCGATCAGACCGACGCCAATGATTGCCAGCTTGCGAATCACCGCTTCAGCACCTCTTCAAGAGCATCGAGAAAACGACTGTTTTCCTCTGCCAGCCCGACACTTACGCGCAGATGCTCAGGCAAACCATAGTTGGCGACTGGGCGGGTGATGCAGCCCTCGCGCAGCAGCGCCTGGTCGATTTCCGCTGCCGGCCGATCGAGCCTGAGGGTGACAAAGTTACCTACCGAGGGGATATATTTCAGCCCCAGTCGCTGGAAACCTGCGGTCAGCTGCGTCATACCCTGCCGGTTGCTCTCCACCGAGCGCCGGATGAAGGCCTGATCACCCAAGGCCGCCAGCGCCCCGGCCTGGGCCATCGCATTCACATTGAACGGTTGGCGCACCCGATTGAGCAGACCGGCCAGATCCGGGTGAGAGAGCGCATAACCGACCCGCAGCGAAGCGAGTCCGTAGGCCTTGGAGAAGGTGCGGGTGACGATTAGGTTGGGAAACTCGTCGAGCCACAGGGAGGCATCGGGGTAGTCGGGCTGATCCACATACTCGATATAGGCCTCGTCCACCACCACAATCACCTGCTCAGGCAGATCGGCGATGAAGGACTTCAGCTCACCACGCTTCAGCCAGGTGCCGGTGGGATTGTTGGGGTTGGCGATCCAAACCACCCGGGTTCGCTCGCTAAGCCGCTCGCGCATCGCTTGCAGATCGTGCCCGTAATCCTTCGCCGGAGCGATCACCAGTTCGGCCCCCACCGCCTGACTGCTGATCGGGTAGACCGCAAAGGCGTATTGGGAGAAGAGCGACTCGCACCCAGGTCCAAGAAATACCCGCGCAATCATGTCGAGCACGTCATTGGAGCCGTTGCCCAGGGTGATGCAGGCGGGATCGCAATCGTGCTTCGCCACCAGCGCCTGACTCAGCTCGAAACCGCTACCATCCGGATAGCGGGCAATCTCGCTCATCAGCGCGCCGATTGCCTCGGCCACCCTGGGACTGGCACCGAGCGAATTTTCGTTGGAGGCGAGCTTGATCGAGCCGCTGATCCCCAGCTCCCGCTCCAGCTCCGAGATCGGCTTGCCCGGCAGGTAGGGCTTGAGCTGGGCAATGCCCGCACTGCACAGTTGAATAAAACGATTATCTGACATGGAAGCCTGGTTTCGCTACGGATGGTCCCGGATTAGGCGCAGAAAGCGCCTGGATCAAAGCACCGCCTTCGGGTAGGAGCCGAGCACACGAAACAGCGACGCCTGCTGCTCCAGTTGCCGCAGCGCCTCGGCCACTGCCGGATCACTGCGATGGCCGTTGATATCAACAAAGAAGACATAGTCCCAGATGCCGCGCCGGGAGGGACGCGACTCGATACGGGTCATGCTGATGCTGTGCTCGGCAAAGGGCGACAGCAGCCCATGCAGCCCGCCGGCCCGGTTCTGGGTCGAGAGCAGCAGACTGGTCTTGTCGTCGCCGCTGGCACCGGCATCTTTTTTACCAATCACCAGAAAACGGGTGGTATTACCCGCTTCATCCTCAATGTTGCTCACTAGTTGCGGTAGTCCATAGATCTCCGCCGCGGTCTCACCGGCGATCGCAGCAACCCCCGCATGCTGGGAGGCCATGCGCGCCGCCTCTGCGTTGCTGCCCACCGCAACCCGCTCCGCCTGGGGCAGATGGCGATCGAGCCAGCCACGACACTGGGCCAGCGACTGCTGGTGGGAGTAGACAGTCCTGATCTGCTGTAGCCCAGACTCAGACGAGAGCAGGTGGTGGTTGATGCGCAGGGTTACCTCGCCACAGATCAAAAGCGGTGAGCTGACAAAGCTGTCGAGGGTGTGGCTGATCACGCCCTCGGTGGAGTTCTCCACCGGCACCACGCCATAGTGGCAGGCCCCGGACTCCACCTCGCTGAAGACATCGCCGATCGAGCCCATCGGCAGACACTGCACCGAGTGGCCAAAATGCTTCAGCGCCGCCGCCTGGGTAAAGGTGCCCTCAGGGCCGAGAAAGGCAACCTGAAGGGGCTGTTCCAGCGCCAGGCAGGCGGACATGATCTCACGAAACAGCCGCGCCACCTCCTCTGGGTCGAGCGGTCCGCTATTGCGTTCCTTGATCCGGCGCAACACCTGGGCCTCCCGCTCCGGACGGTAGAACTGCGCCTGGGGATCGGCCGCCAGCTTGATCCTGGCGACCTCCTGGGCCGCCTCTGCACGGGCATTAAACAGGCGCTGGATCTCCTCATCGATCGCATCGATGCGATCACGGATCGCCGCCAGTTTCTGATCGTCACTCACTGCTTCATCCATTACCCAGCAGCGCCAGCTCAGTCTTTATCTGGGCAACCGAGACAACGCACCGACAACACACCCTCGATGGCGGCCAGCTCATCGACCACGCTCTTTGGCGGCTCACGGTCGATATCCAGCAGGGTGACGGCGATATTATCCCGAGACTTGTTGAGCATATCGACGATGTTCAGACCAGCGTTACCCAGATCGGTAGATATCTGCCCCACCATGTTCGGCACATTGCTGTTGACCACCGCCAAGCGAAAACCGCCGTTGCGTGGCAGGTTGATCTCGGGGAAGTTGACCGAGTTGGTGATGTTGCCGTCCTCGAGATACTCCCGCACCTGATCCGCCACCATGATCGCGCAGTTATCCTCCGCCTCTTTGGTGGAGGCACCGAGATGCGGCAGGGTAATCACCCGCGGGTGATCCTTCAGCAGGTTGCTGGGGAAGTCACAGATATAGGCGTAGAGCTGGCCTTCATCGAGGGCAGCCACCGCCGCCTCGTCATCGATGATGCCGTTGCGCGCGAAATTGAGCAGCACCGAGCCCTTCTTCATCAGCTTCAGGCGATCGGCGTTGATCATGTTGGCGGTGGCATCGTTAAGCGGCACATGGAAGGTGACAAAGTCCGCCTTGGAGAGCAGATCGTCGACACTCAGCGCCTGCTCCACATCGGCCTCCAGCTTCCAGGCGCTCTGTACCGTGATGGTGGGATCGTAGCCGATAACATTCATGCCCAAGGCGCGGCAGACGTTGGCCACCTTGACGCCGATGGCGCCCAGGCCGATCACGCCCATGGTGCGCCCAGGCAGCTCGAATCCGACGAAGTTCTTCTTGCCCGACTCCACATTTTTGGAGATCACCGCGTCGTCCCCTTCGAGCCCGGTGGCGAACTTCCACGACTGGCTGATGTTGCGCGCCGCCAGCAGCATACCGGCGACCACCAGCTCTTTTACCGCGTTGGCGTTGGCGCCCGGGGCATTGAACACCGAGATGCCCCGAGCGGTCATCTTGTCGACCGGGATGTTGTTGACGCCGGCACCGGCGCGGCCGATCGCCTGCACCGTCTTCGGGATCTCCATATCGTGCATCTTATAGGAGCGCAGCAGGATCGCATCGGGGTGCGCGACCTCTGAGGCCACTTCGTAATTGTCGCGCGGCAGGCGATCCAGGCCAGCCACCGAGATATTGTTCAGGGTCAGGATCTTGTACATTTTACTTCAACCTTGGTGCGATCAACGCGGAGGTCGCTGAGACACAGGGAACGCAAAGATCATTTATTTCTAACTTTCTGAAATAAATATTAAATGTATCTCTGCGACCTTTGCGTCTCCGCGATCTCGGCGTTTTTATCCGTTTACTCGTTCGAACTCAGCCATGTAGTCGATCAGGGCCTGCACGCCCTCTTCCGACATGGCATTGTAGATGCTGGCGCGCATACCACCCACCGAGCGGTGGCCCTTGAGGGTTTTGAGGCCCGCGGCGCTGGCACCCTCCAGGAACTTGGTGTCCAGTTCAGCATCGGCCAGGGTGAAAGGCACATTCATCCAGGAGCGGCAGCTCGGATCCACCGGATTGGCGTAGAAGTCAGAACCGTCGATGGCAGCGTAGAGCGCCTGCGCCTTGCGCTGGTTGATCTCCGCCATGGCGCTCAGCCCGCCCTTCTCTTTAAGCCACTTAAACACCAAGCCTGCCAGATACCAGCCATAGGTGGGGGGTGTGTTATACATCGAGCCTGATTTGGCATGGGTGGCGTAATTGAACATGGTCGGCGTGCCATCGCTAGCGTTGCCGATCAGGTCATCGCGCACGATGACGATGGTCAGACCGGCAGGGCCGATATTCTTCTGCGCGCCGGCGTAGATGATGCCGTACTTCGAGACGTCGATGGGGCGCGACAGGATGGTGGAAGAGAAGTCTGCCACCAGCGGCACATCTCCGGTCTCCAGCACATAGGGGAACTCGACGCCATGGATGGTCTCGTTGGGGGTGTAGTGGACATAGGCGGCATCGCCGCTGAGTTTCAGCTCGTTCTGCCCAGGCGCGATGGTGAACTTGCTGTCGCTGGTGTCCGCAGCGAGATTGACCTCAGCATAGCGTTTCGCCTCAGCCACTGCCTTCTTCGACCAGGAACCGGTGATCAGATAATCAACCTTTTTGTTATCACGGGTCAGATTCATCGGCACCATGCCAAACTGGCTGGAGGCACCGCCCTGCAGGAACAACACCTTGTAGTTATCAGGCACCGCCAGCAGCTCGCGCAGATCCGCCTCGGCCTGCACCGCGATCGACATGAACTCCTTACCGCGATGGCTCATCTCCATCACCGACATGCCCGCACCGTGCCAATCGAGCAGCTCTTCACCTGCCCGTTTTAGAACTGCCTCAGGCAGCGCCGCCGGACCGGCGCTAAAATTGAAGACTCGTGACATCTTTTCCTCTCAACATCTTGTTTAATTTAAGACTTTAATAAGCCTCTATAGGCGAGACCATACTGAAGCAATGACCGGTCTCCAGCCACCGGAGGAGATCAATCTGCCGACTCATCGGAAGCGCCATCCGACACCTCTTCCCCGGCATCCTGCTCCTCTTCCAGATTTTCAATTCGCTCAATGCCGATCAGCCGCTCCGCCTTGCCGAGGCGGATCATGGTGACGCCCTGGGTGTTGCGCCCCATCTGCGAGACATCCCTCACCGGCGTTCGCACCAGGGTACCGCCATTGGTGATCATCATGATCTCGTCATCTTCCTGGACCTGCACAGCCCCCACCACCGGGCCATTGCGCTCGGAGGTCTGCACCGAGATCACGCCCATGCCACCGCGGCCATGTACCGGGTACTGAGCCACCGGGGTACGCTTGCCGAAGCCGTTTTCAGTCACCGTCAGGATATCACCCTGATCACCGACGATCAGCGAGACCAACTGCTGCTCCGGGGCGAACTTGATACCACGCACACCGCAAGCGGTACGCCCCATCGGCCGCACATGGGACTCATGGAAACGCACCGCCTTGCCGGAGCTGGCAAACAGCATCACATGCTGATCACCATCGGTGATCTCGACCCCGATCAGCCGATCGTCAGGTCTTAGATCGACCGCGATGATGCCACTGGCGCGGGGCCGCGAAAAGGCCTCCAGCGGAGTCTTTTTGACGATGCCGGAACGGGTCGCCATGAACACGTAGCGGTCTTCGGGGAACTCACGCACCGGCAGGATCGCGTTGATCCGCTCCTCTTCGCCCAGCGGCAGCAGGTTGACCATCGGCTTGCCGCGTGCGCCGCGACCGGCCTGGGGCAGCTCATAGACCTTCAGCCAGTAGACCTTACCGTGACTAGAAAAGCAGAGAATGGTGTCGTGGGTGCTGGCGACAAACAGCTTGTCGACAAAATCCTCGTCCTTGGTGGCAGTCGCCGACTTGCCCTTGCCACCGCGCCGCTGCGCCTGATAGACGCTGATCGGTTGAGCCTTCGCATAGCCCTTATGCGAAAGCGTCACCACCACATCCTCTTCGGTGATCAGATCCTCCAGAGTGAGGTCGAGTCGGTCCTGGATAATCTGGGTACGGCGCGGGTCGTTGTACTGCTCGCGAATCGCCAGCAGCTCGTCGCGAATCACCTCCATCAGCCGGAAAGAACTGGAGAGAATATCGAGCAAATTCGCAATCTTTTCGAGTAACTCCTCGTACTCCTTGATGATTTTGTCCTGCTCAAGACCGGTCAAGCGGTGCAGACGCAGATCCAGAATCGCCTGCGCCTGGATCTCCGTGAGACGGTAACCCTGTTCAGAGAGCCCAAACTCCAGCGCCAGACCCTCCGGACGGGTGCTGTCGGCACCGGCGCGCTGGAGCATCGCCTCCACCGTGCCCGACTGCCAGTGCCGTGCCAGTAGCGCGAGCTTCGCCTCAGCCGGACTGGAGGCCGCCTTGATCAGCGCAATCACCTCGTCAATATTCGCCAAAGCAACCGCCAGCCCCTCCAAAACATGGGCCCGATCCCGCGCCTTGCGCAACTCGAACAGGGTACGGCGAGTCACCACCTCGCGGCGGTGGCGGATGAAATACTCCAGCATCTGCTTCAGATTGAGCAGCCGCGGTTGGCCGTCCACCAGGGCCACCATATTGATACCGAAGACGCTCTGCATCGCCGTCTGCTGGAACAGGTTGTTAAGCACCACCTCCGCCACTTCGCCGCGGCGCAGCTCGATGACCATGCGCATGCCATCTTTGTCGGACTCATCGCGCAGTTCGGTGATACCCTCGATCTTCTTCTCTTTGACCAGCTCGGCGATCTTTTCCAGCAGACGCGCCTTGTTCACCTGATAGGGCAGCTCGTGAACGATGATGCGCTGTCTGTTACTACTGTCGAGACTTTCGATCTCGGTGCGGGCGCGCATATAGATGCGGCCGCGGCCGGTCCGATAGGCCTCTTTGATACCGTGGGCGCCGTTGATAATAGCGGCGGTGGGAAAGTCGGGCCCCGGCAGATACTGCATCAGCTCACTCATGCTGATCGCCTCATTGTCCACCAACGCAATACAGGCATCGATCACCTCGCCCAGGTTGTGCGGCGGGATGTTGGTCGCCATGCCCACCGCAATACCGGTGGAGCCGTTGATCAGCAGATTGGGGATGCGCGCCGGCAGTACCGCCGGCTCATGTTCGCTGTTGTCGTAGTTGGGGACGAAATCGACGGTCTCTTTGTCGAGATCATCGAGCATGCTGTGGGCGATCTTCGCCATGCGCACTTCGGTGTAACGCATGGCGGCAGGCGCATCGCCATCCACCGAGCCAAAGTTGCCCTGACCATCCACCAGCATGTAGCGCATGGAGAAAGGCTGGGCCATTCGCACGATAGTGTCGTAGACCGCAGTATCGCCATGGGGGTGATATTTACCGATCACGTCGCCGACCACGCGGGCCGACTTTTTATAGGGCTTGTTCCAATCGTTGCCGAGCACGCTCATCGCATAGAGCACACGACGATGGACTGGCTTGAGTCCGTCACGAACATCCGGCAGCGCCCGCCCTACGATTACGCTCATCGCGTAGTCGAGGTAGGACTGACGCATCTCGTCTTCGAGATTGACCGGCAGGACTTCTTTGGCGAATTCGCTCATAGGCGCTGGTTTCTGTTCCGCTCACGCCTCAGAGGATTCAGGAGGCGTTAAAATTGCCGGATTGTAACATAGCCCCGCCCCCCTTTGTTGTACAAAAAGCGCCTGAAAACAGTTTCCTGGCGCTCTGAGCTCAAGATTCCATCAGCTGCCGCATCTTTTCTACATTTGGCGAGAGCACAACACCCTTCTCGGTGACGATGGCATCGACCAACTCCGCCGGCGTCACGTCAAACACCGGATTCCATACCTCCGCACCCTCGGCGGCAATACGCTGCGCACCGCAGCAGAGCAGCTCATCGCCGCCACGCACCTCGATTGGGATCTCCTTGCCAGAGGCGACCTGCATGTCGATGGTAGAAGTGGGAGCCACCACCATCACCTTCACGCCGTGGTACTTGGCTACCACTGCCAGACTGAAGGTGCCGATTTTGTTGGCCACATCGCCGTTGGCGGCGATCCGGTCAGAGCCGACGATAATCCAGCCGACGCCCCCCTGGGCCATCCGGTTGGCCGCGGCACCATCCGCCAGCAGGGTCACCGGGATCGCGTCCGCCAGCAGTTCCCAGGCGGTCAACCTTGCCCCCTGCAGCCAGGGACGGGTCTCGTCAGCATAGACCTTATTGATACGCCCCGCGGCGTGAGCGTTGCGGATCACCCCCAGCGCAGTGCCGTAGCCGCCAGTAGCCAGCGCCCCGGCGTTGCAGTGGGTGATGACACCAGTGGGGCCGTCGATCAGCGCCGCCCCCAGCTCCCCCATGCACCGGTTCGCCGCCACATCCTCGGCGTGGATCTGCTCGGCCTCCTGCAGCAGCTGCGGCTCAGGGTTGGCCTCATCGTCCAGGCTGTCGATCAGCCCCCGCATGCGATCCAGCGCCCAGAACAGGTTCACCGCAGTGGGACGAGAATCCCGCAGCCGACCCAGGTCGAGCTGGATCGCGCTCTTCCAGCCGGAGCCGGCTGCCGCGTAGGCGGTACGGGCTGCCAGCACCACCCCGTAGGCGGCGGTGATGCCGATCGCCGGCGCGCCCCGCACCACCATCTCGCGGATCGCATCAGCAGTGGCCTCGGCACTCCTCAGTTCCAGATACTCGGCGCTGGCCGGCAGTTTGCGTTGATCGAGCAGCCAGAGCTGCTTGGCGTGCCAGGCAATGGCGTTGTCAGGCGAGGGGTTCAGGGCAATGTGGTCGGCTTCCATCTGATCGAATCTCGTGGCAAATTTGGCGGTCATTTAGAACAAAGCGATAAAAAAAGGCAAGCGCTATGCAGCAACAGATCGACACCCTGATCCAGGCCGAGTGGATCATCCCGGTGGTTCCCGAAGGCGAAGTGTTGGAAAACCACGCGCTTGCCATCGATGGCGGGCGGATCATCGGGCTCCTGCCGGTGGATCAGGCCGCATCCCGATATCAGGCAGAGAACCGTCTGGAGCTACCGGGGCAGGCGCTGATCCCCGGTCTGGTCAACGCTCACACCCATCTCGCTATGTCACTGCTGCGCGGACTGGCCGATGACCTGCCACTGATGAGCTGGCTCAACCAGCACATCTGGCCGGCGGAGCAGCGCTGGGTGAGCGAGGAATTTGTCCACGACGGCAGCCAGTTGGCAATGGCGGAGATGCTGTGCGGCGGTACTACCTGCTTCAACGACATGTACTTCTTCCCGGATGTCACCGCCCGCGCCGCTCACGCCGCCGGCATGCGCGCGATGGTCGGCCTGATCACCATCGATTTTCCGTCGGTCTGGGCCGCAGACTGGGAGGAGTATCTGCACAAGGGGCTGGAGGTACACGACCAGTTCCGCAGCAACGGCCTGATCAAAACCGCTTTCGCCCCCCATGCCCCCTACTCTGTCTCCGATGCGCCACTGGAGCGCATCCAAGTATTGTCCGACGAGTTGGATATCCCGGTGCACATTCATCTGCACGAGACCAACGACGAGATCGTGCAAGGATTGCAGCAGCATAACGACCGGCCGATGGCACGGCTGCAGCGACTGGGTCTGCTCTCCCCTACCCTGCAGGCGGTGCACATGACCCACCTGGAAGAGGGGGAGATCAGCCGCTTCGCCGAGAGTGGCGGCCATGTGATCCACTGCCCGGAGTCGAATCTGAAGCTCGCCAGCGGCTTCTGCCCGGTGGCGAAGCTGCTGGAGGCCGGCGTCAACCTGGCGCTGGGCACCGATGGCGCTGCCAGCAACAACGACCTCGACATGTTCAGCGAGATGCGCAGCGCCGCCCTGCTGGCCAAAGGGGTAGCCGGAGATGCCGCCACCCTACCCGCCGCCCAGGCACTCTCGATGGCCACCATCAACGGCGCCCGGGCACTGGGGCTGGAGCAGGAAATCGGCTCCCTAGAGGTCGGCAAATCGGCCGACCTGGCAGCCGTGGATCTGAATCGCCTCAACACCCAGCCGGTCTACCATCCAATCTCACAAATCGTCTACGCTGCCGGGCGTGAGCAGGTCAGCCAGGTCTGGGTCGCCGGGCGCCAGCTGGTGCGCAACGGTTGCCTCACCACCCTCGACAGTGGTGAGCTGATCAGCCGGGCCGCCAGCTGGCGGGAGAGGATTGCCGAGGGCTGAGGAGCCTCTGAACAAGTCATGAACTCGTATCTTGCGCCCAGAATGCCCAACTTTTTCCTCGCCTACATGAACGTAAGCTTTACGTGCGATTTGCGTCTTGAATCTGAATATTCTGAATCACAATCGACTGCGTCCAGACTTATTCAGAGGCTCCATGACGCGCTATAATCGTTCGTTCCATCCGCTACCCCGGTCGCAGCAACAATGAGCCAGGAATCCATCAACGTCGATCACGCCGAAATCAGCAAGTTCGAGGCGCTCGCCTCTCGCTGGTGGGACCCCCACAGCGAGTTCAAACCGCTGCATGAGATCAATCCACTGCGCCTCGGCTATATCGACCAGATCGCCCATTTGGCCGGCAAGGAGGTGCTGGATGTGGGCTGCGGCGGCGGCATTCTCGCCGAGAGCATGGCGGAGCGCGGCGCCCAAGTAACCGGCATAGATATGGGTGAGGCGCCACTGCAGGTCGCACGACTGCATCTGTTCGAATCAGGACTGGAGGTCAACTACGAACGCATCCCGGTGGAACGGCTGGCCGAGGAGCGCCCGGCGGCTTTCGATGTGGTGACCTGCATGGAGATGCTGGAGCATGTGCCCGATCCCGCCTCGGTGATCAACGCCTGCGCGCGGCTGGTCAAACCCGGCGGCCACGTCTTCTTCTCCACCCTCAATCGCAATCCGAAATCCTATCTGTTTGCCATCGTCGGCGCGGAATATCTGCTGCGGCTGCTGCCCAAGGGCACCCACGACTTCGCCAAGTTCATCAAGCCGGCGGAGCTGGACCGCTGGATCCGCGCCGCCGGACTGGAGACCTGCGACATCACCGGCCTGAGCTACAACCCGCTGAACCAGCGCTACTCACTGGGCAGTGATGTGGATGTCAACTACATGGTCCACACGGTCCGGGCTGACGCATGACAATCCGCTGTGTCCTGTTCGACCTGGACGGGACCTTCGCCGACACTGCCCCCGATCTGCACCAGGCCCTCAATCGGGTACGCGCCGGCGAGGGCCTACCGCCGATGCCGTTCGCGCAGGTGCGCCCGGCGGTCTCCCACGGCAGCCAGGCGATGATCAGGGTCGGCTTTGGGCTGGAACCTGGCAATGCCCGCTACGAAGCGCTGCGGCGGGCCTTTCTCGACGACTACCTGGCCAATATCGCAGTGCACACCCGCCTGTTCGACGGCATAGAGCCCTTGCTGGATGCACTGCAGGAACGCCACATCCCCTGGGGCATAGTCACCAATAAACCGGCCTGGCTGACCGAACCGCTGATGCGCCAGCTCGCCAGGGGGGAACAAGCCGCCTGCATTATCAGCGGCGATACTGCGGCATACCCTAAACCCCACCCAGCGCCGATCTACCACGCCTGCCAACAGGTAGGCGTGGAGCCGTTTGAGTCGCTCTATGTGGGCGATGCCGAGCGCGACATCGAAGCGGGCCGCAACGCCGGCACCCTCACCCTCGCCGCACTGTTCGGCTATCTCACCGAGGATGACCGGCCAGAGAGCTGGCACGCCGACGGCCTAATCCGCCATCCGCAGGAGATCCTGGATTGGATCGAATAGTCGCAGAGCACCTGCGGCGGCTCGTCCCACCCGGTTCTGCCAACTACTACGCGATTCGCTTTTCACCACGTAACGGACGCGAGCAGATCGGACTGCTGTTCGCCTGGCGTGAGGAGCTGTTGCGCATCGCACGGGAGTGCAGTGATGCTGGAGTGGCGCAGGCGCGCCTCGAGTGGTGGCGAAGCGAGACCGCTAACGCCTGCCGGGGCCATGCCCGACACCCCCTGGCACAGGCCCTGATTCCGCTTGTATCTGATGAGAAGCTTCCACTCGCACTGTTCGATCAGATGGCGACAGCGATGAAGCGGCAACTAGCGGGCACCCCGCCTTCAGACTGGGCTGAGCTGCAACAGCATGCCCGGCAGCTGGATGGCAGCTTCTGCGAACTGCTGGCGAGAAGCCTGCAGATTCCTGAAGATAAGATCGAGGCCGCCCGCCAGATCGGAGCCTACTCCTGGCTGGTGGGGACCATACACAACCTGGGCTGGGAGTTGCGCCAAGGCAGATACCTGCTAGCTCACGAGCCCCTGCAACAATACAAGTTGACACCTGATAAGTTGCTGCTGCAGACATATGCCCAAGAAACAGCTGCCTTTATTGACGAGGCGCTGGAAACAGCCGAGCAGTGGCGCCAGAGCACCACACAACATCTCGAAAGACACCCGCTGCCGGCGCTACGGCCGAGCCTTAATCTCTATGCTTTGGCCCATCGACACCAACGGCTGTTAGCACAGGAGAGGGCCAAGATCCTGCAGCGGCGGCCGGAACTCTCCCCGCTTGAGATACTTTGGCATACCGTGATCGCTGGGTGGTTGAGATTCTGAGTGGCTTTGTGTGGAAGCTTGCTCCGTAATATTGAGGGGCTCATCAAGAGAAAATGGTCTGGCCGTGCGGTCAGGCCATTTCTTGATCAACAAACACTGTAGTCGGAACTCCATGAAAGTCATCTCTGTTGACAGAAAATCATTCGATCACCCTGACGACTCCAATCCATGCGGCATCCCAAACTGCAGCAATCAGATCAGCCCCATTATTAACGACTAAGGAGCCTCTGCTTAAGTCTGAACGAAAGCGAGCGACGATTTCCCGCCTCCCCAATGGATTGGGTATACTCGCCCTTTTTTCAGATCAGGCAGGCAGAAAACCATGCAACTCTCCACATTGACCGCAGTCTCTCCGGTGGACGGGCGTTACGGCAGCAAGACCGATGAGCTGCGCCCTATCTTCAGCGAATATGGCCTTATCCGTCACCGGGTGCTGGTGGAGGTGCGCTGGCTACAGGCACTGGCGGCGGCCGATGAGGTCAGCGAGGTGCCACCGCTCAGCGAGC
Source organism: Candidatus Endoriftia persephonae (assembly GCF_023733635.1). Lineage (NCBI taxonomy): Bacteria > Pseudomonadati > Pseudomonadota > Gammaproteobacteria > Chromatiales > Sedimenticolaceae > Candidatus Endoriftia > Candidatus Endoriftia persephonae. Next base: position 1,469,458 of record NZ_CP090569.1, on the reverse strand, counting down.
ATGCCAACAAGATCCTCAACAATATCGTGCTGAATTTCAGTGAAGAGGATGCCCAACGGGTCAAAAATATCGAGCGCACCACCAACCACGATGTGAAGGCGGTGGAGTACTTCCTAAAGGAGAAGATCGCCGGCAACGACGAGCTGGAGGCGATCAGCGAGTTTATCCACTTCGCCTGCACCTCGGAGGACATCAACAACCTCTCCCACGCGCTGATGCTGCGCGAGGGACGCGGCCAAGTGCTGCTGCCGCAGATCGACGAGGTGATCGAGGCGGTCCGCGCCCTGGCCCACGAACTGGCCGATACCCCGATGCTCTGCCGCACCCACGGCCAGCCCGCCTCCCCCTCCACCATGGGCAAGGAGATGGCCAACGTGGTCTACCGGCTGCATCGTCAGCGCGAGCAGATCGCCGGCCTGCAGATGCTGGGCAAGATCAACGGCGCGGTGGGCAACTACAACGCCCACTTCTCTGCCTATCCGGAGATCGATTGGCCCGGCTTTGCGCAGCGCTTTATCGAATCACTGGGCCTCGACTGGAACCCCTACACCATCCAGATCGAACCCCACGACTACATGGCCGAGCTGTTCGATGCGGTGGCGCGCTTCAATACCATCCTGATCGACTTCTGCCGCGACATCTGGAGCTACATCTCGCTGGGCTACTTCAAGCAGAAGACCATCGCCGGCGAGGTGGGCTCCTCCACCATGCCGCACAAGGTCAACCCGATCGACTTCGAGAATGGTGAGGGCAATCTGGGCATCGCTAACGCCCTATTCGGCCATCTCACCGCCAAACTACCGATCTCCCGCTGGCAGCGGGATCTGACCGACTCCACGGTGCTTCGCAACCTCGGCGTCGGCTTTGCCCACACCAGCATTGCACTGCAATCGATCCTGCGCGGTATCAGCAAGCTGGAGGCGAACCGCGAGGCAATGCTGGCCGACCTGGAGGGCAACTGGGAGGTGCTGGCGGAGCCGATCCAGACCGTAATGCGCCGCTACGGGGTGGAAAAACCCTACGAGAAACTGAAGGAGCTGACCCGCGGGCAGCGCATCACCCCAGCGCAGCTGGCCAGCTTCATCGATGGCCTGGAGATCCCCGATGCGGCCAAGGCATCGTTGAAACAGTTGACCCCACAAGGCTATATCGGAAATGCGACCGAGCAGGCAAAACGTATTTGACTGCCATCATAGAGAACCAGGACCTTGATCAAGGATTGCTTGGACTTTGTGAACCAAAGCACGGTTTCACTTGGAGAATTTAGTTCATAATATCTCTGCAGACGGTAGCCGATTGGCTTGTCCTCCCGCTCGTGTCCGCAATACGAGTCGCTCGGTCCGTCTGCATTCAAACCCGGCCTACCGCCCCCCAGCCTGGTATGCCGGGTTTTCTTTTTTCTGCAGTCGGGCCTGGATCACATCCCAGGGCAAAATCAGAACTCACTTCCTGCTGATCGATCCCTAACCTGGGTCTATAATCCCATCCTTCTCAGGCAGGATTTGTCCCATGCAGCAGCTCAACTTCCCCAACGAGATCACCCCGAAAAGCTTCCTGAAAAGCTATTGGCAACAGAAGCCGTTGCTGCTGCGCCAGGCCCTACCCAAGTTTAAGTGTGGCCTGGATGCGGATGAGCTAGCCGGTCTCGCCTGCGAGGCGGATGTGGAATCCCGCCTGGTGCTGGAACGGGGTAAGACCCCTTGGGAGGCACGCTTCGGCCCCTTCACTGAGGCGACCTTTGCCGAGCTACCGGAGAGCCACTGGACCCTGCTGGTACAGGATGTGGACAAGCATCTGCCACCAGTTGCGAGTCTGCTCGACTACTTCCACTTCATCCCCGACTGGCGTCTCGACGATGTGATGGTCAGCTATGCTGCGGATCAGGGCTCGGTCGGCCCCCACATCGATGACTACGATGTGTTCCTCTATCAGGCCAAGGGACGGCGGCGCTGGAAGATCCACTACCAGCCAGTTTCGGAGGAGGATTTTATCCCCGGTCTCGACCTACGCATCCTGCCCGATTTTGAGGCGGAGGAAGAGTGGCTGCTGGAGCCCGGTGATCTGCTCTATCTGCCGCCCAATGTTGCCCACTGGGGGGTAGCCGAGGGCGACGACTGCATCAGCTGCTCGGTGGGATTCCGCGCCCCCGCCTACCGCGAGATGGCCAACGCCTGGTGCGAGGCACTGGGCGAGCAGCTCGCCGCTGAAGGGCGCTATAGGGATCTTCCCATGACGCCACAACAGGCCAGCGGTGAGATCCTGCCAACTGTTGTGGAGGAGGTCAGCGCCAGTTTGCAGCGGATGCTGCAGACAGATGACGAGTTCAAACGACGCTGGTTCGGCCGTTTCATCAGCGAGAGCAAACCAAACCTGCAGCTGGAACCCCGCCAGACACCGCTCTCCCCCGCCGCCTTCCACGAACGCTTTCGACAGGCGTCGATGATCCATCGCAACGCATACTCGCGCATGCTGTTCAGTCGCGGCAGCCAAGGCCAGGACAGCCTGTTCGTGAATGGCGAAGAGTATCAACTCCCCTCTGAATCAGGGGACTTTCTCGCCATCCTCACCCATCATCGCTTGCTCCACTTCGGCTATCTGGAGAACTGGCTGGAACAGCCCGACTGCCTGCAGCTTGTGTGTGACCTCTACAATGACAACCACCTCATCTTCGACGATGAGTAGCACCCAGTTTCAACTGCGGCAGGCCGATTGGCCAGCGAGTGCGGAGGCACTCAAACAGCTCCGCGAGACGGTCTTCATCAAGGAGCAACAGGTGCCGCCCGAACTAGAGTGGGACGGTCTCGACGAGACGGCACTGCATCTGCTGGCAGAAACCCCGGACGGTCAGCCCATCGGCTGTGCGCGGCTACTTCCCAACGGGCAGATCGGTCGCATGTCGGTGTTGCGGTCCTGGCGCAATCAGGGAGTCGGCAGCGCAATGCTCAGAGAGCTGCTTCAACTCGCCGAACAACAGGGTTTTCCAGCCTGCTTTCTGCACGCCCAAACCCACGCAGTCGCTTTTTATCGACGATTCGGCTTCCACCCAGAGGGAGAGATTTTCATGGATGCGGGCATTCCCCATTTGAGCATGCGGCTTGATAAGGAAGATTAATAAGGAAGAAGAATGATCATACTGGCACCGGAAACCACACCGACAGCTGACGCCTATCAGCTCGGCGCAGAGAGCGGCCTGATCTCACTCACCTCGGTAGATGAATTCGCCCAGTTTGCCTTGAACATGGCGACACAGGCGCATCGCACCATCGATATCTTCAGTCACGACCTGGATCATCCGCTCTACGACCAGAGCGACTTTGTTGTGGCGATCAAAGAGCTTTCGTTGCGTAGCCGCTTCTCGCAGATCCGCATCCTGCTGCAGAACAATCGCACGATCCGCCGCAAAGGCCATCGACTGGTTCATCTGGCTCAACGCCTCACCTCCAGCATCGAGATCCGCCGGCCAGGGGAACCGCTCCTCAAGGCACTGGAAAACTTTCTGCTAGCGGACGAATATGGCTACATCCACCGCAAGATGGCCAGCTACTACGAGGGCCGCTGTGATTTCAATGACCGCCTGCGGGTCGCGCAGCTGGCTGAGCGCTTCAACGAGGCGTGGGAGAGCGGTGAACCGGACCGGGAGCTGTTGCGACTCTATCTTTAAGATCCAATCGCTATACTGCCTGTGACTGAACAAGTTGAAGGCAGACAATCCTGATGACCCGGCGATGGATACTACTATTCCTGGCGCTTTTCTCCCCGTTGAGCGGACGGGCCGAGCCCGCGATTGAGTTTGTGCCGCTGATGCACCAACCGGCACAGACACTGATCCCGATGCTTGCACCCCTGCTCGGACAGGACGCACTGATCAGCCCGGCAGGCACTGGTCTGCTGCTCAAGGCAGAGACTGCACGGCGGGCGGAGCTTATCAGACTGATCGGAGAGCTTGACCGGCCTGCAAGACGACTCCTGCTCCAGCTAAGCAACGTCAATCCTGCTGGCAACCAGCATACTCACAGCTATCGCACCCGCTCCCGCTGGAGCCGGCCACTGCAGCTGCAGACGCTGGATGGGCATCAGGTCTATATCAGCCAACAGGAGCGCCGGAGGCTGGATCGGGGTGGCGCGCTGACAGTGGTTGGCCCCCTGTTTGGATTTTCCCACCAGGCAAATTACCAACAGTTACAACGTGGCCTTATACTCACCCCTCGAGTGGTGGGCGATAAGATCCGAGTCGAGATCAGCGCATGGGCTTCGCAGCCAGCAGGGCTCAGCGGGGATTCCGTTGGCCTGCGTCTGATCAGCGTGATTGAGATTGAACCAGGCCAGTGGAGTGCGATTGGCGGCTCGGGGCACAACGTGAGTGAATCGGCCCGGAGTGGCGGCCTGCGAGGATCTACCCGGTCACGCAGAGAGCAGACATTCTGGCTGAAGGTTGAGCTGCTGCCCTAGGAGTCTAGGGCTGGCGTGATCTTCTGCTTGTCGTTGGGCTGTTGGCTGATATGGTTTTCCTCGATCAGGTAAGAATCGATATCGACTGCAGCCTGTGCATTGTAGGCTTGTACGAAGCCCTCTGAGGAAAGCATGATGCGCGACGCCTCACTTGAACAACCCCGTGACCTTGGCAACCACCAGCATCTGCACAAACAACCCTTCTAATTCCTTCAGAAAACACTTTCGGAAAGCCTCGATTTCGCTCCATTATTGTTCGCATATTTATATTTTACTGGCTCCGCGGATTAAATTCGACAGACTACCTAGCCCTCTGCAAGCCAGCGCTGCCGCAGCTGTTCCCGGTTCAGTTGAAACCACTGCAGGGCAATGATAATACTGGTGGAGTTGGCCCGTCCGCCATAGAGTTCGGCAAGCGCCTGATCAGCATCCATCACCACCACCCGGATATCCTCACCCTCATGCTGAAGCCCATGCACCCCACCCGCGGCTGAGGCATCCACTTCTCCACAGTAGAGATCGATTCGGTCTACCGAGAGACCGGGGCTCACCATGAATTGGGTGATATGCTCAAGCCGCCCAACCTGACAGTTGGCCTCCTCCATCGCCTCACGCCTGGCCACCTCTGCCGAACTCTCTGCCTCCCCGACATAACCACCGACAACCTCCAGCACCCAAGGTGGCTTTACCGCTCCCAAGGCGCCGATGCGGAACTGCTCGACCAGAATCATTTGATCGCGGTGGGGGTCGTAGAGCAATACCATCGATGCTCTGAGCTGTTCAACTCGCTCACGCACCAACTCACGGCTCTCACCCCCTTCGTAGAGCTCATGCCTGAGACGATAGCGATTGAGTTTTAGAAAGCCATCGTAGACCCGTTCTGAGTCCACTATTCGATAACCATATTTCATAAACGATAGAGTCTCCTTGGTGCCAGTGAAAAGGGTGTCAAGCAGCATCCGCCTTTGAAAAACTGAGCACCAGTCGCGCCGCCATGAATTTAGATCCCAATCATCTACCAATCGGCTTCCCAAACTGAAGGGGCAATCATAAAACACAATAAAAGAATGAAAAAAGGCATTGACCGATCCGGCAATCAATACTATATAAGTATTTAATTATTTACTAGTCGAGGTGCACTATGAAAGACATGCTCTCCCTGACCTGCGAGGAATTCCGGGAAATCTCAGAGACCAATCCCAATGAGGTCGAAATTATTGTAGAGATGCTTATCGAGGCTGAAGTGGAGCTCTGCAAAGAGTCCAGTTAACAGCAAACCGACCTTCGCCCCGAACCGACCGCAAAAATTGCGGTCGGTTTATTGCGTGATACTGGACCAATCTCCCAGATTTCCCCGCCCGATTGATTATCATTTAACCGGCTACGTTGCAGTAACCGCAAAGGTATGAAGATATGGCCTATCTGGAATGGGATAAATCGCTCGACACGGGCATTAACGTAATCGATCAGCAACACCAGCGAATCGTCGACTATATCAACCGCTTGCAAGCAGCTATTGAGTCTTGGGATCGAGACGAGATCAGCGACGTATTCCAGGAACTCATTGATTACACTGAGACCCACTTCGCCTTTGAAGAGAGCCTTCAAGAACAGGCTGGTTATGAATTCTTGACCGGGCATCAGCGTATTCATCAACTTTTCATCAAACGCCTGTCCGGGTTTCACTCCCGATTCGAGCAAGGTGATCCTGCTGCTGCCACGGAAGTATCCGCCATGCTACGCACCTGGCTGATCAACCACATCAAAACCGATGACAAAGACTACGTTTCTGTCGTTCAGGGTACTATTAGGCAAGAGAAGAAGGGCGGCTGGCTTGGTAAACGACTGAAGAAATTTTTTGGCTAGAAGCCCCTGATGGATTGAAATGAGCTTTGCTACCTGCTGTTTCATATCCGTTACAAAGACTTGCTGGACACGCATAATCTGTCCTCTGTGCTTAGAAATGGTTTCTACTAATATTAGCAAATGCAGTCGGCTAACGCTTAGTTAATGACATTGCAGTAAGGGTGAATCTAGTTTAGCCGACTATCAGGCCCGAAAATGACGATCATGACATCACTATATGGCCTTGGGAAGGCAGTCTCATCAACACCGACGGCCTTCACCTCGCTGAGGTCCTCCTGCTCACAGGCGCCGTCCACAAGTGGTGGAGCATGCACCAGATCGTATCATCACTGACATTGAGGTGTGTGGCAACAGCGTTGACTGGCATCTGTCTGAACAGAGTGATCACCAGCGCCTCAAACCGCTCTGAGTAAATCCTGTCTGAGAGCGACCTGTGTTGTCTTACCGCACTGCTTGCAGCGTACTCGTGGCAGGTCGACATGAATGTAGGCTTCGTGCTGAAAAAAGTTGAGGTGGCACCACATTCTCGGCTTGGTGGCATGGGCTGCCTGGCCTTCGCCCCGCAAGACGGGCAGGTGAAGCGGCTTCCATGCTTGAAGCATACCTTGAAGTCGATTCGACTCTTATCAGGATCAAACTCAACACTCTGAACCTCCCAGGGAGCAGGCAATCCAACGGTGCGGTGAACAGGTCAGTAGGTTTCATTGAGGGAGTCGCTTCCAGTGGTTCAAAAAATGATCATGGCAGTAACCAATCAAGTTACCCACACAATCTGCAATATAAGCCTAAAATATATACTGCTGCTCCTATTATTAGACCTATATACAAGGCCAAAGTAATAAGAAATCCTACGATGCCTACAAACTCAGGTAACATACAATCCGCCGGAATAATAATGGCCAGTTACATCAAACCCCTAATCTACTCAGCGCTTATTGGGATCCTTCTTTACGTGCTGATGACGATATATGCCGGCAAAGATAACATCCTATCTGCATTAACAAATCTCACCCCACTCGCATTAATTATCATTCTTGGTTTATCAATATTCAACTACATTATCCGCTTTGCTAGATGGAACTGGTATGTCAATCAATTCGGGCATCACATCCCCGCCAACAAACACATTCTCTATTACTTTTCAGGCTTTTCCCTCACAACCACGCCAGGTAAAGTGGGTGAAGCCATTCGGTTCGTATACTTAAAAAGGTACGGCATAAGCCTTACAAAAAGCCTTGCCGCACTATTTGCTGAAAGATTCTCTGACTTGCTTGCAATGTGCATTCTTGCCGGCTTCGCTGCAATTCACTTCGACAAGTATAAAAATATCGAGATCGGAATAGTCGCAATAATCTCTCTCGCACTTTTAGTGCTACAGAGCAAACGTACAATTGAATATTCAGAAGCAGCTCTGACTCCATCACCCCATACAAAATTATCAGTTTTTGTTAAAAAAGCATTCCAAATGATCCATTTATCAATGCCGCTATTAAAATCCTGGATATTGGCTGGAGGCCTTCTTCTAAGTCTCCTATCCTGGGGTGCGGAAGGATATGCATTTTATTTCATAACACAACTTATGGACATATCAGTCACCATCTGGCTAGGCATTGGCATCTATGCAATCAGTGTTCTCATAGGGGCTCTTTCATTTATTCCCGGCGGCCTTGGCAGCACCGAGGCGGTTATGGGATTCCTGCTAGTCGCTGCCGGCGCCTCACCAGGAGATGCTGTTGCCTCAACAATCATTTGCCGCGTATCCACCCTGTGGTTTGCGGTATTCATTGGCTTAGTGTGCATGAGCTGGTTGGAATTGAATGAACCATCTCTTCTAAAATTCAGAAAAAATAACGAGACCAACACAAAATCTTGACGCGACTCAGTACAACCCCAAAAACCTTGGCTTCTGTTAACAATCTTGCGCCATCTACAATAGCAGGACACCTAATGAACACAACGCCAAACAAGCAGAGTTACCCACTCCCACTATTTGTAGACCTTGATGGAACACTTACTAGGAGCGACATTCTTTTTGAGTCTTTTTTTGAGCTTGTAAAAAGCAATCCACTTTATGTTTTTTTAGTGCTTTATTGGGCAATAAATGGGAAAGCATATCTGAAGCAGAAAATTGCAGATAAAGTAGACATTGACGCATCAATCCTGCCTTACCAAAGCAACCTGGTTGAGTATCTGCACCATGAATACACCACAGGAAGAAAAATCTATTTAGCAACAGCATCAAATAAAAAATATGCACAAATAATTGCACAGCACTTTGGTATATTCACGGATATAATCGCCAGTTCAACAAACATAAACATGTCAGGAAAGAGGAAACTTGCCGCCATAAAAGAAGTCGTCGGGGATGGAGAGTTTGAATATGCGGCCAACTCAATGGTCGACATGCCCATCTGGGAACACTCACAAACTTGCATTTTGGTCAATCCCAGCCGTAAAACAGAGCGGCTTGCAAAGCATAGATTTATCGTTACACATATCTTCAAGGATCAACCGGCCAATATAGGACGCTACTTTAGCGCTATTAGAATCCATCAATGGATGAAAAATATCCTTCTATTTTTACCATTATTAACAGCCCACAAGATAAACGAAGCCGGACTCATTGTTGACACGCTATTCGGTGCAATAGCTTTCAGTTTTTGCGCTTCATCTGTTTATATTTTAAATGACCTCCTTGACCTTAGTGCAGATCGAAACCACTCGCGCAAAAGGAAGCGGCCATTTGCATCAGGCGACATTCAACTGTTACATGGCGTATTGATGATACCGGTACTACTGCTTCTCAGCCTGTTGATTGCCGCCTTTCTTTCAGAAGAATTCCTGGTAGTACTAATATTTTACTTTCTGGTTACTCTCGCATACTCATTCGCATTGAAACGAATTGTCCTGATTGATGTACTTGTTCTGGCAGGACTTTACGTAATTCGCGTTATTGCAGGCTCTGCAGTCTCCGGCATCTCATTATCATTCTGGCTTCTTGCATTCTCAATGTTTATTTTCTTGAGTCTTGCCCTTGCCAAACGCAGCGCAGAACTTGTATCACTACGGAGAGATGAAAAGAACAATACCGTTGGCCGCGGGTATATTGTTCAAGATCTTGACTACTTACATAGCATGGGAACTGCAAGTGGATATATGTCAGTCCTAGTAATGGCGCTATACATTAATAGCCCAAATGTAATGGCACTGTATCCTAATCCGGAAATCATATGGCTTATCTGTCCCACACTACTCTATTGGATCAGTCGTGTCTGGCTGAAGACCGGTCGCGGCGAGATGCCCGATGACCCCCTCGTCTTTGCATTTAAAGACAGACAAAGTCAAATTCTTAGCGTCATCGTTGCGATTATCACAATTTCAGCAACAAACATAAGCTAATGAAAAAAATTCAATCCTGGGGAAAATTCCCAAAGACAAAACACTCCGCATGTAATTTTGTTTGGCGAAACGGTATGTTACCGCAACCAGCCAGAGACCACGGTACTATTTTACCTTTCGGCAACGGCCGAAGTTATGGTGACAGTTGCCTTAACCACAACGAAACACTGGTATTAACAAGAAAACTAAATCACTTTATCTCATTCGACCCATCCAGTGGAATTCTATGCTGCGAGTCAGGCCTTTTACTATCTGAGATACTTCGTCTCATTATTCCACAAGGGTGGTTTCTTCCGGTAACACCAGGCACGAAACTAGTGACATTAGGAGGTGCAATTGCAAATGATGTCCACGGAAAAAACCACCATAATGCCGGCACCTTCGGCTGCCACGTCATTGAATTTGAACTATTAAGATCAGACAAAGGCCGCTTGATTTGCTCACCAAGATCCAATAAAGACTTATTTTCCGCAACAATTGGAGGTCTAGGATTAACAGGAATAATAACCTGGGCAAAGCTTCGTTTACTACGCATCTCCAACCCCTTTATGGAGATTGAAAATATTCAATATACCAATCTCAATGAGTTCTTTGATTTATCACACGATTCAAATGATGACTATACATACACAGTGTCATGGCTAGACTGCATGGCGAAGGGAAAATCACTTGGCCGAGGCATCTTTTCCCGTGCAAATCACGCAGCACCATGTCTGGATAAAACACCATCCACACCATGCGATAAGACAATAAACTTTCCAATTGACGCCCCTCAGTTCTTATTAAATAGATTTACGGTAAAAACATTCAACCAACTTTACTACCACAAGCAACTCAAACCTGCCAAACAAAAAAAAGGATATTTTGACCCCTTTTTCTACCCCCTAGACAGCATTCACAACTGGAACAGGTTATATGGTAAAGCAGGATTTATGCAATATCAGTGCTTGATTCCATTTGAAGATGGCAATAAGTCTTTGGAAAGCATGCTCAAACTGATTGCCTCATCGGGATATGGATCTTTCCTTGCTGTACTTAAAACTTTCAGCGATATTAAATCCCCAGGCATGATGTCTTTCCCCAAAAAAGGAGTTACTCTTGCGCTAGACTTCCCCAATCACGGACAGAATATATTTACCTTACTAGACAAACTGGATTGCATAGTTAGAGACTCAGGAGGAAGCGTTTATCCTGCCAAGGATGCCCGAATGTCTTCCTGTAGTTTCCAACACTACTTTCCTCAATGGCAAGAGTTTCAGAACTATATTGACCCAATCTTCTCATCCAGTTTCTGGAGACGTGTTACCGGAGAACTCTCATGAAAAAAACAATCATTTTTGGCGCAACATCTGCCATTGCACAGGAAACTGCCAAAATACTAGCGCAAAATGGGCACGCGCTTTTTTTAGTAGGAAGAAATAAAGAGAAGCTAAAGATAATTGCTGATGATTTATCTGTTAGAGGGGCTCACAAGATAATAACTAGCACAGTAGATATCAACAATACATCTGAGCATTCAGCAATCATTCAAAATGCAATCGACGAGATGAATGGACTGGATATCGCATTAATCGCACATGGAACTCTATCAAACCAGAAAGCATGCGAAATTTCCTACACTGAAGCATATACTGAATTCAAGACGAACTGCTTAAGCGCAATATCACTTTTAACATTAATCGCCAACCACTTTGAACAGCAGGCCAGTGGCACCATCATTGCTATCTCATCAGTAGCTGGAGACAGGGGAAGGCAAAGTAACTATGTCTATGGATCAGCAAAGGCGGCTATCAGTATATTCCTCCAAGGACTCAGAAATCGCCTGCACAAAAAAAACGTGCGTGTAATCACAATTAAGCCGGGGTTTGTTGATACCCCAATGACAAAAGACTTTGAGAAGGGCATACTTTGGGCTGACCCCAGTGTCATTGCACAAGGAATCATCAAGGCGATTGAAAAAAAAATGGACGTTGTTTATCTACCATGGTTTTGGCGTTACATCATGGCAGTTATAAAACTCATCCCAGAGCGCTTATTTAAAAGGCTATCGCTATAAATCGCAGATAAAACCCTTCAGGTCATGCAGACACAGCCATGGAAATCAAGCTTAAAACATTCGACCAGTGGCTGGCATCCACCCTAAGTCACGGTAATTCGCCACAATTTATCTTTATTATAATTGGTGCTGTATATATTCTATTCCCAACCCAATACTGGAATTATGCAGATGACTCCATCCGCTGGGCATATGAAATCTCCATTGACTCTGGAATCATCAATACGCATCACCTGTATTTAAATATACTTCGCCCAATCTATCAGTTTTCATCCAACACCTTCACCATCGACCCCCTTACTTTCCTCTCACTATACTCCAGTATATTCGGCATAATTGGGCTTTTTTTTCTAAACAAAATTTTAATTGAGACCACCAGCAAGGATATCGCCTTACTTGGTGTAATTTTCTGCGCCACAAGCGCCGGCTATTGGTCCTATTCCATAGTAGGGGATAATTACATACCAGCTGTAGCTCTGATGCTAGGCGGCTTCTATTATCATTTCAAAACACTAACCCTTTTTGGTAAAGGGCGTTATATTTCCAGCCTGGCTGCATCAATTGCATTCTTCATAGGCATGATTCTGCACCACCAAGCCCTCGCCATCATTGTTGTTGGGCTTTTCCCAGGAACCCTCATCGCCACCCAATTTCCGATTCAAACCAGACTAAAATTTGGAATCATTGCACCAGCACTTACTGGAATAATCACAATTGGGATATATTTATGCGTATACGCTTATGACACTGAGCGCAACCAACTTCAAACACCTACTGAATACATGGCAGGTTACGCAGAAACCTTCAAAAAAAACCCTGACATGAAAAGTTTATCGATAAAGTCTCTTGCTAACGCAGCCATGGGTATTGGTAAAAGCCTTTTGTCGAGCAATTTTATTTTTTCATCCAATTCTATTATAGACTCCCTTCAAAAGAGATTTCCGTACCGACATATACACCCCTACCCATTTTTAGTTCACAGCCTGGGGACTTCAACATACAGCATCATTGTTGTATCCATTTTTATATGCACAATAATGCTATTGATTCTAATACCAAGTGGCGGCTACCTTGGTCTAACAAGTCAATCAATCGCCACTTCTATCTTCACAGCATCGTTTGTGCAAATGACTTTCTTCATATGGTGGGAAGCAATCTCAGATGAATTCTGGATCTGGTTCCTACCTATCGCGACGATTGCAATATCAATAGCTATCGCAAGAAAGCTCAATCATCCAAGAGTTATCTACACTCTATTAATCATACCCTTGATGGCCAGCACCTATCTTGGTTCCATCAATATCTATCAAGACAAATCCAACGACCTTGACCTTGTAAATAAATCATTTGTCTACGATTTAAAAGAGCATGATTTACTGATCGCAATGGACGAAATAATTTCACTCAACAGGAATCGTCTCGCAAGAATCAACCAAGGGTTCAATTACTTCAATATTTTTGTACGTGCTTCAAAAGGAAAGCAGCTCGACATTAACCTGCTAAAAGAATTGATCGCAGATACCAACAGAAATGGAGGAACCATCTATATCGGCCCATATGTTTCCACACCGCCGAAATCCTACATCGAGTTAATCAACATGAACAACCCTGACTTTATTAACGAATACACTACAATCATTGGAATAATAAACAGTCAGGACAATTTAAAGGTCAAATGGATAGAAGCCAAGGTCGCACCAAGTAAGTATTTCGGCTCTCTCAGTCCCCAAAAAACCGATCAGAATTAGCACGGGCCCTCCATTAGCTACCGCGAGGCAGGCCGGACATCAACCCCAGAATTTACAGGCAGAAAGTGGGCTGGGTTTAAGCTATAAGTATCATACTTAGGATTCTCAGAGTTGAATCCTATAGCTTTGAAACAATGCACTCAAAGCATCCAACCTATTTGTTCTTTTACGAGGGTATCCACCGTTGCTCAATTCCTACCGCACACACTCAGCAGAGCGCGCAAAAGAGGGCATTCCTCCACTCCCCCTCAGCTCTGAGCAGACTGCAGAACTGGTAGAGTTGTTGAAACGTCCTCCTAGTGGGGATGAAGCTTTTCTACTGGAGCTGATTTCAAACCGAGTACCTGCTGGTGTCGACCAGGCCGCCTATGTAAAAGCAGCGTTCCTGTCTGACCTGACCAAGGGTGCATGCAGCTCGCCATTAATTGATCGGATCAAAGCAACACAGCTACTCGGCACCATGCTCGGGGGTTATAACATCGCCCCACTGATCAATGCACTGAATGACGCCCAACTAGCACCCACTGCCGCCACTGCGCTGAGTACTACCCTGTTGATTTTCGACGCCTTCCACGATATTAAGGAAAAGGCCGATGAGGGCAATTCGCACGCCCAGGCAGTTCTGCAATCCTGGGCCGACGCGGAATGGTTCAGGCGCCGTCCAAAACTGCCTGAGAAGATAACATTGACGGTGTTCAAGGTGCCCGGCGAAACCAACACCGACGACCTCTCGCCCGCCACCGAGGCTTGGTCGCGCCCTGACATCCCGCTACACGCCAACGCCATGCTGCAAAACCCCCGCGAGGGCCTGGAGGGCAAGCCGCTCGAGATCATCGCCGAGCTGAAAAAGAAAGGTCACCCGCTGGTCTATGTAGGGGACGTGCTCGGCACCGGTTCCTCACGTAAATCTGCCACCAACTCACTGCTTTGGCACACCGGCGATGACATTCCTAATATCCCCAACAAGCGCGCTGGCGGCTTCTGCATCGGTGGAAAGATCGCGCCGATCTTCTTCAACACCCTGGAAGATGCCGGGGCCCTACCGATCGAGTGCGATGTCTCAAAGATGGCGATGGGGGATCAGATTGACATCTACCCCTACGAAGGGGTAATCCGCGCGCACCATACCAATAAAACCATCAGCACCTTCAAACTCAAGACTGAAGTGCTGCTGGACGAGGTTCGTGCGGGGGGACGCATCCCGCTGATCATCGGGCGCAGTCTCACTGCTCGGGCCCGCGAGGCCCTCGGACTGCCTGCCTCCGATATCTTCAAGTCGCCAGTGACGGCAGAAGAGAGCACCAAAGGCTACACCCTGGCACAGAAGATGGTGGGGCGGGCCTGCGGCCTAGATGGAGTGCACCCCGGCAACTACTGCGAACCACGCATTACCACCGTCGGCTCACAGGACACTACCGGCCCAATGACCCGCGACGAGTTGAAAGACCTGGCCTGTCTCGGCTTCTCCGCAGACCTAGTGATGCAGTCTTTCTGCCATACCGCTGCCTACCCCAAGCCGGTGGACATCAAGACACAGCACACACTGCCCGACTTCATCTCCTCCCGCGGTGGGGTCTCGCTGAAACCCGGCGACGGCATCATCCACTCCTGGCTCAATCGTATGCTGTTGCCCGACACAGTAGGCACCGGCGGCGACTCTCATACCCGTTTCCCGATCGGCATCTCATTCCCCGCTGGTTCCGGCCTGGTGGCCTTCGCCGCCGCCACAGGAGTAATGCCGCTGGACATGCCCGAATCGGTGCTGGTGCGTTTCAAAGGAGAGATGCAGCCCGGTATCACCCTGCGCGACCTGGTCAACGCCATCCCCTACCAAGCGATCCAGGATGGCCTACTGACGCTGGACAAAGCGGGCAAGAAAAATGTCTTCTCCGGCCGCATCGTCGAAATCGAGGGGCTGCCAGAGCTCAAGGTGGAACAGGCCTTTGAGCTCTCCGACGCGACCGCCGAGCGCTCAGCCACCGGCTGCACCATCAGGCTCGACAAGGCACCAATCATCGAATACCTCAACTCCAACATCACTCTGTTGAAGTCGATGATCAGCAACGGATATCAGGACGCCCGCTCCCTGGCTCACCGAGTCGAGGCGATGGAGGCCTGGCTTGCAAACCCGGAACTGCTGGAAGCCGACGCCGACGCCAAGTACGCGGCAGTGATCGAGATCGATCTGAACAAGATCAAGGAGCCGATCCTCGCCTGTCCCAACGACCCCGACGACGTCAAAGTGCTCTCCCAGGTGGCCGGCACGAGTATCGACGAGGTCTTCATCGGCTCCTGCATGACCAACATCGGCCACTACCGCGCCGCAGGCAAGGTGCTTGAATCAGCGAGCAGCATCCCTACCCGGCTGTGGATCTGTCCGCCAACCCACATGGACGAACGCCAGCTGGTCGAAGAGGGTTACTACAGCATCTTCGGCCGTGCCGGTGCGCGCACCGAGATGCCAGGCTGCTCGCTCTGCATGGGCAACCAGGCGCGGGTCGCTGATGGCGCCACGGTAGTCTCCACCTCCACCCGCAACTTCCCCAACCGACTCGGCAAGGGGGCGAATGTCTATCTCGGCTCGGCGGAGCTGGCGGCAGTCTGTTCGATCTTGGGGCGAATCCCGACGCTGGCGGAGTATCTGCAGCAGGTCGGCAATCTCGAACCGATGGCAGATGAACTCTACCGCTATCTTAACTTTGACCAGATGGATGAATACCGGGAGCAGGCTGTCCAAGTCAAACTGCAATAGCTGGGCAAGCCGAAATTTGACCTGGAGTAATCATTAGCCAGTCGAAGAGCGTTTTTCCATGTTCGCTACGGCTACGGCTTCAGCCGGACAGGCTGCCTGCCGCGCATAAAAAAACCCGCCACCGGCCTACGCCGGGGCGGGTTTTACCACTGAACCAGATCAGGATCAGCTGTTGATGGACTGGTAGTAGTCCATCAGGATCTTCGCCACCTCAGGGCGGGAGAACTCAGGCGGCGGCGCAATGCCCTGGCCCAGCATCTCGCGCACCTTGGTGCCGGAGAGCAGTACGAAGTCTTCCTTGGTGTGATCCGGCACGTCGCGCATCATCACAATCTTGTTCAGCTTCTTGGAGTAAGCCGTGTGGTCGGCACGGAAGATCTCGATCTCCATGGCGCCCTCTGGCACTTCGTCATCGAAGATGGTCTGGGCGTCGAAGGCACCGTAGTAGTCACCCACGCCGGCGTGGTCACGACCGATGATGAAGTGGGTGGCGCCCATGTTCTGACGGAAGTAGGCATGCAGTACCGCCTCACGGGGACCAGCATAGAGCATGTCGAAACCATAACCGGTGACCATCACGGTGTTCGGCGGAAAGTAGACTTCGGCCATGGTGCGGATCGCAGCATCACGTACGGGGGCTGGGATATCGCCCTTCTTCAACTTACCGAGCAGCATGTGGACGACCACACCATCGGCATCCAGGGACTCCATCGCCATGCGGCAGAGCTCCTCGTGAGCGCGGTGCATCGGGTTGCGGGTCTGGAAGGCGACGACCTTGCTCCAGCCATGCTCTTTGATCTCGTTACGGATCTCCACCGCGGTACGGAAGGTGTCGGGAAAATCAGCCTGGAAGTAGGAGAAGTTCAGCACCTGGATCGGCCCAGAGACGGCCACGCGGCCCTGGCTGTTAAAGGTCTTGACGCCGATGTGGTCCATATCGGTGGTACGGTAGACCTTGTCGGTCATTACTGCCATCTGCTCATCACTGACCTCTTCGATGGCTTCGATGTCCATCACGGCCAGAACCGGGTTACCCTCGACGTTGGGGTCACGCAAGGCAATGCGCTTGGCATCACCGATGGCATCAGTGTTCTCAAGCAGGCAGAGCACGGGAACAGGGAAGAAACTACCATCGCTGAGAGTCATCTTCTCTGCGGCACCCATAGCATCAGCTACATTCATGAAACCCTGCAGGGGGCTGAAGTAACCGGCACCCATCATCACCGCGTTACCCGCGGCCTGGGAACTGATCACGACGGAGGGCAGGCTCTCGGCCTCGTGGGAGAGTTTGTGGTGCTCTTCCGGGTCATAGACGAACAGAGGTTTCAGTTCATCGGAACCAACAGGCTTGATCATGACGATTCGTCTCCTTCATGTTTCGAACGATAAGGCTATTCAGCCGGGACTGGCAGGCATCCCACCTGCCCCAGCGTACCCAGTTTGGCCTCCAACAAGCCACCCTGCAGAGACAACAAACTGGATCAACAATACATTCTATCTATTTGTTTTTAGAGAGAAACAGATGAGCACCTGATTCACTCCACCAAATTCCACCCCATACACTACCACAACCTAAAATTTTCCTTTCCCAGTTTGTGTTTATACCGTCAGCAAATTTGCATAGGCCAGAAAGAAACCTCTGCAGCCGCACCAGCCAAAAGACTGGTCCAGCACCAGATACAACCAACACAATAGGGGGAAGCTGAGCGCTTATGCAGGGGAATAAAGCGGACTGAAACCGCTTGGTAACGCCTGCTTGATAACCGGTGGGAGCGCTATTTTGACACGTCAGCTTCGTGCAGAGGGGAGGCTGCTGGAGGGCTGCATCGGCGCGAGCACCACCTCCATCACCTCAGCAACCTGTACGGGCACCTGCTCCATCATGGTTAGGACCTCATCGTCCATCAGGCCGGTAATCTCCCACACCTCAGGATGGATGTTATCGATCACACCATCCAGGAATTCGCCCATCAACTCAGCATAAGCCAGTCTACTGGCGATATGCACCAGAGCCGTTTCCAGCCGGTACTCTGGCGTCTCCATGGGGTGATGATGAAACTGAACCGTGGCTACGATACTCTCGGGCAGTTTCCAACGCTTCAGCAGTGCCGCCCCCACATCCATATGTGTAAAGCCCAACACCCCAGACTCCGCCTGCGGCAGAAGCTCATCACTGCCTGCGGTGATCAGCAGTATATCCCGAGCCTTGTCTGCCGCCTTCAGATAGATGACCAGTCGCCCCACATCATGCAACACACCCATCACAAACAGACGCTCTCCATGTAGAACATTGCAGCGCTCGGCCAATTCCCGCGCAATCACCCCGGTGGTCAGTGAGTAGCGCCAAAACTCCACCATATCGACGAGGTCAGCGGGGATACCTCTAAACACCTCTACAGCAGATGTTGCCAGCACCAGGTTTCTCAGCTCCTTGGTACCGATTATGGTGACTGCCCGCGAGATCGTCTCCACCGGGGCCTGCAGCCCAAAAAATGCGCTATTGACCAGCCGCAGAAGACGTGCCGAGAGGTTCGCATCCTGCATGATCACATTGCCGATATCGAGTGCTGAATACCGGGAAGAATCGGCCATCATGTTGACTCTCACGCAAATATCTGGCAGCGAAACCAGATGTTCAACGTCTGCAACCAGTTTTTCTGAAGGTGAATACACGTTGCGATGCTCCATCGTCTGCGTCCACAATTGTCAACTCAAGCAGCACACCGGGATATGCCATCAACACCCACTCAACTGATCCTGGGCTACCGGCAGACTGCCTAGATCCTCTAAAATCGTTCTATTCGTATATAGCGGAACATCTACAAAAACTTTAGGCCAATCAGGAAATAGAAATGCCGTTCTATATTTTTAAAATCACCCCAGATAGCCAGCTCGAGCACCTTGATGAAAAGGAGAAGTATCGAGAGGCAAAAACCGCCATTCGCAAGCTGAGAGCAGCCGAGGAAGGAAAAGTAAACACCTACCGGATGGTGTTTGCTGCAAGCGTCGGCCAGGGCGAGAAGCTATTGAGCGCCACCAAGGAGACCCGCATCATCGGCGATGACTGACCCGACGCCAAGATGAGTGCCAACCCGACAGCAAATCTAGAAGCAAAACATCACTTCCGCTCCAACACGACCCAACTTGGCGTTCATTAATAGGACACTACATGCTACTCTCACGCTTTCACAAGAATTAACTATGATCACCCCGATTTCCAGTCGGATCGGGTAGAGAAAAATGTAAAAGTCAGCGGTCTCTCTGGGTAACTAGATCCCCGCTGTATCGGGTCATCTCTGCATTCAAGGATAATCTAAGGTGTCTTCGCTGGACCCCCGCAAAAGCAAGTACCAGAGGCAGTTTCGCCCCCTGCTCAACCGCTGCAAGGACATGGTGCTCGTCTATGTCAGCGCACTACTGACCGAACTCTTCGCCAATTCAGACAAGGCGCTGATGAGTTTCGCGCAAAAGGCCGAAACCAACGAAGTGCAAAACCGCTTTTTCGAGGCGATGGCCATCATCCGCAACCGCCGTGGCCTTGTCGAACACGAGTTCCGTGAACAACTGAGCGAAGGGTTCGACCATTTCTGGGAATCATCCAACAGCCACTCCGGCGGCTTGGGCATGGGCAGCGACATGGAGCTCGAACTGGTGGACCGGGATGCCATGGACCAGACCACTGCACTCGAAAACATGGTGGCCAAAACTATCAGCGAGCACCGCACCGAGCTCTACGCACTCAGCCAGCGCCTCTCCGTCGTCTACGGCGGCAACGAAGTCAAATCCAAGCGAATCCCCGCCGGCCCCTATCAGCTGACCATCGCCTTCAACGATGCGATCGACGGCCTGGGTCTGGAATCCCGCATTCGCATCATCGTACTGGCACTCTTCAACAAGTACGTGTTGAAGCAGCTTGGCAGCCTCTACGAAGACTATAACAACAATCTCAAAGAAGCCGGTGTGCTGCCTCATCTGCGCCCGGCTGTGCGGAAATCTGAAAGCGCTGCCAGTCAGCCCAAGGCAAAGCAGGAGTCCCAGGCGGATGACGCACCCCAGACCAGTCAGGAGCTGGGCGAGGAGCTATTCGGTTCGATACTCGACCTGATGTCGAACCGGCGTCATGCTGGTCCACCCCACTCCACCCTCGGCTCAGCCGATGACCACAAAGCCCGCCCCAAGGGGGAGCTGCCCTCAGACAGCATCTACCACAATTACGCTTCGGCAGCTACGCCAGCTGATCGCCAAGGGCCCCCGGTCGCCAAAGAGAACATCGTCTCCGCACTCAACGAGATTCAGCCGGAGGCGCACGGAGACTATCTGCCTGACCTGCAGAGCGCCACGCCCTTCATCCCCAATGTGGAGCTCGACGAGCAGTTTCTCGATCGCATCAAGCAGACTCTGATCGAGGAACGCCACAAGCTCTACAATCAGGTCGACCGTAACCAGCTCGACACGGTGGACGAAGACACTATCGACCTGGTCGGCATGCTGTTCGAATACATGCTGAACGATCCCGTCCTGCCTGCGGTCGCCAAGGCACTGATCAGCCATCTGCACACCCCCTACCTAAAGGTCGCCATCATCGACCGCAGCCTGCTGACAGACTCCAACCATGATGCAAGACTGCTACTCGACAGTCTGGTTGAAGCCGGCAGCCACTGGATCGACGAGCACAACCTGAAACGTGGCATCTACCCCGCCATGCAGGACGTGGTCGACACCGTATTGAAGGAGTTCACCGACAACATCGGGCTCTTCTCCGAGCAGCTGAACTCATTCCGGCTGGAGATGGATAACTTCCGCAAAAAGACTGAGGTTCTCGAGAAGCGTGCTCAGGATTCAGCCAAGGGTCGGGAGAAACTCACCATCGCGCGGCAACGTGCCAGCCAGGAGATGAAGGCACGCACCTTCAACGCCTCCCTGCCGCAAGTCGCCAAGGATTTTCTGGTTCAGACCTGGACCGACAAGCTTATCTTCATCCTGCTGCGTCATCCGGACGGCGAGCTTAGTGAAGACTGGAAAGAGGCCTTGCGTGTCGCCGACGAACTCACTTGGGCATTCGAGCCGAAAAGCTCGCAGAGTGAGATGTCCGACCTGGAAAACAGCCTCCCCAATCTGCGGGACTCAATCCAGGAGGGGCTTGAATCCCTCGGAGACATCCATCAGGAGAAGAGCAAGGCGCTGTTTGAGCTGCTCGCTACCCCAGAGTCAGCAATTGCCGCCGGTGCCGCCGTACTGGCCGAGCCGCCGTCAAAGGCAGCTCTTCCCCATACCGCATCCGAACCAGTAGAGATCACCGGCACATCCGCAGACATCGAAGAGGCAGAGGCTGAACAGCAGGGAGCCGAAATCCCGCAAGATGAACTGGATATGATGGAGAAGTTGCGTAAGGTGGAGTACGGCACTTGGTTTGAACTCGACGATCCCACCAGTGGGGAGAACAAGCGGGTCAAACTTTCTTGGCTGAGCCCGCTTACCGGTTCCTGTATGTTTGTCGATCGCGCTGGTGTACAGACCGCCATCAAACCCTTGCGAACCTTGGCGCAAGAGGTCATCGCCGGCAAGTCCCGGATGCTTGAAGAGAGCAATGACCCGTTTGTCGATCGCACCCTGCACGCCATCCGCCGTATGCTGCAACGCTCCCTGCAGGCAACCGAAGACCTGGCCAGCGAACTTCTGGAAGAGGACTCATCCGAACCAGAGAGCGAGTTGCAGTTCCCCCTGAAATAGACAGAAACAATGGTAGAAAAACGCAAACTGTCGCGAAAGATCGCAAACGATCGTCTGGTTATCAAAGACCAGATTAGCGGATCCAAAGTCGGCACCGTGGTCAACATCAGCGCTGCTGGCTTTATGCTGCTGAGCGAAAAAGCGATTAAAACCGGCAACATCTATCAATTTGACCTCCTGATGCCCCAGCTTGTCGAGCAACACAGCCAGATCAGCTTTGGCGCTGAGGCGCTCTGGTGCAGTGAAGCCGCCCAGGCCGGGAGCTACTGGACCGGCTTTCAGATCATCGACATCTCCAATCGTGACGAGGCGATCATCAGTAAACTGATTGAAGGCTGGAGCATCCAGGAGTAACCAGCCCCCCAATGGGGCCCCGGGTCAGCGTTCTCCTGCCGCTACGCAATGCTGCGGCCACTCTCGATGAATGTATCACCTCGATACAGTCCCAATCCCTCCAGGATTTTGAGCTGCTGGCGATCAACGACGGCAGCAGTGATCAGACCCTGGCCATTCTTGAGCGATATGCAGACAGGGACCAACGCCTGCGCATCTTGAGTAACCCTGGCAAGGGGCTGGTGGATGCACTCAATTACGGCCTCGCTCAGGCCGGCTCCCCACTGATCGCCCGCATCGACGGCGACGATCGCATGCATACTGAACGCCTCAGCCGCCAGCTTGCTTTTCTACAACAGAACCCGAATGTCACCCTGGTTGCCAGCCAGGCAAGAATCTTCCCCGAGGAACAGCTCCAGGCCGGCTTTCGTGAATATATACGCTGGCAAAATCGCTGCCTCTCGGCAGCAGAGATCGCGCACAATATCTATATCGAATCCCCCTTCCCCCATCCCTCGGTGACCTTTCGCCGCACGCCGATCATCCAGATCGGTGGCTACCGCCAGGGCCCCTTCCCTGAGGATTATGACCTGTGGTTAAGGCTGCATCAGGCGGGACACCGGATGGAGAAACTGCCCCATAAACTGCTCGACTGGCGCGAAAGCCCAGGCCGAGTATCGCGTACCGACCCACGCTGCAGCCGGGAAGCCTTCGACTCTCTGCGCGCGCGCTATCTGGCGAAAGAGCCACGACTGCTGGAACGCCGCCATGATCTGGTTGTCTGGGGGGCTGGGCGCAAGACCCGTAAGCGTTGCCGATACCTGCTCGATTATGGCTTCAAAGTAAACGCCTGGATCGACATCGACCCACGTAAGATCGGCAATCGGATAGACAACGCACCTGTGGTTGACCCAGAGTGGCTAAACCAGAAAAAACGCCCATTTGTGCTGGTCTACGTCAACAATCACGGCGCACGCGAGTTGATCGGCGAGCAGCTTTCGAGCTTTGGATATCGTGTGGAAAAAGACTTTCTGATGGTCGGCTGAAGCCGATCAGTTGAGCATTGCCTGACGGTTCTTACGATAGACGCCCAGCACCTTTTCGACATATTGCTGAGTCTCAGGAAAGGGAGGGATCCGATTGCCATACTTTTTCACCGTACCCTCCCCGGCATTGTAAGCCGCCAGCGCCAGCCCCAGATTGAACTCAAATCTCTTAAGCAGATGTTTCAGGTAGCGGGCACCACCTTTGAGATTCTCCTTGGGATCGAAAGAGTCACTGACGCCATAGTGATTTGCAGTGGCCGGCATCAGTTGCATCAACCCTTTGGCCCCCTTGCTGGAGACCGCCTTGGGATTGTAGGATGACTCCACATCCACAATAGCGTGCAAAAGCCCGGGATGAAGCCGAAGTTGCTTGGCGGTGGCATCGATCAGAGGGGTCAATTTCTGACGATTTTTTGACAAGTTTACAGCGGATTTAGAGGAAGCCTTTTTTGCCGGCTTCTTGGAGATCGACTTCCACAACAGCCGATAGTTGCCCTTCATCGGCCGATCGGAAAAAAGAATGTGGCCGTCCGCTCCCCGATATTTGTAGATATCGGCGCTCACCGTCGTGCTGACCAGCAGCATACCGACACTCAGCAAGATCCAGCGACAGTGCCGACCCCGCAAAATATTCTCTCCTCTACTCATCACATCCAGGTCCTATCTTAAGATATGCGTATCCCAGCGGGAAAAATGTACCAAAAGTAACGACTCAAAACTGAACTCCTTTAACAAAAGTCAACATCTTTCTTCCAGCCCGATCACACTTTCCATTGCTCAGGCCGATTCTTTCCGACTATAGAACACTCAGCGACCGCAGCACTTTTTATATTTTTTCCCACTGCCGCAGGGACAAGGCTCGTTGCGTCCCACTTTCGGCTGACCGCGGGTCTCCGTCTTCGGCATCACCAGACGCCCCTCAACAAAATACCAGGCCCCGTCAACCCGCTGGAACTGGCTCACCTCGTGATGAGGATGGATCACACCGCGCTCTTTATAGGTGGCGATGAACTCCACCGTGCCCTGCTCGTCATCCGCAGCGCCGTCTTGTACATCGAGCACATCCAGGTTAAGCCATTCGGAATTCTCCGCCCAGCGCCGGGTTGCGGCCAGATCGTGGTCCTGACGATGCTCCGGATGGAGCGACTCATGCAAAAACTCAGTTCGCCGCGCAGCAAACGCAGTGTAGCGGGCACGCATCAGCGCCTCGGCGGTTTTGGCAGCTTCCGCGCCATCCAGAATCGGCTGACAACAGGTCTCGAAGGGTTGGCCGGAGCCACAGAAACATTGAGTCATGAAACTATTCCGTCACAGAAAAACCGGACGGAACGATAGCATGCAGGGAGGGGCAGCCCAAGCCTTGCGACCGGCTCAGGCCAATCGTTCTTCAGACCGGCAGCAGCTGACATAAACGGAATCCGCGATTCAGCCGACAAGTAAATACGGAACAGCGGCCAAGTCCTAAAAGGCCGATCAGCGCCGGCTATTATGAGCATTTCTGACACACAGGAAGACTCTCGCAGCATGGAGACCTGCTTACAGCCCCAACTCCTTCCAACGCTTCTCGATTCGTTTCAGCGAGATCGGCCGCTCAGTACCCAGCTCCTGGGCAAACAGTGAGACCCGCAACTCTTCGAACTGCCAGCGCATCTCCTCGATGCGCTCATCGAAGCGGCCACTCTCCAGACAGCTGTGATCCCACTGCTGCCACTGCTGATAGGCCTTGGCCATCTCGCGCATCCGCTGCTGATCCTTTGCTGCGGCGTGGCTGAGCTTGTCAATACGCCGCTCTAGCGCCTTCAGATAGCGGGGGAAGGCCTGCAACCGATTCACCTGTGTGTGCTGCAGAAAGCCCCTGAACAGCAGCCGGTCGAGCTGCTGCTGCATATCCTGCACTGAGGCGAGCCAGTTGATCTGGGTGATACCGGCCAGCCCCTTGCGCACCCGCTGGTAAGCGTCAAGGATCTCCCCCACCTGAGCACAGGCCCGGTTGCTCAGGCTCATCATCTCCCCCCGCGCCTGTTCGATGCGCTGCTCAAAGGTTGCCTGGTCACGGATCTCCGGCCGGCCGTCGAGAAAGGTCTGGTCAACGATGAAAGCGACCAGCTCATCCTCCAGCCCCTTGTAGCGCTCCACCACCAGCCCCTTGGGCGGCTCGGCGACCTTGGCGTACTGCAGCCGCATTCGCGCCAGACCCGGCAGGTTCTTGCGCAGATAGCGCATCTCCTTGGCCATACCCAACATGATCAGCCGTCGCACCCCCGCCTGGTGAGCCCGCTCAGCGTTGGCCTGGGAGTCGAGCACACGGATCGCGACCGTCTCCCCCTCATTGACCAGCGCCGGAAAGCCCTTCAGACGAATCGCCCCGCGCTGCACATCCAACGTGGCGGGGACGCTGCCAAAATCCCAGCGGGTCAAGCCCCCCTGCTCGATGGTCTGACCGCTGAGCCTGTGCCCCTGCCCCGCCTCACCGCCAGCATGACGCTGACGCAGCGGATTCACCTCACGGCCACTCTCCAGGGTGCGACCTTTCTCATCCACCACCCGCAGACGCATCCGCAGATGCTCCGGCAGGGTCGACTCATCCCAGGCATCCTCCGGCACATGCACCCCGGTAAGCTGCTTCAGCCGCTCGCCAAGCACCTGCACCAACGGCCGATCACTCGGCTCCAGCCCTTTCAGGCAGCGGGCGGCGGTCTCTGGCACCGGCACAAACGACTTGCGCAGCGCCTTCGGCAGGCCACGCAGCAGCGCCACCACCCGCTCCTGTAACAACCCCGGCACCAGCCACTGGCAGCGCGCCTCGGAGACCTGATTCAACACATCCTTTGGCACCACCAGGGTGACACCATCCTCTTTGCTGCCGGGCTCGAAGCTGTACTCCAGCGGTAGCGCCATGCCGTTGATGTCGAGGTGATCGGGAAACTGTCCGTCAGCGACCCACTCCGACTCCTCGCGCAGCAGCTCGGCCTCACGCATGTAGAGTTTTTTCGGCTGCTGTTTCGCGTCCTGTTTTAGCCATTTCTCGAAGGCAGGTGTGGTGCTGATCCCCTCCGGGATGCGCTGGTCGTAGAAGGCGTAGATGCGCTCCTCATCCACCAGGATGTCACGGCGGCGCGACTTCGCCTCCATCTCGTGCACCGCCTCGATCAACTCCTGGTTATGCCGCCAGAAGGGAGCGCGGGTCTGGAAGTCGCCCTCCACCAGGGCCGAGCGGATGAAGATCTCCCGCGCCAGTAGCGGATCGATGGGGGAGAAGTTGATCTTGCGCCGCGGGATCAGGGTCAGACCAAACAGGGTAATCTTGTCGTAGCCTGCCACCTGACCGCGCCTTTTCTCCCAGTGGGGCTCCGAGTAGCTGTGCTTGATCAGATGGCCAGCGGCAGCCTCGATCCACTCCGGCTCAATCTTCGCCAGGGTACGCGCGTAGAGTTTGGTGGTCTCAACCAGCTCCGCCGCCATCACCCACTTTGGCTGAGCCTTGAACAACCCCGAGCCGGGGAAGATATGGAAGCGACTGTTGCGTGTGCCCAGGTAGTCGCGCTCCTTACTCTTGAAACCGATGTGGCTCAGCAGGCCGCTGAGTAGCGCCCGGTGGATCTGCTCATAACTTGCCTCCTCGCTGTTCTCCTTGAAACCCATGTCGTGCAGCTGCATACGCAGCTGGGTGTGGATCTCCTGCCACTCCTGCACCCGGGTCGAGGAGAGGAAGATCGAACGGCAGTATTTGCGGAACTTGGCCCGGGAGAGGTGTTTGCGCTGCTCTTGCAGATGCTCCCATAGCTGCAGATAGCCGATGAAGTCGGACTGCTCGTGGCGAAACAGGGCATGGGCTTGATCCGCCTGCTGCTGCTTATCCATGGGACGATCACGCGGATCCTGCACGCTCAGCGCTGCGGCGATCACCATCACCTCGCGCAGACAGTGGCTGTGGGCGGCGCCCAACAGCATGCGACCGATGCGCGGGTCCACCGGCAGCCGCGCCAGCTGACGGCCAAGACGGGTGATCTGTTTGTCACCGCCGATCGCACCAATCTCCTCCAGCACCCGGTAGCCGTCTTTGATCAACCGCGAGTCGGGCGGATCGACAAACGGGAAGGCCTCGATCTCGCCGAAGCCGAGTTGCTTCATCTGCAGGATGACCGAGGCGAGGTTGGTGCGCAGGATCTCCGGTTCGGTGAACGCAACCCGTGATTCGAAATCCTCCTCCGAGTAGAGGCGGATGCAGACACCTTTGGCGACCCGTCCACAGCGCCCCATGCGCTGATTCGCCGAGGCCTGGGAGACTCGTTCCACCGGCAGCCGCTGCACCTTGCTCCTGTGACTGTAGCGGCTGATGCGGGCAAAGCCCGCGTCGATCACATAGCGAATGCCGGGCACGGTGAGTGAGGTCTCCGCCACGTTGGTGGCAAGTACGATGCGCCGCGCGCCGTGAGGTTTGAAGATCCGTGCCTGGTCGGCGGGGCCGAGTCGGGCGTAGAGCGGCAGCACTTCGGTCAGCGGCAGCTTGTGCTTGCGCAGGGTCTCGGCGGTCTCGCGGATCTCTCGCTCGCCGCTGAGAAAGATCAGGATATCGCCACGATCGATACGCGACAGCTCATCCACCGCATCGACAATCGCCTGCTGCATCGGATCCTCCCGCTCATGGGCCCCCTCCTCCTCCAGCGGCCGGTAGTACAGTTCCACCGGGAAGGTGCGGCCGGAAACTTCGATCACCGGCGCATCGCGGAAGTGTTTGGCGAAGCGGTCCGGGTCGATGGTGGCTGAGGTGATGATCAGCTTCAGGTCGGGACGCTTCGGCAGCAGCTGCTGCAGGTAGCCCAACAGAAAATCGATATTCAGGCTGCGCTCGTGGGCCTCATCGATGATCAGGGTGTCGTACTGATTCAGATAGGGGTCCTGCTGGATCTCCGCCAGCAGAATGCCATCTGTCATCAGTTTGACATGGGAATTTGGTCCCACATGATCATGGAAGCGCACCTTGTAGCCCACCGCATGGCCTGTCTCGCTGCCCAGCTCGGCGGCCACCCGCGCCGCCAGGCTGCGCGCCGCAATGCGCCGCGGTTGAGTATGGCCAATGTAGCCCGCCACACCGCGCCCCAAGTCGAGACAGATCTTCGGCAACTGGGTCGACTTGCCGGAGCCGGTCTCACCACACAGCACCACCACCTGATTTTCCGCGATCAGCTTGCGGATATCATCGAGACGCGTGGTGATCGGCAGCTCGGGCGGGAATTCGGGGGTCGGCAGGCTCTCTTGTCGCTGAGCAAGGCGCTCGCTTGAGCGATCCATATCCCGGCGCAGCTTGAGCAGCCCCTGATCGTAGGGCTGGTTGTTATTCTTCCGCTGCTGCAGACCACGCAAACGCCGGCGGAAGCTGTGGCGGTCCGCCAGCATGCATTGCTCAATCGATTCAGGGCTGGGGAGTTTGTTGTCGGCTATGGTCACAGGCAGCACAGGAAAACAGCGGAAAGGCGAGATTCTACCGTAAAACGGGGTCGATCCGACTCTGCTATATAGTCATAAGTAGTCATAAAATTGGCCCCCTCCATGGAAGCACCACAACAGCTCCACTCAGAAAAACACGCGGCCACTCCTCTACTGGAGATCATCGCCACCCTAGCCAGAGAACTCCATCCTCTACAAACAGCTTGGCGGCCGCCTACACTCGACTCTCATCTGGAGCGGGATCTGGGCTTCGACAGCCTGGGACGGCTGGAACTGGTCGCCCGTCTGGAACGCCAGTTCGGCGTCAGCCTGCCTGAGCAGAGCTTCGCTGAGGCGGAGACCCCACGCGATCTGCTACGTGCAATTCTCAGCAGTCCGACTACGACCAGCTTGGAGGGAACGCCTCCTGTCATCCCTGAGGCGGGCAGATCCAACGAGGCACCGGAACAGGCCGGCAGCCTTACCGAAATGCTCGACTGGCATGTCGCGCATCATGGGGAGCGCACGCATATCCGCCTCTACAGTGACAGCGATGAGGGTGAACGGATCAGCTATCGACAGCTGCATGAAGGGGCCCTCAAGGTTGCCGCTGCTCTGCAACGGCACGGTCTGCAACCGGGTGAGGCGGTCTGTCTGATGCTGCCGACGGGGTCCGACTACTTCTACAGCTTCTTCGGCGTGCTCTATGCCGGCGGCGTGCCGGTGCCGATCTATCCTCCGCTGCGGCCCAGTCAGCTGCAGGATCATCTCCGGCGCCAGATCTCGATTCTCTCCAATGCCAAGGCCACCTATCTGATTACCATCGAGGCGGCAAAATCTCTGGCTAAACTGCTGAAGGCGGAGGTGGAGAGCCTGCGCGAACTGCTGACTCTGGATGCACTGCACGGTAATCCACAGGCGCTCTCGCCGGTGATCCTTCGGTCGATCGATACAGCATTCCTGCAGTACACCTCTGGCAGCACGGGCACCCCCAAAGGGGTGATCCTGACCCATGCCAATCTGCTGGCGAATATCCGCGCCGATGGCGCTGCCATCGAGGCAAATGCCAGCGATATCTTTGTCAGCTGGTTGCCGCTCTATCACGACATGGGGCTGATCGGCGCCTGGCTTGGCTCACTCTACTTTGGCGCGCAGCTGGTAATCATGTCGCCGCTGAGCTTTCTGGCAAAACCCGAACGCTGGCTCTGGGCGATCCACCGCTATGGCGGCACCCTCTCCGCCGCCCCCAATTTTGCCTACCAGCTCTGCTGCAGCCGAATCGATGATAAAGCACTGGAGGGGCTCGATCTGAGCCGCTGGCGGGTCGCGCTGAATGGCGCCGAGGCGGTCAGCCCGGAGACCGTGCAAAGCTTTCAGGCGCGCTTCTCTGCCTACGGCTTTCATGCGGAGGCCCTGTGCCCGGTCTACGGCCTGGCGGAGTCGAGTGTCGGGCTCACCTTCCCGCCACTGCATCGCAAGCCGCTGATCGACCGGATCAGACGCCTCGAATTCAGCCGCAGTGGCCAGGCAATAGCCGCCGAACCGGACGATCCACGGGCACTGCACTTTGTCGCCTGCGGGCATCCCCTCCCCCACCATGAGGTGCGGGTGGTGAATGCGGCTAGCCATGAACTGCCAGAACGTCAACAGGGGGCGATTCAGTTCCGCGGCCCCTCAGCCTGCAGCGGTTACTTTCACAACTCCCAGGCCACCCGTGAGCTGTTTGACGGCGAGTGGCTACGCTCAGGGGATCTCGGCTACTTTGCAGACGGGGACCTGTTTATCACCGGTCGCAGCAAGGATGTGATCATTCGTGCTGGCCGCAACATCTACCCCGAAGAGTTGGAAGAGGCCATTGGTAACCTGGAGGGTATCCGCAAGGGTCGGGTGGCCATCTTTTCCAGTCAGAACCAGAACCAGCCGGGCGAACGACTGGTGATACTGGCCGAAACCCGCGAGCAGGATCCGGCCAAGCGGGAAGCGTTGAGCGCCCGGATCGACAGCATCGCCACCTACCTCACCATGATCGCACCGGATGAGATCATCCTCGCCGCACCAGGCATCATCCTCAAGACATCGAGTGGCAAGATCCGGCGCGGCGCATGCCGAACACTGTTTGAACAGGGCGCAATCAAGGCCCACCCCAGACCAGTCTGGCAACAACAGTTGCAGCTCTCCCTCTCCACGCTTCCAAACCGCATCCGGCGCATTGTTGGCAGCGCCAAAGATTGGGCTTATTCGCTCTATACCCGTGGAATCTTCTATATTCTGGCCGCTTTCACCTATCTCTCTGTGATGCTTCTGCCCACGACTTTTCGCTGGCCTCTGATGCGCGCCATGGCTCGCCTGCTGGCCAAGGCCAGCGGCACCCGACTGACACTACGCGGAGCAGAGTATCTCCCCACCGTCACTCAGCCCGTCATCCTGGTCGCCAACCACTGCAGTTATCTCGACGGCATTGCGCTGGTCGCGTTGCTGCCCTTCTCTTTTCGCTTTGTCGCCAAATCAGAGCTGCGTCGAAACTGGATCGCCCATACCTTTCTCAAACGCATCAATACCCTGTTTGTGGAACGGTCTGATCCCCGCCAGGCAGTGACTGATTCCTATACTGCACAGCGCAGTGCACTGCAGGGTGAGTCTCAATGCTATTTTCCAGAAGGCACCTTCAGCCGCAGACCCGGGCTGCTACCGTTTCATATGGGCGCCTTTTCCACCGCCGCAAACGCCGCTCTGCCAGTGCAGCCCATTACAATCCGTGGCACCCGTTCTATCCTGCATGCCAACGACTGGTTCATCCATCCCAGCCAGATTAGCCTGACCCTATGCGAGCCAGTTGTCCCTGTCCCGGGGATAGAGGATGCCTGGCAGCAGGCGATTCTGCTGCGCGACCGGGCCAGGACAGAGATTCTACGCCACTGCGGCGAACCTGATCTGGCTAGCGAGAAGCGAGTCTGAGACTGTTTCAATCGCCCCTCGTACACACAAAATTGACTCTTTTCCTGCCGAACCTATTAAGAACAAAAGATTTCCAACTCTCTGCCGATTTACATTCTTGAAGCGAAAGCAGGCCGACTTGCAACCGCCAGACTGCAACAATGATGGACAATTCATAGTGAACCAAAAACTCTTCTACGGCTCATTGGCAGGGATCCTGCTTTTCTCTGTGATGACAACCGTCTCACTCCTGGCGCAGTTACCAGATTGGCTACTGCTCCTGCTCAGTACCACACCCGCCCTGATCGTCATCATCCTGTTGGTCGCTTCACGTAGCAGAGACAAACAATCCGCCGAAGCTGAGCGAAAAAAAGAGGCGATTGCCCGTATGCTCGGCAATTATATGGCGACATCCAATGGTGCCTTCGATGTTGTCAGTGAACAGTTCAGCAGTCTTCGACGGGAACTGAATCAGGCCAAAGATATTCTGCACAGCGCCACCGAAAAACTCGCCGGCAGCTTTACCGGTCTGGACAACGAAACCGAAGATCAGCGCCAGCGCCTGCAGGTGCTGGTCGAAGAGCTCTATAACGTGGCCCGCGGCAACCAGTACAAGGAGCAGACAGAGGGCATCAATCGCTTCAGCACTCAGAGTCAGGAGATCGTCACCAACTATATTTCCACCCTTTCAGAGATGAAAAATAACAGCAGTGCCATCGTCGACAACTTCAGCGAAATGACCGGGCAGGTCAACTCAGTGGTCTCACTGCTCAACGATGTCAACGATATCACCAGTCAGACAGATCTACTGGCTTTGAATGCCGCAATCGAGGCAGCCCGAGCGGGTGATGCAGGGCGCGGCTTTGCGGTGGTAGCCGATGAGGTGCGCAACCTCTCCCGCCGCACCAACCAGTTTAGCGACCAGATCCGCGACCTGATCCTGCAGACCCAGAGCACCATGGAGCGCGTCTCAGTCAATATTCAGGAGATGGCAGAGGCTGACATGTCAAACGCACTCGAGGCCCAAGATCAGGTTGGAAACATGTGGGAGGAGATGCGGGCGCTCAACAAGGGTGCCACCACCCAAGCAGAGACCATCAATGAGCTTTCCGATAGCATCCGCCAGCACGTCAATACCGGCATACTTTCCCTACAATTTGAGGATATTGCTGTACAACTGGTCGATCACATCGCCCAGCGCTCAGAACAGATCGAGGCTTTCATCAACGGACTGATCGCCCTCCATTTCGAGCAGTCCGACTTCGAGCAGCAGATTGAACACTTCCAGACCCGTCTCTCCGACCTGGAGAAAATCATCAACAATGGCAAGCAGGGCTTCGCACAGCTGGATCAGAACAAGGCGGTAGCACAACAGAATGTCGAGAGTGGTAGTGTCGATCTCTTTTGACCTGCTTCCCACCATCCTCTGCACAAGAAAAACCGGTCACATCGACCGACTGGCTATCCCAAAACAACCTCTCTTTCGTCGATAGATAATGTCCGTCCAGAAACAGTAAAAACGATACGCAGAGAAGCGCGGAGATCACAAATATTATCTATAAACATCTGCGTTCTTTGCGCTTCTCTGCGTCCAAACATGGCGTTTCCGGACGGACACTACCTTATGACTGCCTGGCTTATCACCTAGATGACCTCCGCCAGAACACGCTCAGAATTTAAGCGATGCCTTGACCCACACCTCACGACCCGGCTCATTCACCTGAATCGCTTCGGGACTGAAGGGATCAAGGTTGGCCCGGTTCACATGATAGGCATACTCTTTGTCAAACACGTTGTTGATGCCGAAGCGGATATCGGCACGGTCGTTGAAGCTGTAGCTGCCGTTCAGATCGAGCACCGCCCAGGCGGGGGTCTCCTGCACATCCTGACCGCTGCCGTCGATCAGATCGGCCCGAGTCTGTTTGGCATTTGCCCGCACCAGACCACCCAACGCCCAATCACCGCGGGTGTAGTCGAGGCCCAGGGTCAGTTCCAGCGGTGCGATCTGAGCAATATTGCGGTTATCAGTCGTGTTCTCAGCACGTACATAGGCCAACCCGGCATTGCCTGAGAACTGATCACTAAACTGATACGTGCCATCCCACTCAAAACCGGCAAAGCTGGCATCTACGTTACGATAGATGGTGGCTGTGGCGTTGTTAACCAGGATGCCATCCTGAGCCCGTGCCAAATCCCTCAGAATGTAGTCGGTAACCTTATTGTAGTAGAGGCTGAAACTGCTACTCCATACTGCATCGGCCAACTCAACTCCAACCTCAATCTGATGATTTTTTTCCGGCTCAAGCTCCGGGTTACCAACCCAGCTAGTATCATTGCCCATCATCACAATCCAGCTGGCAACATAGCGTTCAGAGGCATCTGCGGTTCGCACGCTGCGGCTGACTCCTGCATAGAGTTTACCCATGGTAATGGCGTGCTCATAACGCAGGAAACCACCTAGATTGTTTTCGCTCTTGCTCTCTGAGGTGCTAGCGTAGTAGGTGGCATAGAGGTCATTGGGAGTTGGGCTTGTGCTCACTTCGGGCTTCTCATCACCGCGGGAGATAGACGCATCGACCTTGTCGTAACGCAACCCCGCCTTGAAGCTGTCCTCACTGCCCACGGGCATCTCGATTTCGGCAAACAAGCCAGTCTGCTTCAGTTCGGCACCCGGCCACATGATCGACTGCACCACTGAGGGATCATCCGTCAGCGCCGTGGTGGCGCCCTGCAGGCGCTCTGCATCGCGGTCGTTTTTCTGGTAGTCAACACCCAGAGTCAGGGTCTTATCGCCCAACATGAGATCACCGCTGATGCGGCCACCCAGGGTATCTGAAGTGGTCGGCGTCTTCATATTGCGCGCGGCGGTACGGGTGCGCAGTGAATAGTTGTCCATCAAATGTTTGACATCGGAATTGTAGGCCTCCACCTTGAAACCTGCGAGCACACCTGCATCGGGCTGATGCTCAATCTTGAAGCGGATGTTGTCCGCATCGCTGTAGG
This sequence comes from Candidatus Endoriftia persephonae, assembly GCF_023733635.1. Taxonomy (NCBI): domain Bacteria; kingdom Pseudomonadati; phylum Pseudomonadota; class Gammaproteobacteria; order Chromatiales; family Sedimenticolaceae; genus Candidatus Endoriftia; species Candidatus Endoriftia persephonae. The sequence continues at coordinate 1,434,715 of NZ_CP090569.1, read as the reverse complement.
GGGAGTCCATATTGGCACCAGGGAACAGCACATCATCCTCACGGGTCGCCTCGAGATTAAGCTCCAGACGAGTCTCCGAACTCGGCGTCAGGCCGAGAATCAGGTTGCCTGACTTGTTGCTGTAGGCGGAGCGCACTTCGTTGCCAGCACCATCTTCATAGTTATCGGCATCCTTGTAACCAACAATAGCGCGGGCATAGCCCTGTTCTGCTCCTGCCGCCAGATCCGCAGCCAACTCCTTGGTATTGGAGTTGCTCATAAAACCCACATCGACCTTGCCCTTAAAACGCTCGCCCTCCTCAAACTCAGGCACGCCACGCTCAAACAGCACGGTGCCACCGCCGCCACCTCCCCCGTAGAGCACTGTCTGGGAGCCTTTGATCACGGTCACGCTGTCGTAGCTCTCGATGGCGGAATAGGCAGTGGGCGGATCCATGCGGTTGGGACAGCCACCATGGATGTAGGCGCCGCCCATCAGGATGTTGAGTCGGTTCTGACTCTGGCCACGAATGATCGGTTCAATGCCATGACCACCCATACGGGCGCCACTGACGCCGGTTACCCCGCGCAACAGCTCAGCCGCGTCAGCAGGGATACCTTTTTTTGCATCCTCCATCGGCATCACCGACAGCGCTGGAGAAGACAGTGCCTCACCCTCCACCACCAGTTCCGAGAGGTTTTCGGCCACCTCTTCTGCAACTACCTGGGGGAGAACAGCAATCCCGCTGATCGCGAGGGCCAAGGGGGTCAACTTCATCGATACGTCCTCTTGCATTTTGTTAGTTGGAATATTCCAGAGGTCTTATGCAAGAGCATTGCCAGCTTTTTCTATCCTTTTAATTCAATATGTTACCGAACTGTTTCAATATGTATCCAAGAAAAAACAGGGTATTTGCCACAATAATAAGCCATATCACCCAGTTCCAGAGGCTGAACAAGATGCACCCTTGCCCGCAATTCATCCCCGCCGCTCTCCTCTTTGAAGTGCCCAGCGGGAAAAAACCGGACCGATCAGTTCAAAAAAAATACTCGTTCCGATCACTACCGAAAGCAGCATCTGCCGATGCTCGGGAAACCGAGTCGATGCCACCAGCGCCATACCGATTGCAACACCCGCCTGGGGCAGCAACGCAAGCCCCATCCATCGTCTTACCCTCTCTCCTGAGCCACCCCAAATCGCGCCCAGCCAAGCTCCCAGCAGCTTGCCGGCACTGCGGCAAACCACATAGGTCACACCAATCAAACCCACCCCCACCAGGGCATTCAGTTCGAGCGATGCGCCGGCGAACACAAAGAAGATCACCATCATCGGCGAATCGACATTCTCGATCGCATGGAATGGATAGTCGTGATGTCGGGCTAGGTTGACAATCACTGACCCCATCACCATCGAGGCAATCAGATACGAGAGATCGAGCCAGATAGCGATCCCCCCACAGAGAAAAACCAGCCCCAACGCCTCGATCAACATCGGTTGGCCGGGCCGTATCCGTCCGCTCAGATAGGCCGCCGGCACACCGATGGCCAGCCCCAGCAGCAGCGCTCCACCGATCTGCCAGAACGCAGACAGGATCGTCGCCGCCCCTTCTTCGTTGCCCATCATGAGAGCCACCAGAGAGACACCGAAAGCGAACAGGATCAGCGCCCAGACGTCATCGATGGCAACGATCTCCAGTAGCAGATTGGCGAAGCGCCCCTTGGAACCCGTTTCGACAACAACATCCAGGGTGGCTGCAGGCGCGGTGGCGGTGGCAACACAGGCCAGCAGGATCGCCACTTCCAGCTGCACGCCGATTGTCAGCAACCCGAGCAACACTGCCAGCCAGGTCCCGGCCACCGCACTGACAGAGATCCAGAATAGTTGGCTGCCGCAGCTTCTCAGCGACTCGCCAGTGAGCTTCCCCCCCAGCAGGAACCCCACCATCAGCAACGCGATATTAGTGATGATCTCGAAACGTTCGCTCACCACCGACGAGATCAGGTCCAGCCCCTCATGGCCAATCAACAGACCAAACAACAGCAACAGGGTCACTCTGGGCAGGAAGGTATGGCGCCCAAGAAAATCAGTCAGCAGTCCAAACAGCAGGACGCCACCGATGGTAGTCAGAAATTCGGCCGTGTCATCCATTGTCTCCTCTTAACGTGAAGTATGGACAAGGATCGACTATCGCTGAAGCTGATGCTCCAGATAGCCCAGCCACTCCACCAGCTGCTTACGCTGTGGTTCACCTTTGGCCAACGGCTCTGCCCGAGTGAATGCCGCCTGCGCCTCTGGAAATTTGTTCAGGCGGATATAGACAGCCCCCAGCAGCACCCAGTTGTCATAACTGGGTCGTTTCAGCTGTTTTACAGCCCGTTGCAGGCGTTCCGCCGCTTCATCCCAACGCTCCAGCTCCACTAGCTGTTCCGCGCCGCGCAACTCCCAGCGGCCACTCTGATCGAGCTTGGCCAATGCATCGAATACCGGCAACGCCTTCTCCGGCTCCCGTGCCAGCACCCAGGCCTGGGCGAGCAGCTCCAGTGCCTTCTGGTCCTGCTCCGCCACCCCTGTCGCCAGCAGCTGCACCGCCAGCTGCGGCATCTTTTGATGCAGGTAGAGCTGTGCCAGCCAGAGGATCTCCCGCTGCTTCAGCTGGCCTCTGGAATGCGCCAGCTCCAGAGTCGCCAGCGCATCCCGCTCCCGTCCCAGTTCCATCTGCAATCCGGCCAATTGCCGCCAGTAGGCCGCCGTCGCCGGAAAGCGGACGATCATCTTCGATAATAGGGCAACCGCCTGTTTAGTCTTCTTCGCGTCGAGATAGAAGCCGACCAACAGTTGAAACCAGGGTTCTGCGGGATCATCACTCAGCCGGATTGCCGTCTCGAGATCATCGATCGCCGCCTCGATCTGATCCAGGGCACGGTGGATCTGCGCCTTCAGCAGATAGACGCGGGGCGGAGGTTTTGCCTCAAACTTCATCCAGCGGATCAAGAGCTGCAGTGCGGCCGCCGCATCATCCTCCTGAAACAGCAGCTGGACCAGCGTGTAACTTAGCTGGTGCGACACCTCCGCGGGCAGTTGCGCCGAATCCACTGCGGCCCTGAAGTGGCGAATCGCACTCGGATACATCTCCCGACCGATCTCCACATAGCCAAAACTCTGATGTACCAAGGCGGTTTCGTAGCCATTGCCCGCGACACGCTGCAGCAACCCCTCAAGCTCCAGTGCCGCTTCATCGTAACGCTGATGGCGCATCAATGCCTCCACCAAAAACAGGTATTCGTAGGTAAGACGGGAGGCGAGCTGAGCGGGCGGCGGCTCCTTGGCACAGGCGTCGCTGGCGAAGGCGATCAACAGCAGAGGGAGCAGTAACAGCTTGATCATTTTTTCAGGGAGAAGCGGATTGTCTGGGTAGCTGAACGCGCCACGGCCACGCCATTTTCCAGCTGGGGCTGGAACTTCCAACCGCGAATCGCGCGCAGCGCAGCCTGCTCAAAAAAACCCTTCGGCTCGGCCTCCACCACTTTCGGATCACTCACCCCGCCATCGGGGTCGATGGTGAACTGCACCACCACATGGCCCTCGCTGCGGCGCAGCAGGGCTCGCCGCGGATAGCGTGGCGGAATCCGCACCAGCGGCACCGGCTCCGCCGGCAGCGGGGGTGGTGGCGGTGTCGCGAAGCCCCCCAGGTAGGGACCATTGCCTACATCCAGCGGCAGCGCAAGATTCGGCGCCTGCCAGGAGGGCAGTTCAATCTGAGGATTTTTCGCCGCGGCCGCAGCAGGCATCGGCCGCGGCAGCTCAGGCGTCGGCTCCTCCGCTTCAGACGGTGGCTCCTCAGCTGGCGGCGGCGGTTCCTCGGGGGGCAGGCGCACAAAGTCGATCGGTAATGCCTTGGATAGCTGCGTGTTGCCCCGCTGGTGATCGGGGGTAACCATCGACTGCATCAGTTTCAGTAACCCGAAATTAACCAACAGTGCGATCAGCAGCGCCAGCCCCCATCTCACCGCCCCGGCACCTCGCTGGCAGCGATAGAGACACTGGCAGCACCGGCAAGACGCGCCTGATCGAGCACTTGGATCACCACCCCGGTAGGCGCCTGTCGGTCGGCCTGGATCACTACCGCTCCCTCGGGGTTCTCGGCCCGCAACCGCTCCACATTGGCACGCACCGCACGCGGGTCGATGCGCCGCTTGTCGATCCAGATTTCACCGCTGCTGGTAACCGCGATCAGGATCGCAGCCTGCTCCTGGCGCAGCGCGGTAGCAGCGCTGGGCCGGTCCACCTCCACCCCAGTCTCTTTGACAAAAGAGGAGGTCACCATGAAAAAGATCAGCAGGATGAAGACCATATCAATCAACGGCGTCAGATTGATGGTGACGCTGCCTGTCTCACCCTCGGTATGCCGGTGGCGCATCAGCCCCCCTCCCGATTGCGGCCCGGGTCGAGAATCCGGTGGCGCAGATCATTGACAAAATAGAAACCGGAGAGGGAGCTGACCAGTCCCGCCATGGTGGTGATCAGGGCGGTGGAGATGCCTGCCGACATGCCGCGAATATTGCCCGAGCCGTGGCTCGCCATCACATGGAACAGATCGATCATGCCCTCCACCGTGCCCAGCAGACCGAGCATCGGCAGAATCTGCACCATCGCCTCGACCAAGCCGAGATAGTCACCCCGGTGATTGTCCGAACCGCCCCTTGGCCACCACTGATGCGAATAACAGAGCGCGATCATCAACCACATCAGCAGCGACAGCAGCAGGATCAGCCACAGCACCGGCCCGCCCCGGTCGAGGAAGGCGGCGGTCTCCATCGGCATCCACTCAAACAGCCGGTCCATGCCTCGACTCCGCCCGTTCAGCCACCATCGCGGCACTCTGTTCATCCAGAATCTGGATCAGCCGATTGCTGCGCCCGGAGATAAAACTGTGCAGCAGCACCAGTGGGATCGCCGCCGCCAGCCCCAGTTCGGTAGTCACCAGCGCCTGGGAGATGCCACCGGACATCAGACGCGGATCCCCGGCACCGAACAGGGTAATCGACTGAAAGGTCTCGATCATGCCGGTAACCGTGCCGAGCAACCCCAGCAATGGTGCCACCGCAGCCAGGATGCCGACCAACGGCAGACCTCGGCGCAGCCGCGGGATCTCCTTCAGGATCGCCTCGTCGAGGCGCAATTGCAGGGTCTCCGCATCCACCTCGGCCTCGCCGCTAACCGCCTGGCGCACCCGACCCAGGGGATTATTCCCGCCTGGCGCTTCGAGCTTGAGCTGTCGTTTCATGCGGCGACCGAGCAGGCCTAGCACCGCCAACCGCTCGATCACCACCAACAGACCGACCACCCCCAAGGCTATGATCAGGTAGCCGATCACACCACCCTGGCGAATCCGCTCTTCAAGGGTTGGCGTCTGCACCAGCTGCGCCAGAATCGCACCGCGGGAGGGATCGATGGCCATCATGCCGCCCGCCTCACCCGCCGCTTCGAAACGCCTGGCGACAAGTTGATAGCGGTGATCCGGCTGCCGCCCCAGCTCCACTAACCGGCCGCTCTGCGGCAAATAGCGCAGATAGCGGCCAGCAGAGACTGCACTGAACGGGCCGATGCGGGTCACGCTCTGCTCGCGTTCCCGCCCATCGGCGCCGATCACCTGGCTCTGCAGGCGAACCACCTTGCCAGCCGCCAGGGTGCGCTCGAACAGCAGCTGCCAGAAGCTCTGCAGTTTGTCGATGGAAGGCAGCTCGCGGCTTTCGGCCAGCGACTTCAACTGCTGCAGATCACCCGGCCTCTCGATGTTGATCAGCGAGTCGGCGAAGCGTTCACGACTCTGTGAGGCCGCCTGACGCACGCTGCCGAACAGCTCACCCAGCTCAGCGCTGGCCTGCTCGAGCAACTCACGCCGCTGCTGCAACAGCCGTTGGTTCTCAGCGAACTGCGCATCCTGCTGCTGGCGCTTCTGCTTCGCGGCCTGCAGCGCTTGCAGCGTCGACTCAAGTATCTCCTGGCGCTCCTCCCTGCGCTGCAGAAACCGCGCCTCTCGCTCGATGTGGCGCTGACGCTGCATCAGCCGGGTATCGCGCACCTGCTCCAGCAATCCATCCAGGGTGGCGTTGGCAGGCAGCTCCGCCCACGCCGGTAGACAACAGAACATCGCCAGTGGCAGCAACAGCCAGCGCTTCATTGCACCACCTCCGCCGCAGGCACCGGCAACAGCAGCAGGTCCGGCGGCAACTGCTTGCGTGCCACCCGGATCGCACGGTCGATCTCCCGCCCAGCATCCTCATCGAGGCCTCGCCAGCTCTTATCCGCGACATCCCAGATACCGGCCTGGCTGCCATCGAGGGTCCGGTAGAAGAGCCCAACCCGCCCGATGCGCAGGAAGTCGACCATACGTTCGCCGCCGTCCGCCTCCAGCACCCCCTGATAGGCCTCGATAGTGCGCCCATACTCAGACTCGATCTGATAGGCCTCCAGCAGCCGGCGAAAGCGTTCTGCAAGATCAGTATCAGGTTGACTCTCCAGCTCGCGCAACTGCTGCACCCGCTGCTGGCGCTCCTGCAGCAGAAATGGGATATCGAGCGCCACAAACTGCTCCAGCACCTCAGTCATGCGGCTGGTGAGTGGGCCGATCTCATGCCGAGTCTGCTGCAGCGCCTGCTGTTGCCGTTCCAGGCTCTCAAGCTCCTGCTGCTGGGCGACCAGCTGTTTCTCCCGCAGGCGGTTGTAGCTCTCAACCCGCGCCAACTCCGCCGACGCCTGGCGCCACTGCTCGAGCAAATGCCGCGCCTCATCGTCCAGCTGCTCGACACGCTGCTGCGATGTGATCGCCTCTTGGTCGGCGCGCCGCTGCTCCTGCAGCGCTTGCTGCAGCGGATCGGCCTGGAGATTTGCAGCGAGATTAAGCCCCAGCAGCAGCGCGAAGCCAGGCTTCAGCGAGATCCTCATAGCTTTGTGTTCCTGTCGTAATCAATCGAACTGGCGTCAGCGAATACTCCGTGCCGCCAGTGGCGCAACAATTCAGCACACTTGCATGCGCAGCGCAATGATGAGTCTCAACCCGCCAGGCGAGCGAGTAGAAAGAGGACGACAGGCGCTAACTCTCCTTGTCCTGCCACTGGCGGCGGTTGATGGCATAGCCGCTGATCTGCCCGATAAAGGGCAGCAGCAGCATGCCTGGCAGCCGATCCACCTGCTGCGCGTTACGGAAGTGGTGGATGCCGATGCTCATCCCCTCATGCCCCGCCCGTGGCTGCTGCCGATAGGTGCCAAACAGCCGGTCCCAGATCGAGAGGTTGAAGCCGAAATTGGAGTTGGCCTCATCGTCTTCCACCGAGTGGTGAACCCGGTGCATGTCGGGGGTCACCAGCAGGCTCCGCAGGGTGCGGTCGAGCGCCTCAGGTAGCTTCACATTGCCGTGGTTAAACATCGCCATGCCATTGAGGATCACCTCGAACAGGATCACTGCCACCACCGGCGGCCCCAGCAGCAGGATGGTGGCAAACTTGATCAGCATCGAGAGGATAATCTCGATCGGGTGAAAGCGCGCTCCGGTGGTGACATCGTAATCAAGATCGGCATGGTGGACCCGGTGCAGCCGCCACAGCAGCGGCACCGCATGCACCATCACATGCTGCAGCCAGATCACAAAATCCATCGCGATCACCGCGATCAACAGCGCCGGCCAGAAGCCAACCTGGTAGTGGTTCAGCAGGCCCCAGTCCTGTTCCGCCGCCACTGCCGCCACGCCTACCGCCGCAGCCGGAAACAGCAGTCGCAACAGCAGAGTATTGAGCGCCACCAGACCCAAATTATTGGCCCAGCGCAGCAGTTTGGGGACGCTGAGCGCACGGCGCGGGGCAATCAGCTCCCAACCCGCCATGAGGGCAAAGATGCCGAAAAAACAGCCCAACCGGATAGTGACCTCATGGGCCTCGATAAACGCCTGCATCTGTGATCCCCCCACCTGATAGGGCCATACTCTAGTGTGGTTTGGTGGTTCATCCAAGGCCGGCCGCCTCCAGGCCACACAAATCACGTACCATATCGGCCAACAAGATGCAGCACAGCCAAAGGAGACAGCGTGACCGACAGCACAACACAACACAACCTCTTCGCCCCCCGCCACTGGCCAAGCTGGATCGGCATCGGCCTGCTGCGGCTCGCCTGGCTGCTACCCTACCGACCGCGTATGGCGCTGGGGCGGGCACTCGGGCGACTGGTGCTGCGGCTGGCGTCACGGCGCGCGCGGATCGCCCGCATCAATCTAGAGCTCTGCTTCCCGGAACTCGACCCGCAGGCCCAGCAGCTGTTGCTCAAACAGCACTTTGAATCCCTCGGCATGGGGTTGATGGAGACCCTGATGGCCTGGTGGGATGATGGCAAATCACTCAGTCAACGGGTGGAGTTTCATGGCCTGGAAGAGCTACAGAAGCGGCTCGATGCTGGCCAGGGGGTGATTCTGCTCACCGCACACTTCACCACCCTGGAGATAGGCGCCCGCTTTCTCATGCGCTACTTCCCCAAGCCGTACTGTGTCTACCGTCCTAACCAAAACCCAATCATCGACCAGCAGATCATCAACGGATGCACCGGCCAAGGCGCGGTGATGATCGCCAGGGATAACGTGCGCGAGATGATCCGGCAGCTGCGCAAGGGACGGCTGCTCTGGTATGCCCCGGATCAGAACTACGGCCACAAATACAGCCTGTTTGTCGATTTCTTCGGCATCCCCGCCGCCACCAACTCCGCCACCTCCCGCCTCGCGCAGATGGGGCAGGCCCAGGTCGTCGCCTACTACTGCCGGCGTAAACCCGACCTGAGCGGCTACCAGATCCGCTTCGAGCCGATCCCCGAGATCCCCTCCGGCGATCCTTTTGAAGACACCACCCGCATCAACCAAACCTTCGAGCGCTGGGCGCGGGAATCCCCCGCCGACTACTTCTGGCTGCACCGGCGCTTCAAGGACCGGCCTGAGGGCGAAGAACGCTTCTATTAAGGTGCCTTCAGCCGGCAATCAAATAGATTGCATCTCTGTAGATGGGTGGGGCGATGCCCATCAGCAGCGCTAGCCCAACCGGGGTAAAGATGAGTTTAGTTACACTCACCCTATAGGGATGGCTATCTGGCCGATATCATCCCCGCCGCCAGGCATGGAAACGCCCCACCCACTCAAGCAGCTTTTGCGGTGCATGGGCCCGCTTCCACTCACCGGCGGCATATTTATTGGCCTCAAGCAGGGTCGGATAGATGTGGATGGTGCCGAGGATCTTGTTGAATCCAAAGCCGTGTTTCATCGCCGCGGTGAACTCGCCGATCAGCTCACCGGCATTCTCGCCGACGATGGTGGCGCCGAGGATACGGTCCTTGCCCGGCACCGTCAGCACCTTGACCATGCCATGGGCCTCCCCCTCGGCGATCGCCCGGTCCAGCTCCGAGAGATCGAAACGGGTCACCTCATAGCTCACCCCCTGCTGCTGCGCCTCCTGCTCGTTGAGCCCGACCCGCGCCACCTCCGGATCGGTGAAGGTGGCGAAGGGGATCACTGAGTAGTCGACCCGAAAGCGGCGAAATCCGCCAAACAGTGAGTTGACCGCCGCATACCAGGCCTGGTGGGCGGCGGTGTGGGTGAATTGATAGGGACCGGCCACATCACCGCAGGCGTAGATGCTGGGGATCGGGCTCTGCAGATAGTCGTCGACCTGGATAGTGCCGTTGGGATTGAGCGGCAGCCCCAGCTCCTCCAGACCAAAACCGCTGGTATTGGGACGCCGCCCCACCGCCACCAGCACCTGATCGAAGGGGACGATCACCGCATCGCCGCCACGATCGCAGCGGAGCCGCTTCTCGCCATTCTCGATCAGAAACTCGGTGGCGCGATGGCCAGCCAGCACCTCGATCCCCTCCTCCTCGAAGCGCGCCTGCACCAGCGCGGCCACGTCTTCATCCTCTCGGATCATCAGTCGCGGCGCCATCTCCACCATCGTCACCTTGGCGCCGAAGCGGGCGAAGGCCTGAGAGAGCTCACAGCCGATCGGCCCGCCGCCCAGTACCAACAGACGCTGCGGCAGCTCACGCAACTGCCAGAGGTTGTCGGAGGTCAGGTAGTCGATCTGATCCAGGCCGGGGATCGGCGGCACAAAGGGGCGCGCGCCGGTAGCAACAATGATGTTGCGGGTAGTCAGCTCCCGACCGTCCACCTCCACCGTGTAGGGCGAAGTGATACGCGCTTCACCCTCGATCACATCGACGCCGAGGCTGCTGTAGCGCTCCACCGAGTCGTGTGGCTCCACCTGTTTCACCACCCGCTGCACCCGCTCCATCACCCGACCGAAGTCGAACTTTACATCCATCGAGTCGAACCCCCACTCCTGAGCGCGACGGCTCTGGGCGAGCAGACGCGAGGAGCGGATCAGCGCTTTGGAGGGCACGCAGCCGGTGTTAAGGCAGTCGCCGCCCATCTTGTGTTTCTCGATCAGGCTCACCTTCGCCTTCACCGCCGCAGCGATATAGGCGGAGACCAGCCCGGCGGAGCCGCCGCCGATCACCACCAGATTGCGATCGAAAGATCTGGGCCTGATCCAGCCCGCCAAGGCACGCCGGCGCTTGATCAGGGTGACGATCCGCTTGGCGATCAGCGGGAAGATCCCGAGCAAGACAAAGGAGCCGATCAGCGCCGGTGAAAGGATGCCGGAGAGCGAATCGAGCCCCGCCAGCTGGGTGCCGGCGTTGACATAGACCAGGGTGCCGGCGAGCATCCCCAGCTGGCTCACCCAGTAGTAGGTCCAGGTGCGGATCGGCGTCAGCCCCATCACCAGGTTGATCACAAAGAAGGGAAACAGCGGCACCAGCCGCAGGCTGAAGAGATAGAGCGCACCATCCTTCGTCATGCCCACGTTGATCGACTGCAGCCGATCGCCAAAACGCTGCTGCACCGCATCGCGGAACAGAAAACGGGCCACCAGGAAGGCCAGGGTCGCGCCGATAGTGGAGGCGAAGGAGACCAGCACGAAGCCCCACACCAGGCCAAAGATCGCACCGATCGCCAGGGTCATCACCGTCGCGCCGGGCAGCGACAGGGCGGTCACCAGCACATAGACCAGAAAGAACCCCAGGGAGCTGAGCAACGGCGCCTGATCGCGCCACTGTTGCAGGCCGTCGCGCTGCTGCTTGAGGTTCTCCAGGGTCAGATAACTGCCCAGGTCGAAGACAAAGAAGGCCGCGATCAGAGCCAGAAGCAGCGCCAACAGGATGATCTTTTTCTTATCCATAACGATTCCGTTTGCGAAACAATGTGTCAGCCTTTACGCCGTACCTCCCGGTTTAGATGCAGAAAAGATGCGCCCAGGCGGGGCCACCGATTATTTTCGCCAGAAGCCTGGAGAGAGCAGCACCAGGATGGTGAAGATTTCCAGCCGACCCAACAGCATCGCGATCACCGCCACCAACTTGCCCATCGGGCTGACGCTCTGGAAGTTGTACGCCACCTCACCCAGCCCCGGCCCCAGATTGTTCATACTGGTGGCGACCGCGGAGTAGGCAGAGACCTGGTCCAGACCGGCGTGTATCATGACCAGCATCAAGCCCCCGAAAGTGGCGACATAGAAGGCGAAGAAGCCCCACACGCTCTGCATCAAGCGTGGCTCGACCACCCGCTGGCCGATCCGCACCGGCAGGATCGCGTTGGGGTGGATAAGACGGCGGATCTCATGCTGTCCCTGCTTCACCAGCAGCAGCACCCGCATCACCTTGATTCCACCAGCGGTAGACCCACCACAACCTCCCACGAAGCTGATAAAGATCAGCAGTACCGGCAAAAAATCGGGCCAGTGGGCAAAGTCAACCGTGCCGAAGCCGGTGCTGGTGACTACCGAGACCACCTCAAAGGTGGCATCTCGCAAGCTGGATGGGAGCTGTTCATAATTGCCCTCTAGCCTGAGTGTCAGGCCGACCAGCAATACCATCAGCAACACAAACAGCAGAAAGCTGCGTGATTCGATGTCCGTCAGATATTGGCGTAGGTTTCGGTTGTGCCATGCAAAATAGTGGACCCCGAAATTGATCGCAGCCAACACCATGAAAAAAATGGCTACCGCCTCGATCGCCGGACTGGCATAGAAACCCAGACTGGCGTCATGGGTAGAGAAACCGCCGGTAGAGACGGTGGAGAAGCTATGGGCAATGGCATCAAAAGGGGTCATGCCCGCCAGCCAGTAGGCAATGGCACAGCTGATGGTCAGCCCCAGATAGATCGTCCAGAGCGCGCGCGCAGTATCTGCCAGCCGGGGTGTGAGCTTCTCCTCCTTCATCGGGCCAGGAGCCTCGGCACGGTACAGCTGCATGCCACCGATGCCCAACATCGGCAGCACTGCCACGCCGAGCACAATCAGCCCCATACCCCCAAGCCACTGCAACTGTTGGCGGTAGAAGAGGATAGACTTGGGCAGATCATCCAGCCCGGTGATCACCGTGGCACCAGTCGTTGTTACCGCTGAGGTCGACTCAAACAGCGCATCCACCAGCCCGAGGTGGACACTCAGGATCAGAGGCCAGGTACCAAGCAAGCTAAGCAACACCCAAAAGGCGGAGACAATAATATAGCCATCCCGGTTGCTTAGCCGGATACGACTGCGGCCACCTACCAACCACAACAGCCCACCCAAGGCCAGGGTGCCAAGCATGGGTATCAGAAAATTCGTCAGCTCGGCTTCCTGGTACCAGATAGCGACGCCCAGGGGGCCACACAGGGAGAGTCCGAAAATGATTGCCAGGGCCCCCGAAACGCGAGCAATGATCCGTGTGTGCAAGATATCTACTTAAAAGATGAAAAACAGGATAGCGATTTTATCACTATGCCTTGGAGACACGCCGCTACCACTCACTATGGATCGCCCCCCGCTCCGGCTGGTCGATGCGTTCATAGGTGTGAGCACCAAAGGCATCGCGCTGGGCCTGGATCAGGTTCTGCGGTAGCCGTGCAGTGCGGTAGCTGTCGAAGTAGCCCAACGAGGCGCTCAGCACCGGCACCGGGATGCCGTTACCAGCGGCCTGACCGACCACCCGCCGCCAAGCCCCCTGCAACCCCTGCAGCTGCAGGCTGAGATCCCCCGTCAGCATCAGGTTGGCGGGCTGCTGATCGGAGTAGGCATCACGGATCGCATCGAGCAGCCGTGCGCGGATGATGCAGCCGCCCTTCCAGATACGCGCCACCTCGGCCAGATCGACCCCCCAGCCGTAGCGCTCTGAGGCACTGCTGATAAGCGCCAGCCCTTGGGCATAGGCGGCGATGCGTGAAGCGTAGATGGCGCCGTGCAGATCTGCTACAAAGGCCTCGCGGTCGGTGATGGATGACGTCTCGGGGCCTTGCAACCGATGTGCCGCATGCTCCCGTTGCGCCTTGGCCGCCGATAGCACCCTGGCATCCACCGCTGCGGCAATGCTGGGCACCGCTACCCCCTGCTCCAGCGCCGCCTGCACGGTCCAGCGGCCGGTGCCCTTCTGTCCCGCCTTGTCGAGGATCTGTTCCACCAGCGGCCCACCGCTCTCCTCATCCTGCACCCGCAGCACCCGGGCAGTGAGTTCTACCAGAAACGACTCCATCGGCCCCTGGTTCCACTGCTCGAACACCTCGGCCATGGCATCGGTGGAGAGCCCCAAACCGCGCTTCATCAGGTCATAGGCCTCCGCCAGCAGCTGCATGTCGGCATACTCGATGCCGTTATGCACCATCTTCACGAAGTGGCCAGCGCCGTCACCCCCCACATGGGTGACGCAGGCCCCCGCTTCGGTCTTGGCCGCGATTGCCTGCAGGATCTCCCCGAGGGCGGCATAGGCTTCAGCAGAGCCACCCGGCATCAGTGAAGGACCGCGACGCGCCCCCTCCTCGCCACCGGAGACCCCCATGCCGACAAAGTGGATACCCTTTTCGCGCAACGCAGCCTCACGCCGCCGGGTATCCTCAAACCAGGAGTTACCACCGTCGATCAGGATATCCCCCGGTTCCAGGTACGGCAGCAGCCGCTCGATCATCTGATCCACCGGCTCACCCGCCTTGATCATCAGCAAAATGCGGCGCGGACGTTCCAGCATCGCGGCAAAACCGGCCAGATCAGCCTCCCCACCAAATACCTTGCCCGGCTGCTGCGCCAAAAATGCGTCGATCGTCTCTGGGTGGCGACCCCAGACCGCCACGCCATAACCCGAATCCTCGATATTGAGTGCCAGGCTGCTGCCCATCACCCCTAACCCAACCAGCCCTATCTGATACGCCATTACCTGTCACTCCCGTTGGGCAGAGCTGCCCCTTGTACATTCACTCTTCTGCAGGGAGCGCCTGTGCCGCTCCCCGGTCCATCAACCAGTCACCAGTATCAGCCAGAGCCGACGGCACATCGCCCTCCTGCAACGCGCGACGCACGGCCTCGGCCTTGCTCTCCCCCTTTGCCAACATCAGCAGATGGCGGGCCGCGCGGATCACCGCCGGGGTCACGCTCAAACGCCGTGGTGGCGGTTTACTGCCAACCACTGTCACTACCCGCCGCTGCCACTCCTGCAGCGCCGGTGAGCCGGGGAACAGCGAGGCGGTGTGGCCATCCTCCCCGATCCCCAGCAGCAAGATGTCGAGCTGGGCCGGCAGCACGCCTTCGTAGTCACGGGCAGCTTGCTCCGGTTCATCCTCACCGCGCATGCGATAGAGGATCAGCTCATCCGGCTTGCCATGAGGAAACAGCGCCGCCTTCACTGCCCGGTAGTTGCTCGCCTGATGCTCCGGCGGCACGCAGCGCTCATCGCCAAAAAAGAGGGTCAGACGCATCCAGGGCAGCCGGTCCCGTTCGGCCAGCAGCCGGTAGACCGAGAGCGGCGTGCCACCGCCAGCAAGCATCAGGTGACAGCGCTCTGCCTGTTGCAAGCTCTGCTCGACCCGCGCCTCAATCCACTCCGCGGCGACCCGATCATAGTCGGCGGCATCGACGATAATCCGCCGTCCCCCCATCAGCCTATCTCCCGCCAACGCCTGTCGTAGCGGCGCATTAGTCGCTCCGCCTCTATCGGGCCATCACTGCCCTCGGCGTAGAAGAGTGGCCCGATGCGCTGCGCATCCTCCCAAGCCTTGAGAATTGGTGAGACGAAGCGCCAGGCATGCTCCACCTCGTCGCGCCGGGCAAATAGGGTCGCATCGCCGCGGATCGCATCCAACAGCAGCCGCTCGTAGGCCTCTTTGATCGGCCGCTTAAAGGTCTCTGAGTAACTGAAATCCATCACCACCGGACGCACATCCAGACTCTCCCCCGGTCGCTTGCTGACGATCTTCAGATCGATCCCCTCATCGGGCTGGATGCGGATGGTAAGCACGTTCGACTCGAGCTGCTGACACACTTCATCCCGGCCGAACAGGCAGAGCGGCACCGGGCGGAACACCACCGAGACCTCGGTCATGCGCGCCCGCAGCTGCTTACCAACACGCAGAAAGAACGGCACCCCCTGCCAGCGCCAATTGTCGATGAAGCACTTCATCGCGGTATAGGTCGGGGTGCGCGAGTCAGCGGCGACGTTCGCCTCGTCCCGGTAGCCACGGTACTGACCGAAGATCACATCCTCGAACACTTGGCTGCCGGTGATCTGGCGCAGCGAGCGCAGCACCTCCACCCGCTTGTCGCGGATATCGTCCGCGGCGAAGGAGAGCGGCGCCTCCATGGTGCAGAGCGAGAGCACCTGCAGCAGGTGGCTCTGCACCATGTCACGGATCACCCCGGTCTGGTCGTAGAAGCGGCCTCGCCCCTCGACCCCAATCGCCTCGGCAGCAGTGATCTGGATGTGGTCGACATATTTGCGATTCCAGAGTGGCTCAAAGATGGTGTTACCGAAACGCGCCACCAGGATATTCTGCACCGTCTCCTTGCCCAGGTAGTGGTCGATGCGGTAGACCTGATCCTCCCCCAGCACCTCGCCGACAATCCGATTCAGCTCCTGCGCCGAATCCAAATCCCGGCCATAGGGTTTCTCCATAATCACCCGGCTCCAGGGGCTGCTGCTGCCGCTGGTGTTGATCAGCCCCGCCTCCTGCAAGCGATGCAGGATAATCGGCGCGGCAGATGGGGGCGTGGCTAGATAGAAGAGCCGGTTGGCGCTGCCACCAGCGGCCTCCAGCTGTTCAAGCCGGTCACGCAGCTCACGATAGCCTTCAGGGTCTTCAAAATTGGCGCTGAGGTAGTGAATGCGCTCAGCAAAGGCTACCCACTCCGGCTCCTGCAGCGGCTCCCGGGTATGTTCAGCCAACGCCTGTTTCAGCAGCTCGCGATAGCCATCAGCATCCTGCTCCCGGCGGCTCAGACCGATCACCGCAAACCGCTCATCCAGCGCTCCCTCACGCAGCAGATTATAGAGCGCTGGCATCAGCTTGCGCCGAGTTAGATCCCCGGCACCGCCGAAGATCACCAGAGTGCAGCTATCCTGTTGGGTAGGCGTGAGCAGCGCCGCCCCAGCATCGGAGATCTGCGCGAATCGAAGTGTCTGGTCTGACATGCATGTTCCTTGTTCGGTTACGGCGACGAAGCAACTATAGAACAATAGAGGAATGAAAACGTTTACTCTTCACAAAGGGATAGACCATTTTCCTAATGCACCAAAAGATCTTGCTTTCGGTTAGAGGCGCAAGCCGCATCTTCAGCATGGGGGACGTGCAGGTGCCCGCCTTGCGCGACGCCTCCTTGGAGATCTACGATGGCGAGTTTCTGGTAATCGTTGGCCCCAGCGGCTCAGGCAAAAGTACCCTGCTGAATCTGATCGGCGGCATGGATCGCCCGACCGGGGGTGAGGTGCTGTTTCAGGAACTCGACCTGGCCCAGGCCTCGGAGCAGGCGCTGACCGAATATCGCCGTCACCAGGTCGGTTTCGTTTTCCAATTCTACAATCTGGCGCCAATGCTGACTGCTCTGGAGAACGTGCAGGTGGCCAGCGAGATCGCACAAGATCCGCTTGACCCGGCGCAGGCCCTGGCGCTGGTCGGACTGAGTGACTATCAGGAACACTTCCCATCACAGCTGAGTGGCGGCCAGCAGCAGCGGGTGGCGATCGCCCGCGCCCTGGCAGGTAATCCGCGGTTGCTGCTCTGTGATGAACCCACCGGCGCCCTCGATCTGGCCACCAGCCGCCAAGTACTGGGGCTACTGCTGCGGCTCAAGCAGGAGCTGGGCAAGACCCTGGTGCTGATCACCCACAACAGCGCCATCGCCGGCATCGCCGACCGGGTCGCCACCATCCGCGACGGCGCCATCCACTCACTGCATGAGAACCCCCATCCGGTGCCAGTGCAGGAGGTCTCCTGGTGAACCCGGTATTACAGCGCAAACTGCGGCGTGATCTCTGGCAGCGCAAGTGGCAGCTGTTGACACTATTTTCCATCATCGCCATCGGTGTTGGTGCCTACATCGGCATGGCCGGCACCTGGCGTGACATGGACGGCGCCCGCCATGCTTACTACCGCGACTATCACCTAAGCGACTTCCTCATCGATTTGAAGCGTGCACCGGAGTGGGCGGTAACGGATGCGGCCCACCTGCCCGGCATGATCAGGCTGGAGGGTCGGATCTCCCTACCGGTACTGCTCGATCTGCCCGGCACCAACCAACCGATCACCGGCCAAGCCATCTCCCTCCCCGACCAAAGAGAACCTGCCTTCAACCAGCTGCTGTTGCGCAGCGGCAGCCGCCTCTCCGACCCGGACCGGGCCGAGGTGATCCTCAACCACGCCTTCGCCGCGGCTCACGGACTCAAGCCGGGGGACCGCATCCGCGCTCTGCTGCTGGAGAGCCAGCAGGATCTGCTGGTGGTGGGTACGGCCCAGTCGCCGGAGTTTGTCTATCTGATCTCGCCCTCCGGTGGCCTCGCACCGGACCCGAAAAACTTTGGTGTGATCTATCTGGGCGAATCTTTCCTGCGCCAGCGCAGCGACCTGCAGGGCGCTTACAACCAGGTGCTCGGCCGGCTCGCCGACCCACGCCCGGCGGCGGTGAAAAACAGTCTGCAGGCACTCGCCGAACGACTCGACCCGTTTGGCGTCAGCCTCACCACCCCGCTCAGCGAACAGGCCTCATTCCGCTTTCTGCAGGACGAGCTGACGGGGCTGGAGGTGCAGTCCCGCATCATGCCGATGATCTTTCTCAGCGTGGCAGCACTGGTATTACACGTATTGATCGGCCGGCTGGTCAACCAACAACGCACCCTGATCGGCACCCTGCGCGCCCTTGGCTACGCACGCAGTACACTGATCCGTCACTATCTCGCCTATGGGCTGGCAGTGGGGACGATCGGCGGACTACTGGGGATCATGTTGGGGATCTGGCTACAGTCCGCGATGGTGGCGATCTACCGGGGGTTTTACGAACTACCGGGCCTGGTCGCACACCATTACTGGGATCTCAGCCTGATCGGTCTGGCCATCAGCCTGCTGTTTGCCGCCCTCGGCAGCCTGAGTGGCGTGAGGCGGGCGACCCAGCTGCAACCGGCGGAAGCGATGCGCCCGCCCGCACCACAGAGAGGTGGGCATATCCTGCTGGAATCGGTGCACCCACTGTGGCGGCGCCTGAACTTCCGCTGGCGCTCAATCCTGCGATCAGTGTTCCGCAACCCCTTTCGCTCCTTTGTCAGCCTGCTCGCCAGCCTCATCGCCACCGCGCTGATCTTCGCCACCTTCAGCATGATCGATGCTCTCGATCATCTGATGGGTTATGAGTTTGAACAACTCTCCCATCAGGATCTAACGATCAGCCTGCGCGACCCGGTGGCGCTGGCGGCAACCCGGGAGATCGTGTCGCTACCGGGCATCAGCCTGATCGAGCCGGAACTGCTGGTGAGCTGCGACCTGGTAAACGGGCCGCGGCAAAAGCGCATTGCCATCACCGGCCTGAGCCCTGATGCCCGCCTGCACACCCCCCTGGACTCGCAGGGCCGGCGGGTGGCAATTCCGCCCCGAGGGCTGATCCTGGGGCGCAAGCTAGCGGAGATCTTGCGGCTGGCACCCGGCGACCGGGTTGAACTGCGCCCACTGATCGGCCGACGGATTCCGGCTGAAGCGACAGTGGCCGCCGTGGTAGAGAGCTATCTAGGGCTGGCGGCCTATGCCGATATTACCTACCTGAGCCGTCTGCTGGGGGAGCAACCCCTGGCAAACCAATTGCTGGCCAAAAGCGCAGGCGCTGGCATCGGAGAGAGGCTGCAGCATCAGCTGCAACAGCGTCCCGCCTATCTGGGGGCGAGCGAGCGCCGTCAGGTGCTGGCACAACTCGACGCCACCTTTGGTGAGACCATGGGCAGCATGATCTTCGTGATGGTGCTGTTCGCCGGGATGATCGCCTTCGGCAGCGTGCTCAACACGGCGATGGTGTCACTCAACGAACGCCAACAGGAGATCGGCACTCTGCGGGTCATCGGCTACTCCTCGCTGCAGGTGAGCGGGCTGTTTTTTGGCGAGAGCCTGCTCCTGAACACACTTGGCATGGCGCTGGGGCTGTATGGCGGCGTATTGCTGAGCCACGGCCTGTCGCTACTCTACAGCACCGAACTCTACCGTTTTCCCGCCATCATCCTACCCGGCACACTGCTGATCAGTGCGCTGTTGATGCTGCTGTTTCTGCTGCTTGCGCAGGGGCTGGTCTATCTCATCATCCGTCGGCTCAACTGGCTCGAGAGCCTCAAGGTCAAGGAATAACCGTGTTAGCCAAAAGACTCATCACCGCCCTGCCTGTTCTGCTGTTGCCGCTGGCTGGCTGCGAACAGAGCCCACAGCTGCAGAGCACCACACCGGTCAGAGGGGAAATCCGCGCCTCCTTCACCGAACCCGCCCAAACCCGGCTGGCGCGAGACTATCCGATTAGCATGCCGCTGGATGGGCGCATCGGCCCGATCAGGCTGCAGCCCGGCGACCGGGTGAAAAAAGGAGAACAGTTGGTGGCAATTGACCGGCTACCGTTTGAACAAGCGGTAGTCGAGGCCAGGGCCGCAGTGGCCGAGCTGCAACAACAGCTGCTGATCAACGCCTTCAACCGCATCGAAGCAACCCTCAGCGTGGAGCTGCAGGCGACCATCGACGCGGCACGGGAGGCGCTCAGGGCAGCCGATGCCCAAGTGGAGAGCCAACAGGTACGGGCCGCCTGGGCCGACAAGGTCGAGCAGCGCAACCGCGAACTCGACGCGGAGGGCAGTGTCTCGCAACAGCAACTGGATGATACGGTGCTGACAGCGCAGACCGCGCAGATCGAGCTGAAACAGGAGGAGTTCATCCGCGCCGCCCTCAACACCCTCTTCACCGCAATCCAGCTGGGGCCCAAATATGTGGAGCAGTGGCTGCAGCGCAAACAGCTGTCGCGGGAGGTGATCGTGGAGCAACTCAACCAGGCTCGCGCACGCCTGGCCCGGGCGGAGCATCAATTGACGCTGGCGCAGCTGCGCGCACCGGTGGATGGGGTGGTGCTACACCGCCATGAATCGGGGCCAAGCAGCTTCCCGGCCGGACATCCGCTGCTGGAGATCGGCAACTTCAGCGATCTGGAGGTGGTTGCCGAGCTGCTCACCGAGGATGCAATGCAGCTTGAGCCTGGGGCCCTGGTTGAGTTCTCCAGCGGGATAGCAAAGCGTCCCATCAGCGGCCGGATCAAGCGCATCGAACCGGCCGCCTTCACCAAGCGTTCATCCCTCGGGGTGGAGCAGCAACGGGTCAGGGTGATCGCCAGCCTGGATCAGGTTCCAGCCACCCTGGGGGTGGGCTTCAGGCTGCAGGGACGTTTTTTCACCGGTATCAGCCATAACACCCTGATTCTGCCCCGCTTCAGTGTATTGCAGGCCACCGATGGCTCCCACTATGTGCTGCGTAACGACCACGGCCGGCTGCACAGACAGCCGGTCATCATCGGCTTACACAACGACCGCCAGCTGGAGATCCTTGAAGGCCTGAGCGACGGAGAAAGCATCGTCGCACTCCCCGATGCCGATATGGAAGTTGAAACGGAGTAGCCATGGCCCTACAGCAAACCCTCTACATCAGAATCTATCGCAACCGCATCACCATCCAGGATGTCGAAAGTCAAGCAATCAGCAGCGTCGATACGGTCAGCCCCTTCACCACCGACAGACTGCTGGTCGGCCAGTTCTCCACCGCGGTTGAGACCCTGCAGAAGGCGATCCGACAGATCCACACCGGCTGGCGCGCCCTGCTGATCCGCCCGATCATCCTGATCCAGCCACTAGAGATGATCGAAGGCAGCCTCTCCGAGGTGGAAGAGCGCATCTTCAAAGAACTGGCCGCCAGCGCCAAGGCCAACCGGATCGTGGTGTGGACAGGGCCTGAGCTTTCGCCTCAGCAAGTGATGGAACAGACTAAGAACGCCCGTTAGGACTCGCCTACCCCCGCATCCGCTTCAACAACTCATAGTGCGATGGCAGGGCGCGTTTGATCTGCCCCTTCATAGTCGCTACCTGGTTGGCGTATTTGATCCAGTCGCTCTTGGCCAGGAACCGCTCCGCCGGGAACTGGAACCCCTCGAAATCGTAGGGGGATGGCATGAACGATTTCCACAGCCCCTGGTTCTCCTGCAGCAGAGCAAACGCCTCCACCCCGCCCGCCGCCAGGCACCAGGACATCCAGACGCTCACCGCAGTGAGTGGGTGAAACCGAATCGTTTTGAGTGAGATCAATCGTTAAATCGCGATCGGGATAGGGCTGCCGGACATGTCACAAATTTGCAATCCACAGCCACGATCAGCCCCCGGCTCTGCTATCATCTCCGCCATTTATCTGATCGTTGCACCAAGAAAGGCGTGAATTAAGTTGCAGAAAAACATCAATATTGGCGTGTTTGTAGACGCCGAAAACGTGCGTTACAACGGCGGCTATCAGCTCCGCTACGACATCCTGCGCCGCTTTGCCGCGCGCTCCGGCGGCAACCTGCTGCGCCTCAACACCTACATCACCTTCGACCAGGAACGGGCCAGCGAAGACTACGAGTATCAGAAACGCGCCTACGCCTACCAGCAGATGGTACGCGACTACGGCTGGAAAATTCTGGTCAAGAATATACGCCGCTATACCGACGAAGATGGCAATGTCACCACCAAAGCGAATGCCGACCTCGATATGGCAGTGGACGCTATGATCCAGTCGGAGAAGCTCGATCTGGTGCTGATGTTGACCGGCGACGGCGACTTCCTGCAGGTTGTCACCGCGTTGCAGGATCGCGGCTGCCGGGTTGAGCTGGTCGGTTTTCGCAACGTCTCCCGCGAGCTGCAGCGCCAGGTCGACACCTACTACTCCGGCTTCCTCATCCCCGACCTGCTGCCGGTCTCCTATGAACCGCGCAACGAGTGGGGTCAGCCAGGCTCCTGCGTGCGCGGTGTCTGCCAGAAGTGGTTCCCCGACAAAGGCTACGGCTTCCTGCGCTTCATGTCGCGTATCGACGACAATCTCTGGATCACCGACACTCGCGAGCCCGATTCCCCTTACACCAGCGTTTTCTGCCACGTCAATGAGCTGGCCGACGGAGTCTCTGACGAGCTGCTGAAAAACCGGGATACGGTGCTTGAGTTCTACATCGAACAGAGTGACAAGGATGAAGGCCTGGTCGCCAACAACGTGCGCTTGGTGCCCTCCTACGGCAAGCACGGTTTACTCGAATGAGTCCGACCCGACTATGGCGCCTCTGAGAGCGGCGCCACCCCACGTCGCAGGGTGTTCTCAGTGACGCATCGCGGCTCCATAAACTGCAGCAGGTAATCACGGCCACCGGCCTTGCTGCCGATGCCGCTCATGGCGAAACCGCCAAACGGCTGGCGATTCACCAAGGCGCCAGTGATGCCGCGATTGAGGTAGAGGTTGCCGACCCGGAACTCCCGCGCGGCCCGTTCAAGATTGGCCGGGCTGCGCGAATAGATACCGCCGGTCAGTGCATAGCGGGTGGAATTGGCCAACGCCAGGGCCTGATCCAGATCCTGCGCCGGCAGCAGTGCCAGCACCGGACCGAAGATCTCCTCCTGGGCCAGCGGGCTGTTCGGATCGACCTCACCGAACAGCGTCGGCCCCACATAGTGACCGGACTCGAAGCCACGGCTCTCCATCCGATAGAGCAACCGCCCCGCCTGTCGCCCCTGTTCGATCGCCTGCTGGATGCGTGACTCTGCCGCGGCATTGATCACCGGGCCGATATCACACGCCGAATCGGTCGGGTCAGCCATGATCAGGCTCTCCGCCGCCTCGCACAAGCGCCGGCTGAAATGCGCATATTGATCCCCCACCAGGATCACCCGCGAGCAAGCGCTGCACTTCTGCCCCTGGAAACCGAACGCCGACTTCAGTATCCCATCGATCGCCTCATCCGGATCGGCGCTCTGATCGACAATGATGGCGTTCTTGCCACCCAGTTCCGCGACCACCCGCTTGATGTGGCGCTGCCCCGGCCTCGGCTCGGCCGCCAGTCGGAGAATCCCCTGCCCCACCGCCAAGGAGCCGGTAAAGGCGATCAAGTGCACTGCGGGATGACGCACCAGATAGTCACCCACCACCTCACCTGGGCCAGGCAGGAAGTTCATCACACCCGCGGGAAAACCCGCCTGCTGCATCAGATCCACCAGCCTGGCAGCGATCACCGGGGTGTCAGAGGCGGGCTTGAGGATGGCGCAGTTGCCGGTCACCAAAGTGGCGCTGAGCATACCGGTGACGATCGCCAGCGGGAAATTCCAGGGCGGGATCACCACTCCAACACCCCGTGGCTGATAGAAGTAGCGATTGTGCTCCCCTGGCAGCTTCACACTGGCGCCTGCCGCCAGCCGCTCCGCCTCGTCGGCATAAAAACGCAGGAAGTCGATCGCCTCGCAGACATCGGCATCGGCCTCGCGCCAGCCTTTGCCCGCTTCTAGGATCTGCCAAGCGGCAAACTCATCACGTCGCTGCGCCAGCAGATCTGCGCTTTTGCGCAGCAATTCAGCACGGCTCTCTGCCGGACGCTCACGCCAAGAGGGAAAGGCAGCCTCGGCAGCCCGGATGGCGCGATCGGCATCTTCCTGGCTGGCACAGGCCGTGGTGCCCACCAGCTGAGCACGATCAGCCGGGTTGAACGACGCGATACACGCTGCGGTGTCCCGCCACTCACCATCGATCAGCAGCGGATAGTGATGGCCAAGCTGTCCCCTGACTTGATCGATGGCGTGTTGAAACGCCTGACACTCATCCGGCTTCAGCCAGCTACGCAGCGGGGTGTTCTGAAAACCCGCTTCAGGCCGCTCAGCTGGCAACCGGGTCTCCACCTTGGGTGGGGCAAAACAGCTGGCCGCATCCTCGTTCGTAACCTGCCAGCGCGTCATCGACTGACTGCTGGCGTTTTCCAGTAGCCGCCGCACCAGATAGGCCATACCGGGGATCGGCTCACCGAAGGGCAGATAGGTGCGCAGCCGGTAGCCCAGCTTCACCAACGCCTGCTGGTAGGACGTCGACATACCGTAGAGCATCTGAAACTCGAACTGCTCAGTCGCCAGCCCGAGCCGCTCCACCTCGGCCATGCCCAGCGCCAGACTACGCAGATTGTGGCTGGCGATGGCAGGATAGACCCCAGGCGCAGCCGCCAGCAGCCGCTGCAGGCAGGCCTCATAGTGGCGGTCGGTCTCAGCCTGCTGTTGCCAGACCGGGATCGGCCAACCATTCTGCTGCGCCTTCACCACCTCCTGATCCCAGTAGGCGCCGCGCACCAGTCGGATGGCAAACGGCGTCTGGCGCCGCCCTGCCAGTTCGATCAGCTGTTCCAGATCCTCCCCCCCCTGCCGCAGGTAGGCCTGCAGAGCGATGCCCAGGCCGTCCCAGTCCCGAAACTCAGGATCAAACAGCAGCCACTCAAAAAGTGCCAGGATCACCGGCCGGCGCTCCGAATCCTCCATATCGAGGGTCACCGCCACCCCCTGCCGACGCGCCTTGAGCAGCAGCGGCCTGAGCCGTTTAACCATCACCTCAGTGTTGGCCGTGACCCGTTCTGGCAGCAGCCGCGGCAGCAGTGACGAGGGCTTCAACGACAGCTGCAGCGACTGATCCGGCTGGACACTCAGCACATCCAACAGCTGCAGATAACCGTTGAGGTAGTCATCTGCCTCGCGATGACTGAGGGTGAGTTCGCCCAGCAGATCGAGGGAGACCAGACGCCCCTGGCGCTGCAGACCACTCAGGGTTTCGCGGATGGTGGTTGGCTCCCGGCCTGCCATGAACTGCCGCGAAAGCAGACCGATCGCCTTACGGATCGCCGCCGCCAACTGATGCGGCCCGAGCAGGCGACCGGAGCGGATCGCCAGCCGGCCCAACCTGGGCAGGGGAAACTCCTGAGCATCGCTGAAATACTCATCAAACAGCCGCACCACCTCGGCGTCCTCCTGCAGTGCAGGCAGCAGATCAACGAAACGCAGGGCACGAATGCGAAAATCGGGGTTTTGATGCAGCCGGCTCAGCAGCGACTGCAGCCAGTGAGAGACGGGATTATGCGGCTCAAACGCCTCGGCGGCCTGCAGCAGCGCATCACCATGCTGGCGGATGCGGGCTTCCTGGTCGCTCTGCGGGTTCGGCGGGGTGGTATGCATTACTTGACCTCAGCGGAGGGGCCTCACTCAAGTATAGAAAGCGATGCGGGTCACGCTTCGATGCCCCCTCGGGCGAATTTAAAAGACCTCGGTGCGATAGCGGCGGGGATGCTCTGAAACACGCAGGATGGAACCACTGCGCAGCCGCAGACTGTCGGTGCTGCGGTCCGCGAAGAAGAGCTTGAGGGTCTCCTTTACCACCGGGAAGGCGAGCTCGTCCCAGGGGATCTCTGACTCGTCAAACAGTGCCACCTCCAGACTCTCGCTGCCGGGGCCAAAATCGAGTGACTGCAGACGGCTGAGAAACAGCAGGTAAACTTGATCGATATGCGGCAGGTTGAACAGGGTATAGAGCTCCCCCATCTCGACTCGCGCCTGGGCCTCCTCCCAGGTCTCCCGAGCCGCACCTTGCTGGGCAGTCTCACCGTTCTCCATGAATCCGGCGGGCAGGGTCCAGAGACCATAGCGGGGTTCGATGGCACGACGGCAGAGCAGCACCTGCTCCTCCCATAACGGGATGCAACCCACCACCATCTTGGGATTCTGGTAGTGGATAGTGCGGCATTCAGGACAGACATGGCGCTGCCGGTTATCCCCCTCAGGGATCAGTCGCTCAACCTCGGTACCGCATTGACTACAAAACTTCATCCGTTTCCCCATCTTCAACAAGGGCCCACCTGCGGGCAGAGAGAGTGAATCAAGCCCTCTTTATAGCAGGCGCGACAACTCTCCACATCCTCTCTGTTTTTGTCTATTATCGCGCCACCCGTTTATCCCCGGAGTTCGAGATGGAGATTCTCCTGATCCGACACGCCATCGCCGAAGAGCGCACCCTGTTTGCCCATACAGGCCAGCCAGATGCGCAGCGGCCACTTACCGAAAAGGGCCGCAGCCGCATGCGCAGCGCCATCAATGGGCTGAGGCGGGTGATGCCACAGATCGACACCCTCGCCAGCAGCCCGCTGCTGCGAGCTGTGGAGAGCGCCCAGCTGCTGGCTGAGGGGTATGGCCTGGAGACGCCGCTGCAGCTGCCACTATTGGCGCCAGGCGGTGACTTTGATGCCATCGCCGCCTGGCTAGCCGGTCACGATGAGGCCTCACGGGTCTGCCTAGTGGGTCATGAACCTGACCTCTCCGAGCTGATCGGCTGGCTCACCGCCGGTAGTGGCGAGAGCTTTATCCACCTAAAAAAGAGTGCCGTCTGCCTGCTCAGATGTGACCTGCTGCCTGAGCAGGGCACCTGTGAAATCGAGTGGCTGCTGGCGCCGAAACAGCTGCGCCAGCTGGGCTGATTCAGCGATTAGAAAATACCCTCATGCTGCGGTAGAGTGAAGCCACTTTTTCACCGCAACCAACTGTCTGATGCAGCAACAAAAAGCAGAAACAGCGGGACAGGAACAAACCGTCGCCGCCATCGACCTCGGCTCCAACAGCTTCCACATGATCGTCGCCCGGGTCCACGATGGCAGTCTGCAGATCATCGACAAGATGCGCGAGATGGTGCGTCTCGGCGAGGGTCTGACCGACGACAAACACCTCACCCCCGAAGTGGCCGCCCGCGCCATCGCCTGCCTGGAACGCTTTGGTCAGCGCCTTGGCAGCCTGCCATCAGAACACGTCATGGCGGTCGGCACCAACACCCTGCGACAAGTTAGCAGCGCCGATGCGTTTCTCACCGCCGCACAGCAAGCGCTCGGCCATCCGATCGAGATCATCGCCGGCCGTGAGGAGGCGCGACTGATCTATCTCGGTGTCTCCCACGGACTCGCCTCCAGCGGTGAGGCCAAGCAGCTGGTGATCGACATCGGCGGCGGCAGCACCGAGCTGATCGTCGGCGAGGGTTTCCGCACCGAGCGACGCGAGAGTCTGCACATGGGCTGTGTCTCCATCAGCCGCAGCCACTTTGCCGATGGTCTGATCAACTCAAAACGTATGAAGCAGGCTGAACTCGCCTGCGCGGTGGTGATCCGGCCGGTACGCAGCTTTTTCCGCGACGCTGGCTGGAGCCGCGCAGTCGGCAGCTCAGGCACCATCAAGGCGATCCGCAAGGTGGTCACCGAGGAGGGCTGGAGCCAGGAAGGGATCAGCGCCCGCTCCCTGGAGAAACTGCGCAAGCGCATGATCGAGGCGGGTTCCCTCGACAAGCTGCAGCTGAAGGGGCTATCGGAAGAGCGCAAGCCCGTCTTCGCCGGCGGCGTGGCGGTACTCTCCGCGCTGTTCAAACATATCGGCATCGAGCAGATGCAGGTCTCGAATGAGGCACTGCGCGAAGGTCTGATCTACGACATGATCGGCCGCAGCCGCCAGGAAGATGCCCGCGAGCGTACCGTCAGATCCCTCAGCAAGCGTTACAACGTGGATCAGGAACAGGCGCAGCGGGTGGAAAGCACTGCACTAGCGCTCTATCACCAAGTGATCCGCCCCTGGAAGATGCTCGATTCGCGCTACTCATCGATGCTCAGCTGGGCGGCCCAGCTGCATGAGGTGGGGCTCACCGTCTCCCACAGCCAGTTCCAAAAACACGGCTCCTACCTGCTGGAGAACTCCGATCTATCCGGCTTTACCCGCCAGGAGCAGCGGGTACTGGCGGCAATGGTGCGCGGCCATCGTCGCAAGTTCCCGACCTCGGTATTCGAGGCCCTGCCGCAGGAGGTGGTACTCTGCACCAAACAACTCTGTGTGCTGTTACGCCTGGCGGTGCTGATGCACCGCTCCCGCTCACCAGTCGCCAAACCGCAGGCACTGCTGGATGTGAACGGCTTATCTCTCACCCTGGAGTTCCCTGCAGGCTGGCTGGCCTCGCACCCATTGACCCGTCTGGAGCTGAAGCAGGAGGCCAGCTATCTGCAGGCGGCCGGCTTCAGCCTCACCTTCTCCTAACCGCGGCTCTACCCGCAAGCTAGATTATGACTCGTCCAGAAATGCCCCTGTTAAACGCAAAGGTCTCAGCGTGCTCAGCGTTTATTCCCAGATTTCTGGATGGAAACCAGATCAGAGCAGACGTCGCAGGGCAGCCAGAATGGCCTCCGGCTCAGTGCCGTGAGAGAGCGTCTCGCGCAGCACCCCCTGGCGATCGATCAGATAGAGATCGGCCGAGTGATCCACCACATAGTTGGTCTCTGAAGGCTGTTCGACCCGGTGATAGGCCGCGCCATATTTTTTTGCCACATCGGCCAGCACCTCGGCCGAGCCGGTCACACCAAGGATCTTCGGGTGAAAATAGTGACTGTACTCTTCAAGGCGCTCTATGCTATCCCGCTCCGGATCGACACTGATGAAGAGCACCTGCAGCCCTTCCTGCTCCGCCTCGTTCAGTTCGTTGAGCGCCATCGACAGCATACCCAGACTCGTTGGGCAGATATCGGGGCACCAGGTGTAGCCAAAATAGAGTACTACCACCTGCCCATGTAGATCGCTCAGCGAGAGCGGGCCATTGGCCGAGACCAGCGTAAAGTCACCACCGGTGGGTTTTGCCTGCAGCGACAACACCTGGTGTTTGGCAGGCTCCTGGCCAGCCGGATTCCAGAACAGACCAACCAACAACAGTGCGCCGCCCAACAGCAGAATCACGCCCCAGAGAACATATCTTTGCATCAACTTCTCCCAAAGATATCGGATCGTTTCAGGCGTCACTCTCCAGGGGCTTGCCCAGCGCTGTATCCACAGCATTGGCCAGCACCTCAGAGTATTCGATCAACTGCCTGATCAGATTGTCATGTTTGTGCAGCAGTTTACGCGCCGCCTCATCCTGATCAACCACCTTGTAGTGCTGGTCATCCACCCAGGCTTCGAGCGTCTTTAGCTCCCTGGTAAAACGCTGATACTGCCGCCGAAGGTTATCGACCAGCAGATGGGAGCGCAGCGGATTGACCGGCTCCTTCAGGTAAAGATCAAGCAGCTGCCCGAGGACCTGCTGCGCCTTGCTCATCTGGCGCTCGAGGCCGGAACTGTCGAATTTTCTGGCTTCAAGTCCGTGCAACCCCCTCAACTGGATGCGCAGCCGCGGCGCCATCTTTTTCATCCTGGCAGCCGATTTTTGCAGCAGTCGCAAGTCTGCTCCATCCAGCAGTTTTTTCGTTTCCTGAGCCAACCGCGGCAGTTCACCAAGCGCCGAAGAGTCCTGACGAGCAACCGGGGCAGTTTCAGCCATTGCCCCTCCCGTCACTATCGACACACTCAACATCAACCACCACTTTTTATAGTTATTTCGCATCTCCCATCTCCCGATCTTATTTTTTCTAAAGCTCTGCCAGATCCCCCTTCTCCTGCAGCCAGCGCTTGCGGTCTGCGGCCCGCTTCTTCGCCAGCATCATATCCATCACACGGCTACTGTCGTCACCCGCCTCGATGGTGAGCTGGACAAGCCGTCGCGTATCCGGATGGATAGTTGTCTCCCGCAACTGCGGGGGATTCATCTCACCCAGTCCCTTGAATCTCTGTACATTGACCTTACCGCGGATTTTCTCCGCCTCGATCCGGTCAAGCACACCCTGCTTCTCACTGTCATCCAAAGCATAGAAGACCTGCTTACCGACATCGATACGGTAGAGCGGAGGCATTGCCACATAGACATGACCCTGTAGCACAAGTTTCCTGAAGTGGCGCAGAAACAGGGCGCACAGCAGGGTGGCGATGTGCAGGCCATCGGAGTCCGCATCGGCGAGGATGCAGATCTTGCCAAAGCGCAGCTTAGAGAGATCATCGCTGCCCGGCTCAACGCCGACTGCCACCGAGATATCGTGCACCTCCTGGGAGGCGAGCACCTCGGCGGAGTCGACCTCCCAGGTGTTGAGGATCTTGCCGCGCAGCGGCATGATCGCCTGGAACTCCCGATCCCGCGCCTGCTTTGCCGAGCCGCCGGCAGAGTCACCCTCCACCAGAAACAGCTCAGTGCGACTCGGATCGACCGCACTGCAGTCGGCCAGCTTGCCCGGCAGCGCCGGCCCCTGGGTGACCTTCTTGCGCTTTACTTTGCGCCCGGCGCGCATCCGCGACTGGGCGGCGTCGATCGCCATCTCCGCGATGCGTTCAGCGACATCGGTATGCTGGTTGAGCCAGAGACTGAAGGTGTCCTTCACCACCCCGGAGACAAACGCTGCACACTCCCGCGAGGAGAGGCGCTCCTTGGTCTGGCCGGAGAACTGTGGATCGTCCAGCTTGGCCGAGAGCACGTAACTGACCCGGCTCCAGACGTCGTCGGGGGTCAGTTTGACACCCCGCGGCAGCAGGTTGCGGAACTCGCAGAACTCGCGCACCGCATCGGTCAGACCGCTGCGCAGGCCGTTGACGTGGGTACCACCGAGAGTGGTGGGGATCAGGTTGACATAGCTCTCGGTGACCACCTCAACACCACCGCTCTCTTGCAGCCAGACAACCGCCCAGGAAACCGCCTCACGATTCCCCTCCATCTGCCCGACAAACGCCTCCTGGGGCAGCCATTCAGCGCCACGCAGCGCATCGAGCAGGTAGTCTCTCAGACCATCCTCGTAGAACCACTCATCGCGCTCGCCCGACGACTCATCGAAGAAGCTGACCTTCAGCCCCGGGCAGAGCACCGCCTTGGCGCGCAACACATGACGCAGCCGACGCAGCGAAAACTTAGCGCTATCGAAGTAGCTGGGGTCGGGCCAGAAGCGCACCCGGGTGCCGGTATTGTTGCGCCCGACTTTGCCGATCGCCTCCAACTCCGACACCTTGTTGCCGCCAGCAAAGGCGATGTTGTATTCTTGGCCGCCACGCCGCACCCACACCTCCAGGTGCTTGGAGAGCGCATTCACCACCGACACGCCGACACCATGCAGCCCGCCGGAGAAGCGGTAACTCTTGTTGGAAAACTTGCCGCCGGCATGCAGCTTGGTGAGGATCACCTCGACCCCGGGCAACCCCTGCTTGGGGTGGATATCCACCGGCATGCCACGGCCGTCATCGATTACCTGCAGCGAACCATCCTTGAACAGGCTGACCTCGATGCTGCTGGCGTAGCCGGCGACTGCCTCATCCACGCTGTTGTCGATCACCTCCTGCGCCAGATGGTTGGGGCGGCTGGTGTCGGTATACATGCCCGGTCGTTTGCGGACCGGATCCAGGCCACTCAGGACCTCAATCGCCGAGGCGTCGTAGCTAGCACTCATGGAGACAATTCAACTGTTTAATAAACCTTATCGTTTACAGAAACCTGACCAGAATTCTACACATCCCACTCTGCTCATGCGAGCAGACCCCATTGACCGGCACAAACCGCCTGGGGTAGCTTTACGCCACCCCAACTACTAGTAAACAGCTGTGCCGAGAAGAAAAAAGACCCCCCCCTTCGAAGAGGCGCTTGCCGAACTCGAATCCCTGGTCGAGACCCTGGAGAGTGGCGAGCTGCCGCTGGAGGAGTCGCTAAAGACCTTCGAGCGGGGCGTGGAGCTGACCCGCAACTGCCAAAAGGCCCTCGATGATGCAGAGCAGAAGGTCAGAATCCTCAGCAACGAGGGCGGCGCAACGGAGCCTTTCGAACGTGAGCAGTAACACCGCCTTGAGGGAGTTCATGCTGTTCTGCCAAAATCGGGTAGAACATGCGCTGGATAAGAGCCTGCCTGCCGAGAGCACATCCCCCGCTCGCCTCCATCAGGCGATGCGCTACGCAGTGCTTGGCGGCGGCAAACGCATCCGCCCGATTCTCACCTACGCCACCGGTCAGGCACTCGGCGTAGAGATCAACCAGCTCGACACCGCCGCCTGCGCAGTAGAAATGATCCACGCCTACTCGCTGGTACACGACGACCTGCCGGCAATGGACGACGACGAGCTGCGCCGAGGCCGCCCCACCTGCCATAAGGCCTACGACGAGGCCACCGCAATCCTGGTCGGCGATGCGCTGCAGACCCAGGCGTTCCAGATCATCTGCACCAGCGGCAACTTGCACGCCAGTGCCGAGACCCGCCTGGAGATGATCGAGACCCTGAGCCGCGCCAGCGGCTCCCGCGGCATGTGCGGTGGCCAGGCCCTTGACCTCAACGCAGTCGGCCAGGAACTCTCTCTGGCGGAGCTGGAGAACCTGCACATCCACAAGACCGGCGCGCTGATCCGCGCCAGCGTCAATACGGCCAGCCTGCTAGCACCCCGCCTAGAGCCGGAACAGGCACACCAGCTCGACCACTACGCCAAATGCGTCGGCCTCGCCTTCCAGATTCGCGACGACATCCTCGACGTGGAGGGCGACACCGAAACCCTCGGCAAGACTCAGGGCAAGGACCAAGCCCAGGATAAACCCACCTACCCCGCCCTACTCGGCCTCAACGGCGCCCGTGAAAAGGCCGCCGAACTGCAGGCCGACGCCCACCGCTCCCTCACAGGCTTCGACAGCAAGGCCGACCCGCTGCGCTGGCTCGCCGACTACATCATCGGACGGGATTACTGAACCACAGCTGCCAGGAGAGCTTGGCGGGTTGGGAGATGCTGGCGCCGGTGGATGAGTGAGGCGCTCCTACTTGCGCCGGCGGGCATCCGTTGGGATAATCGCGCGTTTTCGCGCTGACACGCACCGAGCGGCCCTGTGCCGAAATAACCCGAGGTTTCATCGGTTGTTGCTGACCGTCCACTGGACGATGATGCAGGCGCATCATCTTTGCCCGATTACAACGCCCACGCCCGTCGCCTGGCAGGATCTCTTACATGGCTGAAAATATTAGCACCGCTTCGTCTCAAATCGCCGACGTTCAGAGCAGCGCCGACACCCGCCAGATCGCCATCAACAAGGTGGGCATCAAGGACATCCGCCATCCGGTGCGTATCAAGGACCGCAGCGAGGGCGAGCAGCACACCATCGCCAACTTCAACATGTATGTTGACCTGCCCCACAATTTTAAGGGCACCCACATGTCGCGCTTCGTGGAGATCCTCAACAGCCACGACTACGAGATCACGGTGGAGTCGTTCAAAGATATGCTGACGGAGATGGCAGAGCGGCTGGAGGCGGAGTCGGGCCACATCGAGATGAACTTCCCCTTCTTCATCAACAAAACTGCGCCGATATCCAAGGTGCAGAGTCTGCTCGACTATGATGTCACCCTGATCGGCGAGATCCACAGCGGCAAGCCGGAGATCGACATCAAGGTGGTGGTGCCAGTAACCAGCCTCTGCCCCTGTTCGAAGAAGATCTCCGAGCGCGGCGCCCACAACCAGCGCTCCCACGTCACCATCCAGGCGCGCACCGCCGGCTTCATCTGGATCGAGGAGATCATCGAGATAGTCGAGCAGGAGGCCTCCTGCGAGCTGTTTGGCCTGCTCAAGCGTCCCGACGAGAAGCATGTCACCGAGCGCGCCTACGACAACCCGAAGTTTGTCGAGGACATGGTGCGTGACGTGGCGGTACGTATGAACAACGAAAC
The DNA here is from genome assembly GCF_023733635.1 of Candidatus Endoriftia persephonae. Classification (NCBI taxonomy): domain Bacteria; kingdom Pseudomonadati; phylum Pseudomonadota; class Gammaproteobacteria; order Chromatiales; family Sedimenticolaceae; genus Candidatus Endoriftia; species Candidatus Endoriftia persephonae. The sequence continues at coordinate 1,400,764 of NZ_CP090569.1, read as the reverse complement.
GCGCATCAGCGCCTATGTGGTGGAATCGGAAAACTTCGAGTCGATCCACAATCACAGCGCCTACGCGCTGATTGAGCGGGACAAGCTGAAAGACCCGGTTAGCTGAGGCGGCAGCGCCGGCCATCAAATAGATCGTGCAGGTCGGGATTTATCCCGACCGAGATCACTAGGTCAGGTGGATTGATAAAAGCTCAGAACCTGCTCTCCAGCAGCAGGTAGGCGCCCTTATCCTGCATCGTGAGCTGGCTCAGGAAGCTCATCCCCAACAACACCTGGGTGGGACTGTTGCCTTCAATTATAAAGCCGCGCACCCCGCGCCGGGTAATCGCCCCCACCCGCACCTCTCTTAGCGTCACCTCATAGGCGCGCGCCATGCCCGAGGCAGTGCCCACCGCAATCGGCGTTCCCTTGCGCTTGTAGGCGATGCCCAGACGGCGCGCCTCGACCCCACTCATCGCCACCGCCGTGGCACCGGTATCCAGCAGAAACTGCACCGTGCGGCCGTTGATACTGCCCAAGATGGTGAAAGAGCCGGTCTCATCCCGCCAGACCTTGGCACTCTGACGCTCTGGCTCGGAATAGCTGCTGGAGACATGCCGGCCAAGGTTGTAGGTGTCGCGCTTGCCATCCACCTCGATCAGCGCCTGGCGGCTGTCGGAGGAGATCAGCAACACGCCTTCGGGAGAGGCCTTGCCGGGCTTTAGCATGCGCCGCTTGCCATCGATGGAGACCATCACCTTGTTGGCGAAGAGCGCCTCCACCACCAACCGCTCCACTGCCAGTGCCATTGCGTGCGGCACCAACCACAGCAGACAGCAGAGCAGAGCCCTGTAGGGCACAGAGCACGTCATTGGATCACTCCTGTCAGCTCAATGGCCTGCATCACCACCAGAGCAAACAATCCCGCCAGCAGATCGTCAAACATGATGCCGAACCCACCGCTCACCCGCCGGTCGATCCAGCGGATCGGCCAGGGCTTGAGGATATCGAACAGGCGAAACAGCAGAAAACCGAGCACCAGCCACAGCCAGCCGGGTGGAGCGAGGCTCATGGTCACCAGATAGCCGACGACCTCGTCCCAAACGATGCCGCCGTGGTCATGTACTCCCAGATCGTCAGAGGTTCTGCCGCAGATCGGGATGCCGATCAGAAACAGGCCCAGCAGGATAGTCAGATAGGCGGGCAACGGCTGCGACTGCAGCAGCAGATAGATCGGGATCGCCAGCAGGGTGCCGAAGGTGCCCGGCGCAAATGGCGCCAGCCCGGAACCAAAACCAAAGGCGATCAGGTGGTGCGGGCGACGCAGATCGGGCCGGGCAGGTCTGTTGGCTTCACTCATGGGATGCAAAGTGGTCGTAGCCCTTGGCTGATGGTCTCCAAATAGTAGCATCAGCCTGCTCACAGACCAGCCCCGGCGCGGCGGTGATCTCACCGATCTCGCTGACAGCAAGCCCCAGTTGCTCGCTGAGCGGCCACAGGCGGGAGAGTTCGGCGGGCGGCAGGGTGAAACAGAGTTCGTAGTCGTCGCCGCCGGCGAGCGGCAGGTCCCAGTCAGCCGTGCGACGCACCGCATCGCTGAGGGGCAGGCGCGCCAGCTGCAACCGGGCACCCACACCGCTGGCTTGCAGGATATGCCCCAGATCGGCCAGCAGCCCGTCGGAGATGTCGATGGCCGCGCTCGCCAGGCCGCGCAGCGCCTGCCCCAATGCAAGCCGTGGCTGCGGGCGTTGCAGACGGTCGATCAACTGACTGCGCTCAGGTTCGGAAAGATTGGCCTCTCCCTGTAACAGGCGCAGGCCGAGTGCCGCATCGCCGAGCCTGCCGCTGACACAGATTCGGTCCCCCGGCTGCGCGCCGTCGCGCCGCAGCGCGCTGCCGCGGGGCACAAAACCGTGGACCTGCAGGGTCAGCGTCAGCGGTCCACGGGTGGTGTCGCCACCCACTAGGCTCACCCCAGCACGACTCGCCAGCGCCGCAAAGCCGCGGCTGAACGCCTCCAGCCAGACCTCATTCACCTCAGGCAGGGCCAGCGCCAGGGTCACCCAGGCGGGCTCGGCCCCCATCGCCGCCAGATCACTCAGGTTGACTGCCAGTGCCTTGTGCCCAAGCGTCTCCGGTTCGACATCCGCCAGGAAGTGGACCCCGGCCACCAGGGTATCGATGCTGACTGCCAGCTCCATCCCCTCAGGCACATCCAACAACGCACAGTCATCACCGATACCGAGCGCCACATCATCACGGAGCGGGGTCAGATCGCTGAAGTAACGTCGTATCAGGTCGAATTCAGAGAGCGCCATGAGAATATAGGGTGAATGGGGCCATCCTGACCCTGCTGACCTTTGTCCTGAAAGCGGGCCGCTGGCGTCGTCCGGCCAACGACCCGAAGAGCAACTGAGCTCAGCCGCGTATCTCCGCAGCACGCACCGACTTCGCCACCCGGTCGAGCACGCCGTTGACAAAGCGGTGGCCCTTCTCGGCACCGAATACCTTGGCCAACTCCACCGCCTCGTTGATCACCACTCGGTAGGGCACCTCCATGTGGTGTTTCAACTCATAGACGCCGAGCCGCAGCACCGCCCGCTCGACCGGATCGACGCTCTCGATGGCGCGATCCAGCGCCGGCTTGAGCAGCCCATCCAGCTCCTGCAGATTATTCGGCACGCCGTGTAGCAGGTCCTTGAAATAGGGCACCTCAAACTGGCTGAGATCCTGCTCGCCAAGGAACTGCTCGTAGATTGCTGCCAAATCCTGTCCGGCCATCTGCCACTGATAGATCGCCTGCACCGCATGACGGCGCGCCTGACTGCGTTTTTTGCTCATCAGATCTGGCGCAGCAGATTGACCATCTCAATCGCGGAGAGGGTCGCTTCCGCGCCCTTGTTACCCGCCTTGGTGCCGGCCCGCTCGATCGCCTGCTCGATGGTGTCGACAGTCAGCACGCCAAAGGCGATCGGCACGCCGTGCTTCAGGCTCACCTGGGACATGCCCTTAACGCACTCCCCTGCCACATAGTCGAAGTGCGGGGTGCCGCCGCGGATCACCGCGCCGAGAGCGATGATCGCGTCATATTCACCCTTCTGCGCCAGCTTCTCCAGCAGCACCGGCATCTCGAAGGCGCCTGGCAGGCGAACCAGGGTGATCTCCTCCTCCTTGGCGCCGTGGCGCTTGAGGGTATCGATCGCGCCGTCCACCAGGCTTTCGACCACAAAACTGTTAAACCGCGCCGCCACCACACAGAAGCGCGCGTTCTCCACCACCAGTGAACCTTCGATTGTATTGATAGCCATCTATTCTGGATCCTGATCAGTTAAATCTTCTGGGAAGTCGGATGCCAAGGGCTATTCGCACTCGACATACTCCACCACTTCCATATCGAAACCGGAGAGACCGTGAATACTCTTTGGCGCACTCAGCACCCGCATCCTGCGCACTCCCAGATCCGACAAGATCTGCGCACCGACGCCGTAGGTGCGTAGCTCTTTGCTGTTGTCGCTCTTCACGTAGCCCGTTTCTGCGCCGCCCTGCACCTGACGATCCATCATGCGCTGCACGATCTCACGCGGTGTATCGTGATTGCGCAGCACCACGATCACCCCTTCGCCCGCCTCGCTGACCTGCTTCATGGCGTTAGCCAGGGGCCAACCGCAGTCGCCCCCCTCGGCGGAGAAGAGATCACACAGGCTGTTCTGCATGTGCACCCGCACCAGCACCGGTCGATCCGGCGTGGGCTGGCCCTTGATCAACGCCAGGTGGATCTCATTGTCGACCACATCCTGGTAGGCGGCGAGGCGGAACTCACCATGCTCAGTGGGCAGGTGGCACTCGCTGACCCGCTCCACGGTATGCTCGTTGCGCACCCGGTAGTGGATCAGATCAGCGATGGTGCCGATCTTCAGGCCATGTTCGGTGGCGAACCGTTCCAGATCGGGACGGCGCGCCATGGTACCGTCCTCATTGAGGATCTCGACGATCACCGAAGCGGGCGAGAAGCCGGCCAGCCGCGCCAGATCGCATCCTGCCTCGGTGTGACCGGCACGCACCAGCACACCGCCGGGTTGGGCCATCAGCGGAAAGATATGGCCGGGCTGGACCAGATCGCGCGGCTCAGCACCAGGAGCCACCGCCGCCAGCACCGTGGTGGCCCGATCGGCCGCCGAGATGCCGGTGGTCACGCCCTCCGCCGCCTCGATCGAGAGCGTGAAGTTGGTGGCCGAGAGCTCATCATCGGTCGGCACCATCAGGGGCAGGCGCAGCTGACTGCAGCGCTCTTTGGTGAGGGTCAGGCAGATCAGGCCGCGGCCGTAGCGGGCCATGAAGTTGATCGCCTCGGGGGTGACGCTCTCCGCGACCATTACCAGGTCGCCTTCGTTCTCCCGGTCCTCGTCATCCATGATGATGACCATCTTGCCCAAGCGCAGATCTTCGATAATTTCTTCTGTGGTATTGAGAGGCATTGATCTTTTATCGTGTCGTTCAAAGCGAACCGGCGATTCTATCAGAGCAGCCCCACCTAAGGAACGCCTGTATCCCTCATCGAAATGCCAGTCTGACTGGGGCGACCGGCACCACTGGAACTGCCGGAGAGACGCAGGAAATGGTATCAGCCAGGGTTCAGCAGTATGATTGCCCGCACAACGGATCCTGGGCCACTGGGGAGAGAGACCTGATCAGCACTTCAGCGCATTCTAGCGACAACTTGCCCGGTTTTTGCTATAGACTCCTGCCTGGACATGAAAATACCGTGGATCTGCTCTGGAGGGGCCCTCAGCCAAGATAAAGGCAGCGGCCTCTAGCTCAGAGTCAGGGATCAACACTAACCCCCCGCGCGCGCAAGAGCATGGTTCGGGTTGGTATTATTCAGAATCAACACCAGGCGCCGGAAACAGCGCGATAATTTATTTTTCAGACAGTTAAACGATGAAAGACGCGATATTTGAGATAAGCAATCAAATCCGATCGGCCTGGAGATACCGCTGGTACGCCATGGTGGTTGCCTGGACCATTGCCGTGGGTGGCTGGTCCTGGGTATTTGCAATGAACGACCAGTACGAATCGAGCGCCAAGGTCTTTGTCGATACCGAAAATCTGCTACGCCCCCTATTGAAGGGCATCGCGGTGCAGACCGACCTAAATCAGCGCCTCAACCTGATGACCCGCACCCTGCTGAGCCGCAAGAATCTAGAAAAAGTGCTGCGCGAGAGCGACCTGGACCACTCGGTAAAAAACCTGGAAGAGCGCGAGATTCTGATCAAGCAGCTGCAGGAGAAGATCGCCATCGGCCATGAGCGCCGCCAGGACTTCTACACCATCGCCTACACCTATAAAGACCCCTATGTGGCCAAAAAAGTGGTGGAGACTCTGCTCAACATCTTTGTTGAGTCCGCCCTCGGCGATACCCGTATCGAGTCGGATAGCGCACAGCGCTTCCTGGAAAAACAGATCCAAGAGTATGAAAAGCGCCTGGTGGAAGCGGAGAGCCGACTTACCGAATTCAAGCGCCGCAATCTAGACACCCTGCCCTCACAGAGCGGCGACGCTTTCAACCGTCTGCAGCGCACCCAGGCGCAGCTTGAGGATCTGCAACTCGAGCTGAAAGAGGCCACCATCAAACGTAACGAATTGAAACGGCAGTATCAGGCCGCTGAAAAAGAGGCCGAGGCCAAGCAGGCGGCAGGCGGGGTGATACTCGGCTCCCCCAATGCGCAACGCATCCAGCGAATGGAGTCCAAGCTCGATGAACTGCTGCTGAAGTATACGGAAGCGCATCCCAACGTGCGCGAACTGCGGGACACCATCAAGCAGCTGAAAGTGGCCGAGGATGTGGTCATCTCCTCAGGCGATGGGAGCAGCACGTTGGCGGCAGATACCGCGGTGGAGCAGCTGAAACTGGCCTATCGCCAGGCCGAAGTGGAGCTGACATCGACCCGCGTACGTGTCAAAGAGTACGAAAAGCGCATCAAGGCGCTGAAAGAGAAACTCGCTTTCCTGCCCAAGGTTGAGGCTGAACTGAAAAGGCTCGACCGCGACTACCACATCAACAAGAAAAACTACGAGGAGCTGGTGCAGCGTCTGGAGTCTGCTCGCATGTCGGTACAGGCCGATGTTGCCGGCGACAGCGTCAAATTCCGTATCGTGGAGCCCCCCAAGGTGCCGCTGGTTCCGGTCGGCCCCAAACGCATCGCCTTCAGCATAGGCATCCTGGTGCTAGCTCTTGGGCTAGGCGGTGGTCTGGCCTTCATCATGGGTCAGCTGCGCCCAGTCTACTACGATGTGATGGGGCTGCGCCGTGGCACCGAGGTACCAGTACTGGGCCAGGTCACTCGAGTCTGGACGCGAAAACTGGCGGTCAAGCGCAAGCTCGAGGTAAGCGGCTTCTTCACCGCCACCACGATGCTATTTCTGCTCTTCGTATCGTTGCTGGTGATCTATCAGATGGGTTACCGTGATGAACTTGTCGGCCTGATCAAAGGGGTGGTCTCAGCTTGATCGCCCCACCCTGGTGCAGAATCGCGCCAGGGTGGGCCTCAGCTCAATCTGAACCACGCCATACCAGCACTGCCCCGGCTCCTACCCAATCACCTGACAACTCTCTCGTCACACCACCCGCCCCTTCTGTCATTCACAGCAAACGGCCTCTCTCTTCCCAAAACGCTCCAAGTTGAAGCCAAATAGGGCCAGACTGTCGAGACCATTACGCCCGCTCAACTCCGTGCAGGACACAACGGCAAGCTTGGGAGAGGCTGAATACAGCATTTGCAGTATTGCTTTGTTTCTTGACGCGTCATCTATGTTGCTATATTTTCCTGCGGCTCTGCTTCAGGTGTCCCAAGGGTATCCACCCCCAAGGGATGAAACGGGAAGCCGGTACGTACTGGTGAAAATCAGAACAATTCCGGCGCTGCCCCCGCAACGGTAGGCGAGTTGCGGCGGATCATACAGCCACTGCGTTTCGACGTGGGAAGGCGATCCGCCAGGTCTGCAAGACCACTCGCAAGCCCGGAGACCGGCCTGGAGCCCAAGGAACCTCTAAACGGACCATGGACCGCAAGGCTGCCGTCCAGATTCATTCAGAGGCTCCCCAAGGTTGGCATTGCGGAGGGCGATGCGGCGACTAACGAGCCATTATAGCTGCGCGCGTTTCGCGCCATGCCTCTGCTCGCGTCAGATTCTCCTCCTCCGCTTATGTCTGTGCATCACCGATTCGCGCGCGGGTGAGCGCGCCGGAGGGAATTAAAAATGAAGAGACACTATCTGTCTGCAGCGGCACTGCTGCTGAGCTCCCACTCTGCTTTTACCGTCGAGCTCGATCCCGTCATCGTCACCGCAAGCCGCACCGCGCAGACGGTAGACGAAAGCCTCGCCTCGGTAACCGTCATCACGCGCCATGATATCGAGCGCCAGCAGGCGCAATCCATCCAGGACCTGTTGCGCGGCGTACCGGGCGTTAGCATCAGCAACAACGGCGGCCCCGGTAAAGCCACCTCGATACACCTCCGCGGCACCGAATCCGACCACGTGCTGGTGCTCATCGACGGTGTCAAAATGGGTTCTGCGACCCTCGGCACCACCGCCTTTGAGCAGATTCCCATCGAGCAGATCGAACGCATCGAGATCGTACGCGGTCCACGCTCCAGCCTCTACGGCTCCGAGGCCATCGGCGGTGTGATCCAGATCTTCACCCGCAAAGGCGGCGGCGCGCTCACGCCATTTTTCAGCATCGGTGGCGGCAGCTACAGCACCTATACCGCCTCGGCAGGGATTTCAGGGGGCGGCGAACGCGGTTGGTTCAACCTCAACGCAAGTGGCATCGACACCGAGGGCTTCAACGCCTGCACCGGCAAACCGTTCCCGGACGGTGCCGGGTGTTTTACCACCGAGCCCGACAAGGACGGTCACCAGAACCTGTCCAGTTCCCTGCGCGCGGGCTACCGGTTTGAAAACGACATTGAGGTTGATGCCCACGCGCTGCGTGCCAGCAGCAACACCGAATTCGATGGGGACTTTGTCAATGAATCAGAATCTATCCAGCAGGTCATCGGCGGGACGATCCGTTTCTCGCCGATAGAGATCTGGCAGCTCACGCTGGCAGCGGGCCGCAGCCGGGATGAGTCCGACAACTTCAAGGACGGCACCTTTGTGACCCGCTTCGATACCGAGCGCGATACTGCTTCCTTGCAGAACGATCTCTACATCGCGGATGATCATCTGCTCACCCTGGGTATCGACTACCAGAGCGACAAGGTCGATAGCAACACCGCCTATGTGGTCAGCTCCCGCGACAACAAGGGGCTGTTCACCCAGTACCAGGGCACATTTTCCGCCCACGACCTGCAACTCTCCCTGCGCCGTGACGACAACGAGCAGTTTGGCCAGCGCACGACTGGCGGGGCAGCCTGGGGTTACGCATTGGCTAACAGCCTGCGGCTCACCGCCTCTTACGGCACTGCTTTTAAGGCGCCGACCTTCAATGAGCTCTACTTTCCCGGCTTCGGTAATGCCGACCTGCGGCCCGAAGAGTCGCGCAGTTTCGAGCTTGGCCTGAGTGGCTCGGTCAGCTGGGGGCACTGGTCGCTCAACGCCTATGAAACCCGCATCGACGATCTAATCGCCTTCGACCCAACCACCTTCGTCCCCGCCAACATCGACCAGGCACGCATCCGCGGCCTTGAAGCGATCGTCAGCACCCAGATCGGGGGCTGGAACCTCGACACCAATCTCACCCTGCTCGAGCCAGAGAACCGCTCAAGCGGCACCAACAACGGCAAGCTGCTGCCGCGGCGTGCCAAACAATCCCTGCGCTTCGATGCGGATCGCCAGTTTGGTAACTACGCGCTCGGCGCAACGCTGCTGGCAGAAGGCAAACGCTATGATGACCTGGCCAACAGCCGTAAACTCGGCGGCTATGCCACAGTCGATTTGCGCGCCGAATACAACCTCGCCCGAGAGTGGCGGCTACAGGCGCGCCTCGAGAACCTGCTCGACAAAGAGTACGAGACCGCTGCTTTCTACAAACAGCCTGGGCGCAGTTTCTACCTGACCTTGCGTTACCAACCCTGATCCATCGCAGAGGAGAAAACCGTGCTTAGCCCCTCCACACGCCATCAGCGACTGCCCTGCCCCGTCCTGACCGCTTTGATGACTGCGGGAGCGAAGCCGTGAGCAGCGATCAGCCGGAGCAGCGCCACCGCGGCCGCATGCAGCGCAAGAAGGCGGCGGTGGATGCCGCCATCACCCGCGCGGACCGGGACCAGGGCCTGTTGCTAGTGCTTACCGGTAACGGCAAGGGCAAGTCCAGTTCGGCCTTCGGCATGCTGGCCCGCGCCCTGGGGCATGGCATGAAAGTCGGTGTGGCGCAGTTCATCAAGGGTCGCTCGGACACTGGAGAAGAAGCCTTCTTCCAGCGCCAACCCGGCGTGGTCTGGCATCTGCTCGGTGAAGGCTTCACCTGGGAGACGCAGAACCTCACCCGCGACATCAAGACCGCGCAACGCGGCTGGGCCGTGGTACGGGAGATGTTGCGCGATCCATCTCTGGGCCTGATCGTACTCGATGAGCTCACTTATCCCCTCAAGTATGGCTGGCTGGAGATCGATACCGTGCTGGCCGACCTCAAAGCCCGCCCACCGATGCAGCACGTGGTCATTACCGGCCGCGGCGCACCTCAGGCGCTGTGTGACGCAGCCGACACCGTGACCGAACTGCGCGACATCAAACACGCCTTCCGTGCCGGCGTGCGGGCGCAAAAGGGGATCGATCTGTGAGTTCGCTCCCGCTATCCATGGCTCCCACAAAATTAGTGCCTCTCTGCGCTTCACTGCCAGGCAGACCGAAGCGCAGTAGCCGCGACTGGACGCGGCATTGGCCAGGCTGACAGTGGTTGATCTCGCCGAGGCCAGCAGATGAGCGCCCGCACGCTGATGATCCAGGGCACCACCTCCGATGCCGGCAAGAGCCTGCTGGTAACGGCCCTGTGCCGCTGGCTGCTCCGGCAGGGTGTGCGCGTCGCACCCTTCAAGCCGCAGAACATGGCACTGAACAGTGCCGTGACAGCAGATGGTGGCGAGATCGGCCGCGCCCAGGCAGCGCAGGCACTGGCCTGCGGCCTGCAACCACACACCGACATGAATCCGGTGCTGCTCAAGCCCAATACCGATGTCGGGGCCCAGGTCATCATTCATGGCCATGCGGTCGACACCATGGATGCCCGCGCCTACCACGACTACAAACGCACCGCCCGCGCCGCGGTGCTCGAATCGCACAACCGCCTCAGCGATGCCTTTGACACAATCATCGTCGAAGGCGCTGGCTCACCGGCGGAGATCAATCTGCGGGCAAACGACATCGCCAACATGGGTTTTGCCGAGGCGGTGGACTGCCCAGTGATTCTGGTCGCCGATATCGACCGCGGCGGCGTGTTCGCCCATCTGGTCGGCACCCTCGCCCTGTTGAATGAAAGCGAACAGGCGCGGGTCAAGGGCTTTGTCATCAACCGCTTTCGTGGCGACATTCGGCTGCTGCAATCCGGACTGGAGTGGCTCGAACACCACACCGGCAAACCAGTGATCGGTGTGCTGCCCTGGTTACATGGCCTGCACCTGGAGGCAGAGGATGCGCTGCCGCGTGAACCCAGCCCAGCCTCGCAATCAGACACACCGTGCATCCGCATCATCGTCCCTGCCCTACCACGTATCAGCAACCATACCGATTTCGATCCACTACGCCTGCATCCGCAGGTGGATCTGCAATTTGTCGCGCCAAACGCAGCCATTCCCGCCGCCGATCTGATCATCCTGCCGGGCTCCAAGAGCGTGTGCCAGGATCTCGCCTGGTTGCGCGAGCAAGGCTGGGAAGCGGCAATCCAGCGTCATCTGCGTTATGGCGGCAGACTGATCGGTATCTGCGGCGGCTTTCAGATGTTGGGCAGAGCGATACACGACCCAGCAGGTCTCGAAGGTGATCCAGGCAGCAGCGACGGCTTGGGCTTACTCAATCTGGAGACAACACTGGAGCCGGAAAAACAGCTACGCAATGTGCGCGGCAGACTCGCCATCAACGACGCGCAGGGATGCACAAGTGTCACGGGGGGCAGGATGCCGGGAGCGACTGAGGCAGAGATAAGCGGCTACGAGATCCATGCCGGCGTCACCCGCGGCCCGGCTCTTGACCGACCGGCGCTGCAGCTCAGCCAGGGTCCGGATGGGGCGATCAGCGACGATGGGCTGATCCTCGGCAGCTACCTGCACGGCCTGTTCGAATCGCCCTCCGCCTGTACCGCGCTGCTCGGTTGGGCCGGACTGAGCGATGCACAACCAGAGGATTACCTGGCACTGCGTGAGGCAGCCATTGAGCGGCTGGCCGATGCGGTGGAACAACACTTGGATACCGCCCGGCTACTGTCATTGCTTGAACTGAAGGCGGTATCGACATGATGAACGCCAAGACCCTGATCCTCGGTGGCGTCCGCTCCGGCAAGAGCCGGCTGGCCGAACGCCTCGCACGTGATAGTCAACAGCCAGTCAGCTACATCGCAACCGCAACGGCGCAGGACGAGGAGATGCGCGCACGCATTGCCGCACATCGCCGTCACCGGCCAGCGCATTGGCAGCTGATCGAGGAACCGATCCAACTCGCCGCTGTGCTGAACACACACGCGCTTGCTGGACACTGCCTGCTGGTTGACTGCCTGACACTCTGGCTCACCAACCTGCTGATGGCAGAGGACTCAAGCCTGTTCGAGCGTGAGCGTGCGGCTCTGCTGGCGGTGCTGCCGACGCTGCAGAGCCAGATCATTCTGGTCAGCAATGAAACCAATATGGGTGTGATGCCGCTGGGTGAACTCAGCCGCCGCTACTGCGATGAAGCCGGCCGGCTGCATCAGGAGCTCGCACAGGCTTGCGACCAGGTGATCCTAACGGTCGCTGGCCTGCCTCACATATTAAAGGGAGGTCCACTTTGAACACGACCACCGAATGGTTGCAGGCACCAGCCGCCACCCCGGACGACACAGCCCGGCAGGCAGCCGAGGCACGTCAGGCAGTTCTCACCAAGCCCCCTGGCGCCCTGGGGCTACTCGAGCAGACCGCGATCCGCCTGGCAGCGCTGCAAGGCAGCAAGCGACCCAGTGTGGAGCAGCTCTATATCGCCGTGTTTGCCGCCGATCACGGCGTAGTGGCTGAAGGCATCTCTGCCTTTCCACAGGCAGTCACCACCGAGATGGTGAAAAACTTCGCCCGCGGTGGCGCTGCGATCAGCGTGTTGGCCCGCGAACTTGGCGCAGAGCTGGAGGTGATCAATCTGGGTACGGTCAACGACCCCGGCCCTCTGGAAGGCGTGCTAAACCTGCCGCTTGCTCCCGGCACCGCCAACCTCTGTCGAGAGCCGGCCATGGACGAGCAGCAGCTTGCACGCGCCATGCATGGGGGGCGACAGGCGGCCGAACGCGCCAAGCTCGCTGGCGCCCAGCTCTTCATCGGCGGCGAGATGGGCATCGGCAACACCACCGCCGCGGCGGCGCTGGCCTGCGCCCTGCTCGATGCCCCACCTGAACAACTCGCAGGCCCAGGCACCGGCCTGAATGCGCAGGGAGTGGCGCACAAGAGCGCGGTGATCCACCAGGCGCTGGAACGGCACAGCCAGCACCTTGGTACACCATTGGAGGCGTTGCGTCGGCTTGGTGGCTTCGAGATCGCTGCCCTGACCGGCAGCTATATGGCGTGCGCACAGATGGGCCTGCCGGTGCTGGTGGATGGCTTCATCAGCTCGGTGGCGACATTCACAGCTGCACGGCTCTGCCCTGGTGCCGAAGACTGGTTTCTTTTCTCCCACGCCTCAGCAGAACCAGGCCATCGAACCGTGCTCGATGCACTCGATGCTCGCCCCTTGCTGGATCTCGGCATACGCCTGGGCGAGGGCAGCGGCGCAGCCGTCGCAGTGCCGCTGATCCGGCTCGCCTGCACGCTGCACAACGAGATGGCCACATTCGCCGAGGCAGCGGTCTCAGAAAAACTCTGATCTGACGTCATGGAAGGCATCATCCATATCGATCTCCTGCGCCATGGCGAAACAGAAGGCGGTCCCCGGTTTCGCGGCAGCACGGACGATCCGCTGACCGATATCGGTTGGGATCAGATGAGGAGTGCCACCAACGGAGAGCCTCACTGGGATCGAGTGATCAGCTCACCGCTCAAACGCTGCGCCGGTTTCGCCAGAGAGTTTGCACAACAACATTCGCTGCCTCTCACCATCGAGCAGCGCCTGAGCGAGATCCACTTCGGCGCTTGGGAAGGCCGCAGTGCGGCCGAACTGATGGAGGAAGACCCGGATGCGCTAGTACGCTTCTGGGCCGATCCGGAGCAACACACACCGCCCGATGGCGAACCGCTGACGCAGTTTCAAGCGCGTGTGCTCACCGCATGGAACAGCATCATCCATGCTCACACAGGAGAGCGTGTGCTGGTCGTCACCCACGGCGGCGTGATCCGCGTGCTGCTCTGTCAGGTACAACAACGTCCGGTTGGCAGACTACTGGAGATCGAGGTCAAACATGGAGCCTTATACTCCCTACGCACCTCAATTGATGCGCAGGAAACCCCATCCACCAAACAGATCGAACAGCTCTGACATGTTCCCGCCCCGCCCCTTCCTGGTCGCCCTGCAGTTTCTCACCGTACTGCCTGTACGGCTCAAGGAACCGCCGGATAACAAGACGATGGGGCGTTCGCTGCTCTACTATCCGCTGGTTGGACTGGTCATCGGCGCGCTGCTTGCCGTCCTCGTCCTGGGGCTTAATGAAGCGCCCACATTCGTAGCCGCAGCCTTGGCACTCACGCTCTGGGTATTGTTGACAGGGGCACTCCACCTGGATGGATTGGCCGACAGCGCCGATGCCTGGATCGGCGGCTTGGGTGATCCCAAACGGACGCTTGCGATCATGAAAGATCCCTATTGCGGCCCGGCGGCGGTGGCCACCCTGGTGCTGGTTCTGCTGATCAAATTCACAGCACTGCAACACCTCATCACCTGCGAAAACTGGCAAGCCCTGCTGCTGGCTCCCGTGCTTGGGCGCACAGCACTGGTGCTGCTATTCCTCACTACGCCCTATGTCCGGTCAAACGGCCTTGGAAGCCTGCTCTCAGGCCATTTGCCCCGCCGCGTGAGCCTAGTCGTGACTCTTTCCACTCTGGCTGCGGTTCCGATCTTTATTGGCATCCCAGGGTTTTGGCTGCTGTTTACCATGGCGGGCATATTCTTTCTGCTACGCACTCTCATGCTGAGGCGAATCGGCGGTACCACCGGCGACACCGCCGGGGCGTTGGTTGAGATTACCGAAACAATGATGCTGCTTACTGCAGCCCTGATGGCATGACTATTTTTCCCGAAAGCAGCCTGTTCACGGCTAAAGAACGATAATCGCCTCTTTGGAGTAGCCCGACTCCTGGCCATCCTTGTCCACCACTGTCACCGCAAAGAAGTGGCTGCCCAAATCCGCCAGCTCGATCTCGAACACGGTCTCTAGGTTTGGAACCCAGTGGCGATCCGGATAGTCGCCGGAGTTGAGCCCGTGGTAGACATAGTAACCTGTGACGTCGTCGCTCTTCTCAATCGACCAGGAGAGTCGCACCGGGTAGCTGCACTCACCCGCCTGTGCGTCACAGGAGACACGGATATCAACCAGCGCCGATGCAATCTCGCCGTTCTCGTCCTCAATCTGATAGACGAAGGAATCGCTCCCTTCAAAACCCGCATGCGGACTGTAGATCACCGAGCCATTGGCCTCGACGACCAGCTCCCCGGCATTCGGCCAGCTGATAATGTCGAGCCTGACAATCTCAGCATCGGGAGAGTTGTCATTTTCCAGCACCGGAATCACCACATTGGCGTTCTTCGTCGTTGAAACAAAGTCGGGGTTGGCCTCAGGCGCACTTTTCTCCACCACCGGGGTGCTAATCTCAACAGGATTGGACGTCACCGTGCTGACACCGGACTCTCCAACAAAGCTGTTGTCCACAGCCTGAGTATCGATAACGCTGCTGTTAGAAGTGGATACGCTCTGCAGGGTTACACTATCGGTCCCACAGCCCGTCAGTGCGGTGGCGGCCAGCAGGCTGAGTGCAAAAAACGTGTTGTACGAGTAGCTTGACATGGTTTCCTGTTGCTCCGGTTAGTCACTGTCAGGAAGCTTACTCTGCTGCAGGAATAAGTATCGTGACCGAGCAGTCGGAACCCGGGGAACCCGGTTCACACTTCATCCACCTTTGCGCTTAAACTGTGATTTCAGACACTTACCAACCGCTGATGAACATCATCAAGTGCAACAGGAAAGATAGTCACTGACCCCGTCGAGCAGAAACTGCACAGCCAGGGCGATCAGGATCATGCCCATGAGTCGCGCAATCGCCTCCAGCCCCTGACGGGAGAACACCCGATAGAGAAAGGTCGAGGCCAGCAAAATAGTAGAAGTCGCCAACCAGGCGAGTAGTGCCGCAATTAATAGTGTGCCACGGGCGTCAGGTTCCGTGGCGGTAAATACCAGCAATACCGCCAGCAGCGAAGGACCGGCGATAAGCGGCACTGCCAGAGGCACCAGCAGTGGTTCGTCCTCGAACTCATCATCCGCTGCCGCCTCCTTCTCAGGAAACACCAACCGCAAGGCGATCAGAAACAGAATGGCGCCACTGGCGATGGTTACCGCCGCCCGGCTCAAACCAAACAGGCTCATCACTGTCCCGCCAAAAAAGACAAACAGCAGGATCACCACTAGGGCCAGCAGCAGCTCCCGCGCCAGCACCACCCGGCGCCGCTCTTCCGTCACCCGCGCCAGGATCGACAGAAACACCGGGATATTGCCGAACGGGTCCATGATCAGAAACAGGGTAATCGCTATCGATAGAATCTCCATCGCCCCGGCACACCTCACCTACTATTTGGCTCAGCAAGTCGCCAAGCATACGCTGAACACTTTCTCTATATAGTGGTTCAATATCAGCTGGATGACAGCCAGCCGTAGGATGCTCTAGAGAGACACAACCAGCTGGTGGATTGACTAAAATTCCAATAGGGGAGTTGTTCGCAACCAGCCGTTGCCTATCAAGAGGAGGTCGACCATGAAAGCTGCCATGTTATTCACCGGAAGTGGACCTATTGTGATTCTCACCTCGTACGCCTCACTGGAGGACCCAGCATTGCTGAAGCGACTGGATGGCAAGGGGATCAGCAAATTCCTCGCCTTTGATGTACCGATCGAGATGGCGGAGGCCCGCTACGGCGGTCATTTCCAGAACGTACTGCACAACCTGCACGAGAGCGATGACCTGAGGGTTCTGGACTACAACGGCCAACGTGCAATGCAGTTGTTTAGTTTCAAGGAGTTGGGAGAGCCCGTCTACCACGAGGCCGCATAACGCGAGAAACTTCTAGGGCCCAGATCAGTTGGGCCCGTTCTCCTGCTGGCCCGCCATAAACGGGCTAGACGCCGCCGCTGTGCACGACTTCGTAATAGAGCTTTTCCAGCTCATTCTTGTGCTGGGTTTCTTCGTTGGCGAGAAACGCAAACAGCTCTTTGATTGGGCCGGAGTTGCTGTTGTCAGCCAATGAGCGGTATTGCTCCATAGCGGCATGCTCACGGCCGAGCGCATACTGGAGTACCGACTGGTCGTCCGGTTTCGCCCCCAGGTCGGGAAGCTGGATGGCATCCGAAAACCTGTGATCACTGGCCGGCGTCTTCATCTTTATCTTAAGCTGCTGCTCGATATCGGGTCGGGAGCGCAGCTCACAGAAGAGATCGTAGTGGCGCTGCTCCTCCTCCGCCAACTCCTCAACCAGCCAGCGAATCTGCTTGCTCACCTTGGGGATCAGGTCGCGATAGAAGTCTCGTGCCGTTCGTTCAAACTCGATGGCGACAGCCAGGATCTCATCCAGGCTCTTCTGTGACTTCAGTCTGTCGTGACCGGAGGCGTTGCCCTCACTCATGATCCGCCCTCTCCTTCAAATTCAGCCAGCCGTCGATGCTGGCCGCAATTCGGTGTCCATCCGCCACCGCGTGCACCACGTCCGGTCCGTTGACACAGTCGCCAGCGGCCCAGAACCCATCCACTGAGGTACGACCGTTTTTATCCACCTGGATACGTCCCCGGTTCCACGCCAACTGTTCGGTCAGCGCATCACCCAACAGACTGACATCCGCCATCTGGCCGATCGCCTCGACCACCATCTCACCGGGGTGGAGCTGTTCGTCAGACTCGTCATAACTGGGGGCGAAGCGTCCCTGCTCATCGAAGATGGAGCGCACCCGCCAGCTTTTCAGCCCCTTCAGTTCGTCCTCCTCCACCACAAACTCCTGGGGGCCGCGGGCGTCGAGAATCTCGATCCCCTCCTCATGGCACTCCTTGATCTCCACCGGATCGGCCAGGAAGTGGGCCTGATCCTCCAGCGCGGTGACCGTCACCTGCACCTCGCCAAACTGCTGCTTCTGCAGTCGGGCCAAAGAGCGGGCAATATCCATCGCCACGTTGCCGCCACCAATCACCACCGCCTGTCGCGGCAGCTCGAACGGCTGCTCGTCGGTGATGGCACGCAACAGCTCCACCGCTTTCTTCACCTGGGCATGGTCGCTGCCTGGAATACGGGTGGAACGCCCCAGGTGCAGGCCGATAGCCAGTGCCACAGCGTCGTAATCTCGCTGCAGCTGCGGCATGCTGATGTCGACCCCAACCTGGGTGTTGCACTCGATCTTCACCCCCAGGGAGGTGATGACGTCGATGTCCCGATCCAGCATATCGTAGGGAAGCCGGTACTCCGGGATGCCGTAGCGGGTCATACCGCCCGGCTTCTCCCGCGCCTCAAACACGGTGACCTCGTGCCCCTTGCATGCCAGGTCATAGGCGGCGGTGAGCCCGGCGGGGCCGGCGCCGATGATAGCGATACGGTGACCGGTCAGGTAGTCGGCCTTGCCCTCGGCAGCGATCGCCTTGACGCGCGCATGGCCCACCGCATCCATGGCGTAGCGTTTGAGCCAGCGGATCGCCACCGGGTCGCCGCGGCGACCGATGGAGCAGGCGCTCTCACAACGGCGGGTGCAGACCCGACCACAGACGTGGGAGAAGGGGTTGGAGCGGTAAATCCAGCGTACTGCGCCTTCCAGATCCTCCTGCCAGATGGCGCGGATGTACTCCGGCGCATCCATATGGGTCGGACAAGCATCGTGGCACATCCCACACTGCACGCAGCGGGAGGCCTCCAGCACCGCCTGCTGCAGGGTAAAACCGGCAACAATCTCGTCAAAATTGTCGATGCGTTGCTCAGGCTCCAGCTCCGCCATCGGCTGGCGTCCCAGGTCCAGCAGGTCGGAGTCAGCGGTTTTGGTCCAACCTTGACCATGGAACTCACCATGAATGCCGATCTCATCGGGCAGGACGAAGTAGCTGTCGATCTGCGCCTGGGTGCAGGTATGCACATACTCCCGGGAGAGAGTGATCGCCCCGGTGGGACAAATATCGACACAGAGCGCGCACCAGCAGCAGCGGCCATAGTCGATAGCCGGGCGCAGGTTGCGGATGCCCTGCACCGGATCCTCCCGCAGATGCGGCACCTTGACCATGGTGATGGCGGCGTTGTCACACACTTTCTGGCAGGAGCTGCAGCCGATGCATTTTTCGTGATCGTTGAGGTGGAAGCCACGATAGTTCTCCGCTGCTGGCCGCGGCTCGAGCGGCTCTGTCACCGGCTTGCGAGCGAAGAACTGCAGACTCTTCAGCGGATTGAGGATACTGCCCTTATCCTTATAGTCGATGTCGGACATCAGCGGTCGACCTCCGGTGGACAGGCGTCCAGCGAGAACATGGTCTGTGCCACGTCCTCGATACGCGAGCCCACAGCGAGTTTTTCCAGCACCTGCACCGCATGCATGGATGATGGCCCACGCACATGCACCCGGTAGGGTTTAGGGCCGCCATTGGAGACCACGAAGTAGCCGAGCTCACCCTTGGAGGATTCGACCCGGCTGTAGGTCTCCCCCGCCGGCACGTTCCACGCCAGGGGATTGGGAATCGGCGCACGGAGCGGCCCTTTGATGTCAGGCAGCGCCGCAACCACCTGGCGCAGGATGCGGATGCTCTGCTGCAGCTCGGCGCGGCGCGGCGCACCAGGGTGCGGGCCCAGGCGTCCCCCGCATCTTGCGTGGGGATCTCGAAGTCGATCTGATCGTAGATTAGGTAAGGGTCATCTCTGCGCACATCGAAGGCCAGGCCGGTGGCACGCAGGTTGGGTCCGGTCACCCCCCACTCCAGGGCCTGCTCCTGGCTCATCACCCCAACCCCCTTAGCGCGCTGCACAAACACCTGGTTGGTGAAGAAGAGGTTGTCGTAGTCGGGCAGGCGCGACTCGATGTAATCGAGGGTATCGGCGAGGCGTTTGAGAAACCCGGTCGGCAGTTCCCTGCGCACCCCACCGGGGATGTTGTAGATGCTGTAGACCCGGCCGCCGGTGAACTCCTCAAACAGATCGAGCAGAAGGTCACGGTCCGCCACCCCCCAATACATGGTGCTGTACATGCCGGTGGTGGCCGCATGGCCGCCGAAGGTAAAGAGATGCGCGGCGATGCGCGACAGCTCCAACTGCATCACGCGGATCCACTGGGCCCGTTCCGGCACCTCCAGGCCGCACAGATCCTCCACCGCCATCGAGTAGCAGACTTCCATGGGAGAGGGATCGGGCACACAGATACGCGGCACCAGGGCGATATTTTGAATCCACAAGCGCTGCTCCATCAGCTTCTCGAAGCCTCGGTGCAGATAGCCACCGTCGGCCTTGGCCTCGATCACCTTGTCACCATGCAGCTTCACCTTGAGAGCGTAGTTGCCCTCAATGCCTGGGTGGTTGGGCCCGAAGTTGAGTTCGTACTCGTTGCTCGGCGGCTGGCTAATCGCCTGGTAGTTCTCCGGTCGCATGGTTAGTTCCCCACCTTGCCTTTCTGGCTGAAGCGCTGCTCCTCCGGCGGCACCTCGATACCCCCACCCTGCTCCACCAGATCCAGCAGCCAGTCGGGCTGATAGTTCTGCCAGTTGAGGTGTTGGTTGACATAGGCCTCGCTATCGAACTCCTTGCGCATGGGAGGTGGCCCCTCCCACTCGGTGAGGATGAACCTTTCCATGTTGGGGCTACCCTCGAACCAAAGACCGTACATCTCGTGGATGTCACGCTCAAAGAAGGCGGCGGGCTGGTAGATGTCGTAGACCGAAAGGTAGACGCCGGGATCGCGGGCGATGCGCACATGGGCGGAAACCAGCGACTGACTCTCGTAGGACCAGACATGGTAGACCAACTCAAACTCTCCCTCATCGATCCAGTCGACACAGCTGATGGCGGAGAGGTGCAGATAACCGGCCTTGCCCTGCAACAGCTCCAGCAGCGCCGGCAGCGCATCGGCGGGCAGATCGACCCGCACCCGCCGCGAGCGCTTGCGCCGCACCTCTATGCCTTCAATCTCTTTCAGTACCTTGTCGAGCTGCTGTTCCATCAATCCAACTTCTCAGTTATGAATTGTGAGTTGTGCAAATACCACCACTGCAAACTATTTAAGCCGCATCTCCAGCGCCTCCAGCGGCTTCTGATGCTGTTGCAATAGCGCCGTGTGCCGTCCCAGGGTCTGATCGCCGATCAGGCCATAGTGCTCCGCTTCGGCGATCACATCGGTGGGGGTCTGCCAGTTGTCACCGAACAGGTGCTGCTGGTTCCCCAGGTACCAGTCGTATCGGCGGTAGTAGTCCTGCCAGCGGTTGGCCTCTCCATGCCTGATCTGTTCCATCAGCTGCCGCAGGCCGGTAATCACCGCCTCGGGGCGCGGCATACAACCGGCGATGTAGAGATCCACCGGCATGTACTCATCCAGCTTTTTGGCAGTGGCGTAGCTCTGCCAGTACATGCCGCCGTTGACGGTGCAGGAGCAGATGCCGATGACATACTTAGGCGAGCCCATCTGCTCGTAGGTGAGGATCACCCGCTTCAGGGTCTTGATCGAAACATAACCCGTTATCAGCAGGATATCGGCCTGACGCGGCGAGACCATCGGCTGAAGACCCAGGCGCTCCATGTCGAAGCGGGAGGTCATCGCCGGCGGCAACTCAATCGCCCCGCAGCCGGTGCAGTAGTGGAGGATGAACAGCGAGCGGGAGCGGCAAAATCGCACCAGTTCATCAAAGACACGGGCCAGCGGATTGCCCCGCCGTCCTGCGACTACCGGTATCTTTTTCAAATCACTCATATCATCCAGATCCCGTAGGAGCGCCGCTTACGGCACGAAATACGTAGGCTATAGAATTCGCGCTACTAACAGCGCTCCTACATAACAAAGGCCAGGCCGATCAACCCCAGCATCACCGGCCACTTCCACATCAATCTGATCATATCCTCGGTGCGGTAACGCGGAAACAGAAAGGCGATGGTCATGGGAATGGCGACTACCAGGAAACTCTTCAACAACAGATCGGGCCAGTTGTAGCCACCGCCAAGGAACAGCACCACGTAGAGCACAGCGCTGGTGTAGAGCTGAAAACACTGCATCACAAACAGCCCACCCAGGTACTTACCGCCCATCTCAACCATCGGGCCGGTGGCGATCTCTGCCGGGGCGACATAAATCTCAAACGGCTGTTTGCCCAGCGAGGCCTGCATCGCGAACAGTCCGGCGATGGCCAACAGCGGCATCTCAATCGCCCCCCAGCTCGCCATGCCGCCCGCCTGCTGGGCGGCGATGACCTCCACCAGGTTGGTAGTGCCGAAGTGATAGGCAACACCGAAGATCACGATCACGAAAGGGATGTCGTAGGCGAGCATCGCAGTCAGCGCTCTGGCGATGCCGATGGAGCCGTTGGGGTTGGCGCACTGCCCTACCCCCAGCGCCAGCCCCAAAGAGGGGATCATCATTAGATAGACCAGGGTGATGATGCCACCCTTGGCGGCAATGCCCTCCATGCCCGGCACCGGCAGTAGGGTCTCGGCGGCGATGTAGCCCCCCACCGCCATGATGATACCGATGTCATGGATCAAACCGTGGGAAACCTGGGTCGCCTTGCTGTGCAGTTTGACGATGTCATACAGCGGCTGCAGTAGTGGTGGACCGACCCGGCGCTGCAGTTTGGCCGCGATACGACGCATCATCAACACCATCCCCATACCGGCCAGGAAGGCGATCAATGGCATCAGCAGCAGTTCGAGCAACAGTCCCAGTGCCATCATCAGATCACCACCCAGGCCAGCAACACGACGGTTGTCATCAGCAGATAGAGCTCGGCCGGTGCCCGCCGGTAGATGCCCTGCATACCCAATGAGAGAAATTCGACGAACGAAACCAAGGCCCGCTCCAGCCATATAAAACTCTGCCGATACCAAGGGCCGATCAGGTGCATCAGGCCGGCGTAGAAATTGTCGCTGTACTGGTAGCGCACATCAGCGGAGAGAAAGTGGCCGCCTGCGTAGTTATCAAGCTGATGCACCCGCTTGCTGGGGCCAGCGGAGTAGAAGATCAGCGCACCGATACCGAAACCGGCAAACAAGACCCCGCTCACCCAGATCATATCCAGGGAGCCGCTGACCGACTCCACCCCGCCCAGGGTGTAGCTGGGCACCGGCAGCCCCACCGCCTGCTGCACCGCGGCAACCCAGGTCAGTGGGATACCCGGCAGCAGCCCGCTGGCAAAAATGATCACGCAGAGGATCAGCATCGGCGCCAACATACTCCAAGGGGCCTCTCGAACTTGTTCGTGCTCCACCCGCAACTGGCCGAGGAACATATTGTGAATCAGCTTGTAGACCGAAAGGATGGTGCCCAGAGTGCCTATCACCGTGGCAACAAAGAGCAGCGGCATCCCCTCATTCAACAACGAACGGTAGACCAGCCACTTGGAGACAAAACCGTTCATCGGCGGCAGACCCGCCAGACCGATGATGCCGATCAGCAGGGTGAGGAAGGAGAGCGGCATGCGTGTCACCAGTCCACCCAGTTGGTTCAGATCCGCACTACCTGTGCGATGCACCACCGCGGTCACTGCCAAAAACAGGGCCGCCTGACAGGTCGCATAGTTAAACACGTGCAGAAGACCACCGGCACTGCCCATGGCGTCCGCCACCACCAGGCCCAGCAGCATGTAACCGCCTTGCCCAATACCATGCCAGGCGAGCAACCGGCGCGCATCGTTCTGTTTCATCGCGGTAAAGGTGGGCAGGATAATGGTAAAGACGGCAATCCAGGCCAGCAGATCCCGCGCATCGATCATGCTGAGGGGGATCACAAGCGCCTCAACACGACTCATACCAATCAGTTTCACCAATACCAGCAGGATGGCAAACAGCCCCATGCGTGACGAAATCGCGCCGAGAAAGGCGGCACCCGGCCCAGGAGTCTCGGCATAGGCCGCTGCCTGCCAGAGATGGAACGGCAACAATCCCATCTTGATGCCGAAGCCCGCACAAAATAGCAGCAGCAACAGCCAGAGTTGGGCAGTCCCAAGAGTGGGCACGGCGGCCATCACCGCCTCGAATTGCAATGATCCGGCCAGATTGAAGAGCAGCGCCAGGGCACCGAAGATCGCCATCGCTCCGACCATGGCATAGGTGAGATACTTCATCGCGGCTTTAGTGGCCACACCACCGGCCATCGCCATCAACAGGAAACCGGCCCAACTCACCAGCTCCCAACCGATAAACAGGGAAAGCAGGTCACCGCTGGCCAGCAACACCAGCATCGTCAACACATTGAGCGCCATCGCTACATGGAACAGCCAGAGGTTGCCACCCTGACTGCGAAACCTCTCCCCCCACTCACCAGCGGCAAACCAGCTGCTGAGGAACGCCGCACCGAGGGTGATAATGGCGAAATACCAGCTCAGGGCATCGAAGCGCCAGGAGAGGGTGTGCTCCATCACCTCCAACTGCCAGCCAAGCGCTACAGCAGCCCCACCATAGGCCAGCCCAGCCATCTTCAAAAGCCCCACCAGCTGACCGCCAAAGAGGATGGTCACGAACCAACCGCTGGCCCGGATACGGCCAAACAACAGGACCAGCAGCAGCGTGCCTGCGGAGAACAGCAGCAGTTCATCGAGAGGTGTCAAGGTCATTGGCCAGCACCTCCCCGAGAAGGGAAGACATGC
The DNA here is from genome assembly GCF_023733635.1 of Candidatus Endoriftia persephonae. Taxonomy (NCBI): domain Bacteria; kingdom Pseudomonadati; phylum Pseudomonadota; class Gammaproteobacteria; order Chromatiales; family Sedimenticolaceae; genus Candidatus Endoriftia; species Candidatus Endoriftia persephonae. The sequence goes on along the minus strand of NZ_CP090569.1, from coordinate 1,376,624 downwards.
TTCACATAACCGCTCACATCGCCCGCCTCACTGGCCACCTCTTTCAGCCCTTCAGCGAGAGGGGCGATCATCACCAGCGCGCTGATCAGCCCAGCAGCGAGCAGACTCGAGACCAGCAGACCCTGTCGTTCAGGTAACGGAGCCATCTTCGACACCTCTTCTGGCGAACGCTGCAACAGCGCCGCCGCCAACCGAAACAGATAACTCGCCTCCACCACCGTGGCCGAGAGAAAGACCAGCAATGCCATCATGTAAAGTGGCTCGCTCTGCCCCGCCAGCCCGCTGATCAACAGCAGTTTGGCCCAAAACCCGGGCAACGGCGGCATACCCACCAACGAGAGCGAAAACAACACAAACAGCCCGGCCCCCAGCGGTGAAACAAAGCCTGCTCCACGCAACCGCTGCAGCGAGCCCCCCCAGCGCTCCGCCAGCATGAACAACCCTGGTTTGACCAGCATATGGTGCAGCGTCAGGGCCAGGCCGGCATAGAGTCCACCGCCCGCGGGCAGGGAAAAGGCGATGAAGATCATGCCCAGCTGCCCGATGGAGGAGTAGGCCAACATGCGCTTCAGATCCTGTGCCCGCCAGGCCGCCAGCTCACCACTGATCACCCCAAGCATGCCCAGCAGCAGCATCACCTGCGCCGCCTCCGGCTGTGGAAACAGCAACACCAGCAGACGCACCACGATCAGCACCGCCAGCTTCGAGACCAGCCCCGCAAGAATCGCCGAGACTCGGGCGGGGGCCGTAGCATAGACCTCCGGCACCCAGCTGTTGACCGGAAACAGCTCCGCCTTCACGCCAACCCCGATAAGGATGGCGACAAAAGCGGCAAGCCCCAGGGGATTATTCAACTGCTCGGGAGCGAGCTGGGCCAGATGCGCCAGATTAAGGGTGCCGGTCTGGCTGTAGATCAGCGTTATCCCCACCAGGGTCAGCACTGATCCGATGCCACTAAGCAACAGATAGCGGAAGGTCGCCGCATAGGCAGCACCGGTCGCCGACGCTGCTATCAGGCCAAACGAGGCCACCGCCACCAGCTCGTAGAAAACATAGAGATTGAACAGGTCACCAGAAAGGGCCAAGCCAGTGGAGGCGGCCAGCAACAACAGCATCAACGACTGACGGCGCGGGGTCTCCCGATCGATTTTGAACGGCCAGAAGAGCAGCCCCATCAACTGGACCGCGGCAACAAACAGCATCGCCAGTGGATCGACATAAAAATTGATGCCCAGGGGTGGTGCAAACCCACCGATGGCCAGGGAGAAGGCTTCACCCCCCGAAAGGGCCCAGACTTGCCACAGGGTCCAGAGTCCATAACCCAGCACGGCAGGACCAAACCAGAGACCCAGGCCGAGCGCCATCCGCATCACCACCGGCAGCAGAAAGGCAGCCAACAGCGGCAGGGCGACAACAAGCACGATCTGGCTCATGCCTTGCTCTCCGGCAGTGGCTCAGGCGGTGGCAGAGGACGCCCTCCCGCCGGTTTTTCACGACTACCCAGCAGTGGCACAGCAGCACTGACGGCGATCGCTTCATCCATGCCGGCCGCCACTTCACTCCGCTCCAAGGTACCAAAACTGTGCCGGATCTTTACCAACAGGCTGACTGCCAGGGCCTGAATGCCGACCCCGATGACAATCGCAGTGAGCACCATCGCTTGGGGCACCGGATCGACCATCGATGCCGGGGCTTGCGCACCGCTCAGGATCGGCGCCACCGCATCCCAACGATAGCCGGCCAGCACCAGCAGCAGATTGGCGCCGGCCTCGGCGATCGCCAGCGCCAGCACCACACGAAACAGATGGCGGGAGAGCACCATGCCGGCGAGGCCGATGACGATCAGCCCCAAAGCACCGCTATAGAGGATCAGATCGAGGCTCAGGTTATACATCACTCATCCGCCTCCGCCAGATGGGCCAGCAGCCCCGCCAACTCCGCCCCTACCTTCAACCCCACCGCCAGGTAGAGCAGCGGCAGGGTGCCGGCAGAGAGCAGTTCACCAAGCACACCTCGCTCTAACATCGGTTGCAGGAACTCCCCCCCCTGCCAGAGCGCCCACAGCCCAATGAGAATAAAGCCGGCCCCAGCGAGCCCCTCGATGAAACTGAGACCGGCATGATTCAACGAGCTACCGGGACGCGCCAGCAGCGGCAGAAAGAAGGCCGCGGCAAGGATCACACCCCCCTGAAAACCGCCACCGGGAGTCAGATGGCCATGGAAGATAATGTAGAAACCCACCACCAATAGCAGCGGAAACAGCAGATCACCACCAGCGCGCAGGATGAAACCGCCCTCCGGTTCCTTGTCAGCAGCCGTCCGACGTCGCCCCAATACCAGCCCGGCGGCAGCAGCCGAAGCGAAAAGGATTGAGAGTTCCCCCAGGGTATCTATGCCTCGGTAGCCAAGCACCACCGCAGTAACGATATTGGCAGTACCAACCTGTGCTGGCGCCTCACTCTGAATCAGACCACCGGCCACCATGGGAAGATTGCCGAAATCAAGTCCACCAACCAGCACACATAGGAGAAAGCCAAGGCCGCCAGCAAACAGCAGAGAGGCCAGGTTACGCATCATCATGGTCTCTCATCAGCAGGTTCCGGCCCGCCCGTTTTCCATCCAGCTGCCAGATCCCGAGTCGGCGCAGGCCAAGGGCCAGGATCAGGCTGCTCAGACCAGCCCCCACCGCAGCCTCGGTCATGGCCACATCAGGCGCCCGCAGCAGCACAAAGATCATCGTTACCGTCAACGACACCACCGAGGCCGCCACCACCGCAGCGATATGACTTCTCAGCAGCAACACTGCGAGCGCGGATCCGAGCATCACCAGCACGATGAGCAGGGCGATCCAGACCTCCAGCGCGATCATTTTTCAACTCCCTCGCCACTCTTCTGCCAGGGCTTGACGCCCGCCACCAGCAACGCCCGCGCGATGGTGGAAGAACCGATGGGATTGGTCAGAAGGATGAATCCGGCAATCAGCAGCAACTTGCTCCACCAATCGGGAAATAGCAACGCGATGCCGAGCAGGATCGACAGGGAACCCAGGGTCACCGCCTTAGTCCCCGCCTGGATGCGATTGTAGACATCCGGCATACGCAGCAGGCCCAATGCGCCAAGAAAGGTAAAGGCCGCGCCGATCAGGAGGAAAATGTCTGCCAACAGTCTCATGGCCGCCCCCCCTCGATGGCCCGGGCAATTGCCACCACGCCAACAAACGCCAGCGTGCCGTAGATCAACGCCACATCAAGATAGAGCACACTGCCAAACAGCGCCGCCAACATCAGCAACGCACTGGTGGTAATCACCGCCAGGGTATCTGCCGCAACGATCCGGTCCGGCGCTGCTGGGCCGATTAACAGACGCAGGAAGCTCAACACAACCGCCGCACCGATAAGGAATAACGCCAACTTCTCCAACACACTCAGTGTCATCGCAGAAAACCCTTCAGGTGGCGTTCAAAGCCAGCCACGATCGCTTGCGTTGCACTCTCCAGGTCACGGCCCGGCAGTGCATCGATCCAATGCACCAGAATCCGTTCACCTCGCACATCCACCGACAGGGTGCCCGGTGTCAAGGTAATACTGTTGGCAAGTAATAACCGGCCCAGATCAGATTGGAGTTCGGTCTCCACCTCCACCAGTGCCGGCTGAATCGGCAATGAGGGTGACAGTACCCGACGCGCCACATCGAGATTGGCTTTGATCAGGGCGATAAAGAAATAGATGAGATAACGAAACAGATGGATGGGGGCGGTCACTTCCAGTCGCAGCCCCGCCAGAAGCTGCAACCTTGGCCTCGCCGCCAAGGTTACCACCATGGCGACCAGCGCCCCAGTAACGACTTCAGCTGCGTCCAGGCTACCGACTAACAACAGCCACAAGGCTAGCGCACTCAGGTAAGCGAAGAGGTAGTGTCCCAACGAAACCGGTCTATCTTCCACTGATGATCCGCAAACCTATAGAGATGCCAGAACTCTGCACACGATGGGCAACACTCCCAACCCATGCGACGCTCGAAGTATAGCCACTCTTTGAGATCCCGCCAGAGAAAATTCTGGCCAAGCCGGATCACTCAACCCGCACTTGTTCTGCATCAAAGTAATGCGCGATATCCAGCTCAGAAATCCAGCGGCATGTAGAAAAAGACAAAACGTCCCTGCTCGATGTCGATCTTGAGCTTGGCCCCATGATGGATGCCGTAGTCCACATAGCCCGGCACTGCCGCATTCTGATGGCACTCCGATGAGTGCTGTGGCGATTCAAAATCCCGGTCCCGGTCGTACCAGGAGAGCAGCATGAACTCACCGAACCGCGACTGCGCCTGAGCATCGGCCAGCTTCATCCCCTCCAGATAATCAAGCAAGGCTGGATCGGGATTGAGTTCGACGACCTCGATTCCGTGCATCTCCGGCTCACGACGAACCATGCAGACCGCCGCCTCCTCACTCTCTCGATCAGACATAGATGTTTACCTTTGTAAGTTGGTCAGGCTTTTCCCGATCGCCTATACTACGCCCTTTGCACGCGGCAATGATGCCCCGTTAACCCAAACCGCGATCCAACCCCGATGAACGGCGACCTGGAAAAGCTCCAACCCTACCCTTTCGAGAAGCTGGCGAAACTGAACAAGGGTGTGGAACCGCCGGTGGGACTCAGCCCCATCTCGCTCTCCATCGGCGAACCCAAGCACCCGACACCGGGGCTGATCACCGAAGAGGTGATCAGCCATCTGCACGGTCTTTCGGTCTACCCCGCCACCAAAGGCTCGGCATCGCTGCGCACCGCCATCGCCGCCTGGCTGGAACGTCGCTTCTCGCTGCCGGCGGAGAGCCTCAATCCATCCAGACATATCCTGCCGGTCAACGGCACCCGCGAGGCACTGTTTGCGATCGCCCAGACAGTGGTCAACCGCCGCGGCTCGCCGTTGGTGCTGATGCCCAACCCTTTCTACCAGATCTACGAAGGGGCCGCCTATCTGGCCGGGGCCGAACCGGTCTACCTCAACTGCAACGAAGCAAACGGCTTCATCCCCGACTTCGATGCGGTGGACGCCACCACCTGGGAACGCTGCCATCTGCTCTATCTCTGCTCACCTTCCAACCCCACCGGGGCGGTAATCGGCATCGAAACCCTGCAGAAGCTGATCCGACTGGCCAACAAATACGGTTTTGTGATCGCCGCCGACGAGTGCTACTCGGAAATCTATCTGGACGAGACCCAACCGCCGATAGGACTGCTGCAGGCCGCTGCGCAGATGGGCAACACCGATTACAAACGCTGCATCGTCTTCCACAGCCTGTCGAAACGTTCTAACGCACCGGGCCTACGTTCTGGCTTCGTTGCCGGCGACGCCAAGATCATCGACGCATTCTTCCGCTACCGCACCTACCACGGCTGCGCCATGCCCCCCGCCACTCAGGCCGCCAGCATCAAGGCCTGGGGCGATGAGAAGCATGTCGCGGAGAACCGCCGCCTCTATCGCGAGAAGTTCAATGCAGTGTTGCAGATCCTCGATGGCGTATTGGAGGTGGAGCGCCCGAAGGCGGGCTTCTACCTCTGGCCGAAGACCCCGATCCCCGATCCGGAGTTCGCCCGCGGCCTGCTCGAACAGCAGAACGTGGCGGTGCTGCCCGGCAGCTATCTCTCCCGTGGCGAAGGCGACGAAAATCCCGGCCACAACCGGATTCGTATGGCGCTGGTGGCACCGCTCGACGAGTGCATCAACGCCGCCCACCGCATCAAACAGTTTGTAGAAAACCTTTAAACGAATAGCCATTCGGAGCTGACTTAATGAGCGATATCCAAACCATCATCACTGACGCCTTCGAGAAGCGTGCCGAGATCACCCCACGCAGCGCCGACACGCTAGTGCGCGACGCGGTGGCCGAGGCGATCAACCAGCTCGATCGGGGCGAGATCCGCGTCGCCGAGAGGCAGGATGGCGACTGGGTGGTTAACGACTGGGTGAAGAAGGCGGTGCTGCTTTCGTTCCGGCTCAACGACAACTACTTCCAGAAGGGTGGCTACACCAACTACTGGGACAAGGTCCCCTCTAAATACGCCGACCACAACTCCCGCGACTTCCGCGACTCTGGGGTGCGCGTAGTACCGCCCGCCTCGGTACGCAAGGGCGCCTATATCGCCCCCTCCTGCGTACTGATGCCCTCCTACGTCAACATCGGCGCCTACGTCGATTCCGGCACCATGGTCGATACCTGGGCCACAGTCGGCTCCTGCGCGCAGATCGGCAAGAACGTGCACCTCTCCGGCGGCGTCGGCATCGGCGGCGTACTGGAGCCACTGCAGGCGGCCCCCACCATCATCGAAGACAACTGCTTCATCGGCGCCCGCTCCGAGATTGTCGAGGGGGTCATCGTCGAACAGGGCGCGGTGATCTCGATGGGCGTCTATATTGGTCAGTCCACCAAGATCTACAATCGCCTCACCGGCGAGATCAGCTTCGGTCGGGTTCCCACCGGCGCGGTGGTGGTACCCGGCAGTCTGCCCTCAAAGGACGGCAGCCACAGCCTCTACTGCGCGGTGATCATCAAGCAGGTTGACGAGAAGACCCGCTCCAAGGTTGGCATCAACGAACTGCTGCGTGATATCTGATGGCTAACGCCATCCAACACCAAATTTTGAATTATCAATTCTGAATTCAAAATTCATAATTTATGGCGATCACGATATACGGCATTCCAAACTGCGACACCATGAAAAAGGCCCGCAAATGGCTTAACGATCATGGCATCGAATATCAGTTCCACGACTTCAAAAAGGCCGGGCTGGAACGGCAGCTACTGCTCGACTGGGTCGCTGAACTGGGCTGGGAGACGCTGCTCAACAAGCGCGGCATGATGTGGCGCAAGCTCGACGCTGAGACTAAGGCCAACATCGACCAGGCCAGCGCCATCGAGGTGATGCTGGCCACCCCATCGATCATCAAACGACCGGTGCTGGATGCCAATGATGCCCGCTATGTGGGCTTTTCGGAGGCGAGTTACGCGGAGATCTTCGACTGATGTCCGAGACCCTCTCACTCGCCATCGAACTGATCGGCCGCCAGTCGGTCACCCCCACGGATGCCGGCTGTCAGGAGCTGATGATTGAGCGCCTACAGGCCCTCGGCTTCCGCATCGAGCGGCTGCGTTTTGGCAACACTGACAACTTCTGGGCGCGGCGTGGCGACAACGGCCCGCTGTTCTGCCTTGCCGGCCACACCGATGTGGTGCCTGCCGGACCACGCGAGCAGTGGCACTCCGACCCGTTCCAACCGGAGATCCGCGACGGCCTGCTCTACGGCCGCGGCGCCGCCGACATGAAGGGCAGCCTGGCGGCGATGGTCACCGCCTGTGAGACCTTCATCGGCGAGCACCCCGATCATCAAGGCTCCATCGCCTTTCTCATCACCAGCGACGAAGAGGGTGACGCCAGCGATGGCACCATCCGGGTGGTGGAGACTCTGGAGGCGAGAGGGGAGAAGATCGACTGGTGCCTAGTGGGCGAGCCTTCCAGCAGCAAGCGGCTGGGCGATACGGTGAAAAACGGCCGGCGCGGCTCGATCAGCGGCTACCTAAAGGTGATCGGCAAACAGGGCCATGTCGCCTACCCGCAGCTGGCGAAAAATCCGCTACACGCCTTCGCCCCGGTGCTGGCACAGCTCTGCGTCGAGGAGTGGGACCAGGGCAATGAGCACTTCCCTCCCACCAGCTTCCAGATCGCCAACCTCAACATGGGCACCGGCGCCACCAATATCATCCCTGGCGAACTCAACGCCCAGTTCAACCTCCGCTTCTCCACCGAACTGAATGCGGAGCGCATCCAGCAGCAAGTGGAGGCGATACTGGACAAGGGTAAGTTCGACTATGAGATCCGCTGGCAGCTCTCCGGCAACCCCTTCCTCACCCCCTCCGGGCCCTTGGTGGAGGCGGCTCAGGCGGCAATCCGCGACGAGATGGGGTTTGACACCGAACTCTCCACCTCCGGCGGCACCTCCGACGGGCGCTTCATCGCCCCCACCGGTGCCCAGGTACTCGAACTGGGACCGCTCAACGCCACCATCCATCAGGTCAACGAGTGTGTCAGCATCGATGATCTGGAGCATCTGGCCCGCATCTATACCGGAATACTTAAACAGTTGCTGCTGTAGGTTCTCACCCTATCCCTTCTAGACAAACCCACCATCAGAGAGTACAGATGCTCGATACCATCAAACGTTTTTTTGATACCCATCTGGCGCCCGGCTCCCAGGAAACAGCACGGGATCCACAACACGCACTCCGACTGGCGGTTGCCGCGTTGCTGCTCGAGGTTGCGGAGTCCGACTACAGGCAACACGAGGAAGAGAAACGTGCGCTGCTCGATGCGGTGACAAACCATTTCGGCCTTGATGCTAAGGAGGCGGATCAACTGGTCACACTCGCCAGGTCGGAACAGGCCGCATCGACGGACTATTTTCAGTTCACCCGTCTGATCAACCAGCACTACAGCCCAACGCAAAAGATAGCGCTGATCGAGAAGCTGTGGCATGTGGCCTTTGCCGACAACGAACTGCACAAGTATGAAGAACATCTGATTCGCAGGCTGGCTGATCTGATCCATGTCGCTCATGGGGATTTCATCGCAGCCAAACACCGTGTTCTCAACTCGACCAAGTGACCAGCCGAACCACGCCGAAGACCCAAAGCGGCCTCCCTCCCCGGCAAACAGGCTTCTGCGCCATCTATCCCAAACCACTCTACGGTTTTGTGCATACCAGCAAGCAGTTAGAATGCCCCTCAATTGTTCTTGGAAAGCATCACAGGCAACTCAATGAAACACATCAAGAAGGTACTCTCCTACTCCATCGCCGGCAGTATCGGCCTAAGCGTGATCGCCAGCCTCAATGGCTGCAGCGACCAGGGAGCACCCCCCCCCGGCGGCTTTGGCTCACAGGCTGGCGCCGAACAGGGGCAAAACGCCTTTATGGTGATCGAGCAGACCGGCGCCAATCCCGACAGCTACAAGCTGGTAGAGAAACATCCAACCACCGGCCCAAACCGCGCCATCCTGCGCGATATGGATGGCAACGAGCGCTTCCTCTCCGAGGATGAACTGAAACAGATCGCCGAACAGGAGGCCGCCAAGGTCGAGGCGGGCACCTCTCGTCTCACCGAAGATCCCTCCATGCACTCCGGCGGCATGTCCCTGGGCGAGACCCTGCTGGCGACTGCGGCCGGCTCGCTGATCGGTGGCATGATCGCCAACAAGCTGATGAACAACAGTAACTTCCAGCGCAACCAGCAGCAGTATGGCGGCGGCCGCCCGACCAGTTCGATCTCGCAACCCTATAAGAAGACTGCCAGCAACAAGCAGCCCAAGAGCGGCTTCTTTGGCGGCAACAAATCGGCCCCCCGATCCTCCAACAGCCGCTTTGGCTCCTTTGGAGGCTGAAGCGTGGTCGATACCCTGGCAGTGAAGCCCCTCGACAAGGGCCTCATGGAAGAGATCGGCATGAGCTGGCATACCGATGAGGATGGCAGCGACTACATCGCCAGTGAACTGGTGCCGGTCAGCGAAGCGGAGGCGGAGGCCTACTACCAGGCCGCCAACACCCTCTACGATATGTATGTGGAGGCGGCCCAGCACGTCATCGACAACCAGCTCTACTATGAGCTGGGCATCCCCTCCAACCTGGTAGGGCTGATCGAAGAGAGCTGGGAGCGGGACGACTGGCACCTCTACGGTCGTTTCGACCTGGCCGGGGGGTTGGACGGCAAGCCGATCAAGCTGATCGAGTTCAACGCCGACACCCCCACCAGCCTGTTCGAGACCGCCATCATCCAGTGGGCGATCCTGAAAGCCAACGGCATGGATGAGGCGCGCCAGTTCAACAACCTACACGAGATGCTGCAGGGCAACTTCCAGCGCCTGATCAGCGGTGGCGACGCCAACTTCGACTTCGCCAGTGCCTACCAGGGCGAGAAGCTGCTCTTCTCCAGCATCCGCGACCTGCCGGAGGATGAGCGCACCACCCGCTACCTGCAGCAGGTCGCCCACGAGGCCGGTCTCTTTACCGACTTCTGCTACCTGGACGAGGCCGGTTTCATCAACACCGAAGGGGTCTTCAACAAAGACAAACAGCTGGCCGACTTCTGGTTCAAACTCTTTCCCTGGGAAGATATCGCCGAGCAGGAGCTGGAGCTGACCCGGATCCTGGAAAAGATCGCCAAACAGGGCCAGACTCGCTTCATCAACCCCGCCTACACCCTGCTGTTTCAGAGCAAGGGGATGATGAAGATCCTCTGCGACCTCTACCCCGACTCACCCTATCTGCTGAAGACCGCCTTTGAGCCGCTCAACGGCCTGCCCCAGGTGGAGAAAAAGCTGTTCGGCCGGGAGGGCGCCAACATGGCAATCCTCGACGCCAACGGCCAAATCATTGAGCAGAGCGACGGCCCCTACGGCTTCCACAAGAGTATCTACCAGGAGTTTGTGGAGTTCCCCAAAGACAGCGCCGGACGACACTATCAGGCCGGCGTTTTCTACGTCTGGGAAGCTTGTGGGCTCGGCTTTCGCCGCGGTGGCGCGATCCTCGACAACATGAGCAAGTTTGTCGGCCATCTGATCAGCGAGCCCCTGCGGCTCCCCAGCGCCTGACCACCACCCCAGGAGCCGCTATGTTCACCGGTATCGTCCAAGGCACCGCCGAGCTGGTCGAGATCAGCGAGAAGACCGATTTCCGCACCCATCGAGTGCGCCTGCCCGAGGCAACGCTGGCGAGGCTGGTGCCGGGCGCCTCGGTGGCGCACAACGGCTGCTGCCTCACTGTCACCGCGATCGACGGGGATATCGTCAGCTTCGACCTGATGCGCGAGACCCTGCGCCTGACCAACCTCGGCGAACTGCAACCCGGCGACCGGGTCAACGTAGAGCGAGCCGCCCGTTTTGGCGACGATATCGGTGGCCACGCCATGTCCGGGCATATCATCTGCACTGCCGAAGTGGTGGCGGTGAAGCGCTCGGAGAACAACCGCAACATCCGCTTCCGTCTGCCCGAGGCCTTTGGCAAGTATCTATTTGCCAAGGGCTACATCGGTATCGACGGCATCAGCCTCACCATTGGCGAGGTCGATGGCAACGCATTTGATGTCAACCTAATCCCCGAGACCCTGCAACGTACCAATATTGGCGCGCGCCAGCCGGGAGACCGGATCAACATCGAGATCGACCCGCAGACCCAGGCGATTGTCGATACGGTGGAACGCATCCTGCCCGACTATATCGAGGCGACATAGAGTTCCGGGCAGGTGCCGATAACGGATTGCTTAGGGAGCCTTTGATTAAGCCTGGACGAAGTCGATTGTGATTCAGAATATTCAGATTCAAGGCGTAAATCGCACGTAAGGCTATCGCGCCCCCGCTCACGCTCCTCCCCTACATCTCTGTCGGGGATAGCTGACTATTGCGAACGACTGCCTGGATGCAGGAGGTAGAATCACGCATGGAGCCGTTGCCGAGATTTGCAACGCAGAAACTGGATATTCTAGGCGCAAGATACAAGTTCATGACTTGATCAGAGGCTCCGTAGGTGCCGAGTGGCGCTATTCAGTGGGCGGGCGCACCTCTGCCGCCTCACTCATGGCGTGGATTGCGCCCTCTAGGTCGGTCTGGTCAGGGTTCTCCTCACTCTGCTGATCAAGCATCTGGAACAGCTCATCCTGCTCCAGGATACGGTGAGCGCCATCCGGCTGCTGCAGATAAGCGGCCCATGGCACGAACTTGGTCAGTGGGAAGAGCTGCCCCTCGACTGGTGAGATGTCGATATGCAGTCCCGAGATCAGCATCAGCCGCCGACCTTTGTACTCCGTCTCTTTCAGCAGACTGCGGTAGGTGCGATCAAACTCCACTTGGGTATTGACCTTGGCAGCCGTCAGCATAGGTGACTTAGTTGCGAGCACCCAAGGCATCACTGGCAGCAGATTATGCTCCAGATGGCTGTGGCCCTCCTCCTTCCCGCCACGGATCTGACGCTTGAAACTGTACCAGTCGGGCTGCAGACGATCCCCCAGAGGAGTCGGTTCTGATCCGGTGCCGCTGATGTCGAGCAGGCCCGCCAGCTCATCCGAGGCACGGAAGGTCTTGGAGGTACTGAACACCTTGAGCGGGTTCATCAGACCCGCGTCGTCCATCGTCACTAGGCGACTCAGATCAAGGTAGAGCCCCTCCTCACGAGACTCGTCCAGCAGTTGGTTATCGATGCTGATGCGCCACTCGTCCTCCTCCTTGAAGACGTGGATGTTGTCCCTGGCGAAGTCGTATTCGCGCTGGTACCAGTCGAGCACCCCGGCGATCTTGCCACAGCTGGAGGAGCAGCTGTTGTCCTCAGTCTGCAGCCGCCGATAGTGGCCGTACTGCCGGCTCTCCGGATCGTAGCCCACATGGCTGGCATGAATGATGATCAGGTCCTTGCCGTGATGGGCGTGCGGGCCGTGACGGTCGGTGGCGACAATGCCGCCCACCAAGCCGTGGTTGAAGGGGAAGCTGTTGAAGTGCTTGGCGATCAGGATGATCGGATAGCCTTGGCTCTCATCCGAGCAGAAGGCCCGCGACGGCATGATCTTGCCATGCTCGAAGCCAAGGGAGCGGCACAGATTGTAGAGCTTTGGCACGAAGGTACTGTAGCGTAGCATCCGGCTTTCGATCCGATAGCTCGACATCGAGGCCATTGGGTTGCTGTTGCGATTGTACATGCTCTTCCCTTAATTGCGGCTGGCCACGCTGCACCGCAGCCCTCTATTGCGGAGCGACTATAATACGGCGATTTCACCGCCAATAGGAAATATCAGCGCACCTTTTATCTTATTACCACATAAGGATTTTCCAATGATTTTAGCCTGCCTTTATGGTAGCGTTTCAGGCCATCCAAACGACCTGATTTTGGCGGCAGTTGTTTCAATCTTCTAGGGAGATTGTCAGCGTCGAGCTCAACCCAACCTACGATATCGACAAGAATCTGATCCCGCCCCAGCGACCGGCCTCCGGGAGGTCGTACCGATTTCACTCAGGAGAGCTTTGCCGACATGGGGCCACTCACCCAGTTACTGATCACGCCAGTTGTCAGCGCAGCACTGATCGCACTGCTCCCTTCTGCACAGAGCCGCCTAATCCGTAGCGTCGCACTGGCCGGCTCCGGCCTCGCCCTGATCCTCTCCTGGTGGCTGCTCGGTGATTTCGACAGCAGCAGCGCCGCAATCCAGTTCAAGGAGGTTGTGCCCTGGAACCCACGCCTCGGCACCGCCTATGCGGTGGGGGTCGATGGTATCGCGCTATCGATGTTGCTGCTGGCGACCCTGCTCTGCTTCGTCGCACTGCTTGCCTCCGCCAGCATCCAAAAACAGCAGAAGGGTTACTACCTGCTAGTGCTACTGCTGGAGTCGTCAATGCTCGGCGTCTTCATGGCCCAGGACTGGTCACTCTTCTATGTCTTCTGGGAGCTGACCCTGATCCCGCTGTTCTTTCTGATTGACCGCTGGGGCGGCAAAAACCGTCACGGCGCGGCGCTCAACTTCGTGCTCTACACCATGGGCGGCTCAGTCTTCATGCTGCTCAGCCTGCTGGTGCTATTCGACACCCTGCCCGGCCACTCCTTCGCCATGGATCAGATGAGCGCCGGCGCCAAACAGCTGACCGAACATAAACAGGTGCTGATCTTTCTCGGCTTTCTGGTCGGCTTTGGCGTCAAGATGCCGATCTTTCCGATCCACGGCTGGCTACCGCTGGCCCATGTGGAGGCCCCCAGCCCAATCAGTATCCTGCTCTCTGGAATCCTGTTGAAGATGGGCGCTTACGGCCTGATCCGCGCCGCCCAGATGCTGCCCGAGGCGGTCATCACGCTACAGGGAGTGCTGGTGGCACTGGCCCTGGTCAGCCTGATCTACGGCGGCCTGCTAGCCTGGCGCCAGTGGGATCTGAAAAAGATGATCGCCTACTCCTCGGTCGGCCACATGGGGGTAGTGCTGCTCGGCATCGCCACCCTCAACATCTCCGGGCTAACCGGCGCAGTGTTGCAGATGATGGCCCACGGCCTGGTGGCCGGCGCTTCCTTCCTACTGATCGGCCTGCTCTATGAGCGCACCCACACCCGCAACATCAATGACTACAGCTCGCTGCTGCGGATCACCCCACGCTTCGCCTTTTTCACCACCCTGGCATTTGTCGCCGCGGTCGGCATCCCCGGCACCTTCGGCTTTGTCGCCGAGCTGCACGCCCTGATCGGCGGCTTCGAGCGTTGGGGCTGGCTGGTGGTGGTGCTGAGCCTGAGCATCATGATCAGTGCCGCTTACGCGATCCGCACTATCGGCCGGCTCTTCACCGGACCCAGCCACAGCCAGATGCAAGAGATCGAGGACCTGCGTCCCACTGAGCTGGCCGCAGCCAGTATGTTGAGTCTGGGCATCCTACTACTAGGCATCTTTCCGGCGCCGGCGCTGCAGCTGGTCTCCGCCTCAGTTGAACAGCTGAGCGGGCTGTTCGCCGGCCACTTTTAAACGAGGAGAGTGAGCTTGTCTGTTGCCAGTCACGATCAGGAGCCAGGCGATATCCGCGACCGCTTACAGCACGCCATCGAACACTTCGAGCATCTGCTGCCTGGCCAGGCGCCGATCAAGGACTTCGTCCACCACAACACCCTACACGGCTTCCAGCACCTTCACTTTACCGAGGCACTGGCCGAGGCGGAACGCCTCACCGGCGCCCGCGGCTATCTGCCGGAGAAGCAGTTTCGCGAGTTTTACCGTGCAGGTCGCATCAACCGCGACGACCTCGAGGCAACCCTCGACGAGACCCCGGATCTCGCTGCCAACGCGCCACTGTTGCAGAATCAGCCCCCCCCCCTCAACCAGCGCGATCTAATCATCGCCGCACTACTGCATCCGCTGAAGCCGGTGACCGCCTGCCAGCTCAACTGGCAGCTCGAGGAGCTGGATGCACTCCACCGATTCCAGCCCGATGTGGAACCGGCCAGCCGTGAACGACTACTCAGCGCCGCCAATCAGCAGGACGAGGGGACCGCGATCAGTGACCTCTGGTCAACCTGCCTGGAGGTGTTGGGACTACAGCACTTCATCATGCACCCGGAGGAGCTGGTCGATCTCTCCCCGGAACAGGCGGAACAGATGCTCAGCGGGCTGAACCAGAGCAGCGAAGGCTATGGCGACCTGCACATGCTAGTGCGCAAAGAGGTGGCCAAGGAGCTGGAAACACTGCTCGCCCAGGTCGGTCCTGAGATCACCCTGCGCGGCCTACTACTCAAGCTCACCGGTCAGGATCTGCTGGAACAAATCCGGCCGATGTTGATCCGTTTCATCGCCAGCTTCCTCGATCAGGGACTGGCAGCCTGGCCGATTCCCAATCGCGAGCAGGGCTTCTACGCTACCTGGCGCACCAGCGTGGCAGTCTCACTGACCGGCTTCCTAGCCGATCTGATCGAGTGGCAAGATGAGATCGCACTGCTCGATGACGATCCTCTGGAGGTAGTCATCGCCGAGCTACGTCATATAGGCGTACCTGAGGCACACTGGGAGAGCTACCTGGAGCGACTCGCCCTGGAACTGCCGGGCTGGTCTGGCATGTTCTTCTGGCGCCACAACCACCCCGGTTACCAGGGCAGCACCGAGATACCGGTAGCAATGCTCGACTACCTGGCGGTGCGCCTGGTGCTGGAACGGCTGTTCGCGCAGAAGCTCTGCAACCAGCAGTGGCAGATCGCCCCCAACCTCGATCTGCTGCGCTGGTACTTCCGCCGCCGTCGCTCCGAGTTCATGGTGCGCTACACCCTCTACAATCGCCGCCTGCCGGAGTACCTCACCAACCGTGCGCAGCAGTTAGTGAGCCGCATCCCGATTGCCAGTGAAGAGCGCCCCATGTGGCGGCAACTGGCCGACATGATCTGGACTTGGCGGCAGAGCCCCACCGCCGACCAGCCGGAGGGCTATTCCGTCTACCGCAGTGCCTGGCCCCTGTTCCGCCTCTGCCAGCACCTCGGCATCTGCGCTGACGAACTGCGTAGCATCGAGTGCGAACCGCTTGCATCGATCTTCGACACCCTGGCCCAGCTCACCCCGCATAAACGCGGCTACATCTGGCTGCAGGCCTACGAACGCCACTACCGCGAACAGATCTTCAACGCTATCGTCAATAATGAGGGACGCGGTCGCTGGAAGACGCGTGAGAACCGCCCGGCAGCACAGATCGTCTGGTGCATGGACGATCGCGAAGAGGGCATTCGCCGCCATCTCGAAGCGATCAATCCGCAGATCGAGACCCTAGGCGCAGCCGCCCACTACAACGTGCCACACAATTGGCGCGGCCTCGACGACAGCGAGATCAGCAGTCTCTGTCCGGTGGTGATGGTGCCCACTCATGAGATCCGCGAACTGCCCAAGGTCGGTGAGGAGAAAAGCGCCAGGGAGCGCAGCAAGCAGCACAAACGCCGCCTTTGGCTGAAGGATTTGTTGTTTCAGGAGACCCGCCGCAACCTGCTCGGCTCCACCGCATTGATGACCTTGGCAGCCCCCGGCGCACTGGCAGTACTGGCCGCCAAGGTAGTGGCGCCATTGAAGCTGGGGCAACTTTCAGCGCGCCTGCGAGAACGCTATGAGACCCCGGTGACCACCGATCTCGCCCTCACCGCAGCGCCCGATGCCCCGGAGGGCAGTATCGAACAGAACCGTCTCGGCTTCTCCGACATCGAGCAGGCCGACCGGGCCGAGGCGTTCCTACAGAATCTCGGTCTGGTGGATGGCTTTTCGCGGCTGCCAATCATCATGGGCCACGGGTCCAGCAGCGAAAACAACCCGCACCGCGCCGCCTACGATTGCGGTGCCTGCAGCGGCCGCCACTCCGGACCGAATGCCCGTATCCAGGCCGCGATATGCAATCGTCCGGTGGTCCGCACACTACTGCGCGAGCGCGGCATCGATATCCCCGACGACTGCTGGTTCATCGGCGCCTTCCACAACACCTGCGACGAAAATATCGACTGGTTCGACCTCGACAAGGTACCGAAAAGCCATCGCCAGGAGCTGGCCAGTATCCAGCAGGATCTGCACCAGGCCTGCCACCATTCGGCCCACGAGCGCTGCCGTAAGTTCTTCTCTGCTCCCAAGCATCCGGGGCTGAAACAGGCGCTGACCCACATCCAGGGACGCGCCAACGACTTCAGCCAGGCGCGCCCGGAGTTAGGTCACGCCACCAACGCCTGCGCCTTTATCGGCCGCCGATCGATCACCCAAGGGGCGTTCTGGGACCGGCGCGTCTTCCTCATCTCCTACGATCCTACCCGCGATCCAGACGGCCGCATCATCGAGCGTCTGCTGCTGGCCAACGGCCCGGTCGGCGCCGGCATCAGCCTGGAGTACTACTTCTCCACCGTCGACAACGAACAGTATGGCTGCGGCTCTAAGGTGACCCACAACATCTCCGGCCTGTTCGGTGTGATGGAGGGTGCCAGCTCCGATCTGCGCACCGGCCTACCGCGGCAGATGATCGAGATCCATGAGGCGATGCGGCTGCAGGTGATCGTCGAACAGAGCACCGAGATGCTGACTGAGATCTATCTGCGCCAACCACCGCTGCAGGAGCTGGTGGGCAAGGGCTGGCTGCTGCTCAGCGCCAAAGATCCAGACAGCGAGCGCATCGATGTCTTTTATCCCGACAAGGGCTGGGTACGCTGGCAGGGCAAGCTGGAGCCGCTACCCAGCGTAGAGTGCTCGGCTGACTGGTACAACGGCCAGATGGATCCACTCACGCCGGTGCTGCTGAAACAACCCGGAGCGATCGACCATGTATGAACTCGCCCACTCCCCTCTGTTCGCTCCACTGCATGGGCTAATCCCGATGATCCCGGTACTGCCGCTACTGGCGGCCGTCTGGATCGCCCTCTCCTACACCTTTGAGGGCAATCGTGGTGAGTTCGGTGAACGCCTCACAGCGCGGGTCGCACTACTGGCAGGCGCGCTGTCACTGATCATCCTGCTGCTGGTCGACCTGTTGGCCCTGCTGATCGGCGAGGCGCCGGGCCAAATCCGGTTCGGCGAGTGGCTCAGTAGCGGCGACTATCATATCCGCATCAGCTTCACCCTGGATGCACTGGGGCTCTCGATGGCGACCTTGGTAGCCACTATCTCCCTGATCACGCTGCGTTTCTCGGTCAACTATCTGCATCGCGAAGCGGGCTTCCAACGCTTCTTTATGGCGCTCTGCCTGTTCATGGCAGGTATGCTGCTAATCGTGATGGCAGGCAGTGCGGCACTGGCATTTGTCGGCTGGGAGCTGGCCGGTGTCGCCTCCTATCTGCTGATCGGTTACGCGTTGGACCGCCCCACTGCCACCACCAATGCGACCCGGGCGTTTGTCACCAACCGCATCGGCGATGCCGGTTTCGTGCTGGCGCTGTTTCTCGCACTGTTCTGGATCGGTGATCTGGAATGGCCAGCAATCACCGATGGCGTTACCGGTATGAGCAGCCTCAGCGCCGGTCTGCTCGGCTCCGGCTTCCTGCTGGCGGCACTGGTGAAGTCGGCCCAGGTGCCCTTCTCGCCCTGGATCAGCCGCGCCCTGGAAGGGCCGACCCCCTCCAGTGCGGTGTTCTACGGCTCACTGATGGTGCATGCTGGCGTCTATCTGCTGATCCGCCTGCAGCCAGTATTCGAGCAGACACCGCTGATGATGGTGGTGATACTGCTGTTTGGTCTGCTGACAGTGGCCTATGGCTACCTCTGCACACTGGTGCAGACCGATGTAAAGAGCACGCTGATGTTCTCCACCACCGCCCAGGTGGGGCTGATGTTCGTCGAGTGCGGCCTGGGGCTATTCGAGCTGGCAGCCTGGCATCTGGCGATCCACGCCATCTGGCGCGCCTATCAGTTCCTGCTCTCGCCGGCCCACATGCACCTGATGTCACGCCCGACCCGAGCGGCACCTGCCTGGCTGCGCAAGCGCCGCTGGCTGTTTACCGCAGCCATCAACCGCTTTTGGCTCGATCCGGTCAGCGACTGGCTGTTGACTCATCCTACTCAGCAGCTAGCCCGAGACACCCAGGAGTTCGACGACCGGGTGATCGTACCACTGGTCGGCATGCCGGCCCGTGCCAATGCGATCAGCTCCCTGGCCCAATGGCAGGGGCGCAAGGGCCAACCGCTACCCTCCAGCGAGGGCGATGTGGGCCAAGGCATGGGGCTGGTCGGCAAGCTGATGGAAGGCATCGCCTCAATGCTGCACTGGTTTGAGGAGCATCTGGTGCTCAAAGGCGGTGGTGAGGGGCTGATCAACCTGATCGAGCGGCTTGGTTCCAGGCTGTTGCGGATCGAAGAGCTGCTGGCCCAGCCCCGCTATCTGCTGTTGCTGATCATGGCGACCTTCGCGGTGATACTCTAAGGAAACTGGTCGATGATGCATGAGATCCACTGGAGCGCCCAGGCGGGCTTCCCCATCCTCAGCGCGCTACAGCTGCTGCCGCTGCTCGGCATGGCCACCCTGCTCGGCTGGCGGGAGAGCCGCGCAGTACCCCTGCTTGGTACCGGTTTCGCGCTACTGGAGCTGTTGCTGGCGCTGCTGCTGCTGAACTTCTTCGATCCCACGCAAGAGGCGATGCAACTGGCCGAGCGGATGCCCCTGTTTGGCCCGCTTGCCTACCACGCCGCGGTGGATGGGGTGAGCGTGATCTTCATCCTGCTGACGGCGCTGCTCTGTCTGCTGGTTGTGATCTACGGTCAGGTGCGCGAGCTGACCCCTCACGCACTCTTTATGCCACTGGTGCTGGCGGTTGAATCCGCACTGATGGGCATGTTCACCAGCGTCGATCTACTCTGGTTCACCCTGCTCTCGGCGATGGAGCTGGGCCTGGTAGGATTTCTAATCGCTCGCTGGTCCACCTCGCCAGAATCAGAGCTGGCCCAGGCGCGCTACTACCAATTCATGGGCACCGGTCTGCTACTGTTGTTGACCGGCGTCATCATGCTCGGCTGGAACTACGCCGACGCCAACGCTGGCCGCTGGAGCTTCGATCTGTTCGAGCTGCAACAGACGAAAGTGGCGCCCAATTTCCCCTCAGTGATCTTCTTCCTGCTGTTCTATGGTCTGGCGGTGCGCATCCCGCTGTTCCCGCTGCACGGCTGGCTACCGGTAGTGGCGGAACACGGCACAGTGGCGGCGGCGCCGGTGTTTTTAATCGGTCTGAAGATCGGCATCTATGCGATGCTACGCTTTCTGCTACCGCTGATGCCTGAAACAGTGCTGCAGTGGCAGCCGTTCATCGTCGCCTTTGCGGTGGCCGGGGTCTTCTACGCTGCTCTGCTGGCGATGCTACAGGTCAATCTGCGTCGGCTGCTGGCGTTTGCGGTGGTGAGCCATACCAGCGTGTTGCTGATCGGCATGTTCAGCCTCAATCTGGCGGCTTTCGAGAGCAGCGTGATGCTGTCAGTCAACTTCGGTTTGGCAATCACCACCCTGCTATTCATGCTCGGTTTTGTCTATCGCCGCACCCACACCCTGCTGATGGCTCGCCTCGGCGGTCTGTTCGACCACATCCCACTGATCGGCATCGCCTTTCTGATCGGCGGCCTGGCCATCGTCGGGATGCCTGGCACACCAGGTTTCAACGCGGTGCATCTAACCCTGGAGGCGGCGATCCACCGCTTTGGCGCGCTGGTGACCATCGCCGCGGCGCTGGGTAACGTGGCGGCTGCCGGCTTTCTGCTGTGGGCGTTTCAGCGCTCCTTCCTAGCGCCCCAGGATGAGACCCAGGCAGCGCTCAAGGTGGAACCCACCAGCCCGGTTGAGAAGCTGATTGCCGGAGTGATGATCCTGGTGATGTTGAGTGCCGGCTTCTATTCCGAGCCCTGGCTAGGGCTGATCGAAAACTCCCTTGAGGGGCTGAATACGCTCTATGGGGCCGGGGCGCACTGAAGATTCGACCGCTCACGCACCGTGCGGCTCGCGTGAGCGATCATAAGAAGAGACGGAATCGACTGACATGCATGAATCCATTCAGGCGCTCACCGAGGGCCTACCGCTGATCAGCTTGCTGATCCTTTCGCTGCCGCTGGGCGCTAGCCTGATCTGGCTGCTGCCGGGAGAATATCTGGCGCGCTGGGTGGCACTGTTCATCGCACTGATCGATCTGTTGCTTGCGGTAACGATCCTGTTGGCTTTCGACCCGGGCCAGTCGGGGTTTCAGTTTGTCGAGCAGAGCAACTGGATCTCCTCGCTGAATATCCACTACCGGGTCGGCGTGGATGGCATATCGGTGCTGTTCCTGCCGCTGACGGTGCTGCTGTTTCTCGGCGTGGTGCTCTCCTCTTGGAGCAGCACACGCAGCATGCCACGTCTCTACTACACCCTGCTGTTGCTGCTGGAGAGCAGCAGCCTGGGGATCTTCTGCTCGCTGGATACGGTGCTGTTCTTCCTGTTTTGGGAGCTGACTCTGCTGCCGCTCTACTTCCTTATCAGCTTCTGGGGAATCGGCGCCAACCGCCGCTACGCCGCGGTCAAATACACCCTGTTTATGCTCGCTGGCGGCATCCCGATCCTGTTTGGTTTTATCCTGCTCGCCTTCGGCCAGGCCGAGCTCAGCGGTACGGCCCCACCCGTGGGTCTGGTATTTGATTACGAAACCCTACTCAACAATCCCCTGCCGGCCGAGATGCAAACCCTGGTGTTCTTCCTACTGCTGCTCGGCTTTGCCTTTAAGACCCCGCTGTTCCCACTCCACACCTGGCTGCCGGTGGTGGCGATGGAGGGACCGGTGGCGATCGCCGCGCTGATGACCGGGCTCAAGCTGGGGGCCTACGGTATCATCCGCTTTGTAGTCCCGATGGCGCCGGCTGCGGCGCAGGAGTTCCACTGGCTGCTGGCCGGTCTGGGCGTGATGGGGATCCTCTACGGTGCGGTGCTGGCGATCGCCCAGACCAACCTGCGCCGCATGCTCGCCTATGCCAGTATCAGCCATGTCGGGCTGGTATTGCTGGGAATCGCCTCGTTCACTATCCAGGGCTTTCAGGGGGCGCTGTTTCAGCTGCTCAACTTCACCATCATCGCCGGCGGGCTCTATATCGTGACCGGCTTCCTGCACCATCGCATCGGCTCTACCGATCTGATCAACCTGGGTGGCGTGGCCCAGTCGATGCCGCTGCTGACCGCTTTCTTCCTGCTGTTCGGCCTGGCGAGTATGGGAGTGCCGGGCACCAACGGTTTTCCCGCCGAGTTTCTGGTGCTGGTGAGTGCGCTGGGCAGCCACACCGGCGCCGGGCTGGCGGCGCTGTTCGGTATGGTGCTGGGTGCCGGCTATTTTCTCAGCCTCTACCGCCGCGCATTCCTGGGGCCTGCCCGCTCTGCGGTGGTCATCGACGCCCTGGATCTGCGCCGCCGCGAGCTGCTGGTGGCCAGCGTGATCGCCTTCCTGGTACTCGCCATCGGCCTCTATCCCAACAGTGTGTTGGAGACCACCCGGGTCGCCAGTGAGGCCTGGGTGGCGCATCTGCTGACTCAATGACGCCGCTGCAGCGCCAGGCCGAGGCGCAGACCCTGGAGCTGTTGCTGCAGGCACAGGATCAGTTCAAAATCCGACTGCCTGAAGTGCGTATCACTTTTGATCTGCGAGGGCGCAGCGCCGGCATGCTGCGGCTGCCGCGGTCAGGCGCGGCGGTTATCCGCTACAATGCCCAGCTGCTGACGGAAAACGACCCGCAGTTCATCGCCCAAACGGTCCCCCACGAAGTTGCCCACCTGGTAGCCATGACGCTGCATGGCAGAGGGATCCGCCCACATGGAGCGGAGTGGAAGGCGGTGATGGAGGCATTTGGAGCCGCACCGGAGCGTTGCCACCAATTTGATGTCAGCCGCACTTCTAGACGCCGGTTGCGCCGCTTTACCTACCAATGCAACTGCAGGGAGCACCAGCTCAGCAGCATCCGTCACAACCGTGCTCAGCGGGGCACCCGCTACCTCTGCCGACACTGCAAGACATCTCTACGCCCAGTTGAATAATTTTAGAGACCAAGGGCACTTCAGATCACACACTTCCCATCACCTCTCATAAAGAGGAGCGAAGCACACGCCGCCCTGCGTAACCACTGAAATCTTCCGTGCTTTACGCTCTCTACCAATTGACGATTCACGACCCGCCTCACCGGCTTGTATTCACCGGGCCAGTATCCTAGCTTGTCAAATAGATGGAAGCGAAAAACTGTCGGAGAATGACGATGCCCAGGATTATTCGCCTTTTTTGGATGCTGTTCCTGTTAAGTGTGCCGCTTTCTCTTCCTGCACTCGATTTCGAGGTGACGGCCCAGACCACCGACTGCTCCGGTGACATCGGGTTCTATTCTCCTCCTTCGATTCCCGGGATCCCTATAAGATGCAGTCAGCGGACTGCACCGACCCCAACACCGGCCAAAAGCTGCAGCAGGTGCTACTGAAATCCAAATCAGGTCTGGTCAGCTACGACGTGATCTGGGTCACTCAGGAGGAGGCCCGCAACATCCTGCAACAGATCAAGGAGATCAAGGCGGCCAAGATCAAGCGCATGGCCCGTCCCGAGGTGATGATCCAGAAAGAGACGGTGATCCGCCACGAACGACCGATTGCTGCGCCCACCGTCACCCGTTCGGCCCCGCCGGCGCGCAGCGACCTGCCCGGCCCGGTGATCAACATCATCGATCCGCCCATTGCCAATACCCGCTCCATCACCAATGTCATCACACCGACGGATGCCGACAAGCGCACCGTGGTGGGCAAGATCAACGCCCCCGCCGGCCTGATCTCCTTGACCATCAATGGCAAGTCTCACAAAGTGGACGAACACGGCATCTTCAAGGCCGAGGTGCCGGTGACCCGTTCCAAGACGCCCGTGACCATCGTCGCCGTGGACAATCAGGGCAAACGGGACACGGTGGAATTCCGGCTGCTGCCCGAACCCCTGCAGGAGCAGCCTGAGACTGGCGCCGGTGTCGACAACGATCCGAGCGTCTTCGGAAACTATCATGCCCTGATCATCGCCAATGCCCGTTATGAAAAACTTGATGACCTCTCCACCCCAAAAAACGATGCGGATGCGATCGCCGATATCCTCAAGCAGCGCTATGGATTCACCGTCACCCGACTCTACGACGCGACCCGCTACGAGATCCTCTCCGCTCTGAACAAGACCCGCCGGGAACTCACCGAAAAAGACAACCTGCTGCTCTACTACGCCGGCCACGGTGAGTATGACAAGACCTACAACCGGGGCCACTGGCTGCCGGTTGATGCGGAAACCGACAGCACCGCAAACTGAATCTCCACCGTGGCGATCACCGACATCCTCAACGCCATGTCGGCGAAGCATGTACTGGTGGTGACCGACTCCTGCTACTCCGGAGCCCTCACACGGGCCGTCAACACTGAACTCGATCCCGGCATGTCGGAAAAGACCCGCATGAAATGGCTCAGGGTCATCGCCAAGGCCCGATCTCGCTACGTGTTGACCTCCGGCGGTGTGAGACCGGTATTGGATGACAGCGGAAATGGACACTCCATGTTTGCCAATGCGCTCATCGATGTACTGAGCGAGAGCAAGGGGATACTCGAGGGTGCCAAACTGTTCCGCGAGGTCAAGTCACGGGTGTCAGCCCGGGCCGAGGAACTCAACGTTGATCAATCCCCTCAATACGCCCAGCTCAAGCGCACCGGTCATGAGTTTGGGGAATTCCTTCTGGTTGGTCAGCGTTGATACCAGATACTCGCTGTAGTTGGAATGCTTCACTCCATGGATGAATTCAGGGCGGCGCTGGACGACTTTTTTACCGGACGCATGGATCTGGATAGGTTGTTGGGCAGGCTCGACGCCCAACTGCTGCTACATCCGAATAGCCAGACGGAACTCGCCACACTATTGGACGAGTTGCAGCGCAGTAACCGGATCCCGGCCCAGATCGTCACCTCCCTGCGTGCCCGTCTCGCTCAATATACGGAATCCGCGGAGGATGCAGCGGGTGGGGAAACTCGTATCCGTTCGGATCGGGGAACGGGCCATCCGGTCCCGATTTCTAACCAGGCAACTCGTATCGTCGGTACCCCAGTGCCATCTCCCTCCCGCGTTGCTCAAACACAAGCCTCCTCTGCACCACCCCTCTCCTCAGTCCACGCAAGTCGCCCGCTGGTGGGCGACATCCTCAACGGGCGTTTCGTGCTGGAGGATGAGATCGGCCGCGGCGGCATGGGCGTGGTCTACCTGGCAAAGGACCTGCGTAAGGAAGAGGCGAGGGACCGGGATCCTTACGTCGCCATCAAGGTGCTCAACGAAGCGGTGCAGCAGAATCCTGATGCCTTTATCGCTCTGCAGCGGGAGGCCAAGAAGGCCCAACGCCTAGCTCATCCCAACGTGGCCACGGTCTATGATTTCGACCGGGATGGTGACAGGGTCTACATGACCATGGAACTGATGCAAGGCGAGTCGGTGGAGCACCTGATCAAGCAAATCCGGCCCAGCGGTCTGCCCCTGGAGAAGGCCCTACCGATCATCGAGGGGATGGCTCAGGGTCTGGCCTACGCCCATAGAAAGGATATCGTGCATGCCGACTTCAAGCCGGGTAACGCCTTCATCCTGCAGAACGGAGAGATCAAGGTACTCGACTTCGGTATCGCCCGCGCCTTTAACCCCCCAGGACAGAACTCTGGCGACGCCACCGTCTTCGATCCCGCCAAATGGGAGGCCCTCACTCCGGCATACGCCAGTTGCGAGATGTTCGACCAGGCGGCCCCCGATCCGCGGGACGATATCTACGCCCTCGGCTGCGTCAGCTATGAACTGCTCACCGGACGCCACCCCTTCGACAAGTTGCCGGCTAACCAAGCCCGCGGTCGAAAATTAATACCCAAACCCATCTCCGGACTCAGCCACCGACAGAATCAGGCACTGGTCCATGCCCTGGCCTTCGAACGCGGTGAGCGCACCCCTGATCTTGAGCAGTTTCTACGGGAGCTGAAGGGTGGAAACGACGCCAACCTCAAGTGGTGGGGGTTGGCAGCGGGTGTCCCCCTGTTGCTGGCAGTTGTGGGGGTCGGGATCTATCTCTGGATAGACGGGGGGACGGACAGGCCGAAGAGTTCACCCCGACCAACGCCGGTGGTCGAACAACCGGCAGAAACAAGGCCGGCTGCAACGATCCCAAGGGAGCTGTTGGAGCCCGATGAAACACCAACGGCCGAGGCTAAACCCAGGCCCAAGGAACTCGATGCCGAAACTCGGGCCAAGGTAGAACGCATCCTGGAGGTAGCCGAGCTTCACCGGATGGTCGGTCGCTATCTGGAACCGAAAGGCAGCAATGCGGTAGAGGCCTATCAGGCGGTCCTCGAGATGGACCCCGGAAACCGGAAGGCCCGGAACGGCCTGGATCAGGTGGCCACCCATTTTACGAACCAGGCCAGGCAGGCCATGGAACAGGGAGATAATTCAGCAGCACAAACCATGCTCAATCAGGGCCTGCGGGCGGTCCCCAAGCACAGGGAGCTCCAGCTTTTGAAAAAACGGCTGCAATCGAAATAAGTAAGCATATTCAGATAACGCAACCGATCTATCATCAGATACTTCAATTCAGAGCGCTGATTGAGCAACTTGGTGAGAGCTGGCTCGACATCTACCTCACCAGCCCAATCTGGCGCTTCGCCCTCTCGACCGGATTATGCGGCGAGGCCGCCTGGTGCGGCATCCTGATGCCCAGCGTGGACCGTGTCGGACGCTACTTCCCCCTCACAGTGGCAGCCCCGCTAGAATCAGGTGGCAATCTGACCGCCCTGCTGCATGACGACAGCCGGTGGTTTTCACGCTGCGAGGAGCTGGCACTGGGCTCGCTGGCGGAAGAGATCCCCCTGGAGGGTTTCGATCAGGCCCTGATCGATCTGCCGCCACCGGTGATCCCCCCTCGTCCTGGGGCAGTCAGCGTCGGTGGCATGGGTCGGTCGGCCTGGCAGTTCGAACTTCCCTCTCTCGAATCCGTCTCCCCGGTGACCGCCGCCCTGAACCAGACCCTTTTAGAACGGGCCTTTCCCGCCTACAGCCTCTGGTGGAGCGAGGGCTCGGAACGGGTTCGTCCCTCCCTGCTGGTCACCGAGGGGCTGCCGCCGATTGAGGGCTTTGCCGCCCTGCTCGACGGCAACTGGGTCAACTGGAACTGGGGCCAGTACCGGGTCACCCTCTCCCCCTCTCCCACGCCAGTGAGTGAAAACGGGAGTAAACCGGACATCAGTGAACCAGCAGAAACGGAAGCCAAATGAACGGAACGTCCACCATACATTGGGATTCCGCCGCATTGAGCCACGTCGGCAAGGTCCGCAAACTGAATGAGGATGCCTACCTCGACCGAAACGAATCGGGCCTCTGGGTGGTGGCAGACGGCATGGGGGGACACAGTTCAGGCGACATGGCCAGCGGCATGATCGTGGAGCGAATGCAGCAACTGCACCTGCCGGGAGTCCTGAGCAAGAAGGTGGATCTGCTGGAAGAGACCCTGCTCGACATCAACCATCAACTGTTGACGGAGGCCGCTCACCGCGGCGGCAACGTGACTATCGGCGCCACGGTTGTGGTGATGCTGGCCCATGCCGCCCACCTGTTGTTGCTCTGGGCCGGCGACAGCCGCGCCTACCGTTTTCGCGATGGCGAACTGACCCAACTGACCCAGGATCACACCCAGGTGGAAGAGCTGGTGGCAGGGGGCCTGCTGCTGCGGGAAGACGCGGAGAACCACCCCGCCTCCAACGTGGTCACCCGGGCGGTGGGGGCGGTAGAAGAGCTCTATGTCGACATGGGCGATACCCAGGTCGAACCGGGCGACCTCTACCTGCTCTGCAGTGACGGCCTCAACAAGGAGGTGGCGGACCGGGAGATCGGGGAGATTCTGGCCATGCAGTTGCCCCCCGAGAACTACTGCCACCGGCTCATCGACCTCGCCCTAGACCGTGGGGCTAGAGACAACGTCACCGTGGTGGTAGCCCGAGCCGATGCGGGGCCGCCCGAACAAATATGACGGATTTCAGGATCCTGTTGAACGGGCTCAGTCAAGGCGCCATTGACGCCGACGAGTTGATCGAGCGATTGTCCCGGATCGCCGAAGAAGCCCCGCAACAGATTCCCGAACTGATTGAGGCGGTAGACGAAGGCTTTCGCGCCGGCCACCTGCCACCCCAAATCCACGCCATGCTGCTGGCCCGGATCGAGATGCCAGCCCCCGCCAAAGCGGAAACTCCGGTGCTTCCCCCCGGGGTTGACTAGGAGCCCCCTCGGGACGGCAGCACCCGTATCACCGGCAGTGACAATGCAACCCGGGTAGTCGCAGGCCCCGGCAAGGAACCCGTGATCGACGACGAAGCAACGCGCATCGCCAGCGGTCCGACACCTCGCCCCCCTCTCGGCGACGAGGCCACCCGGGTTGCCAGCAGGCGTACTGTGCACCGCCCATGACACCCTCCCAGACCTCCAACGGCTCCTCCTGGGCCGATACCAGCGGGATGGGGACCACCACCTCATCGCATCGGATCAGTCACGAGCCCGCAGTAGGCGACACCCTCAAACAACGTTTTGAACTGGTGGAGGAGATCGGTCGCGGCGGTATGGGCGTGGTCTTCAAGGCCCTAGACCAACGCAAGGTCGAGGCAAAGGATCGTAACCCCTACGTTGCCCTCAAGCTGCTGAACGAGAGTTTCAAACAGCACGCCGCCTCCCTGATGGCGCTGCAGCGGGAGGCGCGCAAGGCCCAGGACCTGAAACACCCCAACGTCATCGGCATTTTCGACTTCGACAAGGACGAACATGGTAACTACTTCATCGCCATGGAGTTCCTCGAGGGCAGCCCCCTCGACAAGATAATCAAGAAGCTGCGCGGCACCGGCATGCCACCGGAGCAGGCGCTGAAACTGATCACCCAGATGGGGCTGGCGCTGGCGGCCGCCCACAATCACAAACCGGGCATCATCCACTCCGACTTCAAACCCGGCAACGTCTTCCTCACCCGGGATGGCGAGGTCAAGGTCTTCGATTTCGGCATCGCCCGGGCGGCCAAGCCGAAGATCCCCCAGGCCGGCAGCGATGTCACCGCCTTCGACGCCGGCACCCTCGGCGCCCTCACCCCCACCTACGCCAGCCTGGGAATGCTGGAGGGCCAGGACCCCGATCCCCGGGACGACATCTATGCCCTGGCCATCGTCGCCTACGAACTCTTCACCGGCGGCCGCCCCTTCGGCCGCAAGCCCACCACCGAGGCGCAAAGCAAGGGGTTACGCCCGAAACGGGTCAAGGGCCTGACCCGGCGCCAGTGGAAAGGGCTGCAGCGGGGGCTGGCCTTCCAACGCGAAGACCGCACCCCCAACGTCGAGCAGTTTCTCGACGAATTGACCCCGAAGAAATCCCGGCTGCCGCTGATCGCCGGGCTCTCCGCCATAGGTGCCGGGCTGCTGGGCTGGCTGTTGGTGCCCGATTACCTGGAGAAGCAGCGCACAACCGAACTGGCGACACAGATCGAAGGCTCCACCCTGGCCCGAATCCCCCAGCTGCTGGAAGACGCCACCGAACTCCGCCCCGAATCCCGGCGGTTGTTGTCCGCCAAGGCCGTAGCCCGCCTCATCGGCATCATCAACCAAGGCACCCCGAAACAGGTCCAGGAAGGTCTGCAAGTTACACAGGAACTCCCTCCCAATCAGAAGCGCGAGGTGATCGCCAGCGCCCGTGAGGCACTCCTCACCTACTACATCAATCTGGCTGATGATGCCTTCGCCCCCCAGGAGGGAAGCTACGACTATGCCGCCGCAGAACGGCAGATGACCCTAGCCAGCACCCTCTACCCCGACTCAATCCAGATCTTCCGCACCACCCAGCGTATGGAGGATGCCCGCAACGATCTGCTCAATCGCCTGGATAGCCGTTTCAACGAAAACCTGAGCGCCGGCCGTCTGCTGCCCGATCCGGTAATGGATGATATGGCAGATGTTCTCGGAATCCTGCGCCAGATCAGCCCCGAACATCCGCTGCTCACCGACCCACGTCTCGCCAATGCCTATAGCCAGCAGGCCAACCGCCTGTTGGCGAAAAATGACGTGGACCGGGCCGCCAGCCTGGCGGAAACAGGCCTGAAACAGTTCCCTGATGACGTGGCGCTGGAGAATCTGGCGGCCCGGGTCCGCCTGCTGCGCAACAAAGAAGAGGCCCAGAGCTTGTTGGCCGACCTGCATCGGGATCTCAAACAGAGGCTGCCCGGCATCGATACGCTCAATGGCTATCGGGAACTGGACGAACAGCTCAAACAGCTGCGCATGATCCAACCTGACGACCCGCTGCTCAGCCAGGCTGAAGCCGGTTTGCGCAAGTTACTTCAGCCGCAGCTGGAACCGCTGATCGCACAGGAGAAGTGGAGCAGCGCCAATACCCTGTTGAAGCAGTTCGCCGGCCAACTCTCTGGCGATTACATGCGGATACAGCAGAAACGTCTGCTCGGCGGCAAACGCGCCCCGGAACTGCTGGCTGAGGAGATCGCCGAGCGCAAACGGGGCATCGAACGGTTGACCGCTGGAGCACGGTTCACCGCCTCCTGGGAACAGGAACTGGAGACGGCGCTGAAAGGTCTTCAAAACCTGATTACGGCGGATGACCCCTGGCTCGGCAAACAGAAGAATGAGATCGCCCGGCTCTACCTACAGCAGGCCGGAAAGGAGCGTGATGCGGGCCAGTTCACAAGAGCCGGCACCCTGCTGAGCCAGAGCGAACGCTTTGCCCCGGCCATGGCGGATCGTTTCAAGGCGGAACACTTGGCGCTGACCAAGGCGGAGTCAGCCTGGGAGCGGGAGAACAGGGAACGCATCCAGCTGGCTCGAGTAGAGGGCACCAAACAGTCCCTGCTCACCCAGGCCAAGGCAAATGACGTTACCCAGGCCCACAAGACATTGCAGGAGTTGCAGCAGGAGTTACCGGCAAATGACCCTTTCCTTCAGGTCACCGGGCCCGAGGCCATTGGCAAGGCCTATCTCCGTCTGGCACAGAGACGGGCCAAGAGAGATGACTTTACCGCGGCCATCAAACTGGTTCGCCACGGTCTGGAGATTGCCCCGGAAATGCCGGAACTTACCGAAAAGCTGAGAGATTTCCAGCGCAAGACCGCGTTTAAAAAGGTTGGCCAGGCGCTGAAGAAACGGCCACCCAACAAACTTCGCGCACTCGATGCCGAGTTACAGCAGTTGCAACAGGAATATCCCGAGCAGTACCCCGTGGCCGAGGAAAAATATGCCGCACTGCTCATCAAGCGTGTTGAAACCGCAAGGGATCCAGCGATTGCCGCTTCCCTACTCGTCGTCGCCAGACAACTCTTTCCCGATAACCGGGCATTGACAAAAGTTTCCGTCGCCGAGCCACCGAAGCCGTCGGTTATTGCTGCACGTGGTATAGAGGCGGTCGAGGCAGGGCGTCTCAACGAGGCCCTCAAGCTGCTGCAGGAGGCAAAGGAGAAGGAGTCGGGTCACCCTGATCTGGCGCGCCTCGGTAACTCCCTGAAAGCGCGCTTGGAACAGGCGAAAAGAACCTTTTCCGAACACAAGACTGCACTGAAGGCAAAGGATCGCAAACAGGCCATCACCAAGGTGGAACAGGCCATCAAACTCTGGAACGACCATGCCATCTTCAGGAAAAAACTGAAGGAGTTGCGCCCCCCCTCTTCCAAGGACCGCTGCAATCCAAAATACGCCGGTTATGGCAAGCGCAGCAGCAAGTTCCGTTGCTACGATCTGCTGAATGGGAAACAACGGGGGCCCATCATGGTAGTGGTGCCCGCGGGTGGGGGGAGCGCCACGCCCTACGCCATCGGTCGCTACGAGATCTCCGTCGGTGACTACAATACCTATTGTCGGTTGAGCAGCAAGTGTAAACCCCTCTCAGGGAAAAACACCAAGCTGCCTTTGAACAACATCTCACTGCAGACGGCCCAGGCCTACGCCGAGTGGCTGAGCAAAAAGACCGGTCATAACTACCGGCTGCCACGAGAGGAGGAATGGCTGCACGCCGCCAGGGCTAAAGGGCGTCAACCTGCCGGCTCAGATTTCAATTGCCTGCTGCTCAGCGGTGGTTCGGTGGTCAAGGGTGGCGCACCCATCGAGGTCAATGTGGCACCGCAGAACACCTGGGGTCTGTTCAATTATGTGGGCAACCTGCAGGAGTGGGTGATCGGCCCAAACGGTAGCAAGGTCATGGGCGGTCACTACAACTCACCGGCAGCCACCTGCAGTATTAAACTCAACCAACAGCACGGAGGCGCTGCCGAGCAGATCACCGGATTCCGGCTTCTGCGTGAGATCAAAGGGTAGGCCATGAGCAACACGCAGCCCCAAATCAGATTGCGGCAACTGGCACGGGAGTTCGCTGAGGGCCGTATCGACCGGGAGAGCTACCGCACTCGGCGTGCCGGGTTGCTGGATGCCCTGTCACCATCGGACAAGGCGGCACCGGCTTCAAATACACCGGCATCCGCCTCCGCAACCCATTCCATCCTCCCCCTCGCCGCCGCTGCCGGTGGTCTGTTACTGGTGGCGGGGGCCGGATTGTTTCTCCTCTTCACGGCGAAGGACGAACCGCTCGCACCAGCACCTGCTGTGCCACCTGAAACGCAACCTCCTACACCCATGGTCGAATCGCCCCCGCCACCCGTAATTCCAGAAACAGGGGCCGCACTGGCAACGGTGTTACGGGGGTTCGTGCAGGCAGGCGACTGGAGTAAGGAGAGCCAGGAGCAGCTTCTGCAGGAGTGGCAAAGCCGGGGAGCGCAAGCTCAGGCGGAGGCAAAATCCTCACGATGGTTCCGCGTCCTGGAAACCGATTTCCGGTCACGGCTTGAGGAGGAGCGCGGACTGGCTGCAGGCAGCAATGGAGAGATCGTAAAATCGCTGGTGGATTTCGGCCACCGGCTGGAGTTGCAAAACACTACCGAGAAAAACACGCTCCCCTCCGCTTCTGCGCCTGAGGTAAAATCCCGCCCGCTTCCAGCCCCAACCGAACGGCCCGTCAACCACAAGACACCCGCACCGTCCCCAACAGCACCATCCAGACCAGTAACCGCTGCAGCGCCGAAACCAAAGGCGGCAGCGTCGACTAAAGCCCCGATTAAACAAACCTTAGCCAAAGAGTCGGTGCAACAAAAAATTGAAACTCAGCCGAGGACGCCCACCTCGCGCAAGCAACGATCCAGCGTGGAGGTCCCTGTTCCCCGAGGTTGCCGGCCGCGCTTTACCAGCCCTAACCAGGTTCAGTGTCAAGACAGCCTCCAGACTGGTGAGCGGGGGCCGTGGCTCACTGTGCTGCCTGGGGGACTGTTTGTCATGGGCAGCGACAGCGAACCCCAAGAACAGCCGGTACACCTGGTCAATATCGCCTACCCCTTCGCCATCGCCACCCATGAGATCAGCTACCGGGAGTATGCCCGCTTCTGCCGGGAGAGTGGCACGGTCTGCCCTGAGCAGCCATGGAATCGCGCTGACCTTCCGGTGGTCAACGTAAGCTGGGACGATGCCCAACGTTACACTACCTGGCTCGCAAAGCAGACGGGCAAGGGCTACCGCCTGCCTACCGAGGCGGAGTGGGAATATGCCGCACGGGCAGGCAGCACCGGCCCCTATCCCGTAGCCGAGGCCGACCTCGGCAGTTATGCTCACTATGCCCGTCACGGTGGTGAGGACGCACCGCAAGCCAGCAAGCCGCAACGCACCAATCCCAACGCCTTCAGCCTGTTCCACATGGCCGGTAACGTCCAAGAGTGGGTCCTGGACAACTGGCATGACGATCACGCCGGCGCCCCCGCCGACGGCAGTCCCCATTTCGACCAGAGTTCAGACCGGCGCGTCGTGCGCGGGGCGGCTACAATGAAACCGCCGGGTCCTTGCGCTCATCCGCCAGGTCATCCTTACCCCAGACCAGGGCCAACCGCTACACCGGCTTTCGCGTCGTGCGGGACATCTATCTCAAGCCCGATCAGGCAAACCTGGAAAAATGGGGCGACTGGTGGCTGTCACGCCAGGATAAGCAGCACTATACGGTGCAGCTCTTTAGCCTCAAACGGCTGGACAGGCTGGGAGAGCTCGTCGAACACCACCCTGACCTTCCCCTCAAGCTGGTCAGCTCAAACGAGACAGGCTTCAACTACCGGATCCTCTACGGGCTCTTCACGACCAAATCTGCCGCGGAAAACGCCTTCAAAGCCCTGCCCGCTTCTTTGCGCAAACAAGTGCCTCGCTTGCTGATAAAAGAGATTGGTGAGTTGTAAATGAGATTCTTGACAGAAAGAGTGGGTAAAACACTGCGTGTGGAATTACACCAATCCAGCTTGGCTGCGAATGAAAGCAATTTATTGGCCCAACCCTTTGTTGATTCAGATCAACAGAGTAAATGTATTATCAAAAATTGGAGATGCTTTAGGGTTGACCGACAACATTTTATCATTCCAGCCAATTGCAGCCCTCATCGGCCCTGGAACCACATTAGCTCATACTGCCACAGGCATATCAGTGGCTGTTCTCGTCCTTAACCTGATCATTAATATTATTAATTGGATAAATGCATGGGAAGCAGGAGACCGTCTATATGGATTTCGCGCAGTTGCCTATACAATCACGGCATGGGCATTTGACGAAACCATCCCTTCATCTTCCAACAGATATCTAAAGCGAGCAAAAGAAAAAACGGGAGCGTACGCTGACTGCTTTGCCTTTCTTGGCGAAGAAGAAAAACGTTGGCACAAAGCATGGAAAGAAGCTAGCAATGCTGCAGTAAAACGATTAGATAAGCTTGCTAATGATGAACTTATGGGTCGCAAATCGACGCTCAAGAAGTACCTAAGATTCATAAGCAATGATAACAAAGAGGATCTTTGCTCGGCTGTACTGAAAGGAATGGAAAAGAAGCTCGATGATTATCAAGCTGAACTGATGAGGCATGGATATGATATTAAATATCCGCATTGAACTCGAGGACAATAGGGGACAGACCAGAGGACAATAGGGGACAGACCACGGTTTATCGCTCAAGAGTTTCCTAGTGGCTAGCCCAAACCGGTTTTGACTCCCCCGGCAACGAGGAGCCCATCGGAACATCAAGCCGATTCCTGCATTCCCTTACACTCAATATCGCGGCGACTCGTAGGCCTGTTCTTCCTGCCCTTTTTTTATGGGACGTACGTAGATCTCGACCCGGCGGTTGAGCTGGCGGTCCCCCTCAGTCTCATGAGAGGCCCGTGGCTCCGATCTCCCCCGCCCCTCGACCCGGATGCGTGCAGCAGGCACACCCTGATCCTCAAGAAAATAGGCAACATTTTCGGCCCGGCGCTCGGACAAGTGCTGATTATATTCCGCCGTGCCCGTATCATCTGCATGCCCCACTACATGCACCACGGTCTGGTTGTATTTGACCAGGATCCTGGCTAGCTTCTCCAGGGTAGATTCAAAACTTGGTTTGATCGCCGCGCTGTCGAAGGCGAATGACACCTCATTGTTGAGGTTCAATTTCAGAGTATCGTCTTCGTAGCGCTGGATAGCGAGTTCCTGTTTCTCCCGCTCTTCGGCGAGTTCCTTTTCGAACGAACGCTGCTGCTCGTCCATATAAACCCCGACCATCGCTCCAGCAAAGGCACCTACCGCGGCACCAACAATTTTACCGTGCTTGTCGTCAAGCTGGTGGCCAACCACCGCACCGGCAATGGCGCCGATGGCAGCGCCGGATTTTGCATTCCGATCGGGATCGCCCGTGGCGCAAGCGGAGAGCAGCGAGGCGGCGACCAGAAATGTTGCAACAGCCTGACGCTGGCGTATTCCCCACCTCTTAGCAACCCCTTCGGTCGAGATATGAAACACTGCATAGATCGACACTGTTGCTGCCCGTCCTGTCTGCTCAAAATGGGACTAATAAACCTAATTTCTTAATAGCATAATCCCGGGATAAGAAAAACCAAAGCCTGCCGGAGACGACCTTCCCAGAGTTGGCGCTTTTCAGATTCGGACTGGGGAATGACACAGAGCTTCGAGTTATGTTTTCTGGCTCTTTCTGAACGACCGTCCCCCGGCCATTAAATCTGAGGGCTGCGAGAACCCTGCGTTATGAAGATCGCTAAGAACATCAACCTACTCTGAGGGCTGATGCCGAGATCATCGAAGCCTCCCGCTCGCCTGCCCCTATCTCATCCATCACAAACCCTGGAGACTCAGAAAGAGCAAGGAGATAAGCAAAGGCCTCATGGCAGCTAGAGAAGCCACCGACCCGTTCGACAGTGTAGCGCCAGGCCAGCATTTCACGAACTGCTAGGCTTCGAGGAGTTCCTGCGGGAGAAACAAAGATGGAGCCTGAAGCAGATTCAGACCTTGCGAGAACACACCCGCAAGAGCATCACGAATCTCTATCGGACGGGCATGAATGGACGATAAGGAGATGCTGGCGGTTGGAAATCGAGCCGTGCTCCCAACTCAGCGCCACAAAGTTTGCGCAACCGCTTTTCTTTATCTTGGCTGCGTCCCTGCAACCCACTGAAAGTATTATAAAAAACTGGTCCGGGCGAGATGATTCGAACATCCGACCCCCACAACCCCATTGTGGTGCGCTACCAAGCTGCGCTACGCCCGGAGATTCTGGCGATACAGGCCAATCGACCTGGCTCCAGATCCCCGCGGATCCACCTCCCATCTGGCGGGAAAATTAGCAGCTCCGCAAAGGAGGGGGAATACTATGCAGTTACCCTGCTGTTGTCAATCGTAAAAGACTACCTCTTGAGGATCTGAAGTAGATCCTCAAGTTCCATGCGCAACTGCTTGACGATCTGCTGACTCTGGATGTGGTCATCCTTAGCATGCTCACCTGACATCTGCTGTCGGGCGCCACCGATCGTGAAGCCCTGCTCGTAGAGCAGGCTGCGGATCTGGCGGATCATCAGCACATCGTGGCGCTGATAATAGCGGCGGTTTCCACGCCGTTTTACTGGTTTGAGTTGGGGGAACTCCTGCTCCCAATAGCGCAGCACATGAGGTTTCACCTGGCAAAGATCGCTGACTTCACCGATGGTGAAATAGCGTTTGCCAGGGATCGCAGGCAGTTCAACGTTACTGCTGTTGGGATCCAGCATAGGCTTCCACTCGCGCCTTGAGTTTCTGGCCCGGCCGGAAGGTTACCACTCGGCGGGCGGAGATCGGGATCTCTTCTCCGGTTTTTGGGTTACGACCGGGACGCTGCTTTTTCTCACGCAGGTCAAAATTTCCGAAGCCTGAGAGCTTCACCTGACTGCCTTCCTCAAGAGCACGGCGGATCTCTTCAAAAAACATCTCCACCATCTCTTTGGCTTCACGTTTGTTGAGGCCCAACTCATCAAAGAGCCTTTCAGCCATATCAGCTTTGGTCAGTGACATACCCTACTCTCTCAACTTCGCGCCAAGCTCATCGGCTAACCGTTTGAGCACAGCATCGACCACCGCATCCACTTCCTCGTCCGTAAGAGTGTGGGAAGATTCCTGTAAAATCAATCCCAAAGCGAGACTTTTTCGCCCCGAATCTACCTTCTCACCAGTATAGACATCAAAAAGACGGATGTCCTTCACAATTTCTGGGGCAGCCGTTTGCACGCAGCGTTTAACCCTGTCGAAGGGGATTTCCGCATCCATCAGCAGTGCAATGTCGCGCCGGATCGAGGGAAACTTGGAGAGCGGAGCAAACGCCGGCAGGCGGCCCGCATTGAGCGCCTCCAGCTCGACCTCGAACAGATAGGTACTGCCATCCAGATCGAGTTGCTGCTCCAGGGCAGGATGCAGCATACCGATCCAACCGATCTGCCGACCAGCAAACTCGATCGCGGCGCTCTGCCCTGGATGCAGCGCCGGGTGCTCGGCAGCACTGAACGCAAATCCTGCCCCTGCCCCGGTCAAGGTAAACAGCGCCTCCAGGTCTGCCTTCAGATCGAAGAAATCGACAGCACGCGCTGCACCGCCCCACTGCTCCGATAACTGCGGACCGGTGATCAGCCCCGCCAACATCTGACGCTGATCGATCTCGCTTGCGCTCTTGAGGAAGCGCAGACCGGACTCAAAGATGCGTACCCGCTCTTGCTGGCGCGACAGATTGTAGCGGGCGGTCTGCAGCAGACCCGGCCAAAGGCTAGTGCGCATCACCGACATGTCAGCCGAGATCGGATTCGCCAGACGCACCCCATCACGCCCCGGATCGAGCTGCTTGTGAAGCTCGGGGCTGATGAAAGAGTAGGTGATAACCTCTTGATAATCCCGTGAAACCAGCAGCTCTTTAGCGCGCAGCAGATCGAAGTCAGCCTCAGCTCGACCACGCAACTCCATGCCAAAGGCACCACGCCGGGTGGGGATGCGCGCATAACCGTAGATGCGCCCGACCTCTTCGATCAGGTCTGCCTCGATGGAGATATCAAACCGACAGCTGGGGGCAGTAACCAGCCAGCCCCCCTCTTCGACGGAGAACTGCATCTCTAGGCGGCTGAGGATATCCTCCACCTCGTCGGTGGAAATCTCGATGCCAAGCAGACGCTGAATGCGCTGATGGCGCAGCAGAATCTGCGGGCGCGCCTCGATCTTCTCCTCGTCACTGACCTCCACCACCGGCCCCGCCTCGCCGCCGACGATATCCAGCAGCAGTGCGGTGGCCCGCTGCATCGCCTGCGCCTGCAACTGGGGATCGACGCCGCGCTCGAAGCGGTGCGAGGAGTCGGTATGCAGGCCATAGGCACGCGCCTTGCCGATGATCGCGGTGGGGCTGAAGAAAGCGCTCTCGAGCAGGATATCGCTGGTCTCGGCGCTGACCCCGGAGCCCTCGCCGCCCATGATGCCGGCCAGCGCCAGCGGACGATTCGCATCGGCGATCAGCAGAGTGTCGGGCTTCAGCTCGATCTCCTGACCACCCAACAGGGTCAGCTTCTCGCCTACCTTGGCCATGCGCACCCGAACCGGCGCACTGAGCTGGCCGAGGTCAAAGCCGTGCATCGGCTGACCCAGCTCCAACAACACGTAGTTGGTCACATCCACCACCGGGCTGAGGCTGCGGATGCCGCTGCGACGCAGCCGCTCCTGCATCCAGATCGGCGTCTCGGCCGTCGGATTGATGCCCTTGATCACCCGACAGAGGTAGCGTGGACAGGCCTCTGTGGCCTCCAGCTGTACCTCGAAGCGGTCATCGATCACCGCCGGCACCTCGTCGATCTGCGGCGAGGTGACCGGGCAGCGATTGATCACGCCGACCTCGCGGGCAATGCCGGCGATGCCCAGGCAGTCGCCCCGGTCTGGGGTCAGATCGATATCGATGGTCTGGTCGTCGAGCTGCAGCCAGTCGCGGAAATCATCGCCAACCGGAGCATCCGCCGGCAGCGGCATAATGCCGTCGGAGCTATCGGCCAGACCCAGCTCACTGGCGGAGCAGATCATGCCGAGGGATTGGACACCGCGCAGCTTGGCCTTCTTGATCTTGAAGTCACCGGGCAGGCGGGCACCGACTACCGCCACCGGCACCCGCATCCCCTCGGCCACATTGGCCGCGCCGCAGATGATCTGCAGCGGCTCTTCAGCATTCACATTGACGCTGCAGATACGCAGCTTGTTGGCATCCGGATGGGGCTCGATGGCGAGTACCTCGCCGACCACTACACCACTGAACGCGGGGGCCACCGGCTCCACCGAATCTACCTCGAGACCGGCCATGCTGAACTGCTCGGCCAGCTCCTCGGTAGCGACCGCAGGGTTGGCCCACTCGCGCAACCAGGCTTCACTGAATTTCATTTTTCTGCCCGTTTTATTGAATCGTTTTCAAACCGCGAATGGACGCGCATCACCGCAATAAAACGCAAATATTTTTTGCGGAAATTAACGGTGACTCGCGTCCATTCGCGACCAATTATTATGCAAACTGTTTCAAGAACCGCAGGTCATTTTCGAAGAAGAGCCGCAGGTCGTTGACCCCGTAGCGCAGCATGGTGAGCCGTTCCACCCCCATGCCGAAGGCGTAGCCGGTGTACTCTTCGCTGTCGATGCCAACGTGGCGAAACACCTCGGGATGGATCATGCCGCAGCCCAGCACCTCCAGCCAGCCGGTGTGACTGCAGACCCGACAGCCCTCACCACCACACATCACACACTCCATATCGACCTCCGCCGAGGGCTCGGTGAAGGGGAAGTAGGAGGGGCGAAAGCGCACCTTCAGATCCTTCTCGAAGAAGCTGCTGAGAAAGTCGTAGATCACCCCTTTGAGATCGGCAAAAGAGACATCCCGATCGATCAGAAAGCCCTCCACCTGGTGAAACATCGGGGTATGAGTTAGATCGGAGTCGCAACGGTAGACCCGCCCCGGCGCGATGATCTTCATCGGTGGCGTGCCACTCTCCATGGTGCGGATCTGCACCGGCGAGGTATGGGTACGCAGCAGCATGTGGGCGTCGAAATAGAAGGTATCGTGCATCGCCCGGGCCGGATGGTGCGCCGGGATGTTGAGCGCCTCGAAGTTGTGGTAGTCGTCTTCGATCTCAGGGCCTTCGTGCACATCAAAGCCGGCATGGGCAAAGAGGCGTTCGATCCGCTCCAGAGTGCGGGTAACCGGATGCAGCCCGCCCTTTGCCAAGCCACGCCCCGGCAGGGTCACATCGATCTGCTCAGAGGAGAGCCGTGCTGCCAATGCCTGTTCTTCAAGCAGCGCCTTGCGCGTCTCGATAGCGCGCTGCAACGCCTGCTTGGCCTGGTTGATCGCCTGCCCCGCCTGCGGGCGCTCCTGTTTTGGCAACTTGCCCAGCTGTTTCAACTGGTCGGTCAGCAGGCCGCTCTTGCCAAGATATTTGACGCGCACTTCATCCAGAGCGGTCAGGTCATCGGCTGAGGCCACTGCGCACTCTGCGTCCGCCATCAGCTGTTGCAGATTCAGCACAGAATCTTTCATCTGTAATCATCCTCGAGAGGGAAACAAAAAAGGGGAAAGGCCCAAAGGCCTTCCCCCTTTATAGACGCCGTTATGCATGCGGACAGCCGCCCACACTCGACGACAGGCTTTAGCTGGAGAGAGCGGCCTTGGCCTTTTCTGCCAGCGCGGCAAAAGCCGGCTTGTCGTGTACCGCCAGGTCGGCCAGCATCTTACGATCGATCTCGACCAATGCCTTGTTCAGGCCGTCGATCATGCGGCTGTAGGAGAGACCGCACTCACGCGCACCGGCGTTGATTCGGGCGATCCAGAGAGCGCGGAACTGGCGCTTCTTCTGGCGGCGGTCGCGGTAGGCGTATTGGCCGGCCTTGATAACCGCCTGCTTGGCGACACGATAGATCTTGCGACGGGCACCGTAATAACCCTTCGCTTCCTTAAGCACCTTCTTATGGCGGGCGCGTGCTTGTACACCACGTTTGATTCTGGACATTCTTCAGTACCGATTCGTTAAAGGTTAGGCGTAAGGCATCATGCGACGGGCGGCAGCCACATCGGACTTGTGCACAGTACCTGGGGAACGCAGATGGCGCTTCCGCTTGGTGCTCTTCTTCGTCAGGATATGACGACGATGTGATGCGTTCCGTTTGAACGAACCGGATGCGGTGCGCTTGAACCGCTTCGCGGCACCACGATTGGTCTTGATTTTTGGCATTGCTTCAACTCCGCAATTTGTGGCGGGATCCCACTATTGGGCCTGCCTTTTTGGTTACTTTTTCTTGGGACCCAGCACCATCACCATCTGGCGGCCTTCCATCGCCGGTTTCTGCTCCACCTGACCATATTCGGCCAAATCGGCTTCCACCCGCTGCAGGAGTTCCAGCCCCAGCTCGCGATGTGCGTGCTCACGACCGCGGAACCGCATGGTTACCTTGGTCTTGTCCCCATCACTAAGGAAACGTACCAGGTTGCGTAGTTTTACCTGGTAATCCCCTGCACCCGTCCCTGGTCGGAACTTCACTTCCTTAACCTGCACCTGCTTCTGCTTCTTCTTGGCCGCCTGTTTCTGCTTCTTCACATCGAACAGAAACTTGCCGTAGTCCATCACGCGGCAGACCGGAGGCTCCGCGTTCGGTACGATCT
The DNA here is from genome assembly GCF_023733635.1 of Candidatus Endoriftia persephonae. Taxonomy (NCBI): domain Bacteria; kingdom Pseudomonadati; phylum Pseudomonadota; class Gammaproteobacteria; order Chromatiales; family Sedimenticolaceae; genus Candidatus Endoriftia; species Candidatus Endoriftia persephonae. The sequence continues at coordinate 1,334,546 of NZ_CP090569.1, read as the reverse complement.
CAACCAAGTCCATATCCGCCTCGTCGGCCACCGCTTTGGCCTCGCTCAACGAAACGATTCCTAACTGTTCGCCGTCCGCACCCACCAGTCTGATCTGGGGTACATTGATCTCGTCATTCAGGCGATGCTTTTTTGGTGCAGCGATAGTCGCTTCCTCCGCAGAAGTTCAGCTCCAAAACAGGCCGTGATGCCTTACGACGGCCTGCCTGTGGCACATTGGCGTGCCACTGGTTTCGTCAGACAAACCTGACGAAAACCGGTCGACCAAGGCGACTCATTACCTTGATCTATGGTTGAGTTGGCCACTCAGGCTTTTCAACCACTCGAAAGCAGAAAAGCACCGACCCAGCGGTGCTTTATCCTAATTCACACGTTCGGCCACCTCTGCAGCCATTTTCGCGATGAACTCCTGCAGCGGCATGCTGCCGAGGTCTTCACCCTTACGGGTCCGTACGGCCAGGCTACCCTGTTCCATCTCCCTGTCACCGACGACCAGCAGATAGGGCACTCGCATCAACGTGTGTTCGCGGATTTTAAAGCCAATCTTCTCGTTTCTCAAGTCCGATTCGACACGAAAACCGGCTTCACGCAGGGCTTTGACGCTGTTTTCCGCATATTTAGCCTGGCGATCGGTGATATTCATCACCACCACCTGCACCGGAGAGAGCCACAATGGCATGGAGCCGGCGTAGTGTTCGATGAGGATACCGATGAATCGCTCCAGGGAGCCAAGCACCGCCCGGTGCAGCATCACCGGCACCTGCTTGCTATTGTCTTCGGCGATATAGTGGGCGCCAAGCCGCTCTGGCATGGAGAAGTCGAGCTGGATCGTGCCCAACTGCCAGACCCGCTCCAGGCAGTCGCGCAGGGAGAATTCGATCTTGGGGCCGTAGAAGGCGCCCTCCCCCGGCTGCAGCTCGAACTCCAGCCCCTTGTGGTTGAGCGCGTCTTCCAGAGACTTCTCCGCCTTGTCCCAGAGCTCGTCGGAACCGACGCGCTGCTCCGGGCGGGTGGAGAGCTTCACCAGCACCTCTTCGAAACCGAAGTCACGGTAGACCTCGAACAGCAGGTCGATGAAGTCGGAGACCTCGGAGAGGATCTGCTCCTCGGTGCAGAAGATATGGGCGTCGTCCTGCACGAAGTTGCGCACCCGCATCAGTCCATGCAGGGTGCCGGAGGGCTCGTTACGGTGGCAAGAGCCGAACTCGGCCAGGCGCAGCGGCAGATCGCGGTAGCTCTTCAGTCCGTGGTTGTAGATCTGGATGTGGGCCGGGCAGTTCATCGGTTTGATCGCATAGTCCCGGTGCTCAGAATGAGTGGTGAAGATCATGTCGCCGAACTTCTCCCAGTGACCCGACTTCTCCCACAGGCTTCGGTCGATCACCTGAGGCGTGCACACCTCTTGGTAGCCGTGGTTGCGCAGCTTGTCGCGGATGTACTGCTCGATGCTCAGGTAGATGCTCCAGCCCTTGTCGTGCCAGAAGACCATGCCCGGCGCCTCTTCCTGGGTGTGGAACAGGTCCTGCGCCTTGCCGATTTTACGGTGGTCGCGCTTCTCCGCCTCCTCCAGCCGGTGCAGATAGGCGTTGAGCGCCTTCTTGTCGCACCAGGCGGTACCGTAGATGCGCTGCAGCATCGCGTTGTCGGAGTTGCCGCGCCAGTAGGCGCCCGCCACCTTCATCAGCTTGAAGCCCTTGCCGAGTTTGCCGGTGCTCGGCAGATGCGGGCCGCGGCAGACATCAAACCAGTCGCCTTGACGATAGATGGAGACCTCTTCACCCTCGGGGATGATGTCCTGGATGATCTCGACCTTGTAGTCCTCACCCAGCTCGGCAAATGTTTTGATCGCCTCGGCTCGATCCCACACCTCACGCTGCAGTGGCAGATCGCGCTTGACGATCTCGTGCATGCGCTGCTCGATCTTCTTCAGATCGTCCGGCGTGAAGGGCTCTTCGCGGGCGAAGTCGTAGTAGAAGCCGTTTTCGATGGCCGGACCGATGGTGACCTGGGTGCCCGGATAGAGTTCCTGCACCGCCTGGGCCATCACATGCGCGGCGTCGTGGCGCATCAGCTCCAGCGCCGCCTCATCACGACTGGTAATGATCGCCAGCTCACTGTCCGCTTCCATCAGGAAGCTGGCGTCCACCAGCTCTCCATTGACCCGACCAGCCAAGGTCGCCTTTGCCAGGCCTGGTCCGATGTCGGCCGCCACCTCGTAGACGCTGACGGGGTTGTCGAATCTACGGGTGGAACCGTCCGGGAGGGTGATGACAGGCATGTCTCTTTCCTTGTCAGTGGTGGCCCATACGAGAGGCCACATAAAAAAAAGCCAGGCCCCAAGAAGCCTGGCTGGCTATTCGATTGCGGTGTTCCGGGTGTACCCACCCTGCCGCGCTTGCACTCCAGGCACGAGCAAGCCTCTGCTAGAGCTAAGCGGCGGATATTCTATCGTCTGCGAAGGTCAACGCAAGCAGTTGCTGATTGAACCGGATCGCAGATCGAAACACGTACCGCCCCTATGGAAGATCGCCCACTTCCAGGCGAAACGGGCGGGGTTTGAAGCCGATGTCCTGCTCTGCCTCGGCATGGTCGAAGACCATATCCTGGTTCATCCTATCAACCATCGCGACCGACCAATCCTGGAAACGCCTGAACCTGCGCAACAGCAGCAGAACCATCTTGAAGGCCCAGCGGGGGATGGAGACGAGCCGCTCCTGTTTATCCATGCAGCGAAAGATCCTCAGCACCATCTCTCTATAGCTAAGCTGTTCGCTGCCAGAGATATTGTAGGCCCGGTTTTTTATTTCGGGCAGATCGAGCGCAGCCTGGCAGGCCTGTGCCACATCTTCTGCGTGTATGGGTTGTCGCAGCCCCACCCCTTCGCCCAACAGTGGAAAAAAACCAAACCGATTGATCATCCGGGCGATCTCGGAGATGTTCCGATCTTTGCCCAGGCCATAGATCAGTGTCGGTCGCAGCACCACCCATTCGATGTCATGTTTGCCGGCCCACTCGGCCAACATCGCTTCTGAGGTCCTTATCCCTTCCACAAGCCGCTGTTCTGCTGGACTCTCTGAGCGGGATTTGGTGAACAGGCTGGTGGTACTCAAGACAACGACCTTGCGCGCACCCCGAGCCTCCAGCATGGGGAGCAGCTCCGCTAGCACCCAGATCGGAGCCAGCGAGATCCAGTGGGTGATCTCCACCCCTTTCGGGTTCCAGACCAGCGAACCCGGCTGCAGGTTTGGGTTTTCGCTCTCTGGCTTGCGCCGGGAAAAGGCGGCAACCCTGCAGTTTGACGCGACCAACCTGGGAAGCAGAGCCGCCCCGACCAGACTGGTCGCGCCAATCACACCGTATATCTTATCAGCCACGCCGTTTTCCCACTTTGCAACTGGCACTGTGCAGCAGATGATAGAGCGCCGTCGCGCCAAATCTGAGCCAGACTCCCAATCCCACCAACCACATCAACACACCAGGGTACTGGTGTTTGAAAAACTTGCGGTAGAACCGAATCATGCCCCTGTGTTTATGCCAGGCAACAAAGATGGGTTTGCCTAGGCCGCAGACGCCGCGATAATGGATGATCTTTGCATCCGGTACAAACAGGATTTTCCAGCCCTTGCGGCGAAAGCGCATACACCAGTCCAGATCCTCGCAATGCAGAAAATAGCCCGCATCGAGCGGCCCGACATCTTCCAGGGCATTTCGACTGACCAGCATGCAGGCGCCGGAGATCGCCTCGACCTCGATCGGCTGCTCAGGCAAGGGCTGTTCGTGTAGATGGAAATCGAAAAACAGCCGCGGCCAGCGATGAGAGAGACTATACAACCCAAACGCCCGGACAAATGAGCGCCAGGGCGTCGGAACAGCGCGACGCCCTCCACCCTGCTCAGTGCCACTCGGATTCAGCAGCAAACCCCCGACCATACCAGTATCCGTGTAGGACTTATGAGCGCTCACCAACCGGGCCACACAGCCAAGCTCCAGCAGGCAATCGGGGTTTAAAAACATCAGGTAGTCCCCACGAGCTCGCTCAAGGCCGATATTACAAGCAGCAGCAAACCCCAGGTTGGTTCGATTTCGGATCAGATGGATATGGCTTTCAGCGGGAAAACGGGCCTCCAGCAGCGCAAGACTATTATCCGAAGAGGCATTATCAACGACAATGATCTCCTCTGCCTGGTCCAGGCTCGAGGCGATGCAATCGGCCAGCATGGGGCCGGCATCATGATTCACAATGATCAGCGAGACTGGCGGCACCCCCATGCCATCGCTTTCCACTATCCTACCTGACACCTGTTTTTCCATGATTCAGCGCAGGGGGAGTATACGTTTATCCAGGGCATGCCAGATATCTTTGATGGAGGCAACCCGAGCCGCCTGAATCTCTCTGCGCTTGCGCCACATCATGGGCACCCCCTTGATGGCATCCCACTTTGCGCGTAGAACCAACCGCCCCTGCCCGCGCAGGGCAAACACGACGATCGCCATAAGATTCATGGCCAGATGCAGAGGGAGTAAGAGCCAGAAGAGATAGCCAGGCATATTCTTAACAAACGCCCAGAGAAGATTGCGGTGCCCATGATAGACGGCAAAATCACTGCGCTTCCCCCCCGTAGTGGCCGAGCCCACGTGTAGGGCCACAGCATCGGGCACTAGCATACAATGGTAGCCCGCAAGTCTGAAGCGGAATCCCAGATCCACATCCTCGACGTAGCAGAAGAAATCCTCATCGAACAGCCCCACCTGCAGCAGAGTTTCAGTTCGATAGAGCGCAGCGGCAGCACAGGGGCTGAATATCTCCCGCTCTTCAGCAGGACGGGATGAGCGCAGTTGGCCGTGAGCATCGCGCCAGACCTGGCCGCTCATGTGGTAAACATCACCCAAACCATCCCAGGTATCCCGCTTGTCTGCCACCACCAGACAGGAGGCGAACGAGGCGGCATCGGGATGGCGTTCTGTTGCGGCCAACATCTGCTGCAGCCAGTCCGGCGCGAGGTAAGCATCTGGGTTAACAAGCGCAACGAAATCACAATCATCCAAGTGCTTCAGAGCGACATTATTGCCGCTCGCGAAACCCTGATTGGTTGGCAGTTGAATAAAGTCGACCTGAACTGCCAGGTCATCAATAATTGCGTCCGCCCCTATTTCACTCGCATTGTCAATAACCACAATATTGCGAAATGGAATTATCTGCTTCTCCAGTGCAGCGATACAATTGAACAGATGCTCCCAGCAATTCCAGTTAACAATCAAAGCGGCCACACTATGAGCCGCACCTAGATTTTCTACTTTGTGCGTAACCATAGTTTGCAAGGTACGGAGAATTCACATACTAACCGCATCAAAATACTCAAAAGGGAAGTTAGAAGGAAAACCTACTGACATGCGATGATGTGCGTTCAGCGCGAATACACCAAGGTGCCCTACAATAAAAAAGGCGCCATAATCATCTTAGCGGCATGAGAAAGGAAGCCTTTGGAGTGACTGCCCAGCATATGCGGCAGGCATCTAATAGGCCGCTTGAAGTCCACATATTAATTAGCAAAAGCTATATCCTGCCATTGTAAAATCACAAACAGCGTCCACAACCACAGCGGCTGCTCGTTACGGCCAGAAAAATGATCATCAAAATCTTCTCTAATTGCATTGCAATCAAGCAAATTAGAGAACACTCCATTTCTCCCTGAATCGAGCAAATCGTATAATCTGTCCCGCATTTCCAACACCAGATCACCCACAGGCACTGAAAACCCCATCTTTGGCCGAGTCAGAACTTCCTTAGGAAGATCCCGTTCAAAAGCCCTCCTAAGAACGATTTTTCCATCATTGGAATCAAGCTTGTAATCATCAGGAAGACCCGATACGAATTCAATGATTTTTGGAGATAAGAAAGGGAAACGACCTTCCAAGGAATGAGACATGAGTATCTTATCCGCCTTGGCCATAAGGTTCTCAGGAAGCCATGTTTTAAGGTCATACGCGAGCATACCGCTCAACAACGATCTTTCCTCAAAATATATCCTCTGAAGGCATAATCGCGAAGGCGGTACCCCCTGTATAACACGTGCTGCACGCTGCCTAAAATACCAACTAAAGTCCAGAAAATGATTAAATTCTTTCCGCTGAGACGATGGAGGAGCCCCCAATACATGCTTGTATTGCTGATAGCCACCAAGCATCTCATCACTACCCTCACCAGACAAAACAACAGTAACTTGCTCTTTTATATAGTCGCAAAGAATATGAAGAGGAAAACACGCAGGATCGGCGATGGGCTCATCCATCGCCGTAACAACACGTTCAAACCGCGCAGCAATCTCCTCCGGGGATGTCTCAATAGCGAAGTGGGGTAAACTAAATCTCTCAGACACAGCTTGCGAATAAGAAAATTCATTCAAATCAGGGAATCCGATATTGAACGAGGTCAAGGAAACGCCTATATCTGCACACAGAGATGCAATCGCACTTGAATCCAAACCACCACTTAGAAGAAGCCCTACTGGGACATCGGACATCTGTTTCTGTTTAACTGACTCACGAAGCAATCTCTTCAATTCTACTGCCGCTTCATCAGCACTTAATTCGCAGCTATTTTCATTCAGCGGTAAATCCCAAAACCTCCATGTAGAGTTTCGTCCCTGATAAATTTTTATATAATTTCCAGCCTCCACTCGCCTAATGTTTTTGAAAAGTGTATAGGGCGCTTGAGTATATCGATACGTAAGGTATGACGCCAAACCGTTTGCATCCGGGGAAAGATCCAAGCCATCAATCTTTAGCAAAGGCAACAATTCACTACTAAATACAAATCTTTTTTCATCTTCATAGAGATACAAAGGCTTTACACCTAGATGATCTCTGACAAGGTAAAACCTCCCATCACTACTAGCACGAAAATCCCATATAAAGGCAGTGAACATCCCATCCAATTTTTCAAATGATGCTTCACCTTCCTGCATAAAAAGAGCAAGAAAAACTTCCGTATCACAGTCTGTTTGAAACTTATGCCCCTGTTGTTCTAGCTCGTTTTTTATCTCGATAAAATTATAAATCTCACCGTTATATGCTATTCCGACCCTACCATCATTCGACAACATTGGCTGATGGCCATGTCCAATGTCAATTATTGACAGCCTTCTATGAGCAACCGCAAATCCCTTGCCAACATAACTTCCCCCATCGTCAGGTCCACGATGGTGTAACATGGTATCCATGCATGTAAGGAAAGATGAAACTTCTTCTGGTGTTTTGCCATTTTTCCAGATAATACCTGCATATCCACACATAATCAGTTCCCTTTGCCCGCAGCTATCTCATTAATGAGTTGGCTCCAGGAAGACAAATATCGGTCTTGGTTGAAGATATCCATCGCAGTATTGCGTGATGCCAGAGCTATTTTTTTCCTTGCACTAGGCCTCTCTGAGAGCCAATGAATTTGCTCCGCAAGCTCTTCGCTTGAATCTGCATAAAACCCATTAACACCATTCTTGATAAACAGATCCACGTCATGATTTCGTAGCGATACTGAGACTAATCCAGCCATCATAGCTTCTCCACGCGCTCGTGGCATTGGAGAGCGAACTGTCGGATTAAAGTAAACGCTGTAACGGCCCAACTCACGAACATAATTCTGGTACTTTGCGATGGCCCAGTCATTGGTTCCCACCCCATATCGATTTCCCGGATCAGGTGTTCGAAGGCATTCTAGATTGACCCTTTCATCCAAAATCTTCTTAACATCTTCATAAACAAATAGCCCGTTATAATGAGGTCGATTTCGCAGTGCATCCCTTTGCATAACTAAAACATCTCCATCACAACGAGCCGGAGGAAACTCGTCTGGAGCAAATCCATGCCAGATTGTTCTGCTATTTTGAAAGCCCCATTCTGATTCTGCTTGATGACTATTACAAACTACCGGGATATCACCAAGTAAATTTACCAAGGACATTCGTTCATCGTCCAATATTTGCCCTAAATCAGAAGCAACATAATTACTATCATACTGACCGACAAATTGCGGTGTTCCGTGACAAATTGCCACCTTCGGAAGATCAACATTATGGATAAACCAGCGTAGAGTTTCTCCCCAATCCGATGGCACAAGACCATTGCAGAGATCTGGTCGCAAAGCGCTTTCATCAAAATGCAGCACAGCCAAGTCAAAATCACTAACATCAACTTGTTCAGCAGGCAGCATACGGCAATTGGCTGGCATAGGCCGCTTTCCATACTCCCAATGCTCACATAATCCAGTACCAGCGCCAGTTACCAGCGTAAAATCATGGCCAGTTTTATATAACTCATACTGATGTGGAACATGCCAGCGATATGTCAGAATTCGCAGCTTCCGTGATCTATCAACGAAGATGGGGGCCTGCTCATAACGACGAAAGCGCTTCTGTAACCACAGATAGTCAGCGTTCTCATCTAGGTTAGAGCCAACAGATCGCGACCACCCAAGAATGGCATCGTAGGTTTTTGTACTCCATTGTCGAGACGCTGTCAGAATGTCCGGATGTTTTTCGAAGAGCCTACGGAAATTTCGCAGGGAACGTAGCGGCTTTTCAGATTCATTTGCAGATGACTCATGGGAAACGTGAATAGAAACTGTGTCCGGCAAATACTTGATACGGGCGCCAGACACATATAAACGATAGCCCATTTCAACATCCTCCCAACCAAAGCCGGAGAGAGGATCAGAAGAATAGCTGAACACTTCATCAAACAGAGGGGCCTGAAGAACCTCATTCAAGAATGCGCGCCGGATTGAAAAATTCCGTGTAATACAATTAACAAAGCTCGCTGAGTTTACTGGGTCTTGCTGTAGATTTTCAGTTTCCGCAAAAGAGGGCGAGGCCTCATGTTGCCCAAGAACTGAAAATGGTGCCTTCTCATTCGTTTCGATATTTATCGGACCAATAGAGACATCACAATCACCCTTCAAATACGCACTGTAGTGAGAAGAAAGAAAAGAACGGTTAAACATGCAATCCGCATCGACAACAATAATGATGTCGCCACAAGCCTCTTTTATAGCCTTGTTGCGACTACCGCAATTCCCTATGTTGCTCCCATTGCTCAGAATCCGGATATCAACTATCCGCTTTGCATCAGCTGTATTCCCCATCCATTTTTTAAAGTCATTTACAACAGCGACAGAGTCATCAGGAGACATGTCATCAACTAATATTACTTCGAATCTTCCGGAAAAGTCTTGGCGTCTGAGAGCTTCAAGAAAATACCGGACCTCACGCGCTTTGCGATAGAGCACCGACACAATAGTAATCAATGGCCGACTTTCCAACGTTAATGATGCTGCTTGAGGTTCAGGCTTTCGGCGTAACGATTTGGAAAATGCTGCATCGTAGATTGCTTTTGCTTCCCAGACAGCAGTTCGAATAGAGTAACGAGCAGCAATTTCATCATGGGCAGCTTCGCCAAGTTGAAGGCGAAGTTCCCGGTCTCTTACAAGCTGAATAAGTGCTTTATGCCATTCTTCTTGATCTGCAGCCAAGAACCCCGTCCTACCGTGCGCAATCGTCGCTGCAAATGTCGTAGTTGAAGAAGCAATCGTAGGAATCCCAAAGAGTGCAGCTTCAAATATTTTTAGCTCGCTTTTACAATCAGTAAAGGTATTGTTTAGCTCAAGTGGTGCGAGATTGATATCAACAGTAGCCATCTCTCTGAGCATATCCTCATAAATCATCAATGGCTTTCTGCTAATACGGTTTTCGTATTCATTGAAACTAGAAGGCAGATCAAGGTGTCCTACGATCAAAAGTTCAACATCAGGGCACTCCAAAAGTGTAGCTCGCAGGGCCTCCGCACATTCAGCAAAGTCCTCTTCGTGCGTTTTCGTGCCACTGAAGTATCCTATGCGGATTATTTTACTCAAGGACGACGATTCCGCCTGCCTACATATCTTGATATTTTCAGCGAGATCAATTTGATTCTTCCCAATGTTGTTCGGCAGAACATAGGATGGTATTCCCAGTTTCTCCACTCTCTCCATGAGGGCAAAAGTTGAAGCAGTAACAACATCAGACATTTTCATGGTTTTAGCAACGCCCTCCATGAAGGAAAGGGTTCGTTGTAAATCTTCGTCACCATAGCCATTAGTAGCTCGGAGAAGTGAAATCTGAGACGAATCGAACACAAAGTCGTCTATATCAAAAATAACTGGCCGCCCGTCATTTTTAAATTGATTGATCAGCACATCAATATTGGGTGACCAAACAATGCGATTGAGAACTAAAATATCTGCATTTATCTTAGTATTATCAGTGAGTTCGCTATCGCGGATAACCTGGCATTCATATCCAAGCTCCACCAATGCTTCTGAATAATTGATGACTCTGTAAAGTTGAGTCATCAAATCATGCTCATTAATGATGTACGCGATTTTACGAGAATTCGATGATGTTTCAACGACAGCATGACTTAATTCAAGATGATCATCTCTATGATGTACTTCTGCCGCTGCACCGTTATTCTTTCGGAATTCATCCACCACTCGAATATTGGAAGAGTGTTGCGTCATTTCTAGTGCGAAGGCGTTAGAGCGCCCCAAGAGCATACGGAAGCCGCCTTCGCGAAATCTTCTCGAAATCCGGAGATACAACCCATCAAATCCCCACTGCCGTATAGCTACTGGCACATTCACAAGCGCGTTAATCAGAGATTTTTCTATCTTAATAGCGAACAAGTACTTATACTTAAGATATCTAAGCGGGCGCGTCACTCGCCATGATGTGGATTTTTTGTATTCATTGATAGCATAATCTCGAGCAACTATAGATTGGTCTCTCTCTTTTAGAGCCATCTGCAATGATGCAATTACAGCATCACGCTCGACCATCCTCTTGTTGAGGTCATTAATCTTCTCCTCCTGCTCAGTATAAGTCTGATTCAAATCTGAGATATGTCCCTCACGCTCGGCTAAACCTTGGTTCAAGGTGCTAATCTCTTCCTCTCGCTCAGTTACGGTCTGATTCAAATTGGCGATACTCCCTTCACGTTCGACCAAGTTCTGATTGAGGGTGGTGATCTCCTCATCACGCTCAGTTACGGCCTGATTCAAATTGGAGATACTGTTTTCACGTTCGGCCAACTCCTGATTGAGTGTGGTGATCTCCTCATCACGCTCAGTTACGGCCTGATTCAAATTGGAGATACTGTTTTCACGTTCGGCCAACCCCTGATTGAGGGTGGTGATCTCCTCATCACGCTCAGTTACGGCTTGATTCAAATTGGCGATAGTCCCTTCATATTCGGCCAACCACTGATTGAGGATGGTAATCTCCTCATCACGCTCAGTTACGGCCTGATTCAAATTGTCGATAGTCCCTTCACATTTGGCCAACCCCTGATTGAGGGTGGCAATCTCCTCATCCCGCTCAGTTACGGTCTGATTCAAATTGGCGATAGTCCCTTTACATTCAGCCAACCCCTGATTGAGGGTGGTGATCTCCTCATCCCGCTCAGTTACGGTCTGATTCAAATTGGCGATAGTCCCTTTACATTCAGCCAACCCCTGATTGAGGGTGGTGATCTCCTCATCCCGCTCAGTTATGGCCTGATTCAAATTGGAGATGCTGTTTTCACGTTCGGCCAACCCCTGATTGAGGACATTGATCTCCTCATCACGCTCAGTTACGGCCTGATTCAAATTGGCGATAGTCCCCTTATTTTTCGCCAAATCCTGATTTAAGGTGTTTATCTCATGTCGTTGTACGATGCGATCACCCAAAAAAGCAAACAACTTTTTTGCGTTTTCTGCATATTCCTTATTCGACCACTCAGCTATGATGGCTTTTACTTCATCAGATGGTGCAGACCCGACAAATAACACACCAAGCCCGAAAGAATGATCAAACTCAATACTTGGGTAGATTTGCTGCAGTTCTTCCCATAGTTTAAAGACACCAAAACCACGCTCCCTAACATTGATATCATGAAAAAGAATGACGCCATTTTTCGACATTTTTGGCAGCCACGTTTCAAAATCATGCTTAACTGCATCATATGTATGCAGCCCATCGATATGCAAAAGATCTATGGAGCCTTCACTGAAATAAGGTGCAGCATCATCAAACGTCATCCGCATCAGCGTTGAAAATCTTGAATAATGCTTATTATGGTATTCACTAAGGTCCTGAAATACCTCTTCTCCATAATAAAATGAGTGTTCATCCCCTAACCATGTATCTACCGCATAGCATTTGGAACCTAATTTACTTTCCACCACTGTTTGACAAAAAGCGAGATAGGAATTACCCGTATGGGTGCCTAACTCAACAAATATTCTTGGATTTAGCCAGGTTATAAGAGTAGAACCAAACGGTATATGTCCTGACCATGCTGATGAACTCAATCGGGCAGGATTAATCAAGACAGGTTCATTCATGTGGTGATCAAAAATCATTTAACTGAATCTTCTGAATAAATGAATTAACGTCAGGCCCACAAAGCAAATGGGCATATTTCTTAATTCGGCTTAGTGGCCAGTTCCACCACTGAATATCACATAATTTCTTAATATGTTCGTCATTGAATCGCTGCCTAATTATTCCAGCTGGATTTCCAGCTACAATCTGGTAAGGCGGAACATCTTTTACCACCACGGAACAAGCACCAATAATTGCTCCATTACCAATGGTCACACCAGAGAGGATAGTTGCACCAAACCCAATCCACACATCATGACCAATTGTGGTCGGCCCCTTACTAGCAGGATGACCATCTTTTCCAGCCAATTCATCTCCCAATGCTATCCGTAAAGGGTAGGTTGTAACCCAAGCGGAATTATGTTCTCCGCCAGCAAAAATAGTCACGTTATCAGCAATTGAACAAAATGAGCCAATCTCAATCCGCTCATCTTCATCCCACAGCATTAAACGAGGCTCTCCATATGTAAATCTCCCCACAGTAACACGTCGATCTGATGCTACGAGTGTCGGTATATTACAAATACTCTCCATCTTACTTATTAATTCTCTAGATTTTTGACATCGAAACTGATTCAAAAGGTATCCCGACTAACCCATAACGGAGTTTTTTTGATTGAACATGGATAATTACTGCATCGTGCAGCCAGTGGTGTTGTGTGTGATTTTCTGGGGTGCCATCAGCAATAGAAACCGTCATAGAATAGTCACCATTAGGAAGTAATGGTAGGTTAAAAATGTATTTAGCTTCAAGAACATCTCCAGCATGGGCGGAACAAGGCGGCTGCACATAAGTGTATGTGTGCTCACCAAATAGGGACTGCCCAAGTTTATCCTTTACGAAAAACCCAACGATAGGACTCAACAACGTTTGATTAATGTTCACGCGTATTATCAGCAGCACCCTTTCACCACCGGCCGCCAATGTGACTGGTCTTTCGTCAACGGTCATAATCTCGACCCCAACGACCTCAGCCGCACCCGTTTTCCAACCATCAGAATTTGCTATATCTTCAAAAAAACTAATTCTAGTGTCATCTTCTTCTGGTTTGTTACTTTTATCATCAAGCACTTTAGGTTTTTTTATAGAATTCAGCTTAACGCTCTCACCATAGACTTCCTGATTACAATACTGGGTATATTCCTTGCTTACTTTCTCTGCATCAGCAAACATTCTTATTTCCCCATCAGATAGCCAGATAGATTGTTGGCACATATTATTAATGGCATTCACATCGTGACTAACAAACAATACCGTTCCAAATTCCATAAATCGCCGTAAGAACCGCATACATTTCTGTGTAAAAATTGCATCCCCAACTGCCAGTGCTTCATCAATCACCAGAATATCCGCATCAACGTGCGCTATAACCGCAAACGCTAATCGCATAGTCATCCCACTTGAGTATGTCTTTATTGCTTGCTCAATAAAGTCGCCTATATCTGCAAAGGCAACTATTTTCTCATATCGTTTATCGACTTCTTCGGTTGAAAGCCCTAGCACCGACGCATACATGTAGATGTTGTCACGTCCAGAATATTCTGGATTAAAACCAGAGCCAAGTTCTAAAAGTGCTGCTACACGGCCATTTATTTCTACAGTACCATTGCTTGGTGTTAGAGTGCCGCAAATGAGCTGGAGCAGCGTGGACTTTCCTGAACCATTACGCCCAATGATGCCAACGGTTTCTCCTCTCTTAATTTCGAATGAAACATCTTTTAGTGCCCAAAACTCTTTAAAGTATTGTTCTTGTTTTATTCCAACTAATTTCTGCATCCTCGGTAAAGTAAATTGCTTAAGGCGATCATGAGGAGCATCATAGATTTGATAGCACTTACTTAGATTATTTGCACGAATCACGAAATCATTAGAGGACATCTGCAAATCCCTTTCGGGTTTTTTGAAACCACGCGTACCCAAGCCATAAAATGCTAATCGAAACTAGCGCATATATGGATAATCCATACCAATCGGGTTGATTACCCCAAATCAACACTTCTCTAGCTTGCTCAATAATAAACGTAAGCGGATTAGCCATGATGTAAGAATGGTATTTTACCGGCATAGCGCTTAGTGGGAAAAATACGGGCGAAAGAAACAAAAGTATGGTTGTAATTATTCCAGTCGTCTGCCCTATATCACGAACATAAACGCCTAATGAGGCCAACGCCATGGAAATTCCTAACATCAAAATGATCAACGGCAGCAATACAATGGGAATCAGCAGCACAGTCCAAGACAAAGAACCATTCAAAAAAAATAAAGCAAGCAATAAAACAGCAAGGCTTACAAAACTGTGAAATATGGCTGAGCCAAGACTAATAAGAGGTAACATCTCCAAAGGAAAAACAACTTTTTTTACATAATTAATATTACCGAGGATGAGTCCAGGAGCTCGATTTAATACTTCTGCAAGAAGTCCATGTGCAATCAGACCAGCGAACAATATAACTGCAAAGCTAGTATTACTTTCTTCATTGCCTATTCCCCACTTTGTTTTAAAGACAACGGAAAAAACAAAAGTATAAACAACCAACATGAGAACTGGATTGATAAATGACCAAAGCAATCCTGCATAGGAGCCTTTGTAACGGCCCACTACTTCTCGTTTAGTCATCTGTATGATGAGTTCACGATGCAGAAAAATGCTTTTGGTCAAGAAAATCAATGAGGTGGGATGATTTTCATGAGGATTCATTGTGCTTCAAGTACCTCTTCCGTACACAACGCCATGGCATGATGCCACTCCGGCATAGTCACTCCAAAGCGTGTTGCCAGTGAACTTGAGTCCATCTGTGAATTTTTGGGTCTCGGCGCAGGGAGTGGGTAATCTTCGGTAGCAATCGGCAAAACACTTCTTGTTTTGATTCTTCCTGCAATGTCGAATTGACTGGCTCTCGCAATGATAGCTCTGGAAAAACCATGCCATGTTGTTTTTCCACTAGCGCAGAGATGGTATGTGCCAGATACGCCCACACCAGTCTGTCGTTCTTTTTGTACAGCAAGCAGTATGTGAGCTGTTGCATCTGCAATATTACGCGCCCAGGTTGGAGCGCCATACTGATCTGCAACAATGCGTAATTCTTTACGCTCTTGAGCTAATCGTAATATGGTTTTAAGAAAGTTATTACCGCGCGCTGCATAAACCCATGTAGTGCGTAGAATTAAGTGGTCACACCTTGATTGAATAACAGCTTTTTCACCGGCAAGCTTACTGCGCCCATAGGCATTTATGGGATTAGGAATATCTTCTTCTGTATAGGGTTCTAGCTTCGTCCCATCGAAGACATAATCGGTGGAATAATGAATAAGAAGGGCGTTTAGCTTTAGAGCTTCCTCGGCGATAACACCCACTGAAGTACCATTGATGGTTGTCGCCAGCTCCTCTTCTTCTTCCGCCTTGTCCACAGCAGTGTAGGCAGCTGCATTGACGATCACATCCGGCCTTATCTCTTGCACGATGCGAGGAATAGTTTCCGGCCTTGATAGATCACACTGAGTCCGATTTAACGCTACCACTTCTCCCAGCGGCATCAAGCTTCTTGCGAGTTCCCAACCAACCTGACCGTTGACGCCTGTAAGCATGATTCTCATGCAAACACCTCGGCCTGACGGAGCAAGAGACCTTCTTTATCTTTCGACGACAGCTGCAGATCAGCATTTATTGGCCATTCGATGCCGATCTCCGGGTCATCCCAGCGGATGCAGCGTTCATGTTCAGGGGCGTAGTAGTCGGTGGTCTTGTAGAGGAAGTCCGCGCTCTCGCTGAGCACCACGAAGCCGTGGGCGAAACCTGCCGGCACCCACAGCTGGCGGTGATTCTCTTCGGTCAGCTCCACCCCCACCCACTGGCCAAAGCTGGGGGAGGATCGACGGATATCCACTGCCACATCGAACACCGCCCCCTGGGCTACACGCACCAGCTTGCCCTGGGGCTGCTGGATCTGATAATGCAGCCCGCGCAGGACGTTGCGCTGGGAACGTGAGTGGTTGTCCTGCACAAATCTCACATCCGATCCTGTCGCTTGTTGAAACGCCTTGGCATTGAAGCTCTCGAGAAAGAAGCCCCGGCTGTCACCAAAGATCTGTGGCTCGATCACCAGCACATCAGGAATCGAAGTCGGTGTCACACGCATCGCTAATACCCTTCCTGCAGTAACGCAAGCAGATATTGCCCATAGCCGCTCTTCTTCAGCGGCTCGACCAGCCGCTCAAGCTGCTCGTCGTCGATGAAGCCGGAACGCCAGGCGACCTCTTCCGGACAAGCGATCTTCAGACCTTGCCGCCGCTCGATGGTCTCGATAAACTGGGAGGCCTCGATCAACGACCAATGGGTGCCGGTATCGAGCCAGGCATAGCCGCGCCCCATCAGGGAGACGGTCAACTCCCCCGCCTCCAGATAGCGCTTGTTGAGGTCGGTAATCTCCAGCTCGCCCCTGGCGGAGGGCTTCAGATCACGGGCGATATCGACCACCTGATTGTCATAGAAATAAAGGCCGGTCACCGCGTAGCGGGACTTGGGCTGCTCCGGCTTCTCTTCCAGGCTGATCACCTTACCGGACCTGTCGAACTCGACCACACCGTAGCGCTCCGGGTCATTGACCTGGTAGGCGAACACGGTGGCACCGGTTTCACGCTCGGCCGCATGCAGCAGATCGGTGGCCAGTTCATGGCCAAAAAAGACGTTGTCCCCGAGCACTAGGGCACAGGGATCGTTACCGATAAAGTCAGCGCCGATAATGAAGGCCTGGGCCAGGCCGTCGGGAGTGGGCTGCACCGCATAGGAGAGGTTCATGCCCCACAGGGAACCATCGCCCAACAGCTGCTCGAAGCGGGGCGTATCCTGAGGGGTGGAGATGATAAGCACGTCCCGGATCCCCGCCAGCATCAGCGTGGTCAGGGGATAGTAGATCATCGGTTTGTCGTAGATTGGCAACAGCTGCTTGGAGACAACCTGCGTCACCGGATAGAGCCGGGTACCTGAGCCCCCCGCCAGAATAATTCCCTTTCTCACTCATCCCCCCCGTTTGTCGTAGTTGCTCTCGATCCATTTGCGATACTCGCCACTGGCCACATTCTCCACCCAGCCGGCGTTGTCGAGATACCACTCCACTGTCTTTCGGATACCGCTCTCGAAGGTCTCGTCTGGCGTCCAACCCAGATCCCGTTCGATCTTGGAGGCATCGATTGCATAGCGCAGATCGTGACCGGGGCGATCAGCCACGTAGGTGATCAGCTCTTCATAGCGTTGGATGCCCTCGGGGTGCTCCGGGCGCAGCTCATCGAGGATCGAACAGAGTGTTTTAACCACCTCAAGATTGGTCTTCTCGTTATGGCCGCCGATATTGTAGGTCTCGCCATCCCGCCCCTCCAGCGCCACCTTCACCAGCGCGCGGGCATGATCTTCAACCTGCAGCCAGTCGCGGATCTGATCCCCCTTACCGTAGATCGGCAGGGGCTTACCAGCCACCGCGTTGAGGATCACCAGCGGGATCAGCTTCTCGGGGAACTGATAGGGGCCGTAGTTGTTGGAGCAGTTGGTGATCACCACCGGCAACCTGTAGGTGCGGTTCCAGGCGCGCACCAGGTGATCGGAACTCGCCTTGGAGGCGGAATAGGGAGAACTCGGCGCGTAGGGGGTCTCTTCTGTAAAGAGATCGTCAGTCCCCTCCAGGTCACCGTAGACCTCATCGGTGGAGATATGGTGGAAGCGAAACCGCGCTTTGGCGGGACCCTCCAGGCCAGACCAGTATTGGCGCGCCGCCTCCAGCATCACATAGCTGCCGGTGATGTTGGTCTGAATGAACTCCGCCGGACCGCTAATCGAGCGATCGACATGGGATTCGGCGGCGAGGTGCATCACCAGGTCCGGATGATGCTCACGGAACACCCGGTCGACCTCCGCCTGGTCGCAGATATCGACCCGCTCGAAGGCGTAGCGTTCGCTGCCGTCCACCGCAGCCAGCGACTCCAGATTGCCCGCGTAGGTGAGTTTATCGAGATTAACCACATGGTGGTCTGTCTCATTGATCAGATAGCGGATCACCGCCGAGCCGATAAAACCCGCCCCGCCCGTAACCAACAACCGTCGTGCCGGCATTTGAGCCATGCTAATTGCCTCCCTCCCCCCGACAGGCTTTCTGGAGTCACTCAAACATCCCCTGCTTTAGCAGACATAGGCTGCCGGATTAATAGCAGTGACTCCGACCGCCTGCCCCACAGGATACACCCCGCACCTGTTCTCGAAACGAAAAAAGGCCTACGAAAGTCGTAAGCCCTTATTATTTGGTAGGCGCGATTGGATTCGAACCAACGACCCCCACCATGTCAAGGTGGTGCTCTAACCAACTGAGCTACGCGCCTGAAGAGCGCGGAATAATACATGCAGCCGGGATCGAATTGCAAGGGCCTTTGTGCGATTTATCGAGGCAGCTCTGGCCAGAGCCACGGAAGCCCCGTTGTCGGACTGAAAACTCAGTGGCCGCTGGTCAGGGGAACAAAGGCCACCGGCAATAGACTCGACAGGGAAACTGCGCCCTGATCATCCTTCTCCAGCAACACCAACTCCTGTGCGGCGTAGCGCTCACCCACCGGCAACACCATGCGCCCACCAGGCCGCAGCTGCTCGATCAGCGTCGGCGGAACCTCCACTGCGGCCGCGGTTACCAGGATGATGTCGAAAGGCGCCTCTTCCGCCCAGCCATTGCGGCCATCCCCAACCCGGTAGTGGATGTTGTTGTAGCCAATGGTATCAAGGCGCTGCCTAGCGGCCCGCGCCATCTCAGGCAGGATCTCAACGGTATAGAGTTGATTGACCAGCTCCGCCAGAATCGCAGTCTGGTATCCCGATCCGGTCCCCACCTCGAGCACCTTGTCATGGGTTTCCGGCGCCGCCACATCGGTCATCAGGGCGACGATAAACGGCTGGGAGATAGTCTGCCCTGAGCCGATCGGCAAGGGACTGTTATCGAAGGCGTGCTGCAGCATCGCCGGCCCCACAAACTGCTCCCGGGGAACGCGCTCCATCGCCGCCAACACCGACCGACTGATCTCCGAACGTCCCGTCATCCGGCCGACGTAGCGGGTCTCATCGACGATGTCGCGAATCATCCCGAACCTATCACTACCCATGCCATCCCCCCAGAGGTCCTATGAACTACCAACATCCATCCTGGAAAGGTGATTACAAAATCTACGCAACCAACAAAACGTGAACGGAGTCACGTTTTTCATAACTAATTATTCCTGGCCTGTCAACTTAAACCAAAACAAATCAGTCGTTAGAGACTTCATCCGTGACTATGCCAGCACACCCTGTACTTCCAACTCACGGATTTTATCGCGCACCCTGGCCGCCTCCTCGAACTCCAGATCCCGCGCGTGCTGGTACATCTCATCCTCCAGCGCCTTGATGCGTTTGGCCATCTGCCGTGGTGACAGGGCCGCATACTCCGCCTGCTCCTCCACCACTTTAGCATAGCGTTTGGCTGACCCCGGGGCACCGGGATAGGCTCCCTCCAGAATGTCGGCAACTGATTTGCGGATGGTCTCCGGAGTGATGCCGTGAGCCTCATTATGGGCGATCTGTTTGCTGCGGCGGCGCTCGGTCTCGTCGATGGCGCGGCGCATCGATCCGGTGATCTCATCCGCATAGAGGATCGCCTTGCCGTTGGCGTTGCGCGCGGCCCGGCCGATGGTCTGGATCAGCGCGCCTTCGGAGCGCAGAAAGCCCTCCTTGTCGGCATCCAGAATCGCCACCAGCGAGACCTCTGGCATATCGAGCCCTTCGCGCAACAGGTTGATGCCCACCAGCACGTCGAACTCACCGAGACGCAGGTCGCGGATGATCTCCACCCGCTCCACGGTATCAATATCGGAGTGTAGATAGCGCACCTTCACATCGTGATCGTGCAGATAGTCGGTGAGATCCTCCGCCATGCGCTTAGTCAGGGTGGTGACCAGCACCCGCTCGCTCTGCTCCACCCGCTGGCCGATCTCGGAGAGCAGATCGTCGACCTGGCTGGTGGCAGGGCGCACCTCCAGCTCGGGGTCGAGTAGACCGGTGGGGCGGACCACCTGTTCAACGATAGCGCCGGAGCGTTCGATCTCGTACTCACGCGGGGTGGCGGAGACATAGATGGTCTGGGGCGAGCGCGCCTCATACTCGTCGAAGCGCATCGGCCGGTTGTCGAGCGCCGAGGGCAGACGAAAGCCATACTCCACCAGGGTCTCCTTGCGCGATCGGTCGCCCCGATACATGCCGCCGATCTGCGGGATGGTGACGTGACTCTCATCCACCACCAATAGGGCCTCGTCCGGCAGGTAGTCAAACAGGGTCGGCGGCGCCTCACCGGAACCACGTCCGGAAAGGTAGCGGGAGTAATTCTCGATGCCGGAGCAGTAACCCAGCTCCAGGATCATCTCGATATCGAAACGGGTGCGCTGCTCAAGCCGCTGTCGCTCCACCAGTTTGTTGGCCGACTCCAGCTGATCCAGACGCCCCTTTAGCTCTTCTTTGATCTGATCCACCGCCGCCAGCAGGGTCTCGCGGGGGGTGACATAGTGGCTCTTCGGATAGATCGAGTAACGCGGCACCTTACGCAGCAGCTCGCCGGTGAGCGGGTCGAACAGGGTGAGCCGCTCCACCTCGTCATCGAACAGCTCCACCCGCAGCGCCTCGGCGTCCGACTCAGCCGGGTAGATGTCGATCACCTCACCGCGCACCCGGAAGGTGGCGCGATGCAGCTCCACATCATTGCGTTTGTACTGCAGCTCAGCAAGACGCTGCAGGATATCGCGCTGGTTGATGATGTCACCACGGGAGAGGTGCAGCATCATGCTCAGGTAGGAGCGTGGATCACCCAGGCCGTAGATCGCCGAGACGGTGGCGACGATGATGGTGTCGTTGCGCTCCAGCAGCGCCTTGGTGGCGGAGAGACGCATCTGCTCAATGTGCTCGTTGATCGAGGCGTCCTTTTCGATGAAGGTATCGGAGGCCGGCACATAGGCCTCGGGCTGGTAGTAGTCGTAGTAGGAGACAAAATATTCCACTGAGTTATTGGGGAAAAACTCCTTGAACTCGCCGTAAAGCTGGGCCGCCAGGGTCTTATTGTGGGCCAGGACCAATGTCGGACGCCGCACCTGCTGGATCACGTTGGCGATAGTGAAGGTCTTGCCCGAGCCGGTCACGCCGAGCAAAGTCATACCCGCCTCACCATCGTGGATACCCTCTACCAGCCGCTCGATTGCACTGGGCTGATCGCCAGCCGGGTCGAATCGGGAGGCCAATTGAAATTGTTTCACCATCGGGGATTCTGCATCTAAGGGTAATTGGATATTATTACACGCCGACATGCCGGAATCGTGTCAGCTTATCGGCATTATGCTTTTCAACCTCCAGTTACGGAATTTGTAGATGAACAGCTTATTCTCCACTCGCGTACAGGCGATCAAACCCTCGCCCACCCTGGCGATCACCGCCCGTGCCAGCGAGATGCGCGCTGCGGGTAAAGATGTAATCGGGCTGGGCGCTGGTGAGCCCGACTTCGACACTCCGGAACACATCAAGGCCGCCGCGATCCAGGCGATCAACGACGGCTTCACCAAATACACAGCGGTGGACGGCACCCCCGGACTGAAACAGGCGATCATCCACAAATTCAAGCAGGACAACGGTCTCGACTACGCAGCAGACCAAATCCTGGTCTCCTGCGGCGGCAAACAGAGCTTCTACAACCTAGCCCAGGCGGTGGTGGAGCCCGGCGACGAGGTGATCATCCCGGTGCCCTACTGGGTCTCCTACCCTGACATGGCGCTGCTAGCGGGCGGTGTGCCGGTCTACGTGCACGCCGATGCCTCGCAGCACTTCAAGATCACTCCGGCCCAACTGCAGGCGGCGATCACCAGCTTGACCAAGCTGGTGGTGATCAACAGCCCCTCCAACCCCACCGGCATCGCCTATAGCCGTCAGGAGCTGGAGGCGTTGGGCGAGGTGTTGCGGGAGCACCCTAAGCTGCTGATCGCCACCGACGACATGTACGAACACATCCTCTGGTCGGACGAGCCCTTCTGCAACATCCTGATGGCCTGCCCCGACCTCGCCAACCGCACTTTGGTACTGAACGGCGTCTCCAAAGCCTATTCGATGACCGGCTGGCGCATCGGCTACGCCGGCGGCCCCGCCAATATCATCAAGGCGATGAAGAAGATCCAATCCCAGAGCACCTCCAATCCCACCTCCATCTCCCAAGTAGCGGCACAAACGGCGCTGGAGGGGCCCCAAGAGTGCATCAAGGAGATGCTCACCTCGTTCAAAGAGCGTCACGACTATGTACTGGAACGGCTCAACACGATGCCCGGCATCTCCTGTCTGCCGGCCGACGGCACCTTCTATCTCTTCCCTAATATCGAAGGGGCGCTGGAATCGATCGGCGGTGTCAGCAACGACCTGGAGTTGGCGGAATATCTGATCGAACAGGCCGGCGTGGCCCTGGTGCCCGGCTCCGCATTCGGCCTCGGCGGCCATGTCAGGATATCCATCGCCACCAGCATGACAAATCTGCAAAACGCCCTCGACCGGATCGAAAGCGTTTTGAGCTGAGAGATCGCCTTGTAAGTGGAAGGAGAGGAGCTAGGCTCTAACAGGAAACGATCACAATCCGCTCAAGAGGGCACGACATGGACGTCACCCCTACACAGGCCAGGCGCGCCCGCGCCTGCGGTTTCTCTCTCGTGGAACTCACCTCGGTGCTCAGCGTCGCGCTGATCCTGATCGGCGTAGGGGTTCCCGAGTACCGTCATTTCAGCGCACAGAACCAGCTGCACAGCAGCCTGCAGAGCTTTCTGACACACCTTCAGATGGCTCGCATCAGCGCCATCCAGCAAACCGATTACGCGATTCTCTGCCCCAGCCGCGATGGTATCAACTGCCTGAAAAGCACCGAGTGGCACCAGGGTATCCTGCTTTTTCTCGATCGCAACAGGAACAAAAAGGCAGACCAGGGAGATCTACGGCTGCGCGTCTGGCAAACGCCCTCAAACACCCCAGTACGGATAACCACCACCTCCGGCAGGCCCCTGATCCGCTTCGATCCCAACGGCTGGGCCTCAGGTTACAACGCCACCATCACCTTCTGCAGCAGCTCAGCAGAGATCCCCCCCAAAGCCCTCATCTTCGGCAACCCCGGCCGAATACGCATCTCGGACAAAGGGGCGGGCGGAAAAAAACTGACCTGCAACTAATTTTTCTCGCCCAGACTATTGACGAGGGCCGGAGAGGTCATTAATATTCGCGCCTCAATGCAATTCCCCGGTAGCTCAGTCGGTAGAGCGGGTGACTGTTAATCACTAGGTCGGCAGTTCGAGCCTGTCCCGGGGAGCCATATTGCCTTACTGGGAACCTTTATCGGTTCCTGGTTTTTGATCAACGACTCGGGGCGGTATTCAATCCGCACCGAGTCGTCACCCAAAATTATCCGATCAATGAATGTCCCGAAGAAGTGTCGCAGCTTCTTCGGGCTTTCTGTTGTATTGATAATATAGCGTAAAGCCCTCTCCAATTCAGCAATATCCTCTTGAGAAACAGTGAGTTTCGGCTGTTCTTCTGCATCAATCCCCGCCAACTTCCGCTCTAACTCGCCAATTCTTTTATTGTTTTCACGTAGCCGCTTGGTTAAATCTCCCAGATTCGGGGTGTCCCTTCCGTAGGTTTCAAAGAGCTCGTATATTTTCGAATTTCTTTCCTCAACAGCTGACAAGGCGCTGGAAATGGCCTGACGACGCTTTCTGTGATCCTTCACCCAAGTGCCACAGGCCTCATTCAGATCCCGGACCACATCAGATAGAAAACTCCTGGTAAAAACCCGGTCCAGGATTACCCCAACCATCCATTCATCAAACGACCTGGCCGAGATTCGCCGATTATTTCCGGATCCTTTTTTCTGGGCTAAGCGGCAATTGTAATACCAATATCGCTTACCGGTTCCACTTTTGCCTGATTCAATCTGCATGCTGGAACCATCATTGCAGCGAAGGATGCCCGTGAACAGGTAGGTACTCTTCGGAGACCCCTTATTATCACCAGCAGTCGCACCATCCATCATGGATTGAACGGTATCCCACAGATCAAGAGGAACCAGGGGATCATGTGCCTGGACGATAATCCACTGATCTCGAGGCTTTTTACAGCGGGTAGCGCGGTCGCGCCTGCCAAAGACTACCCGTCCCGCAACAGCATCATTCCGCAGCAACGCCAAAATGCTGGATTTGGTCCATGATTTCCCGCGGTTGGTGACACCCCGATCCTGAAGGTTGATGGCAATGGTCAGTGCGCCCATCCCCCTGGATCGCATGTCAAAGATTTCACGGACCACAGGGGCTTCATCAGCGCGTGGGCGGAGGCGTTTTCTCTTTGGATTGTCTGGCGCCGGATAAGCTTCTTAGCCGAACGGGACTCGGCCGCCATTGAAATATCCTTCTTGTGCATTCTTGAGCATGGAACGGGTGGTGTCCGCAGAAACCTGCCGGCTATAGAGCTCGTCAAAGAGTTCCAGGACGCTCTCAGTCACCCAGCCACCGTCTGTGTTGCGGTCGATATTCAAGCTCACATACTGAATATCAATACCCGCTTTTGCCAGACGCAGTTTGTACATGCCCGCGTCGATCTTGTTTCGGGCAAATCGGCTGGTAGACCAAGTGATTAGGTAGTCTGGGCTCATCACCTCGCAGTATGCGATGGCTGCCTGGAAGTCGGGACGGTCGTCATACCGGCCGGATCGGCCTTCATCCACAAAGATCCGATCCACCCGCGCCCCAAGGGACTCCGCCTTTGCCGCGCACTGCTGGATCTGTGACTCCAGCGGCAGCTCATCTTCAGCTTGCCGGGCAGTGGAAACCCGAGCATATATCACCGCAGTTTTTTCCATTTTTCGCCTCGAGCCCGAACTCAGGAATTAAAGAGAGTGCAGATATAGAGGTACCCACCCCCCCTTGTGGGCTGTGGGATGTTGCTATGCCGAGCCCCCACCCCCGCTGTCTTACTGTGCTGGTGGTGTGATTCTGAGAGTTGAATTGCGCCTTTGTGGTTTGTCGTCTCTCGTAACCCACTGATCCAACATAGGCATGGTGTGTGTAAACTGCGTCTTTGTGAATAATGCGCAGTTTATAGTTTCAAGCGGCAAGAGATTGAAACCGTTTGAATTGCGCGTTCCCCCGGCTGCTGCATCTGCCCCAGAACACCCATAGTCTTAGACATAGCAGAAAAGGGCTGGCCACAGCAATCTGGGTTTCAGGCGCCAGATAAGGAGCGCGGGGGTGCCTCTGGGGTAGATATGGTGGGTGTTCAGGGTTTGGATAGGTGTCTGGCCAGCTTGGTGACAGGTAGCTCCATCTTTGACAGCGGATTGGCTTGGTCGACTGCTTTGGCCAGGGTTCGCAGCGCTACATGCACATAATCTTTGGTGGTCTTCGGATCCTTATGCCCCATCAGGGCCTGGATCTTGAGCAGCTGCACATCATCTTCGGTGAGCTCTGTGCCATACAGATGGCGAAGCGCATGAGGATGGCACTGATCCCTTGGGATACCCGCCTGATCGCCATACTTCTCGACCATCTCACCCACCGATCGGGTAGAGATGCGCCTTGCCTCACCGTAGTACTCATGTGGGGGCGTCTTCATGTCCTTGGTACTGACGAACAGCACCTGGTCACCATCAGGCAGCATCCTGTCGATTCGCGCCAGCTCCTCATGCCCCAGATAGGCACGGATCAACAGCCGGGTTTCATGGGGGGCAGGAACAAACCGCTGATGATCCCCCTTCTCCCTGACACGGATGATCAGCCGCTCCATGCCTCGATCATCGGCCGCCCAGACCAGATCCGACTCATTGAGACGACAGACCCCTGACAGCCGCAGACCGCAGCCGATGAACACCGACAGGATCGCCGCATCCCGCACCCCGAGGAACGTATCCAGATCAGGCTGCAGCATCAGCCGCTCACCATGGACCAGGTCCATCCCCTTCGGCAGCCGGCGCCCGCTCTTGGGATAGGGCACGGTCACAGCCGGGTCTTCAAACAGCAGGCCCTGCTTCAGAGCCCAGGCATAGAAGCCCTTCACCGCCGCGACCGTAGGCCGACGGCTGCCAGGACGCAGCCCCCGCTTATGGGCCTCCAGGCCACAAAACGCCTCGAGCTGGGCACGGTCGGCATCCAGCAGGCCCATCTCGTGCTCCTGCTGCAGCCAGGCGGCGAGCCCCTCCAGATAGCGGAAGTACTTATTTACAGTGCCAGGCTGGCGGCCTTCGTTGTGCTCTTTCCACGTCAGCCAGCGGGTGATCAGATCGGTATTAGTCGGGTGCATTGTCGGCCTCATTTCCAGGGGAGGGGGAAAACAACCCGTGGACCGGTGGATACATGGATATTTTCGTGTAACTCATTGAAATGATAGCACTTTCAGTTTACTAGAATCCATGGATTAACCCATGGAACGAACTCTAACCCATGGATAAGGAAACACTAATATAGAAAAACCCGTGGATGGGACTTTTGCCTTTTCTCTTCCTTTTTCACCGTTATTCTTCTTTCTTTTCAATTATTTAAGAAGAAGAAGAGAAGGAAAAGCCAAAAAAGTGACATATGGCTAAAAGTCGTCAACCCATGGAGGAATAGACCTAACCCGTGGATATTCAGACACAACCCGTGGATGGTGTTCTCTCTATAATCAATGACTTACGCGCAAACAGACCCCAAATCCACGGCTTTTTGGGAATGCCCCCCTATAGGAAATGGCCACCGAGGGGCAGTTTTGCTCTTCTTAGAAGGCAGGCGCAGCCTGAAAGCGGGCGCAGCCCGACTCATTAGGGGGTGTGGGGGATGAGAAATACCAAGCGCAGGCGCCTCAATAAGCCGAGATCCAACCGGCAATCAGCGCAGGACACGGACAAACTTGGGGTGGGCGCAGCCCTACTTATTGGGGGGAAAGGGGGAACGTTGAGAAGAGCGGGCAAACCATCGAGAGCGCTTCTCCGGCCGATCTTGGGGTAATGTTGGTGGACCAGCTGACTTAGGCCCCTCTCGCATCTCCTGAATGACCTCATCCAGCATCAGCATCCCCCGATCAGAAGCTATCTCATCAGCAATTCGCGGGGAGGATCGAGACTCCAGCACCGCCAAGGCCTTTTCCAGGCGCTCTCTCACTGGCGCAATCAGGCTCAGCAGATGTATGGGCTCAACGTCCTCAATCGGTGCATCTGGCATCCCACTGAGGAGAGCACAAAAACAATCCAACTGAGACTTCGCCTCAATAATCAATCCATGTAAGTCCTGATCCATAGGATCCTCTCCAGCACTTTTCATTAGGAGAGCCTTATAGTGCGAGAGGGAAAGACGCAATTCACCACCAAGAGCCGACCTGGGTTCCCGAACTCCATGCGCCTACGTGAAAAGTTTCACAGTTCAAGGGGATAGGACTAAAGATTTTGCGTAGCGCCCCGCGCCAGAGCGGCGCGGGACTGAGGTTGACTCAACATGCGCACTACTCAGTGCCTGTTAATCTGACAGGAGAGGCTACCCCCTGCAACGCCTGATCGAGGCGGTCGATGATCGGGTTGAGCATCAACATCATGGCAGAGGGCTCCAGCGCCTCGACAGGGCCGTCTGGCATATTGGAGAAGAGCGTGTAGATCCCGGCCGCATAGTCCCTGGCCTCCTGAATGAGGGTGTTGTCATCCTGGCGCACCTCACACCTCCATACTCAACTGGCGGCGATCCTGGCCCAACAGCGCTGGGTTAGGCATGGGCTCACCGAGCTGGTTGCAGACGTTGCGCAGGCTGGTGAGCACGGACTCGTAGATGAAGGCATCCTTGGTCACTAACTTCTCGATCAGCTTGATCTTCTGGTTGCGCAGGGCAATCTGCTGGCCGGCGGTGACCTTGCCGTAAAAGCCCTGGCGGTGGATGGCGGGGAGCACCTCTTCGCAGACCCACTCGGTAAAGCGGATGGCTTCCGGTTTGTTTGAGCGGAAACTGGTCTGATAAACCGCCGGTTCGGAGATGAAAATCGTCTCTTTTTGGCCGTGACTGGTGATGAAACCGAAGCCACCCAAATCTTCTTTCTTCTCGATCTCGGCTATAGTTTTGAAGATGCTCTGGACTGCTACGAAGAAGTCAGCCTCTTTAACGGCACAGCCAAAGATTATGCCTACGACCTTATCGAAGAAACAACCGAAATTCCTGAAAATTTCCGCTACTACATCGACTACGATGCAATCGCCACGACATGGAGATCAACGGCGAGATCACCGAAATCAACTACGACCTGATCGTTACCAACGCTAACGAGTTCTGATCTTCAACAGGCCGCCGAAAGGCGGCCATTAGCATTGTCACTCATTGCCAATTTAAAGCCTGCTTCGTCGCAGCGATCATTCAGTGCTCAATGAATAGCTAGTGCTGCGCCCGCCGCCGGGGTCTTTTCGTAATGCGCCCCGATCCATCAGGTCGAGTATGTCGCGGTAGGCTGTGTCTTGTGAGCACTTGGCGATCTTTGCCCATTTCGATGTGGTGAGCTTGCCTTCAAAGCCATCCAGCAACCTGTTCAGAATTTTGATTTGCCGTTCATTCAAAGGCTCTTTGGCAAAGCGTTCCCAGAATCGTGCCTTTTGTAGTACGGCGCTTAATGTCTCCTGCGCCCCCTCGATGGCACGGAGCAGGCAGTTCAGAAACCAGTCCTGCCACCGCGTCACATCGAGTTCGCCTTTCTGTGTCCATTCCAGCGTATCGTAATACTCTTTGTGCTCACGGCGGATTTGTGCCGACATGCTGTAGAAGCGCTGGCCGGTTTTCTCCGAACGAGCAAGCGCCATATCCGCTAACGCACGGGCAATACGCCCATTGCCATCATCAAATGGGTGGATGGTAACGAACCATAAATGTGCTAACCCCGCGATGAGCAGTGGGTCCGTATCCCCAGGTTGTTCAAACCAGTGCAGGAATTTCGCCATTTCATCGGGTACACGATCTGCCGGTGGAGCTTGATAGTGGACTTTTTCCCTGCCAATCGGACCTGAAACAACCTGCATAGGGCCGTCACTGTCGTCACGCCAGTTACCCACCCGGATTTTGGTCATTCCGCTTCGGCCCGTTGGAAACAGCGAGGCATGCCAGGCGAACAATCTCTCCTCGGTCAGGGCTTCTGCATAGTTGCCCGTCGCATCCAGCATCATCTCGACCACGCCTTCGACATCGCGGTCAACAGGGACAAGCCCGCCAACATCCATACCGAGCCGCCGCGCTATGGATGATCTGACCTGATCGGGTTCCAGCTTCTCACCTTCGATTTCGCTGGATTTGACCACGTCCTCTGTCAGGGTGCGAAGATGGGCTTCATTGCGCAGGTCAAAGCCCAGCGCCTCCATTTTACCCAGCAGCCGACCCTGTTCTCTTGATACGTGCGCGAGCAGCTTGGAGAGGCTTGCATCAATCCAAGTGAAATCTGGCCAATCCGGTCTGACCCATATGTACATTTTTTTAAACTCCGCAATATATGCGGATATTATGGCCACTATTCTCCGCAGAGGCAAGAGAAAACTCCGCATCATGTGCGGAGAATAGTACCATTATTCTCCGCAAAGTCCGTTTCCATGTCCGCTTTATGATCGGCTATTCGGCAATATATTCAGTTGGTTATGCGGATATCATGCGCCTACGTGAAAAGTTTCACAGTTCAAGGGGATAGGACTAAAGATTTTGCGTAGCGCCCCGCGCCAGAGCGGCGCGGGACTGAGGTTGACTCAACATGCGCACTACTCAGTGCCTGTTAATCTGACAGGAGAGGCTACCCCCTGCAACGCCTGATCGAGGCGGTCGATGATCGGGTTGAGCATCAACATCATGGCAGAGGGCTCCAGCGCCTCGACAGGGCCGTCTGACATATTGGAGAAGAGCGTGTAGATCCCGGCCGCATAGTCCCTGGCCTCCTGAATGAGGGTGTTGTCATCCTGGCGCACCTCACACCTCCATACTCAACTGGCGGCGATCCTGGCCCAACAGCGCTGGGTTAGGCATGGGCTCACCGAGCTGGTTGCAGACGTTGCGCAGGCTGGTGAGCACGGACTCGTAGATGAAGGCATCCTTGGTCACTAACTTCTCGATCAGCTTGATCTTCTGGTTGCGCAGGGCAATCTGCTGGCCGGCGGTGACCTTGCCGTAAAAGCCCTGGCGGTGGATGGCGGGGAGCACCTCTTCGCAGACCCACTCGGTAAAGCGGATGGCTTCCGGTTTGTTTGAGCGGAAAAGGCTCTTGTGCATAGGCCCGGTTGGCGCGGGGTGTGTCAACATCGGCGTATAACGCTTGACGTTTAACGCCGCTCGTTATACTCTTGCCCCCATGATTAAAAGCTTCAAGTGCAAGCAGACCCAGGCGCTCTATGAGGGGCAATGCCCCCGGCAGTTCCGGGCCTTTCGCGCACAGGCGGAACGCAAGTTGCAGATGCTCGACTGCGCGGTCGAACTGGCGGATTTGCGCTTGCCGCCCGGCAACCGGCTGGAGAAGCTCAGTGACGACCGGCAGGGTCAATACAGCATCCGCATCAATCAGCAGTGGCGCATCTGCTTTTCCTGGACGGACGCGCCGTGCGATGTGGAGATCACCGATTATCACTAGGAGGACAGACGCATGAACCAGATGAGACCAATTCACCCCGGCGAGATTCTCCGCGAGGAGTACCTGGAGCCGTTGGGCATGAGCGCCAATGCGCTGGCCACCGCGCTGCGGGTCTCCGCGCCACGGATCAATGACGTGGTGCGGGAGCGGCGCGGCATTACGGTGGATACCGCGCTGCGGCTGGCCCGCTATTTCAACACCACGCCAATGTACTGGATGAACCTTCAGGCCGCCTATGAGCTGAAGGCGGCCCGGCGGAAGCAGGACGAGATCGAGCGTGAGGTGCTGCCGTTGCAGAGGGCTTCTTGAGGTGATCGAGGCTTGGCGCGCCTCACATGTCCGCGAGCAGCAGTGCGCCTGATCGACTACCACTAGGAGTGGCGACATGCTGAGCCGAGCTGCGGCTGGGGCGGTATTTCCGCACCTCGGCGCAGTTCTGGATGAACCTGCAAAGCGCCTACGATCTGGCCGTGACGGAGGCAAAGATCGGCGATCGGCTGGACCGCGATATAGATCCCGTGGCGGCATAGGTCGCGCGAGGCGCGGCCGGACGGGCGCATCCGCTTGATCGGCCCCTCACACTGGCGCCGTTTCCTTCCAGCCCACCGACAGCCCGTAGCGGACCAAGGCATCCAGATCGACAGCCACCAGGTTGCTCACCCGCCGACTGTTGATCACCCGCTCCTTATTCTCGGCCACAATAACCCCGGCCTGGCGCAGCTGGCGCTTGAACACCCGGTCGGACTTCACCGGCAAGGCATTCCAGCGGTCCCGCAGCGCCGGTGAATGGGCGATGTGGTCCATGATATTGCTGGTGCGCACCAACAGGCACTCCACATCGACGCGCTCGTCGTCCTGCACCGAGTCAAACATATGCGGATAGCGGAACTCACCCCGATCGATCTCCGACAGCGCGATCTCCATGATCCACACCCACGGCTCCCGGTCCTGGCTGGTCTCTGAGATGTGCTCATTCATCTCATGCAGCACATCCTGAGGAAAGTCGCCCTGAGACTCCTCCACCCCAGCAAACTCACACAGCAGCCGCCAGGCCATCAGCACCGCCGCATAGTTACCCGCCATGCGCACCGCGCCATCGTCGTCACCAGAGGCACGGGAAAGATCCAGACAGCGCTTGCGATAGCGCCCATAGATCTCCTGAATCTGGCTGCGGTCGTAGTGTTTTGCGAGGAACTGCAGCCACTGCAGCATCGGGAACCGGGGCAACGACTCGCGCATCTGCGTGCCCTTGGCCCCCGGCTTCAAGCTGGCCCGCACCACCTTACCCAGCAAGGAGCGCACCGGCACATCCTCACCGGCCATCAGCACCGGCGCCGAGAGGATGTACTCAGTCATCTCCGAATTACGTCGGTTGATGGTGTACTGGTAGCTCTCCTGCAATAGGTTCACCGCGGCATCAATCGTCTGCTGTCTGCGCGCCGAGATCTCCTCCCAGCCCACTGGGTGCGAGGTAGAAGAGATAGAGGTAACGATACGGAACACAGTCTCAAGCGACTGCCCAGAGAACATAGTGAAGGTAAGAGTCCGTTCCAGCCGTTTGATCAGGGTCGATTTACCCGCGCCCTTGTCGGCCTGCATGATCATGTGCGGCCAGAACCCCAGCAGCGCCTTCAGATGTGCACCCAAACCCCACACCAGCAGCTGCAGGGCCGCATTGTGCTTAAAGGTGGCCTGATAGGCGTTGATGACCTGTCGTGCATCCTCTTTCGAGCCCGAGTGAAAGGTCAGGTTATGGTAGGGGCACTGCTGCTGCGGATTCGTGAAATAGCAGTCCGGTCCTTCATTCACCACCAGCTTGCCCTCACGCCAGGCCAGCCCAACAAAATTGACCGCATGCCGGGCCCCAAGGTCAGCACTGCGCTCCAGGATACTCACCATCCGATTGAACGCACTGGGCTGAAACACCGGGCCAAACTTCCGCCACTGATCCACATTGTGCAGCTGCTCATCCTCAAACACCCGGCGCTGCAGGTTAGCGCCATGCCGGGGCGCCTGCACCGAGACAGAAAATAGCACCTGCGGTTGGGCGTCGACTTCCCCGGTCATGGTCGAGAGCGCACTGGCGACCGTCACCCGGCTAATGCCAGCAACACGGAACCCGCACAGATCCTGCATTGTCAGCTTGTCATCCCCTGCCTCATCATCCTTCTCCACCTTACTCACATAGGTGGTGAAATCCGGCTTGACCCGGTATTTCCAGTAGTGCGCGAAGTCATAAGATGGCAGGAACAAACGGGACCGCCCCTTCTGCCGCTCGGCATCCCCGATCATCCCTGGAATGGCCCAGTGCTCCAGCCGGTTCAGCTCGATCTTGAGGCCCGATGCACCCACATCCTGAAGCACGTCGTTCAGATCATTCCAGCCAGCGTCATCCCACGCCGACTGATCCAGCAGCATCGCCGAGATATTCAGCCCCGTCAGATGCTCATAGACCGACCAGGCCGACTTCTGCCCAGGGCAATAGCCGGTGCGCTCGTTGGGCGCGTCATTGTCCATCGCCACGATAACCTCCTTGCCCTGGAGGAAACGCCAGTCGATGTTATCCACATTGCCGGTGCCACGGGATGCCACCGTGGCAGTGCCAGGCAGG
Organism: Candidatus Endoriftia persephonae; assembly: GCF_023733635.1. Classification (NCBI taxonomy): domain Bacteria; kingdom Pseudomonadati; phylum Pseudomonadota; class Gammaproteobacteria; order Chromatiales; family Sedimenticolaceae; genus Candidatus Endoriftia; species Candidatus Endoriftia persephonae. Next base: position 1,300,818 of record NZ_CP090569.1, on the reverse strand, counting down.
CTACAGCTATCGATCGACAGCGCATTGATGGCGGACTCCACCACAAACACCCGCCGCGCCGCCTTCAGCGCCCGCAGGTCAGCCGTCCAGATATGGCCGAACTTCTCGCCGATGGTTTGAGTCTTCACATCACCATTCAGTGACGGGTCCAGATAGCGCATATCCACCGCCTTCACATGGCCAGGGTTGAGAGTGCGCACAATGAAGGCCGCCGCCGGGCCACCATAGCCCACCTCCCCCACCTTGCGCTTGGTGGAAGTGAAGGTGTTAAACCCCAGCGACTTGCCACGAATCGCCCGCTCCACCGCCGTTTCCGCGATCTTTCGTGTCTCCACCAGGAAAGCCTTCACCTGATCTGCCTGAGCCAGACAGCGGCCAGCCACATTCTCCTCAAACGACAGCTCGCGCCTGGGCGCATCGGGGCGATCCAGAGGAATACCGTAAATCTCATGCAGCCGGCGGATCGCCTCATCCACCGGGGACTCTTCCACATACATCACTAGGTCGATGCAGGTTCCGGCCGCATCATCACAAGAGTGGTCTTTCCAGCGGGTGCCGTCGGCGAAGATCGACAGCGACGGGCTCTTGTCTGGGTGCCGGGGGCTCTTGTAGTTGCCCCGGCTCTGTGGGCGCTCCAGACCCAGCTTAGCGGCCAGGTCATAGAGATCGATACGCTGTTTGAGTTCTTCCGTTGAAGCCATAAAACTACCTGCTGTGGACGCCGGCAAATTGATTCCCTACAAGCCGGCTGCATTCAATCTCTCTCAGTTTCATGGTCATTACCTTGTTAAGTTGTCACCCGCCTCCGGCAGATAAATAACAATCTCCCCATCAAAGGCCTGCGCCATCTCCTGCACAAACTCGCTTTCAACCAGCTCAGCCTGGGCGGGATAGTCACGCTGCAGCTTCTCCCAGGCTTCACGCTTGCGCTCTCTGGGGATCCGAGACAGGTTGACCTTCTTCATTCGCCCTGCGGCGCGTCGGCCTGCTCCCCTTGCTGGCATCTGTGGATCAGCACCAACAGCAACACCGCCAGCGGGAACAGCTGCCAACCAGCAGAGATATTCACGAGACCTCTTCCATGGCGTCTTCAATGTCTTCACGATCCGGCAGCGTATAAACCGCCGTTGAGCGAGGGTCACGCTGGTTCAGCGCACCCTGCACCACACCGCGGGGATCTTTAGCGGTCGAGTTCTTCATCAACCGCTTGGCCAAGGTGTGGCGGAACCAGTGCGGAGACGCCTTCACTTCCAAACCAGCGGCTCGGCACCAGTGGCGCATCCGGTCCTGATAGCTCCTGATGCTCATCCGCTTGTGTTTCCGGGAGTAGACTAGAGGCAGATCCGCACTCTCCGGGTAGCCCATCTCCCGCCGGATCTGCAGCAGATCGCGCAGCGCCCGCCGCGCCTTATTGGTCAGAAACACCTTGCCGCCCTGGCTCCGCTTGGTGATCTCGGGGCGCAAGATCAGGTAACGATCCCGCAGCGCCGCCGTGGCATCCCCCACGCTCAGACCCGCCATGGTCTCGACTCGAATACCGGTCTGGCGCATGAAGCGCATCCAGGCGTAGTCCCGCCGGGCCAGCACGCTCTTGAACTGATTCACCGTCTGGAACAGCTGCCGCTCTTCGCCCTCTTTCAGGTAGCGCTCAAACACCCGCCGGTTCATGACTCACCCCGCTGGCCCTCAAGGCCCCACACCAACGCAAGATGCTCAAACACAGCCCCACCGTTGAGGATCAGCATGTGCGGTTCACGCCCCAGGTGGCGCAGCCGGAACACGTCCAGCAGGTTTTCACAGAGCACCGCATCCAGCAGGGCCAGGTCCGACACATTGAACTGGAAGCGCTGCCCGTTGTAGGCCGACAGCAGCCCCTGGGCGACCACGCGAGCACCTGACGTGTCCTGTGATACAGCCACCTTCAGGCAATACTGAAGCGCCACCGCCAGCGTCTCCTTCATGCTCTCTGGAATGCATGTGGAGGCTGCCAGCTCACGATGATTGATGATGATTTCCATTCTCTGATCTCCGTATTGATTCAACTCGCCCACTTAAGAGAGCGGGTTGTGCGAACAAACTCAAGAAACACCCGCCGGGAAGCCCCGGAGGCACCCTGCTCGACCGCCCTGGGCACTACCCAGAGGCTGGCCCAGCCGTTGCAGCTCACCACCGCCCCCGCCGGAACGACTGACTCAAACGCAGTCGTAGGGGACTCGATGCGGATCACCAGCTCCCGCTCGCCGTCCTGAATGTTCTCCAACGCCGTCAGCACCAACTGGGGGCCAATAATCAGGGGCTGGCCGATCTCCAGCCACAGCCGCCGGCGGTCACCGGAAGCGGCAAAAACACCAGCACGAAGCAGACGAATCATCGCCCTCCCCTCCTCTTCTTCTGGATCCGCGCAATGGTCTCCATTGCGGCCAACAGCTCCAGCTCATCCGGGTCAGGCTCCACGGCGATGGGAGCCTGTACCGGCGCAGCGGCTTCACTGCTTACCGTGCAGGCCGACATCAATTCGTCTTTGAAGAGCAGGAAAAAAACCGAAGTGCCAACCCGCAGCTGATGCCCGGACGGAATATTGTCTTCAACCCGGCGAATACCATGCTTGGCCAGAAAGTCAGGCACCGACATGGCCGACCTCCCGCAGTACACCACGTGCCGACAGAAACACCGCCACCTTTAACGTCAACGCTGGCGGCAAGGCATCATCAACAGCATCCTGATCCGGTGCTGCCGCCGCCCGAATCGACGCCACCACGGCCGGTGGCATCACATCGACAGCCAGATCCATCGCCGCCCCATGCCGCCCCGGCACAAACGGCAATTGATCGGGCAAGCCTGGGACAGTCATCCAGCTGGGAACACCGCCGCCCAACAGCTCCAGCAGCTGGATGGTTTGCGGCACATCAAGCAAGTATCGTTCTGCGTGCATCTTCCGCCTCCGCTAGTTGTTCGATACGTGAAAGAAATTCAAGGAAGGCCTGAATGTGCCGATAGCCCGCGGTCTTGATCGCCCGGGCCTCAGTCAGCGTGACCCGATGATCGGCCAAAGACTGGTGGATCACCTCACAGGTACAGCCCATCTTTGCCTGCCAGGCGCTGAACTTATCGAGCAGCTCCACATCCCCGACCGGCTCTGCATCCGGCAATTGGATAGAGATGTGGTGCAAGGTGTGGCTGAAGGCGTGCAGCAGGCGGTAATCCTGCGCCATCAACTGCAGGATGATGGCATCCTCCAGCCCCAGCTTGTGGCTGGATGACTCAGGATTGACCTCATTCGACAGGGTGCCAGCACTCTTGCCGAGCATTGGGCCCAGCGCCTCGGCGCCGCCCTTCATTCCCTTCCGAAACTCGTGGACGGTCCGCCAGGCAGCCTCCTGCACCGGCGTCCAGTGGGATGGTATTTCCCGTAACACTGTGCGTTCCTCTCACGTGGATCAGTGAGAGACAGCGGACTAGGCTTTTCGCGTATGGAGAGATCGACTACCCTATTTCACGCGAGGATGTACGGATGAAGGTGCTCAAGCCAAGTCCTGCTGCCTCGTTCGCCCCAGCCAGTGTTGCCGCACCGGCTGGGGCCTCTCTTCTCTCAGGCGGCTGCCGCCTGTTTCTCCTGCCAATCTCGCCAGCGCCGATGCCCTTCACGGGTTCCGGCGAACCAGGCATCGGCTTCGGCAGTGCCGACCTCATAGGGCCGCGACATGCGCTCGCCATTAAAGCGATAGACCAAGGCCGACATCACCCCCTCCTCGTAGGCGCGGCTGCGCGGGGTGCGATAAACACCAGGGCCAAAGGCCTCGTTGTAGAGTTGTTGTGGCAAGTCCATTTCTGTTTCCTTAGTCTCAAGCCGCATTTTTCTGTTCTGCTTGTTCCAGCCCCGCTTGAACAAAGGCCTCGACCAGATCTTTCACAGAGGTACCTCTCTCCGCCGCCAGCAGTTTGAGGCGTTTGTGAATAGCTGGGTCCACAAACAAGGTTTTGGGTCGCTGGATGTTTTTCATTTCACGCTCCATGATTTAGGATGCTGTTTTATGTTCCTGCGATTTCGTCGGGTACCGTTAACACTACCTTAGTAGCGCATTCGCTACCGGTCAAGCGACGACATGCCATCTGCTCATAACGATTTCTTATCAAAAATTAATTTTCTATCAGGCGGGCGTTATATCACCCCGTGGCTTGAGTCCACCGGACTGACAAAAGCAACCATCAATGCGCTTCGCAATGCAGGGCGCACACCGTCATCTGACGTACTCCGCGCAATCTCACGCACCGAAAACGCCTCATTGATCTGGCTAACTGAAGGCAAGGGCGCACCGTTCTACGTCGCCTATGCCCTCTCAGACGAGGATGGTGCCGAGCTGCTGGATGCCCTGTGTGAAGGGGATGGCTGGGTGATTGCAATAGTCACTGGCGAACACAGCGAGGGCTTCACCCTTCTGCTGGCACAGCACAGTCACTTTGAAATAAAGGGAAGACGCGTAGATTTCACCCAGGTCGAGATCATCGCCGGCCACCTGGGAAAAGCCACCCTGGAACGGGCAGCCCAGGCAACAGAAACCGGCAGCCGCCTCTACACGCTAAAAATCACAGATGAACAATACGAGCGCCTCGAACGAGGCGCCATGGGAAACTACGAACTCATCGGCTGGAGAAAAGAAGAAGGCCTATTCGCCAATGCTCAAGCCTGGCAAGAAACCGATACCCTCGACCAATTCACCCCCACCGCCGACACAGAAGACCACCTCACAAAACAAGAAAAGCTCCTGCTGAAAATCTTCCGCAGGTTCAGCGATGAAGACAAAAAACGCCTACTGGCAATCGCCGAAAGCCTTCAGCTTTAGCAATTTTACAACCAGCAAGCTTACCTTGTATGGTGATTTACTCATCATCACCTGATACCCATTTCACTGATTATGTTGCGCATGCTCCTGAACAAATTGGGGTTTGCTTTACGAAGCTGGGATAGCCAGTACTGGTGATCGAGCGCCTCACATCACCGACAGAAAAAAGCATAGCGAGGAACGAGCGACGCTTTTTTCTGTCCGAGTGCATGTGATTGTTGGGCATTCTCGCAAAAATGCCGTATTTTCACAGTGACTCTAGTATCGAAAGAGTTCGTTTATCAGGTTCACCCTCAAAGAATCTATCCAGTGCATGAGAAAACGGGCTGTCATTTCCAGCCACTATATTAAATAAGGTCATACTTGAACGGAACTTTAGATAATCTGGATACCCAAATATTTGCTCTGCTGTTAGATCCTGGTGTTCATTGACGGTATTTGTGCAAGCAACAAGCCTTGAGCCAAGCACTGGATGTTGTAAGTACGCAGTCGCCTCAGATGCACTTTGAATGGCGTAGTACTCCGATGTTGAACTATGCCCAAGGCATTTAATTTGTGGAAACATGTACCACATCCAATGCCCCCGCTTTTGCCCCCGCCTAAGTTCCTGCAATACTCCCTCAATATTTTCTCCCTGGGCTGAAAGAAATCTTTGCAAATTATATTTATCTTCCATATCCATATTTTCTTTATTAAGTAAAAAGGCCAGTAGCAGCCTTCAATATGCGCTTTGAAGTGTTTATAGATATTACCGGTTTTTCTCTAGTGCTAGCTCGATACACTACTACATAGTATTTTTTAATATGATGGCCAGATAATTTGAAAACACCATCGCATATAGCTAACAAAAGTGAAAAAAGCCCCACCTCTTTACGCAAGCCACCGTGCCCCGTACCCATAATAGGAATACACACTGACTCATGACTCAATTCTATGGTCTGCCGCAACTTTCTGAATCTCTTTAACAGCTTCAAAGATATGCGACATTTCTGCCCGCAAACCTTCTCCAGAGCGCTTAGTAGTAACAGAAATAAACAATACAGGTTGCTGTGAATGCAGAGACTCTTTTAGAAAGACACCAAATCTGACTCCATAGCTACCTTGCATCACGCCAGGTTCTTTCTCAATTTTTCGTGACTTAACGGAGATGAGCTCCTCCTGTATGAGTCGCTGAATTTCACTGGCTTGATTCGGAAAAACAGACTGAACGTATGCACCAAGTGAGCTATTTGAATCATTAATACACTCATCATCAAAATATTCATTAGCAGGAAGCACAACCATGCTCTTTGGGATATCCTTGGCCACTTCTTGAATCCTGCCAAAAGCGATGTTTATTTGACTGTGACCATAGTTTGCCTGTAAGTAACCGTCATTCATACGAACTGAAGCCGATTTAAACCAACCCAACGTTAAGCGATCTTGAGCATAGAAAAACAACGAAAAACCAACTAGCGCGCCCCCAAATATGAGCACAATCCAAATAATTGGATTACGAGGTTCGACCTAAAATTTAGATATATCTTCAACATCAAAAATTGAAATGATAGCAAGAACTATCCCTAATACCAGGAGCACTACAAGATAGCTTTGTTTTTCTAGTAATTTAAACATAATGACTTTACTTCAAGTGAATACCATCCTGCATTCATTGCCTTACCTTAACTGCCCAACGACTCGCTTCACCGGCAAAGTAAAGTGAAGGAGCAAAGCGACGTAGCTTCATTTTGTCCGAGCGCAAGCGTTTGTTAGCTGATAACTTGAGCCTCCTGTACTTATAATTCGTTTATAATATCCATCAACGTTGCCATGCAAGATTCATAGTTATTCTTAATGTTTCTTCTTTCAATATCTGCCCGTAATGTTTGAATATCGGCTTCAATTAACTCAATTCGCAATTTAGTTTGCGGCGACGCCTTGTCTTTGGCCTTTGCTAGGCTCTTTTTCGCCTGGTTGAGATATAAAATTTCATCATTATCTTTCCACGCCTCATGACTTTGTTCTACCTGCTCCTTTAATAGATTTATTTTTGTATTTAAATCGTTAATTTCTTTCTGTATCGGCTTTTTAGCGACCTGATCGGCCTTATCCAAGTATTTAAGCACGCTATCTAGTTCTTGTGCAGAATCTTTAACATTGTGACTAACAAGTAGATCGTGTTCCGCAGTATATAGGTGCATTTTTGCATCAAGAAGATGTTTAAGAGTTTTTTCGGAAGTTGCTAATTCAACATAACCATGAATTAGTTGATCTATCTCTCGCCCAATTATTGCAGTAGACTGATGCCAAAAACGAGTTAAAGTATTTTCATTTTCCGCCGAGGATTGCTTTAGTTGTTTTTTAAATGCATCTATTTTTACAGCCAATTGACGGGATGATTCTCGGGACTTTTCAGTCTTGCTAGTTTGTGATGCCTTATTTAGCCATTCAATGGCGACTTCCAAATCATGCTTGGCATCATCAAAGTCTCCATTATTGTATCTATCAATAGCACTTTTTAGCTTCATCCGTACTACTTCAAGGCCATTTATACCACTATTGGATCGAGTATTTTCTTCAACCTTAGCCGACACCTTGTCATTATCTGTTTCGACTGAAATTGCAGGAATAGAAGTAATAATTAGAACAGTCGATATTGTTACCAATATCATGGACTTATAGACTATTTTGGCCATCTCTATTTTCCTCTAAGTTACAAATAATCAGCTAACGCTTGTGCTCAGCCGCCCCTTGAGGCGCGCAGCGCTTTAAGGGGGCGGCTGGAGCACTTTGTTGGGCAATTCTATGGCTGACATTAGCTCTGTGGGTGATGATGTCACCAAATTTGCTCCAGCCTCAATTGCTACATCTTTGTAACGATAAACAGGCTTTCTGCTACGGCCAAAGAAAACTATCATTGGTGTAGAAAGCTTTCTTTCTCTAACTGCCTTAATTAGCTCCATTCCCGCTTCATGGTGCACCTTTCCAAACTCAACCCTGTGCATATCAGTAATTATTAAGTCAAATTTTGATACTGAAAGACGCGAAATTGCATCGTCTGTAGTTTTCTCTTGAATTACAGACACATCTTTGTTGTTCAGTTGCTCAATAATCTGAATATGATTCTCAGGGTGATCATCAACCCACAATACTGAACTAATTATATTTTTAGAATTTTCGACTATCACTTTCTCAGTGAGAATACGCTCTGTTTTTGGTAAATTATTTATCCGATCTTCTATTGCAATAATTTTGTCTTGCAGGTCTCCAATTAGACCTCTTTGTTGTTGATTGTAGTCGTCAATTGAAATTTCCAAATCCCCAACCTTGAGAGTCGATTTTCTCCAAGCCCACGACTTGATGACCGAACTAATAGGCTCTCGCGCAAACCATGCAACCGACATAGCTAGTATTGGCCACATCAACGATGCAAGGGCTTCAATCAACTTTGCTGTGTTTTCCATATTCTTTACTATGCCCAACGACCAGCATCAGCGGCGCGTTTTTTGCGTCCGCTGAATGCGCTTGTTATGTGCCTGCTCATAGTGTATTACCATTATTCGAACTTTAAGAATAAGCCAAGATAGTTTTTATGAATACCGCTTTTCCATGGCTTACCAAAAAGGCGAAAACCAAATTTTTCTAGTATTTTTACCATAGCAGGATTTGCGGAGATCTCGGTACTTGCCATAAGGTTACCATTGCCGTAGCTATCTATAAGCATGCGTGTGACATTTGTAGCGATGCCTTTACCTGAATAATCTGGATTAACATATAAATACCCTAGCTCCCACTCAAAAGCATTACTTAGTTCTGGCACTGATGCTTTTTCATTAGAAAAATCAGATTTCGTTTTTATCTTAATAGCTCCGATACCTGCTATATCTTCATTAATTTTTGCTATACAGATAATCTTGCATCTATCTGCTTTTATAGATAAGTCGCCTTTTACTTTTCCTTGTTTTTTTAAGTGCCTCTGCAAAAATAGTTCGAGTTTGGTCGCTTAACTCCTCTTTTCTGATAATGTTATATTCAATTTTGATACTCATTTTATTGCCAGAACATCCAATAGTGGTAAATCAACTTTTTGCACATAACAGAGAGATAGGCCGCGGCAGTCTATTACAGATAGCACTACCACGCTCTATTGCGTAATAAACTGCCAGGCAGCCATCACGGTAGCAGGTTTGATCCCTCACACAAAACAAACAGGCTCTTGGTCTATCTCTATCTCTTGTGTCACTGGCTGATAGCTGCCGTGGATGCCGAGATACCAATACGTCATGTTGGGGGCTACCCAAACAGCCGGGCTGCTGGCCTGCGCGGCTACGTGTGGGCCTATCTTTATCTCGGTGTATTCGATATCGGCGCCCGCCGAAGGGTACACCCCCCGCTTGCTGATCAGGCTGGCAATCTGCCCAGACGTTAGCGCAAACCCAAACTCAGCAACCATACCCTTTGGGTCGTCACCGGGATGCTGCACGTCGCTAGAATCATAATAGATATCGGAGCTGGTTTCGTCACGCAAAACAGTGCCGCCAAGCGTCACGCGCTGGGTAACCGAATATGCGGTGCTGACGATATAGGGATCATTCCACGTTGTCCCCGAGCAGGTAAACGTGAGGCTGTCTGTCTGCAGTGATGACACAGAATTAACGCGGTCAGGAGCGGATGCTATGTGCACACCGCCAGCGTCGATTCTATAGCTGTCAGTCGTCACGCTCGTTGCCGCTTCAATCTCCTGCATCACACCTGATGAACTAACGCAGCCTGGAGGCAGCGTGCCAGGGCAATCGCTTCCAAAATTCTCAACTCGCTGGCCGCTTCCAGTATGGGTGCGATCAAAAGTTGTTGTGCGTTCGTGCCGGATTGTCTCGGCTATTTCAACTTCTGAATCTGTGCTATCAAAGACAATTCGCAGGACGTTGCGCGTTTCTGTGCCGTATCCATGGCTCAGCGTGTGCGTTGTCGTTGTGCCTGGCCACACCCAATCACCTGTCGCTTGATATGTCGCCTCAGAGCCAGAGCACGGCGGTGAGCAACAATCTGTAACCTCATCCGTGAGTGTCGGCAGCCCCGCGGCATTTAGGCGTGTCTCGTCAACGCTGATGGTGGATTGATAGCCTAACGTCTGCGTAACAGATAGGGCCGCGCTGTCCTTATACAGCGCCACGGATGCCGATATACCAGCCCCAAGCGGGAGCTGGTCATCATCAATGTTGCCAGCACCGGAGATCGTCAGAGCGTATACCCCCATGAGCTGCGCAACGTTTGGGTAATTGCCGCTTTTGTCCGGGTAATAATCGCCGCTGAACGCGCCGCTATACAGGTGGCACAACACCCGGCTGCCGGTGCTGTTTGCCTCGGTCGCCAGATAGTTCGGCACGCTAAGAGTAATCACAGGCCACTGGGTCCACGGCGGGTCAACAGGCTGCGGCAGCTGCGCATAATCAATGAGCGTCAGATCGACGAATTCTCGGCTGAGCGGAAACCTGCCGAGCAGGCCAATCAGCCGCACCAGAAAAGTCACGCCGGTATCAGTGGCGTAGAACGACACCAAGACGCGCCACGGCACCCCGTTTGTGTCGATATAGATGTTACCGACATCCTGCCCACCCAAGCGCCGCCGCCCACCGCACAGCAACGCATGGTCGCGCCATTCCCAGCCGTGCCTTTCATCTCGCGCAATCTCTGGATCAGAGCGAGCAGGTATTGTGTGCCCCGGAATTTTTAAGAGCGTGACGTTGCCGCCGCCAGCTTCATACAAATTATCAATGGTGACTCCAGGCGGCTGCTCATAATTGATTTCCTGCCCGTTCGGTAGCATCAGCTTCCCGCCGCGCACAAGCCCATGGAACGGGAAACCACATCTAGCCATAGGGATTGGCTTTATTGATCACGACCTCTGCCCCATCTGCGTCGGTATATTTTTCGGTCTGTGGTACCAGATCATCGAAGATAAAAAGCCCATCGCTGCTGGTGATTGGCTGATCGAAAAAAACGCGTGTGTTTGGCTGCTCAGTCAGCGGCGACGCGATACCACCGCCAGTGCCGCCGGCCTTCTCCGCCACGCCCACACCAACCCCAGCTGGGATCTGCGGTCGCTCCAGTGGGCTCCCGAGCCGCTCAGCGTGGCTCTTGTTGCGCCATCTGCCATAGCGGCTGGTGAGGCTATTCAGGCGATCCTGTAGGGCCCGAGAGCGGTTTGGCTTCGGCTTAGCCATCAGATCGCAGACTGCAGCAGGTCAGGCACCACAATTTTTATATCTGTATATGTGCCAAATGGGTGCGCGCCCTGATCTACGCGCAGGTAGATGGGGACAGCGACGCCGCCAGTCACGGATACGCCGATATCAAGCGCGGCACCTGGGGTGTTTGTACCAAGGCCGGCTGAGTCAGCAGACAAAACGCACTCCGCGGGCTCGTGGATCTCGTCGATGCACTCATACGTGATGCCGTCCTGGGCCACTGTCGCGCCGATGGTCGTCGGCCAGGCCGGCTCTGTAACGGCGGTGCCTGAGCCCTGCGCCTGGTATTTGTAGCCGTTGCCAACGGTGGGCTTCATGATCTGATTTGCAGCCACCGCGCCGGCTGCCCAATCTGCGACGTTGCTGGCGACTGTGACCTGGAGCTGAGCGGTTCCTGGGTCCGTGCTGTTTTCGGCTTTGACTGATGCGGACTGAGCCCCGAAATAGACGACAAAATCATTTGCCGCACTGCTCCCGTCAACCAGCTGCTGGCTAGAGATCTGAGTCAACACCCCTGCCAAACCCGCGTCAGCCCAAAATTTAAAATCGATAGCCATGCTGGCCTCCTACGTGATTGATAGTTGATCGACGCGGACAGCGACATTGAGCGTCTGCTCCTGCATCGCCTGCTTCGCCTGGCGCGCCTCATCCTCGATCTCAGGCGTTGGCACGCGGAACTGCACTGGGTAAACCACAGAGCCTGGGGCCTCTGGATCAAACCAGTCTGTGCGGTTGCTGTCGTACTGGTAATTCGTCACGAACCCCGCCCGATCATCACTGAACGGCGGCGCTCCCTGGGTGCCACCGATGTGCATCCCGGCATTGCCCGCGGTCAGTACGGCTGGACCCTGGTTTGCTGCAGGGTCTGCCTCGGTGTCTGGTGCTGGCGGTGCCTGCGGCAGATCGTCGTTATTCGCCCCCGTTCCGCCCGTGCGGCTCAGCGCGATAGTGATATCAGTAACCGCCTCACCAGTGCCGATATCGCCGCTGTGGACAACCTGAAACACCTTCCCCTTTGCTGTCAGCCCGGGTGTTGATATCTCGCCTGTTTGATGCCGATCAATCTGCGCCGACAGGGGCACCTGCCAGCTGACGTAATTATGCCGGTGGCTGGCGGCGATGCTCGCCCGCGCACGCGCCTGCAGGGTCTCTAGGGCCGACTCCAGCGCGGCGCGTCCATCTGCCTCGCCCGTCACTGCGTCTTTTGACCAGTCCCCATTTGGCGCCGCCGTCGCACCGACAGACAGCCCGGTGAAGCGACTATCCTGCTCCCAGGTGTCGGTATCAGCCTCGGCCTCCAGGCTGCCGCTCAGCTCCGCTCCAATCGTGCCGTTTTGCGACACGCTGCGGTCGGATCTGACTGTGATGCTGTATGTCTCGGTGATCGTTTGCGCCCAGCGCTTCGACAGCTTGATATAAGCGCCCTGGCACAGCAGCGCGAGATCTGGATCAGCAACAGCCACGGTGCCGTAAAATGTGTTCTGGAGACTGATTCCCCAGCCGATTTGCGAGGCCGCACCGCCCTTGTAGCAGGTAAAAAACTGTGGCGGGGGGAGATCAACGTAGCCGACAGATTGCACCGCCCACCCGGTTGCCTCGGCGGCTGATTTGATCATTGCCCGAGTCGGCAGGACGAATGGATTGTAGAGATACTCGCAGCCAATTGGCGGATTCATCTGCCAGTTGTATTGATAATCTCGTTGCCGAAGACGTTGAAAGCGGAAATCAAAATTGATCGTCACTTGGTTGACCAATGCACGGCCATCAGCCAGCTCTAGCTGTCGCGTGCCGTCGATGTGGTCAGCCGAGGCGTGGGAAAAATCTGCGGTTGCCTTTGGCACCCAGTCAGTCAGCCTGCCGGTGCCTGATACGTCCAGATCATAAGCGGCCTGCTGTGTCGATAACCGATCCTGAGCCTGCTGCCAGCCGTCTGCCGTCTCATCAAAAATCACTGGCGAATAGTACCCACCAACAGTCGCCTCCACCCCAGCAGCATCCATGCGCTCAAATCGCTCCTGTAGCTGGTCTGTACAGCTGAGCGTGAGCAGCCGCGTGTTGGGGTCATACTCCGGAACATCGACGATCCCGGCAAACAGCAGAGCAGACCAGCGCGGCACCCCGGCGGCGTCAACCGACGCATAGTGCAACGTGATGTTGCGCCGCACCCAGTCCAGCGGGTCAATGGGGCCGGCCGGCGGAACCACAGTGATCTGCGCGACGCGAGCCGCGCCTTCTTCGGCATCCACGCTCCAGCTGCCGGTGAGATTGGCGCTGATGTCCACGCCATCAACAACTGCAAACAGCCTCCACAGGCTGACAGCAGCATCCTCGACGCTCGCCTGCTGCAGATAGAGCGTGGGGGCTGCCTCGACAATACTGGCCTGCTGAAGCCGCAGCGTTGCCGGGCCTGTGTTCTGCACACTGTTCTGTTCCAGCAGCAGGTCTGCCTCACCCACCTCGGCGCTGATTTGCTGCAGCGGGAGATAGGCGGCGCCGGTCTGTCCGGTTGATATCTGCTCCAGCAACAGCGTAGCGATGCCCGGCTCTGCGCTGACCTGCTCCAGCAGCAGAACGCCGGAACCAGCCTCAGCGCTGATCTGCTCCAGCAGCAGGACAGCCTCACCCTCGTTCAGCCCACCGTTACCGGCAGCCGAGTTGAGTGAGTGAGCGTTAAGCGGGGCCTGGTTGAGCATTATGGCGGCGTGATGTCGATGTTTTGGGCGACAACCTCACCGCTCCAAAACAGGTCAGAATCTAGGCGATAAAATCGAAAAATATCCCGGCGATACGCACCAGAAGAGACTGTCGGCGCAACACCACCTGCCCAAGCCACACCTTCGGGGTAAGCAGACGCGGAAAATGTGATTGTGTGGCCGCCCGTGGCGTCCTGATCAACCAGAAACAGCACCTCGATTAAATGGTTGCTGCCTCCCATTGCTGTCTGTAGCGATATTTCTGCATTTTTGTCGGCATTAAACGCAATGACCGCCTCAGATTCATCGATATTGATGTACGGCCAGGCGTCCGCTGGCGTGTAATGCGTGACACGGCGCGGGAACGTGACCAGCTGCCCCATGCCGTGCTGCGTCAACCGCGCCTCAATCGTCGTGCCGATCGGCCAGGTTTGCTCTGTGCCGCCAACTGCACGAGTAATCCAGATCCTGTCTGTGCTCGTGGCTGCGGTCAGCTGCACCACTTCAAAATTCCCGGCGCCATCATCAAGCGTCAGGTCAATGAGGCCCGGGGCGGCCGCGGTGATTGCCGCGCTAATCGCAGCATGATCTGCCGGATCGATGTAGCCATTGCCGACGCCTGACGCCAGCTCAGCGGTCAGCGTGGAAGACCACTGGTCAACAAAGCCGATCTGTGTTCTTACCGCCATAAAACTGCCTCCTCAATCAAAATCCACTCACACCTGCAGCAGCGACACTTGCCACTGGGTCTCACTCGCCCGCAGGTCATCGCTGGTCTGCACCCCGCCCTCGATCAAGACCTGGAATTCAGGGAACCAGAGCACCTGGTAGAGGGTGGCGTTGGGGACTGGCGTCAACGCAGCCAGGTCACCCGTCATCGCCACCGCTGTGGGCTGCCACCGACTCTCCACATAGGCCCGCCCCCAAGGGGTGTAACCGTCATCACTGCGCCTGGCGGCGGGGATCAACACAGAGGTGGCCTGGCTGATGGTGGCGCGCTCTGCCCCACACTGGAGCAACAGCGGCACCGAGGCGTCCAGACCATCCAACCCTGGGGGGATAGCGCCTCGGCCACTGATTACGCTACGCACCTTGCCCTGGGTGCCAGCAAAGGTCTGTTTCTGATGAGAACCATCCCCCATCAGGTGGATGGTCTCCCGGGCAATCGGCTCGTAGGTCTGCTGCATATCAAGCGATGCGAGCAGGGGGATCTCAATGCCGGCCAGGACGGCGGTGCGGATCATAGGCGGCTCCCTCGTTTCAAGGCGCTGAGGCTAAGGCGCCGTTCCAGTTGATCGGCGGTGTCGTTATCTGCTGATACGGCATAGCGGTCGCCATTCAGCACCAAGGTGATAGGCCTGCCACTGGCCGCTTGTGGTGTCGGGAAATTAATGGATGGCTGAGGCGCCGAAATCAGCCCGCCGTCGACATAGCGTGGGATCTGCATCTGGTTGAGGCGATCGAAAAAGCCTGATCCATAATGGCGCACCGCGGATTCCCGCATCATGTACTCACCGTTGGAGCCCCACATCAGAATGCTGTCGCTGGTGCCGCTGCCAGGGCCGCGCAACAGGCCGCCGCCAGCCTTGCCTGGGAGGTTCTCCAGGGCCTTGTCGATCAGCTTGGCATTACCGGTATTTGGCTTGCGCAAGATCACCGGCAGCTCCAGTGGATTGTTGTTGAACTCCTCCTGCAGGCTGGCTCGCAGGAACTCAGCATTCAGTGCGGCCTGTTCCTGGTCGAAGCTCACCTGCAGGCTCTTCAGCCGCTCCGCATCGGCTAACAGGCTGGTGATCTGCCCCTTTGTCTGCTCAAACGCTGCCTGCTGTCCATCTACCAGACCGGCCGAGGCCTCCTTCCCGATCAGAGTGGCCTGGTTAAGGAAATACTTCAGGATGGCCTCGCTCTCTTTGCCACCCGCCTTCACTTTGTTGATCAGGTCAAGTGCGGTCTTGGCCTCTTGCACCGCCTGCTGATTATCGCCCTTATCAAGCGCTGCGCGGGCCGTGCGCATCTGCGCCATCACATCCTTGAGTCCAAGATCAGCCTCTGGTGCGCCGGTGGTCTTGAATGTCGTGGCGGCGGACGCAGCAAATGCGTCAAATTCCGCTGCAGCCTGTTTGGCCGCGAGCAACGCCTCCTTCTGCCGGCCGAACAGTGTGATCTGCGCCTGCAATTTCTCCTTAACCAGATCCATCTGAGTGGCCAGTTGCTGTTGCTGGGCCTTTGTCGATCCTGTGCTTTCTACGCCCGCACTTAGCACTCTGTTGTATGCCGACTCTGACTCTTGCACTGCCTTTGTCAGCTCGCGTTGACGTTTCTTCAGCCGCGCCAGCTCAGCCCCGAGCTGATCCATCTCGGCTGTTGTGTTGACTGGATCCATGCCGAGCAATTGCGTCGATTTTGCTGCTATCTCAGTGTCAACCGTACTCAAATCATCGCGCAGTTGTGTCAACTCACTGCGGGCGCTCTTAATTGCCGCCTGGCTCTCTTGGGACATCGATGCGAGGCGCTTCTGCTCCTGCATATCCGCCATCTCTTTATTCACGGCATCCAGGTCAGACTTTAGCCCCGCCAGCTGGCGACGGAGTGACTCGGTCGGCTGGTTCTTGCTCGACCACTCAATGCCATTAATCTGCTCTTCCAGCTCCAGGCGGCGCTCCAGCAGCAGGTTGAATCGGTTCAGGCCGGTCGGGCTGATATATTCGCCGGCATTGTCCATGCCGCGTGCAATGGACTGCATCTGCTCGGCTAGAAAGCTGGTAAATCCCGTAGCCTGATCGAGTTGAGAGAGAAAGTTGCCGAAGCTGGTTGAGAGCATCTGCGATGCGCGGTCCAAGGAGAGCGGCATCTCTTTGAACTGGTCGGCGATCTCCAGGGCCTGTTTCAGCAGGGCGTTGAAAACATCCTTGCTCAGCAGCTTGCCTTCAAGTACCGCGGCCCGCATTTGGCCCACCGTCATGCCCATTCCCTTGGCGATCCGGTTGGCTACCTCGGGAATATTCTCCAGCAGGCTGTTCATTTCCTCGGCGCGGACAACCCCGGCTGCCATCGCCTGGCCAAACTGCAGTAGGCCGGCCGACATGGCGCCCTGACTGGCGCCAGAGATGATGCCCAGCTGCTGCACCGCCTCGGTTACCTTCAGAATATCGGTATTGGCCGCCCCGAGTTCTTTGGATGAGCGGGCCAGGCTCTGAAACACGCTGACCGTATCCGCCATCGCCGACCCATTGCGCTGGGTGATGGCGTAGATCTCCTTGGAGACCTCCGCGTAGTCGCCGCTCTCACGGGTAGCGGCCTTGATGCGCTGCTGCAGCACATTGAACTCGTCCGCCAGCTTCAACCCCTGAATCAGGGTAGCGACAGAAAAGTAGGCCGCAGCCCCTGCCGCTAAGGCTCTGAAAGAGCCGCCCAGCGCCTGATTGCCACGGCTGGACTTGGATGCGCTCCTGCCCTCCTTCTCCACGGCAGCCGCCATGCGGCGCATGTCCGCCACCGCCTTTTCAATATCCGCTTTGACCCGGATCAGAAACTCTTTGTCTGCAGCTGGCATCGGTGCCCCTAAACGCAAAAAGCCCGGCACCGCTGCTGCGGTTGCCGGGCTTTTCGCTTTGATTGCGTTATGCCTTTATTTGGCTTAATTATGGGTTAAATCAATTGGTTACACAACGCAGCGTGGCCCACTGTGAATGCATTAACCAACTAAGGCATGGTCCGATAAGGGAAACCCCCCTTTTGCCGTGGTGCTCAAAGTGGCCCGCGCCCTTGCTCTGGAGATGCACATCACGCCGGCGACTTGGCCAATGGGCCTGCGCTCAATCACGTAGTGCCTTGATCAACCGATCCCCCTCCTTCGACAAGGCCGCCCGGATATCCACGATCCGACCGGCCCTGTCTGCCGCCTCCTGCCGCTCTGCCTGCCTGAAGTAAAGTTCCAGCTGCCGCCGGGTGTAGTGCGGCAGCTGCTCCCGCTGATGGCCGTGGCGGATCAGTTTGGCGAAGACGCCACCCCAGCCTGAGCGTTCGCCCTTTGCCTGGCTACCAGCGGGGCAGCCAGGCGGCGGACGAAAAAACCGCTGTTGACCCTCCACCAGGTCATCATCAGTGTGTGGCCGTCATCATCGGAGAGCGTTTCAATCCACTCCTGTGGCTTGCCGGTGCTGATGCTCAGCAGTTCGACCAATAGGCCTGGCATGGAGCCGAACACCGCCTCGAGAGCTGCAAAGTCGAACGCCTCAGGAGCTGTCTCTTCCAGGAAGAGATCAGCCAGGCCGGCCATCAACGACTGGGCCATGGCAGCGACCTTCAGACCATCCAGGAACCGGTACTCCCGCACGGTGACCGGCTCGCCATTGAGGATCAGATCCGCATCCGGGAAGAGGGTTTCCAGATCCTCAGCCATCAGTCTTCAAATTCCCAGCCATAGAGCTGATCGCCCACCGGGCGCAAGTCATCCATCAGCATCTTGGCCTTGACCGAAAGCGACATCTCCTGGTCACCCTGGATCAGGGAGAGGAATGCCGGATCGATGGTGATGCGGTAGACGGTGCAACGACCTCGCTTGTCGTTATTGGCGGTATTGATGCCGGGAAAGGTCATCATGAACTCGGTGTTGCTGGGGTTGGCCGAGAGATGTTTCTGCGCAGCAAAGTCGTAACCGATGGTGATCGCCGCGCCGTCGCCGATGTTGCCGGTGGAGAGGATCTCGACCATGCCCTCATCCGCATGGGTAATGAAATCAGTACCCTCGGCAGAGCCCGAGATCGCCACGTTCGAGACCTTCACGTTGGCCAGCTTGATCAGTTTGTCATGGTAGGCAGTGTGGGACTCGGCGGAGACGTTGCCAGCTGACTTGACGGTCAGGTCTGCCTGCAGCGCCTGGGCAAGATGGGTTGGCTTGGCCGACTTGAAGTTGATGGTGATGTCGGTCGACTGCTCGGTGATAAAGCTAGCGGCGGTATTGCGTTGGCCGGTGACGTTCTCCTTGATGTCCTGACGTGAGACCGAGGGGGAGCCCTCAACGGATTCCACATCGCCGACGAAGCTGAACCCCAGCGGCTGGCCGGTGGCGTCCCGTGCGGCCAGAAAGAGCGGCCCCTGGCCGCGCCAATAGATCGAGTCAAATTGTTCGCTCATGATAGTTGCCTCATTGTGTTGCGGCCGCAGGCGGCCTGATATTGATAAACGCCACCACCCAGCCGTAGGGGTGTTCCAATTGGCGGGAGAGCTGCAGGCTTTCGAGCGACAGGCTCATGCCCTGTACCCCACCACGCACGAAAGCCTTGATCTGCTCCGCCAGGTCGATCTCGGCCTGCTGCAGCTCGGCGCTGGTCTGGGCCTCTTCTACCTGCAGGTGACAGGACAGGATCAGCTGCAGGGTGCCCTCTCTGGCGGCCATGCCTCGAGCGGCGTTGTAGTGGCCCTCGTCGCTGGCCACCAGGTTGACCACGCCCTGCAACAGCTCTGGCTGGCTGCGTGTCTCGTATGGGATGAATCCACGCTCCACCAATCGGCCCGGCAGGGCGGCCTCCAGCACTGGCTGGATGGCATTCAGCCGGTCGTCGATACGCTCCAGCGCTTTTGCTCCCATCATTGGCCCATCTCCTTCAGCGCGGCATTGATGGCGCGGTTGATGCGCCGCTCCGCCTTGGCCTTGTTGCTTTGCAGGGCAGGCTTCAGATAGGGCTGGGCAGGGGTGCCACGCAGGGCAATGCTTCTGGCCATCACAAAGGCCAGATCCTGCTGATCCATCGTCGGGTCACGCGGCTCGATGTGCTTCGCGTGGATCCAATCGAGCATGGTGCGGTCGCTCGGCCAGCCGCCGGGGCCGGTGCCTTCTTCCACCATCTGCGCATAATCCACCCCGGCCACCACCTCGCCGGTGAGTGGGTCGACCATGCGTTGAATGATGGAGTGGGTCAGGGTGCTGTAAGCTTTGGGTGCGTTGCGACGGGCATCCCGGGCGATCTCCATCACGCTGCGCAGCACGGCCTGCTGCACGTGCTTTTTTAGCAGCTCAGGGCCCTGGCTGAGCGCCTGCATCAGCCCCTTGTTGTGGATCTCCAGCGCCAGGGTGGTCATGCTGCCATTCTCTCAAACAGATCCAGCAGGTCCTGCGCCAGGGCCGCGGGCGAGCCGTTCTTCGGCATGCCGCCCATGGCGGCCTTGCCCAACATCACCGGCTTGGTCACCCCTTGGTTGGCCAGGGCCTGCAGGGCCGCTGCCGTGGCGCGGGTGAGCAGCAGCTCTCTCGACTCCTCCGGCACGGTGGTATCTGCTGCCTGTATCCCAATGGCGTAGCGTGCGCTGTAGCGGTATGAGTAGGCCGAACTCAGCTTGAGAATCTGTGCCCCGGTGGGAGCCGGGGTCAGTGTCAGCTTGCGCACACCACCGTGGGTGACCATGCCCAGGCTCGGCAGGCGGCCTGGCCATAGCTCTTCCCAGGGCTTGCGGTTCTTGAGCGCATCCAGGCCCCAATAAGAGGCCAGGGGTCGGATCAGATCGGCCGGTGCAGCATAGAGCCACTGGTCGGCCACCAACACCAGCTCACCCAGCAGCGACAGCGGCCGCACCCGGCTCAGGTCGTGGGCTGCCGCTTCCAGAAAGCGCTCCAGGTCCAGCTCTTTGAACTTGTCTGCCGACTCCATCAGGAGTGCGGTCAGGTCGTGCCTCAGTGCCGCTCTGCTCATATCGCCCATGTCACACCGCCATCAGGTTTTTCACTGCGTACTCTGTCCGATCATTGATGGTGCCGTCGCTAAAGCTGGCCTTGACCGTAACCAGACGCCACTCCTCCCGGTTGGTCTGATCGATGATCCGGTTCATCGTTGAAGTCAGCTCCAGTTCGACCGACTCGCCCATCGGGGAGAGCGGTGTATCGGGCTGGACCTCTGTTCCGGTGGAGAGGCAGTCGATACGGTAGACCGCACTGGAGGGTGCCGCCGGCTGGCCATCCCGATCGGTGAACGCGATGGTCAACCAGGCAGGTGAGCCCTCATTGACTGCTGTGACGGTGACACCCATCGTGGTCCCCGATCAGCTAAAGGTGATCTGCAGTTCCAGGGTCCAGGTGCCGGTGGCCTTGGTCCCCAGATCCTGCACCTTGCGGTTCAGATTCACGCCGGTGCCGTCGGCCGCGTTGGAGAGGCTGACCTCGGCCCAGGCGTGATTGCCTTCGGCATCCGCGAACACAGAGCGCCAGGTCAGCGTCTGACCGCTGCGCTGAGGATAGGTCGCCTCCATCGCCTTGTAGGTCTTGTTAGTGCCTTGCAAATCGGTCTGGGTGGCCGCCTCAGCGGCGTTGCTGTCACCGACACCAAGGCGGGCATTGGCGTTGTCCCAGGAGGTGCCGCCGGCGCCAATCATCAGATCCTCCAGCAGCTGAATGCCTTCGTTGAGCAGCAGGTTGCCTTGAATCTCGACGGTCTCATAGGGCTCGCCACCAGCCTCGTAGACGCCAGATGCATATTTCTCGACCTTCCACTTGCGGTGGATCTGGCCGCGGTCATCAATGTGAGTGGGATCATTCATGGGGCGTATCCTCATTAGTGCAGGGTGAAGGTCATCGATCGAGCCTTCAGGGTGAAACGGATGGTGGTGATGCGGGTCTGGCCGGGAATATGGCTCACCACCAGATCGGTGGCACCGACGGACTCGAGCAGCGCCAGCATCGCCTGCAGGGTGGTGTCGTCGGTGCCCGCGCCCGCATCAGCCACAGGCAGATCGACAGAGAGGGTGAGCGCATCGATTGCGGTCGCGGCGTCGCTGACCAGCTTCAGAATCGACTGCAGGGTGCTCACTGCCTCGAGGGCGGTGCCTGTGTCCTGGATCGGGAGCGAGGCATCGGCAGATGCCGCATCAGCCCCGGTGGCGCTGTCGGGCAGCGACAAGGCGATCGACAGAAAGAGGCCATCCACCGCGCTGCCGATATCACTGACGCTCTTCAGAACGGACTGCAGGGTGGTGAGCAGTTCGGAAACTGAGCCGGTGTCCTGCGCCTGGTGAAAGGTGGAGGCATCAACTGCGTCAGAGCCGCTCCCGGTATCGGGCAGCGTGAGAGAGACCGAAAGGCCCATGTTTTCGACCGCTGAGCCGAGGTCAGTGACTGTTTTCTGCAGGGCCTGCAGGGTGGTGATCACCTCTGTGGCGCTAGCCAACTCCTGGAGAGAGAGTGCGACCGCAACAGTCGGCGTGTCGGTTGCGGTGCCGGCCTCCGTCGACTGCAGCAGTGCCGAGGTGCTGACAGCCTCAGCGCCAGTGCCGATATCAGCGACGGTTTTCAGGATGTCTGTCAGGGCCAGCAGGGTATCGATGGCAGAACCGGCATCTGTGACATTCAGGGCAGCTGTCAGTAGTGGCTGATCTGCTGCGGCACCGGAATCCAGCACTATGAGATTGGTCGCCAGTGTGACGGCATCACTACCGCTGCCGGTGTCGGCCACCAACTTCATCGCTGCAGTCAGTACGGAGAGCAGTTCAGAGCTGAGACCAACCTCTCCGACCGCGAGGGTAACAGCCAGGCCGGTGGCCTCTGCACCTGCCGCGGCATCCTGGAGCGTCAGCAGACCAGACAACCCGGCTGACTCCAGCGAACTGCTAACTTCGGCCAGCTGCATCAATGCCGATGGCTGCGTGCTGTCAGCGCCCGCACCGACATCTGCGATGGCATAGGTAGTCGATGGGCCTGCGAACGCATCCAACCCTGCCCCGGCATCTGTCAGCGCCAGGGAAACGGCAGGTAGGGCGACGCTGTCGAGGGCGGTGCCAGAATCTGAAACCGACTTTGTGGTGCCGCCGGCGCTGGGCACGGTCTCGCAGCCGATAAAATAATCACCGGCGCCACGTGCGACTCCATTGATGTCGTCAGTGACCGAGAAATTTGTATTTGCAGAAGCCGCACCAACGTTGAGCACCGACTGTGCTGCCACAGTCATTGTCATATCGCCAGCTGTGTTTAATGCAGGAGCAACAAAAGGATTGACTGTTAATGTGATATTACCAGTACCTACAGCGGTACCATCATCACTGGCGATGTAATTAGTTGTCAGGCCGGATTGAACGCCAGTAACGTCTTGAGTGACCCGCCAGAAGGCATTATTGGCGTAATCGTAACCGCTGCCAGTAGCCTCGAATACTGATGGGTTTTGGGCACCCCAGATGGAGTTGCAATAGGCCCACATGAACGAGGCGCTGTTAGCTAGATTGAATACCTCGTCAGAGGCACTCGACCCGTTTGTGGTAATAGCGTTGTTCCAGACGCGTATCCGTACATCTGCGGCGCCAATGCGGAACACATCATCAGCACTGCCAACTAACACATAGTTGGCTTCAAAGTCGAGTTTGGCGAGGTTTGCACCACCCGCATTTATCGGGTTTGCAATACGGCCTGACACGTTATAGAGGCGGAGCCATTTGAAGTGGATCTGCCCCTCAAACCCAGTGCCGGTTACTATTAGATCGCCAGCAGATGATTTCGAGATGGCGAACTTGGCAGCATCGTACTTAGGCCCATAAGGAGCTTGAGCCCGGAACCGGATGATGCCGCCATTAGCACAATGGGTTGTGCCGAACGACAGCTGTGTAACAGAGTCTGTATAGACACTGGTGCCGGTGTAAACAAACTCCAGCACCTCCCCAGAGGCGACTGGGGCCGCCAGACTGTCCAGGGCCTCGTTCGCATCGGCCCATGCGGTGGCCTCAGTTAGCCCATCATTGAGCGGGTCACCGATTGTCCGCGACGGATCAATGTATTGGATAGCCATTACACGGCTCCCGGCCAGATCAGGAGATTCTCAGACAGGTGCCTATCTGTCACGGGGGTCAGAGTCACCATATCAATGAGGGCCTGCTTAGCCTCAAGCCATGACACAGTCACCCGATTATCAGATGCCAGCGCAGCCACCACTCCGGGCCGGGCCTGATCTGCTAATTCTGGGGAGAATACAAAACGATCGGATCTTATCTCTGACGACTGGACCCATTCGCCTTCTGCGTTGTAGTAACCACTGACAAGAGGCCGAACGAACTGCCCATTAAGTCTGTCGATTGGGTCCCGCTGCATCTCAACAGAAACCAGTTCACCACCAACCGGCACCGTTATCAGGTACGGCTCTGGCCCGATGGGAATATCGGTGATCGTCACAAACCGCCAAATACTATTTTCACCAGGGGCGTGGCCCATCACTGGGAAGACTTTGCGAACGGCCCCTGCTGAAAATCGGCAATTATTCGGGTTGAGAGGATCGCCTATGACCACACTCTTCTGAGCAATGGCGAACGTTGCGTCTGTCATTTGCCGACCTTCGATGACAGCAGCCTCTCGAACAACGGCATCAGGTTTTTGATTGCCCGCTCGCCGAATAGGAAGCCCAGCACGAGCAGATTGATAATCCAGAATGCGCCAGCCAGGTCGACCACTTGATCACCGGCATCCATTTGCCCAAGTTTCCAGGCACCTGAGAAAACCTGCAGGTCCATATAGAGCACACCGAATCCCCAAGCGACACGTTGTGACCCACGCAGGAATAGCATCAGCGGTCCAACAACCGGCACCGACTTCAGATCCGAGGCCGTGCCCTCAAGCTGAGCGATCCTGTCTGTCAATGCTTGGGTAGCTTCCAGCAGATACTTTTCAGCCCGCTCTTTCTCTCTTTCTTCAACCGCCCTGATCTGCAGTTTGATTTTTGCCTTTTCAGCATCACTCATATCAGGTGGAAAATACCGCTCAGCGATTTTGAGCCCCTTTTCCATCACGTTGCCGACGATACTGCCGACATCCAGATCGAGAATCCCGGCCATCAGTACCCCACCCCTTTTTTATCGAGATAGTCGTGCGGGTTGAGGAACTGGCCGCGCTCGCTTTTTACCTCGAAATGGAAGTGGTCGGTGATGCCCGGATAGATATTGATCAGCCCCTGGGTGACGCCGATCAGCTCACGCCGGCGCACGACATCGCCAACCTCAACGAGCGGCGACACATAGAAGTAGCGGGACCGCATGCCATCGCCATCCTGCACCTCGACATAGCGCAGCTTCCCCTTGATCGGGTGCCGTGGGTCATAGGGGTAGCCGATCTTAGTGACGATCCCGGCACTGACGCTGTAAACCTCGGAACCTGCATAGCAGGCGATATCGAGCCCACGGTGGAAACGTGAGCCGCGCGGCGCCATGTAGGCGCCACTACCCTGCTTATCTGATCCTCGAATGGGGGCGCCAATCAGAATCACGACGACCTCGAAAAATCCGGACCGACACGCGGCGCATAGAAGTCACGCTGGAACCTCTCCATGCGCTGCTCGAGCTTTTGCACGTCAGAACGTAGCCCCTCGATCTGCTCACCCATCACCTGCTGCGTGGCCCACATCACGCCCCCACCGGTCAGTGCCGCGATGATGATGGCCTCGGTGATGCGTGCGACTGACAGCCGTTGCGTCTGTCCTGTACTCAGGATGAAGGGGAGCATCCCGTGCCAATCAATCTCTGGAAGTGCCATGTTTTCCCTGTTTATTCCCGTGGCCATCGTCAGTTTCGACGCCCTGACAACTACTCAGCCTGGTTCGGATGTTGTTCATTCGCCGCGCTGTCACTTGCGCTATCGGCGTCACCACCCGCAGTCGCTTGCGCGGATTCAAACTCGGCATTTGCACGGCGCAGATCCTCTTCACTGAAGGCCTTAACCAGGGTCACTCGGGTATTGCCGTTGCGCTCGGCCTCTTTCAGCCCCTCATAGTCCTCATCAGAGAGCGCTGGTAGGTGGGCCACAATCTCAGGGACAGTGCGTTCCAGGAGAGCAAGCACGGGGTCTTCTGGTAACAGCACGGACTCGGCTTCTTGCTGGGGGCGCAGATGCGGCGGCACCAGCCGCTCTTCAATCAGCCGGGTTTCACCGGGGAATACAGTCAGGTTGCCGACCGGTAATGGGTTCTTGCCTGGGTTGTGAATGGGGATTTCCATCATCTTGCACTCTGTTCGGTTTTTAAAAGGCCCCTCCCCGCAGGGAGGGGAATCCACCAAGGGAGGATGGAGGATCGGTTACCGCACCACTCGGGTGGTTGCGCTGTAGAGCACCATGGATGTGTGCGCACGCTGCAGCGGCTCTGGCGTTTTCACCACGATGAACTGATCGCCGTAGGCCTGCTTTTCACCGGTGAACAGACCCTGGGCATTGCGCTCGTTCTCGAGTTCACCCATCGACCAGGGCTTGACCATGCGCAGGCGGGTGGTGCCGCGCTGGCCCATCACCAAGCGCTGATCACCCAGGCTGATGCCTGGGGCTGAGGTGCGGAAGCCGGCCACGTCCTTGATCCGGCCCAGATCACCGTTGGAGGCCAGGTCGGTACCGGGTTTGGCAAAATTGGCGCCGAAGGTCTCCGCCTGCTCGATCTGGGTCATGACGTTGCCGGACATGGCGGCAAAGTTGCACTGGTAGAAGCGGTCGTCCTGGATGACGTTCTTGCGCAGGCCGAAACGGAAGAGGAAGTCGTCCCATTTGGCCTTCTGGGTCAGGCTGCCCAGGTCGGTGTCGAACTTGTAGACGTTGGTGGAGTAGCTATAGGAGACGATGCAGGCCAGACCGTTCGCCGGGGCGATGATGGCGCCGACCTCATCCACAAAGCTGATCTCGCCATGATTGTAGTTCATCACGTAGTAGATGCCAGCAACCTGGGTGCCTGAGCCGTCGTATTCTTCACGCGCCACGCTATCGTAGGTGACAGTGATCGGGTTGAGGGTGGACCCCACCTGATTGCCCTGCAGATCAAACGCTTTGCGCGGTCGAACCACGGGAAACTGAGCAAGAGGGAAGATGGTTTTTGCGCCATCAAAGCCGCCAGCGATATTTTCGCTGCTGACGGTGGCTGCCGCGTACTCATCAGCGGCATTCAGCAACTCATTGTGCAGCAGCATGTCGGTGTCTTCCGCGATGATGCGGGAGGCGTTGTTGCGATTCTCGGAGACCGCATCCCAATTGATGCGACCAGCCTGCATCAGGTAGCGCAGCTCGTCGGAGACCAGGAAGGAAAGCTTCTGTGGAATCGGCCGGGCCTCGCAGGTGGTCTGCTTGACGCCAGCCCGCTGGATGCCCTGCCCCTCATAGCGGCGCACTGCATCAGCACCGGCTCCCGTGGTGTCACGATAGCTGTAGGGGATCTCGATCACTGCACCAAAGGGGGCGGTGCCCACATCCACCAGCAGGGTGCCGCGCAGCTGGTAGAGAGCCTCGCGGATGACGGTGCGCTCGAAAGCAGCAGGCAGCACCACGTCTGAGACGTTGCCATCACCGGCAGCCAACCGCACCGACTCGTCATGCAGGCGCCGGGCATTCTGCCGATCGAACTCGGCCAGCACCTGCTCGGCCAGGGCCTTGTTCTCTTCCTGCAGCGTGCCGTCGGTGGCGGCGTAGCGACGGGAATCAGGCAGTTTGGTGATGCCAAGTCGCTGATCGGCATGTTCCTGGAGCTGTTTGATCGCGTTGGAGTCGCCGCCCTGAATGTGCACAGAACCACCAACACCGGGTGGTTCCCAACCCAGGCCAGCCAGCTTTGACGCGGCGCTCATCTGGTTACCTAGGCGGATCTGATTATCGGCCAGAGCCTTGATCTGAGGCTCGCTCATCTCGGCGGTGATCAGATCCTCGACGCCTTCGCAGAGCTGCTTTTTCAAGCCGTCGGTAAATCCGTCCTGGGTGTTGATAGCATCGGTGAAGCGCTTAACGTTGGCGGTGCGCAGCTCTTCGCTCTCCGCCAACTTGCGGGCCTCTTCCGCCTGCTGATCGGCCATCAGCTTCAGCACCTCATCCTTCGAGAGCCCGCCGGCGCCCGGCATGCCGGACAGCGCCTGCTGCAGGCCGGAGAAATCCAGCTTGATGGCGGCGCCATCAGTGCCATTGTCTGCCAGCTGGGTGCTGAGCTGCTCGCCCATACCGCTGAATGCGCTCAGCAGGATCTTGGCCTGGGCCTCGTCAGTGATGCCATTTAGGGCGCCCTCGAACTGGCCGGAGATGGTGGCCACAACGGGCTCGGCCAGTTTGAATTTCGCCAGCTGCGCCTGCAGCTGCTTGATGAGTTCTTTCCACATGGTGGTTACCTCGTCGCTCAGTTTCTGGATGATTCGGGGAGATACGCTGATAGGCCTTCCGTCTTCCTCCCCATCCAGGGAGAGCTGCAGCCGTTTCGGGTCGATGGGATCGAGAAATTTCACCCGGGGCCGGGTGGTGAGGGCAGCGCCTTGCAGCAAGGCGCCATGCTTCTTGCTCGACTCAGGATCTTTGTAGTTTTCGTGGTACTCGGCGGAGAAGTAGCGGTAGCCTTTCTTGGTTACCGATTCCACGCCGAAGTCTGTCCACTCGATCCGGCCACGCAGTTTGCCGTTTTCAACGGCCAGCTCACGAATGAAGCCACCGGCGCCGTTACTGGGGTTGTGTGCGATATCCACCGCGATGTCTTGACCGTAGACGTTGGCCTGAAAGTTCCGCACCATCTGCAGCAACATGCCTTTGGTGATCTCGACCTCCCCATAATAGGAATCATCGAACTTCACCACTCGGGTAATGGTCTCCCAGGATTCACTTTGGCCTTCGGCCAGGGAAACCTCACCAGAGAGCAGCAGGACTGACCCATCCGGGCCATCAGCAGAGAGGCGAATGATTCGAGCTTTGTCCATTCAGTGACCCCAGAAACGCAAAAAGCCGACCGCCCCATCCCCGAAGGGTGGAACGGTCGGCTTTTCGCTGGAAAGCGTTACGCCTTTATATTTTCAATACTAATTCTTGCAGAATCGCAATATAAGTCAAGGGGTTATGCGTCAACTCAGGTGACTACCGAACGCATTCTTACCCCTGATTTCATGTACACTTTATTGAACATGTTGACTGCCGATGCCATACTTGTCCCATAACCTGTACAGAAGAGCACTTCAAATGCGCATCGTCACATTCACAGAAGCCAGAAACAGCCTTAAATCCGTGTTAGATCAGGTGATTGACGACGCCGACTGCACAATCATCACGCGCCGGGATACCGAAGATGCGGTTGTTATGTCGCTAGAGTATTACAACGGGCTGATGGAGACGGTCCATCTGCTCAGGTCGCCAGCCAATGCGGCTCACTTGGAGAAGTCGATCGAGCAGTTTCGCCAGGGTAAGACGGTGACTCGAGAACTCGTCGATGAGTAGGCATCTCGCCTGGACCGAGGAGGCCTGGGCGGATTATGTCTACTGGCAGGGGCAGGACAGGAAGACCCTCAAGCGGGTGAACAAACTGATCACTGATGTGCTGCGGACCCCGTTTGAGGGGATCGGTAAGCCGGAAGCGCTGAAGCAGAACTTATCGGGTTTCTGGTCTCGGCGAATTGATGATACCAACCGCTTGGTTTATGCAGTAACAGATTCGCATGTCACTGTTATTTCGTGCCGGTATCACTATCAGTAGATTCTCTCAAAACCCTTCTCACTAAACCCATTCATTCGCTTATTTCCGACCAGTATTACAGGCACACCTTTTGCGCCCATTTTTTCATACTGCCGCTTGGCCTTAGCGTTTTTCTCAATATCGTATTCAGTGAATGATATACCTTTTCTCCTGAAGTACTTTTTCGCCTTCTTGCAATAGGCACACCAGCTCGTCGAATACATGACCACTTTCTTGCCAGTATTGAATATTGACCTATCGTAACTGACAGCCTCGTAGGTATTGATTTTTAGCTTTATTTTCTTTGCTTCCAGATGCCTCGGCTTCTTATCAGAGAAGTGGACCTTCCCATTCTCATCCGTCCATTTGAATATTTCCGCTGTTGCATGGCCGGCAATCAATAAACAAAGTGCCAGTACAGCCAGTATTTTCAACATCACATTCTGCATAAAAATTCCTCTGTTATGCTGGCGGAAGGACAACGGACTGTCCTCAGCTTAATGAGTAACTGACGGGCACTTTCACCCACCGCTTACACCTACACTTTGCCTCAGCCCCCACCGGCAGCACTCGCACAACACGGGACTTAATCACCACCCCATCAAACAGCACCTGACCACAATCACAGCGTACTACGGGACGGATAGACTGGACAGGATCAGTAATTGCCATCATCAGGAAGCTCCGGTTCGTATTGAAAGCCATTATCCCCCGGATAGGGGCGGCTGTGGTCGACCTCACCAGTGACGATCGCCTCGGGAATGCCGTCCGGGAAAGCCAGGCAGATGAGGGATCCCTCAACCGAGTCGATTCTGTGTAGACAATTCATGCACTGTTTACTGACCACCTGTGTATTCTCCTGATTCAATCTGTCTGATAAGTGCCAGCAGGTCTGGGTCGAGCAGATCGCTGCGCCCCAAGCGGTAGAGGGAGTAGGACTCGGCGAACCACTCCTTGTGGTTGGTTCTCGAGTACCGCGTGGGAAAGGTTCTGCCCGGTTTCTTGAATAATTTTAGAAGATCCGCCTCGAGGGGCGGGGCCTGGTAACTAGTAGCATCACTCACCCCGAGCTGCTGATGGATGTGGTGCCCAAACTCATGCCAGATGGTGGATTTGTACTTCTCCTCGGGCAAGGAGAAGTAGGCATCTGAGAGCGCTGGGGCTACATCCGGACTACCAGGCTTCCAGGTGGACGGTGGATTGGTGACCACTTCGACGGGCACGCCCTGCTCCAGCCGTTTCAGGCGATTCTCCAGGTTCTGGATGTCCTTCAGATAGGCCTGTTTTATCTGCTCTTTGGTGCTCGCTGGGCCTTGGTAGGTTTCAAGCCATTTATCGAGGATCTCTCGCTTCTGTTTGACCAACCCCTTGTGGTGGGCGATCGCCTCCTGCTGCGTCATCCGCGTGCCGAAGTAGCGGTTATTGTACTTGCTGATGGCAAGCACCCCATCACCCATCGAGGCAGCGGCCTGGCCGGCTGCAGTATTCACGCCCCGGAGCGCCGGAAGCCCCAGTTTTTCGGCGACCTGATCCACCTCATGCAGCATCCGGTTGGTGGCGTTTGCCGTCTCCACCTTGAGGCCAGAAAAGCTGATCTTGTTGAACTTCTTCTCCCGAATCTGCTTGGGAAGAAACTTGGGCCCATGACGGAAGCGAATCGTGAACTCGCCGTTGGCCTCTTTGGGATAGTGGTGGGCCCGGCCCTTGGTGACGTACTGCTTGGCGATCTTGTTGGCTTGGGGCAGGTTCTCAGCCACCGGGAACCCCTCCGGGAATGAGGTCTTGATGATCACCCCGCTGCTGTCTGGCTGAACTCCTTCGGTAGTCGGGGCCTTGCTACCGGGGATCGCCCCTTTGATGTCGATGCCCTTGCGGGCGTACTTCTTCTTCAGAATCTGCCAGGGGGTGGCAATTTCCTGCTCTGTCAGAACACCCTGTTTGAGCGCCGCCTGCTTGACCCTAGCACCGAGCACATCTGACTGCACTCCCGCATCCTGACGCTTCAGCCAGTCGATGCGGGTCTCCTTGCCTTTCCTGTCGTCTTCACTCACCTCATCATCAAACACCACCTCAACAAAGCTGAGCGTGTTGGGGTGCGCCGGCCATGGATTCTTTCCCTTTGGATAGACACCAGGACCCAGGCCATAGCGGTTGACCTTGGCGTGCATATCGCAGATGTCGGTGCGGGGATGGTTCGGCGATAGAAGGAACCGGGTGCCAATCACATCTGGATGATCGAAAGCTGCAGCCTGGTAGGCCTCACCATGAGCGCGGTTGATCTCGGTGCGGAACAGGCGCATGGCGTTGCTGTAGGCGCTGCCCTCCGATCGCATCACCCCATCCAGGATCTGTTCGCCAACCTTCGTCGCGCTGGCGGCGTTGATCTGGCTCTGCACCTCCTTGGGAACTGCCTGGGCGCGGCTGAGGAACGCCTGGGCTGCCTTGGATGCTGACCAGCCACGCACCACCGCCTGCTGGATGGCATCCCCCACCACCTCCCGGGCCTGGCCATCCAGCTTCCAGATGCGGTTGGAGAGCTGCAGGCCATCCTCTGCCACAAACTGGGTGACGAACCGGGCCGCGTCATCGGCGATCCTGGTCAGGCTGGCGCCAATATCCACTGCCTGCTGAAACGGCTCGACGCCGATGTCCGCCGCCTGCAGCAGGCCAGACTCCAACAGCCCGTTACGCTCCGCCGCCATCAGGTTAAGGCGGGATTCCGCCTGGGTGAGCAGATCCTGCATCACCTCGAGGCGCAGGGTGTTGTCATCACCGGCGCGGGATTGAAGATATGCACGGATGTCTTCAACAGCCCGGCGGTAGACGCTCTCCAGCTGCTTGAGCAGTTCCCGGCTCAACTGCCGCATCTTCGCTCGTGCTGCCTTGCTGCCACGCTTGATGGCTGCCTTGGCTGCGGTACGTGGGTTTTCTGCCAGGCGGATGGCGCCGGGATGGCCGTACATCAATCAGCGCTCCTGTTTAGTCATTGCCTGACCGGGTGCTGATGGTGGTGGCGCTCTCCCCTTTTTTTGCGTTGCCAGGCGTGATACTCACGCTGGGCCGCTTGGGGTTGATGGCATTGGGGTCGGGATATGGATTCCACTTGCCCCGCTCCTGCTGCTTGCGCTTCAGTTCTGTCTCTGCATCCAGGTTGATGATGTCGAGCACGGTCTGCTGGCTGATGCCAAGGGCCTGCCACTTCAGCGCCCGATCGGCCGCCTGGTTGGGGGTTTCGGTGCGCCGCTCGGCAAACTCGACGCTGAAATCGAAGTTGTCCGGGCTCATGCCGTCTAGTAGCAGCTGCAGTTCAAAGCCTGTCTGGTAGACGGTGGAGAGCTCATCCTGGATGGCGTCCACTTCTTCAAAGAAATCCCGCTTCAGGTCTTCGAGGATGTCCCGACTGAGGTCACCCACGTAGCCGAACAGGCCCTTGGGGGCGGGAGAGCCAGAGAAGAAGGTGTCGAGTAGATGGGCCACGTCGGCGATCTGATCCAGGTTGGCATCGCCCTGCACCGGGCTCACCGCACCCTTTTTGTTCAGGTAGTAGTCGGTGGTGATGCCTTCCGCCTGGTCTCGCTCGACCTGATCCCGGTAAGAGGCCAGCTCCTCCTTGTTGGCCCCCTCGAGCACATGGGCTACCCGTAGCGGTGCCCGCATTCGCCGGCGCAGCACCAGGTCTTCCTCGGTCATCACCAGCTTCTTCCAGACCGAGCGGGCCGCATCCAGGTAGGGGCGGCCCAGGCTGCCCCAATCGTCGAAGTTGTCCGGGGTGAGGCGGCCCAGGGTGAGCTGCCAGAGCGCGAAGGTGAACAGGATGGCGCCGTTGGCCAGGTCGTGTTGTTCATAGGCCAGGCGCGGGTCGAGAAACTGCCCGTTCTGCCCGACCTTTGGCAGGATGGTTTCAGCGGGCATTCGCACCCCCTGTAGCACGCTGCGGCGCTCATGGTCGAGTACCCACTGCATGGGCAGGTTACCCTCCATCAGCAGGCCCCGGGCATCGCTCAGCAGCTTGGGCGACTGCTGCAGCTTCAGGCGGCGCTCGAACCGATCCCATGCCTTTCGCACACTGGTGGTTTGATTTGGGTTCTTCAGCTTCAGCCCACCCTTGATCACCGCCGCGGCGGTGCGCCGATGGATCTTCTTTACCCGCAGATCCTCCCGATCCATCTGCCGGATCTCCAGGATGGCGCTGCGCAGCTCTGGATCGACCCACATCTGCCGGTAGATGTACTTAATCTGATCTTCTGGGGTGGGCCGGCGACCACGCTCAGAGGTCGGGCCAGGGTAGACACCGACCTGGCGGTGCGCTTGCAGGATGGCACTGGCCGGCAACGGGCCTAGCAGGCGCTGATACTTGTCCTGGATGGCTGAGAGTTTGTGCATGGTCAGATCCTCGTGCTTAGGCCGTTCCAGGCTGGAAGGTAACGTGCCAGTACCCCTGATCAAGTTTTACAGCGAACTCATCACCCAATCGATCATCTATCTGCTCAGTGATCAGATCGTGAAACATTGCAAAAATAGGGTGGATTGAAATCGCAAAGCCGCCAGGCGCTGCCTTGAGTTCGCAGCGCCAGCTGTTTTCCATGAAGTAGATACCCACCGCCATGGCGGCTAAGGCGACTTCTGGCTGAAGTCCGGCAAGCGACAGCCCGTTGGCCCCTGAGTTGATTCTCATATCGCTCCTTTCATCAATTCTGTCCGACACCGTGTGCGTGTCAGGATGGAGGTGGAGACCTGCACGGCACCGCGTGTAGCCAGCCCCCAGACGGCAGCCATGGCGGCGTCAAACAGGTCATCTCCGATTTTGCTGTCTGCCTGCTTGTAGCTGGCGTAGCTGGTTTTGGTCGGCACGGCGACGATGTTTGGCAGCTGCCGGGTGAGCATGCGCATGTCGGCCAGGATGGGATCCAGCAGGCTCTCCTCCTGATCATCCAGGTAGGGGATGGCGGCCTGGTTGTTGTGGAAGGCACCGCGCAGGGCGGAGGCCATGTTGTGTTTGACCATGCCCTCAAATCGGATCGGTGAAAAAGGCCACTCGGGCCAGGTGCTGGCGGTGCTGTCACCATCGCCAACGGTGCGGCGGTCGATGTGGGTCAGGCCCTCTGCATAGAGTTCGTCGTTCAGCTGGGTCAGCATGCCCACGCCGTAGGCATCGCCAAAGGCGGTATCCGGCTGAAAATAGTCCCAGAAACCGATCAGATCCCGCTTCACCACCTGATCATCGGCACCTGGAGACCAGGTTTTGCAGAAGGGGAAGGTGGTGTAGTTGCCGATCTGTTCGACCACCACCAGGGCGTGTTTGGAGCTTTTCGGATCTTCGCCATGGCCGCCGGCATCGTAGCCAAAACCAAGCAGGCCGCGCTTGACATGCTTCACTCCGGGCAGCGGCTCCAGGATGGACAGATTGGCCATCAGCCCTACCTGCAAGGCCCGGCGCACGTAGGTCTCCCAGATCAGGTTGCGACTGGCGGTGTTCACGCACAGCAACTGGCGGGTGTATTCGTCTGGAGAGAGCTGGCTCTTCATGTTCGCCATGAACTGTTTGTTCAGCAGACCCAGTTCGGCGCCGGTAAGCGCATTGGCGATGGGGACTGGGTAGCTGTAGCTCTCCAGATCCACCGCCTCTTCATCCATCTCGCCCATGGCAATGTAGGCGCGGATCTGGTCTGTGGCTTTCTCACCATGCAGGCAGCCCAGGGCGTGGTATTTGCCGGAGCTCAGCAGGTCGGTGAGGGTATCGGCCCCCTTGAAAACACCGGTAATGCGGATCTCCGGCTCATTCTCTGAGTCTGACGCGGCCCCCAGGCGGCGGGCGGCGCCCATCATCAGCAGGAAACGGGAGAAGAGCCGGTCTTTTGGCATGTCGTCTACCTCCTCGAGGGAGGCAGAGGTCAGATCACCACCGTCCACCTGGGCCATGATGCCGTAGGCTCTGGATTTTGACCGGTTGGTAAATTCGTAATAGGTATCAGCAAACTGCCGGCGGCCAGATTTGAAATTGATCCAGGCCTCGAGAATGGGGGAACGGCGGATGGCGTCCAGATGACACCCAAGATTGACCAGGCTCTGCGCCTCATGCGGCGCGACGATGCCAAGTTCCTGGTCTGATTTGGTGGCGTTCTTCTTGAGCTCGTACATCTCCTTGATCGCCGTCTTACCGGTGCGGCGGCTGGAGAAGTCGATGGTGTTGGGGTGCCGGTCCATCTCGAGGCACTTCAGCACCTGGATGGGGTCCAGATCTACGTTGTGGACGTGCTTGTGCCACATGGCGTGATCTTGGGCGTAGCGCATCACCTCACGCTCGGCCAGGTTCTGCATGCGGATCCGCTGGGCGGCTGAGACCCGATCACTCACGAACCACCTCAGCATCGGCATCTACAGTGACCGGCTCCCTGGCCGGGGTGTAACTGTTGCCGATCAGCGTCTGCAAGTGCTCCAGCTGCTGTTGAGTCTGGCGCTGGTACTCCAGAGCCTCCTGCTGGCTGCCCTTTTCGTGGTCCAGGTACCCACGAATGCTCTCCTGCTCATCCTGCGCCTTGGGCGTCATGCCCATGTCCTCGAGGGTCATCTTGTTCTTGCTGATGTAGTCCATCAGCAGCTTCAACAGGGGGTGGGCCTCGATCTTCTCCAGCTGGATCCATTCATCCGTCTCGGCATCCCTGAATCGCGCCAGGTGGAAGATGCCATCCTTGTCGTAGTACCACTCGGGGGATTTGATCCGCGGCCCACCATCCTGAGCGATCGCCAGGATCATGTCGTCAATCAGGGCCTGGATGTGGGCCTGGGTCCTGGCCCGAAACGCCTGCAACTTGGAGGGGTCACCAGACTCAAAGGCGATCTGATGGCGCAGCAGCAGCTCGGTGCGCTTCAGGCAGCCGCCGAAGTCTAGGCACTCCAGGTCAGTGCGATACTCGCAGCCGTTGCAGTGGGGGTATCCGCCAGGCTTGGCCGGGTAGTAGGTGGCGGTATCGGCCCGCAGACCATGTTTCAGCGCATTGAACTTGCAGCGACGCTTGCCCTCATCCGTGGTCGGGCCGGTCGCGCTTGCATGCGCAAGCATAAGATTCCGCTCCCAGGCGGCCTGGGATGCGGTATCATTGCAGTTTGGGCATTCGGCTGAGTATGAGAATGGGTGGTGCGCCAGTTCAGGAGCCTCACTGACAAACTTCGGCTCAGCGCGGAATTTATGGCCGCACTGGCGACAATGGAAATTCACTTCTGGTAGAGGATCAAGCTTTGAGATGCCCAAGAATCACGCCGTCTTCCTGTGGAACCGATCTGGCAGCCAAACCACCAGAGATTTTGTTCCCAGTAAGGCGCGATCGCGGAGCCATACAAAACAAGGGCTTAGCGAGAAATTGCTAGGCCCTTTGTTTTTTAGGTCACCTCAAAACCAGCCAACCGCTCAAACATGCCCAATTTCTCATCTATCACCAAAATTATGCCATGATTCGCGGCTTGTTCCTCCCGCATGGGCCGCGCAAAGGTCTTCCATTCAAGTGCATCCCCTTGGCTTTGCCCCAGATAGGCTCGGATAGATCAACAGAGGCCCCAACCTGCGCCAGATCTTTCGCATTTTCGCCATCATCCTGTCAATGTTCCCTTCTTGCTGGCAAAGATAGGGTAGATCGGCATCGTTCACCTCGTTATGGCATTTTACAGCCTTAACTCGGTGCCAGATTTAGTAACCACTTCAAGAAGAAGCGACCTAAAAGTCCTGGGCAGAAAACTGATGTATCATGAAAGAAAAGGAAGATCACCGAGTCAAAACCCCTCGCACACCGCCCATTGGTGGCGCAATTTTTGCCTGCGCACATCAACTGATGCCCCCTCACACCCCAAGATGCGATTGTTCATTCAGCGCCAGACTACACATAATCTGAAAGGCCGCTATCCTTGTGGAAAGGAACCCATTCCAAAAATCTGGGCATGTAGACCAACAATAACGGCGAACCAGTCACAAGAGGGGAGCGCCTTGCATGCCAATGATGTAGAAGGAAGATTCGGATTTAGTTATCCTTCCCGTTTGACACGAAATCACTGAGTATCAACCTGTGGCCCGCATGGTGACATTCATCAAAGCCGACTCTATGAGGCACACTCTACAACGAATCATCTTCGCGGCGGCACTACTGCCAGGAGGCAGCTTCGCTTTGGGGCTAGGTCAGATTGAAACCCACTCATACCTGAACACCCCTCTCGATGCGGAAATTGCTCTTGTCGCTGCAGATGATGTCGACCTTTCGGACTATCGACTGCGACTTATCCGAGACAACGATAAGCGTCAAGCCTACAGCGGGAACCTGTTCGCCCTTGAGTCACTAAGATTCAACTTCCATCAGTCCGAAAAAGATAAGCCGGTCATCCGCGTCACTTCAAAGCGCACAGTACGGGAGCCTTTCGTCACCTTCACCCTAGAACTCACCGGACCAAAAGTCAGGATACAACGGGACTACACGGTTTTACTTGACCCTAAACCCTACATCAGAAAAGCAAGCGCGAAGTCTGCACCTGCGACCCGCCGCCCACGCCCCAAAAGGCCCAAGCCTGTTAAAACCGCGCCCAAGGTGCAACAGGAGAGCTTCAACGCAGATGTATATGGCCCGGTCCGGGGCGGTGAAACCCTGTCGCAGATTGCACAACGCACCCGCCCCAGCAGTGGCGTTTCCACGCATCAGATGACACAGGCCTTGTTTCGCCACAACCCCCAGGCTTTCATCAATGGAAACATCAATCTGCTGCGCAAAGGGGCCAAGCTAGCCATCCCGAGCCGCGAGCAGATCCGGCAAGCCACCCGGGCACCCCAACCAAAGCCGTCCACTCCAGCATCTCAGACAGCCGCGCCCGTGACCGAATCGGTGGCTACCGCTCCGCCAGAGACAAAGAAGCCAGAGCATGCGGAACAATCCGGCATCGCTGAATCCCAACTCGCGACCGCAGAAGAAGAGGCAACATCAACAACGCCTGATGCAGCCAAACCGCAGGTAGAGGAAGAGTCGCTGCTGCGTTTGGTCCCGGTCAGCAACGAGGATCTGAAACTGATTTCGGACGAGAATCAGGAACGTCTGGAAAATGAGTTAAGCGAAGTCTCCAAACAGTTGGACGAAGTACGAGATGAGAATCGACTGCTTCGAGCTCGCCTGGAAGGGATGGAGCAGATCCTCAGTGAGCTCAGGGAAGAAGCCGTGCGTATCGTGGCAGAAGAGCAGAAAATTGCCGCGGCCGAAGAGTCTGCCACATCTGCTATACCTGTCCCCGCAGCGATTGAAAAGCCTCAGCCAGCGCCGTCTCCAATCGAGATCGCCACTGATACACCAGCACCAGTTGAATCGACACCCACTGACGAAAAGGAGGTCTCCGAGTCGTCTCCAGACTGGATACTGTTGATTGGACTGGGTATCGCACTTATCTTCGCTCTGTTTGCGCTGCTTTGGATGCGCATGCGGGAAGAGGAGGAGCACGACCTCAATGAGTCTCTGACACTAAGCGAAGCTGAAGACCTGATTCCCCACCAGCCTCGGCCATCTCCCGCCGAAGCCGCCATGGAAAGAGTGGCCTTGGAGAAAATCGATGACACTGATGAAAGCTTTGCTCAACAGGTGCTTGAGGAACCAAAGCCCGTCAGCAACCTTGAGAAACTACGGACGCAAATCGATACCAATATCGCCTACGGTCGCTATTCTGATGCCCAGAATGCACTCGATGAAGCACTCCATGAGTCACCATCTGACATCGCACTGATCTCCAGGGCACTTGAGCTCGCTCTGCTCAAAAAAGATGAGAAACAGTTTGTCGCATGGATTGAACAGGTCGACGAATTGCTGTCGGAACAAGCACCCGAGGTCTGGGAGCAGATCCGCAAAAAAGGCCAGGAGTGGCTTCCAAACCACCCGGTCTGGCACAAAGACGTGTCCACACCCATCTTGGATATAGACGACTTTCCTCTGGAGCATGATGATGACTCGGTCACTCTCGATCCCTCTGAACTCAACGAATTTCTTCTCAAGTCAGTGGATGTCGAGCAGAGCTATCCTTCCGATGAAGCAGCCGCAGATGAAGAACTCTCTCAGGTTCTGAACGAGCTTGAAGCCCTCGACCTGAGAATCAATGAGGATGATGCTAAAAAGCCCCACGAGACTGAATGATCAGGATCGAAGTCTTACACATCCACACGAGCCTGTCGGTCACATTGAGTTACCATCAGCGACCTTGCGGAGACCAGCAAAAGAGGCTTATCGTGCACCCTTTGCCAACAACACCACCTCAACCGTCTCCAGCAGAATAATCAGGTCCAGGAACAGGCTCGAGTTCTTAACGTAATAGAGGTCATACTCCAGCTTTTTCCTGGTATCCTCCCGGTTCGCTGCATAACTGAACATCAGCTGCGCCCAACCTGTCAGCCCCGGCTTTACCCTGTGCCGCTCTTCATAATAGGGGATCTCTTGAGTCAAGCGCCTGACGAACTCTGGCCTCTCCGGCCTCGGCCCCACCAGACTCATCTCACCCCTCAGCACGTTGTAGAGTTGCGGCAGCTCATCCAGCCGGGTAAATCGCAGAAAAGCGCCAAGCTTGGTGATACGATCATCATTCACACTCGCCCATCGGGCACCTGTCTCAGCCTCAGCATTGACTCGCATACTGCGAAACTTATGGATCTGGAACAATTTCCCGTCCTTCCCTACCCGGGTCTGGTGATAAAGAACGGGATCACGCCAACGAGATTCAATCAGGCTGGCGAACGCGACCAAAACCATCAAGGGTACC
The DNA here is from genome assembly GCF_023733635.1 of Candidatus Endoriftia persephonae. Lineage (NCBI taxonomy): Bacteria > Pseudomonadati > Pseudomonadota > Gammaproteobacteria > Chromatiales > Sedimenticolaceae > Candidatus Endoriftia > Candidatus Endoriftia persephonae. The sequence continues at coordinate 1,260,889 of NZ_CP090569.1, read as the reverse complement.
ACCAAGACCAACAGCACAAGGCTGACAAAAACATCCAGAAGCCGCTTAAGCTGAATCGAAAATCCACCACTGTAGAACCCGCTTGAGAAGAAGATCCAGCTAGGGTGAAGCAGATCGATCTTGATTATCGAGTCTTCTTTTTCGTAAAAGGTGAGCAGATCCAGTATCTCTACCCCCTTCATTTTGCAATCGATCAACTCGTTCACCGGTAGGCCTTTTCGACGATCATCCACCGCCACCACCACCTCATCCACCGCCATCCGGGTGGCGATATCATAGAGTTCCTGATCTTTTGGAATCTGCCGGCACTCTTCAATCAGGCTGATACTGTCGCCCAGATTGATGTAACCCACCACCACATAACCCAAACGGGAATTTGTGCTGAAAAGATCCTCGATCCTGTCGGCATTGATTCCTGTACCCAACACAAGCACCCGGCGCTTGCGTGAGTCGGCGCGAGTCACCCGAACAAACACCGATCGCAGCATCAGCACGCCGGTTATCGAGATCAGCAGACTAAGACCAAATTCTCTCGGGGGAATAGCCACATCGGGAAAGATGTAGAAGATCAGACTCATCAGGACGACGCCAAAGGCAAATACCAGAATCAGGCGAAGAATCAGACCTGAGGCCCGCTCCAGCACTCCACGCTGATAGAGCCCAAGCGCCACCATCGACATCATCATCACCACTGCGTAGATGATTGACGAGGTGAGCATCTCCGTCCGCTCCAGCATCAACTGCTTAGAAAACAGCTGTTGCAGCATCAATGCCGCCCACACGGATCCAGCAAAGACTAGGAATTCAATCTGCCCGAGAATTAGGAATGACTTGGAGATGAAATAACCGAAGAACCTTACCATCTTGAACTTAAAATCACCTGAAAAAAAGATTCATTGCATCTGTCCAGAATCTGAGAATCGTCATCCACGACACCACAATCATCAGATTCCACCGTCAGCTAAGAAAGGGGATTAACAACTAATCGGGTGCACCCGGCACAGGCGTTGACAGACAGAGGTCGGCCTGACTATCCAACAGGAATTTCTCAAACTCAGCCGCAGGAACCGGCCGCTGATAGAGAAAACCCTGTGCCTGTGTACACCCGGCGCTTTGCAAAAACTCAGCCTGAGCCTGATTTTCAATGCCCTCTGCCGTAACCGAAAGTCCAAGGCTTCTGCCCATGCCAATGATCGCCTCAGCAATCGCCCGGCTATCCATATCATCCGGCAGATCCCGCACAAAGGAGTGATCAATCTTCAGCTTGTTCAAAGGCAGCTGTTTCAGCTGACTGAGTGACGAATAACCGGTGCCAAAATCATCAATAGCCACCGTGATGCCATTTTTGCGTAACGCCTCCAGAACACCGATAGCCCGCTCACTGCGTTCCATGATCTGCCCCTCTGTCACCTCAAATTCGATCTGTTCAGAGGGGCAGCCTGTCTCGTCAAGAATCCTGATGATATTTTCGAGCAGGTGCTTGTCGTTAAACTGCTTGGGCGACAGATTGATCGCGATCCTTGGCACCGGGATCCCCCGCTTCAGCCAATCCACTATCTGCTGACAGGTGGTTCGCGTCACCCACTCCCCAATAGGCAGGATCAACCCCGTATCTTCAGCCAGAGGGATAAAATTCGCCGGCGAAACCATTCCCATCTCCGGGAAGTTCCAACGAATCAGCGCCTCGGCCCCCACCACCTCACCTGTATCAAAACTCACCTGGGGCTGGTAGTAGATCTCAAACTGCTGCTCCATTAGCGCATTGCGCAGATTATTTTCCATCAGCACATGCTCAAACGCCTGGACAGTCATCTCATCGCGATAGAACTGAAAACTATTGCGCCCCTCATCTTTCGCCTGAAACAGCGCGGTATTGGCCTCTCTCATCAGGGCCTCGGGGTCCTGTCCATCCTGCGGAAAGATACTCACACCGATACTGGCGGTGACATAAAATTTCTGATCTTTGACGAAGAAGGGCTCATCAAATCCCTGCAACAGCTTCTGCGCCAGTATCCCTGCATGCTCAGGCTGCCCCAGATTACCCGTCACCGCGACAAATTCATCGCCACTGAAGCGCGCCAGAGTATCCCCTTCGCGCAACTGTCCCTGCAGTCGCCGCGCCACATCCTGCAGGATCAGGTCACCAAACTCGTGGCCAAAGCTCTCATTGATCTGTTTGAAGCGATCCAGATCGATATAGAGCACCGCCAGCGACCGATTATCGCGCCGGGAGATACTCAGCCCCTGACGCAAGCGATCCATGAAAAGCAATCGGTTGGGGAGCCCAGTCAACTGATCCAGATAGGTCAGCTGAACCACATGGTCATCCTGCTCCTGCAGCCGCGCCTGCAACCCCAGATGTTCAGTGATATCGCGACTGGTCTCGACCACCCCGTACATGATCTTCTCCTCATTCAGCAGGGGGCTGAAGGAGGACTCATAGGTTCGCTGTTCGCCATCATCCAGAGTAATGAGATGGGTTTCCGTCTGCGGCTGTTTGGTTTTGATAACCCGCTTCAACGGGCAGGCAGGCATACCATCCGGGTACTCATCACAAAGCGGCTTCATGCCCTGGCAGCTCTGATAACAAGTCGCCTTACCTTCACAGTCACCACGCTCCACCGACTGATCGAGCGCAGCGCCGTTCATCAGCATCACCCCCATCTCCTGATCGATCACTCGCAACGGATCGGAAATGCCGTTGATCACGTGCTGCAGGAAGTTGCGCTCCTCAACGAGCGACTGTTCAGCCAGCTTGCGATCGGTGATATCGATCACCACACCCAGCATCTGATCAGGGAAGCCATCCGCATCACGGTCCAGCTCTGCCTCCTGATGAATCCAACGCACCGTGCCATTGCGCCAGACAATCCGGTGATCGACGCTGAACGGCTGATTCTCCTCCAGGTGGGCATTGAACTTCAGTTTGACCAACGCCCGGTCCTCCTCGTGCACGAAGTTTAGAAACGCCTCATAGGTCGAATCAAAGCCACCAGGCACCACGCCGAAGATGCGAAACACCTCCTCAGACCAGAATAGCTTGTTGTGCTTGATGTCCCAGCTCCAGTGGCCCATATGGGCGATCGCCTCGGCAAGCGTCAGACGTGCCTCATTGACCTTGAGATCGCCCATCGCCCGATTCAGCGCGGTGATATCCCGGGCCACAGCGAGCACCCCATAAACCTTGCCGGTGCTGTCCCGTAGCGGTATCTTGTGGGTGTCGAAGATGTGGAACGAGCCATCCTGGTAAGTGGCCGGGTCGTATGGATTGTGGATGCGCTTGCCCCCAAGAACATCAACATCATCCTTGCGAAAGCCCCTGATGCCATTAGCCGCGTCACCCGAGACGATCTCTGGCGGAAACCCCAAATCCTCATCCGTTTTGCCGATCACCGAGTCGGGCTTGTGTCCCACCGCCTCGGCAAAACTACGGTTGGCGAACAGGTATTTGAAGCTGGCATCCTTAATGAAGATCCAGTCGGGGGTGGCGTCGACGATGCTTCGCAGCAGATGCTCTGAACGCTTCAGCTGCGCCTCTTTCTGACGCTGCTCGGTGAGATCGGAGTAGATCACCACCACCTCTCCGGAGCCGAGCCGATAGATAAAGTTCTCCACCCATCTCGCCCGACCGCTCCCATCGCTGTATGTGAGCGAAACAAACTCGGACTCACCCGACTCCCAGACCCGCCTGAGCGCCGCTGACAAGCCGCTTTTGGCCACCCGTGGCAGCGCCTCGCTGATCTGCTGGCCACTAATCTGCTCGCGCTCGACCCCATGAAACTGCTCTGCCGCCTTGTTGACGTCGACAATGAGAAAATTCTCTCCGCCTTCCACGCAATCGTAAACAGCGACACAGTCAGCCATGTTATCGAGCAGATTGCGGTAGCGGGATTCACTGTGCTGATGCTGCTCAAGCAGCGGCTGGGTGACCCGGCGGAAAAATCGTGCACTCACAAAGATCAGCACCAGGGCGAGGATCAGTACCAGCAGCCCAGTCTGCGCAAACGGTTTTGCCATCTCCAACAGATCGACTCGGCCTATCAGGGCGGCCCCCGCAGTCCCCAGCGGTGCATAGGCGACAAGCACCCACTGATCTCGGAAATCCCGTGCCACCAGGCTGCCGGACTCGCCCTTGACCCCACGCCGCAATGCCTCACCATAAGCATCCGTCTCCCCGCTCAGGGCAACCATCTTGGCCAACCCGGCCAACTCCTCTTCCGCATGCAGCGGTATCACCAGCTGCGCCCCCTGCTTCACACCCAGAGCATAGGCATTGGCAAGCCCTTGATGCTCCAGCAGCAACAGCATCGCCTTGATATTGTCAAACAGAGGGGTAGCCAGATCGAGCTGCAGCGACTCATGTTCTGGCAGCATCGAGCCAATGAAGGCCGCCTGACGCTCAACGCTGAGGATCAGCTGGTCACGCTGAAACTGATACGAGGAGTGGAAAAGCAAGGCGAATGATGTGAGGGCAACAATACCGGTAACCAGTATCAGAACCCTGAGCAGAAGTGGTGTTGAACGGTGCTTTACCATCGGTTTATCCAAACGGAAACAGAGAAGCGTGCAGACCTCAAACCTTCGGGATCACGGCTTGCTCCTCCGCCAACAACCGCTCAAAACGGCGCTCCGTCAACGACAGATCGACCAAAACCGCCTACCCCGGCCTTGGATGTATCATCGTATTGTTGCTGTCGGGGATTCCAGTCGATCCAGAGAATCTGGCGTTTTTCTTGTCTCTGCCGGATCCTTGCCCCAAGGTTACTATAGGTTCAGTTTTCTGCAAGCAGTGCCGGCAGATCGGCTGCTCGATAGGGAGGGTGGGTTCGCAGTTTATCGATCCAGGGTAGAATCGGCTTGACAACATACTTGAGCCGCCAGAAGTCTGGCAGCAACATAACGATCAGATCTAATCTGAAGCTTCACTGCTGTGAATGCACAGCAAAGGCATAAGCGCCATAGCCCACCACCCGATCCTTGAGGCCGGCGGTATCCCCCGAGTTACGCAGGTCTACCAGCTCACCATCTAATCCCTTGCGCTGCGCGACCTCCAGCAACCCCTGCAGCGGAATCCGGCCGCAGGCATCCTCATAGTGGAGTCGCTCCGGCTGCAGGGCGAGGATCGCATCCGAGGTGGTGCGGTCCATCTGCTGAGCCGTGAGATAGTCGTGATAGTGGCTCAGATCGGAGCTAATCACGATCAGCGTCTCCTCTCCGTCCCAGACCTGCTCCAGCACCTCGGCCACCTCAGCGCCGCTGGCATCCCCCACCACGATCGGCAGCAGCCGGAACTCACCCAGAACCCGTTGCAGGAACGGCAGCTGCACCTCCAGGGAGTGCTCCTGAGCATGCGCCATGTCATTCACACTCAACTGCGGTAGACGTAATAGCTCATCGCTCACCTGTTCCAGCGGAATCTCCCCCAGTGGAGTCTGAAAGCTTTGCGCCGAACTCAGCGCCAGGCCACGGAACGCCACCCGGTGGGAAGGCCCCACCAACACCACCCGACTGATCCGATCGGCCACTGGCGTCAAACGATGATAGACACTCGCGGCCACCGGCCCTGAGTAGACAAACCCCGCATGGGGAGCGACGATCGCCTTCGGTGGCCTCCCCTCGCCCGCCTGCCCCAGATAGTCATCGACCATCGCTCTCAACTCTGCCGGGGCATCCGGATAAAAAAGCCCCGCTACTGCTGCTGTGCGTACCCCGCCCATCGTTCCTCCCCCGGATGCACTCAGGCACCCTGACTCGACAGTCTGACCGGCTGCTGCCGGGCACCCCAGTCACCCGGCTGCGCCTCAAATACACCGGCACAGGGCGTGCCACAGAATCGGCAGGCCCCCTCGGCGTTGAGATTCCAGTTACTCAGTTGATACCAGTCCCGACCGATCAGCAGCTCGCCGCAATTGGAGCACCAGGTGCTATCGGCAGCCGGATCGTGCACATTTCCCACATAGGCGTAGCGAACCCCGGCCTGCAGTGCGATCTGCCGCGCCCGCGTCAGGGTCGCCGCCGGTGTCGCTGGATGGTCCATCATCTTCCAGCTCGGGTGGAAGGCGCTGAAGTGCATCGGCACCTCCCGCCCCAACTGCTCCACCACCCACTGGCACATCGCCTCAATCTCCGCCTCGGAATCGTTTTCACCGGGGATCAGCAGGGTCGTCAGCTCGAACCAGACATCGGTCTCATGTTTCAGATACTGCAGCGTCTCCAGCACCGGCTGCAGATGGGCGCCGGTCAGTTTATGGTAGAACCCCTCATCGAACGACTTCAGATCCACATTCGCCGCGTCCATGTAACGATAGAACTCCGCGCGCGGCTCAGGGCAGACATAGCCGGCAGTCACCGCCACCGACTTGATATCCAGCTCGCGGCAGGCCTGGGCCACGTCGATAGCATATTCATGGAAGATCACCGGATCGTTGTAAGTGTAGGCGACGCTACGGCAGCCCAACTGGCTGGCAGTACGGGCGATGGTCTCCGGCGAAGCGCTATCGGCCAGGGTATCCATCTCGCGGGACTTGCTGATATCCCAGTTCTGGCAGAACTTGCAGGCAAGATTGCAACCGGCGGTGCCAAACGAGAAGATCGGCGTGCCGGGCAGGAAGTGGTTGAGCGGCTTTTTCTCAATCGGATCGACACAGAAGCCGCTGGAGCGCCCGTAGGTGGTCAACACCAGCTCGCCCTGACGGTTCTCCCGCACAAAGCAGAAGCCCTGCCGACCCTCCTTGATCTTGCAGAAGCGGGGACAAAGATCGCACTGCACCCGACCATCTTCCAGGCGGTGCCAATACTTGGTAGGAAAGGCGCTGCTCGCCATCATCACACACCCTCTTTCGAGCTTCTAATCTAAATCTAGCAGACCGGCTCGACTATTTAATCTGCCGGGCAGCGGCAATCACCGCCTGCCCCAGCGCCAACCCACCATCGTTGCTGGGCACGGCTTCATGGCTCAGCAGCCGCAGACCCTGTTTTCGCAACGACTCGGCAATCGCTTCAAACAAGCTACGGTTCTGAAACACCCCGCCCGAGAGCGCCACCGTCTGAATCCCGTGCACTTCCGCCAGCTGCCGGACCGCCCTCACCAGTGCGCTAGCCAGCCCCAGATGAAAGGCGTAGGCAATCTGCTCACTACAGACCCCATCGGCCAGATCCTGCATCAGGGCCCGCCACATGGGAGTGGGGTCGAGCACCAGACCGCTCTCCTCTCGGTTGAATCCAAACGGGTAGGGCTCCGGCAGCCGTTCAACAGCCGCCATCGCTGCCGTTTCCAACTCGACCGCCGCCTGCCCCTCATAGTCGATACCATCCGCACAGATGCCAAGCAGTGCCGCCACCGCATCGAACAGACGGCCGCAGGAGCTGCTCAACGGGGAGTTGAGGCCCTGCTCAACCATCGCCAGCAGGACCGCCACCGGCCTCTGCTGCAGGGCGCAGATCGCCTCCAGCCCGCCCCACTGCCGCTCCACTTGGGACCAGCCGAAGCAACGCTGGAGCTGGGCGAAGGCGTTGCGCCAGGGCTCTTGAATCGCCTTGCTACCACCGGGCAAGGCCGTCGTCTGTAGATGCCCAAGACGCTGGCAGCTACGGTAGTCGACAAGCAGCAGCTCACCGCCCCAGATGGTGCCATCCTCGCCGTAGCCCGAGCCATCCAGGCAGATCCCCAGCACCCGACCGCCATCCAGCGGCCAGCCCCGCTCTGCCATTACACTAGCGATATGGGCATGGTGGTGCTGCACCCGCTCCAGCGGCAACCCCTGCTGCTGTGCCAGCTCCCGGCCAAAGCGGTGAGAGCGATAGCCGGGGTGGCTATCCACCACCAACCGCGTGGGATGATGCTGGTAGAGCTGCCGATAGAGCGCCAGGGTCTGCTGGTAGGCCTGAAAGGTCGGGTAGTTCTCCAGATCCCCCAGGTGCTGAGTGAGGATCGCTTGGCCATCCTTGAGCAGACAGAGAGTCGACTTTAGCTCACCCCCCAGCGCCAGCAGATCGGGAGCCTGCTCAAACCCTGGCGGCAGCGCCAGATGCCCCGGCGCATAACCCCTTGCGCGTCGCAGCAGCCGCGGCCGCCCAGCCACCAGCCGCGCCACCGAGTCATCGACCCGGTTGACGATGGGCCGATCGTGCAGCAGATAGGCATCGGCGATCTCACCCAGGCGCCGGCGTGTCTCATGGTTGCCGACGCACTGAGGCTCTTCGCTGAGGTTGCCGCTGGTCATCACCAACGGGTGTTCCCAATCGGCCAACAGCAACTGATGCAACGGCGTGTAGGGGAGCATGAAGCCAAGGCTGGCCTGCCCCGGCGCCAGCGCCTCGGGCAGCGTCTCCCCCTGCTGATCCAACAGCAGGATCGGCGCTGCCGGGCTCTGCAGTAAATCAAGTTCCTCCCGACTCAGCCGGCAGTAGCGACGAATCACCGTCGCATCCCGTGCCATCAGGGCGAAGGGTTTGGCCGGCCGCCGTTTGCGCTGACGCAAACGCGCCACCGCCGCTGGGTTAGCGGCATCGCAGGCCAGATGCACCCCACCGATCCCCTTGATCGCGAGGATCTGCCCCTGCCGCAGTAGACGACTGGCGCTGTCGATAGAATCCCGCTCCTCAGCTGTCAGCTCGATCTGTTCTCCCGCCCGATCCTCCAGCCAGAGCTGCGGACCACAGACCGGGCAGGCGTTGGGTTGGGCGTGGAAGCGGCGATCCGCCGGATCCAGATATTCCGCCTCACAGACCGGACACATGGGGAACAGGCGCATACTGGTGTTGGCCCGGTCGTAAGGAATGCGCTCGATGATGCTCAGGCGCGGGCCACAGTGGGTACAGTTGGTAAAAGGGTAGCGATAGCGGCGGTTGGCCGGGTCGAAAATCTCCTCGCGGCAGGCATGGCAGGTCGCTGCGTCCGGCACTATGCCGGTATGCACCCCACCGCTCTGGCTAGCGATGATCTGAAATCCCGGCTGAGCGGGCGCGGCATCTACAAACGGCTGGCGTTGGATGAAATCGATACGCGCCAGCGGTGGACACTCTGCCTGCAACTGCTCGCAGAATCGCCCGATGGCATGGCGATCGGCCCAGAGCCGCACCAGCACCCCCTCGCCATCGTTGCTCACATCGCCCTGCAGCCCCAGCTGGCTGGCGATGCGCCAGACAGTGGGACGAAACCCCACCCCTTGCACCAGTCCCCGCACCCGGATCTGCTCAGCGGGCATGCTCAATTGGCTGGACTGGGCGATGGTGAAACAGCGGCCCGTAGAGACGTTCTGAACAGCATGAAATGGCCTGTTGAGCGGCGGGAGTTAAGGTTGCTCATACTACTGCGAAACCCCATCCGAATGCATATTCCTGATCAAACCCGGCCGAGGCGCTATCATCCCGCCCATGAAACTCCCCATCGAACAGATTAGGGTACTGCTGGCCGAGGCCCGCAGCGGTAATCGGCGGCGGCTGGTGGTGGTCTCAGGGGCAGAGCCGTGGTGCCATGAACTTACCACAGAGATCATCCACCAGGCCCCGCTGCCGGAGTGTCGCTGGATCGGCGGGCAGGCCCCGGAAGGGCTGCAGGCATCCCCCCCGGGGCGTCCGGTCGGCTGGCTCGGTGGGGAGAGCTCACACCTGGTCTACGACGCCTTCAGCGGCTTCGACCCTAACCTGTTTGGCGCCGCATCGGGCACCCTGCGTGGCGGTGGTCTGTTGCTGCTGCTGGCCCCGCCGCTGGACGAGTGGCGCAACTACCCCGATCCACAGCAGGCGCGTATCCGAGTGGCCGGTTTTGAGGATCAGCCACTCGCCGGACGCTTTCTGCAGCGCCTAGCGGAGATCATCCGGGAGGATTCGGCAAGCCTGATCCTGCAACAGGATCACCCCATGCCACCCCTGCCCGTTCCTCTGCCAGCTTCTCCATCTGCAGCGCCGAATGACCCGGAGTGCCGCACCCAGGACCAAGCCGAGGCGGTGGGGGCGATCCAGCACTGCATGACCGGTCACCGCCGCCGGCCAGTGGTACTGATCTCCGACCGCGGCCGTGGCAAAAGCGCGGCTCTGGGGATCGCCGCAGCACGGCTGCTGCTAGGGGACAGCTGCAGCGAGATCAGCGTCACCGCCCCTCGTCTGGGGGCCTGCGACGCCCTGTTCCAACAGGCGGCTCGGCTACTGCCAGACGCAGAAGTCGGGCGTGGCACGATCCACGATCAACAGGGCCGCATCCAGTTTGCCGCGCCGGATGAACTGATCCACTCACCTCGCAAGACCAGTCTGCTGCTGGTGGACGAAGCGGCGGCCATCCCCACTCCCCTGCTCGAACAGCTGCTGGAGCGCTATCCGCGCATCGCCTTCGCCACCACCATCCACGGCTACGAGGGGAACGGTCGAGGTTTTGCAGTGCGTTTCCGCCAGCATCTGAGTGAACGCTGCCCCCAGTGGCGGGAGATCCACCTCGAACAGCCAATCCGCTGGTCCCCGGATGACCCGCTGGAACGCTTCCTGTTCCGCGCCCTGGCGCTGGACGCCACGCCGGCAAAGATTGCAGTACCGCCGCAGGGCCGAGAGCAGGCGCTGCAATTTGAGTGGCTCGAGCGGGACCAGCTCATCGCAGATAGACAATCTCTCACCGATCTGTTCGGTCTACTGGTCCTGGCCCACTACCGCACCTCGCCCCTCGACCTCTATCAGCTGCTGGATGGCCCCAATCTGCAGATCGCGGTCGCACGCCAGCAGGGGCGCATCATCGCTACCGCGCTGGTGGCTCTCGAGGGCGGTTTTTCCGCTGAGATGGCGGAGGCAATCCGCCTCGGTGAGCGCCGCCCACGAGGCCACCTACTAGCCCAGTCCCTCAGCGCTCACCTGGGCATGCAACAAGGCGCTTGCTTGCGCGGCGCACGCATCATGCGCATCGCCGTCCACCCCAAGCTACAGCGCCGCGGCATCGGCTCCCGCCTGCTCGGGCTGGCCGGTGAGATGGCCAACGAACAGCGCCTCGACTACCTGGGGGCCAGCTTTGGCGCGACCCCGGAGCTACTGCAATTCTGGCAACAGCGCAGCTTTTCACCACTGCGAATCGGCCTGAGACGCGGCGCCAGCAGCGGCAGCCATTCACTGCTGGTAGTGCAGCCGATCTCCAGCGAGGGGCGGCAGATCTTGCAGCTGGCACACCGACGCTTTCACCAGCAGTTGCCTCAGATGCTGGGCGATCCACTGCGCGAACTCGATCCGACCCTGGCGCTGCAGCTGCTGAGCTGCCCCCCTGCCCGGCCAGCCATCGCGCTCGATCCACAGGACTGGCTCGACCTGCAGGCATTCGCCTTCGCCAGACGGGGGTTCGAGATCACCCTGCCGCCAATCCACCGCCTGACCCTGCAGGGGCTGCGGGATGGAGCGCCACTGGCAGTTGAGATGGAGAGACTGCTGCTAGTGAAGGCGGTACAGCACCACAGCTGGGCAGAGACAGCGAGCCGCTGCGGGTTTTCTGGCCGCCGTCAGACCGAAGCTGCGTTGCGCGAGGCGGTACGAGCGCTGATGCACCACTACAGCGATGTCAGGCCCGCCAGTACAGGGGAATAGACTCCCCACCGACAAAACTCCGGCTGCCAAGCACTGCCCTGAAAAAGCATCCAAAAGGGGGTATTAGGGCGTTCCACGCAGACCTGTCAGCTGCTCAATTAGCAAGCACCTTCAGAGCCTGTCGATCGAGTTTGCCCATGCGGTTGCAGGGTAAAGATTCGAGCTGGACAAAGCGTCTGGGACGCAGTGCAGAAGGGAGTTGCTCCCTCGCCCACTGCTCAAGAGCATCGCAGGAGATATCCCCCACATAGAAGGCCACCAGCCGCTCACCCCAGACTGGATCATGGCTCGATGTCACGGCGGCAGCCGTCAGCCCAGGGCAGGCCTGCAGGCATTGCTCCACCTCCTGCGGGTGGATATTGCGGCCGCCGCTGATCAGCATATCATCGGCCCGCCCCAGCAGGCGCAGCTGCCCCTGTTCGCTCAGTTGCCCCAGGTCGCCGCTCTCGAACCAGCCATTTTCCAGCCCAGCGCCCGGCTGCAGCTGGGGATTGGCGTAGCCGACCATCAGTGCCGGGCCTCGCAGGCGTATCCGCCCCACCCCGTTCAGCTGCAGCTCGAAACCGGCCAGCGGTGCACCCACCACACCGGCCTCTAATCCCGCCTGCTGGCTGTCATCCATCAGGCACATGGAGCCGGTCTCGCTCATGCCGTAGCTGATCACCAGTGGCCAGCCCAGCTGCCGGGCGCGCTGCGCCAGTCGGGGTGAAAGCGGGCCACCGCCGATCAACGCCACTCTCAGGCTGTCGGGGGGCGAACAGGTTTCGGCATGATCGAGCAGCCGTGACAGCATCGCTGGCACCAGCGAGATATGGGTTGCCCGATAGCGATGCAGCGCATCCCACACCCGCACCACATCAAATCCCTGCTGCAACACCACCCCCGCCCCTGCGCGCAAACAACGATAGAGGATCGCCAGCCCGGCGATGTGGTAGAACGGTAGGCAATTGAGCCAACGGTCGGCGCTGCCCAGCCCCAGCGCGGCGTTGACCGCAGCGGTGCTGGCAGCCAGGCTGGATGCCGAGAGCATCACCCCTTTGGGGTCGCCTGTGCTGCCACTGGTGGCGATAATCAGCAGGACTCGGTCGGGGGAGTCACTCGGCACCACTTTGCAGACTGGAACTGGCCCTGCCCCACTATCGCCCAACAGGTAGGCTGCAGGAATCAGCCTGACTCCCGCAGGGTGATCGGCAGAGGGCTGATCGGTAATCAGCAGACGACAGCCGCTCTGCTGCAACAGGCGCTGACGCCGCTCTGGCGCCAGTTGCGGATCGAGCGGCAGCAGCGCGACCCCCAGTCGCGCGCCGGCATACAAAAGCAATAGGAGCAACTGGGGGTCGGCACTAAGCAGACCGACCACCCGATCGGCCGGCTCCAGCGGCAGGCGGCGGCTGAAGCGCGCCACTTGCTGTTCAAGTTCCGCATAGCTGACCTGTCGATCCGCCAGCCAGATGGCTGGTCGTGAGGGATAGCGACCTGCGGCGTGGAGCAACCAGTCGCCGGGCCATTGAGAAAGTTCAGCTGCCACCTAACTCTGTCTCATCATTCTGTGTTCGACTGAAGTCAAACCTACCGACCATCCTAAGGGAGCGCTGATAAATTAATCGATCCCAGCCGCCCCCCAGCATCGGGCGATTTTTTCGCCGGAATAGCGGCATATCGTACATCGCATCCTCCACCGCTTCGTCCGGGAGCGAGAACCAATGCTGGAGGAAATAGAGCCGCAGCATCCGAGCCAGCCCCACCGATGGGCGGCCTCGCTTGCCCTTGGGGTAATGCGGTTCGATGAGCGACGCCAGCTCTGGCCAGGATACCAGGGCCTCCGTTCACTTCAGAAATGCCGCCTTACGCGTGATGCATTGCTGTCGCTCTTGGCCCAGTGAGGCTGGGCCAGGTTGCTACATGTCAGAGTCCTCTGTCTCGATATCGCCGCTCGGATTATCCCATCTTCATGGCCGGAGTAACCGATTAAATCAGTGGTTCCATAGCCGTGTTGCACGTCAGAGAGGTGCAGAGAAAAACCAATGATCTCAAGCGGCTCCACAATGCGCTGAACGAGATGTCTATTAAATGCACTGGAGATAACTATTCGGTCGTTAACTGCCCGATTATCGACGCGCTGTTCCCAAGCGGCCAGTGAAGGACAATGCTCGATACCTGCCGGAACCTTCCCGTTTCCAGGTTGACTAACTGAGTCGTGCACTCTAGATTGGCCGCTTCAGTTAACTCCGAAATCATTACCAATGCTTCGTCGTCTGTTAATCACATGGCTGGTCGTCTCTATCCTCGGTTATGGGATGGCGTTGGCCGCTGATGTGCATAATGAACTGTTGACGGACCAGACTCACGCGATTGGCGATCACGCAACAAACCCGGCCGATATGGACGATGCGAGCGACAGCGACCACTGCTGTCACGGAATCATCCATCTCCTCGGCCTGAACAGGGCTGAAGCGATTAAACTGTCAGCCGATCGTGGCATTTTGCGGACTACCTATCCTGTTTCGATAGTCTCCTCCCCCCCTGCGTTCCTTTTCCGCCCTCCAATCTCTGCCTGATTTTCGTCTCACCCGCGCCTGCTATAAACCCACCTGCTGCTTGCCAGGTTAGCGTTTGTAACGGGTTCTCGTTGTTTACGAACTTACGGAATTCAGGTTATGTCGTTCTCCATCTGCACGCCTGCAGGCCTGTTCGCCTGCCTATTAACCCTTACTGCCTGGACACCAGCGGCGCTTTCCAAGGGGCAATCACCCCATGACATGGAAGTTCAGCAACTGGCTGCCATCATCAACCGCGCACTGGAATCAAACCCTGAGATAGAGGCGGCTCAAGCTGCCGTGGACGCTGCTCAGGCACGGCTTGTCGGCGCCGGTCTGCCGCTGAACAATCCGGAGCTGGAGCTGGAGGCCGAGCGCACCGACATCAGCACCTACACCCTCGGCATCAGCCAGACCATTGACTGGTACGATAAACAGGACGCCCTGAAACAGGCGATGCAGGCGGAACTGAATGCCGCCCGAGCACGCGTTGCCGCCCTGCGGTTGACGAAGTCGGCCGAGCTGCTCAATGCGCTAGGCAGGATCTCCACCCACCACGAAATCACCACTCTCTCCAAGCGCCGAACCGGGATACTGGAGCGCTTCGCCCGGCTCGCGGAGCAGCGTCATGCCTCCGGGGACATTCCACAGGCGGAGATGGAACTGGCCCGTCTGTCGCTGGCAGAAGCGGTCATGCAGCACGCCGGCAATGGCGCTGAACTCATCCAGGCCAGAAGTGACTTTTTCAGTCTCAGCGGCCAGATACCAGGCAGCGGCGTCAAGTTTCCCGACCGGCTACCCGCTGCGCTGCCCCACACCTCGGATGATGAGGCCCTCGCCCGGAATCATCCACAGGTGCAAGCCGCCCAACAGATGGCTGGTGCAGCCCGGCAGCAGATTCATGCCGCGGATCAGGCGCGCAAGGCCGATCCCACCTTCGGTCTGAGAGCAGGACGCGAAGCCAGCGAAAACCTGGTTGCGCTCACTTTCTCCATCCCGCTTCAGATCAGAAACGATTTTCGCAGCACTGTAGATGCCGCACAGGCAGAGGCGCTGCAGGCGGAGCAGGAGGCGCATCAAGCCTACCGGAATCTACTGGCCCGACTCATGAGTGCGCGTAAGCGTTACAAACTGGTGGCCGATGCCTGGTCCCTGTGGGTCTCTCTGGGACAGACCAGTCTGCAACAACGTATCGATCTGCTGGAGACCCAGTGGCAAGCCGGTGAGATGAGCACCACCGACTACCTTCTGCAGGTGCAACAGACCCTGGATACACAAATCGCGGGGGTCAGACTTCACGGCGATCTGTGGGACGCCTGGGTCGAGTGGCTAAACGCCTCCGGCACCCTGAGCCCGTGGCTGAACAAAACATCGAAGGAGCAGTAACCAATGCATATTAACAAATGGAGCCTCTGCCTCCTGACCCTCATCTTCCTTTACGCCAATCCGCTTTCCGCTGCGGATGAACATGATCACGACCATGCTGAGGAATCATCAGAGGCTAACCACGGCGATGAACATGGCCATGAAAATGAGCATCAGGATGAACACGGTCATGAAGAGGAAAACCGTGTTCATCTGAATGACGAACAGCGCCACAGTGCCGGGATCCGGGTGGAGAGATTGACCCTTCACCCCATTCCCACAGAGATCGAAGCCCCGGGGGAGATCCGGCTCAATGCTTACGCCTCCAGCCAGGTCACACCACGCATCGAGGCCCAGGTTATAAAGCGCCATGTCCGCCTTGGCAGTCATGTCTCCACAGGCCAGCCCCTGGTGACTCTCTCCAGCGTTACCATGGCCGAGGCCCAGGGCGACCTGTTGGTAGCCACCCAAGAGTGGCAACGGGTGAAAAAGCTGGGGAAGAAGGTAGTGTCGGAACGGCGCTATCTGGAAGCCCGAATCGCCTATCAGCAGGCTCGTGCCAAGCTGCTGGCCTATGGCATGACCGCCAGCCAGGCCGACCGGCTGGTCAAAGGGAACACGATCAGTCAGGCAGACGGACGCTTTACCCTGCTCTCACTCCAACAAGGCACGGTGATTCGGGATGACTTCATCCTCGGTCAAATGGTGGAGCCAGGCCAGCTACTGTTCGATATCACCGATGAATCCCGGCTCTGGGTTGAGGCCCGGATCAATCCAGAATCACTATCCCACCTCAAGATCGGTGCGCCTGCACGAGTACAGGCAGGCGGGAAGTGGATAGAGGGTAAGGTCATCCAGATCCACCACGCGCTGGACGAGACCACCCGCACCCTGGCAGTTCGCCTGGAGATTGCCAATCCGGCAGACCGGCTGCACCCCGGTCAGTTCGTAACCGCGAGGATCCAGACCGGCGAGTCAGGACAGACCGCCCTCACCCTGCCACTGGATGCCGTACTACGCAGCCCCGACGGTGATTGGCAGGTCTTCGTGGAAGAGGAGCCAGGGGAGTTCGAGCCTAAGGAGGTGGAACTGGTCCGGCAACTGCCCGGACTGGCCGTGATCGAAGGGCTGGAACCGGGAACCCGGGTGGTCACCCAGGGAGCCTTCTTTGTGCAGTCGGAACTGGCCAAGTCCGGTTTCGCGGTCCACAACCACTGAGGGCGACACCATGTTAAACAAGCTGATCGACTGGTCGGTAGCCAATCGCCTGCTGGTGGTGCTCGGCCTGCTGGCCGCACTGGGCGCGGCGGTTACCCTGATACCCCGCCTCAATCTCGACGCCTTTCCCGACGTCACCAATGTTCAGGTGCAGATCAATACCGAGGCCCAGGGACTGGCCGCCGAGGAGGTGGAGCAGCTCATTACCTATCCCATCGAGGCAGTAATGTATGCCCTGCCTGATGTCGAAGAGGTCCGCTCCATCTCCAAAACCGGGCTCTCCGTGATCACCGTGGTCTTCAAAGAGGGGACCGATATCTACTTCGCCCGTCAGCTGGTCTTCGAGCGGCTGCAGGATGCCAGGGAGGAGATCCCCGAGGGCGTGGGTACACCGGAGATGGGCCCCAACACCTCCGGCCTGGGACAGATCTATCAATATATCCTGCGCTCCGACGATCCAGAAAAGCACGATGCCATCGCCCTGCGCAGCCTCAACGACTGGGTAGTGAAGCTGCTGCTCCTGCCGGTGGACGGCATCACCGACGTGCTCTCCTACGGTGGCGAGGTGCGGCAATACCAGGTGCAGGTCGACCCCCGCAAGCAGCTCGCCTACGGCATCAGCATTGATGAGATCGCCGAAGCCATCGAGGCCAATAACCGCAACGCCGGCGGCTGGTATCTCGACCGTGGCGCGGAGCAGCTGGTGATCCGGGGCGTGGGTTGGCTGCGCGCGGGCGAAGATGGGCTGCGTGACATCCGCAACATCCCGTTAAAAATCGAAGACGGCGTGGTGGTGCGCGTGCATGACATCGCTCAGGTCGCCTTCGGTGGCGAGATCCGCCAGGGTGCCGTGACCATGACACGTCGCAGCGCCGCAGGAGAGTCGGAACCTTTGGGTGAGGTGGTGGCCGGTATCGTGCTTAAACGTTTGGGGGCGAATACCAAGGCGACCATCGATGCAGTCAAGGCACGCCTGCCCGCCATCCAGCAGGCGCTACCCGATGGCGTCACCATCGAGCCCTTCTATGATCAGGCCGATCTGGTGGAACAGGCGGTGGAGACCGTCAGCCGGGCGCTCACCGAGGCCTTCATGCTCATCGTGGTGGTGCTGGTGCTATTTCTTCTGAATATCCGCGCCACCCTGCTGGTGCTGATCTCGGTGCCACTATCGGTCGGGCTGGCCCTGACCGCCATGAGCTACTGGGGCCTCTCGGCCAACCTGATGTCCTTGGGCGGCCTGGCCATCGCCATCGGCATGATGGTGGACGGCTCGGTGGTGATGATGGAGAACATTTTCAAGCACCTCACTCACCCGGACCAGGAGCACCTGGAAAAGATCGAGAAAGAGGTAGCACCGGGTGATCTTGATCCCTACGACGCTGCCCAGGACCACCACGGCATCCCCCTGCGCATCCAGCAGGCAGCTCGTGAGGTGGGCAGGCCAGTCTTCTATGCCGTGATCATTATCATCGTGGTTTTTGCCCCCCTGTTCACGCTGGAAGGTGTCGAGGGCAAGCTGTTTCAGCCGATGGCCATCTCCATCGTGCTGGCCATGCTAACCTCCCTCGCGGTAGCGCTGGTGGTGATGCCCGCACTCGCCACCTATGCCTTCCGCCGGGCCGTCAAACATCGCAACAGCCCGGTCTTCCTGCCACTGGAGTGGTTCTACCGGCACTCTCTTCGCTTCGCCCTTAAGGTGAAATGGCTGGTGGTGCTGATGGCCTTGGGGATGTTCGCGGGGGCCATGATGCTGGTGCCAAAGCTGGGCACCGAGTTCGTACCGGAACTGGAAGAGGGCACCATCAACATCCGGGTGACCCTGGCCCCTTCCGCCAGCCTGGAAACCGCGTTGGAGGTGGCCAACCGACTCGAAAAACGCCTCATGAACTTCCCGGAGGTGACCTACGCCTCCAGCCGGGTGGGCCGTCCCGAACTGGGCGGCGACCCGGAACCGGTCTCCAATGTGGAGATCTACGTAGGCTTGAAGCCGGTCGAGGAGTGGACCAGCGCCAGGGACCGTTTCGGCCTGCAGAAGCTGTTCGAGGCAGCCCTCTCGGTGCATCCGGGACTGCTCTTCAGCTTCTCCCAGCCCATCGCCACCCGCGTGGACGAACTGCTCTCGGGCGTCAAGGCGCAGCTGGCGATCAAACTGTTCGGTCCGGACCTCAACGTACTCGCTGAAAAAGGCAAGGCCATCGAGGCGCTAGCCCGTGGGGTCGATGGTACCCGCGGCGTAGAGATGGAACAGATCGCCGGCGAGGCCCAGCTGACCATTCGTCCCCGGCGGGATCTGTTGGCCCGCTACGGTATCCCGGTTTCACAGGTCATGGACCTGGTCGCCGACGGCATTGGCGGCACCAAGGCCGGCCAGGTGATCCAGGGTAATGAACGCTACGACATCACCGTGCGTCTGGCGAAGGCCTGGCGCAAGGATACGGAGACACTGAAACAGCTGGTATTGCAGGCCCCCGGTGGCGCCTGGGTGCGCCTGGGCGAAGTGGCCGATGTGGTGATCGAGTCCGGCCCACCGCAGATCCGCCGCGATGATGTGCAGCGCCGGGTGGTGATCCAAGCCAATGTGGAGGGCCGTGACATGGGGGGGCTGGTGGCGGAGCTACGCCAACGCATCGCTGAGGAGATCGACCTGCCGGCCGGTTACTCGGTGGTCTTTGGCGGGCAGTTCGAGAACCAGCAGCGGGCACAACAGCGGCTGATGATCGTGGTGCCGCTCTCTCTCGGCCTGATCTTCCTGCTGCTCTACTTCGCCTTTCATTCCGTGGGCCAGGCGTTGCTGATCATGCTCAACGTGCCGTTGGCGTTGATCGGCGGTATCGCCGCTCTCTACTGGACCGGCCAGTATCTCTCGGTACCCGGCTCTATTGGTTTCATCGCCCTGTTTGGTGTGGCGGTGCTCAATGGCGTGGTGATGGTCAACGCCATCAACCAGAACGTCGAAGCCGGGGTGCCGGCCGCCGATGCGGTCTTCCGTGGCGCCCTCTCCCGTCTACGCCCAGTACTGATGACCGCCGCCATTGCGGCACTGGGGCTGATCCCGATGCTGATCTCCACCGGCGTCGGTTCCGAGGTGCAGCGCCCGCTGGCGACCGTAGTGGTCGGAGGGCTGGCATCGAGCACCCTGTTGACCCTGTTCGTCCTGCCCACCCTCTACCGGGTGTTTTCAAAGGGGATTCAGTCCAATGCTTCTCAGTAATTATTCAGCCCATTCAGCCAGGGGAGGAACATGGTGAGTCGCTCAGTCGAGCCCGAGTGCGCCGGCTGATGAAGCAACAGGCCCTGGAGGCCTGGAGCCAGCGAAAATTCAAGGCAACCACCCACTCGAATCACGGTCTTCCTGTGGCGCCGCGCCATTTGAACCTAGAGTTCCAGGTAGAGGCACCAGATGGAGTATGCGCCGGTGACATCACATACATCCGCACCAAGGAACCTCTAATTAAGTCTGGACGAAGCCGATTGTGATTCAGAATATCCAGATTCAAGGCGAAAATCGCACGTAAAGCTACCGCTTCCTGCTCATGCTCCTCCCCTACAGGGATGTAGGGGATAGCTGGCTATTGCGAACGACCGCATGGATGCAGGAGGTAGAGTAACGCATGGAGCCGTTGCCGAGATTTGCCACGCAGAAGCTGGATATTCTGGGCACAAGATACGCGTTCATGACGTGATCAGAGGTTCCCTAACCCACCACCAGTGATACCGAGCCAGGAAAGCCACAAAGCGGGAGATATTTGAATATATTGAGGTATTTTATAATGCCAGGGGCGCCCCTCAACTATCGGCCACCAAACGCCCTTAGGCTATGAGCAAGCCGAAAAATTGTGTGATTATTTGTCCGGAAAAATCTTGCCACATCATAAGCTTGCCAGTTCTTATTTCAGGCCGCGAAAATATAGTGGGTCAGGTACCAACCCCTACTACTTTTCAATTCCGTAACGTTTCATCTTCTCCCATAGGTTTTTACGTGAGATGCCGAGAGAACCCGCAGCCTGGTTTATTTTGCCATGATTTTCGGCTAATGCCTTGTTGATTGCCTTACGCTCTGCTTCTTCAATCGATTGCCTCAGCGTCGTCGTGCTGATCTCGTGGGTGTTGCTATCCAGGGTCAGCAGGTCTCTGGCGCCGATCCAAGGAGCGTCACACAAGGCGATAGCCCGTTCAATAATATTCTTAAGCTCACGGACATTTCCTGGAAATGACATGGATTGAAGCTGTAACTCAGCTTCTTTTGACAACCCTTTGATAGAGCTTCCGGATTTTTTTACCAATTCACTTGCGAACAGTCTTGCGAGATAGACGATGTCTTCCGGACGCTCCCGCAACGGAGGAATATCCACATGAATGACATTAAGGCGCCAATAGAGATCAGACCTAAAATCATTGTTCTTAATGGACTCATCCAGGTTTACTTGGGTTGCGGCAATAACCCTGACATCCAGAGTGACCGATTCCACCCCACCTACACGCTCGATTTCACGCTCCTGCAGGACACGTAGTAGTTTGACCTGTATATCAGGTGATACTTCGGCGATCTCATCGAGAAAGATAGTCCCCCCTTGGGCCTGTTCAAAGCGCCCTATACGCCGCTGGGTTGCGCCGGTGAATGCCCCTTTCTCATGGCCAAAGAGTTCACTTTCAATCAGGGTGGAGGATAGGGCGGCACAATTAACCTTGACCATTGGCCCCTGGGCTCGGAGACTGTTGTTGTGGATCAGGGTGGCAACCACCTCTTTACCAACACCGGACTCACCTGTGAGCAATACTGAACTGTCACTCTCACCAAGGCGCGCCACCAACCGCTCGATCTTGCGCATCGCAGAGCTCTTTCCGAGGTGCCCACTGCCTGCTTTGAAGCTGTTGTTGTCAGCACCTGAATTGCCCAGCGTTAAACGAGTATCTGCGATGCAGGAGAGATGGTGTTCTACCTTTTTAATAAAATCGCTGATTTCAAACGGTTTGGTCAGATAATCTAGGACACCGGATTTAACCAGGGTGACCGCATCTGATACGTCACCATAGGCTGTCATGAGGATCACTGGGATTCCGGGAAACCGGCGTGACATATCGGTAAACAATTCAATCCCTGTGCCATCGGGCAAGCGGATATCGGTGATAACAAGATCGACATCACCTTTCTCAAGCTCTTTTCTGGCACTGGCTGTATCACATACGGCGTGCACTGGGATATTTTCAAGGCGTAGTCTGTCTTCAAGTGACAGGCGCATGATTTCATCATCTTCAACCAAGAGTACACAGTAGTCACTGAAATCGTTACTATCCAGCATTGGCTCAAAATTATTTTGCATCAGGCAGCCTTCATCACATTAACCGGTACAGCAACAAGGAACGTAGTACCCTGCCCTTTCTCGCTATTCACTTCAATGATTCCTTGCATGCTTTGGACTTGGCGATAGACCACCCAGAGACCTAATCCAGTACCATTGGGTTTGGTAGTGAAAAAAGGATCAAACAGCTGATTCCTTATGCTGGATGGAATGCCTGGACCATTGTCCCTGACTTCGATGATCAGGTGTGGTCCATCTTGATACATGCAGAAAGTGACGGTGCCACCATCTGGAAGTATTTCTACCGCATTCTTTAGAAGATTACAGACGATCTGTTCAACCTTTCCAGGTATGTGACGATCTTTATCTGTGTTGTTTTTCCAGATGACATTTATATCCCTGCCTCCAATCTCAGCTATTATCAGATCATGTAGCTTATCGATATGTTCAATAGCTACTGTTTCATCGCTCTCTTCATTCTTTAGCCCCACAAGCAGATTGTGAACGATCTCTTTGATTCGGTGCAGCCCTTGATCGATGACCGGCAAGTAACGATCAATAAGTTCTTTATTATTAGGGTGTTTGCGCAGTGTATCGATACAGTTTAGAAGACCGGCAAGAGGGTTATTGACTTCATGGGCCACACCCGCGGTGATGCGGCCAAGCGCGACCAGTTTTTCACTCATTGCGATCTCCTCTTCAAGCATCTTTTTTTCAGCTAATTCCGCCATAATTTTGTTGAAGGTGACACTGAGACGCCCGATCTCATCTCTCTCTTTTACGGGGATAGGTGCAAAATCCGTCATTTCACCTCGCCCTACCGCTTCCAGTCCTTGTGTAACTGCAGTAAGAGGCTTGACCATGCGCCTGGAAACAATGGTACCCAGAGCACTACCGATAATGACGAAACAGAATATCAAGGCAAGAACAATGACCGCGGTGTTTTTGGTCTTTTCATATAACGGAGCGACAGACAAACGAACTCGAACCACACCCATATATTTTTGATCGGAGAAGAGGGGGACAACACCTTCCTGAAAACCTCTCTTTGAAAAACCACCAATGCTTAACACAATGGGAGCTCTTGCGCTCATGGCCTGTTTGAAAAGGTCCTGCTCAATACTATTTTCAGATGAAAAAGGAAGGCCCATTGGATTTTTAGCGGGATTAAGATGTGCCTGAACCCTGCCCTCTGCGTCAAGTATCATTGCTGTTAAGACTTCATGACTTCCTCTTGTTCCTGGTCTTCTGGATGCCATGTTCTTCAGGCTTATGTAGAGTAACCAGTAGTCCTTGCGCAGCATTGCCTTGGGTGTAGTGATGGCAACCGATTCGGATAGCAGGAGGGCCTTTTCCCCCAATTCATCATGAAAACGTTTCCAATCCTGCACAACCATAACAGCTCCGATCATGAAGCCGACAGCGGCCACAACAGCTGTGATTGTAAGTGATAACTTTATCGCCAATGGCCAAGATCTAGGACTAAGTAGCGGCATTTATGCTCTACAATTAATCAGTTGGTAACAAGGAATGCTTCGGATCAGATCTTTGGATTGTCTTTACCATAGCGCGGATTTCATTGAACAACGAATCCGAATAATGACCAAAGCCATCCAGTTTGAGTCGGGCGAGGAGCATCTTGCCAGTGACATCCTCGCCCATATTCTCAAGAGTATCCTTCATCAAGTTGACTGTATTGGGGTTTACTCCTAAACGAAAAACAATAGGTGGGAAGCCAAAACTCGGAGATATTTTTATTATTCGAGTCTTCTTAGTAATATCGGGCCTAAAGATGGCAAGGTATTCCCATATGTATGAATCTACCGCCCCGCCATCTGCAACCTGCTCGGAAACGGCCTGCACCGTTTCGGCGTGATTGAAGGTGAAAAATGTCTGTCGGAAAAAGGTCTCAGGCCTCTCACCTTTCGCTGTCATCAAGGAAAGGGGATAGAGGAAGCCTGAATTCGAGTCAGGGTCAGAGAAAGCAAAAATCTTCCCTTTCAGATCACTAAAGCGTTTATGGGGGCTGTTATGGTGGACGATGATATATGAGTGATAACGTGGTGCCCCTCGATAGATAGGCACTGTTAGGAGCTGAAGAGATTCCGGTTTTCTTGTTTGTACGTAAGAGTAGCCGCAGATCCATGCGAATTCGATACCGCCAGAGTCCAATAGATCCATCACCTCTCGATAGGACTTTCTGAGCACAAATTCTACCTTACGGCCCATTTTATACCCCAGGTATTGACTCCACTGGTCTAGAAATCTGAGGTTTTCGGTGAGTATCACAGCCGTCAGGCCAAAACGGATAGGTGGTTCCGTGTTGGCAGCATAAACCGGGCTAATCAAGAAAACCAATAATAAATAGAACAATCGCACTGGGATTCCTTATTAAGAATAACCTCTTAAGGATACTGCTAAGTTATGTCACGGCATCCACATTGCGACATATATCCTGTGCTCCCCATGGAGTACATAAGCCATCACTGGCTACACTTTCCTGCCTGCTTTAAACAGCCCTATTCTATGAGGATAGCAGAACCCAATTATCACTCTGGATGCTGTTGTTTGTTATTGAAGTCAAGTTAATCGCACACGATCAGTAAGGTTATTTTTAGCTTCTTTTGCTGGAAAAGTGAAGTGGTCTTTCAATTTACCTCTTTTCTATTCTGTAGCTTGTTACCTATTAGTAACTTGATACTTCACGCCACCCTCCTAACTGTTTGAAATTAAATGAATAATCAGAATGGTAACGTTTTTTTCAAAAACGTTACCATCAGGTAACAAATTTCAGCTCATTATCTCCATTGTTTTTTTTATTCTTGCTTTTTCAAGTAGATACAAATCTGGCTCGACTCTTGCAACTCGCACTTAAAGTAATTTTGCACATTCCAATAATAATGCTAAAGCCGTAATTCGGAGTGGGAGAAAACAGTGGCAAAGAATGGTGGGGCTGGAATTGTATTTAGAATTACCTGGCGACTGACAGCATTTATTTTCGTTGGAATCGTACTGTTTTTATTAACAGCCTATGGAGGTGTTGAGTATTACACCTCGCAGTCCTCTTTTTGTGGTGGTAGCTGCCACACCATGACAGAGCAGTATGAAGCCTGGAAGACCAATACCCACCACAAAAGCAACAATCCGGACGGAATGCAGGCAGACTGCATAGATTGCCACTTTCTACCAGGT
Organism: Candidatus Endoriftia persephonae; assembly: GCF_023733635.1. Taxonomy (NCBI): domain Bacteria; kingdom Pseudomonadati; phylum Pseudomonadota; class Gammaproteobacteria; order Chromatiales; family Sedimenticolaceae; genus Candidatus Endoriftia; species Candidatus Endoriftia persephonae. Next base: position 1,235,724 of record NZ_CP090569.1, on the reverse strand, counting down.
GAGAAGCATTCACTTAAGGCCAAATTCGAGGGGCTACGTCACCTGGCTGCCTATCTATATAACCCAGATGCACCGCTACCCATACGCCCGGTAATTAAGGATGGCGCTTGCCTCCAGTCTGGCTGTCACAATCGCGAAAACCTCGCGCAGAAGGAGATACAGTACACAGAGAAAGTACGTTTCAAGCACGAGGTTCACTTTAGTGATAAAGCTCTCGATGGCCACCAGATCACCTGCGATACCTGCCACTTTAAGACGACCGCGAATAAACATTTTGAGGTGCCCAAAGATATCTGCTTCCTTTGCCACCTAAAACTGGATAAACCCACGCTTGATAAAGCGAATATGGGTGATGGGGGTGTAAAGAAGATCAGCTTTGCGAATAAACCATCTATCAATTTCAACGAGGGGAAATCCCGTTGTGATATCTGCCACACGATCCCAACCAGATCGCTGCAAAGTCAATTACAGGTAGGTGATAAGAGTACAACCAAGGGGCCAATCACACATCAGACTATGCAGGAATCGAGTGTAGCCTGTGAGAGCTGCCATTTTGAGGTAGTGAAAGGTCAGGGAGAGATTGAGACCGGTAACGTAGTCTCCAATGGTTGTCTCACATGTCATAACCGGAGCCAAACACTTCTGGCTGCCGCAGGTGACAAGACATTGATGCATGAAAAGCATATCCCTAACAAGGCAGACTGCTTCGATTGTCACACTGTAGTCGAACACAAGAACAGGACCGATCATCTTGATTTTGTGCGCGAAGATTGTCAGCTCTGTCATGTCGATCAGCATAAGTACCAAAAGCTGTTGCTTTCCGGTGCTCCCGTTGATGATGAAATTTCAGGTGCTCCACATCTCATGTACGAGGTCAATGTTAACTGCATGGCCTGCCATCTTAAGAAGACCTTGAGCAAAGGGCATGATGTGAGAACCGCATCTGGTGATACCTGTGCCGCCTGTCATACAAAACAGCACAGAAAAATGCTGGATGACTGGAAAAAAACACTTAAGAAAGAGATTGCGGATGGTGAAGAGCTAGAAGCAGAGGCAATTAAACTTCTTGCTGAGATCAAGAGCAACCTGGACAAGAAACAATTAAATCAGGCAGAGGCAATGATCGCCAAGGGCATTCAGCTACTTGATATTGTGCGTTTCGGTAATGGCGTACACAACAAGAAGTATGCAATCACCATTCTTGATGGTGCATTCAACAACTTTGAAGACACCATTGAATTGCTTGAAGGAGCAAAGGGCGCTGAATAAGGAGATTGATCTATAGCACCACTAACATCTGTGGAGGATGAGGAGATGAGTAGGAGATACCAATATGAGTGACAATAAAACACCAGAAATCAGTCGCCGTAAATTTCTAAGTGGGGTCGGAACAGCGGCCGCTGGCGCCGCCGCAATGGTAACACCTGGGCTGAATGTCCAGGCAGCCACAACAAAAGCCCCCCGCTGGGCGATGGTCATGGACCTTAGGCGCTGCATAGGTTGCAGAGCCTGTACTGTGGCCTGCAAATCGGAAAACCACGTATCTCTTGGCCGATTCAGGGCGGTTATTCAAGAGAAAACCATGGGTACATTCCCGAACACAAAGAAAGCGTTTCTGCCTTTGATGTGTAATCACTGCGAGGGTAATAAAGAGGATGGTGTTCCTCCTTGCGTAAAAATCTGTCCTCAGTTCCCCGGTGAACGTCGCAAGTATAAAACCGCTGATGGTAAGACAATACGTTACCGTAGCGGTGGTACTTACAAACGACCAGATGGCATGATCCTGGTCGACGTTGAGCAGTGTATCGGCTGTGGGAAGTGCATTGATGCCTGTCCCTATGGTGTTCGTTCGTTCAATCCCTTTGTCAAAGCCGGCGCCGATCCAACTAAGCAGGCCGCGGACAAATGCGATATGTGCGCTCATCGTGTCGACAACGGTGTTGAACCATCCTGCGTCAACACCTGTCAAGGTCGCGCTCGTATCTTTGGCGATCTTAACGATCCGAACAGTCACGTCTCCAAGCTTGTTAACGAGCACAATTTGGCTAAGGCCGATAATGTGCTGCTTCCGGAGGAGGGAACCAACCCGCATGTATTCTATATCGATCCGGATAACATGTTGAAGCGTCTCTATACACAGCGGAGGAAGGGCAAACTGGATCACTATGTGGATCAGATCCCATAAGCCCTGAAAGCTTGTAAAAGAGAGGAATTGATATGAAAAAGCTAAATCGTCGTAATTTCATGAAACTTGCCGCAGCGAGCGGCACCGTAATGGTGACAGGGATCGGAACCAGTCAGAACGCACTTGCCGGATCAATCAAACTGCAACCGGGTGGTCGCGATTTTTCTCCAACCACGAAGAAGGAGCGGCAGGCTATTCCCACCGCTTGTTGGCAGTGTGTGACCCGTGACGCCATGATGGGCTATGTCGAGGATGGCCGTTTGGTAAAACTGGAGGGGCATCCGGATTCTATCCGTACCCTCGGTAAACTCTGCGCAAAAGGGCAGGCCGGTGTTAATCAAGTCTATTTCCCGGATCGAATCCTGTATCCGATGAAACGTGTCGGTAAGCGCGGCGAGCACAAGTGGAAAAGGATCTCCTGGGATGAGGCCCTGGATCTTTTGGCATCCAAGATCAAACCGCTTCGTGACGCTGGAACACCCGAGTTGTTCATGTACCAGTACGGTCGCCACAAGGGCAGCCAGTCTTCGATCATGCACGACTTCATGGACGCCTTCGGTTCCCATACCATCGGTACGCACACGTCGGTCTGTGAGGGGCCTAAATGGGTCGGTCAGGAGAGCCTGTGGGGCGGCATGTACGATAACTGGGACTACGATCATACCGATTTCGTGGTCAATTTCGGCTCAAACCAGTTCGAGACTCACACCAACCACATCCCGACATCGCAGCGTCTGATTCGGGCAATGGTTGAACGTAACGTCCCGCTCTATACCTTTGATGTGCGCCTTTCCAATACCGCCGCCAAGTCAACCGAATGGGTTCCCATCAAAGTCGGCATGGACGGTCTGGTCATGTTGTCCATGGTTAACGTCATCATGAACGAAGGATTGTTCCGCAGAGATCACCTCAAGTACATGCGCGTGTCGCCGGATTATCATGCATCGGACGACGAGAAAATCGCTGCGATCAAGAAGCATGTAGCTAAGTTCACACCGGAGTTTGCTGAGAAGGAGAGCGGTGTTCCTGCAACCAAGATCAAGCAGATCGCACGCGGTTACGCCAAGGCGAAGTCGGCCTGTCTGATCAGCTATCGTGGCACCGTCATGCATTATCATGGTGCAGATCAGGAGCGTGCGGCGATGTTGCTCTCGGCAATCACCAACAACCTTGATACAAAAGGCGGTCGGGTCATGGGCGTCGGCGCCGGCTGGAAATCCCCCCATTCACCAAAAGCCAAGGTGCAAAAAGGTCTCGACATCGTCAACGGTTTCCCCGGTGAGGCCGCGTTCCCCACGCATCAGGTGAGTCAGCAGAATCTTCCGATGATCAAGGACGGCCAAAATGGCCGGCCCAAAGTCTACTGGTGGAGCTGTAACAACATGGCCTTTATCAACGGAAACAATAAGGAAGCGGAAGCGATCTTAAAAGATGAGAGCCTCATACCCTTCTCGGTTTCGTCTAACATCGTCTATGACGAGTCATCGCAATACGCCGATCTTATCCTGCCTGATGTCACCTATCTGGAACGATGGGACACCGAAGATATGGTGTCGCCGACCGGTGTCGCCGACCGGTGTCGCCGAATACTACATCCGCCAACCCCTCATCAAGCCGCTTGGCGAGGCGAAGGATCAGGGTGAAATCTTTGCCGGCCTGGCGAAACGGTGTGGATTTGAACTGGCCTATTCGACCAAGGAGGAGTATGTCCGTCAGTCTTGCGATATGACACCGGGCGTCAGAGAAGCCGGCGGTTTCGAGTACATGAAGAAACATGGGGTCTGGCACGATAAGAACGCCAAGCCTAACTTCGGCTTCTACGAAGCCAAAGTGGATGTTTCCGGCGACGGGGTTATTCTCGATGAAAAAACCGGCGTCTACTGGAACTACAAGAAGGCCGGAGTCAGCAAAGCCGAAGCTAAGAGCAAAGGCTATCTGGGGGTCGAGGGCGCCAAGAAAGCCTATGTCGCCCAGAACATCGAGGGCACGCCGCGTAAGGCCTATCCGCCGAACACCTCATTCATCAAGTCCGGCCTGCTCGACTTCTATTCCGATAACTTCGCGTCCAAGGGGTTCCCGGCGTTCCCAACCTATACGCCGATACCTGAGCATCAGAAGATGGGCAAGGATGACTTGCACCTGACCACCTACAAGGTAGCCGTACATACGCACTCCCGCACAGCCCATTGCAAGTGGTTGTCTGAGATCAAGCACGACAATCCGGCATGGATCAACGCCAAAACCGCCGCCGCGCGCGGTATCAAGGATGGCGATACCATCAAGGTGTCTAACGAACTTGGTGAGATCACCACCACAGCTCATGTCACCGAAGGCATCATCCCCGGCATCATCGCCATCTCGCACCACTTGGGACGTCAGCATTCCGGTATCTACGGATCGGGAAAGCGTTCTCCCACTCCTGGGGGTGCCGCAGCGGATCCGGACGCCAAGAACATGTGGTGGAACAAGCACGGAACCCATCCCAACTCGATCATTCCGAACAGTTCGGATCCGATTAGTGGTGGGCAACGGTGGATGGATACGGTGGTAAGAGTTGCCAAAGTGTAATTAAGTGAGTGAAACAGGAGAGCTGAGATGGAAACTGATTGGAAAAAGCTGGCCGATAGCGCCAAATCACGAAGTGAAATTTATGGACTATTGACCACTGTTTTCCGGGAGGAACCCACCGAGGCCCTCATCAAGGAGCTGAGAGGTCCCCGCTTGTCGGGGGCCTTCTCAGACATGGACGTGGATCTGGGAGAGACGTTCTACAGCGATCCTGAAGGGCAAGTGGCGGATGAGTTAGCTGTGGAGTTTACCCACTTGTTCCTTGGCCCTGGTCCTCATATATCGGCCCATGAGTCTATCTTTGTCGAGGTGGATGGCGACGCATGTGCTCTATGGGGGGCACAGACCGTTGAAGTGAAAAAGTTTATCGAGACGACAGGCCTCAATTATGAGCCGGGGTTCACAGGTCTTCCTGATCACGTCAGCGTTGAACTTGAATTTTTACAGAAGCTGACAGAGTGGGAGGCTGATAAGTGGATTCAACAAAATCGCAAGAGTGCAGAGTATTGTCTGACAGTGCAACGCATGTTTCTTGAACGGCATCTATTATGTTGGTTACCCCAATTCTGTGATGCGATCATGACTCAGGCGGAGATGCCCTTCTACCGAGCTATGGCTGAATTGACCAAGAATTATATGGAGTTTGAGCGGCAGAGTATCGCAACCGATACAGCTGCTTAATGTATGCTTACCAATTCACCTACATCCATGTAGGTGGATTATTTATTTCTTAACCGGTTGCGAAGGGTAGCTTCCTGATTAGGCCCCATGCCCATTTTTTTACCCTGATTGATAGCGAATTCGACTGGAGCACCTAGATTGATTCGGTAAGCTGCCCACATAGTGCCCAGTAGTGCAGAACTTGGTGCATAGACCAAGAGCATGTCCTTGCTGGCATCGATAACCTTCTGGGTGAAGTCGTCAACCTGTTCCTGACTTGGCACTAGGCCGTCGATCGGGATGCTAATATAACGCATACCCAGCGCCTCAGTCTCCAATTGATGTAATCGTGCGGTTTTTTCTGGTGTTCCGAGATCGATCACGGTTTCAAACCCGAAAATTTTCAGTTCCGCTATACGATTGATCTGACGACCACAGGTTGCCTGTAAATAAGGAATAGCTCGACCAGGATCCGGAATGGCAATAGCGTATCCCATTCTCCCCGGTAACTTGGATGTCTTGTGGGTGAGTGTTTGCGGTACTGATTTGCCATCGCTGGCAGTAAGCACTGCATCATTGTGTCGATTCATCTCTCCGTCACCCCACCAACCGCAGGCGTACACTGACTTGGGTGACATTGCGAAGAGGCATAACAAAGTAGTGATAGATACAGATCTCAATCTGTAAATGGGTTGTGCTTTCTTCATGATTTTGAGTGTCCCTGATCAGGTTATCAGTAGCGCATTCAGTGAATCTTGGTGCGAGTCTATTATCTTTGGATAATCAGCATCATTCCCTATGTGGCAAGAGTGACAGGATTAGTCTGTCAGGGGTGACTGACTAAAATAGATAAGGAGAGAGCTGCGGGAAATTAGACCCACAGCGGTAGACATATTTTCAGGAGGTCTCCACAGGTAATCCTTCCAGTCTCCATTCGGGAAGGCCTCCTTCCAGGCGCTTGGCGTTAACGCCTCGCTCCCGCAGTCTGGAGACAGCATCGAATGCCAGTACACAATGCGGACCGCGGCAGTAGGCGACAATCTCCTGAGAAGGATCAAGCTCGTCCAGATGCTTTTCCAATTCCTCCAGCGGAATATTGATCGCACCCGGCAGGTGTCCCGCTGCATACTCCTCTGGCGGGCGCACATCCAGGACCGTCACCAGACCATCCCTCGCACGCTCCAGTAGTTGAGCTGCCGGCACCGGTTCTAGACTGTCTTTGACCTTGAGGTAGTCGTCGACGAGACGATTCACATCGGCCAGGTGGCGCTCCGCCACTTCTCTCAGCGATCCGAATAGGGCCGAAACGTCCATACCACTCAATCGATAATAGACCTTGTGGCCCTCCTTACGATTGGCAACCAGCCCGGCCTGCCTGAGTTGTTGCAGATGTTGAGAGGTATTAGCCACAGTCAGGCCCGAAACCTGCGCCAAGGCATCTACACTGCGTTCACCCTGCGCCAAAAATTCCAGAAGTTCCAGTCGGTAGCCATTGCTCATCGCCTTGGCGACACGGGCAAATTGGCTGAAAAGATCGTGTTTGAAATTACCTGTTGACATATATATCGCCCCAACTATACTTCAATTATTCAATAGATCTATTGATTATATGATCTCTTTGAAAATTATAACAGATTATGTATTGGAGGAGAGTGGAGCATGAATTGGTACGACTGGATTCTCAGGAATGAACTGCCCGTTCGCCTGGGTTTTTTCTTCGGCATCTTTGCCATCATGGCGGCCTGGGAGCTGCTAACCCCCCGCCGTACTCTCACAGTTTCCAAGAGCATTCGCTGGGCCAACAACCTGGGCCTAGTCTTCCTCAACAGTTTTATTCTGCGTTTGCTGTTTCCGGCGGCGGCGGTGGGTGTTGCTGCCCTTGCCGAGCAACGGGGGTGGGGCCTGCTCAACTTTTATGAAACCCCCTTTATTCCATCGGTCGTCATTGCAGTGATAGTGATGGATTTCGTTATCTACCTGCAGCATGTGATGGTCCATGCCGTACCTGTTCTTTGGCGACTACACCGGGTCCATCACGCCGACCTCGACTACGACGTGACCACCGGCGCCCGCTTCCACACCTTTGAGATCATCCTATCCATGTTGATCAAGTTCGCCACCATCATGGTGCTGGGTCCACCCGTCGTAGCGGTGGTGATCTTTGAGGTGCTGCTCAATGCCACCGCCATGTTCAATCACGGCAATGTCCGGCTCCCAACCAGCCTAGACCGGGTATTGCGCTGGTTCCTTGTCACTCCTGATATGCACCGCGTACACCATTCGGTAGAGGATGATGAGGCAAACAGCAACTTCGGCTTCAGCCTGCCCTGGTGGGATCGGTTGTTCGGCACTTACCGTGATCAACCCAGAGGAGGTCATGAGGGCATGACCATCGGTATCCATAAATACCGCGACCCGAAACAGGTCAACCGCTTACCCGGCATGCTGGCGCTGCCCTTTATCGGCAAGATCAGTGGCTACGCCATCAATCGCCGCGAATGGAGCAATAGCGATGAGAAGTAAAGCACTTCGCTGGCTACTATTTGCCCTGTTGGCATCGGCAATTTCTCTGACCATTCTCTACCGAGACCATATTGATGCAGGTGCCCTGCAGCAGTGGGTAGAGCAAGCCGGTCCCGCCGCTCCACTGCTGTTCATGGTTATCTATGCCATCGGCACGGTGCTGTTCCTTCCAGGATCAGTGATGACCCTGGCGGGTGGTGCCCTGTTCGGGCCGGTGCTCGGCACCTTCTACAATCTCACCGGCGCAACTATCGGCGCGGTGCTGGCTTTTCTTATCGCACGATTCTTTACTTCCAACTGGGTGGAGCAGAAGACCGGTGGCCATCTCAAGCGGCTGAAAGAGGGCGTGGAAAATGAGGGTTGGCGCTTCGTCGCCTTCGTGCGTCTGGTACCGCTCTTTCCCTTCAATCTGCTCAACTATGCGTTGGGCCTGACCCGTATCCCGCTGCTTCACTACCTGATCGCCACCTATCTGTGCATGCTGCCAGGCGCCATTGCCTACACCTATCTAGGATACGCCGGGCGTGAAGCGGTGGCTGGTGGTGAAGGCTTGATTCAGAAAGTGATGCTGGCGCTGGCGCTGCTGGCCGTAGTGGCCTTCCTTCCCCGACTAATCGGTCGTCTCAGGCAGGGCCCCACCATGAACATCGATGCACTGAGGGAACGCCTGAACAAAGAGGACGAATTACTTTTGCTGGATGTCCGCACCGCCAATGACTACCAGGATAAGCTGGGACACATCGTGGGCTCCCTGAATATACCCCTGGAAGAGCTTGAATCCCGTCTGGCCGAACTGACCCCCTATCTGGAAAAACCGGTCGCATTGATCTGCACCACGGATCGTCGTTCCAAAAAAGCCGCGCAGATACTCGGTAGTCAGGGTTTTGCCGATGTGCATGTGGTGATTGGCGGGATGACGCAGTGGAACAAGAATGCCCTGCCTGTTCACACCACAACTGAGACTTCAGACCATTTACGGGAGATTCAATAGTGTCCCTTTCCATTATTATCGCTGGACTCGCCACCGGCCTGCTGCTCGGCGTATTCGGCAGCGGTGGCTCCATCATCACCATGCCCGCCCTGCTCTATCTGTTGCATGTTGAGCCAAAATCGGCCATCGCAATGAGCCTGGGTATCGTGGCTGTCACTGCCACCATTACTGCCATACAGCACTGGAAGCGTGGCAACGTCAACCTGAAGGTGACAGCCATGTTTGGGCTGTTTGGTGTGGCCGGAACCTATGCCGGCGCTCTGCTTGGCGTCATCACACCGGTGGTTATTCAACTGGGTCTGTTTGCTGTAGTGATGTACGCAGCCGCATGGAAGATGCTCAAACCAAAGCCGCAACACAGATCCGTCGGCGCCGCCGCAGTGATTGAATGCGATAGTGGCGATTGTGAAGCCCCCCACTACGGACACATCGCGCTGCACGGCATAGGCGTCGGCATCCTGACCGGCGTCGTGGGAGTGGGCGGCGGCTTTTTGATCGTTCCCGCACTGGTTTTGCTCTCCGGACTCTCCATGAAGCGTGCCGTTGGCACCTCGTTGAGCATCGTCGCACTGAAATCCTTTGCCGGTTTTGCAGGTTATGCCGGTACTGTTTCCGTCGATTACGGGTTGATGGCAATTTTCACAGCCATTGCCATCGCCGGCAGCTTTGCTGGAAGCATGCTTAGCCACCGGCTACCCGCAGAGCACCTGAAAAAAGGGTTCGGTGGTTTTCTGATGCTCGTGGCGAGCTACATATTGATCAAGAGTGTCGTGTTCGGTTGATGCAATACCGACGTTGGTTGGCAAGCATACTTTGTACAGGAGTAAATCATGAATACCCTGATCATATTGAATGACCCACCCTACGGCACTGAACGCAACTATAACGGCCTGCGCCTGGCCAAGGCACTGAGCAATACAGATACAAAGGTCACGGTATTTCTGCTGGCCGACGCGGTGGTCTGTGCAAAACACGGACAAAAGGTACCTCAGGGGTTCTACAACATCGAACTGATGCTTAAATCCATCACACGTAAAGGTGAGGTGCTGCTCTGTGGTGCCTGTATGGATGCCCGTGGCCTGACCGATGAGGAAATCATCGAAGGCGCCCAGCGCAGCAACATGGGGACACTGGCAGAGCACACCCTGGAAGCGGACAAGGTGCTGGTTTTTTGACCCTGTTTTATTCAGGGGCAGAATTGATATGACACCTACCCACACACCTCTGGATAGACTGGTAGCAGTGATTCGGCGCGTTGGTGCTGAAACGGTCGATAGTGAAGACGCTCGCTTGCAAAAGACGCTGCTAGTCGGCGCCAGCCTGATGTTTATCCTGGCGGGCCTGCTGTGGGGCGGTATCTATATTGCGTTCGACGAACCACTGGCCGGAGCGGTGCCACTATCCTATGCGGCGGTTTCGCTCTTCAGCATCCTCTTATTCGGCCTGACACATCACTACCGGCTGTTCCGGGTGAGTCAATTGCTGCTCATTCTGATTCTCCCGTTTCTGCTGCAACTGGCCCTGGGTGGATTTGTCAATTCAAGCGCCGCGATACTATGGTCACTGATATGCCCATTTGGTGCGCTGCTGATCGGGCAGCGCCACCACGCCCCCTGGTGGTTTCTGGCCTTCCTGGGCCTGGTCATCGTCAGCGGTTTGATACAGCCGGACATGCACCCCACCAACAATCTGCCACCCTGGTTGGTAACCATCTTTTTTGTGGCCAATATCGGTACGGTTTCAGCCGTCGCGTTCATTCTGCTCCACTACTTCGTCGGCCAGGAGAGCCGCTTCCTCGGACTGCTTCGTCTCGAGCAGGAAAAATCGGAAAGACTGCTGCAGAACGTTCTACCCAAGGAGATCGCAGCAATCCTGAAAGACAAGGATGAAACCATTGCCGAGCACTACGACTCGGTCAGCATCCTGTTCGCTGACATCGCAGATTTTACGGCCCTTTCCGACGAGCTCTCTCCAACCGAGATGGTCGATCTGCTCAACGAGGTATTTTCTCGATTCGACTCACTGGTCACAAAGTACAGCCTGGAGAAGATACGGACCATCGGAGACAACTACATGGTCGTCTCCGGTGCGCCACGCCCACGGCCAGATCACGCCCGACTCCTGGCGCGCCTGGCGTTGGAGATGCACGCCTACGTCGAGGAATATCAGCGTAACGGCAGGCGATTGAACTTTCACATCGGCATCGGCTCCGGTCCGGTCCGGTCCGGTCCGGTCCGGTCCGGTGATCAGAGGCGTGATTGGCCGCCAGAAATTCCACTACGATGTCTGGGGCGACGCAGTCAATATGGCCAGCCGTATGGAAAATCCCAAGGCGTACCCGGAAAGATCCAGATCACCCAAGACACCTATGAACTGCTCAAGGATGCATGCATTTGCGTACCCAGGGGCACAGTGTTGGTAAAAGGTAAGGGTGAGATGGAAACCTGGTTCTTGGAAGGCATCAAGGCTGGTCATGAATAGGATCATCTCTTTTGCCGCAAGACACCCCCTGCCTGTTTTGCTGATCATTGCGGCACTGACCGCCGTCGCTCTCTCCAGGGTGGACGAACTCCGTCTGAATATCTCTGCAGAGGGCATGCTGGTCGACAACGATCCGGCCAGGGCCTTTTACAAACACACCCGCGAAACTTTCGGGGCCGACGGCTCCACCGAAGACATTCATCTGCTCGCCGAATACCATGCCGGCACCCTGCAGGGGATGCCGCGCATGGATGGCATCCATGTCATGGGCCGCAACATGGGACTCGCGGTGCTGCTTACCTTCATCACCACCTATCTCGGTTTTCTCTCCATTGCACTAAACGACATCCAACTGCTGCGGCAGTTCGGTCTGGTCGCATCCACAGGCCTGCTGCTCAATTTCCTGATTACCATCTTTTTGCTTCCGGTCTGTCTCCGCTACCTCGGCGAGAGGCCTGTCACCCGATCAGCCAACCTCAGCAGCAGCCCCTACCATCGACTGGCCGGGCGGATTTTTCGGCGGGTTCAGACAAACAAAAGAAAAATCGTCATCCTGACAACGATAGTAGTGATCGTCAGCGTTTATGGCGCCTTCTCGTTGCGGGTGAACAATACGCCGCTGGACTATTTTGACAGCAACTCAAACCTCACCCAGCGTCTGAACAGACTGCAGGAGCGACTCGTCGGCATGGAGACCTTCTCCATCGTCCTGGATTCGGGGATCGAGGGCACCTTTCTGAAGCTGCGCTATCTCGAGGAGATCAAGAAGCTTCAGGACTACCTGGCCCAGAGCGAATGGGTCGACAAGTCACTCTCCTTTGCCGACTTTATCGCCCTGATTAACAGCGTCATGGAAGAGGGCACGAGCGGCGATCTATGGCTGCCAGAATCTGATGCCAACGTTCAGGAGTACATGCTCTTTATCAGGCATGAACAGGTCAGTGGCCTTGTCTCGGCGGATTTCAGCGAAGCAAGGATTCTCGTCCGGCACCCTATCGGCTCATCCTGGCAGCTGAAGCAGGCGCTACGGGAGATCCGTGCATTCACCGAAAAACAGATCGACCCCGGCCTCGAGGTGCGAATCACCGGTGAATCCATTCTCACCAATAGGGCGGCGGACGCGATGGCAATCACTCAGGCTAAATCCCTGGCGCTAATGATTCTTGTCATCTTCATCATTATCTCTGTGCTGTTCGTGAATATGAGGACGGGGCTGGTCGCCATAGTTACGAACCTTTTCCCCATCATTGTGTTGTTTGGCGTCATGGGTTACGCGGGCATCCCGTTGAATACAGGGACTGCGATGGTCGCGGCCATCGCCCTGGGGATCTGCGTGGATCACACCATGCATTTCATGGTGCGGTATCAGCGGAAAACGCACAGACATCAGGATGAGGGCCTGGCGCTTGCCGAAACAATACATCAGGAATCCATCCCCATCATGGCGGCCTCCATCGCCCTGGCATTCGGGTTTGCCACGCTGGCAACGTCGAGCTTTCCACCGGTCATGCATTTCGGTCTGCTGAGCGCAATGGTCATGCTGCTGGCGCTACTGGCCACCTTCATCATCACGCCCATCCTGCTGTCGTCCATAAGATTGATCACGCTGTGGGACATGCTGTCGTTGCGCCTCCAGTCGCAGGTCATCGAGCGGTGTGAACTATTTCGGGAGATACGGCCATGGCAAGTCAAAAAGATCGTGTTGGTCAGCAAGGTTCAAGCGGTCAACCCCGGAGATATCATTGTCCGGCAGGGAGACACTGGTGACGAGATGTTTGTCCTGTTGGAGGGGAGCGCAGAGGTGTGGCAAAACCGCCGATGTCGTAGCACGGGATGACTCCAAAATTCTGGCAATCAATTGGGACGGTATTGACCATATCGCCAAAATCTTTCCCCGCATCTCGACAAAACTGTTTCGTAATCTCTCCGCCATTATCAGCAAAAAGCTGGCTGGGACGCAGGCTAAAAATATTTTGGACGGGGATGGTTTGACTGGGGCAAATAGCCAAAATTGAGAGGGGAAAAAACCATGAGCACAATCACCATACTGTCCAAACAACCGCCAGGTGGCCACTGCACCTTGTACATCCATTATGCAGAGGCCATCAGCCAGCATCTTGGGATCGGTTCCCAGGTGAAATATTGTGAGTCGGATGGTGAGGATGGGAACCAACCACCGGCACTGATGATTGGTGAGAACCTTATCGAGCCTTCCGACGGCGTGATCGTATCCCCAGAAGATCTGATCAACAGTCTACGCGATAGCGTTACAGAGAACGAACTGGAAGAGCTATACCAGCTTCTCGATACCGTTCAAGAACAACTGATGGAGGAGTGGAGCAATGAGTGAAGAATACACACTAGACACCTTGGTACGCTCTTGCCACCCACGGAAAACATCATAGAGAGGACACAGAAATGCTGCGTATCTACATCACCCTTTTCACACTGCTAATGCCTATTCTGTCTCTGGGCGGTGACCTGCTGCCGGCCCCGCGCCAGGTTTCCGACCACACCTGGGCATGGATCGGCCCCTACGGTCCTCCCACCCGTGAGAACGGCGGTTTTCGTATGAACCTGGGCTTCGTGGTGGGCGATGATGCCGTGGCGGTTATCGATTCCGGCTATGGAGGGGCGATGGCCGAGGCGATGCTGGCTCATATCCGTCGCATCACAGACCGGCCAGTGCGATATGTGATCAACACCAATTCCCAACCTCATCGGATCATGGGCAATCCGGTGTTTCGGCGCGCCGAAGCCGAGGTGATCGCTGCGGCCGAGGCGGTGCCACGCATCAAGGCCGAAGCTCAGGTCTTTGCCGCCACCATCGAGGGCGTGCTGGGCCTCACGCCCAACAGTGTCGAGGTACCGAGCACCCCCACTGTCGCCATCGATAAGGAGACCTCGTTGGATTTGGGCGGAGTACGGCTGCGCGTGATCCCGGTGGGGGACGCCCACACCCCCGGTAGTCTGGTGGTAGCGGTGAATCCGGACGCACTGGCCTTTGCTGGCGACGTGCTCTACAGAGGCCGGCTGTTGTCCATCCTCTCCAAGAGCAATGTGCGGGAATGGATTAAGTCTTTCCAACGGTTGCGGCAACTTGGTGATGTTCTGTTCATACCGGGCCACGGTGAGCCTGGTCCACTGTCCGCCTTCGAGCACTCTACGCACGACTATTTGACGGCGCTGAAACGACACATGGACCAGGCAGTGGAAGAAGACATTGATCTGCAGGACGCCATCAGCTCCTTCGATCAATCGGCATGGAAAGGGTTTGCCGACTTCGAAGCATTGGCCGGCCGCAACGCCCACCAAGCCTATCTGCAGAGCGAGGCAGCGGCCTTCGAGTAACCATGAACCATGAGGGGGCGAAGTCAAACCGACAACACGAGTCGCATTTATCACAGGATCTAATGCGGTTTGACTTCGACCCCTGCCATGAGAAATCCGTAGATTCGGCAAAAATGTACCCATGAATCCAGACACGCAACAAGAACCCCTCCTGGCATACAGTGCCCGCCCCAACACTGCGGCGCGTCAGGATACCCTGCCGGGGCGTTATCGCTGGTGGGTCATGGCCATCTCCATGGCCGCCTTCAGCCTGGCCTTCGTTGGCTGGCTCAACGAATCCTGGCTCTATCTGTTTGAGAGTCCTATCTGGCTCAACCGCTATACCGAATACGCCATTATCCTTGCCTTTGGCCTCTGGCGTATCCGTGCTGAACAGAACCCCTATACCCGCAAGCGTCTGATCATCCTGGTGACGGTGGTGACCGGCTTCTGGTGGCTGATCCCCTGGCTCATGCCGATGTTCGAGCCCTATGCCGGCTATGTCTGGAGCCAGCCGGTGTTTCCCGCCCTGCACACACCGGGCACCCTCACCTTCTTTCTCACCCTGCTGCTGGTGTTCCTGTTCGGGCGGCGGATCATCTGCGGCTTCGGCTGCCCCTGTGTGGGCGTGCGCGAGACCGTGGGCTTTCCGTTCCGCCGCTTCTCCCTGCGCGGCGATTGGGCCTGGCGGCTGCGCCATACCAAATGGTTCTTCTTCATTTGGTACGTGGGGGTGATGGTGGCCACCCAGTTCCCGCCCAACGCCTGGACCGCAACCCTGGTCGGCATGTTCGCGCTGGTGGTGGGGCTGACCTATTTCGGCACCTTCTTCATTACCCCAATCACCGGCAACCGCTTCTACTGCCGCTACCTCTGCCCCTTCGGCGCCACCTTCGGTCTGCTCAATCATGCCGGCTTCTTCGGCATCAAGATGGACCCTGAACAGTGCATCGACTGTCGGCGCTGCGAGCAGGCCTGCGACATGGGTATCCCGGTGTGGCAACAAGGCAAGACCACAGGCGAAGTCACCAGCATCGAGGATTGTATGGGCTGCGCCCGTTGCATCATCTCCTGTCCCACCGATGCGTTAGAGATTCGCGATGTACGCAACCTGTTCCGGCCTAATCTGCGGCAGGATGCCGGCCATCTTCTCAAACGAAAATCCCAGATCCCAGCACCCCGGACAGAACCGGCACACCGGCCTGCGGCAGTGCGCCTGAGCGACTGGAATCAAGCAGAAAAGGTTCTGTCCACAAAAGACCTGCAGCGCCAGGCTGAACGCTGCCTCGATTGCGGTGTTCCCGGCTGCCGCAATGCCTGCCCACTGGGCAATTTCATCCCCGACTGGCTGGAGGCTGCTGCCCGTGGGGATTGGAAAAAGGCTGGGGATCTGGCCCATGCAACCTCACCACTACCCGAGGTGTGCGGCAGGATCTGTCCTCAGCACCGCCTCTGCGAAGGGGCCTGCACCCGCACGCAGCTGGAAGGGGCTGTCACTATCGGGGCGATAGAGCGAACCTTGGCCGAACGGGCTCTGGATGAAGGCTGGCGGCCGATCAAACCGGCACAGCATAATGGCCGTAAGGTGACAATCATCGGTGCCGGCCCTGCGGGATTGAGCTGTGCGGAACGATTGAATCGGATGGGTGTGGAAGTCACTGTCTATGACCGGTCAACCAAGATCGGCGGCTTGCTGCAGACAGGTGTTCCCGCATTCAAGCTGGATAAGACCCTGCTGGCGCGCCGGCAGACTCTACTGGAACAGGCCGGCATCCGTTTCTCTCTCGGTCTATCGGTGGACGCTGCGATGTTATCTGATCTGCTAGGACAGAATGACGCCATCTTTCTTGGACTGGGCGCGCAGAAACCACGAACCATCGAACTACCGGGACAGACCCTGCCTGGTGTTGAGCAGGCCCTCAGCTGGCTGAAACGAATCAACGCAGGCGAGCGAGAACCTTTAACTGGTCAACAGCTGCTGGTTCTCGGTGGCGGCGATACCGCCATGGACTGTGCTCGTGCCGCGCTACGTCTGGGTGCAGAGGTAACCGTCGCCTATCGTGGCCCGGAAGCGCGTCTACGCGCCTCCCCCAAGGAGATCACACTGGCCCGTGAAGAGGGTGCCCAATTTCTGTTTAACCATGCCCCACTTGAATGCAAAGGTTCAGGAGGCGTAACCGGAGTACGCTTTGAAACCCACGAAGGGGCCACAATTATTGAAGCTAACCGAGTCATCCTCGCCCTGGGTCAGCAAGCCGACCCCCCCCCCTGGCTGGCCACATTCGACATTGTGACTGAGTCAGATGGCCGCATTCAGGTAGACACACAAGGCCATACCAGCCATCCCAAAATCTGGGCGGGTGGCGACAATACTCTTGGGCCCGATCTGGCCGTCACCGCCATGGCCGCCGGTCGCAAGGCGGCTGAAGGCATGTTGAGCAGTTTCAGTCTGTGGCGACGTATCCGGAAGCAGACATGAAAGGGAGCACTCTCATGATCCTGATCCTCTCTCTGCCGCTGCCGGCCACGGCAAGCCATACCTGGTCGGGTATAGATCTGTGCGAGGTACATAAAGACAAGCTGCCGCCTGGCCTCACTGTCGAATCACTCCCCGACTCCCAATCCCCGGAGGCAAGCTTGCTACAACGATTCTGTACTCAATGCCACAACCTGCCGGGACCGGATCGCCACACGGCGGCCGAGTGGCGCGAGGTGGCATCCAAGATGTTTCTGTTGATGGATGTTTCACACCGTTTTGGGGGATTGATGGGCAGGGTGGAGACCATGCAGAAACAGGAGCAGGAGCGTTTGCTGGCCTATCTGCAGCATCATGCAATGCAGTCGATAGATCAAGAAGCGCCTGCCGATATCCACCGACTCAATCATCCCTGGCTGACGCGCATATGGGTTCTAGGCCCCTTCCTGCTGCTGACGGGATTGGGTCTGCTGCGTTGGTGGAGAAATCGCCACACGGATAAAAACCATGCGTAATCGATTAATACTTCCGCTGATTATCGCCCTGTTGGCTGTTCCGGTGGGGTTTGCTTATGTGCACTGGAGCAAGGGAGGACCCGGAACCGGTCTCTACTCCCGCCACTGGTCACCCGATCCGGTGCAAGGCTATTGGGATCCGGACAACTTCTATCAATCCACCAAGATAGTCGAGGGTGTGTTCAAGGCAGAGCTGTGTATCCAGTGCCATGAGGGGATCACCCCCGGCATCGTTGCCGACTGGCGCGCCAGCCGTCATGCCCAGAGCGAGGAAACGGTCACCTGCAATGCCTGCCACGGCAACAACCATCAACAACTCCGGATGCCCACCCCGGACGTATGCGGCAGTTGCCATGAAAAACAGCATGGCGAATTTCTGGATGAGGCCCGCTACGGTTTCCCTAGTCATGTGCTGGCGATGGATCGGGCGGTGGATGCCAAGCACTTCGTGGACAAGCCCAAGGCCGAAGTCCAATCCTGCGTTCAGTGCCACTCGGTGGCCACCAAGTGTGACTCCTGCCATACCCGGCACCGTTTCGATGCCGCCGAAGCACGCCGCCCGGAGGCCTGCATCACCTGCCACTCAGGACCACCTCACCCCGATGACGAAACCTACTTCGCCTCCGCCCACGGCAAACTTTACCTGGCCGAGGGTAACGGCTGGGACTGGTCAAAACCCCTAACCAAGGGTAACTACAAGGCGCCCACCTGTGCCTACTGCCATATGGATGGCGGTCGCCACCAGGTGGCCCACAAGTCCCTGTGGAAATTTGGCCTGCGAGAGGTCAATCCTCATACATCCAAAAATCAGCTGCTGCGCAAAAAGTGGATCAAGCTGTGTAGTGATTGCCACGACGAGGAAAAGGCCAGGCAGTGGCTGACCGAACTGGATCAGGAACGCAAGCAAGCCTGGAAAAAGCTCTATGCAGCAGAGGATGTTCTCAAGGATCTGCGCAGCGACAATCTGCTTCACCCTGCCGCCGGAGAGCGCCCCCCCTACCCTATGGACTGGCTGGATAGTCTCTGGCCCAGAGAGCGCATCGGTTTCTTTGAAGGCCAGGCATCAGTCTTCTACAACGTCTCCGCCATTGAGCGCGACTACTTCGAGATGTGGTACTTCGACAATCTGGGGGCGTACAAATCTGCCGCCCACGGTCACTCGACAGGGGTTAAGGAAGGACATCGAAAAATGGAGGCATCACTGGATCGCATCGAGACCCAAGCCGACGCGCTGCGCGATCTTGTCGAAGCCGAACAGGAAGCGAAAATCACACCTGAAGGTTCAGGTGATCTTTGGATGAAGGGCGCATACACCGACTACAACCGGGAGCATAATTGATGCCCTATCGAATGAGATCTATTGGTTGGCTTCTGGCTATCCTGATAACGCATCCTGCCTTGGCAGACGAGTCCCTCTCCGCAGGACCATTTACCGAGACCGAGTGCATCACCTGCCACACAGAGCGGAATCCTGAGCTGATCAGGCAATGGCGAGAGGGTCCCCACTCAGCCACTTCAAGGGTCGGTTGCAACAACTGCCACGGCGATCGACACGAAAACTCAGCCATAAAGGCGAGAAAAGATCAAAGTTGTACCGCATGCCACGAAGGCCCCGCCAGCCACAGTTACGCCACATCCAAACACGGCATCATCACACGCCTCGAAGAGGCCCGGCAGGATTGGCGACAACCCTTGCAACGCGGTAACTACCGGACGCCTGGTTGCAGCTACTGCCACCTCCATGGCGGCGACCATGGCGACACCATGGCACCTGCTCGCGGCCCCGAAGTGCGCCAATGGATCTGCACCGGATGTCACAGCCCTCGCTATATTCGTGAGCAGTTTGCCAACGGAAAACGCCAGCTGGAGATTGCCGATCTCAAGCTGACAGAGGGAAAAGCATTGATCGACTCTGCTGATAACGTGCCGCCTGATGCACTGTTAAAACTACGGCAGGGCCTGAGCCACCACCGGCAAAATATCCTCCTGGGAGTCGGGCATCAATCCCCGGATTATCAATGGTGGTATGGTCAACCGGCACTGGATGGCGACCTAATCCGAATTCGCGATGCCATTACCGAGTCCCATCGGCGCAAGACATTAGCAAGGCCGATACAATCAGATCCCCATGCAACTAAAAGCATCAAGCGAGAGAGGCAATAATTTTTGGCTCTTTCTGGAATTAAGTGGGTAGCCGCTCAGCATAAGCCCGCCTCGTAAAGGGTGAGGCCGGTAGATGGGGGAGCTTTCCAACAATCAGTAAGCCACCATGATCGGGCTTCGGAATGTCCTGTAGCCTCTGGCTCTTGCCTTGGCGACCTGAATCAGCGAGTTGATGCCTTCCATACACCCATTACTCAGGTGCAATGTGAATCCATTAAGGATGCCGATGAGATGCCCCTTGATGGTGGTCGCCAGTTTCTTCATCTGGGGGACTCAACATCTGTCTGCACAGCGTGATCACCAGCGTCTCGAAGAACGGAGTAAACCCGGTTGAGGGCGAGCCCAAGGCGCATCAACCTGTGTCGTCTTACCGCACTGCTTACAGCGCACCCGCCGGCAAGTTGGCATGGAGGTAGGCTTCATTGAGGGCGTTGCTCCAGTGCTCCAACCGATCGTCATGCCGATAACCAAACAAAGTTACCCACACAATCTGCGATTGAGCCACAAGTCTTCGTCAATCTTGACAGGACCCGGGAGGATGCGAAGAGCACAACCGCTGTTGATGCACCTAGGGACAAGGAGGCCAAATAAAATGCTTAATGACATTGGGCCTTCATTTGCAAACTTGAAGGCCAATTTAAAACAATTGAGAGGAAAAAATCACATCAAATTCCCGAACTACTTACCGCATTTAAGAATAATTTATGATATGTATCATAAGACAGCCCATTCACCTTGATGCCAAAATTATATTCTCCAGCATTAATAGCGTCAGCAATATAATTGTTTGTGCTCACATCATAATGCGATCCATCATATGTTCTACTTTTGTCTCTTGTAATATATGAGGGTAGAGAAAAATCGTACAATGCAGGGCCAATATTGGAAACAGAATGAATGGCATGGATATAATCATCTAAGGTGCCGTTGTTTTTATATTTATTGATGATGAGCCAAGGACTAATTGGCGGGACGTAAAATACAACCTCAGAATCTTGGAAAGTGTTAGCTAACTTTTCATACCATTTGTAATTACCCTCGAAAAAAACGTTATTTTTTTGGGCGTTGTATTTGTGGTTATTTATGTCTGGGACATAAGGCTGGGTGTCTGGCAGAATGTCTATAGAAAAATCTTTTTTATAATATCTCGGTAGAGGCGACTGTCCAGCAAGCGTACGGAGTGAAAGTTTCAAGGCATCGATTGATAGGTAACTCTGCACAATGGATGGAGGGGATTTTTTCTGGGCGATATAGTCTGGAATCGTCCCTTTGATATCATTAGTAAAGAAATTGAATCCATCTACTCCGATAATAACCAGTTTTGGTTGGTACCCTCTGTCTTTCAAATAAGTAGCGAAAGAATTAAATTCACCAACCAGCCCCCCAGAAAAAGAAAAGTTAAAGCATGTGTGGCCTTTAATCCTGCTTTCATCAAGTAATGTTGTTCTGGAACTACCAAAGATATAGCAATCATAATCATGTGGATTTTTTAAAAAACGATTCATTTTGGAAAGGCGCTCATTAAATACGTAATTCTGATGTGTGACTACGTTTCCTTTGAGATACCAGAGTGGGTCCAGTGTGCAGTTTATAATAAAAACGCAATATAAGATTAGCCCTATTATTGTTGACAGAAATAACATGTATTGTTTAGAAGCCAGGGTTAACATGTTTAATCCTCAAAACTGAAAATATAGGAACTCGGAAACCTGAGAAAGACTTAGTAGAGAAGAAGCGCCCAAAATGGCAATCCATACAGACCATGCCACATTTGGCCTCCAATAAAATTTTCGATTCAATGATTGCAATAAAACAGGCTTGTCTGTGCGCCAGGAATATCCGTATGCTGGCCGATATTTTGCGAATAATTGCTGCGTGTTGGGTATAAACCAGACAATTGCCGTAAGGGCAAAGAACATCAATATTACCTTGATATCGCTCGCTGAAATCGATGGCCCATTAAATTGAAACCCCATAAAAACCAGGAGGTCTCCAATAAATCCAAGATTCTCACTTGGCGTGTGAGGAAGATTGGTGAACCCTTTTAGGATTTGCATTGCGCCATCAAACGATTCTGCGCGAAAAAATATCCAAGCAAACATCACAAGAAATAGCGTGACAATACGCGAGATAGCAACAGACCACCACTTATTGATACGTCGCTTCCAAATTTTCTGCCATCCATGATTGACGATCAAGTAGAAGCCATGCAATGCCCCCCAAAAAACGAACGTCCAACCGGCGCCGTGCCAAAGCCCCCCAAGAAGCATGGTGGCCATTAAATTTATATGCCGTCTAGAACGCCCCTTTCTATTCCCTCCCAAAGGGATATAAATATAATCTCTCAGAAATCTGGATAGAGTAATATGCCATCTACGCCAAAAATCAATGATATTTTCTGCTTTGTAGGGGGAATTGAAGTTCAAAGGGAGGCGAATACCAAACAGTCTTGCAATTCCAACTGCCATGTCAGAATAGCCTGAAAAATCAAAATATAGTTGGAATGTGTAGGCAATAACTCCTTCCGCAACCTCAAAAAAATGCAGTACCTCGCCATTCTCGGCAGCACTAAAAACCGGAGAAGCTAGAACGGACAAATTGTCGGCAATAACTACTTTTTTGAATAGCCCGACTAAAAAAATCGATATTCCTATTGTAATGTTGAAATGGTTGAGCTTGTAGGTCTTGCCCTCCTTAAACTGAGGAAGCATCTCTTTGTGGTGGACAATGGGACCTGCTATTAGTTGTGGGAAAAATGTGACAAATAAGCAGTAGTCAAGAAAATTGTATTCCTTGACTTCACCTTTCCATGCGTCTACCAAGTAAGCTATTTGCTGAAATGTAAAGAAAGATATTGCAAGAGGCAAAACTATGCTTTCTATCTGGATGTCAGATAAACCTGTCCTGTTTATCGTATCCATGAAAAAGTTGACGTATTTATAATAGCCCAACAGCAAAATGTTGGCGACCACCCCAATGGCCAAAACAATATTTTTTAACTGACCTTTGGTTGCGGAGGCAGATAACAAAACTCCTAGTGAATAATTTACAAGAATAGACCCAACAATTACCCACAAATAGGCTGGATTCCAGTACCCATAAAAAAACAAAGATGCTAACACTAACCATGAAGTTGCGATTCTAAAGTGGCCACGATTGCCAATAAGATAAAAAACAATCGCTGCGATTGGCAAGAAGGCGAAAATAAAAAATGGCGAATTAAATAACATCTGATTTTAACAACTACAGTCACTTAGCGATGATGGATGATATTGCGGCCAGGCCTATGATTTATGGTTTTTCCTATGTGTAACTATCCACCGCCTCCTTGAACGCTTTACTCAGTGATACTGCCTTGTGCACCAGGTTGTAATGACAGGCAATACAGGTTTTCTTTTCCTCATGGTTGCCTTATGGTCACGTTCCCCTCATTTTTGTCAGGGTTTTACTGCCTCCCAGACCTGCCAGGCGCGGCAGTTCTTACTGTCGTTGATAAGCATCCGCAGGCATACCTTCTCGGCCATGGCGGAGAGGCACCCCACCATGGCCTCCGGTTTGTTCCTGTCGTGGGAGTATTCTCCGATCAGATCCTTCGTCCCCATGATGTGATTCAGGAAAAATTCCTATTCCTATCCTTCAAGCGCTGCCGCCACACTACTTCCGCAGGCGGTAATAACCAGGATCTGTGTCATGCGTTTCATGACATCTCCTCTGTCGCTTGTTTTTCTAAAACAGAATCAGGCAATATTTATACCAACCCGTCATTGGGAAATAATATCGTAAGATCAATAGGATGCGAGCTATACACGGGGCGGCGGCGCATGGGCCTGTAACTGAAAGATGACAAGTGTGGGGCTACGTCACATAAAACTGTCACTGAACGATGACAGATGTCACGATTTCCCGACAAACCCCCAGCGTTTCATTCGCACGTAGAGATTCTGGCGGGAAAGCCCACTTTGCCGAGCGGCTTCGGAGACGTTATCACCTGTTGCCTCCAATAGGCGGGTAAGGTAATCACGTTCGAAATTTCCACGAGCCTCTTGGTAGGGAAGGAGCGTGCCGATTTCCTGCACCATTGGCTCCGAAGTTTGCGCGATGAGATCCAAGTCATCCGCGGTAACGGGTCCGTCGCTCTTGAGGGCCACAGCCCGTTCAATGGCATGCTGGAGTTGGCG
Source organism: Candidatus Endoriftia persephonae (assembly GCF_023733635.1). NCBI lineage: Bacteria > Pseudomonadati > Pseudomonadota > Gammaproteobacteria > Chromatiales > Sedimenticolaceae > Candidatus Endoriftia > Candidatus Endoriftia persephonae. Next base: position 1,211,654 of record NZ_CP090569.1, on the reverse strand, counting down.
TACGTTGCCTGGCCAGGGACAGGTTTCTAGGGCACGAATGGCCCCTGGCGTCAGAGGCCCTGCTGTCTTGTCGAATTTGGCATTGAAATGGGCCAGAAAGTGGGTGCTGAGCGCCAGGACATCCTCCCGTCGCTCGCGCAGGGGCGGCAAGGGGAGCGCCACCACGTTGATGCGGTAGAAAAGATCCTCCCGGAACCGGCCCTCTTTTACCTCGTCCTCAAGCCGTTTGTTGGTGGCACAGATCAGGCGGAAGTCGCTGGAGCGCACCTGGGTGCTCCCCAGACGGGTAAAGGTTCGCTCCTGCAGAACCCGCAACATACTGGTTTGCAGTTTCTGGCTCATGTCCGCAATCTCATCCAGAAACAGCGTGCCACCATCTGCCTCCTCTAGGTAGCCTACTGTGGTTCGGACTGCTCCGGTAAATGCCCCTTTTTCAAAACCAAAGAGGGTGCTTTCAAGAAGCTGCTCTGACTGAGCACCACAGTTGATTGCCATGAAGCGCCCTTCAGTGCGCGAACTTGCGTTATGAATCAGTTGGGCAACCAACTCCTTGCCTGTTCCGCTCTCGCCTTCGAGAAGGACAGTGGTATCCAGCGGAGCTACCTGTTCCATCTGTTGCAACAATCTTTCGATAGCCGGGGAACTGCCAATCAGAATAGGCCCTCGCTGCCGAGCTCCTAGTGATTCGCGCAAATCCCTGATCTCTCGATAGGCACGATCCAACTCCAGCCCCTTCTCTATAACCGCTTCCAGCTCCTCCAGATTCTCGAAGGGTTTGGTCAGGTAATCGAACACCCCCTCCCTGACAGCCCGGACCGCGTCCCGGACGTCGGCGTAACCGGTGATGAGGATGGCGACCTGTTGGGGGCGCTGATGCCGCATCTCCCGCAGCAGATCCAGTCCATTCGCATCGGGAAGGCGCTGGTCCATCAGGATGAGGTGGTAATCTCGTGCGCGGAACTTGCTCTTTGCTTCCGCACCATTGAGTGCGAAATCCACTTTCGTCTGGCTGTTGCGGAACAGGCCCTCCAGTAAGGTCCGCGTATAGGAATCGTCATCGACAATGAGGATTTTAGGCGTCACTGCGCATTTGGCTCCGTGTCGGGCAGCCAGATGGTGAAACGAGCCCCGCCTTCGGGCCGGTTTTCAGCAATTATCTGACCGGCATGCTGAACCATGATATGTTGCACTACCGATAGCCCGAGACCAATGCCCTCCGATCGGGTGGTAAAAAACGGAACAAAGAGCTTACCCAGCGCCTCCTTTGATAATCCCGAGCCTTGGTCCTCAACCACCAAACTCCAGCCGGGGCCGTCTCCACGCTCATTCTTCCCCTGCATCAGCCTTACCGCGATGACACCATTCCATTCGCTCGCTTGTGCCGCATTGTTCAGGAGGTTGAACAGGGCGTGGCGAATCAGGGTCGGGTCTACGGAAAGTATGATGGGATCCTGAGGTAGCTGGATCATCGTCTCCGGATGGTATTTGGTACTCTGCTGAAACAGAAATAACGTCTCCCGCACCAGCTCGCACATATCCGTCGGTACCCGCTCAAAGTGGGATATCTTTGTAAACTCCAGCATGCGTTGCACGAAAGTCCGGCAGTCGCTGCCCGCCTGATGGATCTGCCCCAGGATCTCGCATGTGCGTTCTGGATCTTTAGCCTCGCGCTGCGCAAGTTGTGCCAGGTTCATCACGCCCACCAGGGGATTGTTGATCTGGTGTGCGATCTCACCGATCATCTGCCCCATGGCGGAGAGCTTTTCCATTTGCACGATCCGTTCGTGCTCGGTGCTCAACTTCGACAACTGGCTTTCCGCCTGGCATTGGCGCCAGTAGACAGCACGGAACAAACCGAACAACGCAGCATACAAGAGTAGGCCGCCCAGTCCCGCAACCAGCCATTGCAGCGCCATCCCCCGTCGAATCTGCTCGTTCAGCGTGGCCGCCGAACGATAGAGTCCCAACACGCCCTGGTAGGATGGCTTCCCGGGTGCTGTCGGCCGGATGCTGAAGGGTACGTAGAACTCCACCACAGGGTTCGCAACCGCATTGCTGCCGGCATCTGAATATTCCTCCTGAGAATAGAACACCACATCTGTGCCACCCATGATGGCCGCGTGAAATTGAAGGTTATTGTCGACCTTCGTACCAATGAAGGAGGGTTCATCTGACCAGGCGATCTCACCTTGCCGGTTATACACTTTGATGCGGATGACTTCCGAGAGGTTGGTTAACATGAGAAACCGGCGAGTAAGTCGACCCTCCTTGGTAAGCATCGTGGTGTCTCCTGGGTCCTTGCTGACATGCTCTTGCGAAGCAATGGCCTGTACAAAATCCCGGATGATGAGTGCTTCCCGATCGAGAATGGCCTGGCGGAAGAAACTGGAAAGCACAAAGCCAGTACCCAAGACCATCAGCGTGATAAGCACCAGGCTCATCACAGTGAAGGTCCTAAGCGGCGAACTGTTTAACAGGCGATGCATGATAGCCACATCCACATTTGGATTTTATCGTTTGAGGTCACGGTAGAAGTTTTCGTGTGCACCGAGGCCAAGCAGGGTCAAGGTGAGTTGGTCGGCCATTTTGAACCTGTAAACCTGAACGCCTGTCAGATCACCGACCTTCATTTCGCAGGCAGCAGGGTTGGCCATAATTTCGCGAACCGCTTTACCTAGATCCCGTTTTTGGTTTTTATGGGTTTTTTTTACCACTGTCTTGATGCGGGTAGTTTGCAATACTCGCATCAGACGATTTCCCCAAACTGATATTCGGATCGTTCTCCTTCAGTCGCCTCTTCCCGGGCAATCAGGATCTCGCGGATAAAGGCACAAGGAAGGTCCGGATTCTCTTCGGCTATTTTGCTGATACGGGACCAGTATTCGAACTGCTTAGGAATCGAACGGCAGTAAACCGCGCCATAGCGGCGTGCCTCGGAAACGCGGTTGTCAAAAAATTTAACGCTGGTAGCCATGATTCACCTCAGAGTTGGCTATATTTTGGCGCAAACAGCAACCTTTTACCTCCTTTGGTCGATATATAGCGTAACTCTACTAGGGTTGCTCAGCGCTACCTTAGGCAATGAACAGGCATTGCTGAGCTTTATACGACGTATCTCATTCCCACCCAGAGCGTGGAACCCGATTAAAAAGAAAGCGCCCCGGCCTAAAAGGCTCGCACTAACAATACTCCGTAGTTTTCAGCTTAGTTTCAGGTTGTGTGGCTACGCTCTCCAACATAAATGGAGAGGCGCTATGACCACAGAACATTCAGAGAAACAGATCAAGGTTTGGGATCCACTGGTGCGGCTGTTCCACTGGTCCCTGGCAGTCTCCTTTTTGTTGGCCTATCTCAGCGAAGACGATTTCACCTCTTTGCACATCATCGCAGGCTACTCGGTCGGTGGGTTGGTCGTTTTTCGTCTGCTCTGGGGGTTCATCGGGCCACGCCACGCCAGGTTCAGCGACTTTGCCTATCCACCAACTAGGGTGATCTCCTATCTCAAGCGGGTGATCCATTTTAGAGCTGAGCGGTATCTGGGACACAACCCAGCGGGCGGCGCAATGGTGATGGCCTTACTGCTCTCCCTGTTCATAACGGTGTTGACCGGACTGGCAACCTATGGCGCCGAACAGTCCGCCGGCCCCCTTGCTCCCTTGATGATCTCCATGCCCTTTTTTGTTGGAAAGGCGGCTGAAGAGGTGCATGAATTTTTTGCCAACTTCACCCTGCTGCTTGTTGCACTGCACATAGTCGGCGTTTTGCTGGCGAGTGTTCAGCATAACGAGAATCTGGTACGGGCGATGTTTTCCGGGCGCAAACGGTTGATCGATTAACAAAGTATTGAGGATCCTCTAGCAATGAAAAGAGAGATTTTGATTATCGCACTGCTACTGAACACTGGTACTGCCTTAGCTTCCACCACCGTCGAGAAGCTGCTGCAGGACTACCGCAGTCTGGGCGCGGGGCCATTCAACAAACAGGCGGGGGAACAGCAGTGGCAGAGTGTTCACGTACCCAAGGAAGGAGAGGCAGGTCGAAGCTGCAGCGATTGCCATGGAAACAACCTGAAACAACCAGGAAAACACCTGCGCACCGGCAAGCGGATCGAGCCGATGGCGCCGGCGGTAAACCCACTACGGCTTACCGACCGAAAACAGATCGAAAAGTGGTTCAAACGCAACTGCAGATGGACCTTTGGCCGTGACTGCACTCCTCAGGAGAAGGGCGACCTGATGTTGTTTATTCAAGGCCAAAACTGAGGCCATTAGTTTGGAGATGATGAAATATGAAACCTAAACACAAAATGATTGCAGCAATCTTAACGGTGGCATTGCTGGCAACGGCCGGTTTGGCGCAGAGCGACGATGATGACGGTACACCCTGGTTCCAATCCTGGTTTGACAAGGCGAAGCCTGGTATCGATCCGGTTGGATCCCAACGCTATGTGGAAGAGTGTGGTAGTTGCCATTTCCCCTATCAGCCAGGCCTACTGCCCGCCCCCTCATGGGAGAAGATCATGGGGAGTCTGGATGACCATTTCGGCGAAAATGCCGAGCTGGACGAAGGTGACCGAAAGACGATTCAGAATTATCTGCTCAACAATGCAGCCGGGCGGGTAAACTACGGATTGTCCAATAAATTGATGGCCGCTCAGAGAGAACGTCCACTACCATTGAGGATTACGGAAATGCGTTATTTTGCTTATGAGCACAGCGAGATTCCGAAGGAGCTGGTGCAGGAGAATCCAAAGGTAAGGTCATTCAGCAATTGCGACAGTTGCCATCAACGGGCGAAGCGGGGACTGTATGATGAGCATGACGTACGTATCCCAGGTTTCGGACGCTGGGATGACTGAAATCATGGCGACCTGAGAAGGACATAGCGTTTATGTGTAGTCATCCAGACTGGATCTGACACTGCACTTCAAAAGAATAAGTGAGGGTTACCGGTTTTGATGTTGATCAAGCACCTCCATCAAAACCGGTAACCCTCATACTTTATGCTAACGAGAAATCATTAAACTCTAAGTTGGGCTGCTTAATCTGGCCGATGAACTTGGGAGTGTCTCCACCTTCAAGCCACCAATACTCAACCTGCATCTCCAGCTGTCACGAAAACCGTCTGCCCCTCGCCCTATCGAAGATTCCGAAACTCGAACAAGCCGTTTGACCTAGTCAGTGGCGGCTGGCCCACTCAGATAAAGGTGGTTGGATTTTCTAACCTTTATCGGCAGCATAATCCGGGCCAGCGTGTCAGAACCGGAACCGGTAGTCAGACTCACCGTGCCTCCGTGTTCCACCACCACCCGGCGAACGAATCCGAGCCCCAGCCCGGTGCCCGTCGGTTTGGTAGTAAAGAACAGGTCGAACACACGTTCGCGGATATCATCCCTGATCGGCTCACCGCCGTTACGGATGTCCAATACCAGCAAATCATCTTCCCGGTACAGTTTGATCCCGATCTCTCCGCCCGGCTCGCTGGCCTCCGCCGCATTCTTCAGCAGGTTCAACACGACCTGCTGCATTTTTTGCCCATCCATCTGCAACACAGGAGAGTCAGGAGAGCTTGATCTGCTCAGAATAAGGCCCTGCTCGGCCAATAGGGGTTCCAGCACCTCGCATGCCCGGTCCACAATCGTATCCATCGACTCTGGTTGACCCACGAACTCCACGGGCCGCACGTAATCTAGGGTCTCCGCAAGCAGGGCGTCGAGCCGATCCACCTCACGCAGAGCAATATCCAGACGCCTGCGGCTGCGCCCGGACAATTCCTCCCTGGTCATACCGGACAAACCGAGTTTGAGTGCCGCCAGGGGGTTGCGCATTTCATGGGTCAGCATGGCGGCAGTCTGCCCGATGGTGGCCAAGCTGGCCTGCTGGACCATTTCCGCCTGCGTCTCCTCGAGCTCCCGGGTACGCGCCCGCACCTCCCCTTCCAGATGGCTTTCATAGGCCCGCCCAAGGCGCCTCATGGCCAGGAATCCAAACAATACTATGCCTACCTCAGTGGCCAACAGCGTTGCGTCAACATGCCAGTGCAAGCGATCAAGGTTGGCTATCAACGGTTTCAGATCATACTCCACGCCCAGCAAAAATGGCGTACCCTTCACCTGCCACTGCCGTATCAGTAGCGGACGGCCATCGGTAGTTTCTGCGCGATATTCCGCTTCTCCATCCTCGGGCAGCAAGGCATCAGGGCCATCGATCCGCCGGTAATGCCGGGCAAGACTTCCGCCCTGCCCTTCTGTCGTTTGGTTGGTATGGGCCACCAGTGCATGTTGCTGGGTATCGTAAACGAAAGCAGTCACGCCAAGCCGGCGGGCCTGTTCAATCGCGGGCCGAAACTGCACCAGCGCCTCCGCAGGTGCTGCCCCCGCTACCAAAGGAGTGCGCAGCAGATCCAGCAGCCCTTTGCCCACTTCTCTGCTGTGCTCACTGGCGTGCTCAATGAACTGCTCTTCGATGAAGACCACGATATGACGGTTGCCCAACAGGCCCACCACTACAACTACCGTCGCCAAGGCGAGAAAGCCGAGCCAGGAAACCGTCGCGGACCGCCAGCGCATGCCCGGTCGGCATTTTTCTTCCTTTGCATCTGCCATCTTTTCTTCCTGTCGAACCTTTAGACTCTTGCGACAGTCCAACTGGACGGATGTTTCAATCACAAAGAGGGACCATGGCCGATATTCTCATCATTGAAGACGATCCCGGTTTTGGTGAGCTACTACTCATGCACCTGGAAGACCTTGGACACACGGTGCGGCTGGCGGGATCTCTCGCCGAAGGCAGACGTCAGTACCATCAGGCCACCCCGGAGGCCATACTGCTCGACCAGCAACTGCCAGATGGACTCGGCACACAACTACTCATGGAGATCGGCGATCAGGCAGACAGTCCACCGGTCATCATGATAAGCGGCGTCAGCGACAATCGTCTGGTGATCGAGGCCATTCAACAGGGCGCCTACGACTTCATTCGAAAACCCCTGGATGAACTGGCGCTCGACACCACCTTGGGCAATGCCCTGCGTCAGTACCGTCTTTCCCGCCAGGTAGCCGCCAGCTCGGAGCAACCACCGGAATCCGGCCCCGACACCATCGTCGGCACCAGCCCAGCTATCGTCGAGGTATTGAAGACCATCGGCCGGGTGGCCGATTCTGGCGCCTGCGTCCTGATCACTGGTGAAAGTGGCACCGGCAAGGAGGTGATTGCCCGCGCCCTGCACCGGCACTCAGGGCGGAGTGGCCCATTTTTGGCCATCAACTGCTCGGCCATCGTCGAGACCCTGCTGGAGAGCGAACTGTTCGGTCACGAAAAGGGGGCCTTCACCGGGGCCGACGCCCGCAAGGCCGGCAAATTCGAGATCACTTCCGACGGCACTCTGTTCCTTGACGAGATCGGCGAGCTACAACCGACACTACAGGCCAAACTGCTTCGCGTCTTGCAGGAAGGCAGCTACACACGAGTCGGTGGCAGCCAGGAACTGCACAGCAACGCCCGTATCATCGCGGCCACCCATCGTGACCTGCAAGCCATGGTCCGGGAAGGTTCGTTCCGGGAGGACCTGTACTACCGCCTCAACGTCATCCGCATGCACCTGCCGCCCCTACGCGAACGCCCCCAGGACCTCGCCGCTCTGGTGGAACATCTGCTGGGACGGATCGAAAAGCGCCTGCACCGTACTGCCGTACGCCTCAGCGAAACTGCCTGGCGGTTGATTCGTGAGTATCCTTGGCCGGGCAACGTGCGCGAGCTGGAGAACATCCTCACCCGTGCTGCAGTCCTTGCACCCGGCGACACTCTTACCCCGGACCTGCTGGGGCTGTCGACCTCATCAGCGGCAGCATCGGACGACCCATCCCAACCAGAATTAGAGCTGATTACCCTGGAAACGCTGGAGGCCAGGCATGTTGGCGCCATTCTGGAACACACCCACTGGCACAAGGGCAAAACCTGCGAAATCTTGGGTATCTCTCGGCCCGCGCTGGACCGTAAGATCGCAAAGTACGGAATCGCCTGAAAAGCGTACTCTCATCCGAAATCCTGGGGAAATTTACAGGCTATCAGCGTACCTTCCGGTTCTATGATATTTCACTCTTGAACCCATCTTCTTCTGGTTCATTATCATCAGCCCAGGGTATTGAAGCCCCAACCAACCAGGGTGAACGCCACGCCAAGCACCCCGACAAACAGCGCCAGTGCCTGCCACTTGATGACCTTGCGTAGGATCAGCATCTCGGGCAACGATAGCGCCGCCACACTCATCATCAGGGCAAGAGTTGTGCCCACGGCAACCCCTTTTGTGAGCATCGCCTCGGCCACCGGGATCACCCCGGTGGCATTCGAATAGAGGGGGATGCCCAACACCACAGCTGCGGGTACCGAGTACCAGGCATCACCTCCCAGATATTCACTAACCCATTGTTCCGGTACAAACCCGTGGAACAGGGCGCCCACGCCGATGCCCAGTACCACCCACTTCCAGATTCTACCGACGATCTCCTTCACCTCCGCCACAGCGTAGCGGTGTCGGCCTGCAAGGGATCTGTCCGGCTCGGGCAGATCAGCCTCTCCCATGTGGATCTTCCAGACGTAATCCTCGACCCAGCGTTCCGGCCTGAATGCCTGCATCGCCAGACCACCGAACCAGGCAACCAGCAACCCCGCCGCCACATAGAGCGCCGCCAGCTTCCAGCCGAGGATGCCGACCAGGATTACTGCGGCCACTTCGTTGATCATCGGGCTGGCGATCAGAAAGGAGAAGGTGATACCTAAGGGTATTCCCGCCTCCACAAAACCGATGAACAGCGGCACCGAGGAGCAGGAACAGAATGGCGTCACCGCGCCGAGGGTGACCGCGAATCCCCGCGCCTGCCAATCGGGGCGACCACGCACAAATCCACGAACCCGTTCCGGCGACAGCAGTGCCCGCAACAGACCCATGACATAGATGATGATGAGCAGAAGCGTAAAGATCTTGGTCAGGTCCATGACGAAGAAGTGCAGCGCCGCGCCCGTGGCCAATTGCGAATCAAGCCCCATGACTTGATAAACGACCAGATTAGCCAGGGCTTCAAACATCGGCAGCCGCCTTCTTTTCCTGGGTCACTTCAGGCAGACCAAGCGATAGCAGCGCCGCAGCCAACACAAAGCCCGCCGACCACCAGAGGCACCCCTCCAGCCCCTGCGTCTGGTAGACCCAACCGGAGAGCAGGGTACAGACCAGCCTGCCACCGGCGTTGGCCATGTAGTAGAAACCGACGTTCATCGATACCTTGTCGAGATCGGAATAGGCGAGGATCAGGTAGGAGTGCACCGCTGAATTGATGGCAAAGACAATGCCGAACAGGATCAGGCCAAGGATCAGCACCGTTTGCGGATCCCACCCCTGACCCAGTGCCAAGGCGATGCCGGCGGGCAGGAATACAAGCAGAAAGGCCCAGTTACGCGCAGTACCACCACCCGGCCCCTGGCCATGGTGACTGCGTCGCAGCAGACGGGGCGCAGCGGCCTGCACGAAACCATAGCCGATCACCCACAGAGCCAGGAAAGCGCCCACCCATGCAAAATTCCAGCGCAGTACGTCATAGAGAAACACCGGCAGGCCCACCACGAACCAGACATCACGGGAACCAAACAGGAAGAAGCGGGCCGCCGACAGCCAGTTGATCGCCGGCACCTTAGAAAATACCTGGGTGAACTTTGGCTTGGATTTCATCTTGCCCACGCCAGAGGGCAACAACACGCCTGTGACCACCAACACCATCAGCAACATGCCAGCCAACACCGCCAGCGCGACCCGAAAGCCGATCCAGTCCAACAGGGCCGCACCGACGAAGAACCCCGCCCCCTTGAGGGCGTTCTTGGAGCCGGTCAGTACTGCGACATACTTAAACAGCTTTGACTCACCGCCACTGCCGCTTAAGGTTTTTACGCTGGCCTTGGCCGACATCTTGTTCAGATCTTTCGCGATGCCAGACAATGCTTGGGCAGCCATCACATAGGGCACCGAGAGCCAGGCATCCGGCACCGTGAGCGCAGCCAGCGCCACCACCTGCATCCCCATGCCGATGTGCATGGTCAGATTGAGACCGATGCGCGCTCCCAGCCAGCCGCCCACCAGATTAGTAACGATGCCAAAGAACTCATAGAAGAGGAACAGCGTGGCCACCTCGAAGGGCGAATAGCCCAGCAGGTGGAAATAGAGCACCACCAGCATACGGATGGCACCATCGGTGATGGTAAAGGCCCAGTAGCCGCCGGTAACGACAAGATAATTCCGAAGCGACTTTTCAATCATGGAATTACTGCACTCGGAATCCTGCATGACAGGCACCGCACCGTTTGGTCAGCGCAACAAAACCTGCCATCACTTTTTGCGGATCAGTTTCTACCAGGGTCCGACTCAGTCGGCTTGCTTCATGGTGCATTGCCGTGCCCAGTTCACGCATCGCCGCCGGCATCAGCGGCGTCATGTGCGAGGCACCATAAGATTCCATGGAACTCATACCAATACGCTGCTCAATCCGCTCACTCGTCTGGTCCCACGCCTCGGTAGCAACCCGAGTTCGTGCATCGGTCAAGGCAACCATATGGTCACGCATGTTCATCTTTATGTGCGCACGCATCTTTACTCTCCTTTCGGAATAGACGCGGCCATCCGGGCGATATCCATCATACGGTTCACATAGCCCCACTCGTTGTCGTACCAGGCATAGACCTTTACCTGGGTGCCATCGACCACCAGAGTGGAGAGAGCATCGACGATGGAGGAGCGCGGGTCATTGACGTAGTCTACCGAGACCAGTGGGCGCTCTTCGTATCCCAGGATGCCTTTCAGCTCACCCTCGGCCGCTTCCCGAAAATAGCCGTTCACCTCCTCGGCAGTCACCGGACGCGCCGCTTCAAAGACGAAGTCGGTCAATGAGGCGTTGAGTAGGGGCACGCGCACCGCATGGCCGTTCAGTTTGCCGGTCAGTTCAGGGAATATCTTAGTGATCGCCTTGACTGAACCTGTGCTGGTGGGGATCAGCGACTGACCGCAGGCTCGCGCCCGGCGCAGATCCTTGTGGCCCTTATCGACGATGGTCTGGGTATTGGTAATGTCATGGATGGTGGTCATGCAGCCATGCAGTATGCCGATCCGCTCGTGCATCACCTTGACCACCGGCGCCAAGCAATTGGTGGTGCAGGAGGCGGCGCTGAGCAGTTTGTGCTTGGCGGCGTTGTATCGATCGTGATTGATGCCGTAGACGATATTGAGCACACCCTCGGTGGGTGCAGCGACAATCACCTTCTTCACACCCTGGTCGAAATAGGCGTTCAGCGTATCCGGCTGCTTGTGGTGTTTGCCTGTCGCCTCGATGACGATGTCGCACTCCGACCAATCAGTTTCACCAATGGCGCTATTGGATGAGTAGGCCAGGGGCTTGTCATCAATTACCAAGTTGTCCTCTTCTGCACTCGTCTCGTGACCCCAGGTTCCATGCACGGAATCAAACTTGAGCAGGTGAGCCGAGCCATTCGCATCGGCAGCAATCTCGTTTATGCGTACTATCTCGAACTCCGGCATCTGCCAGCCTGCACGCAAACCAAGCCGCCCCATGCGACCGAAACCATTGATACCGATACGTATCGTCATTCGAATATTCTCCTGCTTGGCCTACTCACTCACCCACTGACGGACTTGGTTGGGGCTGGGCAAGCCACCAACATGCACCAGCTTGCCATCCACCACGACACCCGGGGTGGAGATCACGCCATAGCTCATGATCTGCACCAGATCGGTAACCTTTTCCAGCTCGACCTCAACGCCAGCCTGTTCAGCGGCGATCCTGATCAGCTTGGTGGTGGTCTCGCAGTTCCTGCAGCCAGAACCCAGTACCTTGATGCTCTTCATCAACACATCTCCAAAAATAACTTCATCATTCGTAGTCGCCGTTGGCGGGCCTCTCGCTACCGTTCATCGGCAGACTCAGGCGCTGCAGACGCCGCCAGGCCGATTGGGCATTTCAGCCAGGGCGAGCGCATCAGCGACAAAAGGCGGCTCATTCTTGATGCCTTCGGCGGTTGTACCGATCACCTCTGTCACCCACTCCGGCATCTCAGAATTGAGTCGGTAATAGGTCCACAGCCCCTCCTTGCGATCGCTGACCAGCCCTGCCTTGCGCAGGGCAGCGAGATGGTGCGACACCTTGGGTTGGGGAAGTGCGAGGGCATGAGTCAGCTCACAAACGCATAGCTCATCGTGACTGACCAGCAGGGAGAGGCAGCGAAGACGCGTGGGATCAGAAAGCGCCTTGAACAGCAGTGTGGGATTCATATCGAAGCAGCTCTATATCTATACAATTAGATATGGAGTATATTTATAGAGATCGATATGGCAACAGATTTATGGATGGAGGCTGCAGCTCCTCAGTCTGAAATATTTCGTTACAGCCGAAGGCTGTCGCGAGGGATGAAAGGAAGGATGGCTAAAATCCAGGGAAGATTGTCGGCCTAGCCCTCCAAGTCTTCAATAATCGGGCACCCTCCTTCGGCACCTCGGCATAGATTGACCAACAGCGTCAGTTCCCTGCGCAGGGTTTCAAGATCAGCCAGGTGGCGTTCCACCTCTTGCAACTTCTGCTGGGTCAACTCCCGCACCTCGTCACGGGCGTGTTGCGGGTCCTCCCGCATCTCTAACAGCCGGGCGACCTCATCCAGTGAGAAATTCATCGCCTTGGCCCGCAGGATGAAACGTAGACGCGACAGGTCACGCTCATCATAGAGCCGGGTACCGGACGCTGTCCGATGGATCGGCGGCAACAGCTCTATCTTTTCGTAGTAGCGCAAGGTATCGGCACTGAGGCCAGTAAGACGGGTGATGTCACCGATACGATATTGACTGCGACCAGATCCTGATGATGAGGCGTGATTCATAGCGCTCTCTCGTTACGATGAGCTGTGGTCGATGCGTTGCTGAAGCGTCTGTCGCAACCTTTTTTCAGAGGGTAGCGCGGTAAAGACCAGTTCACCATCGATGGCAATGGCCGGTGTCGCAAGCACACCAATCTGTACAGCGTAATCCAGCTCTTCAAGGACGTTGACCATGCGCAGATCGACCTCACCCTCCGTCCATCCATCAACGATCGCCTGCAGCCGCTGTTTAGCCCGCCCGCATTGACTGCAATCAGGAGCAGTGAAGAGCTCGATCTGAATGTACGCCATCAGAAATGAAACCGGCTGCTCAAAATATATCGGGTATCGTTTGGGCCGTTCAGATCCTTGACCAACGCCCCCTCCAGCACCCAGCGTTTGTGGATCGACTGCAATCCAACTGTGGCCTGGTGCACCATCTTCGCACCCTGTTCCCAGCGCCCGCCCAATTCCAGGTCGAGATCCCATTCACTACCGATGCCCCAATCGGCATGCTCCGCCGGGCTGAGACGATACTGCCAAGCAATATCGTAGCGTGCACGATCTTTGGCATCGCCCAATCCTTCGATCCATAGTGCATCCAGATCCCATTCGTGACGCTTTCGGTAGAAGCTCGTCACCGCTCCGAGCTGGAGACGTGCATCCCGTGCGCCATCGCTCGGCAGAATCACCCCACCCAGCAGGCCAAGCCGGCTGGTGCCTTGCATCGTGTCGTCCTGCCAGACGATGTGACGATAGAGGAGACTCAGATCACCCAGGCGATCACCTTCACCGGAGGAGAGACGATAGGGCAGCCCCAGAAACAGAGTCTGTTTCGCACTGATGCCGTATGCCAAGTTACTGGTCAGGCTGTTTGCATCGATATCACCATTGTGTTCATCCACAACACGCACAACCGTGCCACCCGCCTCTATCGGCAGCGCAACGAATGAGCGAATACCCATTGCGCTGGCATCGACCGTCAGAACAGTCAACACCAGCCCCGCCACAAAGGTCTTGTTAGTGATCATTTTGCAGACCTGTCTGGCTGAAGGATGGCTTCACCCGGGGTAAAGCCAGCATCAACGATGGCCTTGCGTATCGCCTCGAGATCAGCAGATTCTCCCGGCTTCATGACGATACGCGCCCGTTTGTTCTTCAGACTCACATCGGCGGATTCAACACCCAGGAGCTTGTTCAGCTGTTTCTCCGTGCCATAGACACAGAACGGACAGGTCATCCCTGTCACTTCAATCTCAACCACCTGCGGTTCGTCGGCCCAACTCAGTGGAACGATGAGCAACAGGCCAATCAGCAGTACGATCAACCGGTTCATAAGCAGTATCTCTTGTTGGTGATGGATAGGGTTCAAAGGTCAATCCATAGTCGCAGCGGCAACGCAAAATAGGCGGCGAAAAAACCGATGCCCCAGATGGCCACTGAAACCCAGTAGATACGCCGGTTCCAGAGCTGGGTCTTATTGCAGAGTTCACCCAGTTGAGGATCGCTAGGACAACTGTGTCTGGAGCGATAAAGCAGCCATCCGGACAGACCCAGCATGAGACCAGAGAATGCAAACACCCATGCCTTGTGCTGGCTCAAGGTGATCAGAAGCGGCAAGCTGCTGGTCAGTGCAGCCACCGTTGCCCCAAGCCCCAGCATGACCAGGATGATCGGCAGGGCGCAGCAGACCAGCGTGCCGGTGGTTGCAAACAGGGTCAGCCAGCTCAATCTGCTCTGTCCGGATTCCAGGTGGTCGCTGTTCAAATCTCTTTACCCTTTGGCGCCCAATGTTCTCGTCACACGAGCAAGCCTAGAACCTGGAGTTAACTCCAGGTCAAGTTCTCATTTCGATCACCATCGACGCGATCGGCCAGTTGACTCCGTACTTAGGTACAGTGCTTATACTCTGTCCAGAGTTGAATGAGTGAGGAGAAAAACGGGGTGGAACAGGGCGCAAACAGGAACCGGACACTGATCGCAGCCGCGATGGCAGCAGTGGGCGCTTCAATCTGCTGTGTCGGACCCTTTGTGTTGCTGATGCTGGGCATAAGCGGCGCCTGGATCAGTAACCTCACCGCATTCGAGCCCTACCGGCCTATCTTTATCGGTATCACCCTGCTCTTTCTGGGGCTCGCATTCAGAAAGCTCTATCTCCTGCCTGCAACCTGCGAGGTAAGCAAGCCTTGCGCCAAGCCGGCCACGCGGAGAAATCAGCGCATCATCTTCTGGGGGGTGACGGCAATTCTGGCCGCTCTGATCACCTTCCCATGGTATGGCCCCATGCTGCTGAGCTGAAGAACCACTCTCATAAAGGAGACATGCCCATGTTTCGCCAGATCGCATTTACCTTGCTCCTCGGTTTGATCACCGCAGTGATCACTCCAGCCCAGGCCTCCAGCACGGAGAAGGTACAAACCATCATCCTCGAAGTTGAAAACATGACGTGCAGTATCTGTCCCATCACCGTCAGAAAGACTTTGGAAAGGGTGCCCGGGGTAACCAGGGCCGAAGCCGGATATGACGGTAATAGTGATAGCGCAGGCTGGGCAAAGGTTACCTTTGACAGCACTCAAATCACTGTCGATAAGATCACCGCCGCGACCTTTGAAGCCGGTTATCCCTCAGATATCAAGCCGGGTAAGACGGAATGAAGAGCCGGACACTATTGGCCACCGGCATCGTCGGCTCGGCCATCACCGCACTCTGCTGCTTCACCCCGCTACTGGCAGTGCTGTTAGGCAGCATTGGACTGGCAGCCCTACTCGGCTGGCTCGATTATCTGCTGATCCCGGCGCTGCTGTTTTTTATTGGCCTGACACTCTATGCGTCGTCTCGACGCGATGGAAAAACAGGCAGGGAGAGAGGTTGTGAGTAGAGCCCATATCACACTCCGCATCACCGGCATGACCTGTGAACACTGCGCCCGCTCTGCCGAGGCGGCACTGAACGCGCTTGCCGGAGTGCGGGCCAGGGTCTCCTTTCATGAGACCTTGGCACGGATAGAAGCCGATGCGGAGACTGTAGTCTCTCAGATGCTCGATGCCGTTCGAACAGCCGGTTATGTTGCCGCACTGATCGAAGAGGATGACAGCAACGCCGCGCAAACCAGTGATGACGCTGCCTTGCAGATCGCCATCATCGGCAGCGGATCCGGCGCCTTTGCCGCAGCCATCAAGGCAGCTGACGAGGGGGCCAAGGTGACCCTCATCGAAGGGAGTAAAATAATTGGCGGCACCTGCGTCAACCTGGGCTGCGTGCCCTCAAAGATCATGATTCGTGCCGCCCAGACTGCGCAGATGCAGGCCAGAAATCCGTTTGATGGCCTGCAGAGCCACACCCCAATCATCGATAGAAAACGACTGGTTAGCCAGCAGCAGACGCGGGTCGCTGAGTTGCGCCAGGCCAAGTATGAAAGCATCCTGCAAGGCCATCCGGATATCCAGCTCATCCATGGCTGGGCACGGTTTCAGGACTCCCATACCCTGGCCATCACACAAGCCAACGCTAGAGAACTGACACTCAAGGCAGATCGCATCCTGATCGCCAGCGGCGCCCACGCCGCGATTCCCGCCATACCCGGCCTCGAGGAAACCCCCTACTGGACCTCCACCGAGGCACTGGTCGCAGAGACGTTACCCGACCATCTGGTTGTCCTAGGCGGCTCGGTGGTCGCCCTGGAGCTGGCCCAGGCCTTCCGGCGTCTTGGCAGCCGGGTCACCCTGATGGCCCGCAGCACCCTGTTATCGAAGGAGGATGCCGATTTCGACGCGGGCATCGGCAAGGTCTTTGAAGCAGAGGGTATCCGGATACTACGTCACACCGTCCCCGACCGGGTCGATCACGACGGCCAGATGTTTCAGATCCGGAGCGACGATGAGATCCTGACGGCGAATGCCCTGCTGGTCGCCACCGGCCGCTCGCCAAATACCCGGCAGCTGGGACTGGAGGCGGCCCGGGTGGCAATGGACAGCCAGGGACGCATCCTTGTCGATGACCGGATGCGCACCTCAGCAGAGCACATCTTCGCCGCCGGGGACTGCACCAACCAGCCGCAATATGTCTATGTCGCGGCCGCCGCCGGCACCCGTGCGGCGATCAATATGACCGGCGGAGACGCCAGACTCGACCTGTCGGCGATGCCGGCGGTGGTCTTCACCGATCCGCAAGCCGCAACCGTTGGCCTGACCGAGGCTCAGGCCCGCGCCCAGGGCATCGAGGCGGACTCACGGACCCTGTCCCTGGAGAATGTCCCCCGGGCCCTGGCCAATTTTGAGACCGCTGGCTTCATCAAGCTGGTTGTGGAAAAAAAGAGTGGCCGACTGATCGGCGCCCAGATCCTCGCCCCCGAGGCGGGGGAGATGATCCAGACCGCAGTGCTGGCGATCCGCAACCGGATGACGGTGCAGGCGCTGGCGGATCAACTGTTCCCCTACCTGACTCTGGTCGAAGGGCTCAAGCTCTGCGCCCAGACCTTCAGCAAGGATGTTAAACAGCTATCTTGTTGTGCAGGGTAGACTTGCAGGGACGGAGGCCACTGCCAGTCTGACTCCCCCCCTGAACAAAGGTATCTCCAGTGACCGAACAACTGACCATCGGCAGATTGGCCAGGGCCGCAGGCGTCAATATCGAGACCATCCGCTACTACCAGCGCATCGGCCTGATCGACGAGCCAGTCAAGCCAATCCAGGGTTACCGGCACTATCCGGCAACCACGATCGAGCGGATTCGCTTCATCAAACGCGCCCAGGACCTGGGATTCAACCTCAGTGAGATTGCTGACCTACTCTCCCTGAAACACCGGGAGTGCGAAGAGGCGCGCATGATCGCGGAAAATAAACATGCCGACATCACACGCCGGATCAGAGACCTGACCGCCATGCAGGGGGAACTGGCCAAACTGATCGACGCCTGCCGCGAAAACATCAATGGTCAGGATCGCTGCGCAATCATCGAGACCTTAGCCCAATCCAGACGCCGATAGTGTGCCCCGCTCGATAGTCGTTGGAACAGCGACGGCATGGGGTCTCCTTGAATTACAAGTAAGAATCATTATCATTAACGCCAGAGGGAGCGGCACCTTCCCGCATTCCCACCGCGACGTCAAAGAAACCTGGGGAGTCTCCGAGCAAATCATGAACTCGCATCTTTGGCCGCAAATCGACGCATTTTGACGCCCAATCCATCGCATTCGATTTCTCAGAGCCCCTCCTACCCAGCAGTAACCAAACCTTTACGACAATGACCCAAAGCAGATCATCACTGAGCCATGCCATCCTGATCAGCACCACCCTCCTTGCCACCCCACTCCTCTTCGCTGATGAGCCCGACACCCGCCACGGCGCAGTGGAAGACGGCCACAAGGATCTCAGCTTCGAGGGCGGTATCACCCTCACCGGGCAACACGCCAGCGATGGCCGGATCGACGATGAGCTCTCCGCATCCTTAGACCTGGTGGCCACCCTGCCGATGGGGCCCGGCCTCTGGACTCTCTATGTGGAGGGCAATACCACCCCCCGCAACAATGGCATATCCAGCGTACTAGGCGAGGCCAACGCCGATATTGGCTCGGCCCTGGATGGGGATGACAGCGGCCGTCTGCAGGTCTCAGAACTCCACTACGCCATCTCCCTCGCCAGTGGTGAGCTGGTGACCGGCCTGATCGACGCCAGCAGTTTTCTCGATGCCAGCAAGGTGGCCAACGACGAGACCGCCCAGTTCCTCGGCGCCGGTTTCGTCAACAACCCCACCATCGAGTTCCCCGACTACAGCCTCGGCGCCGTCTGGCACTATGACGCCACCGCTGACCATCCCGGCCTCACCCTGCTATTCGCCAGCTCCCACGGGTTGGCGGACAACGACGGCAAATATGGCCAGTTGTTCGATCTGGGGGATGACGGCAAGGGGGCCTTCGCCGCTGCCGAGGCCTATGGCTACTTCGGATGGGGCATCTGGCGGCTCGGCGTCTGGAGCAATACCGCCGACCATACCCGGCTCGACAGCAGCTCAGATCAGGAGAACAACTGGGGGCTCTATGGCGTTGCCGACGGCGGCTTCGGGGAGACCCGCTGGAACCTGCGCCTCGGCTGGGCGGATGCATCGGTCTCGGAGTCTGCTGACTTCATCGCCATCACCCTGGAGCAGCCTGCCGGCCCCGCCACCCTCGGCGCTGGCATCGCGCGCACCGGCGTCTCCTCCAATCTGATTGGCGGCGACGACAGCCTCCAGGCGGAACTCTACGCCCGCTTCGAACTAACGGGCGGGGTGCAGATCACCCCGGACCTGCAGTGGATCCGCAACAGTGGCCTGGATGGCAGCGGCAGCAGCCATGACCGATCGATATGGGTCGCGGGGGTACGGGCCGGATACACTTTCTAGCCGTCACATGGCAAACAAGCGGGCAGGGTTGCACGAATAGCGCTGGAGCCGATTGTATCTCACTCTCAGGTTTTACGAAGCATTACATTCTTTCACGTTTCGTCGATGTCGAGGCACAATCCCCCCCCTCTCATCAGGCCGGAGAGTAAGGTGTTTTTCTCTTTTTTTACAGTTGGTTATGTGATTTTTTAGGAGTTGGCACGGTCACTGCAATATCAGAGGCAAGCAGTCACAAAGACAGCTTTCAATCAGATCCAAACCGTAAATGGAGCACCATCATGAAAAAGATATTCGCAATTGCCAGCCTTGCACTGTTGACTTCCACTGCCTGGGCGCATGACGAACACTTCGGCGATAATCCCGATATGTATCAGAGCCCGATCACTGAGCATGGCAAAGGCGACCCCGCGCATGTGGGACAGATGGGGATTGGCGACCAGTATGCCAGTCAGCTGATTCAGCAGCCGGCTGACCATACCGACAAATTGGAACCGGCACCGATCGACTTTTCCAAAAATGACCCGAATGGTAACCGGGACATCCTGCCCAACTGATCAGATCCGATAATCCAGGGTGAGGCGCTTCGACAGTCTGTCGAAGCGCCAGATCCCACAACAACACCAACAGGCCGTTCGGGAAACCGGACGGCCTGTTGGTTTTAACCCTACTCTTTCTCCTTCCCCTTGTTCAGATAGGCGTTGGCCTCCAGATGCGCCGGTATGCGCCTGAGCACCCGCACATAGGCGCGCTTTGCCGCCTCATGATCCCCCAGCCAGGCCTCAGCCCTAGCCAGATAGACCCAGGGTGTGGCGGATGACGGATAGCGGGCGGCGAGTTCGGAGGCGTGCTTTTTCATCACACTCCACTTGCGTCTCCCCTCTTCACTGACCAGCAGGCGCAGATGCGCTGTGAAGTTCCAGGGGGAGCGCTGCAGCACCTGCTTGGCATAGCGCGCCGCTTCCTTCCAACGCTGCTGTACCAACAAAGGAAGCGTCAGTCCGAGACGGGCATCGATGGAGTTAGGATTGAGCCGCAGCGCCTTTTCGTAGCTGCGAATCGCATCGTTATGGTTGCGTAATAGATAGTTCAGCCAGCCATATCGTAACAGGGCAAACTCAGCAGTATCGCCACCGCCATTGAGGAAGGGCTCGATAACCGCTGCCGCCTCCTTGTATTCGCCCTTTGCCTCCAGCGCGTAAGATTTTGCCCAGGTCTCCTCTTCACCCGCCTGAACGGTCGTGAAGAAGAGCAGGAGTACGCAAAGAGACAACAGCCAACCAATGGTTCTTTTCATTCTCGATTCACCACTTCCTGTTAACATCGAAATAGAGATAACGGTTGTCATACTCATCGCTGATATCCTGGTTCTCATACTTCTCCAGGCCGCCGACCAACAAAACAGACCAGCTATCATCCAGATCCCAGGTACCGCCCAGCGAGAGCGAACCCTTCTGTATATCAGCCAGGTTGTAGACCGCTCCGGCATCCCCATCGACCGCATACATGCGCTGGCCGCCCAACAGAGTTGCCTGCAGACGGTCGATCCCGAGCGGAGCATCAGAACCGAAATAGTGGGTCAGCTTCGCTTCCACGGCACTGGTGTCTTCCTTGCCCTGGGTGCGACTGGCATTGGATGAGTGGATCAGATAGCCGCGCAGCTGTAGCCAATCATTGCCCTGGTTGAGGCCAATCCCTAGGGTCGGGGTCCACTGGGTGAGGGTCAGATCGCCTGCATAGCTGGAGTGGGCGTAACCCAGATCGAGATAGAGACTCTTGTCGAACGCGAGATAGGCGATCTGCGGTGCGAGAATCCGTCCCTCGTCAGTGTTGCCGGTAGGGTCGTCATTTTCGATCAGGTGTCCATCCAGGCGATAGGTCAGGCGCCCGGGCAGGAGATCGGGAGTATCGTGGAACCGTACACTGGCAAACAGGGCATCCTGCGTCAGCTTCGGGGTCCCCGGCGTGTAGTTGACCTCGGTCTTGTTATACCCGACTGTGAAGCCGACGTTATCAAGATAGTCTGCTGTCACGATCAGGCCGGCAGACCAGAGATCCTCACGTTCGGTGGATTTGGCATAATCTCCATAACTGCCTTGCAGATCCACTTTTACGTCCCACTCATCTCCAGCCTGGGCTAGAGGAACAATCACGGCGACTGATAACGCCGTTGCAGTCAATAATCGTGCTGTTTTTAGCATTGGCAACTCTCCTTTAATAAGTCTCTTTCAAACTAATTCGGGCCTGCGGAATGCCCTGATCTTCAATGGTTGAGATCTCTTCCAGCTCGGCCTCCAGCAAACAGTCAGCGGTCTGCAGGGAGAGCCGGGTACACCCCCGCTCCGGATCAATAATCGCCACGCTCGCCCCTTCCTGCTTGATCCCAGGCAGCAGCGGCAGCCGGTGCTGCCCCTGCTGCCGCCAAAGGCCTTTCTCTCTGCTGCGATGGTAACGGCTGTCGAGCCCGCCGCCCAAGGGCCGCAGCAATCCCCGAAGCGCCCACCACGGCCAGGCAAGGGGCAACAGCCTATCACTGGGACGGTCCGCCCAGGACATTGGAGCATCCGCCAGCGGCGTCAATCCCAGGGCAAGCAGCCAGAGATCGAGCAGCGGATCCTTTCCCCCGGCCCGTTCGAAAAAACACAGCACCCCGCCCTCCTCCAGAAAACGGGCCGAGGCACCGCTACCACTGCGCAGGCGGAAACCACCGGTCAGATCCATGGAGACCGTCAGACGCTGTGCGCGCCACTCCCCCTCATCCAGGCGATAGCGGTAGTGCAGCTGCAGACCCAAGGGCAGATGGAGGGCACGCCAAAAAGCTCCGTCCATCTTGACCACGCTTACCAGTTCCCCTTCAGCGGGACGGCATGCGAGATGAAAACCGGCGATCTGTTCTTGTGTCGTTTGCAGGGTAACCCCCAGCAGATGAAACGGGTGGGTGGGGCTGCCAAGTACCGCCGTGGTCTGCACATGCAGATGCAGATGGGGCTGGGGTGAACGGCCGGTGTTGCCACATCGGGCCACCGGCTGACCCGGCGTCAACCGCTCCCCCTCTATCACTGTCAGACTGTGCTGGCGCAGATGCGCAAGCAGCACATAGAGCCCGCTGTCGAGGCGGATCAGCAGAAAATTACCCCAATTGTTGTTGCTGTCGACCTCACCTGGCGGATTGTCGGGCAGCTCATCCAAACAGCGTGCCACCGTGCCGTGACAGGGGGAGAGCACGGGTAGATCAAAGCAATGAAAATCCTGCAGGCGATGCCCGGCGTTACGGAAACTCCGCCCCTGCTCGGTAATAATGAAATCCAGCGCATGCTGCCACGGCGGCTGGTGGGTGTGGGGACCATCGAAGCCCTGATAGACTCGCCAGCTGCCGAAAAATGGGGCGCGCAGCGGGACACTCTCGGGCTCTGCACCACGCGCTCGCACCAGCCGCGCCCGCTCATAGCTGTGCTCGGGCAAGGCTGGTGCCTCCAGCAGCAGATAGGGCGGAGTAGTGGCGACGCGCTTGCGCATCGCCGCCAGCATGGTCAGGGTGGTGAGCAGAAAGGGGATTGCCAGTACCGGAACCCCATAGACCTGCAACACTCCCTGTACCGCCATGGTGATCAGCGAAGAGAGGGCTGCCGCGATGATCGCCAGCAGCAGGCTGCGCCAGCCGGGCACGCTGAAGATCCCACCTACCGCAATAGTGGTCAGGATGAAGTTAAACCCGCCCCACTGCCCCAAGGTGGGGTGAATGCTGCCTGAGAGCCACTGCAACAGCCCATCCCCCACCAGATAACCCACCACCGCAAGCAGCGCAAGATAGCGGGAGGTCCAGAGCAGGCCGATGAAAAAGAACAGGCCAGCGACAGGATGGGGAATAAAGAAGGCCGAGCCCAGCGCGGTGAGAAAGGCATCCGTCCAACCGCCGACAAATGGCTCAACCGGCGCGGAGGGAAACAGGTAGACGCTCAGGTTGCCGTAGGCCTGGGCGGCAAAAAAACAGGTGAAGGCCACCACCACAAAGGGCAGGCTGAGCACCGGCAGATGCTCCAGACGCCACAACATATCGGCCAGCGCGACGGTCAGAAAGACCGCCAGCACCGCCCCCAGCAGGATCAGGGTCAGCAGATAGCCATCCAGCCGGTAAACGATGCCAAGCGCCAGCCCCACCAGCAGGCTGTTGTAGATATAGAGCCCCCTGGAGAGGTATGGAAAGGACAACAGTCGGGCGGTGATGCTGCCGGTAAGCGCTCCGATCAATCCAGCCATGCCGGCATTGGGAAACCAGAAGCTGGAGCCCAGAAACAGCAGCCCCACTACCGGACGGCTGGAGAAGAGGATCGCCGCATAGGCACGCAGCAACCCCTCCCCCATGCTCCGCAGCGCGGCAATAGTTGTGACCGCGTGTACCTTCACCCTTCAGACATCCCCGCTTCCACGGAGCGCAGGTGTACCGGCATACGCTCCAGGGCGGTGACCGCCTGCAGATCCTCGGCCTGGCGGATCACCGAGACCTCACCCCCACCATGGGTCATCACCACGTTGGGCCGATACTCGATGAACTGTAGCCACTGGGTGTTGTTGTAGGCCCCCACCGGCGAGACCACCAGCCGTTCCCCCACCCGCAGCGGCGGCAGGGTGACGCTAGCGCGCACCACATCAATGTTCATGCAGAGCGGCCCGTAGAGCACCGTCTCCTCGGGGATACCTTGGGGCGGCTGCGCCAGTTCTACCCGGTGGTTGTACCAGAAGCTGGTGAAGAGCAGATTGACCCCCGCATCCAGCACCGCGGAGCGGCGCCCGTCGGGCAGGTGCTTGGTCGCCACCACACTGCTGATCAGGCTGCCGGCGTCGTCCACCGTTGCCCGCCCGGTCTCCAGAATCAGGGTCGGCTGCGGCTTGCCGCGGGCGGTACGCCCCCGAGTCGCCTCCAGCAGAGTGTCACAGATCGCCTGGGCATACTGTTCGATCTCCGGCACCACCTGCTCCGGCGGCAGGTAGGTTCCATGCAGGGCATTGCGCGAGGCGAAGCCGCCACCGATATCGATGCTATCGATCTCACAGCCGGTCTCGCTCTCCGCGGTCTCCATGAAGGCGCACATAATCCGCACCTGCGCCTCGTAGGCACGAGTGTCGAGGATGAAGGTGCCAATGTGGCTGTGCAGTCCACGCAACCGCAGATGGGGGCTGTTGCCAATGCGCCGCGCCGCATCCAGCGCTTGCCCTGTCTCGATATTGAAGCCGAAGCGGCTCCAGGGCTCGGTGTAACCGGTGTCGAAATTGAGCCGGATAGTCACCGGGATGGTCCGTCCGACCTCGGCGGCAATCGCCTCCAAAGTGTACATCTCATCCAGGTTGTCGATGTGCACCCGCGCCCCTTCGGCAACCACCCGTTCCAGGATCTCCCGCTGTTTGTGCGGGCCATTGAAGAGGATGCGCTCTCCCGGTACCCCGTGGGAGCGGGCCTTCTCATATTCGAAGGCCGAGACCACCTCCGCCCAGGCCCCCTCCTGGTGCATCACCTGGCAAACGGCACCCAAGTAGTTGGTCTTGTAGGACCAACCGTAGACCACATCGGGATAGCGGGTCTCGAAGGCACTGATCAGGCGGCGCACATTCTCTCGCAGGCGCTGCTCGGAAAGTACGAACAGCGGCGAGCCAAAGCGTTCGATCAGGTCGTCGATGGGCACGCCGTCGATATCCGTAATATGATCCGGCGCGCCACCGCCACCAAACTTGTTCAGGCCACCCACCAGATGGGGGGTCAGGGTGGGCCGCACCCAACTCTTTTTTCTGTCACTCATCGTTCGTACTCTCGGTCAGCCCGCCATGGACTGTCATGGATTCAAACTGTTGCAGACTCATCAGGGTCTCCTGGGCATAGCGAATAAAAAGCAGTCCCACCTGTGGCGATGAAAAAACAGGCGGGGGGGTGCCATTGATCAGGTCCACCAGCAGCCGCGGCAGGTTTCGCCCGACCCCGTGGGAGAGGTAGATCCAGGCCGGAAAGCGCGGGTTGATCTCCACCAGGCAGTAGCGCCCGTTGGCGTCACGCAGCACCTCCACCTCCAGCGGACCAGGCCAGCGCAGCGACGCCACCAGCGCCTCAGCGGCCTGCAGCAGCCGTTCATCCCAGATCGAGATCCCAGCCCAGGCCTTGCCTTTGTCGGTCATGGCGCGCTTGCGCATCATCACCACGCCATGCAGTCCGCCCTCGCCGTCGCCAACCCCGGTCAGATTGACCTCTTCACCCTGCACGAACTGCTGCACCAGCACCGGCAGCCCCCACTCGTTGGCGATACGGCGGAAGGCGTGAGCCGCCTGATCCGGATTGTGGGCCACCGCCGCATCGTAGAACTGCCCCTTGACCACCAGTGGGTAGTGCCACCCCTCTTGCTGGCACTGATAGAAGAAGCCAGCATGGGTCACGGGTTTCGTCTGCGGATAGTCGAGTCCGGCGCTGGCCGCCAGGTCACCGAGCCGGTCCTTGTTACGCTGCTGCAACTGCTCCACATCGGGCAGCAGGCAGCGGATGCCCATCTGCTCCAGTTCCGGCATCAGACGGGCGAAGCCGAGCAGTTCCGCATCGAGACAGGGGATCAGGATGTCGATCGACTCCCGCGCCTGGATCGCCCGCAGGCGTTCCAGCAACGCCGCCTCCCCGGCCGATGGATAGGGCAGCAGATAGCCGGCGTCACACTGCTCGCGCAGATAGAGGCCCGGATCGAGCACATCATAGCCAAGGCCGACGATGCGCCCCTCAAACCCCTCCGACTCGCGCAGGCAGCGGGCCACCGCCAGGCCGGGGCCCGGATTGTCTGGCTTGGCGTTCATGCCGGTAACGGCGACGGTCACTCCCTTCATCCGTGAAACGCCTTACGCAGTTCGGCAGAAAAATCCAACAGATCCCGCTCCGCCTGCCTCGGTTCCAGATCCCACTCATCGGCCAGCTCTTCAATGATCCCGGTGACGCTCATTTCCTGCATCATCAGATGCAACAGGGCGAGTCCCGACTCATTGACGGTAAAACTGCGGCCGCTGACCGGATCGAAGATAAAGCCGCTCTCATTGATCGCCAGCCGCTGCAACAGCACCGGGTTCGGCAGTGTTTCGGATGGTTTCATTCCATGCATCTCCAAGGTAAAAAATTCAGCAGGCGTTTCCAGCGGGCTTCCCGGTCGGGCATACGCCGATCCCTGCTGTGCCTGAATAAGTCAAGAGGTGGTCAGCAGACTGCTAGCCGCCCGGCTCTCGATCCATTGCGCCAGAATCCCGTCCATGCCTATAAAAGGCCGGCCTGCGCGGCAAGCCTGTCCAGGCCCGACAGCATATCTTTCATGCGTTACTGTAAAACCGAAGTTTCATTGTGGTCCGCGGAAGAGAGTAAAAGTGAAAGTGGTTACTTTCACCAGCATACGGTGGTTGTTTTTGATTCCAATGTGACTCTATTCACAATGGCCCTTCTCCACTGTGAGACGACAAGATTCGCAAACCATCCCATTAAACAAGTTTGCCGCACCTTCCAAGAAAAAAGGCACGACAAACAGGGGGCAGGGAAGCACCTCTGGATATATCTACTCAAACAACAGTGACTGTCGTGGAGGCGCTGCCTAGCGTGCGGCTGTAACAGATGTTGTCGTAGTCCACGCTAGCCCTGTACTGACCGCTGGCAGGCATGGTGAGCAGGATATCGTAGCGCCCACCTGGGGCAATCAGCGATTCGGTCGTGATGATAGGAGCCGGTAACGGACGGCCATCGGATGCAATGACCTCGAAGACAAGGCCGTCCAGGCGAACCATCGCCCACTGGTAGCCGACATTAGTAGCGCGAATCAGCAACGGCGACGTTGAGACGCTCATCGAACTCACCGAGCACCAACGTATACTGACGGTTGAAGGCGGGGCCAAAGGAGGCTATCGCAACCAGATCCCGCACATTCCACTCTTTCATCGGCAGATGCTCGGAATGAAGAAGGGATTATCAGGGAAGCACTTCTTGTTCAGAAGATAGTGTGTAAGAAGAGTTGCTCTGGACGACTAGGTGGTTCGAGCCTAGCCAGGAACCAAAAAGAGTTGGACCGGCAAGAATCGTTGGATTTAGATGCCCCCCGGCATAGCCGAGGGGTTACCCAATGAGTGATTAGTGGATACTGAAGAAACCCATCATGCCTGCATCTTCATGCTCCAGAATATGACAGTGATACATATAATCACCCCTGTTCACTGCTGGATCGAAGCGACCGATGATGCGCACAGTTTCACCCGGTTGAACCAAAACTGTATCCTTCCAGCCCAGATCCGTACCTGTCGCGGGTCGACCATTACGATCAAGAACCTGCCACTGAATCGCATGAGCATGGAATGGATGCGCCATCGGTGACATATTTTGAATCGACCAGATTTCAGTATCGCCCTCAGCGAGGTTGATGATCTCATCGATACGGTTCATATCGAACGTCTTTCCGTTGATGACAAAGGTCATGCCTCCACCATTCATATGGTCCATCGACATGCTCATGACAAAGTTACGCGTCTTGCTGGCATCGGCTTCTGTCAACCGCTGTGCATTGATTTCTGCATTGGCCGGTAGAGCAGTATAGAGCGTAACGTCATCAGCAGCTTGGGTTGCTATGTCAAAACGCATGATATCCATTCGCATACCATTGACCATGCCAGCTGAGCTCACACCGTTGCTGTACATGCCACCACCATTCATACCGCCGCCGTTCATGCTACGGCTGTTTATGCCGCCCATCATTCCCATCATGGGGCTACCGTTAAAGGCTCTGCTGATAAGCATCACTTTATCTCCTACAGTATGCGGACCAAAGTCTATAACGATCTCAGCACGTTCTCCTGCTCCGAGCACAATATGGTCGGCCTCCACAGGCTGGGATAACAGGCCGCCATCCGTTCCGACCACTTTGAATCTTGCGCCATCACTGAGGGCAAGGTCATAGGTACGCGCATTGGATGCATTGTAAACTCTGAAACGATATTGCCGTGTTTCCACATCCAGCTTTGGCAAGACTGAGCCATTGATCAGGATCTCATCGCCCAGCATACCGTCACTGTCCATCTCTCTATCCATGTAGGCGAGTTCACGTATCCCATTGACTTCATCCTTGAAACGCCGATCCTGGATAAGCACCGGTATATCGTAGTTTCCTGCAGGCAGTTGCTTGTTGCTTTCCAGCTGTTGACTGATCTCATCTTCCAGCAGGAAAACTCCGGCCAGTCCCTTATAAACCTGCTCTCCCGTCTTCATATCAGGATGGGGGTGAAACCAGAGAGGGGCGGCAGGCTGCAACATGGAGAAGCTGTAGGTTTTACTGTTTCCTGCTGCGACCGGAAAATCAGGACCACCATCCTGGTCACCTGGAATCTTGAACCCATGCCAGTGAATGCTTGTCGCAACCGGCAGATCATTCACCAGATGCAGGGTCATAAAATCACCACGTTTCGCCTTGATAACCGGAGGTAACTGGGAGCCGTTATAACGCATCATGGGCGTAAGCCAACTATCCCCCGGAGCATTGATGGCGACATTCACATCAGGCGTTGCAGTGAGTGTATAAGTGGCCGCATTATTATTGGGATCACCATCTTCATCACTTAGAATCGACAACCGATTAAATGCTGGCAGATTGGTCGCCGCAAGCCAGGTTTCAGTATTATTTTCTGAAGCCTGATTATTGTTGTTTAGCTGGTTAAAATAATCCGCATCAAAACCCAGCTGGGCCAGACCTTCCCTTTCACTATCGCTAATCCGACCATTACTTAATCGTTCTATCGTATTGTTGAGCAATCGGGAACGTGCCAGGCCATAGCGCGCTTTCTGATCTATCTCATCCAGTTTCTTATCTATGCCATCTTTATCGGTCAGTAAAATAGTCGCCGCTCCGTTTTCCCTACCATCCAGTATGCCATCTTCCAGATCAGTCGCACGCTTTTCGATCAGATCGAAGACCTGTGCAGGTGAAAGGTTCAGACTATTAGCCTCAAAGGAGTAACTGATCGCCCGATTTCGAGCAAGAGTCTCAGACTGATCAGACGGAATCGCTGCACCAAGATCACCGATGAGAAAAAGAGTATCGCCAGAAACTCCCACGGCGGGATTTGTATCATCGATCAGCTGAGCCTGTATGATCTGTTTCGCATCGGCAATTGCATTGCTGCCTGACTTGCCGGATGCCAGCATCTTCTGCACCAGTTTAGCCAATATGGTTGTTTCCGGAGTCAGAGCAACCACTTTTCTATCACTGATAATGGTTCGTAATTCAGCTGCCGTGAAGACAGTCATTAACCCTGTGCTCGCAGGCGATACCACTTCACCTGTGGCTTCATCCGTGTATTCACCGCCTTGTGTTTCAATAAAGACCGCATTTGTATCTGCAGGAAGGTCAAAATCAGCAAGTGCGAATTTACCCTGATTACTGCCTCCCGAGGCAAGAATATTGCCTGTTGCATCCACCACCCTGACGGTCGCACCATCGATAGGCCCTTTAAAGGCGCTACCCAATAATGCATTTCCTGTAGTTGTCAAAGATGTCGACGTTGTGGAGTCACCACCACAGGCTGTGAGCATGCTAATGCTCATGGTCAACGCAAGCGCTATAGATAGTTTTGTTTTGTTCATTTGTATTACTCTATTTATGTCAAGGAGCCTCTGATCAAGTCATGGACCTACATCTTGCTGCCAAAATACGCTGCTTTTTCGTTGCAAACCTTCGCAATAACTGGCTATTACGTGCAATTTGCGCCTCAAATCAGCGCATTTTCATCAGCAATCTGTACGGCCCAGACTTATTCAGAGGCTCCTCAATAAATGTAGCCAGAGCCGACGACTCTTTGTCGTCATCGCTCCACTAGTCATTGGCATTTTGGTGGCTGAATTTTTCAGTCGTTTTTTCGGTGTGCCACCAAGAGTCAGAAACCGCCAAAAACAAAACAACGGTTACAAAAGCAATCATGGTCGTTTATTTAGGGAGCCTCTGATCAAGTCATATTTATCGTTCCTCCTCCTTCCACGGTATTTATCTCGTTGTGATCCGTCAGTCAGAATCGAGCCGGCAACATATGCGTGACACATAGATCAAGCCCCTTTTGCCCCTTTCATCCGTGAAACGCCTTGCGCAGTTCGGCGGCAAATTCGAGCAGATCACGCTCCGCCTGCCTTGGTTCTACGTCCCACTTCTCGGCCAACTGTTCGATGATCTCGGAAACACTCATCTCCCGCATCATCAGATGCAACAGGGCATGTCCCGACTCATTGACGGTAAAACTGCGACCGCTGACAGGATCGAAGACAAAGCCGCTCTTGTTGATCGCCAGCCGCTGCAGCAGCGCCGGATTCGGCAATATTTCCGATGGTTTCACTCCATTCATCTCCCCGGGCAGGAAATTCAGTAAACGCTCCCGACGCTCTTCTCGGTCCGGCATGCGTGGATCCCAGCTGCGCCTGAGCGAAACCCAGAGGTGGTCGGCAAACAGCAGGCTACCGCCCCCACCCGGTGCCGTAAGACACTGGAGCTGACGGCTCAGCTGCTCTTCCACCCGGAGACGCAGTGCATCGAGCCGGGCCAGGATCGCCGGTGATCCCTTCAGCTCATCGAACAGCAGCCCCAACAGCTCCGGTACCTCCAATAGTGACCGCAGCATCCTGAGAAAACCGGCCCGGTTTGCCGGCGCGCCGCTGATCAGAGTCAACAGACGCCCGCCCCGGCTCTCGATCCACTGCTCCAGGATTCCGTCCATGCCATTGAAGAGGCGAAACATCACCCCCTCTGCCACCCCCGCCATTTCACTCAGGCGGCGGCTGGTCAGCTGTGAAAGGCTGGCCTGCGCGGCGAGCCTGTCCAGACCCGACAGCACATCTTCTATTCGTTGCTTTGAAACTGAGGTTTTTTTCATTGTTATTCGCGGAAGAAAGTAGAAGTGAAAGCAGTCACTTTCGCCAGAATTTAATTACCTTTTCTTGGGGTAAATGTGACTATTCTCACAATAGATTTACCCCAGGAATCCTAAGGGGCCTCTGGTTAAGTCTGGACGAAGTGGATTGTGATTCAGAATATTCAGATTCAAGGTGCAAATCGCACGTATTAGCTGGCTATTGCGAACGACTGCATGGAGGCAGAAGGTAAAGTCACGCATGGAGCCGTTGCCGAGATTTGCCACGCAGAAGCTGGATAGTCTGGGCACAAGATACGCGTTCATGACGTGATCAGAGGCTCCCATGCTTATGTATCTGGCGTTTAGGTGACGGTCGGTTACTCATTTTGCTGTCTGATCTGACAGCAAACGGTCTACCGCAGCCTGCAAGCGGGAAAGTGACAAGGCACCGGCGGTGGCAAAGAGATCACCGCTGACATGATTGAGAAAGATCGTTCCGGGTGTTCCTGAGATCCCGGCTTTAACCCCATCCTCATAATCCTCCCTGACCCGGTCAGCCATCCTGCCACTATCGAGGCAGTCCCGAAATCTCTTACCATCCAGCCCGATCTCTTCGGCCAATGGCACCAAACGATCGATTGGGAATCCCCTACCATTGGAGGTCGTGCGTTGGTAGATCAGATCGGAATAGCGCCAAAACGCACCATTTCCTCCCAGTTCAGAGGCACACTCTGTTGCCTCAGCTTCCTTCTGTGCACCGGGATTGTGGAATTCCAGAGGAAAATGCCGATAGACCCAGTTGACCTTGCCTGCGTTCTGTTCGATAAGCTTTTTCACGGTCGGGTGAAACCGCTTACAGAATGGACATTCGAAATCCGAGTATTCAACCAGACTGATCGGCGCATTGGGATCGCCATAAATATGATCCCTCTCCGCCGAAACAGGACGAAGATTTCGCGCATGTTGCGCCCGTGCACGATTCTTTTCAGAAGCCGACACAGCACGTTGTTTCTGAATATAGGATTCGATTCCACGCTCTATAGCGCGATCCATGAAGCCCTCTTCATCGATCAACCGTCTTAGCTCTTTTCTGACCTCTTCTGCAATGATCGCTCTGTCTGTAATCGGCCCATCGGAATCCGCACGAACGACAGAGCTAATCACACCAATACCGATCGCGCATCCGACCAGAAACATAGCCAGAAATCGTCTACCTGATCCACTATGAGTCATAGCTCTCTACCCTCATGATTTTGTTGATCTTGCCAGGCTCTGGTTGTGGAATTTCAGATCCAGAAAAGGGAAGCCCTCAATCGCCTCCCTTTTCCGGCACTGATTCCGCTTACCTGGCCATATAGTGAATGCCACCAAAGTGTTTCTGTCCGTCAGCTGTCTTGAACAGCACCATCAGCTGGTATTCGCCAGTCTGGCCCAGATCGTAGCCGGCCATATGCCAGTCCCCCATCTTCATCAGCATCTTGCTGCCCTCCTTGCCATCGGGGAAAACCACCTTGGAATTGACGGCGATGTCGTTCAGTGTCCGGCCATCCTTCTCCACCTTGATCATCAGATTGTGACTGCCGCCGTGCTGCATACCCTCTTTGGCCTGCATCACGTGGAAGCTGACGGTGTGCCCGTCGATCTGTGTCTTCTCCAGGAACATCTTCGACTGGGCCGCCATGGTGTCATGGCGGCCCTGATCCATGGGGGTTTGATTGTGGTCCATGCCAGCATAGCTGGCGGCGGCAGCACCGCTCAGGATGGCAAAGGTCAGGCTCTTCAGGACTGTTTTCATGTTGTATCTCCACTCACGTTGGTAAAAGTCGTTTCCAAATATTTCAATCAAGCTTCGCTGTTTTTTAGGAGCTCCTCCGCTTCTACGACGGTTCCACTGGAATAGAACCGTTCCTTGAACTGCAAAACCAGACCGTAGATCACCGGTAGCACCAGCATGCAGAGCACAGTGACACTCACCATGCCCCCCACCATCGGGGCAGCGATGCGCTGCATCACCTCGGAGCCGGTGCCAGTGCCCCAGAGGATCGGCAACAAGCCGGCAATGATGGCGGTGGCGGTCATGGCGATAGGACGCACCCGCTCCGCCGTGCCCTGGAGCACCGCCTCCATCAGTTCGCCCTTGGTCAGACACGCTGCATCACCCCGGATGATTCTCTGGTGGCGTGCCTCCGCCACGGCCTGATCGATGAAGGTCAACACCAAAATGCCGATCTCCGCCGCCACCGCGGCCAGGGCGATGAAGCCCACCACCACCGCCACCGACAGATTGAAGCCGTACCAGTAGACCAGCCAGATACCGCCGATCAGCCCGAAGGGGATGGAGAGCATCACCACCAGCGGTGAGCTGAGGTTGCCAAAGTTGAAGTAGAGCAGCAGGAAGATGATCAACAGAGTCGCCGGCACCACGATGCGCAGCCGCTCCTCAGCCCGCTCCATGTATTCGAACTGCCCCGACCAGACCAGGGCATAACCCGGCGGGATCTTCACCTGTTCACTCACGGTTTGCCTGGCCTTGGCCACATAACCGCCGATATCCGAGGTGCTGATATCGACATAGATCCAGGCGTTAGGCCGGGCGTCCTCGCTTTTGATCACCGGCGGCCCCCGGCGCAGCTGGATCTTCGCCACCTGGGCCAGGGGAATAGATTCACCGTTGGAGGTGGGGATCAGCACCCGCTTGAGCCGCTGAGGATCATCACGCAGTTCCCTCGGGTAGCGCACATTCACCGGGTAGCGCTCCAGCCCCTCCACCGTGCGGGAGACGTTCATACCACCAATGGCAGACTGGATCACATCTTGCACATCACCCACGGTGAGCCCGTATCGGGCCGCCTCCTTGCGATCGATATCAAAATCGAGGTAGTAGCCCCCCAGCGCCCGGTCACCGAAGGCGGAGACCGTATCCGGGACCGTTTTCATAACCCGTTCGATATCCTTCGACAGCGACTCCAGCACCCCGAGATCCGGCCCGCTGACCTTGATCCCGATGGGGGTCTTGATGCCGGTGGAGAGCATGTCGATACGGGTCTTGATCGGCATGGTCCAACTGTTGGCCAGCCCCGGGAACTTGATCGCCGCGTCCATCTCATTCATCAGCTCCTGGGTGCTCTTGGCGGGATCGGGCCACTCTTCTCGCGGCTTCAGCCTAATCGTGGTCTCCAGCATCGCCAGGGGCGCCGGGTCGGTGGCGCTCTCGGCTCGCCCAGCCTTACCGTAGACCGTCGCCACCTCGGGAAAGCTGGAGATAATCTTGTCGGTCTGCTGCAGCAGCTCTTTGGCCTTGGTGATGGAGATGCCTGGATAGGTAGTGGGCATGTAGAGGATATCCCCCTCATCCAGGGACGGCATGAACTCGCTGCCCAGTTGCTGCAGCGGCTGCAAGGTGAAGCCCAGCAGCACCACCGCAACCGCCAGGGTCAGCCAGCGCACCCGGATCGCCAGCGACAATAGCGGGCGATGCATCATATGGAGCAGGCGGTTGATAGGGTTTTTCGCCTCCGAGATAATCCTGCCGCGGATAAAAAAGCCCATCAGAACCGGCACCAGCGTCACCGCCAGGATCGCCGAGGCAGCCATGGCGTAGGTCTTGGTGAAGGCCAAAGGACTGAATAACCGCCCCTCCTGGGCCTGCAGGGTGAAGACCGGTAGGAAGGAGACGGTGATGATCAGCAGCGAGAAGAAGAGGGCTGGCCCCACCTCCCTCGCAGAGTTACCGATGGCCTGCCAGCGTTCGCGTTCACTCAGCTTCCGTCCCAGTCGGCGGGCCATCTGTTCCAAGTGTTTGTGGGCGTTCTCGATCATCACGATGGCGCCGTCCACCATCGCGCCGATAGCGATGGCGATACCCCCAAGGGACATGATGTTGGCATTGATGCCCTGGGCATGCATCACCATGAAGGCCATCAGGATACCCACCGGCAGGGTGAGGATTGCCACCAGGGCGGAACGGGCGTGCAACAAGAAGATGATGCAGACCAGGGAGACCACAATCGACTCCTCCAGCAGCTTGTGCTGCAGATTGTCCACCGCCCGCTGGATCAGGTCGGAGCGGTCATAGACCGGCACGATCTCCACCCCGTCTGGCAGACCCGCCTGCAACGCCTCCAGCTTC
Organism: Candidatus Endoriftia persephonae; assembly: GCF_023733635.1. Lineage (NCBI taxonomy): Bacteria > Pseudomonadati > Pseudomonadota > Gammaproteobacteria > Chromatiales > Sedimenticolaceae > Candidatus Endoriftia > Candidatus Endoriftia persephonae. The sequence continues at coordinate 1,176,371 of NZ_CP090569.1, read as the reverse complement.
TCCCGTACCTTCTGAATGGTGGTCAGGGCGTTTTCGCCAAAGCGCATCACCACCACGCCACCGACGGTCTCACCCTCACCGTTCAGCTCGCCCACGCCACGCCGCAGCTCCGGCCCCAGCTGCACCTGGGCGATATCCCGCAGGCGCACCGGGGTCCCCCGGCCATCCACCGCCACCGGGATCTCCCGCAGATCGTCCAGGCTCTTGATATAGCCGCGGCTGCGCACCATGTACTCGGTCTCGGTCATCTCCACCAGTCGCCCACCCACGTCATTGTTGGAACGCTGGATGGCATGTTTCACCTTGTCCAAGGTGATGCCGTAGGCGGCCATGGCATTGGGGTCCACCTCTACCTGGTACTGCTTCACGTAGCCACCAATGCTAGCCACCTCCGCCACCCCGGGCACCGTCTGTAAGGGGTAACGCAGATACCAGTCCTGGATCGAGCGCAGCTGGGAGAGATCCTGATTACCGCTACGGTCCACCAGGGCGTATTCGTAGACCCAGCCAACCCCGGTGGCATCCGGCCCCAGGGTGGGATTGACCCCGTCGGGGAGCCGGCTGGTGACATAGTTGAGCTGCTCCAGCACCCGGGAGCGGGCCCAGTAGAGGTCAGTCCCGTCCTCGAAGATGATGTAGACGAAGGAGAGCCCGAAGAAGGAGTAGCCCCGCACCGTCTTGGCATAAGGTACCGAGAGCATGGCGCTGGTCAGCGGATAGGTGACCTGCTCCTCCACCACCTTGGGAGCCTGGCCCGGGAACTCGGTGAAGACGATCACCTGCACATCCGACAGATCGGGGATGGCATCCAGCGGGGTCTGTTTCACCGCCCAGATGCCTGCCGCCAGCAGCAGCAGGCTGCTGAGGATGATCAGAAAGCGGTTACGCAGGGAGCCGTTGATGATCCACTCGATCATGGCTTGCGTCCCCCATCCAGGGTGAAGCCGCTCATATCCATCGCATCGGGAACGCTACTATCAAGGCGCATTTCATCCATCGACATGTCAGGTGCATCCATAGCCATACCCTGCATATCCATATCCGCCCCACCGACGGACTGCCCCCCCTTGGCCGCCTCCATCATCTTGGCGGTCGCCTCCCGCAACTTGGATTCAGAATCGATCAGAAACAGAGCTGAGGCCACCACCTCCTCTCCAGCCTTCACCCCATCAAGCACCTGTACCCAACCCTCACTGCTCTGGCCCAGGGTCACCTCCCGCGGTTCGAACTTGCCCGGCTCACGTACAATGAAGACCTGATCCCGTTCACCGGAGCGCACGATTGCCGCATCCGGCACCACCACCGCATCCTTCTGCAACCCGGTATTGAGGGTCACGTCGGCGAACATATCCGGCTTGAGTGCCAGTTCCGGGTTATCCAGTTCCAGGCGCACCTTGATGGTACGGGTCCTGGCCTCTGCATAGGGATAGATATAGGAGACCGTGCCCTCGAATATCCTGCCCGGCATACTCTTCAGGGTTATCTGCGCCTTGTCCCCGACACGCACCCTGGATAGTTCATATTCATAAACGTCGACCTGCACCCAGACTTTGGAGAGGTCGGCGAGACGGTAGAGTTCGCTCCTGGGGGTCACATACTCCCCCTCACTCACGTTCAACTTCATCACGATACCGTCGAAGGGAGAGTGGACGTGTAACGCCTTGAAAGGCTTACCACTCTGCTCCAGTTCCCTGATCTGGTGTTCCGGTACATCCAGCAGCTGTAGCCGTTCACGAGAGATCTCCGCCATCTGACGGGCACCCTCTCGGATATCGGGATACTCGCTCTCACCCAGCGCCTTCAGGTTGCGCAGCGCCAGCAGATACTCATGCTGACTGCTGACCAACTTGGGGGAGTAGATGGAGAAGAGGATGTCGTCCTTCTTCACCGGTTCTCCGGTCTTGTTGATGAAGAGTTTCTCAATCCACCCCTCAGTCTTCGGATGCAGACGGGTGATACGGGTCTCATCGGCAATCACCCGGCCCAGGGCTCGCACCGAACGCGAGAACGCCTGACGCTTGGCCTTGACTGTGCGCACACCGATGTTCTGTACGGTCACCGGGTCAATCTTCACCGTGCCGGTGGGCTCATCCGCCGCCCCGCCGTCATCGGCATAGACCGGCAAGTAGTCCATACCCATCTCATCCTTGGTGAACACTGGCGAGGTGATAGCGGGATTCATCGGGTTGCGCCAGAAGAGCACCTTGCGCTCCTTTTTCCCCGTCTTGGGTGCATCGGCGTAGACCGGCAGGTAGTCCATACCCATCTCATCCTTGGTAAACACCGGCGAGGTGATAGCGGGATTCATCGGGTTGCGCCAGAACAGGGGCTTTTCTCCCGCCTCCATGCCCGCAGCAGCCACACTCTCCAGCCCCGGAACAAGCCAGGGAATCTGTGACCGGTAACCACTCATCCAGATGCCTGCACCAACGCCAACCAGTAGTGCGACAGTAAGACCCATTGGGTATTTATTCATGATTATTCTCCCCGCCGACCGCAGCCAGCAGACGCGCCTCGGCCTGTTTGGCCTGACTCAGGGCCTTCCAGTAGGCAATGCGAAAGTTGTTCAATTTGATCTGGGTGCGGACCAAGGTAAGGAAGTCGACCTTGTCCACCTGATAGCCGGCGAGCATGGAGGCCACCGTCTGCTCGGTCTGAGGAATGATCCCGTTGAGCAATAGACGGGCCTGCTCTCGGCCCTGTTCATAATCCGCCAGGGCGCGTTCCACCTGTTCACGAATCGTGCGCCGGGCATCATCCAGGGCGTAGCGGGCTTCCATTCGTTCGCTGGTGCGCTGATCCACCTCCCGATCCTGCTTGCTGCCCTGAAAGATCGGTAGATTGAGGCTGACGCCGATGGAGAGAAAGTCGCTGCGGGAGGAGCCGTCCGGATTGTTGCCACCCCGCAGACCATAGGCCCCCTTGAGGGTGAAGTCGGGATAGATCCCCTTCCGCGCCAGCTCCAGACGGCGATTCGAGGCATCCAGCGTATGCTGTTTCATACTCAACAGAGGGCGCTCGGCCAGGGCCTGTTGCAGCCAAACTTCGGCCCCCTCCAGATTCAACAGCTCAGGGGGATCGACGGCTGGCAGCTCCACGAGTGAATCACCTGGATGCCCCATCAATGCCTGCAGACGGGCCGCCTCACTACGGCGCATGCCACGCAGACGTACTGCCCGTTCCAACTGACCTGAGAGCTCCACTTGGGCCAGCAGCACATCCTGCTGCAGCCCCTCGCCCACCCGGTATTTGGCCTGCACCACCTGGACAAAAGAACGCAACCGCGACTGATTGTCCTCTACTGTGGCCAGGGCACGATCCAGATAGAAGAGATTCCACCAGCTGCGTCTCACATCACGGGCCAGCATCAGCCGCGCCTCGCGAGTCGCATCCTGCTTGCCCAGGGCCATCAGCCGCGTCGCCTCGGCACGCAACTCGAGCTTGCCGGGCCAAGGCAGCTTCTGGCTGATCCCGACCTGAAACTGGGTCATGGGCTCTTGGGTCAGATCAAAACTATCCAGGGGAAGATTGGCGGCGTTGAGAGACAACACAGGATCGGGCAAGGCGCCAACCTGACTCGGCCGATGAGCGGCGGCCTCTGCCCTGGCCTGTACCTCAGCGAGGCCGGGATTGTCCTGTAACGCCAGGCTCACCGCCTGGCCGATCGACAAGGTGCCGGCCGCCTGGCCACTCTGCCAGATCAGACCGCACACAAGGAAAAGGGCGACACGCGCCCGGCGTTGCGGAAAAGAGAACATCAATGAAAACCTGCTGTTTGGTTCGGGTCTGGCAGCAGGGGGTTCCCCATCCCCAAGCGAATTCGAGCTGTCCTGGCGGACGCTAAAAGATCAGAGGGTGGAGAACGGGATGCTGCCGGCTGAAACGCTGGTCAGACAACAGGTGGGTATCAGATACGCAGGCAGCAGAAACTCAGGCGCGGGGGGATGGGAACCGGTGGGGCTGAGAAGGAGAACAGGATCTCGTCACGGGGTGGCCCCCTGACCGGACGCAGATCCGCCAGATCTTTAGAGACCAGAACCGACCGATCGATGCGTTCGAAGCCCAGGAGATCGGAATCGCGCTGCGGCAGGGCCTGCCGCAGGTTGAGATGGCCAGTATCACAATGGCATTGAAGATCCGCCATCTTGGGCATATGGCAATGGTGACCATCCGCCATGACCCGATGAGAATCCTCTCCCATCGGCATGGAGTGCTGCCCGAGGCCAGCCAAGGCACCCTGCCCCCAGGACAACAGCAATACCACCACTAACATCCAGGTGGTCAATCGCAGATTGTTGTCGTGGGTCAAGGACATCTTAAAATGTCTTACTTCTCAAAGCGTTCATTATGTTTCAGATAGAGACACGACGGGTAACGAAGGGTTCCATCATTGCGTGCTGGATTTGATCAGATATCGTGACCGGTCACAAGTCTGTCCCATCCCTACCGATCCACGGTCGATTTACCTGACACATCGATCCGGTCAGTAACTCTACGCCCATGCCATTTCACGAGTATCGTGGCAATGATCGGCACCAATGTCAGCCCACCCAGCAACAGCACGCTAGCAAGCACCTGCTCCAGGCTCGACGAGGTCAACTCACCGCCGAAGTGGGCCAGCAGAAAACTCGCGGGGATAAGACCTGTCAAGGTCGCTAAGGCAAATCGCCAGGTCGTGATTGGGGTCAACCCGGCACCATAGCTCACCAGATCGAAAGAGAGGAAGGGTATCAGCCGCGAAACGAATACCATACCCATCAGGAAATTCTGGGAGCCCAGCCAGCCCAATCTCAAGCGGCTGCCGAATACCCTAACCATCAGCTCATAACCAAGCAACCGGGCAATCCAAAAAGCTCCCATTGCCCCGCTGGCGGCACCAGCCACCACATAGACAGTGCCCCAGGTATGCCCGTAGGCGGCGCCGGCCGCCAAGGCAATCGGTGCGCTGGGAATGGGATTGATAATGATGGCTATCGCCATCAGAACGATAATCGTGACCGGCCCCCAATACCCCAGTTCCGAAATCCAGGCTTTCAGCTCATCGACATCTGTGACAGTGGCCAGCATCCCAAGCTCCTTTAGCAGGTAGTAAGCAGACACAAGAACCAGTACCAAAAGCCCGAGCAAAAGGATTCGTCGAATAACGGGATTCATCCGGTCATCTTTCACGACAAGTGTAAACAGAAATGCATCACCCACCCCTCTACTTGGGTGGCTTATTGCAACAGGCCGGAGGCGGGGCATGTGCATTGTCTCTGGCATTGGTATCGGTAAATTCAAACCAACTGCCCTTAAACCGACACCACCAATTGTCTAACGGCGGAAAGCCGGCGCTTTCCAGCGCCTCCACAATGGCTTGGTAAGCCGACTGGCTGGCGTCGTATCGCACGATGAGCTGGTGTTTTTCCACATCCGTAGCCATATTGCGGACACCCGATAAAGCACGGACTGCATCTTCCACTGCCATCGCATCGGCAGCATGAACCAGTGCCGGTATCTTGATCCTGCGCCTGACTTCCCAGGTGCCTACAGGTTTCATGGAATCTTGCGTTTTCATCACTTACTCCGGACTCTATTCAACCACCCAAATCCTCTCGTTTTTTCTCGAACTCCTCTTGATCAATCTCACCCCTTGCATAGCGCTCCTTCAGGATGTCCAGTGCAGACTTTTGCGTTTCAGGTGAATCATTACTACTCCCCCCAGCCGCCTTTACAGCCCACACAATCACAACGATCAAAAGGATCCAAAACAACCACATAAAGCCACCGCCAAAACCCATACCAAAACCGTTTCCCATCATGATCTCCTCTTCGTTAAATCGTTACTCGCCTGAGTCTGAGTGCATTACCAATCACGGACACCGAGCTAAAGCTCATGGCGGCCGCAGCAAGTATCGGTGATAACAACAGACCAAAAACGGGATAGAGCGCACCGGCGGCTACCGGCACACCGAGAGAATTGTAGATAAAGGCGAAGAAGAGGTTTTGGCGGATATTGCGCATGGTCGCCCGGCTTAACCGCCTGGCACGCACGATGCCGCGCAGGTCACCCTTGACCAGGGTCACGCCGGCGCTCTCCATCGCCACATCGGTACCGGTACCCATAGCGATACCGACATGGGATTGCGCCAGAGCTGGGGCGTCGTTGATGCCATCTCCCGCCATCGCGACCGTATGACCCTCCGCCTGGAGCTTTCTGACGATCTCGGCCTTCTGGTCCGGCAGCACTTCGGCCTCGACCCGGTCGATACCAAGCTGGTCAGCCACAGCCTGAGCGGTCGTTTGATTATCACCCGTCAGCATGACCACCTTTACACCCTCGACATGCAGATCACGAATGGCCTGTGGTGTAGATGCCTTGATGGGATCAGCCACACCAATCAGTCCGGCAGCCTGACCGTCAATGGCCACGAACATGACCGTCTGTCCCTGTGCGCGACCAATTTCGGCCTCTGCAAGCAAATTGCCCGAATCAATCGACAGCCCCTCTAGCAGTGTGAGGTTGCCGAGCGCCACCGTTCGCCCATCGACAGTGCCGGTCACGCCTTGGCCTGTGATCGATTCGAACCGGTCAGTGGAAGCCAAGCTGACACCCCTCTCCTCGGCACCACGGACAATGGCCTCCGCCAGCGGGTGTTCACTGGCCCGTTCCAGACTGGCGGCGAGACGCAGCATCTCATCTTCTTCGAAACCTTGGCTGACCTGAATGGAAACCAGCTGCGGCTTGCCCTCGGTCAGGGTGCCAGTCTTGTCCACCACCAGGGTGTCCACCTTCTCCATAATCTCCAGCGCCTCGGCGTTCTTGATCAGTACGCCCAGGGTCGCCCCCTTGCCGGTACCGACCATGATCGACATGGGTGTCGCCAGCCCCAACGCACAGGGACAGGCGATGATGAGCACCGCCACGGCATTGATCATGGCGTGGGCCAGGCGCGGCTCGGGGCCAAAAAAGCCCCAGACAATCAGAGTGAGTACGGCGATCATCACCACCGCTGGCACGAAGTAGCCAGCAACGATATCCGCCAGCTTCTGGATCGGTGCCCGCGAACGCTGGGCCTCGCTGACCATGCGTACGATCTGGGCCAGCAGGGTATCACTCCCCACTTTCTCCGCCTGCATCAGCAGGCTGCCAGTGCCATTTACGGTGGCACCAATCAAGGATTCACCCCGGGTCTTCTCGACCGGTATCGGTTCCCCGGTGACCATCGACTCATCGACAGCACTACTGCCGTCGGTCACCACGCCATCCACCGGCACTTTCTCTCCTGGCCTGACTCGAAGGATGTCGCCAGGCATAACCTGTTCCAGCGGAATGTCATCTTCGGTGCCGTCCGCACGCACGATGCGTACCGTGTTGGGGGCCAGCCCCAGCAACAGCTTGATGGCCGCATTGGTGCGGCTGCGGGCGCGCAGCTCCAATACCTGCCCCAGCAGTACCAGGGCCGTAATCACGGCTGCCGCCTCGAAGTAGACGGGGACCGTCCCGCCTTCGTGCAGCATGTTGGCAGGAAAGATGGCCGGAAACAGCAGGGCGACGACGCTGTAGATCCAGGCCACCGCCACACCCAGTCCAATCAGGGTGAACATGTTGAGATTCCAACTCACCACCGACTGCCAGCCGCGCACGAAGAAGGGCCAGCCACCCCACAGGACCACCGGCGTGGCCAGGGTGAACTCGATCCATTGCACCGTCTTCATGGATAGACCGGCCGGCAGCCAGCTGGGCATGAGATCCGCCACCATCGCCAGCAAGAAGAGCGGCAGAGCCAGCATGGCGCTCACCCAGAAGCGCCGGTTCATATCGATCAGCTCTTCGTTTTTCTCCTCCACCTCGATAGTGCGCGGCTCCAGCGCCATGCCACACTTGGGGCAATTACCGGGATGGTCCTGCACGATTTCGGGGTGCATCGGGCAGGTGTATTCGGTGCGAGTCACCGCCACCGGTTCACCCATCGGCTCCAGAGCCATGCCGCACTTGGGACAGGGACCAGGATGCGCTTCCTGGATCTCCGGATGCATGGGACAAGTGTAGACAGCGCCGGCCACGGGCGGATGCGCAACATCCTTCGCAGCGTGATCATGTTGACAGCTGTGACAGCTATCAACATCGGCGTGTTCCTGCTCTGCCGCCTGATCCATCTCCTTATCATTCAGATAGGCGGATGGATCAACCGCGAACTTCTTCTCGCAGTGTTCACTGCAGAAACGATATTCGACACCCTCAAAATGGAATCGATATTCGCTTTCCGCTGAGACATCCATACCACAGACCGGATCAGTATCCGGGGAGGGCTTCAGATAGTGTTCTGGCTGAGCACGAAACTTGTCGAGACATGAACCGCTACAGAACCCATATTCGATATGGTTATATATGTAGCGGTGAGGGCTCTCGGGATTGACATCCATGCCACAGACCGGATCGACACCGTTCCAGGTTTCAAGTTTCTTTGCTGGATGTCCCATGGTTGTCTCCTTAGCTATCTGCGTGACAGGGTTTTTTATCTTCGTTGCTTTCGATCGACTCGATGAGATGGCACACGCTGTTGCCATCGGTAATCCCGTTTGGCATCAGCTTCCACTGTTCCAGTGCCTGTTCCATGCGAGCCTGCAGTTTCATCATCTCCTCGATCTTGACCCGGTTCTCCTGAATACGATGCTGGATGATCTTTCGCACATCGTCACAAGGCGACTCACCCATATCCCCATGCCGGGTGATCTGTTTGATCTCATTCAGGGTAAAGCCAAGATGCTTGGCCATGCGGATAAAACGGATCCGAGTTGCATCGTGTGACGTAAAGAGGCGGTAACCATTCTCCTGCTGTCCGGCAGGCTGGATCAGACCGATACGCACGTAGTAGCGAACCACATGGGCCGGTGCATCGCTCTGTATCGCAAGTTCATGAACTGTGAGCATCGATCTGTTCCTCCTGCCAGCCGACTGTTTGCTATTTCTTCTGCAACTCAACCAACTGTTTCAGCAGTGCCTCTATGTTGGCCATGTGCGTTTCCATTTTCTTCATATGCTCCTGCATCATGGCCTGCTTCTCCTGCATCATCTTCATCATGGGCATACTGTCCTTACCGCCCCCCATCATCGGCATGTTGCCCTGGCCCTTCATCCCGGCCATTCCACCCTGTTGGCCACTCATCATCGGCATCTGTCCACTGGACATGGGCATTCCGGAAGACGGATTTGCCGCACCTTCAGCGTAATGCTCGGAATCGGCAATCGCTGCAAAAGAAACGGAAGCCAGAAAAACGGCCATGCTCATGGTTTTCGTTATCGCCATCATCTCTGCCTCTCTATTTGGAATAATCTCGCTGTAATCAGCTGGTATACTTATCGTACAACCTGCGTGTTACACACAGGTCAAGGGTCTTTTGGTACGATCAGTCAATCGTGCTTCCACCCATCGCCTGGCGCACACGAAGAAGTCTGGAACGCACCTCTTTCGCCAGCTCAGCAATATCGTCCCGATCGACCAGATTCAAGACCGCCTCCGGATCCATGAATGCAACGGTGATCGTTCCATCCTCCTCTCCTCGTATCACCACATTGCACGGCAGCAGGAGTCCGATATCGGGCTCTGCATCAATGGCCTGGTTGGCAAGGGGCGGGTTGCAGGCACCAAGAATCTTGTAGGGCCTCTTCTCCAGACCCAGTTTTTTCTTCAGCGTGGCCTGCACATCAATCTCGGTCAGAATGCCGAATCCCTCATCCTTCAACGCACCGATTAACTTCTGTTCGATCTCGTCCAGGTTCCCCGTCAGTCGGGTTGAAAAGCTGTACATCTCTTCTATTCCTCTATTTGTTAATGAAAACCTATAGCGTTCTCAAGAAATGGATGATCTTCCATCGATCCTCGATGCCAAGTGTCTCCTTGAATGCCGGCATGGCGGTATTGAATCGCTTGCCGCCTTCACTGATGGTCCAGATGAGATAGTTGTCCCGGGCCATCATGCGCATTTGCATAAAATGGTTGATATTGGCTGGTCGCGGTGAAAGCGGCTTGCCTGCCGGGCCATCGCCATAACCCTGCTTGCCGTGGCAGGCAGCGCAGTTGGCCTGATAGAGCTGCTCGCCCTCAGCTATGACCGCATCTGAGGCAGGCAATGAATTGCGCATATCTCTGTAGGGTTCAGGAACACCCACCCGCATACCCTGATGATGCCTGGCCACGCTATGGTTCATCATCATGCCGCCAGCCAGAGTGACACCAGTCACCAACAGCAACGCCAACGCACCCAATCCAAATTGGCCTGCTCGTTTATTCATAACGGCTTCCTTTAGACACAGAATCTCACTGCACGGTGATCGTGATCTTGCCGGAAATCAGTGGTGGATCCTGGGGTTCATGTTGCTCATCACCCAGTAACAACTGAAGCGTGTGTCTACCGGGGGGGAGTTCCAGCAGGGTTTCGGTCTCTCCCTGATCGAAATGGATGTGGTGTGCATCACTTGGGATGGCCTCATCCATATCCGGTGTTTGATCCAGGTCCACCAGAAGGTGGTGATGGCCTGCAGTATGCCGCCGCTTGCCGGTGGTCCCGGCAGGGGTAATACCGAAACCCTCGATCCCAAATTTCACTTTGAATGGACTTTTTACCACTGCTCCATCCGCAAGGCCGATGAAATAGACCCTTGCCTGTTCTGATGGCGAGTGCGCCATCACGATGGTTGTCCCCAGCAGCAGTGCCATTATCAGAACGGGTGTGATAACTGAAACAAGACGCTTCTTAATCATCTCTATCTCCTACTGATTGCGCCTGGCATACACGGTGGTTTTTCCGTTTGCCTGGAAGGTCACAACGTCATAAGGATCTTCCCTCGGCCCTTCCATCCCTGGCGAACCCATGGGCATGCCGGGCACAGCCAGGCCTTTGATAGATGGTTTTTCTTTCAATAGGCGGGCAATCACATCGGCAGGCACGTGCCCCTCAATGACATACTCACCCACTTTGGCGGTATGGCAGGACTGCAGATGACGCGGCACGCCCAGCTCTGCTTTCACCGGATTCATGTTGCGCTGGTTGTGTACTTCCACCGTATAACCGTTCTCTTTCAGATGACTGACCCAACCCTTGCAACAGCCGCAGGTCGGGCTTTTATAGACAACTACATCGGCCGCTTTAGCCGGTTGTTGAGTGAGTAATACGCCTCCCGTAACCAGCGTGATTCCGGCCAGCAACCAAGCAGCGAGCTTTGCGTAAGCAGGTGTTTTCTTTGACTTCACGATTCTCTCCTTTGTCATAATCTTTCTCCTTAGCCCCCATTGATTGGCCGTATGGATTTACTGGCCTGAGCATTCCGCTCATACCACACACGGTAGATCTCATCGGACCAGTGGGTCTGCACCCAGGCCAGAATGTCGTCGATCTGCTGATTGTTCAGTTTGTCGGCAAAGCCCGGCATGGTCCCGCCAAGAGGAATACCTCCCCGTTGCACGGTTCGATGCAAAACGGATAACGGGTGGTGCCAGGTGTGTGCAGTACCGTTTAATGGCGGCGGAGGATACTTGCCCTCAGCATCGGGTTCTTTCCAGTTCGGTGTACCTGAGGCATCCGACTTATGACAGCTGGCACAATTTGTCTGGAACAGTACATTGCCTCTTGCAACCTGCTCTTGGTTGTACCAACGCTGGACGGACGGAGACACCGGTGGCGATGCGACTTGTTTATCGACGCTGGCCGTCGCGTTTTGCTGGTCACTGCAACCGGCGAGCCCAATCAGGCTGGACAGCAACAGCACACCCAATAATCGTTTCTTCATGTTTCAGACTCCTTCGGTTTCATCCCACCGGCCCTTCCTCTGGGCCGGTGAAAAGTGTTGTTGAAAGATCAGAACCAGGCCCGAATACCAGCAACGAACTGAACATCGCTGGTGTCCTCACCCTCGTCTCTGGCGAAGTCGGCGGTCTGGCCGAATTTATTCGTCCAGTTGACGCCAATATAGGGTGCAAACTCGCGCCGTACCTCGTAGCGCAACCGCAGTCCCAACTCCATGTCGGAGAGACCGGAGCCAATGCCGACCGCTGCGTCGTCCTTGCTGTAGAGATTCATCGCGATCTCGGGGGACAGGATCAGTTTTTGCGTGAACATATACTCATATTCCGCATCCAGTCGGGCACCGATCTGCCCCGATTCACCAATGAACACTCCCGTATCCACCTCGAACAGATAAGGCGCCAGGCCTTTGAATCCGAAGGCCAGAAAGTCACGGTCCGGTTCCGGTTTAATATCCCGACGCCAGCCAACCTGGAGATCCCAGAAGGGTGCGATGGCACGGCTGTAGAGAAATTGCACTTCAGCCTCTTCCGTTTTGCCATCCACCCGTTCCACATCGGTCTTGAACCAGAACTTGTTGAGGTCGTATCCGACCCAGGCATCCGCTTCCAGTACCAGTGGATTGGGGCCATCTGTACTCCTGATCTCCAGCTTGTCGATCATCACCTTGTAGAGCAGCGGATCATCTGCCCCGCCGGCAAAGACGGGAGCGGATAGTCCGATCGCCATCAAAGCAGCTACTGTCTTTTTCATAATCTTTGCCTCCTCAACTGACGATGACGGTGCGGAACATGCCGAGCATGTGGTAGAGCAGATGGCAGTGGTAGGCCCAGCCACCCTCCGCGTCCACGGTGACCCGGTAGCTAATCCGGGAGCCAGGCTGCACAATCACGGTGTGCTTGCGCGGGATGAAGTTGTTGTCGCCGGTCTCCAGATCACTCCACATTCCGTGCAGATGCATCGGGTGATTCATCATGGTGTCGTTGACGAAGGTGATACGCAGGCGTTCACCCAGCTTCCAGCGCAGGGGTTCGGCATCGCTGTGTTTGACGCCGTTGATCGACCACATGTAACGCCCCATGTTGCCGGTCAGATGGAGTTCGATCTCCCGGTCCGGCTCACGGTGATCGTGGGTGGTGCGCAGGTTGCGCAGATCAGCGTAGGTGAGAACACGACGGCCGTTATTACGCAGACCGACACCGGGATCATCCAGCCGGTACTGAGGCACATCAGCGCGCATGTCTACATGGGGGCCGTATTCGGTTGCAGCATGATGAACGGGGCCTGCGGTAAAGTCCGATGGATTGGGCTTCATTGCCGGCTTCGCTGACGGTGCTTGAGCCAACTGCATGCCGCCCATATCCATGCCGGCCATCTGGTGCTGGCTATGGTCCATGCCTGACATCATCTTCCCATCCGGCATCTGATGCTGGCTGTGGTCCATACCCGACATCATCTTCCCATCCGGCATCTGGTGCTGACTGTGGTCCATACCCGACATGTCATGTCCGGTGTGGTTCATCATGTTCATGCCCATATCCCCATGCCCCAGATTCGGTACCGGATCCATCTCGGGGATCGTAGCCGTCAATGAGGGATCGGGTGTCAAAGTCCCCCTGGCATAACCAGAGCGGGCGATATCCTGGGCGAAGATGGTGTAGGCCGTGTCGTCCTTAGGCTCGACGATAACGTCATAGGTCTCCGCCACGCCCATGCGGAACTCATCCACCGTCACCGGCTCGATGTACTGACCATCCGCTGCCACCACAGTCATCTTCAGGCCGGGAATGCGTACATCGAAGAAGGTCATAGCTGAACCGTTGATAAAGCGCAGACGGACCTTCTCGCCTCTCCTGAACAACCCTGTCCAGCCATCCGCCGGAGTCTGGCCATTAGTCAGAAAAGTGTAGGTATAGCCGGTCACATCAGACAGGTCGCGCTGACTCATGCGCATCTGATTCCACATCTTGCGGTTGTTCCAGGTAGCGGCCAGCCCCTTCTCCTTGAGGTCCTTCATCAGGTCGGTGTGGGTACGCTCATTGAAGTTGTAGTAGTGGCTGAGCTTCTTCAGCTTGGCGTAGACATCGGTGGGGTCTTCATCGGTCCAGTCGGAGAACATCACCACATAGTCCCGATCGTAGCTGAAGGGTTCCGGCTCCCTGGGGTCGATGATGATAGGACCGTAGAGCCCGGTCTGCTCCTGAAACCCGGAATGGCTGTGGTACCAGTAGGTCCCGCTTTGGGCCACCGGAAACTGATAGGTGAAGGTTTCACCCGGCTTGATTCCATTAAAGCCGGTAGCGATGCCAGGTACACCGTCCATCGCGCTCGGCAGGATGATGCCGTGCCAGTGGATGGAACTGGTTTCACTCAACAGGTTAGTTACCCGCATCGTCACGGTATCGCCTTCCCGCCAACGCAGGATGGGGGCCGGCAGTGAACCATTGACGGTGGTGCCGATACGTGGCGCGCCGGTGAAATTGACCGCCTGCTCACCGATGGTCAGATTGAAATCGGTGCCGCGCAGGGTCTGTGGTCCCTGCTGTTTCATAGCGGCAGCAAGGGCGCTGGAACCCAGCCCTAGGCCGGCGACAGCACCACCCATCGCCAGCCCCTGTACAAATCGGCGGCGCGTCAGACAGACGCCCTCCAGGGATGGAGAAGTGTCGCGAGAGGCAGGACGCCGAAAGCGACCGCCCCCCTTGATTGGGTCGTTAATACTACTCATGGAGTTATTCTTCCTCTGCAAGTCAGCAGCAGACATAACGCTGCTGACCGATGGTCAACAAACAGTTGTCACAAGAGCGATCCCTGAAAAACCAGAGATCAACAGCAGGGAAGTCAGGCCCTGGGCGGGCGGAAGAGGAAAGAGGAGAGTTGGTTTATGAAACCGTCATCCGCCGATAGTGATACGGGGTTAACAGTCAGCATTGTAGGGTGAGAAAAGACCGAGAACAGCGCCAGCACACAGGAAGTACAATGACTGGAGGAGCAGCTATGACCGGTACAGTCATTGCCGGCATTGCACTGCTCACAATCGTGGGTTGTATGGTCCATAACAGCCATACCCGCACTACTCTCATGCATGCCCGACATCTGATGCACCCCCTTCTCCTGGCCGGAGGAAGCGGCAAAACCGGCTATCGCACCCTGCAGTGGAGCAAATCCCAGCAGCAGCATGAGCAAAATGGCCAGCAATCTTTCAGAGAGTCGGTGCATGGAGGTAGATCATACTGAGATTCATTCTTGTTTCAATGTTTTTTGGCAAACGCTTTCCAGAAAAGTTCCTTGAAGCAGGGAGAACATAAGGCAGGTGTCGGAGCCAAGCCGTCCAGTGTACCAGGCAAACAGAACACGGCAGCACGGTTTGACTCCGACCTCTTGGAAGAGATGCTCTCTTACCGAAGAGCGTGATGCAGCCCAATCAGGTTACCGGCCCTGGCCTGCTGTTCGGGGGTCAGTACGCTGTACAGATCACGACTGGCGGTAGTGACCTTTTGCATCTGTTCCAGCCCCTGCTGACGGAAAGTGAAGCGCTGTTCAGGTGCAATCGACCCGCTGCCAAACATGCTCTGTCGATGAGAAGCCATCAGTCCGGCCTTGCCTTTCACAGCCTCTGTATAAGCGTTCCAGGCACTCTCCTGGTCGGCCGTAATACCCAGTGTACTTCTCAGTCCGATCAGCTGCTGATCCGCATAGGCCACCGGACCACCGCCCATCATCCCATGGTGACCACCCCAGCCGGGGCCAAAACCAGGACCATATCCACCGTGGGCGAATACACCGTTGACCAGACCAATAACAAGTACGGAAGCGGCAGCGACACCCAGAAATTGTTTGGTTGTCTGTTTCATGACTCTCTCCTTTTTGCGTTACAGTGAATCGAATCGGTTGTTCAGGCTCTTGCCTTGATTTCTATAAAACCGCACTTGTGTAAGCCGTCAGTGTCGAAAAAGAGGCGTTTTGTAATCTTATGTAACAGGGGCCTTGAGAATTACCGAGCGTTACAATTCACTCCCGCACAAGTAGAAAAAACCCTTTAGATTTGGAGCCATGGACACCCCTCAAGACCACATATTGGTCGTCGATGACGACCCCGAGATCCGACACCTGCTCAAGACTTATCTGGAGAAGAATGGTTACCAGGTCACGACAGCGGCAGAGGGCACCGGCATGTGGATGGCGTTGGACCAGGCCCGCATCGATCTCATCACCCTTGATCTGATGCTGCCCGGCGTTGACGGAATGGAGCTCTGCCGTACCCTGCGCACGCGTTCCAGGATTCCGGTGATCATGCTGACGGCACGAGGCGATGAGATGGATCGCATCCTGGGTCTGGAGATGGGAGCGGATGACTATCTGGCCAAGCCTTTCAGCGCCAGGGAGCTGCTGGCCCGGATCAAGGTGGTACTGCGCCGGGTACGGGACCTGCCCATCGACCCGCTGGCGGATGCCCCGGAGCGGCTCATATTCTCCGACTGGATCCTGGACACCCGAACCCAGCACCTCACCTCACCCGACGGTCTGGTGGTCCCCCTGAGCAACGCCGAGTATCGGCTATTGCACGTGCTGCTGACCCACCCCAACCGAGCACTCACCCGCGACCAATTGCTTGACCTGACCCAGGGGCGGGACGGCGGCCCCTTTGACCGCAGTATCGACGTCCTGATCGGCCGGTTGCGCAGACGCCTCGGCGACGATGCCAAGCAGCCAAAACTGATCAAGACCCTACGCGGTCGCGGCTACTTGCTCGCAAGCAAGGTCTCGTCAGCCATCTGAAGGGGAGACTCAAGGTGCCAAAATCACTTTTTGGAAGGCTGGTACTGTTGTTGCTGACGGGCCTGGTCCTGGCTCAGTTGCTCTCGGCTTTCATCCTGTTGCGTGACCGGGGACAGGTACTCTACGAGTCCATTCGAGAGAACCTGATCGTCCGTACAGCAGGCATTGTCCGCCTCCTTGACTCCCTTCCCGCCCATGATCGCCAACAGCTAGTGCCATTATTGGCCAGCCCGGAGCTACAGATCACCCTCTCTGAGCAACCGGCTTCAATCCCGGAAGCGGATCAGAATTCCCATCCCACTTCCGAGATGGTCAGACATCAACTGCTGAAACAGCTGCCGCAGAATACCGAGGTACGGGTCTCCATCGAAAGCTCGGTCATGGAGCCGCAGATGCCGCAGATGCACCGCCAACATATGATGAGCGGTGGCCCCATGTCAGGCCCCTGGGCCTACATGCACGGACTGCATACCATGGCACAATTTTTCCACATCCAGGTGAGGTTACAAGACGGCACCTGGGTACGCTTCGAGCGCGGTCTTTCCGAGCGCATGTTCGATTGGCCAACTCGGCTCCTCATCGTCCTGGCTATTTTGCTGATCAGCGTAATCCTGCTCTCACTCATCGGCGTACGTTCGATCATCCGTCCCTTGCGGGATCTGAGGCGAGCGGCGGAAGGGCTCGGCAAGGATATCCAGCAGCCGCCACTCAAAGAGACCGGCCCCGCCGAGGTCAAGGATACGGCGAAAGCCTTCAATACCATGCAAACTCGCCTGAAAAACTATATCGAAGACCGGGCGAGTATCCTCGCGGCAGTCTCCCACGACCTCAAGACACCACTGACCCGAATACGTCTACGCACGGATCTAATGGACGACGAGGAACTGCGGGCAAAGACCGAAAAGGATCTCGATGATATGGAGTCCATGGTGAGCGCAACTCTGGACTTCATGCGGGGTACCGAAACAAGAGAACCCAGCCAGCGCCTGGATCTGATGGCACTGCTGGAAAGCATTCAGGAGGATGCCCAGGAAGCGGGCAAGGATGTGCAACTCCATGGCCAGATAATCGCGCCCTACGATGGCAAACCTCTGGCGCTGAAACGCTGTATCGTCAACCTGGTGGAGAACGCCGTGCGCTATGGCGGGCAAGCCGATATCAGGATTGAAGATACAGAAACAGAGGTTGTCATATCCATCTGCGACAAGGGTCCAGGCATTCCCGAAGGGTCACTGCAGAAAGTATTTGACCCATTCTTTCGTCTGGAAAGCTCCCGTGCCCAACAGACTGGAGGGACGGGACTAGGTCTTGGGATTGCGCGAAACATCGCGCGCGCCCATGGCGGCGACCTAATTTTGCATAACCGCTCCGAGGGCGGACTCTGCGCCAAGCTGAACCTGCCGCGATGAATACCCTGATACTGATTGCGCTCGCCTTGTTGGCGGGAGCCCTCCTGACACCGATTTTGATTCACCGGGCCTATCGCGCTCCGAGGATCCAGGAGCATAGATCGCCAGCGGATCTAGGGCTGCCCTACCGGGCCGTGCGCATCCCAACCGCAAACGGCAAGCGCCTGTTTGCCTGGTTCATTCCACTCCCGGAAGGCATCAAAAACGGCCCTGCGGTGGCCGTGATACATGGCTGGGGCGGCAACGCCGGGCACATGCTGCCGTTCGCCTCCCTGCTCCATCACGAAGGCTATGCCGTACTGCTGCTAGACGCCCGCAATCACGGCAACAGCGATGATGACAGTTTCTCTTCCATGCCACGCTTCGCCGAAGATCTCGAGCACGGGCTCGACTGGCTGGGCCGCCAGCCACGCATTGACCCGCAGCGGCTGTACCTGCTCGGCCACTCTGTGGGGGCAGCTGCGGCGCTGCTGGTAGCCTCCCGCCGACAGGATCTGGCCGGCGTGATAAGCATCGCCGCCTTCGCCCACCCCGTAGAGATGATGCGCAGGCAGATGCGCTCGCACCATATTCCATACCTGCCCATCGGCTGGCTGGTGCTGCGCTATATCGAACGGACCATCAAGGCCAACTTCGATGATATCGCCCCCTGCAACACCATCCGGCAGGGGAGCTGTCCGGTGCTGCTGGTACACGGCGAGGAGGACGAGAGCGTTCCGCTGGCGGATGCACGGCGGATATATGCCAACCGCCTCGACGACCGGGTGAAACTGCTGCTATTGCCTGAAACCGGCCACGACTCCAGGGAGGCCATCTCCACACACGGTGAATCGCTGCTGGCGTTCCTCCGGCGAAGTGCATAGGGATTGCCCATCGCCATGGGGCGGAGAGATGCGGGTTAACGCGTATCGCCAACCCGCAGAAACGACGCAAAGCGCGGAATACCGTTGTTGGTAAAACCCTGATACTTGAATGTGATCACACTGCCGACCGCAGGTGGCGCCGCGCGTTCCCGATCTGTCAGGCCGGAGCCGATATAGAAGCGCTTGTTTCCCTCGATCTCTACCCATAGGGCCCCGGTCATTCCGTGGTATTTCCCCTTGCCAGGCCGATAGCCAACCACCCTACCCTCCATATCATCAAAGCGTTTTACCTTGAGGGCGTTGGGACTGCGGCCTGTTTCGTAAGGGCTGCCAGGATTTCTCAATACCACTCCCTCGCCACCGGCCGCATCCACCGCCATCAGCCGCGTCATAACATGGGCAACATCTCGACAAACGGCTTGAGGGATAATCCGCAACTGCTCAACCGAATCACGCGCCAAGTATTGCCGCAGTCGCCCCAAGCGGGCATCCAGACCGCCCGGCGCATTCGGTACCTCGAAGATGTTGTAGGTGATGCGGCGCCAACCCGGGTGCGGCTGATCGCGCGACGTAATGGAGAGGATCTCTTCAAAGCGCCCCCTGGCGATCCACAATTCACCGTCCAGTTCAAAAGGGGGAAGCTTCTCGGTAAACCAGCTGGGGGCAGCAAACAGCTTGCCCTGGCGCGACAGCAGCTGTCGGCCGTCCCAATAGGCCCGTACGCCATCGAGCTTCTCGCTCATAAACCAGCCGCTGACATCCATCCCCGGCCGATACTTCGTCAGCAGCAGGAGATCCAGCGCCGCGGCATGGGCCGTCAAGGTAACAAACAGCACCAACAACCAGCCCAAACAGATCCCTGTCCTCTTCATTGATCACAGCTCCTTGTTGATCGAGTCAGCACAGACGCTAACAATCGACCGGTAGTGATGGCAATCACCGCCACATCTGAAATGGCCCTCGGTCCGCGATTGGGGGGATAATGGAGCGATCATGCACACTATTCCCGATAGCCGGGGACAGGAGGTCCCCATGTCATCAAGGATTCAGACGGCCCTGCACCACTATTTTGGCTTCACCGAGTTACGCCCCGGCCAACAGGCGGTGATGCAACATCTACTCGACGGCCACTCAGCGACTGCTGTGTTCCCCACCGGTGGCGGAAAATCCCTCTGCTATCAGTTACCCGCGCTGTTGCTGCCCGGCGTAACTTTGGTCGTCTCGCCACTGATTGCGCTGATGAAGGATCAGATAGATGCGCTCACCGCACGCGGCATCAGCGCCTGCCGACTCGACTCCTCACTCACTGCCGATGAGTACCGGAAGGTGGTGCAGCAACTTAAAAGCGGTGAGCTGCGGCTGCTCTACGTCGCCCCAGAGCGGTTCAATAATGAGCGATTCAGGGCGATGTTAAAGCCTATCCAGATCGCCCTGTTTGCCGTGGATGAGGCACACTGCATCTCGGAATGGGGGCACAATTTCCGTCCCGACTATCTCAAGCTGGCGGGGTTCGCTCGCCAGTTCGGCGCCGAACGCATACTGGCTCTGACGGCCACCGCCACGCCAGCAGTGCTGGAGGATATCTGCCGGCTGTTCGAGATCAAACCAGACTGCGCGGTGAGCACTGGCTTTTACCGCCCCAACCTCAACATCGAGACCACCGTAGTCGAGGCGTCAGAGCGCGACCGGGTGTTGCTCGAGGCGATCAGCCGCAATCCCCCCGGCCCGGTCATCGTCTATGTCACCCTGCAAAAGACTGCCGAGGCGGTTGCCCAACGGCTTGCCGATGCCGGGTTACCCGCCCGCGCCTATCACGCCGGACTCAAGGATGATATCCGTGGCGAGGTCCAGGAGTGGTTCATGAGAGCCAGCCACGCCATCGTGGTCGCCACCATCGCCTTCGGCATGGGGGTGGACAAGGCGAATATCCGTGCGGTCTATCACTACAACCTGCCCAAGAGTCTGGAGAACTACTCGCAGGAGATCGGCCGTGCCGGGCGTGACGGCGCACCTTCAGTGTGCCAAATGCTGGTCTGCCCCGACGACCTGAACGTGCTGGAAAACTTCGTCTATGGCGACACCCCAGATAAAGCCGCGTTGTATGGTCTAATCGATGAGCTGTTCGCTCAGGAGCCGAGCTTCGACGTCAGCCTCTATACCCTGTCGGCCCGGCACGACATCCGCCCGCTGGTGTTGCGAACGCTGCTTACCTACCTGGAGTTGGCGGGCTATCTGGAAGGCGGCACCCCCTTCTACGCTGACTACAAATTCAAACCCCTGCAAAGCTCAGCCGAGATCCTCTCCCGCTTCAAGGGGGAACATCGTAATTTTCTCGCCGCCCTGTTTCGGCATGCGGTCAAGGGCAGAATCTGGTTCAGCATTGATCCGACCGAAGCCGCCGTAGCGCTGCAAACAACCCGCGACAGGATCGTACAAGCGCTCGAATGGCTGGGGGAGCAGCAGCTACTAGAGGTGAAGGTCGCCGGCATACGCCACCGATTCCAGCGGATGCGACAACCGGACACCACCGAGGCTTTGGCCAGTGAGCTGTACCAACGCCTCATCAAACGGGAAGACGCAGAGATCCATCGTCTGCAACAGATATTGGATCTGGTCACCCTGGACGGCTGTCAGAGCAACGCCCTGGCACAGCATTTCGGCGAACAGCGTGAAGCCCCCTGCGGCCATTGCAGCTGGTGCCGACGTGGCAGTAGCGAGCTCCCGCCACGCCGAGCACAAACAATCAGTGACACATTCTGGCAGGAGGTCAGCGCCGTCAGGCAGGAGCAGACCGAAATACTGATGCAGCCGCGCCTGTTGAGCCGTTTCCTGTGCGGTATCACATCGCCGCGCCTGAGCCGGAGCAAACTGACCCGCCACCCCCTGTTTGGCAGCTTGGAGAACGTATCCTTCATGACCGTGCTGAGCCAGGCCCAGAAGAGCATCTAGCAGGCTGTTGAAATTCGCTCAGGTGAGTGCGTGGCAAGGCAAAATCGGGCGAAAAAGCGCAGTTTACTGAAGTAAATGAGCATTTTGAGGCCGATTTTAACGCCGGATCGCGCCGCCTGAGTAGAATTTCAACAACCTGCTAGGCGAAACTCCCGCTCCTTACCTACATCCATGTAGGCATGGATGCCAATATCAAGCGTGTCGATGAAAGCAGCACAGGTGCCTATCACTTTCCGGAGTTTAAGGGGAGAGGGCTGATCGTCTGAAGTCTCGTATTGAGGCGACCGAACGGGATCCGCTCCTGCTCCAACC
Organism: Candidatus Endoriftia persephonae; assembly: GCF_023733635.1. Taxonomy (NCBI): domain Bacteria; kingdom Pseudomonadati; phylum Pseudomonadota; class Gammaproteobacteria; order Chromatiales; family Sedimenticolaceae; genus Candidatus Endoriftia; species Candidatus Endoriftia persephonae. The sequence goes on along the minus strand of NZ_CP090569.1, from coordinate 1,154,275 downwards.
GAATATTGTTTCTCAAGCGATCTTCATACAACAGCCGATAGCACATCTGCCCCTCGCTATCGAGATGTGGCAACCGGGCGGTCGTGCGTTTGCTGGAACTCTCCTCCACCCAGGCGTCGAATAGCGCCTCCAGCGTGCTAGGCTCCATCAGTAGCGACTTCACATGGGGGAAATAGACCCCGCCGTGAAACGCTCGAACTCACAGGTTTTGCGCAGATAACCCAACAGATCGTCCTGGCGATCGAAGACCAGTTGCTGCGGCAGTCGCTGACGCCCCAACTGGCGATGATTGGCCTCTGCGTACTCGATCCGGTAGCCGGCGCCTTGTTCTAGCGCTGTCTTTCCATCACGCACCTGGTTGTAGTCGGCCATCAACGCCTTAGCGCCCGGCCTTCCCACTGGGATACGCAGGGGAAAGGAAAAGCACCTCCTCTCCCAGCCAGGCACGTAAGGCCCGGCCACTGCTCCAGTAGCACTCGGTCTTTTGACGTAGTTCCTGATGTGTCAGCACGGTTCAATCATCTGGCTAGAGAGAACTTCAGGGGTCGGAGTCGAGTCAGCTACGAAGTTACTGCACCTGTATCGCATTGATCTTGCATCAAGCCACACCCAACAGACTCGCTCTTGACTCTGACCCCGGGAGAGCTGCATCTCCTCACTTTTTGGTTTAGGTCAATTGATCGGTCCCGGCACATGGCTAAAATGCGCTTCCTTTGTGCCCAGCCTGTCGGGATAGCTTGTCGGTGGTGCGCACAAGTAACGATACGCCAAACTTTGCCAGGGGCCTGTTTTGAGTGAATTTCTGACCCAGTCTTGCAGTGACATACTGACCACCATCCTTCGTGACCTCTGTACCGGCGGTGACCCGGATGCCGCCATGCACCACTTTGGGGACGCATGTGAGTCGCTGGATAAGGAGACATTTTCCTCGATTATCGAGGAGCTGGAAGAAGAGGGGCTATTTGTCCAGTCCAACCCCAAAGTGGCCGCCTTCTATCACGACGTGCTGGTGGAGAAGCTGGCCGCCGGGCAACTGAAGCAGTTCGAACCAGGCCACCCAGTGAGGGTCTATCTGGAAGAGAACCGCCTGCTGCGTGCGCTGTTTGCCGAGATCAATCAACTGGACCCTCTCACGGAGAGAGAGGGATTCGAACGGCTGTTCCAGCAGATCGCCGGGGTGGAGCTGCACTATGTGCGCAAGGAAAACCAGCTGTTCCCCTGTCTCGAACGCCACGGCTGGGACTCCCCGAGCAAGAACATGTGGGCCTTTCACGACGACATCCGAGCCAGGATCAAAGAGGTCCGTCTGGTACTGGAGGCGGGGGATATGCAGCAGGTGGCACTGCTGTTTCCCCTGCTACAGGACGAGATGACACGCTTGATGAGCGTGGAGGAGACCCGGCTACTACCCAATGCGCTGCAGCTGCTGGATAAGTCCGAGTGGCAGGCCATGCGAGCTGGCGACGAAGAGATAGGCTGGATGCTGAATGAGACACCGCCACCCTATCCAGCTCCTGTAGAGGAGGAGGCGTATGTGCACCCCTCCCAGGTTGAGCGATCAGGTGAACTGCCCTTCGCCACAGAGAACCGTTTTCACTATGACGAGGGGTATATGACCCCGGAGCAGGTGAATCTCATCTTTCGCCACCTGCCGCTGGATATCACCTACGTAGACGAGAATGACCGGGTGGTCTTCTATAACCGGGGTGAGGATCGTCTATTCCCGCGCAGTGCAGGTATCATTGGCAGGGAGGTACGTTACTGTCACCCACCGAAGTCGGTGGACACAGTGTTGCGAATCCTGGAGGAGTTCAAACGCGGCACCAAGGATGTGGCGGATTTCCGCCTTCACGTGAAGGGCCGGTTTGTGCAGATCCGCTATTTTGCAGTGCGTGACGAGGCGAAGAACTATCGAGGCGTTCTCGAGATGTCCCAGGATATTACGGACATCAAGACCCTGGAGGGGGAACAGCGGCTGCTGGACTGGGATTAAATCCCGGCCCTACAGGGGGCCGGCGGAGGAACATCATGCAATCCGAACCGGAAAAACTGCTCAAGCGGCACGCAAAGCTCGTTCACTCCGATATGCTCAAGGTGATCTCCCATGTGCAGCGGGACGAGGGGGAGTGGATCGTCAACACCCTGCTGGTGGAGGGGTATGATGTTTCCTTCAGCTACAAACGCAAGCAACGATACAAGAACATCACCGGTCAGCGGGTCAACCTGACCTACTACCCGGCAACCAAGATGGTCGCCGGGATCGAGTTTGAGGTGATGAACGTGGTAAGAATCAAGATCGCCTGAGGGCAGATTCAGTCACTCGCCATGGCACTGGAGGTGAACCGGCTCAAACCGGGCTGAGAAATCCGCCTAATTTATTGCCAATAGAGCTCAAAACGGCCCTGGGCATTCTCCTTTATCCCCGCACCGAGGCGGCCGCACTCTCTACCCATGGTTTGTGCCAGCCATCGTCTGTCTTGCATCGACGGTGTTTGCAGACGAAACCGCCTGATCTGCATCGGTGTCATCTGCAGGCGCAGCAACCTGCCGCTGTGCGGCTCCAGGGTAAGGAAATACATCAGCGTCAGGTCATCCCTGTACTGCGGAAAGCCACCGATGCCTTCGTAGTCGTTGAGGAAGTCGCCGCAGCCGTAGAGTATGAGGCGATCGTGGTAGATCTCGATCCCCTTGGGGTGATGGGAGGAGTGGCCATGTACCACGTCCACGCCCGCCCTGTCGATGAGGCCGTAGGCAAAGCGTTGTTGTTCACGGGCGATTGGGTAGCCCCAGTTACCGCCCCAGTGGATGGACACAACCACCAGGTCACCCGCCTGCTTTACCGTCGCCACTTGGCTGGCGACCTCCTCGATTCCCGCCTCGGACAGGCTCTCCATAAGACGGACTCCCGCCCGCCCGGGACCGGCCCGCCATGCCCGGGGCACACCACTGGAGGGGTGGGCAAAGGCCAGCACCATCACGCGCCGTCCACCAGCCAGTTCAAAGATTGCCGGTGCCTTGGCCTCCTTGCCGTTATACCCTGCACCTATGGTCTTTATGCCCGCTGCCTCCACGGTATCGAGTGTCTCCTTCAGACCGTCATAGCCCCAGTCCAAGACATGGTTGTTGGCCAGGATACAGCCGTCGATGCCGGCTGCCTCGATGCAGGGGAAGTTATCCGGGTGCATGCGATAGTTGATCCCCTTGCTCGGCCAGTAGCTGTCGCTGCGGGTGACGGCGGTCTCCAGATTGATCAGACGCAGATCCGGTGCCACCCGGATAAACTCCGTCAGCGCATCGCCCCAGATGTAATCGAAGGCAACCGGTGCCGGGATGGGGCCGTTGGCCTCTTCTGCAATCTCCACATAGCCCAGGGCTGAGGTCATATAGGATTCGTAGATCTCGGGGGATGAGGGGTTGGGCAGTACTTGGTCGATGCCGCGACCGGTCATCACGTCGCCACAGAGAAACAGCGTGACGGGATCGGTTTTGTTCTCTGCCTCATGATGAGTCATGCGCTGTGTCCTCGCCCTGGCCACGGCTCCGCTACCGAGGCCAAGCAGCCCCAGGCCCAGCCAGGAAAGCATCCGACGGCGTTGCACGGCTACTCCAGCATGGCGGCAAGCTGCGCCATCAAGGTGTCCTGGTCAGTGTAGAGCAAACCCCTCATCCCACAGCTGCAGGCCCGTTCTATATTGCCGGGTGCATCATCGATAAAGATGACCTGCTGTGGTGCCAGTCCCAAGCTCTGTACCGTGTCATCGAAGAGGGAGGCATCACGCTTGCCCTTGGCGAGCCGATAGCTGACGAAGGCGTGATCGAACTCACCGGCGAAGTGCTGCTGCTCATCCAGCAGGTCCAGCCAGTCGGTCTGATCACTGAGGATACCGGTCATGTAGCCACGCGCCCGCAGTTTCCGGACCAGTTGGATTATCCATGGTCGCACCACGAAGCGCGTCAGTACCTCATGCCGCAGTGAGACATCGTCACCCGTCATGCCCGTGCGCCTTCGCAGCAGATCCCAGAAGGCCGCTTCACTGCCTCTTCCCGTGACATAACCTGAGTCGTATACGGCGTCCATCGCCTGCGCCGGCAATGTCTCGGCATCCAGCCCCTGCTGCCTGGCGATCGCCCTGAGTCCTTCAACGAAGCCCTCCGCGGCGATGACCCCGCCAAAGTCGAACAAGATGGCGCAGATCTGGCTATCCTGTTTCTGTTTCATATTATTTGTTGAGTCCAGTTTAAGCGGGGGTTTGGCTAGGGTATTCATTGGAGATTCGAATACCTTCATGGATACGGGAAGTGCCACACGGGAACACGCAGCCCTTAGTTCATTATAAAGCTGCTGCGGGTTTCGCTGGTAACGGCGTGAGAAGTGAAACGGCACCAGGCGGGATACCCGGGCCTTGGTAGCGATCTCTCCCGCGGCACGGGTGGTCAGATGACCATTCTTCGCCGCATTCTCTGCATCACCCTCGCTGAAGGTGGCCTCACAGAACAGGGTATGAGCATTACGGGCCAGAGCTACCAGTTTTTCCCGGTTTTCTGGCGTATCGGCCAGGTCAGTGGCATACACCAGCTTCTTACCTGGCATCACCAGTATCAGTTCGTCGCCCAGTTCACCCACACTGGCCTCACTACCGTCTGGCAGGTAGACAGGTGCCTTCAGGTTGCCGGCCATGAGCTGCTGCTTCAGCTCAGTAAGCCAGGGTCCGGGCTCCAGTCCCCGTGTTTGCAGCCGATCCTTACGTACGTTGAGGGTCTTCGCCAGTTCCAGGGCATAGGCGAGCACCGGTGTATGGTGGTCCAGTTGCACCGTGCGAACCCGAAACCCCGACTCTTCCAGCAGGACACCGTCTGTTACCTCCACCTCTTCCAGCACCTCTCGCCCCGCTATGCCGGCCTGTAGGCGAACGCGTTTAAGACGTTGTCCGTGGAGTTCCGCCACTTCAAAGGCGGGGCCATTCTTACCGATGCGGTCCCACAGGAAGCTGTTGATGAAACAGACAACATGCTCTATCAGGCCCGGTGGTCCATAGATCCTGCAGGGTGGAAACTCGCCAAGCCGTGAACGCAACAGCCACTGAAAACCACTCAGGTGATCCATATGAGCATGGCTGATGAATACATCGCTCACCTGGTGGGCAACCCGTGCCGACAAACGACTTCCGTCTCCCAGATCAAACAGCATGCTGCGACCCAAATGACGGATGCGCAGATGCAGCAGGGGGTCGCCAAACACACCATTGAGCAGGGTCAGATCAAGCGCTCCGACCCGACCCACAATGCGTGGCCCGCCGCTTTCCTCTCCCAATGTCACCCCCTCTGGTTGGGGCAGATAGGCAATGCGCCCAGCGGCAAAGGATTCCGCCGTCTCCATCAGCCCACTGGTGCTACGGACCGCATCTCGTACCAGTAATGAATCTGCCGTGATGGTTTCCAGTGGCGCCATGACAGTCAGGCTGCCCTCCTCCAGGTGCAGTACCTCGGCCATGGCCTCGGTCCGGTTTTCTTTTAACAAGGCCACCTGCCTTCCAATCCAGGCTGCCTGTTCTTCAAGGGGTGGTGGTGTTCCAATGGGTCTGACTTCGCCCAGGTTCAGGCAATGTGTTTTCGCATCCGCCAAATAGCCGTCCCACTGCGCCGTACGCAGCCTGGCCCGCGTGCGTTTGCCGGGCCGCTTTACCACCGATGCGGTATGCACCAGGAATACCTCGGCAGCAAGGGCATGGAGTTCCTCAGCCAGGGGAGGAGATCGGCCCGTTGAGGTAAGGGCAAGCACCGTATCTATTCCTGCGGCCTCCACCAGCCCCGCCAGCAGCTCGCGGCCAGCCACGCCCCGTACCACTCCGGGGCTGTCCAGTAACATCACGCCGTTATTGCACAGCAGCGCCAGACGACGCACTGCAGTCACCAGGGGCAAACGAAAGCGGCCAGCATCCAGGGTACACAAGGATTCATAGGCAACGACCTGCCAGCCATCATTGGCCCATTGACCCAACGACAGGGTGCCGGGAACGCCAAATGCCGGGCTACCCGGGTCAGCACTGATACACAGGCAGCTACGGTCAGAATTGTCCAGCGTACGCGCCAATTCCGCAGCCAATGTTGACTTGCCAACACCTGATGGGCCGAACAGCAATATCTGCCTATCACCCGTGAGGAGGGTGCCAACAATATCAGTGGCGGAGCTGGGCAGAACGGGCCAGGAGTGTTTAGGTAAGTCAGTCGCCATTACATGAATGTAAATAGAGTTGAGCCCAATATCCACAGGCTCAAGAACGGACGCAGCCGGCATGGCAACTGTGGTCTATAGATTAAAGAGCAATGTACCGATTGCGATGTGCTTAAACAGGGTCGATAAGCGCAAAACACGACCTTGTTGCGCATCTAACTCAATCTACGTTTGCTTAGGAGGAGAAAATGGGGATCGCAACAAGCGCGAACATCCTCGACACGGCCCTGGCGGAGCAGGGCCAGCGACGTATCGAATGGGCATTGCAGGAGATGCCTGTCTTGTACGAGTTCATGGAGCGATTCCATGAACAACACCCGCTGCGGGGCACGGGGCCAACATTGTCATTACCGAGGTCGATCCGCTACGCACCCTGGAGGCGACCATGGAGATCATCATCAATGAGCTGACACATGAACAGCGGAGCTATCTTACTTCCTGGGAGCAGGGTACATGAGCACGCAGCGCGAGCGACAGCGGATGATCGACGATATCGAAAGCGAGATCGACTTCACCCGCAACATGATCGGCCGGGATCACTTCGAGCCGCGGGTCATGGCGGCCATGCGCAAGGTGCCGCGGGAGGAGTTCGTGCCCCCAGAGCTGAAACATGCCGCCTTTGACAATGGTCCATTGCCAATTGGTCACGGGCAGACCATATCCCAGCCCTACATCGTGGCCTTGATGACCGACTTGCTGCAGCCCGAGCCCGACCACACCATCCTCGAGATCGGCACCGGCTCGGGCTACCAGACCGCCATACTCTCGCAGTTGTGCAGGCGAGTCTGCACCATGGAGGTGATTCCGGAGTTGAGCGAGACAGCGAAGCGGCGTTTCGGGGAGATGGGCTATGACAATATCGATGTGCAGACCGGAAACGGCTACCTGGGCTGGCCGGAACATGCCCCCTACGATGGTGTCATCGTCACGGCGGCGGCCGGCCATATCCCCCCCGCCCTCGTAGAACAGCTCAGACCGGGAGGCAGGCTGGTGATCCCGGTCGGGCAGCCGTACAGCTATCAGGAACTAATGCTGGTAGAAAAGGACCGGGAGGGCAACAGCCATACTCGCAATATTCTCAGCGTTGCTTTCGTTCCCCTGGTGGAGACCATACCAACCGCCGGTAACGACCCAAGGTAGCGGCTATAGTCGACGACGCGCTCGTTACTGCGATTGCACGCCATATCTGGGAGATCAAGTATCGGTGCATCTCGATACCTTCGATGCATTCCGCTCATTGTATGAAAGCGCCTATCATCAAGGCGTGAAAGGTTGCACCGCATTCAGGCCAACCAAACTGCGTGAAGGCATTTTACTGTCCGCTGAGATGGGTGCGCACTGCTGCAGCATCGAGCAGGAAGAGGACTGAACGGCGGCCTTGATGCCTTCTTTGCGGTTGATCCGGCAATACGCGGGCTAGAATCCTGACCTTCGGTACAGGCAAACTACCAAAAATCCCCCCAAGGGCAGCGAGTCGGGCATGAAGCGATCAAGCCGCTGTGCGATGGCGCCACCAGAGGGAAAAAACACTGTCCATCCGGCCCGGATCTCTGGTGTGGGCTGAAGCCCCTGTGTCCATTGCCTTACCTCCTCCAGGAGATCCCAGCGGGCACCCTGGTAACTGCCACGGCCGGCCTTATACAGCCACAACAGGCTGCGGCGATGCAGCAGGCCCAGAATGACGCTTTTGCGGCTGACTCGCCACAGTTCCTCCAGGGCATGGGCGGGCTCGGCCACAAAACAGAGGCTGGTTACTGCGGCACTGTGGTCGAAAGCGCCGTCGACGAAGGGAAGTCCCTCGGTGTGGCCCTGGATATGGCCGATACGCTGGTCCAGTTTACGGGCGAAGCTCAGTGCGGCCGGGTCCGGGTCGAGACCAGTTACTGTAAGCCCTGCGTCGGTGAAACGGCTGCTAAAGTAGCCCGTGCCGCAGCCGACATCCAGCAGTTTTTCTCCCAGCTGGAATGGCAGCAGTTTGAGCATCAGCTCCAGCTCTTGCCCGGCGATCCGGCTCCCGCGTGGGGTGCTGTACCAAGCGTGGTAGGCGACCGGGTCGTGGATGCCGGTTTTACCTTGCATAATGGCGAGCCGAATATTCGTTTATCTTTGCCCTATTGAGAGCATAGGCAATGGATTTGGGCTATTTTTAAGTTATCCCCCTGGAATGCCGGCTGGGTAGATGAATGAGACCATTGGGCTTTCCACCTGGTCGGCTTTCCGCATTTAACCCGAACCTGCAGTTGCACCTTGCGCAAGTGCCCAGTATGGAAGATAGAGCCATGACTATTGCTACATCTGTTATGAACATGCTGAATGAGCGGCATATTCCCTATGAAGTGCTTGAACATGCCAAGACCGCAACCAGTCCTCAGGCGGCCCTGGCAGCCCATGTGCCCGATGATCATATCGCCAAGGGCGTGCTGATGAAGGACAACATCGGTTATATGCTGGCCGTGATTCCTGGTGACCAGTGGCTCGACCGGCGGCGTCTGAGCGAGGAGCTCGGCCGAGATCTGCGGATGGCCAGTGAGGAGGAGATCGGCCGTCTGTTCAGTGACTGTGATCTGGGTGCCATTCCGCCATTGGGTAGTGCCTATGGCATCGATATGATGCTGGACGAGGATCTGAGCAGCCTGGCCAATGTCTATTTCGAGGCCGGTGATCATGAGCACCTGCTTATGGTGGACAGCGAGCATTTCCATGAGTTGATGCGTGGTGCGCGCCACGGTCATCTTACTGCTGTGCATTGAGAGGGGAAAACCCTGCGAACTGATTACCTGGCATCAGAGTTACGGCCTGTGCCGCCTGTTTGCGGAACGACTTCGCGCCAGCGGCTTTCGCCCTGACATCATCGTGGCCATCGGTCACGGTGGCTGGGTCATCGGTCGCATTCTGGCTGATTTCCTCAATCTCATGGATCTGACCAGCTTCAAGATCGAGCATTACCACGGCCCCCACAAGCAGGCACGTGCGAAAGTGAAATACCCCCTCTCTACCCATGTCAGCGGCCGGCGAGTTCTTCTAGTCGACGACGTCAGCGACAGCGGCGATACCTTCGAGATCGCCCTCGAGCATTTGCGTACCCGCGGCGCACCTGCGATTGTTCGCACCGCCGTGATCCATCACAAGATCCAATCGCTCTTCATGCCGATTTCCATGCCCGATTTCCATGCCCGATTTCCATGCCCGATTTCCATGCCCGCAAGATTGTAAAATGGCACTGGCTGCCTATCCGTGGGCGCTCCTGAAGAATCTGACGACGTTCATCGGCGAGATGAAGCCCGTTCCCCGAGATGCCGAGGAGATCGCCCGGCGGCTGCACCAAGAGCACGGCATCCGGCTCTCTCCGCACATGCTTCAAGACCTGTGCCTGGCGTTGGAAGAAACGTCAGTCATATCATCCCCTCAATCCAATTCCAGAAGCGGATAACGCACTCGCTGTTCATGCGATCACAAGGACAAACCAGCCCGCTGTCCCACTATTTCCACGACCACTATGCGATGGATGTTCATCCCTTCACGCAGATCAGTGGCTCAAGGCGCGCCACCTTGCGCGATAGCCCGGCCTGATGGGCAACATCGACTACCCGGCTGACATCCTTGTAGGCACCCGGCGCCTCTTCGGCCACGCCACGCAGGGATGGGCTGCGGATCAGGATGCCGCGGGTCTCCAGTTCCTTGATGACGTTCCTGCCATGCCAGCGCTTGGTCGCCTGGTGGCGGCTCATGGCACGGCCCGCGCCATGGCAGGCGGAGCTGAAGGCCAGCTTTTCGCTCTCTTTGACACCAGCCAATATGTAGGACTCGGTGCCCATGGAGCCGCCGATGATCACCGGCTGTCCAACCTCGCGCAGACCATCCGGCAGGTTGGGGTGTCCGGGACCGAGCGCCAGGGTCGCGCCCTTGCGATGTACAAACAGCTGTTTTTCCTTACCGTCGATCCTGTGGGTCTCGCGTTTACAGGTATTGTGTGAGACATCATAAAGCAGCGTCAGCTGGGTGCCGGGCAGGACGTCGTCGCATACCTCGCGGGTAAGATGGGTGAGAATCTGGCGATTGGCCAGGGCGCAGTTGATACCGGCACGCATGGCCCCAAGGTAGGACTGCCCGAGTTTGGACTCGATCGGCGCACAGGCCAGTTCGCGGTCCGGCAGCCAGATGCCGTGATCCTTGGCCTTGGTGGCCATGAACTTGAGGAACTCGGTACCGATCTGATGGCCCAGGCCACGCGACCCGCAGTGGATGCTGATCACGATCTCGCCTTCCCTGAGATCGAAGGCAGCCGCAGTTTCGGCATCATAGACTTGGGCGACCAGCTGGACCTCCAGGTAGTGATTGCCGGAACCCAGGGTTCCCATCTCGCGGCGCTGTCGCTCCTTGGCCTTTTCCGAGACATCGGCCGGGTTGGCTCCGGCCATGCAGCCATGCTCCTCGGTGCGGAGCAGGTCGGCCTCGCTACCGTAGCCCTGCTGCACCGCCCAGGCGGCACCGCCAATCAGCATCTGGTCCATCTCGCGATGTGTCAGCTTTATAGTGCCTGTACTGCCCAGGCCCGCCGGGATGGCCACAGCCAGCAGGTCGGCCAAGGCCTTTTTGTGGGGGCGCAACTGATCGAGCGTCAGACCGGTGTGCAGGGTGCGTACGCCACAGGAGATGTCGAAGCCGACGCCGCCGCCCGAGACCACACCACCTTCATCCGGATCAAACGCCGCCACACCACCGATGGGAAAACCATAACCCCAGTGGGCGTCTGGCATGGCGTAGGCGGCCTGCTGGATGCCGGGCAGGCTGGCGACATTGCTGAGCTGTTCGAAGACCTTGTGGTCCATGGCCTCGATCAGCGCGTGATCGGCATAGATGATGGCTGGCACCCGCATCTTGCCCTGGGGCGCGATCCGCCAGGCGTAGGGTGATTCGGTGGCTAGGGGTCTGAATTCCATCTTTTCACTCCTTGCTACACGTCGACCACGCACTGCGCATGCCACAGGCCGTCTTCATCCAGCCATACACGCAACTCCGTGAAGGTCGCACCCTTGATCTCCACTACGGGCTGATGGCGGGCAATGTCAATCGGTTCGCCCCAGGCCTTGCCCTGCAGTTCATGATCACAGATCTTGACCTGGAAGCGTGTGAACAGCATGTGGCGGGTCGCCATCTCGTAGATCAAGGCATTCAACCACTCGGTCAGCAGCAGCTCCTCGTCAGGGGCCGAGACATTGAGCTCTATCGTCTCACTGCCTGCCACCGTATCGGGCTCGACAATCACCGCCGTCATGGCCAGCGCGGCTTGTTCGAAGGCCTCGGCTAGAGTGTAGCCGCTACCACGCACGCCGATATCGGCGACGTGGTAAAAATGCTCCCATGCTGGTACGGACGACTCTTTCATCTAGTGCTCCCCGGTCAGAAGAACAAAGGCCAAGGGAAAATAGCTCTTCATCCCCCAATCAGGCAGGTAGCGCCCGGCCACTGCTCCAGTACGTTCGACTTTTTGACTTGGGGCGGCGTGTAGAGCCCCCGAGACATGACAAGCTTCAGCTGTGAGTGCAATCCATCGGAGCTGGCAAAGTGGCGATCATCGGGCAGCTCATCCTTGATCAGGATGGCTCATTTTTCGATGCTACGCACCAATTTCATGATCCGCTTATTCTCCAGCCAAGCCTGGTCGTCCAGATACTTACACAGCTGTTTACCAGTTGATTATTGGTTTAATAGACCTTTCTCGCCCGCCTCCAGTAGGTAGTAGCGGATACGCTCGAGGATCGACCTAGGCGCATCGTCTCCATCGGTCTCAACCTGGGGCGCCACCACCGCCACCAGTTCATCCAATTCCTACTGCGACGGGGTAACATCAGAAACTCCCAGAAGACGCAAAGTCAGGTGGGACTGCTTCAGTTTTAAGAGGTATTCGTACTACAACGCCGTCTACTCCGGATCTATAACGGCTATTCTACCCCTCCTTCAGTGGGCCACTGAACGGTTGCAGATACTGATATTATCCCTGGAAAATCACCTCATCACCCAGGCAGCTTGAATAGAATGGATAGTGAAACCCTGCTCCAACTCGACCGACAACATGTCTGGCATCCCTACAGTGCCATTGGTGCCGATCTGCCGGTGTTCCCGGTGGCCTCCGCTAAAGGGGTGCGGCTGCGCCTCAGCGACGGGCGCGAACTGATCGACGGCATGTCCTCTTGGTGGAGTGCGATCCACGGCTACAACCACCCGGAACTGAACCGTGCGGTGCAGGATCAGCTCAGCTCCATGTCTCACGTCATGTTCGGCGGGCTTACCCACCAGCCGGCGGTGGAGCTGGCGCAACGGCTGGTGGAGCTGACCCCCGAGCCGTTGCAGTGTGTCTTCTTTGCCGATTCCGGCTCGGTAGCGGTGGAGGTGGCGATGAAGATGGCCATTCAATACTGGCACGCCCGCGGTAAACCGTCGAAGCAGCGCTTTCTCACCATCCGCAATGGCTACCATGGCGACACCTTTGGCGCGATGTCGGTGTGTGATCCGGTCAACGGCATGCACGGGCTGTTTCGCGATGCCCTGGTGCAGCAATTTTTTGTCGACGCCCCGAGCCGCCCGTTTGGCGAGCCCTGCGACGATACGGACATGGCGCCGATGGCTGAGCATCTGGCGAAGGATCATCAGCAGATCGCCGCGGTGATCCTCGAACCGGTGGTGCAAGGGGCCGGTGGTATGCGCTTCTACTCCGCCGACTATCTGCGGCACCTGCGCCAGCTGTGTGACCGCTACGGCGTGCTGCTGATCTTCGACGAGATCGCCACCGGCTTCGGTCGCAGCGGCCGTCTGTTTGCCTGTGAGCACGCCGGCGTCAGCCCGGACATCCTCTGTCTGGGCAAGGCCCTGACCGGCGGTTACATGACCCTGGCTGCGACTCTCGCTACGCAAGATGTCGCCGCCACCATCTCATCAGGGGAGCCTGGTCTGTTCATGCACGGCCCCACCTTCATGGCCAACCCGCTGGCCTGCGCTACCGCTCTGGCCAGCATCCAACTACTACTGAACTCCCCCTGGCAGGCTCGGGTGGAGGCCATCGAATCAGGCATGTGTAGTGGCCTGGAGGCCTGTCGGGGGCTGCCGTCGGTAGCCGATGTGAGGTTGTTGGGGGCGATTGGCGTGGTGGAGCTGACTGCCCCAGTGGAGATGCGCAGCGTGCAGCCGGCGTTTGTCGAGCGAGGCGTCTGGCTGCGGCCGTTTGGACGACTGGTCTATCTGATGCCACCCTACATCATCGAGGCAGCAGATCTGCAGTGCCTGACCGAAGCCGTGGTGGATGTGGTCCAGCAGCTGCAGGAGAACGGCCGGGGCAACCTGCAGATCACCTGAATCTTGCCCCCGGACCGGGAGCGTAGCTGTGTCATGCTCATTTCCCGGACTAAAGCCAGTTTTTCTCATCAAAAAAAGGCTGTGCCGCCTCAACATCCCCTTTATTCAGCAGCAGGTGCGCCCATTTCCGATAGTAGCGCGCCAGCTCTTTATAGGCAGGCGCATACTCAGGATGCGCGCCAATTACCTGGTCAAGCTCTGCCTTAGCCTGTTGCAGCTTCGACTGCCTGCCTCGATAGCTGTCCAGCAGTTCCTTTATCTACCCTACCCTGGTAACAGGGTCTTCATCCAACCCTGCGGCAACCACCGCATCTGCACATGGTAACCCCAGCAGGAGAACCAAAATAAGTGCTTGAACCAACGACCTGATCGGTTCCATTCCATTTTCCGTTCTCAAACGATCCATCAATATCTGGCAACTCTGCCACCGGCTGAACCGGGCACGGCACACGCATGGTTATGCCAATCCATTCCTGCATCAGGATTAACGAAGGTAAAAGCACCAAGAGTTAGGGCAGCGCTGGATTTATCACCCCCATTGGCCGAGACATCTGCCGCACGTTGTACCGCATCACCGAGACACCGCCGGTCATGTGGCGAAAGCGCTGATCGATATTCCCCATACTCCGGCTCATCTGGCCCATCTCCTGGTCGATTGAGACCATTACAGCGCCGATTTTACCCATCGAATCACCCACCCCCGGCATCAGCTGCCCCATTGCCTCAGTATGGGCAGTGATCTGATCCATGTTGCCCATATGCTTATCGATGCTCTCCACCTTGTCGGTGATGCGGTTCATATTGACCCTCACCACTTCCAGATTGGTATGCATCGAATCCATGTTGTCGACAATACCGTTAAGGTCATTAGAGAGGATGTGGATGTAGTAGACATTGAAGACGGCCACCACCAGCAGCAGGGCTGAGACCACCATCAGCACGATATTGGTGATATGGAAGTGGTGCTGGCGTTCATCCAAATGGAACTGGGTCTCCCGCCCCAGACGCCCCACCATCTGGACAAACAGGCGTTTTGGATCCTCTGACATCACAAACTCCTAGGGAAACGGGAACATCTTGTTCATGGTGCGGGCTGGCTGCCCCATACGGTGCATATCCTGCCCCATCATCTGCACCTCGCCGTTCATCTGGTTGATCGAGACGGAGATATTGTCAATCTTGCCGCGCACCTCGGTCATATGATTTCTGATGCCACCGATGGTGCCTTCCATCTGCGTCAGATCCTGAGCGATGCCCTGCATCTCGCGGTTCATCGTCTCGGTCTGCACAGTAATGCTATCCATCCGCGAGACCCGCCGTTCCATGGAGGAGATGTAGTTCTCGATACGCCCCATCTCTCCCGAGACGCTGGTGAAATTGTGGTTCATATCGGCGACAACGTTGGAGATCCGGGTGATCTGGGAGGAGAGTGTCAGCAACAGGATTAGGATTGAGACGGCAATCAGGCCCAGGATGATGACTCCGGTGCGAATGCTGTAATTCAGCCGGTCGACGAGATGCTTCTTGACCTCGATCTGGCTGAGAATGATCGCCTCAAAAGAGGTGACAGCACGTACCAACTGCTGGTCCGACACCGGCTCGCTACTGCTTGCTGCCGATGCCTGCGTTTCATCACCCATGAATTTTTACCTCGCCCCACCGTGATGCGCTGATGCTAACCAAAACAGCAGGGAATGAGAAGAAACGGATCAGCTTCAGAGTTCTGGCGAACGCACCACCATCATCTTCTCGACCTGCATATCACGATAGGTGTGGGGAATGCCGCCAACCCCCAACCCTGACTGACGCAACCCGGCAAACGGCATCCAGTCAACGCGAAAGGCGGTAAAATCATTGACCATCACCGCCGAGGCATCGAGCCGGCGGTAGGCGCGCATCGCCTGATCCAGATTTTTTGTAAAGACCGCCGCCTGAAATACATAGGGCAGACTGTTGGCCCGTTCGATCGCCTCATCCATATCCGTATAAGGATAGACACAGATCACTGGACCGAACACCTCCTGCTGACTGACCCGTACCTGCGACGGCGGGTCGTAGAGCACCGTTGCCGGATAGCAGGTCTCTGAGAGCGGTTCACCACCACACAGGCACTCGGTCCCGGCGGCGACAGCCTCCTCCACCCACTCATGGATGCGTTGCGTCTCTGCAGGCCGGATCAGAGGCCCCACCGCGGTCTCCTCCAAGGTCGGATCGCCCACCTTCATCTGCTGCGCCTGCACCTTGAGCCGTTCGGCCAGCTCACGCGCGATGGAGGCCTCGGCAAACACCCGCTGCACCGACACACAGACCTGCCCGGCGTGGTAGAAGCCGCCCTTGGCCAGCAGTGGGATGGTATCGTTCAGGTCCGCATCGGCGGCGACAATCACCGGCGCCACCCCACCGTGTTCCAGCGCACAACGGGTACCCGACGCCAGCTGTGAGCGCAGCCACCAGCCGACCTTCGTCGAACCGATGAAGGAGAGAAAGCCGACCCGCGCATCGGTTGCCAGCTGGCCAGCGGTGCTCTGATCCTCGGTCAGCAGCGCCTGGGCCCAGCCTTTCGGCAGACCCGCCTCATGCAGGATCTGGATAAAACGCAGGCAGGAGAGCGGAGTGTCAGAGGCCGGTTTGACGATCACCGGACAACCGGCGGCCACTGCCGGCCCCGCCTGGTGCACGATCAAGTTGAGCGGGTGGTTGAAGGCAGAGAGCGCCACCACCACCCCAATCGGTTCGCGACGAGTGAAGGCGAGCCGTCCCACCGAGGCCTGGGTCAACCCCATCGGGATCTCCTCGCCCGCTTCGGTGCGCAGGGTCTCGATGCAGAGCTGCATGCCGTCGATGGCACGCGCCACCTCCACCCGTGAATCACTCAACGGCTTGCCGCCCTCACGAGCCGCCTCCAGTGCTAGCTCCTCGGCCCGCCCGATCATAATCTGCCGAGCACGTTCAAGAATCTCAGTACGCCGCCAGGCAGGCAGCCAGTCATCCTTATTGCGAAACAGCGCCTCGGCCGTCGCCAGCGCCTGCTCGACCCCGGCTGCGTCCAGCGTATCGACTGTGGCGATCGGGGTGCGGTCAAAAGGGGCCAGCACCTCAATCTGACCGGCAGGAGGGGTCTGTTCCGCAATCAGGTGGGAGAAGTGTGGAATCTCTGGCATAGCTGTTCCCCTTTGATGAACGATTACACAAGTGGCCAGCTCCATACTAAGCACAAAGCCCGCTCTCACCAACAGGAAATGCAGCACGCCTGTCAGCCCAACCGCCAGACCCTGTGATGCGGTTATTCCCCAATCTGCCCCAGCGCCGAATCACCTAGCCATTGATTGTCCATACTGTGGGTAGATCAGCCAAATCTTCGAGGTCGCAGCAATGCCACTACAGAGTCTCGAGCAGAACCTTATCCAATCCCTGCCCTCTCCACTCATCCCACCCAGCAGAGGCGCAAAGAGCGGGGCCACTCCAAGCACAGCTGCAGCCAGCGAAGCACTCAACCTGCAAGCCAGCCAGCAGCCCCTGGAGCTGCTCTACCGCAGTGCCCTGGCAAAGCTCAATGAGATACTGGCACCCGAACTCGGCCCCCAGGCTATCGAACAAGCCGCCAAGCAGGATTTCACCCCCGAGGCCACCGCCGAACGCATCGTCGGCTTCGCCACCGGCTTTTTTGGCGGCTTTCTTGAGAACCACCCCGAGATGGAGCAGGACAGCGCACTGAACGAGTTCCTTGAACTGATCGGTGGCGGGATCGAACAGGGTTTTGCAGAGGCGAGGGGGATCCTCGAGGGACTGGAGATCCTCAACGGCGAGATCGAGCAGAATGTCAATAAGACCTATGAGCTGGTGCAGCAGGGACTGGAACGCTTCCGCCTGGCGATCATGGAGCAGTTGGGATTGAGCGAAAGCGAAGACGCCACGCCAGCGTAATGAGAATGAGATAGGCACAAAAAAGGGGCCCGCGGGCCCCTTTCTCATCGACACTGTCAGAGCAGGATTACTCCCCCTCCTCCACCGCCTTCATGGAGAGACGGATGCGGCCCTGCTTATCCACCTCCAGCACTTTGACGCGGATGTTATCCCCTTCGGAGAGCTTGTCGCTCACCTTCTCCACGCGCTCGTTGGAGATCTGCGAGATATGCACCAGACCATCCTTGCCGGGCAGGATGGTGACAAAGGCGCCGAAGTCCATCAGGCGGGCGACCTTACCCTCGTAGACGGTACCGACCTCGACATCTGCGGTGATCAGCTCGACGCGCTTCTTCGCCTCTTCACCGGCCGCCTTGTCCACCGAGAAGATCTTCACGATGCCATCGTCGGTGATGTCGACGGTGGCACCGGTTGCCTCGGTGATGCCGCGGATGGTCACACCACCCTTGCCGATCACATCGCGGATCTTGTCCGGGTTGATCTTGATCTCGATGATGCGCGGCGCGTGCTCGGACATCTCACCCCGATGCGAGGAGATCACGCGGTTCATCTCGTCGAGGATGTGCAAACGTCCCTCTTTGGCCTGCTCCAGGGCGATCTCCATGATCTCCTTGGTGATGCCGTTGATCTTGATATCCATCTGCAGGGCGTTGATGCCCTGGGCGGTACCGGCGACTTTGAAGTCCATGTCGCCGAGGTGATCCTCGTCGCCCATGATGTCGGTGAGCACAGCAAAACGCTCATCCTCTTTGATCAGGCCCATCGCCACACCGGCCACCGGTGCCTTCAGCGGCACACCGGCGTCCATCAGCGAAAGGCTGGTGCCACACACCGATGCCATCGAGGAGGAGCCGTTCGACTCGGTGATCTCGGAGACCACTCGGATCGCGTAGGGGAACTCCGCCAAGGTCGGCATGCAGGCCAGCACGCCGCGTTTGGCGAGACGACCGTGGCCGATCTCGCGACGTTTGGGGCTACCAACGCGACCGGTCTCGCCAACACAGAAGGGCGGGAAGTTGTAGTGCAGCATGAAGGACTCGCGGCGCTCGCCCTCCAGCGCATCGATGATCTGGCTGTCGCGCTCGGTGCCGAGGGTGGTAACCACCAGCGCCTGAGTCTCACCGCGGGTGAACAACGCCGAACCGTGGGTACGCGGCAGCACACCGGTGCGCACGCTGATCGGGCGCACGGTGCGGGTGTCGCGACCATCGATGCGCGGCTCACCGTCGAGGATACGGCCGCGCACGATCCGCTTCTTCAGCTTCTCCAGGGCGCCCTTGACCTCGTCGGTGCTCCAGCGGGGCTCTTCGCCCTCAGCAGCGCTGCAGAGTTTCTCCAGGGTCGCCTCTTTCACTGCATCGGCAGCGGCATAGCGCTCCAGCTTGTCGGCGATGCTGTAAGCATCACCCATCCCCACCTCTGCTGCTTCGGCAACCGCCGCGGTCAGCGCTTCATCCACTGTCGGCGACTCAAACTCGCCCGCGGCCTTGCCCACCTCGGCCGCCAGTGCATTGATCGTGTCGATCACGATCTGAGACTGTTCGTGACCGAACAGGACTGCGCCCAGCATCACCTCTTCAGAGAGCTCATTGGCCTCGGACTCCACCATCAACACCGCCTCTTCGGTACCGGCGACGATCAGATCGAGATCAGAATCGGCGCTCAGGCCGGTGCTGGCGGCGTTGAGGATGTACTCGCCATCCTTGTAGCCGACACGGCAGGCACCGACCGGACCGTTGAACGGCAGGCCAGAGATGGCCAGCGCCGCGGAGGCGCCGATCAGAGCCGGGATCTCAGGATCCACTGCCGGATTGAGGGACTTCACGGTGAGGATCACCTGAACCTCACTGTTGTAGCCCTTAGGGAACAGCGGACGGATCGGACGATCGATCAGACGCGAGGTGAGGATCTCCTTCTCACTCGGGCGCCCCTCGCGGCGGAAAAAACCGCCGGGGATCTTGCCCGCGGCATAGGTCTTCTCCTGATAATCCACTGTCAGCGGAAAGAAGTCGCGACCCGGGATCGGGCCGGCCCCGACCACGGTGGCCAGAACCACGGTGTCGTCCATATTGACCAGCACCGCGCCGTCAGCCTGGCGTGCGATCTCACCGGTCTCTAAGGAGACCTTGTGCTCACCCCACTGAAACTCTTTTTTGATTGCAGTCACTCTCTTTGTCCTCTGTGCAGAATTGACGATGCGCTTAGCGGCGCAGACCTAGTCGGGAGATCAGATCGCGGTAACGATCCACGTCTTTATTCTTCAGGTAGTCGAGCAGCTTGCGGCGGGAGTTGACCATGCGCACCAGGCCCTGACGGGAGTGGTGGTCCTGCTTATGCTCTTTGAAGTGTTCAGTGAGCTGAAGGATACGCGAGGTCAGCAGGGCTACCTGCACCTCGGGGGAACCTGTGTCGTTCGGTCCGCGTTTGTACTCTTCAACGATTGCGTTCTTTTCTGCTGCGCTCATTGCCATGACGTCTACTCCTAAGTAGCTGTGGCGTCTGTAGAAGGCCTTCACTTTGCCCCTCCAACAATGAGCTCAGAGGGGATCCGGCCGGTTAATCAGGCAGCCCCAAAGTGGGCCTGCCAAAAGCGGGTGAGTATGCGCCGTTCAAGGCGTCTCTTCAAATCGAAAAAACACCTTAGTCGGTCTTAATTCGCTGCCTGCATCATACGCTTGGGGGCGACCCGACCATCATCGAGGATCTGGCCCACACCGATAAACTCGTCACCATTGGCGTAGAGCCGCACCCAACCTTCAGTGGGGGCCTTCGGCACCAGGATCGGCTGCCCCTGACGCAAGTAGAAAAGCATGTCAGGGGAGAGGACGACCTCTGGCCAGTTCTCCAAGGCGCTCTCCAGCGGCAGGAGCATCTGGTCCATCTCATCGAAGCGGCGCTCCTGCCAGGCCTCTTTGAGTTCGGCCAGAGTCACCATTTCGGCACCATCATAGGGCCCAACCCCGGTGCGCCGCAGGCCGCTGACATAGGCGCCGCAGCCCAATGCCTTGCCGATATCCTCGGCGAGGGTCCGCACATAGGTGCCTTTGGAGCAGTGCACATCGAGCTCGAACTCGGGCAGCTCGCACGACAGTAACTCCAGCGCGTGAATATGAATGGTGCGCGGCTCGCGCTCCACCTCGATACCCTTACGCGCCAGATTGTAGAGGCGCTCGCCCTTGTGTTTGATGGCGGAGTACATCGGCGGTAACTGTTGCTGCTCGCCGCGAAAGTCAGCGAGCGTGTCACGGATCTGCGCCTCGCTGACCCCGGAGGCATCCCGCTCTTCAACCACCTCGCCCTCGGCATCGGCTGTGGTGGTAGTCACCCCGAGCCGAATCCGCACCTGGTAGTGCTTGTCTGCATCGAGCAGAAACGCCGACAGCTTGGTCGCCTCGCCAAAGCAGATTGGCAACAGGCCGGTGGCAAGCGGATCGAGGCTGCCGGTATGGCCCGCCTTCGCCGCCTTGTAGAAAAACTTGACCTCCTGCAAGGCCTTGTTCGAGGTAATACCTTCCGGCTTATCCAGCAGGAACACACCGCTGATATTGCGCCCCCGATTGCGACCACGTCCCATCTTCTACTTCAACTCTCTAATCTGAGGCTAACCGGCGCTGCCTTGATGGCAACCGATCGGGCCAGGTAATACCAATACCGGATTATTCCGGTTCGTCAGCGGTGCGGCTCACCGCCTCTTCGATCAGCTGCGTCAGATGCTGGCCCCGCTCTACCGACTCATCAAAAACAAACTTGAGCTTGGGCACTGTGCGAATCTTCAGCCCCTGCCCCAACAGCCAGCGCAGATGGCTCGCCTGCTGGTTCAGCAGCTTGGTGCACTCCGCCAGGCTGAGACTGGCGCCAATCACGGTATAGAAGACCTTGGCGACAGACAGATCACGTACCACCCGGACCTCCTGGATGGTGACCATGCCAAGGCCCGGATCGCCGACCTCGCTACGGATCAGCTCTGCCAGGTCGCGCTGGATCTGTGCGCCAACCCGGTCGCTACGCTTAAAATCACGCGCCATGGCTTACTCGATCACCCGTGCCACTTCGGTGCGTTCGAATACCTCGATCTGGTCGCCTGGCTGCACGTCGTTGTAGTTCTTCACGCCGATACCGCACTCGGTGCCCGCCTTGACCTCACTGACATCGTCCTTGAAGCGACGCAGCGACTCTAGTGAGCCTTCGTAGATCACCACGTTGTCGCGCAGCACGCGGATCGGATTGTTGCGCTTGACTGTACCCTCGGTGACCATGCAGCCGGCGATGGCACCGATTTTGGAGTTGCGAAACACGTCGCGCACCTCGGCCATACCAATGATCTCCTCACGGATCTCCGGTGAGAGCATACCGCTGAGGGCCTTTTTCACATCATCAATGATCTCGTAGATGATGCTGTAGTAGCGCATGTCGATGCCCTGCTCCTCCACCACCCGGCGCGCGCCGGCATCGCCACGCACGTTGAAGCCGATGATAATGGCGCCGGAAGTGACCGCCAGGTTGGCGTCCGATTCGGTGATGCCACCAACGCCGGAGGCGACCACCCGCACCTTCACCTCGTCGGTGGAGGTCTTCACCAGGGACTCTTTAAGCGCCTCTACCGAGCCCTGCACGTCTGCCTTGAGGATAACGTTGAGGGTCTGGGTCTCACCCTCGGCCATCTTGCTGAACATCTCATCGAGCTTGGCCGCCTTCTGGGCTGCCAGGCGGGTATCGCGCTGACGCTCATGACGCAGTTCGGCTAGCTCGCGGGCGCGCCGTTCATCGCTCATCACGCGCATGTCGTCACCCGCTTCGGGGGTGCCGGAGAGACCCAACACCACCACCGGGATCGAGGGACCGGCCGACTTCACTGAGCGGCCATTCTCGTCGAACATGGCACGCACCCGGCCGAACTCCCGACCCGAGACGATCATGTCGCCGCGCTTGAGGGTACCGGAACGTACCAGCACAGTAGCCACCGGACCGCGCCCCTTATCAAGGGAGGATTCGACGATGGAGCCAACAGCCGGGCCGTCAGCCACTGCCTTCAGCTCCAGTACCTCCGACTGCAGCAGGATCGCGTCGAGCAGTTCGTCGATACCCTCACCGGTCTTTGCAGAGACCCGTATAAACTGGGTATCGCCACCCCACTCCTCGGGAATCACCTCCTCCTGGGAGAGTTCCTGGATCACCCGGTCGGGGTTAGCATCCTCTTTGTCGATCTTGTTGATCGCCACGATCAGCGGCACCTCAGCAGCCTTGGCGTGCTGGATTGCCTCTTTGGTCTGTGGCATCACGCCGTCATCGGCAGCCACCACCAGGATTACGATATCTGTGACCTTGGCGCCGCGGGCACGCATCGCGGTAAAGGCCGCGTGGCCGGGGGTATCGAGGAAGGAGACGGTACCTTTCTTGGTATCCACATGGTAGGCACCGATGTGCTGGGTGATGCCGCCGGCTTCGCCCGCCGCCACCCGGCTGGTGCGGATGTAATCGAGCAACGAGGTCTTACCGTGATCGACATGGCCCATGATGGTAACCACCGGCGGGCGTGTCACCGCCTCGCCCAGCATCTCGCTATCTTCATCCGCGCTCAGTAGCTCCGCCTCGACATCCTCGTCCTTCTGTTCGACCGGAGTATGCCCCAGCTCTTCCACCACCAGCACGGCGGTATCCCGGTCGAGCGGCTGATTGATGGTGACCATCATGCCCATCTTCATCAGCACCTTGATCACCTCGGCCGCCTTCAACGCCATGCGCTGAGCCAGTTCCGCCACGGCAATGCTCTCTGGGATCAGTACCTCACGCACCACCGGTGCAGTGGGGCGCTGGAAGCCATGCTCCTGATTCTCCGGCGCCGCCCCCTGACGTCCGCGCCGACGCGCTCCAGGCGGCTGCCTCTTTTTGCGCTTGCCGCGTTTGTCTGCTGAAACATGCAGCTCTTTGCGGGCGAAGCGGGAATCTTTACCCGGACCTTTGCTCTCGGCCGGTTTTTTGGGCTCACTCCGTGGCTTAGCGGTACGCCCGGCCTCTTTCTGCTTTCGCGCCTCCTCTTCCTGGCGCTTCAGCTCAGCCTGTTTGCGCTGCTCTTCTTCGGCAGCCAGGCGAAGCTTTTCCTCTTTCTGGCGCAACTCTTCCGCCGCTTTTGCCTCCTGTTCCGCCTTGAGACGGCCTGCCGCCTCTTCGGCGTGCAGCCTCTCCTGCTCAGCATTACGCCGCGCCAAGGCCTCAGCCTCGATCTTGGCCTGCTCGGCCGCCTGTGCCTCGAGCGCCTTACGCGCCTCTTCAGCCTCTTTCAGGGCGGCTTCGCTGGTCTCTACCGCACTGCGTTTCACATAGGTGCGCTTCTTGCGCACCTCCACGCTGACGGTTTTACTGGCACCGACAGGCGCTCTCCGACTCGGGGTGCTGCGTCCACTTGCCGTGGGCTGGCGCAGTTCGCTCACGGTTTTGCGTCGCAGCGTCACCTTGCTCGGCGAGCTGACAATCGACTTCCCCTGTTTGCCATGGCTTTTGCGCAGATGGCTGAGCAGGCGCGATTTTTCCTCATCGCTAATCGGGTCGTCGAGACCTTTGGCCTGAATACCGGCATCGACCAGCTGTCCCAACAGACGATCTGCGGGGATACCAACCACCTTTGCAAGCTGCGCTACGGTTACTTCGCTCATTTATTCAGGCCTCTCGGGTTTGCCTTTCCTTCGTGTTGCTGTGCAACTTGTTCTCATTGTCGCCCAGACTACTCTGCGTCTTCGAACCAGGGCGCACGCGCGGTGATGATCAGCTTGCCAGCCCGCTCTTCATCCATACCTTCGACATCCATCAGGTCATCCACCGACTGTTCCGCCAGATCCTCCATGGTGGCGATGCCGTGGCTCGCCAGCAGATAGGCCAGGTCCTTGTCCATACCGTCCATTGTCAACAGGTCTTCGGCCGGCTCGGCAAACGCCTCTTCCTTGGCGATCGCCTTGGTCAGCAGTACATCCTTGGCGCGGTTGCGCAGCTCGTCTACCAGATCATCATCGAACTCTTCGATGCCCAGCATCTCTTCGATCGGCACATAGGCCACCTCGTCAACGCTGGTGAAGCCCTCCTGCACCAGAATGGTGGCGACATCCTCGTCCACACCAAGATGCTCCATAAAGGCTTCGATGAAGCCGCGCGACTCCTGATCGCTCTTCTCTGCCGCCTGGGCCTCGTCCATCACGTTGAGCTCCCAGCCGGTCAGCTGGCTGGCCAGGCGTACATTCTGTCCGCCCCGCCCGATCGCCTGGGAGAGGTTCTCCTCGCTGACCGCCACATCCATGGCGTGCCGATCCTCATCGACTACGATGGATACTACATCCGCCGGCGACATAGCGTTGATCACGAACTGCGCAGGGTTATCGTTCCATAGGATGATATCAACCCGCTCGCCGTTGAGCTCGTTGGAGACCGCCTGCACTCGCGAACCGCGCATGCCGACACAGGCGCCAACCGGGTCGATGCGTGAGTCGAGGGCCTTAACCGCGATCTTGGCACGCAGACCGGCGTCGCGGGCAGCGCCGCGGATCTCGATCAGCCCCTCGCCGACCTCGGGCACCTCCAGCTTGAAGAGTTCGATCAGCAGTTCCGGCATAGTGCGGCTGACAAACAGCTGCGGCCCGCGGACCTCAGAGCGGATCTCGTAGAGATAGCCGCGGATGCGATCGCCTACCCGCACCGCCTCTTTCGGGATCATGTGTTCACGACCGATGAAGGCCTCAGCGTTGCCACCAAGATCGAGAAATACGTTGCCGCGGTCGACCCGTTTGACCACGCCGGTGACCAGTTCGCCCTTGCGGTCTTCATAGGCGGCCACAACCTTGGCACGCTCGGCTTCGCGCACCTTCTGCACGATCACCTGTTTGGCGGCCTGGGCGGCAATGCGGCCAAACTCAATTGAGTCGATCTCTTCTTCGATGAAGTCACCGATCTGGATGTCGGGCTGCTGCTCTTTGGCTGCGTCGAAGATGATCTGACGTAGTGGCGCATCCGGTTCATCACTAGAGTAGTCCTCCACCACTTCCCAGCGGCGAAAGCTCTCGTAGTCACCACTGGTGCGGTCGATCTCGACCCGGACCAGAATATCGTCGCCGTTTTTCTTGCGCGTAGCGGATGCCAGGGCGGCTTCAATCGCCTCGAAGATAATTACCTTCTCCACGCCCTTTTCATTCGAAACAGCGTCAACAACCAGCAGAATTTCTTTACTCATCTGTTGTTACCCAATTCAGAATTCCGGTATCAAACGGGCTGAATCTATCTCATCCAGCGGAATGGCGTGCTGCTTGCCATCCTCTTCCAGCAGGATAGTGTTGCCTTCCAAACCGCACAGCGTTCCGCTGAAGCGGCGCTGATTGCCTATCTTCATGCGAGTTTTCACACGAACCCGCTGGCCTTTGAATCGCTCAAAGTCTGCCGCTTCAAACAGCGGCCGATCGAGACCCGGCGAGGAAACCTCCAGGTCATACTTCTCCTTGATCGGATCCTCTACATCGAGCACACCACTCACCTGGTGACTCACCTGGGCGCAATCATCGACATTGATGCCCTGCTCATGATCGATGTAGATGCGCAGCAGCAGATTGCCTCTTGGGCCACTGGTCGACTCGACACCCACCAGTTCATAGCCGAGCAAGTCGACCTCCTGGCGAATCAGTTGAATCAGTTTATCCGGTGCTGAGCGCATTTATTCTCCGCAATAAAAAATGGGCTCAAGGCCCATTCCAGCTGACTTCGACCCACCGCCGAAGATGCATGTTGCAGTCGCTGCATCTCCCTCTGGCCGTCCTGGGCGATCGGTGTCGAAAATAAAAAAACCCCGTAAAACGGGGTTTTTTATTATGTGGTAGCGGGGGCAGGATTTGAACCTACGACCTTCGGGTTATGAGCCCGACGAGCTACCAGACTGCTCCACCCCGCATCAACGCCGCGAATACTACTTCGATTGGTGCCCCATGGCAAGAACTATTTCACAATTATTAGCCCCAAGCAGTAGTGTCCCCCTTTTCATGTCAGTAGTTGACAGAACTATTTTACAATCCGGGAATCATCCGCCAATTGCACTGTTACAGATCGAGAGCAATCCTGCAGGGAACAGGCCAAGCAGCAGCACCGCCAGTCCATTCAGCGACAGTACGATCTGTGTATCCGCACCCACAACGAGTGGGTGCTCATCAACCGGCTTGTCGAAGTACATCAGCTTAATTATGCGGATATAGTAGAAGGCGCCAATGATCGAGAAGAAAACGCCTACCACAGCCACCCAGGTGAGATCAACACTGATCACAGCATCCAGCACGAACAGTTTAGCGAAGAAACCGACTGTCGGCGGTACCCCGGCCATCGAGAACATCAGCAACAGCATCATCGCAGCGAACCAGGGATTGCGCTGGTTGAGGCCCTTGAAATCATCCAGATTCTCGGCCTCGAATCCGCGCCGACTCAGGGCAATGACGATACCGAATCCGCCTAACGACATGATCGCATAGACCAGAGTGTAGAACATCGCCGCGGTATAACCCTCGCTGGTACCTGCAAGTATACCCAACAGAATAAAGCCGACATGGGAGATGGTTGAATAGGCCAACATGCGCTTGATGTTGGTCTGCGCCACCGCCACCAGGTTACCTATGCCCATCGAGAGCACAGCCAAGATGACCAGCATCCCCTGCCAGCCCTGCATCCCGCCCTGCAGCCCCTGCATGCCGTTGAGGTCGGCCATGCCATCCACCAGCAGACGCATCGCCAGACCAAAGGCGGCGATCTTGGGCGCACTGCCAACAAACAGGGTCACTGCGGTGGGCGCGCCCTGGTAGACATCCGGCACCCACATATGGAAAGGCACCGCCCCCAGCTTGAAGGCCAAACCGATCACCACGAATACCAGGCCAAAGATCAGCACTATGTTGTTCGGTTCAACGCCCTTGAGGGCCACCGCCAACTCATCGAAACGCAACGTGCCGGTGGCGCCATAGACCATCGAGATACCGTAGAGCAGCATCCCGGAGGCGATCGCACCCAGCACAAAATATTTCATCGCCGCCTCGGCGCCGTCTTTGCTGTCGCGATTAAAGGCGACCAACGCATACAGTGAGAGCGAGAGCAGCTCGAGACCGAGATAGACCACCAGAAAACTGTTGGCGGAGACCATAATGCTCATGCCAAGCACCGCAAACAGCCCCAAAGTATAGAACTCGCCCTTGAACAGGCCGCGCTGGCGCAGATAGTCCTTGGCATAGAGGAAGGCCACCAGACTGACCAGGTAGATCGCCACCTTCAGTACGTCCGCCATCGGATCACGCACATAGGAACCATCGAAGACGATCTCGACGCCCCCGCCAGAGACGCCTATAGCGACCGCAGCGCCGACAATCAGACCAAACTGAGTGATCGCATAGCTAACGATGCGGTGCTCATCCTTAAGATAGAGATCCACCACCAGCACTACGCAGGCCAGGGTCAGAATAACAATCTCCGGCAGGACCGGAACCAGTGTGGCTAAATCAAAATGCATCTGATGCTACCCGTGCGGATTACCCGATCAGAGTTTAGAGACCGAAATATGTTGCAGGAGATTGACGATGGAGGCGTCCATCACCTCCACCAGCGGCGCCGGCCAGAGCCCCAGGATCAACACCGCCACTGCCAGCGTACCAAGCACGACCAACTCGCGGCGATTCATATCCTGCAGCCCGGCAACACCTTCGCTCTCGACCGTGCCGAACACCACCCGTTTCACCATCCACAAGGTGTAAGCCGCGCCGATGATCAGCGTGGTCGCCGCCAGGAAGGCATACCAGAAGTCGGCCTGGAAGCTGGCCAGAATCACCATGAACTCGCCGACGAAACCGGAGGTGCCAGGCAGACCTGCATTGGCCATGGCAAAGAAGACCATGAAGGCGCCAAACACCGGCATGGTGTTGATCACACCACCGTAGTCGCCGATCTCACGGCTGTGCAGTCGATCGTAGAGAACCCCCACGCAGAGGAACATCGCCGCTGAGATAAAGCCGTGGGAGACCATCTGCACCATGCCACCCTCAACACCGAGGATTGCACCGGAGGCATCGCTGGAACCAGAAGATATGGTGAAGACGATGAAGAAGCCGAGGGTGACAAACCCCATATGGGCGATCGACGAATAGGCGATCAGCTTCTTCATGTCCTGCTGTACCAGCGCAACAAAACCGATATAGACCACCGCGATCAACGACATACCGATGATCAGCCAGTCGAGTGTGTGACTGGCATCGGGTGTGATCGGCAGACTGAAGCGCAGGAAGCCATAGCCTCCGATCTTCAGCATGATCGCCGCCAGGATCACAGAACCGCCAGTGGGCGCCTCGACATGGGCATCCGGCAACCAGGTGTGGACCGGCCACATCGGCACCTTCACGGCAAACGCCAGCAGAAAGGCGATAAAGATCAGGATCTGTTCGTTCAGGCCCAGCTTGAGGTCATGAAAACCGAGGATCTCGAAACTGCCCGACTGAAAGAACATATAAATCAGTGCGACCAGCATGAAGACTGAGCCAAGAAAAGTGTAGAGGAAAAACTTGATGGTGGCGTAGACGCGATTCGGCCCACCCCAGACACCGATGATGACGAACATCGGAATCAGCATCGATTCCCAGAATACATAGAAGAGCATCGCATCAAGGGCAGAGAAGACGCCCACCATGACACCCTCCATGATCAGGAAGGCCGCCATGTATTGTGAGGGTTTGTACTGAATCACCTCCCAACCGGCGATCACCACTAGCGGGGTGATGAAGGTGGTCAACACGATCAACGGCATCGAGATGCCATCGACGCCCATGTAATACTCGATATTGAGCAGAGGGATCCAGGCAGCGCGCTCGACAAACTGCATCTCGGCGGTCGAGCTATCGAAGCCGAACCAGAGTGGCAGACTCACGATAAAGGTGAGCAGCGCAATGATCAGTGCAGTCCAGCGAGTTGCATTAGGTTCACGATCACCACTGGCGAGCACCACGGCGCCGCCGATGATAGGCAGCCAAACGGTAAGGCTGAGGATTGGCCAATCCGCAATCATGCTTTGTATCCTTCGTCTTCTTATACAATCACGAACCAGGTCAGCATCAGCAGCAGACCCAGAATCATGGCAATCGCATAGTGATAGAGGTAACCGGTCTGCACATGCCGCACCACACCGGCAATCCAGCCCACGCTGCGCGCTGATCCGTTGACCAGCAGGCCATCGATCAAAGTGCGGTCACCGACAAACCAGAACAGCTTACCGATCAGGCGGCTGCCACCGGCAAACACCAGCTGATAGGCCTCATCGAACCAGTACTTTTTATCCAGCAGAGTGTAGAGCGGCGCTGCCTTCGACTTGATCCGCTCGGCAATTGACGGATCCTTCATATAGATGTACCAGGCGGTGAGAAAACCACCCAGTGCCAACCAGAACGGCAGCCCCATCATGCCATGCAGGATAAAGCCTGCTGAACCGTGGAATTGCTCACCCATTTCGGCCAGCACATTATGCTGCGCTGACACATGCAGCACACCGCTGAACCAGTCACCAAACAGCATCGGTTCTATAGTCAGATAGCCGAGACCAACGGATGGGATCGCCAACAGAATCAGCGGTATCGTCACCACCTTTGGGGTCTCATGGATATGCTCTTTGGCATGTTCATCACGCGGCCCCTCGCCATGGAACACCAGAAAGAACATGCGGAAGCTGTAGAGCGCGGTGACAAACACCCCGGCCACCACCAGCAGATAGGCATAGCCTGCGCCCGCCACGCTGGAGTGGTGCACCGCTTCGATGATCGCATCTTTGGAGAAGAAGCCGGAGAAGCCGGGGAAACCGATCAGCGCCAGTGAACCGATCAGCGAGGTCCAGTAGGTGATCGGCATGTACTTCTTGATGCCACCCATGTTGCGGATATCTTGATCGTGATGCATACCGATGATCACAGAGCCGGCGGCAAGGAACAGCAGCGCCTTGAAGAAAGCGTGAGTCATCAGGTGGAAGATACCAGCGGCATAGGCCGATGCGCCCAGCGCCACCATCATGTAACCCAGCTGTGACAGGGTCGAATAGGCCACCACCCGTTTGATATCGTTCTGCACTATGCCGATCAGGCCAGTGAAGAAAGCGGTGGTGGCACCGATCACCAGCACAAAACTGAGCGCGGTCTCGGACAACTCATAGAGCGGCGACATACGCGCCACCATAAAGATACCGGCAGTGACCATGGTCGCAGCGTGGATCAACGCGGAGATCGGCGTCGGGCCTTCCATCGAGTCGGGCAGCCAGACATGCAGCGGCACCTGCGCCGACTTACCCATGGCGCCGATAAACAGCAAGATACCGATCGCCGACATCAGTGAGACACCGCCAAAGATATCGATCTGCTTGTCGGCAAAGCCCTTGCTTGGATCCATCGCCAGCTCGAACACCTCGCGATAATCGAGACTGCCGAAGTACATCACAATCGCGGCAATGCCGAGAATAAAGCCAAAGTCACCCACCCGGTTGACCAGGAACGCCTTCAGGTTGGCAAAGATTGCAGTCGGACGCACCGACCAGAAGCCGATCAGCAAATAGGAGACCAGGCCCACCGCCTCCCAGCCGAAGAACAGCTGCATGAAGTTGTTGGACATCACCAACATCAACATAGAGAAGGTGAACAACGAGATGTAGCTGAAGAAACGCTGGTAGCTATTGCGCCCGGCAAGACTCTCTTTCGGCCAGTTGTGCTCGTCATCCGCCATGTAACCGATGGTGTAGACATGCACGCAGAAGGAGACAAAGGTCACCACGCTGATCATCACGGCGGTCAGCTGATCAACCAGAAAGCCCACCTCCATGTTGATTCCGCCACTCACCATCCAGGTGTAAATCGGACCATTGAAAACCGCTTCAGCGTCGAGCGCAAAGCGCTTCAGAGTATAGAGCGACAGCAGCGCGGCGATGCCAACGCCCGCGGTGGTCACCCAGTGGGCACCCTTGCGACCGATACTGCCACCAAGGAAACCCGCGATAATGGCGCCCAACAGAGGAGCCAATACTATGATGAGGTATATATTTTCCATGGTTGTCTGTTTTCTACGCTATCCCCGGTCGAACGGTTCCCCGAACGCCCACTACAGCCCATTTGCAGAAATCTGCTCTGCACCTTGCCATTCTGATTCATGCGGAGCACGACATCGCGCACCCGCGCCGCACACTACCCCTTCAGGGCATCCATATCCTCAACATTGATGCTGCGCCTGCTGCGGAACAGCACCACCAGCAGCGCCAACCCGATCGCCGCCTCTGCTGCGGCCACCGTCAGGATAAAGAAGACGAACACCTGACCCGCGCTATCCCCGAGAAAATGGGAGAAGGCAACAAAGTTGATATTGACCGCCAACAGCATCAACTCGATACACATCAGCAGGATGATCACGTTCTTACGATTCAGGAAGATGCCTGCAATGCTCAGGGCAAACAGGATGGCACCCACTACAAGATAATCTGAAAGCGCTATCACAGACCCAACTCCTAACTCTTCTCTGCGTCCATCTGCACCATCCGCACCCGATCAGCACGCTTCACCACCACCTGTTGGGATGGATCGATGCTCTTGTTCTCGGGACGTTTACGCATGGTCAGTCTGATTGCAGCAATAATCGCCACCAGCAGGATCACCGCGGCAATCTCAAACGGATACATATAGACCGTGTAGAGCACGCTGCCGAGCTCCTCTGTATTGCTGTAGTCGGCTGCATGACGCGCAGGCGCTGCAAACTTCTCAAGACCAAAGTTCTGTGGTCCCACCACCAGCAACAGCTCTGCGCCCATCGCCACTGCCATCACCAGTCCGACCGGCAGATAGCGAATAAAGCCTGCCCGGAGGGTGGCGATCTCAATATCGAGCATCATCACCACAAACAGGAACAGCACCATCACCGCACCGACGTAGACCAGCACCAGGGTCATCGCGAGAAACTCCGCCTCCGCCAGCAGCCAGAGCCCGCTGGTTGCGACAAACGCAACGATCAAAAACAGCGCCGAGTGCACCGGATTACGCCGGGTGATCACCATCGTGGCGGCAAAGATCAGGAGCGCCGCCAAAACATAAAAGACAATCTTTTCAAAGGTCATCGGGGTCATCCAACCGGGTTGGCTAATCTTCCAGGCTCAGCGATATCTCGCCTGGGCCTCGATATCTGCTGCGAGCTGGGCCTCATACTTATCGCCCAGCGCCAGCAATTTCTGTTTTGTCATCACCGCATCTTCTCGGTTCTCAAAGTGATACTCGTAGATGCGGGTTTCGACGATCGCGTCCACCGGGCAGGACTCCTGACAGTAACCGCAGAAGATGCACTTGAACAGATCGATGTCGTAGCGTGTGGTGCGCCGCGAACCATCCTCACGGGGCGAAGCTTCGATAGTGATCGCCAGCGCCGGACAAGTCGCCTCACACAGCTTGCAGGCGATACAACGCTCCTCGCCGCTGGCATAGCGACGTTGCGCGTGCAGACCACGAAAGCGCGGCGAGACTGGCGCCTTCTCCTCCGGATACATCACCGTGAACTTGCGCTTAAACAGGTAGCGTCCGGTCAGCCGCAAGCCACGCAACAGCTCCAGCAGGAACAGGCTCTTGAAATAGTTGGTCAGTGCATTCATTGGTCAGAGCCTCTCAATCGAACCACCAGGGGAGCTGATAGACCACCGCCAGACCCACCACTGCGATCCAGACGATGGTGATCGGGATGAACACTTTCCAGCCGAGCCGCATGATCTGGTCATAGCGGTAACGCGGAAAGGTCGCACGCAACCATAGAAACAGAAACATGAAGAACGCGGTCTTAAACACCAACCAGACAAAACCAGGCACCCAGTCGAACAGCGCACCGAGCACCGGCCAGCCTTCAAAGGGGGAGAGCCAGCCACCCATGAACATCAGCGCGGTCAGCGCCGAGATCAGGATCATGTTGGCGTACTCGGCGAGAAAGAAGGCAGCAAACGTCATGCCCGAATAGTCGATATGAAACCCCGCCACGATCTCCGACTCACCCTCCGCTACGTCGAATGGCGCACGGTTCGACTCTGCCACGCCGGAGATTACATAGACCACAAACAGCGGCAACAATGGCAGCCAGAACCAGGAGAAGAGCCCGCCGTGCTGGGCATTGACGATGGCGCCCAGATTCAGGCTACCCGCCGCCACCAGCACGCCCACCAGAGCAAAGCCCATGGCGATCTCGTAGGAGACGATCTGCGCTGCGGAGCGCATTGCGCCAAGAAAGGCATATTTTGAGTTGGAGGCCCAACCGGCGATGATCACACCGTAGACCCCCAGCGAGGTCATCGCCAGGATATAGAGCAGACCGGCATTGATATTCGCCAGCACCAGCTCCTCACTGAACGGGAACACCGCCCAGGCGGCCAGTGCCGGCCCCAGAAACAGCGCCGGCGCAATCACGAACAAGATCTTGTTGGCGCTGCTCGGGATGACGATCTCTTTGAACATCAGCTTGACCGCGTCGGCGATCGGCTGCAGCCAGCCCTTCGGCCCGACCCGGTTGGGGCCGACACGCACCTGCATGTAGCCGATGATCTTGCGCTCGGCATAGGTGAAGTAGGCCACCAGCAACATCAGCGGCGCAACGATCGCCACGATCTTCAGCAGGGTCCAGATCAGGGTCTGCAACCCCGCCGGCAGGAGTTCCCAGATGCTGATAAAAAATTCCATCGCTTACGCCTTCTCCAGGGTCACTTCGCCAAACTGTGGGCCCAGCGCCTGCGTGCCCTCCAGCCCGCTTGGAATCCAGACACATCCAGCGGGAACCCGTTCATCCACCTGCAACAGCAACTCGGCCCGGTTACCGTTCTGATCAGCGACCACCGAGGCGCCATCCTCCAGCCCGGCCTGACGCGCCACCTTACCATTCACGCGAATCAGCGCCGCTCGGGCATCCCCGGTCTGCTGCAACGATTTGGCCTGGCGCACCAGCAGATCAGAAGCGTAGATCGGCACCTCACCGACTCGCATCAGGCTACTGCCGCCACTTGCCAGCTCCACCGACTCGACTCTGCCAACCTGGTTATCAGGGATCGCACCGTCGCACACTGCAGCCAGCTCGTCGCGCACCTCTTCACAAGCGGTGTAGTCAAAGCCCTGCAGATCAAGCAGATTGCCCAAAACCCGCAATACCTTCCAAGCCGGACGTGCCTCGCCCTGTGGCTTGACCGCACCACGGAACGACTGCCACTCGCCCGCCGCATTCACATAGCTACCGGCGGTCTCGGCGAAAGCTGCCACCGGCAGCTGGATATCGGCACAGCTGTCGAGAGAGGCCGTGCGATGGGTGGTCAGCGCCACCACCAGATCAGCGCTCTTCAGAGCTGACTGGGCGACAGCCGGATCCCAGCAGTCTGCCGCCGGCTCCACACCCATCAGCAGATAGGCCTTGAGCGGCAGTTTGAGCATCTTCAGCGCATCGTTGCCAGAATCCGCAGCACGTTTCGCGCCGGGCAGTAGATGGGGCGCCGCACCCGCCAGCCGGGCCCCCACACTGTTGGCGGCGGCGGGGACCAACGCGAGCTTCGCCGCTGCCGCTTCAGCCACTGCCGCGGCGAGTCCACAGAGGATGGAGTAGTCGGGATGCGCCGAGGCCAGGGCGCCCAACATTACGCATGCATTGTTGGCCTGCTTCAGGGCGTTCGCTGCAGCCTTGGCAGCCTCATCCGCCTTGGCAGCCTTGATCAACTTGCCCAGAGCGCCATCCGTGGAGGCACCCAGCGCACCGGCGATAGCCGCCAGCCTACTGACCATCTCTGCCGGGCTGCAGACCTGTTGCTCGGCGACATAGTTCAGGTCCAACTGCAGCGGCGTGATGTAGCGGATATCCGCCCCATCCAACACCGCCTTGCGCAGGCGGTGCCCGAGAATCGGTTGTTCTTTACGTAGATTGCAGCCGACCAGCAGCGCCGCATCGAGCTGTTCAAGATCAGCGATCGGCATGCCCAGCCAAGCCAGTTCAGGCTCGGCGCCATCCAGGCGGAAATCGCCCTGGCGCAGGCGGTGGTCGATATGATTGCTGCCGAGACCACGAGTGATCTTCTGCGCCAGGTAGAGCTCTTCAAGCGTCGATGTGGGCGACACTAGGCTGCCGATCTGATCGCCACTGCCCACCTCACGCAGGCCCGCGGCCGCCATCTCCAGCGCCATCTCCCAGCTGCTCTCCTGCCACTCGCCATTCTTCTTCACCATCGGGCTGGTAAGGCGATTGTCGCTGTTCAGCCCTTCGTAGCTGAAGCGGTCGCGATCGGAGATCCAACTCTCGTTGATCGACTCGTTGTCGCGCGGATGGACCCGCATCACGCGGTTACCACGCAGATGCAGGTTGATATTGGAACCCACTGCGTCGTGGGGTGCGATGCCTTCGACTTGGACCAATTCCCAAGCGCGGGCGGAGAAGCGAAAGGGTTTGGAGGTCAGCGCGCCCACCGGGCAGAGATCGATGATGTTACCGGAGAGCTCCGAATCGACAGTCTTCGCCACATAGGTACCGATCACCATGTGCTCACCGCGACCGGTGGCACCCAGTTCGCGGATGCCGGCGATCTCGTCACCGAAGCGCACACAGCGCGTACAGTGGATGCAGCGGGTCATATCGGTGGCGATCAGCGGACCAATATCCTTCTGCGGCACCACCCGCTTGCCCTCGGCAAAGCGGGAGACATCACTGCCGTAGCCCATCGCCACGTCCTGCAGCTCACACTCACCACCCTGGTCACAAATTGGGCAATCGAGCGGATGGTTGATCAGCAGAAACTCCATGGTGCCCTTCTGCGCTGCCAGCGCCTTGGGCGAGCGGGTCTGCACCTTCATGCCATCCATTACCGGCGTGGCGCAAGCTGGCATCGGCTTGGGGGCGTTTTCCACCTCCACCAGACACTGGCGGCAGTTGGCGGAGATCGACAGTTTTTTGTGATAACAGAATCGAGGGATGCTGATGCCTGCCTCATCGGTGACTTCGATGAGCATCGCGCCGGGCTTCACCTGCAGCGGCTGGCCGTTCACCTCGATGGTTACCATGGATTCCTCAGTCATTGGCGTGCTTCGTCCCTTTACTGAGTCTGGCCATTACCGACCATGCATCTCTGATGATCGATGTGGTATTGGAATTCATCCCGGAAGTACTTGAGCATGCCCTGCACCGGCATTGCTGCCGCATCGCCCAAGGCGCAGATGGTGCGTCCGGCGATCTTCGCAGCCACATCATCCAGCAGATCCAGATCCTCCTGGCAACCCTTGCCGTTCTCGATCCGGCTCACCACTCGATAGAGCCAGCCGGTGCCTTCCCGGCAGGGGGTGCACTGACCGCAGGACTCTTCATGGTAGAAGTAGGACATGCGTTCCAGCACCCTGACCATGCAGTTGGTGTCGTCGAGCACGATTACCGCGCCTGAGCCCAACATCGAACCGGCGTTGGCGATGGCATCGTAGTCCATGGTCAGATCCATCATCATCTCGCCGGGGATGACCGGCGAGGAGGAACCGCCGGGGATCACCGCCTTGATCTTGCGCCCATCCTTCATGCCACCGGCCATCTCCAACAGCTCAGAGAAGGGGGTGCCCATGGGGATCTCGAACACACCGGGGTTGTTCAGATTGCCGGAGATGGAGAAGAGTTTGGAACCGCCGCTGTTCTTTACGCCCACGTCAGCGAACCACTTACCGCCCTTCTCCAGGATCATCGGGATCGAGGCGAGGGATTCGGTATTGTTGATGATGGTGGGTCGGCCGTAGAGACCAAAGTGGGCCGGAAACGGCGGCTTGAAGCGCGGCTGCCCCTTTTTACCCTCGATCGACTCGAGCAGCGCGGTCTCCTCACCGCAGACGTAGGCACCCGCGCCAAGGTGGGCGTGCAGTTCAAAGTCAAAGCCGGAACCGAACAGATCCTCACCGAGCAAGCCGGCTGCGCGGGCCTCTTCCAGGGCCGCCTCGAAACGTTCGTAAGGTTCCCAGAACTCACCTCGGATGTAATTGTAGCCGCAGGTAGCGCCGATGCAGTAGCCGGCGATGATCATGCCCTCGATCAGCTGATGCGGGTTGTAGCGCAGGATGTCGCGATCCTTGAAGGTACCTGGCTCGCCCTCGTCCGAGTTGCAAACCACATATTTCTGACCCGGTGCGTTGCGGGTGATAAAGCTCCACTTCAGACCGGTGGGAAAGCCCGCGCCGCCACGGCCGCGCAGACCGGATTGCTTTACCTCTTCGATGAGCTGTTCGGGCGGTGTCTTCTCTTTGAGGATCTTCTTCAGTACCTCATAGCCGCCACGGCTCTGGTACTGCTCCAGTAGCCAGGGACGCTCCTGATCGAGGTTACGTAAACAGACTTCGTTCGCCATCCGCCTACTCCAGCCCATCGAGGATCGAATCGACGATCTCGGGGGTAAGGTTTTCGTAATACTGTCGTCCGATCTGCATCATCGGTGCGCCACCGCAGGCACCCAGGCACTCCACCTCTTTCAGAGTGAAGCGGCCATCTTCAGTGGTCTGCCCGAGACCGATGCCGAGACGTTTCTCCAGATGCTCGACGATGCGATCGGAGTTGTTGATCATGCAGGAGACGTTGGTGCAGATGCAGATCTTATGCTTGCCGACCGGTTTCAGCTCATACATCGAGTAGAAAGTCGCCACCTCGTAGACCGCAATCGGCGCCATATCGAGATAGGCAGCCACGTCGTCCATCAGCGCAGTGGTCAGCCAGCCGCCATTGGCGTCCTGGACGATACGCAGTGCGGCCATCACTGCAGACTGCCTCCACTCCGCCGGGTATTTTGCTACCCAACGGTCGATCTCTTCTCGCACCTCAGAGGAGAAGAGTTCCACTTTGTTGTTTGCTTCTGTCGTGCTCATTTCACAGCTCTAGCGGTCGATCTCACCAAAGACCACGTCCATGGTGCCGATCACAGCCACCACATCCGCAAGCATATGCCCCTTAACCATCTCATCCATCGCGGCGAGGTGGGCAAAACCCGGCGCACGAATCTTCAGACGGTAGGGCTTATTGGCACCGTCAGAAATGATGTAACAGCCGAATTCGCCTTTGGGTGCCTCCACCGCAGCGTAGACTTCACCGGCTGGTGGGCAATAGCCTTCGCTGAATAGCTTGAAGTGGTGGATCAACCCCTCCATATCGCCCTTCATGTCAGACCGGCTCGGCGGCGCAATCTTGTGATCGTCGACCATCACCGGCCCCGGGTTGTTGCGCAGCCATTCGACGCACTGCTTGATGATACGGTTGGACTGGCGCAACTCTTCGATGCGCACCAGATAACGGTCATAGCTATCGCCGGTGACACCCACCGGGATATCGAAATCGACCTTATCGTAGGCGGCGTAGGACTGCTTCTTGCGCAGATCCCACTCAACTCCTGAACCGCGCAGCATCGGCCCCGTAAAACCCAACTGCAGCGCCCGTTCCGGCGAGACCACACCAATCCCGACGGTGCGCTGTTTCCAGATCCGGTTGTCGGTCAACAGGGTCTCATACTCGTCGACCAGGGCTGGGAAGCGATCGGCGAAATCCCCGATGAAGTCGAGCAGCGAACCCTGCCGAGCCTCATTGCGCCGGCCCACGTCGCGGCCGGTGGTCCACTGACTCTGCTGGTACTGCGGCATCTGATCCGGTAGATCGCGATAGACGCCACCCGGGCGATAGTAGGCGGCGTGCATACGCGCGCCGGAGACCGCCTCGTAGCAGTCCATCAGATCCTCACGTTCACGAAAGGCGTAGAGGAAGACCGTCATCGCGCCAACATCGAGCGCATGGGTGCCGAGCCACATCAGATGGTTGAGGATGCGGGTAATCTCGTCGAACATGGTGCGGATATACTGCGCACGCAGTGGCACCTCCACCCCCAGCAACTTCTCGATGGCCAGCACATAGCCGTGCTCGTTACACATCATCGAGACGTAGTCGAGGCGGTCCATGTAGGGAATGCTTTGGTTATAGGGCTTGGACTCTGCCAGCTTCTCGGTGGCGCGATGCAGTAGACCAATGTGCGGATCGGCGCGCTCGATCACCTCGCCGTCCATCTCCAGCACCAGGCGCAATACGCCGTGGGCAGCCGGGTGCTGGGGACCAAAGTTCAGGGTGTAGTTGCGAATCTCAGGCATCAGCGGAGTCCTGCTGTTCAGGCGATTCACCGGCAGCGCTGCTGCTGTTGCTGTTGCGAACCACGCGGGGCACCAGGGTGCGTGACTCGATACTCACCGGCTCGTAGATAACACGCTGCTGCTCGGGGTCGTAACGCATCTCGACCTGACCAATGAGAGGAAAATCTTTACGGAACGGATGGCCGATAAAACCGTAGTCGGTGAGGATGCGACGCAGATCGGGATGTCCATCGAAGAGGATGCCATAGAGATCGAAGGCCTCGCGTTCGAACCAGTCAGCGCCTCGCCATACCTCGACCACAGAAGGCACCACGGGCTGCCCAGTATCACCAAACACGCGCAGCCGCAGCCGCATGTTATTGGTCACCGAAAGCAGATGGTAGACAACGGCGAAACGTTCCTCGGCATCTAACTGAAGCTCCGCATCCCGCTGGACACCGCGCCCAAAACCCTGCGCTGAGGCCTGCTCGGTCTGCCATTCGCCCTGACCGTAAGTCGAGTAGTCGACACCACAGACGTCGATGACCTCTTCGAAACGAAATACATCTTCGTCACGCAGCGCAACGGCAACTTCGAGCAGCCGTTGCCGCGGCACCCGCATTGTCACCTCACCAAGGGTATGCACGACGTCGCATCCCAGCGCGGAGAAACGCTCCTCGAGATCCCCAACCAATCCTTGGAGGCGCAGCTGCATCGGTGATTGCTCGTTAGAACTCATATCCTCTCCACCTAGCGGGCGATCGTACAGGTACGCCGAATCTTATCCTGCAACTGGATTATCCCGTACAGCAGCGCCTCCGCGGTGGGCGGACAGCCAGGCACGTAAATATCCACCGGCACCACGCGGTCGCAGCCACGCACCACCGCGTAGGAGTAATGATAGTAGCCACCACCGTTGGCACAGGAACCCATGGAGATCACCCAACGCGGCTCGGCCATCTGGTCGTAGACCTTGCGCAGCGCCGGCGCCATCTTGTTGACTAGAGTACCGGCAACGATCATCACGTCAGACTGACGGGGACTGGGGCGAAATACGATGCCAAAGCGATCCATATCGTAACGGGCTGCAGCCGCATGCATCATCTCTACCGCACAGCAGGCGAGGCCAAACGTCATTGGCCAGAGCGATCCGGTACGCGCCCAGTTGATCAGCTTATCGGCTGTCGTGGTGATCACGCCCTCTTCAAGGATGCCTTCTATTCCCACTCGAGCGCTCCCTTCTTCCATTCATAGATGAAGCCGATGACCAGGATACCGAGAAACAGCATCATCGCCAGGTAGCCGACCATGCCGATCTTCTCCAGCACCACAGCCCAGGGGAATAGGAAGGCAATCTCCAGATCGAAGATTATGAAGAGGATCGCCACCAGATAAAAACGCACATCAAACTTCATGCGCCCATCTTCAAAGGCCTCGAAACCACACTCATAGGGTGACAGCTTCTCGCTATCGGGCTTGCGCGTTCCCAACAGGAAACCCATACCGATAACCACAGCCCCTATCACGATCGCCACCCCAACAAAGATCAGGATGGGCAAATAGTTTTCTAGCATTATTATGCCGCCCCCTCCGGACGATCAGCCTTTCGTTTTGCACGAACTATCTGGGGCGAAAAGTCTAAAGCAGACACCCCCCTCTGTCAAGCTAGTCACTTTATATATTTTCTTTAATATCAATTAGTTATACCGCTTTTGCTGGCATAAAAAAACGGTGTCACCGAGACTCCGATGATACCGTTCAGAGATGGTGCCGATGGCCGGATTTGAACCGGCACGGCTTACGCCACTACCCCCTCAAGATAGCGTGTCTACCAATTCCACCACATCGGCAAATTTTGTCTTACTCGCCCCCTGCAGGCTTAGGAACATCTGCTTCAAGCGCCGCGGGCACAGGAACATCTG
Organism: Candidatus Endoriftia persephonae; assembly: GCF_023733635.1. NCBI lineage: Bacteria > Pseudomonadati > Pseudomonadota > Gammaproteobacteria > Chromatiales > Sedimenticolaceae > Candidatus Endoriftia > Candidatus Endoriftia persephonae. Next base: position 1,112,711 of record NZ_CP090569.1, on the reverse strand, counting down.
CTTCAGGCGCTGCAGGCGCAGCCACCACTGGCAGATCTGAGGCACTCTCCTGCTGCTCGATAACCGCTGCCGGCGCATCACCAACCGCATCCATCAAACCCTCAGGCTCGCGTTTCTGGCTGGCAAAAACGGCCAGCGCGATACTGGTAATAAAAAACAGCGCCGCCAGCAGCGCTGTCGCCCTGGAGAGGAAGGATGCCGAACCCTGTGCGCCAAACACAGTGGCAGAGGCTCCACTACCAAAGGCGGCACCCGCATCCGCGCCCTTGCCATGCTGCATCAGCACCAGCCCTATCAGGCCGATGGCAAGAAACAAATGAAAAACTACCAGTATCGTCTGCATTATTTGATTCGTCGTTACCGCAACACTTAATTGGCAGCGGTGCAAATACCCAGAAAATCCTCGGCAACCAAGGACGCACCACCGATCAGACCACCATCGATATCCGGCTTGCCAATCAACTCTTTGGCATTACCAGGCTTCATCGAGCCACCGTAGAGGATCCGCATACCCTCGGCAACCTCGGCACTCTTCTCCGCGATCCGTCCGCGGATAAAGGCATGCACATCCTGCGCCTGCTCAGGAGTCGCCGTCTTGCCGGTGCCGATTGCCCAGACCGGCTCATAGGCGATCACGCCACATGCCAGTCCATCCACGCCCACCAGATCGATGACCGCATCGAGCTGACGTGCGCAAACATCCTCGGTGATGCCCTGCTCACGCTCCTCAAGGGTCTCACCGACACAGAGGATCGGCACCAGACCGCCAGCGCGCGCGGCGGCGAACTTCTTCGCCACCAGCTCGTCGCTTTCGCCGTGATAGCTACGGCGCTCGGAGTGACCGACGATCGCATACTTGCAGCCAAAGTCATTCAGCATGGAACCGGCAATCTCACCAGTATAGGCGCCAAAGACCTCGACAGAGAGATCCTGACCACCCCAGCTGATGGCGCTGCCATCCAGCAACTTCTGAACCTCAGGAATAAAGACGTAGGGCGGGCAGACCGCCACCTCAGCATTGCTCACGGCATCGATACCCGACTTGAGGCCTTCGAGCAGCTCCCGGACACTCTCCAGAGAACCGTTCATTTTCCAGTTGCCTGCAACCAGAGGCTTACGCATCTTCCTGAACTCCTGCTACTGAATAAGGCGCGCTAGCTTACAGCCCAGCGCCTGCAAAATCAACGACGAAACGGCTTTTTTCAAGCCTGTTTCGGGCCTGAGCTATGTTGCCAAACACCCTCCGACCAGCCATGGGGACTCCGACAAGATTCAGGCCGACTCCCGCACCACATCAGCCAGCCGCTGCCCCAGATCGAGGATCTGCTGCTCGTCCTGGCCCTCCAACATCACGCGGATCAGCGGCTCGGTACCTGAGGGCCGCAGCAGCACCCGACCCCGCTTGCCCAGCTCCACCTCGACCTCTCGCACACTCCGCTCGATCGTCTCCGAGCCCATCACCTCGGCCGCCGGGCGTTCGCCCAGGCGCACATTGATCAGCGTCTGCGGGTATTTACCCATACCGGATGCCAGCTCACGCAACGACCGGCCAGTCTGTTTGATCTCCGCCAGCACCTGCAGCGCCGAGACGATACCATCACCGGTCGTGGTGCGATCAAGGCAGATGATATGCCCCGACTGCTCGCCGCCCAGCAGCCAACCCTTCTTCTTCAGCTTCTCCATGATGTAGCGATCACCCACGTTGGTCCGCTCGAACACCACGCCTTGATCCTTCAGGGCATTTTCCAGACCAAGATTGCTCATCAGGGTACCGACCACGGCCCCTTTGAGCATACCTTCGCGCAGCCGCGAGCAGGCGATAATGTAGAGGATCTCATCACCATCGACCTCCGTACCCTCGTCATCGACCATGATCAGCCGGTCACCATCACCATCCAGCGCGATACCCAGATCAGCCTGGTTATCGAGCACTGCCTGGCTGAGATATTCCGGGTGGGTCGAGCCGACGCCATCGTTGATATTCAGCCCATTCGGCTCATTGCCGATGGCGATCACATCCGCGCCCAGCTCATCCAGTACGAAGGGGGCGATGTTGTAGGTGGCACCATGGGCACAGTCGACCACGATCTTCATCCCCGCCAGACTCATACCCAGCGGAATGGTCGACTTGCAGAACTCGATGTAGCGACCCTCGGCATCATCCACCCGGTCGGCGCGCCCCAGATCGGCCGCCTCGACAGTGAACATCGGCTTATCCATCTGCGCCTCGATCGCCAGTTCCACCTCATCGGGAAGCTTGCAACCCTGCGCGGAGAAGAATTTGATGCCGTTGTCCTGATAGGGGTTGTGCGAGGCGCTGATCACTATGCCCGCCTGGGCATGCAGAGTGCGAGTCAAATAAGCGATACCGGGGGTCGGCATCGGCCCCAGCAGACGGATATTGACACCGGCCGCCGAAAGCCCGGCCTCCAGGGCCGACTCCAGCAGATAGCCGGAGAGGCGGGTATCTTTACCGATCAATACGCGACTGTTGGCCTCCTGACCGAGCACCCGACCAACCGACCACCCAAGCTTCAGAACAAACTCAGGGGTGATCGCCCCCTCGCCCAGACGACCACGGATACCATCGGTTCCAAAATAGCGTCGCTCCACTCTCTCCTCCTTATCTTTTGCCGACACCCGGAGGGTGTTCCAAGTCAATTTGAAAGCCCAAAAGCAAGATCACCACCGCCTACGACGGCAAGCAGAGAATAATACGTTTTTTATATGACGGCTGATGCGACCCGGAGCGCATCTACAGTCGCCCGCACATCGTGGCTGCGGATCACTCTAGCGCCGTTGGCAACCGCCATCACCGCCGCCGCCAGACTGCCGTAGAGACGCTGCCCCACCGGTGCATCATCAAGTAGCGCACCGATCATCGACTTGCGTGAGATCCCCACCAGCAGCGGCGCCCCCAATCCGGCGAGCGCTGGCAGCCCCTTTAGCAACGCAAGATTGTGCTCCAGAGTCTTACCGAAACCAAACCCCGGGTCGAGCAGGATCTGCCCGGCAGCGATGCCAGCCTGCTCGCAGGCGGCCATCCGCTGGCGCAGAAACGCCGCCACCTCGGCCACCACATCCTGATAGTGAGGGGAGGATTGCATGCTACGCGGCTCACCCTGCATGTGCATCAGACAGACTGGCACCTGCAGCCGTGCCGCAGTCTCGAGCGCTCCCGGCGCCCGTAGCGCCATCACATCGTTGATCAGACCGGCGCCGGCAGTCACCGCCTCGCGCATCACCGCCGGCTTGCTGGTGTCGATGGAGATCGGCCGATCGATCTCACCGGCTAGCGCCTCGATGAGCGGGATCACCCGGTCCAGCTCCTGCTGCTCGGAGACCGACGCGGCGCCTGGGCGGGTCGACTCGCCGCCGATATCGATGATCGCCGCCCCCTCTGCCACCATCTGACGTGCGTGCGCGAGCGCCGCATCAGCGGCCAGAAAACGGCCGCCGTCAGAGAAGGAGTCGGGGGTAAGATTGAGAATGCCCATGACCTGAGCGGAACTCAGGTCGATGGGCTTGCCTGCGCAGTCGAGTTTCAAGTGCAGACTGGGGTGGGATCAGTGCTGGTTTGCCGGATCACCCAGAGTATCGGATGAATCTCCGGACGAGGCTGCCGAATTACCACTAGCGGCACCGCCGGTGGAATCAGATTCAGAGTCGTCCCAATCTTTCGGTGGACGTGGCACTCTGCCCTCCATGATGTCGTTGATCTGATCCGCGTCGATCGTCTCGTACTTGATCAGCGCCTCCGCCATCATCTTTAGCTTATCGATATTCTCGGTGAGAATACGCTCCGCACGCTGATAGTTGTGGTCGATAAAGCCACGGATCTCCTCGTCGATGGCATGTGCGGTGTCATCAGAGACATTCTTGTGCTGGGTCACCGAACGACCGAGAAAGACTTCACCCTCCTCCTCACCGTAGGTCAGCGGACCAAGCCGCGAGGAGAGTCCCCACTTGGTCACCATGCTGCGGGCAATCTCGGTGGCGCGCTCGATGTCGTTCTGCGCGCCGGTGGTCACCTTGTCAGGACCGAAGGTTAGCTCCTCGGCAATACGACCGCCGAACAGGCTGGAGATCTGGCTTTCCAGATGCTCCTTGCTCATGCTGTAGCGATCCTCCTCCGGCAGAAACATGGTCACACCCAGAGTGCGGCCGCGCGGGATGATACTGACCTTGTAGACCGGGTCGTGGGAGGGCACCAGCCGACCGACGATGGCGTGACCCGCCTCATGGTAGGCGGTAAGACTCTTCTCCTCGTCGCTCATCACCATGCTGCGCCGCTCGGCGCCCATCATGATCTTATCCTTGGCCTTCTCCATCTCCGCCATGCCGACCATCTTCATGTTGGCACGGGCGGCGAACAGCGCCGCCTCGTTGACCAGGTTAGCCAGATCGGCGCCGGAGAAGCCGGGGGTACCGCGGGCGATGATCGATGCTTTGACATCGTCTCCTGCCGCCACCTTGCGCAGGTGGACTTTGAGGATCTGCTCGCGACCGCGCACATCGGGCAACGGCACCACCACCTGGCGGTCGAAACGACCGGGACGCAGCAACGCCGGGTCGAGCACGTCGGGACGGTTGGTCGCGGCGATCACGATCACGCCCTCGTTGCCCTCGAAGCCATCCATCTCCACCAACAGCTGGTTGAGGGTCTGCTCACGTTCGTCATGACCACCACCCAGGCCGGCCCCACGATGGCGACCGACCGCATCGATCTCATCGATGAAGATGATGCAGGGCGCATGCTTCTTCGCCTGCTCAAACATATCGCGCACCCGAGAGGCGCCTACACCCACGAACATCTCCACGAAATCGGAACCAGAGATGGTGAAAAACGGCACCTTGGCCTCGCCGGCGATGGCCCGGGCCAGCAGCGTCTTACCGGTACCCGGCGAGCCGACCATCAACACTCCCTTGGGGATCTTGCCGCCGAGCTTCTGAAACTTGGAGGGGTCGCGCAGGAAGTCGACCATCTCGGTGACCTCCTCCTTGGCCTCCTCCACGCCGGCCACATCGCTGAAGGAGACCTTGATCTGGTCCTCACCGAGCATACGCGCCTTGCTCTTGCCAAACGACATGGCGCCGCGACCACCGCCGCCGCCCTGCATCTGGCGCATGAAGAAGATCCACAGTCCGATCAAAACGAACAGAGGAAACCAGTTGATCAGGATGTTCATCAACAGCGAGGGCTTCTCCGGCGGAGTCGCTTCGATCTCCACCTGGCCGTTGAGCAGATCGCTGATCAGGCCGTCATCACCCGGGCTGTAGGTGGAGAAGTGCTTGCCGTCGTGCAGCGTGCCATCGATGTTGCGGCCACTGATGGTGACCTCTTTCACCGAGCCGGCCTTGACCTTGCTGATGAACTCCGAATAGGCCATCTGCTGAGGCTTGGTCTGAGTGGTGCTGAAGTTATTGAAAATCGTCATCAGGACGACGGCGATCACCACCCAGAGAATCAGATTCTTTGCCATTTCGTTCAAACGTCTTATCCCTCTTTTAAAGAGTCTTCTGGCTCGCCCCTGCTGATCAGGAAACGCCGGCTTACAGGCAGCTTGGTACCGTACTATAACTTGAAGTTCCCGGCTACCAGGTAAATCTCGCGGCTTTTGGCCCGAGACGAGCGGGGTTTGCGGCTCACCACCCGGCCAAAGGCCTGTCGCATCTCGCGCAGATAGTCGTCAAAACCCTCTCCCTGGAACACCTTTACCACGAAGCCACCCCCAGGTCGCAGCACCTCCTTGGCAAAATCGAGCGCCAGTTCGCACAAATACATAGAGCGCGGCTGATCCACAGTGACCATACCCGTAACATTGGGCGCCATATCGGAAATTACAAGGTCCACCGGCTCGCCGGCGAGCTGCTCACGCAGCTGCGCGAGCGGCCCCTCCTCTCGGAAATCACCCTGAATGATGGTGACACCGGCAATCGGGTCCATCTCGAGGATATCCAGGGCGACCACTCTGCCCTTCTCCCCCACCAAATCACGCGCCACTTGTGACCAACCACCCGGCGCCGCACCCAGGTCCACGACCCGCATGCCCGGCTTGATCAGGCGGCCTTTCTCCTGAATTTCCAGTAGCTTGAAGACCGCACGTGAACGATACCCCAGTTTCTGCGCGCGCTTTACATACTCATCATTGAAGTGCCGATCGAGCCACCTGCGGCTGCTCTTGCTTTTTTTCATAACGACCCACGGCCAATAACCGCCTCTGATTCATGGAAATAATCTGACTTTGCCGGACTACTGGGATAAAATTCGCCACCTTTTGCACCAGGAAATGCCCAGATGGCCTTAAGCACTCAACAGAATCGCAAACTAAAACAGCTCGCCCACCATCTCAAACCGGTTGTCATCATCGGCCAGCATGGCCTGAGCGAAAACGTGATGAGCGAGATTGAACTCGCCCTGAGCCACCACGAGCTGATCAAGGTCAAGCTGGCCGGCGCCGACAAGGCGGAGCGGGAACAACTCAGCAGCGCGATCACCGAACAGAGCGGCGCTGCACTGGTGCAGATCATCGGCCGGGTGGCGATCTTCTACCGCGCCAACCCCGAGAAAAAGAAAAACCGGATCATCGTCTGAGCGACAACCCGGTCTTTTCATGCCTGGGCGGGGCCGGCCCTGGTCCGCTAGCTACTCGTAACGAATCTCCAGCACCTCGAACTCGCGCAGGCCGCCGGGGGTCTCCAGATTGACCTCGTCGCCCTCCGCTTTGCCGATCAGGGCGCGGGCGATCGGCGAGCTGACCGAGATCAGGCCGCTCTTGATGTCGGCCTCGTCGTCACCAACGATCTGGAAGGTATGCTCCTCATTATTATCCAGCTCTATCACATCCACGGTAGCGCCAAACACCACCTTACCGTTGGCGTTGATGGTAGTGACATCGATGATCTGGGCATGTGAGAGCTTGCCTTCGATATCCTTGATACGGCCTTCGATGAAACTCTGCTGCTCACGGGCCGCGTGATACTCGGCGTTCTCTTTCAGGTCACCATGCGCACGCGCCTCGGCGATCGCCTTGATCACCTGCGGCCGCGCCACACTCTTTAACTCTTGCAACTCTTCCTGGAGCTTGTTCGCACCCCGGGCGGTCAACGGTACTTTATTCATATGTCACACTCATGCAATAAAGGGGATCAGCTATGCAGATCCTGCAAGCGGTTCACACTCACCGCGTCCAACTGTTTCAGTGCCAGACAGGTCGCCTCAGCGCCTGAGATGGTGGTGGTATAACTCACCTTGTGCTGCAGTGCAGCACGACGGATCTCAGCCGAATCTGCAATCGCCTTGGCCCCCTCGGTGGTATTGACGATGAAGGAGATCTCGCGATTCTTGATCATGTCCACAATGTGCGGACGCCCCTCTTTCACCTTGTTGACCCGTTCGCAGGGGATATCGGCCACGTTGATCGCTTTGGCAGTGCCACCGGTGGCACAGAGTTCAAAGCCCAGCTCGTGCAGGTCCTTGGCGACTCGCACCGCCCGTACCTTATCTGCATCACGCACGCTGATCAGCGCCTTGCCACCTTGCGGCAACGCTGAGCCACCACCGAGGATCGCCTTATTGTAGGCCTCACCAAAGCTCTTGCCGACTCCCATCACCTCGCCGGTAGACTTCATCTCCGGCCCCAGCACGGTATCGACGCCGGGGAACTTGACGAAGGGGAAGACCGCCTCCTTGACGAAGTAGTTCTCCGGGATCACCTCTTTGGTGAAACCCTGCTCGGCAAGACTGGTGCCGGCCATGCAGCGCGCCGCCACCTTGGCCAGCGGCACCCCGGTCGCCTTGGAGACAAAGGGCACGGTACGTGAGGCGCGCGGGTTGACCTCCAGCAGGTAGATCTCATCGTCCTTGATCGCGAACTGGGTGTTCATCAGACCAATCACCTTCAGCTCCAGTGCCATCTGGCGGATCTGCTCGCGCATTCGATCCTGGACCGAGGGCGACAGGGTGTAGGGCGGCAGTGAGCAGGCGGAGTCGCCAGAGTGTACGCCGGCCTGTTCGATATGCTCCATGATGCTACCGATCAACACATCCTTACCGTCGCAGATGGCATCGATATCGACCTCGATGGCATCGTCGAGGAAGCGATCGAGCAGCACCGGCGAGTCGTTGGAGACACTCACCGCCTCGCGCATGTAGCGACGCAGATCCTCCTCGCCGTAGACGATCTCCATCGCGCGCCCGCCCAACACATAGGAGGGGCGCACCACCAGTGGGTAGCCGATCTCCTCAGCCAGCTGCACCGCCTGCTCCGCCTCAGTGGCGGTACGGTTCGGCGGCTGCTTCAGGTCCAGCTTCTCCACCAGCTTCTGGAAGCGCTCACGATCTTCCGCCAGGTCGATGGAGTCGGGGCTGGTACCGATGATCGGTGCGCCAGCCGCTTCCAGATCCTGCGCCAGCTTGAGCGGGGTCTGGCCGCCATACTGCACGATCACGCCAACCGGCTGCTCCTTGTCGATCACCTCCAGCACATCCTCCAGAGTCAGCGGCTCGAAGTAGAGACGGTCGGAGGTGTCGTAGTCGGTGGAGACGGTCTCCGGGTTACAGTTGACCATGATAGTCTCGTAACCATCCTCGCGCATCGCAAACGCCGCATGTACGCAACAGTAGTCGAACTCGATGCCCTGGCCGATACGGTTGGGCCCACCGCCCAGCACCATAATCTTCTGCCTGTCGCTGGGCATCGCCTCGCACTCCTCTTCATAGGTGGAGTACATGTAGGCAGTGCTGGTGGCAAACTCGGCGGCGCAGGTGTCGACTCGCTTGAACACAGGTCGAACTCCAGCCTGATGGCGACGCTCGCGGATCTCTGACTCGCTGCTGCCGGTGAGCATGGCAAGCCGCTTGTCAGCAAAGCCCTTGCGCTTAAGGTAGCGCAGGCGATCAGCATCCAGCGCCTCGATGCCCTGACCGGCGACCTCGCGTTCCAGATTCACCAGCTCCTCGATCTGCACCAGGAACCAGGGGTCGACCCGGCTGTGCTCATGCACCTCGTCCAGATCCATGCCAAGGCGGAAGGCGTCGGCAAGATACCAGATGCGCTCAGGGCCGGGCAGACGCATCTCGCGCACCAGGGTACCGCGCACATCCTCGGCCTCGGCATCGACGATCTCACACAGGCCGTATTTACCGGTCTCCAGGCCGCGCAGCGCCTTCTGCAGCGCCTCCTGGAAGCTGCGACCGATCGCCATCACCTCGCCCACCGACTTCATCTGGGTGGTGAGGCGATCGTCGGCCAGCGGGAACTTCTCGAAGGCGAAGCGCGGTATCTTGGTGACCACATAGTCGATGCTCGGCTCAAACGAGGCCGGAGTGGCGCCGCCGGTAATATCATTCTGCAGCTCGTCCAGCGTATAACCCACCGCCAGCTTGGCCGCCACCTTGGCGATCGGGAAACCGGTGGCCTTGGAGGCAAGCGCCGAGGAGCGCGACACGCGCGGGTTCATCTCGATGATGATCATGCGCCCGTCGGCCGGGTTGATGGAAAACTGGACGTTGGAGCCACCGGTCTCGACGCCGATCTCGCGCAACACCGCCAGCGAGGCGTTGCGCATGATCTGGTACTCCTTGTCGGTCAGGGTCTGGGCCGGCGCCACAGTGATCGAGTCGCCGGTATGCACCCCCATCGGGTCGAGGTTTTCGATGGAACAGATGATGATGCAGTTGTCGTTGCGGTCACGCACCACCTCCATCTCATACTCTTTCCAACCGAGGATCGACTCCTCGATCAGCAGTTCGCTAGTGGGTGAGAGATCGAGACCGCGCTCGCAGATCTCGATAAATTCCTCCGGGTTGTAGGCTATGCCACCACCACTGCCGCCCATGGTGAAGGAGGGACGGATGATCGCCGGATAGCCGATGCTGGCCTGCACCTGGTGCGCCTCTTCCATGCTGTGGGCGATACCGGAACGGGGCATGTCGAGGCCGATCTTGCGCATCGCCTGGCGGAACAGATCACGGTCCTCGGCCTTGTCGATCGCCTCGCGGGAAGCGCCGATCATCTCCACGCCGTGTTTCTCCAGCACCCCCTCACGAACCAGGTCGAGCGCGCAGTTGAGCGCGGTCTGGCCACCCATGGTGGGCAGCAGCGCGTCCGGCTGCTCCTTCTCGATGATGCGCGCCACTACCTCCCAGGTGATCGGCTCGATGTAAGTGGCATCCGCCATCTCCGGATCGGTCATGATGGTGGCGGGATTGGAATTGACCAGGATCACCCGGAACCCCTCCTCGCGCAGCGCCTTGCAGGCCTGGGCGCCGGAGTAGTCGAACTCACAGGCCTGACCGATCACGATGGGACCGGCGCCGATGATCAGGATGCTTTTAATATCTGTACGCTTGGGCATTTACTCAAACCGTTGGGTAACTGGACGCAAATCTTCGCCAAATCAAATTACGATCGTCATGGTCCCAGACGACTTACTCTTTCCAAAATCCTTTTCGAATTATTCGCGTTATTTGCGGCTAATTCACTCTGGTCTTCATCAACTCGATGAAATGATCGAACACGGGCGCTACATCGTGGGGACCGGGGCTGGCCTCGGGGTGCCCCTGGAAGCCGAAGGCCGGCTTGTCGGTGCGATGAATACCCTGCAGGGAACCGTCAAACAGGGAGCGGTGGGTCGCCGCTAGGTTGGCCGGCAGGCTCTGTTCATCCACTGCAAAGCCGTGGTTCTGACTGGAGATCATCACTGTCTTTTCGGCCAGATCCTGCACCGGATGGTTGGCACCGTGGTGGCCAAACTTCATCTTCACGGTGTTGGCGCCGCTGGCCAGAGAGAGCAACTGGTGTCCCAGGCAGATGCCAAAGGTGGGAATACCACTCTCGACAATCTGTCGGATCGCATCGATGGCATAGTCGCAGGGCTCCGGATCACCCGGACCGTTGGAGAGAAAGACCCCATCCGGCTGCAGCGCCAACACATCTTTGGCGGGCATCTGCGCCGGCACTACAGTGAGGCGGCAACCGCGATCCACCAGCATGCGCAGGATATTGCGCTTTACACCGTAGTCGTAGGCGACCACGTGTAGCGGCAGTTTCTCTTCGATGGGGTGTTCGGCCTCCGGCATGCCGCCTTCAAGGGACCAGCTGCCCTGAACCCATTCGTAGGGGGTATCGGTGGTGACCTGTTTCGCCAGATCCATCCCCTTGAGGCCGGGAAAGTCCTTGGCAGCAGCCAGCGCAGCGGCCTCGTCGATCGCCTCATCGGCCAGGATGCAGCCACCCTGGGCGCCCTTCTCACGGAGGATTCGGGTTAGTTTGCGGGTATCGATACCGGCGATCGCCACCACATTATTGCGACGAAGATAGGCATCGAGCGGCTCCTGGCTGCGCCAATTACTGCTCAACAGCGGCAGATCGCGAATCACCAGACCGGCGGCGTGGATATGCGCCGACTCCTCGTCATCCTCGTTGGCACCAGTGTTGCCGATATGTGGGTAGGTCAGAGTGATGATCTGACGTGCGTAGGAGGGATCGGTGAGGATCTCCTGATAACCCGTCATCGCCGTATTGAACACGACCTCACCCACGGAACATCCGTCGGCACCGATCGATTCGCCCCGGAACAGGGTGCCATCCTCCAGGACAAGAACTGCCGACTTGCTCAAAAAACCCTCCGCGTAGCACATGCGAAAAGGGAGGGGCCTCGCGGCCACTCCCCTCTCGGAAATCCAGAAACGGTATCAGCGGCACGGATTGCCGCCAGAACCCGCTGGATTCTACTAAAAACCCATGAGACCGTCTATCGGCTTCAACTGCCGACCACTGCCTGGCGGGCCCAGGCCACAATTCCGGCAGCATCCAACGCCCCGGCGAGCCGCTGCTGCTCCTGACCGGCACGGAACAGCATCAGGGTCGGAATGCTGCGAATACCGTACTGGGCGGCCAGCTGCTGCTGTTCCTCAGTATTGACCTTGATCAACCGCACCGACGGTTCCAGCTGGCGGGCCGCCTGCTCAAAAGCCGGTGCCATCATCTGACAGGGACCACACCAGGGCGCCCAGAAATCAACCAGCAGGGGAATCTCGCTGCGCTGCAGATGCCGTTGGAAACGCGCACCATCCAACGCCAGCGGCTGTCCGGAAAAGAGCGGCTTGCGACACTTGCCACAGCTGGCGCCATCGCCGAGACGCGCCCGGGGGAGCCGGTTTACCCCATCACAGTGGGGACAGACCACATGCACTGAATCAGACATAAAAATAACTCCAGCAATCTATACCACCCCCCAGATTGGGCCCCATTCATCCCTTTTCAAGCTCGTGCCATTCAATACCCAATCAGTATAATAGCGAGCATCGAAATCACTGGATTCAAACCGAAATGAGCGACTCCCCGTTTGTTATTGAGGTCAATGCCGAAAACTTTCAGCGCGTGGTAATCGAGGGCTCCATGGAACGGCCGGTGCTGGTCGACTTCTGGGCCGACTGGTGCAACCCCTGCAAGATACTGATGCCGATCCTCGCCAGCCTCGCCGACGCCTATCAGGGCAAATTCATCCTCGCCAAGCTCAACACCGAAGAGCAGCGGGAACTGGCCGCCCAGTACGGCATCCGCAGCCTGCCTACCGTCAAGCTGTTCCGCAACGGCCAGCCACTGGACGAGTTCATGGGCGCGCTGCCGGAGCGTGAGATCCGCACCTTTCTCGACCGCCATATCCCGCGCGAGTCCGACCTGATCCTGGCCCAGGCAGAACAGCTGCTGCAACAGGGCGACAGCGAAGGCGCCGGCGAATTGATGCTGAAGGCCAACCAGATGGACCCGGACAACCCGCGGGTACTACTCTCCCTGGGCCGCTATCTGACCGGCCAAGGCAGACTCGACGACGCCCAGGCACTGCTCAATGCTCTCCCGGCAGAGGAACGCGAGTCGCCAGAGGTCATCGCTCTGCTGGCCCGTATCGAATTCGACCAGACCTGCGCCGATGCCCCCGCTGTGGAAGAGTTGAAAAAGAGGCTGGAAGCAGACCCTGACGACAGCAAGGCGCGCTTCCAGCTAGCCAACCACAAGGTCATCAACAACGATCTGGAAGGAGCGCTGGAGCAGTTTCTGATCCTGATGCAGAAGGACCGCCAGTATAACGATGACGCCGGCCGCAAGGGCATGCTGAAGGTCTTCGAGATGCTCGGTGGCGAGGGCGAACTCGTCAAACGCTACCGCAATCGCATGTTCAACATCCTGCACTGATCCATGACCGATGAGTTCCGACATGCTCTCTCAACAGCGGCCTGATCTCGGTTTCGGCCTCAGCCTGAGACGCGAGTTTGTCAGCGATGTGTTGCAACAGCAGCCAGCAGTCGACTGGTTTGAACTACCCTGTGACAACTATCTCGACGCAGATGCCGGCACCCTCGACGAGCTTGCCAGGATCCGCCAGGACTACCCGCTGATACTGCATGGCGGCTCGCTCTCGATCGGCGGTCCCGACCCCATCGACCAGCGCTATCTGCAGCAGATCAAACAGCTCAGCGAACGGCTGCAGTGCGCCTGGTTCTCCGACCACCTCTGCTGGACCCTGCCGGGCCAGTCCCACAGCTACGACCTGCGCCCGCTGCCCTATACCAAAGAGATGATCGACCATCTGGTGACACGCATCGAGCAAGTGCAGGAAACACTTGGACAGCGGCTGCTACTGGAGAACATCCCGGAGTTCCATCGTGATCGTTCCAAACAGATGGACGAGTGGGAGTTTGTCAGTGCTGTTGCAGAACGCTCTGACTCGCTGATCCTACTCGACCTGAGCAACATCATCAGCAAGGCGATCGACCACAACTTCTCCCCCCTCGACTATCTCCGGCAGCTGCCAGCGGATCGTATCTGGGAGGTGCACCTTACCCCACCCCAAGAGCGGCAGGAGTATCAAGGGGATGCGGATGACGCGACTGCCCCCGACTCATCCCGGATCTGGGCGCTCTATCGTGAAACTCTGGCACAAACCGGCCCAATCTCCACCCTGCTCGAACCGGATCACGACATTCCACCGCTAGAGGAGTTGGAACAGGGACTACAGGCGGCACGGACAATCAGTTCACAGATTCACCAAAGCTAAGCCCCCACCCAACCTCTGCACCGCGCCCATTCATCTGAATGACCGGCAAACACTCGCCCACAACCTCCTGCTGATCAAGCCGAAAAGAAGGGACTTCACAAAAGCCCATCCATCAGGAAGCATTTTCTCAGTCCTCCCCATTGACCTCATCACTGAACACGCCTGGCCAATAATTAAGATGGCTTAGCCATTTTTTCTGACGTAATCCGGTCACTTGCCAATGCAAGACGCACCTCAACACCCACCGGCGGCAACCCGATGAGCAGCTATCCGCTTCCCAACAATTACCTCTTCCAGAGCGACAGCCTAACGCCCAAACAGAACCACCAAAGCGACAGATCCTCAGCCGATCCCGTCCGCCAAAGGCCTGTTTCATCGTCGCAGGTTCCAGCGATTGTGTTGCACGCCGGGCGAACCGATCTGGCCACCGCCCGCTGCCTGGCCGATCAGGGCATCCCTGTCTATGCCACCATCGTCTCGGACGCCGACATCGCACGCTACTCCAATAGCCTCACCGGATCGCCGATGACGATGAGGCGATCGCCTGAACTGATCGCCTTCGTATGCGACAGGCTGGTGGTGCAGAGCCGCATCGACGGTGGTGACAACCACATCTTCGACTGCTACGGCCTGTGTAACCGGAATGGAGGACTGGTAACCTGCGCATCCGCCAAAACACGCCGGACCGAGGCATCACCTGCTATGGTGAGATACCATCACGCGGTATAGATCGCGAAAAAACGATGTCCGAAAACACCAGTCGACTGCTAAAGTTACTGCCGTTCCACAGCATCTTTGGCATTGAATGGCTGGAGGACAAACGCACCGGCAAACTCCACCTGATCGACTTCAACGCCCGCCCTTTTTCCTCCATCGGCCATCTGCAGGACAGCGGCCTCAACTTGCCCTACTTCTACTATCAGGAACTGCTCGGCACAGACATCAGCGATCAGACCCTAAAACCCGTGCTGCAACACAAATACTGGGTTGACCTGAAGGGTGACATCAAGAGCTTCCGTCAGCACCAGCGCCGCGGGAATCTCTCCATCGGCAACTGGCTGCTATCGCTGATGAGATGCCGCTCCTTCGCCTTCTTCCGCTGGCACGACCTGCGTCCCTCACTGCATATCCTCTGGACAATGCTGCAGCATGTGGGAAGCTCGGCACTACGCCGCCTCGGCGGCCAATTCTAACAGGCTGTTGAAATTCGCTCAGGTGAGCGCGAAGTAAGGCAAAATCGGGCAAAAAAGCGCAGTTTACTGAAGTAAACGAGCATTTTGAGGCCAATTTTAACGCCGGATCGCGCCGCCTGAGTAGAATTTCAACAACCTGCTAAACCCTTGGATAAGCCGGTACTGCCAGCAGCAGAGCAGACACCCGTCTCAAGCGGACGATGGGGCCTGCTCAGCCGCCTGCCTGAGTGATCGCAGATAGCCGGGCATCTCACCCACCAACTCCAGGGCGGCCTCGCCGGGCCGGTTCTGAAACGGCTGACAGACCACCAGCCCCGGCAGTGCCGCCAACTCTCCATCCAGATAGAGCAACGGCACCCGCTGCCTGATCCAGGGCGGGATACCCCACTGTTGAAACAGCTGCTTGAGTGGACGCCGGTGTGGGTCAGCCACAGGTCGGCAGCACTCTCCACCTTGACGAAACCGCACTTCCACTCGGCTGGCCTGCCAGCGATCGAGACTGATTCCCTGGCTGGCATCGATGCACCGCAGCTCGCCCATCGCCGCAGGCAGCTGCAGTGAATCACCGCCCTCCCAGTAGATTCGAGTGGCCCGGTCAAACGGCTTGAGGCTCTTCATCAGATAGATACCATCGCGATACCGCCGCACCTGCCAGCCAGCCCACTCCACCAGTGGTTGCGCATCCTTGCGGCTGCCAAGCAGTTCCCGCTCGATCCGCAGCAGGTGGCGCGACCCTGGCAACGGCGCCCCCTGGGCACGGATCCAGTGACGTAACAGGCTGCGCTGGCGGGGCGATGAGAGTGACAACAGATGACGCATCGACAACACCCCATCGCACCACTCTGCTGCCGCCAGATCCTCCGCCACCAGCTCGTCGATCAGCTGCTGGGCATCACCACAGAGCGACGCCGAGCGGGAGAGAGTGGCATCGGCGGCGGGCCAGCGTGCCTTCAACATCGGCACCACCCGGTGACGCAGATAGTTGCGGTCGAACTGGAGCTGGGCGTTGCTCGGGTCCTCCAACCACTGCAAGCCCTGCTGATGGGCATAGGCCTCCAGCGCACTACGTGGGAAATCGAGCAGCGGCCTCACCAGTCGACCCTGACCCAGCGGGGCGATGCGCGGCATGGCGGCCAGACCAGCCGGACCGCTGCCGCGCAGCAGCTGTAGCAACAGGGTCTCTGCCTGGTCATCTCGATGCTGCGCGGTGAGCAACAGATCCCCAGCCAGCAGGACACCGGCCAGGCTCTGATAGCGACGCTGGCGCGCCAACGCCTCCAGGCTTTCACCCGGCTGGGGGACAATCTCCAGACGTTGCTGGATCAGGGGGATTTCGAGAGCAGCGCAGAACTGGCCGGCCTGCTCGGCCCAGAGCCTGGAGTCCGGCTGTAGGCCGTGGTCTACATGCACTGCCACCAGCCCGCCGCTCAGGCGTTCGCGGAGCCCGGCAAGGGCATGCAACAGAACCGTAGAATCGAGCCCACCGCTAAAGGCGACCAGATAGCGGTCGCCTTTGGGCAGCTCGTTGAGGATTTTCAGCAGATGATTGGTAGAGAACTCCATCAGAGTTCACACCAGAAGTGACCGGACAGGCTCAGTCGCCGCTGAACTGCCCGTACTGCATCAGACGCTGGTAACGGGTATCCAACAGCTTGTCGATTGCCATGCTGCGAAGGTTTGCCAGCCCTTCGACCAGGGCGTGTTTGAGATTCTTCGCCATCGTCTCAATGTCACGATGGGCGCCGCCAAGGGGCTCTGGCACGATCTCGTCGACCAGATTCAGTTCCTTCAGGCGGTCGGAGGTGATGCCCATCGCCTCAGCAGCGAGCGGCGCCTTCTCCGCATCTTTCCACAGGATCGAGGCGCACCCCTCGGGGGAGATCACCGAATAGGTGCTGTTTTGCAGCATCATCGTCCGGTCGCCCACCCCGATAGCCAGCGCGCCGCCGGAGCCACCCTCACCGATCACAGTGCAGATGATCGGGGTACGCAAGCCCGACATCACCCTGAGGTTGCGCGCGATCGCCTCACTCTGGCCGCGCTCTTCTGCACCCACACCGGGGTAGGCACCGGGGGTGTCGATGAAGGTCAGGATCGGCAGCTGAAAACGCTCTGCCATCTCCATCAGGCGCAGCGCCTTGCGGTAGCCCTCGGGACGCGGCATACCGAAGTTGCGATAGATCTTGTCCTTGGTGTCACGCCCCTTCTGCTGACCGATCACCATCACCGGCTCGCCCTCAAGACGCGCCACACCACCGACGATCGCATGGTCATCGGCAAACGCACGATCACCGTGGAGTTCATGGAACTCGTCGAAGATTCGACTGATGTAGTCAAGCATGTAGGGGCGCAGCGGATGACGTGCCAGCTGGGAGATCTGCCAGGGTTTCAGGTTGGAGAAGATCGACTCGGTGAGCGCCTGGCTCTTGCTCTCCAGACGGCTGATCTCGTCCTGGATGTTGATCTCGTTGTCGTCGCCGACCAGCCGCAGCTCCTCGATTTTTGCCTCGAGTTCTGCGATCGGCTGCTCAAATTCTAGAAAGTTTAGATCCATGTGCGGAATATACCGGAATTGTTTTTTTTAGGACAGAGGGGGAATCCTTATTCAGACAACCACACCGCTCCCACGGACCTGACTACCTCTCATATCCCGGATGCAGAATCCCCAGGCGGCAGCGGCAGAGTTGCCAGCAGGACCGACTCCAGTTCCATGGCAAATCCACCGCCACTACTCATCGAACCGCACGGGACAAACCGGCAAGCGGTTCACCCGGAGCTCAAAGATGTCCGGCCTGGCGTAGTGACCCGCCACATCCAGCGGTAAAAAGGGTAAAAAGGGTAAAAAGGGGACAGACCACGGTTTTCATCGGCCAGTCCCGAATAGATCACCTGCATCAGCGTCAACCTGCTTCTTTGGCCTACCGGATCGTCCCCGAACCACTCGGCGCCCCAAGGCCTTGGCAACCTCTTCCTGAAAACGGGAACTGCCCAATACATAGTTGCCGTTTGTTGCCTCACGAATCTCATCGACCAGACCTGGATCGAGTTGGTAGCGGAACAACTCTCGATAAGCAGCCTGCCGCCCCTGTTCATCCGCCGCCAACGACTGATAGCAAGCGTGCGGCTCCAACCAACCACACGCCTCTCCCTGAGCGTTTGCCCGGTAACTAGACCACCGATACTCCCCCGGGTGCTCCACCATGCCTGCTCGCACCGGGTTCAACTCAATGTATCGATAACAGCCCAGCACATAGGTCTCCTCCTGGGTAAGGCACGAGCGAAAACGCCCCTCCCACAAGGTTCCACTGCGTCGGTAGGTCCGGTTGATGTATTGAACGTAGCGCTGCCCCAACCGTTTCATCATCTCCCCCACGCCTCTGGCCGCTGTCGACGACAGCAGGAGGTGGACATGGTTGGTCATCAGCACGTAGGCATGGATCGCACACCCGCTATCCCGCGCATAGGTGTGTAGCCACTCCAGATATAACCGACAATCATCATCGGCATAAAAGCAAGCCTGGCGGTTATTACCCCGCTGAATCAAATGCAATGAAACGCCGGGTAAAACTACTCTTGGTCGTCTTGGCATGGTCGCTCATCATGTCGCAGATCCTAAAAGATTAGGATAGACAAGAAAACAGGGGTCTGTCCCCTATTGCTGTGAAAAGATTAGGACAGATAGACAAGAAAACCGTGGTCTGTCTCCTATTATTAGACGAGGTGGTCAGCCGCAAGCAACTGCTGTCGGCCCTCTGGCTGGGGTGATCGTCAGTGACGATGCCCTGACCCAGGTCATCATCAAGTTACGCAAGGCCCTGGGAGATGACGCGAAACACCCGCGTTATATCCAGACCATCTCCAAACATGGCTATCGATTGATTACACAGGTCGAAAATCTGCCCTTGAAGGCGCCCCCGGCAGATAGATGCAAAAAAAGAGTCAGCTGGCTGCCACAACGACCAAACCAGGGTCATCATCCTGGCGCTGTCACTCGCTCTGATCTTTATCGAGGGAGAACCAGGCAATCCTAGTCCGGCGCTTGTGAACAGAGGGGAATCACCTGTCACCCAGTCTCGCTCCGCGCCCCTGACCATCAGCGTACTCCCTTTCAAAACAGCAGCGGACGATGCCGTTTCGATAAGATTTGCCGGCGGTATAACCGCCGACCTGGCCGATGATCTCTCCAGGCTGTCAGAGATCTGGGTGATCAACGACCCGGGAGGAAGCGGCGATCTGCATCACGAAAAACGCGCCCGTTATCTGGTTTCGGGGAGTGTGTTCCATGAACAGGGACGGTTGCTGGTCCATGTCCGGCTAACCGAATCTGCAACCGCGCGTCAGCTCTGGTCGGAACATTTCGATCACCCACTTGGAGAGCTATTCGATATGCAGTCGGAGATTAGTCGCCGCGTGGTCGACCAGCTGTCGCTGCGCGTCAGTCAGGCCGAGCGCCGCCACCTGGCCCGGCGCTATACCCGCAATCTGGCCGCCTACGGCTATTTTCTCGATGCCCAGGCCCATCTCCTGACCCGCAAGGCTGAGGACAACCGGCAGGCACGGGCTCTCTACCGGCTGGCCATCGAGCAGGGCCCTGCCTTCGCACAGGCCTACGCCGATCTCGCCCTGAGCCATGCGGCAGACTATCGCAATCAGTGGTCAGAGGATGGCGGCGCCTCCCTCAGCCGGGCCCGGGAGATGGCCGATACCGCCCTGCATATCGATCCGGAGATCCCGCAGACCTATTGGGTGCTGGGGTATGTGGACGCCCAACGACGCCAACATCAACAGGCACTGGAGTCCCTGCGCAAGGCGGTGGCGCTGGATAACTCCTTTGCCGACACCTACGCCCTGATGGGGGGCATCCACACCTATCTCGGGACACCGAAGCGCTCGCTCTCCCTGCTGTGCCGGGCCATGCGTCTGCGGCCGGAGGCGGGCTATCTCTACTTCCTGCTGCTTGGCCGTGCCTACTATTTCCTCGGCGACATTGAGCAGGCCCGAATCAATCTCCATGAGGCCCTGTCACGCAATCCGGCCAGTCTGGATGCCCACCTCTATATGGCGGCCAGCGCGGTTACCTCGGAAGAGGATGGGAGCGGGGAGTGGGAGGCCGAAGAGGTACGGATGATCCGCCCCGGTTTCTCCTTTCAGCGATGGCTGCAGACCTACCCCATGACCAGCGCTGACCAGATCGAGCAGCTCAGGGCCGCGCTGGCCGCGGTCGGGCTGCGATGAGGCAGGAGGGGCAAAGGGTCGATGAGATTATTTGATTTAATCACTGGGCAACTAGCCGCCAAACAGATCCCGGGTGAAGTTGTTGTACCAGCTGTGGGCGTACTCTACATCCCGGCGGCGCTCCTCGGCGCTGGCGTCGGCACGCGATAGACCACCGCTGCCGGGCACCTGTTCGATCTGCTGACCACCGGCGGCAAGACGGTAGACCCCGAGCACAGAGATAGCGTAGTCGGCGCCAACGATACTGTAGCAGGCATTGGCGTAGGAGGGGTTGGCCAACGGCCGATCGTTGAGCAGCGCCGCCACCGCCAGGGCGCACTGCTTGGCCTCGGAGTTGGCGGCAAAGCCCGACTTGGGCAGTGGGCTGGCGCTACAGGCGTCACCGATCACATGGATGCCGGGGCGCAGCCGGGACTCGAAGGTCTGCGGATCCACCGGACACCAACCGCTGGCATCGGTCAGGCCAGCCTGAAAGGCGATCGCGCCGGCCTGCTGGGCTGGCACCAGATTCAGCACATCGGCGTTGTAGCTGTCGCCAAACCCAGTGGTGACCCGGCGGCTGACCGGATCGACCTGCACCACCCCCTGCTCGGGACCGCCGATCCACTCGATCATCGCATTGCCGCTGTCGTAGCCGTAGAGATCCCGCCAGCCCTGGATGAACAGGCTCTGCTTGGCAAAACTGCCCTTCGGATCGAGGATCAACACCTTGCTGCGCGGTTTGTACTGTTTAAAGTAGTGGGCCACCTGACTGGCCCGCTCGTAGGGGGCGGGCGGACAGCGGTAGGGATTGGGCGGCGCGGCCAGGATAAAGGTGCCGCCGTCGGGCATCGCCTCCAGCTGGGCGCGCAGCAGGCGGGTCTGCTCCCCCGCCTTCCAGGCGTGGGGAATGGTGGTAATCACCGAGGCGTCGTAGCCTGCCACCGTCTCGTAGCGGAAGTCGATGCCCGGTGAGACGATGCAGCGGTCATAGGGGAGGCGTGCGCCAGTGGCGGTAATCACCTGCCGGGCACCTGCATCGATGGCACTGACCCGGTCCCGCACCACTTGGATGCCATCCGCCTGCAACCCGGCATAGCCAAACCGGATCGACGCCAGGCTGCGCCCTCCCCCCAGCACCTCGTTGCTCATATAGCAGGTGTAGTAGTCGCTATCGGGCTCGATCAGGGTCACCGCAATCGTGGCGTCGGCACGGCGCAGGGCGCGGGCGACACTGACCCCGCCGGTGCCGCCACCGACCACCACCACCTGGCGGGCCGCCCCCAGCGCCAGGGCCGGAGCGCCCAGCAGGGCCGCGCCGGTGGCCAGGGTCTTGAGAAAACCTCTGCGATCGATCTTGTTCATCGTTACTAAACCTATATCAGTGCTGGCCAGGCCGATGCTCGGCACGAACGCCGCTCCCATCCACAACCGTCGTCTTTCACACCTGAATCCCGGTGGAGCGATTCGGGTCGAACAGGCCGACCGGCTCGGCCCGCAGCGGAAAGCGCCGGGCCAGGGGGTGCTGGTCGATACCCAACAGTTTGCGCAGCTCACTCTGGATGTGGCGCGGCTGGAGCAGCATGCCGGCGCTGTCGATCTGCAGGGTGCGTGGATCGATGGCCAGTTTCTCATGGCGTGGGCCGCCCGCGCCGACGATCCGGTCGGTCCAGCCGACCCCTTGCCTCATCAGCAGCTCGCTGCCCGCCGACCAGTGGTCCTTGCCGTTGTTGCTGTTGTAGCTGGGGGTGCGCCCCACATCCGAGGTGACATGCACCAGCAGGCGGTTGGCCAGTCCGATCTGTTCCGCCTTGCTCCAGAGGTAGTCGAGGCCACGGGTCAACCGCAGCAGGGCCGCCGCCTGGTTGTTGTCATGGTTTCCGTGGGTGTCGAAACCGCCACTGCTGAAGACCCCGGTGACGCTCATGCCGGCCGCCGCCATCACCAGAAACAGGTGCATGTCGCGCACCAGGCTGCTCCGGTCACCCTTCAGGTCGGTGGTGTCGAGGCTCGCCGGCATCACGTCGGCGAGACGGGCCAGACCACCGCTACCACTACGGGCGCTATAGAGTTCATCCAGCTTGCCCTGCCAACGCGGCAGGTTGTCTGGACGCTGCCGTTGCGCCTGCAACCGCTCCAGCTGAAAGCGCCGCACGATGGCGATATCGGAGGGCTTGTGGAAGGTCCGGTTGGCATCCCGCCAGTTCGGATCGGCCATGGTGCGCAACAACGACTCATCCGGCAGCCCAGTGAAGGGCATCACCCCGGCGGTCTCGGAAAAACCGCTGGCGCGCACAAACGGCATCGGCATCCCCTGGCCGTGGACCCCCGCCAGCAGCTCATTGAGGCTTGGATAGCCGGTCATCAGCTGGCCAGTGCTGCGATTGCGCTCCGCCGCCCCGTGGCCGTTGCTCTGCAGATCGATACCATTGATCACCAACATCCGCTGGTGGTGGCGCTGAAAAAACTCGGCATTCTCGGCGAACGGGGCATAACGCAGATTACCGGCGCGCCCGGCCGGCGCGCTGGCCGCCCAACGATTCACCGCACTGTCCTCCCGCGGATCACAGAAGGAACTCTGGTCCCAACCGCCACCGGCATGCAGGGTGATCAATATCGGCCCGTTGTAGGCCGCCGCCATCCCTGGCCGCGTCCAACCCGGCAGCACCGCTGCCATGCCTGCCACTCCCGCCAGTCTCAGAAACTCTCTTCTCTTCATCCTTCTCTGCTCCAGGCCGCCCGGTCACTCATAGAGAAAACGTGCATCACCCAATAGGTAGAGCACAACCATCGCCCAGGCCCGTTTGGTGTAGTAAGGATCCTGCCAGCGGTTGTTAAGGGAACAACTCAGCGAGTCGGAGACGTTCTCCCGGTCGCCCCAGATCGCCTGGAAGAGCTGGAAGGTACGATCGATCTCAGGATCATCCAGTGGCAACGGCTCGCCCAGCAGATGGCTGTGCAGGTGTTGGATCGCCTGGCGGATATGCTGCTCACCCGCCCCCATAAAACCGTCTCCCGGCGCCACCCACTGCAGGTAGGCATCATCGATATAGGCGTCGTTGTTGGCCTGGCTCGTATTGGTGCGCACCCCCAGCAGATGGAAACGCACCCGGCGGGTTCCCACCGGTACCGCAACGAACCGGCTCTGTTGCTGCCAGCGGCTCTGCTCACCGATCAGATGGGGGCTCTCGGCCAGCTGACTGCCATCGGCGGCATGGAAGCTGACGAAGACCTCAGGGCGATCGTTGTTGCGCGACCAGGGACGCAGACGTGCGCCAAACAGCACCCGGCCCCCACCCTGGTCGATGGTCCCAGCCTGGGCGCTGAGATCGACCTCCTGATAGGCCTCGCCGATGGCGCTCTGCCCAGAGCAGATACCACCAACGACAAAGTAGCTCTCGCCGGCATCGGTGCCGGGACCACGGCAACCGCCGATCCGCTCACCGTTACGCCAGACCTGTACCGTACCCTGGGCCAGGGTCCAACCGACCATCCCCTGCTCCGCCCCCGGATTGACCAACAGATTGTTGCCGCTCAGCTGATCCAGATCGGGGGTGTCGGCGGCCTCCACCGCGCCAAACAGCAGCCGCTCCGCCACCGGTCGGGCGAAGTCGTGGCGCACGATGTTGCAACTCAGCTCCATCGCCATCCGTTCCGGGATGGTCGCCATCAGGCTGTTGATCTGGCTGTTCGGCTGGCTCAACAGGCTGCCGCCATCGAAACCACCATAGAACTTGCCCTGCTGGGTACGCCAGGCATTGCCATCGCGGAAGTAGTACCAATCCTCGCCGGTCAGGCTCAGCAGCTTGTGGTTCAGCTCCTCCGGGGTCAGCAGCCGCGCCATCCCCAGATCGTGCAGTTCGGCGCGGCTCTGCGCATCCAGCCCATCGGCGGATGCGGCGCGGAACAGCGGACTGAGCACCAGCTCGACCAGCAGATCCTTGACGTTGAAGGGGCCATGACCCTGATCGCGAACGAACTGGCCGGCGATCTCCTCCAGCAACCGGTCCTGTTGGTTGTAGGCGGCCAACCGGGTGGCGTAGTCATCCACCGTGCTGCTCATCGGCGCGCTCAGCGGGTCACGCTTGAACAGGGCGCGATACCAGAAGTGGACGCCACCCTTGGCAAAGCGGGGGTCCGCCACCAGATGCCATCCCAGCCACTGCAGGCTACCGTTCACCCCCGCCTCGCGGCTATTCACCGCCGGCAGTTGCAGACGCAGCTGAGTGGCGTCGATATAGACATCCGAGACACTCCCCGAACGGCGCAGCCCGGCCATCCAATAGCGGATAGTGCGGGTGCCCCTGGGCAGGGTCACCGTCTCGGTATAGCGCCGCCAGTAGGGACGCTGGTTGCGCAACCGGTTGCTGACACCGATCGACCCACCTTGGGCGTCGAGGAACTCCAGATAGACCTCGGGACGATCAGACCACCCCTTGTCGCGCAGCTGGGCGCCGTAGATCGCCTGCACCTGACCGGCGTCGATGGCCGCCGCGTGGCGGGCCACGCTGAGATCCTGGTGGACCAGGGTCTGGCGCTCGCTCACACCACAGCCACCGAGCATAAACAGCTGGCTGCCGTTATAGGGCGCGGGGATGGTGCCACAACCCGCCGCCTGACTGGCCAGCAGCACCCCCTGATCGACCACCCAGCCCTCGACATCCTGCTCCGCACCAGGGTTCTGCAGCAGATTGTCGGTCACCTCGGTCGCGGCCCCGTAGCCGCGATGCCCCCCCGGCATCACTTGGTCGCCATAACCGGCAGGCAGGGCATCACGGTACCAAGCATCGCCAGGACGATACCAGGGCAGGCCGTTGTGGTCGGGTGGAAAATCCGCCGACTTATAGGCCCGCGGCAGGGAGTCCCGGTCGCCCTGGCTACCATTGAAGTTCTGCTGGTAGCGGGCCGCCGTGCCCCAGCTCTGGAAGGCACCTGCCACCGGGTCCATCGAGGTATGACAGACCAGACAGGCGGGACTCTCCAGGGTCGGCACCAGGAAGTCACCGTTGTTGCTGTCGTCCAACGGGCGCTGCCCCAGGGCCTCGATATCGATACCGAGGAACTGCTTGAAGACCGACTTCGAACGGTGGCGGTTGCGGTTGGTGTCGGTGGTCGGGAAGCGCGACAGCCAGGCATGGGTGGTCAACACTCCGGCGTGGGGGAAGGGCTTGTCGATGCGTGCCGAGATCCGCGCCTGACGTGCCGGCACGAACTGATCCTCGCCCGCAAAACTGCCAGAGATCGGCTCGGCCCCCATCACCCGGCCGATGATCGGATTGGCCATGGTGTAGTCGGCGGTGACGATCTCGCTCCAGGGGCGCTCGTTATCGACGATATAGCTCAGCAGATGGACCGGCTGGTGGCGCACCGCATCGTGCAACTGGCCACGCTCCGTCCGGCTCAACCCGGTCAGCGCTGGATAGTCGTCACGACTCAGGCCCCGACTCCCGTAGAGCCCGGCGGCCCCGTTACTGAGGAAGCGTTCAAACCCCGCCCGCTCGGCAAAGCCATGCAGCGCGTCCCCCGCCATCATCCCCCGCAGGGTCTGGCGCAGAGTCTCGTCGGAGTCTACCGCCGCCCGCTCCGCCGCCGTGGGTATCCGGTTCAACAACAGCAGGCTCGCCTTGCGTAGGGTCGCCTGGGGATCGAGCAGACGGACCCCATCGGGGGCGCTGGCGTCGCGCTGCAGGGTCAGGTTCAGGCTGCCGGAGCGACTCGAACGGTTGCCCGCCGCATCCAGCGCCAGGATCTGGTAGCGGTAGCTACCCTGTTGCAGACCGGTATCGGTGAAGCTGTTCCAGCGGGTCGTGGCGATCAACTGGCCATCACGGTAGATCTCGTAGCCGGTCACCTGCCAGTTGTCGTCAGCGTCGGTCCAGGTCAGGGTCAGCGAGTCGTTGGTGGTGGCCGCCAGGGCGAGATCGACCGGCTGGTCCGGGCCTTGGGTATCGGCCGCCTGACCGGCATAGAAGTGGGCCAACGCCTGAACCGCCTGGGGATCGACACGATGCGCCTGGTCGAGACCACCGCGCATCGCCGTGGGGGCCTGACTGCGATCCGCCAGATAGTCGCTCAACACCGCCTCCAGATAGGGACGCCATTGACCCGCCAGACGCACCCCGGTCAGACCGTTGTCGCGGCCGCTGTTGGTATGACAACTCTCGCACTCGCCCTGGTGCAGACGCTGACCAAGCTGCTGCAGGTTGGCATCGACCGACTGGCTGATCTGGCTCTGCGGCAGCGCGGCGAAGTAGTCGGCCATCGCCGCGATCTGATCCGCCGAGTAGCCCTTGGCGACCCGATCCATCATGCTGGCGTGGCGGCGGCCGCTCTGGTAGTCGTTCATCACCCGCACGAAGTAGCCACGATCGAACCCGGCGATGGCCGGCATCGCCGGGCCACCGCTGACGCCGTCACTGCCATGGCAGATGGCGCAGTTGCCCACCAACGCCGCCACCGGGATATCGCCAACAGTCGGCGCCGAACCGCCGCAGGCGGCCGGATCGTCCAGCTGGCGCAGGAACTCCGCCAGGTTGCGATAGGCGAGGCTCTGGGCATCACCAAACGGCGCACCGCCGCCGTGGGGACGCGTGCCGATACTCTTCTCCAGCAGCGTCGCGCCACCCAGCTGGTTGGCGGCATCCACCACCACCTTCTGGTTACGGCTCGCCGCATCGGTCCCCTGATGGAGCACGAAGCGGGTCATATGGGCGAGACCGCCGGGGTTGTGACAGCTGGCGCAGCGCTCCAGATGGGGGGCGACCTCGCGCACGAAGAACGACTCGGTGGCGGCGCAGGCCGCGGCCAGGCTGACATCGGCCGGGTTCGAAGCCGCGGAGAGGTTACCCGCTGCATCGATCGCCTTGACCTGATAGCTGTAGCTGAGGCCCGCCTCGGCGGAGCTGTCGGTGTATTCGGTCTGCATCGCGGTGGCTATCAGGCGGCCGTCGCGGATCACCCGATAGCCGCTCACCGCCTGGTTGTCCCGCGAGACCCCCCAACTGAGGCGCACGCTCTGGTTGCCCAGCAGCTCGGCGCGCAGGCTGGAGGGGGTGGTCGGGGCCTCGGTGTCACCGGTGCGCACCTCCACCACCTGACTTGCACTGGAGAGGTTGCCCGCCGCATCCAGCGCCCGGATCTGATAGCGGTAGCGGCTGCTGCCCGCCAGCCCCTGGTCGCTGTAGCTGGTGCTGGCCACCCTGGCGATCAGCTTGCCATCGCGCAGCACCTGATAGCCACTGACCCCAACGTTGTCGGTTGCGGCCTGCCAGCTCAGTTGCATCGAGGTGGCATCAGTGGGCTGTACACTCAGCCCGGTCGGGACCGAAGGTGGGGTGCCGTCATCGGTGGTGACGGTGAGCGCGGCGGTCGGTGGCGAGGCATTGCCCGCCGCATCCAGGGCGATCACCTGATAGCTGTAGTGGCTGAAGCTCTGCAGACCCTGATCGGTGAAGCGGGTCGCGTTGACCGTCGCCACCGGCTCGCCATTGCGCAGCAGCCGATAGCCAGTCACCGCGATATTGTCACTCGCCGCGCCCCAGCTGAGGGCGATGCTGTCGTTGCTCCGTGCTGTCACTTGCAACGCCCCCGGCACGCCGGGGGGGATGGTGTCCGGCACCGTCAATTCAACCTGGCTGGCGGGAGACTCGGTGCCGTTGGGCCAGACCGCCTTCACCGCATAGCGGTAGGCCTGACCAACCTCGACCTGGGTATCGCAATAGTCATTAGCATCGACACTACCCAGTAGCCGGCCATCGCGATAGACATGGTAGCGCCCAATCAGGTCGTGGGGCTGCCACGCCAGGGTCACCCCCTGATGGCCCTGCTCGGTGATCTCCAGCCCTGCCGGCGCCTGGGGCGCACCGCTCTGGTCCGCCTGCCAGACCAGCTGGGCTACGGCACCGCCTCCGACCTCGAAATAGTCCATCCGGATCTGGTGGCGTCCCTGGTCGAGAAAAACTCGCTGGCTATACTCGGTCGGCGCCATCGGCCGCCAGGCATCGATCAGCAGCTGGTCATCGACCCACAGCCGCACCCCGTCATCGGTGCGGCTGGTGAAGCTGTACTCACCCGCCGGCAGGTCGAATGCACCACTCCAGCGCGCCGAAAAGTGGTCACGCCCCTTCACCCCTAGCGGCTTGCCACCGCCCCAGTCGAAGTCGATCTTCGGCTCCTGGCGGATATCTGCCAGCGGCCCCTTCAGGTCACCCTGGTTGTAGTATTCGGCGCAGAACGCCCCTACCGGCAGCGGGGAACAGTCATCGATCGGCTGCCAGTTGACCTTCAGTACGGCACCGCCCCAACCGTCAAAGTGCTCCACTCGGACCCGGTGTTTGCCCTGGGTCAGTTGACGCACCGCCCGGTACTCGGTGGGTTTCTGCTGGTTCCAGTAGTCGATGATCAGTTCATCATCGAGCCACACCCGCACCCCATCGTCGGCCAGCGCCGAGAAGCGGTAGAGCCCCGCCTCGAAGGCGAAATCCCCCACCCACTTGTCGGAGAAGGTGTCGTGCTCGATGTTGTCGATCGGCAGATTTGGCCAGTCGAAGTCGAGCCTATCGACCTCCAGAGTGTCGGCCAGCCCCCCCTTGAAGCCCATTTCTTCATAGAACTCGCCGCAGAAACGCCCCTCCGGCACCACCGAGCAGTCGGGGGCTTTGCTCCAGCTCAGCTTCGCCTTAGCCTTGCCCCAGGCCTCGTAGTACTCCACCTTGACCCGATGGGTGCCAGCCTCCAGCTTCAGTAGCGTGCGCTGCTTGCCGTACCAGGGCCAGCTGCGTTTCCAGGCATCGATGATCAGATCGCCATCCACCCAGACCCGGAAGCCGTCATCGGCATCGCTACGGAAGCGGTAGTAGCCTGCCTCGAATTCAAAGTCACCCTGCCAGCGGGCAGAGAACTTGTCGTGACTCAGCGCCTCGCTGGGTCCACCACCCTGCCAATCAAAATCTATAGCCGGATCGAGACTCGCCTCCAGCGGCTCGCCGGAGAGATCCTGATTGGGGAAGTATTCGCCACAGAACTCACCGCTGGGCACCGCGTCGCAGCTGGGCGCGGTCTCCCAGAGCAGGCCCACACTGGCGTTGCCCCAGCCTTCGCGGTATTCGACCTTGATCCGATGGTTACCCGCGCTCAGACGACGCAAGACCTGGCGTTTGCCGAACCAACTCCATTTTGGATCCCAAGCGTCGATCACCAACGCGCCATCGATCCAGACCCGCATCGCATCATCAAAGTGGCTTTTGAAGCGGTAGGTGCCGGCGGCAAATGGGAAATCCCCCTCCCAGCGAACCGAGAACTTGTTTGCCCCTACCCCTACGATCGGGTTGCCGCTGCCCCAGTCGAAGTCGATCTTGTCGTAGAGCCGCGAATCCACCGGATCGCCGCTCAGGTCGGTGGTGGCAAAGAAGCTGGCGCAGAACTGCCCTTCCGGCACCTGCGAACAGTCGGCGGTCTCCTCCCAGCGCAGCTTGGCGACAGCACCACCACCGCTCTCGAAGTACTCCATCTTGATGCGATGTGTGCCCGCTGTAAGCGGCAGCATGGCACGGTATTCGGTGGGCCGCTGATGGCGCCAGCCATCGATGATCAGCCGCCCATCGACCCACACCCGGATACCGTCATCCCCGGTGGCGATGAAGCGGTAGCCCGACGCCTTGAAGAGAAAATCGCCCTGCCAACGGACCGAGAAGTTGTCCTTCCAGACCCCGTCGATCGGCGCGCCCCTCTTCCAGTCGAAGTTGATGGCCGGGTCGACGCGCCCCTCGCTGGGTGCTCCGGTGAGGCCCTTGTTACCGAAGAACTCGGCACAGAAACGCCCGCTCGGCACCGCCTCGCACCCCGCCACCCGCTGCCAGTGGAAGTTGGCGCGGGCACTGCCCCAGCGCTCTTTGTACTCCACCCGGACCCGATGGCTGCCCGCCGTCAGCCGATAGAGCCGGTGCTGCTTGCCGTAGAGCGGCCACTTGCGCGCCCCATCCCAGCTGTCGATGATCGGCTCGCCGTCGATCCAGACCCGCATGCTGTCGTCGGCATCGCTGACGAAGCGGTAGGCCCCCGCCTCGAAGGTGAAGTCGCCCTGCCAGCGCAGCGAGAAGCGGTCGGTGCGCTTGCTATTGTCCGGGCTCCCCTTGCCCCAGTCGTGGGCGATCTGCGCCTCAGTCCAGCCATCCACCGGGTCGCCCTGCAGCTCTTCGTTGTGGAACAGCTCGGCGCAAAACTGGCCGCTCGGCACCGTGCCGCAACCGGGCACCGCCTCCCAGCGGAGATTGGCCCGGGCGTCGCTCCAGGCCTCGCGGTACTCCATGCGGATCTTGTGCAGCCCCGGGGCGAGACGCAGCAGGCGGCTGTATTTGCCGCGGTAGCTCCAATCCATGCTCCAGGCGTCGATCACCTGGCGATCGTCGATCCAGAGCCGAATGCCGTCATCCACATCACTGGTGAAGCGGTAGGCGCCACCGTCGAAGTTGAAACTGCCCTCCCAGCGCACCGAGAAGCGGTCGGGGTTGACCCCATGCATCGGCCGCTGCCGGCCCCAGTCGAAGGCGATGGCCGGCGTCTGCTCCTGACGCACCGGCTCACCCTGGAGCTGCTCGTTGTTGAAGTAGCTGCCGCAGAAGGCGCCGCTGGGCACGCCGCCGCAAGGGTGGCGCTGCTCCCAATGGAACTGGGCCGTGGCCCAGCCGCCATGCTCCTTGTATTCGACCTTGATCCGGTGGCTGCCAGCCGCCAGATGCAGATCCTTGAAATACTCGGTGGCGGCCTGGGGCTTCCAGGAGTCGATGATCGGCGCATCGTCGATCCACACCCGCATCCCGTCATCGGTGCGGGCGATAAAGCGGTAGTCGCCCTCGGTGAAGGTGAAGTCCCCCTGCCAGCGGGCCGAGAAGTTATCCTTGCCGATCACCCCCGCCAAGGGCGACTCACCCTTCCACTCAAAATCAATGGCCGGCACATTGGCGGCGTGGACCGGCAGCCCAGTCAGTTCGCGGTTGTTGAAGAACTCGCCACAGAAGGCCCCGTTTGGCACCGACTCGCAGCGCTGCCCCAGCTCCCAGCTGACGTGGGCACGGGCCCAGCCGCCCCACTCCCGATATTCGACCCGCACCCGCTGCAACCCCGCCGGCAGCGTGACCACCTGGTTGATGCGGCCACCGTGCTGCCAGGAGTCGATGAGCAGCCGATCACCGATCCAGACCCGCACCCCATCATCGGTGTAGCTGTGGAGGTTGTACTCCCCCGCCTCGAACTGGAACTCGCCCAACCAACGGACTGAGAAGTGATCCTTGCCCAGTCCGCCGGCGGGTGCCTTGTCCTGCCACTCGAACGCAATCTGTTGATCTTCACGCACCAGCGCCGCATCACCGGCCAGGTCGTGGTTGTCGTAGTAGGCACCGCAGAAGCGCCCCTGGGGAATCGCCCCGCAGCCGACGGCGGCGGCCCAGCTCAGCTCGGCCACGACGCCACCGCCAGCCTCAAAATATTCGGCGCGGATGCGGTGGCTGCCCGCCTTCAGCCAGAGGCTCTTCTGATGGAGGGTCGGCGCTTGCCCATGCCAGCTGTCGATCACCGGTTCACCGTCAACCCAGAGGCGGAAGCCATCGTCGGTCCGTACCTGGAAGTTGTAGCTGCCATCCTGATCAAACTGGAAGTCACCCTGCCAGCGTACCGAGAAGTTGTCCCGCGGCAGGCTGGCATCAGCGCTGCCGTTGCCCCAGTCAAAGTTGACCTGTGGGTCAATGCGCACCAGCGCCGGATCACCCTCCAGGTTTCGGTTGGCAAAATACTCGGCACAGAACTCACCCGCCGGCACTGAAGCACAATTGACCAGCTCAGCGCCCAACGGCTGCCAGTCGAGGGAGAGAAAGGCGTTGCTACCGAGACGGTACTCCAGCGCCAGCAGATGGTCCCCCTGGCTAAGATGAGCGGTGCGCATGGCATCCACTGCCCCGCCATCACTGCTGCCCTGGTAGAGGGGCTGACCATCCAGCGACAGCTTCAGCTCACGGGCGCCATGGCTGAGCATAAACTGGTAGTCGCCCTGGGCGAACACGAAGGAGCCGCTCCAGCGCAGCAGCAGGCCATCCACCGCCACTCCCACGGGCAGATCGCCGAGGCTAAAACGCAGGCCGTTGTCGCTGATCTGGAGCTGCGCCTGCTCTAGAGGGAGCCACTGAGCACCGTCGAAATATTCAAGGCAGAAGCCACCGCCAGGTTGCAGGCAGCCGACCCGCTCCAGCGCCAGACCCAACGCTGCCTCGCCGCTCAGGTCCTGATAGTCGAGGCGCAGCTGATGATAGCCCTCGGACAGGGTGAGATAGCTACCCAGGGTACGTTGCGGAGATGGGGCGTCCCAGGCGTCGATCAGCGGTGTGCCATCGAGCCAGAGCCGCACCTTATCGTCGGCATCGAGCTCAGCACGGTAGATGCCAGCGCCCGGGTTGAGGCTGCCGATCCAGCGCAGCGAGAAGCCGTCCCGGCCAACACCGGCATCCGGACCGCCCAGCCCCCAGTCCCAATCGAGCAGCTGCTGGCGGCCACTGGCGGCGGTCGAGGCCGGCAGATCACCGGCCAGCGCCAGGGCCGGAGCGCCTTGGGGATCATCCTGGCCACTGTATTCGAGGCAGTAGCGTCCCTCGGTCACCCCCTCGCAGTGCGCCAGTTGCAGCCCAGGACGCTCCTCCAGCCAGAGTCCGGCGCTGTCGCCATCCACCGGAAGCAGCGCGGCGGGCAGACGCAGCTCGACCCCATCCCAGCTCAGCAGGGCCGGGTAGTCGCTAAGCGCCATCTGCTGGGCCGCCCGCCCCGGCTGGGGACGCGGGGTGACGCGCCAGAGGCGCTCACCGGGGTTGCCGGCGCTGGTGATGATAAAGGGGCGGGCGCGCTCGATCAGGCTGTCGATGCGGGCCCTTTTGCCCGTCGCACCCAACCGCTGCTGGAGTTCGCTCAGGGTTGCGGAGAGGAGTTGATCATCCTGCAGATCGCTATGCCCGGCCAGGTAGTCACTGACCCCGGACAGGCCGGCGTGCAGGATCAGCTCGCGGTAGAAGAGGCCACCCTGGCTGACCGATTGGCTGTCGCTGCCAAAGATCAGGCTCCCCTCCAGCAGCGGATGGATCGGCCGGTCCGAGGCCAGCGCCATACCGCGCAACCGGTCGATGGCGTCGCTAAGGCTGTCGAAGGGGGCGTTCTGGTTGCCGGAGAGGGGGTTGGGCTCGCCCTCCAGCAGCAGTTGTGACTGATGTGTGCCGACCTGGGCAGCAGGGTTGGCAAGCCGGCCCCAGACCGGGGCGACCGCAAAGGCGGCGTTCTGATCGTAGAACCCCTGGACGGAGACCTGGGCGGCGGGAAACCAGCGCTGTAGCGGCGTCACCACCACCTGCGCCAGCCAGGCGGCGCTGCGGCGGCCCATCAGCCGGTCCCAGGTGGGATGGGCCTCACCGTTGCGGCCCGCTGTTAGCAGCGCAGACGCATCTTTCAGGCCGATCGATTCGGCCAGCGGCACAAAGCCAGGACTGACGGTCAGGCGATTAAAATAGGCGTCAGGGTCGCCCTGCAGCAGACCACGGGCGTAGAGCCCCGCTACCGAGAGATCGCTGCTGGAATCGATGCTAAGCAGGTCGAGCTGACCACCCAGCCCGGCATAACGGGCCAGAAACGCCTCGACCAACGCCTGGCTCGTCTCGGCGCTGGCCTGCCACCAATCGGCCTGGCCCTGGGTGATCGCCGTATCCACCCCCGCACTGATGCGTTCACCGACCAGCAGCAGCAGACCCCGCTGGCCCGACGCAAGGTCACCGGTAGCAACCGCCGCCTCGGCAGCCAGTGCCTCCACCTCGGCAACGGAGCTGACCCCACTCAGATCGATCCGCTGAAGCTGAGGCAGGTTGGCAAACTGATCGGCAGAGGCATACAACCGGTAGCCCAGTGGCTGGGTGCCACCCATGGTCGGAAAGCACAGCCCCAGCAGCAACAGAATGGGCAGGAGGGTGCATCGGTAATGTTTCCAGCTGGCGATCATATCCATGCCTTCCATGAATCGAAATGGTACCTGCGTCGACTGCTGCCGCCTGGGATCAAGCACAGCAGAGACCGCCTCTCAGGGAATAATCTGAAATGCACAAACGAGCGTCATTCAGCCTGCCCAAACTGCAGAATTTGGGAATAAAAAGCGGATTAGGAATTTATTTAATCAATTTGCGGCGCAAATTGTGAAGCGCTAGACGCACCTCATGTGACATATGTCACATTTTTTTGATCGACGGGTCCGATCAACCCCGCCGGGCAATCACCACCCGAATCGCCTCTGGGCCGAGCCAGCGCTCCAGCCGCCGCAGCAGTTCGTCGCTGGGATTGACCCGCCAAGCCTCCCCCAAGTGGATCTCAGCGCTGGCCGTGGCAGAGCGATAGTGGAGACGGATCGCACATGTGCCGCCGAGAAACGGGCTCAGCAGCTGTTGCAGCTGCTGACGGAATTCGGCCACCTCGGTGGCGACCGGTGCAACCTTTAGGTCGAGGTGGCTGGCATAGAGTCCGCGCGCCTGCTCCACCGTGAGCAGGTTGTCGGCGCGCACGCTGAGGCCACCCCGGTACTCGTCGTAACTGAGGCTGCCGGAAACCACCAGCAGGTTGTCGCTGACCAGCAGATCGCGGTGCGCCTCGTAAGCCTCGTTGAACAGGGTCACCTCGATGCGACCGCTCTTGTCATCCAGCAGCAGGGTGCCCATGCGGCCGCGTTGGGTCTGCCGATGGCTGACGGAGACCACCAGCCCCACCACCACCACCGGCACACCGCGCCGGCGACCGCCGCCTCCACCGCCGTTGTTCTCAACCGAGAGCTCGGCGATACGGCTGCTGGCCAGCTGTTTGCGATCCTGCTCGTAGCGGTCGATGGGGTGGCCGGTGAGATAGAGGCCGAGGGTCTCCTTTTCGCCTTGCAGACGCTGCTCGTCATCCCACTCCTCCACCCCCTCGGGCACCACTGCCGGCTCGGCCCCGCCCTGTGCCGATTCACCCATGCCGAACAGGTCATCCTGACCAACCTCCTGGGCCTCATGCTGCTGCTCCGCCATCTTCAGGGCCAGCGGCAGATGCAACATCATGGTGGCACGATTCTCGCCCAGACCATCCAGCGCACCGGCGCGAATCAGCGACTCCAGCACCCGCCGGTTGACCCGCTTCATATCGATACGGCGGCAGAAGCTGAACAGATCGGCGAACGGGCCGTTGGCATCACGCTCGAGAACGATGCTCTCGATCGCCGACTCCCCCACCCCCTTGATCGCGCCCAAGCCGTAGATAACGGTCTTCTCATCAGCGATGGTGAACTTGTACTGGGACAGGTTGACCTGGGGCGGCTCCACCTTGAGCTGCATGCGCCGCGACTCGTCGATCAGCGGCACCACCTTGTCGGTGTTGTCCATATCCGCCGAGCAGACCGCCGCCATGAAGGCCGCCGGGTAGTGGGCCTTGAGCCACATGGTCTGGTAGGAGACCAGCGCGTAGGCGGCAGAGTGGGATTTGTTGAAGCCGTAGCCGGCGAACTTCTCCACCAGGTCGAAGATCTTCATCGCCAGTTCGGCGTCGATGCCGTTGTTCTCCGCGCCCTCCTTGAACACCGCACGCTGCTTGGCCATCTCCTCCGGCTTCTTCTTGCCCATTGCGCGGCGCAGCATGTCGGCGCCACCCAGCGAGTAGCCAGAGAGCACCTGGGCGATCTGCATCACCTGCTCCTGGTAGAGGATAATGCCGTAGGTAGCATCGAGAATCGGCTTCAACGACCCATGTTGATACTGGGCGTCTGGGTAGGAGATCGCCTCGCGGCCATGCTTGCGGTTGATAAAGTTGTCGACCATGCCCGACTGCAGCGGGCCGGGCCGGAACAGCGCCACCAGTGCAGTGATGTCGTCGAAACTGTCGGGCTGCAACTTCTTGATCAACTCCTTCATGCCGCGGGACTCGAGCTGGAACACCGCGGTGGTCTCGCACCGCTTGAGCATCTTGAAGGTGGCCGGATCGGCCATGTCGATGGCGCTAATATCGATCGGCTCCAAGCCCTGTTTGGCGCGCCCAGCATTCACCGTCTGCAGAGCCCAGTCGATGATGGTAAGGGTGCGCAGGCCGAGGAAGTCGAACTTCACCAGCCCCGCCTGTTCCACATCATTCTTGTCGAACTGGGTCACCAGGTTGCCACCGCCCTCTTCACAGTAGAGCGGGGCGAAGTCGGTGAGCAGGCCAGGGGCAATCACCACGCCGCCCGCGTGCTTGCCAGCGTTGCGCGCCAGCCCCTCAAGCTTGCGCGCCATCTTGATCAGCTCACCCACCTCCTCATCGGTGCGGTAGGCGTCGGCCAGATCTTCGCTCTCCTCCAGTGCCTTCTCCAGGGTCATGCCCAGCTCGAAGGGGATCATCTTTGCCACCCGGTCGGTAAAACCGTAGGGGTGGCCGAGCACCCGCCCGACGTCGCGCACCACCGCCTTCGCCGCCATCGAGCCGTAGGTGATGATCTGCGACACCGAATCACGGCCATACTTGCGCGCCACATAGTCGATCACCTCATCGCGCCGATCCATGCAGAAGTCGATATCGAAGTCGGGCATAGAGACCCGCTCTGGATTGAGGAAGCGCTCGAACAGCAGTTCGTGCTCGATCGGGTCGAGATCGGTGATCTTCAGCACGTAGGCGACCAGCGAGCCGGCGCCGGAGCCGCGCCCCGGCCCCACCGGGATAGCGTTGTCCTTGGCCCACTGGATGAAGTCGGCAACGATCAGGAAATAGCCGGGGAAGCCCATCTGGTTGATCACGTCGAGTTCGATCTGCAGCCGCTCGTCATAGGGCTTGCGGATCTCCGCAAAGTCGGCGCTGCTAGTGTCGAACAACTGCTCGAGTCGCCACTCCAGCCCCTTGCGCGACTCCTCGGAGAAAAACTGCTCGATGGTCATCCCCTCGGGGATCGGGAAGTCGGGCAGGAAGTGCTTGCCGAGAGTTAACGCAAGGCTGCAGCGCTTGGCGATCTCGACACTGTTGGCGAGCGCCTCTGGGATGTCGGCAAACAGCTCGCACATCTCCTGCTGGGTGCGCAGATACTGCTGCTCGCTGTAGAGCCGCGGGCGGCGCGAATCCTCCAGGGTGCGGCCATCGTGGATGCAGACCCGCACCTCATGGGCTTCGAAATCCTCGCTGGCGAGAAAACGCACATCGTTGGTCGCCACCACCGGCACATCCCGGGCCGCCGCCAGGGCTACCGCGGCGTGCAGATAGGCCTCCTCATCGGGACGACCGGTGCGATTCAGTTCCAGGTAGAACCGATCACCGAACAGCTCCAGCCAACCCGCCAGCAGCCTCTCCGCCGCGGCCTGGTTGCCCGCCAGCAAGGCGCGCCCCACATCCCCGTCACGCCCTGCTGAGAGGGCGATCAAGCCATCCACGCTGCCTTCGAGCCAGGCCCGATCCAGCATCGGCCGGCCTAGATGCTGGCCCTCACGATAGCTGCGCGAGACCAGCCGGGTCAGGTTGCGATAACCCTCAAGATTCTGCACCAGCAGCAGCAGACGGAAGGGCTTGTTGACATCATCCGGATTGCGGAGCCACAGATCGGTGCCGGCGATCGGCTTGATACCGCCGCCCAGCGCCGCCTGGTAGAACTTGATCAGAGCAAACAGGTTGGATTGATCGGTGAGCGCCACCGCCGGCATGCCCAGCTCCACCGCCTTTGCCACTAGCGGTTTGATGCGCACCATGCCATCGACCAGGGAGTATTCAGAGTGGACGCGGAGGTGGATGAAGTTGGGTTGCATGGGGCGTGACTTAAGGTGCTCGGTGCGGCGGCTAATTGAGGATGCAGAGCTTACCAAATCGCCCCGGCCAGGCGCGACCCTCGCCCCCCCGGCCGGCTCAATCGAGCAGCCGGCGCACCGGGGCGAAGGAGCGGCGGTGGATCGGGCTGACCCCCAGCTCCTGCAACGCCTGCAAGTGGACCTTGGTAGGATAGCCTTTGTGACGGGCCAAGCCGTAGCCGGGATGGTGTTGATCGAGCTCGACCATCTCCCGGTCGCGCGCCACCTTGGCGATGATGGAGGCGGCGCTGATCGCCTCGACGCTGCTGTCGCCGCCGATGATCGCCTCCACCGGGCAGGCGAGCTGCGGGGCATGTTTGCCATCCACCAGCACCCGCTGCGGCGTCAGTGCCAGTGCCTCCACGGCGCGGCGCATCGCCAGCAGGCTCGCCTGCAGGATGTTGATCTGGTCAATCTCCTCCACCTCGGCGCGCCCCAGCGCCCAGGCCAGCGATTGGGTGCGAATCTGCTCCGCCAGCTGTTCGCGACGCTTTTCCGAGAGCTTTTTAGAGTCGGCCAGTCCCTCAATCGGCTGCGCCGGGTCGAGGATCACCGCCGCAGCCACCACCGGGCCGGCCAGTGGCCCGCGGCCCACCTCGTCGACCCCCGCAACAAAGATATGATCAGTCACTTTTGTTCTCCATCAAGCATCGCCAAGATCGCATCCGCAGCACGATCGGCTGCGTTGCGCCGTAGGTTTTTGTGAATCTCGGCATAGCGTGTGGCGATTTCGGCACGCCGCTGCGGATCATCGAGCAGCGCCAGCAGCGCAGAACCCATCGCCTCGGGTTCTACCTGCTGCTGCAGAAACTCTGGCGCCAGCTCCTCTTCTGCCAGCAGGTTGGCCATCGCCATGTAGGGGATCTTCACCAGATTGAGGCGGGTCACCAGCCAGTAGGTGAGTGCTGCCAGCCGATAGGCAACCACCATCGGCCGCTTCAGCAGCAAGGTCTCCAAAGTGGCGGTGCCGGAAGCGGTGAGCACCAGATCCGCCGCGCCGATCGCCTCGCGCGGGCGGCCATCCAGCAAGGTCAGGGGCAGGCCGGGGGCGAACTCTGCGGCCGCTATGGAAAACGCCTCGCGGAGCCGCTGGTTGACCATCGGTGCGACAAACTGCAGTTCGGGGCGCTGCTGATGGCACCAACTAGCGGTCTGCAGAAACGCCGCCGAGAGCATCTTCAGCTCGCTCATGCGGCTACCCGGCAATAGTGCGATCACCGGCCGCTGCGGATCGAGGCCTAATTCATGACGCAACTGCTGCGCATCCGCCGGCTCGAGTGGGATCTGATCCGCCAGCGGGTGGCCGACATATTCGGCACGCACCCGGTTGGCGCGCAGAAATTCACTCTCGAAGGGAAACAGGCAGAGCATCAGATCGACCGCGCTATGCAGATTTTTGACCCGCCCCTGGCGCCAGGCCCAGACCGTGGGGCTGACAAAGTGTGCGGTGCGGATGCCATTTTGTTTCAGACGGCGTGCCAGCGGCAGATTGAAATCAGGGGCATCCACGCCGATGAAGAGATCCGGCGGGTCGGTGCGAAAATGGTTGTAGAGACGGCGGCGCATCGCCAGCAAGGCGGGCAGATGTTTCAGCACCTCGACCAGCCCCATCACCGGTTCGATACGAGCCAGAGGCTGGCAACCGGCCGCCTCCATCTGCGGCCCGGTCACGCCTTCGAAGCGCAGCCCCGGACGTTTCGCCTGCAGTGCCTCGATAAGAGAGGCTGCGAGGATGTCGCCCGAGACCTCGTTGGCGACGATGCCAATACGTATCATCAGCGGATGATGCCGCGTCCGCTGTCGTGCAGAAAATCGACCATCAGATCCACCTCTGGTGTCTCTGCGGCGATCACCCGCAGGTCGTCGAGCGCCTCTTCGAGACGCTGATTCGACATGTAGATCGCCTTGTAAGCGCGCTTGATCTGCTGCATCGCTGTCTCGGAGAAGTCGCGTCGACGCAGCCCTTCGCGATTGATGCCGTGGGGTTTGGCGGGTTGGCCCGAGACCATCAGGTAGGGCAGCACATCCTTGCTGATCGCCGAGCCCATGGCACAGAAGCTGTGGGCGCCGATGCGGCAGAACTGGTGCACGATAGTGAAACCGCCGAGGATGGCGTAGTCGTCGATAATCACATGGCCACCCAGGGAGGCGGCATTGGCCATGATCACGTTGTCCCCCAGCTGACAGTCGTGGGCGACATGAGTGTAGGCCATCAGCAGGTTGTCGTTGCCGATGCGGGTGGTCGCTGTATCCTGCAGCGTGCCGCGGTTGATGGTGGTGAATTCGCGGATCACGTTGCGATCACCAATCTCCAGCCAGGTCTCTTCGCCGGCGTACTTTTTATCCTGGGGATCTTCACCGACCGAGGCGAACTGGAAGATGCTGTTGTCCTGGCCGATGCGGGCCGGCCCTTTGATCACCGCATGGGGACCCACTCTGGTGCCTTTGCCGATCTGTACACCGGCACCGATGATGCTGAACGGGCCAACCTCGACCCCCTCCTCCAGCTCAGCCGACGGGTCGACGATGGCACGCGGGTCGATCAGGGTCATATCTCCCGGGCGGTACAGATGATGTTGGCGGTGGCTGCGACCTTACCATCCACCGTCGCTTTGCAGGAGAACATACCCATACCGCGACGCATGGCGGTCTGCTCCACCTCAATGCGCAGCTGATCACCCGGCTCCACCGGGCGTTTGAAGCGCGCCTTGTCGATGCCGACAAACAGGTAGATGGTGTTTTCACTGACAGTGGAAGGGTTTGACTCCATCGCCAGCAGACCGGTAGCCTGGGCCATCGCCTCGACGATCAACACCCCCGGCATCACCGGCTTGATCGGGAAATGGCCGTTGAAGAAGGGTTCGTTGTAGGTGACATTCTTCAGCGCCACCAGCCGGGTATCTTTTTCAAATTCCATGACCCGGTCGATCAACAAAAACGGGTAGCGGTGCGGCAGCAAGCTGAGCACCTTTGTAATATCCATAACGGTCAAAACGCTCTCCCCACTCTTCAATCTTTTGGCTGGCTGACATTACCCAGCAACTCTTTGACTTGTTTTTCAAGTTGCTTCAGGCGCTTGGCAAAATCATCCAGATGGCGGATCCGGGCCACGGCCCTTTTCCAGGCACTATTCTCGGTCGCAGGCAGGCCGCTGCTGTAGTAGCCCGGCTGTTCAAAGGAGCGGGTTACCAGCGCTTGACCGGAAAAGTGCACATTGTCACCGATTTTGATGTGTCCAACCACACCGGACGCACCGCCGAAAGTACAGCCGCGGCCAATTCGGGTTGAGCCGGCGACGCCGCTAAGCCCCGCCATCGCGGTATCTTCTCCCACCTGCACGTTGTGCGCGATCATGATCAAGTTGTCCAGCTTGACCCCGTCCGCCAGTACCGTATCGTCCAGGGCGCCACGGTCGATGGTGGTGTTGGCACCAATCTCGACCCGCTTGCCAACACGCACCCGCCCCAGCTGCGGTACTTTCTCCCAGCGCCCCTGGTCGTTGGCCAGGCCAAAACCGTCGGCGCCCAACACCGCACCGGGGTGAATCAGGCACCGCTCACCGAGCTCGGTATCGCGGCAGAGGGTGACCCGCGCTACCAGCCGCGATCCCGCCGCAATTTTACAGCCAGGCTCGATCACGCAGCCCGGCCCAATATAGACTCCGGCACCGATCATCACATCGGCACCGACCACCGCACAGGGTCCGATCCAGGCGCTGGCATCTACCGCAGCACTCTCATCCACCACGGCACTGGGGTGACGGC
Source organism: Candidatus Endoriftia persephonae (assembly GCF_023733635.1). NCBI lineage: Bacteria > Pseudomonadati > Pseudomonadota > Gammaproteobacteria > Chromatiales > Sedimenticolaceae > Candidatus Endoriftia > Candidatus Endoriftia persephonae. The sequence continues at coordinate 1,070,645 of NZ_CP090569.1, read as the reverse complement.
CCGGCTCAAATCGCGCGGGCGGAAACAGCTGCGCGGCGATACGCGCATAGGCCAGGTGCGGATTATCACTGATCACCACTGCGGCGTGACAGTGCTCCGCATACTCGGCAGAGAGAATCACCGCAGAGGCTTTGGTATCCGCCAGGTAGTGCCGGTATTTCGGGTTGGTGAGGAAGCTGATCTGGCCGGAAGTCGCGCCGGAGAGCGTACCGACCCCGCTGATCCTGAGATCAGGATCACCCCGAAGTTCCGCCCCAACAGAGGCAGCAAGGTCCCCCAGCCGGCTCACCATACCCCACTCCTCCCGCTATTTCGAAACCAGTTCCCGCAGCTTCTCCAGCACCATCTCTGAGATATCGATCCGCTTGCTGAAGTAGACCACGCCGTCGGAGACGATCAGGTCGATATTCTCCGCCTTGCCGACATCGCGGATCACCTCCCGCACCTGGGTCCGCAGCTTTTTGAACTCCTCGTTCTGGCGCAGGTTGAGGTCCTCGCGAAACTCGGTCTGTGCATTTTTCAGCTTGCGACGACGGGAGAGAATGTCGCGTTCAAGGCGTTTGACCTCGGATTCGCTCATCACCGTACCGTCCCGCTTCAGCTTTTCCTCCAGCTGCTTCAGTTGGCTCTGGCTCGACAGCAGATCCTTCTCACGGCGGGAGAACTCCTTCTGTAGCCGCTTGCGGGCCGCCTGGTACTGGGGGGACTCCTCAAACACCTTGGTCGCGTTGACAAAGGCGATCCGGTAATCCTCTGCCATCGCGGCGCTTGCGCCGGCCAGCAACAACACCAGAAAAACAAATTTCAAAACTCTATTCACTATTTACTCCTACTGCATCAATAGGTCGTACCAAAACTGAACTGAAGCGTCTCGACTGAATCACCCGACTTATCATTCAATGGATGACCGAGACTAAACGCCAATGCACCCACTGGCGATAGCCAGGATACCATTACGCCAGTGGACATCCTGATCTCATCCCAATCGATACTGCCTCCATCACGCAGATCAAACACATTGCCCGCATCGAAGAAGACCCCCCAGCGCATGGTTTTTCTGAAGGAATCCATTGGCGGCGGCATCAAAAGTTCGACCTGGCCGATCAGCTTGCTGTTCGCCCCCAACGCCCTGTCGGTGGAGTCCTTAGGACCGAGGGTATTATCTTCGAAGCCACGCACCGATCCGATACCACCGGCGAAAAAGTTGCGGAAGAAGGGCAACTCACCGCCAGAGTAACCCTCGCCATAGCCAAGTTCCCCGTTGAGACGCAGGGTCAGCGAACGGCTCAGCGGCAGATAGTGGGTATGACGGTAGTTGATCCGGTAATATTGGAGGTCACTGCCCGGCACATTCATCTCCAGCGACAGGCGTTGATGCCCGCCCCGGCTGGGAAATATGGCGCTATCGCGACTGTCGCGGTTCCAACTGGCCATCAACTCCACGTCGTCAAATTCGTCGCCGTTGCGGTCCTTGAAGTCGATCACCTCGTCGGAAGGGGAGTCTCCCAACACAAAACGGGTATGTTCATAGGCGAGACTAAGCCTGAAGCGATCATGCTCGGTCAGCGGCAGACCAAAGTTCACTCCCAGACGACTCACATCGGTGGAGTAGCTAGAGATATTCAATTCGGAAAAGTCGGTCTCCTGGAAGATCGCCTCAAAGCCGCGACTGATGCCATCGATGGTGTAGTAGGGGTTGGTATAGGAGAGGTTGACCCGCCGGTTGGCCTTACTGGTGTCAAAGCCCGCGCTGACATGTTTGCCGGTACCCAGGAAGTTATCCTGGGAGATACTGCCGTTAAAGATGATGCCCTGGCTCTGCGAGTAGCCCACACCAGCCGCCAGGTTACCCGAAGGCTTCTCGTTCACCTTGATCTCGATATCCACCTGGTCATTGCGGCCGGGTACCGCCGGCGTCTCCAGCGTGACCTCATCGAAATAGCCCAGACGCTGCACCCGCTCGCGGCTCAGCTTGATCTTGCCACCGGAGAACCAGGCAGATTCCATCTGACGCAACTCACGCCGCACCACCTCGTCACGGGTATTGGTATTGCCGCTGATGTTGATGTTACGCACATAGACCCGGCTGCCGGGATCAACGAAATAGGTGATCGCCACCTCGCGCTTCTCTCGATCGATGTCGGGGATGCTGTTGACGTTGGCGAACGCATAGCCGGCGTCTGCGAGTTTGCTGCTGATGCGCTCCGCACTGGCGGTAGTCTGCTTGCGTGAGAAGACCTCGCCACGTTTCAAGTGGATCAGCGGGAAGAATGTCTCGGTGGGCAGCTCCAGATCACCCGCCAGTTTGATCTCGCTGATCGTGAAGACATCACCCTCGGTGAGTACCACGGTAACGTAGATGTCCCTCTTGTCCGGGGTGATCGAGACCTGGGTCGAGTCGATCTTAAAGTCGATGTAGCCGCGATCGAGGTAGTAGGAGCGAAGCTTCTCCAGATCTCCGGCGAGTGCCTGCTTGGAGTATTTGTCCTTGTCCGAGAAGAATTCGTACCAGGCCGGCACACCGAGCTGGAACTCATCCAGCAGATCGTCGTCATCAAATGAATCATTGCCGATGATGTTGATCTTCTTAATGCGTGCCGAAACGCCTTCAGAGATCGTTATCGCCACCGCCACCCGATTGCGCTCCAGCGGCGTCACCGTGGAGTCAATCTTCACTCCGTACTTGCCACGGGAGAAGTATTGCCGGTTCAGCTCCTGCTCCACTCGCTCCAGCAGGGCGCGCTTAAAGACTCGACCCTCGGCCAGTCCAATCTCCTTCAGCCCCGCCTTGAGCTTATCGGTCTCCAGATCCTTGTTACCCTCGAAGCTGATCTCGGCAATAGCGGGGCGCTCCTGCACCACTACCACCAACACATCGCCATCCTGCTCCAGTCGGATATCCTTAAAAAAACCGGTCTTGAACAGGGCACGGATGACCTCAGCCGTATCACCCGGCTCCAACCGCTCTCCCACCTTCACCGGCAGATAATTGAAGACGGTGCCCGCCGCAATGCGCTGCAGACCCTCGACGCGGATATCGCGCACCACAAAAGCGTCCGCCCCGGCAACAGCGGCCATAGAGAACAGCAGAAATCCGACCAGGGATCTTGTCAGCGCACCCATAAAAGACTCAAAAACCTGATTAGTATCCGTGTGGCACGACCCACCACCAAAGCCTGTCTCCAGGCCCCAGCGTTCCCGACAACAAAAGAGTTGGAAAAACCGGACGTTATTATTACAGCCGCGCTAGTATAAGGGATCTTCCCTGGTTAGCCTACCGCGCCCATCCCCCTGCAACGTTTCAGCCGAGCAGCCGATTGATGTCCACGTAAAACGCCAGCCCCATCAATGCCAACAACAGCAGCATGCCGATCTTCTGCCCCTGCTCAACAAACCGTTCCGACAGGGGACGGCCCTTCACCGCCTCGAGCAGGAAAAACAGCAGATGACCGCCATCGAGCACCGGCACCGGCAGCAGATTGAGCACACCGAGACTGATACTCACCACCGCCAGAAACTTGAGAAAATAGACCAGCCCGTAACTGGCCGACTTGCCAGCCGACTCAGCGATCGAGATCGGCCCGCTCAGGTTCTTCACCGAGACCTCGCCGATCAGCATCTTGCCGAGCATCTTCAGCATCAGCGAGGAGAGATCCCAGCTCTTCTGCAGCGCCTTACCCAGCGCCTCCACCGGTGGATAACTGACCTCCACCTGGAACTCATCCATCAGCCCTTCAGGCACCTGCACGCTGGCGCCAATGCGCCCAATCGGCTTGCCCTCGCTCTCGATCTTCGCAGGTGTCAGCTCGACAAAGAACCGCTCATCGCCCCGCTCGACCTCGACCTGCATCGGTAACGCAGGATGAGCCCGCACATACTTCACCCAGGCGCTCCAGCTGGCCAGCGGCTCGCCATCGACGCTGAGCAGCCGATCCGCCACCTGCAGACCAGACTGTTCAGCCGGCTCACCCGGCAGCAGAGCACCGATCACCGCCGGCAGATGGGGGCGCTTCGGGGCCAGCCCCAGACGCAACAACAGCTGCCCATCCTCTGCCATCTGATGCAGATTTTTGGTCTCAAGCCAGCGCACCCGCTGACGCCCCGACTCATCTTCAGTAGTTACCGCCAAGCGCTGATGCTCGATCGATTGCGCCAGCAACGCGTAGACGACGCTCTCCCAGGTGAGCGTCTCCTCACCGTCCACTGCCAGGATCTGATCATTTACCTCAAAACCGGCCTGCGCCGCCAGCGATTCCGCTTCGACACTCCCCACAAGGGGCTTCAGACCGATGTCGCCACTGACAAAGATCAGCCAGAAGGCGAAGATCGCAAACAGAAAGTTGAATAGCGGACCGGCCACCACGATGGCACTGCGCACCGCCAACGATTGCCGGTTGAAAGCGCGATCCAGCTCCGCTTCAGGGACCGGCGCCTCACGCTCATCCAGCATCTTGACGTAGCCACCCAGCGGGATTGCCGCCACCACATACTCGGTCTCATCCCGCTTGCCCTGCCAACGCCACAGGGTGCGGCCAAAACCGATCGAGAAGCGCAGCACCTTAACCCCAAGCTTGCGCGCCACCCAGAAGTGGCCAAACTCATGGACTGCGATCAGGATCGCCAGCGCGAGCAAAAAGGAAAGTAGCGTAAACAATAGGGAACCCATCGAAACCTCCGGCAGTCAGGGCGTCAGACCCTTTCCCGCACCACTTGTTCCGCATACTCCCGTGCGCGGTGATCCTGCTCCAGCAGCAGTTCGAGAGTCTCTGCCGGTTCGACGGCAAAGGCATTCAAAGTCTGCTCCACCACCTGTGGGATGCCAAGGAAGTCGAGATTTCCCTCAAGGAAGCGTGCCACCGCCACCTCATTCGCCGCATTCAACACCGCCGGCGCGGTACCGCCCGCCTCGATCGCCTGATAGGCGAGACGCAGACAAGGGAATCGCTCGGTGTCTGGGGCCTCGAAATCGAGCCGCGCCACCGCAAATAGATCGAGGCTGCCGACCCCCGACTCGATCCGCTCCGGCCAAGCCAGGGCGTGGGCGATAGGGATTCGCATGTCAGGATTACCCAGCTGCGCCAGCACCGAGCCGTCGTTGTACTCCACCATCGAGTGGATCACACTCTGCGGATGCAGCACGACCTCGACCTGCTCTGGTGAGGTGCGGAACAGCCAGCAGGCCTCAATCACCTCCAACCCCTTATTCATCATGGTGGCGGAGTCGACAGATATTTTGCGCCCCATCTCCCAATTAGGGTGGGCGCAGGCCTGCTCCGGGGTGACCGCACGCAACTCATCCAGGCTGCTGCGGCGAAACGGTCCGCCGGAAGCGGTCAGTAGGATCTTTTTCACGCCGACCTGCGCCAGCCCCCGCTCAAAGTCAGCCGGCATGCACTGGAACACCGCGTTGTGCTCCGAATCGATGGGCAGGATCTCGGCGCCATGCTGGCGCGCCTCCTCCATAAACAGATGCCCGGAGACCACCAGCGCCTCCTTATTGGCCAGCAGCAGCCGTTTGCCGGCGCGCACCGCCGCCAGCGCCGGCAGCAGCCCGGCGGCGCCGACGATCGCCGCCATCACATAGTCAGCCTCGGGCATCGAAGCAACCCGCTCCAAGCCGACCACACCAGAGAGCACCTCGATGTTTAGCGACTCATCCCTCAGCCGCCCGGCCAGCGCCTCCGCCGAAGCCTCATCGGCCATTACCGCCACCTGCGGGCGGAACGCCTGGCACTGTTGAAGCATCCCCTCCACATCGTGGTTGGCAGTCAGCGCCACCACACGATAGCGCTCCGGGTGGCGCGCCACCACGTCCAGAGTGCTGACTCCGATCGAACCGGTGGAACCCAAAATCGTCAGCCCTTTCATCACACTCTGCCCATCACTATCAGACCCAAAACGAACACCGGAGCTGCCGCGGTCAGGCTGTCGATCCGATCCATCATGCCACCGTGGCCCGGCAGCAGCGTACCACTGTCTTTCATGCTGCGCTGACGCTTCATCAGGCTCTCAAACAGGTCACCGGCTACTGAGAAGATCGTGGTCAGCAGACAGAGCAGCAGCAGCCCGGGATAGTCGGCTAGTGGCGCCTCCAGCCACCAGCCGAGCCAGAGTCCCAGCAGCAGCGCACTAACCAGCGCTCCATAGACTCCCTCTCGACTCTTGCCCGGGCTGACCCGCGGTGCCAGCTTGACCCGCCCCCAGCGCCTGCCGGCAAAGTAGGCACCGCTATCTGCACCCCAGATCAGCACCAGCAGGAACAGCATCAGGCCGGGGCCCCGCTCTGCGGTGTAGTGAAGATAGACCAACGAAAACCAGGTCGGCACCAGCACCAACAGCCCTTCGGCCGCCTGTAGCGGGCTGAAACCCTCGAGGCTCACGCCACCCGGGTAACGCCACAATCGCAGGATATTAAACAGCCACCAGAGCACCACCAGACTCAGCAACGGCATGACCCAGCCGTGCTGATCAAACAGCAGCGATACCGCCAGCAGCGCAACAGTGACCAGCAAGATATAGAGGGAGCGGTGCAAACAGAAGCCAAGACCTGAGAGTCGCCCCCACTCATTGGCTCCTAGCGCCAGAGCCAGCCCCAGCAGCATCGCCAGATAGAGACTTGGGAGCAACAGCACCGCTGCTACCACCAGCGGCACCAGTATCAGAGCAGTCAGCAGGCGCTGTTTGAGCATGTGCTCAGAGATCCTTGGCCGATTGCGTCTCCACCACCTGCTCGCCGGTGCGACCGAAACGACGCTGCCGACGGGAATAGTCGGCAATCGCCGCGTCGAGGGCAGCGGCATCGAACTCAGGCCAGAGCAGATCGGTGAAGTAGAGCTCGGAGTAGGCCGCCTGCCAGAGCAGAAAGTTGCTCACACGGCACTCGCCGCCAGTACGGATGAAGAGGTCGGGATCAGGCAGATCAGGGAAGGCAAGCTGCGCCGCCAGTGCCTGCTCGTCGATGGCATCGACATCGATCTCACCGGCAGCCGCCTGCCGGGCCAGTCGACGCGCCGCGCGAATGATATCCCAGCGGCCGCCGTAGTTTGCCGCCACCTGTAATATCAGACCACTGTTCGCCGCAGTCAGCGCCTCCACCTCATGGATGCGTCGCTGCAGTTTTTCCGGAAAGGCTGTGCGGTCGCCGATCACCCGCAGCCTGACACCGTTGCGGTGCAGGCGTCGCGCCTCCTTTCTGAGGGCGCGGATGAACAGATCCATGATCAGGCCGACCTCTTTCTTCGGCCGCTGCCAGTTTTCACTGCTGAAGGCGAACAGGGTGAGCACCTCTATGCCCTGCTGCACGCAGTGTTCCACCACCTTGCGCACCGATTCGACACCGGCGGGATGACCAGCGTAGCGCGGTAAACCCCGCTGCCTTGCCCAACGACCATTGCCGTCCATAATGATTGCAATGTGCCGGGGAAGCTGGGGGGGCGTCCCGGTGCTGTCGGTCTGGCCTGCTGTGCTCATAAGGAGCTGAAATCCTGTTGCTAATCTCGCCTTGACGATCAGAACTCCATCAGATCTTTCTCTTTTACCGCCAGGACTTCATCGATGGTCTTGACGTGCTGATCGGTCAGTTTCTGGATAATCTCCTGGCCACGGCGCTCGTCGTCCTCGGAGATCATCTTCTCTTTCACCAGATCCTTGAGATCGTGGTTGGCGTCGCGGCGGATATTGCGCACCGCCACCCGTGCTCCCTCCGCTTCATTGCGCGCTATACGGATCATGTCCTTGCGGCGTTCTTCGGTAAGCGGCGGCATCGGCACCCGGATTACGGTGCCCGCCGACATCGGATTGAGGCCGAGATCGGAGGTCATGATCGCCTTTTCCACCGCCTGCACCATGGTCTTCTCCCAGGGGGTCACGGCCAGGGTGCGAGCATCCTCGATATTGATGTTAGCCACCTGATTGAGTGGCGTCTCGGAACCATAGTAGTCGACCTTGATGTGGTCGAGCAGGCTTGGATGGGCCCGCCCGGTGCGGATCTTGGCCAACTCGTTGTGCAGCGCTTGGACACTCTTGTCCATGCGTGTTGCTGCATCGCTTTTGATATCGTCGATCATCTCACTCTCCGCTCTCAACCAAGGAGCCGATCGCCTCTCCGCGCATCAGACGCATCAGGGCACCATGTTCGTTGACATTCATGATACGCAACGGCATGCCATTGTCACGACAGAGCACGATCGCCGTTGCGTCCATCACCTGCAGATTCTCTGCCAGCGCTCGATCGTAACTGAGCACCGGATAGAATTCAGCATCGGCCACCTTCACCGGATCGGCGGAGTAGACGCCGTTCACCTTGGTCGCCTTGATCATCAGATCGGCCTTGATCTCAATCGCCCTCAGCGAGGCGGCGGAATCAGTGGTGAAGTAGGGATTGCCGGTGCCGGCCGCCAGGATCACCACCTCACCAGCCGCCAGACAGGCACGCGCCTGACGAGCGGTGAAGCCCTCGCAGACATCCGGCATCGCCAGCGCCGACATCACCCGCGTCGGCACACCGATGCGCTGCAATGCATCCGCCATCGCCAGCGAGTTCATCACCGTCGCCAGCATCCCCATGTGGTCGCCGGTGACCCGGTCGATGCCGCCCTGGGCCAAACCGGCGCCGCGGAAGATGTTGCCGCCGCCGATCACCATGCCGACCTGCACGCCAGCCTCGCTCAGTTCTTTGACCTCGCCGGCAACCCGCGCGATCACATCCGGATCAATGCCGAAGTCGCCGCTGCCCATCAGGGCCTCACCGCTAAGTTTGAGTAGAATCCGCTGGCAGATCAGTTCCGACATGGTTTACCGCATTCCTTGTTTTGTAGGGATTGGAAGACTAGGCTGCCGCCCCTGGTGGGGCAGCGGCCAGATTTCGCATCAGAGTTTGGCCTGGGCCATCACTTCGTCGCGGAAGTTCTCCTGCTTCTTCTCGATGCCCTCGCCCACTTCCAGACGCTGGTACTGGATGATCGAAGCACCTCGACTCTTGAGCAGTTTCTCCACGCTCTGGTCGGGATCCTTGACAAAGGCCTGTCCCAGCAGGGTGTTCTCGGCGAGATACTTGCGCATCCGCCCCTCCACCATCTTCTCGACGATGTTATCGGGCTTGCCGCTCTCCTGTGCCTGGGCGGTGACGATCTCACGCTCTTTCGCCAGCATCTCCTGGGGCATGCTGTCGGCATCCAGGCAGACCGGGTTGGTAGCGGCGATATGCATTGCCAGATCCTTACCCAGCGCCTCGTCGCCACCCTCCAGCTCGACCACCACACCGATGCGCACACCGTGACGGTAGCTCACCAGGCTGCCTTTGCTGCTCTGCAGGCGGGCAAAGCGACGCACATTCATGTTCTCACCCAACTTCGACACCAGCGCCTCGCGGGCCTGTTCGACGGTGGTCTCCTCGCCCTCGTGCAGCGACTGCCCCATCAGCGCGGCGACATCCTCAGCACCGCTGCTGAGGGCGCGCTCGGCCACTGCGTCGGCAAATGAGGTGAAGTTCTCGTCCTTACCGACGAAGTCGGTCTCACAGTTGACCTCAACCATCACCGCGCTACTGTTGTCATCAGAGAAGCTGATCACGATGACGCCCTCAGCCGCGGTTCGGCCGGCTTTCTTCGCCGCTTTCGCCTGACCGGACTTGCGCATCGCTTCGATCGCGGCCTCAACATCGCCATCCGTCTCAACCAGTGCCTTCTTGCACTCCATCATGCCTGCGCCGGTACGCTCGCGCAGCTCTTTAACCAGAGAGGCTGTAATCGCCATGTTCTGTCCTACCTCTGTAGATTCGTAACTTCAAACGAAAAGCGACCGGATCGCGCCTACCACGCGGATCCGGTCTGAGCAGAATATCGCTATCGGGGTTTACGCGTTGTCGTCTTTGACCTCGACAAACTCATCCCCAGCGCCAGATGCCGCCACATGGGCCGCGCTGGCGCGCCCCTCCAAGACTGCCGCAGAGGCGCCCTGCACAAACAGTTGGACCGCGCGGATCGCGTCATCGTTGCCGGGAATAACGTAATCGATGTCATCTGGGTCGTTATTGGTATCGACCACGCCGACCACCGGAATACCGAGCTTGCGCGCTTCAGCCACTGCAATGTTCTCGTTGCCCACATCGATGACAAACATCGCATCGGGCAGACCGCCCATATCTTTGATACCGCCGATGCTGCGATCGAGCTTCTCCATCTCACGCTTCAGGCCCAAGCCTTCCTTCTTGTTAAAGCGCTGCTCGACACTGCCGTCCTCGAACATCGCCTCAAGCTCTTTCAGACGTTTGATCGACTGCTTGATGGTCTTAAAATTGGTCAACATGCCGCCCAACCAGCGATGGTTAACGAAGGGCATGCCGCAGCGCTGCGCCTCTTCGCGGACCGCATCACGGGCAGCGCGCTTGGTACCAACAAACAGAATCTTGCCGCCGTTGGCGGAGAGAGAACCGATGTAGTTCATCGCATCGTTGTAGAGGGGCAGGGTCTTCTCAAGATTCACGATGTGAATCTTGTTGCGATGACCGAAGATGTAAGGACTCATCTTCGGGTTCCAGTAGCGGGTCTGATGACCAAAGTGCACACCAGCCTCAAGCATCTGGCGCATAGATACAGAGCTCATATAAATCTCCTAATTGTATCGGGTTAGGCCTCCATACACCCCATGCCCCGACCCCGCAGCAATGCTGCTGAGCACCCCGGTACATGTGTCGATGTATGTGCGGATTTGGTGGACTGCGGCACGATCTGCGCCTGCCACCACAATAATGCGAACCGTTTGCGATTCGGCGGGGCGTTTTATACCATACCCGCCGGACTGCGACAAACCCTCCCGCCGCTTCATGTGGCTGTATCCCCCGGACCACCAACCAAATTCAAGCCCATGAGCGTCACCATCAAAACCGCCCAGGAAATCGAAAAAATGCGCGTTGCGGGCCATCTTGCCGCCGAGGTCCTGGAGATGATCGAGCCGTACGTGAAACCGGGCATCACCACCGCAGAGCTCGACCAGATCTGCCACGACTACATCGTCCACCAGCAGCAGGCGATCCCGGCACCGCTCAACTACCGGGGCTTCCCCAAATCGATTTGCAGCTCGGTCAACCAGGTTGTCTGCCACGGCATACCCAACGAGAAACGACTGAAGAAGGGCGACCTGATCAATCTCGACATTACCGTGATCAAGGATGGCTACCATGGCGACACCAGCCAGATGTTCCTGGTCGGTGGAGGTAGTGTGTTGGCGAAACGATTGATGGATATCACCCAGCAGGCGCTGTGGATCGGCATCCAGCAGGCCAAGCCCGGCGCCCAGCTGGGCGACATCGGCCATGCGATCCAGGATTTCGTCGAACAGCACAACTACTCGGTGGTACGCGAATATTGCGGCCACGGCATCGGCAAGGAGTTTCACGAAGACCCGCAGGTGCTGCACTACGGCAGCCCCGGCACCGGCCTGGTGCTGCAACCCGGCATGTGCTTCACCATCGAACCGATGGTCAACTCAGGCAAACGCCATGTGAAGCTGCGCCCGGACGGCTGGACCGTAGTGACCCGCGACCGCAGCCTCTCAGCCCAATTCGAACACACCCTGCTGATCACGCCCGAAGGCTGCGAGGTACTCACCCTGCGCCAGAACGAGACCCAGTTCGCCAGCGGTCACTGACATCCATGCCCAAGATTGAATTTGACTTTCAACCACTGGATCAGGCGTTGCAGGCCGACACCTTTCCGTTCGCCAAATTCCAGACCACTCTGAAGCAGGGTACGGCGCTAATTCAGGAAAAATATCATAAGGGTGTGGCGATCGATCAGCTGGTCTGCGCCCGTGCCCGACTGATCGATGAGTTGCTGGTCCGTGCCTGGCGCCACCATTTCAGCGACGCCAGTGGGGTCGTGCTGGTGGCAGTGGGGGGCTATGGCCGGGGCGAACTCCACCCCGCCTCCGATATCGACCTGATGCTGCTGCTCGAGAGCGAGGCCGAATTCGAACAACAGCGGGAGCCACTGGAGGCGTTTCTCACCGCCCTCTGGGACATCGGTCTGGAGGTGGGTCAGAGCGTGCGCACCATCACCGACTGCGTGCGCGAGGCGGAGCAGGACATCACCGTCGCCACCAACATCATGGAGTCGCGGCTGCTGACCGGGCCTCTGGCGCTGTTTGAATCGATGCGCGAGGCCACCGGCCCCGACCGGATCTGGAACAGCCGCGAGTTCTTCGAGGCAAAGTGGAAGGAGCAGCAGGCGCGCCACGCCAAATATGAAGACAGTGTCAGCAACCTGGAACCCAACATAAAAGAGGGGCCAGGCGGCCTGCGCGATATCCAGATGATCGGCTGGGTGGTGAAACGCCACTTCCGCGCCGAGACCCTGCAGGATCTCGTGCTGCACGAATTTCTCACCCAGGATGAGTACAACACCCTGATCGAGGGCCAGAACTTCCTCTGGCGGGTGCGCTTCGCCCTGCACACTCTCACCGGACGCGCCGGGGACCGTCTGCTGTTCGAGCATCAGCGCGCGCTGGCCGCCGAGTTCGGCTATGACGACGACTCGGCCAACCTGGCGGTAGAGCAATTTATGCAGCTCTACTACCGCACCGTGATGGAGCTAAGCCGCCTCAATGAGATGCTGCTGCAGCTGTTTCAGGAGGCGATCCTGCTGAAAAATCGGCTGGACGAGCCGGTGCAGCTGAACCGCCGCTTCCAGCAACGCAACGGCTTCCTCGAGGCCAGCAGCCCCGAAATCTTCAAGCACACCCCGATCGCCCTGCTGGAGCTGTTTCTGACCCTGCAGCAGCATGCCGAGCTGAAAGGGGTGCGCGCCCGCACCATCCGCCTAATCCGTGACCACTGCCACCTGATCGACGACGCATTCCGTCAGGATATCCAGGCCACCAGCCTGTTTATGGAGATCCTGCGCCAGCCCGAAGGTATCACCGAACAGCTCCGACGCATGAACCGCTACGGCGTGCTCGCCGCCTACATCCCGGCGTTTGCCAATATTGTCGGGCGCATGCAGTACGACCTGTTCCACGTCTACACAGTGGACGAACACACCTTGATGGTGATCCGCAATCTGCGTCGCCTGGCGGTACCCAGCCACAACCATGAATACCCGCTCTGCAGCCAATTACAGCAGAATCTGCCCAAGCAGGAGCTGATCTATCTCGCCGCACTGTTCCACGACATCGCCAAGGGACGCGGCGGCAACCACTCAGAGCTGGGGCAGGAGGACGCCCTGGAATTCTGTCGCCGCCACCACCTCAGCGAGTACGATAGCCGCCTGGTGGCCTGGCTGGTACGCCGCCACCTGCTGATGTCGATGACTGCGCAGCGCAAGGACATCAGCGACCCCGAGGTAATCCAGGCCTTCGCCGAGCAGGTGGTAGAATTGAATCGGCTCGACTACCTCTACCTACTCACCGTTGCCGACAGCCAGGCAACCAATCCAAAACGCTGGAACTCCTGGAAAGAGGCCCTACTGCGCGATCTCTACACATCAACCCGACAGCTGTTGCAGCGCGGCCTCGGCAACCCGCTGGCGCAGGAGGAGCTAATCAGTGAAAAGCAGGCGGAGGCGCGCCAGGGACTGATAGCACAAGGCTACTCTCAGGAGCGCCTGGAGCAGCTCTGGCAGAGCTACAACCCCGAATATTTCCTGACCCATTCGGTAAACGCCATCTGCAGCCAGAGCCGCCTGATCCTCGACACTCCGAAGCGCGAACTGCCACTGATCGCGATCCGCCAGACCGAACATCGCGGCGGCACCGAGGTGATCTACTACGGCATCGAACGGGACAACCTGTTTGCCCTCAGTACCACCCTGCTCGACCAGATCGGCCTCTCTATCGTCAACGCACGCATCATGAGCACCAGTCAGGGCTACTCACTCAACTCCTTCCTGGTCCTGGAAGAGGATGGCTCACCGGTCACACCAGGTGAGCGCACCGATGAGATCCTCGACAGCATGCGCCTCGGCATGAGCCAGACGGAGGCCGACTGTTTCCGAGTGCAACGCCGCATCCCGCGCCAGCACAAGAGCTTCGACACCCCAACCCGGATCTTCTTCTCCCAGGATCTGACCCACCACCGCACCACCATGCGGCTAGTCACCCTCGACCGACCCGGCCTGCTCTCCGAAGTCGGGCAGGCCTTCCTCGCCTGCGGCATCAGCCTGCAGCACGCCAAGATCTCCACCATCGGAGCTCAGGTGGAGGATATCTTCTTCATCACCGACCGCGATAAACAACCCCTGCAAGAAGAGCAACAGTTGGAGTGCCTACGGCGCTCTATCGCCGAGCGGCTGCCAAAGACACCCGAGGAGTGAGCCGACCTCAGGGCTTGATCGCCTCAATGCTGGCCGAAACAACATACTCCTCCACGCTCCGGCCTGGCGCCCAATCCTTGATGAACGCCCGCGAGCTATCCTTTGGCTCAATGCCGATCTCGACCAAGCCGGCGGCAGCCATGAACCGCAGCTGATCGATGATCAGCGAAGCACCGACCATGCACCCGGAGCTGTCACAATCTGAAGCAGGACCCGATCTCCATTCCCGCTCCCGCCCAACGCGAATTTATTTCCTGTGACCCTTGTCACGGTCGCTATTCCGAGCAAGGTTTAGGATCTCTTCAACAAAGAGAGCTGAGTAGCACTGCCATAGCAGCACGGCAACTGCTACTGAAAAGCCTATTTGCTAGCCCCTCCTCTGAGCAGCACTTATAGCCCCCGAAAGGGGGTTTCTTTTACCCGCACGTACAGTCGCGCCCCGCCTGAAGCGACCGTCTCCTACCCGATCACTCACGCCGCACGCTTCTCTTCGCCGCCTTCTTCAGCTTCACAACACGCACGATCTCCCAGATCATGCCACCCACCGACCCCCAAAATCCGCCCAGGATAACGAACATGAAGAGGGGACGGGTGGCGAGAGATTTCAGCAACAGACTATCAGTGGCATCTACCATAAAAGAGACAAGCCAGGCTATCAGCAGTGCCCCGAGCAGGCCGGCGATCAGTGCATGCAGCATGCCTGCCTCCCGGCTGCTCTTGGCGCAGAGGAGCCCGGCCAGGATCCACAGCGCCGAGGCGGTGAGCAGTTGCGGGCCAGTCGCCTGAGTGGCGCCAGCCAGCAGAGCCAGGCCGATCATCACTGCAGTCAGCACAAGGACCAGCAGCATTCCCAGCAGAATAGCTTGATAGCGCATTTCAAGAGTTCCTGTTTAGAAGAGAAGGTTATGAGGCAGAGAGCGGAGTCTCGACAAACTCCAGCGCGTTGCCATCGGGGTCGCGGCAAAAGAGTGCGCGCCGTCCGGAGCGGCTCAGAGTATAGGCGACACCGGCCGGCTCCAGCCGCGCCTTGAGTCTGTCGAGATCAGCGACCTGCAGCGCCAAATGGCGATCCCGCCCACCATGAGCGGGACGCCCCGCGACCGGATCGGGATTGGGCAACTCCAGCAGATGGATCTGCTGCTCACCCAGCGCCAGCCAGGCTCCTGGAAAGCCCAGATCAGGACGAGCCTTGATCGACTCCAGCCCCAGCAGACCGGAGTAGAAGCTGAGTGCGGTATCAGTATCTGCCACGATCAGGCTGACATGATGGATGCCATTGATCAGATCACTCATGGATGGTTACTCTCCAACAGTTGCAGAATCGGCTGGGCTCGACGCCAGAAACGACGCATGGCGCCAGAGGTGACCCGATAGCCACGACCAGTGCAGGGATAGATGGTGAGCTGCCTGAACTCGCCCTGTCGCAGCAGACTCGCCACTTCCGCCTCCAACTGCTCAAGCGCCTCGATCCAGAGATAGGGGTCGGCATTCAACACCGGGGAAAGCAGAGCAGACCAAGTACGCAGGGTTGCCCCATCGCTGGCGATAAATCCATCCCGCTCATCGGCATGCAGATCGACAGCTGCCAGCCGCGCCAGTCCGAGTGCGGTCGGATCATCCGAGCAGACAGCTGCAAAGCGCGGCTTCGGCGACTGCGGCAGGCACCCGCCCCCCGACAGCCAGAGTCCGTTGATCGCGATCCGCCCGGCAAGCTCACGCTGACGGTTGGGCTCCGCATTGAACAGCAGCATCTGCATCTCGTTCAGCAGCCTGCGCCAGTGGCGCGCATCGTCACCCTGGGGCAGAAACATCTCGATGTTGCGCCCCACCACCGACTCCAGCGACCGGGTCTGCAGATCGGGAGCCTCAACAAGGCGGAGATACCAGCGATCGGGGTGGGGGGCGATCAGCTCAAGGCCATCGTCGGCAAAGTGCCGATTGAAGAGCGCCAGCAGCGTCTCGGACTCCTGCTGCTCAATCTGCAACAGCTGATTGTCAAACAGCAGCAGCCGGTCGCGATCGGGACGCAGATGCACCGGGTCGGCGCGCATCCAGAAGCTATCCCCCGGAGCCACGCCATCACCCAGCAGATCCACCGCACCGCGGGGCAGATCATGCCCGGTTTCCGCTTCGATACCGAATAGGCCGAACAGGGTTGATGGGAAATCACTGCCCTCCACCGGCACCTGGTCAGCTCGGGCCAGCAGGCGTTCGATCAGTGGGATTGCCGGCAGCCGGCCGGAAGCGGCCAGATTCGGCATCGGCCCCAACAGACCGGGGATCAGCAGATGGAGTTCGGCGTTGGATTTCGCCATAGAGATAAAACGGGCAGGAGCGCTGCTGGCGGCGCGAACAGACTGGCTCAGCCTTCGCACCTCAAGCGGCGCTCCTACGGGTTTTGATTAGTCAGCCATATTGTCGAGGATCGCGCGCTTCACCGCTTCCAGCTCCGCGTCGACGGTCATCACCGGCGAGGTCGACTGCTTGATGGCGGTGTCAGGATCCTTCAGGCCGTTGCCAGTGAGGGTGCAAACGACCTTGCTGCCCTCGGGGATTTTGCCCGACTTGATGTCGCGCAGCGCACCGGCTAGGGAGGTGGCGGAGGCGGGCTCGCAGAACACGCCATCAGTCTGCGCCAGCAGCTTCTGCGCCGCCAGGATCTCCTCATCGGTACACTCATCGAACCAGCCGCCCGACTCCTTCTGCACCGTCCACGCCTTGTCCCAGGACTGGGGGTTACCAATGCGGATCGCTGTGGCGATGGTATCCGGATCCTTCACCGGACCGCCACGCATGAAGGGCGCGGAACCAGCCGCCTGATAACCCACCATGGTCGGCTTGTTGTTGACGTTGCCGTGCTCGAAATACTCCGTGTAGCCCATCCAGTGGGCGGTGATGTTGCCCGCGTTACCCACCGGCAGGCAGTGGTAGTCGGGGGCGCACTCCAGCTCTTCGATGATCTCGAAGGCGGCGGTCTTCTGCCCCTGCAGGCGGAACGGGTTGATCGAGTTGACGATGGTCACTGGGGCATGCTCGGCGATATCTTTCACCAGTTGCATACCGTCGTCGAAATTGCCGCGGATCTGCAGGGTGACGGCGCCATACATCATCGCCTGGGCCAGCTTGCCCATCGCGATCTTACCCTCGGGGATCAGCACAAAGGCGGTGATGCCGGCCCGTGCCGCATAGGCTGCCGCCGATGCCGAGGTGTTGCCCGTGGAGGCACAGATGATCGCGGTAGAGCCCTCCTCCACCGCCTTGGTCACCGCCATGGTCATGCCGCGATCCTTGAACGAGCCGGTGGGGTTGAGCCCCTCATACTTGACGTAGATATCCACATCCTTGCCGAGCGTGCGGGGGATGTTGTTGAGACGGATCAGCGGGGTGTTACCCTCACCGAGGGAGATGACGCGGGTGTCGTCGTGCACTGGCAGGCGATCGCGGTACTTGTCGATCAGGCCGGTATAACGGGATCTGAATGGCATGATGGCTCCTAAAATACTTTTAAATATCGTTTGGCCAGACCACTGCAGCTGATCTGGCGCTTTAATTCGCTCAGGCGTCGAGCTGCTCAACACGGATCCGCATCACCTGGCCGCTGACGCTATCAAGGGCCTCGATCTGCGCGATCGCCTGGTTCATCTGCCCCTCCACCACCCGGTGGCTAAGCATCACCAGCGGCACCAGGCTCTCGCCCTCTGCCGGCTCCTTCTGCTGGATCGCCTCGATGCTGATTCCCGCCTCGCCGAGGATGCCGGCGATGCGCGCCACCACACCGGGTTTGTCCTCCACCTGGATGCGCAGATAGTAGGCGGTCTCGACCTGTTCCATCGGCAGGATCGGCAGGTCGGCCAGCTCGCCGGGCTGGAACGCCAGGTGCGGCACCCGGTTCTCCGGATCGGTGGTGAGGGCGCGTACGATGTCGACGATATCAGCCACCACCGCCGAGGCGGTGGGCTCTGCACCAGCGCCGGCACCATAGTAGAGCGTTGGACCCACCGCGTCGCCCTGCACCAGCACCGCGTTCATCACCCCATCAACATTGGCGATCAGGCGTCGCTCCGGGATCAGGGTCGGGTGTACGCGCAGTTCCACGCCTTTGTCGGTCTTGCGGGCTATACCCAAATGCTTGATGCGGTAGCCAAACTGGTTGGCGTACTCCACATCCTGGCGCTCAATTCGGGTGATGCCCTCGGTGTAAGTCTTGTCGAACTGGAGCGGGATGCCGAAGGCAATCGAGCCAAGAATCGCCAGCTTGTGCGCCGCGTCTATCCCCTCCACGTCGAAGGTGGGGTCGGCCTCAGCGTAGCCCAGCGCCTGGGCCTCCTTCAGCACATCATCGAAGTCGCGCCCCTTGTCGCGCATCTCGGTGAGGATGAAGTTGCCGGTGCCGTTGATGATGCCGGCGAGCCACTCGATCCGGTTTGCCGCCAGTCCCTCACGCACCGCCTTGATGATCGGGATGCCACCAGCCACCGCCGCCTCGAAGGCCACGGTGACGCCCTTGCGCTGCGCTGCCTCGAAGATCTCATTGCCGTGCATGGCGATCAGCGCCTTGTTGGCGGTAACCACGTGCTTGCCGTTCTCGATCGCCTTCAGCACCAGCTCTTTGGCCGGAGAGTAGCCGCCGATCAGCTCGACGATGATCTGCACCTCCGGGTTGTCGACCACCGCAAAGGCGTCGTCGCAGACCTCGACCTGATCCAGCCCCAGCAAGCTGTCGGCATCATAGGCCTTGGCAGCAGCGTGGGTGATGCGAATGCCACGTCCGACGCGGCGCGCAATCTCTGCCGCGTTGCGGGTCAGTACATTCAGGGTACCGCCGCCGACGGTGCCCAACCCCAACAGACCTACTTTGACCGGATTCAAGCTTACTCTCCTTCAATTTCAATTCGACCCTGAGCGGACTCAGGATTTGATCAGACCGTCGCGACGAAACATGTCACGGATGCCGCGCACCGCCTGGCGGGTGCGGTGTTCATTCTCTATCAGGCCGAAGCGCACATGGTCGTCGCCGTGACTGCCGAAACCGACCCCCGGCGAGACCGCCACCCTGGCCTCCTGAAGCAGTTTCTTGGAGAACTCCAGCGAGCCCATCTCTTTATAAGGTTCAGGGATCGGCGCCCAGACGAACATGGTCGCCTTGGGTTTTTCCACCTGCCAGCCGATGTGGCAGAGCCCCTCGCAGAGCACATCACGACGACGCTGGTACATGTCGCGGATCTCTTCCACACACTCCTGCGGCCCCTCGAGCGCAGCGATGGCCGCCACCTGGATCGGCGTGAAAGTGCCATAGTCGAGGTAGGACTTGATCCGCGACAGGGCTCCCACCAGGGTTTTGTTGCCGCACATGAAACCGACTCGCCAACCCGGCATATTGTAGCTCTTCGACAGAGAGTAGGACTCGACCGCGATATCCTCAGCACCAGGGATCTGTAGGATCGAGGGGGCCTTGTAGCCGTCGAAGACGATGTCGGCGTAGGCCAGATCGTGTATCACCCAGATATTGTGCTGCTTGGCGATCGCCACCACCTTCTCGAAGAAGTCGAGCTCGACACAGTGGGTCGTGGGATTACCGGGGAAGTTGAGCACCAGCATCTTCGGCCGCGGCCAGGAGTCCTCGATCGCCTTCTGCAGCTCCTCGAAGAAGTCCACATCGGAGCGCATCGGCACATGGCGCACATCGGCACCGGCGATGATGAAGCCGTAGGGGTGGATCGGGTAAGCCGGGTTGGGCACCAGCACCGAGTCGCCCGGGCCCACGCAGGCCAGCGCCAGATGGGCCAGCCCCTCTTTGGAACCGATGGTGGCGATCACCTGGGTCTCGGGGTCGAGATCCACGTCGTAGCGGTTCTTGTACCAGCGGCTCATCGCCCGGCGCAGTCGCGGGATGCCCTTCGACATGGAGTAGCGGTGGGTGTCGTTGCGGTTCGCCACCTCGGTCAGCTTGTCGACGATATGCTGTGGCGTCGGCTGATCCGGGTTGCCCATGCCAAAGTCGATGATGTCTTCGCCCCGCGCCCGCGCCGCTGCCTTGAGTTCGTTGACAATAGCGAACACATAGGGCGGCAAGCGCTTGATTCTTGGGAACTCTTCCATCTCGGACGTGGACACGGGGACCTCTGCTCTCTTAATAGGTGACAAGGGCGGGTAAATTAACTGAGCAGCAGGGAAAGATCAATTTTGCTGGGGCATTAGCAGAGCAGCATGGGGCCGGGGCCAATATAGAGGCGAGGCGCGCCCAGCGAACGGGATGTCGATTTTTCTACACCACCTCTGCAACACATGAGAAGCGCGATGCCCTGATATATAAGGTGGGATGGCCCAAGTTTTCAGAACAAGCAAAGCTGAGGGGCACGCAGTCAACACTACCGTCGGGATTCTTTACACCTTTCAGCGGGAACAGCCAAAGTAAGCTAACTTATTGATAGGACATGCATTCCTGTCAACACACAGACAATTCCTGGCGTTTTCTGTTGAATTTATAGCCAATATCGGAGCGATACCAGCAATAGATGCGTCGAAATTCTTTACACATCAGCCAATTCGCCAATATCCAGCCAACACACCATCTGAAAACGACATAAGTAGTGTCGCATCACGGTTTGATTATTTTGCCCGTATTCCTTTCACGCAAAGACCAGAAGTGTGATCCAGCTCCTATTAATCAGACAGCATATATGTCGCATAAATTTCTTCTGCTTTTGGCATGGTACCTGCGCTATCAGACTCGTAGTCATCTGAACAAGCCAAGACTACAAAACATGCCACAAGCTTTTGACACAAATTTTTAGGGGACGGAAATGAAAAAACTGTTGAGCTGCTCAGGAATTTACTTAAGCCTCTCGCTCTTGCTTCACTCAACATCATCCTTCGCTGTTTATCAGTTTCTTGACATGAATACCCTTCCTACCGAAGAAGGCTGGTCTGTCTGGGCAGCTGAGGGTGGTTCGGCTGAAATTATAACTGTTGCTGATGGAACGTATAACGACAGTGACGTTCTAGAAATCAAAGGCAATAGCTATTATGAGTTTTTCGCTCCAAACGATTGGAAGAATAATGTCAATCAAAATCATTATAAGTGGTGGTGGGTTGAAACTCGCATGCGTGTACTAGCAAATGAACAGGGCTCTGGAGACCCGTTCATCTGGATCAATGAAGCTGACCAACTTTCGATATTTAGTTTCTTTGAGGATGGAGTCAAGTTTACCTATCCAGAAACCACTGACCTTATCTCTTTTGACACCTCAGACTGGCTCACCTATTACTTGATGGGCTCTATATTTGACAACAAGGTTTATCTTCAGGTTGAAAAGGAAGGGACATTACTTATTGACGACTGGTTTATATATGAACCTTCATGGCCTGGCTCAGGAACACCAGGTTTAATTTTCGGGAATGGAGGTGGAAACAGTTACCAACGCACGCAATGGGACTACTTCACTTACTCGATTCCAGAGCCAAGCAGCATCTTCCTTATGGGCACCGGATTAATTGGTATTGTATCTTTAAAGCGACATCGCAAAAACACTCACAAATACCAGTAGACCAATAGAGCCAAGCTCGCTGATCAAGAATAGGGGACAAACCACAGCGTCCAGACTTCTAGCGAAGCCGTGGGCTGCCCCCATTCATTTACTGAAGACAATATATAGTATTGGATAATCATTAAAACAAAACCAACCATAATTGCCGTCTGATTACATTACAGAAAATCGAGCCCCTCTCAGATCAGACCAGCCAATCAACACAAAGAGGACCAAATACAGATGAAAAACACAAAACGCACCATAATTAGCGGCTGCATCTGCACTGCCCTCATGTTTACTGCCGGTGCAGCTCAGGCGATACAAGTAACCTTGAACATGAATACACATCCAACAGATGAAGGGTGGATTGTGTCTGAAGACACGACAAATCAGGGCCTTTCATTTGTAAACAACGGGATTTTAACTATCTCCACCCCTACCCTAGGCTTTTATTCATTTCGAGACCCAGGCAATTGGTTTGCCAATGTAGATCACTCCGCTGGATGGACTGTCAAAACCAGAATGCGACTAGTTGCATCAGAAGAGCCTCAATGGAATGTAGACCCCGCTGGCATCTGGATAGATGACAAAACCAATCATGAAATATTTGGTGTTTATGCTGACGAAGTAGGCTTTACACGCACCTACCAGAATAACCAAGTTACAAAGCTCATGTTTAGTATCGACACATCTGAATTCCATACTTATGAAATAATCGGCCAAGGTGACATAATTAAGCTATTTATTGACGACCTACTTGCATTAACGCGCCCCATAATTGGCAATACTGGGCTTCCGCCAGGCCAGCTTGTTTTTGGCAATAACACTGGCAGCGCGAACGTGACCCAGTGGGATTATTTCTCATACACGGCAGGAGTGCCGGAACCTGCAAGTCTAGCCCTTCTGATCACTGGCCTACTCAGCCTGGTCGGCGTACGCAAACAAATAAAGACTCAATCAAAAAAACCCATAGAAAACAATAGGGGACAGACCAGAATGGCACTGACTTAAGCCCAATCGATTGATTAGCTAGGCATAATTAGGGGACAGACCACAGTTTCTTTAATTATATGAAATTGTGGCCTGATTATAAAAGGACGGCACAGCCTGTCACTCAACCCATCCATTCCTATCCAAGTTAAAGAGAAAGGCCATGAAAAAAAGACACTGATTATTTCGCTACTCGTTCTTTCTTTTGCCTCCAACGCTCAAGCCTTTGATTGCACTGGCACCTGGGATCTGATTGCTAATGGTTTCAATTTAGAAATTCACATCGTTGGAGCTGGCGGAAATAATTTCAGTGGTACGATAATAGGCAACGAGCCAACGACGCGCGTCTACAATGGATCCTGTAATGATAGTGATCATAAGATCACTTTCTTGCGTCAATCCAATCCTATTGGCAATATGGGAGCAATACTACGAAGGGTATTTCTGGAGAAAAAATAATAAAACAGGTGCTGCAGGCAGCTTTTCCCAGAATACAGGACGCAAGCGCAGCTTTTACATGCTGAAGAAATAAATGTGAACAAGAAATCAATGGAGCCAGACTCAAATGGCACTAAGTTAAGGGTATTTAGCATGACCCATCAATAGCTGGCCCCCTTTGCAACGTTACTTATCCAGATACAAGCTTCGTGCAAAAGAAGTTTAACTTAGTGCCATTTAGATCAGGCTCGATTGATGGCCAGAATAGAGGCAAACCACGCTTTTAAAATGAAAACATGGTCTGTCCTTTTTGCCCTACCACCAACTCTTCCCTCCCCTATTTTTCACTGTGGTTGTTACCTCGCCGGACCACTTGCCACACCACCCCAGACCGACCAGCGCAAGTTCGTCATCGCATCTTGACCCCTTCGTCCTTCCGTAATACCTTCATTCCATTAGCGAATCACCAAGCGACGCCGCCTTTGTGAGACAGGCACTCAGGGCAGATGCTCGCATTCCCGCCGCGCAGACAGGGATATTGAGGCCCATACAGAAGAATTTCCCATGCAACTCTCCACCTATCAGTATTCACCTGACCGTGGATGGGATAAGCCGTTAGATCCCGCTCTGGACTCCGACCAGACATGGCTGATCCTATTCGGCACATCAGACATCGATGCCTTGGCATCGGGCATGGATAATCTTCGCACAGCCTTTCCGCAGGCGATCTGGATCGGCTGCTCAACGGCGGGCGAGATCCTCGGCCCCACGCTCAGCGATCACACCCTCTCCGTGGCTGTGCTCAGATTCACCCATACCAAACTGCGCTGTGCGGTGCGTGAAATCGACGATACCCATGCCTCCTTCAAGGCGGGTACACATCTAACGCAATCATTGTCAGCACCGGACCTCAAGGGAGTGTTCGTGCTCTCCGACGGCCTGAAGGTCAACGGCTCGGAACTCGTCAAGGGACTCTCTGAGAACCTGCCGGAAAAGGTCATCGTCACGGGCGGGCTGGCCGGTGATGGCGATCGCTTCCAGAAGACCTGGGTAGTGGTGGACAAGCACCCCCGCTCCCACCATATCGTCGCGGTCGGACTGTATGGCGAACATATTGGCATCGCCCACGGCTCACGCGGTGGATGGGATGTGCTAGGCGTAGAGCGCGAGGTCACCCGCGCCGAAGGCAATGTGCTCTATTCTCTGGACGGCCAACCGGCGCTGACACTCTACAAACGCTTTCTGGGCGAACGCGCGGCGGGCCTGCCAGCCACTGGACTGCTATTTCCCCTGGCGATCCGTAACGATCTGGAAGAGGATGGCTGGACGGTGCGCACCATCCTCTCCGTCGACGAGACCAAAAACGCCATCACCTTCGCCGGCGACATCCCCCAAGGCAGCTACGTGCGCCTAATGCGAGCGAATTTTGAGCGATTGATCGACGGTGCAGCCGACGCGGCCGACAGCGTCACGCTACAGGATTATCCTGGCGGCCCTCTACTCAGTGTGGCAATCAGCTGTGTCGGGCGCAGGCTGGTGCTAGGCCAGCGCACCGAGGAGGAGATCGAGGCCTCGCTAGACGGCCTGCCACAAGGCACCGAGCAGATCGGCTTCTACTCCTATGGAGAGATATCACCCTTGGCGAGCGGGCGCTGCGACCTGCATAATCAGACCATGACCCTGAGCCTGTTTTGGGAAAAGTGAACGAAGAGCTCCACCGGCTGCTCACACGACAGCTGCGCAAACTCAGCCTGAGCCCCGACCAGCCACCTGAACCCGCATCCTGGCAGGAATTATTATCCCGAATCGACCAGGCCTATCACGACGCCGACCAGGATCGCTACACTTTGGAGCGTTCGCTCACCCTCTCCTCGGAGGAGATGCAGGCCCTCTACCAACGCCAGAAATCCTCCTACGAGACGCGCCTGCACGCGATTGTTGGCGCGCTTCACGATCTGCTCTTTCTCAACGATGAGGATGGCCTCTATCTGGAGGTGCTCACCGCGCGCAATGATCTGCTCTACCGACCTGCGGAGGAGATTAAAGGTAAGACGATCCATGACATCTTCCCGCCCGAAATGGCGGAGCAGTTCCTCTCCACGATCCACAAGGCCCTGCAGAGCCAGACCCTGCAGGTCATCGAGTACAACCTCAACATTCCATCCGGTTCCGACTGGTTCGAGGCCCGCATAATGCCCACGGAACTGATGGTTAACGGCAAACAAACCGTGATCTGCCTGGTGCGAGATATCAGCGAACTCAGGCGCTCGCGCGAAGCACTGAAGCACATGGCCACCCACGATCCGCTCACCGGCCAGGCGAACCGCAAACTATTCGAGGAGAGACTCGACCAGGCCCTCAGCCGCGCAACCCGCACCGGCCATGCCGGCACTGTCATGTTCCTCGACCTTGATCGTTTTAAGATCATCAACGATTCACTTGGCCATGCAGTAGGCGATGAGCTGCTCAAACAGGTAACCGGACGACTGAAAGAGGTGTGCCGGACGGAGGACACCATCGCGCGCCTCGGCGGTGACGAGTTCGCCCTGCTGATCGAGGATATCGACTCCAAGGCCGACGCAGAACATATCGCCGACAAGATCCTGCAGCGCTTCTCCGCACCCTTCTTTGTACAGGGGCACGATCTGGACATTACCGCCAGCATCGGCATTACCCTGTTTCCTTTGCACGGTAACGACGGGAGTGAGTTGATCAGGCAGGCGGACGCCACTATGTATTCGGCCAAGAACGCTGGACGCAACTGCTACCGCCTGTTCAACCATGCGATCTCCCAACGTGATCAGGCAGCATTCGGTCTGGAACGACAGCTGCGACGAGCAATAGTCAACGAGGAGCTGTTTCTTGAATACCAGCCTCAATTCAGACTCTCGGATGGGCAGCTGACCGGCCTCGAGGCCCTAGTGCGCTGGCGCTCTCCTGGGCGCGGCCTGATACCGCCCGGTGAATTCATCCCCATCGCCGAAACCAGCGGCCTGATCGACGAGATCGGCCTATGGGTGTTCCACAGCGCCTGTGAGCAGGCCGCCGCATGGGATAAGGAGGAGCTGGAGTATTGCAGGCTTGCCATCAACATCTCACGACGCCAGTTGATGCACAATCACCTGGGGCACTCCCTCGCCGAGGTCCTGGCAGCCACCGGCGCCCGCGCCAGCCGACTTGAGTGCGAAATTACCGAGAGCGCCGTCATCGAAGAGGCCAGTGTCGCCAGCCACAACCTGCTGGCCATGTCGCAACTGGGCCTGCAGCTAGCCATCGACGACTTCGGCACCGGTCACGCCTCACTTGCAAACCTCAAGCGCTTCCCGCTGAACCGACTCAAGATCGACCGTACCTTCGTCAATGACGTGGGACGCGATCCCGACGACGAGGCGATCATCCGCGCCACGGTCTATCTGGCGCACGGACTGGGCCTGGAGGTCATCGCAGAGGGTGTGGAAAACGAGATCCAGAAAGGTTTTCTTCGTGAGACAGGCTGTGACGAGATACAGGGCTATTTATGCGGCCGGCCGATGCCGGTGGAGCAGGCCACCGCACTGTTGCGCAAAGATTGAAGCAGCCCGCAAATAGATGGCCCTGTCGGAGCCGCTTCAGCCACTCCGAAAAATCGGGTATGGTCGCCCCATGAAATTCACTCAGGATATAAGCAGCGGCCAGAACGTGATACGCGCCTATTCAAAAGGGCATATCTCGATCAACGGGATCGCATTTGAAGAGAGCCTGATTATAACGCCGGCGACGATTATCGAGCAGTGGCGGCCACAGCGTTTCGAAGATCTGTGCGAGGATGACTTCGCAGCAGCCGTGGCCCTGGAACCGCAGCTGGTAATACTCGGCACCGGCGATCGCCACGCCTTCCCCCACCCATCGCTGCTGCGGCTGCTGGTAGAGCGGGGAATCGGCCTGGAGTCGATGTCCACCGCGGCAGCCTGCCGCACCTACAACATCCTGGTCAGCGAGGGGCGGCAGGTCGCCGCCGCACTGATCATCCGTTAGGTTCCTGGCTGATTCTCCGGCTCTGCGAGCGCCACCACACCATCAGGCTTGGGATATTTCAGCAACAGGCTGCGGGGCATCTTCTGTTGGTCGGTCTGGTGCAGCGCATCTGACTCCATGATGATCAGGATCAGTACGGTCACCATCACCGGCAGGATGCTGCCCCCTCCGACTACCGCATAGACCGCCACCTCCATCATGCCGAAGTAGGTGTAGCCGATCCATCCCGCAAAACACACCAGCAGGGCGAACATGATCATGCCAAGAAAGACACGGCTACGGGCCGCAGCCAGCTGCCAGTGGCACATCACATACCACTCATCGACCTGGCACGAGCGGCGTGCCCGCCACAGGGTATAGAAGAGCGTTATGAGCGACACAACGGGTACCAATGCGACCGGTTGCCAGAAGGAGCGCGCCACCCCCAGCGAGGCGACAAACCAGAGGATGTGGTTGCCAATCAGGTTGGTGAGGAAGACTTCATGGGGAATCTTCGCCTTGTGTGCAGCCGCTTCGGATATCTCGAATTTCATCGGGCTCAGGTAACTCAGCAGGGGAATGGGATCAGGCAACCCAAGTTACCATATCGCAACCGGAAATTTCATCTCACGCCATCGACTTCTGCATCCCCGCCGGCGCGGCCCTTGCAAATTGACAAGAGCCAAAGCGAGCCTAGCGTTGTAGAATCCCCCATTGCCGGCGGACCCGGGATCATCGATCTGCTCTCGTCCGCCTCCACAATTACCAGCCATTAGCAGAGTCAGATGGATAGAAAAATCCTCTTCGGAATCCTTGCCGCCACTCTCGTCGCCGTCAGCCTGGCCGTCATGCTGCCCGGAGGAAAGGCCCCTGACGCAGAGCCAAAACTCCCCTGGAGGATCAGCCTGGATGCGCTGGGCAACTCCCGCGTGTTCGGCCTCACCCTGGGCAAGAGCACCCTGGCGGATGCCCGTCATCTGCTCAGGGATGAAGGCAAGGTCTCACTCTTCATCTCCAAGGGCGAAGCCCCGGTGCTAGAGGCCTATTTCGAACGCATGGCACTGAGTGGCCTGAAGGCCGATTTCGTGTTCGTATTGGAGGCCGACGAGAGTCAGCTGCAGGGCTTCTATGAACGGGGGGCGCGCATCGCCCGCACCACAGAGATGACCAGCAAGGTCGATCTCGCCTTTGAGGATATGCAACAGGTGGCGCAACTGCCGATCAAGCTGATCAACTACATCCCGGTCACCAACCTGGACGAGGCGTTGATCCGCAGCCGATTTGGCGAGCCCGACTCGCAGATCCCGGAGGGTGATTCTGGGGTGATGCACTGGATCTATCCGGCGCAGGGTCTGAGTATCAGCCTCAACCCGGAGGGTAAAGAGGTGCTGCAGTACACCAACCCCGCAGCGATAGAAACGCTGATCGAATCGATCAAAAACAACGCCGCTCAACCCTCGTCCTGATCCTCGGCATCGGGCATACGCCGCTCCGGGGAGCGGCGTTTCTTCTTCGGGTCAGCATCATCGTCCATCAGGATGCGGTGGGCCTCACCCTCGAGGTCATCGAACTGCCCACTGCGGGCGGCCCAAAATAGCACCACCACCGCCACCAGGCCGAGGAAGATCATGCCCGGAATCAAACCATAGATAACTTCCATCCAATACCCCCAAGTTAATCTAATAATTCTAGCGGGAGTCGACACCGCGGAACAGGGTGCGAATGCGGGCCGCATTGCTGATCACTGCCAGCGAACTGATCGGCATCGAGATCGCCGCCACCAGCGGTGTCACCACCGCCGCCATCGCCAGCGGCACCATGATGATATTGTAGAGGATCGAGATACCGATATTCTGGCGGATGGTGCGCAGAGTGCGCCGTGACAACCCGGTCGCCAGCCGCACCTTCTCCAGCTCACTGCTCATCAACACGATATCGGCGCTGGCGATGGAGACATCGGTGCCCGATCCCATGGCAATGCCGACATCGGCGCGTACCAGCGCCGGCGCATCATTGACGCCATCCCCCACCATCGCAACCTTGTGGCCGTCCCGCTGCAGTCCGGCGATCACCTGATCCTTCTGCTCGGGCAACACCTCGGCGATCACCTCCATTCCGCCCAGACGCTCAGCGATCGCCTCCGCCGTCTGGCGCCGGTCACCGCTCAGCAGGGTCAGCTGCATCCCCTCCGCCTTCAGGTCAGCGATCAGCTGCGGCGCGTCGGGCCTGATCCGATCTTCGATGCCGATCAGCAGTTGCTCTTTGCCATCCAGCGCCAGATGGATCACCCCCACTCCCTGGGCCTGCAACTCCTGCTCGGCCTGATCCAAATTACTCAGACGCGTTACCTCTGAGCGCTCCATCCAGGCAGCACTGCCTGCAATCAACTCGCGCCCGGCCACTTCGCCGCTGATCCCCATGCCTGGGTGGTTTTTGAAACTGTTGACCGCAATCTTGCGGTAGTCGCCGCCCTGCTGTTCTACCCAGCTGAGAATCGCCTGTGCCGTGGGGTGTTCCGAGTAGCGCTCCAGTGCCGCCAGCTGGCGCAGCAGATCGACGAGCGGCTCGGGCATCGACTCATCGTCGCTAATCTGCCAGCGACCTGCTGCGCTATGAACCGCCACCAGCGACATACGCCCTTCGGTGAGGGTACCGGTCTTGTCGAACACGACATGATTGATGCTGGAGAGGCTTTCGAGCACCTCGCCGTTCTTCACCAGGATGCCATACTTGGCCCCTAGGCCGGATGCCACCGCGATCGACATCGGCGTAGCCAGACCAAAGGCGCAGGGACAGGTGATAATCAGCACCGAGGTGGCCGCCAGCAGGGCCACCTCAAAATCGGTTTGCAACCACCACAGAAAGGTGGCGCTGCCCAGCGCCAGGGTGACCGCCACGAACCAGGGCACGATCTGGTCCGCGACACACTGGATCGGCGCCTTGGAGGCCTGTGCCTCTTCTACCAGACGGATGATGCGCCCCAGCGCAGTGTCCTTGAGCGCGCCTTCGACTTCAATCTTCAGCATGCCATGGCCGTTGATGGTACCAGCTGAGACCGACGCGCCGACCCCCTTCTCCACCGGCAGCGACTCGCCGGTCAGCAGCGCCTCATCCAGGGCACTCTCTCCCTCGACGATCGTACCATCCACCGGAATTCGCTCGCCGGGACGCACCAGCACCAGTTCGCCCCGTTGCACCGCGCGGATCGGCACCAGTTCCTCCTGGTCATCGCGCAGCACTGTCGCCACTCGCGGCTGCAGATCGAGCAGGCGCTGGGTGGAAGCCACCGCTTGGCGCTTTGAGATCGCCTCCAGATAGCGGCCAACCAGTATCACAAACAGGAAGTTGACCACCGTATCGTAGTAGACATCTCCCAACTGCGAGCCGGAAAGAGTCACATAGACCGAGTAGAGGTAGGTGATGGAGGCGCCGATGGCGATTGGCAGATCCATGCCGAGGTGGAAGTTCTTCAGACCTGCCCAGGCGCCTTTGAAAAACGGATGGCCTGAGTAGAGCAAGACCGGTGTCGCTAGGGCAAAGCCGACCCAGTGAAACATGCCGCGAAACTCACCCTGGTCCGCGCCTGAGTAGAGCGCAATCGAGATCCATAGCAGGTTCATCATGCCGAAGCCGGCAAAGGCCATGCGGTAGAGCAGATTACGATTCTGCCGTTTCAGCTTGCCCTCGGCCACTTCGGGGTCGTAGGGCACCGCCGCATAGCCGATCTGCCCCAGGCGCTCGATGATGCGGGAGAGCTTCAGCTGTTGGTTATGCCACTTGAGATGCAGCCGCTTTCCCGACAGGTTGACACTGGCATGGGCAACCCCTGGCATGGCGCGCAGAGTGTGTTCGATCAACCAGACACAGGCGGCGCAGTGGATCCCCTCCACCAGCAAATGGATATCGCGCAGTTCACCCAGATCACCAACGAACTCCTCCTGCACCTCATCCAGATCATAGAGGGCGAGCTCTTTGGGCAGTTCAGGCGGCGGCGCCAGACTGGCGTCCTCCGGGGTGCGTCGATAGAAGCCCTCGAGGCCAGCCTCGTAGATCGCCTCACAGACCACTTTGCAGCCAGTACAACAGAAGTGCTGCTGCTCGTCCTCGATACGGGCGACCACATCGTCATCTGGCGGTATCGGCAGGCCGCAGTGGAAACAACCCGACTCCGGTATCGTCCCATCAGGCGTTTCGCTAGACAAAACCCGGCCCTCTAACATCTACTCTCAGGGCATCCAGTCGATACCGACCCCGATCCGCTTGGGCGTATTGAACTCATCCTCACCCCGTTTCACGCTGACCAGGATGTCCCAGGCGCCGAGCAACGGAAAGCGCAGTTCCGCTTCATAGACTCCAGGCGCCACCTGCAGCATCGGTACCGAGAAGTCCTCTGCTGCATCCGAGGGACGATAGGCGTGGAACATCACCTGATCTACCGTCACCGGCTGATCCGACTTGTCTTTGACCGTGAAACGGGCAGCAATTAGCTGGTCAACATCGATCTTGCGCGGCAGCTGGATTTTCATCTGCCAGCCCGGATCATTGGCACGCCGCTTCATCATGTTCTCTTCGTAATCCTGACCACGCTCATAAAAATCTTCATTCACCAGGCCGGGATTGTTATCCACCGCCATGAAGATCATGAACAGGTTCATCGAGAAGAAGATGGCTACCATCGCCACCCAACCGATCACCCAGGGGCTGCGCCATGCGGAATTCTTGTCTGCCATATCGTCACTAATCGTCACTTAAGCCAAAAACAGAGGGGCGGACCACTGGTCCGCCCCTGGAGCCTACTTAGTATATAGAAGTCAGTACCTTGGACCAATAAAGATACTCTCTCGCTGGGCCTTCAGTAGCTCTTCACCCAGCTGCCCCTCCACATGGAAGATGATCGGTGTCGTCTCCTGCTTGAGCAGCTTTTTCGGCACCCTCACAAAGACAGTCCGCGGGGTGACCTTGCCGTGCCGGGCGGTTGTCACCAGGTCGGCATCCACCAGGATCGCTCCGTCAATACCACTGATGCTGATCTTGGCCGGTATGTCGCCCGTCATCTTGTTGAGGATTTTGAGCGTGTATTTGTTCTGGATCGAGCCATCACTCTGCAGCACGAACAGCGGCTGACGGGAGTGAATCACCTTTATCTCGAGCGCATCGAGTGTACTCATGCCATAGCCTATCCCCAACAGGGCAGCCGTCATGATGATGCTGTAGACCCAGACCCGTGGACGCTTCAGCAACGGGCGACTTTCCTTGCCATTCAGGGCATCCAGCGACTCGTAACGAATCAACCCCGTTGGCCGACCAAGCTTCTTCATCACCGAGTCACAGGCGTCAATGCAGAGCGCGCACATGATGCAGCCCTCCTGCTGGCCATGGCGGATATCGACACCGGTCGGACAGACTGCGATGCATTGGTTGCAGTCGACGCAGTCGCCAGTCGTGCGCTCCTCTTCGGAAACACCTTTTTTCACGCGTCCGCGGGGCTCGCCACGATGGAAGTCGTAGGTTGGCACTACCGTGGTATTGTCGATCATTACCGCCTGAATACGGGCATAGGGACAGAGCCAGAAACAGGTCTGTTCACGCAGGAAACCTGCCAGCACATAGGTGCCCACGGTAAATAGGGCAATGGAGATGATGGCTGTCGAACCCAGAGTGAAGCTCACCAAATCCGCCCACAGTTGGAAGGCATCAACAAACCAGGCGACAAAGCTGATACCGGTGAGGAACCCGATAACCAGCCATAGCAAGTGCTTGGTCAGTTTGATACGGATCTTGTTGACATTCCAGGGCGCCTTGTCGAGTTTACGGCGCTTCTGAGGAGCCCCCTCCAGCTTATCTTCAATCCAGGCATAGATATCGGTCCAGACAGTCTGAAAGCAGAAAAAACCGCACCAGATACGTCCAGCCAGAGCTGTCACTACAGCCAGCAGAATCGCAAAGAACAGTAGCGTGAGGGAGAGCATCCAGAAATCCTGTGGCAGGATGGTCACGCCGAAGATATGAAACTGGCGGTTGGGAATATCAAACAGAACTGCCTGGCGATCTCCCCAGCGCAGATAGGGACCCAAAAACAGGATCAGCCAGAAGGAATTTGCATACCATTTATAGCTGCGCCATTTGCCTTTCATGCGCTTGGCATGAATGGTCTCTTCGCCGGTATTAAGCTGCCAGTGTTCCGCCTCGTCGTACAGTTCCTCCATTGAGGATTGCTGGGAAGTGCTCTTTTCTGCGCTCAACGGCCTAGCTCCTATTGGATGAAGAATAATCCAGATTGTTCCCCATCATATCCGGCAAATATCATCAAAACCAATGCGTTTTATCAATCCAAGAATCGCTCTGAAGATATCTTCAGATGTATGCAACAACACCATCAGACAAAGTGCATGGCCTCACCTCTTCACTCATTCATACCGTAGCCAAACCCGATTTCCCATAAAAAAAGGGGGGGTAACCCCCCCTTTTTTTATGGGTATATCATGGAATCATTTGTGCTTTTCAGCATCGCCCTTGATCAAGGCTGAAACCTTGAAGCCCAGAAAGATAATGATCACCACACAGATCACCACGGAAATGATGGATCCCCAAAAAACAGCATCGGCATTCATAGCACATCCCTCGATTCTTGGCCACATGGGAGGTATGCCTCCCATGTGGCCCACTTAGACAAAGCCGTTATTGGCCGCCACCAAACTTGTAAACGTAGACAGCTAGCTTCTTGATGTCATCTTTGGAGAGACGATCCCCAAAAGACGGCATCTCAGCCACGCGTGACGCGGGGTCAGTCGCATCGTTTACACCATGTTTGATGGTATAGGCGATACTCTCACTCCGGCTCTGTCCCTCCTCCGGGGTGAAGCGGTAGATACCGTCGGTCAGGTTAGCGGAACCAAGAACCTGCATGCCCTTACCGTCCATGCCGTGACAGGCGATGCAGCCCTTCTGCATGAACAGGGGCTCACCAGCAGGATTGCCAGCCTCAATCGCCGTTACCAGCTTGCCTAACTCATCATCAGAGATGATTTTGCCATGAGCAGTCATGATGCCCTTGCGTCCCATGCTGATGGTCTGTTCGATGGTCTCGATGGCACCACCGTAGAGCCAGTCATCATCGGCCAACACGGGGAAGTTGGGACCACCCTGACCGCCGCCGCCGTGGCAGGCCGCGCAGTTGTCACCAAATAGCACCTTGGCCGCGGCCACGGTGTATTCGCTCAACCCGGGATCGGCCAGAACATCCTTGGCGCTCATACCCTTGAGCTGGCTTTCGAATTCGGCGCGAACGGCTTCCACCTCATCAACGCCTTCGTTGTACTCGCCGATCTGGGTCCAACCCATTACACCCTTGGTCGACTCGTTACCGATCGGGTACATGGGATAGAGCACACCATAACCAAAGAACCAGATGATTGAGGCCCAGAAGGCGATCATCCACCAACGCGGGGGCGGATTGCTAAGCTCCCGCAGATTGTCGTCCCATATGTGCCCGGTGTTGTTTTCACCCGGAAATGGATTGTTATCCGCCATTTTTTTCTCCGCTATCGATTTTATCTTCTTCCATCGGGATAAAACGCCGGGACTCCAGCTTCTCCCGATTTTTCGGACGTAGTGCGTAGAAATACAGACCAACCATCAGGAGGAAGACGACCACGGTCATGACCAGGCCCACCCAGTCGTTGGTGGTCATCGCCTCCCAATCGGTATGGAAGTATTCCGCGAGACTACTCACGATATACCTTGCTGTCGTCCAGCTTGGCCATAGTACCCAGTACCTGCAGGTAGGCGACCACCGCATCTTCCTCGGTCTTGCCTGCCAGTTCGGCATTGGCGCTGGCGATGTCCTCATCCGTATAAGGAACACCCATCAGCTTCATGACCTTGAAGCGGGCAGCCATATCCACACCTTCCACCGAATTGTTTTTAAACCACGGGTAGTTGGGCATGACAGACTCGGGCACGACGGAGCGAGGCGCCCGCAAGTGCTTACGATGCCAATCGTCGGAGTATTTGCCGCCGAGGCGAGCAAAGTCGGGACCGGTACGCTTGGAACCCCACTGCATCGGATGGTCGTACATCGACTCCGAGGCCAGTGAGTAGTGTCCATAGCGTTCCTTCTCGTCACGGAACGGACGGATCATCTGTGAGTGGCAGAGATAACACCCTTCCCTTTGGTAGATGTCCCGGCCTGCCAGTTCCAGCGCAGTATAGGGACGAATGCCGTCACCAGCCTTGTGGTCAGCCAGGGTCTGCCCTGCCTGACGCTGCCAGACGATCTCCGGGAACTTGTTATGCTCAAAGGTGCTACTCATAGTGAAGAGCGGAACGATCTCCACAATACCGCCCACAGAGAGCGCAATAGCCAGCACGATCAGGAGACCCCAGATGTTTTTCTCCATCTTCTCCTGCATGCCAACAGCTTCATTGTTGTTTGCCATTTTACGTATCTCCCCTTAATTAAACAGCGGCGGTACGCGCGGCCTGGATGCTCCCTTCGCGGGAAGCCTTGCTAACGGTCATCAATATATTGACGAGCATGAGCACCGCGCCAAGCAAGAAGATCATGCCGCCGACTGCGCGCATCGCGTAGTAAGGGTGCATGGCTTCAACAGACTCAGCAAAGGTGTAGGCCAGAGTGCCGTAGTCATCATAGGCACGCCACATCAGGCCCTGCATGATGCCGGATACCCACATAGCAACGACGTAGACCACGGTACCGATGGTGGCGGTCCAGAAGTGAGCGTTGATCAGCTTCTCAGACCACATCTCGGTATGAAAGGTACGTGTCATCATGTGATAGATCGCGCCAATACCAACCATAGCAACCCAACCCAGCGCACCGGAGTGTACATGACCAACGGTCCAGTCAGTGTAGTGGGAGAGCGCGTTGACGGTCTTAATCGACATGACCGGACCTTCGAAGGTCGACATGGCGTAGAAGGCCAGGGACATAATCAGAAAGCGTAGGACATAGTCAGTACGCAGCTTGTCCCATGCACCGGAGAGCGTCATCATGCCGTTCACCGCGCCACCCCAAGAGGGGATGATCATGCCGATAGACACTGCCGCACCCAGAGAACCGGTCCAGTCAGGCAGAGCGGTGTACTGCAGATGGTGCGCACCCAGCCATACATAACCGAACATCAGTGCCCAGAAGTGGATAACTGACAGACGGTAAGAGTAGACAGGACGACCCGCTTGCTTGGGCACGAAGTAGTACATAATGCCGAGGAAGCCTGCGGTCAGATAGAAGCCCACTGCGTTGTGACCCCACCACCACTGGATCATGGCATCCTGCACTCCGGCGAACAGGGAGTATGACTTGAACATGTCGACCGGGACGGCCAGGCTGTTGACCACATGCAGGTAGGTGATCATCACCATCATGCCAAGGAAGAACCAGTTAGACACATAGATGTGTGAACTCTTCCGGTTGGCAATAGTCATGATGAAGTTGAAGAGGTAGGAGAGCCACACGACCGCGATAGCGATATCGATCGGCCACTCCAGCTCTGCGTACTCTTTGGACTGGTTGATACCCAGCGGCAGAGTGATAACCGCAGCGACAATAATCAGGTTCCAACCCCAGAAGGTGAACCACGCCATCTTGTCGCTCCACAGACGCGTACCGCAGGTACGCTGGACGCTGTAGAAAGCGCTTGCCATCAACACACATCCGCCAAAGGCGAAGATAACTGCATTAGTGTGAAGCGGACGCAGACGTCCGAAAGTGATGTATGGAATATCGAAGTTAAGTACCGGCCATGCCAGTTCGGATGCTATATACACACCGGCTGACGCACCTACCACGAGGTAGACCGCTGCCATGACGGCGAACCAGCGTACAACATCAAAGTTGTACTTCTGCTCTGCTACGGCGTCCATGAACCCCCCTCTCTACGAGTTGTTGAACAAAAACAAAAGGTTATAGTTTTTGGGAAACCCCATATCCACACCAACACCGGTAGTATTGACACAGACCGGGCATATATCACTCTCTATCACTACAAAAGTCAAGGCACATGCGGCATATGACACACCCCTAATAAAGCCATCAACTCATTGAATAGAAACGATTTTTACGGCATCAGAATCGAATTAATTGAGATAGATCAAGAGAATATTAATAAACTAAATTGAACGTTTTGTTCAATCGTGCAACCCGTTTTTTTCACACCACGCTCTCCACACTGCCATCGACCACCACCCCGTCAGCGTCAGCTATGACAAGGCCATGATTTCCGGCACAGGCAGGGCGGGGATTGAGGAGAAGAAAAGGAGGGTTTCAGAGCCTGCCCTCTGATTCGGGCAGGCTGCAGATAGTCAGAGCCTATTTAAATATGGTTTCGACAGAGAAACCATCACGTTCAAGGATATCCCTGAGACGGCGCAGTGCATCCATCTGAATCTGGCGCACCCGTTCACGGGTTACCCCCAATTCATTAGCCACCTGCTCGAGAGTCGAATTCTCGTAACCATGCAGCCCAAAACGACGCTCCACCACCTCACGCTGTTTGTCATTGAGTTTTAACAGCCAGGTGTCGAGATTGGTATTGAGTCCGTCATTCTGGATATTCACGGTCGGATCCTGGACCCGCTCATCAGGGATAGTGTCGAGCAGCGGCTTGTCAGCATCCTTACCAAACGGTGTATCGACTGAGGTGACCCGCTCGTTCAGGCCGAGCATTCGTTTCACTTCAGAAATGGGTTTGTCCAGCAGGTCAGCAATCTCTTCCGAAGTTGGTTCATGATCAAGACTCTGGGCTAACTGACGCGCCGCACGTAGATAGACATTGATCTCCTTGACCACATGGATCGGCAGACGGATGGTACGGGTCTGATTCATGATAGCCCGCTCAATGGTTTGCCGGATCCACCAAGTGGCATAGGTCGAAAAACGAAATCCCCGCTCAGGATCAAACTTCTCCACCGCACGGATCAAGCCGAGATTACCCTCTTCGATCAGATCCAGCAGCGCCAACCCCCGATTCATATAACGCCGTGCGATCTTTACCACCAGACGCAGATTGCTCTCGATCATGCGCTGACGCGCTGGGTGTTCGCCCTTCTGCGCCAAACGGGCGTAATAGACCTCCTCTTCCGCGGTCAGGAGTTTAGAACCACCGATTTCATTCAGATAGAGACGAGTCGCATCCATCTGCACATCTGACGGTTCACGAATCGGTACTGCCGAAGACGCTTTCTTGGATCCTTTTTTTCTCCCCCCGCGTCGACTCAGAAACCGGCTTGACAGTCATATTGATAGCCTCTTTCGGCACCGCCTTATTGATCGCGTCGCCCGAGCTGTTCTCCATCTCCTCTCGCTCCTCACTCATCACCACTCCTCATCTTTGGGGAGCCTCCGAACGAATCATGAACGACAGCCTTGCGGTCCAAATCTCCCACTGCCGCATTGGAAATCTAGGCAATAGACCAATTATTACCTGCGATTCCCGCCTTGCATCGAAAAATTTGACCTCACAATTCTGCTCGTCCAGATTCATTCAGAGGCTCCTAGCTCTATCTCATCTTCTGCTGAGAATCGATAACGGGTTGACCGGCTTACCTTTTTTTCTTATCTCGAAGTACAGCACCGGCTCTGCCCCTCGATTTGGAACCCCCAGTTCAGCGATCCGTTCCCCAGCCTCAACCTGATCACCCTCCCGCACTAGCAGTTTTCGGTTGTAGCCATAGGCACTGAGATAATTTTTATTGTGTTTAACGATAATCAGATTGCCGTACCCCACCAGCCCACTACCACTGTAAACAACCTTTCCAGATGCAGCCGCAGCGACCGGTTGACCCAGTTTCCCCCTGATCTTTATCCCCTTACGGTTGGCGTCCCGGGGCTGGAAAGTCTGAACCACCTTGCCTTGTGTCGGCCAGCGCCAACTTATCTTGAGATTTGTTCTACTATTCCCGGTTTTGGAGGTTGACCTGACCTGG
Source organism: Candidatus Endoriftia persephonae (assembly GCF_023733635.1). NCBI lineage: Bacteria > Pseudomonadati > Pseudomonadota > Gammaproteobacteria > Chromatiales > Sedimenticolaceae > Candidatus Endoriftia > Candidatus Endoriftia persephonae. Next base: position 1,031,443 of record NZ_CP090569.1, on the reverse strand, counting down.
ACTGGTGGCGTCGTCGGGGTTTCTGGCCTACGCGCAGGTTTAACCTTAGCCTGTGGCGATCTGGTGGGTGCTGCTTTTCGGGGCGCTGCAGTAACAGGTGGAGGGATCTTCTTTTCCACCACCGGCCGCTTCTGCGGCGAAGCCAACCGCAACAACTGCCCAGGAAAGATCGGATATTCAGGGGCTTGAACCCCGTTCCATCGTGCCAGTTCACGATACTCCAGATCGTTGCGCCAAGCGATAGAATAAAGTGTATCCCCCCGCCTGACTCGATAGAACCGGGCCTTCTTCTGCTGAGGAGGCGACTGGGTCTTCTTCTGTTCAGGAAAGGATTGGAATTCACGATTGGAAACAGGCGCGCCCACCCCGGAGGTTACGCAACCCGAGAGAGCGCCAGCCACAAGGACCATCCCTATCACAAACAATTGGCGCAACATGCTTATTGCTACTGTTGATCCGTTGAAAAGCAATCTCCTTTATCCCCGTATGACCCTAAATGGCACGGAAGCAAGAACAACTAACCACACCCGTCTTATTCACGCTAGCCATACCAGCCCGGCGCCAGACGCTGCGATCCACTATAAATAGGCAGTTACATAATAAGGAAGATCACCGCAAACAGCACGATCAGCATCCAGCCTAGCCGATCCACATACCTGTGCAGTGCCACCTCCATGCGCTCGCCTCCCCAGGCCATCAGCCCCGCAACCAGGAAAAAACGCGCACCCCGCCCCACCAGCGAAGCTAGCAGAAAAGGGAACAACGCCATTGCGATCACCCCTGCCGTGATAGTGAATACCTTGTAGGGAATCGGCGAAAAACCAGCCAGAAAGATCGCCCAGAAGCCCCACTCATCGAACCAGATCTTGGTATGGAGATACTTCTCCCAATAGCCCAGCTCATGCAACCAGGGTTCGATCAGCTCAAACGCAAACACACCGATAAAGTAGCCCAATAGACCACCTAATACCGAAGCAGCCGTGGTCAGAGCGGCCAGATACCAGGCCCGGTTTGGCTGCGCCAGACTCATCGGAGCCAGCATCACATCCGGAGGAATAGGAAAAAATGATGACTCGGCAAAGCTCAATCCGGCCAAATACCGTGGCGCATGGGGATGACGCGACCATTGCATGGCACGACTATAGAGCGCAGAAAACAGGCGCATCAAAGCAACCCTCCTTTTAATGGCACAAAATTGGCCGCTTCCAATCGCTCCTGCTCAAACCCATCAGGGGTGCGCAGGATTCGCATTAGCACCTGCCCATTACCGGTATCCGCCGGCAACACCAGACGCCCTCCAATATTGAGTTGCTGCAATAAACGCTGTGGCACTCCCTCAGGAGCCGCCGTCACCAGGATCGCATCAAACGGCGCATACTCTGGCAGTCCGATGCCACCATCACTGTGTTTCAGACGCACATTGCGCAGACCAAGCTCCTGCAGTCGCTGCCGCGCCCGTTCGAGCAGGGCGCCGATGCGTTCGACACTGTAGACCCGCCCCACCAGTTGCGCCAAAACCGCGCACTGAAAACCTGAACCGGTACCGATCTCCAGCACATTTCCGAGTGGCCCCGCCTCCAGCAGCGCCTCGGTCATACGCGCTACCGTATAGGGCTGCGAGATGGTCTGACCATGGCCGATCGGCAATGCGGTATCCTCATAGGCCCGGCTCGCCAGTGCCTCATCGACAAAGATGTGGCGCGGTGTGGTGCGCATCACCTCCAGCACCGCCAGATTATGGATACCACTGTTGCGCAGACGCTGCACCAGCCGCTCGCGGGTGCGCTGAGAGGTCATACCGATTCCCTGGTGTTCCGGGCGCAACAGGCTCATGCTAGCCAGGCCCCGACGCTATCCAGCGCGCTATGCCGGGTCAGATCGACCTGCAACGGCGTCACCGAGACATACCCCTCGCGCACTGCATAAAAATCGGTACCCGGCCCGGCATCCTGTTCGGCCCCCGCCGGCCCCACCCAATAGATTGTCTTGCCCCGGGGATCCTCCGCCCGAACCACCGGCTCCGCCTTGTGGCGGTGTCCCAGACGGGTCGCCTGCATGCCTTTCAGCTGTTCAAACGGCAGATCGGGTACATTGACGTTGAGAATCACCTCAGAAGGAAGCGGCCTCTGCAACAGACGCTCGACCAGTTCCCGCGCCACCCGCGCGCCAGTCGCATAGTGATCCGGATTGTGAGAATTCATCGAAACCGCAATCGCCGGCAGGCCAAGAAAACGCCCCTCCGTGGCCGCCGCCACCGTGCCTGAATAGAGCACATCATCCCCCATATTGGCACCGGCATTGATCCCGGAGACCACCATATCCGGCTCCTCCTCGAGCAACCCGGTGATCGCCAGATGCACACAATCGGTGGGGGTGCCATCGACGCTGACAAAGCCATTGTCATGCGTATGGGCGCGCAACGGCAGCTCCAGGGTCAGCGAATTGCTGGCGCCGCTGCGATTGCGTTCCGGCGCCACCACAACGATCTCCCCCAGCGGGGAGAGGCTTTCGGTCAGTGCCGCCAGCCCGGGGGCCTGAAAGCCGTCGTCGTTGCTCAGCAGAATTTTCATGATGGGGGCCAAATATACTGGAAAAGAGGCATGGTAACATCACCTGCAGAGTGACAGGATCATAGCCCGTCGACGAACCCTTTTTGCCAACGCCGGTCGAAGGGCTTAATACCACCCAGGGCCCGACAGGCCATCCAGATTTTTTGTTCTGAACCGATGAAAAACAAAATCGATGAAGCAGACCGGACGGCCTTCCAGGAGGCCATGGACGACGTAGCCCCCCTACCCCAAAAGCGAGCCGCACCCTACCGCAAGCGCCGACCGCCCCGTCCGCTCAACCTGAGCGAGCCGGACGACGGCTTCGGCGACAGAGACCTCTATTTCGATCAGGAGATCGAGGCCACCGACGAGCTGTCATTCTCCCGCCCAGGGGTACAGAAACGGGTGATCAGCGAGCTGCGCCGCGGACGCTTCGAGGTCGGCCTGGAGCTTGATCTGCACGGCATGAATGTCAGCTACGCCCGCGAAACCCTCGGCCTGTTTCTGCAGGAGTGTCATCGGCACCGGGTGCGCTGCGCCCGCATCATCCACGGCAAGGGATATGGCTCAGCAGATCACCAACCGGTGCTCAAACAGAAGCTCAACATCTGGCTGCGGCAACGCGACGATGTACTTGCCTTCACCTCCGCCACCCGCCGCGACGGCGGCACCGGCGCCGCCTATGTGCTGTTACGCACCCCAAAACAGGAGCAGTGGCAGCGTTGACGGCTACGGCGGCGTGGGAGGCGTCACCTCCAGCAGCTCCCGCAACACCATGGTGGCATAGCTACCCGCCTCGAGACCGAAACTGAGTACCAGCTGATCAGGCTGCGGGAATTCCCACTGCAGGTCATCCAGACGCATGCGCAGAGCGCGGCGCTCCTGCTCCAGCCCGACAAACTCCAGACCATTGCGCCAGGATTCAAAGGGCGCCAGCACTGCCGACTCCAGCTCGCGCACCTCAGCCTCCACCAGGCTCTCGCCCCGACCCCACAGCGGCCCGGAGGGGTGCACATCCAGCGCCTCACAGCGCGACAGCAGCGCCTGATCCGGCTCATCCACCAGAAAGCTGGAGTGACAACCATCCAGCACTAGACGCTCCCCCGGCAGCGGTCGCTGCCAATCACCCCGAGCAATGCGCTTCGCTAACACCGCATTAAACAGCTGCGAACGGGCAGCAGAGATCAACAAACCCCGTAGCTTGCGATCGAGCCGCCCGGCACTGCCGGCAAACATTGCATCTGCCTGGGCCAGATTGCCATAGCCATGACCGAAGCGCTGTTCGCCAAAGAAGTTGGGTGCACCCTGGTGTCGCAAGCGTTGTAATCGCGCCTCCAAGCCCCCCCGATCCGCCTGCAGCTGCCGAACCGTCAGACAAAACCGATTGCCCTGCAACGCCCCCCGCCGCAACTTGCGGCGGTGCCGCCCCTGTTCGAGCAGCTCCAGCAGATCGGAGTTGAGCTGCGACCAGTCAGGCTCCGGCTTGCCAGCAAGCCGTACCGAGAACCACTGGGTGGTCACCGCATGGCGATCCTTCAGTCCGGCGTAACTCACATCCCGCGGCGGCACCCCCGCCAGACGGGCGATCTGCTTTGCCAGCCAGATGGTGTTGGTATCCCGTTTGCGGATCCGTAGCAGCACATGCTCGCCCTCCCCATCGGGTGCGAAGCCGAGCTGCTCATCCACCTGGAAATCATCCGCAGAACTGCGGATCAGTCCGGTGCCGAGGGGCCTACCATTGGCACAGGGCATCTCCTGCAGCAGCCGGCAAAAAGGAGGGATCGAACCGTTCACTCTTGCAGCAGAGCGACCGCATAGGCGGCGATCCCCTCCCCGCGGCCGGTGAAGCCCATCCTCTCGGTGGTGGTCGCCTTGACGCTGATCTGGTTGACATCAATCTTCAGGTCATTGGCGAGATGCGCACGCATCTGATCGATATAGGGAGCCAGCCTGGGCTGCTGGGCAACCAGGGTCGAATCCACATTAGCAATCTGAAAACCGGCCAGATGCAGCCGTTCCACCACCTGTCGCAGCAAGATGCGGCTGTCGATACCGGCGAACTCCGCCGAATTATCGGGAAACAGCTTGCCGATGTCCCCCTGCGCCGCCGCACCAAGCAGCGCATCACAGAGCGCGTGGATCAGCACATCTCCATCAGAATGGGCCTGCATGCCCAGCTCATGCGGGATCTCCACCCCACCCAGCACCAAACGTCGCCCCGCCGCAAAACGGTGTGCATCATAGCCTTGCCCAATGCGCATGCCTCGCCCCCGATATTGAATTTAAAGAGTCAACCGTCCCAGACGCTAACGATGCTGAGAGGCGGCATTGTAACGAGCCAACCGCCGCAGCCCAACCGAACACCCCTGCTCAATCCCTGCAATGATCAACAACATGGCTAGATCACTCTCTGTCGCCCGGCCTTTAGATTTAAAAGAATTCAACCCGTTGTGGAAGCTGCCAGACAGAGTGGCGCCTCACATCGCCAGCGAAGCGATTGTCGAGCACCTGGTGGATGGCGACAGCGTGATCAAAGCGGGCAGTCAGAGCAGCGAGATCACCTTCCTGATGCAGGGTGAGGTCGAGTTTGTCCAGCAAGACGGCAAGCGCGCCATCTACACCGCAGACTCAGAGCGCTGCGCCTATCCGCTCTCGGTCAGGATCCCCCACCAATACGACATCACCGCGCGCGGGGCAATCACCATCCTCAAGCTGGAGCGCGACATCGTGCTCAGCATCAGCAAACTGCCGGATGACAGCAGCGAGATGCAGCCTGGCCGGATCGAGTTGAAAGAGTCGGGCGGACCAGAGGCGAAGCTCTACTGGGAGCTGTTCGAGGCGACCAAGTCAGGCAAGCTGCAACTGCCCTCGATGCCCTCCATCGCCACCCGCATCGCCAAGGTAGTCAATAACGCCGACACCGACAGCAACGACATCGCCCGGGTGATCCAAGCCGATCCCACCATCGCCGCGCGCCTGATCAGCGTCGTCAATAGCGCCGCCTACCGCGGTCGCTCAAAGATCAACAGCCTGCCCGACGCGATTACCCGCCTGGGCCACAACGTAACCCACAATCTAGTCATCAGCTTCGCCCTGCACACCCTGTTCCACAGCAGCTTCAAAGCCCTCAATAACAAGCTGCGCTCGACCTGGCAGCACAGCTGTTATGTCGCCCCGGTGTGCCACGAACTAGGCCGCATCACGCCAGGCATGAGCCCCGACCGAGCGCTGCTGATAGGGCTGGTACACAACATCGGCACCCTGCCGATCATCAACGCCTCCCGCGGCTACCCAGAACTGATCGACAATCCACAGCTGCTGGATCAGACGATCAACAACCTGCGGCACGAGATAGGTGCGATGGTGCTGCGCAAGTGGGGCTTCGAGAATGATTTTGTGCAGGCCGCACTACACGCCGACGACTGGATGCGCGACCCTCAGGAGAAGCCGGACTACACCGACCTGCTGCTGATCGCCCGCCTGCACAGCTATGTGGGCAGCCCGCGCATGGAGCAGCTGCCACGCCTCGATCTGCTGCCGGCATACCACAAGCTCGCCCTGGGTCGGCTGACCCCGCGCCATTCGCTGGCGATCTTGCAACACGCCAAGGCCGAGATCCGCGATCTGCGCCAGCTACTCTCCAACACCTGAGATAATACGCAGATAGAAGGCCGCCAGCGGCAGATCCTCCGGTCGGGTAATCTTGATGTTGTCGGCATGGCCCTCCACCATCCGCGGCCGAAACCCCGCCAACTCCATCGCGCTGGCATCATCGGTCACCAGCGCCCCTTCTATCAAGGCGTCAGAGAGCGCCTTTTTCAGCAGAGCAAAACGAAACATCTGGGGTGTATAGGCGCGCCAGAGCCCCTCGCGCGGTACTGTTGCCTCCACCTGATTGCCGGCGACAACGCGCTTCACTGTATCGTGTACCGGCACCCCGAGCAGTCCACCTACCGGATCGTCCTGCAACTCATCCAGCAACAGATCGAGATCCTCACGGCGAAGGCAGGGACGCGCCGCATCATGCACCAGCACCCAGTCCCGATCCTCCGCCTGCGACGCCAGTCGCTCCAGCCCATGCAGCACCGAGTGACAGCGCTCCGCACCGCCGGGGGCGCGCAACAGCCGGGGGTGGTTGCGACAACCGATCGTCTCCCACCAACCATCATCTTCAGACAATGCCACGCAGACTCCATCGATTCGCGGATGCTCAAGAAAAACGTTCAGGGTATGCTCGATCACCGGCCGGCCGTTGAGCGGCAGATACTGCTTCGGCACCGCACTCGCCATGCGCCGTCCAACACCGGCGGCGGGCACCACCACCCAGCATCGCTCATTCACTCACAACCCCCTCGTCGCTCTGGATCACTTGGTAAAAGATCTCGCCTGACTTGATCATGCCCAGTTCGCTGCGGGCACGCTCCTCGATCGCCGCCTTGCCGCTGCGCAGGTCATCCACCTCTGCCTGCAGTCGGCGGTTGCGCTCACGCAGCCCGGCCAGCGCCTGCTCCTGACGGGCAATCTCCTGCTTGAGATTGTTCACCTCCGCCAGGCTGCCCTCCCCCACCCAGAGGCGAAACTGGAGAAACAGGAATAGAATCGCCAACACCGCGATCAGGATACGCATGGTCTGAGCTGATGATCAGTTGATGGGTTTGGAACTCAAATCAGCCGCAAAGCGAACTGACATCGGAGAAACTTTAATCGCACCGGGCGTGCAGGGGAAGCAGCAAATCACCCCCCCCCGGATATCCGGGGGGGGGGGGCAGGCAGGCTCAGAACTGGATGGGGAAGGCGTCTCTACCGGCGTAGACCGCCTCGTCGCCTAGCTGATCCTCGATACGCATCAGCTGGTTGTACTTGGCGACCCGGTCAGAGCGCGACAGCGAGCCAGTTTTGATCTGACCGGTGGCGGTGGCCACCACCAGATCAGCGATGGTGGTGTCCTCGGTCTCACCGGAGCGATGCGAGATCACCGCGCTGTAACCGGCGGCCTTGGCCATGTCGATGGCGGCCAGGGTCTCGGTGAGTGTGCCGATCTGGTTGACCTTGATCAGGATCGAGTTGGCGATCCCCTCGTCGATACCGCGCTGCAGGATCTTGGTGTTGGTGACGAACAGGTCGTCGCCCACCAGCTGCACCCGTTTGCCCAGCTTCTCGGTGTGGATTTTCCAGCCTGCCCAGTCGCTCTCGTCCATACCATCCTCGATGGAGATGATCGGGTACTGATCGACCCAGCTGGCCAGCAGTTCGGTAAACTCTGCCGCTGTGTAGGCCTTGTTCTCAGAGGCCAACACATACTTGCCATCCCGATAGAACTCGGAGCTGGCCACGTCGAGGCCCAGGTAGATATCGCTTCCGGCCTTGAAACCGGCCTTGTCGATCGCCTCGAGGATGACGTCGATCGCCTCCTGGTTGGAACTCAGGTCGGGGGCGAAGCCGCCTTCATCGCCCACCGAGGTGTTCATCCCCTTGCCCTTCAGGACCGACTTCAGCGCGTGGAATACCTCGGCGCCGTAGCGCACCGCCTCGCGGATCGAGCCGGCACCTACCGGCAGGATCATGAACTCCTGCAGGTCGACGCTGTTGTCGGCATGCGCCCCGCCGTTGATGATATTCATCATCGGCACCGGCATCCGGTAGGGACCGGCGGAGAGCGAACGGTAGAGCGGCAGGGCGCGCTCCTGGGCTGCGGCGTGGGCCGCCGCCATGGAGACGCCAAGCAGCGCGTTGGCGCCCAGTTTGGACTTGTTATCGGTGCCATCCAACGCCAGCATAGTGTTATCCAGCGCGGTCTGATCGGTGACTTCCTGACCGATCAGGGCGTCGCGCAGCGGGCCGTTGACGTTGCCGACCGCATTCAACACACCTTTACCGAGGTAACGGCTGTTGTCACCGTCGCGCATCTCCAGCGCCTCACGGGAGCCGGTGGAGGCCCCGGAGGGAACCATGGCGCGGCCAATGGCGCCGTCGGCGGTGATCACATCGGCCTCGATGGTGGGGTTGCCGCGTGAGTCGAGGATCTCCCGACCGCGAATATCAACAATCTCGGACATTTTGTCTCCGTCTATCGAATCAGAAAACTTTTGGTTTTTGGAGGTTAGGCAGCAGGGCGTCAGCTTTCCGCCCGGCCGTCACTGCAGCGCCAGCTCGGCAAAGCCATGCCGCTTCACCGTCCGGTCGATCTCCAGCAGCGTTTCGAGCAGCCTCTGTAGCTTGTCCAGCGGCCAGGAGTTGGGACCATCACTGAGCGCCTGCTCCGGATCGGGATGGGTCTCCATGAAGAGGCCGGACACCCCCGCCGCCACCGCTGCCCGCGCTAGCACCGGCACATGCTCGCGCTGGCCGCCCGAACTGCTGCCCTGCCCCCCCGGCAGCTGCACCGAATGGGTGGCATCGAACACCACCGGGCAGCTGGTCTCACGCATCACCGCCAAGGCGCGCATGTCGGAGACCAGGTTATTGTAGCCGAAGGAAACGCCGCGCTCGCAGACCATAATCTGCTCGTTGCCCACTGCCCGCGCCTTGTCGACCACGTTTTTCATATCCCAGGGGGCAAGAAACTGCCCCTTCTTGATATTTACCGGCCGCCCCTGGCGAGCCACGGCCTGGATAAAATTGGTCTGACGGCAGAGGAATGCCGGGGTCTGCAGCACATCGACCACCGCGGCGACCTCATCCAGCGGGGTATCCTCATGCACATCGGTCAGCAGCGGCAGCCCCAGGCTCGACTTGACCTGCTCCAGGATCTTCAGCCCCTGCTCCATACCGGGGCCGCGGTAGCTGCCGGCAGAGGAGCGATTCGCCTTGTCGAACGATGACTTGTAGATGAAGGGGATGCCCAGCGCTGTGGTGATCTCCTGCAGCTGGCCGGCGGTATCCAGCGCCAGCTGTTCACTCTCGATGACGCAGGGACCAGCGATCAGAAACAGCGGCTGATCGAGACCGACGGGGAAGCCACACAGGTTCATGCTGTCGCATCCCGGTGTTTGCGCGCCGCCTCGATGAAGCCGGAGAAGAGTGGATGCCCATAGCGCGGCCGGGAGGTGAACTCCGGGTGGAACTGACAGGCGATAAACCAGGGGTGGTCGGGGATCTCGACGATCTCCATCAGACGGCCGTCGATGGAGCGACCGGCGATCTTCATGCCGGCGGTGACGATGCGGTCGAGATAGCTGTTGTTGAATTCGTAGCGATGACGGTGGCGCTCGACGATCACCTCCTCGCCATAGAGTTCACGTACCTTGCTGTCGGGCTCCAGACGACACTCCTGGCCACCCAGACGCATGGTACCGCCCAAGTCGGAGTTCTCATCCCGTTGCTCGCGCTTACCGTCGGCATTCAGCCACTCGGTGATCAGGGCGATCACCGGATTCGGGGAATCGGGATTGAATTCGGTGCTGTGCGCGTCTGTCAGACCGGCCACGTTGCGCGCGTACTCGATCACCGCCACCTGCATGCCAAGACAGATACCCAGGTAGGGGATGCCCTGTTCGCGGGCGAAGCGGACGGCAGCGATCTTACCCTCCACACCACGCTCGCCAAAGCCGCCGGGGACCAGAATCGCATCCATCCCCCGCAGTTGATCGCCCACATCCTGCTCCAGCTTTTCGGAGTCGATATAGTGGATCTTCACCTTGCTGCCAGTATGTACGCCAGCGTGGGTGAGCGCCTCGGAGAGCGACTTATAGGCTTCGGTGAGATGCACATATTTGCCCACCATCGCCACGTGGACCTCGTCATGCAGGGCATCGTAGCCGTCTATGTAGCCCTGCCACTCGCTAAGGTCGGCGGCAGGCAGATCCAGCCCCAGCAGCTTGACCGCCACCTCGTCGAGGTTCTGCGCATGCAGCATCAACGGGATGCGGTAGATTGAGTCGGCATCCACCGCGGAGAAAACCGCCTCTTCCGCCACATTGGTGAACAGGGCGATCTTCTTGCGTTCGCCCTCGGGCAGCGGTTTTTCCGAGCGGCAGACCAGGATGTCGGGCTGGATGCCGATGGAGCGCAGCTCTTTTACTGAGTGCTGGGTCGGCTTGGTCTTGATCTCGCCCGACACCTTGATGTAGGGCACCAGAGTCAGATGCATGAAAAGGGCGTGCTGATGGCCAAGCTCCACCCCCATCTGGCGGATCGCCTCGAGAAACGGCAGCGACTCGATGTCACCCACAGTGCCGCCGATCTCCACCAGACAGACGTCGGCATCACCCGCACCGAGCAGCACACTCTCCTTGATCTCGTTGGTGATGTGGGGAATCACCTGCACCGTACCACCCAGGTAGTCGCCGCGACGCTCCTTGCGGATCACGCTCTCGTAGATCTGACCGGTGGTGAAGTTGTTGTTCTTCCCCATGGTGGTGCGCACGAAGCGCTCATAGTGACCCAGATCGAGATCTGTCTCAGCACCATCTTCGGTGACGAACACCTCGCCATGCTGAAACGGGCTCATGGTACCCGGATCGACATTGATGTAGGGATCAAGCTTGATCAGGGTGACCTTGAGGCCACGCGCTTCCAACAGCGCTGCCAGTGAGGCAGCAGCAATACCTTTGCCAAGGGAGGAGACGACTCCGCCCGTAATAAAAATGAATCTGCTCATGCCATTCGGGTGTTGGGAAAGGAAGAAAACTGGACGGGCGCAAACATTAACAGATCGAGCCGCTTCCCTCAATTCACATCATGGATGGCATACCCCCAAAAGTGCTGGACATCGTGGTGGGTTTATCTTGCACTCGGGTGTTGAATATCCCCTACTCCCAACTATAATCAGGTGGCGATTTTCGCAGCTTAACTATAAATGCCAACCTGGCGCGCAGGCGGCGGGGAAATAGATAACAAGCGGTACGGAAGGATCTTCGCGGGTCATTTCCAAACACCCAACGGGGCATTGTAGTCGGGCAAACTATCCACTGAACGTTGAGGAAGGAAATATGATGAAGTTTTCAAAAGTCGTGGGTGCAGCTGCACTGATTGTTGCATCTTCCGCTGCTTCTGCCTGGTGGGGCGGTGGCCCCTGGGGCGGCAACCGTGGCTACGGCAACGACGGCTGGGGTGATGGCTATGGCGACGGCTCCGGTGACTTCAGCTTTGGCATGAGCGGCAACGCCCGTGGCAACAGCTATGGTCGCGGCTACAATAGCTACCGTGATTACTATGGCGGCCCCTACGGCTATGGCGCACCTTACGGTTACGGCGCACCTTATGGCTATGGTGCTCCCTATGGCGCACCTTACGGCTACCCGGCTCCGCCTCCCGCCGCTCCGCAGGCCGAATCCAAGTAAAGGATCGGTTGCATAGTAAAAAGGGCCGGCCCGCTTCGGGTTCGGCCTTTTTTATTGCCTTCAGCTCACCCCATCCGGCGACCGATGGCGGGTTTCATGGGAACAGCCGCGTTATTTGTTGGCAAAAATCATTCCTTCACTCAACATCCGATACGTAAATTGCTTGATCCAACTCAATAACCTTTGGAGAATAGCCCCATCCACCATTGAGAGCTGAAATCTCATGCCGGCATCGGAGTTGTAGCTTGCCCAATCGGAAAGTCGTCTCTTTCGAGAACCTCAAAGTCGCCTGCAAAAACTGCAGTCTTGCAACCCTCTGCCTGCCGGTTGCGTTGGAACCGGATGATGTAGAGAGGCTCGACAGCATCGTTAAACGCGGTCGTCCCTTCCACCGTGGCGACCACCTATTCCGCGAAGGTGATGATTTCCACAGTCTGCGAGTCATCACCAGCGGATCTGTCAAGACCTACTCCCCAAGCGAAGATGGCAGCGAGCAGGTGCTTGGCTTCCATCTTCCCGGCGAATTAATCGGACTCGATGCGATCCAGAACGAGCGTCACAGCTGCTCTGCTAGAGCCCTTGAGACCACTGCTGTCTGTGAGATCCCATTCGATAGTCTCGAAGAGCTGAGCAGCGCCATGCCCAGCCTGCAACACCAGATGTATTGTCTGCTGAGCCGGGAGATCGGCCAGGAAACAGAGATGCTCACCCTGCTTGGCAAAAAGAGTGCCGAAGAGCGCCTTGCCACCTTCCTTCTGAGCTTTTCCGAGCGCTTCAAAAAGCGTGGCTTTTCCGCTACCGATTTCTTCCTCAGCATGTCCCGCCACGAGATCGGCAACTATCTAGGACTGGCGGTGGAGACAGTCAGCCGGCTCTTCACCCGCTTTCAGGAGGAGGGCTTACTCAAGGTCGAGCGAAAACATGTACAGTTACTCGATCTGCCCCGACTCAACGATATCATTCACGGAATCGATAGCGTTCGCACATCGAATCAATCAAGGGCTTAAAGACTCCTGCCAGATCACTCGACAGGCAGTTCTTTTCTCCAGATACACCCCTCCCCCATAGCCTCGAGACGAGCCTCGTGCAACTCTAGCTCGACAGCATTTGCCTTGACCACCTTGAGGGCTGGCCGACCTGCTGACAGTCGCCGGATCCCCCCATCCACATCGCCCGTTGATTCCCCTTCAGCACGGGTCATCTCAAGGGAGAGAGTAGCCTGTCCACCGGTCATCGCCAGATAGACATCGGCGAGGATCTCCGCATCGAGCAGCGCGCCGTGGAGTTCCCGCTGAGTGTTGTCGACATCGTAGCGTTTACAGAGTGCATCCAGGCTGTTGCGCTGCCCCGGGTGCATCTTCTTCGCCATCACCAGGGTATCGATTACCGCGCACAGCTCCCCGATCGGCGGCGAATCCGCCCCCATCAGCTGTAACTCGTGGTTCAGAAACCCCACATCGAAGGGCGCATTGTGGATGATCAGCTCGGCACCACGAATATAGTCGAGAAAATCTGCGGCCAGATCGGCAAAACGCGGTTTGTCGGCAAGGAATTCATTGGTGATGCCATGCACCTCGATGGCACCAGCATCGATCTCTCGATCGGGCTGCAGATACTGATGGAAGTTGTTGCCGCTGAGACGGCGATCGATCATCTCGACACAGCCGATCTCGATGATCCTGTGGCCCTGCTGCGGCTCCAGACCGGTGGTTTCTGTATCCAGGACAATCTGTCTCATCGTGACCGCAACCCCTCTATGCCCTGATTGGCCAGCTGATCCGCCAGCTCATTTTCAGGATGACCGCTGTGCCCTTTTATCCAGGCCCACTCAACCTGATGCTGCGCCACCTCCTGATCCAACTCGCGCCACAGGTCGGCGTTCTTGACCGGTTTTTTTGCCGCCGTTTTCCAGCCATTGCGCTTCCAGTTGTGGATCCACTGGGTGATGCCGTTCTTCACATACTGCGAATCGGTGGTGACACGCGCCCGGCTGGCACGCTTCAGAGCGCGCAGGGCCTGGATCACCGCCATCAGCTCCATGCGGTTGTTGGTGGTCTCCGGCTCTCCGCCGCAGAGGCGTTTTTCATGTGAGCCGAAGCGCAACAACGCGCCCCAGCCGCCGGGCCCCGGATTGCCCTTGCAGGCACCGTCAGTAAAAATCTCAATCAAATCATTCATGTAAATTTCTTGTGGTGGGTTCAACTGCATTTGCCGGCAACACCTGTTTGCCCATGCGCCAGCGCGGTCGCAGAGGCGTCAGGGTCGAGGTGCGCTTGACCGCCTGAATCAGATAGACACCGCCCAGCATCGGCCAGAAACGCGCGCCACTCTTCTCCAGGAAGGCCAGCCGCTCCATCAGCTGCCGACTGGCAAGGGGCGGACGGTACATCAGCCAGTCGATCCGCTCAAGGCCGAAGCCGAGCAGCGAAAGCCAGTCCTGAATACGTCCCGCACCGAAGAAATGACCACACCAGGGGGGCTGCCTGCGACGCAGCCGAAACAGCTGCCACATCCCCCACAGACTCCACGGATTGAAGCCAGTGATCAGCACCCTCCCCTCTGGTATCAGGATACGTTCCACCTCCCGCAATGCCTGGTGCGGATCAGTCGAGTAATCGAGGGTATGGGGCAACACCACGCCGTCCACGCTGTCGGTGGCAAACGGCAGGCGTGTGCAGTCGCCTATCAGAGCCGGACTTGCGCCGCCTGCGCCGTCCTCCTTGCTGAGCAGAATGCGATGCCGGGCGGGTGACGTGGCCAGCAGGTCCATCGTCGCGGCGGGGGCACCTAGCTGCACCACATGGTAACCAAACAGGCTGCTTCCCCACTCCTCGATCAACGCCTGCTCCTGCTCTGCCAACACCTGTCCTGGCATCCTCGCGAACCAGGCTTGGAGCTCTCTCTGCATGCTTTACCTCAGGGAGCCTCTAATGAATCATGGCCGGCAGTCTTGCGGCCCAAATTCATCCAGAGACTCCTCAGTTTGCCCCTAATCTACAGTGATAATAATTCCCATATTCTGGACGATGCGCATATGAAAATGGAAATTAATCGCCAATTTGCCTATATTTGCCAGCCTCGACGATCGGCACATTCAAACGGGACAGGGGCTTGCCATGCAGCAGATCACCGCGGTTCGCGCGCTTACTCTCCTCCTGGCAAGCGCAGCCATCTCCTCCAGCCAGGCAATGAGCCTGTTACCGCAGGCCACTGCAGACGCAGATAATAGCCAGGCAGTCACAGAAGCCGCCACCCAAGCCAGCCAGCAGCTTATTTCAGCCGCTCCTGCCACTCCTCCCGCTGATGCAGAGCCGCAAATCTCCGAGACGTCCACTCCTGAGCCGATCCTGACCGAGCCCCCTGAGCTCTCTGACCAGATCACCTTCAGGGAGCCCGAAGCTCCAGCGCCGCAGGATCTCTGGCGGCGTCTGCAACTCGGCCTCTCACTGCCGATCCCAGCAGACGCCCGGGTACAACGGGAGATCGACTGGTACACTAGCCACCCAGAATACCTTGGCAGACTGCAGGAACGCGCCGCTCCCTACCTCCACTTTATTCTGGAGGAGATCGACAAGCGCCAGATGCCAACCGAACTCGCCCTGCTACCCGCAGTGGAGAGCGCCTTCCAGCCCTTCGCCTACTCCCCCGGGCGTGCTGCCGGCCTCTGGCAATTCATCCCCTCCACCGGGCGCCTCTACGGATTGAAGCAGAACTGGTGGTATGACGGTCGCCGCGACATTGTTGCCGCCACCCACTCGGCCCTCGACTATCTGCAGGCGCTCAACCAACAATTCGACGGCGACTGGGAACTGGCGCTGGCCGCCTATAACTGCGGCGCCGGCAATGTGCGCAAGGCGATCCGCCGCAATCAGAAAAAGGGCAAGCCCACCGACTTCTGGTCACTCAAGCTACCGAAGGAGACCAGCGCCTATGTGCCACGTCTACTTGCGATCAGCGCCATCTTTGCCAATCCTGAGCAACACGGCATCAGCCTGAAACCACTCCCAGACCAACCCCATTTCGCGACCATCGACATCCAATCCCAGCTCGACCTGGCACTGGCCGCAGAGATGGCCGATATCGATATCGAACAGCTCTACCTGCTCAACCCCGGTTTCAACCGCTGGGCCACGGACCCGGCCGGCCCGCACCAGCTCAATCTACCTCTCGACAAGGTAGAGGGCTTTCTCACCGAGCTGGAGACACTGCCTGCAGAGAAGCGGCTGCGATGGAAACGCTACAAGATCCGCAGCGGCGACAGCCTCAGCGTGATCGCCCGCAAACACGGCACCACCACCAAGCTGCTGCAACAGGTCAACAACCTGAAAGGCAATCAGATTCGCGCCGGCAAACACCTGTTGATTCCGATCTCCACCAAGCGCCTCAACCACTACGCCTTGAGCAGCAAACAGCGCAAAAACAAGCTGCTGAGCAAGTCCCGCAAGGGCAACAAGCAGATCTACATCGTACAAAAAGGCGACAGTTTCTGGGAGATCGCCAAGCGTCATGGAATCAGCTATCGCAAGCTGGCAAAGTGGAATGGCATGGCGCCCGGCGACCCGATCCGACCCGGTCAGAAACTGGTGTTCTGGGTGAACAAGGCCACCTCTACCCACGTCTCCCTGCCCACCACTCAACCCAGCGGAACGCGCAGCAAGATCGCCTACAAGGTCCGGCGCGGCGACTCGCTGGCACGTATTGCAAAGCGTTTCCGGGTCAGCGTGGCTGATCTCAGGAAGTGGAATAAGCTACCGGAAAAATATCTACAGCCGGGACAGAAGATCCGTCTCTATGTGGATGTGACAGCACAAACTCTGTAGCGCTGGAGCGAACCGGGATCACAAAACAGCAGCAATTGTTGACCAGGATCAATCCAAGGCAACTCTCACTTTGACAGCCTGGCGGCTGACCCAGTAACAATAACGCCTCCTACCATTATTCGCGGAGGCAGTATCATGAGCGAAGAATGCAGCCTGAGGGCCAACACGGACCTCAATCTCGCAGATGTCAGCAAGATCGCGCTGGGCCTAAAATCCCTCGCCGCCTACTCAATGCTCGCATACGAGCACGATGATGATCCCCAGGAGCTGGATGAGATCGTGCAGGATGGACTGGACGCTATCGAGCGCCTATTCAATTGCTAAGCTGAGTCCACTTTAGATTTTCCATGCCTCACAACCCCCGCAAGGGGGTAGAATCCTCTGCAATCCCTATTGACAGTGCAGAGGATCGCAATGGAGTCGATTGAAGCCAAAGTTCTGCCACTGCTGGCCCAGTTTCCCGATCAACCCTATCTGCAGTCCTTGCTGGTTGTTATCGTCACTCTGCTGCTGGCGAAGGGCATCAGTTGGATCCTGCTGGGTATCCTCAAGCGCCTCGCCGGACTGACCCGCGCCCAGTTCGACGACGCTCTGGTCGACGCTCTCAAGACACCGCTCTTCTACACCATCCTGATGACCGGTTTCTCCATCGCGGTACATCTTCTGCCGCTCAGCGAACCAAGCCAACATCTGACTATCGCGCTGCTGCAAACTATCGGCATCTTCGTCTGGATGCGCTTCGCCATCAGCCTCTCCCGCTCAGGCCTGCAGGCACTCGCCGCCGATCCGCATCGCTTCAACTACATCCAAGCACAAACCCTGCCGCTGTTCGAAAATCTGATGGTACTGCTGATCATTGCGATCGCGCTCTACCTTATCTTCATCTCCTGGGGCATCGATATGAGCGCCTGGCTCGCCTCTGCCGGCATCGTCGGCATCGCAGTCGGTTTCGCCGCCAAAGACACCCTAGCCAACCTCTTCTCCGGGGTGCTGATCCTCGCCGACAGCCCTTATAAGATCGGTGACTATATCGTGCTCGACAGCGGCGAACGGGGCGCGGTTACCCATATCGGTATCCGCAGCACCCGCATGCTGACCCGCGATGATGTGGAGTTGACCATCCCCAACTCGATAATGGGCAACGCTAAGGTGATCAATGAAAGCGGCGGCCCTCACCCGAAATATCGCATCCGGGTGCCAGTAGGAGCCGCCTATGGATCTGATGTGGAGCAGGTGCGCCAGCTGCTCACCAGCATCGCCGAACAGGATTCACTGATCTGCTCAGACCCTGCACCCCGGGTACGATTTCGCGCCCTGGGCGGCTCCAGCCTCGACTTCGAACTACTTTGCTGGGTCGATGAGCCGAGGCTGCGCGGCCAGGCCGTCGACCGTCTGCTGACCGCCATCTACAATGGCTTCAACCGGGAGGGGATCGAGATCCCCTACAGCAAACAGGATCTCTACATCAAAGAGACACCGCCTCTGGAGCGACCAGAATAATCTCATCACCTCCGACGCAACCCCGCGAAACACCTCCCGACCTGACTCTGCCCCACGCCGGTACCAAGGTGGAGCAGAGTATCGAATTCTGAACCAGCAGCACTCCTGGAGTGGCCAATCTCAATCGATGCCAAAAGTGATACTTCAGATGAGAGCCAGCTCACATCACCACTTTTGCCGACCAATCCTCACCATTTGCCAACAAGATTTCATTTCCCAATTGGTGTGAAAAAAACCGCACTCTTAATGAGAAGCAGCCCACGATTCACACCAGCGACCTTCAGATCCATAATTTTCAGCCGTGCTATGTGACACAGATGTCGGAATTCTTTACACCGATTCCGTACCTTTGCACCAACTGAGTCGCATACCGGAGTGCCACCATGTACGCACCTAGCATCAATCGAATTTTTATCCCCACCCTGCTGAGCGCACTGCTGCTGGCTGGCTGCGGCGGTAGTGACAGCAGCACTGCCCCGGCGATCGGCGACAGCGGTGGCGGCAGCGAACAGACCACCCAACTGAACATCGGTGGCAGCGTGGGGGACGGCCCCATTATTAACGCAACCGTACGTCTGCGGGACGCCTCCAACAACATCCTCGCCACCACCACTTCAGATGGCATGGCACGTTACTCGTTTGATGTCAGCGTGCCCACCAACGCCTTCCCTCTCACCATCGAAGCGGAAGGCGGCATCGACCTGGTGACTGGCATGGCACCGGACTTCCAGCTGGAATCGACGGTCGTCAACGCCTCCCAGTCGAACGCTAACCTCAACCCCCATTCGAGCATGATCGTCAAGCTGGCTCGTGCCAAGGGCGGCCTCACCAGCAGCAATGTCAGTAATGCCAGGGACACCGTCATCGAACTGCTTAACTTCGGTTTCGATCCCGCCCTGATGGCGGACCCGATCACCGCTTCACTGACCAACAACAATCTGCCGATGATGATCAAATCAAGTGAGACCCTGGCGGAGGCTCTACGACGGGTACGCGACAACGCGCTGAGCAGCAATGTAACCGTAGATGAAGTGATGGATGCTCTCGCCGACGATCTGGTGGATGGCAGCCTCGACGGTGAAGGTGACGATGCTGCCAGCCAGCGCTATGCCGCCCTGCTGCACGTAATCTCCAGCGAGGTGCTCTACGAAGCGATGCACAACCGCCTGAAGGTCAATAACGTCGACGCCAGCACGGCTCTCGACGGTGCCATCCAGACCACCGCCCCCGCCGTTACCCAACGGACCGGGGATGTACGCATCAACCGCCGCATGATCGAGCAGGCGCGCCGCTCGGTGGCAGCCGCCCGCCAAGTAGACAACAGCGCTAATCTGACCGCCCTCGCCGATGCACTCGACCGGCTCTCCGGCAATGTTACCCCAACAGCAGTAGATCAGGTTCTGCCCGATACGGTCAGCAACGATTTCTCCTCACTCGTGGGTTCCACTCGCTATCTACAGGAGGTACGGCTTGGCGGCATCATCCAGGCAGGTAATCAGGGCGCCGGGCCCAACCGGGCACCGCTGATCTCCGGCACACCGGTCAGCAGCGTAGCGGTGAATTCCACTTTCAACTTCACCCCTACCGCCAGCGATGCGGATGGTGATCAACTCAGTTTCAATGTCACCAACCTGCCATCCTGGGCTGTCTTTGCCCCCGAAAACGGCACCATAACCGGCACCCCCAGCTCCAATGATCTGGGCCTCTACCAGAACGTGCGCATCGGCGTCTTCGACGGCCATGCAAATGCCGACATCGTATTCAACATCGAGGTAACCGACGGCTCATCCTCTGGTGGCAACAGCAACAGCGCGCCATCGATCTCCGGCAGCCCGAGTTCCAGCGTGGCAGAAAACAGCAACTACAGTTTTACCCCCAGCGCCAGCGATCCGGATGGCGATGCACTCAGCTTCAGCATCACCAACCTGCCCTCCTGGGCCAGCTTCAACGACCAGACCGGGCAACTCTCTGGCACCCCTGGCACGGGTGACGCTGGCGTCTACCAAAACATCACTCTGATAGTGACTGACGGTCAGGCCAGCAGCTCACTCGCTGCCTTCTCCATCGAAGTTGGAGCCAGCAGTGCTGCCCCTTCCATCAGCGGCAACCCCACCCGTTCAGTCGAAGCTGGCAGTGGTTACAGCTTTACTCCCAGCGCTGCAGACCCGGATGGCGATGATCTCGACTTTAGCATCAGCAGCCTGCCCTCCTGGGCACAGTTCGACACCAATACCGGCACCCTCAGCGGTACCCCGCAGAGCGGCGATGTGGGCAGCTACTCCGGGATCACCATCCAGGTCACAGATGGCCAATCCAGCGTCGCCCTGCCCGCCTTCTCAATCAACGTATCTGAGGCAATCGGCGCTGGTGGTTCAGGGAACAACTACTATGTGGACAACCAGATCAGCAGCTCCAGCTGCACCGACTACTCCATCATCGACCGCAGCTGCGGCGGTGGCAGCGACACCGCCTTCGACTCCTTCAGTGGTGCCACAGCCGTCGCCCAGGCAGGCGACACCGTCTATGTCCGCGAAGGCCGCTTCAAGGAGCAGCTGAAGGTGCGCAACGATGGCGCGGCCGGCAACTATGTCACCTTCCGCAACTATGACTCGGAGACAGTCACCATCACCGGCGCCACTCTCAAGCCCGCCATCGACCTGACCGACCGGGAGTATGTGGTAATCCAGGGCTTCACCGTCGAAAAGGTGGGACGCTGGCTCTACTTTCTGGAGGCGCATAACAACATCGTGCGTGACAACAGCTTCAGCCAGGCCTACGACACTGCAGGCTCCAAGGCCGGTATCTTCTTCTTCCACGCCAGCCACAACCGTTTCCTCAACAACACCCTAGAGGACAACGCGGACGATGCACTCTCGTTGGTTGATTCGGAACGCAATCTGGTGGCGGGCAACTCCATTCGCAACGCCCACCATGCACTGTGGGATATCCGCTGCGGTAACTACAATGTGCTGCGCAACAACTACTTCTATAACGATCAGCAGAAGGACGGTGAGGTCTACGATTGCGATGGTCAGGTCAAGACCTATAAGTATGACTCGACCCGCCGCAATCTGATCGAGGGCAATGAGTTCGACTACACCGCCAACTCCGGCAACAAGTCACCCTTTTCCGGCATCCAGTATGCCGGTCAGCAGGGCATCATCCGCCTCAACCGTTTCCACGACACCACTGGCCCCGGCCTACGCATGGCGATCTATGGCGTCGAAGCGAAAAACAACTGGGGCAACCGGGTCTACAACAACGTAATGCACTCCTCCGAGTTCGCCGGCACCTGGTTGCAGCCAGGCGGTGACAAGTTCTTCGATAACATCTTCAAAAACAACCTGCTCGGCGGCAGCAGCTTCGTCAACAACGACAGCCGTTGGGACTGGTGGAACAATACCCTGAAGGGCAAGCCGGTACAGGCCTACATCGATCGTAGCGACGGTTATGAGTTCGACACCAATATCTTCGTCAACGCCAGTGGTGACCAGGAATTCCTGGCGGTCAAGGGCAACGGCAATCGTACCTCCACCTCGCAGCGCACCATCGCAGAGTGGAACAGCGGGGACAGCAACTTCCGCAACGGATCGGTGGTCACAGACGCCCGCTTTATTGACGAAAGCGGCCGCGATTTCCGTCTGCAAAACGACAGCCCGCTAATCGACGCCGGTACCATCCTGACCCAGACCCTGAGCGCCGGCAGCGGCACCGAATTGCCGGTCGAGGATGCCAGCTTCTTCTATGATGGCTTCGACATCCCCGGCGAGCAGGGGGATGAGATCATGCTGGATGGTGACAGTCAGGCTGCCAGAGTTGTCAGCATCGATTACAACACCAACACCCTGACTCTCGACCGCTCACTCAGCTGGAATAGTGGCCAGGGCGTGAGCCTGAAGTACAACGGCAGCGCCCCTGACGTCGGCGCCTTCGAATCGGGTAACTGATAAACCCAAATAGCGGGGCTCCGGAAAAACCGGAGCCCCGCTTTTTTTTGCCTGACGATCACCCATGTTTGCTTCCGCAAGGGCCTGCAGGATCACTACATGCCAAGTCGGATCACCTCATCGGCCAATCCATACTTCTCCATATAGGCGGCAATAGTGCTGAAGGTAGCGGTCTGCAGCGGCCCCTGATGGTCCTGCAGCGACAGATCGGGCATCAGCAGCGCACCCAGCATGAGCTTCAGTGGTGCCACCGAAAGCCGCTGTGCCTTGAAGTAGGCGCGGTTGTTGGCCTTGATCTGCGCCACATCATCGGTCTGGTAGAGCGCCGCATTGAGCACATCCAGAGTGTGCTCTGTACAATTCTGAAACTGGGAATTGTATGGATTTGCACTCACCGAATAGGCAGGATTGTGCAACTTGCTATAGCTCTCCGAGGCGATCACCTGCAGCAGGCGGCGCTGCATCTCAGGAGTGGGGATGATAATACCCGCCTTGAGTTGCTCAACCGCGACGAAAAAGTCGGCCGGATAGTCCCGTACCAGATCACTCACATCCGGTTGATCGGCGCGCTGGTAGAGGTTATACACCACATAACCTGGCAGCTGGACACCCTCATCGGTGGTGATCTGCGAGTAGACCGCAAAAGCCACATGGGTGAACTCCACGCCCTCCGGCAACTGATCAGCAGGCCGCCCCACCCGGCCGAGGATGATCACCCGCGCCCCCCGTTCTGCGGCCAGGTACTCCACCTGTTTCGCCAGCCTTGCGGTCTGCACGGGATCGAAACGCAGTTCAGCACCCTCCGCACCACTACCACTGCCGGCGATGCTCAATCCACTAACGCTGAGCAGAAGCAGCATCAGAAATACTCGAAGTGTACGCATCTCACTCACCTCCCTGTTGCAACTGTAATGCCTGATCCGGCGCAGGCCCGGCGCTGATTACCTTGTCGGTGACCGGCAACGGCCGCGCCCTGTCATTGGCCGTCGCCCACAGCACATCCCCCAGCGCACCGCTGGCCTGACCGAGCTGACCACTGCCCATCAGTGGCACCGCCACCACCCCGGAGACAACCTGCGCACCAGCAATGCTGGCATATCCCAGCCCTTCGGCCGAATGATGCACAGCAGCGGCTGAGTGGCCCATACTGCCCTCGGCAGCGCTCTGCTGGGTGGAAAAAACAAGCGTGAGGGCGACAAGGGTTGATGCAAGGATTGGTTTCATCTCTGTTCTCCTGATGGTTGACTCGTTGCAGCCTCAGGATTGCCCAGCAGGAAACAGATTGAAACCTTTACAAAGATCGTCTACAAATACGCCAACTTTCGTATCATATTTTTATACTTTTTCATGTCGCAACAGAAGCTCCTCATCAGCACACTCAAACAGGCACTAAAACAACAGGGCCTCACCTACGCCCAGGTCGCCAGTCAGATCCACATCAGCGAGGCCAGCGTCAAACGGATGTTCTCCAGCGGCCGCTTCACCCTTGAACGGATCGAAGCAATCTGCGCGCTGATGGAGATGCAGCTGCTCGACCTGATGCGGTTGATGGAGCGGGCCCAACACTCCACCAGCCAGTTGAGTTGGGAGCAGGAGGAGGAGTTGATCGGCGACATCCGGCTGCTGCTGCTGATCGCACTAATCCGCAACCACTGGAGTCTGCCACAGATCCTGCACGACTATGCGATCCCGGAGCACGACTGCATCCAGCTGCTGGCCCAGCTCGACCGGCTGCGGCTGATCGAGCTGCAGCCGGGCAACCGCATCCGCCTGCTGGTGGCCCCTGACTTCCAGTGGATCCCCAACGGCCCGATCGTGCGCTTCTACGAGGAGCGGGTGAAAGCCGAGTTCTTCGACGCCAGCTTCAGCGGCCAGCACAGCCACCGCCAATTCCTCTCTGGCGAGCTCTCCGCTGGCTCTGCGGCGCTGCTGATCAAGAAGATGCGCCTGCTCGAGCAGGAGTTCGCCGAGCTGCTAAAGGCCGACCTGAGCCTACCACCGGAGCAGCGCATCAACATCGGTCTAGTGCTGGCGCAGCGCCCCTGGCAGTTTCACGCCTTCGACCACCTGCGCCGGGAACAGGACAGCTAATCAGATAAGATCGACAGTTCGACAACCTCAAGAATGGCTGGCAGCGTCTGTCGCAAGCAGATGACAGCTGGCCCGATGGGAGCCACTCAGGCTCACCGAATCGGGATAGGCCGCCTGGCAGTGCGCCATCGCCTCCGGGCAGCGGGGATGGAAGTGACAACCCGCTGGCGGGTCTGAGGGTGACGGCATATCCCCTTCGAGGCGGATCACCGAACGCTGCCGCTGCGGATCGGGTACCGGCACCGCCGACAGCAGCGCCTGGGTATAGGGATGGGCCGGAGCCTCCAGCACCTCATCGACCCGCCCCTGTTCGACGATCCGCCCCAGATACATCACCGCCACCTCATCGGCCAGATAGGCCACCACCGAGATATTGTGGGTGATAAAGAAATAGGAGAGCCCCAGCTGCCGCTGCAGCGACTTCAGCAGATTGAGGATCTGCGCCTGCACTGAGACATCCAGAGCGCTGGTGGGCTCGTCGCAGACGATCAGCTGCGGCTCCACCGCTAGGGCCCGAGCGACGCAGATGCGCTGGCGCTGGCCGCCGGAGAACTCATGCGGATAGCGGCTGGCCGCGTCGGCACGCAACCCCACCTGCTCCAGTAGTTCCGCCACCCGCCGCTGGCGGCTGGTCCGATCCCCCATCCCCTGTGCCAGCATCCCCTCAGCGACGATATCCCCCACCAGCATACGCGGGTTCATCGACGACATCGGATCCTGGAAGATGATCTGCATATCGCCTCGGCGCCTGCGTAGCACCTCGCCACGCATCTCGGTCAGCTCATCAACGCCGAAGCGAACGCTGCCTGCGGTGGGCCGGATCAGCTGCAGTATGCCTTTGCCGACGGTGGTCTTGCCGCAACCCGACTCCCCCACCAAGGCCAGGGTTCGGCCCTTGGGAATCGCCAGGCTGACCCCATCCACCGCCCGCACATGCCCCACCACCCGGCGGAACACCCCTTTATGAATCGGGAAGTAGACCTTCAAGCCTTCCACCTGCAGCAGCCGTGTCTCTCCGTGGTCGACATCGTGGCGCACTGCCTGGACCTTCCTCTCCCTGGCACCGGGCTGAATCGGCTTGTCGGCATAGAGCAGGCAGCGCACCCCTTGCTGCGGGGCGGTCGGGTTCCAGGCAGGAATCTCCTTATGACAGCGCGCCACCGCCAGCTCACAGCGCTCGGCAAAGCGGCAACCTTCGAAGCGGCTGTCCAGAGGCGGCACACTGCCCTCTATCACCGCAAGCTGTTCATCGCGCTTGTGGCTGTCGGGTAGGGATTGGAACAGCTTGCGACTGTAAGGGTGTTTCGGCGCAGCGAAAAAGTCCGCCACATCGGCAGTTTCGACGATCTGCCCAGCATACATCACCGCCAGCCGGTCCGCTGACTCCGCCACCACCCCCAGGTCGTGGGTGATCAGCAGGATCGCCATGCCCGTCTCCCGCTGCAGCTGCTTCAGCAGGCGCAACACTTGGGCCTGGATGGTCACATCCAGCGCGGTGGTCGGCTCATCGGCAATCAGCAGCTCCGGCCGCCCGGCCAGGGCCATGGCGATCATCACCCGCTGCTTCATACCACCGGAGAGCTGGTGCGGATACTCTCGGGTGCGTCGTTCGGGATCGGGAATACCCACCGCGTCGAGCAGCTCCACCACCCGCTGCTGCACCGCCGCCCGGCCCTTCAGTTCGTCATGCAGCCGCACCGCTTCAGCGATCTGCTCTCCCACCCGCATCACCGGATTGAGCGAGGTCATCGGCTCCTGGAAGATCATTCCCATCTTACCGCCGCGCACGCCACGCATCTCCCGCTCCGAGAGGGCCAACAGATCGTCGCCGTCGAGGTGGATGCTGCCGGTGGCGATACGCCCACCATGGGGCAGCAGCCGCATCATGGAGAGGGCAGTCATCGACTTACCGCAGCCCGACTCACCCAGCAGCGCCAGGGTCTCGCCGCGGCGGATCTGCAGATCCATGCCGTCCACCACCCGCACCGGGTTGGATTCATCCCCCAGTTCGGTCTTCAGGCCATTGATCTGCAGCAGAGGATCGCGCATCGAGGCTCCCGTCTATCGGCTGTTGCGCAGGCGCGGGTCGAAGGCATCCCGTACCACGTCAGAGAAAAGGTTGGCGGCCAGCACCAGGGTGAACATAAAAAACAGCGCCGCCACCAGCGACCACCAGACAATCGGTTCGCGGGCCATCTCCAGGCGCGCCGAGTTAATCATGTTGCCCCAGCTGTTCATGGTCGGATCGACACCGATGTTGATGTAGGAGAGCACCGCCTCCGCCAGCACCAACCCGCTGAAGTCGAGCACCAACGTGATCAGCACGATATGCAGCACATTCGGCAGGATGTGGCGGCCGATGATGGTGAAATGGCCAACGCCAAACGCCTGCGCCGCCTGCACATACTCCAATTCGCGCAGCTTGAAGGTCTCGCCGCGCAGCAGCCGGCAGAGTCCGGTCCAGCTGGTGACGCCGAGGATGATGCAGAGAAACAACAAGCGCAGGTCGGCGCGCTCGGTGAGGCTGGCAAAGTCGGCCTCGTGGTTGCTGATGTAGATCTGCATCATCAGGATCGCCGCGGCGATCAGCAGCACACCGGGGATCGAGTTCAGGGTGGTGTAGCTATACTGGATCAGGTCATCGACCCAGCCGCGGAAGTAGCCCGCCATAATGCCGAGCAAGATCGCCGCCGGCAGCATCACCAGGGTGGTGAGGGTGCCGATCAGCAGCCCGGTGCGAATGCTCTTCAGCGCCTGGTAGAAGACATCCTCACCCACCTTGTCGGTGCCGAGCAGATGGTAGCTACTGCCCAAGGTGAAGGCGACAAAACCAAGCAGCAACACCACGCCAAGGGTGATCAACAGGGTACGCCAGGGGACCTGGGTATCAAATGCCAAGATCTGCAAGAGCATCGCTCGGAAGCCAACAGCCTGGCGACGCGCCAGCTGCCAGACTAGCAGCGAGGCGATCAGCGCCCAGCCGAGCAGCCCAATCAGCACCCCCCGCACGATATGGGCCAGCAGATCAGTGGCCCAGTCAGCCGTCGGATCCTGCAGGTGGGCGCCGCCATACTTGAGCCGGGGATAGGCCCGGCTGGTGCGGCCATCCGCCAGTTCAATGCTCTCCTTGGCGTAGAGATGGGTCGCCAGAGGGGCCGAGTAGCTCTTCTCCTGACGGGTACGGATCGGCGTCACCATCCAGTCAAAAACGCTCAACACCTCAGCCGAGCCGGCACCTGGCTCACCGTTGTCCGCCGGGAGATAGTGGATCGAATCGAGCAGGCCGATCAGCACATAGAAGCTCAGCACCACCAGCGCCCCCATGCCGATACGGCTACGCGCCACCTGCCGCCATGGCGTGCGCAGGTGTTCGCGACGACTGGCGAGCAGGCCGAATCCCACTGCCAGCACCAGCAGCAGAAAGATCAGCGCATCGGTCCAGAGGATCACCAGCTCAGGCATGCAGCGCGACTCCAGCGGAAGGATCAAACAGGTTATGCAAATCCATCACTGCAACCTCACCCGCGGATCAACGAGAGTGTAGGAGATATCGGTGAGGATCAGGCCGATGATATAGAGCACCGAGCCAAGGAACACCATGGCGCGCACAATGGCGAAGTCCTGACGGCTGATAGCGTCGATAGTGTAGCTGCCGAGCCCGGGGATGCCGAAGAAGGACTCGGTGATCAGGCTGCCCATGAACAGCAGTGGCAGCACCACCACCACGCCGGTGAGGATCGGTATCAGGGCGTTGTGAAAGACGTGGCCGAACAGCACCCACTGCTCACTCAACCCCTTGGCGCGGGCGCTGCGCACATAGTCGCGGTTGATCTCCTCGAGGAACAGGGTGCGATACCAGCGGGTGCCAGCACCGATGCCGCCGATCACGCCGATGATGACCGGCAGGATCAGAAACTTCAGCCCCCCCATACCGGGATCATAGCCGGAGATCGGCACCAGATGTAGCAGCTTGCCCACCAGATACTGGCCGCCGATGATGTAGAAGAGCGACGAGATCGACATCATCACGACACAGATCACCACCCCCCAAAGGTCGATATAGGTGGCGCGAAAAAAGGCAATAAGCAGCGCGAAGGTGATGTTGAGCGCCAGCCCCACCAGCAGCACCGGCAGGGCGATGGCGAGGCTCGGCCACATCCGCTGGGAGATGTCGTAGCCGATGTCACGGCCTGAGTCGGAGGCGCCAAATTCAAACTGGAACAGCTTCAACGACTTCTGGAAGAAGATCGTGTCAGTAACGACTTCGATACCACCGGCCTGGCTATTGATCAGCAGCGGCTTGTCATAGCCCCGCTCCGCCTTCCAGTGTTCGATCGCCTGTGCGGTGACCCGCTTCGTGCCCAGGTTCATGCGCGCCATGTCGTCCGGTGAGTTGACTACAAAGAACAGCGCGAAGGTGATGACGTTGACGCCAATCAGGATCGGGATCGCATAAAGCATGCGGCGGATGATGTAGGCAATCATCGGGCGGCACTCCGCTCACGCCGGCGGAACACCACCACCGCCGGCATCAACGAGATCAGCAGGATCAGCAATCCGGTGATCACCGGCCAGAGCACAGGCGGGTTCCAGGCGCGCTGGCTTTCGACCCGTCGCGCCGGTTCCAGGCGCTTGTACTTGAGCGTGTTGTTGGCCATCAGGTTGGGCTTCACATTGTGATACCAGGCGTGGTGCAGAGAGAACGCCTTGGGATGATACCCCCAGAGCCAGGGACCCTCGCGGCGCAGCAGTTCCACCATCAGATCGATGATGGCGAGCCGCTCGGGGCCGTTGTCCATGTTCTTCATCTTATTGAACAAGCGGTCAAACTCGGGGTTCTCGTAGTTGGCGGCGTTCTCGCCCTCCCCCTTCACCTTGGCGTTGGGACCGTAGAGCAGAAACAGGAAATTCTCCGGGTCAGGATAGTCGGCGTTCCAGCCCCAGCTGAACATCTGTGCGGTACCCTTGCGCATCTTCTCCTGAAATCGGTTGTAGTCGCTGCTGCGCACCACCAGCTGGATGCCGAGCTTGGCAAACTGCTTGCGCCACCAGTTCATCCGCGCCTTGTCATCGGGGCCAGTGGCCACCGCATCATAGTTGAGCACCAAGGGCTTACCGGTCTGCGGGTCACGTCCGCCCGGGTAGCCCGCCTGCGCCATCAGCGCCTTCGCCTGCTCGATGGGACGACGCCTGATCTTGCCATCGCGCACTTCATAGACATAGGGGTTATGCCCTGCCACACCCGGTCGGTGACCATAGATTCCTTGGGGGATCGGCCCCTGGGCGGGCACCCCGCGACCGTTGGCAAAGATCGAGATGAACTCCTCGTAGTCGGCGGCGATGGCGATGGCACGGCGCAGCAGCCGTGCCCGCTCGGAGTCGCCACCCACCACCGAATCACGCATATTGAAGCCGAAGTAGTAGGTGGAACTCTGCACCGCGGTGGTCAGCTGGATGCCCTTCTCGCGCATCGCGTCAGTAAGCCCCACATCGCCCTGGTCACTGAACTGCACCGCCTGATCGAAGCTGTCGGAGGAGATGCCGGAGGTATCATAGTAGCCCTGCAGAAACTTGTTCCAGTAGGGGATGGTCTCCTTCTCTAGGCTGTAGACCGCACGCTCCACCAGCGGCAGAGACCGGCCTGCGTCCTCCAGCAGCCCAGCGGCACGGTCCTCCGGCTCTCCCTCATTCGGATAGCGTTCACCGTGGAAGTTGGGGTTGCGCGCCAGCACCATACGCAGGTTGGGGTTGTTCTCTGCCAGCATGAAGGGACCTGTTCCCACCGGATACCAGTCGAGTTTGATGTTGCGCTGCCA
Source organism: Candidatus Endoriftia persephonae (assembly GCF_023733635.1). Taxonomy (NCBI): domain Bacteria; kingdom Pseudomonadati; phylum Pseudomonadota; class Gammaproteobacteria; order Chromatiales; family Sedimenticolaceae; genus Candidatus Endoriftia; species Candidatus Endoriftia persephonae. Next base: position 1,001,439 of record NZ_CP090569.1, on the reverse strand, counting down.
CAACCCCGGCTGGGCGTAGAAGCGATCCGCCTCCCATGGCATCGGGGCGAAAAATGGCATCGCCATCCAGTAGAGCAGCTGCGGGTACTTGCCCTTGATGCGAATGGTGTAGGTGTAGCGATCGAGCTGTTTCAGCCCCGCCATCTCAAACTCGCGCAAATCGAGATAGGGACGGTCCTGGCCGGTCTCTTGCTTCAGACGCTGCTCCTCCTCGCGCAGCCGTTTTGTCAGCGCGTTGAAACCGACAATGTACTCCCCCATGGTGCCGGCGATCGGCGAGTGGAAGCGCGAAAAGGCGAGGCGTTTGATCTGGTAGATGTAGTCGGCGGCGGTCAGCTCGCGGCTGCCCCTCTCGGCGAAATCGTCGAGGGTATGGATCTGCTCTAGCTGCGCCTCGCTCAGCTGATGGTAGCGATAGGCGCCTGACTCATCCGTGGCGAACAGGGGGTGGGGCTGGTAGCGGATGCCGGGCTGAATCCTTACTGTATAAAGGCTGAAGGCGATTTGCTCCGCCGGGGTATCAGGCGACAGCTCCCGGCCAGCCGCATCAAGATAGCTCACCTGGGGCATGCCGTCCGCGGTCAGCGCGATCAGTTGGTACGGCCGTTTGAGAAAGTGGTACTGCAGCGGTGGCTCGTAGATCTGCGCGATAAAGACATACTCGTTGGAGCTGTAGGAGCGTGCCGGGTCGAGGTGCTTGGGACGTTCGGAGAATGAGCTGTAGAGGACCGGAGCGGCCGCATCACCGCTTCGGTAGGGACTATTCCAAGGGTTCTCACCACAACCGGACAGTGACAACAACAGGCTCAGCGCTATCCCGATCCATCCCCATTGCCAAGCCGATCTCTGCATCTCTCCGGGTGCCTGCTCTTTTTTATCTGCTGAGTTTCCGGTAACTTACGCCGTTATTATTTCGCCCGAGCCATTGCGTCGCCGATCCGTGAGATCCGGGATGCGGCACAGGCCCACGCGGTAGCCCGCATTATCCGCGTTTCTTTTTGATGACACCACCAAGGAATCGTTCCATGGGATTTTTACAAGACAAACGTTTTCTGATCGTCGGCGTTGCCAGCAACCGCTCCATCGCCTGGGGTGTGGCTGAAGCCATGCACCGCGAGGGTGCACAGCTCGCCTTCACCTATCAGACCGACAAGCTGAAGAAGCGGGTTGAGAAGGCGGCCACTGAGTTCGGCTCCGATATCGTGCTGCCGCTGGACCTGACCAGCGACGAGCAGATCACGGCGGTCTTCGATGAACTGAGTAAGCGGTGGGATGGCCTCGACGGCATCGTCCACTCCGCCGCCTTCGCCCCCCGCGACCATCTGGAGGGCGGCATCCTCGACAATCTGACCCGCGAAGGCTTCGCCCTCTCCCACGACATCAGCGCCTACTCCTTCGCCGCCCTGGCCAAGGCGGGCCGCGCCATGATGCAGGGGCGCAACGCAGCGCTGATCACCATGAGCTACCTCGGGGCAGTGCGCACCGTACCCAATTACAATGTGATGGGCGTGGCCAAGGCAAGCCTGGAGGCCACCATGCGCTACATGGCCGACTCGCTGGGTCCGGAGGGGATCCGCGTCAATGCGGTCTCAGCCGGGCCGATCCGTACCCTCGCCGCCTCCGGCATCAAGGACTTTAAGAGCATGCTCGACGCGGCGGAGAAGAAGGTGCCACTGCGCCGCAACGTCACCATCCAGGAGGTCGGCAACGCCGCCGCCTTCCTCTGCTCCGACCTCGCCTCCGGCATCAGCGGCGACGTGCTCTACGTCGACTCCGGCTACCATATCCTCGGCAGCGCCTGATCCTTCCATGAAAAAAGCCGCACGACCTTATCCAGGTCGTGCGGCTTTTTCTCAGGATCTCGTCTGAGACCCTAAACCGCAGGCCTACTGCGTCGCCTCCGACTGGAGCGTGATCGTGATCTTCGCCCGCCCCTTCATATCATACAGCAGATGATTGAAGTCACTGCGCCCCTGCAGCCGTTTCAGGTTGTCGATCTCGCGCTGTTTCGCCGCCTCGTCGGCAACCTCGACGTTGCCGTCACTCACCGTACTAAGTGCATAGACCGCATAGTCGCCCTTGCCGAGCCTAGTGATACCTAATGTTGGCTTGCCATCCTTGGGACGCGGGGCACTGAAAATATCACTCAGCAAACTGTAGAGAACACCACGTTCGCTGCGCTTGACCCCACTCAGCTGCTTGGTGGAGTAGTCCCCAGCAACTGCCTCGATCGATTCGCCCGCCTGCAGTTGGGCGAGACGCTTCTCGGCCTCAGCCTTTGCCTTCTCTGCCGCCTGCTGTTGGCGAATCGTTTCAATGATCTCCGCCTTGACCTCATCCAGCGCCTTGAGACTGGCCTCCTGATGATCGACCACGCGTAACACCAACGAACGAGTCTGATCGAGCTCTATAACCTCACTGTTGTTGTGCTCCACCAGCACATCCTCTGAGAAGGCAGCAGCCATCACCTTGGGCGAACTCAGCACACCTGCACCGCCATCGCGAGTGAGCCAGTCACTCTGCTCGATCTTCAGCTCGAGCGTGCTGGCGGCCGGTTCCAGGCTGGATGGATCTTCATAACTCAGATCGGCCAGACGCTCCGCATACTCGAAATAGAGTCGTTCTGCCTCTGCCTTGCGGTAGGCAGACTCCACCTCCTGGCGAGCCTCTTCAAAGCTCTTCACATCACCCGACTTGATCTCAGACAGTCTGATCAGGTGAAAACCGAAGCTGCTGCGCACTGCCTCGCTCAGCTCGCCCTCCTTGAGCGCGAAAGTGGCCGACTCGAAAGCGGGATCCATGATGCCCTTGCCGAAGAAACCGAGATCACCGCCGGCAGCCGCCGAGCCCGGATCTTGCGATTCGCTCTTGGCCAGATCGGCAAATGCCTCACCAGCCTCAACCCGCTGGCGCAGACTCGCAATCTTCTCTTTTGCCGCAGCCACGGTCGCCTCATCAGCATCCTGCGCCACCTGAACCAAGATATGGCTGGCACGACGCTGTTCAGGTCGGCCGTAGCTCTCGAGATGGGCTTCGTAGTAGCCGCGCAACGCCTCTTCCTGCACGTCCAGGGTCGGCGCTATCGCCTCAGCGCTCAGCAGCAAGTATTCGATCTTGACCTGCTCAGGTGCGAGAAACTCGTTCTGGTGGGATTGATAGTAGCTCTCCACCAAGTCGATCGGGATTTCTTCATCTGAAAGGAAATCAGCGACCGGCAGCGTGAAGTAGGCGGCATCGCGGGTCTGGTTGCGCAAACGTATCAGCTCTTCGATCTCGCGTTGGGTAGCAAACACGCTATTCTGTACCGCCTGGGAGAGTTGCTCAGAGAGCAGAGCCTGGCGCACGCGCTGCTCAAAGCCCGCCTCACTGGTACCCTGCAGGCGAACCCCACGCTCATAGAGCGCCTTGTCAAAGTGCCCGTCGACCTGGAACGCCTCGATACCGAGGATAGCCGATCTGATCAGCTGGTCGCCGACTCGCAGCCCCATGTCGTGGGAGACCTGACGCAGCAAACTGCCCCGGATCATCTCCTGCAGGACTTCGGCACGCATCCGTGTGTTATCAAACATCTCCGGCTTGTAGGCGGCGCCGAGGCGCTCGCGCAGCTGCTGCCTGAAGGTGTTGAAGCGTTGGTCGAGATCACGCTCAGTGATCTCTTCATCATTCACACTAGCAACCACAGGCTCAGCGCCTGCACCGAGGTACTCCTGGATGCCCCAAAGCGCAAAAGGAATACTGATGAGAATGACGATCGCCCAGGCGATCCAGCCTTGCGCTTTATCCCTGATTGCTTGCAACATAATGAATCAGATCTGGTCCGAATGTTGGATACAAAAACGGGGTATCAAGACGATACCCCGTTTCACGATGTTGGCGGAGCGGACGGGACTCGAACCCGCGACCCCCGGCGTGACAGGCCGGTATTCTAACCAACTGAACTACCGCTCCAAATTTGGTGGGTGCTGCAGGGATCGAACCTGCGACCCTCGCCTTGTAAGGGCGATGCTCTCCCAGCTGAGCTAAGCACCCCAAGAGGCGCGCTAGTTTACGGCATCCTTAAGGGCTTTGCCAGCCTTAAATGAAGGGGTCTTGGAGGCGGCAATCTGGATGGTTTCGCCGGTCTGAGGATTGCGTCCCTGACGTGCCGCACGCTCCTTGACCGAAAAGGTCCCAAAGCCAACCAGCGAGACCTGATCTCCGCTCTTCAGTGCCTCAGTGATGGCTTCCACCATACCCTCCAGTGCACGCCCGGCCGCAGCTTTGGATATATCCGCCGCGTCCGCTATTGACTCAATCAGTTCGGTCTTGTTCATTAATCGCTTTCCCCCATACTGGCTTCCGGCTTAATTATTTACCGGATCCAAATTATCTGTGTGACGCCCCATTTGTTGGGCCGTGAATCGCCGGGAATTTATACCCACTGCCGGAAATCGTGTCAAGCAACGGGTTCCTCTAAACCGAGCGCCCTCCGGCACTTCAAACAACACTTAATGGGTCGTCACATCAGAGGTTTTTTGCCCCAACGGCTCTTCACTCTCGGTAGATTTCTTTACGCTTTCTGCCTCGCCATTCAACCGGCTGGGCATCTCCACAAGCGCAATCTCCAGCACCTCATCGATCCACCTTACCGGCTTGATCACGAGATTCTGCTTGATATTCTTCGGTATCTCCACCAGATCCCGTTCGTTCTCTTCCGGGATCACCACCGTTACGATACCACCACGATGCGCGGCAAGCAGCTTCTCTTTGAGTCCACCGATTGGCAGCACCTCGCCCCGCAGGGTGATCTCACCAGTCATCGCAACATCTGCCCGTACCGGGATACCAGTCAGCGCTGAGACTAGTGAGGTGCACATACTGATGCCGGCACTCGGACCATCCTTCGGCGTAGCGCCTTCCGGCACATGGATGTGGATATCATATTTCTGGTAGAAGCTGCTCTCCAGACCCAGGGATTTCGCCCGGCTGCGCACCACCGTCATCGCTGCCTGGATCGACTCCTGCATTACCTCACCGAGCTGGCCAGTATGGCTCAGCCGCCCCTTGCCCGGCATCAGCGCCGCCTCGATGCGCAGCAGTTCGCCACCCACCTCTGTCCAGGCCAGACCGATCACCTGTCCGACCTCGTCGTGATCATCTGCTCGCCCGTAGCGGAAACGCTTCACGCTCAAGTAGGACTCCAACCGCTTGGGGGTGACTGTGATCTTGCTTGCAGGCTTCTTTAGCAGGATCTCCTTGACCACCTTGCGACAGACCTTGGCGACCTCGCGCTCCAGGTTACGTACCCCCGCCTCGCGAGTGTAGTAGCGCACGATATCGCGGACCGCCGCCTCACGAAACACCATCTCATCCGGCTTGAGTCCGTTGTTCTCCATCTGCTTCGGTACCAGATAGCGCTCCGCGATGTTGACTTTCTCGTCTTCAGTGTAGCCAGAGAGACGGATCACCTCCATGCGATCCAGCAACGCCGGCGGGATATTCAGAGTATTGGCGGTGGCCACAAACATCACTTCGGAGAGATCGAAATCGACCTCGAGATAGTGATCGTTGAAGGTGTGATTCTGCTCTGGATCGAGCACCTCCAGCAACGCGGAGGCGGGATCGCCGCGAAAATCCATCGCCATCTTGTCGATCTCATCAAGTAGAAACAACGGATTCCGCGTCCCCACCTTGCTGAGATTGTTGATGATCTTGCCGGGAAGCGCGCCGATATAGGTGCGTCGGTGACCTCGGATCTCCGCCTCATCACGCACTCCACCCAGAGCCATACGGGTGAACTTGCGGTTGGTAGCGCGGGCGATGGACTGCCCGAGTGAGGTCTTGCCAACACCCGGCGGTCCAACCAGACAGAGGATCGGGCCCTTCAACTTACGCACCCGCTGCTGCACCGCCAGATATTCAAGGATGCGCTCTTTAACCTTATCCAGCCCGTAATGATCCTCTTCCAACACGCTTTCTGCGCGTCCAATGTCGTTGCGGATCTTAGAACGTTTTTTCCAGGGCAGCCCAACCAAGGTGTCGATGTAGTTGCGCACCACGGTGGCCTCAGCCGACATCGGCGACATCAGCTTGAGCTTGTTCAGCTCCGCCTGGGCCTTCTCCCTGGCCTCCTTGGTCATTCCAACCTCGTCGATCTTCTTGCTAAGCTCCTCGACCTCGTTGGGCGCCTCATCCAGATCCCCCAGCTCCTTCTGGATCGCCTTCATCTGCTCGTTCAGATAGTACTCGCGCTGGTTCTTCTCCATCTGCCGTTTAACCCGGCCTCGGATACGCTTTTCCATCTGCAAGATGTCGTTTTCGCCCTCCATCAAACCCATCAGATGCTCAAGGCGCTCACGCACATCGGGCATCTCAAGCACATGCTGCTTCTCTTCCAACTTGAGCGACATGTGGGCGGCAATGGTATCGGCAAGGCGGCTCGGCTCATCAATGCTTGAGAGCGAGGTCAGCACCTCGGGCGGTACCTTTTTGTTGAGCTTTACATACTGATCAAATAGGGAAGTGGCAGAACGCATCAGCACCTCTATCTCCCGCTCTTCCAGTGAAAGCTCATCACTGAGGCTCTCAATCTGCGCGGTAAAATAGTCGTCAGTTGAGACAAACTCAACGACCCTGGTGCGTTCACCCCCCTCCACCAGCACCTTTACCGTGCCATCCGGCAATTTCAGCAGTTGCAGGATATTTGCGAGTGTTCCAATGCCATACATATCCCCTACTTCGGGGTCATCCACATCAGCGCTCTTCTGCGCTGCCAGCAGGATCTGCTTGTTGCTTTGCATTGCGGCATCAAGCGCGCGGATCGATTTGTCTCGTCCGACAAAAAGGGGGATCACCATGTGTGGGTAGACCACCACATCCCGCAGCGGCAACACAGGAACGATATTCATTGAGTGTTCAGTCATTCCAGAACTCTTCTCTTCTTGGGCCATTAAGGCATGCCCCCAATAGACAGACGGATTCCACCCAGCCACCACTGTGATGGGGCCATGGCGTCTGTGATGGATAGATCAACGGCAGACTAGCAACGGCAAGCTACTGCCAGCGTTTGTCATACAACGTACGGATAGAATTGGGGTGTCCCGGGGAAAATTCAAGCATAAAAACCCTCCGGCGAGCTCAAATCACCCACCGGAGAACTTTTAAGATCAGTCAGAAGCGGCAATCTGCTGCTGCTCCCCTCCGCCGTAGATCATCAGCGGCTCCGTCTCCCCGGCGATGACCGATTCATCCAGCACCACCTTGGAAACATTATCCATAGAGGGCAGGTCATACATGGTGTCGAGCAACACCTGTTCCAGGATGGTGCGCAGGCCGCGTGCACCCGTCTTGCGCTCCATCGCCTTGCCTGCGATGGCGCGCAGAGCGTCCGCGCGGATCTCAAGTTCGCACCCTTCCATTTCGAACAGCCGTCCATACTGCTTGGTAAGCGCATTCTTTGGCTCGGTGAGGATCTTCACCAGCGAATCCTCATCCAGTTCCTGGAGGGTCGCGACCACCGGTAGACGGCCGACAAACTCAGGAATCAGCCCATATTTAATCAAATCTTCCGGCTCCACATCAACGATGATCTCGCCCACCGAACGCGCTTCGTCCTTGCTGTGGACCTCAGCGGAGAACCCAATACCTCCCTTCTCCGAACGATCTTTGATCACCTTCTCTAAGCCCGAAAAGGCACCGCCGACGATGAACAGGATATTGGAGGTGTCAACCTGCAGGAACTCCTGCTGCGGATGCTTGCGCCCGCCCTGGGGCGGCACCGAGGCGACTGTACCCTCGATCAGCTTCAGCAGCGCCTGCTGCACACCCTCGCCAGAGACGTCCCGGGTGATGGAAGGATTGTCAGACTTGCGGGAGATCTTATCGATCTCATCAATGTAGACGATGCCGGTCTGCGCCTTCTCTACATCATAATCGCACTTCTGCAACAGCTTCTGGATGATATTCTCAACATCCTCGCCCACATAGCCTGCTTCTGTCAGAGTGGTCGCGTCCGCGATGGTGAAGGGTACATCAAGGAGGCGCGCCAGCGTCTCCGCCAGCAGAGTTTTACCTGATCCGGTGGGGCCGATCAGCAGGATATTCGATTTGGCAAGTTCGATATCGCTCTCTTTGCCGAGGCTCTCCAGACGCTTGTAATGATTGTAGACCGCCACCGAGAGCACCTTTTTTGCGCGCTGCTGGCCGATGACGTATTGATCAAGGGTTTTATTGATCTCGTGAGGACGGGGCAGGCTATCTGAGGATTTCTCGCCAGACTCATGCATCTCTTCACGGATGATGTCGTTGCAAAGTTCGACACACTCGTCGCAGATGAAAACTGATGGACCAGCAATCAGCTTCCGCACTTCATGCTGGCTTTTGCCGCAAAATGAACAGTAAAGCAGTTTACCGTCGTCGTTCTTACCGTTCTTGTCGCCGCTCATCTATACAATCTCCTGCGAGAGTTTACTGGTCCGCATCCCGTTCTCCCGAGCATGCCTAATCATATCGAACCCAAACCTGATGGCAAGGTAGCACGCCACAAACTGACTCATCCAGACAAATTCGGAGTAACTGAGGAAGCCACACCCTCTATTCGCCCGCCGCCAGGCTGCGCTGCGCCAACACCTGATCGATCAGGCCGTAGGCAACAGCATCTTCACCACCCAAAAAATTATCACGTTCCGTATCCGCTGCAATCTGCTTCAGCGACTGCCCGGTATGGTGAGCCAAGATCTCGTTAAGTCTCTCGCGCAGCAACAGAATCTCTTTTGCGTGGATCTCGATGTCCGACGCCTGCCCCTGAACACCACCCAACGGCTGATGGATCATCATGCGTGAGTTGGGCAGGCAATAACGCTTGCCAGGCGCCCCCCCCGTCAACAGCAACGCACCCATACTGGCAGCCTGGCCAATGCACATAGTACTGACGTCCGGACGGATAAACTGCATGGTGTCGTAGATTGACATGCCTGCTGTAACCGAGCCGCCCGGTGAATTGATATAGAGGTGAACATCCTTGTCCGGATTCTCGGATTCAAGAAACAGCAGCTGCGCCACCACCAGGTTGGCCATGTTATCTTCCACCGGACCCACCAGGAAGATCACCCTCTCCTTCAGCAAGCGCGAATAGATATCGAAGGATCGCTCGCCTCGCGCCGTCTGTTCAATGACGATCGGCACCAAACCCAGATTCTGTGTATCCACTCCACCCATGTTTTGTATATCGGTCATCTCTTCGAAATCCTTAGGGCCGACAGGCCCATTACCCTATGCTCGGCAGGGGATGGTGGTGCCATCCCAAAGACCAGGCTTCAGCACAATCCTCCCGCCCCAAAACCTGGCCTGTTGCCAGCTCGGCGGATCAGCTTTCCGCGGTCAGCTCCGCAAAATTTGTCGGCTCATCGACAACATCAGCCTGCTCCATGACCCAGTCGACCACCTGATCTTCCAGCACCACATTCTGTACTGCGGCAAGCTGCTCCTGATTCGCGTAGTAGTGCTTGATCACTTCCTCAGGCTGCTCATAGCTGGCGGCGAACTCCTCGATGGTCTGACGAACCCGCTCATCATCCAGTTTAATCGAGTTCTTCTTGATCACTTCCGCGATCAGCAGTCCTAGCCCGACCCGGCGCTTGGCCTGAGACTCAAACATGTCGCGTGGCAGCTCCATGGAGGAGGAACCGGCAGGCAGGCGACTGCGAGTCTGATTACGCAGCGCGTCGATCTCCTCGTCCACCAGCGCCGTCGGCACGTGCAGCTCATTACATTCGATCAGCAGGTCCATCGCCTGCCCTTTGAGACGCGCCTTGATTCGCTGTTTCAGCTCGTTCTCCATATTCTCGCGGATATCGCTCTTCAGCTTCTCCACACCCTCGTCGGAACCGAACTCTTTGGCGAACGCATCATCGAGCTCAGGCAGTACCGCCTCAGCCACTTCGATCACGTCCACCTCAAAGGTTACAGGCTTACCCGCCAGCTTTTCCACCCGGTAGTCTTCAGGGAATTTGAGTTCCAGGGTGCGGCTCTCACCGGCCAGGGCGCCGATCAGGCCGGATTCAAAACCGTCGATCATGCTGTTGGAACCCAGCACCAGCGGCACATCATTGGCGCTGCCACCATCGAAGGCCTCACCATCCATAATGCCCTTAAAGTTGATCTTGACCTGATCCTGCTCTGCCGCGGCGCGCTCCACCGGATTCCAGCTGATGCGCTGCCCACGCAGCTTCTCGATCATATCCTCTACGTCCTGGTCGACCACCTGGGCCACCGGGCGGGTAATCTTGCCCTCGATCTTTGCCAGCTCGATCTCCGGCATCACCTCCAGTGTCGCGGTATAGGCGAAGACACTCTCATCATCGCTCTGTTTGGGCTCAATCTTCGGCGGACCAACAGGATTGAGGTTCTGCTGCTGCAGCGCATCCTGATAACTCGACTCCACCAGCGAGCCGTAGACCTCCTGCAACACCTGAGAACCATACTGACGGCGCAGCATCCGCATCGGCACCTTGCCAGGACGAAAACCATCCATGCGGGCAGTGCGACCGATCTCTTCCAGGCGTCTGCTTACCTCTTCCTCGACCCGCTCAGCAGGCAACTCCACAGAGAGGATCCGCTCCAGACCTTCCCCTGATTCCAGCGATACTTGCATCAATCTCGTCTCCTGGCAGCGCAGGCCACCTCACAATTTTAAAGTCTCTAAGTTGAATTCAGATCGAACCCCGTAACCGGGATTATGATAAATTTGGTGCGAAAGGGGAGACTCGAACTCCCACGGGTTGCCCCACTGGAACCTAAATCCAGCGCGTCTACCAATTCCGCCACTTTCGCATATCCGCACTTCCGGCGTAGAATCGTGCATTATATCCACATATTGACAGCGCATCCACGCCGGAAGTCACACCAGGATCGTCAACTGGGCTCGATCCGGTCGACCCTCTGGAAACCACGCGGCAATTTGTTGCCACGACGTCCCCGCTCACCCTGATAGCTATCAAGATCGGATGACTTCAGGGTGATATGGCGCTTGCCCGCATAAGCAGTAAGCGCGCTCCCTGCCGGCACCACCGCCAGGGCAATTACAAACTCCTCGCGCGACGCCACTCGCTTCGGCGGGATCCCGATAATCTTGTTGCCCTTGCCGCGATTCAGCTCGGGCAACTCCGCCAGCGGGAAGACCAGCATGCGACCCTCATTGGTGATCGCCACCACCCGCTCACCATCCGGATCATGCACCGGTAGCGGCGGCAGCACCTTCGCCCCCTTCGGCAGAGTCAACAGCACCTTGCCTGCCTTGTTCTTCGATTGCATCACCTCGAGCTGTACACGGAAGCCGTAGCCCGCATCCGAGGCGAGCAGATACCACTGTTTGGCATCACCGCCGAGCACCGCACAGAAGCTGGTCCCCACCGGCGGCGCAAGGCGACCGGTCAGCGGCTCACCCTGACTCCGCGCCGACGGCAGGGTATGTGCCGGCAGCGCGTAGCTGCGCCCGCTGGAGTCGAGAAACACCGCAGCCTGGTTGCTGCGCAGCTGCGCCGCAGCGAGATAGTGATCACCCGCCTTGTAGCTGAGCCCGGCGGGATCGATCTCATGCCCCTTGGCGGCGCGCACCCAACCCTTCTCCGAGAGTACCACCGTAACCGGCTCGCTGGGGCTCAGATCGGTCTCGGAGAGTGCCTCCGCCGCCGCCCGCTCGACGATAGGAGAGCGGCGTTCGTCACCAAACCGTTCCGCATCGGCCTCAATCTCCTTACGGATCAGGGTGCGCAGGCGTTGCTTGGAGCCGAGGGTCTTCTGCAGCCAGTCGCGCTCCTGCTCCAGCTCATCCTGCTCGCCGCGGATTTTGAACTCCTCCAGCTTCGCCAGGTGGCGCAGCCGCAGATTGAGGATCGCCTCGGCCTGCCGCTCGGAGAGAGCAAAGCGGCGCATCAGCTCCGCCTTAGGGTCATCCTCATAGCGAATGATGGCGATCACCTCGTCGATATTGAGGTAGGCGATCATCAGACCTTCGAGGAGATGCAGCCGATCCAGCACCTGATCGAGCCGATATTGCAGCCGCCTAGTCACCGTCGCGGTGCGAAACGCCAGCCACTCCCGCAGCAGGCTCAGCAAATCCTTCACCTCAGGGCGACCATTGGTGCCGATCAGGTTGATATTGACGCGATAGCTGCGCTCCAGGTCGGTACTAGCGAACAGATGCGACATCAGGCGCTCTACATCGATCCGATTGGAGCGCGGCACGATCACCAGCCGAGTCGGGCTCTCATGATCCGACTCATCACGCAGATCCTCCACCATCGGCAGTTTCTTCGCCTGCATCTGCGCCGCGATCTGCTCCAACACCCGCGCCCCGGAGACCTGGTGCGGCAGCGTGGTAACAATGATCTCGCCCTGCTCGCGCTCATAGCGGGCACGCATGCGGATCGAGCCCTTGCCGCTGACATAAATCTTTCGAATCTCCTCCGGCGGGGTGATGATCTCCGCCTCGGTGGGGTAGTCCGGCCCTTTGATGTGGTCGAGCAGATCATCGAGGCTCGCCTTGGGCGACTCCAGCAGATGCACGCAGGCGGCGGCCACCTCGCGTAGATTGTGCGGCGGGATGTCGGTGGCCATGCCCACCGCGATACCGGTGGAACCGTTGAGCAACACATTGGGCAGGCGTGCCGGCAGCAGCGACGGCTCCTGCAGAGTGCCGTCGAAGTTCGGCTGCCACTCCACCGTGCCCTGGCCCAGCTCAGAGAGCAGCACCTGTGAATAGGGGGTGAGGCGCGACTCAGTGTAACGCATCGCGGCGAAGGATTTTGGATCGTCCGGCGAGCCCCAGTTGCCCTGCCCATCCACCAGCGGATAGCGGTAGGAGAAGGGCTGCGCCATCAGCACCATCGCCTCGTAGCAGGCAGAGTCACCGTGGGGATGGAACTTGCCGAGCACATCACCCACGGTGCGCGCCGACTTCTTGAACTTGGCCGCCGCGCTCAGTCCCAGCTCCGACATGGCGTAGACGATACGTCGCTGCACCGGCTTGAGACCGTCGCCGATGTGCGGCAGGGCGCGGTCGAGGATGACGTACATGGAGTAGTCGAGATAGGCCTTCTCAGTGAAAAGGCTGAGCGGCAGTCGCTCCACCCCTTCCAGGCTCTGATCGATGGTATCGCTCATCTGGGCAGCTTTTCTTCCAGTCATAAAGGGCCAAAGGGCCCGAAACAGCCGGAGATAATACGGAATGCCCCAGAATTAGGGAATACGCAGGGGAATCAACTCAGCCGCAGGCGCAGCCAGAACAGAAGCAGGGTCGGCAGCAGAAACAGTCCCAGACCGAGCAGAATCGACAGCCAAAGCACTGCAAACTCACCGCTCAAGCCACCCACACCCCCAAGCAGAAACAGCAGAGCACCGAGCCCCAGGGCGTGATTGATCCAGCGCTCGTGCCGATAGCCGTTACCCGGCGCCAGGCGATAGAGCTGTCGCAAACCATCCAGCAGCAGATACCAGGCGGCTGACAGGGCGATCAGATAGGGCAGCAGCCCGATCAGATCCCAGGCGTTGAGCAACCAGAACAGCTGTGCCGTCAGCAACAGCAGGCCGATCACAGAGAAGCGCAGCTGTGCCACCGCCCGACTTCTCAGCCAGCGTGGATAGTGCTGCAGCAAAAGGCCAAACAGAAAAAAGGGCAACACCCCATAGAGCAGATTGAAGGCCTGCGGCGCCAGCTCCAGGCTCAGCCCAGCCCAAACCGCAAGAGAAAACCCCAGCACCCCCTCCAGACTCAGCAGCGACAAGGGAGACCAGCAGACCCGATCCCACCAGGTCGGATCCCGATGCGCTTGCTGGTTGAAGGATGTTAGCGGGGTGATACACATGACGGCAGACCAAAGATTCTGATCAGATGATTAAAACAGCTGCGCGCATCATCGACAATGACAATCCGCAAGCCCTACTGGCACTGCTTGCCGACCGAGCGATCCGGGCCCTTGCCTTCTGTAGAGTCACCCAGCGCCCACTTCAACAGCGGCGGGGTGGCCAGGGTCGTCACCATCACCATCATCAAGACCGCCGAAAACATCGCCTTGTCGATCACATTCAGACTGATGCCGATGGAGGCAAACACCAGCCCCACCTCACCCCGTGGCATCATGCCAATGCCCACCGCCAAACGCCTGCGATCAGCCCCCATCACACCCAGACCTGCCACCAGTTTGCCGAGCACCGCCACCAGGGTCAGTCCTGCCGAGAGCAGCAGCACCTGCGGATCGAGAAAGCTCTCCAGCTTCACCTGTATGCCCATCAGGACAAAGAAGATCGGCACCAGAATCGCCTCCAGCGGCGCGAACAGCTCCTTGATCGAGTATTTGTGCTTACGGTAGTCGCCCCAGGCCTGGAAGTGACTGTCGAGCATCAACAGACCAGCGGCGAATGCACCAACAATGGTCGCCAGACCCACCAGATTGGCCAGCCAGGCAAGCGTCATGACAAACACAAACGGGATAAAGAGCTTCGCCTCCACCACCTCCATGTGTCGCAGCAGGCGGATCAGGGCGCGGATGATATGCGGCCCGAGCAGTAGCACACTGGCGATAAACAGGCTCGCCAACAGGATGATACGCAGGATCTCATCCAGTTCGATACTGCCGGTGACCACGATGCCGGAGACGATCGCCAGCATCACCAGACCGAGCACGTCGTCCATCACCGCCGCACCGACAACCACCTGGGCCACCCCGGAGCGACTCTGGCCGAGATCCTGCAATACCCGGGCAGTGATACCGATGCTGGTGGCACCCAGCGTCGCGCCGAGAAACATATGCTGGGTGTGGGGGGCATCCGGCGTCAGCCACCAGGTGACTAGAAAGCCGAGCGCAAAGGGAGCCAGTACGCCGATCAGCGCCACCCGCAGAGAGTCACCACCGACCCGCTGCAGCTGCGCTACGCAGGTATCCAGACCGATATGAAACAACAGAAAGATCACGCCGTAGCGGGAGAAGACATCCACCGCCTGGGCCACCGACAGATACTCGCGCCCATGCGGGCCGCTCACCACCTGCAGGAAGCCAGCGGCATACTCAGGCCCGACCAGCTGCTGCACCGCCTGTTCCAGCGACAACCCCGACATCACCAGACCCGACAACTCGGTGCAGCCAACCCCTTCGCGCAACACGCTCATCAGCTCGAAGCCGGCGAAGTGCAGCAGGTTACCCAGCACCACCCCCATCACCAGCTCACCCAGCACCGAGGGCTGCTTCAACTGGCGCGCCGTGTAGCGTCCGATCAGTGCCGCGATCAGGATCAGGGTGACGCCAAAGATCACTGGCGCCACCGGGTCGCCATGCGAGAGACCTGTAGCGATATTCGGCTCAGCGACCATCACACCCCTCATTCACGCCGCAGCGAAAAAGGTCTGCGGCAGAGGAACCATCGTTACTGGCAGTTTACTACAAGGTCAGGCCGACCACTTTAATGGAAACAAAGAGGTGCACAGTGTGGAGAGATAGAGAACGGTGGAACCCTGTCACCAGGGATACTCAGGCTCTAGGGAGAAACGTCAAACCTGGAGCAGGGATTCTGGGCAAAAGCGTGGCTTTCTATTCAGCATGCCATTCCACTCGCATCGCGGCGCGGCACGGTGCCCCCTCTTCCTACTCCCGCTCTTCGATCCAGGCCGCCTGGATCGCCTCGAGGACCCTTTCGCCGGAGTGCTCCGGGTCATCGTCGAAGTCATCGAGCGCCATCACCCAGTTGCGCAGGTCGACAAAGTTGACCTGTGTCGGATCCACCTCAGGGTAGGCCTCGTCCAGCTCGATGGCGATATCCTGGATATCGATCCACTTCAGTCCCATGACATGCTCCTCGCTCAGTGGCTCTCTGAGACCATGTTGATGGTGTATTTGGGAATCTCGATCACCAGATCCTCATCCCCTACCCGCGCCTGACAGCTAAGGCGCGACTCCGGCTCCAGCCCCCAGGCCTTGTCGAGCAGGTCATCCTCCTCCTCAGTCGACTCCTCCAGGGAATCAAAACCCTCACGCACGATCACGTGGCAGGTGGTGCAGGCGCAGGACTTCTCACAAGCATGCTCGATCTCGACGCCGCCGGCCAGCGCCGCATCGCAGATGGTGGTGCCTGGCTCCGCCTCGATCACGGCACCCTCGGGGCAGATCTCTTCGTGGGGCAGGAAGATCAACTGGGTCATTACGGCTTCTCCTGCTGAAACTCACTCAAATTCATTAACACTGTGGCCAGCCATCGCCTGCTGGATACTCTGATTCATGCGCCGCTCGACGTAGAAGCCACAGGCCTTCTCCAGCGCCGAAATCGCCTGCTTGATCTCGGCCAGGCTATCGGCGCGGGAGAGGTCACGCAGCTGCTGCAGGGCGGCATCGATGGTGGCGCGCTCGTCACTATCGAGCAACCGCTCGCCATCTGCGGCCAGCGCTGCTTCCAGCGCCTCAATCACCCGATCCGCTTCCACCTGCTGCTCACGCAGAGCACGCGCCTGTTTGTCATCATCGGCATGGTCGATAGAGGCGCGCAGCATGCTTTCGATCTCGTTATCGGTCAGCCCGTAGGAGGGTTTGACCTCGATCTGTGCCTGCACCCCGCTGCTCTGCTCCACCGCCATCACGCTGAGCAGGCCATCCGCATCCACCGAGAAGGTGACGCGAATGCGCGCCGCGCCGGCCACCATCGGTGGGATACCGCGTAGCTCGAATCGCGCCAAGGAGCGGCAATCGCTGACCAGCTCCCGCTCACCCTGCAGCACGTGGATCGCCATCGCCGTCTGGCCATCCTTGAAGGTGGTGAACTCCTGGGCGCGGGCCACCGGGATGGTGGTGTTGCGGCTGATCAGCTTCTCCACCAGCCCACCCATAGTCTCGATGCCGAGCGAGAGGGGGATCACGTCGAGCAGCAGCATCTCGTCATCGGGCTTGTTGCCGGCCAGGATGTCGGCCTGGATCGCCGCCCCCACCGCCACCACCCGATCCGGGTCGATATCGACCAGCGGCTCACCACCAAATAGTTCACCAACCCGCTCACGCACCCGCGGTACCCGAGTAGAACCGCCCACCATCACCACCTCTTCGACCTGCTCCGGTTCGACACCCGCATCGCGCAGCGCCCGGCGACAGGCCATCAGGGTCTTTTTGATCAGCGGTTCGACCAGCGCGTTGAACTGTTCGCGCTCAAGCCGGCCCTGCCAATGTGTACCATCCGCCAGTTCAAGCTCGATCTCAGTCGCATCCGCTTCGCTCAGGGCCTCTTTGGCGGCACAGGCGTCGCGCATCAGACGACGCATCTGGCGGTGGTCCGCGCCGTCCTGGATGCCCGCCTGCTGCATCATCCACTCCGCCACTACACGGTCGAAATCGTCACCGCCAAGGGCTGAATCACCACCGGTAGCCAGCACCTCGAAGACCCCCTTGTGCAGCCGCAGAATGGAGATATCGAAGGTGCCACCACCCAAGTCGTAGATCGCGTGCAACCCTTCGGCCCCCTTGTCGAGTCCGTAGGCAACGGCCGCGGCGGTGGGTTCGTTGAGCAGCCGGAAGACATTCAGACCGGCCAGTCTGGCGGCGTCTTTGGTGGCTTGACGCTGCGCTTCGTCGAAGTAGGCGGGGACGGTAATCACCACCCCGGTAAGATCACCGCCGAGGGTTGACTCGGCGCGCTGTGCCAACACTTTGAGCACCTCAGCGGAGACCTCAACCGGCGAGACATCGCCAGCCAGCGTGCGGATCCGCGGCACCGCCGTCTCAGTGCCAACAAATTGGTAGGGAAGCTGGCTGCCGAGGGTCTTGATCTCCTCCACGCCACGGCCGATCAGACGTTTCGCCGAAGCAATGGTGTTGAATGGATCCTGCGCCGCCTGCGCCTTCGCTGCATGGCCGACGCTGATCCCCTCATCGCTGTAGCGCACCACGGAAGGCAGCAGGTGGCGCCCCTCGGAATCGGCCAGGGTCTCTGCCCTGCCGCTGCGCACGCTGGCGACCAGCGAGTTAGTGGTGCCCAGGTCGATACCGGCGGCCAGCCGGTGCTGATGGGGTGCCTGGGCCTGGCCCGGTTCGGCGATCTGCAATAGTGCCATGATTCAGTTTCAGTCCAATGATGTTCAGAGTGCGTCTTCGATCTCAGCTTCCGCGGCCTCGACCTCGGCCCGCAAGCGCTGCAGAAACCGCATCTTGCGCAGGATCTCCCGGCTCGCTTCCAGCTGCTCAGGGGTGGCGCTCTCGAACTGCACCGCCATCTGTCCGACCAGGGTATTGATCTTTTTGTTGATGCGCCCACGCAGCTCGAACACCGCGTCGTAAGGATCTGCCTGGCTGCGTGCCTGCTCCAGCTCTTCACGCAGCTCCATCTGTTCCATCAGAAAGGCCGCGTCCATGGTGGTCTCTTTCTCCATATCCATCTCGATGCCATGCATCGAGAGTAGATAGGCACCACGGGCAATCGGATCTTTGATGGTCTGGAAGGCCTCGTTGATGAGTGCCGCGCCCTGCACCGAGAGCCGCCGTTCCTGATCAGTTGCGTTGGCAAAGCGGTCCGGATGCATCACCCTTTGCAGGTCGCGATAGCGCTCCGCCAGCGAATCAACATCAACGATGAAGCCCACCGGCAGCCCGAACAGTTCAAAATAATTTTTCGAAAGATCCAGCATATCGAAAAAAGCCGGCTGCCCTAGGCAGCCGGACTCTTAGGCTCCTGTTCCAACTGGAGTGACCTCAAACGGTGAAGCTTTCGCCGCAGCCGCACTCACCCTTGGCGTTGGGGTTGTTGAATTTGAAGCCCTCGTTGAGGCCCTCTTTGGCGAAGTCGACCTCGGTGCCGTCCAGATAGACCAGACTCTTCGGGTCGATCACCACCTTTACGCCACAATCCTCGAACACCACGTCATCTTCGTCGAGTTCATCAACAAATTCCATCTCGTAAGCCATACCGGAACAGCCGGAGGTGCGCACTGACAGACGGATGCCAATGCCTTTTCCACGGTTGCTGAGGAATGCCTCGACCCGCTTAGCAGCGGCTTCTGTGATAGTGATTGCCATCTTGCTACTCCGCAGGGTTATCGATCACAGGGACCTTAACCCGCATTCTTGTCGGTGTAATCTTTGATCGCAGCCTTGATCGCATCTTCAGCCAGGACCGAGCAGTGCACCTTGACCGGCGGCAGCGCCAGCTCTTCGGCGATCTCTGAGTTTTTGATCTGCTGCGCCTCATCCAGGGTCTTGCCCTTTACCCACTCGGTGAGCAGGCTGCTAGAGGCGATGGCGGAACCGCAGCCGTAGGTCTTGAAGCGGGCATCCTCGATCACCCCAGCGTCGTTGACCTTTATCTGCAGACGCATCACATCACCACAGGCCGGCGCACCCACCATGCCGGTGCCGACGCTCTTCTCTTCGTTGTCGAAAGCACCCACATTGCGCGGATTCTCGTAGTGGTCGAGTACCTTATCACTGTATGCCATAACCTTAACCTCTATCGAAAAATCAGTGTGCCGCCCATTGGATCGATTTTAGATCGATACCATCTTTGAACATCTCCCACAGGGGGGAGAGTTCACGCAGGCGGCTCACCTGGCTGCGAATCTTCTCCACCGCGTAGTCCACCTCTTCCAGCGTGGAGAAGCGACCGAATGTGAAACGGATCGAGCTGTGCGCCAGCTCATCCTCACGCCCCAGCGCGCGCAGTACGTAGCTCGGCTCCAGGCTGGCCGAGGTGCAGGCGGAACCGGAGGAGACCGCCAGATCCTTCAGCGCCATGATCAGCGATTCACCCTCGACGAAGGCGAAACTGACATTCAGATTGCCAGCGACGCGCCGCTCCAGATCGCCATTCAGGTAGACCTCATCCATATCCTTGATACCGTCCCACAGGCGTTGGCGCAGGGCCTGGATACGCTCATTCTCGGCCACCATCTCCTCGCCGGCGATACGGAACGCCTCGCCCATACCAGCGATCTGGTGGGTTGCCAGGGTACCGGAGCGCATACCGCGCTCGTGGCCACCGCCGTGCATCTGCGCCTCCAGCCGCACCCGCGGCTTGCGACGCACGTAGAGCGCGCCTATACCCTTGGGTCCGTAGATCTTGTGCGCGGAGAAGGACATCAGGTCGACCTTCATCTGCTGCAGGTCGATCGGCACCTTACCGGCGCTCTGGGCAGCATCGACATGGAGCAGGATCTTGCGGGGTCGGGTCAGCTCACCGATCGCCTCGATATCCTGGATCACGCCGATCTCGTTATTGACGTGCATGATCGAGACCAGGATGGTGTCGTCGCGCAACGCCGCCTCGAGCTTGCCCAGATCGATCAGGCCGTTCGGCTCGGGATCCATATAGGTAATCTCGAAGCCCTCGCGTTCCAGCTGACGGCAGGTGTCGAGTACCGCCTTGTGTTCGGTCTTGCAGGTGATGATGTGCTTGCCCTTCTTCTGATAGAAGTGGGCCACACCCTTGATCGCCAAATTGTCGGACTCGGTAGCGCCGGAGGTCCAGACGATCTCTTTCGGATCGGCATTGACCAGTTCCGCCACCTGTTTGCGCGCCCGGCTCACGGCCTCGTCCGCAGTCCAACCAAAGGAATGGGAGCGTGACGCCGGGTTGCCAAAATCACCATCAGGAGTCAGGAAACTACACATCAGCTCGGCAACCCGGGGGTCGACCGGGGTAGTAGCTGAATAGTCCATATAGATCGGTAACTTCATTTCTCAATCGACTCCGAAATAGGGAAAGGGATAAAGGGCGGGTGCTCAGGCACTCGCTGGATTGCTGGCTTCTGTGAGGGAGCTGATAGCAATCGATGGCCCCTCTTCTTCCTGCTCCTGCCGTTCTGACACCTCTTTCACCGCCTTGCGGTCCATCAGGTCCTGCAGGCTGATGCGGTTGAGGTAGTGGTAGATCTGCTCGCTCAGGTCGGCCCACAGGTCGTGGGTCAGGCAGCGATCATTATTCTGACAGTTGTGGGCGCCGTGGCAACGAGTGGTATCCATACTTTCATCGACCGCGGTAATCACCTCGCCGATGAAGATCTCAGCCGCTTCGCGCCCCAGGCTGTAGCCGCCACCTGGCCCCCGCACACTCGTCACCAGCTCCTTTTTGCGCAGACGAGAGAAGAGTTGCTCCAGGTAGGAGAGCGATATCCCCTGTCGCTGGGCAATATCCGCTAGGGTGATCGGCCCCCGACCGTAGTGGAGTGCCAGGTCGAGCATCGCCGTTACGGCATAACGACCTTTTGTGGTAAGCTTCACGCGCTTCGCTCCAAACAATATGTTTGGTCGCTAATATACATTCCCAAGTATTTTAGTCAAGTATTTTGCACCCCAGTCATTCTGCGGTTTTATTCTTCGCCGGGGTCTCGCCACTCGCCTCATCCAGCTTCAGCAGTTCTTCCGCAGTGGAGACGATCTCGCAGGAGTCCAGCGGTGGTATCACACCATCCTCCTCAGACAGACCCATCTTCTTCAGCGCCTCGCACATCGACTGCATCTTATTGTCCATCACGTGCATGTGATCGAGCATGCAGTTGATCGCATGGGCGACCGGATCGGGGGCATCCTTGGTTGCGCCATAGGCATCGAAACCAATCTTCTTGGCAATCGCCTCGCGATGACCATCGGCCGCTTTCTTCGGCGTGATCAACCGCCCCGGCACACCCACCGCGGTAGCGCCGGGCGGCACATCTTTCACCACCACCGCATTGGAACCGATACGCGCGCCCTGGCCGATCAGGATCGGCCCAAGCACCTTGGCGCCCGCACCCACCACCACATTGTTAGCCAGGGTCGGGTGGCGCTTGCCCTTCTCCCAGCTGGTACCACCCAAGGTGACACCATGATAGAGGGTGCAATCATCACCGATGATCGCGGTCTCACCGATCACCACCCCCATGCCGTGGTCGATAAAAAAGCGCCGGCCGATCACCGCACCCGGGTGGATCTCGATACCGGTTAGCCAGCGAGCGATGTTGGCGTTGACTCGCGCCAGCCACTTCAGGCCCGCATTCCAGAGCCAATGGGAGAGGCGGTGAAACATCACCGCATGCACCCCCGGATAGGTGGTGAGTATCTCAAAGGTGGTGCGCGCCGCCGGATCGCGCTCGAACACGCACTGAATGTCTTCCCACCAACCGAAGCCCATCAGCCCCTCCAAAATCTTGCCTATACTCACAGACCCGCCCACTGGGCCAGTGCCACTAGCATAGCGATATCCGGGGGGGAGATTATCCACAATACCATGTAAAATACTAGGAAATAGAGCAGGAGGGACTGTTCCTGCGAGCGCCTGAGCCGAAAGCGATCTAATCGAGAGCCGCCGCTGCAGACTGGCCGGCCTGGCCCAGCCCCGACGAAAAGTGCAGACGCCCTTCTGTATCGACGAGCACTGCCTCGATGCCTGGCAACCGCTCCACCAGCGCCATAGCGGCCTGTCGCCCCAGCACAAACAGCGCGGTAGAGAGCGCATCGGTGGTGATCGCCTCCGCTCCCAGCACCGAAACGCTGCGCAACCCCTTGGCCGATCGGCCCGAGCGCGGGTTGAGAATATGGTGATAGCGCTCCCCATCCTGGATGAAGAAGCGCTCATAATCACCGGAGGTGGAGAGTGCCGTATTGCTCAACGGCAACAGCGCCCTGATACCCGCCTTATCATCGGGGTCGCGCACCCCCACCCGCCAAAGGCGGCCACGCCGGTCGCCGAGAAAACGGCTATCACCGCCAGCGCTGAGCAGCGCATGTTCGATGCCGTGCTGCTGCAGGATGGCGATGCCCCGATCCACCGCATAGCCCTTGGCGATACCGCCCAGGTCAATGCGCACCCCCGGTCGAGCAAATGCCAGACGGGGAGGATCTGGAGTCAGCACTAGATGTTGATAGTCGATCATCGGCAGCAGCTGTTCGAGTTGCTGCTCGCTGGGCCTGATGCCGCGTCGATAATCGTATCTATGCCCCACACTGGCAAAGGTGATATCGAAGGCCCCGTCACTTAGCTCCGAGATCTGCTGCGCCCGCGCCAGCACCCCATATAGCTCATCGCTGATAACCACCGCACCCTGGGCCGCCTGCTGGTTGACCCGTGACAGCTCACTGTCGGAACGAAACGGACTCATCGCCCGATCGATCCGACGCAGCTCCTCCAATACCGCCTCGATCGCCACCTCGCCCGCCCCCACCGACTCGCTCCAGAGCTGGATCACGACCCGGGTCCCCATGATATCGGCGCTGCGTTGCAGCCACTGCGCCTGTGCCTGCGCACCAAGGCTGAACAGCGACAGCAGAAGCAGCCAGACGACAGCCCTCGTCATGAGGGGAGAAAGTCGATCGGATAGGAGACCACCGTGATCGCCACATCCTTCACACCGAAGTCGAACATGCGGATCCGTGCCAGCAGCTTGCGCTCCAGGCTCGGATTGTTCAGCTCCGATGAGAGCAGCCGGCAATCGGTCACCCTGCCCGAGGGGGCGATGGTGATCTCCAGCAGCAGCTTGCCGCGTAGGGTCGGATCCTTGCGCAAGGCCCGATTATAGATGGCATAGACCGCCCCCTTATTGCGATCAAATACCAACTGCACCTCTTCGCTGCTGCGCTGGCCCTCAAGGCTGTTACTGATCGGCCGACTGGCGCGACTGCCACCACCACCATTGCCCTGCACTGCCGAACGCAGCTGGGTCGTTTTGCGGCCACTCAAACCCTGGCCACCGGTATCGCGGCTCAAGCGACTGGTGTCGATGCCGGCACTGCCCCTAGCGGCGTCCGCGGTCACCAGAGAACGCGCCACCTTTTTCGCCTGATTGCCCGCCTTGGAGAGACTGCGAGTCGCTGTGGTGCTACTCACCACCGGCGCGCTACGCAGATCCGCCAGCTCATCGGCGAAGGCAAGCAGGCCCGACTGCTGCGCCTTGCGTCGCGCGGCGGCCGGATCGCTCTGCACCCGCCGTTTCGCCACCCTGGCCGGTGGCGCCTTCGGCCGCTTTTTTGCCACCAGTTTAGGTTTCGGTTTGGGCCTTGGCTTAGGTTTCACCACCGGCTTGGGTTTGGCCTCGGGGATCTCAATCTCCGGCGGTTTATGCTTCACTAGTTCGACCGGCCGCCGCTCCAGGGTCAATTTCGCCAGTCGCGGCGGCTGAACCCGCTTGATCCGTTCAGGCTGTGGCAGCTCCACCACCGAGACCACCCACCCCAGCAGCAGCGCCACACTCAACAGCCCCAACTGCAGCCAGCGAAACTGCCTGTCCTCCCAGTGCAGGGTGTTCCAGGGCAGTTCCAGACGATGCACCATCACACTCATAACGCCACCTCCGACTCACCCACCTCGGGGCGACGCAGTACCGCCAGCGAGATGTTGCCGAAGCGGCTCTCGGCGCAGGTCAACATCACCCGTTTCAGCAGCCGATAGGGAGTCTGCTTGTCGGCCATGATAGTGATATCACCGCTTGCCGCACCCTCCGCTGTTGTTGCTGTCTGCTGCTCAGCCGCCCGCGCTGCCAGCGCCTGCGCCAGCGGCGCGATCAGCTCCGAGTCGCCCTCCATCAGCTCCGCAAGCTGCGCCACCGGGTGCCCCTGCAGCAGGATCTCCTGGCGATTCAGCATCACCACCAACGACTCCTCGGCACGTTGCTCAGCACTCGACTCCGGCAGCTGCAGCGCCTTGGCGTTGGGCAGAATCTGCACCTCGGAGGAGTTGACCAGCAGGAAGAACACCAGGATGGTGAAGATATCCATCAGCGACACCAGGTTGATGGCACCACGACCACGGTTACGCCGATGGTGGCGCTGCATGCGTTTGGCCCGGCGTGACAGCTTCATGATCTCTCCCCCTGCCCTGCCGATTCGGGCAGCGGCGGCGCATCCCCCAGGGAGATATCGGGGAACAACTCCGCCTGCACCAGCGAACCGGTCTGCACCAGCTCGGCGACCCGCACCCGATCCATCACCTGCACCAGGGTATCGTAGGCGACCTGCGGCTCCGCCAGCAGATAGGCTGTGCGCTTGTCGGGATAACGCGCCTTGAGCGCCTGCAGCAGCTGCGACAAGCGCTGCAGCTGCCTGTCCGGATCGTCCGCCTCGATACGCTGGATCAGCCCGCCGTTGCGATCGGCCACTTCGATGGCGTCGTGACGCACGATGATCTCCAGCTGCAGCTCGCCCTTGGCCGGCTCACCACCCGCGGCGGCCGGCGGCAGATAGAGATCGAACACCGCCATGCGCGAAAAGGAGGCAGTAATCAACAGAAACGGCACCAGGATCACCATCAGATTCATGAACGCGGTGATGTTCAGCTCCGCCTCTTCGTGGAGCCGTCGCGAGCGGCGTCTCATCGCGCACTCCCAGCCCGTTCGGTGACGATATTGAGGAACTTCACCGAGGCCATCTCCAGGCTGTCAACGATCTGCGTGGTGCGGCTCTGCAGCAGGGTGTAGACCAACAGCAGCGGGATCGCCGCCATCAGGCCAAACGCGGTGGTATTCATTGCCACCGAGATACTGGCGGAGAGCAGATCGGCCTTCTCCGCCGGATCGGCCGCCGAGACCGCAGTAAAGGCATTGATCAGGCCAATGATGGTGCCCAGCAACCCCAGCAGGGTGGCGATATTGGCCAGGGTACTGAGATAGTGAGTGCGCTTCTCGAAGCGTGGTATCTCCTCCATCAGCCCCTCCTCCATCGCCATCTCCAGATCGCTGCGGCGGCGCGCGCTGCGCACCCGATCCAGACCGTAGACCATGATGCGCCCCAAGGCGGTGCTGGAATCCGCAGCCGACTTCAACGCCTGTTTGAAGTCACCCTCATTCAACTGCGGCAACACCCGAGTCCAGAAACGATTGTTGCGCA
Source organism: Candidatus Endoriftia persephonae (assembly GCF_023733635.1). Taxonomy (NCBI): domain Bacteria; kingdom Pseudomonadati; phylum Pseudomonadota; class Gammaproteobacteria; order Chromatiales; family Sedimenticolaceae; genus Candidatus Endoriftia; species Candidatus Endoriftia persephonae. The sequence goes on along the minus strand of NZ_CP090569.1, from coordinate 975,646 downwards.
GCCGAGCACTGGACAGATAGAGGTAGCGCTCGATAGCGATCGCCAGCCCGGCGGCGAAGATCAGCAGGATCGGGTACATAAACAGCCCCCCCTCCTGGAAAAAACGGATGATTGTGTGAAGATTGTCCATGGTGCTCTCCCTCAGTTGGGTCAGATAGTGTCGATTAGGGCCGCTCAGCGACCGCGTTGAAATAGTCGAGCCGGCGGCGAAATTGCGCCCGCTCGATCGGCGCCAGCAGATCACTGGCCGACTGCAGCGACGGCATCCCCAGCGGCTGTCCCGGCCCCGGTTTCTGCCAGGGCACCAGATAGAGCACCTGGGGCGACTCGCGACTGCCGATGATCGAGGTGCCCTGCAGCTCCAGCCGCTGCTCCGCCTGGGCCGGCGTCTGCATCAGCAGCGCCAACAGCAGCCAATGAAAAGAGGTTCTGTTCATGCTTATCGGTCCTCCGCCGCAATGCGCCGCTGCAGCTCGGCGATCCACACTCTGCTCTCCGCCTGCTCATCGACAGAGAGCGCTGCATAGCGCCGGTAGTGCGCCAGCGCCTGCTGCGGCTGATTCAGATAGAGATCGTAGAGGATGCCCAAGTTGCGGTGCCCCAGGGCGTGATCAGGATGCGCTGCGAGCAGCGCCTGATAGAGTGCCAGCGCCTCCTTAAAGCGCCCTTGGTGACGCAGCACGATAGCCCGTTGATGCCGTGCCACCGGGTTCTCCGGATCAAGCCGCAGCGCCTGCTGCAGTGCCGCATCGGCACTCTCCAGCTGCCCCGTCCTGAGCCGCAGGATACCCAGATTGAGCCAGGGCGAGAGCAGATCGGGATACGCCTCCACCAAGCCCTGCAACAGCAGCACGGCCTGCGCCTCATCACCTGTCTGCATCGCGCTGATCGCCTGCCGCAATTGAGCCTGGGCCGGCTCAGGCAGTCCCGCAGGCGATGCCGGCTTCTGTTCCGTAACGACCTGCGGCGGTGCATCCAAACGCGGTGTGATACCGGCACAGCCCACCAGCAGCAGGAGCAGTAGTAGAAGAGAGATCGGTCTAACGCAATGCATCGAACACCCGCTCCCCCTGCTCCTGCTTGGCATAACGCGCCGGGCTCAGCGCCGCCAAGCGCTCGAAACTCTGCCTGACCCACGCGTCATAGCTCCCCTGGGCGGCCCGCCTGGCATTCACCTGGTGAGCCTCGATCGCCCGCTCCTCGAAGGGGAAGGCCTGCTCCTCCAGCAACAACTCATACTGCTCCAGCTCCACCGCCGAGAGTCCGGCCGGACGTTCAGAGTGCAGCAGCGACTCGCCAAACAGCCGGTAGATCTCGGCGAGGCGGAAGGTCGCCTGGGTGGTCACCCCGGCCTGGGCAAAACCAGCCGCCAATTCAAAGGCTTGGATGGCGCGCTGCATCTGCGCCTTCTTCTGCTTCAGACTGCGCGCCAACGGGCGCTTCAGCGGGATCCGCTCAAACGCAGAGAACTCCGGCTCGGCCAGCCGCAACGCCGCATGGGCAGCGAGATAACGGCTGCGCTCACTACTGGCCTGGCCGGCCTTGCGCTGCGTCACAACAAGCTGACGCAGCCAGTAGTCGCGTTTGGCAGACTGATCCTGCTGCTGGTAGAGCTCGACCAGCCGCTGGCGCGCCTCCATCGCCGGCTCCTGTGGCTCAGGGAAACGCTTCACATAGCGCTTGAAGGCAGTCACCGCCTGCTTTCCGCTGCCGGCCTGCTGGTAGAGCTCCGCTGCCTGCCAGGCAGCCTGGCGCTGCACATCGATCGCCTGGGGGGTGGCGGCGACCCGCTCAAAGGCAGCGGCAGCCTGCAGCGGCTGCTTATCCTGCAGATAAACCAGCGCCAGTTTGCGCTGCACATCAGCAATCGACTCATGTTTGGGATAGCGACGACGAAACGCCTCCAACACCTCGGCCGCCTCGGCCCAACGACTTGCCGCGATCAGGCTGGCGGCGGCATCGTATTCGGCGGTGGCACGGATCGTCGCCCCGGGCACCACCTGGCCGACGCGCAGAAAGTGCCGGGCCGCGGCCGCCGTTGCGCCCTTCTCCCGCTGAGCACGGCCCTGCTGGTAGATGGCGGCGGCAAGCTTTTCGCGGATCATACCCTGGCTGTTTTTTTCTGATCCCGGCAGTTGTAACAGCTGGCTGTAGCCCACCTCAGCCTCGACGTAGTCGGCCAGTTCGAAGGCGGCATGGGCGGCCACCATCCAGCTCACCCGCTGCGCCTTCTGCTCCAGGCTGGAGCCCGACTTCAGACTGCGCCGCGCCAGCGTACGGGCCCGGGCGTAATCACCCAGCTCAAACAACTGCTGGGCACTGCGGCTCAGCACTTTGGCGGCCCGCGGATCATTGCCAAACCGGTCAGCAAAGCGCAGCCCACTCTCAGCCGCCTGACGCTGCCACTCTGGGCGTTGCGCCTCGGGCAGGCGCGGCGTCTGCTTTTCAAAGGCCAGTAACGCTGCATAGCCCGCCTCGGCGGCGTCCTTATGGGGCGGATAGTCATAGGCGCTGCGCTGATACGCCACCACCGCCTGGTTGAACGCACCCCGCTCGAACAGCAGTTCCGCCAGCAGAAAGTTCACCGCACCACTCTCCGCCTCACCGGGGAAACGCACCAGGTAGTGGCGATACCAGGCCACTGCCTGCTCGAACCATGCATCCCGCTGCGCTTTTGAAGCCTTCCCCTTCTGCTGCACCAACGCGTGGTAGTGGGCGGCCAGATCACGCAGATGACGACGCAGATGAGGGGTAAGCTCGGCCCGGCTCGACGGATCCAGCTCCCGCCAAGCGGGGCCGTTGAGCCGGTAACGCTCCGCCAGCTCCTGTTTCGCCGCCAGCGCCTGACTGGGAAAACCATGTTTGGTGAAGTTATCGATCGCCAGCAACTGCAGACCCGGTGCTTGCGGATGACTCGGATGCTGCCGCACAAAGGCGAGATAGGCGCCAGCCGCATCGAGGATGCGCTGCTGCTTCAGATAGAGATCACCCAGGCTGCGATAGACTCGGTGCAGCCAGCCCCTGCCTCCGTTTTGCAGGAAGTAGCGATCAATGCCGGCAGCACCGCCCAACTGGATGAAGCTGAGGCTCACCACCCGCAGGGTATCCTGCAGCAGCTCCCGCTCGCCGCGCGCCAGCGCATCACTGTCGAGCCGTTCCAGGGCATCGGCCCGCCGATCAAGCAATCGAGTGAAGGCATCCAGCGCCGCTTCGAAATGCTGCTGTTTGAACAGCGCCCAGCCAAGTTTGAACAGCGAACGCTGATGGAAGGGCGAGGCCTCGCCAGCTGCCACCGCAGCAGCATAAGCGTGCTCGGCTCCAGCATAGTCGGCCTGCGCGAACAGCCACTCACCACGGCGGAACTGCGCCTCCTGTAGATAGGGGGAGTTGGGATGCTCCCGCACCAGCTGATCGAGGGCCTGCTGCGAGCGCGCCGGACGACCAGCCAGCGCCTCCGCCCGGGCCAACTGGTAGAGCAGCCGGTCACGTCCGGCAAAGGCCCCATCCTGCTCCAACAGCCTACGATAGAGCGCGATGGCGCTGGCGAAATCCTGCGCTGACGCATCCCCAGCAGACGCATCGCCGAGGCGCTCCTCACCCTGTTCCAGCTGCAAATCTGCCAGTCGCCGGGTCGCCTCCCAAGTCAGCTCGGGCGGCGCCGGCTGTTGCAGCAGCACCTGGTAGCCCGCCATCACCTGCCCGGCGGGTGGCGCCACCACCGGCTCCGCCTGCACTGTTCGCGGGCGGGCCTGCAGGCTGGCCAGGGTCGGCGGCCCCGGCTCACGCTGCAGCCAGGAGACACACCCCTGCAACAGGAGAGGAAGCAGGATCAGCGCCACTGCCCTCATGGCGTCGCTCCAGCACGGCTGGCAGCCCGATCCTGCAACTGGGCGAGGGCAAAGCGGGCGCGGGCACGCAGACCGTCGAGACCCACCTTACGCTGCTGCAGCGACTCGCTGGCGAGGCGCTTCAGTTCGTCGGCCTGGGCCTGCAGGGTCTGATTCAGCGCAGGCTGCAGCTCGGCAATGCGCGCCTTCAGCGCATCGATCCGCATGGCAAAACCTTTGAAGCGGCCCGGCGCCTGTTGCACCGCCTGCTGCAGACGCTGGCGCTGACGTTCGCTCTGCTCCAGCTCCGTGTTAACTGAGCGAAGGTCTTTGCTGAATTGCCAGAAGCGGGGTTTAAAATCGCTCTCCACTTGCCAGCGCAGCAGCCCCTTCATCAGCCGCAGGCGCTGCCGTTTCTCCTCGAGCCCAGCCACATCGCCCAGCGTATCCAGGCGTCGTTCGATCGACTCGATGCGCACCAGCTGCGCCTGCTCTTTTGCATCTGCCAGCCGCATCGGCTGACTGCCGCCGGCCAGTTTATGTTCCTTTTCAAGCAACTCATCGTGGCGCTGCCGCAGACTCTGCAGAGACTGATCGGAGAGCGCCGCTTCGGCCCTCGGCAGCTGTCGAGTGTAGGCGCTCTGGCGCACTGCCAGCATCTGATCGTAGCTCTCGATGGTGGCGGACCAATGGCTGAGATTGGTATGCAGAAAGCCCAGATCAAGATAGTCCTGATAGGCTTGGCGGAAACGGTGCTGTGCCAGCAGATCGAACAGACGGCGCTGCAGCACCGGGTCAGCCGCCGGCGGCAGATCGCCGACAGAACTGGTCTCGTCGATAGTCGATAGCGTTGGCAGCAGCGCTCCGCCAGCCACCGCCTGCAGCGCCTGATCCAGCGCAGCCAACTCCTGTTTATAGCTGTCGAGCGCCTGACGGTAGCGCTTCAGCGCCTCACTCTCCGCTTGCAACTGCTGCAACGCCTGGGGGATCAGCAGCAGCGCCTGCTGCACCGCCGGGTCCGCCGGAGCGCGTGCTGCCAGCGCCTGCCAGGGACTCAGCGCCTGTTCAAACTGCTGCTGGCGGAAGGCGGCCCAGCCCAGCGCCAACAGCGCCCGGTTGGAGTGGATACCCTGCAATCGCACCCGCTGCAACGGCGCTTGGGCGGCGGCGTTCTCCCCCGCCTCGAGCAACAGCAGACCGAGCAGCAGGTTGGCGCGGTCGCGCAGGGCACGGTGCTCTTCGTCGTCGGCATCGAGCTGGCTCAGTTGTTGGAGCAGTGCTCGGCCCGCCTGCTGCCGCCCCTGACCAAACTCTGCCAGCGCCCGGTTGAAGAGGTGAAAACCCTGCCAATCGTCATCCTCAGCTGTGCTCTGCAGCTGCGCTGCCGCCAAGCCAGGCGCACCCTGCGCCAGCGCAATCAGGCCGGCCAGTTCGCGCCGCTGGTGCTGCAGCGGCTCGGGCAGGGCCTCGCCAATCTGTTCGAAAGCGGTAGCCGCCCGCTCTGTGCGCCTCTGCTGCTGGTGCAGCCGCGCCAGCTGCAGCCAGGCCCGGTCACGCACCACCGGTTTCGCCGCCCGCGCCAACAGGCGTTCAAACAGCGGCTCCGCCTCGTCGTGCAGACCATAGGCGAGATAGAGCCCACCCAGGATCAGCGCCGGCTCATCACCCTGGGCCTGCATCAGCCCCTGCGCCTGGGCCATCTGCAGATGGGTGATGGCAGTGAAGTTGCGCTGTTGGAAGAGCTGAAACAGCGCTTCCCCATAATGCAGGTCGCGCACCCCGGCGCTGGGTGGTGCCGACTCAGCCAGTACGACGCCTCCCAGCGCTACCGTCAACAGAGCGCCGCCCAGTCGCGCGATGAAAGCTGTCCGACTCACTCCCACTCCCGCACGCTGAACTCCGGCTGCTGTTTTGCTTCCAGATCGACGATGCGCAGCTCCAGCAGCTTGGGACTGATCCCCTTGCTGAACTTGAGGCTGGTGGCGCGGCGATAGTCGCGGCCGGAGGGGCCAACACCGGTGAAGAAGGCGACCAGTTCATGCTCACCGCTCTTCAGGTTGCCAAGGAACAGCCGCTGCACCCCACCGCGGCGCAGCGCCGCCAGCTCCCGCTTGGTGTAGAGATGGTTGGCCAGCTCCTTGTCGTCAATCTTCAGCTGCACCGAGTCGAGACTGAAGTAATCGCCGAGATCGAGGGAGAGGAACACCGAGACCTGAGTGTGGCCGGGGAACAGCAGCTCCTCTTCCAGCAGGAAGAGATCCCGATTGAGCGCCAGCACCGCCTTCTTCAGCGCCCGCACCTCCCCCTGCAGATCAGCCGGCTCTGCGGCCTGAGATTGACTTGAAATGGCAAGGAACAAAATTAGCGGCATCACCGCCAACAGCAGTCGGTAGAGCATCGGCATATCAGAGGGTCCCGCTGACGATGGGTTGAAAGGCGGTGAGCCGGTCGAGCAGTGCCGCATTGCCCAGGCCGTGACCGGGGAACAGTCCGCCGAAGCGGCCCTGCTCACCGTGCAGCGCCATGTAGTTGAGCACCACCGTCTCTACCAGCAGGTTGACGTTGTTGGCCGCCGGGGCGGAGGCGGTTTCCACCGAGCCATCGCCGCGGAAGAAGCCAATCTGCTGATGCTGCGCCTGCTGTTCCGGGCTGGCGCCGAGCAGTGCCGGACGCCCTGCCGGGTTGTAGACGAGAAAAAAGGAGGCGGCGGTGGAGGAGTTGTCGCCAGTCCAGACGCCCTTGCCACGCCCCTCTGCCGAGTCGTCGAGACTGCCGTTGCTGGCCACCGAGCCATCGCTGAAGCAGTAGAGCATCAGCGGTACACCGAGCCGCGCGGCATACTCGAGGCAGGCCCCCATGCAACGCCCGGCGCGCAGGTCACGGATCTCACCCACCGCCCGGTTGCCAGTGTGGTAGTCAAAACCGCCCATGGTGATGGTGCCAGCCCCGGCATAGCCGTTGAGCACCAGCTTCATCACCGCGGCGGTCTTGCGAAACTCAGCCTCGTCGTCATATTCGGCCTGGCTGAAGATCGGCCCGACGATATCGGGGTCGATGGAGGGGTTGAGCGCTGCCGGATCACCGTAACGGTCCACCAGGTCGGCGCTCTTCACATAGCCGCAGCGCACCAGCTCTTTGAGCACAGCATCGCTGCTGACCTGGGTATCGACCCGGCCGAGTCGCATCTCGCTGATGCGCTGGATCGACTCCATCACCGCCACCGCATCATCCTGGCTAAGCAGCCCCACCAGCTTGCCAGTATCGACCAAACCGGTGACATCGCTGGGGCGATCAACCTTGGTGGGACGCAGCGCGGGATCGATCAGCGCCGGCGGCGCCACCGAATTGCCGCCCGACTCGGAGTTGCGCGAGCCGATCAGGGTCAGCAGCTCGCCGTCGGCACCGGCGCGGTTGATGCCGTACATCGGATTGTGGGGGTTGTTGCCGGTGTCGTTGTCGGAGCGCGCCGGGATCACCGCGCCGTTGATACTGGCGGCGGTACCGGGCGAAACCCGCTCCAGGATGCCGCGCAGAAAGGCGCTGTCGCTGTGGAAGGCGAGCCCCAGGTCGCTGTTGATGAAGTCACTGAAGCCAGTATCGGGATTGCTCAGCGGCGGGATCATGTCACCGGGCAGGCCGAGACGACTGTAGCCGGCGGTGGTGAGAAAGTCGCGCTGACCACCCTGACGGCCCACCAGCACATTGGAACCGGCGATATTCGCGCCGCCAGCCAGGTCGAAACAGATGAAGGGGATCTTGCCGGCCCCCTGCACCGCAATACCACAGGATTGCTTGAGCGCCTGCAGATCGCTGGAGAGAGCAGCACTGGCCTGGCGCGGATTGGCAAACAGGCCAAACAGGCCCGGCGCGGTCACCGCCCCCAGCCCGGCAGCCAGCCCCTGGCGAATGAAGTCACGCCGGCTGATCGGGCGAGGGTGGTCCGGGTAGAGCAGCGGCGCATCCGGGGAGAGGTTCCTGAGTCGTCGTTTCATCATTGTGTCCGGGTTATTGCAGCAGCATCACCGCACTGCCGAGCAGTGCCGCGCAGTTGGCCTTGACCACCGTGGCGGTGCGCCCCGCCTCACAGCTGGCACCGCAGGCAGTCAACCGATCGGTGAGCTGATTCAGTTCGGCACGGGCCTCCGCTTCGGCGGGCTGATCGGCCAGACCGCCACCGAGCATCCGGCTCAGTAGCGGATCAAGCATCAACGCCCGGTCACCGGCGAAGGCGCTCTGGGGCTCGCTGTCGAAGGGGAAACCAGGGAAGTAGCTGCTGCGCAGGGCTTGGTCCTCCACCAGTGCGTTGCAATATTCGATCGCCAGCTGCGACACCGCCACCTGATGGGCGGAGAGGAAACCGCCGATCTTCTCCACCGCCGGCAACTGCTGCTTGACGCTGTCAAAGGTGGCACGCACCTCCGACTGACTCGGGCTGACGCCGGTCAGCTCCGCCATGCTGGCGTTGATCTCATCGAAGGTGCGCAGGCCGATCACCGACTGCGGCTCACCATCGACGGGCGGTGGCGGAGCCAGCGGCATCGGCTCGGTAAACACATGGCTGTGACTGCCGAGGCGCTCGAAGCTGAGGAAGAATTCATCCCCCGCCACACCCCGCTCACTGGCGATGATGGTGCCCAGCGGCGATAGCAGCTGCCCCTGTTCAGGCGAGTAGGCGGACCCGCCGAGGCGCAGGTCGAGATTGCTGTAGACCTGCCCCACCACCGCTTCGTGGCCGTTGATGCCGATACGCATGCCGGCCAGAGGGCTGTTGCTCGGCTGCACCGTCGCATCCAGGCTGATGAAGCGCGGCTGGTTGAACAGATAGCTGTAGCTGTCGAACTGGCTCACCTCAAACAGGATGTAGCTCTGCGGCAGCCCGACCAGCTCACTGATGCTGAACAGCAGGAAGAACTTCTCGCCAACCCCGGCGGCCTGGTTGCGGGCGATCTGTTCCGGAGTGAGTGCGCGGTTGTGGATCGCCAGCAGCCTCAGCTTGCCGAGCCAGGGGCGATCGCCGGAGACCTCGTTGCCGAGCACCAGGGCAAAGCTGTCATCCCAGTCGATCAAGCTACCGCCGGGCAGCGGATCAAGATCCCCGGTGAACTGGCCGTTGACGTAGATACGCCGGCCATTGATCGGGTCAAAGCTGACTACGATATGCTGCTCGGCGGCCTGTAGCCGCTCATCCGCATCGGCGGTGGAGAGGCCCGGCTCGCCGTCCGCCTCGGTCTGCTCGGTGCGCTGCAGGAAGTCATAGTTGTAGCGGGTCTGGCTCAGGGTGAAATTGCGTGTGTCGACGCCGCCGGAATAACTGACAATGCGCGCCGGCCCCTCCTGGGTGACGTTGGCTGGCACCACCCAGGCCTCGATGGAGTACTCGCCGGTGGCCTGGATCAATTCGATTAGCTTGCGGCTGGCGCTGGTAGAACCCTGCACCTTGCCGCCGGCAAAGTTCAGCCCCCAGCCACTGACCCAGCTGACATCACCACTGAGAGTGAGGTTGAGCGCCGGTTCGACACCGCTGGTGTCATAGACTGTCGTCCCCTCACCGATCTTGAATTCGTAGAGGGCGATCTGGTTTGACTCATAACGGCTGCCACCGCTGGCGATCACACCGTCGCCCAGTTGTAGCGCCTTGCTCAGCACCAGCGCCGGATCGACCGGGGTCGGTGCCACTTGGGCGGCGATCGCCTCGATCTGCGAGCGCAGTTCAGCTGCATCGCTCTGGCAGTCGCCGCTCCAGCAGTTGTGGAACTCGTCACGCAGCCGCACCACCAGGCGCGACTGCTGCGGTAGGTCAAGATCGACCTTGGCGGCGACCGCGGCGTAGGCGGCAGCCAGATCAGCGCCGGCAAAGAACGGTGCCTGGGCAGTCGCGGCATCCTCCCAGTGGCACTCGACGCAATGGCTAGTAAGCAGCGGATAGAGGGTGGCGCCGAACAACGTTGGGTCGTCTGGCAGGATACGCGAATCACCTACCGTCTTGAGCGGCGGCGCCTTGAGTTCGATCTGGCGCCCATCACCGATGCTGGTGCTGTCGGCCCAGGCATCGAGATAGGCGGTGATCACCGCGGCACAGGCGGCATCGCTGTCGAGCCAGCAATTGTGGCCAGCACCGACCTTGCTAACCAGGCGCGAGTCGGCGGTGGCGCTAAGATCGACCAGCGGATTGGCCGCGCTGTAGGCGAGATTGACATCATCATCCCGCACGAACTGGGGCGACTGCCCGCCGACGCTATGGCAGGCGCCACAGCGGTTAGTGGCACGCAGCGGTTCCCAGAGGTGGAGGCGAAACGCCTGAGCATCGTCGGTGCGCGCTGCCGGGCCACTGTAGCCGCCCTGCGCCGGAGCCTGGGTCTGCGGATTGGCGGTAGTGCTGACCCCCTCCATGCAACCACCCAGCAGCAGGCCAGCGAGTAGGCTGAGAATGAGCGAGCCACGACTGGCCCCTCTAATTAGATTGGCTGATCGCATCACTCCCCCCGGCAGTAGACCGCCGACTCGGCGAAGAGCCGTTTCAGGCTGTAGTTATTGGCCCGGAAGGAGTCGCTCATAGCAGCTATCTGGGCGTGGTCGGCGCTGTCCACCGGCTCGCGCAGGCAGACCGCCTTGAAGACCTTCTTCGCCTGGCAACTGGCGAAGGCCTGACTGTTGGCCAGCTCCACACCGAGGGATTTGGCGCCGTTGCCGCTACCCGGCAGGGCCGAGTCCCAGCCGAGCAAGGCGTTGGGGCCGGCGCGCCAGTAGTTGTCCCACTGGTCGTCCGGGGTCACATAGCCCGGTTTGAAGTTGTCGGCGTTGATCAGGTATTTGGGACGCACCTGGTCGGGGGTGTAGAGCAGCCGCCCGGCGGCCTCGTCGTAGTCGTAGTAGGCGTAGGCCTGCACCAGCGGGTCCATACCGGCGTGGCAGCCGACACAGTTGTTGAGGAACAGGCGGCTGTCACCGCCGGGGCTGCGGGGGATATCCTGGCGGACACGGTCCGCGGCGCGGCTGGTGTCCTTGACCTGCTCCAGATCGAGACAGAGATGGTTGAGCAGAGTAAAGCGGAACATCGCCCGGTTGGTGCCAGCGATAAAAAACGCCCGGGCCGCTTGCCGACTGGTGATGACACCAGCGGTGGCGGTAGCGGGCAAACCGTTGAGATCCGACTGGGGGGCGGCGACCAGCGCATCCTTGAGCGGCACACCGCTCGTCTCCAGGGCCTCATAGTGATCGTTGTTGGCGGGTGAGTAGGGCGCAGGCCCAGTGCCGGGTCGCCCTGATAGAGCAGATCGGCCGAGAGCAGCTGATTGAACGGCACCTCGTCCCGCACCATGCCGATCACCGTGGCACTGTAGTCGTTGAGCGGCACGAACAGGCTCTGCTCTTCGTTGGTCCAGGGGGCAGCGAAGTTCTTCAGGGTCACGTCGTAGAAGGCCGGATGCTCCATCGCCAGATAGGCGGCTGCCAGCGGATCGTTATTGGCGCTGATCTGCGTCTCCATCTGTGCCAGCACCGATGCCTGCGGCGGCACGCCGGCGAGCCGGTCGTGGATACGCCGCGCTTGCTCCTTCACCCCCGCCTGCAAGAACGGCGGGGAGAGGATCAGACCGATCAGCATCCCCCCCAGCAACAGATCAGCGATGGCTGGTCGCCAACCGCCCATCAAATCCAAAATTCTGTTCATCTCTATTTATCGCGCAATTGTCGTCGTTTATTTTGGCTCCCTGCCGACACAAAAAATGCCAGACAGAACGGCATCAATAATTAAAAAACCAGCACGAAGTCTCCCTTTTTGAACCGACATGAACGCGCATTAATAATTACCAACCAGGTCACAGGCAATTAAAGAACGCCTCATCACCCGAGCACAACGCAATTAACAAAACACCTGCATTCTGCTACTGACTACCCAATTAACAGATAGCTTCATCACACTCTGAAACCAGCAATAATATTCACTTAAGATATTGTCCATGCTGACATTATTTAATCTTTTATTTAGTCAGCATAGCCGCCATTTATAACGCTGACGTTTTACTCAAGTCAGACCTCAATACGGCTTGATATAAATCATGCGTGCAAGCAGAAGATGCTTCTGTGACGAGCATTTAACTTCCACCCTGGCCGCTGTGATTATGTTTGCAGTTTTTTCCACGCCCCCCATTCATAATTAGCTCAGCTTTTTACAGATCAATTAATCTGCGTTTCCGGCCATTAAATTGAGAAATAAACACCAAGCAATTCAGCTCCAACCCTGAACACCATTAGGAATTAGCCGGCCTGCAGGCAAGCAGTTTAATTTTCAACCTATTCATTACATAAAGACGGGGACCAACAGCGGATGTACTACTTCGCCTGCCTGAATCGCAGCCTTGCCGGCCTGCTGGCACTGATGCTGCTCGCCGGCTGTGGCGGGGAGGGCCAGGCCCCCGATCCGGTGGTGGTCGACTACCCGCTCGCCTACATCAAACGGCCTGCCGAGGCTATCGAGCAGGAGGATGTGCGCCGACTCATCACCTTCAGCGCTGGCGCCGATCTCTATCTGCGCGAGCGCGCCTCACCCAGCGCAGCGGAGATCAGCCTCACCCACAACATCACTGGCGGGCTGGGCGACGTGCGCGATCTGCAGCCCTCCTACGATGGCGAACGGCTGCTATTCTCTTTGCGCCTGCCACAGATCGAAGGTGCGGAGGTGGCCGACCAGCCAAGCTGGAACATCTGGGAGTACAGTCGCGCCGACCACAGCCTGCGGCGCATCATCCCCTCCGACACCCTGGCCGAAGCGGGCCACGACATCGCCCCCCACTACCTGCCGGACGGGCGAATCCTGTTCAGCTCCAGCCGCCAGAAGAGCGCCAAGGCGCTGCTACTTGACGAGGGCAAGCCGCAATACCCGGCACTCAACGAGGCACGCCAGGAGCCAATCTTCGTGCTGCATCTGATGAACGCCGACGGCAGCAACATCCAGCAGATCTCCTTCAACCAGAGTCACGATCTCGACCCCACGGTACTGAGCGACGGCCGAGTCGTGTTCAGCCGCTGGCAGCGTAGCAGCGGCGATGCGATCAATCTCTATCAGATGAACCCGGACGGCACTGAGCTGCAGCTGCTCTACGGCGCCAACAGCCACGCCACCGGCACAAACGGCGCAGCGGTGCAGTTCCTGCGCCCCCGCGAGCTGCCTGACGGTGGTCTGCTGACACTGCTGAAGCCGTTCAATGGACTGAATGGCGGCGGCGACCTGGTGCGCATCGACATCGACAACTTCATCGAGCACGACCGCCCCCTTATAGGCGGCGAGGCCGCGCCGGGCACTGCCCAGCCGCCTGCTACCGTCAACCTGGTACGCACCGACAACGCCCCCTCACCGGGCGGACGCTACCGCGACGCCTTCCCGCTCTGGGACGGCACCGACCGGCTGTTGTTGAGCTGGAACCAGTGCCGACTACGCATCGGCGAGCACACCCTGCCCTGCACAGAGGAAAATCTGGCCGATCCTCAGGCAGAGGAGGCCCCTCCGCTCTACGGCCTCTACGTCTACGACCCAACCGAGGCAACTCAACAACCACTGCTCACCCCACAGGAGGGGGTGATCTATGAAGAGATGGTGGCGCTACAGGTGCGCACCCCACCGCCGATCATCTTCGACAAGGCTGCCGGGGTCGGGCTGGACGGCGAGATGGTCGATGCCGGGGTCGGCCTGCTGCAGATCCGCAGCGTCTACGATCTGGACGGCCAGGACAGTGCCGAACCCGACCTCACAACCCTGGCCGATCCGACTCAGACCAGACCGGACCAGCGCCCACTGCGCTTCCTGCGCCTCTACAAGCCGGTGGCCCTGCCCGAGCGCAATCTGCTGGTGATCCCCAACAGCGCCTTCGGCCGCAACCGCGAGCTGGGGATGCGCGAGATCCTCGGCTACGTCCCCATCGAACCCGACGGCTCGGTGAGTATCCGGGTGCCCGCTGACACCCCCTTCAGCTTCAGCCTGCTTGACCGGGCAGGGCGGCGTGTCGGCCCACGCCACGACCACTGGCTGCAGCTGCGCCCCGGCGAGAGCCTGGAGTGCCATGGCTGCCACGATCCGGCCAGCCCTGTGCCCCATGCCCGTCAGGATGCCCTGCCAGCAGCGCTCAACTCCGGCGCACTAGGCGATGGCCTGCCGTTTCCCAACAGCGACCCGGCGATCTGGGCCAATCAGGGCGAGACCATGGCCCAGGCACGGGGCCGGATCAGCTGCCAGAGCGACTGCGCCGCCATCACCCCCAGCGTCGATCTGCAATTCGAGGACCATTGGACCGACCCCGCAGTGCAGCCAAAAGACCCCGTCTTCAGCTACCGCTACACTGATCTAACCAGCCCGGCCCCGGCCAGCAAGGCCTGCCAGCAGCGCTGGTCTCGCCTCTGCCGCAGCGTGATCCACTATGAGACGCATATCCATCCGCTTTGGAGCCTGCCCCGCCAGCGGCTCGACGCTCAGGGACAGCTCATCGAAGACCAGACCTGCAGCCGCTGCCACGCCACCACCGACGACAACAGTGCACTGCAACTGCCCGCCGCCCAGCTCGACCTGAGCGACGGCCCCTCGGATGCCGAGCCGGATCACTTCAAGGCCTACCGGGAGCTGCTGTTCCCCGACAACGCCCAGGAGATCCGCGACGGGCTGCTGCAGGACCAGCAGCTAGCGGCCACCGACGAGCTCGGCAACCCTCTGTTCGAGACCGATGGTGAGGGCAACCCGATCCTCGACGAGGCAGGCCAGCCGATCCCGCTACTGGTGTCGGTAGCCGCCCCCGGCCCTTCGATGCGCGCCGGCTCCGCCCTGGGCAGCTATTTTTTTGACAGGTTCGCCGCTGGCGGCTCCCACGCCGATTATCTGAGCCCAGCCGAGCTACGACTGCTGTCGGAGTGGCTCGACATCGGCGCCCAGTACTGGAACAACCCGTTCGACATCCCGCGCGATGAGTGAGTCGATGCCCTCTCACCGCTGCAATCGCTCACTACTCTGGCTGCTGCTGTGGCTGCTCTGTCTGCCAGCAGCGGCTGAGCAGCAGTATCGCCAAGTAGAGATCAGTGCGCCGTTTATCGAACTGCAGACCGGCCCGGGACGCGCCTTCCCCGCTTTCCATGCTGTGGCGCGGGGCGAACGGGTGGAGATCCTGATGCGCCGCACCGACTGGTTCAAGCTGCGCACCCGCAAAGGAGTGGAGGGCTGGGTCCATTTGCAGCAGCTCAGTGGCAACCTGGACAGCCTGGGTGAGCCACTGCACCTGGATACGCTGCGTCTAGCCGACTTCCGTCAGCGCCGCTGGGAGGCTGGGCTGCTCGGTGGTTATCTGGAGGGTGCGGCACTGCTCAGCGGCTATGGCGGCTTCGCCTTCTCACCGAACCTGTCGGCAGAACTGTCGCTCTCCCACGCCCTCGGCGACTTCTCCAGTCAGCTGATGGCGGACATCAACCTGCTCGCCCAACCCTTTCCGGAGTGGCCAGTCTCGCCTTTCTTCACCATAGGCACCGGCCTGATCCACACCCGCCCACACAGCACCTTGGTGCAGAGCGAGGATCGCACCGATCAGACCGCCAACGTCGGTCTGGGCGCGAAGCTCTATCTAGGACGCCGCTTCATGCTGCGCGGCGAATACAAACACCGACTGGTATTCACCAGCCGTGACGACAACGAGGAGTACTCGGAATGGAAATTAGGCGTCGCTTTCTTCTTCTGATCACCGGGCTGCTCTGCTGGCAACCTGTGAGCCTGCTGGGCGCGGAGCCGATAATCGAGCCCGATCTGCCGCGCCGCGAAATCGTCGAGCCGGCCATCGACACCGAGGACTTCGAGATCGGCCTGTTCGCCGGCGCCCTCAGCATCGAGGACTTCGGCACCAACCCAGTCTATGGAGTGCGCCTCAACTACCACCTCACTGAGGACTTCTTCCTCGAGGCAGGCCTCGCCAGCTCACGGGCTAGCAAAACCAGCTACGAGCTGCTCAGCGGCGGCGCCCAACTGCTCACCAACAGCGAGCGCAACTTCACCTACTATAACCTTTCAGTGGGCTACAACCTGCTGCCTGGGGAGGTCTTCATCGGTCGTGACCGGGCCTTCAACAGCCAGCTCTATCTGATCGGCGGGGCCGGCAGCACCACCTTCGCCGGCGACGACCACTTCAGCATCAACCTCGGCCTCGGCTACCGGCTGCTGCTCAGCGACAGCTTCGCACTACATCTTGACCTGCGTGACCAGCTGTTCAGCAGCGATCTGTTGGGGGAGGAGAAGACCACCCACAACATCGAGCTGAGCGGCGGGCTGAGCATCTTCTTTTAGAGAGTTATCACCATGAAACAACCCAACAGAATCTCCCATCAGCTGATACTGCTGGCCCTGCTGCTGTTTATCAGCCCGGTGCGGGCGGCTCAACCGACCCCCGACTTCACCCTGAAGCGCCTCAGCGGCGAGAACCTGCGCCTTAGCGAACTGCGCGGCGAGGTGGTGATGATCAACTTCTGGGCCAGCTGGTGCGGCCCTTGCCGGCAGGAGATGCCACTGCTGGAGGCGCTCTATCAGCGCTACCGGCCCCTCGGTTTCACCCTGCTCGGGGTCAATGTCGAACAGGAGAGCACCAAGGCACGCAAGCTGGCGAAGGAGCTGGGAGTGAGCTTTCCGATCCTGTTCGACAGTGACAACCAGGTCAGCAAAAACTATGAGGTGGCGGCGATGCCCACCACCCTGCTAATCGATCGGGACGGCAATCAGCGCTTCATTCACCAAGGCTATCAGCCCGGTTACGAAGAGGCCTATCAGGAGCAGATCCGGCTGCTGGTGGGGGAGTAGGCGATGCGAACGATGATTCTGTCGACCCTGGCACTAGCGCTGCTGGCAGGCTGCACGGTGGAACCCTGGGTCAAACCCTACGAACGGGCCAGGCTGGCCGACCCGATTATGCAGTTCAGCCGCAACCCGGTGGCCAACAATTATATGCAGCATGTCTATCAGGCGCGCGAGGCGGCGCGCGGGGCCGAGGGCGGCCAGGGAGGCGGTTGTGGCTGTAATTGAGCGAATTCTATTTGGCACCACCCTGACGATGAGCCTGCCGCTGCTGGCGGCACAGCTACCGGAGGAGCGGGCGGATGCCATGTACCACCGCTACGACGGTGGCGGAGTGACGATCAGCGGTCCATCGATCCTGGCGCGCAAGCAGTTCGGCGAAAGCATTTCCGTCTCCGCCAACTACTATGTGGACGCCATCTCCAGCGCCTCCATCGATGTGGTGACCAGCGCTAGCCCCTACAGCGAGGAGCGTACCGAGACCAGCGCCTCGATCGACTATCTGCACGGCAACTCACTGATGAACCTCGGCTATACCAACAGCGAGGAGAGCGACTACAGCGCCGACACCTTCCACTTCAGCATCAGTCAGGAGATGTTCGGCGATCTCACCAACGTCACCCTCGGTTACAGCCGAGGCAGCGACCAGGTGCGGCGCAACGGCGACCCCGGCTTCAGCGAGGATATCACCCGCAACAGCTTCACCCTGGGGCTGAGTCAGGTGGTCTCGGCCAACACCCTGTTCGCCCTCACCTGGGAGACCATCGCCGACCAGGGCTATCTCAACAACCCCTACCGCTCGGTACGCTACCTCGACCCGGCCAACCCGCAGGGCTACAGCTACGAGCCCGAGATCTATCCCAACACCCGCACCAGCAACGCACTGGCGGCACGACTGCGCTACCATCTGCCCTACCGGGCGGCGCTCTCCGGGGAGTACCGCTTCTTTACCGACACCTGGGGCATCAACGCCCACAACGCCGAGCTGGGCTATACCCAGCCAATCCAGGACCGTTGGACCTTCGACCTCAGCTATCGCTACTACACTCAGAGCGCGGCGGATTTCTACAGCGACCTGTTTCCGCTCGCCCAAGCGCAGAACTACATGGCACGGGACAAGGAGCTGAGCAGCTTCAGCAGCCACTCGGTGGGACTGGGGGTGAGTTACAAACTGCTTCGTGACGACTGGAAGCTGGTCGACAGCGCCACTCTCAACTTCTCCTACAACTTCCTCTTCTTCGACTATCAGGACTTCCGTGACCTCAGCCAACCGGGGCCGGTGGGCGAAGAGCCGCTCTACGACTTCTCCGCCAATGTGCTGCGACTCTACCTCTCGATCTGGTATTGATATGACAAATCAGCACAGGAACGCTACCGGCTGCGCTTTCTAACACAATCCCGGGAAGGAGCTCACTCCTCCCCGAATCCCATCAGAAACTCGATGCGCTGAGTCATGCGGGCGATCTGTGGCCAGTCGTGGGAGACGATATCCTGGGAGTGGGCCAGATTGTTGCGCAACGACTCCAGATCTCTGAGGGCCTTTTTTGCCACCCGCCTCGAATCGAAGCCCATCCAGGCCAGCTGCACCTCATCCTTGATCAGGATCTGTGCCTTGTCAGAGAACTGCAGGCAATCGATCAGACGAGAGATCTGGCCGCGCCGCTGCCGCTCCTGCTGCATCTCTCTGGCCTTGTCGAGACGGCCATCGTTGAGCTGTGACTGCCACGACTCATCCGGGTAGCTCTCTTCGATGCGCTTCACCAGGTTGATCTCGATGATGGTGATCATGCCGAACAGCCACATGCGCACGATCGGTTTCTGGATATGCTCACGGATGATGATGCCCGAGGTACCGCCGATGATATTTACGAAACAGGAGGCGTGGCGGGTCAGCACATAGATCACGTCCGAGAGTGGCGCATCACCCCGCACCAGCTGTCCCCGCGAAAAACTGCGGCGGTAGTCACCGCAGTAACCACGCTGCAGGTCATCCCGCAGGATATACCCCTCTACCACCCCATCTTCGCGCAGGCCGGCGACCGACCATCCCTTCGAAAGCATGATCTCGTGGGCCTTGATCGCCGAGGTATCGCTGTCGAAAGAACCGAGCGGCTCGGCAATGTCACTGGCGCTGAAAGACTCGGTGAAGAGGCGAAGCGCCCGCCACTGGTCAAAACTAGCATTCTGAGTGTGACGCGCAAACATCTCAGACTCATGGCGAGACGCCTCCTTCTCCGCGCCAAGCCGTTCCCGGCAACGGTTCCATACCTTGTGGGCGCGTTTCAACAGGGTCTCATTACTCTCCTGCAGAACTCGCAGCAGCGCCTCCATCTCAGCCAGATAGACCCGGGCAAAACGCGGGTCATGCCGACAAATATCGCGGCAGTTGTCGATCAGGTCGGCCAGTTTGACTGTCTTCGCCGACACCGAGGCACGCGCGATATGTTCCCGATCTAGAGCCTTGCGCAGCGCCCGGTTGCCGTCACCGGGGCGGCTCACATCGGTCAGCTCATCCACCAGTTGCGCCACCCCGGCACCAAACTCACGTTCGATATCACGATGCGTGGCGGGTGTATCCTCCACCGTATCGTGCAACCAGGCGGCCGCGATCATCTGCGGATCATCGCTGACCTCTTCCACCAATTCAGCAACCCGTTTCAGGTGCTCGTCATAGGGCTGGTTGGAATATTTGCGGCGTTGATCGATGCGCGCATGGGCCTGAGTGGCATAGGCTCGGGCCTTTTCGACAAAGTCATTCATTAGGGAGCCTCTGATCAAGTCATAAACTCGTATCTTGCGCCTAGAGTATCCAACTTCTGCGTGGCAAATCTCGGCAACGGCTCCATGCGTTGCTCTACCTCCTGCATCCATGCAGTCGTTCGCAAGAGCCAGCTATCCCCGACAGGGATGTAGGGGAGGCGCGTGAGCAGGGAGCGGTAGCTTTACGGGCGATTTGCGCCTTGAATCTGAAAATTCTGAATCACAATCCACTTCGTCCAGACTTAATCAGAGGCTCTCTTAGTCAAACATAACCGGGCACTTCCACATAGCTGGCGATCACCCTATCCAGCAGCTCCGGCTCCACCGGTTTGTTGAGAAAATCATCCATGCCCACCTCGCTACATTGCTGCAGCACATCTTCCGGAGCATTGGCGGTCAGCGCCAAAATCGGCAGATGCTCGGTCTCTGACTCCAGCTGCCGATAACGACGCGTCAATTCAAAACCGTCCATGCGCGGCATGCGCAGATCGACAAACGCCAGATGAAACTGCTCAGCCTGCAACAGCTCAAGCGCCTCCTGGCCGTCCCGAGCGATACAGACCCTGTGTCCTTTTTGCTGCAACAGGGTAAAGAGCACCTTGGCAGCGATGGCATTGTCCTCCGCTAGCAGGATCCGGATGCCACTCTCAGCCGCCCTCGCTCCAGCGAACGGCAGTGCCGCTGCCTGCTGCTGACGATCCGCATTGCCCCGCAACAACTCAAGCGCCACTTTGGCTAACTGGCCGGAGAGAAACGGCTTGAGCATGCTCTGTGAGATGCGCGACGGCAACTCGAGCAGGCGTCCACGATAGCCGACGTGGACGATCGGCACACTATCACCGCAGAGTCGGTCGATTGCCTCGATGCTGCCCGGCAGGTCGATGCCTTCCAGCGAATCTGCCAACAGGACCAGGTCCCAATCCTGCTCTGCAAGCTCGCTGATCTCAGCCACGCTTGCCACCCCCCGCCCTTGCATCCCCAGCTCCTGTACCGCTGCCAGGTGGGCCTGCCGCGCAGCGGTGTTGGCCTCAATCAGCAGCAGCTTGCGCCCTGCCAGCAGCGGTGATGCCACCCCCATGCGACCGCTCTGCGGAGGCAGCAGCGGCAACCTGACGGAGAAGCAGCTGCCTTGGCCCAGCTCACTGCTGACATCGATATGCCCCCCCATCAGACGACTCAGATCCCTGACGATGGTGGTTCCAAGACCGGTGCCACCAAACCGGCGACTGCTGGAGGGGTCAGCCTGCCAGAACATCCCGAATACCTGCTGCAGCTGTTGCTGATCCATGCCGATACCGCTGTCCTGCACCTCAATCAGTATATGAGGCTGCGCCACCCGTTCATCCCCCAGCCTGCGTCGCAGCCGCAAGATCACCTCACCGCGATCAGTAAATTTGATCGCGTTGCCGAGCAGATTGAAGAGGATCTGTGACAGTCGCAGCCCATCCCCCTGCAGCTCCCGTGGAATCGCTGGATCGACCTCGCAGACCAGCTCGATCTGTTTCTCCTGGGCCGCCACCGAAATGGTTGAGAGCACATCCCCCACCAACTCGCGTAGATCGATGGGCGCCGCCTCCAGCTCCAGCTTGTTGGCGTCGATCTTGGAAAAATCGAGGATATCGCCAATCAACGCCCGCAGCAGCTGCGCCGAGGCATTGATCGAATGCAGATACTCCTTCTGCTCACTGTTCAGCGGAGTCGACTCCATCAGCCGCGCCATACCAATCACACCGATCAGTGGCGTACGCAGTTCGTGGGTCATGGCAGCCAGGAAATTGCCCCGTGCCCGGTTAGCCTGTTCCGCCTCTTGTCGCGCCTGATGCAGCTTGCGCAGCAGCGAATACTGGTAGAGCGGCAGCAGCACCAACAGCAGCAAAAAAAAGAAGGCCTCAAAGGTGTACTGTCGCCACTCGCCCAATGCAATCAGCACCACCACATAGGCCAGAGTGCTGAGTAACGAGGCGGCCTTCAGCAGCGCTTTGCCGTAGCGAGTGCCGTAGGAGACAAAGATCCAGATATAGAGCAGATAGAAGGGGCTGATCGCCTCTTGGGTGAGAAAGATCGCCAAACTGGCCGCACTGATGTCGGTCAGCAGGGCCAGGTAACGGCGGCGACGCGACACCGGATGATAGTAGACACTGACCAGCAGCAGCAAAAAGACAAACAGAAAACTGCCGAACAGCACCCCATATTGCAGCAGATCCACCTCATAATAACCGGTGGTAGCGCCAAGTCCGATATAGCCGGCGCTGAATACCCAGATAATCAGGCGCACCCAGGCGGATTGATACTCCGAGTGCTTGAATAACTCTTTGGCAAATACGGCTGGCGACATCGACTCAAAATCCCTGTTGTGTTGCAGCTAGTCGTCGAGGCCCAACGAAAACTAGCATATATTGGCCTGACTGTCCGGACTCCCTGAAGTCTACATCAGGACCACTTCATCTATCCCAATAACTCATTGTATTATTACCAAGAGCACGAAGGGCTTGAAGGTGATAACAGATTGTTTCTAATGTGGATTTCTTAATCTCTTTTCTTCGTGCCCTTCATGTTCCTTGCGGTTAAAATTAGCCTGAATTTAATTGCATTCTTAATTGAATAAGACAGCCTTGATATCAGCATCTGGAAGCGGCCGCAATAGGAAGAAAAGAGACAGAATTTCGCTTCGGGCAGCTGTCGATTGCGAATTCTGCAACAATCACTATCATTCTGGTGCAATCGACACTGAACCGAGCCTCGCCTCCGATCCGCTAGATTCCGGACCGCCAGGCCCCACTTGGAGTCTCAGCGATGTATGTAAAAAAACCTTTCGAACACAGCCCACAAGACAACGCAGCGGCAGATGACAGACGCGCTATCAAACGCCGTCATCTGATCTACTATCTGCGGGTCTGGGACAGTGACAGCAACGCTCTGCTGGGCCATGTGGTCGATATCACCACTGAAGGGATGATGCTGGTGGGCGAGCATTCGATCCCCGACGGCCGCAGCTTCGATCTCGAGATCCGCCTGCCAGACAGGGGCGGCAGCGGCCAACTCAAGAGCATCCATTTCAAGGCCGTAACCCGCTGGAGCCACAATGACGTCAACCGCTCCTTCTACGACACCGGCTTCTACTTTGAGGAGCCGCCGGGGGAATCTATCGAGCGGGTGCGCGCACTGATCGCCGAATACGCCTTCCACGACTGATCTGCAACTGCCGATGCAGCCTGAACTGAGCCTCGATGAGCGGGTCGAGCTGACCCGTGTTATCTTCCGCATCCTCAAACGTTGGCAGATTCCGGAAGCGCTGATGGGACCTCTGCTTGGCCTCGGTGAGGGGCTGCAGCGACGCCAGCTCAACCGCTACCGACTTGGCAACCCGCTGCCACAGGAGGCGGAGATTCAGCAGCGCCTGCTGTTGCTGATCCAGATCGATAAGGCGCTCTCCAGCCTGTTTCCCCACAGCGCACTCTCAGCCAACCTCTGGGTCACCACCCCGCAACAGCGCTGCGGTAACATCACTCCGCTGGAAGAGATGGTCGCCGGTGGCATGCCCGCGATCCGGACAGTGTTGCTACGCCTGGACAACCGCCTCGACTGGTAACTCCGCCCCACATCCCTCGGGCTGAGCACGCTCGGCAAGTGCGATTACTTTAGAATGTGTCAATATTCTGCGGTTTTTTTGGGATGCGCCGCTCAACCACAGCCAGAGGATTGCCCACCCATGCCACTTGCCCAGCCTTAAAAAAGAATCTGATCGCCGCCGTGGTCTTTTTGGTCGTTGGTCTGTTGCTAGCCAATCTGGTACCCACCATCGAGATCGCATGGGTCAGCACGATCCTGCTGTTGGCCATCTACCTGTTTGCCTTCGAGGTAGTGGGGGTCGACGTAGCGGCAGTAACCGCGATGGTGCTGCTGGGATTGACCAGCCTGTTGGCGCCGCTGATAGGGCTGCAGCAGGGGCTAGTGCCGACCACCGATCTGTTCAACGGCTTCTCTTCCAACGCGGTGATCTCGATCATCGGCGCCGGCCTCGACAAGACTGGCATCATGAGCCAGGTCGCCGCCTTTATCCTGCGTATCAGCGGCTCAACCGAAGGACGCATCATTCCGCTGCTCTCCAGCACCGTCGGCTTCATCTCCTCGTTCATGCAGAACGTCGGCGCCGCCGCTCTGTTTCTGCCGGTGGTAAGCCGCATCTCCGCCCGCATCGGTCTGCCCTTGTCACGCCTGCTGATGCCGATGGGCTTCTGCGCGATCCTCGGCGGCACCATCACCATGGTCAGCTCCAGCCCGCTGATCCTGCTCAACGACCTGATCCATACCTCCAACCAATCGCTGCAGGCTGGCCAGCAGATGGAGACCTTCTCACTGTTTGCCGTCACTCCGATCGGCCTCGCCCTGGTCATCACCGGTATCGTTTACTTCATCCTGGCGGGCAAGTTTGTGCTGCCAGCCAACAAAGCCGAACACACTGAGGGCCACGACACTGCCAGTTACTTCAGCGAGACCTACGGCCTGCAGGCCTCCGAGGTGTATGAGGTGGTAGTGCCGGCAGAAAGTCCACTAGTGGGGGTCAGTGTCGACGAGTTGGAGCAGCGCTGGAAGGTGCGCATCATCGCTGTAGAGAAGGGCGACGGCCTGCGTCTTGGCGCTGACAGCATCGATCGCGGTCTCGGTATCGAGGCGGGCACTGTACTCGGCCTGCTTGGCACAGAAGAATACTTCACAGTCTTTTCCGAGGAGAGCAGTATCAATCGGCGTAACGACCTGGAGACCTTCGCCAACTCCCTCGCCACCGCCAAAGCGGGTATCGCCGAGGTGGTCATCCCGCCCAGCTCCAACCTGGTCGGCAAGACCGCTCGCGATGTCTGGATGCGCAAGACCTTCGGCCTCAGCCTGCTGGCGATCCACCGCGGTGAGGAGATCATCTCCTGTCGCACCGGCGGCGTACGCCAGACCCCATTCCGTCCTGGCGACACCCTGGTGGTGCATACCGCCTGGACCGATCTCCCCATCTGGAGCAGGATCGCAACTTTGTGGTAGTAACCACCGAATACCCCCACGAGGAGCTACGCCCGCACAAGGTACCGTTTGCCCTGACCTTCTTCATCACCCTGGCGATGGTGCTGTTCACCGATCTGCGCCTCTCGGTGGCGCTGCTGACCGGCGCCGTGGGGATGATCCTGACCCAGGTATTGAATATCGACGAGGCCTATGAGGCGGTGAGCTGGAAGACGGTGTTCCTGCTCGCCTCGCTGATCCCGCTCGGAATGGCGGTGGAAAGCAGTGGCACTGCCGCCTGGATCGCAGACCAGACCCTGGCAGTACTGGGCGATATGCCGATCTGGGTGATCCAGGCCGCAATCGCGGTGCTCGCCACCTTCTTCACCCTGGTGATGTCCAACGCCGGCGCCACCGTGCTGCTGGTGCCACTGGCGGTCAACATCGCTATCGGCGCCGGTGCCAACCCCGCGGTGTTTGCCCTGACCGTGGCGATCGCCACCTCTAACTCTTTCCTCATCCCGACCCACCAGGTCAACGCCCTGATCATGGGCCCGGGCGGCTACCGGGTGCCCGACTTTATGAAAGCCGGCGGCATCATGACGGTGCTGTTCCTGGTGGTCTCGCTGGTGATGCTGAACCTAGTGTTCTGAACCGACCGCCCCTCCATCCGGAGGAGCGATCTCACCACAGACCGCGGATGGCGGCGATGCCCTGAGCGCCATGCTCACGGGCAGTGGAGAGCTGTTCCATCCCCATGCCACCAAGGGCGTAGACTGGGATATTCACCTGCTCCAGCAGGGTCCGAAACTGCGCCCAGCCGAGCGGCCTCGCCTCGGGATGAGTGGCGGTGGGCAGCACCGACGAGAGCAGTGCATAGTCGAGGCCCAGTCGCTCAGCCTGCTTCAGCTCCTGCAGATCATGACAGGAAGCGCCCAGCAGTCCGGCCGCTTGCGGCCGCGCTGTCAATTCAAACAGCTGATGACGGTTCAGGTGGACACCATCGGCAACGCCGAACCAATCGAGGCTGCGCTGCGGCCGGTTGATCAGCAGGCGCGCACCATGTGCCTGGGATAGCGCCAACGCCTCCCCGAGAAGGCTCCGGTATGCCACATCCGACAAGCCATGGGCACGCAGTTGGAGCAGGCGACAATCTCGTTTCAGAGCACGCTCAAGACGCGCACAAAACGCCTCCGGGTTAGTGGGATCCTCGCCGGTAATCAGATAACGCGAGGGGAGCTGCAGTGCGCTGATGATGGGGCGGTCGGCGGCGGGAAATAGCGCCGGCTCCATCGCCTCGGGCAGCACCCAGTTGAGAGGCTGCCCCTCCATGCCCCGCGGCTCTCCTTGATAGCTGAAGACCCGATAGACATCGAGCAGCACTGAGCACTCTGCATAGTGGTGAGTGACGCGGATCAGCGGTTCGAAGCGGCTGATCCGGATGCCCAGCTCCTCATACAGCTCGCGCCGCAGGGCCGCCTCCACCGACTCGCCGGGTTCCAGCTTGCCGCCGGGGAACTCCCACAGACCGCCCTGATGCAGATGCTCGTGGCGTTTGCTGATCAGGACGCGGCCAGCGCTATCGATAATCGCGGCTGCGGCAACGTGGATTAAGGTCAATTTTGAATGCTTAATTTTGAATTATGAATTCAACACTCACAATTCATAATCCCGTCAGGTGCGGTATTCGGCGTTGATTTTGACATAGTCGTAGGAGAGGTCACAGGTGAGTACGCGGCTCTCCACCGCGCCTCGGCCCAGGCGCACCGCGATGGTGATCTCCTGCTGGTCCATTACCCGTTGTCCCGCCTCTTCCGTGTAGTCGCTGGCACGCTCGCCATCACGGACGATGCAAACGTCATCAAGCCAGATCTCGATCCGTTCGATATCCAGATCCTGCAGACCGGCGCGGCCCACCGCAGCCAGAATGCGCCCCCAGTTGGGGTCACTGGCGAACAGCGCGGTCTTCACCAACGGCGAGTGGGCGATAGTGTAGGCGACCTGCCGTGCCTCCGCCTCGTCTGCCGCGTCGCTGACCAGGATCTCGACCAGCTTGGTGGCGCCCTCGGCGTCCCGCACCAGTTCCCTGGCAAGTTCCATGCAGACCTCGCTCACTACCTCGCACAGACTGTTGAACGCAGGGGAGTCGGCATCGGTTACCCCTGCGTGAGGCGAGACGCCACTGGCCAGCAGCATGCAGGCATCGTTGGTGGAGGTGTCACCATCCACACTGATGCTGTTGAAGGAGGGGTGCACGGCCTGCTCGAGGCACTGCTGCAGCAGAGCCGGCTGCACCGCCAGATCGGTCGCCAGATAGGCAAGCATGGTGGCCATATCGGGGCGGATCATACCGGCCCCCTTGGCGATGCCGGTGACAGTGATGGTCTCACCGTCGAGCTGGAACTGACGACTGATCAGCTTGGGACGGGTGTCGGTGGTCATGATCGCCCGCGAGGCCCGCTGCCAACCATTCTCATCCAGATCGGCCTGGGCCTTGGGGATCGCGGCTTCGAAACAGGCCATCGGCAGGTTTTCACCGATCACGCCCGTGGAGAACGGCAGCGTCTGGCTCGCCTCACAGCCGGTCGCCTGCGCCACCAGCGCGCAGCTACGCAGGGCATCGGTCATGCCTTGCACACCGGTCCCGGCATTGGCGTTGCCGGAGTTGACCAGCAGATAGCGCGGTGCGCCCGCCTGCAGATGGCGCTTGGCCAGCTGCACCGGGGCGGCGCAGAAGGCGTTGCGGGTGAAGACCCCGGCACAACTGCCGCCTTCTGCCAGTTCGATCAGCAGCAGGTCATCCCGCTCCGCATATTTAATGCCGGCGGCGGCGATACCGAGACGCACGCCGGGTACCGGAAAAGCCGTCTGGCCGTTCAACTGATCTGACCGTGACAGTGCTTGTATTTTTTACCTGAACCACAGGGACAGGGTTCGTTGCGCCCCACCTTGCGGCCTTCACGCACGAACGGCTGGTGCTCTTCGGCCGCCGCCTCCGAATCTTTGGCGGGGGGCGCCTCCGCTTCATCGGGGAGCCCATGAAACTCTTCGTGCTTGAATTCAAACTCGTCAGTCTGCTGCTCCTGCAGCATCATCTCTTCTGGCATCTGCACCTGCACCTTCGACAGGATGCCGATCACCTCGCGATTGATCTCATCCAGCATGCGGGAGAACATCTCGAATGCCTCACGCTTGTACTCCTGCTTGGGATTTTTCTGCGCATAGCCGCGCAGATGAATGCCTTGGCGCAGGTAGTCCATCGACGCCAAGTGCTCTTTCCAAAAAGAGTCAAGGGTCTGCAGCATGATGCCCTTTTCGAAGTTACGCATGTTGGCCTCACCCACCAGTTGCTCTTTCTCCTGGTAGGCCTGTTCAAGGGTCTCGAGGATGCGCTGGTGCAATGTCTCCTCATGCAGGTCATGATCCTCATCGAGCCAGGCTTGGATCGGCCATTCGCCACCAAACTCTTCCGCCAACGCCTCGCTCAGACCCGGCACATCCCACTGCTCCTCAATGCTCTCGGGAGGCACATAAGCGTGGAAGATATCGTCAACCACGCTGGCACGCAGGGCATTGATGTTATCCGAGACATCGTCAGTCTCCATCAGTTCGGCGCGCCACTTGTAGACCACCTTGCGCTGGTCGTTGGCCACATCGTCATACTCGAGCAGCTGTTTGCGGATGTCGAAATTGCGCCCTTCCACCTTGCGTTGAGCGTTTTCGATCGCCTTGGAGACCCAGGGGTGTTCGATCGCCTCGCCCTTCTCCATGCCCAATTTCTTCATCATGCTGCCGACCTTGTCGGAGGCGAAGATGCGCATCAGGCTGTCGTCCAGGGAGAGGTAGAAACGGCTCGAGCCGGCATCACCCTGGCGACCTGAACGGCCACGCAGCTGGTTGTCGATGCGCCGCGACTCGTGACGCTCAGTACCGACCACATGCAGGCCGCCAGCCTCCAGCACCTGCTGGTGGCGCTGTCGCCAGGCCTCAGTATATTTTTCCACTTCCGCGGGGTTCGCCGGATTCCCCAGTTCAGTCAGTTCCACCTCCAGGTTGCCGCCGAGCACAATGTCAGTACCGCGACCAGCCATATTGGTAGCGATGGTGACTGCACCGGGACGCCCCGCTTGGGCGACGATAGCCGCCTCCTGCTCATGGTGTTTGGCATTGAGCACCTTATGCTCCACCCCCGCCTCGTTCAGCAGCCCGGAGACCAGCTCCGAGGTCTCAATGGAGGCGGTACCGACCAGCACCGGCTGACCGCGTTGAACACAATCCTGCACGTCTTCCAAGATTGCCTGATACTTCTCCTCCTGGGTGAGATAGACTAGATCCCCCATGTCGTTGCGAGCCATCGGCTCGTTGGTGGGGATCACCACCACTTCCAGACCATAGATCTGCTGAAACTCGAAGGCCTCGGTGTCGGCGGTGCCGGTCATGCCTGCGAGCTTCTCGTAGAGGCGGAAGTAGTTCTGAAAGGTGATCGAGGCGAGGGTCTGGTTTTCGTTCTGGATCTCCACACCTTCCTTTGCCTCTACCGCCTGGTGCAGGCCGTCGGACCAGCGCCTGCCCTCCATGGTGCGGCCAGTGAACTCATCGACGATCACCACCTGGCCATTCTTGACAATGTATTCAACGTTGCGCTGGAACAGCACATGCGCCCGCAGCGCCGCCATCACATGGTGCATCAGGATGATGTTGTTGGAATCGTAAAGGCTCGCCCCCTCCTCCAGCAGGCCGGCCTCAGTCAGCATCTCCTCAACATGTTGATGGCCTTCCTCGCTGAGGAAGGTCTGGCGCGCCTTCTCGTCTACCGAGTAGTCGCCGGGACCGAAGTCGGGCTGGCCCTCCTCGTCGGTAATCGGCTCCTGCCGGACCAAGCGAGGGATGATCTCATTGATCGACTTGTAGAGTTCCGAGGTATCGTCGGTAGGACCAGAAATGATCAGCGGGGTACGCGCCTCGTCGATCAGAATCGAGTCGACCTCGTCAACAATCGCAAAGTAGGGCTTGCGCTGCACCCGCTGATCGGCAGAGAAGGCCATATTATCGCGCAGATAGTCGAAGCCATATTCATTATTGGTGCCGTAGGTGACGTCAGCGGCGTAGGCCTCGCGACGCGTCACTGGGCGCAGATGCAGATAGCCGCCGGCTGAGCCGTCATAATCGGGATCGAACAGGAAGGAGGCACTGTCGGGTCCCATCCCGCCAGAGGAGTTAATGACGCCGACGCTCAGCCCCATGAAGTGGTAGAGCTTGCCCATCCAACTGGCATCGCGGCGCGCCAGGTAGTCGTTCACGGTGACCACGTGCACACCCTTGCCAGGCAGCGCGTTGAGATAGACCGCTAGGGTCGCCACCAGGGTCTTGCCCTCGCCGGTGCGCATCTCGGCGATCTTGCCCTGGTGCAACACCATGCCGCCGATCATCTGCACGTCGAAGTGGCGCATCTGCATCGCGCGCCGCCCGCCCTCACGCACTGCGGCAAAGGTCTCTGGCAGCAGCGCATCAAGGCTCTCACCCGCCTCCAAACGCTGGCGGAACTCGGCCGTCTTACCCCTCAGCTGATCATCGGAGAGAACCTCGAACTCCGGCTCTTTTGCACTGATCTGAGCGACCGATTTGGACATGCGTTTAATCAGGCGATCGTTGCGACTGCCGAAGATCTTCTTGAAGATTTTACTGACCATCTGTTAAGGGACCCGTTAGAAAAACGAAATCAGACGATCATACCCTAACAGCAGGGTTTGCTGAAGGCGGAGGCATGCGGGAAGAGCAATAAGAGTGTTAGATCCTAGACGCGGATCAGGCCTTGTCCTGCTCCCGCTTCTTACGAATATAGCGGGTTGGATCCACCACCTTGCCATGGCGCAAAACTTCAAAATGAACATGTGGTCCGGTCGAGCGGCCACTGGATCCCATCTTGCCGATGGCTTGGCCCTGCTTCACACGGTCGCCCACGGCCACCAGGATCTCCTCATTGTGGCCATAGCGAGTGACATAACCTTTGCCGTGGTTGATCTCAACCAACAAGCCGTAGCCATGATGTTGTTCTGCTTTGGTCACTACGCCAGCAGCGACCGCAATCACATTTGAACCCTTTTTGCCGGCGAAATCCATTCCCTTGTGCATGGCCCGCTTGCCGGTAAAGGGGTCGTTGCGCATCCCATAGTAGGAGGAGATCCAGCCCTTGCTGATCGGACGTCCGGTCGGATGCAGCGCCTGCTCAAGATTCGAGTTCAGGATCAGGTCCTCGAGCAGCACCAACTGCTGCTGACGACTTTCGATCTTTGATTCGAGCTGTGCCAGCTCCTGCAACAGCCCGGGGATTGCCTGCTGGGCAGTCTCATTTTCACCGCCCTGGGGGCCGCCCATCGCCGGTTTGGCGGTAAAATCAAACTCACCGCGGTCAAGCTTGCCGACCTCGACCAGCCGCTGCCCCAATGCATCTAGCCGCAACAGCTGCGCCTGCAGACGCCCCACCCGCAACGCCAGAGCATCCACCTGCTCACCGGTTTTGGCGCGGGCATCCTGCAGCATGCGCCGTTCGGCATCAAAGGTCGCTTTGAGGGAACGCACCAACTGATGCTCAGGAAACTCCGCGTCAGCCAGGCCCAGCTGATAGCCGACGGAGAGCACCGCCCCACCAAAAACGATCAGAGTTCCAAGCCCCACGACAAAGCTGAACAGTCGGAATTTGCGCCCCAGAGGCGCCCCCAGTCCCCTTATAAAGACAATCTTCATAGCTCGATCTATCCCGCTTAGATGCAATTCAACCCATGTAGCGTCCAGCTGACCCGCAGATTGAGAATTTTACCACCTAAGTTATCCTGAAGTTATATGGTGGTTCTGATGGATTAATTCTCCTATGATCTTGGCATGCAACGCAAGATCAGAGCAGTAGAAGAAATCATCGGAACACGCAGCGCTTTTGCAACCCTGTCAAAGCAGCTCGAAATCCAGAAGTCGCTGCTCCGACGTGTATCCAGCTATCTGCCACCGCCCCTCGATCAGCACTGCCTCGGCGCCATCCCCGGGAAAGGCACTCTGACCCTCCTGACCGACTCTCCAGTCTGGAGCAGCCGCCTGCGGTTTCTCACTGATGCACTTCTACGGAGACTCCGCAACGATGGAGTCGCGTTCGGACGCATCATCGTGAAGGTGGTCAGCACTCAGAGTCCGGACGCTGTGGCACAGCACCCACCCCGCCGAGCCAGGCTTTCACACGTGAGCGCGGAGTTGCTTCGCGATACCGCGGAGCACACCAGCGATGAGAAGCTGAAGCAGGCGCTACTGCGCCTCAGTAGCCACGCAGACTAGCCTGGGCGTCAGCCAAATCGCACCGTCAGGAGACAGGAACCGGTTTCATGTAGGAGATCGGCGCATTGTCGGTCGCTTTGAAGGTCACTTCTTCCCAGGCATCACGCTGTTTCAGCAGCGTACGCAGCAGCTCATTGTTGAGCGCATGCCCCGACTTATAGCCGTTGAAGGCGCCAATCAAACTGTGACCAAGGAGATAGAGATCGCCGATCGCATCGAGAATCTTGTGTTTGACAAACTCATCCTCGTAGCGCAATCCATCCTCGTTGAGTACCCGATAATCATCGACCACAATCGCGTTATCCATGCTGCCGCCGAGAGCCAACTCCCGCTGGCGCAACATCTCAATATCGCGAAGGAAGCCAAAAGTACGGGCCCTGCTGACCTCTTTTACGAACGAGGTCGAAGAGAAATCGAGGCTGGCATACTGAGTTCGTTCATGGAATGCCGGATGATCAAAGTCAATGGCGAAGCTGACCTTGAAACCATCGAACGGCTCGAAGCTGGCGCGTTTATCGCCCTCTTCCACCACCACCTTGCGCTTGATCCGGATAAACCGTTTGGCTGTGTTCTGGTCTTCCACACCAGCTGACTGCAGCAGGAACACAAAAGGGCCTGCGCTGCCGTCCATAATCGGGACCTCAGGAGCGCTGACATCCACATAGGCATTGTCAATACCAAGACCTGCAAAGGCTGAAAGCAGATGTTCCACGGTCGAGATTCGCACATCATTCTGCACCAGTGTGGTGGAGAGGCGGGTATCGCCAACATTCTCCGGGCAGGCGCGAATCTCCACCGCCGGATCGAGGTCAACCCGACGAAACACTATGCCCGTATTAGGGGCCGCCGGCCGCAAGGTCAGATAGATCTTGTTACCGGTATGCAGGCCAACACCTGTAGCGCGGATGACGTTTTTGAGCGTACGTTGCCGAATCATTTCCTATCCGTCCCCCCAATTTAAAGCGGGGCCCCTGTGTATGAAGGCGGCAATACTAGCACATGTAAAAAAAACCGACAAAACCCTTTGCCGACAAAGCCCTCCTCCGATTCTGCCGAAAAACAGCTGCCTGCAGCCAATTGCGCACTGGACAGCCCCCTTGCCTCCATAACCACCTCCGCTACCGATCAGGCCCGGCAGATCTCAGTCCGCCTGTTTGCGCAGAAAGGCCGGCACATCAAGGTAGGAGAAATCGTCCGGAGGGGTAGCAGGCTCTACTCCCCCTTTCGCCTGTGTTTTATTGCGCACGATCGCCGGCTTATCCAAAGCAGCGTAGTCTCTCTCATGATCACCGAACCCCACATCTGCATCAACCAGGGTCACCGGCGGCGCTGCCTTCGGCTCCTCCTGGCGCTTACTGGGAAGTTCTGCGATCTGTGCGATCTCACCCAGGCCAGTCGCCACTACGGTCACCCGCATTTCATCCTGCATCTCTGGATCAATCACGGTACCAACCACAACCGTTGCGTCATCATCCGCAAACTCACGCACGGTACTGCCCACCTCATCGAACTCACCGATGGCAAGATTTAGACCGGCGGTGATATTGACCAGAATGCCCTTCGCCCCCGAGAGGTTGATATCCTCCAGCAGCGGGCTGCGAATAGCACGCTCGGCCGCCTCACGGGCGCGGTTTTCACCGGTCGCCTCACCCGAGCCCATCATCGCCGATCCCATCTCCGACATCACTGTCTTAACGTCGGCGAAGTCGACGTTGATCAGGCCAGGACGAGTGATCAGCTCGGCAATACCCTGCACCGCATTCAGCAACACATCGTTGGCTGCCTTAAAAGCATTCAGCAGACTCATGTCCTTGCCGAGCACCGCTAGCAGCTTTTCGTTGGGGATGGTGATCAACGAGTCGACGCACTTGGCCAACTCCTCAATTCCCGCCTCGGCCACCTTCATGCGACGACCGCCCTCAAAAGCGAAGGGCTTGGTAACCACCGCCACCGTCAGCACCCCCATCTCCTTGGCGATCTCCGCGACCACCGGCGCCGCCCCGGTACCAGTACCACCACCCATCCCAGCGGTGATGAAGATCATATCGGCCCCCTCCAGTACCTCAACGATACGGTCCCGATCATCCTGTGCCGCCTGCCGGCCAATCTCGGGATTCGCTCCTGCACCTAGTCCTTTTGTGATATCTGAACCGAGCTGCAACAGCGTACGCACCTCGCTGCTGCGCAGCGCCTGCGCATCGGTATTGGCGCAGATGAAATCCACGCCCTCGATCTCACCATTCACCATATGATTGACCGCGTTGCCGCCGCCGCCACCCACGCCGATAACCTTGATTACCGCGTTTGTACTATGTGTATCCAAGAGCTCAAACATTGCCTACCTCCTAGGTTCCTACCTCAGCCGCGCCCTTAATCTCTCATTCAGAAATTGTCTTGAAACCAATTTTTCATGCTCTGCCAGGCCCCCCGTAAGCCACCTGTGCCCATCGGTTCCGATGTGCCGCCATACTGATTGTGCCGACCAAACTGCAACAACCCCACACCGGTCGAATAGATCGGATTGCGTACCACATCTGCCAACCCCGACACTGTCTGCGGGACTCCGAGCCGAACGGGCATATGGAAGACCTCCTCCGCCAGCTCGATCGCCCCCTCCATCTTTGCACTGCCTCCGGTCATCACCACGCCGCCGGCGATGACATCTTCATAGCCACTGCGCCGCAGCTCTGCCTGGACCAGCATCATCAACTCCTCGTACCGCGGCTCCACCACCTCGGCCAGGGTCTGCCGCGACAACCTGCGCGGCGGCCTGTCACCGATCGAAGGCACCTCTATAGTCTCGTCGCTAGTCGCCAGCTGGGTCAGCGCACAGGCATATTTGATCTTGATATCTTCAGCATGCTGAGTCGGGGTACGCAGTGCTACCGCAATGTCGTTGGTAACCTGATCACCAGCAATCGGGATCACCGCAGTGTGGCGAATCGAACCACCGGTAAAGACCGCAATATCGGTCGTGCCGCCACCGATATCGACTAGGCAGACGCCGAGTTCCTTCTCATCCTCACTCAACACCGCATAGCTGGAGGCGAGCTGCTCCAGGATCAGGTCATCCACCTCCAGACCGCAGCGTCGCACACACTTGATGATGTTCTGCGCCGCGCTCACCGCGCCGGTAACCATGTGCACGCGCGCTTCCAGGCGCACCCCAGACATGCCAATCGGATCACGAATCCCTTCCTGCTCATCGATGATGAACTCCTGCGGCAGGATGTGCAGGATGCGCTGATCAGCGGGGATCGCCACCGCGCGGGCCGCATCGACCACCCGCTCCACATCACTCTGCGTCACCTCTTTGTCACGGATTGCGACGATGCCGTAGGAGTTGAGACTGCGGATGTGGCTGCCCGCCACCCCGGCGTAGACCGAGTGAATCTCACAGCCAGCCATCAGCTCCGCCTCCTCCATGGCACGCTGGATCGACTGCACCGTTGACTCGATATTGACCACCACACCTTTCTTCAATCCCCGCGAGGGGTGCGAGCCGATACCGATGATCTCGATCTCGCCATCAGGCCTGAGATCGCCGACAACCGCCATCACCTTGGAGGTGCCGATATCGAGTCCGATGATCAGGTTCTTTTCAATCTTCTTTGTCATTCAGACATCCACTCCCCGGTTTGGGCGAAACAACATCTGTGGATAGTTCGCGCTTTCCGAGTGATCCATTTGAGTCTCCCAGGTCACACTGAATCCATTGGTGTATCGGAGATCGATCCGTAGCAGTTTCTGTTTCCGGCTGGCGCGCAATTCCGGATAGAGAGGCACAAAACGCGCCAATTGCTGCGCAGCATCTCCGCGCCCAAGCACCAGCGCCAGCCCCTCATCGGTATAGAGGGTCCAGGCGTTACGCTGATCAGCAACAATGCGCTTCAGCTTCATCTCTACCGTCTCCAGCAGCGCCCGAATCCGGCGATAATTCCGGTGAATCAAGGCCACATTCGCATCCGGCCCCTCCCAGCTGACCAGCCCGGGAATCTTCGGCAGGCTGCGCGGGCGAAAGATCTCACCACGTTGGTTCACCAGGGCGTCTTTACCCCATCTGGCCAGAGGCTCATGTTCCACCACTGACACCTCAATCCGATCGGGCCAGAGCCGCTTCACACTCACCCGATCGACCCAAGGCAGTCCCTCGACCGCACTACGCACGGCCTGCAGATCGACGCTGAAAAAGCCGCCCCGGATCGACTCGTGCACGGTCTTTTCCAGCAACCCACGATCCAGATACCTAACCTCACCATCGATCCCCACGGAGCGCAGCGGCATCACTCCCGGCTGCTGCAGCCACTGGTAGCCCCAGAGCACTGCAGCCAGGCTTAGGGCGACGACGCTCAGCATCACCCCCCAACGATGCAGAAAACCAGCCACCATGGCGAATCGTCCAGGCGCCGGCCGTTTTTTAAGTCTGCGCTTCATCCCTCTGCAAGCTCCAGACTGGTTCGCAAAATCTGCATCACCAGCTCATCGAATCCTATCCCGGCCGCTTTGGCCGCCATCGGCACCAGACTGTGATCGGTCATGCCCGGCACCGTGTTAACCTCGATCAGCCAAGGCTCGCCCGCTTCATCCAGCATCAGATCAACCCGCCCCCAGCCGCTGGCGCCCACCGCCTCGAAGGCCTTTGCAGCCAGCTGCTGCAGACGTTGCTCCTCTGCCGCAGGCAGGCCGCAGGGGCAGTGGTAACGGGTTGAATCGGCGCTATATTTGGCCTCGTAGTCATAAAATGTGCGAGGTGTCTCGAGACGGATCAGCGGCAGCGATTTGCCCCCGAGCAGGCTGGCAGTGTACTCCTGGCCGGTGATCCAGCGCTCCGCCATTACCATCGGGTCGTACTCAGCCGCCATCTGCCAGGCTTGTTCCAGCTCACCCCGGCTACCGACTCGTGTCATACCAATGCTTGAACCCTCCCGGGCAGGCTTGATCATCAGCGGAAAACCCAGTGCGGCCGAGGCCTCCAGATCAGACTCCCGCTCGATCAGGCGCGACTCCGGGGTTGGCAGGCCTAAACCACTCCAGAGTGCCTTGGTGCGGTACTTGTCCATCCCCAGGGCCGAGCCCAGCACACCACTGCCGGTGTAGGGCAGGCCGATCGATTCAAGCGCCCCCTGCACCGTGCCATCTTCACCGCCACGGCCGTGTAGCACGATGAAGGCACGATCAAAGCCGCCTTCGCTCAACTGCTCCAACAGATTTTCGGCGGAATCCACCGCATGGGCGTCAATAGCTTGACGCAACAACGCCTGAAAAACCGCGTCACCGCTGCGCAGCGAGACCTCCCGCTCCGCAGAGCACCCGCCCATCAGCACCGCTACCTTACCGAATTCTGCTGGCTGGAAATGGTTCATAGCGGCTCTCCAATGCGGTGCACCTCAGTGACCAAACGCACTCCGCTGCGCGCCTCCACCTGCTGCTGAACCCGCTCGATCAGCGCCTCGATATCAGCTGCAGTCGCCTCACCCGTATTAACGATGAAGTTGGAGTGTTTCTCCGAAACCTGGGCACCACCGATCTGCAGCCCCTTGAGGCCCGCAGCCTCGATCAGGCGCGCCGCGTGATCTCCCGGCGGATTGCGAAACACCGAGCCACAACTCGGCATGCGGGTCGGCTGGGTCGCGCCGCGGCGCTCCAACAAAGAACGGATCTTCGCCTGGGTACTGTCCGCATCACCCTGCAGCAGTTGCAGCTCTGCGGCGAGAAACCACTCCCCCGCTCGCCCCTTGACCGAGCGGTAGCTGATCTCAAACTCATCCGGCGAGCGCCACCACAGCCGGCCGCGCCGATCAACCATCTCGACACCGATCACCCGTGGCCAGATCTCACCGCCAAACGCGCCGGCGTTCATCGCCAGGGCGCCGCCCAAGGTACCGGGGATGCCTGCCAGAAACTCCACGCCGCAGAGCCCCGCCCGAGCGGCCATTCTTGCTACCCTGGCGCAGGTGACTCCAGCCTCGACATAGAGCTGGCGTTCGCCGCGCCACTCGATTCGATCGAGCCGTCCCTGGGTGGCGATCACGGTACCGTCGAAGCCCCCATCGCGTACCAGCAGGTTGCTGCCCAGGCCAAGCCAGAAGAGCGTTTCATCTTCTGGCAAACCCTGCAGAAACAGGATCAGATCCTCGCGGTCGGCGGGGCGATAGAAACGCCGCGCCGGGCCACCCACCCGCCAGGTGGTATGGCGTGCCATGGGCTCGTCGTAACGCATCTCGCCGCGCAGCCCCTGCGGTTGCATCGCCGCCATCAACGCGAGTCCCTCCCACTCACCAACGCAGCCTGCTGCTGAGCCAAGCTGGCCTGCTTGTCGGCTCGTCGGCTACCTGCCTGAATCTGTTTGACGCCAGCCTGAGCTATCTGGAAAGGCACAAACCCACGACCGCCAGCATGAGGCAGCAAGGATTCACCACATCCATGATGCAACCGTCGCATATCAAAACTCACACTCATGATTCACCTCCCTCACAGAGGATCTCTGGCAGGCGGGCGGCGATCGTACCGATGCTGCCCGCCCCCAGGGTCAGCACGATGTCACCGTCACGCAGAATGCCAGCGATGATCTCCGGCAGTTCATCCAGCGGCTCAACGAACACCGGATCGACCTGCCCTCGGGCTCGCACCGCACGACTCAGGGCGCGCCCGTCAGCCCCCTGGATCGGCGCCTCGCCAGCTGCATAGACTTCAGTCAGCAACAGCACATCCGCTTGCGAGAGCACTTGCACAAAGTCATCGAACTGCTCTTGGGTGCGGCTGAAGCGGTGCGGCTGAAACGCCAGCACGATACGCCGGCCAGGCCACCCCTCGTGCACCGCCTGCAGGGTTGCGGCGATCTCCCGTGGATGGTGCCCGTAATCATCCACCAGCAGCACCTGACCAGCCGCACAGCGGCATTCGCCCTTGGTCTGAAACCGTCGCCCGATGCCCTGAAAACTCTGTAGCGCCCGTTGGATGGCGGCCGGCTCCACCCCTAGTTCCAAGGCCACTGCTACCGCCGCCAGCGCATTCAGCACATTGTGCCGGCCCGGCATGTTAAGGCTGATCTGCTGGCCGCGCTCCCAGCCTTCGCATTCGAGCCTGAAGCGGGTGGTCAAGCCCTGTTGTTCGACATCCACCGCGCGCACGTCGGCATCCTCGGAGAAGCCGTAGCTGCGAATCCGCCGGGTCACCTTCGGCAACAATCGCCGCACCTCGGGATCATCGATGCAGAGCACCGCCAGGCCGTAGAAAGGCAGATGGTGCAAAAACTCCAGAAAGGCGGCGCGCAGCCGCTCGAAATCACCGCCGTAGGTGGCCATGTGATCGGCGTCGATATTGGTCACCACCGACAGCATCGGCTGCAGATAGAGAAACGAGGCATCGCTTTCATCCGCCTCGGCCACCAGATAGTCTCCCTCTCCGAGCCTGGCATTGGCACCAGCGCTGTTGAGCCGGCCACCGATGACGAAGGTCGGGTCGAGCCCACCCTCGGCCAGCACGCTGGCGATCAGGCTAGTGGTAGTGGTCTTGCCGTGGGTGCCGGCCACCGCAATGCTGTAGAGGAAGCGCATGATCTCGGCGAGCATCTCTGCCCGCGGCACCACCGGAATACGTACCTCCCGAGCCGCCACCACCTCGGGGTTGTCCTCTTTAACAGCGCTGGAGATCACCACCGCATCCGAGCCGATCACGTTGCCCGCCTGATGGCTGAGAAACACCTCGGCGCCGAGGTCACTCAGGCGCTGGGTCACCACGCTTTCACGCTGATCCGAACCAGAAACCTCATAGCCAAGATTGAGCATCAGCTCGGCGATGCCGCTCATGCCGGCGCCGCCGATGCCGACAAAGTGGATGCGTCGCATGCGGCCCATGCTGTCCGGGGCGTGGCGACGTCTTACCGCTTCATTCATGGTTCATTACCTCCAGACAGGCGCGACCAACCCGCTCTGCTGCGTCAGGTTGTGCCAAGGCACGTGCGGCCCCGGCCATCTTCATCAGTTCGCCACGATCAGCGCTCAGGCGACTCAATCGATCTGCCAGATCCGCCGCATCCAGCTCGCTCTGCGGCAGCAATTGCGCCGCCCCGGCATTCACCAGGAAGGCAGCATTCCGGGTCTGGTGGTCATCCACCGCATGGGGATAGGGCACTAAGATCGCTCCCAGACCGGCTGCCGCCAGCTCCGAGATGGTCAGCGCACCAGCCCGGCAGATCACCAGATCAGCCCAGCCGTAGGCCGCCGCCATATCCTCTTCAAAAGGTTTCACCTCGGCGCTGATGCCGAGGTCCCGATAGGCCTGCTGCGCCACCACGAAATTCCGCTCACCCGCCTGGTGGCGCACTTGCGGCCGCTGCGCCGGCTCAAGCAGCGCCAGTGCCTTCGGCACGGTCTCATTTAATGCCTGAGCCCCCAGGGAGCCGCCCAGCACCAACAGTCGCAGCGGCCCGCTGCGCGCCGCAAACCGCTCAGCCGGCGCCGCCAACGCAGTGATCTCAGCGCGCACCGGATTACCCGAATTGAGGGCCCTACGAGCCGCATCAAAGCTGCCGGGAAAGGCTTCGAAGACCCGTCGAGCCAGCGGCGCCAGCAGCCGGTTGGTCAGCCCCGGCACCGCATTCTGCTCCTGGATCACCAACGGGATGCGCATCACCCAGGCCATCAGGCCGCCAGGACCGGAGACAAAACCGCCCATACCAAGCACCAGAGCGGGCCGCTTGCGCCGCAGGATCACTGACACTTGCCAGAGCGCGCGCAGCAACACGAAAGGGGCGGCCAGACGACGTTTCAACCCTGTCCCACGCACACCTTTGATCTCGACCTGCTCGATCTCAATGCCGTAGTGCGGGATCAGACGTGACTCCATACCACCGGGGGTGCCCAACCAGAACACCCCGCAGCCCTGCTGCTGCAGCCACTGCGCCACCGCCAGTGCCGGAAATACATGCCCGCCAGTACCGCCGGCCATCACCATCACGCGCGACTCCACTTGGCGACCCTCCTCTGTGTCTCCCGGGACGCCTGACGCACTTCGTAATCAACCCGCAGTAGCAGAGCCATCACAATACAGACAACAACAATGCTGTTACTACCGTAGCTCATGAACGGTAGGGTCAGCCCCTTGGTCGGCAGCACTCCCACATTCACACCGATGTTGATGAACGCTTGGATGCCGATCCAGATGCCAAACCCGTAGGCCAGATAGGCAGAAAAGCGCTGCCCCAGACGCTCAGCTCGCCAGCCGAGGCCAAACGCCCGCCAGCTGATGAAGAAGAACAGCGCGATCACCACCAAGGTACCAATCAGGCCGAACTCCTCACCGACCACCGCCATCAGGAAGTCGGTGTGGGCCTCCGGCAGATAAAACTGCTTCTGTATACCGTTGCCCAGACCGACACCGCTGATCTCACCGCGACCGAAGGCGATCAGCGCCTGGGAGAGCTGGAAGTCACTCTTGAAGGGATCATCCCAGGGGTTGACGAAGGAAGTAATGCGCGCCCAACGATAGGTGGAGAAGTAGGCCAGCGCGCTGGCGGCGGAGACCGCCATGCCAAGCAAGATCGAGAACTGCCAAAGCTTCACACCGCCAAGCAGCAACATGCCGAGCACCGTCGCAAACAGCACCACCGTGGTGCCGAAATCGGGCTGTAGCAGGATCAGCACCCCAGTCGGAGCCAGCACCAGCATCGGCTTAACAAAGCCCCAGAAAGAGTTGCTGACCTCCTCACTACGACGCACCAGATAACCGGCGATGTAGATCACCATGAAGAGCTTCATGAACTCCGAGCTCTGCAGGTTGAATGGCCCCAGCGGAATCCAACGGGTCGCACCATTAAC
The DNA here is from genome assembly GCF_023733635.1 of Candidatus Endoriftia persephonae. Taxonomy (NCBI): domain Bacteria; kingdom Pseudomonadati; phylum Pseudomonadota; class Gammaproteobacteria; order Chromatiales; family Sedimenticolaceae; genus Candidatus Endoriftia; species Candidatus Endoriftia persephonae. The sequence goes on along the minus strand of NZ_CP090569.1, from coordinate 934,124 downwards.
CGTCTTGCCGACGCCGGGCATCAGCAAAATCAACAGCAATCCCATACCCAAGAACACTAGCAGCGGCCCCGCCTGCTGCCACTGCCGGATCGAAACCTGCGACAACAGCAGCGCTGCACTGACGCCCAGACCGATAGCGATGGCGTGACGAATAACATAGAAAAAAGGCGTGCCGCCGATGCGCTCACCCACCCACATCGAGGCAGAGGCGACCATCACCATGCCAAAACAGAGCAGCACCAAAGCGGCGCCCAACAGCCAGTAGTCGAGCTGCGGCAGGGCTGGCAGCGAACCACCTTTGCCGGTTATCGCTTGCGGGCGTACTGCTGTATTCATTCGTCCAGCGCCTCCACCGCCCGAGCAAACTGCTCACCCCGATCCTCAAAACTGGCGAACATATCAAAACTGGCGCAGGCGGGGGAGAGCAACACGCGGTCCCCTGGCAACCCATGCTGAGCCGCCAGCTCAACCGCGTTCTTCATCGATTTTACATGCACCAGCTGGGCGCAGCCGCTCAGCACCTCTTCGATCAGCGGCGCATCCCGACCGATCAGGATCACCGCCCGTGCAGTGCGCGCCACCACCGGCGCCAGCTCGCTGAAATCGGCCCCTTTGCAGTCACCACCGGCAATCAGCACGGTGCGGCTCTCGCCATGCTCCGGGTGCAACCCCTCCAGCGCCGCAGCGGTGGCACCAACATTGGTCCCCTTGGAGTCGTTATACCAACGCAGCCCACGCTTTTCGGCGATAAACTCGGTGCGGTGCGGCAAGCCGCAGAAACCGCGCAGTGCCTCCAGCATCGGCGCCATCGCCAACCCGGCAGCGCTGCCCAAGGCCAAAGCCGCCAATCCGTTAGCCAGGTTGTGCTCACCAGGAATGCGCAGATCCGCAGCCGGCATCAGCAACTCGTTAGCACGACAAAGCCAGCGCTTCCCTGCCACGCGCCTGACGCCAAAATCCTCACCTTTTGGTTCACCAAGGGTAAAGCCGAGCGTGTTATCAAGATCGGCCACCATCGCCACCACCCGGGGATCATCCCGGTTAACCACCCGCTGCTCGGCATTGCGGTAGACCACCGCCTTGGCTGCGATGTAGTCATCCAGACTGACGTAGCGATCCATGTGATCGGCAGCGATATTCAGCACCACTGCCACCTTCGCCCGCAGGCTCTGGGTGGTCTCCAGCTGAAAACTGGAGAGCTCGACCACATAGAGCTGCACATCCTCATCCAGCAGATCAAGGGCCGGTTCGCCCAGATTGCCGCCCACCGCCACGTTGAGCCCAGCCACCTTCGCCATCTCACCCAGCAGGGTGGTGACGGTGCTCTTGCCGTTGGAGCCGGTGATTGCGATGATCGGCGCGTTGGCCGCCTGGGCAAACAGCTCGATATCCCCCACCACCGGGACGCCACGCTCGATGGCAGCGCCGATCACCGGGGTCTGTAGCGACAGCCCGGGGCTGATCACCAGCCGTTCGGCCGCCGCGAACACCTCCGGCTGGAAGCCGCCGAGAAACAGCGCCAGATCGGGCATCTCCTCGCGCAGCGCCTGCAGCCCCGGCGGCTGCTGACGACTGTCGGTCACCGCCACCGCGACCCCTTGGGCAGTGAGGTAGCGGGCGCAGGAGAGGCCGGTTTTGCCCAGCCCGACGACCAGCGTTCTGGCGGTTTGTTGCATCACGTTTGGCATCAGCGGATCTTCAAACTCGCCAGTCCGATCAACACCAGAACCACGGTGATGATCCAGAAACGTACGATGACCCGCGGTTCAGGCCACCCCTTCAACTCAAAGTGGTGGTGCAGCGGCGCCATGCGGAAGATACGTCGCCCGGTCAACTTGAAGGAGCTGACCTGTAGCACCACCGAGACCGTCTCCATCACGAACACCCCGCCCATGATGAACAGCACCATCTCCTGGCGCACCGCCACCGCTACCGCACCCAGCGCAGCGCCGAGGGCCAGCGCACCCACATCTCCCATGAAGACCTGGGCCGGATAGGCGTTAAACCAGAGGAAGCCCAGCCCGGCCCCCACCAACGCAGCACAGAACACCACCAGCTCACCCACTCCGGGCAGGTAGGGAATCTTCAGATAGCCAGCAAAATCCACATGCCCGGTGAGATAGGCGAAGATGCCCAGCGCGCCGCCCACCATCACAGTGGGCAGGATCGCCAGCCCATCCAGACCATCGGTGAGGTTGACCGCATTGGAGGAACCGACGATCACCAGATAGGCGAAGAGGATGAACCAGGGCCCCAGGTCGATGGCCAGGTTCTTGGTGTAGGGGACCAGCAGCTCAGTCGCTTCCGGCGCATTCGCGGTCACATAAAAGGTCACGGCCACCGCCAACCCGACCAGGGTCTGCCAGAAATATTTCCAACGGGCGATCAAGCCGCGTGGGTCACGCTTCACCAGCTTTTTGTAGTCGTCGACCAGACCGATGATGCCGAACAACAGGGTGACGATCAGCACGATCCAGACATAACGGTTGCCCAGGTCGGCCCACAACAGGGTGGCGATGGTGATCGCCACCAGAATCAGCGCACCGCCCATGGTCGGTGTACCGGCCTTGGAGAAGTGGCTCTCCGGGCCGTCATCGCGCACCGTCTGGCCGATCTGATGGTGGCTCAGCCGGCGAATCATAACCGGCCCCACCAGCAGCGAGATCAGCAGTGCAGTCAGCACGCCAAGGATGGTGCGCATGGTCAAGTATTGAAAGACATTGAACGCGCTGTGGTACTGCGCGAGCCAGTCTGTCAGATAAAGCAGCATGGTCAGTCTCCCCCCTGGCCGGCCAAGGCATCTACGACCTGCTCCATCCCGGCAGATCGTGAGCCCTTTATAAGTATCGTGTCACCACTAGCTGCGCCCTCCCGCAGCGCCTCCGCCAGTGCCTCCCTATCTTCAAAATGGCGCCCGGCCCCGGCAAACGCCACCGACGCCTCGCGGCTTAGCTCTCCCACACTCCACAGCACATCGATGCCGGCACGCTGCGCCTGTTCACCAATCTGCCGGTGCAGGCGCACTGCGCCCTGGCCCAGTTCGGCCAAATCACCCAGCACCAGCCAACGCTGCCCCGGTGCCTGCGCCAACAGCTCGATGGCGACGCTGACCGAATCGGGATTGGCGTTGTAGCTGTCGTCGATGAGCCGTACGCCCGCCGCCATGCGGGTCTGCAGACGCCCTTTCACCGGCCGCATGCCGGCCAGACCTGCCACCACATCCTTTTCAGAGGCCCCTAGGGCAATCGCAGCGGCAGCGGCGGCAGCAGCATTGATCAGGTTGTGGCGTCCACCGAGGGCCAGCTTTAACTGCAGCTCTGTGTCCTGATAGAAGAGCGGCGCATGCACGATAAAGCCGTCCGCCTCCCAGCGGGTCTCGGCGGCCTCCGCATCCAGTCGCAACTGCGCCTCGGGATGGGTGCCGAAGGTCAGCAAACGCCGACCCTCGGCCTGCTTCTGCCAGAAGGGAAAGTAGGCATCATCACGATTCAATACCAGCGTGCCGTCGTCGGTCAGACCCTGGATGATCTCCCCCTTCGCCTTGGCGACGCCGTCGAGCGTGCCGAAACCCTCCAGATGAGCGGCCCCAGCGCTGGTGATCAGTGCCACGTCGGGGCGCGCGATCCCGCTCAGGACGGCGATCTCGCCTGGGTGATTGGCCCCCATCTCGATCACCGCAAACGCCTCATCCTGTTGGCGTAGCAGGGTCAGCGGCATGCCGATATCGTTGTTCAGATTGCCCTGGGTCGCCAGCACCTTGCCGCGCTGGCTGAGGATCGCGGCAAGCATCTCCTTGACCGTAGTCTTGCCGTTGGAGCCGGTCACCGCCACCAGCGGCACCGGGAAGGCCTGACGCCAAGCCGCCGCCAGCCGCCCCAGCGCGAGCCGGGTGTCATCGACCAGGATCAGCGGTAGGTGCGCAGTCGTGCGTTCACTGACCAGCGCCGCCACCGCACCGCGCAGTTCGGCCTCGTAGAGAAACTCGTGGCCATCGAAGTTGGGGCCCTTTAAGGCCACGTAGAGATCACCGGGCTGCAGGGTGCGGGTATCGGTGCTGACCGCACCAAAGCTGCGCTCCATGCCGAACAGCATACCGTTGATCTGCTCCGCAGCCTGATAGAGGCTGAACTGATTCACTGCTGCCCCTCCGCAGCAATACCGAGCAGCCGCTGCACCTGCTCCCGGTCATCGAAGGGGATGCGTCGATCGCCGATCTCCTGCCAGCGCTCGTGGCCCTTGCCGGCGATCAGCACCAGATCATCGGTGCCGGCAGACTCCACAGCCAGACGGATCGCTTGAGCCCGATCTGTCTCAACTTGCACCATGTCGGGTTGCTGCATGCCGCTCAGAATCTGCTGGATGATCGTCTCACTGGCCTCACTACGCGGGTTGTCATCGGTGAGGATCACCCGATCGGCGAGGCGCTCAGCGACCGCTCCCATCTGCGGTCGCTTACCACGGTCGCGGTCGCCGCCGCAGCCGAACACCACCGAGAGCGAACCCTGGCAGTGGCCACGCAACACCTCGAGCGCCTTTTGCAGGGCATCTGGAGTGTGGGCGTAGTCGACAATCACCATCGGCCCAGCCTCGCCTTCGAAGCGCTCCAGTCGACCGGCAATAGTTTTGATCGAGGCGAGTGCAGCGATCGCTTCGGACCAGTCCCACCCTTTGTAGAGCAGCACCGCCAGCGCTGCCAGCAGGTTGTCGGCATTGAAGCTGCCCATCAGTTCGGTCTGCAACAGACCTGAGCCCCAGCTGCTCTCCAGCTGGATCTCCATGCCCCGCGCGGTGGGCAGAATGCGTTCGGCCCGTATCCAGCCACTCAGACGCTCTGGGAAGGCACTCTCAAGGTCGGCGGAGTAGCCCACTGCATCCACATCGCCGGCCAGACTGCCGAGCAATTCCAGGCCAAACGGCTGATCCATGTTGAGCACCGCACAGCGCAGGTCGGGCATCTGAAACAGACGCCGCTTGGCCGCGGCATAGTTGCCAAAGCTGCCATGGTAGTCAAAGTGGTCGCGGCTGAGGTTGGTGAACACGGCGATATCGAAGTGCACCGCCTCGACCCGCGATTGATGCAGCGCATGAGAGGAGATCTCCATCGCCACGCTGCGCGCGCCCTTTGCTTTCAGCTCCGCCAGCAACCCCTGCACGCTGACCGCATCCGGGGTGGTGTAGCCGGTGGCCTCCAGGGCCTCTGGGAAACCTGCGCCGAGGGTACCAACCACGCCGCAACGCGCCTCGCTATCGAGGGCCTGGGCCAGCAGATGGCTAACGCTGGTCTTGCCGTTGGTTCCGGTAACACCGATCACCGTCATCGAACGGCTGGGATAGGCGAAAAAGCGGGCGGCGATCAGGCTCGCCAGACGTGTCAGCCCCTCCACTCGAATCAATGGAATCGGGAGTTGCGTCGCCAACCGCTCCGCCTGTCGATTGACCTCAGGGCCATTTGGCTCCCAGGCGATCGCCACTGCCCCCTGCGCCAGCGCCTGTTCGGTAAAGTCGAGACCGTGCCGGTCGCCCCCCTGACAGGCGAGAAACAGCCCGCCGGGGCAGAGGTTGCGGCTGTCGATGGCAAGGCAGGAGATGGGGCGCTCCTGGGCGGCATCGATCTCTGCCAAGCCTGCCAGCAGATCCTGCAGCGACACGGTCTGAGACCTGTTCATCGCACTCTTCATCGCCCCGCTTCCATCTGTACCAGTCGCGACCCCGACGGCAACGCCAGGTTGTCGGGGGGGATATTGAGAATCCGCAGCGCGCCACTCATCACCCGGGAGAAGACCGGGGCCGCAACCTTGCCACCATAGAACTCTTTACCTCGGGGTTCATTGATCAGCACCGCCATCACCAAGCGTGGATCGGTCGCCGGCGCCATGCCGACAAACAGGGCGAGGTAGCGATCATCCGCATACCCTCCCTTGACCGACTTTTTGGCGGTACCGGTCTTGCCCGCCACCCGGTAGCCAGGCACCGCCGCCTGCGGTGCGGTACCACCCTCGGCGACCACCGCCTCCAGCATCTTCACCAGGGCACGGGCATTGCTGCGGCGCATCACCCGTTTCCCTTTCGACGGCTGCTCCAGCTTCAACATCGAGACCGGCAGCTGCACCCCGTCATTGGCGATCACCGCATAGGCGCGGGCCAGTTGCAGGGGGGTCAGTGCCAGCCCATAGCCGAAGGAGAGGGTGGCCTGTTCAAACGCGCTCCAGTCAGAAAAGTGGGGCAGGCTGCCACTCGACTCGCCGGGAAAAAGACTCTCGCTGCTGCTGCCGAAGCCGAGTCGGGTGTAGAAGTTCCAGAGGGTCTCCGGCTTGAGCGCCAAGGCGATCTTGCTAATCCCCACGTTGCTCGACTTCTGCAGCACCGTCTTAACATCGATACGGCCATAGTTGCGATGATCGCGCACCCAATGGCGCCCCACCCGCAGCTGTCCTGGATTGACGTCAATCGGTGTGTCAGCGGTGAAACGGCCCTGTTCCAGGGCGGCAGCAACAGTGAACGGCTTGAGCGTCGAGCCCGGTTCGAAGACATCGGTCACCACGCGGTTGCGGAAACTGGAGTGGTGGCTGTCGCGCCGTGCATTCGGGTTATAGGAGGGACGGTTGACCATCGCCAGCACCTCGCCACTGCGCACATCGAGAATCACAGCCGAACCCGACTTCGCCTTGTGTTTAGTGACTGCCGCCTTCAGCTCGCGATAGGCGAGAAACTGCAGCCGCCGGTCAATGCTCAGGACCAGTTCGTTGCCCGGTTTTGGGCTGCGGATATTCTCCACATTCTCCACCACCCGGCCATGGCCATCTTTGATCACCCGCTTGGCGCCGGGCGCACCCTTCAGCCACTCGTCGTAGGCCAGCTCCATGCCCTCCTGTCCCTGGTCGTCCATCCCGGTGAAGCCGAGCACATGGGCCATCACCTCGCCACTGGGGTAGAAACGGCGATATTCGGAGACCAGACTGATCTCTTTGATATTGAGTGCTTCCACCTCCGCAGCAGTGTCCGGGTCGATACGCCGCTTGAGAAAGACGAACCCCTTGTCGCGCGAAAGCTGCCGGCGCAGCCAGTCGGCATCCAAATCAAGGATGGCGGCCAGCGCGCCGATCGTCTTCCCGTCCACATTAATTTTGCGTGGGTTGGCGATAACAGTCTTGACCGGGGTGCTGATCGCCAGTGGCTCGCCGTTGCGATCGGTGATCATGCCGCGACTGGCGCTCACCTTCATCACCCGCAGGTAACGGCGCTCACCCTGCTCCTGCAGAAACGTGGTCTGCAGCACCTGGCGGTCGATCGCCCCCCACACCAACAGACCATAGGCGAGCAGAAAAATGCCGAGCACAAGCCAGCGCCGGCCCCGGTAGCCGGGTTCCCGCGCAGTATCGCTCTGCTGTCGTTTTTTCTTGCTTGCCGCCATCTCAGCGCCTTATCACCACCACTTCATCGAACCGGGGCAGGTGCATGCCGAGGCTGCCCCGCGCTACCCGCTCCACTCGCGAGTGGGTAGCGAGTGTGCTCTCCTCAAGCTGCAGACGCCCCCATTCGATACCGATCTTCTCCCGCTCTGTCAGTAACTCCTGCAGACGCACAAACTGCTTTCTGCTGAGGTATTTTGCGTAGACCACACCGATCCCCGACAGCACCACTGCAACCATCAGAAGGGCGAGCAACCAGCTCCGCGCCGACATCAGGCAAGCCTCTCGGCAACGCGCAAAACGGCACTGCGCGCCCGCGGGTTCGACTCGGTCTCGTCTGCACCCGGCCGTATCGCCTTGCCCAGCAGTTTCAAACGCGGCTGCAGCTGCGCCTGGGTGACCGGGACACCAGCAGGGAAGCGATCTCCCTTCGCCTGGTCGCGCATGAAACGTTTGACGATCCGGTCCTCCAGCGAGTGGAAGCTGATTACCGCCAGCCTCCCACCGGGGCGCAGCACCTCCAGTACCTGACCGAGAAACTGCTGCAGGTCATCCAGTTCTCGATTAATGAAGATGCGAATCGCCTGAAAACTGCGTGTCGCAGGGTGTTTGCCCTTTTCCCAGGCAGGGTTGGCAGCGCTGACGATCTCCGCCAGCCGTCCGGTGGTCAGAATCGGTTCAACTTGTCGTGCCGCCACGATGGCACGCGCGATGCGACGTGCATGGCGTGCATCGCCATAACGCTTGAGCACATCAGCGATCTCTTTGTCTGTCGCAGCCGCCAGCCATTGGGCAGCACTCATCCCCGAATTGGGATCCATGCGCATATCCAATGGACCATCCTGCAGAAAGCTAAACCCCCGCTCAGCCTGATCCAACTGAGGAGAAGAGACACCCAAATCCAGCAGGACCCCATCAACCCGGCCTGCCACACCTGCGTTCTGTGCCACTTGCGCAATCATCGCAAAGCTCTGCTGCACGATAGTGAACCGTGCATCCCCCCCCAGTTGTTCTCTGCCATGGACGATCGCCTGTGGATCTTTGTCGATACCGATCAATCGTCCCCGCTCACCCAATACCTTGAGTATGCGCCGGCTGTGTCCGCCCCTACCGAAGGTGCCGTCGATATAGATCCCTTCGGCTGTAATATTTAAGGCTGTTACTGCCTCCTCCAGCAGTACCGGCCTATGTGTTGTTATCTCTGTCATCGTCAGATCGAGAGCGACTCAAGTTCCTCTGGCAGGTCAAGATCGTTCAGGTCAACCTCTTCCAACCACTCATCCCGATTGCGATTCCAGGTCTCTTCATCCCACAACTCAAAACGGTCGCCCTGTCCCACCAGGGCGACCCGTTTCTGCAGATTGGCGAACTTACGCAGTTCCGTCGGCAGCAGAATTCGTCCTTGAGCATCCATTTCCAGATCGTGGGCGTGGCCGATATAGAGCCGCTGTAAATTGCGTGCCGCCCTATTGAATGAGGGCAAGGCCTTCAACTTCTGCTCGATCTCCTCCCAAACCGGCTCGGGGTAGATCAGCAGGCAGCGGTCTTTATCTACGGTGATTACCAATTGGGAGTCGCAGGATTCCACCAGCCGCTCACGATACCGAGTCGGTATAGCCATGCGGCCTTTCGCATCCAGATTCAGGGCAGAAACCCCACGAAACACCGCTCACCCCCCCGCTTGGAAACAAACTCCCCTCTTACCCACATTATTCCACTTTTTTCCAATCTTAGGTGCCGCATCTCCACCTTGTCAAGGAGAGTGATTGTAAAACCCCTGTTTGATCAATTAGTTACACGCGGGAGTTAAGGTTGCTCACACAGAAGATAAACCTCTTTAAACACAAAGAGGTAACGCAAAAACCTAATGTGAAACATGAGAACAGCGTTGCGCTTGCGGGAGGAAATTCGTCGAGAGGCTAAAAAAAGGGGGAGCCGGCCTGTAAGCCGGGTTCTGTCGAGGACAGCCATTCATCTGGGATGCACGTCACCGTGCACCTCAAGCAACCTACCCGGGAGCGATGCGGGCCACACCAATGCTCCCCTATTTGGTCTTGCTCCGGGTGGGGTTTACCCTGCCACTGGCGTTACCGTCAGCGCGGTGCGCTCTTACCGCACCATTTCACCCTTACCGGCGCTAAAGGCGCTTAGGCGGTATCTTTTCTGCGGCACTTTCCGTAGACTTGCGTCCCCCAGGCGTTACCTGGCACCCTGCCCTGTGGAGCCCGGACTTTCCTCCACCTCGTTGCCGAGGCAGCGACTGTCCGGCCGACTCCCGCTAGCAACCTACTGGGTTAGCGGAAAAGATGCAATAGCCATAGCTCCCAAATGGCCGAACCCGGCCACAGAATTTTGTTCCCGAGATGGATCCGCCGGGTTGGGCACCTATCAATAATCGCATCAAAAGCAAGATATGGCCCCCAGACGGGCCGCTCGAAAAGATCCTGATCCATGCAACCAGCCAAAAATATCTTCGACTATCGCCCCTACTGGGCCAAACGCTTCGGCAGCGCGCCAGTCTTGCCGATGTCGCGGGCAGAGATGGACAACTTGGGCTGGGACAGCTGCGACATCATTATCGTCACCGGCGACGCCTATGTGGACCACCCGAGCTTCGGCATGGCGCTGATCGGACGGCTACTGGAGGCCCAGGGCTTTCGTGTCGGCATCATCGCCCAGCCCGACTGGCACTCGAGCAGCGACTTCCTGCGTCTCGGCCGTCCCAATCTCTTCTTCGGCATTACCGCCGGCAACATGGACTCGATGGTCAACCGCTACACCGCCGAGCGGCGCATCCGTAGCGACGATGCCTATACTCCCAACGGCGAGGGCGGCAAGCGCCCCGACCGCTCGGTGATCGTCTACGCTCAGCGAGCCCGCGAAGCCTGCAAGGGAGTACCGATCATCATCGGTGGCATCGAGGCAAGCCTGCGTCGCATCGCCCACTACGACTACTGGTCGGAAAAGGTGCGTCGCTCGATCCTGCCTGATTCGAAGGCCGACCTGCTGATCTACGGCAACGCCGAGCGGGCGCTGGTGGAGGTGGCCCACCGACTAGCGGCGGGGGAGAAGATTTCAGAGATCACCGACGTGCGCGGCACTGGCCTGATGCGCCAGCAGCTGCCGGAGGGCTGGAGCGAGATCGACTCAACCCAGATTGACCACCCCGGCACATCGATCAGGCACTCCAGTCCCTATCAGGCAGAGCCGGCCTGCGACACAACGCAGCGCGTCACGCTGCACACCCGCCCCCGCAAACTGGAGCGCAGCCACACCGTAATCCGTCTCCCCTCTTATGATCAGGTGGAGTCGGACGAGCTGCTCTACGCCCACGCATCCCGGGTCTTCCACCTGGAGACCAACCCAGGCAACGCCCGCGCCCTGGTGCAGCGCCACGGCAAGCGCGATGTCTGGCTCAACCCGCCGCCGATTCCGCTCACCACAAAGGAGCTCGACCACATCTACGAGCTACCCTATACGCGCAAACCCCACCCAGCCTATGGCGATGCTAAAAACCCGGCCTGGGAGATGATCCGCTTCTCGATCAACATCATGCGCGGCTGTTTCGGCGGCTGCACCTTCTGCTCGATCACTGAACACGAGGGGCGCATCATCCAGAGCCGATCGGAGGATTCGATCATCCGCGAGGTGGAGACGATCCGCGACCAGGTGCCTGGTTTTACTGGCAACATCTCCGATCTGGGCGGCCCCACCGCCAACATGTACCGGCTGCAGTGCAAGGACAAAAAGGTCGAGGCCGCCTGCCGCCGCCTCTCCTGCGTCTACCCCGACATCTGCCCCAACATGGAGACAAACCATCGCCCGCTGATCCGGCTCTATCGCCGAGCCCGCAAGCTGCCCGGAATCAAACGCATCTTCATCGCCTCAGGCCTGCGCTACGACCTGGCGGTGCGCGATCCTGAATATATAAAGGAGTTGGTCACCCACCATGTTGGCGGCTACCTGAAGATCGCGCCTGAGCACACCGAAGCGGCCCCTCTGAGCAAGATGATGAAACCGGGGATCGGCAGCTACCAACGTTTCAAGAAGCTATTCGAAAAATACTCCATGGAGGCCGGCAAGGAGCAGTACCTGATCCCCTACTTCATCGCCGCCCACCCCGGCAGCTCAGACCAGGACATGCTCAATCTGGCCCTCTGGCTAAAGGCCAACGGCTTCCGTCTCGACCAGGTACAGGCGTTCCTGCCAACCCCGCTGGCGATCGCCTCGGCGATGTACCATACCGGCCGCAACCCGCTGAAGCGGATCCGACGTGATGGTGAAATCATCACCGTAGCACGCGGCCTAAAACAGCGCCGCCTGCACAAGGCATTTCTGCGCTACCATGACCCGGCCAACTGGCCAGTGCTGCGAGAGGCCCTGAAACAGATGGGGCGGGCCGACCTGATCGGCAACGGTAAACACCAGTTGATACCCAGTTGGCAACCGAAAACTGAGCGCCAGCAAGGCAGCCACAAACCCGCGGGAAAGAGGGTCGGCAGGAGAGATCCAGCCAATCGACGAAGCGCCATAACCCCCCCCAGACGGCGTCACAAACACAGCCGCAAAGGCCGCCAAAAAACACAACAAAAAAACACCATCAAAGGCACCGCATACGGCGCATATTAACCTTTCATTTCAATAAATTATGTGACGCACAATCAATCCATCCCAAACTTGAAAATGGCGCTTTCGGACCCATACTTAAGGTAGATAGAGAGGGCAAACGAAGGAGGAAGCCATGAAAATCACACGTTACGACCCCTGGCAGATGATGGAAGAGTTGCGCCGTGATATGGATCGCGCGTTCACCCCTCAACTCCAGAGAGAAGACACAACCCATGTTGTGGGTGGAGACTGGGTGCCCGCGGTCGATATCAAGGAAGAGGATGACCGGTATGTCCTGCATGCTGACATCCCCGGCGTTGATCCCGAAAAGATCGAAGTCACCATGGAGAATGGCGTACTGACGATCCGCGGCGAACGGCACATTGAGCATGAAGAGGAACGCGAAAACTTCCGGCGTATCGAACGCTCACACGGCGTCTTCTACCGGCGTTTCACGCTGCCTGAACATGCCGATGCAGAGGCCATCACCGCCACCGGCAAGGATGGCGTGCTCGAAGTCATCATTCCCAAGACCACCACACCGACCGCACGCCGGATCGAGGTGACACACTAAGCTGACAATGGGAGAGGGCCTGTATGGCTCTCTCCCGTGTTGCTTTCCCCGCCTCAGCTATCAGTCTTCCATGCCAGCGCCTGCTGATAGAGCGCATTTTTTTTCAGGCCGGTGATTTTCGCCGTCAACGCCGCCGCCTGTTTCAGCGGCAACTCGCCGACCAGCACCCGCAGGATCCGTTCCGCATCCGCCCCAGAGTCCGTCACATTAACCGGTTCCGCTCCCGCCAACAGCAGCACAAACTCCCCCTTGCGCTGATTCGCATCTGCCTCGACCTGTTCAATCAGCGAACTCAGGCTGCCGCTCAACACTGTCTCGTGCAGCTTGGTCAGCTCTCGGGCGATCACCGCCTGACGCTCACTACCAAATACCGCCGCCATATCCGCCAGCGAGGCCTTTATCCGGTGGCTCGATTCATAGAACACCAGCGTCGCGGTTTCTTTTAGCAGTGCCTCCAGCCAGTGGCGGCGCTGCGCGCCCTGGCGCGGCGGGAAGCCAGCAAACAGAAACCGGTCGGTGGGCAGACCCGCCACCGACAGCGCCGCAATCGCCGCACTCGGCCCCGGCACCGCCACCACCTCGATCCCCCGCTGACGCGCCTCACGCACCAGCGGAAAACCTGGATCACTGATCAGCGGCGTACCCGCATCAGAGACCAGCGCGACCTGCTCACCCTGCGCCAGGCGCTGCAACAGTCGCTCCATCGCCTCGCGCTCATTGTGCTCGTGAAACGCCATCATCGGCGTAGCGATGCCGTAGTGACGCAACAGCGGCCGAGTATGGCGGGTATCCTCCGCGGCAATCAGATCGACCGTCGACAACACCTTCACCGCACGCCGGCTCAAATCATCAAGATTGCCGATGGGGGTGGCTACAACGTAAAGTACGCCTTTCGACACATTACATTCCAATGCTCGGGACCAACGCCCATCCTGCCGCCCGTTTGAGACTCATGCAAGCCAACAACCTCTATCGCCCCATTCTCGCCCTGTTTGCCCTACTACTGCTATTGCAGGGGTGCGGCGGCACTCCTCCCCGACCGGACGACACAGAAGCCGTCAAGCAGCCACCCTCTCTACAGGCCCAGGCAGCCAGCCTGATCGAACAGGGGGAGCATGCGGCAGCGGCCCGCCTGCTCGAACAGCTGGCAGCAAGCCTCAGCTCGCCCGAGCAGGAACAGATCCGGCTTGATGCGGCAGAGAGCTGGGTCAAAGCCGGTGACTGGCAGGCCGTGAAACAGATCCTGAGCCAGCTGCCCACCCCCCAACTGCCGGCGACGCTAATCCCACAGACGCAGATGCTGAAGGCAGAACTGGCCCTGCACCAAGGCATGATCGACCACGCCATCGATCTGATGCAGCCGCCGCCCAGCGCCGATGCGCCGCTACCTTTGCAACGGCGCTACCATCGCAACATGGCGGAGGCGTTTCGCCTCTCCGGCAACCGCCTGGAGAGCGCCCGTGAACTGAGCGAACTCGATCAACTCCTGTTCGATGAAGAGGCGCGCCTGGCGAACCAACGCCAACTGCTGCAGGGCCTGATGGTGATGACCGACACCGCCCTGACGCTGCTGCAGCCATCGCCACCGGGCACCCTCGGCGGCTGGATGGAGCTGGCACGCATCGCCAAGGCGAACATCGATGACCCGACGCTGATCAGCACCCGGCTCGAGGCCTGGCAGGAGGATTTCCCCAACCACCCCGCCCTGCCCCAGCTACTAACCGGTCAGCGGGCCGAGTCAGCCGAACAGCTGCTGCAGTTCGACGCGGTTGACCACATTGCGATCCTGCTGCCGCGCAGTGGCATCTATGCCAAAGTAGCCCAAGCGGTACAGGATGGTCTGCTCGCCGCCTGGTATCAGCAACCGGCGAGCCGTCGGCCACAGCTGCGTTTCTATGACAGCAGCGATCCCGACACCATCCTCGATTCGATCGACCAGGCAGTCAGCCAGGGCGCCAAGGCGATCGTAGGCCCACTCAACAAACAGGCCCTGACGCTGCTGCTGAAGAGCGATGGCTTCCCAATCCCGCTGCTGGCGCTCAACCACACCAGCGATGGCGGCACCCCGCCAGCCAACCTCTACCAGTTCGGCCTCTCCCCAGAGGGCGAGGCGCAGCTGGTGGCAGAACGTGCCTGGCTCGAGGGCCATACCAGCGCCTTGAGTCTCACCCCCAGCGGCGACTGGGGAGAGCGTATCGCCGAGAGTTTCCGCACACGCTGGCTGACACTGGGCGGTGTGCTGGTGGAGCAGCAGCAGTATCAGGCGAAGGAGAACGACTTCTCTGCACCGATCCGCAGCCTGCTCAATCTGGACGAGAGCAACGAACGCCGCCGGGTGCTGCAGCAGACCATTCACCGCACGCTCGAATATGAACCCAGGCGGCGCCAGGATGCTGACTTCATCTTTCTCGCGGCACGCCCGCAAAAGGCACGTCAGCTGCGCCCGCAGCTACAGTTTCACCACGCCGGGCAGCTGCCAGTCTACGCCACCTCACACATCTACAGCGGTGCCGCAGAACCGGAGAAAGACAAGGATCTGGGGCATATCTTGTTTGTCGAGATCCCCTGGCTGCTGGATCAGGAAGACCAGAGCCCGCTCTCCCGCAACCAGCTGAAGCGACTGATCCCAAGCATCGAACAGCGCTATGCGCGCCTCTATGCCCTCGGCATCGATGCCTACAATCTGCTGCCACAGCTGCCGGCCCTGGCCGCCGACACCAACCGCAGCCTGGATGGCAAGACCGGCACCCTCTACCTCGACCACAAAAACCGCATCCATCGCCAGCTTGCCTGGGCGGAGATGCGTAATGGTCGGGCCCGACTTACCGGTTATGCGCCGCGCATCGAAGCCCCGCTCGGCAACGAGCAACTGATCGAACTTGAGCTCGAACCAAGCGCTGCCGAGCAGCAGCCAGTCACGCCATTCACCCCGGAAGCCGTCGTCTCACCATGAAGGCCAAGCACCTGATCCGTGGCGAACAGGCCGAGCGCCTTGCCTGCCGTCATCTGCAGGCCGAGGGACTGCGGCTGCTGGAGCGCAACTACCGCACCAAGCAGGGTGAAATCGATCTGGTGATGCAGGATGGCAACAGCCTGGTCTTCGTCGAGGTGCGCTATCGCAAGTCAGACAACTTCGGCAGCGCCGCCGAAAGCATCACCGCCGCCAAACGGGCCAAACTGATCGCCGCCGCCAACCACTATCTGCTGCGTCAGACCGACCGCCCGAGCCGCTTCGACGTGGTCGCCATCAGCGGTGACCAGCCCCCCGGCGTCGAGTGGATCCGCAACGCCTTTGATGCCTTCTGAGCAGCCAGACTGACAGCTATCGCAGCCGATTTTCTTCAATTCACCATCCCCAGAGGATCGGCAACCGGGTACAATGCACCGATGGAACTTAGTGATCACGTCAGACAGATTTTCAGCGAGAGCATCCAACTCAAGATCGACGCGCTGCCACAGCTTACCGATCAGATCAGCGCAGCCGCGGAGCTGATCGTCAGCCGGCTGCTGGAGGGGAACAAGACCTTCAGTTGCGGCAACGGCGGCTCCGCCGGCGACGCCCAGCACTTCTCTTCCGAGATGCTCAACCGCTTCGAGCGGGAGCGGCCAGGGCTGCCAGCCATCGCGCTGACTACCGACAGCACCACCATCACGGCGATCGCCAACGACTACAGTTATGAACGCGTGTTTGCGCGCCAGATCGAGGCGCTTGGCCAGCCCGGCGATCTGCTGCTAGCGATCTCCACCAGCGGTAACTCGGTCAACGTCAATGCGGCGGTGGAGGCGGCCCATGAGCGCGGCATGGGAGTGATCGCTCTCTGCGGCCGGGACGGCGGCGAGCTGAAGAAACTCCTGCTGGCCGATGATGTCGAACTCTGCGTTGCGTCGGATGTAACCGCACGCATTCAGGAGGTCCATCTGCTGATCATCCACTGTCTGTGTGACTTGATCGATCGACAGCTACTGGGCAACTGACACCGCTCCACTGACGAGGATTTTATGAGCCATTTCGTTGTACCACTGGTCTCCCTGCTATTCACCGTCACTCTGCTACAAGGCTGCGCCGCCGCCGTCGTGGGCGGCGCCGCCACTGGCGTCTCCATCGCTCACGACCGCCGAACCATGGGCACCTTCATCGAGGATCAGAATATTGAGCTGAAGGCTTCCAGCCTGCTGCGCAACGACGCCACGCTCTCCGAGCACAACCATATCAGCGTGACCAGCTTCAATATGGTGGTGTTGCTGACCGGCCAAGCCGCCTCCGCAAGTGATCGGCTGCGTACGGAACAGATCGTGAAAAAGGTTGAGAAGGTACGCCGCGTAGTCAATGAATTGGAGGTCGGCTCGGGCGCTTCGTTTGGCGAAATCACCCGTGACTCCGCCCTCTCGGCAGAAGTAAAGTTCAAACTGACCAAGGTGAAGCTACCAGGCTTCGATCCGCTGCGCATCAAGGTAATCACCGAACGCGGCGTGGTCTATTTGATGGGGCTGGTGAGCCGAGCCGAAGCGGATGCCGCCACCGGGCAGGTTCGCAAGATCAGCGGCGTGCGCCGCGTGGTGCGGGTCTTCGAATACATCTGATGCCGTTGCCACTCAGCTTGAGCAGCAAGGTCGCACCGCTCCCGGCTGTTGCGCAAAAGGCCTTGAAGGCGATTGTCGGCAGTGATGCGCTGCTCACCGAACCCGCCGACTGCCTCCCCTACGGTTACGACAACAGCCGCCAGCAGGCGCTGCCCCAGGCGGTGGTATTCGCCAGCGAGGCGGCGCAGATCGAAGCGATCCTGGCGCTCTGCAACAGGCACCAGATCCCGCTGACCCCGCGCGGCGCGGGCACCGGCACCACCGGCGCCACGGTGCCGGACCAGCATGGAATCGTGCTCTCTCTGGAGCGGATGGACCGGATCCTGGATATCGACCCCGGCAACCGACTCGCTCGGGTGGAACCCGGGGTCACCAACCAGACCTTGCAGCTAGCGTTGGCAGAGCACGGCTTCTTCTGGCCACCGGACCCGACCAGCGCCTCGGTCTGCACGATTGGCGGCAATCTGGCCTACAACTCTGCCGGCCCCCGGGCAGTCAAATATGGCACGCCGCGGGAAAACACCCTTGGATTGCAGGCTGTCACCGGCGCCGCTCAGACCATCCGCACCGGCGTCAACACCACCAAGGGGGTGGTAGGCTACGATCTGACGCGTCTGCTGATCGGCTCAGAAGGCACCCTAGCCATCATCACCGAGGCGACCCTCAAGCTGACCCCGCTGACACAGGCCAGGCAGACCCTGCAGGCCAGCTATCGCGACATCCACGCCGCTGCCAAGGCGGTCTCCGCCATCATGGCGCAACCCACCACCCCCTGCGCGCTCGAGTTCATGGATGGCGCGGCACTCGAGATGGTGCGCGACTTCTCCGATCTGGCCCTGCCCCCGGAGGTCGGCGCATTGCTGATGATCGAGGTGGACGGCGCCAGCCACTCGATTGAACAGATCGCAGCTGAGGTGGCAACGGCCGCAACGGTCGAAGGGCTGATCGAGATCCACCAGGCCAAAACCACCGAGGAGATTGCGGCTCTATGGAAGACCCGAAAGGCACTCTCACCAGCACTGCGTAATGTCGCACCGAAAAAGATCAACGAGGATGTGGTGGTGCCGGTCTCACATATTCCCAGGCTGATCGACGAGCTAGAGCGCCTCTCCGCTCAGAGTGGCATCACCATCATTAATTTCGGCCACGCAGGCAATGGCAACATCCACGTCAATCTGTTGCTCGATCCCGACGACCCACTGCAGATGGCAGCGGGTAATGCCGCCCTCAGCCAACTCTTCGATCTAGTTCTGGCGCTGGGAGGGACCATCTCTGGCGAGCATGGCGTCGGTCTGGCAAAACGGGATTTTGTCCCGCGGGAGATCGACCCTCCCACTCTCGAACTGATGCGCGCCATCAAACGCCAGTTTGACCCCAACAACATCCTCAATCCAGGCAAGCTTTTCACGTACAGTTAATGTGTACAGTTAATACACTTGAAATAAATACGTGAATCAGTTAACGTTTTCACCTCGTATTTAGCTAAATGCATGCAGTCTCTCTTTTTACTGCCGCTAGTCTGAGTAAGCATATAAAGCAGTAGCCAGATCGTTATCCGAGCGAGAAAAGAGGCGAATAAAGCCCGACGCCCCTCAACAGGAGAATCGGTGGATGAAGATGACCAGAAACAAGACCTTGGTCGTGGCTTCATTAGCCGCAGCACTTTTCAGCAGTAGCCTGCCAGCCGAAGAGCGTCCCCTACAGGTCGACTCACAGGGTTTCTGTTCAAGCCTGCCCTCAGTGGACCGGGTAGAGCTCTCCCAGCACATTCTCAAGCTGCACAACAATCTGCAGCACCAGCAAGCAGAGCTGACCAGGGCAGAGATTGAAAAACGCTTTGACAGCACCGACGCGGTCATCACCATCATCCTGCCCGGCGGACTTCTCTACGCCGCCTACCGGAAAGCTGACCACCTAAAGACCAAGGCCCGGCTTGAGCAGGTATCTTCCGATCTCAACCGACTCTCTGTTGACTTGGTCGCTTTCAACCCGATCGGCTCCATCCAGGTCGCACAAGCCCACTAGCATCTGGATTACCACTCGTCCCGGCCAGCCCGTACAACAACACAATAAAAAAGCCGGCCAAATGGCCGGGCTTTTTTATTGGCATTAGAAGCTCATTCGATCATCAATCAATCTGCCGCCGCAGGGGGCATTTGGTGCGGTCATAATCCTCTCCCAAGCCATCCCAAGCGTAGTTGAGTGCAAACTGGATGCGCGAGTGGAAGTGGTCTTCGCCAATCGAATCCAGCAGACCAGTGCGGCGAATCGTCTTCATAAACTGCCGCTTCATCCTGGCCACGACAAACTCGATGTGCAGCGATTTTAACCGATCGGCCAGGTGATGCAGGACCTCCTCACCACTTGAATCCATCTGGTTGATGGCCTCGCCATCGATAATGATGTAGCGCAGGTTCGGGTACTTAGAGACCAGTTCCAGCACCTTGTCCTCAAAATAACCGGCATTGGCGAAGTAAAGTGAGCCGTCGAAGCGTAGCAGGGCAATCTTGTCGCTGGTCTGCAGTTCGGGAAACACCGTGATGTCACGCATGGTGCCATCTTTATAGCGCGAGAGTTCTGCCACGCGAGGGCGCATACTACGCATGATAAACAGCATGATCGAGAGGATTACACCCACCAGAATGCCGTACTCGATATGCGGTGCAATATAGAGGGTCAGGGCAAACGTAATGACCGCCACGACGGCATCCTGGGGCTCAGCCTTCCAGGCATGAATAATCGGCCCGACCTTCACCAGATTGGCCACTGCCAAGATGATTACCGCAGCAAGGGTCGCCAGCGGCAAATGGTAGAGCAGTGGGGTCAGAAACAGCAGGGCCAGACCCACCATCAGGCCGGTGACCACAGAGGAGAAACCGGTCACTGCACCAGCATTGATGTTGACTGCAGAACGAGAAAAGGAGCCGGAGACCGGATAGCCAGAGAACAGGCCGGCCGTGATGTTCGACAGTCCCTGACCGATCAACTCCTGGTTGGCATCGAGTCGCTGACGGGTTTTGGCTGCCATCGCCTTGGCAATGGCGATCGCCTCCATGAAGCCCACCAGTGCGATAATAATCGCGTAAGTGGCGAGCTGGGCGAGAATCTCCAGATCAAAACCCGGCATGCTAATGCCCGGCAATCCCTCAGGGATCGCACCCACAACCTTGCCACCGCTCTCGCTAAAACCGGTGTACCAGGCAAGCAGTGTGGTGGTCACCACTGCCACCAGCACATTTGGTATCTTTGGGTAGAAACGCTTCAGACCGATCATGATCAGGATTGCTAAAGCCGCCATCCATAAGGTCGGCAAATGCGTATGATCGATCGCCGAGTTGATGATGTTGATCACCGTCTGGTAGTGGTGTTCACCAGCGACCTTCTCCACACCGAAGACCTTGTTCAGCTGGGATGTGGCGATGATCAGTGCACCGGCGTTGGTGAAGCCGACAACAACAGGGTGGGAGAGCAGGTCCACCAGCACACCAAGCCGCAACATGCCCAGCGCAATCTGGAACACACCTACCATCAGCGCCAGACCAAGAGCATAGGCGAGAAATCCATCGCCACCTTGGGTTGCCAATGGCTCCAACGCGGTGGCTGTCATCAATGAGACCATCGCCACCGGCCCTGTGGCCAGCTGGCGGGAAGAGCCGAAGATAGCGGCAACCATCGGCGGCAGGAAGGAGGCGTAGAGGCCGTAGTAGGCGGGCAGTCCAGCGAGCTGTGCGTACGCCATTGATTGGGGAACCAACACCAGTGCAACCGTGATGCCCGCGATGATATCGGCTTTTACGACCTTGCCGTCTCGCAACTCGCCGATCCACCCCAAGAAGGGAAGAAAACACTGCCTAAGATAATCGACAACCTGTTTTGCCCCAAACACGGAAACCCCCTTAACTTAGAATGCGTTATGTAACTGCCCGGCAGCATGCAAAGAGACTTCAATGACAAGAAGCGCCAACTTTGGTGCCTCTTGCACACCGGCTGCCCTGCGAAAATACCGCCCATTTACAGCGCATGACAAAGACCAACCACCATCTTGTCCAAGCCGCAAAAGAAAACCGAATGAGCTTATCCTAATCTACTTCTTAATTCGACCCTCTCTGCCCCTCCCCCAAATAGAACTAAAGTGGTATAAACGACAGCCGTTACTCTAGATAAATACGCACTCTTCGGCATCTGCTGTCATGATGTCATGACTCATCCACCTTGATTGAATCTTGTTCACCTTAGGAGTTCCAGATGGCGAGTAGACTTATCCCTCTGCTGATGTTGTTGCTGGTACCAGGCCTTGCCCTTGCCACCGGCAACGACCAACACAGCTTGGACCTGACAGACCACTGGGTCGGCTTTACCGCCATCGCAATCTTCGTCCTGGCCTATGCGCTGGTGATGGCGGAGGAGTTCACCCACCTGCGCAAATCAAAACCGGTAATCCTCGCCGCCGGTCTCATCTGGGGCATCGTCGCCTGGTACTACCAGAGCCACGGCCTGCCTGATGCCGCGGAACTCGCGGTACGGCACAACCTTCTGGAATATGCAGAGCTGATGCTCTTCCTGCTGGTGGCGATGACCTATATCAACGCCATGGATGAACGCAACGTCTTCGAGGCGCTGCGCTCCTGGCTGATCAAAAAAGGCTTCGGCTTCCGCCAGCTGTTCTGGATCACCGGCACACTCGCATTTTTTATCTCCCCCATCGCCGACAATCTAACCACCGCTCTGCTGATGTGCGCGGTAGTGCTGGCAGTTGGCGGCGCAAATACCAAATTCATCCTGCTCGCCTGTATCAACATCGTGGTGGCAGCCAATGCCGGCGGCGCCTTCAGCCCCTTCGGCGACATCACCACACTGATGGTCTGGCAGAAGAACATCGACACCCCTCAAGGCACTGTGGACTTCTTCCAGTTCTTCTACCTGTTTCTCCCTGCGATCATCAACTGGGTGGTGCCGGCAATCATCATGAGCTTCGCCGTGCCCAATGAGAAACCCCAGGGCGGCGGTAAAAGTGTGAGCATGAAACGTGGCGCCAGACGCATCATCACCCTGTTCCTGCTGACCATCATTACCGCTGTCAGCTTCCACAACTTCATCCACCTGCCTCCGGTGATCGGCATGCTCACCGGCCTCGCCTACCTGCAGTTCTTCGGCTACTACCTGAAGAAGACCTATCACCGGGAGCTGGCCAACACCAATGGCGAAGCCAATACCGAGTTGGAGCACGATGGCCAGATGGGCGACCCCATCGCTTTCGATGTATTCAGTAAGATCGCCCGCGCAGAGTGGGATACCCTGCTGTTCTTCTACGGTGTGGTGCTCTGTGTCGGTGGCCTTGGCTTCATCGGTTATCTGGCCCTGGCCTCTGAGGTAATGTACACCGAATGGGGCACGTTGCTGGGCCTCAGCGCCGAGATGAGCGCCACCCCAGCCAACGTGGCGGTGGGGCTGCTCTCTGCTGTCGTCGATAACATCCCTGTCATGTTCGCAGTGCTCACAATGATGCCCAACATGTCGGAGGGCCAATGGCTGCTGGCCACCCTCACCGCTGGTGTCGGCGGCAGCATGCTCTCCATCGGCTCTGCGGCCGGTGTCGCGCTGATGGGCCAGGCCCGTGGCAAGTACACCTTCTTTGGCCATCTGAAGTGGGCCCCGGTGATCGCGCTAGGCTATATCGCCAGCATCCTTACCCACCTCTGGCTCAACAGCAACCTCTTCTGACAGGGCTTGATCCCCGACAGACCCGCCAGCGGCTCTCCGCCGCGGCGGGTTTTTGTTTGCCATAACAAGCCACCAGCTCTCGACCTGCAAACCCTCCCATCTCGTTGCCACTGCGCTAGAATGGCACGAACCGCGAATCTTCAACGCTGGAGGTCGATACCGATGCGGTTCAATGCAGTACCCATCACTCTGGCTGTTATCAGCTTGCTCCCGCTTGCTGTCCACGCATCCACTCCTGTCCACTCCACTGCCACCCCCACTTTCGATTGGCCCAGCTGGTTGGCCCTGATCATCTTCTGCGGAGCCATGCTTCTGGCGATCCTTGAGGAGAAGACCGACCTGCACAAATCGAAGCCGCTGCTGCTGGCAGCCGGTCTGATCTGGGCCCTCATTGCCTGGCACTATCAGGGCAACCCCCAGATGCCTGATGCGGAATCGGTGGTGAGAAACCACCTGCTGCAGTTTGCCGAACTAATGCTGTTTCTGCTGGTGGTGATGACCTACATCAACGCCATGAATGAGCGCCGCCTGTTCCTTGCACTGCATCACTGGATGGTCTTCAAAGGATTCAGCTATCGCCAGCTTTTCTGGTTGAGCGGCGCCATCAGCTTCTTTGCTTCACCCTTTCTTGACAACCTGAGCACCCCCCTGCTGGTCGGCACCGCCATCCTGACCCTGGCACGGGAGCACAACCGGTTTGTCGGTCTGGCCTGTATCAATATTGTGGTCGCCACTAACGCCGGGGGGGTCTTCACCCCTTCTGGGGATCTCTCAACACTGATGGTCTGGCAACACAGAATCCTGACCCCGCAAGGGATGCTCGACTTCCCCAACCTACTGAGCCTCGCGCTACCTGCCCTGCTGGCCTGGCTGGTACCAACTCTGCTGATGCACCCCTTCGTTCCCCGGGGAAGACTCCCCCAACAACACCCCGAGCCCTGCCTGCGGCGAGGCGCATTTATCGTTCTACTACTGCTGCTTGCCACCATCGCCACAGGCATCACCTTCGCCCACTATCTCGACCTACCCGCCGCAATCGGCATGATGACCGGCCTCGCCTACCTGCAATTCTATGGTTACTACCTGAAACGCACCCACCAGTTACCTGAGCACAACGGTGATCTACAATCCGGACCGATCGACTCACCCGATCCATTCGACTTTTTTCACGGCGTCGCTCGCAGCCAGTGGGACAGTCTGTTGTTCCTGGCCGGACTGGTACTGTGTATCGGCGGCCTCGCCCACCTCGGCTGGCTTGCCAGCGCGGAGTCACTACTCTACGGCAATTTCGGACCGACCACCGCCAACATCATGATCGGTCTCTATTCTGCAGCCATCGAAAACATCACCACCATGCTTGGCGTGCTGGCGATGGAACCACAGATGTCGCTTGGCCAATGGCAATTGATCACCCTCACCACCGGCACCGGTGGCAGCCTGTTGGCCATAGGTTCGGTCGCCGGTGTGGTGCTGATGGCCCAGGCAGGAGAGCGCTACACATTTTTCAGCCACCTCAAGTGGACCCCCGCCATCGCTCTCGGCTATTTCATCGCTATTGCCGCCCATGTTTGGCTCAACGCCGCACTCTTTTGAGCGCGCTGGACCAGTCCGAGGGGTTGAGCTGAATGCCACCACTATTCCATCTGGTTCGCTGGAAAAGCGGAATCGCCGTGGTATAGTTGGCCCCATTCTTTCAGCCGCCCTCCGGTAGTTACCGGGAGATCGGGCATAAATTCGGATTATTCCGGGACTATTCAGAACGAATACCAAGGGGAGTTATTCATGTCTAAAAAGCATCCGATCGTAGCGGTGACCGGCTCTTCCGGTGCCGGCACCACCACCGTCAAGCGTGCCTTTGAGCACATCTTCTTTCGCGACGGGATTACCCCTGCAGTCATCGAAGGTGACAGCTTTCACCGTTACGATCGCGCCCAGATGCGCGAAAAAATTGCAGAGGGCATGAGCCACTTTGGCCCCGAAGCCAACCGCTTCGACAAAATCGAGGAGCTGTTCAAAACCTACGGCGAAACCGGTTTGGGCCAGAAGCGCTACTACCTGCACAGCGCGGAAGAGGCCGCCGAACACAATGCACGCCTTGGCATCGACAAAAAACCTGGCGAATTCACCCCCTGGGAGTCGGTTCCAGAGGGCACCGACCTGCTCTTCTACGAAGGTCTGCACGGCTTGGCGGTGGACGGCGATGACGATGTCGCCCAGCATGTTGACCTGGGTGTCGGCGTAGTACCGATCGTCAACCTGGAGTGGATCCAGAAGATCTTTCGCGACAACGCCGAGCGTGGTTACAGCGAGGAGGCAATCGTCGACACCATCCTGCGTCGCATGCCCGACTACATCAACCACATCACGCCACAGTTCTCGCGCACCGACATCAACTTCCAGCGCGTTCCCACCGTGGATACATCCAACCCCTTTATCGCCCGTGATATCCCAACTCCGGACGAGAGCTTCGTGGTGATCCGCTTCAAGGATCCAAAAAAGTTTGACACCGACTTCCGCTACCTGCTCTCGATGATCGACGGCTCCTTCATGTCTCGTCGTAATTCCATCGTGGTGCCCGGCGGCAAGATGGGCTTCGCCATGGAGATCATCCTGCAGCCGATCATCGAGCAGATGATGGACTCACGTCACGTCTGAGCACTCACTTCAGACTAGCAAGAAGCCGCGGCTGCGTAGGCACCGCGGCTTTTTTGTGCCCGTCATCTGGGGATGACATGCCACATCCAGACAAACAGTCATAGCAAACAACACACAAAGAGATGTGACAGCCTCCGCAAAAAACGATTTATTTTCCTAACACAATGCGCTAGTTTACGGAACGCACCCGCATCGACAGACCACAGCCCCAGCAGAAGTAGAAGCAGGAGAGAGGCCATGGGTTACGGCTTGAGCATTGTTAAACCACCAATTCCACTCGATAGTGACGCGGCTTGGGACGTCTATGACGAGATCCTGGATGAGATGGATCAGCTGCCAGGCGACCCGGCAGAGGAGTTTCTCAGCCTGATCAACGAACTCACCAGCTACTACCCCGAACAGACCAAAGGGAGAACAGAGACCGCCGAACGTTGCCCATGGGTCTCCCTCCCAATAGAACGCTATGCCGGCTGGGATATGCTCGACCTCACCATCTCCTTCTCCATGGCCTCCGAAGTCGTCCCATTCGTCATCAAAAAAGCCAACCAACAAGGGCTGGTGGTATTCGACAGGCTGAGCGAAAAGGTGCACCACCCCTGAACCGCTCCCGGAGCACGCCGCTCTCAAGGCTTTTGGCAAACCAGGCCCTACCAAACTCACCCGGCACACTATCTCAGCAAGACCCGCTATCGAAGGATAGCTGCGTGGCTTACTCTGGTTGATGGCCGTAGTATTGGTCGCTCGGTTTTTCTCACATAGACAGAGAGGAGTGAGTCATGCAGATCTGGGTCGATGCCGATGCCTGCCCCAAAGTGATCAAAGAGATCCTGTTCCGCGCCGCAGAGCGCACCGGCACCAGCTTGACGCTGGTCGCCAACCAGCCAATGCAGACACCACCCTCGCGGCTGATTCGCTCGATCCAGGTCTCCGCCGGCTTCGACGTGGCCGATGACGAGATCGTCAGGCTGGTCAACAGTGGCGATCTGGTGATCACCGCCGATATCCCACTAGCTGCCGAGGTGATCGAAAAGGGAGGGTGCGCCCTCAGCCCCCGCGGGGAACGCTTCACCCCCGAGAACATCAGACCACGCCTCAACATGCGCGACTTCATGGACACCATGCGCGCCAGCGGCGTCAATACCGGCGGACCACCGCCCCTCAGCCAGAGCGATCGCCAGGCCTTCGCCAACCACCTCGACCGGCTACTGGCAGAAATGGCCAAGGGTTGAGTTCAGCCCAGCCGGGACTCGAACCAGGGAAGCAACTCATCAATGCCCGTAGCGGCTACTGGCGCCGCCTTCGGCAGTTGCCAGAGCCGCTCCAGAGTATCCCCGATTGCCCCCCGCAGCAGCGCTTGCGGTTCAATATCCAGCACCCTGCCGTGACGCCGCAGCCACTGCAACAGGTAGGGCTGCTCCGGCCAGTCGCCGCGCGACATGCAGAGCACCGGCAAACGGTTGATTACCGCCTCACTAATCATGCCGTAGCCTGGCTTAAGGATCACCGCATCACAACTGCCAAGCACCGAACCAAAACGCTGTTCAAGCGCCTCCCACACCAGCACATCGCGGCGACGGACCTGCCAGCTCTGCGGCACGATCCAGCGAATCCCCTCGCGTTCCGGCCAGTGCTGAAAATCAATCCGAGTGTCAAAGCCGCCCAGACTCACCAACACCAGCCGGGTCTGATCAGACAGGTCACATGCCTTGAAGAGTTGCCGTCGAACTGAGGCGTGTGGCACCACTAGCGGCCCCACGTCGACACCATTCTCAAGCCAGGGCATCGGCATCGACGGCGTGAAACGAAAGAAGATATCAGCCTGCTGATAGCTCTCCTCAATCTGCCCCCGGATCACCTGACCACCCGGCTTACGGCCGCAGAAGTGACCGTAGATATCCGCCCAGTTGAGAGAGCACCCAGCGGCACAGGGTAGCCCTTCCAGGCGTGCTGCACTGAGCACCGTATAAGGCGCATCGGCAAACACTAGATCGGGGCGCTGTCTGCGCAGCAGTGCACGCCAGCTCTGCAAGTGACTCTGCCAGTCGCGATGGTACTCACGATAGGCGTAATGCGCCGCGTCAACATCAACCTGCAGAGCAGAGTGCATCGGCATGCCAGGATCACAAGCGATGCGCAGCAGTTCGAAGTGGCCGGCAAACCGACGCCGCAGGAACGGCTCGGGAAGGTCGGTGGCAAGGGTCAGTCGCAGTCGGGGCAGCCGCTGCCGCAGTGCATTCACCAGCACCGAGGTCTGTGCCGCATGTCCAAAGCCATGACCGGAGATAGCCGCAAGCAGATGTACCATGCTGCTCAGCCTGGCAAAGCCGCTTGCGCTTCAGCCATCACCCGACACCATCCAACTCGACCTGCCATCTTGCCAGACTCCTCCCTTGTAACTTCTTAATATTCGATTAGATTTCTAGAAACAGGCCGCATCAAGACGGCAACAAAAAACATCACAAAGCGTTGCTTGGGGAGGCCCCATGGATATCTCACTCGATAGTGTACTCTTCTGGAGCGGACTGGGACTGCTGCTGGTCGGACTGTTTGTCTTTCTCACCGGCAAAAGCACGGCAGACGGAAAGAAAAAGAACAACAACCGCTTCGAGGCATTTGGCATCAAGGTCGATGTCAACAACCCTTCGCTGGTGCTGATCATCCTCGGCGGCGTGATGATGCTCGCCCCGATTATGATGCAGCAGGAGAGAGCGGAGACCACGCAGTACAGTCCCCCACCCCTGGAGCCTGTCAGCCAGACAGAACAGGCCCTTGCCGAGGCCCCACCGCCGCCGACCATAGCAGCCCCACCACAGCAAACCGCCCCCCAAGCCAGGCAGAAAACCACTGATAAGATCAGCCCCCCAGCCGAACCAAAACCCGCCAAACTGGAGAGCAACAAGCCGCTGATGAAGCAACAGCCAGCGCCATCTCGGCCCATCCAAACAACCACCAAGCCCGTCAAAAAAATAGCGACACCGCCCCCAGCCTCACCCTCGATCGCCAGCGCGAGCGCACAGAGAGCGAAATCCAGCGCCGCCAAACTGCCGGCGAGCACCCCACCCGCCATACCGGTTCCAGCGCCTGCACCCAAGATGATGCTGGTGCTGGTCCAGGCCGATGTCAGTTACGAGGCCGGCATCCGTGATGAGACGCCCAACAGCTACGCAAACAAGATCGCAGCGGAACTGGCGGCACGGGTCGAGCAGCAGATCGATGCCCCACTACGCATCAAGTCGATGGCACGTGATCAGCTGAGATCGCAGCTGCGCGGAGGTAAACAAGCCTACCGGCAACTCTGCCGCTCCCATCAGAGCGACCTGCTACTACTCGGAGATCTAGAGGTGCCGTTCGGCTGGTCCGACATCGAATCCGCCTACTGGCCCGACCTGACGCTGCATCTGGTCAACTGCGACAGCACGCGCAACCGCAAGCGCAAGCATGCCCATCTCAATCCCGCACATAACGACCGCTTCCCATTTCAGGTGGAGCTGAGCAGGTACACAAATGAGTTTCTGGCAGACAACCGCTCGATGCTAGAGCGCTGAGCCGGGAGAGGACGACCGAATCAGTCGTACTCGCGATCTTTCCAGTTGCGCAGCGCGGTGAAGATCGCCTCTTGGCTCGTCAAGGCGTGCCCCGCGTAGCGTCCGGCAGCGGTCCGCACCTGCGCCTGATCGCCGCGCAGGAAGGGGTTGGTGGCAAACTCCAGCTGTAGCGTCGAGGGCAGTGTCGGCAGACCTCGCTCTCGACGCGCCTGCTCATCGCTGATGCGCTGTTTTATCGCCTCATTCTGAGGTTCCACCCATTCGGCAAATCCCAGGTTGGCCAGGGTGTACTCATGAGCGCAGTAGATACGCGTTTCGGCGGGCAGCGCAGCGATCCGCAACAGGGAGTGGGCCAACTGCTCGTGGGTACCATCGAAGACCCGGCCGCAGCCGGCGGCAAACAGAGTATCGCCGCAAAATAGCGCCCCTTCACCCAGATAGGCGATATGGGTAGCGGTGTGGCCAGGCACATCCATCACCTCAAGCGTCACACCCAACCCGGGCAGTTCGAGCCGATCCGCCTCGCGCAGCGGGTGATCGAGGGCATTGATCGACGCCCCAGCCGGCCCATAAACCGGGATGCCGGGATAGGCCTGCAGCAGCTCTGGCACGCCACCGATGTGGTCGTAGTGATGGTGGGTGAGGAGGATCGCCCCCAGCTGCAGGCCATCGGCCTGCAGCCGCTCCAGCACCGGCGTCTCATCACCGGGATCAACCAGCGTGACCAGCGCCGAATCCTCTGAGCTGAGCATCCAGATGTAGTTATCATCAAAGGCGGGAATCGGTTCTATCTGCAGCATTGCGCGAGAGAATCCTGGAATCAGGCGGAGGTCTGATAGACGCTGGCGGGTAACTCTTTCAGCGCCCCGCTCACCGAATCGAGCACACCCCGCAGATCGAGGCCACACTCGGCCAGTTGCTGCTGTTGGGTGGCATGGTGGATAAATCGGTCGGGCAGCCCCAGGTTGAGCAGCCGCACACTATGGCCGATGTGCGCCAGATATTCGTTGACCGCGGAGCCGGCACCGCCCTGGACCTGGTTCTCCTCCAGCGTCACTAGCAATTCGTGGCGGCTGGCCAGATCCAGGACCAGTGCCTCGTCCAGGGGTTTGACGAAGCGCATGTCGGCGACTGTCGCATCGAGCTGCTCGGCCGCCGCCAGCGCGGTCTGCAGCAGACTACCAAAGCTGAGCAGCGCTACCCGGCAGCCCTCGCGGCGCAGCCGCCCCTGTCCCAGCTCGAGGGGCTTGGCCGGCTGCTCCACTTCCGCCCCGGTACCACCGCCACGCGGATAGCGCACCATTGCCGGCCCCGGATAGTCGTAGGCGGTCTGCAGCATGCGGCTGCACTCGTTCTCATCTGAGGGCGCCATGATCAGCATGTTGGGCAGCACCCGCGCATAGCTAAGATCAAAACTCCCCGCATGGGTCGCCCCGTCCGCGCCCACCTGGCCGGCCCGATCCACCGCCAGGGTGACATCCAGGTTCTGCAGCACGACATCGTGGATCAACTGATCGTAGGCGCGCTGTAGAAAACTAGAGTAGATCGCCACCACCGGCTTGGCCCCCTCGCAAGCCATGCCCGCCGCCAGAGTCAGGGCATGCTGCTCAGCGATGCCGACATCGAAATAGCGTTTCGGAAAGCGCCGTGCAAACTCCACCATACCGGAGCCCTCGCACATCGCCGGGGTGATCGCCAGCAGGCGCTCGTCCTTTTCCGCCGTGGCGCAGAGCCAATCGCCAAAGATCTGCGTATAGCTGGGGCCGCCACCACCCTTTGTCATCTCGCCAGTGGCCGGATTGAAGGGGGTCACGCCATGGTAGGCAATCGGGCTCTCCTCTGCCGGCTCATAACCGCGCCCCTTCTGGGTCACCACGTGCAGCAAGCAGGGCCCGCTCAGTTTGCTCATGTTGCGCAGGGTCGGCACCAAAGTATCCAGGTCGTGGCCATCGATCGGGCCGATGTAGTTGAAGCCCAGCTCCTCGAACATGGTGCCCGGCAGTACCATGCCCTTCATGTGCTCCTCCCAGCGTCCCATCAGTTCACTGACTTGGGAGGGCAAATGGCTCAGTAGTGATTTGCCACCCTCACGCATGCCGGTGTAGAGCGTGCCGGAGAGCAACCGCGAGAGGTGATTGCTGAACGCACCCACCGGTTTAGATATCGACATCTTGTTGTCGTTGAGCACCACCAACAGATCCTGATCCAGCACCCCGGCATGATTTAACGCCTCAAATGCCATGCCGGCACCGATCGAACCATCGCCGATCACCGCTACCACCTTGCGCGACTCACCCTTGCGCCGGGCTGCCACCGCCATCCCCAAAGCGGCGCTGATGGAGGTGCTGGAGTGGCCAGTGCCGAAGGTGTCATAGTCACTTTCGGAACGTTTTGGAAAGCCGGATGGCCCGCCCTGCTGGCGCAGTTTCGCCATCTGCTCACGTCGACCGGTGAGGATCTTGTGTGGATAGGCTTGGTGACCCACATCCCAGATCAGGCGATCCTGCGGGGTGTTGAAGACGTAGTGGAGGGCGATGGTCAACTCAACCACGCCGAGCCCGGCCGCCAGATGACCGCCGGTGCGGGAGACGCTTTCGATCAGGAAGCGGCGCAGTTCCAGGGCCAGCAGAGGCAACTGCTTGGGTTCGAGCCGTCGCAGATCCTGCGGCAGATCGACCTGTTCAAGCAGGCTGTAGCTCCCCTGCTCCGTATCGCTGTGATGATTGGACACGCCAACCCCGCTCCTGAATTGATGGTGTGATCCCGCCCGCCGACTGAGCCGAAACCAGGCAGATGGTAATGACCCAGTTTAACCCAGTGGAAAGAGATAAGCATTCACACCGGATCAGATCGGGCTCTCACTGATCTGTTTTGCCTGGGCGAGCACAAAATCGTGGAACGCCGTCGCCGCCGGCGAAAGCCGCTTGCCGCGCCGGTAAACCATGTACCACTGCCGCTGGATTGGAAAGCCCTCCACATCGAGCACCAGCAGACGACCGGTCTCGAGTTCCAATTCAATGGTGTGCCGCGACACGACCCCCAGCCCCATGCCAGCCCGCACCGCCTGTTTGATCGCCTCGTTACGGGTCATCTGCATGCCACCACGCAGCACCAGACCACGATCATTAAAAAAACGTTCCAGCGCCAGGCGGGTACCCGATCCCGCCTCACGCATCACGAAGGTCTGTTCAGCCAGCCGTTCAAGCGGGATCGGCTGCTGAGACTCCAGCGGATGGCTGGGTGGCGCAACCACCACCAGCGGGTTCTCCATAAACGGCTCAGACTCCAGATCAAGCGCCTCCGGCGGGCTTCCCATCAGTACAATATCGGTCTCGTTGGCCTCCAGCAGCTCCATCAGACACTTGCGATTAGTCACGTTGAGGCGCAGTTCGATGCCGGGATAGTGGCGGTGAAACGCCGCCAGCAGGCGTGGTGCAAAATAGTTGACGGTACTCGCCACCGCGATATCAAGATGGCCGGTCTCCGCCCCTTTCAGCGCATCCAGCACCTCCTCCATCTCCTCAAAAGTCTGAAAGATGGTGCGGGCATATTGGGAGACCTCGTGGCCCGCCTCGGTGAGCTGGATCTTTTTCCCCATCTGCTCAAACAGCGGCAGCCCCACCGACTCTTCCAACTGCTTGACCTGCATCGACACCGCCGGCTGGCTGAGGTGGAGGGAGCGAGCCGCCTGGGTATAGTTAAGGTGCTGCGCCACCGCCTGAAACACTTTTAGCTGACGCAAGGTTAGATGCATCATCGTCCTGCTCCTGTCTAGATAAACCGCCCTGCCACCAGCCAACAAGACAAGCAGGGATGGTCAGACCAAGCACTCCAGTCTAACCATAAGATTTACCTTATCATGCTGATCAAAACATTTTAGTTTATTTATATGTGCACCGAGGGTAAGGTCACACCCCAGTTCCCACCATGATGTGGAATCGATAGGCAGAGACCTCGCGGTTTCGCCGACAATCAACACAATCGACTCGATATGGAGTAGATCAACATGGCATTAGACCAAACCAATCGTTATTCAGACCTGAGTCTGAAAGAAGACGAGCTGATCGCAAGCGGTGACTACGTACTTTGCGCCTACCTGATGAAGCCAAAGTCCGGCTACGGTTACCTGGAAGCTGCTGCTCACTTTGCAGCTGAGTCCTCCACCGGCACCAACGTGGAAGTCTCTACCACTGATGACTTCACCAAGGGTGTTGACGCGCTGGTCTATGAGATCGATGAAGCCAAAGAGCTGATGAAGATCGCCTACCCCGTTGACTTATTCGATATCAACATCATCGACGGGCGTGCCATGCTGGCATCGTTCCTGACCCTGACCATCGGTAACAACCAGGGTATGGGCGATATCGAATACGCCAAGATGCTCGACTTCTACATGCCACCCAAATACCTGCGCCTGTACGACGGTCCTGCGGTCAACATCCAGGATATGTGGCGCATTCTGGGGCGTCCAATTGAGAATGGTGGTTACATCGCCGGCACCATCATCAAACCCAAACTGGGCCTGCGTCCCGAGCCCTTTGCTGAAGCGGCATACCAGTTCTGGCTGGGCGGTGACTTCATTAAGAACGACGAGCCCCAGGGTAACCAGCCCTTCTCCCCCATGAAGAAGACCATCCCGCTGGTGGCAGACGCCATGCGTCGCGCCCAGGATGAGACTGGCGAAGCCAAGCTCTTCTCCGCCAACATCACCGCTGATGATCCAGCCGAGATGATTGCCCGTGGTGAGTTCGTCCTCGAGACCTTCGGTTTTGAGGCCTCTCAGGTTGCCTTCCTGGTTGATGGTTACGTAGCCGGTCCTACCGCTGTTGCCACCGCCCGTCGCAACTTCCCCAACCAGTTCCTGCACTTCCATCGTGCCGGTCACGGTGCGGTCACCTCTCCCCAGAGCAAGCGTGGTTACACCGCTTTCGTACACATCAAGATGACCCGTCTGCTGGGTGCATCCGGTATGCACGTCGGCACCATGGGCTACGGCAAGATGGAAGGCGAAGCCAGCGACAAACTGATTGCCTACATGATCGAGCGTGACAGCGCCGATGGTCCTTTCTACCATCAGGAGTGGGCTGGCATGAAACCCACCACCCCGATCATCTCCGGCGGCATGAACGCCCTGCGTCTACCCGGCTTCTTCGAGAACCTGGGCCACGGCAACGTGATCAACACCGCAGGTGGTGGTGCTTACGGTCACATCGACAGCCCGGCGGCTGGTGCTGTCTCCCTGCGTCAGGCCTACGAGTGCTGGAAAGAGGGTGCAGACCCGGTCGAGTACGCGAAAGAGCACAAAGAGTTCGCTCGCGCCTTCGAGTCCTTTCCGCACGATGCGGACGCTATCTTCCCCGGATGGCGCGACAAGCTGGGCGTACACAAGTAATCGAACGGTTACTGTACATCCAGTGCAAAAAAGCCCCGCTTCGGCGGGGCTTTTTTTATCCCCTGACTTTACTCGCGCGCGCCCAGCCACACATCTGCTACCCTTTCTTCCCCAAACACAGGGCGGCCAAGCAGCACATTGAGCACAGACCACAAAAGCAACCAACGCATCCTCCGGGCGGGTGAACGCGCCGCTCACTATTTCACCGAGGGTTACTGCTGTTCCGAAGCGATCATGCTCGCCATGAGCGACGTTTATCCCAACGGCGCCAAGGCCGAGATTGCCGGCGTTGGCAGCGGATTGTGTGGTGGCATGGGCAACAAAAAGGCCACCTGCGGCGTCTTCACTGGCGGGGCGGCGGCACTCGGGCTAGTGGCGGGAAAAGCTCCGCAGAAAGGCGGCAACAAACAGATCCGGGAATTGGCCTCGCGCTACCACGAGACACTAGAACAGGAGGCCGGAGGGCAGATCTGCGAAGAGATCCTCAAGCAGATGGGCATACGTAACCTGAACAAACGCCTGTGCAGAAAACTGACCCGCCGCGGCAGCGAACTACTGGCCCAACTGATCGAACAGAGCGAGCTATCAACGCGCCCCAATTCAGGTAAATAAAAACCTGCCGGCAGACAATGCCCAAAAGAAATAATTTATAGCTGTGATAAAAAAGTCTTGCTAATTTAGTATTTGCTTATATACTACTCATCCATCGGATCACTGAGACCAACAACCTAAACAACAAGCTTTTTAACCTTACTTAACAGGTAATCAATCATGAAAAAATCATCGCTATCGCTGCTCTGATCGCTTCCACCCAGGCCAACGCTTTCTGGGGTTTCAACGACAACAACGGCATGTTCGACGGCATGGGTGACGGAGACATGGCCTTCAACATGAGCTTCTCCGGTAACACTCGCGGCAACGCCAACAACAGCTACCGTGGTTACGGCTACAACGCTCCCTACGGTTACGGCTACGCCCCCTACTACGCACCTGTCGCTCCGATGGCTCCGACTGCACAGCCTGAAGCTGTAAAATAAGATCGGGGCTCCTCCCTCCTGATCGAAAGGGCGCTCATTGCGAGCGCCCTTTTTTATTGCCTCCAGCCCATCACCAAGCTACACGCTTTTTCACGCCTGCTTCACTGAGTGAATCCGAACGTCTTGAGCACCAAGGGCCATTCAGTTCGATTTTTTAACGAACTTGGTCAGAATGACGATCTGCTGTCCATTCACACGCCCCTCAATCTGCTCCGGATTATCCGCCACCAGAGAGATACCACGCACAGCCGTGCCGCGTTTGGCGGTAAAGTTCGCCCCTTTTACGTTCAGATCCTTGGTCAGGGTTACCGTGTCACCCGCCTCCAGCAGCGCACCGTTGCTATCGAGATGTCTGACGCCAGACTCGTCGCTCTCACCTTCGCCCGTCGCCTGCCCCCAGGCCAGGGTCTCCTCATCCAGATAGAGCATATCGAGCAGCTCCTGGGGCCAGCCCTCGCCACTCAGGCGGGTCAGCATCCGCCAGGCCATCACCTGCACTGCCGGCACCTGGCTCCACATGCTGTCATTCAGACAACGCCAGTGATGCACATCGACCCTATCCGGGTTTTCGATCTGCTCACGACAACTGTTGCAGATCAGCACACACTCATCGACACCACCAGTTGAGGTAGGCGGCACGGCATAGACCCCCAGCCCCTCCGTTGCGCCACACAATTCACATTTCGATTCGCTACGCGCGTGTAATGCCTTCTCTGTACTCATCTATTTCGACCGTTCAAAAGGAAAAACCCATTATGCCAAAAGGGCGCGGAGCTGGCTGGAATGACCTGGAATGGCTGTCAGGGAACAATGCGGTTCAGTCTTCGCCAAGCGTCTGGTCGATCAGTTCGATCCAATGCTGCACCGGCTGTTCAGAGGCAGAGCCGAGATGGAGCTGACACCCCACGTTGGCGGTGACGACCCGCTCGGGATCGTCGCCGCAGAGTGCCGCCAGCTTGTTATCACGCAGGCGTCTGCTCATCTCCGGCTGGAGGATCGAATAGGTGCCTGCCGAGCCGCAGCAGAGGTGGCTATCCTTTGTGGTCGCCAGATCGACACCAAGACGGGTCAGAATCCCCTCCACCACGCCAGATAGCTGCTGGGCGTGCTGCAGAGTACAGGGGCAATGCACTGCCACCTTACCTGGATCGACCTGCAGCTTGAGTAGTGTGAGATCCTCAGCCTGCACCACCTCGCTCAGATCCTTTGCCAGCGCAGCAACCCGTACTGCCCGCTCCGCATAGTGCGGATCGTTGACCAGCAGCTCACCATACTCCTTGATCATCGCACCGCAGCCAGAGGCGGAGATGACGATCGCCTCGGCGCCTGCCTCGATCTGCGGCCACCAGGCGTCAACATTGCTGCGCACCTGGTCAAGGCTATCCCGGTGGGCACCCAGATGGTAGTCGACCGCGCCGCAGCAACCCGCCGCTGGCGCCACAACCAGCGAGATGCCGAGCCGGTCGAGCACCCGGGCGGCGGCGGCATTGGTATTTGGTGTCGTCACCGACTGGACGCACCCCTCCAGCAACAGCATGCGGCGCGGATGGCGTAGCGCAGGACGAAGTCCGGCTGACTGTTTGACTGGCACCTGCCGCTGCAGCCCGACGGGCAGTAGCGGACGCAGCCACTGGGCGGGGCGCAGCAGAGCGGCAAACCGTTTCGGATAGGGC
Organism: Candidatus Endoriftia persephonae; assembly: GCF_023733635.1. Classification (NCBI taxonomy): domain Bacteria; kingdom Pseudomonadati; phylum Pseudomonadota; class Gammaproteobacteria; order Chromatiales; family Sedimenticolaceae; genus Candidatus Endoriftia; species Candidatus Endoriftia persephonae. The sequence goes on along the minus strand of NZ_CP090569.1, from coordinate 896,929 downwards.
AATACTCTACGCAACCCCCAGCGCTTCAGGCGATCAATCACACCACGTCCGACCCGCTTTTCGGTGATCTCCCTGCCGATCTCCAGCAGCCGTCCATAGCGCACCCCGGAGGGACAGGTGGTTTCACAGGCGCGACAGGTGAGGCAGCGGTCGAGGTGAAGCAGGGTGCATTCACTGACCGGCTCCCCCTCCAGCAGCTGTTTGATCAGATAGATACGCCCGCGCGGGCTATCCAGCTCATCCCCCAGTAGTTGATAGGTGGGACAGGTGGCGGTGCAGAAACCGCAGTGGACGCAGGCACGCAGGATCTGCTCTGCCTCCTGGCCCTCAGGGGTTGCCAAAAAGGTGCTAAGAAGAGAGGTCTGCATCAGAGTTCCCGGTAGAGCCGGCCTGGGTTGAAGATGCCTTGAGGATCGAAACCCCGCTTCAGATGACGCTGGAGTTGCATCACCGCCGGAGGCAGCGGATGGAATACCTCGCCACTGCGATCACCACCACGGAACAGACTGGCGTGGCCTCCAGCCTGACTCGCCATCTGCCGAATCGATACGGCATCCGCATCAGCGCGCAGCCAGCGCTGCGCCCCACCCCAGTCGATCAGCTGCTTGCCGGGCAACGCCTGAGGCGGTGCAGCAGACGACAGGGAGAGGCGCCACAGCGGCAGCGTCGACTGGAAGAAGCCGTAACGCTGCTCGCGCATCTGGGTCCAAAAATCGACGCCCTCAAGCCGCTCCCCACCAAGCCGATCAGCGCCAGCACGCACCACCGCCGATGCGCCGGAGAGACGCAGATAGAGCTGCAATCCATCATGGCAGGCGGCGCTGATCGGCAGCGGCTGAGCCGCCCACTGGTTCATCAATCGGATCGCCTGCTGCGGTGTCTGCTCCTGCACCAGGGTGATCTCCTGTTCCGGACGCGGCAGCACCTTGAGGCTGACATCGAGGATCAGTCCGAGAGTGCCCATGGCACCGCACATCAGCCTCGAGATGTCGTAACCAGCAACATTTTTCATTACCTCGCCACCAAAACGCAGCCGCTCACCCCGGCCGTTGATGATGCGAGTACCGAGAACAAAATCGCGGGCCGCCCCGGCGAAGGGACGACGCGGCCCGGAGAGACCACAGGCGATGGTGCCGCCGAGGGTGGCGGTCTCGCCAAAACGGGGCGGCTCGAAGCCGAGCATCTGCTCCTGCTCCGCCAGCGCCGCCTCGAGCTCGACCAGCGGAGTGCCGGCGCGGGCGGTAACCACCAACTCCTTCGGCTCATAGTTGATGATACCGCTGTGGCCACTGATCTCCAGCGGGGTACCGCTCGGCTCACGACCATAGAAGCGCTTGCTGCCACCGCCGCGCAGCTCCAGCGGGGTGCCGTTCGCAATCGCCTCGCACACCGCCTGCACCAACGTTTGAGTCAGATCGCTCATCTCACCCCCCCCCGCCGGCTCGGGGCAGTCAGGGTGTCGCTGCCGAGGCTCTTGTATTCGGAGCAGTGGCGTGGCTGGGGGATCGCCTTGCCGGGATTGAGCAGCCCATCAGGGTCGAAAGCACGCTTCACGGCGCGGAACTGCTCCAGCTCCGCCGGGCTGAACTGCACGCACATCTGATGCAGTTTCTCGTGACCCACCCCGTGCTCGCCAGTGATGGTGCCGCCGACCCGCACGCTCAGTTCGAGGATCTCAGCCCCCAGATCCTCTGCCCGTTTGAGCTCGCCAGGCTGGTTGGCATCGAATAGGATCAACGGGTGCAGATTACCGTCGCCGGCGTGGAAGACGTTGGCCACCGCTAAGCCGTAGTGTTCGGAGAGGCGGCTGATGCCAGTCAGCACCTCCGCCAGGCGTTTGCGCGGCACAGTGCCGTCCATGCAGTAGTAGTCGGGAGAGAGTCGTCCCACCGCCGGGAAGGCCGACTTGCGCCCCTTCCAGAAGAGCTGCCGTTCCGCCTCATCACGGGCAGTACGCACCTCGGTTGCCCCGACCTGCAGCAACAGATCGTGGACCAGTTTGAGGTGCACCGAGACCTCTTCGTTGATCCCATCCAGCTCGCAGAGCAGGATCGCCGCTGCATCTTTTGGATAACCGGCATGGGCAAACGCCTCGGCGGCACGAATCGCCAGGCCATCCATCATCTCCAAGCCGGCCGGGATGATGCCGGCGGCGATGATCTCCCCCACCGCATCGGCGGCCAGGGCCAGATCGTCGAAGGCGGCTAGCAGCACCTGGGCCCGCTCGGGGGCCGGCAGCAACTTCACCACCACCTCCACGACGATGCCAAGCATCCCCTCGGAACCGTTCAGCAGCGCCAACAGATCGTATCCGGGAGTGTCAAGCGCACCACTGCCAAGAGTGATCAGCTCGCCCTCGGCGGTGACCAGCTTCAGCTCCAGGATATTGTGTACGGTAAGACCGTACTTCAGGCAGTGGACCCCACCGGAATTCTCCGCCACATTGCCGCCGATGGTACAGGCGATCTGCGATGAGGGATCGGGGGCGTAGTAGAGGCCGTGCGGGGCAACCGCCTGGGAGATCGCCAGGTTCCGCACCCCCGGCTCGACCCGTGCGGTACGTGCCAGCGGGTCGATCTCGAGGATTCGGTTGAACTTCGCCAACCCCAGCAGCACCCCGTCAGCCAGCGGCAATGCCCCACCGGAGAGCCCGGTGGCAGCCCCCCGCGCCACCACAGGCACCCGCTGTTGGTGACACAATCGCACCACCTGTTGCAGCTGCTCCAGCGTCTCCGGCAGCACCACCAGCAACGGCATCTGCCGGTAAGTGGGCAAGCCGTCGCACTCATAGGGATGCAGCGCCTCAGGCTCATGGATTAGCGCCTCGGCGGGCAGCAACGTCTTCAGTGCAGCCAGCAACTGCGCCTTTTTTTGTTCTCTCTGTTCAGCACTCATCGCACATTGCTGTCACTCTTCCTGGGGACTCGTATTAGGTCGGACTGCACCCGACATTAGCCTTGGTTTCAATCAATGACACCAAGCGGCCACGGACCGTCCTAAAGCCCAACCTATAATAAATGAGTGATAAGGATACCGTTTTGCCCTTACAGAGCGGGAGCACAACACCCCAACAGTTCTCAGGGTCTTATCCCTCCCTGCCACTTCGGGCGCCTCCCCCCATCGGCACAGCTATAACCTTTTATTTAACCTATGATCACAAAAAATTAGTTCAGCTTATGGTTGTGATTGGCTATGCTGCCAACCATCCGACAGCGAACAGAGACCGCACTGGAGTCATCATGAGCGCCAATACCGATCAGTATCTCATTACCGAAGAACCCTACTACCAGCCCCAGGGGGACGAGGTCGCCCTCTATCAGGCGGCCTACGAGGAACGCCTGCCAGTGATGGTGAAAGGCCCCACCGGCTGCGGCAAGTCCCGCTTTATCGAGCACATGGCCTGGAAGTTGGGCAGGCCGCTGATCACTGTCGCCTGTAACGAGGACATGACCGCCTCCGACCTGGTCGGCCGCTATCTGCTCGACGCCGACGGCACCCGCTGGCTCGACGGCCCGCTCACCGTGGCCGCCCGCATCGGCGCCATCTGCTATCTGGATGAGGTGGTTGAGGCGCGCCAGGACACCACCGTGGTGATCCATCCCCTCACCGACCACCGCCGCACCTTGCCGCTCGACAAGAAGGGCGAGGTAGTCACCGCCCACCCCGACTTTCAGCTGGTGATCTCCTACAATCCCGGCTATCAGTCGCTGATGAAAGACCTCAAGCAGTCCACCAAGCAGCGCTTCTCCGCCCTCGACTTCGACTACGCCCCGGCCTCGCTGGAAGTCGGCATAGTGACCAAGGAGACCGGCATCGATGAAGCGACCGCAGGCAAGCTGGTGAAGATCGGTGAGACCGCCCGCAACCTGAAGGGCCACGGCCTCGATGAGGGCATCTCCACCCGTCTGCTGGTCTACGCCGCCCAGCTGATCAAGCGCGGCATCGAGCCGATCGCCGCCTGCCGCATGACCCTGGTGCGCCCGATCACCGACGACGCCGACATCATCGCCACCCTGGACCATGCTATCGACGCGGTCTTCGGCTGATTTTCTATTCAAGAAACGAATAAAAATATAGCCACGCATTAATGCACATCACCGCAAAAAGAACGCGAATAGACCATTTATTTTCCCGTTTGCGAAAATTTGCGGTAATTAGCGTCTATTCGCGGCTTAATCAAGCCCAGATGGTGGGGTAATGAACGCATGAGCATCAGCGAAGTCGAACTTAAAGATTACCGCGATCAACTCGGCTGCGGCTTCGAGCAGCTGGACCCGGTCTTCGGCGACTGCATGGAGGAGGCCCAAGCCCTGCTGAGCCCGGAAGGGGTCGATGCCTACCTGGAAGGCGCTTCGATGGCCTGTAAGATCGGCCGCGGCGTGGAACCGGTGATCGTATTCTTGGAGGAGATGCCCCAGGTCGCCGCCAGGGTTGGCGAGGCGGTCCTGCCGCTGATCTCCCAGACCGTCTGGAAGATATCTCGCACTCCCAACGGCAAGTCGATCCTGCCATTTCTGCAGGTGTTGCCAGAGGCGAGCCGCCGCCTCGGCAGCCGGGAACTGCTGACCAGTTTCATCGAACTGCTGCTCGACACAATGGACCGCACCACCGGTTCGATCCACGGCTTCCACACCACCATCCCCAGCCCTTCGCTGCCCGACCTGCTGAAAAAGATCCCCTATCTGCTCAGCCAGCTCTCCTTCGAGGGGCTCCACAACTGGATCGACTACGGGGTACGCAACTACACCAGCCATCCGCAGCGCCAGATCGACTACTTCAGCCTGCAGTCCGCCGACAGCCGTGCCATTCTGCAGCGGGAGCGTCACGGCACCCTGTTCTACGACAACGAACGCAAGCTCGACTACTACATGAAGGCGCTGTGGGAGCGCAAGGCCCAGCTCGTCCCCTACTCCGAGGGCTTCGACGAACTGCGCAAGCCGATGCCCTACTACGACCCGCTGGGCATTCGCGTCCCCGACGTCTATGACGACCTCAACGGCGTCAGTGGCATCAACCGCTATCGAGCCCTGCTCGCCCACGTCGCCGCCCACCAGACTTGGACCCGCCAGGTGGTGGCCGACAACTACAGTCCGTTCCAGCGCGTCGCCATCGAGATGTTTGAAGACTCGCGGGTGGAGTATCTGGCGATGCGGCGCTACCCCGGACTGCGCCGATTCTGGCAAGCGCTGCATCCGAAACCGATCGAGGACGACTGCGAGCCGGAGAAGGAGTCCTGCATCCGCCACCGTCTGGCAATGTTCTCCTACGCCCTACTCGACCCCGACCACGGCTATCAGAACCCCGACCTGCTAGAGTTCGTGCAGCGCTTCCACGAGATCATGGCCCAAGGTGAATCGAGCACCAAGGAGATCGCCGGCCTGGCCATCTCCTACATCGCCCGCACCCGTCGCCAGGCCGATCTCGCCGCCAACGTCTACTTCACCGACACCGAGGTCAGCTACCGCGACGACAACCGCCACATGTGGATCTTCATCGAAGAGGGCGATGAGGAGGAGATGTTCGACGCCGAGTCGAAGCGCAAGCAGTCGGAGGAAGAACTGGAAGGTCTACCGCCCCGCCACTACCCGGAGTGGGACTACAAGGCCAAGACCTACAACCCCGATTACGTCAGCCTCTACGAGAGCCTGCACCCCGGTGGCGCTGCCACCGAGATCGACGCCCTGCTGGAGAAACACAAAAGCCTGGCCAAGCAGCTGAAGCGCCTGCTCGACCTGCTCAAGCCCCAGCAGTACGTGCGCATCCGCTACCAGGAGGAGGGCTCAGAACTCGACCTCGACGTGGCGATCCGCTCCCTGATCGACTTCAAAGGCGGCGCCCAGCCCGACACCCGCATCAACATGAGCCACCGCCACGACGGTCGCGACCTAGCGGTGATGCTGTTGATCGATCTCTCCGAATCGGTGGACCAGATCCCCGCCGGCTGCGACCAGTCGATCCTGGCGCTGAGCAAGGAGGCAGTGACCCTGCTCGGCTGGGCCATCGAACAGCTCGGCGACGCCTTCGCCATTGCCGGCTTCTCCTCCAACACCCGCCACGAGGTGCGCTACCAGCACATCAAGGGCTACGGTGAAAAGTGGGACGAGCAGGTCAAGGGCCGCTTGGCCGCCATGCAGGCGGGCTGGTCGACCCGCATGGGTGCAGCGATCCGCCACGCCAGCCACTATCTGGCGGCGCGCAAGGCCGACAAAAAACTGATGCTGGTGCTCACCGACGGCGAGCCTTCCGACATCGATGTGCAGGACGACCGCCAGCTCATCGAGGATACCCGCAAAGCGGTACAGGAAGCAGACCGGGAGGGGATCTACACCTACTGCATCAACCTCGACCCCAAGGCCGATGAGTATGTAAAAGACATCTTTGGCAACCAGTACACCGTCATCGACCACGTCGACCGGCTGCCCGAACAACTGCCCAAGCTATTCATGGCGCTGACCAAATAGATTCTGCGTAGCCACTCCCGACGGAACATTCGCCGGATCGCCTTTGTCCACCCTCCCCCATAGCAGTACCGCCAGCGGCGCTGCTACAAACGGAGTGCTGATTTCATACGGCAATCGCCCCGGAGTGTGTATAATCGGCGGCTTTCCATTTCAGAAGTCGACCTTCAGGTCAAGCTGTCGCATGCAACACGAAACAGACGATCTACGCATCATTGCGATCAAGGAGCTGAGCACACCGGCTCAGGTCCACGAAGAGCTGCCGATCACCGAAACCGCCGCCGAGACCGCCTTTGCGGCGCGCCAGGCGATTCATAAAATCCTGCACGATGAAGACGACCGCCTGCTGGTGGTGGTCGGCCCCTGTTCGGTGCACGATCCGGCCGCGGCGGTGGATTACGCCCGGCGCCTGCAGCCGCTGCGCGAAGAGCTGAAGGATGATCTAGAGATCGTGATGCGGGTCTACTTCGAAAAGCCCCGCACCACCGTGGGCTGGAAGGGACTGATCAACGATCCGACCCTGGACGATCGTTTCGAGATCAACACCGGGCTGCGCCTGGCGCGCAAGCTGCTGCTGGAGATCAACGAGATGGGGATCCCGGCGGGTACCGAGTACCTCGATCTGATCAGCCCGCAATATCTTGCCGACCTGATCAGCTGGGGCGCGATCGGCGCGCGCACTACCGAGAGCCAGGCCCACCGCGAACTCGCCTCCGGCCTCTCCTGCCCGGTCGGTTTCAAGAATGCCACCAACGGCAGTATGAAGGTGGCGCTGGATGCGATCCGCTCCTCGTCACGACCGCACCACTTCCTGTCAGTCACCAAAGACGGGCGCTCCGCAATTTTCTCCACCAAGGGCAACGAAGACTGTCACGTGATCCTGCGCGGTGGCAGCCGTCCCAACTACGACTCGGAGAGCATCAATATCGCCTCCGACGAGATGGAGGCGGCTGGCCTGAAGCCACGCATGATGGTCGACTTCAGCCATGCCAACAGCCGCAAACAGCATGAGCGTCAACTGTTGGTAGGACGCGACGTGGCGAGCCAGATCAGCCGTGGCGACAGCCGTATCATGGGTGCAATGATCGAGAGTTTCCTGGTCGGCGGCCGGCAGGAGCGGGACAGCACCCGCGAGCTGACCTATGGTCAAAGCATTACCGACGCCTGCATCAGCTGGGACGAGAGTGAACCGTTGCTGCGGGAACTCGCCGCAGCGGTGCAACAGCGGAGGCAAGTCGTGAAGAGGGTCTGAGAAAAGCGGCTGGAGTCGAGGGACAATAGGCCTATAATCAGAACAGACCCCTTCCGTTGCGATCAGCACGCAAGACTGGCTGACTCCAAGCGTAACAACCTCGGCCAAGCTCCGTGTTACAGGGAAGGTATTAACCATAGGATCCCTTAAGAATGCCTGACCAAGCGATCGAGATGTTGATCGTATCGAATGCGATGTCTGAAGCGGAGAGCTACCTCTCCGCCCTGCGCAATGCAGGTATGGCCGTTCATCTGACACGTATCGATCAGGATACCAAGGCCTTCCGCAAGACCATCGACTCCGACACACCCTTCGACCTGCTACTGCTGACCACCGGGGGCAGCAGTCCCGATATCGACGTTGCCATCGGCATGATCAAAGAGGCATCGCGCGAACTTCCGCTGATCGTCCTGCAAGATGTAGAGTCCTCTGAGCCAAAGGCCACCCTGCTAGCCCAGGGCGCACGGGACGTGGTGAACCGTAAGGATACCGAGCACCTGACACTGGTGGTGCAGCGGGAGTTCGACAGCCTCACAATAGGTCGCCAACTGCAGACGCTTCGGCAACAGTTGAAGGAGACCGAGGCGCGCTGTGAAACCCTGACAGCCAATTCACGCGACGCCATCGCCTACATCTATGAAGGCATGCACGTCAAAGCCAACTCTGCTTACCTGGAGATGTTCGGCCAGCTCGGAGAGGAAGAGATCGAGGGCATGCCGATTCTCGACATGATCGCCCCCGCCAACATCAAGAAGTTCAAAAAGCTGCTGCGCCAGCTCTCCAGCGACGCCCGCCTCTCAACCAAGCTGGAGTTCAACTGCTTACACGGCGACGGCACCACATTCAATGCCCTGCTCGAGTTTTCACCGGCCAGCATCGATGGCGAACCCTGCACCCAGCTACTGATCCGCGACCAAACCAACAGCAAAGAGCTGGAAGAGAAGCTGCGCCTGCTTACCACCCAGGATCTGCAGACCGGGCTGAGCAACCGCCAACACTTCATGGACCTGCTCGAAGAGACCGCACGCCACTTCGCACAGGAAGAGGCCGCGCAGACCCTGCTCTACATCACCCTCGACAATTACCAGGATATCCGCAGCAAGGTCGGCATCGCCTCCTGTGACCAGATCCTCGGCGAGGCCGCCGAGATTCTCCGAGAGAACATCAACCAGGGCGACTTACTCGCCCGCTTTGGCGACCACACCTTCACCCTGCTAACCCAGGAAACCGATCCGCAAAAGATAGAGGCCCTCTCGCGGCAGATCTGCCAAGCGATCAAGGCCCACAAGTTTCAAGGCAGTGAGCACTACTCAGGCCCCACCAGCAGCATCGGCATCGCCTACGCCTCCCCGGAGATCAGCGGCGGGCACGATTTCCTCAATGTCGCCTACCACGCCTGTGAACAGGCCCGGTTGAATGGCGGCAACCAGTTCTACTCGGTCGAAACCCCGGCGGAAGATGATCTGGATGATGACCTGAACGGTAACGAGGCAGACCTCAGTCACCTGATCGAATATGCCCTGAGCAACGATCAGTTCCGCCTGGTCTATCAGCCCATCGTCAGCCTACAGGGCGACACCCGCGAGAACTATGCGGTACTGATCCGCCTGCTGGACCAGAATGGCGAGGAGATCCAGCCCAACTACTTCCTGAAACAGGCTGAGGAGATGGGCAAACTGCCGGAGGTGGATCGTTGGGTGATACGCAATGCAATTGCAGAGCTGGCACGACAGCGTCGCCAGGGGCACAAGATCAACTTTTTCATCAACATCTCCGGCGTCACCCTCGCTGACGACACCCTGTTGCTGTGGATCTGCGACTGTCTGCGTGAATTCGAGGCGAAAGGCCCTTGGGTGGTGTTTCAGATTAAAGACGAGGAGGCCCGCGCCCATCTCGCCCAGGTGCAGAAACTGAGTGAGGGGTTGCAGAAGATCAAGTGCCAACTCTCCATTGACCACTTTGGTCTGGCGCCAAAACCGGAGATGCTACTGCGCAACCTGCCCGTCAACTATATCCAGTTCGATCCGATGTTTGTTCATAACATCGCCAGCGACCAGAAAAAACAGGATTCGCTCAACGAGGTCAACAAGCTTGGCCAGCAGTTTGATATCAAGACCGTAGCCACCGGAGTGGAGGATGCCAACAGCCTGGCGGTGCTCTGGTCGATCGGTGTCAACTACATCCGCGGCTACTTCCTGCAGGAACCTGATCAGTCAATCAACTACGACTTCTCCTCCCACTAAGGAGCCTCTGAATAAATCTTAGCCGTACAGATTGCTGATGAAAATGCGCTGATTGGAGGCGCAAATCGCACGTAAAGCTACCACTCCCTGCTCACGCACCTCTCCTACATCCCTGTAGAGGGTCGTCAGCTATTGCGAAGGTTTACAACGAAAAAGCAGCGTATTTTGGCAGCACGATGTAGGTCCATGACTTATTCAGAGGTTCCCTAACAAAAAACCCCGCGATCCTTTCGGAAGCGGGGCTCTTCTGCGCATTACAGACAACCATTCACCAGGGCATGAAGGAGTTCCAGAAGGTCATGGGCCGGGCGGCATCGTTGATGCTGTAGTTCATCGAGCGCATGTCACGCTGCATGTTGTAGGTGCTCGATGTCATTGACTTCATCGACTCATCCATCGAGTCCATGCTGGTCAGTATCGGCTCCAGGGTGCGGACGTCCTCAGCCATCGAGTCGATACTCACCGTCATAGTGCGTACATTGGCCGATAATTGTCCGACACTGTCACTCATCGACTGCACATTGCTGGCAATGATACTCATGTTGGAATCGACACTGAGCGCCAGAAAATGCACATCCTTGGCCAGACTGAAGATCAGATAGAAGCCGTAGGCGGCCAGCAGAATGAAGGCGAACAGTGATGGATAGACGATCAGCTCCCAGCGGCGAGCGCTGGTCTCAAAGGCCATCGAGAGACGATCCATCGAGTAGCGGGGATCCGGTCCGGCGACCACCTCACTGCCCGCCTGCTGCTGCGGACTGGTCGCTGTATCCTGCTTAGCTTCTGATTCAGCCATACAACTCTTCTATCGACACATTAAGGGACCAATAGTCTAGCATAACTGCCAAGCGCCTCGACAACCCTCGTCTGAAATCTGCCAACCAAGCGATGCTTAGCAGGATTTCCCCAGCAGGATAAGTTGCCATTGGCGAGCCTCAGTATCCCAGCTCGATCAGCGAATTCAACGGTGCTGGACGACCAACTGCATAGCCCTGGGCAAAATCAACCTGTAGATTCTGCAACGCGATCATTAGCGCTTCGCTCTCCACATATTCCGCAATCACCTTCTTGCCCATCATCTGCGCAATCTCGGTGATCCCCTTGACCATCGCCCGGCTCGACTCATCATCCAGCAGATCCTTCACAAACACCCCGTCGATCTTGACATAGTCGACCTTCAGCTCTTTCAGATAGGAGAAAGAGGAGTAACCCGAGCCAAAGTCATCCAGCAGGAACTTGCAGCCTGTCTGTTTAATTTCATCGATGACCCGATTGGCCGCTTCGATGTCTTTCACCAGCGCCGTCTCGGTGATCTCGAACCCGATTCGGTCAAGCGGGCATGAAGCCGCCATCAGGCGATCTTTGACAAACCCCATGAAGTTGGCATCGGAGAGTGATTGTCCAGACAGATTGACGCTGAACAGCCCCACCCTGTCGACTCTTTCGGCATACTTCTCGTACCAATCGAAGAAGCTGTTGACCACCCAGCGGTCCACCGAGCGGATCCGGTTGAACTCCTCGGCCGCCTTGATGAAACTCACCGGGTTCTGTGGATCACCGTTCTCGTCTTTGATCCTGAGCAGGATTTCGTAGTGGTCCTGCTCCCCTTCGGCGAGAAACAACGGACTAATCAACTGACAGTAGAGCTGCAGGCGATCGCCCTCCAGTGCCTCCTCGATCAGCGGCACCGAACGGGTCAGCTCCCGGTGGCGTTCAATTTTGCGCCTCGATGCCTGGTAGACTCGCGAGCAGTTCTGGCCCTCGCTCTTGGCCAGCGAGCAAGCGTAACCCGCCTCTGCCATCAGCTCTTCAGGGGAACCACTAGTATCGTCGATGACGACGATGCCGAGGCTGGCGGTGATATTGATTGAATGCCCATTCCAGCTGAACTTGAAGTTTTCGATCGCCCGCCGCTGGGTCTCGGCCACCTGAAAGCCCTTTTCCACGGTACTCTGTGGCAGCAGGATAGTGAATTCGTTATCGCCAGTGCGCGCCAACTGTGCATCCCCCGACAGATAGGTACGGAAGATCCCCGACACCTTCTGCAGCAGATGATCCCCGCCCTCGATACCGCACACCTCATTGGCGATACGAAACTTGTCCAAATCAAGCAGAATCAAGCTGTGGTGGCTGCCCTCATCCCGGGCCAGCTGTAGCAGGGATTTCAGTTCACGCATCAGGGCGCGTCGATTCATCAGGCCGGTCAGGCGGTCCTGATCGCTCTCTTGGCGCAGCTGTTCGAAGCTCTTCTCCAGGGCGCTGCGCACCGCCCGCTCCACCAGCGGTAACTCCTTGTCTTCAAGCAGCGCATAGAGCCCCTCTTGCAGCCCCTGCCCAAGCCTGACCGCATTGGTCTCCAGCGATTTGACACCGCTGCCGTCAACAAACACCAACCACTCACCATCGGAGCTCTTCCAGGCCAGGTTCATCAGGCGCGCCTGCCCCTTCTGCCGATGCTCGGTCAGCCAGTCATCCAACTCCATCTGGTAGACCTGATTGAGCCAGAGATCATGCTCACCCTGCCTATCAGACCTTGCCATCTGGTCTCGGCTCTCCGGCAGCAGTGAATCGAGATAGATCTCATCCATCTGCTCACTACTCTGCGAGAGCTGCTGCTGCACCGCCGTGTCACCGTTCAGCGCATGTTCAATCTGCTGGATTAGTTCCGCCGCCTTCTCCTGGAATACCGGATATATACTGAACCCCTTGTGCAGCACCAGAACGATATCCTCCGCCACGGCCGGTTCAATCGCTGGCAACTCCTTGCCATCGACAAACAGCTTTGACAACACATCGAGCATACGCAGATAGACCCGCCAGGCATTACTATCCTCCCCCTGGGTCGTCAGGGTCTGCACCAGAAGCTCTGCCCAGCCGTTGATCAACAGACGGTCGAGCAGATTTGAGATCGACTGGTTGCCGAACTTCCCTTCCAGCAGCCGCCGCACACTCCTTTGCGCCTCCAGCTGCGCCGCATCCTCACGGCAGCTGCGCACCGCCAGATCACGATTACCTTCAAATGCCTGCCGTCGCTCATCGAGCAACGACTGGATGCGCTGGTGCAACTGCGGGGTCTCGAGGATATCCCCCTTCAGGGCGGCCTCACCGATCTCTCTAAATTGTGCATCGATCTTCTCCGCCCCCGGTCGCCCCTGGGCCAGCATCCCACTATAGAGGGAGAGCTCGCCAATCACATCGAGCAACCGGCGTGACGGATGCGCAGGATCATCAATCACCTGCGGATTTTCCAGTGCCTGTTTCAGGAACGGCAGCCGCAGCCGGTGGACCAGATCGAGCATCGCAGGGCCGATGACCCGATCCTCCTCGATCGAAGCAAACAGTTTTTCTGTTGCCTCCACCCTACCCAGCACCTCGGGTTCGATCACTACCTCCGGCCCCCAACCCTGGGCGACATGGTTGCGGATCTGCTCACCCAGGCTCAGATAGTGGCTGTAGGGAATCCGATCGAGCAGCTGCATGACCTCTTGCTGCCCCACCCGCGGCGCATCCTGCGCCGGTCTTGCACCAGCGATTGTCTGCTTCTGACGCCCCACCATGGAGGAGAGTCGACCAAACAGGGTGCGCCTTTGCCGCTTTCCGACCGATGCCTGTTTGCGGACCTCGCCAGGTGGGGGGGAATCACTCTCCGGGTTGCAGCTCTGTGTTTCGATGCCGGTCGCCTTGATCAGCCCGATCCACTCAGCAAACAGCCCCGAAAACTCATCGATCAGGGCGAAGCGGATCGCCTCATAGACGATCCGTTTGGCCATCAACCCAACCCCCAGCTGTTCGAGCTGGGTTTTCATCGTCCAGAGCACAAAATAGGGTGACAGGGGGTTGGTCTCCGGGTTGATCCGCTGGCGCAGCAGGCAGGCCAGGCCACGCTCCAGCTGGACTCCTTCGGCAGCCAGGTCCACATCCGCCATGCGCGACACTCGCACCACCTCGATCCACTCGTCGAAGTCATCCCGCGCCACCAACGCCATCTCATCCGACTGCTCTGCCGGAGAGTGGACGACAGCGCTATCCGGCACCGATTTCAGCGTCTCAAAGGCCCTCTCCAACTGCTTGAGAAACCCCTGGCTGAGCGACTCGTGATGCCCTTGGATGGCATGCAGCGCATCCAGCAACTCCCGTTCCGCCTCACTGTCGGCGACTGCCTCGCTGGCGCTCTGCAGGTCGCGCTCAACCCGTGTGAGAAAAGCGGGAAACTTGTTACTAAAGTAGTCTCGGGTGAGAGACGCACCACGCTGCAGGGTGCGAATCAGCTTGTGCGCAGGCAGACTGGGGATATCTGGAGAGCCACCAGTCTGCCCAGTTGGCGTCTCCCGTTGCTTTTTGGTCGAGGTGAGGTAGCTGAGCAACTCCGGCTCATCCATCAAAAACGAGACGCCAAAACCGGAGCGCGACAGGAAGGCCACCTTGGCGCCAACCGAAAAGGGATGAAAACCGTTGCTGCTGGTATCGATCTTGATCTGGATGCGATCGAGGCTCTCTGCCGATTTGTGAGCGCAACAGCCCTCCCGCCAGAGGCCCTTACCCTTGCACTGGATATAGAGCCCACCCTGGGAGTAATTCAGAATAGTGCAATCAAACTGCTGGCCACCGGAAAAGCTGACAATCGCCGGATGAACCAGATCGACTCGTGGGTACTGCCTACGTTCCATCGCTCCCCCTTATACACCGCATCAGCAAGATGCTCACTCTCAATTTATAGAGGAAACGGTAATAGAAAGGGAAGCTATAAAACGGATTCTCTTGGGTTTTTTCGCCAGAAACTGCGTTGGCTCAGAAAAAAGCCAGTTGCCTCACACCTCATCCAGGCAGCAACGACCACGGATAACGAACAGGAATCCCATGGTGCGATGTCTCGGTTTGAGGCACCGCACCCTGGGAACAGTTCGACCATCAGCTCACAAGCGCCGTAAAACTCTAACCAGCAACTGACCATCTACAGGATTGAGCTGATGTGAGGTGGGCTGGGTGATCTGCTCTGCTCTACCCGCCAGGGCCGCCACGCTGTTCATATCCTGACTGAAAGCGGGCACCAGCTCGTCGCCCAAACCGACCGGCCCCGGACGGATGATCGAGATGTAAGCCATCTCGGGATGTGGCTGGACGTTCAACCAGTACAGCAGACTGCCTGGCCGCGCCGGGGCCAGATCGATCAGCACGCCCCGGGAGTCTCGCACCAGGTCGTAGATATCGCCAACCATGAACGACTTCATCCAGCTCAGTGGAAACGGATCATCGGTCTCATCCAACGCCTGTACCGCCCGCATCGTACCCAGATGAGGCGCAGCGATGGTGATCAGCGCCTTCGCTTGAGGCGCCCGGCCCAGCACTAGCGCCAGGCGCGCCACCACCCCGCCGGCGGAGTGGCCGATCAGGACCATAGGCTCACCAGGGTATCTCGCCGCCAGCAGCGCCAGCTCCCGCGCCAACAGCTCTGCCTGCAGCGCCAGCGGCGCCAGGGAGGGCAGATCCACTGCATATTGCAGATCACCCTTTGCCGGCCCGACAGCACCATAGATCCCTTCAGGCCTGACAACTCCACCCGGTTGCCAGCCATGCTGCGCCAGCACCGCGCTCACACCGCTGCGCTGCCAGGAGGCGGCACTGCCCAGATAGCCGTGCACCAACACCAGTAAATCCGCGTTGACCGGAATGCTCTGCAGCCCCAGCAACATCAGGGTAAAGATCTGAATCAGTCGTCTCATTGTCTTTCTCCTTCGATCAGTAACAGCTGAGCCGCCTCAGGCCATGCTCTGGTAGTAGAGATTCTGTGGGTGCTGCGCCTCGGTAAAGAAGTGGTAGCGCTCTAGGATCAGCCCCAGGTACTGCACAGCAAAAGCCGCCAGCGGCAGGGTCGCCGACTCGATTGCATAGGAGAGCACGATCAATACCACCGGCATCACAAACACCATCAACAGAAAGGCGTAGCGAATCACCTTCAGGGTCGCCGGCGACTTGCCGTGGAAAAACTCCCGTGTATTGAAAGAGCCACCCATAAAGCCTTGGGATTGCTGCTTCAGATTGGAGTGATGCACGCCGATGCCCGACTGCAGATCGACCTTGCACTTTAAGCGACCATTGCGATAGAGACTGACACCGCGGCTAATCGCCCCCAGCAGGGTGGCAATCACCGCCCAGGTGGCATAGAAACCGACCAGCGCGGTCCCCTCATAGGCAGAGAAGGCCGCCGCCAACATGAAGCCCGAACCCAGTCCGAGAAACAGGAAGTTAGCCACCGTCAGCGGATGGTGCCAGGCCTTGATGAACTTAAGGCTGGCATAGATCATCGCGGTACAGAGGAACAGCGCAAAAGTAACCAGGGTGCCAAGCGCGCCGATAATCAGCGAGAGATCCAGCGGCAGGGCGCCGGAGATCACAAACAGCGGCGAGGTCCACTCGAACCAGTGCACCAGGCCATAGAGAAAGACCAGCCCCATCGCCATCGGCAACACAATCACCTCGCGTGAGAGCCAGGAGGTGCGCCACTGGGTTGCCGCCCGCCAGGCCCGCTCCGGGCGTCCCAGATGAAAGATCGAGGCGATCAATCCGGCGATCAACAGCACCAACGCCACCAGGCTGCCCAGCGCATAGAACTGGCTGCTCTGGGCCGGCAGCAGATTGGCCAGGGCATAGAGCTGGCCGGTGTAGAGCGCCAGGAACAGCCCCTGACCGACACCGATCAGGGTAGTCAAAAATATCACTGAAAATGCGGGATGCATCTGTTTCTCCGAAGAATCTCAATCACTGTTGATGGCCGTGAGAGCAGTGCCCCGCCGCGAAATTGCCGCCGATCGCAGCGAGGCGTCGCTCCCACCACCCAGCAGAATCACCAGGCCACGTCGTCCACCGTATCCACGATATCCGGCAACTTCGGCAACTCCTCCTTGTTGAGCGGATTGTCGGCGCGCACCAGCTCATCCTCGTGGATCTGGATGCGGGTCTTGCGCCGCGGCAGATAGTGGTTGGATGGTTTGGTGCCCCACTCCGGCTGCAACGCATAACCGCCCTGCTCACGGATCGCCACCGAGACCTCCGACTGCGGATCGTGCACATCGCCGAACAGCCGTGCGCTGGTCGGGCAGGCCAGCACACAGGCTGGCTGACGCTCCGCCTCCGGCAACGACATGTCGGTGATGCGGTCGATGCAGAGGGTACACTTCTTCATCACCCGTTCCTTCTCGTCGAACTCGCGCACCCCGTAGGGGCAAGCCCAGGAGCAATATTTGCAGCCGATGCACTTGTCGTAGTCGACCAGCACCACGCCGTTGTCCTCACGTTTGTAGGAGGCGCCAGTGGGGCAGACCGGCACACAGGGCGGATCTTCACAATGCAGGCAGGACTTGGGGAAATGGTAGGTCTCCGTATTCGGAAACTCACCCGCCTCATAGGTCTGCACCCGATTGAAGAAGGTGCCGGTGGGATCGGCATCGTAGGGACGCTGATCGGTCATCGGACCGGCCCAACCGGAGCTGTTCCACTCCTTGCAGCTGGTCACGCAGGCGTGGCAGCCGACGCAAACGTTGAGGTCGATGACGAGCGCGAGTTGTGTCATGGTTAATTTCTCTGTTTCTGCAGGAGCACAGCTCCTACGAATCAATCCTGGATCTTGGCCTTGCGGCGAAACGCGCCCGCGACAAACGCCTGCCACTTGCCACGCTTCGGATCCTGCCCCGGAACCCGCTTCTGCGGCTTGAACTGGGGCGAGGTGACTGCCGGCTCGTCCAGTCCGGCCGGATAGACCTTGACCTTGACATCGAACCAGGCGGCCTGCCCCGTTACCGGATCAGCGTTGGAAATATGCTTGCCTGATTCACAGGGCGGCAGTTCCTCCGAGATCAGATGGTTGAGCAGGAAGCCCTTCTGCGACTCGTTGGCCTTGGGCGACAGCCCCCAGGCACCGGCAGCCTTGCCGATGGCGTTCCAGGTCCAGACCGTGCCCGGCTCCACCGCCTCGGAGAAACGCGCCATGCAGCGCACCTTGTTGGTGGGCGACTCGACCCAGATCCAATCGCCGTCATCAAAACCCTGAGCCTTACCCAGCAGCGGATTGACGAACAAATAGTTATGGGTGTGGATCTGCCGCAGCCAGGCGTTCTGACTGTCCCAGGAGTGGTACATTGCCATCGGCCGCTGGGTCAGCGCGTTGAGCGGGAACTCATGGTTGTCCACCAGCTTCTGCTCCAGCGGCGCGGTGAAGAACGGCAGCGGATCGAAGTGCTCCTCGACCCGTTTGCGCAGCCGTTCGGGAGGCTGCCTGCCCGGCCACTTGCCTTGGGCCGCAAGGCGAAACCGCTGCAGCACTTCGGAGTAGAGGTGCAGGGTGATCGGCTCAGCGTAACGGGTCATACCGTGGGCCCGCGCCCACTCTAGGTAGCCACGATTCCAGTTACGCATGTACTGGTAAGACCTGGGCAGCTTGTAGTGGTAGTGGCAGTCGTTCTTCTGATACATCTCCCACTGCCGCGGGTTGGGCTCACCCTTGAGAAACTTCTCGCCCCCCTTACCACGCCAGCCGGCGAGGAAACCAATCCCGGAGCCCGGCGAGGTCTCGTAGTTGGTGATGAAGTCGGGGTAGTCGCGATACTTGCGCGAGCCATCCTGTTTGACGAAGGCGGGCAGACCCAGCCGCGAACCCAGCTCGATCAGCACCTCCTGAAACGGCTTGCAGTCGCCCTTCGGCGGCACCACCGGGATACGCACCGAATCGACCGGACCGTCGAACTCGGAGATCGGCCGGTCCAGCATCGACATCGCATCATGGCGCTCCAGATAGGTGGTATCGGGCAGCACCAGATCGGCAAACGCCACTGTCTCCGACTGAAAGGCATCGGCGACGATCAGGAACGGGATCTTATACTCACCGTTCTCATCCTTGTCGGTGAGCATCTCGCGCACGTTCTCAGTGTTCATCGAGCTGTTCCAGGCCATGTTGGCCATGAACAACAGCAGGGTGTCGATCTTGTAGGGGTCGCCGCGCCAGGCGTTGGTGATGACATTGTGCATCAGGCCATGCACCGAGAGCGGATACTCCCAGGAGAAGGCCTTGTCGAGGCGCACCGCCTCACCCGCCTCATCGACGAACAGATCGTCCGGCTTGCCCGGCCAGCCCAACGGCATACCATCCAGCGGGGTGTTAGGCTGCACCCCTTCCGGCCCGTTTGGCGGCTTCGGGCAAGGCGGAATCGGCCGCGGAAAGGGCGCCTTGTGGCGGAAACCACCGGGTCGATCGATGGTGCCCAGAATCGTCATCAGGATGCCCAGGGCGCGGATCGACTGAAAGCCGTTGGAGTGGGCCGCCATGCCGCGCATCGCATGGAACGAAACCGGGTTACCGGTCACCGAGTTGTGGTCGTTGCCCCAGGCATCGGTCCAGGCGATCGGCAGCTCGATCTTCTGGTCGCGGGCCACCACGCCCATCTCGTGAGCCAATCGCGTGATGGTCTCGGCGGGGATGCCGGTGATGCCCGCGGCCCACTCCGGGGTGTACTGCTCGACCCGCTCCTTGAGCAGCTGGAAGGCGGGTTTCACCGGAGTACCGTCCTCCAGCCGGAACTCGCCAAGCAGGCGCGGATCAGAGCCGGGGGTCTGGGTAGAGATCTCACGATCCAACTCGCGATCCCACCAGAGCTTGTTCTCGGGATCGAAGCAGCCCTCCTCGATGTGCATCTCGAAACGTTTGAACAGGCCGTGGTCGTCGCGGTTCTCATCATCCACCACCAGCTCCGCAGAGTTGGTGTATTTGATCAGGAAGTCGCGGTCGTAGAGGCCCTGCTTGATCAGCTCATTGATGATGGCGAGGATCAACGCGCCGTCGGTGCCGGGCTTGATCGGCACCCACTCATCGGCGATCGCCGAATAGCCGGTGCGGATCGGATTGATCGAGATAAAACGGCCACCGCGTCGCTTAAACTTGGCCAGCTCGATCTTCATCGGGTTGGAGTGATGATCCTCCGCGGTGCCGATCATGATGAAGAGCTTGGAGCGCTCCAGGTCGGGCCCACCGAACTCCCAGAAGGAACCACCGATGGTGTAGATCAGCCCAGCCGCCATGTTGACCGAGCAGAAGCCGCCGTGGGCCGCATAGTTCGGCGTGCCGAACTGCTTGGCGAACATGCCGGTGAGTGCCTGCATCTGATCGCGGCCGGTGAACAGGGCGAACTTCTTCGGATCCTCGGCACGGATCTTCGAGAGACGCCGCTCGATGATCTCGAAGGCACGCTCCCAGGAGATCTCCTCGAAATCCGAGTTGCCACGTTTCGACCCCGCCTTACGCAACAGCGGCTTGGAGAGGCGCGCCGGCGAGTACTGCTTCATGATCCCCGAGGCGCCCTTAGCGCAGATCACCCCCTTGTTGAGCGGATGCTTAGGGTTGCCCTCGATGTGGCGCACCTCACCATCGCGCAAGGTCACCCGAATGCCGCAGCGGCAGGCGCACATGTAGCAGGTGGTTTCTTTGACTTCGACGCGTCCCTCATCCTGGTCGGAATGCGTAGTGGGATCCTGCATGGCGAAGGCCCTACTTTAGAGTATTAACGATCAGTAATTTTGAAGCCTTCTATATTAGTCTTAACTAATTCTTATTGCCAGACAGAAGGGAGATGTCGGCGGTAGCCCCGTAGGCTAGGTTGAGTGAAACGAAACCCAGCATGGATCTTCGCCCCCCCCCGGGACGATTGCATTCGTGCCCCTCCGCTGGTGCTGATCCTAGGTGCCGGAGTCGCAGCGGGGTTGGCACTGCATCTAGGACCGGCCGAACTTTGCGCCCTGGCGCTCTTTTCGCTGGCGGTGATCGTGCTAGTTGCCACCCGTTCGCCAAGCCGCGGTCTGATCAGTCTCGCCCTCGGGCTGCTGCTTGCGACAATCGGCCAAGACCTCTTCTCGGCAACCGATCGTCTCGCCTTCGGCCAGCCAGAGCTGCTGCCCGGCATCAACCTGATTCCGCTGATGGTCGGCCTATTTGTGCTGCCAGAGGCGTTTCAGCGGATCATCGCCGGACGCCCGGCAAGCACCCCAGCGAGCGCCCCCAGGCAGCGGCCGGAGGGGCTGACCCGGCAGGAGTACCGCGCTGCCCTTGGCAACATCACCCAGGGTGGTTTGGTCGGGGTGGTGCTGGGAATCATCCCCGGCATCGGCGTCGCTCCGGCCGCCTTACGGCCTGGCCGCCGCCGAGGCAGGCAACAGCGGCGTCTGCGGCGCCACCCTAATCCCGCTGATGGAGCTGGGCATCCCCGGCGATGTGATCACCGCAGTCATCCTCGGCACCTTTACCCTGCATGGTCTGCCGCCTGGCCCACTGCTGTTCACCCAACATCAGTCCGAGCTGGCACCGCTGTTCTGGGGGCTGATCCTCTCCACCCCGTTGCTGTTCGGCCTGGTCGCGATTCGTGGCTTCAGCCGTCTCAGCCTGCTGCCCGAATGGGCGCTCTACCCGGCGATCGTCACCACCGCGCTGTTTGGCGTCTACAGCCTGCAGGCCTCGATCTTTGATATCCAGCTGGCCCTGATCACCGGTCTTGCCGGCCTAACGATGCGCCAGATCGATCTACCCACCACGCCCCTGCTGATCGCCTTCATTCTCGGCCCGTTGATCGAAGAGAACCTGCGGCGGGCGCTGCTGCTCTCCCAGGGCACGCTCGAGATCTTTATCCACTCCCCCTTTGTCTGGGGCTGTGTGGCAGCCACCCTGCTGCTCTGTTTTTGGCTGGCAATCCAGCATCACCCCTGGCTGGGGAAACGCCCAGCCATGCATTCCGGCGATCGACCGGGAAGCGCGGCAGAAAAAAAACAAACTATGTAGAAAAAGGAAAGGAACCAAGGAAAAACCTATCCCCTTGATCGCGCCCGCATCCGGCTCGCCCCCGGCAGCCGTGACATGTCCAACATCCACATGGGCATGCTGGTCAACGGCGAAATCGCGAACGATAAATACATCGACGGCGATGAGAGGCGATGAGAGCAGTTACGACGGCAGCGCCCTGCCCAACCGCTGGACTAGCCTGTTCGGCGTCAATCAGACGAACTTCCAGCCCGGCGACCAGGCCCAGCTCCAACACCACCCCCTATAACAAATCTCCGGAGTTCTTCACCCAGGATCTGCGCAACGAGTTTCCACTGGAGTTTTTCGACGAGGCAACCGGGCAGTTCACCGTGCCAATAAACACCGGCGAGTATGGCGTCGAGGTGGAATCGGAGTTGGATGACCCCGATCAGAGTAACAACGAGACGAGCAAACATTTCCGCGTGAGATAGTTGCCAACCAGGCCGCAAGGACGCGGCCGTCTTATCTCTAGAGTCAGGCGCAATGTCCTTTGGTTATTGCGCACTACACGAACCAGAAGAGTACCCATTGATACGAGATCACCTCATGCAGTACTCATTAAACACCATCCGAACCAGCAGCAATTGCGCTTGGTCAAGGCAGACCACAGCCACTCAGGCAGGATGGTGAGGGTACCTCTCAATATCCAAGCAGAACAATGGATATCGCAATAACCGCTGCCCCTGCGCAGACGCGCAGCACTAACGACGCTCCTACCCTGCCCACAGCCAGCAGGGTGCCGGGAGGCTGGCCTATCTGGGTTGGCATTTTCTCTGAGATGAGCGAGTTTGCGATGATGTTCATCATCTACTTCATCGCCAAGGCGCACTACCCAGAGCTGTTTAACGATGGCCCGACAAAACTCAACACCCTGGCAGGCGTACTCAACACCCTGGTCCTGCTCACCAGCAGCTACTGCGTCGCCAAGTCGATGCAGGCTATCAAGCGGGACGACAGCACAGCCTGTGTGCGCTGGCTATGGCTGGCCATCCTAGCCGGAGCCGCCTATCTGCTGATCAAGAGCTGGGAATACCACTGGAATGAAAGCGTGGGTATCACAAAGGATACCAACACCTTCTTTACCGTCTACTACTACACCACCTTCAATCACATGCTGCATGTCGGCTGGGGCAGCGCTGCGGTGCTATGGGCGATCATGGGTGTCAAACGCGGTAGCTTCACTGCGCAGAATCACGGTGGATTGGAAGCGGTTGCCTGTTACTGGCACATGATCGATCTTGCCTGGATCGTCATCTTTCCACTGCTCTATGTCTTGCGCTAACGGGATACATCATGCTCAGCAACAAGAACATCGACTTTGTCTGGATACAGCTGATGCTGCTGACACTGCTCAGTGCCTTTATCGCAGAGACCGCTGATACCAGCTTGGCGGTGATCATCATCGTCGCAGTGACCATCGGCTACAAGGGACGCATGATCGTGGATCACTTCATGGAACTGATCAATGCCAACCAATATATCCGCACTACGATGAGACTCTACTTCTATGTTATCCCCCTGATGATCGTCCTGGCTTACCTATTTCCTGATACACTGGTTCGTATGACAACGCTGCAGTAGCAGAAGGCATCCGTCGCGATTTATGCGGTGAAGAGTGAACCGCATCCTACGGCACAACAACCCACCGTGCACCACGACCTCCCTAGACATTCTCCTTTACCAAGCTCATCCTAAAACCGACTTTCCAACGGACAATTGCGACAATTGCGACAATTGAGGTTAGAGTAAAAACAGCAGTCTTTACTCTAATCCCTAATATCTTTTTCCCAGGATTCCAGATGGAGACAAAGCTAATTTAACAGCACATGCAGGGCGCAATAACACAGCGTATTACGCCGAATGGGGCTATCGTCGGGTGCGGTGAGAAACGAAACGCATTCGTCCCCTACAATTTCTTGGGATCAAAACAAAATCCCCCCTTTATAAACGTCAGTCGCGAAAGAGCCTGATTATGAACACGATGTTTCCACAGGAGCCTTCCCTCCATTTTTTCGATCCCCTCGCGGAGTTATTGGGTGCTGGGGACGGTCACTTCACCTACACCTTCGACGATGCAGTCAAACTGTCCGGCCACGCCTGCCCCACGGTGGCGGGAGCCTTTCTCATGGTGGTGCACGCCATGGATGCGCTGTATGGGTCGGAGACACCCCAGCGCGGCGATATCCTGATCAGAATCCAGGGCGCTCAGGATCAGGGGGGGCTGGGCCCCATAAGCCAGGTTTTTACCTTGCTGACCGGAGCGGCCCCGGAGAACGGTTTTCAGGGTCTGGGAGGGCAACATGCGCGCAACGACCTGTTACGCTTCGAACCTGCTTCTGGTGATGCCGCAGGACCCTTTACCTTTGAGCGCGGGGATACTGGGAAGCGCATCACGGTAAGCTATGACCCCTCTTGCATCCCTCCCCGGCCGGAGATGGGCGCCCATCTGCAACAGATTCTTCAGGGCAGCGCTGAAGCGGAGACAAAGGAGGCGTTTCGCTCGGCCTGGCGGGAGCGCGTGCTGAATATTCTTGCAGACGGAGGACAGAGCACGGTCACTGTGACAGTCATCCATGAATCAACATAGCCCCGCTTCCCTCTACCGTTCAGAACACCAGGCATGCCGAAAATGGAAATAGGGGGCAAACTAGAATGGCACTAAGTTAAGCCTATTTGGAACAATTGGGGTCAGAGTAAAGACTGCTGTTTTTACTCTGACCCCTAATATCCCACCAAGACATCGTGGACAAATTTTAGCGAATACGGTCGAAGTAGCGAGCACGATAGAGCAAACGTTTTTTTGCAGGATCATCATCGTCTTCAAAACCGGAACGGTCGTGTAACACATTGTTGCTAAGCAGGCCCCAGCCCGATTGCAGAGTACCGCGATAGATATAAGGGGAATCCCCGTTGAGCAGGTTTTCCAGCCAACTCACCGCCTCCTTGACTAACGGGTCATCTTTCCACGCCACGTTTCTTCTGCGCATGGTATAGCGCATGTGCAGATGTCCGTCGGCCGCCACCATAAAAACCGGTCCAGTGCGATCAGGACGCAACTCCATTCCGTCGACCACATTCTTGGGGATCATCATGGCATCTTCCTGCATCAGGGCGCGTACATAGTCCGGATTGGCATCACGCATCAGCAGGTAGGCGATTTCGTGATCCATCAGGGCGTTCTCACCACCACTCATGGCTGGGCGAACGCAGTGCAGCAGCAGGGCGTGATCCTGCAGGTCCAGACGATTGTAATAGCCATCGGTGTGCCAATGGATGGCACGGTTAGAATAGGGAATGTAGGGTGAATGCAGGGCATCGTCCTGCACTGTAAGCGCGGTGACTGCGTCCTCTTCGGCGCCACGGTTGTGATCGAGGTGTTCTAGCCCGAAGTGACTGCCGAAGCCGCGCGGTATATCGGTGCCCGATATGTCGCCAAGTTTGCTGACATAGATTGCCATATTGGCCTTGCGGCAGCGCTGCATCAGGGCATCATGCTCCGCAGTCGACAGTGTGCGCGGATCATCTATTTCGACCACCAAGTCGCCGAGTTCTTGCGGAGCATCGGCAAGCTTTTGCTCGCGCCATGCCTGGTAGGCGGTATCATTATCCAGGTCAAATGGAGTGTTGTTCATAATTGTATCATTTGATGTTGACAAAAAACGGTGGAGCGTACTATGCGTCCACTATGTCCGATCATGATGCAAGTCAATTCATGGGAAATTTGGAATTAGAGTAAAACGAGATCTCACCCAAAAATTTAAAGCTAGCATTAGTCTAAGTTTATTCAGACCAAGAATGATCTGATGGCAAGATTATTTAGAATCTGCCCGTCCGACATTCCTCAACACATCATCCAGCGGGGAAATAATCGACAAGCCTTTTTTGCGTCAGCGTCAGAGGTGATGTGACACAACTAAAGTAACCGCCCGAGTATCAGCCCTATTGCGCGGCTTTGAGCTTGGCGTTCCAGGGTAACAGCGCCTCGATCTACTCAACTGTCTCCGCCGCCCCGATATGCTGCAACACGTAGTGCAGGTAGGCGAAGGGCTCGAGGCAGCCGATGGCAAAGGGTCGGATGGCATTCTCCGCCAGGGCGTTGCTGATAGTCAGCCGTCCATCTGCGCAGTAGCCTGTCAGCCGTTCCCACTGGTTCAGGGTGTATTGCATGGCCTTGTAGGTCAGGCTGTCCTTTGAGGATGCCCTCGAGCCGGTACAGCGGCAGGGCATCGGCATATTTGGCCACCAGGAGCCAGGCCAGTAGCTGGACGCTGGCCTGGCATTTGCCCAAGGGATGGACCGGACGGACCGCCGCCTTGACCTGGGAGCCCCCCTCGGAATCCTTGAACACCGCCTTCTCCTGCCAATATTCGATGCCCCGGGCCTGGGCCGGGACGATGTCCAGTTCTTCCTTGACCTTGGTGTAGAAGGTCTTGCTGGCACCGGCCTTCTCTTCCTCGCTCAGGGAGAGATACACCTGGATGCGCGGCAGGCGCTCGGAGTAGCCATCGGCCTGACGTGGCTTGCCGGCGGGCCTTTTCTCTTCTTCGGGCAGCTGTGTCTCGACCTCTTCGAGCGAGACCTCGAGTTCGGCCTCGTCGAAGAGCGTGCCCTGGAAGGACAGCCTCTCGCTGCTGGCGCCAAAGCGGCGTAGCCGCGCCAGGCGCAACAGCTTCTGCTATTCCTTGATCAGGGCTTCGCGCTCGACCAGCAACCGGTCTTTCGTCTGGATGACGCGGAGCAGATCGGGGACGGTGAGGGACACTGTGGGGAGAGTGGTTGGATCGGTTGCCCGCGCCTTTTTCATGGGGCCATATTCTACCTTCGACACACCCACCCCGTCTTCAGAAAGTCGCCTCGTAATGCAGCTTTCGATGGCCTTTCATGGCGGCAAGATCATAACCGTCGAGCAGCCAGTTGATCTGCTGGCCATCCAGGGGCACCACCTCGTCTCCCGAGGCAGGCCAATGGAACCGCTCCTCGGCCAGGCTCTTGCAGTAGAGCACGAAGCCATTGTCTTCCCAGTACAGCAGCTTGATCTTGTCCCACTGCCGGTTGCTGAAGGCATACAGCGCACCCTCGAAGGGGTTGTGCTCCAGTTCCTGCTCGACGATCGCGGCCAGCCCGCGGAAGCTCTTGCGGAAGTCCACAGGCTCCCGGTGCAGATAGATCCGCGGCATCTGTGGGTGCGGACGCAGCCGGTAGCTCATGCCAGGCACCCCAGCAATTGCCGGACCATCGAGACATTGTCTGGCCCGATGCTGCGGATCTCCAGGCCGTCGGGTAGCACCAGGCTCAGGCCAGAGACCACCGGTGCTGCGAGGGTGACCGGTACGAAGCCCTTCGCCCTGGGTTGCACCATCGGCTTATCTGTGCGGCGCAACTTGCGCGCCCAGTAGCCGAAGCTCGGGTAACTGAGCCACCGTTGGGCGCAGTAGGCCCTCTGCGTCAGGCCTGAGTCTTGCCAGGCGGCCACATGCTGTTGCCAGTACAGGCTACTGTCGTTGGAGTTGGAAGTCGTCATGCTCTCTCCTGTGTGGTGATCGGTCAGGAGAAAGTCTGCGGCAGCACCTGCTCCGAAAACAGGTGCCGCTTCTTGGGCACTTACAGGTGTTCTATAACCGCCAGAGACGCCACTCAACTATCGGCTATCAGACGCCATTGGGCTATGAGAAAGAAAACCGAAAAGCTGCGTGATTTTTTGTCCGGAAAAGCCTTGCCATATCAAAATATCTTTGCGGCGACTGACAGATATCATTACAGCAATTGATTTTTATATGTTTTTTTCTTGAAGCCGGGTATTTATGTATTTTTTCTTGAAACCGGGTATTTCTTTTGATAATTTCAGTCGCGCGTGAAGCCTGTCACATTTTTAAAAGATAAAGCACTAAAATATTTGCACTCTGCCTTAGGCAAGACAGGGGCGCTATTTTTAGGGTGCGCCTGTGATCTCAACACCTTGAATAAGCAAGAAAAATAATGTTGCAAGGTTTTTTTACGCAGTTAGCGAAAGCCGTCACAAAAACAAAGCAAAGAAAAAGAAATTCCTATCAAGCACTGTAATTGAGGGGCTTGCCTGAAAGGTTCGGGGCGAATTTGTACATCTCCGGCCTGAGATAAATCTTGTTGCCGATTATAGGGGGGGTGCCGAAAAGTCCAGTCATTGTCTTTCGCTAACATCAACAAAAATCATATATCGTTTTACTAAGGGGAAATAATGAAGAAGTCAGCTCAGATTTTTGCGTCAGAAAAAACAAAATCAACGCAAGCTACTGCGGTTGCATTAGTCATTGGAACGCTGGGTCTTGGTGTGTGGACTGAAAGCCAGGCGGTTCCCGCCTTTGCGCGCCAGACTGGTATGGCCTGTAATTCTTGTCACTTCCAGGGTAGTTATCCGGCGCTCAATCAATTTGGCCGTTCATTCAAAGCGGCTGGATATACTCAATCAGGTGCGCAGGAATTGGTGGAGGATGATAATTTGTCTCTACCAGCCGTTCTTAATGCCTCGTTGATTACCAAGTTTCGCTATCAGAAAACGAATGGAGACAATGCGAGGTTGATAGAAAGCGGTGCGACCATCGAAGGCAAAGAGGGTGCCTATGCAACCAATGTGGGTGAGCTCCAGCTACCTGACGAGGCCGCCCTGTTTCTGGGAGGCCGAGTAAGTGAAAACATTGGTTTTCTAACCGAACTCTCCTTGCACGGCACAGAAGGCAGTAATTTCCTCTCCTTTAAAATGCCGTTCAACTTCAAGGCAGGCGAAGATACTGACCTGCTGGTTGTCCCGTTCATAACGGACGCCTTGGGTGCAGGGTTTGGCCTTGAGTTGCTGAATACGGGAGCATTGCGCAGTCAGCGAGTGGGAGAGGATCGCAAGTCATTGATGGCGCAGCAATATCTTGGCCTTGGGTATGGGGCTGCAGAAGGTATCACATTTGCAGCCGTGAAGGAGTCTGGCTTCCTCAATGTGACATTTTGGTCCCCCGATTGGAGCAATTTCAGTCCAGAGGGTCTGGCCACCTATGTTCGTGGGGCGCTGACGCCTCAATTGGGTGACTGGGATTCTGGACTTGGATTCCAATACTATTTCGGTAAGTCAAAGAATGACACTGGCGGTAATATCATTGAAGAGAAAGATATAAAGGGATGGTCTATTGATGGCCAATTGCAGGGCGAATTTCTGGGTAAGCCATTAGGCGCTTATGCTGCATATGGGAGTGTTCCTAGTAATTCGCATTTCAATGCTAGCGCAAACAGGAAAACGGCATGGTCCATCCATGGCCAATATGGTGTGATACCAAATAAGGCGACAATTATACTTGGGTATCGACATGCGGATACGGGTGCTGATACCGACAATGCAGTGACAATAGGTGGCACCTACAATTTTGCGCAAAATGTACAGTTGCAACTCAACCACGTACTACGGAGCGGGAGTAAATATGACACTCCGCAGGATGCGGGCGATCAGCAAACAACCTTGATGCTGTTCAGCGGATTCTGATCGGAGTTCAGCTATGAATAATGGGCTATTTGTCCTGGTTGCATGCTTGCCCATAGTGGTTATTTCCGGGTGCTCATCCTTGGGTGAACGCCCGGGAATGCTTGACATTACTTCCGAGCCTACGGGGGCGGAGGTGTATGTCATGAACACAAGAGTGGGCGTTACCCCGCTCATTCTAGAGCAAGGCAAGGTCTTTCCGATTGTCTATCCACGGGAGAAACACCCGCTGTACGGTACGGTTGAAGTGCGCAAGGTTGGGTGTGCCACACAGCGGCTGCGAGTGGGAACACAAGAGATCGCTAAGGGGGTTCACGCCAGATTGGAATGTAACGAAGTGGAACCCTCGATTATGCCTTCTGATTATCAGCCGAAGTTGCCAGAATCTACTGCAATACAACAATCTGGCAAAACGGTTGAAAAAGCCTCCCCTTTTTTTGAAATGCGGTTGCGTCGTGTTATTGAGCTGCGAGAAAAGGGTTTGATCACGAAACAGGAGGCGAGTGAGATACGGGATCGTATCTTAGACGAACTCTGAATGGATCGTTAAACGCCTCTCATTAACTCCTTGGAGGAGACTTAGATGATACATATACAAAAAAAAATGCTACTGGCTTTTTCAGTTAGTGCTGTCATCGGCTTGGGTGTGGCGCCGTCTGCAGCGCTGGCGGATGGAGCTGCATTGGCAAAGAAATATAATTGCCTGGTGTGCCACAGTGTGGATAAAAAACGGGTTGGTCCCGCATACAAGGCAGTGGCGGCTAGATATGAAGGAGATCCGAGTGCGGTAGCTGATCTTGTTGAAAAAATTAAAAAAGGCGGCAAGGGCGCCTGGGGTTCGGTCCCCATGCCTCCCAACAAGAAAGTTACGGACGAGGTAGCAACGACTATACTGGACTGGGTTCTCGGATTGAACACTGGCACGGTCGTAGCTGCCAATGTGCCGGACTGACCCCTCTGTTGCCTTTGTGCCTGAGGCGAAGTGAGGAGTCAACACGGAATTATCAGGCACTTGAGCTTTGCTGACCACCCTGATAATGAGTAATAGTTCGGCAGGATGCCGCAGGCTATTAACCCGGTAACTGAATAGTGGCCGGGTTAATGCTGGCACAAGGATATGTCGGCCGGTCGACGGCAACTAAAGGCCAGGACGCCTTTTGGTTGCCGAGTTAATAACTGTAATTCAGTAACCGCCCGAGTATCAGCCCTATTGCGCGGCTTTGAGCTTGGCGTTCCAGGGTAACAGCGCCTCGATCTGCTCAACTGTCTCCGCCGCCCCGATATGCTGCAACACGTAGTGCAGGTAGGCGAAGGGCTCGAGGCAGCCGATGGCAAAGGGTCGGATGGCATTCTCCGCCAGGGCGTTGCTGATAGTCAGCCGTCCATCTGCGCAGTAGCCTGTCAGCCGTTCCCACTGGTTCAGGGTGTATTGCATGGCCTTGTAGGTCAGGCTGTCCTTTGAGGATGCCCTCGAGCCGGTACAGCGGCAGGGCATCGGCATATTTGGCCACCAGGAGCCAGGCCAGTAGCTGGACGCTGGCCTGGCATTTGCCCAAGGGATGGACCGGACGCAGCCGGTAGCTCATGCCAGGCACCCCAGCAATTGCCGGGCCATCGAGACATTGTCTGGCCCGATGCCGCGGATCTCCAGGCCGTCGGGTAGCACCAGGCTCAGGCCAGAGACCACCGGTGCTGCGAGGGTGACCGGTACGAAGCCCTTCGCCCTGGGTTGCACCATCGGCTTATCTGTGCGGCGCAACTTGCGCGCCCAGTAGCCGAAGCTCGGGTAACTGAGCCACCGTTGGGCGCAGTAGGCCCTCTGCGTCAGGCCTGAGTCTTGCCAGGCGGCCACATGCTGTTGCCAGTACAGGCTACTGTCGTTGGAGTTGGAAGTCGTCATGCTCTCTCCTGTGTGGTGATCGGTCAGGAGAAAGTCTGCGGCAGCACCTGCTCCGAAAACAGGTGCCGCTTCTTGGGCGCTTACAAACTAAACAAGAGCGTGCTGAAGCATATCGCCGGATATTTGAAGGACAGATTGATGCAGATCTAATTAAAAATATTCGCGAGTCGTTCAATAAATGACTTACCTTGGGAGCCTCTGATTTAGTCTGGACGAAGTCGATTGTGATTCAGAATATTCAGATTCAAGGCACAAATCACACGTAAAGCTACCGCTCCCTGCTCACGCGCCTCCCCTACACCCCTGTCGGGGATAGCTGGCTATTGCGAACGACTGCATGACTTGATCAGAGGCTCCCTTGGGAAATGGCCATTTCAGAAATAAAGTTGAAAGACTGACAAGACGCAGGGTCACGCCATTGAAACCAGGACCAAAAACCAAGTTTCAGAATAACAACAAGATAGGAAAGCAGGAGTGTTTACTCTGACCCCAGATTTCTAATAATCGAAGTGCACACGCCGTAGATTTGAGCCCATTTCCCGATAGGCTGTAGTAGAGTCTAGAAATGGACAAGCCCCCTCCCGCCGCCCAACGCCGCCGCCGACGCCGACGCAAAATCCTGTTGCGACTGCTCATCCTCTGGATCATCACCATCGTCGCCTGGCAACTGCTGCGCCCCCACTTCAGCGAGCAGGAACGGCAGATCCGCAGTCAGCTGCGCCACACTATCGAGCAGCGCTTTCCGCAACAGGCTGCCGAGGCAAACGCACACTACGGCCTGAAACCCTTCCCCGCCGGGCGTCCGCTCAATCTATCCCGCCCCCAGGTAGTGTTGATCCACGGTCTCGATGACCCAGGCAAGATCTGGATGAATCTGGCGCCGACACTGGCCAAAACAGGCTTCAGCATCTGGCTGATGAACTATCCGGACGACCAGCCGATCAGCGACTCAGCCGAGCTGTTTCACCAACAGCTGCAGTGGCTGCAACAGCAGGGCGTCAGCTCGATCACCATCATCGCCCACAGCATGGGCGGACTAGTCAGCCGTGATCTGCTGAGTCGTCCCGAGTGGCTGACAGACAAGAATATCCCTCAGGTCAGCCAGCTGATCCTGGTCGGCACCCCCAACCAGGGCTCAGAGCTGGCACGGCTGCGCTTCTTTGCCGAGCTGCGCGACCAGTTTGCCGAGATCCCCAACGGCGAGTTCGGCTGGCTCAACGCGATCTTCGACGGTGCTGGCGAGGCGGGCCTCGACCTGACTCCCGGCAGTCCGTTTCTTACTCAGCTGAACAGCCGCCCAGCACCCCCCGACACCCGCATAATGGTGATCGCCGGCCAACTCGGCCAGATCGATAAACAGCGTCTGCAGACCGCCATTGCAAACCACCGGGAGACCCTGCCCGAAGGCACAGAGGTGGCCCTGCTGCAGCTGTTCGAGCAGATCGAAGCGGCGCTGGCGATCCTCGGCGATGGCCTGGTCAGCCTCAACTCCGCCCGCCTGCCCGGAGCGGAGTTCCACACCGTCAGCGGCACTCACCTCTCGATCATCCGCAACATCTCCACCGAGAGCCAACGCGTACCACCGGCGATCCCGCTGATCCTACAGCTGCTCACCCCCACTGTTGAAGAAGCGATAAAAGAGCCGTGAACAAGCTGCCTGTTTCTGTCAGGATCTGCCACTGCCCTGCCATCATCCCCTGACATAGTTGGGTGACAAGAACGACCTAAGGAGAATGGCCATGTGGGGTCATCACCACCCGCTCTCGAAACCCTTGTCCCTGCTGCTGCTCGGCCTCTGGCTAGTGGCGGCCAGCCTGCCACTGCAGGCTGCTGAAGCGCTGCAGGTACTCGACGTCTCGGAACGCGCCATCGAGGGCAAGAACCAGATCTGTGCCCTGTTCAGCCAGCCCCTCGACCCCAGCACCAATATCCAGCCCTACTTCAATCTCACCACCGATCAGGGCTTGGTGGAGGGGGCCTGGGTGCTCTCGAAGGATGGCCGACGCGCCTGCTTCCCCGACACCGAACCAGAGACCGACTACCGCCTGACCATCTACCGCAAACTGCAGGCAGCGAATGGATCACAACTGGCGCAGAACCACCCCGCCAGCCTGAAGACCCGGCAGCTGCAGCCCGCCGCCAGCTTCGATAGCCAGGGTTCGCTGCTGCTGCCTCACAAGGGCAGCGGCCTGCCGATCGTCGCGGTCAACGTGGATGCGGTCGACATCACCTTCCACCGGGTACGCGAGGCGAGCCTACTGGAAGTCTGGCGGCAGCTGCAGTCGCGCTACCGTTACAGCCTGTTCGAGAAGCTCGCCGACTGGACCGAGCTGGTCCACAGCGGCCGCTTCACCCTGGATCTGCCGCGCAACACCCGCGCCCGCCGCAGCATCGACATCAGCGCCCAGCCGGCCCTGGCTGAGCCCGGCCTCTATCTAGCACTGATGAAACCCGCCGGCAGCTACACCAGCTATCCCGAGACCGCCTACTTCACCATCACCGACATCGGCCTGCACGCGCGCCGCTACAATAACCAGCTCGACATCTACAGCTACTCCCTAGGCAAGGCGCAGCCGCTGGCCGGCGTCACCCTGGAGGCACTCGACCGCAAAGGCAACCTGATCGCCACCAGCCGCACCTCGCCGGAGGGGCTGGCCAGCTTCAGCCACGCTCTCGACCAGATCGAGCTGATCCGTGCCCACAAGGAGGCCCAGCTGACCCTGCTCGCGCTCAACAGACCGGCCCTTGACCTCTCCGATTTCGACCTAGGTGAGCAGCCCGACCAAGCCCAGCAGCTCTTCATCTATAGCGAGCGCGACCTCTACCGCCCCGGCGAAACGATCCACTTCAACGGCCTGCTACGCGACCGGGACGGCCGCTTCGACAACGCCCCTGTGCTGAAGGCGACCATCCGCGGCCCGGATGATCAGGAGGTCAAACGCCTGCGTTGGCGTTCAGATGCCCTGGCAGGTTACTACCAGCAGGCATTTCACATCCCCACCAGCGCCAAGACCGGTCGCTGGCAGCTGCAGGTGGAAAAGCCCGACGGCGAGCCCGCCCGCTACAGCTTCCAGGTGGAGGAGTTCCTGCCAGAACGAATGAAACTGGACCTCTCGGCCGCAACTGACAAGTCTACCAGCCCGGCAGAACCGATAGAGATCAAGGTACAAGGAGACTACCTCTACGGCGCACCCGCTGCCGGCAACCGCCTCAGCAGCCAGCTCGAGCTCGCCCTCTGGCGCGACCCCATCGCCACCCTGCCCGGCTTCCAGTTCGGTGATCAGGACGAGCAGCAACACAACCAGCGTTTTGAGCTGGAGGATCTGCAGCTCGACGCCAGCGGCCAAGCCCGGCTGCAGATTCCCTCGCGCTGGGCAGATAGCCGCTCACCGCTGCGCCTGTCACTCACCGCCAGCCTGTTCGAGTCAGGAGGCCGACCAGTGAGCCGCCGCCACGACCAGCTGATCTGGCCCACGGGTGGAGTGATCGGCATTCGCCCGCCCTTCGACAAAGAACAGAATCCTCCGGCCGACAGCCGCCTCACATTCGAGATCGTGATGGCCGACGCCGACGGCCGGCTGCTCGCCGCCCAAGGCCTGGAGGCGACCCTGATCCGCGAGGAGCGCCAATACTTCTGGGAGTACTCCAGCGACCGCGGCTGGTATTCGGAGTTCACCGAGCAGGCCTATCCGGTCCTCAATACCACACTGGATCTGGCGGAAGGCGAGCATGGCAAGCTGGAACTGCCGGTGGAGTGGGGCCGCTACCGGCTGGAGATCAGCGACCCAGCCAGCGGCCGCCGATCGAGCCTGCGCTTCACTGCTGGAGAGACCTGGTACCACGACTGGCAACAGAGCCAACAGAGCGGCCAGGCAACACGCCCCGACAAGGTCAGCCTGGCGCTGGACCAGGCCGCCTACCGCCCCGGCGACACGGCCCAGCTGCGCATCGTGCCACCCCACGACGGCCAGGGCCTGGTGCTGGTGGAGAGCAGTGAGCGCCCACTCTGGTCAGCCAGCCTGCCGTTACGCAAGGCCGGCAGCCAGATCGAGATCCCCATCGACCCGACCTGGCAGCGCCACGACCTCTACATCTCGGTGCTGGCGCTGCGCCCGGCGGCAACCGACCAGCAGCTGATCACGCCCAATCGCGCCATTGGCCTGCTGCACCTGCCCCTGGAGCGCAGCGAACGGCGGCTTGAGGTCAGCATCCAAAGCCCCGACAAGGTGGAGCCCAACCGGCCCCTGACGGTCCGCCTCAAGGCCCAAGGCATCGACAACAGCCAGCCGCTCCACGCCACCCTGGCAGCGGTGGATGTCGGGGTGCTCAATATCACCGACTTCGCCACCCCCGATCCTTTTGCTGGCTTGTTCCAGCGGCGCCGCTTCCAGGTCGAGAGCCGGGATGTCCATGGCCGGCTGATCGAACTCAACCGCTACCCACTGGCCCGGCAACGCTTTGGCGGCGACGGCATGGGCGGCAACGCCAAGATGCCCCGCAGCGAGGTAAAGATCATCTCACTGTTCAACGGCCCTGTTTCATTGAATGCCCAGGGCGAGGCACAGATCGAGCTGCAGCTGCCCGACTTCAACGGCACGCTGCGGCTGATGGCGGTGGCCTTCGGTGAGGATCGCTTCGGCAGCGGCGAGCGGGAGATCCAGGTCGCCGCACCGGTCGTCACCCAGCTGGCGCTGCCGCGTTTTCTCGCCAGCGGCGACCAGAGCAACCTGGCGCTGGACCTGCACAACACCACCGACACCGAACAACCATTGAGCCTGCAGCTACAGGCCACAGCCCCGCTCATCCTCAACGCTGAGCTCGAGAGACTGCTGCTGGCCGCCGGCGAGAAGCGGACCCTTCGCTACCCTCTGCAGGCGGGCGACCGATTCGGCCTGGCGCAGATCCACCTGGCGGTTGAGGGCAAGCAGATCGAACCATTCCAGCGCCACTGGCAGCTGACGGTACAGCCCGCCTGGCCTGCGATTCGGGAGTGCCGTTCCCTGACCATGGAGCCGGGCGAGCACGCCCCCCTGCCGCTGCCCGCTCTGAGCG
Organism: Candidatus Endoriftia persephonae; assembly: GCF_023733635.1. Taxonomy (NCBI): domain Bacteria; kingdom Pseudomonadati; phylum Pseudomonadota; class Gammaproteobacteria; order Chromatiales; family Sedimenticolaceae; genus Candidatus Endoriftia; species Candidatus Endoriftia persephonae. The sequence continues at coordinate 860,693 of NZ_CP090569.1, read as the reverse complement.
CCTTCAGCCCGGCCACAGTGGTCGCCCGGCTGAGCCTCGACAACCGCATCACACTGCAGATCGAGGATCAGGTCGAGGCACTGCTGCGCTACCCCTACGGCTGTCTCGAACAGACCACCAGCAGCGCCTGGCCCTGGCTACACGCCAACGAGCAGAACCTGCGCCGCTTCGGCCTCGATCCTGAGCAGCTCAATAAACGCCAGCAGAATTTGGAGCAGGCGTTCGAACGGCTGCAGGCGCAGCAGCGCGGCAGCGGTGGCTTCGGCCTGTGGGACAATCACAGCCCGGAGGAGCACTGGCTCACCGCCTATGTAGCAGACTTTCTGCTCAGCGCCCAGGCGATGGGCCTTGCAGTGGAGCCAGAGTTTCTGCGACGGGTGGTAGAACGCCTGGAGCAGTATCTGAAGCAGTCCCGCATGCTCATCGAGCGCCACAGCGATGCCCCCGACCACTACCGCCTCGCCTACCGCGCCTACGCCGGTTACGTGCTATCGCGCATCAACCGCGCCAATCTTGGCCACCTGCGCAGCCTCTGGCGCAGCCAGGCGCAGTACGCCAGATCGGGCTTGCCGCTGATCCACCTCGGCCTCGCCCTGAAAAACCAGGGGGACCACAAGAACGGTGCCGCAGCGATCACCCGCGGGCTGGAGATCGGTGCGCCGAAACCCGGCGCCTATCTGGGCGACTACGGTTCGCCGCTGCGCGACCAAGCGTTAATGATCAGCCTGCTCGCCGATGCCAAAATCCATGACAAGCCGGTGATCGGGATGACCCGGACCCTGCGCGATCAGCTCTTGTCCCGCCAATACCTCAGCACCCAGGAGCGCAACGCACTGTTCCTCGCCGCACTGGCGCTGCAACGGCCCGACGACAACCCTTGGCAGGCGGGCCTGCGTATTGGTGAAGAGCTACTGGAACTGGTGCAGTCGGGCGCATACCAGATCAGTCTGGAGATCGATCAGCTCAGCGCCGGCATAACCCTGGAGAATCGGAGCGACGCTCCCCTGATCAGCGACCTGCTGCTGAGCGGCTATCCCAACCAGCCACCGAAACCTGTCTCACAAGGTATCAGCGTGGCACGCAGCCACTACTCCCGCGATGGCAAGCCGATCGACCTCAAGCAGATCAAAACCGGCGAGCTGGTGCTGGTCCACCTGCAGCTCGATGCTGAGCAGCGCATCCCCGACGCGCTGTTGGTGGAGCTGCTGCCCGCCGGGCTGGAGCTGGAGAACCAGAACCTGAAACATGCAATCCAACTGGACCAGATCAAGATCGACAACAGGCCGGTGAGCGAGCTGATGCTGCAGTCGCAGATCGTGCACAGGGAGTATCGCGATGATCGCTTTGTCGCCGCCCTCAATCTACGCAAAGGCCGGTCGAGCCACCTCTTCTACCTGGCCCGCGCGGTCACTCCCGGCCGCTACCAGGTACCGCCAACCCTGGTGGAGGATATGTACCGCCCAGAGCTGCGCGCGATCGGTGAGTCGGGTGGCCTACTCGAGGTGGTCGACGCACCATGAGAGGCTGCGGCAGCAGGCCCTGGCTGGCGTGGTCGGCCGGACTGCTGCTCGCCAGCGGCCTGCTGTTGTGGGCACTCGACCTGTTCTATCCTCTCCAGCTGCTCGGTACCGATGCCCCCTCCCAGGTGGTGGTGGACCGGCAGGGTCGCCCGCTGCGCACCTTCCCCAATGCACGCGGGGTGTGGCGCTATCCGCTGCACATGGAGCAGATCTCGCCGCTCTATATCGAAGCACTGCTCGGCTACGAGGACCGCTGGTTCTACTGGCATCCGGGGATCAATCCCTTCGCCCTGCTGCGCGCCGCGACACAGAATCTGGCCAGCGGGCGCATCGTCTCCGGCGGTTCCACCCTGACGATGCAGGTGGCGCGGCTGCTCCACCCCCACCCCCGCAGCCTCTCCGGAAAACTGTCACAGATACTCCGCGCCCTGCAGCTGGAGTGGCACTTCAGCAAGCGGGAGATCCTCGAACTCTATCTGCAGCTGGCCCCCTTTGGCGGCCCCCTGGAAGGGGTGCAGGCAGCCAGCCTCAGCTATCTACAGAAGGACGCCAGCGAGCTGACCCACGCCGAGGCAGCGCTGCTGGCGGTGCTCCCCCAGGCCCCCAGCCGGCTGCGCCCCGACCGCCACGCCGAACCTGCCGAGGCAGCGCGCAACAAGGTATTGGAGCGGCTGGCCAGCCAGGGTATCTGGTCGCAGGCGGTGGTCCAGCAGGCAAAGCTGGAGCGGGTCTACGCCAACAGTTTTCGCCCGCCGCTGCTGGCACCGCTGCTGGCGCGCCGCCTGCGCAACCGATTCCCCCAGCAGGCGGTGATCCGCACCACCCTGGATGGCGAACTGCAGGCGATGATCGCGGAGTTGGCGAAAAACTACGCACAGCAGCAACCGCCGGGGGTCTCGGTAGCGCTGCTGGTGGTGGAGAACCGCAGCGCCGAGGTGCTTGCCTATGTCGGCTCGGCTGGTTTTCTTGACGACAAACGTCTGGGCCAGGTCGACATGGTGAGAGCGATCCGCTCACCGGGCTCAACTTTGAAACCGTTTCTCTATGGGATGGCGCTGGACGATGGCCTGATCCACTCCGCCTCGCTGCTGAGCGATGCGCCGCGCCACCGCCAGGCCTATCGCCCGGCCAACTTTCACCGCGGCCACGAGGGGCCAGTGAACGCCAGCCGAGCGCTGCAACAGTCGCTCAATGTGCCGGCGGTCAATCTGCTGGAGCAGCTCGGCCCAGGCAGCTTCGCCAACCGTCTGGCCAACGCCGGCCTGGGATTGACGATTCCGGGGGATGGCCGCCCCAATCCTGCGCTGATCTTGGGCGGCGCGGGCATCTCCCTGGAGCGGCTGCTGCAGGGCTATCTGGCCATCGCCAACAATGGTCAGACGCAACCCCTGCACCTGCTGCTGGGCGAGCCGGATACAACGCGCTTTCTGCTCTCCCCCGGCGCGGCCTGGATCGTACGACAGATACTCGCCGAGACTCCGCGGCCCGACCGGCTCGGCGGCCACCGGGTGCGGGACGAGACCCGGCTGGCCTGGAAGACCGGCACCAGCTACGGCTTTCGCGACGCCTGGGCGGTCGGGGTGACGCCCCGCTACAGCCTCGGAGTCTGGCTCGGGCGGCCCGACGGCACCCCGGTACCGGGACACTATGGCGCACTCTCCGCGGCACCACTGCTGTTCCGCCTTGCCAACCTGCAGGCGGATGGGAACGAGGCATGGAGCAGCGCACCGCCCTCGGTGGCCGAGGTGCAGATCTGCTGGCCACTCGGCACCCTGAAGCAGCAGCAGCCGGAACAGCACTGCCACCGCAACCTGACGGCCTGGAGCCTCGACGGGCAAATCCCGCCCACGCCCAACCAGGGGCTGGACAGCAACCCGCTCAAGCTCTGGGTGAGTCAGGACCAGGGGAAGCGGATTGCCTCCAGCTGCCCGGGGGTGGAAAAACAGCCACTGCAGCTCGCCCTCTGGCCGCCTGCCCTGGAGCCCTGGCTGCCCTTTCGGCAGACCCGGTTGGGTCAGCTGCCTGCCGCCGATTCTCGTTGCCCACCTGCCAGTATGATCGGGGCCGCTGGATTGCAGATCATCTCCCCCAATCACCAGGCCGAACTGACTCAACCGGGCGGTGATGCCCTACCCCAGATCATGCTGAAGAGCCTTGGCGCTCAGGGCAAGGTGAGCTGGTACGTCAACGGTGAGTTTCTCGGCCGCTTCCCCGCCTCACAGGACATCGCCTACCGTTTTAGTCAGGCTGGAAAAAACCGTATCCTTGCTCTGGATGAGCAGGGCAACAACGACCAGGTGGAAGTGGAGATTCTGATTGGTGAGTGATTAATGAGCCTCTGAGCGAGCTGGCATGCCAGCATCCATACTGGGTTCCAGACGTCATCAAAATGTAACCATCGATTCGGTCTAATACCAGGTTTGAATATCAGACAGCTAATGGATATTTAGCATGACCACAAAGATTCTCATCGTCGAGGACGAGACCGCCGTGCGTGAGATGATCGGCTTTGTGTTGCGACAGGCCGGTTATGAGACGATGGAGGCGGAAGACGCCGGGCAGGCACGCACCTGTCTGGCCCGGCAGATACCGGACCTGATCCTGATGGACTGGATGCTGCCCGGCACCAGCGGGGTAGAACTCACCCAGGAGCTGAAGCGGGATTCCCTGACCGCTGAGATTCCGGTGATCGTACTCACCGCCCGCGGTGAAGAGGACGATAAGGTACGGGGTCTGGAATCGGGGGCGGAAGACTATGTGACCAAGCCCTTTTCGCCCCGCGAACTGATTGCCCGGATCAAGGTGATCCTGCGCCGGGTGGCACCCCACGCCACTGAAGAGGCGGTGGAGGTGGCGGGGCTGCGGCTCGATCCGACCTCCTATCGGGTCAGCGCCGATTCGAAGGAGATCGAACTCGGTCCCACCGAGTTCCGCCTGCTGCACTTCTTCATGACTCACCAGAACAAGGTGTTCAGCCGTTCACGGTTGCTCGACAACGTCTGGGGCACCAACGTGTTCATTGAGGAGCGCACTGTGGATGTACACATCCGACGCCTGCGCAAGATTCTGGAGCCGCATGGTCTAGACCGTCTGGTACAGACGGTACGTGGCGCTGGATACCGCTTCTCTGGACAGGTCGCCACAAAATGAGCCTTCATCGAGCAGGCCGTTACCGGGAGTTTGTCCTTGTCGTCTGTGTCGGGTTGCTGCTGTTTGCCTGGGGAGTCTGGATCGACCACCCGGCCTTGGCGCTGCTGTGCGGTCTGGTCTCTTACCTGCTGTGGCACATGCACAATCTCCACCGTTTGAGCCTGTGGCTGGACGACCCAAAACACCACGAGCCACCGTCGGCACTGGGCGGGTGGGGCGAGATCGTGCATGCGGTGGAGGCACTGCGTGAACGTGGGCGCAAACGCAAACGCAAACTCAGCCGCATGCTCAGTGGGTTTCATCAATCCACCAACGCCCTGCCCGATGCCACCGTGGTGCTGAACGATCGTGGTCAGGTGGAGTGGTGGAACAGTGCCGCCAGCAAGATATTCGGCTTCAGAAAGAAACGGAGTAGCGACCGCTCACTTGAAGAGCTGATCCCCGACCCGATGTTCCGGAAGTACCTGGCACAGGGTGATTACAGCCAACCGTTGCAAATGCCGGGGCCGCTGGACCACAAACGCACCCTCGAGGTGCGCATCGTCCCCTACGGCAAGGGCAAACGCCTGTTGCAGGCGCGGGATGTGACCCGTCTGCAACAATTGGAGATTGTGCGCCGCGATTTCGTGGCCAATCTATCCCACGAGATGCGCACCCCGCTGACCGTCATTCACGGCTACCTGGAGACCCTGAACGACGCTGAAGATCCCGAATTCTCACCCTGGTGCCACATCATCAACCAGATGTACCAGCAGACCACACGCATGCAACGCATCGTCGAGGATCTGCTGCTGCTGGCGCGCCTGGAGCGGGAGGACGCGCCGCAGAGGGACGAGCCGGTGGATGTGGCCCTGCTGCTCACCACCATACAGAGCGAGGCTGAGGCGCTGAGTGGCGATCAGCACCACCACATCGAACTGGAGATCGTCGATGACTATCGCTTGCTCGGCGTGGAGCGGGAGCTCGACAGCGCCTTCTCCAACCTGGTGTTCAATGCAGTCCGCTATACCCCTGCCGGCGGGCTGATCCGAATGCGCTGGGAGCGCACCGAACAGGGCGCCTGTTTCTCGGTCACCGATAGCGGCATCGGCATCGACCCTGAGCACATACCCCGCTTGACCGAGCGCTTCTACCGGGTGGACGTGGCACGCTCACGCCGCAGCGGTGGCACCGGCCTGGGCCTTGCCATCGTCAAGCATGTGTTAACTCGCCACTGCGGTGAGTTGCAGGTAGAGAGCGAGCCCGGCAAGGGCAGCCGCTTCAGCTGTCTGTTTCCCACCTCGCGGGTGCTAGCCGAGGGGCATGGCGAGGCATCAGTTTACCCAACTACCCGGTCGCGCCAATCTTCGTGATGTTGTAAGCAGTCTGTCTACGCAAACCTCCGAGCCCCGTCACCTGAGCATCACCAGGATCACTCCTCCGCTTTGGCACGAGTTACTGAAAAACAGATGGTTTTGTCAGCAAAATATTAACGACCATATCAAAACCAAAAAGTATTCATTATGAAGCTGGAACAGGATATCCGCTGAATTCAACGCCTGAGCAACTACACCAGAGCGCTTTCACAGCTCAGAAAATTCATTGAAAAGGGTGACTTGATCAGAGGCTCCTTAGTCTGCTTCGTGAAGAGATAGAGTGTTTCCCGACGCTTGCATCCCGCCACTCCCAAGGCGATTTGTAACAAAACTGTCATAAAGCGCTCATTCCTGTGTAACACAACCATCCAATAATCTCCGCCACAAGCTCAAACCCTGGACTGGAGATAATTGTGATCAACAAGCGTTTCGCCCTCGCCGCACTGCTGGCTGCTTCCGCATCCGTCGCCACGGCAGCCGCATCGCGTGACTACATTTCCATCGTCGGCTCTTCCACCGTCTACCCCTTCGCCACCGTGGTGGCCGAGACCTTCGGCAAAACCAGCAACTTCAAGACCCCGAAGATCGAATCCACCGGTTCCGGTGGTGGCCTGAAGCTATTCTGCGCCGGAGTGGGTGTGGAGCATCCGGATATCACCAATGCCTCCCGCCGGATTAAGAAGTCCGAGGTCGAGCGCTGCAGCAAGCAGGGTGTGAACGACATTGTCGAGGTGAAGATCGGCTACGACGGCATCGCCATCGCCAACTCGAAACATGCAGCTCAGTTCGAACTGACCCGCCGGGATCTCTTTCTGGCCCTGGCCAAGCAGGTTCCCGGTCCTGACGGCAAGCTGATCGACAATCCCAATAAGACCTGGAAGGAGGTCAATCCGGCCCTGCCGAATACCAAGATCGAGGTACTAGGGCCGCCGCCCACCTCCGGCACCCGCGACGCCTTCGCTGATCTGGTGATGGGCGCTGGCGCCAAGGCCTTCTCCGACCTGAAGGCCCTGCGCAAGGCTAAGGGCGAGGACCAGGTCAAACCGCTGATGGCCAAGCTCGGCATCCCCGAGCGCGCCTACAACAAGAAGGGCAAGAAGGTGTTCAAGGCAGTGGCCCACGCGATTCGTGAGGACGGTGCCTACATCGAGGCCGGTGAGAACGACAACCTGATCGTGCAGAAGCTAGAGGCCAACCCCAACGCTCTGGGGGTATTCGGCTTCAGCTTCCTCGACCAAAACAGCGACAAGGTGCAGGGTTCCAAGATCGAGGGTGTGGTGCCTGAATTCGAGTCCATCGCCGACGGCTCCTACCCGGTATCCCGTCTGCTCTTCTTCTATGTAAAGAAGGCTCACATCGGCAAGATCCCCGGCATCAGCGAATACCTTTCTGAGTTCACCTCTGAAAAGGCCTGGGGTGACGAGGGCTATCTGGCCGACAAAGGCATGATTCCCATGCCAAAGGCGGAGCGCGATGCCTTCGCCAGCGACGTCAGATCGTTAAAGAACCTGCAGCTCAAATGAGCGAGTGGGATTGAGGTGCCGGGAATTTCCCCGGCCACCCTTGATAGATTATGCACTACACAACCCTGATCCTGCTGCTAGCGATCCTGACCAGCCTGGCCTATCAGTTGGGACGCCGACGTTCTCACACCCTGGTGGGAGGCCCTACCAGGGTCCGGCAGCTGCACTCTTTGCCCAGCTACTACGGCTTCTACACGGCCATCTGGTGCGGACTCCCGGCGCTGCTGGTGCTGGGGCTCTGGCTAATTTTCGAGCCCAACATCATTACCAGCCTAGTGGTGGCGGAGCTGCCCGAGGCGACCCGCAACCTGCCTGAGGCGGAGCTGGGTCTGGTGATCAACGACATCAAGAACCTGGCGGCGGGCAATATCGTCTCCACTGAGATCGGTCCCGCGATACAGGCAGCCGCGGATCACCTGCAAAGTCTCGAGCGCACCTCGGCGGCCGCCTTGACCGTGCTGATCCTAGTCCTGGCGATGCTGGGCACGAGCTACGCCTGGCGCTTCATCTCGCCGGAACTACGCGCCCGCAACCGGGTGGAGGGCGTGCTCAAGGCCCTGCTCATCACCAGTTCCACCATCGCCATCTTCACCACCATCGGCATCGTGCTGTCGGTGCTGTTCGAGGCGCTGCGCTTCTTTCGGCAGATTCCACTCAGCGAGTTCCTGTTCGGCCTGACGTGGAGTCCGCAGATGGCGATCCGCGCCGATCAGGTGGGCTCCTCGGGCACCTTCGGCTCCATCCCCCTATTTGCCGGCACCCTGCTGATTTCCTTCATCGCCATGCTGGTAGCGGTGCCCATCGGACTGATGTCGGCCATCTACCTCTCCGAATACGCGGGGCGCAGGCTGCGAGCTGTCGCCAAGCCGGTGCTGGAGATCCTGGCCGGGATTCCCACCGTGGTCTACGGCTTCTTCGCAGCACTCACAGTGGCGCCCTTCATTCGCAACAGCGGCGGGCTGCTGGGACTCGACGTCTCCTCCGAAAGCGCTCTGGCCGCCGGACTGGTGATGGGCATCATGATCATTCCCTTCGTCTCATCGCTCTCCGACGACGTGATCAACGCCGTCCCCCAGGCGCTGCGCGACGCCTCCTACGGTCTCGGCGCGACCCGTTCCGAGACCATCCGGCAGGTGATCATCCCCGCGGCGCTGCCGGGCATCGTTGGCGGCATCCTGCTGGCGGTCTCCCGGGCCATCGGCGAGACCATGATCGTGGTGATGGCGGCGGGCCTGTCGGCCAATCTCACCGCCAATCCACTGCAGAGTGTGACTACGGTGACGGTGCAGATCGTGACCCTGCTGGTGGGTGACCAGGAGTTCGACAGCCCCAAGACCCTGGCCGCCTTTGCCTTGGGACTGCTGTTGTTCGTGGTCACCCTGGTGTTGAACCTGGTGGCTCTGCATGTGGTGCGAAAATATCGGGAGCAGTATGAATAATCCGATCGGTTCGGGGGCCACGGCCACCGAAAAAGTTAAAGCCTCCCTGGCCGCCCGTTACCGGCGTGAACGGCGCTTCAAAGCCATCGGGATCGGGGCCGTCTGTGTGGGGCTGCTGTTCGTCAGCTTTTTATTCGTCAGTATTGTCAGCAAAGGCTATACCGCCTTTTGGCAGACTCAGATCCGGCTGGATATCCATTTCGATGCCGCCGTGATCGACCCCAGCGGGAACAGAGACCTAACCGAACTGGGGCATGCGGACTACGCCAGCCTGATCAAGCAGAGTCTGCGTAAACGCTTCCCGGAGGTAAAAAACCGGCGCGAGAAGCGAACCCTATACAAGTTGGTAAGTAGTGGTGCGGCGTTCGATCTGCGCGCCAGGGTGCTCGCCGATCCAGACCTGATCGGCACCCGCCAAACCCTGTGGCTGCTGGCGGACGACGATCTGGACATGCTGGTCAAGGGGCAGATCGACCGTTCGCTGCCGGAAAACGAGCGCCGACTGAAAGACCAGGTAATCGGCTGGATCGATGCCCTCAGCGCCCAGGGAGCGGTCGAACTGAAGTTCAACAGCACCTTCTTCACCAATGGCGACTCGCGGGAACCCGAGCAAGCCGGCATCGGCGGCGCGCTGATGGGCTCGCTCTACACCCTGCTCATCACCCTGCTGCTCGCCTTCCCAATCGGCGTGGCGACGTCGGTCTATCTGGAGGAATTCGCCCCCCGCAACTGCTGGACCGACCTCATCGAGGTCAACATCAACAACCTCGCGGCGGTGCCCTCCATCGTGTTCGGCCTGCTGGGGCTGGCGGTGTTCATCAATTTCTTCGGCCTGCCCCGCTCGGCGCCCCTAGTGGGCGGCTTGGTGCTGACCCTGATGACCCTGCCCACCATCATCATCGCCAGCCGTGCGGCACTCAAATCGGTACCGCCCTCGATCCGCGAAGCGGCCCTGGGAGTGGGGGCATCGAAGATGCAGATGGTGTTCCACCACGTGCTACCGATGGCTCTGCCGGGGATGCTTACCGGCACCATCATTGGCATGGCCCAAGCCCTGGGTGAATCGGCGCCGCTGCTGATGATCGGTATGGTGGCCTTCATCGTCGATATTCCCGGCGGACCGCTGGATCCCTCTACGGTGTTGCCGGTGCAGATTTTTCTTTGGGCCGACAGTCCTGAACGTGCCTTCATGGAACGCACCTCGGCGGCGATCATGGTGCTGTTGGGTTTTCTTATCCTGATGAATGCGCTGGCAGTTCTGCTGCGTAAGAGATTCGAACGCCGCTGGTAAGCAGCGGCTATAGGAGTGGAACAATGATGAATGCGATTGCAAAAGAGGTCATGCGAGACGCCCCGAACAAGGGTCTACTGGCATCCGTAAGCGTGGCGCGCTTCAAAGGCGATGCCGATGATTTCAGCGGCACGGTCGGTGAGGTCGAGGTGGCAGACCCACGCATGCGTTGCCGTAACCTCGATGTTTTCTACAACGATAAGCATGCCATCATGGATGTGAGCCTGGATATCGGCAAAAACGAAGTGGTAGCTATGATCGGCCCTTCGGGCTGTGGCAAGTCCACCTTTCTGCGCTGCCTGAACCGGATGAACGACACCATCGATATCTGTCGGGTGAGCGGTCAGATCCAGCTCGACGGTCAGGAGATCTACGACCGCCGGCTCGACGTGGTGCCGCTGCGCGCCCGGGTGGGCATGGTGTTTCAGAAGCCCAATCCATTTCCCAAATCGATCTATGACAATATCGCCTACGGCCCGCGAATTCACGGCCTGGCGGCCAACCGCCAGGAGCTGGACGAGGTGGTGGAGACCTCCTTACGCAAGGCCGGCCTCTGGAACGAAGTGAAGGACCGGCTCGACCAGCCGGGCACCAGCCTGTCAGGCGGCCAGCAACAGCGTCTCTGTATCGCACGCACGATTGCCGTGTCACCCGACGTGATCCTGATGGACGAGCCCTGTTCAGCACTCGACCCCATCGCCACGGCGAAGATCGAGGAGCTGATCGACGAGCTGCGTAAGAACTACACCATCGCCATCGTCACCCACTCGATGCAGCAGGCCGCGCGGGTCTCCCAGCGCACCGCCTATTTCCACCTGGGGCGTCTGATCGAGGTGGGTCCCACCGACGACATCTTCACCCGCCCCCGCCACAAGCTGACGGAAGACTACATCAGTGGTCGTTTTGGTTGAGCAAGAGGGGAGCGACGGCTCAATATTTAGGTTTATAGGTCGGGCTGCGCCCGACAGCATCCTTGATTTCAAGGTATGGCACACGGCGGCCACAGGCCGCCCTATGGGCGCAAGATACGAGCTCACGACTTGATCAGAGGCGCTCTAATACTTCAGCTTCTTGAACACCTCATAGCCATACGCCGGCTTCCAGCCCCAAGAGTAGTTCTGTAGATCGAGCAGTGCCGCCTGCTCTGCGCCCGGGTAGGAGTAGGGGCTGAAACCACAGCCGTAGCTGGTGCGCGGCTTGCCGCGGAAGGTTTTGTATTGGGTCTTGATCACCACGGCGTAGGCGTGTTTCAGGTCGCTGATGGCCTGGGCGTGGGGATCCTGGTACTTCTTGTGGAAGCCCTTCTTGCGCAGACGCTCTATGCCCTTGTCGGTGGCACTGGAGACCGTCTCGTTCGGCCCCGCCACCAATTCGATGGCCAACGAGTTACCCAGCTCTTTCGCTACCACGCAGGCGGCGCCGGCATAGAGCGGCCCTCCTGTGAGCAGGGAGAGGGAGAGGATCAAACCTGGCATCACTACTCTCATGCGCTTGCTCCGCTTGCTTTGTCTCTGTGATAGCCGGCGGCTGGATGGCGGGATTTCTTTAGTCGCGCAGGCAAAATCACCCCTCCCGCTTTGCCTCCAACTCCTCCCAGCGGGCGTAGGCCGTCTCCAACTCCGCTTCGGTGGACTGCATCTGCTGCTGTACCACCGCGACCTCATCGCTGCCCTGCTGATAGAAGGTGGGATCGGCCATGCGGGTCTGGATCTGTTCCAGGCTGGCCTCCAGCACCTCAATGCGGGCAGGCAGTTCGTCCAGTTCACGCTGGTCTTTGTAGCTCAGTTTAACGGACGCTTTTTTCGCGGCACGGGCTGCGGGCTTAGCCAGTTTTGCGGGAGCTGGTGCTGATTTCTGCAGCGCCTGTTTGTGCATCCGCTCCCAGTCACTGTAACCGCCCACATAGTCACCAACCCGGCCATCGCCCTCGAACACCAGGCAGCTGGTGACCGCGTGGTCGAGAAAGTCCCGATCGTGACTGACCAGCAGCAGGGTGCCCTGGTAGTCGAGCAGCAGCTCCTCGAGCAGCTCCAGGGTCTCGACATCGAGGTCGTTGGTAGGCTCGTCAAGCACCAGCACATTGGCCGGCGTGAGGAAGATCTTCGCCAGCAGCAGGCGGTTGCGCTCGCCGCCGGAGAGCGCCTTGATCGGGCCGCGGGCACGCTCCGGGCTGAACAGGAAGTCCTGCAGGTAGGAGATGATGTGTTTCGGCTTGCCATTGACCGTGACCTGGTCACGGCCACCGCCGACATTATCCTGCACCGTCTGGTTCTCGTCGAGGGCATCACGCAGCTGATCGAAGTAGGCGACCTCCAGATTGGTACCCAGCTCAACGCGGCCCTGGTCGGGCTGCAGCCTGCCGAGCAGCAAATTGAGCAGGGTGCTCTTGCCGGCGCCGTTGGGGCCAACGATGCCGATGCGATCGCCACGCAGGATGGTGCAGGAGAAGTCGCGGATCACCGGTGTGCTGTCCCAGGCGTAGCTGACCCCCTGCGCCTCCACCACCAGCTTGCCGGAGCGCTCCGCCTGCTGCAGCTGCATGCGTACCTTGCCTCCCTGCTCGCGGCGCTGGCCGCGCTCCTCACGCATCGCCTTCAAGGCACGCACGCGCCCCTCGTTGCGGGTGCGCCGGGCCTTGATGCCCTGGCGGATCCAGACCTCTTCCTGGGCCAGCTTCTTGTCGAAGCGGGCGTTCTCCAGCGCCTCGGCGTTGAGCTGCTCCTGCTTGCGGCGCAGGAAGTTGTCGTAGTCGCCGGGCCAGTCGCCGAGGCGGCCCCGGTCAAGTTCCAGGATGCGGGTCGCCAGATGGCGCAGGAAGGCGCGGTCATGGGTGATGAAGAGCAGCGCGCCACGGTAGCCGAGCAGGAACTCCTCCAGCCAGGCGATCGATTCGATATCGAGGTGGTTGGTGGGCTCGTCGAGCAGCAGCAGATCGGGCTCGTTGACCAGTGCCTGGGCCAGCAGCACGCGCCGCTTGAGGCCACCGGAGAGCGCCGTGAACTCGACATCCGGGTCCAGCGAGAGGCGCGAGATCACCGTCTCGACACGCTGCTCCAGCTGCCAGCCATCCGCCGCCTCCAGCTCGTGCTGGACCTGGGCGAGCCGCTCCAGCAGCGATTCGTCAGCGCTCTCGGCGAGCTGATGGCTGAGCTGGTGGTAGCGTTTGAGTGTCCCGGCCAGATCACCGGCGCCATCGGCCACCACCTCGAACACACTGCCCTGAGTGCCCGCGGGTACCTCCTGGATCAGCCGTGCGATGCGCACCCCGGCATTAACCACCCGCTCACCGTCGTCCGCCTGCAGCTCACCGAGGATTAGCTTCATCAGGGTCGACTTGCCGGCACCGTTGCGCCCGAGCAGACAGATGCGCTCGCCCTTGTCGATGCTCAGGTCGATGCCGTCGAGCAGCGGCGGGCCGCCGAAACTCACCTGTATGCCGCGTAGATTGATCAATGCCATCTGTTGCTCGATTTTCCGTTGGACGAATGCGGTCGATGTGTGATTATGCCGTGGGGAGGGTACACAGAGATACCGCAAAAGAACACTCTTCTACCCCATCCACTGACGCAATCAGGAAGCCAAAAAAATGAAGACCAAGATCCTGCTGAAAGAGGCCGAGATGCCAACCCATTGGTACAACGTGGTGGCAGACATGCCTAATCCACCGACGCCGCCACTCGGGCCTGACGGCCAGCCGGTGGGACCCGACGCACTGGCCGCGATCTTTCCCAACGCGATCATCGAACAGGAGATGAGCGCCGAGCGCTGGATCCCGATCCCCGAGGAGGTGCGCGAGGCGCTCAGGCTATGGCGCCCCTCGCCGCTCTATCGCGCTAACAGACTTGAGCAGGCGCTCGGCACCCCGGCAAAGATCTACTTCAAAAACGAGGCGGTGAGCCCGGCCGGCTCGCACAAACCCAACACCGCCGTCGCCCAGGCCTACTATAACAAGATGGAGGGCATCAAACGCCTCACTACCGAGACCGGCGCCGGCCAGTGGGGCTGCTCGCTGGCGCTGGCGGGGCAGCTGTTCGATCTCGAGGTGGAGGTTTACATGGTGAAGGTGAGCTATGGCCAGAAACCCTATCGCCGCTCGATGATGCAGACCTGGGGCGCCAAAGTCTTCGCCAGCCCCACCGACCGCACCAACGCCGGCCGGCAGATCCTCACCGCCCACCCCGACTCCGACGGCTCCCTGGGCATCGCCATCTCCGAAGCGGTGGAGCTGGCCGCCGGCCGTGATGACACCAACTACGCCCTCGGCTCGGTGCTCAATCATGTGCTGCTGCACCAGACCATCATCGGTGAGGAAGCGAAAAAGCAGCTGGAGCTGGTCGGCGACTACCCGGATATGATCTTCGCCCCCTGCGGCGGTGGCTCCAACTTCGGCGGCATCGCCTTCCCCTTCTTCGCCGACAAGGCCGCCGGCAAGGCGGTGCAGCTGGTGGCGGTAGAGCCCACCTCCTGCCCAACCCTCACCAAGGGGGTCTACGCCTATGACTTCGGCGACGCCATCGGCCTCACCCCGCTGCTGAAGATGTACACCTTGGGCCACGATTTCATGCCCCCCGGCATCCACGCCGGCGGGCTGCGCTACCACGGCGACTCGGCGCTGGTCAGCCAGCTGCACAATGAGGGGCTGGTCGATGCCTGGGCGGTGCCGCAGCTGGAGACCTTCGAGGCGGGAGTGCTGTTCGCCAAGACCCAAGGCATAGTCCCCGCACCGGAGTCGTGCCACGCCATCGCTGCCGTCATCCGCGAGGCGAAACGCTGCACCGAGAGTGGCGAAACGAAGACCCTGCTGTTCAACCTCTCCGGCCACGGCCACTTCGATATGAGTTCCTACGACCGCTACTTTGCTGGCGAGCTGGAGGATTTCGACTATCCAGAGGCGGCGATCAAAGAGTCCCTCGCCCATCTGCCCAAGGTTGGCTGAAACCTGTGCCCCCGTCATTACCGCGACGGGGGCACCTGCGGATGATTTCTGCTATGGTCAGAAGTTCCAAAACAACCAAGCGAAACCGCCCAGATGGTCAAAAACGTCACCTTCAAAGATGCCTGGGATGGGCAGGCCGATTGTCGCGTCTGTGCACTGCGTGAGTCGGTGCTGTTTGCCGGTCTTAACGAGGGGGATTTCGAGCATATTCACCAACCGATCGACCAGTACACTTTGCCGGTAGGTGCGGTGCTCTATCGCAGCGGTGACTCCGGACAGCGCATGTACACCATCCGCTCCGGGGTGCTGAAACTGGTGCAGTATCTGCCAGACGGCAGCCAGCGCATTGTGCGTCTGATTCGCTCCACCGATGTCACCGGTCTGGAGTGCCTGCTGGGCAAGCCCTATCAGCACGATGCCATCGTGCTGCAGGAGACCGAGGTCTGCAGCCTACCGATCAAGGTGGTCGACAATCTCAGCCAAGAGAACCCGACACTCCACCGCGAGCTGCTGAATCGCTGGCAGCGGGCCCTCAACGAGGCCGACGCCTGGCTTACCGAGCTCTCCACCGGCTCCGCTAAGCAACGGGTAGCGCGGCTGCTGTTGCGGCTGGTCAGCGACATGGAGAGCAGCGAGTGCGAACTGTTCGCTCGCGAGGATATGGGAGCGATGCTCGGCATTACCACCGAAACCGCCAGCCGCACCATTGCCGAGTTCAAGCGCCGGAGTCTACTGGTGGAAAGCCGCAGCAATCACTTCCTGCTGGATGTTCCCAATCTGCAGCGCATTGCCGAAGATTGAGTATTTTCAATGCGCAACTGTGTGCCCCCTCCTAAGATTCCCGCATAGTTCAACCTATGTACGCCGGCCTTCATGACGCTTGGCGTGTAATCGCCCGGGCACTCCCCTGCCCAAACCTTCGGGAGAACACACCTTGAGACAGGAGTTGATCGAAGAGACATTCCCAATCTTTCTGTTGGAGATCGAACGGGAGGAATGTCTTTTTCAATCGGTAGAGGCGATTGCTGACTACCTGCGCGAGCACATTGAGGCGCACCCGTCAGCCCGCTATATCGCCACCTTTGATCACTTCGCCCATACCCGCGAGTTGCCGGAGGGACAGGTAGCTGACAGCATCCACTCCGCGATCAATCTGGTGTTCTGTTTCGGCCTGACCCTGCAGGAACCAGAGACACTCGCCATCCGCCCACGCTCCATCGGCATCTGCGATAGTGGGGATCGGTTTATCATCACCTTCATGGAACCCCCTATGCCGGTGGTCAACGCCGCCATGGAACACTGGGCACACTCCCTGATCAAACGGCCTAAACCGGCCTGCGCAATGAGAGCATCATGAAAATCGCTGTCACCAGCCAGAACTTCCGTACCATCACCGGCCACGCCGGCAAGACGCGCCGCTTTCTGATCTTTGGTCAGGATGAGAACGGAGAAGTGGAGGAACTGCAACGCCTCGATCTGCCGAAGGCGATGTCGATGCATGAATTCCGGGGTGACGAGCACCCGATCTTTGCAGTCGATGTATTGATCACCGGCGGCTGTGGGGAGGGTTTCATCAGAAGGCTCGGCTCCTACGGGGTGCGGGTCATCCCCACCAGCGAGAGCGATCCGCAGACTGCCGTGCGTTGTGTGCTTACCGGCACACCATTGCCAGCACCGCAACCGCACGACCACGGACATGACCATCAGCGCCCTGAGGTCAGCCTGAAAAAGGAGTAACTGCAGCGCTAGAGCGCCATCTCCAGATCATCGATAACGACGTCGATCCCCGCCTTGGCACAGGCTTCGTCGGTAAGCCCAGAGGGTGCGCCACTCACCCCCACACCACCCAACAGTTGCCCACCCACCTCGATCGGCAGACCACCAGCAGACATTACCAGACCATCGATGCGGCCGATCGGGGTATCGGCACGATCCTGCAGCGCCGAGGTGGCAGCATTGAAGTTGGCCGCGGTAAACGCCTTCATGCGGCTGATCGGCAGAGTGATCTGCGCCGCTATGGTGTCGCGCAGGGTAACCTGCACGATGCCGTTTCGATCCACCACCGTAACCCCGATCTGAATGCCTCTGCTACGGCACTCATGCAACGCCCCCTGGGCGATCTGCTGGGCCACCTCCAGGGTCATCCGTTTCAGCGCAACCGTGGGGGAGACTTCCTCTTCGGCGGTGAGTGGCGGGGCAACCAGCACCCCCAACCCAAGCACCAGAGCAGGTTTGATCATCTGCATCCTTCTCCTCCATCATTTTGGCTGTAGTGTCAACACCTACCTTAGCCAAAGACCCCGCCTGTTGAAATGGCGGTAAACACCAACTCAAAAGAGATTAAGAGGGAGCATCCGCAGGTTAAGGACACCTGACCATCCAGCAGCTGTTCTATCCTGCCGGATAGCGCTGCTCCACATACTCATTCAGGATTTGCTTGAACTGTCCGGCAATATCTTCACCTTTCAGAGTGCTGTGCTTTTCACCATCCACATAGACCGGTGCCGAAGGGTTCTCGCCGGTGCCCGGCAGGCTGATGCCGATATTGGCGTGTTTGCTCTCGCCCGGACCGTTGACCACACAACCCATCACCGCCACGCTCATCTTCTCCACCCCGGGGTGGCTCTGCCGCCAGAGCGGCATCTGTTGGCGCAGATAGGACTGGATCTCCCCAGCCAGCTGCTGGAACAGGGTACTAGTGGTGCGACCACAGCCTGGGCAGGCCACTACCATCGGCGTGAAGGCGCGCAGCCCCATCGACTGTAGCAGTTCCTGGGCCACCACCACCTCCTGGGTACGAGCGCCCCCCGGCTCCGGCGTGAGGGAGATGCGAATGGTGTCACCGATCCCCTCCTGCAGCAGCACTGCAAGCGCGGCACTGGAGGCCACGATGCCCTTGGAGCCCATGCCCGCCTCGGTCAGCCCCAGATGCAGCGCATAGTCGCAGCGCTGCGCCAACCGCCGGTAGACCGCGATCAGATCCTGCACCCCGCTCATCTTGCAGGAAAGTACGATCTTATCCGCCGCCATGCCCAGTTCTTGGGCCCGACGGGCACTCTCCAGGGCCGAGGTAACCATGATCTCATGGATCATCTCCTCGGCATCCAGCGGCTCGCTGGCGCGGGCATTTTCGTCCATCATCTTCGCCACCAGGGTCTGATCAAGGCTGCCCCAGTTGACGCCGATGCGCACCGGTTTGTGGTAGCGGCAGGCGGTCTCGATCATGCTGGCAAAGCGGCTGTCCTTGCTGTCGCCACTGCCCACATTACCGGGGTTGATACGGTACTTGGCCAACGCCTCGGCGCAGGCCGGATGATCTGCCAGCAGGCGGTGGCCGTTGAAGTGGAAGTCGCCGATCAACGGCACATCCAGCCCCTGCCGAGCCAGCCCTTCACGGATTAGTGGGATAGCGGCAGCCGCCGCCTCGTTGTTCACCGTCAGCCGCACCAGCTCCGAGCCGGCCTGGGCCAATTGCACCACCTGCTCCACTGTTGCCGCCACGTCCGCCGTGTCGGTGTTGGTCATCGACTGCACCACCACAGGCGCCGCGCCGCCCATCCTGATTCCACCCACCATGACAGACTGGGTGGGATGTCTAGGCAATTGCCTACCGCTCATCCGCGCTCCATTATCACTTGGGGCGGAAAAACCGCCCCTTTAATCTGCAAAGGGGCCATTATGGACGAACCTCCCACAAATAAAAAAGCCCGACCAGAAGGTCGGGCTCTATTGCAGGGCGTCGCCCCTATTATTTCAGCTTGCCAATACCGAGCATCTTGAGGATGTACTTCTCGTAGATCGGCTCCGAGGTGCCCTTTTTCATCTTGCGGATGAAGTACTTCTCGAAGGCGATCTTCGCCATGTGTACCCACTTGCCCTTCTTGAACCAGGCGACGTTGCGCGGCGGGATCTGCGGCAACGCGACGAAGGCGGCGCCGGTGTCACCCATGTCAGCCAAGCAGATGGCATTCCAGGTCGCGAGCGTGGTGCCCTCCTTGCCTGCCAGGTCGTCGGCAATGTTGTGCACGATGGCGGTCACCATCGACTCGATCATGTAACCGGTCTTGGGCGCCCCGGTTGGCACCGCAGTGGCCTCCACCGGCGGGATGGCGATGCAGACACCGGCAGCGTAGATATTCTTGTAGGTCGGGTTGCACTGGTGGTCGTCGACGAAGACAAAACCACGCGGGTTGCACAGCCCCTCCACATTGGCCACCGCATCCACGCCCTTGAAGGCGGGCAGCATCATGGAGTATTTGAACTCCAACTCATGCTCTTTGATTTTATGGCCGGAGTCGTCGTACTGCTCGACAAACATCTTGCCGGCCTCCACCTTGATCACCTTGGCATTGGTGATCCAGTTGATGTGGTGGGCACGGAAATCACTCTCGAGAAACCCCTTGGAGTCGCCCACGCCACCCAGGCCGAGGTGACCGATATAGGGCTCGGAAGTGACGTAGGTCATCGGAACTTTGTCGCGCATCTTACGCTTGCGCAGATCCGAATCCATGATGAAGGAGAACTCGTAGGCGGGACCAAAGCAGCTGGCGAAGGGCATCGCGCCGATGATCACTGGCCCCGGTTCGTCGAGCAGGTCCTTGTAGGCGTCAAACGCCTTCTCCGCGTGATTCACGGTGCAAATCGACTGGGTGTGGCCTTCCGGACCAGAGCCCTCTACCTCTTCAAACGCGAGACGCGGGCCGGTGGCGATCACCAGGTAGTCATACTCGATGGTCTCGCCGTCATCCAATTCCAGCTTGTTGCCTTCGGCGTCGATCTTGTCGACCCGCTTGGCAATGAAGTTGATCCCCTTGCGCTCCAGGTGGGGGCGAATATCGAAGGTGATGTGGGAACGATCTCGCCAGCCGACTGCCAACCAGGGATTAGAGGGTACGAACTGGAAGTACTCCCGTTCGTTGATCATCGTCACCTCATGTTCCCGGCCCAATTCAGCACGCAACTCATAAGCGCACGGCATACCACCGGTCCCGGCACCCAACACTACAACATGTGCCATAGAAAACTCCTCTGACCTCTTTGGTCTTGTATTCGTCATGGCCCGCCGTCAAGCGGCGGCTACTACCTGGAAAGCCCCCTATATTTTTGTGGGGCCACTATTAAATCAAAACAGCCGAAACAATACACTCAACCAACTGAAAATCAAAGGATTTTCAATAATTTAGAATGAATTAATATAACAAATAAGGCTAGCCTTCGAGATCAAACCAACCAGCCACCTCAGACTGCCGTGCAACCACAGCACGCTCGAGTAGAGTCTCTGCACTGCGCGCCACGGCGGCAGTCACCTGCTCGGGCGTGTTATTTTTTTCACTCAGATGGGCCAACAACAGATGGCGAATGCGCCCGCAATCGAGTTTTCTCAGCAGCGCCGCCGACTGCTCATTGTTGAGATGGCCCAGATTGCCCCCGACCCGCGCCTGCAACGAGGCGGGATAGGGACCGTTGGCCAGCATCTCGGTATCGTGATTGAACTCCAGCACCAGCGCATCGCAGGCCGCGATACGCTCCTCGATATGTGGCGTGATACAGCCGGCATCGGTCACCACCCCAAGGCGGAGCCCCCCTTTCTGGAACACGAACTGGCAAGGCTCCCGGGCATCGTGCGGTATCGGGAAGGGTTCGATGCTGAGATCGCCGATGCAAAAGCGGCTGCAGTGGCTGTCAATGGCATGCACCTCCGGCAGTTCACCACAACGTGCCTGCGCCAGGCTGCGGGTGCCTTCCGTCATCCAGACTGGGATCTCATGGCGGCGGGCGAGCGGTCCAACCCCACGCAGATGGTCACCATGCTCATGGGTAACGATGATGGCATCGATACTCCCGGCCTCCACCCCCAGACGCTGCAGACGGCGTTCAACCTCCGTTGCGGGGAAACCGCAGTCCAGCAGAACCCGCACGCCACCGCTATCGACCAACAGGGCGTTGCCGCGACTGCCGCTGCCGAGGGAGGCGAAGCGCAACGCGCTATTCCCGTATCACGATCTAGCGAATCTGCTCGTGTAGCAGAGTCAGGATGCGTTGCGAAGTGGTGGAAGATTCGGGCTGACCCGCCTCATTCTCCACACTGACCAGAGTCACCTCAGCCTGCTGATCCAGTCTGACCCGGTACTGATTATTGGTGTCGATCTGCTCGTCGTCTGTCCAGAAGGCAAGCTTGGAGAAGAAGCCCTTCTCCTGGCCAGCAGCCTTGTCCGGGTCATTGTAGCGCACAAAATAGACCCCTTCCGAGCGGTTGCGATCCTCTACCGCAAAACCGACCCGGTCGAGTGCCATCCCCACCAAACGCCAGGCGCGAGCAAAACCCTCGTTGATGCGCAGCGCAGCATAGCCATCGCGCTTCACCATCTGGGAACGCATCTTGCGCTGCTGCGGCTGCGCCAGCATCCGCTCAGTGGCCTGCTGCTCGGCGCCCATGAAGATCATCATCCGGCGCAACATCTCCACCTCGATGCCCGGCTCGCTGGGACGCGGCGTCCAAAAGGTGGTATCAGAGTCACCGCCGGGGTTCTCTTTCAGATGCTCCTCCATGCCCCGATGGGTCAGATAGAGCTCTGTGGTACCCGCCTGCTCGCCCGGCTCGAGGCGCACCCGGAACTGATCGCGAGTGGCCGACGAGTAGACACTGTCGAACGCCTTGCGAAACAGCTCGGTAAGAAATCCCTGTTTGATATCGGCACGACTCTCCAGCCAGTCGGTCTGCATAATGCCGACGGTGGGATCCTGCTCCACCAGCAGCAGGCCGGCCTGGCGCCAGAACTCCACCGCCAGCGGCCAGACCTCATCCGCTGGGGAGTCGATCAGCAGCCAGTGCTGGTCGCCATCGCGCATCACCTTGATCCCTTCCACGCCAGGCAACACCTGATTACCGGCCAGTTTCACACTGTTGAGCGAGCTTCCCTCCCGACGTTCGGCAAACTCCGAATAGGAGGTGCTGACACCGGGGATGGTCATGGCGTCGTTGATCCCCGAGCGACTCAGATCTGGCGGGATCTCCAGATCCTCGGTCATCTGGCGCTGGTTGCGGTATTCGGTCTTCTTGTCCGTGACTACCTCACCGACAGAACTACAGCCGGACAGCAGCACGAGAGGAAGCAGGAGAACAGAGAGCCGGGAGAAGATGAGAGACATAGCGTTTGATCAGGTTAATTATTAAGTGCTGCGCCGCTTCAAGGGCGGCGACAGGTTCTTCTGCCGGACTCAGCAGACGCCCGCCTGTTGCATCGCGGCGAGCAGAGCGGGCTGCTGTCCCTCCGACAACCAGGTGAGAGGCAGCCGTATACCTTCGGGCGCAAGGCCCAGGTGGTGCATGGCCCATTTGACCGGGATCGGGTTGGACTCGACAAACAGCGCCTGGTGCAGCCCCGCCAACTGGCGGTCGAGCTGCTCAGCGGCGTCGCGATCTCCGGCCAACGCCGCCTTACACATCTGGCTCATCTGCCGCGGTGCCACATTGGTGGTGACCGAGATAACCCCGTTGCCACCCTGCAGCATAAACTCGCAGCCGGTAGCATCGTCGCCACTGTAAACATCGAAACCTTCCCCACACAGCTCGCGGATACGGCTCAACCGACCGAGATCCCCGGTCGCCTCTTTTACCCCGACGATGTTGGGCAGCTCAGCCAAGCGTGCGATGGTCTCGGGCAGCATGTCGCAGGCGGTGCGACCGGGCACATTATAGAGGATCTGCGGGATCTCCACCGCCTCTGCCACGGCCTTGTGGTGCAGGTAGAGACCCTCCTGGGTCGGCTTATTGTAGTAGGGGGTGACCAGCAGGCAGGCATCGGCACCCGCCTGTTTCGCGCAGCGGGTCAGACTGATCGCCTCGCGAGTGGAGTTGGCGCCGGTACCGGCGATAACCGGGATTCGACCAGCGACCTGCTCGACCACCTGACGGATCAGCGCGCAGTGCTCCGATTCGTCGAGAGTAGCCGACTCGCCGGTGGTGCCCACCGCGACGATCGCATCGGTGCCCTGCTCAATATGGAATTCGATCAGATGCTGCAGCGACTCTTCGTTCACTGAGCCGTCTTCGTTCATGGGCGTGATCAACGCCACCATGCTGCCACGGAACATCTTCCCCAACCTTTTTCAGCGGATTAAACCGCGCTATGGTAGCGCGCTGTTTGCGAGCCTGACAAGTCATCCGAATAACACTTGTTCCTGTCACGGATTTCCGTTAGATAGTTCAAGCAAGCGCTTCAAGCCCCACTGGATCGGGGCCGGATTCATTAAAATTCAGCTCAGCCTGGGTATGCAGTGGAGACCCGAGAATGTCCGAAGAGAATCAGTTTATCAGAGAGATCAGAATCAACCCCATCGTACCGACCGAGTCGGTGCTGGTAGCAACCGCCCGCGGCATGCGGCCCAAAAAAGCGGAGGAGATGGTGCAGCGCGAGAACCGCGCGCACGTCGAGACCTGCCCCTTCTGCCGCGGCAACGAGGAGAAGACCCCACCAGCGATCAAAGCCTACCCGGATGAGAAGGAGTGGCAGATGCGCATCGTGCCCAACCTCTATCCGGTACTGGGCGACGACAAGCCGCAGAGCAATATCGCGTTTGGCCTACAGCAGGTGATCGACGGCTATGGCCGCCATGAGGTGGTGATCGACAATCCCAACCACGGCATCGCATTGCACGAGATGACTCGTGAACACCTCACCAACCTCTTCTACACCTACCAAGAGCGCATGGCCGAGCTATACAATTCTGATAGCCGGCTCAAGTATGTGCTGGTGTTCAAAAACTTCGGTCCAGCGGCGGGGGCCAGCATCCCGCACACCCACAGCCAGATCATCGCCACCCCGGTGGTCCCGGAGAACGTGCAGAATGAGGTGTACCACAGCCGCGAATATTTCAAGAAGTACGGCCAGTGCGTCTTCTGCTCGCTGATCGACGAGGCACTGACCTACGAGGCCACCATCTACGACCGCGACTCAGGCCAGATCCGGCGCAAGGTCAACGTCGGCCAGTATGTGATCGAGCGCGGTGAGCACTTCGTCGCGATCAAGCCTTTCGCCAGCCGCTTCGAGTGGGAGATCCACATCCTGCCGCTGAAACACCAATCCGACTTCCTCAAGGCAAACCGCGAGGATCTGAGTGACTTCGCGCGCGTGCTGAAACGCACCATGGCACGCCTCGACAAGGTGGTGGGCGGCGTGCAGTACAACTTCTTCCTCCACTCCCAACCCCATGGTGAGGAGTTCGACGGTTGCAACGACAGCTACCACTGGCACCTGGAAATCTGCCCGCGCACCAGCATCCCGACCGGCTTCGAGCTGGGCTCCGGACTGTTTGTCAGCACCGTTAGCCCGGAGCTAGCCGCGGAACAGCTGCGCTCGGTGGAGATACCCGACGACTGATGTAGGGTGATAGACTGCCGGCAGCCCTGTCGGAGCAATTGCCGGCAGGCTCCATTACATCAATACACTGTTAAGGGTTAATCCATGCCTGCACCCAGTAGCTTTCTGGTGATTTCCGCCCTCGGCCGGGACCGGCCGGGCATCGTCAACGAGTTGTCTAAAACCATTCTGGAGGGTGAGTGCAACATCGTCGACAGTCGTATGACAGTGCTCGGCGGCGAGTTCGCAATCCTGTTGATGGTGGAGGGCCAGTGGAACACCCTGGCCAAGCTGGAGAGCGCTCTGCCAGAGATCGAAAAGCGCCTCGGCCTGACCATCATCGCCAAGCGCACCGAGGAACGCGCCCCATCCAGCAATCAGCTGCCCTATGCGGTGGAGGTGGTTGCCATGGACCACCCCGGCATCGTGCACCAGCTGGCGGAGTTTTTCTCGGAACGCCAGATCAATATCGAAGACATGGTCACCAGCAGCTACGCCGCCGCTCACACCGGCACGCCGATGTTCTCTGTCACCATGAGCGTCGGCATCCCCGCCAACCTGCACATCGCCACGCTGCGTGACGATTTCATGGACTACTGCGACAGTCTCAACCTGGACGGCGTACTAGAGCCGATCAAAGGAGCCTAAGAGCAATCATCATGAGCGTGGAAATCGGCCAGCCTATCCCCGACATTGAGCTGCTACTCACCGGCAACCAGCAGAGCCGGCTCTCCGCCTATCGAGGCAAGCCGCTACTACTCTACTTCTATCCCAAGGCGAGCACCCCCGGCTGCACCACCGAGGGGCGCGACTTCAGCGCCCTGATCAACAAGTTCCGTCGCCAATCCACGGTAATCCTCGGCGCCTCCCGGGACGGCCTCAAGGCGCAGGAAAACTTCAAGGCGAAGCAGCAGTTCCCATTCGAGCTGATCTCCGACAAGGAGGAGGCACTCTGCAACCTGTTCGACGTAATCAAGCTGAAGAATATGTACGGCAAACAAGTCAGAGGCATCGAGCGCAGCACCTTCCTGATCGACGAGCAGGGGGTGCTACGACAAGAGTGGCGCAAAGTTAAGATCAAGGGGCACGCGGAAGAGGTGCTCGAAGCGATAAAGGCGATGCGCGCCGCAACTTAAGCCGAGAGAGCCAACAACCTAGCAGGCCATCCCAATGATAAAAACCAGCCGCCAAAAACCCTGCATCTTTGTGCTTGACACCAACGTGCTGATGCACGATCCAAGCGCTCTCTTTCGCTTTCAGGAGCACGACATCTTTCTGCCGATGACGGTACTGGAGGAGCTCGACCGCAACAAACGCGGCATGTCGGAAGTGGCGCGCAATGTGCGCCAGACCAGCCGCTTTCTCGACGAGCTGCTAACCGATGCCAGCCACGCGCAGATCACCAGTGGGCTACCGCTGAACAACCTGGAGCTGAGTGGCAATGCCACCGTTGGCGTCACTGGCAAACTCTTCTTCCAGACCCGCCAACTGCTTAGCGACCACCCGCTGGCGCTGCCCGATACCAGCGCCGATAACACCATCCTGATCACCACCCTGGCGCTGCAGGAGGAGCATCCCGACTGCACCGTGATCCTGGTCTCCAAAGACATCAACATGCGCATCAAGGCTGCTGCCCTGGGGGTCCCGGCGGAGGATTACTCTAACGACCAAGTGCTGGATGATGTCAGCCTGCTCTACAGCGGCGAGGCACAGTTGCCCGACGACTTCTGGGACCACCACACAAAAGAGGTGGAGGCTTGGCAAGAGGAGGGACGCACCTTCTACCGCGTCTCCGGCCCCGATGTGGCGGCCTGGTACCCGAGCCAGTGTCTGTTCCTCGACTGCGACCACGGCTTCGAGGCGATTGTGCGACGCAAGGAGGGGGAGGAAGCGATCATCGAGCTGGTCAACGACTACCGTGCCCAGAAACACTCGGTGTGGGGCATCAATGCGCGCAACCGGGAGCAGAACTTTGCCCTCAACATGCTGCTCGACCCAGAGATCGACTTTGTCTCCCTGCTGGGCACTGCCGGCACCGGCAAGACCCTGCTGACCCTGGCCGCCGGACTGGCGCAGACCCTCGACCAGAATCTCTACCGCGAGATCATCATGACCCGGGTCACAGTACCGGTGGGCGAGGATATCGGCTTTCTGCCGGGCACCGAGGAGGAAAAGATGACCCCTTGGATGGGAGCCCTGATGGATAACCTGGAGGTGCTAACCCAGACCGAGGGCGGCGACTGGGGACGCGCCGCCACCGAGGATCTGCTGCGCTCACGGATCCGCATCCACTCGCTCAACTTCATGCGCGGACGCACCTTTCTCAACAAATACATCATCCTCGACGAGGCGCAGAATCTGACACCGAAGCAGATAAAGACCCTGATCACCCGCGCCGGCCCCGGCACCAAGATCGTCTGCCTCGGCAACGTGGCGCAGATCGACACCCCCTACCTGACCGAGACCTCCTCCGGTCTGACCTACGTGGTGGACCGTTTCAAAGACTGGCCCCACAGCGGCCACATCACCCTGCTCAGGGGAGAGCGCTCACGCCTCGCCGACTTTGCCTCGGAGAGCCTCTGAGAGGCACAGGGTTCAGATCACCGAGCCGCGCTCGACGATCGCCTGTAACTCTTTCTCCGAGAGAGAATAGACCTCCTCGATGCGCCGGTGCTTTTCGTCCAGATCGCTACCTTCCCCCTGGCGCCCCATAAACTCGAGCTCCTTCGCCAGCGTCGAGAGCTCTATCGCCCCCACATTCGCACTACTCGACTTGAGTGAGTGGGCGGGGCCCACCAGGGCCTCCAGATCCTCTGCCGCCACCGCATCGGCGATCCCCTGCATCAGGATTGGGGCATTCTCTAGATAGCTGTTAAGCACCGCTATGAAGTCGGCATCCATGATCTCCACCAGCTCTTCGACCACCCCCAGGTCGATCACACTCTGCCCCTCCGAGACCATGTTCCGTACCTCTCGACCCAGCTCCCGGGAATCGAACTCCAGCTCCGAATCCCCAGAGGAGAGGCCATCGAAATCGTCATCCTCCTCCAGCACCTCTCGCATCGGCAACCACTGACGCAGCATGTTCTCCAGTGCTGACGGTTTCACCGGCTTCGCCAGATAGTCGTCCATGCCCGCCGCCAAACAGCGTTCCCGGTCACCGGCCATGGCGTTGGCAGTCATCGCAATGATCGGCAGGCGCGACAGGCCGTTCATCTCCTCGCGATTACGGATCGCCTCGGTGGATTCGTAGCCATCCATGCGCGGCATCTGACAATCCATCAATACCACGTCAAAATTCTCTTCGCCGACCATTTTCAGTGCCTCTGCACCGTCCATCGCCGTGACCGGCGTCAGGCCAGCTCTCTGCAGCATCTTCTTCACCACCGCCATGTTGACCGGGTTGTCCTCCACCACCAGCACATGACCGACCAGCGGCGTATGCTGGACGGTCTGCTTCTCTCCATCCTTGTTCCTCGAGAGAATATTCTTGGCTGCCTGATTATCATCCCAGGTAAAGGTCTCATCCGGCATGCGCGGGATCAGGTCATCCGGCAGCGAGTGGGAACCGCCGTAACCCTCTTGCACATCGAAGATACGCTTCACGCGGCGCTCGATCTCGATCCGCCGGAACGGCGCCAGCAGCACATCGACGCCCATCTTCTTCAGCTTTTTCACCTCGGCACCATCGCCACTGAGAATCAGGAACTCGACACCCGACATATGTGGCAGGGCGCGGATATCCTCAATCAGCTGAATCACGTTTGGCACCAGCCCGCGCACATCGATAACCACCAGCTCGTACATCCAGCTCTCACCCAGGGTGGCGGAGGCCTTCAGCTTGTTGAGCGCATCGTAGTGATCGCCCGACTGCTCCACCACCATGCCCCAGTCGAGCATGTGGTGGGCAATCTGATCGGTCTCCTCTGCATCGCCACCCAGAATCAGCGCACGCACCCCTTGCAGATCCCGCCGCGCCGAAGGCACCTCCTCAAGGGATTTTCGCAGCGGTACCACGAACCAGAATAGCGAGCCCTTACCGCGAACCGACTTGACGCCGATGCGCCCACCCATCAGTTCGGTCAGACGCTTGCAGATCGCCAGCCCCAGACCGGTGCCACCATGTTTTCGGGTGGTTGAGGCATCGGCCTGAGAGAAGGGGCGAAACAGCCGGTTGACGTGCTTCTCCGACATACCAATACCGGTGTCGCGTACCGCAAACAGCAGCTCTACCTCGGTGCGGCTGGCGTGGCGCAACGAGATCTCTACTGAGATCCCCCCCTTCTCGGTGAACTTGACCGCGTTACTCACCAGGTTAGTAAGGATCTGGCGTAGCCGGATCGGATCACCACGGGCGGAACGCGGCACCTCGGGCGCCACCTTGTGCTTGAGTTTCAAGCCACGCCGATCGGCGGCATTAGTCATCAGCGAGGTAACCTGTTCCACCAACTCACGCACATTCAGCTCGATGAATTCCAGCTCCAGCTTGCCGGCCTCCACCTTTGAGAAATCGAGGATGTCGTTGATGATACTCAGCAGCAGTTGGGTGGAGTTGAGCGCGGTCATCACAAACTGACGTTGCTCGGCGCTGAGTTTAGTCTCGCGCAACATCTCCAGGATCGGCAGGATGCCATTCAACGGCGTGCGGATCTCATGGCTCATGGTGGCGAGGAACTCTGTTTTCGCCATATTCGCCGTCTCTGCCGCCTCCTTCGCCAGCGACAGTTCCCGCTCTACGTCTCGACGCTGATCGTTCTCCATGCTCAAGCGATTGGTAAGTTCAGAGAGCTGCCCCTCGGCCTGGAGCATACGCTCGCGCAGCAGCGAGCGGTTGGCCGCAAATAACAGCAGGCGCTGTTGGTTCAGCACAGACCAGATCACCAGCACAACCAGGGAACAGACGTAGACGATCAGACCAATCCAGCCGCCTTCCGGCAGCGCCAGCGGAGTCAGCAGCATGCCAGCAAACAGCGGTAGCAGTACTGCCAACAGAAAGGTGGCGCTGGCAAGCCCATCCATACTCACCAGCATGGCGGAAAACAGCACCACCACACCGATCAGCGAAAAACTCCACAACTCTGCCGAGGTAAACGGCTCTATCATCAGTTGGAGCAACGCTGCCGACCACAGCAGCCCGATCAGCAGCAGCCCACCAATAAACGGATAACGCCAACGCTCCAGCTGTGCAGGAAGGATCCTACGCCCCATCGCTACCAGCCCAAACATCCCCAGCAGAAGCAGCGCCAGGCCGACGCTCCAGACCATACCCCAGTCCGTCTCCCAGGGAGTCTTGAGCCAGGCGAGCGCGGCAAACACCAGTAGGTTGATCGGCAACAGCACCATGCCCCTGGCATAGAGCAACCGCACCTGCTCCGACTTTACGTTTATCTCTTCCCGGTTCTCAGATTCCATTGGACTTCCGCACAACTTTCCGTCACTCGCACAAGCCGGCAACTGTTAACACATCCACAAATAGGGCTCCCGACTAAAAGTAGCATATTCTTTAAATTACTACCCTAGCTACCTGGAATGGCTCCATTTTTCCCAAAAAGTCGATTAATTCTTCTTTTCATCAGAGTTAGAAGCTGGCTGGACTTGTCTCACCGATTTGAGTGAAACTGCATTGTTTTATCACGTCTCTAGCAGCAGGCTAAAACCAACGCCCGTCACCTTATAAGATATGCAGGACAGCAGACAGCCCCAGACAAGCAAAACCGAAGAGCTCAAGCAGATATTTCTGGGCCATCTTCCGGAACGGCTTGCGGCGATTGATAAATCCTGGCAAGCGCTCGACGCGCACTGGGATCCGATTCTCTGCGCTCGCCTCTACCACCAGATCCAGGACCTGACCGGTGCCTCAGGTCGCTTCGGTCTGCTCGAAATCAGCCAGGAGGTCTTCTCCCTGGAGACCGAACTGGGTCAGTTTGTCGACTCCGGCCTACGTCCCAACGAAACAGAGCTGGCGGAGCTGGATCAACAGATGGCCCGCCTGCAGCAGGCGCTCAGCACCGTCTGCGCACGCCACTTCAACCTCGCCATTCCAAGTCAGCCCACCGATGAGGCCATCTACTATCTGCGTCACACCGAGGAGATCGCCCCCGGACTGGTGGCCGCGCTGGAGGCAAAAAAGTGCATCGTGCTGACCTACAGCCGGGCCGATGACCTGCTTGCCGAGATGGAAAAACGGGTGCCGCAGCTGCTGCTCATCGATACCGTGCATCTGCCGGCACTGAAGAGCATCACCGATGCCTTCGAGCAGCTGAAGAAGCAGCAGAAGCCGGTGCCCAAGCTGCTGTTTCTGTCCCGCGCCAAGGAGCTGGAGCTGCGCCTGCAGGCGATGCGCGCCGGTGCCGAGGGCTATTTTGTACCGCCCTACGACATCTCCGAGCTGGCGGACAGAATCCACACCATGACCGAACCAGACGAGGGCCCCAGCTACCGGGTGCTGATCGTCGAAGACGATCCAGCACAGGCCGATTTCGCCAGTGCAGTGTTACGCAAATCGGGCATCGACTCGTTGATCGTCACCGAACCACTCAAGATCCTCGAGGCCCTCGACCAATACCGCCCCGACCTGATCCTGATGGACCTCTACATGCCCGATGCCGACGGCATCGAGCTGACCAGCATCATCCGCGAACAGCCGCAGTTTATCGGTACCCCGATCGTGTTTCTCTCGGGTGAGCAGAATACCGAAAAGCAATTGGACGCCCTCAGCGTCGGCGGCGACGACTTCATCGCCAAACCGATCCGGCCGCGCTTTCTGATCACCACCGTCATCAATCGCATCCAGCGCTCACGGATGCTGCAGCAGACCCAGAAACCGGTCAATTCGCGCGACCCGCTGACCGGGTTGTCGACCCGCCGGCACTTCTATGAGCATCTCGACAGCCTGCTGCTCAAGTCCGACCCCTCATCAGCCGGACTCGGCGTGATCTACCTGGAGCTCGATATCCGCAGAAGAGGCGGCGGCAGCGCCAACGGCCAGGATGCGGATGACCTACTGCGGCAGATCGGCAGCATGGTTTCTGGCAGCATCGAACCCCAGGATATCGCCGCCCGCTATGACGAACGGACCATCGTGGTACTGGCCCAGCGCCCCCACATCAACAACCTGAATGCGCTCGCCGAGCAGATCCGAAAACAGATCGCATCACACCGCTTTGTCATTGGCGGCCGCGAGCACCGAATCATCCCCAATGTCGGCCTCTGCCAGTTAGATGATTCGCTCTTCACCGCCAGCGAGATGCTCTCGCGCAGCGCCAACGCGGCCTCCTCTGCCCGCGCCACCGGCATCAACCAAGTAGTGCAGTTTTCGGTTAAAGAGGAGCCGCTGGATGAAGACTCTTCCGATGAGGCGCTGTTTTCACACATCAGCCACTCGCTGGAGGAGAACTCGATCCAGCTGCTCTTCCTCCCCTACAGCGATACCCAGGGGGGCAACCTGGAGTTCCATGAGCTGATCCCCCGACTGATGGGCAGCCACGGCGAATCGATCCCCACCGCCCGCATCAATCTGGTTGCCCAGCGCACCGGTCTGTTCAAAAAAATCGACCGCTGGTTGCTGGAACACGCCCTGTCGGTACTCGACCAGCGCCGCCAGCAAGGGCGACCGACAGCGCTGATCATCCATCAGTCGATGGAGTCGGTCCAGGATACGTCGAACCTCAGCTGGATTCGTGAGCAGCTGCGCCTCAGACAGCTGGTGGGTACTGGCATCTTTATCGAGTTCGACCTGGCCGATCTGGCCGCCAATCTGAAACAGGCAAAAAGCTACATCCGCAGCCTGCAGGAGATGGGCATCAATGTGATCCTGTCACGCTTTATCGGCAACGATACCGCCTTCAAGGTACTGGGCTTTCTCAAACCCAACTGCGTGCGCCTCTCGAAACGACTGGTCAAAGCGAAGCAGGACAAGATTGACGCGATCACCGGTCAGCTTCAGAAACGTCAGATCAAGATTATCCTACCCCGCATCGACAACCCCTCACGCATCCCGAAAACCTGGGAGCAACATGCTGATCTGGTGCAGTCCGATTTCTTCTCTGCCTAAGCAGGGGAGCCAGACGGGATGATCTCAGACCCACAAACCATTGCGCAGATCCGTCAGCGCTTCCCGTTTCTGCCTGAGCCTGAGGATGAGCTGATGCGCCACTTCCTGGCCCACAGCAATCTGGTGCGGCTGGACCCACAACAACCGATCTGTCAGGAGGGTATGCAGTGCTCGCATTTGGCACTGGTGCTGAGCGGCACCGCCCGGGTCTTCAAGCTCGGTGAGAATGGCCGCGAGATCACCCTCTACCGGGTCGGCCCGGGGGAGAGCTGTATTCTCACCGCCTCCTGTATCATCAGCCAGCGTCCCTTCCCAGCGTTTGCCGTCTGCGAGGAGGCGCTGGAGGCCGTGGTCATCCCCGCCGCCGAGATCCAGCAGTGGATGGAGCGTTATCCACCTTGGCGCGCCTACCTATTTGGCCTGGTCTCTGAGCGGCTTGGGGATGTCATCAGCATCATCGAAGCCATCGCCTTCCAGCGGGTCGACCGACGCATCGCCTCGCTGCTGCTAAAGCGCGCCACCTCCGGCAACAGCCGACAGATCCACCTGACACACCAGGAGATCGCCTCTGATCTCGGCACCTCCCGCGAAGTGGTCAGCCGCATCCTCAAAGAGTTCGAGAGTCGCGGCATGATCCACGCCAGCCGTGGTCACATCGATCTCAGCGATTTGAAAGCCCTGGAAGAAAAGGCACAAGAACAGTGACCTTATCAATGTGACTAAGTCACATAGTTTGCCCACCTCTGTGTTTATGATGGGCAGCACATTGGAGGTGCAGTGGATTCGTTTCGATCGATGCATCCCCTCACTGTCCGACGCAACGCAAACCCGGAGATCAAACCATGACCAAAAACGTTGGCGGTATCGACCGCATTCTGCGCCTTATCGTGGGCATCGCACTGCTGGTATGGGGCTTTGTCCTGAGTGACCCGATCAACTGGTGGGGCGCCATCGGCATCGTGCCTCTGTTCACCGCGCTGATCAACTGGTGCCCGATCTATCCGCTGATCGGCATGAATACCAACAAATAGTTGATCGCATCTAAGGCCGCAGAGCAGTGGCGCTGTCCTGCGGCCAACCCTAACCCGCCGGCTGACGCGGCCAGGCCACCAGCACCGCCTGCACCAGGGTCGCCAGCGGTATCGCGAAAAACACCCCCCAGAAGCCCCAAAAGCCGCCGAACACCAGGATCGCCACGATAATCGCCACCGGATGGAGGTTGACCACCTCAGAGAAGAGCAGCGGCACCAGCACGTTGCCGTCGAGCGCCTGAATGATGAAGTAGGCAGTGGTGAGCCAGGCAAAATCGGCCGACCAACCCCACTGAAACCAGGCCACGAAGAGCACCGGGAAGGTGACTACTGCCGCCCCGATGTAGGGGATGATCACCGACAACCCCACCATCACCGCCAGCAGCAGCGCATAGTTGAGCCCCATCAGGGAAAACACCACGAAGCTCGCCGCCCAGACGATGATGATCTCCCAGAATTTGCCGCGCACATAGTTACCGATCTGCCGATCCACATCCGACCAGACAGTATCAGCAAAGCGACGATGCTTCGGGAAAAACTGGTTGATCCAGCCCAGAATCAATGACTTGTCTTTGAGAAAGAAAAACACCAGCAGCGGCATCAGGATCAGATAGACCGCCAGGGTGATGAGACTCACCACCGAGGCCAACGACCAGGAGAGCACCTGTTGCCCGAAGGCGCCGATCTCCGCATGGATGCCGCTGATGATCTGCTTGATCTGCGCCTCGGAGAGGATCTCAGGATAGCGCTCCGGCAACTGCAGCAGAACCTGCTGTCCCGAAGAGAGCATCGCCGGAAACTGCTGGATCAGCTCGGTCACCTGACGCGACAGCAATGGCATCAGGCCGAGCAGAATCAGCGCCACAAACAGCAGAAAGCAGATAAACACCAGGATCACAGCTGGAAACCGCGGCCAGGCGCGCCGTTCGAACTGACTCACCACGCCTTCCAGCAGATAGGCGATCACCAGACTTGCCAGCACTGGCGCCAGCATGTCGCCCATGGTGAGCACCACACCAAACACCAACAGCAGCAGCAGCGTCAGAAAGACAACCTGCGGGTCGGAAAAGTAGCGTTTGAACCAGTTGGTAATGGCCTGCATACCAGATCTCCCAGCCAAAACGACGAATACTAGCCGCCTTGGCGATACTTCTGATAGTGCGCTTCAAACAGCGCTTCCAGTTCATCAATCACATCCGGCGCGGAGCGCCCCTGCATGACATGCGCCATCATCAGCGAGGATGTCTCATTGAACAGCGCCTCCCGTGGCAACATCGAAAAACTGGCGGAGAGGCGCTTGATCGCTTTCACCACCGACTCATTCTCAGGCCGGGGGATCAGCTTGGGTTCGAGCAGTGGCTCAGGCTCGGACTCTGCCATCGTCTCTTGACTCGTACGCGTCTGCAGAAACTCAGCATAGTCGAGCAGACTGCGGCGGCCCGCCTCATCCAGTTCGTTGAACAACTTGAGCAGATGCCGCTGTTGTGCATTTTGCGGCCTGCCCGCTGCAGGAGAGGGCATCATCATGCAAGTTCGCTCTGGTGCTGTTCACAGTAAGCGCGGGCAAAATCGAGCAACTCTTCCATCACCCGCAGACGAAACTTCTGTTTCTGGTGCACAAAAGAGAAGGGGCGCTCCAGCGGCGGATCAAGCGGGATCGCACGCAGCGTATCCAGCTTCAGCTCCTTTTGAATCGAGGCACGCGACACCACCGAGACCCCCATACCGGCCTCGACCGCACCTTTCACCGATTCCGGGCTGCCCAGTTCCATGGCGATAGTCAGGCCATTGTTACAGTTACCCAGCTGGTGGCACATATGTTCGTTGATCACCTCGCGAGTGCCCGAACCCTCTTCTCGACAGATGAACGGATACTCGATCAACTCCTTGAAACCAACCGAGTCGCGCTCGGCCAGCACATGGCTCGGCGGCACGATCGCCACCAGCTGATCCTTACGACAGACCTCGACCACCAGATTTTTGTTACCGACCGGCGCCTCCACCACCCCCAGGTCGATGGAGTTGTTCTCCACCATCGAGACGATCCCGTCGGAGTTGGATACCCGCAGGTGAATCGTCACTTCCGGGTAGCGATGCCCAAAATTACCGAGCAGCGCCGGCAACATATACTCTGCAATGGTGGTGCTAGCACCGATGGTCAGCGCGCCGCGAATCTCGCCTGTCATCTCGCGCACCGAGTTTTCCATATCGGCATAGAGATCGAAGATACGATCGGCATATTCAAACACCCGCTCACCCGCCTCGGTGAGGCTGATCCGGTTGTGGGTACGATCAAACAGACGGGTGTTGAAATGTTCCTCGAGCTGACGCACCTGGAAGGTGACCGCCGGCTGGGTCATGTGGAGTGTTTCGGCTGCCTTGGTGAAGCTCAGCAAACGCGCAACTGTGTGAAAAACCTGAAGTCTGCGATCAGCCATACAAATCCCGCAAAAATGCTTTTATGGGTATAGATAAAATCACCTTATATCACAAATTGAGTCTATGAGTGAATGCTAATTCACATCCAACCTACCCTCTCCCCAGCATCCTGCTGCGGCTAACTGCAGCCCCATTTCATCTCCCCTGCAAATCCAACATTGCGAGATACAGTCTCAACATATGTGGGTACAGATCTGCGATAGAATCTTGCGCAGGCGCCACCACTGATGGCACCTGCTTTCGCTCCGCACTTCTATCGAGACTATCAAAGGCTTGAAAAAGGAGATCCCTGAGCGACGTTTCAGGATGCCGCACTGGACGCTTTTCGAGCATCAACGGCCGATCCGGTCTGACCCACGCCTAGGAGACTAGCGGATTATGGGGTTCAGTCTGTCTCGAGTGCCGTATTTTGGGTAGACAAAAATTGATTAAGGATGTGCTCCAACCGCGTCCGCTGATAGGGTTTAACAAGGAATCCGGAGGCACCTTTACTCAGGGCGGTGCGTACATTGTCCAACGAGCTATGAGCGCTAAGCATACAGATAAATAGATCCGGAAACTCCTCTCTAAGGATTTCCAGAGCCTCCAAGCCATTTCTTCTCGGCATATCGATATCGAGAAACACCACTTCCGGACGATAGCGTCCAACCTTCGCCATTGCGATCTCACCATCGTTGGCCCGTAGGATGCGTATGAAACCGATCGCCTTCAGATGATTCTCCAGCGTGTCGAGCATCAATGGCGTGTCATCGGCGATAAGTACCCCGTAGTCCATAGCGGAGGTCACACTCTGTTCGGCCTGAGTGTCATCTTTCTCCTCGACTTCGGCTACGACATAGCCGAAGTCGAGCAGTTCACGATAAAGCTCCTCGTCGTCTATCACCATGCCCGTATTAGCGAGCAATTGACCTTTATTACAATATATTGGCTGTGAGAGGGGTTTTCCAAAACTCAACAGTGCATCATGCAAACGTTTAAGATTCATCATTCTCTCGATTGTGCAAGTGCTTGTTAATAAGATCCATGACCAGTTCTTGCAGATTCTGAATCAGATAAACAGCCTCCTGGGTAGACTGTCTCGTGGTTTGGAATTCAATATCACCGGCAAGCTGGGTAATACCCGGAAAACCGAACCCACCAGCAACACCCTTCAGCTGGTGGGCCAGCGCCCGGACCTCGTCCCATTCACCCTTGCCACTGTGTGCAATCAACTGTTCAATATTGCCGGGAAGCTCTGTTATGAACTTCTCCACCAGCTCGGTAAATTCTGTGTCGCCCATGTCGGGTAGGCTGCCAGGCAGTGCAAATGATGGATTGCCGTCATCTTCCGGAAGATATTTACCTATCACTTCATACAATGCCGGCCAATCAACGGGCTTGCTAAGGAAGTCCGTACAGCCAGCTTCCAGTGCATTACTACGGTCGCCAATCATGGAATGTGCGGTTAGCGCAACGATAGGTCCAGGATAGAGCGTCTGACGCAACATGCGAGTAGCATCCAGCCCTCCCATGATAGGCATCTGAAGATCCATAAGAATTAGATCGAAGGTCTCCCTTAACGCCATCTCAACTGCCTGTTCGCCATTCTCGGCAATCGCGAGTTCGGCCCCTGTCTTACGGACATAAAGTGAGATGAGACGCTGATTGTAAAGGTTATCCTCAGCCAACAAGATTTTGCCCTGGACGCTAGGCGGCCGCCGACTACTACCTGTTCTCTCATCTTCCTGGGGAAGGTCTCTGAATTCATAGAGCAACTTGTCTTCATCAATGTGGCCAGTATCGATCGTCAGTACAAACACACTGCCGGTACCAGGGAGGCTAAGCACCTGAATGTCACCGCCAAGACGATGCGCCAAGCGGCGCGAGATATTGAGTCCCAGGCCCGTTCCGCCGAAGCGCCGAGTCACCGTGGAATCAGCCTGTACAAAAGGCTCGAAGATACGTTCGACCTGTTCCTGAGTCATACCGATGCCCGAGTCGAAAACGGTCACTAGCAGTTTTCTAGAAGGGACATCGCAACTGATGATCACACGTAGATCGCCATGCTCGGTGAACTTCATCGCATTGTTACAGAGATTGTAGAGAATCTGTCGCAGCCGGGTGGGATCGGTGAGAATCGTGGAGGGCAAAGGTGGTACGTAGTGGATACCGAAGCCCAGATTTCTTTGTTCCACCTGGGCCTTAATGCTGCTGAAAAATTTTGTCAGCTGGCCAATAAGATTGATCTCGATCTCTTCAATCTCAAGACGGTCAGCCTCAATCTTCGAGAGGTCCAGGATATCGTCGATCAGCACCCGCAGATGCTGGCCGTTGGCAATGATGGCGCCAATCGACTCTATCCGCTCTTCCATGCTCTGCCCACTCTCAAGTGTCGACTCGGCAAAGCCGATGATGGCGGTCAGGGGCGTGCGGATTTCGTGGCTCATATTGGCAAGAAATTCGCTTTTCGCCAGGTTGGCGGCTTCGGCTCTTTCAAGGGCATATTCCAGTTTCTCACGCAGACACACGTCTTCGGTGACATCACTACAGGTGCCAACAATGCGCACTGCCATGCCACTTTCGTCACGAATGGCGATCCAGCGGTTGCGATGCCAACGGTAGCTCCCGTCGTGGTGCATAACCCGGATAGTTTCTTCATACTCAGGCCGCTTACCGTCCAGGTAGTCCTCTAGATCCATCATCGCCTGGGAGAGATCCTCCGGATGAACCCTGGATGTCCAGGTCTCGAGACTGTTTTCCAGTTCGTGAGCCTCAAAGCCAAGCATCATCTTCCAGCGTGGAGATATGTAAACCTTACCGGTGCGGATGTTCCAGTCCCAGATGCCCTCATTGGCAGCCTGAACAGCAAGTTCGAAGCGCTCCTCACTGTCCCGCAACTTGCGTTCAACCTCTTTACGGACAGAGATATCATGGAAAGAGATCACGCTGCCGACCATCACCCCCCCATGAACGACTGCTCTGGCGGTGATCCGTACGGGTATAGCGTTGTTTCCCTTCGCCAGAAACACCTCACTTTCGGATTGGTACTCCTCAGCACGATGGGTTGTGGAGAGGATGGGACAATCTGCTATGTCGTGCGCTGAATCCTCCCCGCCCTTGTTATGTACGACGTCGTGAAACACCAAGCCCAACACTTCCTCTTGTGAGTAATCAAGAAGCTCAAGAGCGGCGGGATTGCAATAATTCACCACGCCTGACCGATCCAGTATCACAATACCCTCACCGACAGATGTCAGGATATCAGCGACGCCCTCACAAAGGATTTTTTCGAGCAAATCATCCGTCGGTATGGATGAGTGGGTGGCAGTTCTGGATTTTCTGTTCATACGCGTTTTCCCGAACCGAGCTATCGAATACTTTCATACCAATAATCACTAAGGAGCCTCTGCATGAATCTGAGCGAGCGGGATTGTGAGGCCAGCTTTTTCGATGCAAGGTGGAAATCGCAGGGTTGCTCAACAACATCCTGTCACCATTACACCGCACAGGGGTGTAATGGCTGATCTATCGCCAAGCTTATGCCCACAAAAAATACCTTTGGGGCACAAACGAAGCAGCTGTGGAATTTTGGCCACAAGGCTATCATCCATAATTCATTCAGCACTTCCATGTGTCTCGGCACAAAGAATATGAATCTTTAACCTTGATAGGAAAAGAAGGTGGCCCACCTTTTTTAGAGGTGCTTGGCTGGACCAGGCAAAACAAGGTCAGTCAGATGTACGCCAAAGCAGACAAACGACTCATGAGCAAAGGAGATGATGAGGGAATCCTCAGGATCATTCATGGCTACACGCCGCTCCTACATCGGCACCTACGCCTCCTGCAATATTCAACTTGAATATAAGGTTTTTTCTTCCACCTATGGAATTTTTCTCTGGAATCTCTTAGCCTCATGCGGGTCCTGCAGAATCTGCAGGCAGGAGGACTACCATCAGAGCAAGGGCGGAGAGACCCATGAGCAAGAATAAATCTTTTAAAATCAAGGTACTGTCAATTACCTGCGGAGTGACAGCAGCCTTCTCAGCACAACAAGTAGCGGCATCAGGATTTGCGGTTCCCGAGCTCAGCGTAGCCGGTCTTGCCACATCCAACGCGATGGTCGCCAATCACAAGGAGTTGGGTGCCCTGCCCTACAACCCGTCCGCCATGGCCTTTCATGAAGGCAGCTCTGTCAGCTTCGGTGCCCTACTGATCAAACCCGGCCTCAGTGTCACCACCGGCAACGGGACCTTCGACAGTGATGGCAATGGCCTGGTGGCAGTGCCCTCGATCAGTGCACACCATACCCTGACAGAAAACTGGAGCATCGGCCTGGCCGTCAACGCCCCGTTCGGGCTGGAGACCGATTGGTCTAGCTCGACCTTCATCCAGTCTGCACAAAACCCAGGCGGTTATGCTCCTGGAACCTCGATGCCGACCCGTTCCAAGCTTGAAATCGTCGATTTCAGCCCGGCCCTCGCCTACAAACTCAACGACAATGCCAGTCTCGCCGCAGGCGTTGACCTCTACTGGCTGAAGAAGGTGATCTTCAACAGCAAGGTGAACGACGGCGCCAGCTTCCCCGATGTCACGCTAGAGGGCGATGGCAGGGGCGTCGGTTTCCACTTGAGTGGACTCTATGTCGCCGGCGACTGGAGTTTTGGCGGCAGTTACCACACCTCCTCCGATATCCCGGTCGAGGGTCAAATCCAGTCCCCGACCGGCAACTCGGACGCCAATACCAGTCTGGAGGTACCATCAAGACTGCAGCTAGGCATCCGCCACCAGACCACCAAAAAGCTGGCGCTGGAATTCGATTTTACGCGTACCGGCTGGAGTTCTTTCGACTCCATCATCGTCAAGGACAGCACCTATAGCACCACCCTGATGACCAGCGAGAACAAGTGGAAAGACGTCAACGCCTATCGCATCGGCGGTACCTATGATCTTACTCAGGCAACCCAGCTGCGTGCCGGCTATACCTTCGACGAGACCCCACAGGGCGATGAGCGTTTTAGCGTACGGGTACCCGATGCGGACCGCCACCTGTTCAGTATTGGTGTGGGACACAGTTTTGACAACGATTGGTTGCTCGATGTTGGTTATATGTATGTGAAATTCGACGAGCGCACTCTCAACCAACCCGCCCCAACCGGAACCGAATTGAACGGCACCAGCGTGGTTAACGGCACCTACGATTCCGATGTGCACCTGTTTGGCATCAGCATCAACCGCGTCTTCATGTAGATCATCTTCAGACCACGGCCAGGGCAGCAGCCCGGGTTTTTTCGCCCATAAAAAAAGCGCCGCCCCTTGTGGGGGCGGCGCTTGGGCTGCTCAAAACAACGGATCAGATGTAGAGGCAGACATCGCTTTCGCCGGCAAACTCAAAGAATCGCGCCGCGCCAGCGTACTCGACACCATCGATAAAATCAGCGGTATCAAGCTCGAACAGATCAACAGTCATCTGGCAGGCGATCAGCCTCACCTCGGCCTCTTGGCAGAGCTCACGCAGCTCTTCCAGGCTGGCAACACCCTTGTCTGCCATCTTCTTTTTCATCATGCTGGTCATCATGCCCTGCATACCGGGCAGTGTCAGACCCAGTACCGGGAACCACTTGTCCATACCCATCGGCATCGGCATACCGGGATTGCCGAGCGGGGTGACTTCCAGCTGCAGATCCTTCTTCAGGAGCTGTAGACCGTAGAAGGTAAAGAAGATCTCAGTATCGTAACCGAGGGCGGATGCGGTCGAGGCCAGGATAAAGGGCGGGTAGGCCCAGTCCAAGGAACCCTTGGTCGCAATGATGGCTAACTTCTTTTCGTCCATCGATGTCTCTCCTCGTTATGGAGTATCTGGATGGTGATCGAGAGGTCAGGACTTCTTGATCAGGAACTCGAACTTGCCGCCGACTTCCTTGGATTCCACCAGCTCATTACCAGTCTGGTTGGAGAAGGCCTCGAAGTCCTTCACAGAACCCGGGTCGGTAGCGATGATGTGCAGCACTTTACCGGCTTCCATACCGGCCAGGGCCTTTTTTGCACGCAGGATCGGCAGAGGGCAGTTCAGTCCGCTTGCATCCAGTTCTTGATCGAAGTCAGCCATGGTAGGACCTCCAGAATATGATTCTATTCGAAATGTATGAAATAACGGGAGCTAGTTTATATGCGAAGCGCTAATGAAACGCAAGAAAAAAAGCGTCTCCCGACTCCGCTCAACCTCCCGCCAGATGGCGATATCCGCCTCGATCAGCCCGCCATACGGGCAGCGATCTCATAACCTGAACGGGCCCATCCCAGGATGCCGCCGCGCAGGTTAATGACGTTGGTAAAGCCCTGCTGGGCAAGATAGGCGCAGGCATGATGGGAGCGAGCGCCGCTGTGACAGTAGAGAACAACATCCTTATCCTTGGGAATGTCATTGATCTTTATTGGGATCAGATGCATTGCCATATGCTCTGAGTTCGGCAACATGCCTTGCGCTACCTCACCAGCACTGCGAATATCAAGCAGCTGGAGTTCTTCACCATTGGAAAGACGGGTCTGCAGATCGGAAGCATCGATTTCCTGAACTATCACAATAAAAATCCTATTGAATAACCGAGCGCATTAGTATATTAATGTTTCTGCATATTTCAACCCCCCAGCGACACGGGCTACTGCACGCTGCAACCTTGCACCGCACAACCAGGCCGAACGAACGCCATCTGTCATCTTCCTGACCAACAAAACAATCGGTTGTATTTATGGACTTTTTCCCAATTTTTATCGATATCCGCGAACAACCCTGCCTGATCGCTGGTGGCGGCCAGGTCGCTGAACGCAAGGTTTCTGCACTGCTTAAATCCGGTGCCAGGGTAGCCGTGGTCTCCCCCCAACTCACCGCAAACCTGGAATCTCTCGCCGCAGACGGCACCATCACTCACCGTGCGCGAGAGTTCGAGCTGGCGGATATCGATGACTGCCGCCTGGTAATCGCCGCCACGGATGACCCCGACGTCAATCGCCAGATCGCCGAGTTGGCTGAGGCACAGCACATCCCAGTCAATGTGGTCGACCAGCCCGAGCTGTGCCGCTTTATCATGCCCTCGGTGATCGACCGCTCGCCAGTAGTCGCAGCGATCTCCACCGGCGGCGCCTCGCCGGTACTGGCACGCCTGATTCGCTCCCGGCTTGAATCACTGATCCCAGCCGGCTACGGTCGCCTGGCTGCCTTCTGCAGCCAGTTTCGCGATCAGGTCAAAACGACCTTCCACAAGCCTAGCGACCGCCGCATCTTCTGGGAGCGAGCATTGCAGGGCGGCGTCGCGGAACGGGTCTTCTCCGGACATACCGACGAGGCCGAACATCTGTTAGAGCAGGCACTCGAAAAGACCCGACCTAGCGACGAGATGGGTGAAGTCTATCTGGTCGGGGCTGGCCCAGGTGACCCTGACCTGCTCACCTTCCGCGCCCTGCGCCTGATGCAGCAGGCGGATGTGGTGGTGTTTGACCGGCTGGTGGCGCAACCGATCCTGGAGATGACCCGGCAGGACGCAGAACGGATCTATGTCGGCAAGGAGCGGGACAGACACGCCATGCGCCAGGAGGAGATCAACAAGCTGCTGGCGAAACTGGCAAAACAGGGCAAGCGGGTGGTGCGATTGAAGGGCGGTGACCCGTTCATCTTTGGCCGCGGTGGAGAGGAGATCGACACCCTGGCCGCCGAGGGAGTGCCGTTCCAGGTGGTGCCCGGCGTCACCGCGGCGGCTGGTTGCGCCTCCTACGCCGGCATCCCCCTGACCCATCGCGACTATGCCCAGTCGGTCACCTTTGTCACCGGCCATCTGAAGGATGGCAGCATCAACCTCAACTGGGAGATGCTCGCGCAACCGCACCAGACGGTGGTTTTCTATATGGGACTGATGGGACTACCGGTGATCCGTGAACAGCTACAGGCCCACGGGGTGCCAGCGGATATGCCGATTGCCCTGGTGCAGCAGGGCACCACCCATAAACAACGGGTCTTCACCGGCACCCTGGCCAACATCCTGGAGATCGTGGAACGGGAACAACCGAAGCCGCCGACCCTGATCATTGTCGGCCGGGTGGTGGAGCTGCAGGAGAAGCTCTCCTGGTATCAGGCTCCACCGCGTTCAGAACAGGGTGCCACCTCGCCAATCGACTCCTGAGAAGCTCAGGGGCGCACAAGCTGCGCCCCTGCAAGTTTCCAGCTCGCTTCTACGCCGGCGCTCAAAAGAGCTATTTTGGGCTGAGCTGATCCTCTCTCACCCTTGAGGTGAAATAGTCATCCGCCACCTCGATATCAACCGGCTCACCCGCCGCATCCAGCAGGGGCTGCTCATAGTCGTTCCAACCGCGCAGGCCGGTCTTCAACGAGACCACATTCTCATAGCCCAACACCATCAAGGAGAAGGCTGCCAGCACACTACGATAACCGGAGCGGCAGACCACCACCACCTCACGCTGACGCGCCCGCACCAGCTCCGGGATGGTCTCCTCATAATCCCATTCACAGGCCGATTCGAGGATGCCGCGGGGGACGCAGAGCGAGCCCTCAATATGCATCGCATCGTACTCGTAGGGCTCACGCACATCGACCACCAACAGCTCCGGGTTGGCCTGCAGTCGCTCTTCCAGATCCCAGGGCATGATCTCCCCCACATCGGTGAGACAATCGCTGATCAGTTGCAGAAATTTTTTCATTAGATTCTTCTCGGACTCGTTAGGGAGCTTCTGAATGGATCTGGGCCAAGCAGATTGGGATTCCGGACCCAAGATGCGAGACCAGGATTCGTTCAGAGGCTCCTTAGCTACTACAAAACGAACAGGGCCATTTGGCCGCAGCCGCCGCTGCGCCGC
This sequence comes from Candidatus Endoriftia persephonae, assembly GCF_023733635.1. Lineage (NCBI taxonomy): Bacteria > Pseudomonadati > Pseudomonadota > Gammaproteobacteria > Chromatiales > Sedimenticolaceae > Candidatus Endoriftia > Candidatus Endoriftia persephonae. The sequence continues at coordinate 815,756 of NZ_CP090569.1, read as the reverse complement.
CATGATAATTCACAGCCTCAGCCACGCAGACAGAAATTCTGCTCCACCGCGATCACCGCCGCCTCCACCCGGGAGTGCACGTCGAGTTTGCGTAGGATCGCCTTCACATGCAGCTTCACAGTGCCATCGGAGATCCCCAGATTGCGTGCGATCACCTTGTTGCTCTGCCCCTCCGCCAGATGACAGAGGATCTCCCGTTCCCGCGGCGTCAGATCCGCCAGAGAGTGGTGACTCTCCTTCTCCTGGCTCTGCTCACCCCCCTGTACAGCTTTCGCCAAGATGCTGGTCAGCTCTTTTGCAACCACCGAGTTGCCCTGAACGATCTCCTGTAGGGCATCGATCAATTCGTCCGGCTCCATATCCTTGAGCAGATACCCCTGGGCACCATTCTGCAGCGAGTCGATCACATCTTTCTCCTCGCGGCTGGTGGTGAGCATCGCAATCGGCATGTTCGCCTCGCTCTGACGCAACTGCTTGAGCATCTCGATGCCATTCATATTTGGCATGCGCATGTCGAGCAGCACCACATCCGGCCGCTCCTCCAGCACCAGTTCGACACCCTGCAGGCAGTCCCCCACCGCATAGACCTCGATACCACGGCGCTCAAGCAGCTCCTGCAGGCCGATGCGAAACAGCGCATGGTCGTCGATCAACATTACCCGCATCTAATCCACCTCTACAGACCGGGGCGTCGTCTCGGCACGATGGATGGTTAGTTCCACCCGCGTGCCCTCCCCCGGCTCACTTTCAATATTGAGTCGCCCACCGACCCGGCGCGCCCGCTCCTCCATGATCGAGAGGCCGATATGCTCGCCCGGATTGCCCTCCGAGGTAGTCTCTTCAAAACCGACACCATCGTCCTCCACCAGCAGCAGGTAGTCACCCTTGCCACGACAGCGCACCAGCACCCGCACGGTATGCGCCTGGGCATGTTTGCGGATATTCGCCAGCGACTCCTGCACGATACGCAGCGCCTGCAGCTCCTGACTGCTGTTCATATTGATTTTGCGGCAATCTTGCTGAAAAAAAGTCGCGATGCCGGTCTCCTGCTGAAACCGCTCCACCAACTTCTCCAGCGCCGCCAGCAACCCCCCCTGATCGACCCGGGCGCGAAAGCTGTTGATCAGCTCACGCAGCTCCATATGCGCCTCGTCGAGACCGTTGCGAATCCGCTGCACCTCCTGCTGAGCCTCGCCCATCTGCCCCGGCTTCTCCAAAGTCTCCTCCAACATCCGCACCTGAAAGCGCAGACTGGCGAGGGTCTGGGCCAGCGAGTCATGCAGTTCATGGGCCAGGGTGGTGCGCTCTTCGACCACCGAGAGACGCCGCGCCTCCTTGTCGGAACGGTGTTTCGCCACCGCCATGCCGAGGTGACTGCCCACCGTGTTGAGGATATCCAGCACATCCTCACGGCCATCATAGATGCCGGGGCGCTTCACATAGATATGGTAGAAACCGAGCACGTCGCCATGGTACCAGAGTGGCACCGAGACCCGTTCCACCTGCTCCACACTAAAAACACGTCGACCATTTCGCCGTGAACATTCACGCGGATCATTAGGGCAGATGATATCCCCCGGCACCAGCGCCTTGCCGCACTGGCAGAGCCGCACCGGCAGCAGTGCCTCTTCACTCATCAGCCGATCATTCTGGTCGAGGCTGCCGACCAGGCGCACATGCTCATCACTCCCCACCAGATGCACAGTGGCGGAGCGGCCGTTGAGCATCCCCTTCAGCACCCGCAGAAACTGCAGTAGCAGCTCATCCACATTCTCCGATTGGTTGATGCTGGCGGAAACATCATAGAGCAGCTGCAGCGAGGTGGTCTTCTGCGCCAATCGCGCGGTCTGCCGCGCCACCCTGACCTGCATATCCTCGTAGATATCGGTCAACTCCTCGCTAAGGCTGTCGATATCCCGCGCCATCGCGCTCAACACCCCGCTCTTCTCCGGCGGATGGGGCGTGATCACCGGCTCGCCCTGGCAGACTTGGGTGACAGTCTCCTCGAGCAGCGACAGCGGTAGCAGCAGCTGGGTACGCAGCCGCTCCATAGTGACGATCAGCATCACCACCGCCAGCGACACCGCAATCACCAACAGCGGCATGTTCAGCTTGGCATTACCGACATCCAGGTAGAGCAGGATCGCCAATACCAGGGCGGCCAGCAGCGCCAGTGTCAGTACCGAGGCCGGCAGCAGTAGGTGGCCCGACACCAGGATGCGCAGGCTGGGCCACTGTTCGGCGTCGCTCGTCAGGCTGCCGGGGCGGGCTCGATCAGCGCCGGCCACATCTCTCTCCAGTGTCGTCATGGCGCAGATGCTAGCACGATTCCTCACCGTTTAAGTCAGCATCCCGCAACCACTGTTCGAGCCGTTGCAGGCGCCACTGGCGTAACGCCTGGCCCAACTCCGCCCCCTGCAAGCCTGTCGCCTGCAACTGCCGCGCATCGACCTCAGCCAGCGCCCGGCAAGCCAGCTCAATCTGTGGTGCGAGGCGCTGCATCGGCCCAGGCCAGAGCGCCTTGGCCGCCGCTACGAAGCCTGCCAATCGATGCGGCTGCTGTTGCGGTTTCAGGCCAGAGACGGTATCGAGTAACGCCTCAGGCGCAGCTGCCAGAAACCCACCACGATCCGCCTGCTGCAGTTGCCGCAGCAGATCTGCATAGGCACGACCAGCCCGCAGCTGGCGCACCAGCGCCTGCACATCACCACCCGGCCCCAGCAGCGGATAGAAGAGCGCGGCGAAGCGAACATGGCTCTCCGTACTGATCCCGGTGGCCCGCTTCAGCGCAGCAAACCCATCAGTCTCACTCTGCTTAGCGTGACCAGCCGACGAGCCCAGCGCAGTATCCAGTTCGGGCAGCAACCGCTGCAGCGCACCACAGCGCTGCAACACCTCGAAGAAGCGCCAGGGCTGGAGCTCGGCCAGGGACTTCTCCATCTCCCGCCAGATCCGCTCCGGCTTGAGGCTGAGCAGATCGTCACTGGCCGCCATCTGCTGCAGCAGCCGATGGGTGGAGTGGGCGACTCGAAAGCCCCAGCACCCCAGCTTGGCGGCAAACCGGGCCAGCCGCAGCAGCCGTACCGGGTCTTCGATAAAGGCATCGCTGATATGGCGCAACCGGCCGTTTTCCAGATCATCACGTCCGTGGAGGGGATCGATCAGCCGCCCCTGCTGATCCAGCGCCATCGCATTGATGGTCAGATCACGCCGCCGCAGATCGGCCTCCAGAGTCACATCGGGACCGACCTGCACCGCAAACCCCTTGTAGCCAGCACCAGTCTTAGTCTCGGTGCGGGCCAGCGCGAACTCCTCACCACTGTCGGGATGGAGGAACACCGGGAACTCACTGTCGGCGCGACGAAAACCGGCCGCCAGCATCCTCGCCTCATCGCCCCCCACCACCACCCAGTCGCGCTCATGAACCGGCAATTCTAGCAGCTGATCACGCACCGCACCGCCGACCAGGTAGACCTGGACGCCATCGATCTGCGGCCAGTCGCTCACGACTCCCGCTCCTGTTGCTGCAGCAACCACATCTGTTGATAGCGCCCCTGCCGCTCCAGCAGCTCACGGTGGGTGCCCTGTTCGATCACCCTGCCCTGGTCCATCACCAGGATGCGGTCGGCGTCGACCACGGTGGAGAGGCGGTGGGCAATCACCAGGGTCGTGTGGTGGCGCGCCACCTCTTTGAGGGTCTGCTGAATCGCCTGCTCGGTCTTGCTGTCGAGGGACGAGGTGGCCTCATCGAAGATCAGGATCTGCGGCCGCTTCAGCATCGCCCGGGCGATCGCCACCCGCTGCTTCTCACCACCGGAGAGCTTCAACCCCCGCTCTCCCACTCGTGTGTCGTAGCCGTCGGGCAGCGACTCGATGAACTCGGCAATATGGGCCAGTCGCGCTGCCTCTTCGATCTCCTCACGGCTGGCATCGGGGCGGCCATAGGCGAGGTTGTAGAGGATCGACTCATTGAACAGCACGCTGTCCTGAGGCACCACGCCAATCGCCTGGTGTAGCGACTCCTGGGTCAGCGAACGCAGATCCTGGCCATCCACCAACACCCGCCCGCTGGTGACATCGTAGAAGCGGAACAGCAGCCGCGACAAGGTCGACTTGCCGGCGCCACTGTGGCCCACCACCGCCAGTTTCTCGCCTGAGCGGATGGTGAAGTCGATCTGGTGCAGGATCGGCCGCTCCGGCTGGTAGTGGAAATCGACCTGTTCGAAGCGCACCTCGCCGCCCTTCGGCACTAGCGGCTGGGCATCCGGAGCGTCGGTGATCTCGGGTTCACGCTCCAGCAGCTTGAAGATCAGATCCATGTCGGCCAGCGAGTATTTGATCTGGCGGTAGACCATGCCCAAAAAATTCAGCGGGATGAAGAGCTGCAGCAGCAAGGCGTTGACCAGCACCAGATCACCAATGCTCATCTCTCCTGTGACCACGCCGTCAACCGCGAGGATCATGATCAGGGTGACACCGATGGCGATGATGCCGCCCTGACCGAAGTTGAGCAGCGACATCGAGGTCTGGCTCTTCACCGCGTTCTCTTCCCACTCTGAGAGGGTGGTATCGAAGCGATCCAGCTCCAGCCGTTCGTTGCCGAAATACTTCACCGTCTCGTAGTTAATCAGACTGTCAAAGGCCTGGGTGTTTGCCTGGGAATCGAGCCGGTTCATGGCATGGCGGAACTCCATGCGCCACTCAGTGATCGCCAGAGTGAAGCCGATGTAGACCGCCACCGCACCGAAGGTGACTAGGGAGAAGATGATGTCGTACTGGCTCAGCAATATCGCCGCCACCAGGGAGAACTCCACCAACATCGGCAGGATGCTGAACACCATGTAGTTGAGGATCGAACTGACCGAGCGGGTGCCGCGTTCCAGATCACGGCTAATGGCACCGGTCTGGCGTTCCAGGTGGAAACGCAGCGAGAGCTCGTGCAGATGGCTCAGCACCCGGTTCGAGAGACGCCGCATCGCCCGGTAGCGCACCCGCGCGAAGATCGCGTCGCGCAGCTCGTTGAACAGCGAACTGGAGAGGCGCAACGCGCCGTAGGCGAGCAGCAAGCTGAGCGGCAGCACCAGCATCGCTTTATCACTCTGCTCCAGGATATCGACAATCTCTTTCAGCAGCAGCGGGATACCCACGTTGGCCATCTTCGCCAGCACCAGACAGGCCAGGGCGAACAGTGCCCGGCCTCGATACTCCCAGAGAAACGGCAGCATATTCCTAAGGTTGTGGAGGTCCCGCCGGTCGCTGTGGACCCGGGAGTCGGCCATGATGTGTGACATGCTAGAATGCGCCGGTGAAAAAGCGGGATTTTATCGAAATCAGGCGGCTTTGCGCAGAATTCCGTTCAATCCCCAGGGTTGGCTCCGCGCCAGCCCCGTTATATTTAGGCAATTTTTCTGGCTGAAGAGTGATGAGCAACGAGTGTAGTTACAACGAGCTTTACCCCCTACAGGTGCTGGACGACAGCATGGAGCCGGAGTTTCCGGAAAAGTGCATCATCGTCATCGAGCCTGCCGAAGTCTGCGCCACTGGCGCCTACATCATCGCCGAGGTGGATGGCGAACGCTGGTTCCGCCAGTACATCTCGGAAGGCGAAGGCAAAAAACGCCTGGTGGCGCTGAAACCGGGCTACCCCGAGATCGACCTGCAGGGCAGCGAGTTCAAAATCCTCGGCGTGATCGTACAGCGCAACCTGCGCCGTAAGATCAAACACTACTCCCCCTATGTGCCAGACAACGGCACCCCGCAACCCAGCAGCCTGAACTGATCCCCACCGCCATGTGCCTGCAGCGACAGCCTCTCTGCTTCCTGCTGCTGACAACGGTACTGCTGTCGGGCTGCCAGAATCCCTTCTCGGGCGGGCAGCAGGCAGCAAGCGTAAAGCAGAAGAAGCGCCCGCCCAGCGCCCATCTGGTGGTGGTCGAACGGGTGGAGAGACGTCCCAGCACCATCCACCAGCAGCGCAGCGGCACGCTACGGGCACGGCAGCGGGTACGCATCTTCAACCAAGAGGAGGGACGCATCACCCAACTGCCCCTGTTCGAGGGCGACCGGGTAAAAAAGGGCCGCCTACTGGCCCGACTGGAGGATGACCTGCTCAAGGCCGAGCTGGACAAGGCCCGCGCCACCACCCGCCAGGCCCAGGTCAACCTGAAGCGCATCCAGCGTCTGGCGCAGCACAAGGCCACCTCAGAGGATGAGCTGGCCAGGGCCAAGACCGCGCTGGAGGTGGCCGAGGCGGAGCAAAGCCTGCTCGAAACTCGCATCAGCCACACCGTCATCAAGGCCCCCTTCAGCGGCATCATCAGCCAACGGCTGGTAGAACCCGGGGACGTGGTACCACGCCACACGCATCTACTGACTCTGATCGACCTCAACTCCCTGATCACCGAGATCCTGGTCTCCGATCTGCTGATCCCGCAGCTGAAGATCAACGACCCGGTGCAGGTCAGCATCGACGGTCTGGGGCCCACCCTGCACAGCGGCAGAATTCTGCGCATCCATCCGGAGCTGGACCCGAGAAGCCGCATGGGCCGGGTGGAGATCCTGCTCACGCCCAACCCCAAGGGGGCACGCCCCGGCCAGCTCTGCCGAGTCACTCTCAGCAGCGCCCAGCAGGAACGCCTCAGCGTCCCCTTCACCGCACTGCAGCGTGACACCCAAGGCGAATATCTGTTTCGCGTCGATAGCCAGCAACGGGCAGAGCGGGTGACGGTAAAGAGCGGCCTCCATCTGGCCAGCCGGATCGAGATCAGCCAAGGGATCGAACCCGGCGACCAGGTCATCATCAAAGGCTTTCTCAACCTGCGTGACGGCAGCAAGATAAAGGTGGTGGAGGCTCCCTAAGCAGGCTCCGCGAGATAATAGTCCGCAAATGACGCAAAAAAACGCGAATGCTATGTAAGGCTGATTACGCCACTTCAGCCCGTTGTCAGAAATTATTGTTCGCGTTCATGTGCGTTTTTTGCGGACTGACTCCCGGCCTTGATCGATATCTATGCTAACCCGACTTCTCCCGCTACGGCAGCGCCAGTGAACTATTCTAAAAGTGGAAGCCGCAGCACGGCATATTTTGGTCCTGACTGAAGGGGAGAAGCATCATGGATATCAACCTGGCTGACATCACCATCCATGTCGATGAGACGCTGGATGAGAGCGGGCAGAAGCAGCTGGAATCTGCATTTCGCGAACGCGAGGGGGTAGTCTCCGTCCACCACGAAAACAATCGCCCTCACCTCTTCGTCCTTGAATATAATCCCGAAAAAGTCAGTGGCAGAGATCTGCTCAGCATTACCCATTTTCAGGGACTGCATGGCGAGCTAGTTGGGCTCTAAGACCTCTCTCTTGCAAAGGGAATAACATCATCCACAGGTTGAGCGGCAGCCACACTGCCGCTACTATCCTTGTGGCTGCAGGCACCTCTGCGTCAACCCGAGGCCCGGGTATCATTCCACAGGGCCGCTGCTTGCAATCCCAACAACCCCGGAGAGTCCCGCATGAAGCGTGTTACCGTCGTCGGCAGTGGTTTTGCCGCCCTCACCGCTATTCGCAAGCTGCGCAGCAGCGGCATGGAGATGGAGATCACCCTGGTGGCTCCCAAGGCAGAGTTTCACTACCTACCGGGGATCATCTGGATTCCCAGCGGTATCCGTCAGCCGGAAGATCTGATCGTCCCCCTCAACCCCTTCTTCCAGCGCATGCGGGTCAAGCACCACGCCGCTGAGGCGGTCGGTCTGAAGGATGGTGGTCGTACCCTGATCACCAGCGATGGCGAGATCGAAAACGACGGTCTGATCCTCTGCTCAGGCGGCCGCTTCATCAAAAAGCTGCCGGGCATCGAGAACGCCATCACCCCCTGCGAGGGCATTGATGCCGCAGTGCGGATCCGCGAGCGCCTGAAAGCGATGCAGGGCGGCACCATCGCTATCGGCTTTGCCGGCAACCCCAAGGAACCGAGTGCGATGCGCGGCGGCCCGATGTTTGAGTTCCTGTTCGGCATCGACCGTCAGCTGCGCCTGGAGAAACGCCGCGACAAATTCAATCTGATCTTCTTCACCCCAGCCGAAAACCCCGGTCAGCGCCTCGGCCCCAAGGCGGTGGAGGGGCTGGTGCGCGAGATGAAGCTGCGTGACATCGAGACCCACTTGGGGCAGAAGATGAAGCAGTTCACCACGACCAACGTGATCACCGAGGGCGGTGCCTTTCACGCCGATCTGATCCTCTTCATGCCAGGCATGACCGGCAACCTGTGGTTCGACAATACCGAGCTGCCACGCTCCCCTGGCGGGCTGATCAAAGCTGATCTCCAGTGCCGGGTGAAGGGAATGCCGCAGGTCTATGTGGCGGGTGACTCCGGCAGCTTCCCTGGTCCCGAGTGGATGCCAAAACAGGCACACATGGCGGATCTGCAGGCGGAGGCGGCAGCCACCAACCTGGTCGCTGAATTCAAGGGGCATGAACCGACACAAACCTTCAAGGTGGAACTGGTCTGCATCATCGACAGCCAAACTACCGGCATGCTGGTGGCACGCACCCAAAAACACAATATCGTGATGCCGAGCATGCGCCTGTTCCACTGGCTGAAGCGTTTCTTCGAATGGTGGTATCTACGCAAATATCGTTAATTCACCGCTGCCGGCAATCAACTGCTGCTGACAGCCTGGGTCACGCCCCAGCTAAGAATCTGATTCCTAAAGGGTATTTGTCCATTGGAATGGATATAATGCCCACATGAGCAGCATGGAATCACAACACCGGGCTCCGATACCGTTCGAGCAGGAAGAGCATAAGAGCGAGCTCTATATCAACCGAGTGCGCCTCTGGCTCACTCTGCTCTATATTGGGGCAGCTGTAGGCATCCGTCAGGAGATTCCCGCCCACTCTTTCCAAATGATCCTGTTTGGCTCTCTGATCAACCTGCTGTATGCCGGTGTGGTCCATCTGCAGCTGCAGAAGGGCCCTATGGTCTGGTGGCTACGCTATGTCTCAATTTCCACCGATATACTTCTGCTCTCGCTAATAATCTTCGCGTTTGGCGGCTATCGCACCCTCAAGACCGAGGCCTTTCTGCTCTACTTCATCTGGGTCGGCCTCTCCACACTGCGCTTCTCGCCCCGCCTGACCCTGGTCTCCGGAGCATTTGCCGTGGCCGCCTACAGTTTCGTCACCCTCGTCACCATCAGTAGCGGCGGCGTCCAGCTCGGTTCTATCACCGAGGCCTTCACCAGCGATTCCGTGAGTGGCAGTAACAGCCTGCTGCGCATCGCCTTCCTTGCCTTCTTTGTGCTGCTCGCCAGCTATATCTCCAAGCGCTACCGCAGCATTGTCGAGCGAGCCATCGTCTCAGGACTGGAGGAGGAACGCAGCCTGCGGCTGATCTACACTCTTGACCGCCTGCGCGCCACCCAGAAAGAGCTGGCCCAGCGAAACCGGGAGCTAGCCCATCTTTCGGAGGTTGATGCCCTCACCCAGCTCTACAACCGGCGCAAGATCGACCTAATCCTGCAACAGATGGCGCTGCAGAGCCGCAAGAGCAACACCGCACTCTGCGTGATACTGCTCGACATCGACCACTTCAAGTCGGTCAACGACCAGCATGGTCATCAGATGGGCGACAAGGTGATCCGGGCTGTCGCCAGCCAACTGCGCAACGGACTACGCGGCAACGACGAGGTGGGACGCTGGGGTGGCGAAGAGTTTCTCATCATCTGCCCCGAGACCAACAAGCATGACGGCATGGCCCTCAGCGAGCGGCTGCGCCAGCGCATCGAGGCACACGAGTTCCCAACCGGCGAGCCGCTGACCTGCAGTTTCGGCGTAACCTGCCTGCTCTCCGATGACAACTCCGACAGCCTGATGAAGCGGGTCGACGACGCGCTCTACCAAGCCAAAGAGAACGGTCGCAACCAGGTTGCATTTATCTGAGCCAATCTATTCGCGCCGCACGCGGCGCGAATCAACATCAACCAGCCCGTGCGCCAATCAATCGATAGACCGCCGGGATCAAAAGCAGCGTCACCAGGGTCGAAAAAGAGAGCCCGGAAACGATGGTCACCGCCAGCGGCTGCAGCATCTCCGCCCCCTCCCCCAGGGCCAGAGCCAGCGGCAACATGCCTGCCACCGTGGTCAGTGTGGTCATCAGGATCGGCCGCAGCCGCAATCGCGCTGCCTCAACGATCGCTGCATCCAACGCCACCCCCTGCTGCAGCTGCAGGCTGATATACTCCACCAGCACGATCGCGTTGTTGACCACGATCCCCGCCAGCATGATCAACCCCAGCCAGACCGGCATCGAGAGCGATAACTCGCTCCACTGCAGCCCCAACACCACACCAATCAGCGCAAACGGCACGCTCAACATAATCACCAGCGGGTTGCGCAGCGACTCATACTGCACCGCCATCACCACAAACACGAGAAACAGCGCCAGTCCCAGCAGCAACTGACCCATCTCACGTCCCTCCCTCAGCTGCTCCAGACCACCACCGTCGTAGATACGGTAACCCGCCGGCAGCTCGAACCCTTCCAGCACTTTGTCGACACGCTGCATCGCCTGCTCGAGTGAGACTCCTTTGCCCAGCGAGGCACTGATCTCCACCACTCGCCGCTGTTGATCACGGTGGATCGATGAGGGTGCCGGAAGCAGCTCGATCTGCGCCAGTTCACCAAGCCGCAGCGGCACCCGCGGCTCGCTGCGACTGAAGATAATGATCGACTCCACATCAGCGGGGTTGGCAATCTCGTCACGACTCAGGCGCAACCGCACATCCACGCTCCGATCCCCTTGCAGGAATTCAGTCACCTTGATCCCACCGAGGGCGAGCTGCAGATAGCGCCCCACATCCTCCACGCTGAGACCAAACCGCGCGGCCCGCTCGCGATCGACCCGCACTGAGATCTCCTGGCTCACATCCTCGCTGGAGTGGCTCAGGTTGCTCAAGCCTTCCACCTCCCGCAGCCGCACCACCAACTGCTCGGCCAGCCGCGCCAGGGTCTCGAGATCCGGGCCCTGCAGGCGCAGATCCACATCATCCTCGCCCCGATTCAGGCGGATACCGCGAATCCCCCGCACCCGCATATAGAGCCGCACCCCCGGCAGCTGCAACTTTTTTACCGCCTTTTTCATACGCGCAACCCAGACGCGGCTGTCGATGCCGCGCTGACGGATCGGCTTCAACGTCAGCTGCAGACTGGCACGATTAGCGGCCTGATACTGGGAGCGGCCAAACACCGAGCCGCCCGACTGGGTGAAGATCGTCTCCACCTCCGGCTGCTCGCTGAACAGGGTTTCAAGACGCCGCACGATGCGATCCATATTCGGCAGGTTGATGCCGCGATCGGCAGTCACGCTGACATAGATACGCCCCTCATCCATGTTCGGCAGAAACACCTGACGCCCCTGACTCAGCAGCGGCCAGATCAGCGCCAGCGCGGCGATGAACAGCAGCGGCAGTAGCCAAGGGGCCCTCAGCAGCTGTCGTACCAACCAGCCGTATCCCGCCTGCAGGCCATCAAAGAGCTGGTTTACACCGCGCCGCAGCAACGCCTCACGCCGCGCCGGGATGCGCCCGGCCAGGGCCGGCACCAGGGTCAGGGCAACCATCAGCGAGGCGACGATCGCTGCTGAGATAGTGAAGATCAGCTCACGAAACAGCAGCCCCACCAGCCCGCCGATAAACAGAAACGGCAGTACCGCAGCCAGATTGGTGGTGGTGGCGGCGACGATGGCGCTATTGACCTCCGACGCCGCCCGTCCCGAACTCTCGGCAACAGAGAGCGTTTCATCCCCCCGCCGTTCACGCTGATGACGGTAGATGTTCTCCAGCATCACGATGGTGCTGTCCACCAGCATGCCGATGCCCAGCGCCAGGCCGCCCAGGGTCATGATGTTGAGGGTCAGACCCGCCGACGACATCAGGATGAAGGTTACCAGGATCGCAATCGGGATCGCGCTGCCGATGATCAGGGTGCGGCGCAGGCTGCCGAGAAAAAGATAGACCACCAACATCGCCAGCAGCCCACCGATCGCCGCTGAGTTGAGCGCATTGCTCAGGGTACGGCGGATATAACGGGCCTGGTCATCCACCGCGCGGATCTCGATATCCTCCGGGATCAGCCCCTTGTGCTCCAGCTCAGCGAGCCTGGCCAGCACCCCATCGACCACCTCGATGGTGTTCGCCTGGGGCTGTTTCTGGATCGACAGCTTTACCCCTGGCTGCTGGTTGAGACGAATGCGCAGGGTCTCATCCTCTGCCCCATCCACCACCTGCGCCACCTCGCTCAAGTGGATCAGGCTTTCGCTCTGGTCGGCGCCGAACGTGCGCAACGGCAGTTGGGCAATCTCCTCCACCGAACGGAAGCGCCCGGCGGTGCGGCCGCTGATCTCTCCCTGAGGCATCATCAGCCGCCCGCCCGGGGTGTCCTGGTTGGCCGCCTGCAGCGCCGCCTCCAGATCGAGCAACTGCAGATTAAGCCCGGCAAGACGGATCTGATCGGGGATTACCTGGATCTGCCGCACCCGCCCGCCACCGACCTCTGCTGCCGCCACCCCCGGCAGGGTCAGAAACCACTTGCCCAAGTCGTAATCGGCCCAGCTGCGCAGCTCCACCGCATCGCGCAGGGTGGAGCTGACCACAAACTCCGCCACCGGCCGCTGCGAGGGATCACGCTTGTAGATTACCGGCGCTTCAATGCTATCGGGCAGAAAACGCTTGGCCCGGTCGAGGCGGGTGGAGGCATCGCGCAGCGCCTGGTCGATATCGGTGCCATAGGCGAAGGAGAGATCCACCGCACTGCGCCCCTCGCTGGTACGCGACTGGATGTGGATCGCATCCTCAGTGATCGCCAGCTGTTCCTCCAGCTGACGGGTGACCCGATCCTCCATGATGCTCGCCGGCACGCCGGGATCGAGCACCCGCACCCGCACATCCGGGTAGATGATATGCGGCAGCAAATCCACCCCTAGGCGTCCCAACGCAAAGATCCCGAGCACCATCACCGCCAGGGTAATCATCACCACCCCGATCGGGTGGCGAATCGACCAGGCAGCCAGCCCGCCACCGATGTTCTTTGTCATGAAAAATGCCCCGCTCTCAGCACCAGCCAGATTCAAAGCAGATCATAATGCCGCAAATGAACGCCAATAGACGCACATTCAAATGTATGAAGCTCAGGGTCGGAGTCAATTGCGGTAAATGGATGTGTATTTTCCCACAATCTCAACGCAATCGACTCCGCCCCTTGATGAACCTCAGCATATTCGCATTAGCCAGGCATCTTGCCTATGCTCCAGCAGATGAGTTGCCACTTTGATATCTACCATCCGCTCCGTCCGACGGACCTGAGCTGGCACATCAGAAGACCCTGATGCAGCGTATTCTGATGCTTTGCGCCAACCATCCCCGGTGGGCGCTCGCCACACTGCTGATCCTCTCGCTGCTGGCGGCGACCCAGCTGCAGCGGGTGCAGGTGCATATCTCGGCGGAGGAGCTACTGCTACTCGATGATCCGGAGCGGGACTACTACGAGCAGATCAGTCAGCAGTTTGGTGACGAGAAGATCGTGCTGCTCTATCTGCGGGATGGGGAGATGATGGCACCAGGAAAGTTGCAGGCGTTGCAACAGGTGATCGGCACGATCAAGGCGCTGCCTTTTGTCGATCGGGTGGAGAGCCTGTTCTCTGTCCCCTATCTGAAGAGCGTCGATGGCTATCTCAACAAAGACCCCTACCTAGCCAAATTGCCAAAAGATCTCGCCGCAGGCAGGACGTTGGAAAAGCAGGCGCTCACAGACCCCTTCATCAAACATGTACTGCTCTCCGATGACGGCCAAGTGATGACCGCAGCGATCGTCCTGAAGGAGACGGTCAGCGGCCTTGATGATCTTCGCATCACCACATCGATCGACCAGCTAACCAGGCCGCTGTCAGGACACTACGCGCAGTTTTTTACCATCGGCTACCCCTATGTACGCACCGCCATCGCGCGGCAGATCCAGCAGGAACAGACTGACCTCTTCCCCATCGCCATCGCCGCCCTGCTGATCGCCCTGTTTCTGCTGCTGCGCCAGTTTGTCGATATCCTCACCCCAATCCTTACCGCTGGCATCAGCATCCTCTGGACCCTGGGGTTGATGGGGCTCAGCGGCATCCCTCTCAATGTGGTGACATCGATCGTGCCGATCCTGCTGATCATCGTCGGCTCCACCGAGGATATCCACCTGCTCTCCGAGTTCCGCCACGGCCAGCGTCAGGGCATGACGACCCAGGTCGCCATCCAGCACATGGCGCGCAAGATGGGGCGTACGGTGCTGCTCACCTTCGCCACCACCTACGTCGGTTTTCTCTCGGTGGGGCTGAGCCGCATCGAGGTGCTCTGGCAGTTCGGCATCCTCGCCTCCACCGGGCTGTTGTTTAACTTCATCGCCACCATCGTGCTGATCCCTGCCCTACTGTCGCTTGCCGGACGCTGGCAATTGGATGGTCGATCCCGCTTTGTGCAGGCCAAACCGGGCAGGCTGGCGGATGCCTATTGGCGGGGGTTGCAGCGCTACCGTTGGGCCATTCTGCTGGTTCTGCTCGGCATCACCGTGATTGCCGCCTTGGGCGTACCCGCCATCCAGGTCAACCACAGCACCATCGAAAGCCTTGGCCGGGATTCGGCCGTGCGGCAGCAAGTGGAGGCAGTGAATAGTGATCTGGCCGGGCTTGAGAACTTCTCCATCATCCTCGACTCCGGCATCCAGGACACCTTCCTCAAAGTCCGTTATCTGGAGGAGATCGTTGAGATACAGCAGTTTATCGACAGCCAGGGGATCTCCCGCTCCACCACCTCATTCGCCGACTATCTGTCTATCCTCAATCGCGCCTTTCAGGAGTTGGATGAGGCCGAGTTGCCGGAGTCGGACGATGTGGTGAACGAACTGATGATCTTTCTCGACCACAAGCATGTGCATGCCTACGTCTCCGAGGACTACAGTCGGGTACGCATCCTGGTCCGGCACGCCGCCGACTCGACCCGCGAACTGCAGTCCTTCGTTGATGCCCTGCAGGAATTCATCGACCAGCAGCTCGATCCCGGTCTGCAGGCGCACATCACCGGCTCCTCGGTACTCACTCTCTCAGCCACCCGATCCATGATCAATGGACAGTTGCAGTCGATCTTGCTGCTGCTGCTCTTCTTTGTGCTGATCATCTCGGTGCTCTTCACCGATCTGCGGGTCGGCCTGCTGGCCGCCCTGCCCAATGCCTTCCCGGTGGTGGTGCTGTTCGGCGTGATGGGTTTTGCCGGCATTCCCCTCAACATCGGCACCACCATGGCGGCGGCCATCGCCATCGGCATTGCCGTGGACGACACTCTGCACTTCATGCTGCGCTACAACCAGGAGCTGCGCTCATCCCGCCATCAGGCCCTCGCCATGCACGCCACTCTGGCCAACGAGGCCCTGCCGGTGATCTCCACCTCAGTGGCGCTAATTGCCGGCTTCCTGGTCTTTACCCTGTCTGATTTTCAGCCCATCGCGCTCTTCGGGCTGTTGAGCGCACTGGTCATCGCCACCGCTCTGATCGCCGATTTCGTCATCACGCCACTGGTGATCTCTTCCCTGCGACTGGTCAGCCTGTGGGATCTGCTCTCAGCTCAACTGCGTCAGGAGGTCATCCCGCAGAGTGTACTGTTCCGGGAGATGCGGCCCTGGCAGATCCGTCGCTTCATCCTCGCCAGCACCGTGACTGAGTACGCTGCAGGAGAGCAGGTGTTCAAACCCGGCGACAAAAGCCATGCCATGTATCTGGTGATGCAGGGTGCGGTGGAGGTGAGCATGCCGGGCAGAGAGAACTCGGAGAAGAGACTGGTCGTCAACCGTTTTGCCCCCGGCAAATTATTCGGTGATATCGCCCTGCTCGCCGACGAACCGCGCAAAACCCAGGCGGTGGCTCTGGAGAAGAGCAGCCTGCTAGTGCTCAGCAGAGATAGCCTCCGCAGTGTCACCCTACTCCATCCGTTTATAGGCAGCCGCCTCTTCTACAACCTCGCTACCGATGTCAGCTGCCGCTGGGTCACATTCATCGACAAGATCAATCCACCAACATCCACTGAGACGGTCCCAGCAAAGCGAGGGGATAGAAATGTTGCTGGCCCGAAACACGAGAGGCAGAATGGAATCCAATAAGGTGATTCGATGAAACAGTCTCTAAACCAACAACCTAATAACGCACATGCAATGCGTCACCCACTCTGCTGGCTCCTCCTTCTGATGGCCATCTCTGCCGCTTCCGAGGCCGGCCATGCCGATCTCTACTTCAGTGCACCCTACAGCGGTCAAAAGGTCACCGAATATGAAGTCAACCTGCCGATCAGCCGGCATATTAAAAAGCCGTTCCGTATCCCTGCCGACTGTGCTGCGGCACAGGCTGCCTTCCGACAGGGAGCCCAACAGTGGTGTAATCGCGTGGAGCGCACTATCTGGAGCAAGGTGCAACAGGATTGTGACTATGTGAATTTTCTGTACCGGTTTAATGGACCACCAACCCATGACTTTGTCAGTGGTTATGATTTCATGAATGCCAAACTGCACGATCTGCCCATTCAGGTCGATTGTAATCCAGAGAGTGACTCAGGCAACTGCCGTCCCCTACCGCCCGGTGTACCCGACCTAACCCGTATTCTGACCAGAGTCGAGCCCAGCAGTGAGAAACCGGCGAACGATCTCCAGGCCTGCCGCATTAAAAACGGCCTTTTCCGTGGTCGCATCGACTTCAAATCGACAGGTCTCGACTGCGAGACCGATCCCTTGGCCACCGGTTTTCGGGTGATTGCCATCGACTATGCCGATGTGAATGGCGATGGTTATCAGGATGTCACCCTGCGGTTGCTGCCCCTAGGACGGGGCGGTAGACGCGGCCCTCTGATCCTGCCATTAACCCGCAAACAGGCAGATGGACCTTTTACCATTCCACAGAACCTGCCCGGCCCCGTGCCCAGACCCTGATGTAATAATACGATAGGGGTTAGGGAGCCTCCCCGACCTCCAAACCGTGTGTACGGTTTTCCCGCGCACGGCTCTCCAGTCGGGCGTTGCCTCGTCGTGACTGGCTCGCCAATATCCAGGCTCCTGATAAGGTGCAAGATCCCGCATTAACGAAGAATACATTTGGCCAGCGATGATGGTCGAAGCGTTAGTCCTTGAGCTGTCAAAGCCCCGTGGACCGCGGCCCTCGGCCATAATATCCACGATAACAGCGCCCTCGCTTTCAAGTAGGCCCTCGCCGAAGACGACGACACTGCAGACGGCGGCAACGGCGAGACCGCCGACAACCGCTACCGTCCATCTGGCAGTGGAGTTCTGAGCCAACCTAGGGAAGCTGGGCCACAGCCGATATCCACCCCCACCGCAGCGGGGATGATCGCCCCCTTGTGGGGATCACCGCACCCACCGTGGCACCAATGCCCAGGAACTCATCCGGCATCCCCACCACATGGTGGTGCACGAGGTCGAGTCTAGCGATGTTGCCCAGTTGCTGCAGCGCGGTGGGCTCCATCTCATCGGTGTAGATCCGCAGCGGCACCCGTCCCTGATCAAGGATCATCTTCACTGGCATAACGTCTTCTTGCCCACCAACAAGAGAGTGAGAGTGGTTCACTTGTAAATACGAACGATTTGCAATAACATTTGCATCAAGGTCTATTTTTAGGTCACTTGGTGAGATCAACAATGTACGCCAAAACAACCAGCAAGAGCAGCCACCCTGCAACACCTGCCACCTTAGCCCACGCCTGGCTACTCCACCGCCAGGCAAAACAGCACACAGAGAACCATAGAACAAGACGTTGGCGGCTAATGCGCGAGGCCCTGTTGCGCTAGCCGGATAGCATCGGGGCAATCTGGCACCAACCTCTGCTGGGCAGACGGCCTCATCGAACACCGTCTGCCCAATCAGCCACTCTCACATCCCTGCACATCCATTCGAGACGATCATGAAATATCTGCACCAACCGATGCTACTGCTGCTCGCCACCCTGATGCTGCTGCCTGCCGCCCAGGCCGACGATGAGATCGTCGTCTACTCGGCCCGCAAGGAGCATTTGATCAAGCCGCTGTTCGACGCCTACACGCAAAAGAGCGGAGTAAAGATCCGTTACATCACCGACAAAGCCGGACCGCTGCTGGCACGGCTAAAGGCGGAGGGGGCCAACACCCCGGCGGATCTGCTGATCACGGTGGATGCGGGCAATCTCTGGCAGGCGGCCGAACAGGGTGTGCTGTCCCCTATCGACTCACAGAGCCTCAGCGCCAACGT
This sequence comes from Candidatus Endoriftia persephonae, assembly GCF_023733635.1. Classification (NCBI taxonomy): domain Bacteria; kingdom Pseudomonadati; phylum Pseudomonadota; class Gammaproteobacteria; order Chromatiales; family Sedimenticolaceae; genus Candidatus Endoriftia; species Candidatus Endoriftia persephonae. The sequence goes on along the minus strand of NZ_CP090569.1, from coordinate 797,449 downwards.
GCCGGAGCATCTGCGCGCCCCCGACAACAGCTGGTTCGGCCTCTCGGTGCGCGCCCGCACCATCGTCTACAGCAGCGAGCGGATACAGCCGGGAGAGCTAAGCAGCTATGCGGCGCTAGCCGATCCCAAATGGAAGGGCCGCCTCTGTCTGCGCACCTCGAAGAAAGTCTACAATCAGTCGCTGGTGGCGATGATGATCGCCCGCCTGGGGGAGGAGAAAACGCAGCAGATCGTCGCGGGCTGGGTCGCCAACCTGGTCGCGCCGCCCTTCTCCAGCGACACCAAGACGATGCAGGCAATCCTCGCCGGCCAGTGTGACCTGGGCATAGTCAACACCTATTATTTTGGCCGGCTGCAGAAAAAAGATCCATCGATCAAGCTGGCACTGTTCTGGCCCAACCAGCAGAGTAGCGGCGTACACATCAACGTCTCCGGCGCCGGCATCACCCTTCATGCCAAGCACCGCGACGCAGCGGTGAAGCTGCTGGAGTGGCTCGCCTCCCCCGAAGCCCAGGCCCGATTTGCGGCCCTGAATATGGAGTACCCGGTCAATCCGGCGGTCCAGCCCGATCCGGTGGTGACCACCTGGGACGAGTTCAAGGGCGACCCGCTCAACGTTGCTGAGGCAGGAAGGTTGCAGGTCAAGGCGGTGATGCTGATGGACCGGGCCGGCTACCGCTGAGCCATGTCCACCGCTCCCTCTCATTTTCAGTCAACGCATGCGGCCCGGCTGTCTGATTCAGGAGTACGGCTACCAGGCTGGCAGCTGGGCAGCCTAGCGCTCGCGGCACTGATCGCAGTACCGCTGCTGCTGATCTTCTCCGGCTGGTTGCAGGGGGAGAACGCGGTCTGGCACCACCTTGCTGAGACGGTGCTGGCGGAACTGGTGTACAACACCCTGGTCCTGCTCGCTGGCGTCACAGTCGGAGTGCTGCTGCTCGGCGTCGGGCTGGCTTGGCTCACCAGCCTCTGTGAGTTCCCTGGACGGCGATTCTTCGACTGGGCGCTAATGCTGCCGCTGGCGGTACCCGCCTATGTGCTGGCGTTCGTGGTGTTGGGGCTGTTCGACTTCACAGGCCCCCTGCAGGGGCTGCTGCGGGAGCTATTCGGCCGAGGCGGCTTCTGGTTTCCTGAGGTGCGCTCCAGCGGCGGGGTGACCCTGGTGTTGGTACTGGTGCTCTATCCCTATGTCTACATGCTGGCCCGCTCCGCCTTTCTCACCCAGGGGCGCGGCACCCTGGAGGCGGCGCACAGCCTCGGTCTGACACCACGGGCTGCATTTTTTCGCGTGGCCCTGCCGATGGCCCGCCCCGCCATCGTCGCCGGTACCTCACTGGCGTTGATGGAGACCCTGGCCGATTTCGGCACGGTATCGGTGTTTAACTACGACACCTTCACCACCGCCATCTACAAGGCCTGGTTCGGCCTGTTCAACCTACAGGCCGCCTCCCAGCTCGCCTCGCTGCTGTTACTGTTTGTCGCCCTGGCGCTGGTCGCAGAGCGCCGCCTGCGCGGCCGCGCCCGCTACCACGAGACCAGTCGCGGCGCCCCGCCACAGCGCTTCCGACTGCAGGGCTGGCGGGGCGGTGTAGCTAGTTCAGCAGCGGGACTGGTGTTCAGTCTCGCCTTTCTGCTGCCGCTGATCCAGCTGCTGATCTGGGCCTGGCAGGTGGTGCAGCAGGATCTCGACCCCCGTTATTTCGAGCTGCTCACCCACACTCTGGCACTGGGCGGCATCTCCGCACTGATCACCATCATCGTGGCACTATTGCTCGGCTGTGCACGGCGCTTTCACGACAACCGACTCACCGCCAGCTCGGCGCGCATCGCCACCCTCGGCTACGCCCTGCCCGGCTCAGTGCTGGCGGTGGGCATCATGCTGACCTTTAGCAGCCTGGATAATCTGATCAACGCGATCTGGCGCATCTTCGATAACACCCCCCCTGGGCAGATCTTCGGCGGCAGCCTGCTGGCGCTGCTTAGCGCCTATCTGACCCGTTTTCTGGCAGTCGCCCACGGCCCCATCGAGAGTGGCCTAGGGCACATCCGACCGAGTCTCTCCGATGCCGCCCACAACCTCGGCTGTCGTGCACTCGGGGTGGTGCGCCGGGTCTACCTGCCACTGTTACGCCCCGGCCTGCTCACCGCACTGCTGCTGGTGCTGGTGGATGTAATGAAGGAGATGCCCGCCACCTTACTGCTGCGCCCCTACGGCTGGGACACCCTGGCAGTACGCATCTACGAGATGACATCCGAAGGCGAGTGGGAACGTGCTGCGCTGCCGGCGGTAACCCTGGTGTTGGCCGGGCTGCTGCCGGTGATCCTGCTAGTACGCAGCTCCAGCCATCCCCATTCAGCCCAACCACACTGACCTCTTGCCATGACACAACTGTTGGAAATCGAAGGTCTTCACTGCCGCTACGCTGATCAGGATGTGGTCGCTGATCTATCACTCAACATCAGCCCCGGCATGCTGAGCTGTCTGCTCGGCCCCAGTGGCTGCGGCAAGACCACGGTGCTGCGTGCCATCGCCGGTTTCGATTCGATCAAGCAGGGCGAGATACGCCTCAACGGTCAGATCGTCTCAAGCCCTGGTTACACGCTGCCGCCGGAGCGGCGCGGGCTCGGCATGGTGTTTCAGGACTACGCACTTTTCCCCCATCTCAGCGTGGCCAACAATATCGACTTCGGCCTGCAGCGCATCAGCCGCTTTGAGCGCCGGCGCAAGGTGGAGCAGATGCTGGAGCTGGTGGGGTTAGAGGGCTACGGCCAACGTTTTTCCCATGAGCTATCGGGGGGCCAGCAGCAGCGCGTTGCAGTGGCCCGGGCGATGGCCCCAGAGCCGCCGTTGCTGCTGCTCGACGAGCCTTTCTCCAATCTCGATGTGGAGCTGCGCGAACGACTTGCCGCTGATGTGCGGGATATCCTCAAGGCCCGTGGCACCGCCGCCATCTTCGTCACCCATGACCAGCATGAGGCGTTTGTGATGGGCGAGCAGGTGGGAGTGATGCAGGCGGGCAAGATCCTGCAGTGGGACAGCCCGTTCAATCTCTACCACGAACCGGCGGACCGTTTTGTCGCCGACTTCATCGGCGAGGGGCGTTTCCTCAAAGGCCGGCTGAGCGCACCCGATCGAGTTGAGACCCCACTCGGCGAGATCCAGGGCAATCGCGCCTACGGCTGGCCCAGGGGCGCCGCGGTGGAGGTGCTGCTACGCCCGGATGATATCACCCTAGCCCCGGGCGCCGGCCTTGAGTGCCGCATCATCGAGCGCGCCTTTCGCGGCGCCCAAACGCTCTATACCCTGGCGCTGCCGGAGGGGGGTGAGCTGCTTTCGCTACTACCGAGCCACAACGACTATCGGGTGGGCGAGCGAACCGGGGTGAAGATCCAGGTGGAGCACTTGATCCTGTTCCGTCAGGGGCCGCAGTAAGATAGCCCACGCAAGAGGGGACCATCGCCGATAAAGGTCGCCCCACCGTCGAGGCTACAGGGGGTTAGCGATTGCAAACCCGCACAACGATATCGACAGCTTTCACTTTGGTCCCCTCCGGCAGAATGCCTTCTGGAAGATTCAGTAGCTGATCGCCTGGGATATCGCTCAGCTCACCGGTATCGATATTGAAAAAGTGGTGATGAGGCTGGGTATTGCTGTCGTAGAAGGTACGTGCCGGATCGGCAACCAGCTCCCGTAGCAGCCCTTTCGAGACAAACAGCGCGAGGGTGTTATAGACAGTCGCCTTGGAGACCCGCCTGAAACGCTGACTGACCCGCTCATGGATCTGCTCAGCCGTTAGATGTTGCTTGCGGGCAAACAACAGCTCGCCGATGCTGACCCGCTGAGGCGTCGGATAGATACCACTCGAACGCAGCATCGACTCAACATCTACTGCTGGTTCCATATCGTCAGCTCTGCGCAAGGCTTCATTCATGGCGACCAGTATAATTCACCTTGTCGCGTCAAATCCAAATGTTTTTGTCAACTATTCTCCCAGCATCGGCACGGCACAACTTTGATTCCCTTTCTGCCCACTACTCCGGTTGCAAAAGATCTTCAGAAAACCACTGCACCGGCCACCACAAATATGCAGTAGAGCGCTGCATCTGCCCCAGCAAGATTTTCCGCTGATCACCTTTCCCCTCAGAGCTGAATTCAGCACCGATACAGGGGATTGCACTGGGCATTACCCCCCATGTGGGTAACGATGCATTTTCGGCAGAATCCACTAGGATGAAGTGGGGGGCAGAAGGGGACCTGCGCGACTCCTGAACCGAAGCACAACCCGCGCATCGGCGTTTAGCGACCTCAGATAATTCCAAAGGCAGGTCTCCAATACTTATTGCTGGAAGGATTCAAAGAGGGTATTGGAATTAGTACAAATGAAAAGGACCAGCCGCCACCTTCCGAACCAGCAGCCCCCCAGAGCAGCCCGTCTCCATAGCACCTTGATCTTGGTGCCGGGCCAAACACTCATCTCAGCCTCACTGCATAGAGAAGCCGGAGTTGCTGAAAAATCGTTACAAGCTAGACCTTCCAGGGGTGTGCTAGAGACCGGGGGGACGCCTCTCCTGCAGAAAGCAGAAGCACCCCATGCATCAAGTTGAAACCGTCAGACAGGGCATGGGCAACCCACGCAATAACTTCACATTCTCCCAATTGCCGATCTGGCGGCAGATCCTGCTGTTGCTTGGAGGGAGCATATTGCTGGTCGGGTATGCCGTCGGCATAGTGTTCGAGCAACTGGAGACAGATTATCTCAGGCAAAATCTGGAAGAACAGAATCACAGAATCCTGAGCGTCCTCTCAGCCACCAGTATCGATGCGGTAATCAGCGAAGATCAGGCGCGACTCGAGACCATCATCACCCAGTTGGCAACCCTGGACCCAAACATCCTCTCCCTGACAATGGAGAATGAGCGAAGAGAAACTCTCGCCCACTGGCAGCGAATCAGCGATACCGGCGCTATGACTCACCTCGCCTTTGCCGAGGATATCCTGTTCGACGGCGAACACTTCGGACGCATCTTCATCGACTGGAACATCCAACCACTACAACAACAGATCGACCTGCATGTTCTCAGCATGCGCCTCTTCAGTACCGCAGTGTTGATTGCGCTAACCGGCCTGATCCTCTTCTGGATCTATCTGCTGATCTCCAAACCAATCAACACCCTGAACAAACGACTCCACATGATCGCTCAAGGCGATCTCACCAGTGAGGTTCACATCTCCAGCGGCAAGGAATTGATCCGGCTCGCCGACTCGGTCAATACTCTGAGCCGAATCCTGAGGATCAACGAGAGCCGGAAAAAGGAGATCCGCCAACTCGCCTTCTTCGATAAAACCACCGGCCTCGCCAGCCGGGCGCACTTTCTGCAGCGCTTCAGCGACACCCTCAAGGCGGCAACCCGGCGTGACGAACAGCTGGCGCTGATTTTCCTCGATCTGGACGGTTTCAAGGATATCAACGACAGCATGGGGCATGAGACGGGAGACCAACTCCTCGCCATTATCGGCCAACGCCTCGAAAAACCGCTGCGCGATGTCGATTTCGCGGCCCGCTTTGGCGGCGACGAGTTCTGCATCATCGTCGACAATATTACTGATGAGTTCGACGCCGCCGAGGTGGCCGACCGCTGTCTAAAAGAGATCCATCAGCCGGTCGAACTCGGCACCCAGACAGTGCGCCCGATGGCAAGCTTGGGCATTGCACTGTTTCCCAAGGATGGCAACGACATGCAGCAACTGCTCAAAGCGGCAGACAGCGCCATGTACGCCGCCAAGGAAGCGGGCAAACACCGCTATGCCTTCTATATCCCCGAATTGACCACTCAGGCCAGCCAACGCCTCGCCCTTGAGCAGCAGTTACGGGTAGCGGTCGACAACAATGACTTCACACTCCACTATCAGCCACAGATATCCCTGAGCAGCGGCAAAGTCACCGGCGTTGAAGCCCTAATCCGCTGGCACCACACCGAACTTGGTGATATCCCTCCGAGCGAATTCATCAACCTCGCCGAGCGGATCGGCCTGATCCAGGAGATCGGTGAATGGGTTCTAGAAACCGCCTGCCGTCAGGCCGCCAGCTGGCATCACAATGCGCTCGATCAACTCCAGGTTGCGGTCAACATCTCCGCCATCCACTTTACTGATCTCGACTTCGTGAATACGGTCACGCGGGTGCTTGACACCACCGGCATTGATCCGAAGCGATTGGAGATCGAGGTCACCGAAAGTGTTATACAGCTGGGTGACAACTATTCCACCACTTGCCAGCAGTTGGATGCACTCGGGATAAAGGTAGCGGTTGATGACTTTGGCACCGGCTACTCTTCCCTCGCGGTATTGAAACAGCTGCCGATCGACACCCTCAAGGTGGACCGGCTGTTTATCAAGGATCTGCAACACGAGGCAAAATCCACTGTGCTCGTCGGCACCATTATTGGCATGGCCCAAGCACTGGGTTACAAGGTGGTTGCCGAAGGAGCCGAAACACTCGAACAGATTCAGATCTTGCGGGGGCTGGGATGTCACCAAGTCCAAGGCTACTATTTCAGCCCGCCAGTACCAGCCGATCAGATCCCCTCACTGGTCAGCAAAGTACATTTTTAGCAGGCTGATAGCTCCACATCACAGCAAACGACCGGCTACACATGGAATGTAACAACGCTACCCTGAACCAACACCTGAGTGGAAACACCAGACTTCCGGTATTACCCCCCGGGGTCTCCTATCTGCTAAAGGTGGTCATGGATGACGAGATTGGATTTCACGAATTGGCCCATGAGATTGAGCGCTTCCCCACTATCACCGCTCGACTGATCTCCCTCGCCAACTCCGCCTGGGCATCCCCCCGCAGCCCGGTCACCAACCTAAATCAGGCCTGTGTGCAGCTTGGACTACAGGTAGTACGGAGCCTGAGCATCGCGCTCGCTATCTCATCACCCTTCAACCCGTCACGCTGTCCGGCATTCCACGCCGAACGATTCTGGTGCACCTGCATGCTGGTTGGCGAAGGGGCCGGCAGACTCAGCGAACAGGCCGGAGCGCGACTCGAATGCGATCCACAGACAGCGCGTACCGCCGGACTGCTGCACAGCCTGGGCCTATTGTGGCTCGCCGACAATATACCGGAAGAAACCGCACAGGCGCTCAGCCTCGACGAAGCAGATCCAACATCCTGCGTTCGCCAAGCCCTCAGACAAACAGTTGGCGATGACTACTGTAGCGTCGGCGGATGCTTGGGCCAGGCCTGGGCTCTACCCGATGTTCTGACAAATGCCATGAGATACCACTGCGACAAGAGTTACCACGGCACATCATGGCAGACCGCAGCACTGGTTGGCAGCGCCGCCAATATGGTTTCCAGACTCTATCGAGGTGAGGATTTTCAAGCAGAAGACCCCAGATTGAAAAAACTTGAATTCGCCGAATCCGAGTTGGAGAGCGTGTTTCAAAAACTTGCCGATCAGTTCGAACGAACCCAAGAATTGGCTAAGGCGCTTTTCCAGAACAATTGAGGAGCCGCTGAACGAAGCGGGACGAACAGAATTTCGAGAGCAAATTCTCTGCTACAAGCCGAAAGTTCCAGATGGCTCTTCCCCTAATTTGGTGGGCAACTCCTACAGCTCAACCCGATTCAGTCCTCCCAGATGGCAGCAGGTGAGCGTAGCGAAGTGCTGCTTATTATGGAATCCTCTGCTCCGTACCCTGACCACTTTGATGCGACGATTGTCCCCTTCGGCGAGGCCATTGCAAGGGAGCTGATGGTGAGGGACCTTGTCTCTGCAGCTCCAGGTGAGACACTGGATAATGTGCTGCATCGTATGATGGAGTTTGAAGTAGAGTAGATGCCCTTGATCGATGATACGCACAAAATAATTGTGCAATATTAATCTGACCGATGCGCTTCGTGCAGCGCAACAATGCGACCTCCAAATTACCTACCGAGCATTCATTCAAAGGATCATTCATGCCCAGTTCCCCCATAGACGACATCCTCCACCGTCTGCATACCCTGCAGGCGGAATTGGAACGTGAGATCGACCAACTACTGGACGAAAAACGCCGGCTCTTCCACTACACCCTGGAACAAGGCAGGGTCCGATTTGAACAGGGCATGCGGGCGTTGCAACGCCATCAGAAAGTGGGGATTTGGACCTATCTTCGTACGGCCCGGCTTGGACATCTGCTCACTGCACCTGTTATCTATGGTGTGTTCATCCCTTTCGTATTGCTGGACATCATAGCTACGCTCTACCAGCATATCTGTTTCCGCGTGTACGGCATTCCGCGCGTAGTGCGCAGGGATTACCTGGTCATTGACCGGCAGCACCTGGCTTATCTCAACGCCATCCAAAAGCTTAACTGCATCTACTGTGGTTACGGCAGCGGCTTGATCGAGTATGTCCGTGAGATTGCCGCCAGAACTGAACAATACTGGTGCCCCATCAAACATGCACGACGCACTCCAGACCCCCATCGATTGGTTGAGCGATTTGTGGACTATGGGGATGCTGACGCCTATACGGCTAGGCTGAAGGCCCTGCGACAGGAGATCGCCACTTTGGAGAAAACCGCGTCTCCCACCTCACAAAACGGAGAAGATAGATAAATCGGGTCAACCTGCCAGCCGGCTTCCAGAACCTCACCGCCTGCCAATACTACAACCGCTCCCTCTCCCAGGGAGCGTCAGGGCCCATCGATTAAGGCACGCTGGCCACAAGGACAATTTCCTGCTATTGCCGGGTCAAGGTCACACCGGCGCCAACCAACTCTTCTTTCATTACCGGTTGATCGCCGCGCGATGGGAGCAGACCATATGAAAAGGATCTTTCATGAATACAATCCCCCAGAAACATTAATGCCACAAACCTGTTACATGCCATCGCGGCCTTCGGCTCACTAAATAAACTGGAGCATCGTCTTGTAAGAAGCCACGCTCACGCCTGATAAAGGATAAAGGTTCCGCAATGGGTGGCTTGAGTGCCATCAAGCGGCGCACCCGCTCTTTAGTCGGCGGGTGGGTCCGCAGCAGTGAAGGCTCCGGGATGCGCCGTCCGGGCAGAAAAAGTCGTTCAAGCAAAGAACCGGAGCGCTGTTCGATCTTGACCAGGGCATTGGCCAGCCCTTCTGGATCACCCGTGAGACGGGCTGCGCTGAGATCCGCCTCATATTCCCGGGTACGAGAGAGCCCCAACTGGGCCAGCGCGCTCAGATTGGGGGCAAAGATAAGCAGCAGAATAGCGAACCAGTTGATGCTCACATTCGACATCACGATCAGTGGCAGGTTGAGCAGCAGAAGGAACTGACCAAGCAGGGAGAGTAGGCTGGTCAAACGGCTGAACAGATCGGCCATCCCCATCACCCACATGTCGTTATTGCGAATATGGCTCACTTCATGTGCCAATACTCCGACTGTCTCCCGTGTATCCAGTGAACGCAACAGGCCATCAGTCACCGCGATTACCGCTTCGTTCCGGCTTCCCACCGTAAAGGCATTGACCATAGGGCTAGGGACATAGAAAAGCTCAGGAACCCTGTGGAGCCCTGCTCTGTGGGCCAGCTCCCTCAAAGTTGAATCAAGTGTTGGCGCCTTAACTGACGTCAGACGAGTAGCCCGGTACATGCGCATGATCAGCCAGGGTGAAGAGACTGGATTGAACAACAACAACACAAAACCCAGTAGCAACAGCCAGAAGATGCCGTCAACTCCCCATAGCACCCAGCCCAGCAGAGACAGAAAGCTCACCATAGCGACGAGCAACAACAAAGATTGAATGCGATTTGCCAATGCGTGTTGATGCCAGATTTGTGAGTCTATGGCCATTAGCAGCCCTGCTCCAGCCAGTGCAGTCGTGCTCGCAAACTGTCAATTTCGTCCATCAGATCCAGCACCAGCGCGGCACCAGCAATATTAATTCCGAGATCCTGCTGGAGACGCCTGACGGTACGCGCCCGATGCAGACAGGGTCCGGAAAAACGCCAGTGGACGGCATCACAACCACTCGGCTCCAGAACGCCCTCATCCACCAGTTCAATGATCCATTCGGCATGCACCATACAGGCACGGCTCAGCTCACCCAGAGTCAGGAAGCTCTCTTCATCCAGCAGAAAACCAGTCAGAATATCTTTGCTCATGCTCAGCTAAACTCCCAATCTGGCGCGTGGGTTGAACGCCAGTTCCTGTTCCATTTTGCGATAAAGGGCTTGTGCGCGCTCCGTATCCCCAGACGGCAACGCAATACGCAAAACGGCATAGAAATCACCAGGATTCTTTCCGGGGATACCCCGTCCTTTCAGCCGCAGCTTGCGCCCCGAGGTGGAGCCGGCAGGTATCTTCAGATCGATAATCCCCGCTGGAGTCGGGGTTTTGACTTTGGCCCCAAGCGCCGCCTCCCAGGGGGCTACCGGCAGTTCCAGATAGAGATCCCGTCCTTCAACGCGGTAGAAGGGGTGCGGCCTAAATTCCACCTCCAGATAGAGATCGCCAGCACCTCCACCCTCCACACCGGGAGAACCCTGTCCCACCAGCCTGATCTGCTGTCCCTGTTTGACCCCTTTGGGGATTCTCACGTTCAACGTGCGCTCATGGGTAATCACATGCCCCTGGGCGTCCAGTTCAGGTGCACGTAGAGTGATCGTACGGGTGGCACCATGGAAGGCATCCTCCAAATCGATCAACACCTTGGCATGATGATCTACGCCTTGAGTGCGGAAATGCGGCCCGGCTCTCCGTGCATCAGCAAAACCACCACTGCCCCCCCTGCCAAAAAGGGTCTCAAAAAAGTCACTGAAGGCCGAGGCGTCCCTCGGCGTGAAGCCGCCACCGCGGAACTCAAACCCTGCATCCCAGTCCGGCGGCGGCCGGAACTCCTGGCCAGCCTTCCAGTTGGCGCCAAGTTGATCGTAAGCCGCCCGCTTCTCCGGATCTTTCAGCACCTCGTAGGCTTCACCCACTTCTTTGAACTTGGTTTCGGCATTCGGCTCCTTACTCACATCCGGATGATATTTACGCGCCAATTTGCGGTAGGCTCGCTTGATTTCATCCTGAGTAGCGCCTTTTTCGACACCCATGATCTTGTAGTAGTCTTTGTATTCCATAGTAGTACTGTTGTCTCTGCCCTAAGCCTCTAATAGAAATCACTCAGGTTGTCATTGCCAGTTCAGCACCACATATTGCTGCATATCACCTCTACGGATGAGCAACAGCACACGCTTGTCACTGCTACCATTTTCCACCGCATGCTTGAACTCGGCAGCGCTTTTCACTGGTTTATGCTCCACCTGCATGATCACCGCACCGGGCTTAATCCCCGCCATGGCGGCAATGGATCCAGGCCTGACTTCCGTCACCACCACACCTTCACCCGCTTTGGCACCAAACTGATCGGCCAACTGAGGCGTTAACGTCTGCACGTTCAGGCCAAGCTCATCAGCACTTTGGGCAGGGCCCTCGGCAATTAGTTTGTCTTTGGCGAGTGTGCCAATGGTTACAGTGATGCCTCGGCGCTTACCGTTACGGACAATGGTTAGTTGTTCACGGCTTCCCGGCGAGGTAAGCGAGACTTGGTTACGGAAACGGCCAACATCGGTCACAGGCTTGCCTTGATATGCGACGATCACATCACCCTGCCGCAAACCTGCCTGAGCGGCCGGGGAGTCTTCTGATACCTGGGCTATCAGAATGCCCACGTTCTGATCAAGGCCGAAAGATTCCGCCAATTCAGGGGTTAGCGCCTGGATAACAATCCCGAGATAACCTCGTGTCACCTCGCCACCATCCATCAATTGATTGGCGATGGCTTTAGCCAGGTTAATGGGTATGGCGAAGCCAACCCCCATATAGCCACCACTACGAGAAAAAATTGCAGTATTAATACCGACAACCTCACCGTCCAGGTTGACCAGTGGGCCTCCGGAGTTACCGGGATTGATGGCCGCATCAGTCTGGATGAAATCCTCATAGTCGTTGATGCCAAGACTGGTGCGTCCCTTGGCGCTGACTACACCCACCGTGAGGGTATGGCTCAGACCAAAGGGATTGCCGATGGCTACCACCCACTCACCGACTTCAAGCTTCGAGGAGTCACCCAACGATAGCGCCGGAAGCCCGCCTGTATTGATCACAAGCACGGCTACGTCGGACTGCGGATCCCTGCCCTCAATCTTGGCATCGAACTCACGCCCATCCTGAAGCTTCACCCGTATCTTATCGGCATCTTCCACCACATGATTGTTAGTCAGGATATAGCTCTGATCGGACAACAGGCCATCTTTGGTTGCGAAGACAAAACCCGAGCCCTGACTGATTGTACGGCGTTCACCTCGCGGCATCTCAGGGCGTGGACTGTGGGGGATTCCTGGAAACCGGTCACCAAAAAATCGCTTGAACAGATCGTCGTTGAATGGCGACGTGTCACCAAAAGGCGAAGGAAACTCGGTGACCGCAGAGCCAGATGCCTTGCCTTCAACCTGGATGAAAACCACCGATGGAGAGACCGTTCGGGCCACCGACGCAAAGGCCTTACCAGTCTCCCGCAGGTTTTCGATACCACCGTCCTGCGCATAAGCTGGCGATACAATGCACAAGAGCAAAACCAGGAGTGGAACGATTCGATTTATCTTCATGTCATACTCCTCAGTGACAAGTGTAGAAAGCTGTATTGGCTAAATTCTTGAGGGCGCTATCAGCGCACTTTCACTTTGATTCTTCTACTGCGCCGGGCCGACGATTTCGGCAACTCTACCCGCAGAACGCCGCGCCTGTACCGGGCTGAGGCCTTATCGCTGTCTACTTCATCCGGCAACCATATCGCGCGTTCAAAATGACCATAGGCACACTCGGATATTTGATAGCGCCCCTCAGTGCGTTCACTCTGGAGTTGCTTCTCACCACAGACCACCAGCATGTCATCGACGACATCCAGCCTGAATTCATCCGGCTCCATACCCGGCACCTCCAGACGTACGATCACCCGGTCATCATCATCAAAGACCTCGGCTGCCAATACGCCCCAGCCGGAACTACGGATAGCAATCTCTCCCTCATCTCTGGATCTAAGCTCCCCCTTAGAACCATGTGGCGTGAATCGCGTTATGGCATTTGTCGCGCGACGATAGAGATCACGCCAGCCATCCACCAATGCATCCCATGCGTGATTCATTCCTTCACCAAGTTGCTCTAATGTTGACATCGTCGCCTACTCCAAATTGATATCTTTCCCTTTACTGGTACTGCTAAAGACGTGGGAGTTGATGATCGATTTTTCAAGAGCAACCTCTTCCTCCCCATCCAGTCGAAATCTTGCAGCGACAGAGGTTCATTTCTCTCCTGAGAAGGCGGCTCCCGACCCTATCAAAGTGTAGCTGGAGGTACCGAGCACCGAAACAAAGACCTGGGCACTGCAGTACCTCACCCGTTCCCGATACAGCACGCCAGCCGGTTACCACAATAATTGAAGGGTCACCCCTTTGCGTTTCAGCTTCTGGTGGATACGGAAGTAACCCGACTCGATAAAGCGATTGAATTTAGCTTGGATTGGAAAAAGACGGGCCTCGTTGACACCCTCGGACAGCGACCAGCTGATGCTCTGAGCCGCAGTAAGATTGACGTGCTTGCTGGCTGCACCTTTGGAGAGGCCATAGGCGCAGACGACCTTCTCATGACTGAGTTTGGATGAGTTTCCCGGAGCAGCCCTGGAAATCGAATCAATCGGGATAAGCCTAGAATTTCCGCCGACAAGCGCGACGCAAACCGTCTCTTAATTAGTATGAGTTATCAGGGAGCCGGCTCAGAAAAATCTTACAAGCAGCTGATTTAATGGAAGATTATCTTGGTTGACTGGTACAGCATCGAGGCATTGCAAAAATCCACATCTTATTGTTTTTATAGACTATTTGGCGGAGAGGGAGGGATTCGAACCCTCGGAACCCGCAAGGGTTCACTTGATTTCGAGTCAAGCCCGTTCGGCCAGCTCCGGCACCTCTCCAAAAACTCTGCTATCTAGCAGCCCATAGGGCTGCGGTTCACTTGATTTCATTCAGCACAGCCATGTGCCTCACCCTGTGGGCAACATCTACGGCGTCGTGAAACGGGCCTCCTGCCCATTTGCTCGAGTCAAGCTCGTTCGGCCAGCTCCGGCACCTCTCCTGATGCATCGTGATAAACTGCGCTGGCGCAGTGTTACTCACTTGAAGACTGCAGTACCTTTGTGCGCGCTGCCCGCTATTTTTCCCGCAGCACTTGATTCCTAACAGACACTCAGGTATCTGTTTTTCGTATCTTGAAGAGGCCATCAATGGACGGGCGGCTATTCTACATAAAACACTGACATTTTCTCAATCTGAATGATGCGATTGGCTGTTGTACTTGCTTTGTTGCTCTCCCTCTCAGGTTGCAGCATCCCCCCTCCCCTGCTGGACCGCATCAAGGCAGGAGGTGAGCTTGTGGTCGCCACCCGCAACAGTGGAACCACCTACTATGAGGGACCGGACGGAAAGATGACCGGTTTCGAGTACGATCTGGTCAAACTGTTCGCCCAGCGTATCGGGGTCAAGGTTCGGTTTATTGTCCCCAACCGGGTGGACGACCTGCTCTCCAGCATCATCGAAGGCAAAGCCCACATTACCGCCGCCGGCCTCACCATCACTCCCAACCGCGAGACCAGGATCCGTTTTGGCCCCAGTTACCATGAGATCACCCAACAGGTGGTCTACCGTAGTGGCAGCCTGCGCCCAAAAAAAGTTGACGATCTGATCGGCAAGCGACTAGAGATTCTGGCCGACTCCAGCCACGAGGAGGAGTTACAACGGCTACAGAAGCAATATACCGGACTCTCCTGGATCGCCCACCGGGAGTTGGAGAGTTCCGACCTGCTGCAGATGGTGCAGGATGGTCAGATCGACTTCACTATCGCCGACTCCAACGAGGTCGCCGTCAACCGCCGCTTCATGCCCAATATTCGTGTCGGCTTCGATTTGACAAAGCCTCAACAACTGGCCTGGGCGATGGCGCACAAGGATGATACTAGCCTCTACGAGGCGATCCGCGACTTCTTCACGGTGATCAAGAAAAACGGCACCCTTGCCCAGTTGAAGGAGCGCCACTATGGCCATATCGGGCGGCTTAACTTTGTCGACACACGGGACTTCAAGCGTCACATAAAGGACCGCCTGCCCAAATATGAGGCATTTTTCCGGGCCGCCGCGGAAGAGACTGGCTTCGACTGGCAACTGCTGGCGGCGATCGGCTATCAGGAGTCCCACTGGAGGCCCAATGCCAAGTCCCCCACCGGGGTACGTGGCATCATGATGCTGACCAAGAACACCGCAAAACAGATGCAGGTGGAAGACCGCCTCAACCCGGAGCAAAGCATCTTTGGCGGTTCACGCTACCTGAAATACCTGGATACGCGGATCCCGCCGCGCATCGAAAACCCGGACCGTACCTGGCTGATCCTGGCCGGATACAATGTCGGCTTTGGTCACCTGGAGGATGCACGCATCCTCACCGAGCGTGATGGCGGTAACCCGGATAAATGGGCTGACATAAAACAGCGCCTACCGCTACTGAGCCGGAAAAAGTGGTACTCCACCGTCAAGCACGGCTATGCGCGCGGCCAGGAGCCGGTCAACTACGTCGATAACGTACGCGCCTACCATGAGTTGCTGAAGTGGACAGAGCGGCAGAAACAGGAACCGCCCCCCGAGCAGCCATCCCACCCGGCACTCGCCATCTCACCGGAAGCGCTCTGAGCTGGCCTCATAACCAATCAGTCAACGCCACTCCAAAACTCAATCGGTTACTGCTGGCATTGTAGTCGACCATACTCTCTCCATAGCCGTTGAAATACTGCAGATAACCATGAAAACGGCGATGTAACGGGAAGATCCAGTCGAGCTGAATCGCGCCTCGATTCTCATCCCAATTGAGATTGTTGCGCAGCATGAAACTGTAGCTGTGCTCACCATTTTTATAGATCCCTTGCAGCTCGCCATACCCCATATAGTCAAGGATATCCGGATTGTTATCGTTCTCTTCAGCCTCGGGAATCCGATACCAGGGCTTTACCCCAAGAAAGAGATTGTCCTTCTCGAAGATAAACTGGGCAAAGAGCCGGTTCCAACTGCGTGAGAGTGGCTCTGACCGCCCATTCGACTGGTGCACCATCCCCAACCTGATCTTCGGGTTTTTCCAGCCAAACAGTTCCCAATCGTTGTCGAACAAGAGAAACACCTCCGGCTCATAGTTGGTCTCACGAAAGGGTGATGAAAACTTCTGGTTATAGGCCTGCCAGAACGCAAGGTGAGTGTAGGCGACATAGAGATCACCATTGTCGCCAAATAGGTCATCCACCACCGGGACCTTGAAGCTCAACTGGAATTTGATCTCAGTATTACTGAAGTCCTCATCCGTCACAGCGTAGGGCCTGGAGTTGGGGGAGGCGTTGTAGCTGGCGAACATCACATAGTTGCGCTTGTGGGGGGTGATCACAAACGGATCGTCCTGGGTGCGGTGCTCATCCTCAACCCGCTGAGCGATCAGCGACTCATCATCCTGGCGCAGTATTGGCTGAACCGCTTCAACCATCTGCGACGGTTGTGACTGCAGCAGGCACTGTTCACGCAATCGGGCCACCGGAGTTGAGCCCTCTGCCTTGGCCAAGGCATCCAGCAAACAACGCTCCCGTTCACTGAATGAATCGGCTGCCGAGACGGCAAATGAGAGGCCACAGATGGCTCCAAACAGAGTCATTGAATAACCCCAGCCCCATATCGAAACGGCCGATTCCCTCATCCCAATGTCCCTTTTATTTGATCTTTGTTTCTTCGCGCACGAAAAAAATCCCGCAGACGATTCGCGCTCTGCCCTGCCAGCAGCCCCCCTTCTGACTCAACTCGGTGGTTGAAACGCTGATCCGAAGGCAGCAGATCGAAGACACTGCCGGCAGCCCCGCTGCGCGGATCAGAGGCAGCATAGACCACCCGTTTGACCCGCGCATGCACGATCGCGCCGGCACACATCGGGCAGGGCTCCAGGCTGACATAGAGCGTGGTATCGGGCAGACGGTAGTTGCCGACCCGCCGAGCCGCATCCCGCAGCGCACAGATCTCCGCATGGGCAGTGGGGTCATGGCTGCCGATCGGCCGGTTCCAGCCTTCGCCGATCACCTCCCCATCACGCACCAGCAAGGCACCGACCGGCACCTCGCCCACGGCCTCCGCCCTGGCGGCGAGCGCAAGGGCACACTGCATGAAGTGGTGGTCTTGTTCGTCTGGGGTCATTTACTCCCACTCGATCGTCGCCGGCGGCTTGCTTGAGATATCGTAGGCGACCCGCGAGATCCCCGTCACCTCGTTGATGATGCGGCGCGACACCTCTTCGAGAAAATCGAACGGCAGATGGGCGAAGCTGGCGGTCATGAAATCGATCGTCTTCACCGCGCGCAGCGAGACTACGTATTCGTAGCGGCGCGCATCGCCCACCACGCCCACCGACTTGACCGGCAGGAACACCGCAAACGCCTGACTCACCTCGTCGTAGAGGTTGTGCTTGCGCAGCTCCTCGATGTAGATGTGATCCGCCTGACGCAGGATGTCAGCATACGCCTTCTTCACCTCGCCGAGGATGCGCACCCCCAGTCCCGGCCCTGGGAAGGGGTGGCGATAGATCATCTCGGAGGGCAGACCGAGCTCGACACCGATCTTGCGCACTTCATCCTTGAACAGCTCGCGCAACGGCTCCACCAGCTTCAGCTTCATGTAGTCGGGCAGGCCACCCACATTGTGGTGTGACTTGATCACGTGGGCCTTACCGGAGGCGGCGCCGGCGGACTCGATCACGTCGGGGTAGATGGTGCCCTGGGCGAGGAAGGCCACATCTTCCAGCCGGCTCGCCTCCTCCTCGAAGATGTCGATGAAGAGGTTGCCGATGATCTTGCGTTTCTGCTCCGGGTCCGAGACCCCCTTCAACGCCTTGAGGAAGCGATCCTCCGCATCGACCCGGATCACCCGCACCCCCATGTGTTCGGCAAACGTCGCCATCACCTGATCACCTTCATGGAGCCGCAACAGGCCATTGTCGACGAAGACACAGGTCAGCTGATCGCCGATCGCCCGGTGCAGCAGGGCCGCCACCACTGAGCTATCGACACCACCGGAGAGGCCGAGCACCACTTGGGCATCCCCCACCTGCTCGCGCACCTGGGTGATGCTCTCTTCGATGATCTGACCCGGGGTCCAGAGCGCCTCACAACCACAGATCTGGAACAGGAAGTGATCGAGGATGCGCTTGCCCTGGCGGGTGTGGGTCACCTCCGGGTGGAACTGGATGCCGTAGAAACCACGCTCTTCATCGGCCATCCCCGCCAGCGGCGCATTGTCGGTCTCGCAGATCACATGGAAGCCGGGTGGCAGCGCCTCGACCCGATCGCCGTGGCTCATCCAGACATCGAGCAGGCCATAGCCCTGTTCATTGGTATGGTCCTCGATATCCTTCAACAGCTTGGAGTGGCCGTGGGCGCGCACCTGAGCATAGCCGTATTCGTGCTTGTCGGAGGCTGCCACCTTACCCCCCAGCTGTGCCGCCATGGTCTGCATGCCGTAGCAGATGCCCAGCACCGGCACCCCCAGCTCAAACACTTGCTGCGGCGCGCGCGGCGCCTCGTCGGCAGTCACCGTCTCCGGTCCGCCAGAGAGGATCACCCCGCTGGGCTTGTGCTCCAGCCCCATACCCGCATTATCGTAGGGAAAGATCTCGCAGTAGACCCCCGATTCGCGCACCCGGCGGGCGATCAGCTGGGTGTATTGGGAGCCAAAATCAAGAATCAGGATGCGATGGGCGTGGATGTCAGTGGTCATGTTTTTTCCAGTCGTTTAAACCAGAAAGGCACCAAGCTACAGGGCGTTTTCTACCGAAAACCCGAGCCTCGTGCCTCTCTGGATCGATCCAGTATCGTAGGTCCGGCTTTAGCCGGAGATGTCCGCCTGAAGGCGGACCTACAGTCAATCAGTCCCGACGGTAGTTGGGCGCTTCTTTGGTAATGGTCACATCGTGCACATGGGACTCGGTCATGCCGGCGCCAGTAACTCGCACAAAGCGCGGCTTGGTGCGCATCTCATCGAGATTCGCACAGCCGGTGTACCCCATGCTGGAGCGGATACCACCCACCAGCTGGTAGATTATGTTGGTCACCGAGCCCTTGTAGGGGACGCGCCCTTCGATACCCTCGGGCACCAGCTTCTCCTTGTCGGTGCTCTCCTGGAAGTAGCGATCGCTGGAGCCCTGCTTGCCGGACATCGCGCCCAGCGAGCCCATGCCGCGATAGGACTTGTAGGAGCGTCCCTGGAAGATCTCCACCTCGCCGGGCGACTCGTCAGTGCCGGCGAACATGCCACCAACCATCACCGAGTAGGCGCCTGACGCCAACACCTTGGCGATATCGCCGGAGTAGCGCAGCCCGCCATCGGCGATCAGCGGCACGCCGCTGTCCTCCAGCTGCTTCGCCACGTTGGAGACTGCCGTCACCTGGGGCACGCCGACACCAGCGACAATGCGGGTGGTACAGATCGAGCCTGGGCCAATCCCCACCTTGACCGCATCCGCACCGGCATCCACCAGCGCCTGGGCCGCCTCGGCAGTGGCGATATTACCGCCGATCACCTGCACCTCGGGATAGTGTTTCTTGACCCAAGCGACCCGGTCGAGCACCCCCTGGGAGTGGCCGTGGGCGGTATCCACCACGATCACATCGACACCGGCCTCGGCCAGCCGCTCGACCCGCTCCTCGGTGCCCGCGCCAACGCCGACCGCGGCGCCAACCCGCAGTCGCTCCTGATCGTCGCGGCAGGCGTTGGGGTTATCCTTCGCCTTCTGGATATCCTTCACCGTGATCATGCCACGCAGCTTGAACTCACCGTTCACCACCAGCACCTTCTCGATGCGGTATTTGTGCAGCAGCTGCAACACCTCGTCACGATCGGCGCCCTCGTTGACGGTGACCAGCTTATCCTTGCGGGTCATAATGTTGCGCACCGGATCGTCCATCTTGGTCTCGAAACGCAGATCGCGTCCGGTAACTATACCCACCAGCTTGTCGCCATCCACCACCGGCACACCGGAGATGTTGTGCGCACTGGTCAGCTCCACCACCTCGCCGATGCTGATATTGGGCGCCACCGTGATCGGGCTGCGGATTACTCCCGCCTCATACTTTTTGACGTTGGCGACCTGTTGGGCCTGCTCTTCCGGGGTCATGTTCTTGTGAACGATGCCAATACCGCCCTCCAGCGCCAGCGCGATGGCGAAACGGGATTCGGTGACCGTATCCATGGCAGCTGAGACCAGCGGGATATTGAGGTTGATATCGCGGGTCAGTTTGGTCCGCAGATCGACATCGTTGGGCAACACTGTAGAGTGGGCCGGCACCAACAAGACATCATCAAATGTGAGGGCATCCTCGATTACACGCATAGTCTTCGCTTCCGCATCGGAGTGGGTCAGGCGGGGCATTATAGAATCTGCCACGGTACCGGTAAACTGGATCACCTGCCACGGACCAAAATTCTCAAACAGAGATCGGCTGGTTGAATGGTCTGGTCATCGACAGGCACCTCAGCAGGGTAGCTGGAAAACATCGCTATCAACCATCCTGAAAAGATCCGGGATATACTGCCCGCAATAGAAAGAGGCTGAGTAGAGACTAGGTCGCCCCAATGCCCACACACGCAAACCACCCCATACTGACGAGATTGCACAACAGCGATGAACTGCAATCATCCGTGGTACGGCTGCTGGCCTGGGTGATGATGGCGAGCGTGCTCATCATCGGCAGATGGCGCGAGCTATTTCCCTTTGCCTGGGAGGATTTCATCCTCTTTTTTGGCATTCATCTCGCCTGGTTCATCGGGCTGCTGCTGCATACCATATGGACACCCCAAGCGAACCCCAGACGGCAGTTGCACGCCGCACTTGCGGATGTCAGCGGCACCTCCTTCTGCATCTATCTCAGCGGCAACCCCTTCAGCCCTTTTTTCCTCATCTACCTCTGGTCATTCGTCTCCCAAGGCACCCGCTACGGCACCCACAATCTGCTCTTCTCCTGCGCCGCCAGTGTCATCGGCTACAGCTTGGTGGTCATCCTAATGGACGGCTGGTCGCAGCATTTTCTCTACACCCTGTTCCTGCTGGTTGGCCTGATCATCCTGCCACTCTATCAGTTTATGTTGCTGCGCCGGCTACACTTCTCACGTCAGACCGCCGAGGCTGCCAGCCGCGCCCGCGGCAACTTCCTCGCGGTCATGACCCACGAACTGCGCACCCCGCTCTCCAGTATCATCGGCCTCTCCCGGCTGCTCGGCGCGACCCGGCTCAACCGCGAACAGCGCGGCTACATCAGCTCCATCAGCTCCTCCGCCGACACCTTGGCGGCATTGATCGGCGACATCCTCGACTTCTCCAAGATCGACGCCAACAAGCTGGAGCTGCACCCCTCGGCGTTCGATCTCCGCAGCTGCGTCATCGACGTCTGCAGCGGCCTCGGCACCAGCGCTGCCAGCAAGGGGGTGGAGCTGGTCTGCCGCATCGACGCCAACGTACCGAACGAGATCCTCGCCGACGAACTGCGCTTTCGCCAGATCCTCTACAATCTGATCGGCAATGCGGTCAAATTTACCCCCTCTGGCCATATAACCGTCACACTGACGCTGCATAACGATGAACAGCACTATCTGCAGCTCGAGGTGCAAGATACCGGCATCGGCATCGACAAAGAGAAGCGCAACCGGATCTTCGACGAATTCTGGCAGTCGGACTCCTCCCGTACCCGCGAGTACCGCGGTACCGGCCTCGGCACCACCATCGCACGGGATCTGACAAAGATGATGGGCGGTGAGATCGGTTTCGGCAGCGAGACCAGCAGGGGCAGCTGCTTCTGGTTGAAGCTACCCTGCCTGAGAGAGATACCGGACGACCCACCCGGCCCTCCAGAGGCGCTACAGGGGGTTACCGTCGCCATCTCCGAGCCCTCGCCAGAGAGCCGCAATGTACTGGTCGACTACTGCTGCCAGGCTGGCATTCAGGTGATCCTGCTGGATCATTACGACAATCGCCAGATCGATCCAGACTCCGGCTTCAACGGCAATCCGGTAGACCTGCTGCTGGTGGCAGAATCCCCTGCCACCGATGACACCCAGGAACGCGCCGAACGGCTCCTCAACTATCTGGGAAAGAGCGCGCCAGTACTGTTTTTGACCTTCACCCACGCGATCAGCAGCGACAACCACAACCTCAACCTGCGCAAGCCGATCAACCCGGTCGATCTGTGGCATGCCATCGAACAGCTGATCGACGACCAGCCCCTGGACGAAGACTCGAAATTCGCCCTGGAGAGCGGCTTTGTACCGCTACTGGAGGCCACCCGCGAGACCCACGTGCTGGTGGCTGAGGATGACAGCATCAGCTTTCAGCTGATCAATACCATGCTGACGAAGGCCGGCTACCGGGTAAAGCGTGCGCAGGACGGCAAACAAGCCCTCGACCTGAGCCGTTCCAGCGGCTTCGATCTCGCCCTGGTGGACGTTCGCATGCCGCACATGGACGGCATCGAATTCACCCGCATCTACCGCAGCCGGGAGAAGCCTGGCACCCGCTTACCGATCATCGCCCTCTCCGCCAACACCGCTGAAGAGGTCAAGCAGGAGTGCCTCGACGCAGGCATGGACGCCTACCTGCTGAAACCGGTCGACACCGAGAAGCTCAACGCCCTGCTGCGCCACTTTCTCATCGATACCGCCAAAAAAGTGGCGCTGCAACGGCCGCGCAACCAATGAACAGCCAACTTAAGCCCAACCGGGATATCTACTCCATCTCCCGCCTGGTGCGGGAAAGCCGCGCGGTCATCGAGGGCAGCTTCCCGCTGCTCTGGGTGGAGGGCGAGATCTCCAACCTGGCGCGCCCCGCCTCTGGCCACATCTACTTCACCCTGAAGGACCAGGTGGCCCAGGTACGCTGCGCGATGTTCCGTATCAAGCGCCAGCGGCTTCGCTTCCAGCCGCAAAACGGCCAGCAGGTGCTGGTGCGCGCCCGGGTCAGCCTCTATGAGGCGCGCGGCGAGTTCCAGCTCAACATCGAACATATGGAGCCCGCCGGCGAAGGCGCGCTGCGTCAGGCGTTCGACCGGCTCAAGGCGAAGCTCGCCGCCGAGGGGCTGTTCTATAGCGAGCACAAGCAACCGCTGCCCAGGCTGCCCCGCCAGATCGGCCTGATCACCTCCCCCTCCGGCGCCGCCCTGCGCGACCTGCTGACGGTACTGGCGCGACGCTTCCCGGCGATCCCGCTGCTGATCCACCCGGTGCAGGTGCAGGGCGACACGGCAGCACAGCAGATCGTACAGATGCTGCAGCTGGCCAACCGGCAGCAGCGCTGCGATCTGCTGATCCTGGCGCGCGGCGGCGGCTCCCTGGAGGATCTGCAGCCGTTCAACGATGAGCGTGTGGCGCGCGCCATCTTCGACTCGCAGATCCCGCTGATCACCGGCATCGGCCACGAGATCGACTTCACCATCGCCGACTTTGTCGCCGATCAGCGCGCCGCCACCCCCTCCGCCGCCGCCGAACTGGCCAGCCCCGAGCAGGTCGAGCTGCGCAGCCGCCTCAACAGCCTCCAGCAACAACTCCAGACACGGCTGCGCCACATCACTACCAGCCATACAGAGCGGCTGAGACAACTCAGCGCACGCCTGCAGCGGCAGCACCCGCAGCAGCATCTGAGCCAGCTCAGCCAGCGCCTGGACGAACTGCGGCTGCGACTGCGCCAACAACAGACCCGCCAACTCGACAGTGCCCGACTCAACCTGGCGCATCTGCAACAGCGCCTGCAGCCACAGAGCCCGCTGCAGCGCCTGGTGCGATTTGAACAACGGATGGAGAAGCTGGCGGAACGCCTGCAACAGAGCCAGGGACGACAACTGAACCGCGCCCAGCTGGCCCTCAGCTATCTACAACAGCGGCTGCAGAGCGCCTCACCAGCGCATCAGCTGGCACCGTTAGACGAAAGACATCACCATTTGCAGCAGCGGCTGCAACAGGCGATGGAGAGCCGACTCGAACAGGCCCAGGGACGGTTGGCCCAGTTCGCCCGGGATCTGCACAACCTCAGTCCGCTTACCACCCTGGAGCGGGGTTTCGCCATTGTCAGCAGTGAAGACGGGACGATCCTGCGGGATGCCGCCAAGGTCACTGTCGGCGATCAGATAGAGACCAGGCTGGCCCGCGGCAGGCTGCGCTGCCGGGTTCTCGAATCAGGCGAGTAGATCGCGCACTCAGCCCTGCCCACCGGAGAGCTGCAGGCGCAGCGCAAACCACTCCGCCAGCCGTACCTGCACCTTGCCGTTGACAGTCTGCTTGGGGTAGACCCCCTGCTCATCCGCCACCCCCGCCAGCATCCCGGTGAAGAGCTCCATCGCCTGCTCCACATGGCGCACCACATAGATAGAAAACAGGCCCTCAGCAGCGGCCTCGCGCAGGCTCTTTTTCAACATCAGATCGGGCAGATTGACCTGCGGGATGATCACTCCATGGCTGCCGTCCAGACCGCGCGCCTGGCAAATATCGAAGAAGCCCTCGATCTTCTCGCAGACCCCGCCGATCGGCTGCATCTCACCATGCTGATTGACCGAACCGGTGATCGCCAGGGACTGCTTCAGCGGCAGATCGCCGAGCGCTGAGAGCAGCGCACAGAGCTCGCCGGCGGAGGCGCTGTCACCCTCCACCTCACCGTAGTTCTGCTCGAACACCAGGGTCGCCGAGACCGATAGCGGCTGATAGCGAGCGTAGCGGCGGTTGAGGTAGGCGGAGAGAATGAACACCCCCTTGCTGTGAATCGGCCCGCCCATATCGACCTCGCGTTCGATGTCGATCACCTCGCCACTGCCGATGCGCGCGGTGGCGCTGATGCGGTTCGGCATACCGAAGCTGTAATCCCCCACCTGGATCACCGACAGGCCATTGACCCGGCCCAGCTGAATGCCGTCGGTATCGATCATCAGGATGCCGTCGAGGATCTCCTGCTGCATACGCTCCTGTAGCTGACCAACACGTCTCTGCTGATGCTCGATAGCATGCTCCAGCTGCGCCACGCCGATCTGTTCTTTTTGCTCCCTGGCGCTCCAATAGTCAGCCTCCTGCAGCAGATCAACCAGACTGCCCATGTGCAGCGAAAGCCGAGCACCGTCGCCGGCGCGGCGCGCCGCCCACTCCACTATCCGCGCTGCCGCCATACGCTCGATCGGCCGCAACCCCTCACGCTGCTGCAGAGTAGCCACCAGCCGCAGAAATCGCTGATCGTTGCCCGGCTGTCGCGGCAGAGTCTCGGCAAAGTCGGCCACCACCCTGAACAGCTGACTGAACTCAGCATCATAGGCTTTCAGCAGATGGTAGATGTGGCGGTCGCCGATCAGGATCACCTTCAGGTCGATGGGAATAGGCTCCGGCTCCAGACTGGTGGTACTGACCAAGCTGAGCTGGCGCTCCAGGGATTCGATGCGGATCTCGCGGGATTTCAGGGTACGCTTCAGCGCCTCCCAGGCGTAGGGGTTGGCGAGCAGTTTCTCTGCCTCCAGCAGCAGAAAACCGTCGTTGGCGCGGTGCAGCGCACCCGCTTTGATCAGGGTGAAGTCGGTAGCAATGGTGCCGAGGCGCGCCATATGCTCGATCCGCCCGAGCAGGTTCTGGTAGGTCGGATTGGTCTCGTGCAGGATCGGCACCGCCGGGCCATCCCGATTGTCCACCAGCAGGTTGACCTTGTAGCGATTGAAGCGGGGGGCATCCGCTCCTGGAGGGGACTCCCTCTCCTCATCGGTCCCGCTGAACAGTTCAATCTGCTGCAGAAGATCCCGGTGCAGGCGCTCAAAGTAGCTCAGCAGCTCATGCTGTTCGGCATATTTACTGGCCAGCTCGCCGATCAGCTGCTCAATCACCAGCCCCACCACCTCTAGCTCCAGCTCTTTGTAGCGGCTGCGCAGCTCCCGCTGCCACATCGGGATCTGTCCCAACACTTGGCGCAGCTGGTCGCGGAACTGATCGATCTTCGCCTGCAGCACCTTCCGTTGCTTCTTCGGCAGCTTGCCAAACTGCTTAGAGGAGAGCACCTTGTCATCCACGATCGGCGCAAGGGTGTAGCCGTCCGGGGTGTGTAGCAGGGCGACGCTCTGCTGGCGGCTCTTCTCGCCAAACAGCTCCACCGCTTCCTGCTCACGGGATTTGATACTGTCGTGGATCGCCGCTGCGCGTCGCTGAAAATGCTCACTCTCGAAGCTGGCTGGGATCGCGCTGAGCAGCTCAACCACCAGCTCCTGCATGTCGCTGCGCAGCTCCCGGCCCATACCAGGCGGCAGGCTAATCGCGATCGGCCGATGTGGAGTGTCGAAATTGGCTAAATAACACCAGTCCACCGAACGCTTGCCGGACTCCTGGGTGAGGCGTTTGAGGGCATCGATAGTGACCCGGTGGCGACCGACCCCGGCAGAGCCCATCACATAGAGGTTATAGCCCTCATGCTCGATGCCGACGCCAAAATCGAGCGACTCACTGACCCGCTCCTGACCCACCGTTTCGGTCAACGGTTCCAGCTCTGCGGTGGTGGTAAACTCAAGCCCGCTAAGATCACACTCCCGGTAGAGCTGATCGGGCCTGAGTGGGTTTAGTTTTTCCATCAGCCGCGTGCGCAACCCGGTCAGAGCAGCTTGGGCAGATGCTGAAGGATCTCCGTGGCATCCTGCATCGCCAGGTTTTTATCAACCTCCGCCACCACCAGCTGCTTCAAAGCGGCGCTCTGATGCTTGCGTATCATGCCGAGGAAGCTGGGTGCAGCCACCAGATAGAGACGCTGGCACTCACCGTTCTTGCGCTTCGCCTCGAGTACCGAGCAGACATGAGCAGCGAAGCGATCAGCCTCGACCTGCCGGCGTACATCCGGCTTCTCGGTCTTGTCGGAGATCAGGTCACCCTCATGCAGTCGCGCCTCTGGATGGGTGACTGTCTGAATCTCGTTGAGCGTCCTGGCCGGCTTCTCGACATTGAAGATACGGGCCCGACTGGTGTCTGCTACCACTACCCAAGTCATCGACATAGCACTCTCCCCTCTGTTGCGGAGTTTCGCCCCCGTGTCACCTGGCCTTTGCCAAAAGGCCAACAGACTGAGAAGCCCTTAACTTAATCCTAATCCTGAAACAACAATTGCGCCACGAAAGCTAGACGGAAGAAGCGGGCCGAGCCAAACTCAACGATCGTCAGAGCGTTTGCGATGCACCCAGGCAGTCAATGCGATAGCGCCGAAGAGCGCATAATAGATCGCTTCATTCTGCTCAACCCCGAACAACCAGATCGAGCCATAACCAAAGATCGCCGCGCCCATACCGCCAAAGGCAAAGCCGCGCATCACTCGGCACAGGGCGCAGTTGCGGAAGTTCACCCCGCCCATATCAGAGTACTAAACGCTTCAGACATTCGAGATAGGCCGCCTCGTCGGGCATGCGCTTGTTCGATTGGGCCTCCCAGAGGATGCGGCCAAGGCACTCCATCATCTGGTGCTCCGCCTCATGAGGGTCATCCAGCCGCTGACAGAGGCGCTGATGATAGCCGGCGATGCCGGCTGGCCGATCGGTGCTGACCTGCTCTTGCAAGGTGATGTGCATCCCCATATGCAGAAACGGGTTGGACTCACCACCCTCGGGCAGAAAGTCGCGTGCCTTGGCTTGCTCGCCATCCAGCAGCATCGGCTGATACTCCGGATGCAGTTCGATGATGCCCGCCACCACCAGCTCTAGCGGCTGCATCGGCTCACCGCCGATACGCTTGCGCCAGGCGTCAACGAACACCTGGCGGATCTTATCTCTGTTACCTCCAAACAATGGGATAGTGCCTCAGTCAGGGGTTTTGCGTCGCTGCCTTGGCGAACTTCGCCAGCACCGCCGCCATCTTGTTTTTCACCGGCTCCCGATCGTGGATGCCAAAGCGATTGAGAATACGCGCCGGACGAGTGTAGCTAAGCCAGACTACGCCTTTGGCATCCCGCCAGACCAGCACCTTCAGCGGCAGATCGATACCAACCCGCTGGTCGCTGATCATCAGCGGGGTGCCCGCCTTGGGGCTACCGAAGATCAGCAACTGGGTCGGACGCAGGCTCTTGCCGACGCTGGCGGCACCCTTGGCGTGGTCGATGCGGGCAAATACCTTCATACCGGCGGCCTTTACGACTTTTTGCAGACGATTCATGGTGCGCTCCACGCCAAACTCGCTACGCACATTGATCAGGCCATTGCCCGCCCAGACGGAGCTTGAGGCAAGCAGGGCGGCAATCGCCAGCAGAGTAGCCCATCGTTTCATATCATTCCTCCTCTCAATCCTCGACAAAGCTGCGGCTGCGGCCACTTTCATTCGGTTTTCTCGCGGCATTCGCAGAGATCTTCGATCACACAACTGCCGCAACGCGGCTTGCGCGCCACACAAGTATAGCGCCCATGCAAGATCAGCCAGTGGTGCGCATCCTGCAAAAACTCCTGTGGAATCCAGCGCAGTAACTTTTTCTCCACCTCCAGCGGTGTCTTGCCTGGCGCCAGTCGGGTGCGGTTGCCAACCCGGAAGATATGCGTATCCACCGCCATTGTGGGATGGCCGAAGGCGGTATTCAACACCACATTGGCGGTCTTGCGCCCCACCCCCGGCAGCGCCTCCAGCGCCTTGCGCTGCTCCGGCACCTCGCCACCGTGATGCTCCAGCAGCATCCGACAGGCGGCGATGATATTCTTCGCCTTGCTGTTGAACAGGCCGATGGTCTTGATGTATTCCTTCAACCCCGTCTCGCCCAGTTCGAGGATCCCAGCCGGAGTGTTGGCCACCGGAAAGAGCCGGGCGGTGGCCTTGTTGACCCCCTTGTCAGTAGCTTGGGCGGAAAGGATCACCGCAATCAGCAGCTCGAAGGTCGAGCTGTAGTTAAGTTCCGTGGTGGGGTTGGGGTTGGCTTGCTGCAGCCGCTCAAAGATATGCCGGCGCTTCTCTTGGTTCATCTCAATCGTGGAGCCCCAGCTGGTGAAGACAGAAAGCGGGAAGTCTAGCAGTTCAGCACCGCTCAGATCATCTCCACCACCCATTTGGTGACCACACCAGTAGCGCGGGCACACTGCTCACCGCGTGCATCGGCAAAGGCTTTGTATTCCGTTGCATCCCACAGGTCATAGGTGCGGCCGGTGAAGCGTTGCTGCAACTCTTCACAGGTGATGCCGCCGAACTCCTCGCGGAAGCGCTCGACCAGTTCCCGACCCTTGCGAAAGTTGCCGATGCCTCGCCCCCGGTCGAGTTTATCCCGATCCCGCCCGCGCTTGGCGCTGAGCGCCATCAGGCCACCGGTGAGCGCACCGCAGGCGCCCTGCCCCATCAGACCTCCACCGCCAGAGAGGCCATGACTCGCCTTGATCGTCTCGTCACTGATGATGCCAATGGTCTCCTGCACCGTGGCCAACACACACTGAGGGCAGCAGCCATAATCCAGTTCATATTGAGTCGCCTTCGCATAGGCCTGTTCGGCGAGTTGTGCGCGCTTTTCCTTGTCCATTACTACTCCAGCAGGGATTGAAGATCCGTCAATTTCAGCAAAATGGTGCAGCTGCGGCATTGATTATGGGCAATCGGAGCATCTGGGGGGCCGCTGAAGGGCAACACCACTCCGCCATGTGCCGGATTGCTCACTCTGCAATGGGTAGATCACCACCCCCCATCCGGTTTGCCTCTTCACCCTGTTAATCCCCACTCTCCTTTTTGACGGTGCCGAGAAACGCGGGCTCAACCCGCTTGCCGTTCAACGCCATAGTGCAGTAGTCGGTCTCATCGATCTGATCCACCACCTTCTCCGCCAGCGCCTCCACCAGCAGGGAGGTTCCGCCGGTGGCTAGCGCGGTCAGGGTGGTGGCGGTGGTCTTCAGTGTTCCCGCCACCTTGGGGGTAATCGTCGGATGCGCCAGCGTGCCCCCAACACTGAGCGGCACCAGGGTCAGCTTCATCACACTGATATTCTTCGCCCGCGGGTCCAGACGCAGATCCAGCTGCTCTCTGCCCAGATCGATCTTACCGGTGCCGATCAGCGACAAGGCACCGGTATCGAAGACGATGGCCCGGGCATCCGCCTGGCCCTTTACGATATCGAAATAGGCCACACCGCAGTTGATCGGCTGGCCCTCTTTATCATCGGGCGACGGCAACAGCGCCTGCAGATCGGTAGCGAGGAAACCGATCGCCCCGCTCGAATAGCGCCCATCATTGATCACTAGACGGGCCTCACCATCCGCCCCCGCCATCAGCTCATGCACAGAATCTCCCGAGCCTCGCAGTTGCAGATCCAGATCAGCCTTGCCGGCAAACTGCGGCGCCTCTCCCGGTCCCGCCAGCAACGCCCCATAGTCGAGCTGGCTAATCTGCAGATCTGTTTCCAAACGGGGCAACAAGGGGCGGCTGTCAAGCCTGAGATGACTGCTCATCCTGCCCCCAGAAAAGAGGCCCTGCAGCGGCTTCAGCTGCAGGATGCCATCCTTCAGCGAGAGCTGAAGCTCGAGATCTTTGGCTACATGGCCACGGCCGCTGATCTGTTTCGCCCGATAGACAAGCTCCAGATCAGCCAACTTGAGGCTCTCCAACGGCAGGGGCTCTTTAGAGAAGAGGAACGCCGGTGCCGCTGGCTCTGCTGCCTTCTCCCCCGACGAATCCACCTCCAGAATCTCGCTCGACTCCCTCTGAGCCTTCTGAGCCGGTGTCTGTATTTGCGGCGGTGGTGGAAAGATCGCATCGATGTCCAGCAGATTGGAGGCCAGCTCCGCCTCCACTGCCGGGCGCTCACCCTCGAGGCTCAACGCCAACCAGCCGGAGAGGTCGCTATTGCCCAGAGTCAGCAGCATCTCATCCAGGCTATAGCGATCCTGCTGCGCTTTCAGCTGGCCCGAAATTTTCAGCGGCAGAGCGGGTATCGGCCCGGCCTCTTTGAGCGCCGGCACCCACGCAGCCAGCGCCTTGACGGTTCTATCCGGATGGGGCGCATCCAGGCCAAGCTGCAGCTCGACCTCTTTGGCCGTCAGCGGAATCTTGACCATACCCTCTATCGAGAGCGCCACATCCAACGCCACAGCGTTGATCTGTAGCGGGGTCGGCCGACTCAACAACAGTTCAGCCAGGGAACCGATCTGGCCGTCCGCGCTAAAAGGATCCTCCCCATAGCTGCCGACCAGCTGGTACGCCAGCGGCCCTTTGGCAGCATCGAACCCCATCCGCAGATGTTCGAGCCGCAGCGGAAGCAGCGATTTGCGCTGCGGATTTTTGAGCTGCAGCGCTAGCTGCTTCAGCTCGAGATGGCTGTCGCCCTGCAGCTGCTGCAACAGGGCACGGGGCGATCTACCTCTGCCCCGCAGGTCGATAATCAGATCCAGCCTGCCCTGACTGATCTGCTCCACGCCCAAGGCGCGAGCCAAGATTGCCAGGTCGAGCTGCTCCGCCGTCAGCTGTATTCCCAGGGCCGGTGTGGATTTAGTGCTGTCGAGGGTCAGGTCAGCCTCGATCTGACCCTCCGCCAGCTTCAGCGAGAGGGGTTTCAGCTCCAGCCTGCCGGCTTGTAACGAGAGTTCCAGTGCCAGCGCCTCGATGCTCAGTCCCTGGGTGATGATCCGCTGACCCTGGAAGCTTAGCCGGGCGTCGAACGCCTGCAACATCGCCAGCGGCAGGGGCTCATCAGAGAGTCTGAGATCAAACAGATGATCCGACGACTGCGCCTGCGCAGCCACTGGCTGGGGCAGCGCGGTTTTCCGCACCTCACCCTCTGCCTGGGGATGCAGCAACTGATCCAGATCCAACAGGGTCGATCTGAGCGCCAGATCAAAACGCGGCTGCTTGCCGCCAGGCGTGAATGCCAAGCGGCCGGTGAGGTTGTTGTCACCCAGGCTCCAGTTGAGCTGCTCGATGAGATAGCCATCCGCTTGGTCCCTGAATTGGCCGCTGAGCCGCATCGGCTGATGCGGTATTGGCCCGACAGATTTCAATGCCGGCAGCATGCTGGCGGCTGATGCCAGAGCCTGCGCCGGGTTGGGCAGATCCAGGCTGAAGGCGATCTTAATCCCCTTGCCCGTCAGCGCGTTCTGAATCTGGCCCTGCAGATCCAGGACGAGCCCCGGCAGGTCGAGTTTCAGGTCGACCGGCAAGGGGGCGCTGGCCAGTGCATTCGGCATCCCCACCCTGCCGGAGAGACTGTAGGCCTGCTGGTTGATGGCGCCCTTGCCATCCAGCTCCAACAGGGTCTGGTCCGAGTTTGCGCCGAGTTGGAGATGATCGATGGTGGTGGTGGCGATTTCGCCGCTGGCGCCATCCCGGTAGCTGACTCTGACCCGTTCGATCTGTGCCAGACGCACCACCGGCAATAACGGCCTGCCGCTGCGGGAGTCGGCGGAACGACTCTTCGCCGGTTTGCCAAACTGCCAGTTGGCCTGCCCATCCGGGTCGGTCTCCAGCAGCAGATCCAGGCCAGCCAGCTCAATCCGATCCACCACCAGACGGCGCTTCAACAATGGCAGCAACTGCAGTTGCAGTTCCAGATGCTCTAGCTGCAGCATCGGCTGCCTGCTTCCCCAGGGGGCATTGGCAAGGCTGACCTGTTGCAGCTTGAGACGGGGTTCGAGGGAGAGTTGCAGTTCAAGATCCCCAGCGATCACCAGTTCGCGCCCGCTCGCCTCACTCAGCTGGGCGGCGAGCCAGGGCTTGAGACGATTGAAGTCGGTATTCATCAGCAGGATCAAACCGATGAGTAGCACCGCAATCACAAACAGCGACACCAGACCCAGCGCAATCCCCAGCTTTTTCATCGCCACCCTCCCTCTTGGGCGAACCCCACTCAGCAGAAGCCAGCTGGCTACTCGATCGAGTCTTTGACGATGCCATCGAGCAGTTCAAAGATCTCCTGGGTCACCTTGCCCGAATCTCCCGCCAGATACTGTCGGCGGAACGCCACATAGACCTGTTCAGGTTCAGCGGCCTTAATATAAACAGCAATGGTGAAGGGGCAGATCACCAGGTTCTCCGGCGTCACCTGGGTCATCTTGTGGGAGATCACCGCGCTGCAGAACTCCACCGACTCGGCCTTTTTGAAGACATCCTTGTAGCCCAGATCGGGGCCGGTACGATTCAGCATATCGCTCACATGCAGGGTGCCACTGACCAACATGCCGCGTTCCTCAATCGCCATCTTGATGTTGTCGATGACATCCTCATAGGCCTCGTCCGACTTATAGATCTGCACGGCTCCCGCTGCCGCGGGTGCCTCTCCCCCAGCGCTTGCCAGCAGCGGCATCAGCAGGATCATCCACGCCAGAATCACTCTCATCTTCCTTCTCCTTCCCGATTATTGTTCATACGTCGCCGCTGCCCCAACAGGAGAGCGCCCAACAGCAGCAGCGGCGGTAGCACAAACCACCAGTGCGACGGCTGCTGCAGGCTTTCATGGTAACCGACAATGCGACGAGTATAGCCCGGCTCCAGGCCGAGGTTTTCCGCCGGGCTCATGAAGCCGATATCGATTACTCGCAGACTGTCGCCCTCAGCCTCGGTGACGAAACCCATACCCTGCAGACGCCCCGCCACCGGCAGATCCGGCACCATCAGGGTCAGTTCACGCATTACCAGCCGGCCGCTCTCCTGCTCCACTTCCACCTGCAGCCGCAGTGAATCACCCGGGGTAGTGGAACGCAATTGCTCCGCAATCTGCGAGGCAGGCTGCAACTGGTCCGGTGGATAGAGCCAATCCCGCCAGTAATCGGGACGAAACAGGGAGAAGGCGATCAGCAACAGCAGCAGACTCTCCCACCAGCGGTTACGCGCCAGCAGCCAACCCTGGGTGGCAGAGACGAACAGCAACATCGCCGCCAACGCTGAGCTAAACACAACCAGCAGGTGGCCGATGGAATCAACCCCGATCAGCAGCAGCTCGGTGTTAAAGATGAACATGAACGGCAACACCGCAGTGCGAATATCGTAGTAGAACGACTGCAGCCCGGTGCGGATCGGGTCGGCCCGGGAGATCCCCGCCGCGGCGTAGGCCGCCAGCCCCACCGGCGGCGTGTCATCGGCAAGTATGCCGAAGTAGAAGACAAACATATGCACCGCCAGCAGTGGGATCTCCAGCCCGTGGGCGGCGGAGAGCTGCACGATCACCGGCGCCATCAGAGTCGAGACGACGATGTAGTTGGCGGTGGTGGGCAAGCCCATACCGAGCACCATGCAAACCAGCGCGGTGAGCAGCAGCATGAAGAAGACCGAACCGAAAGAGAGACTCTCGATCAGCTCCGCCAGCACCTGTCCGATCCCGGTCAGGCTCACCGTGCCCACCACGATACCGGCAGTGGCGGTGGCAACTCCGATGCCGATCATGTTGCGCGCGCCATTCTCCAACCCACGAATCAACGAGAGCCCACCGTGGCGTAGCGCCGCCGACAGATTGCGCCGGGCAAACAGCGCCCGCAGCCCCTCCTGGCTGAGCTGGATCAGCAGCATCAGGCAAATCGCGTAGAAGACCGCGCTGGCCGGCGACAGCCGCAACAGCATCAGACACCAAACCAACACCACGATCGGCAGTAGAAAGTGCAACCCACCCAACAGCGCCCGGCCAACGCTCATCACCTCATCCAGCCCCGACTCACGGCGCAAATCACAACGCACCTCGCAGTAGATCAGCGCCACATAGAGCCCCATCACCAGCAGCGCCACCCCCCAGAAGGCGGCCGCACCTAACAGGCTAGCGATGCCCTCCACCAGCCAGTAGGCGAGCAGAAAAAACAGCAGCGTACCGGACAGCATCAACCCCGCCCCCAGCAGGCGGGCACTGAGACGGCGCACCGGCCGCATCTCGCCCTGCATACCCGCCTTCACCGCCTCCAGATGTACCAGATAGATCAGCGCCAGATAGCTCAACAGTGCCGGTAGCGCAGCGTGGCGGATCACCTCCACATAGCTGATATTGAGGTACTCCACCATCAGGAAGGCCGCCGCCCCCATCACCGGCGGCATTATTTGGCCGTTGGTGGAAGCCGCCACCTCGATCGCCCCCGCCTTCTCACCGCTGAACCCCACCTTTTTCATCAGCGGGATGGTGAAGGTGCCGGTGGTCACCACATTGGCGATGGAGGAGCCGGAGACCATGCCGGTCAACCCGGAAGCGAGCACCGCAGCCTTGGCAGGGCCGCCACGCATATGGCCCACCAGGGCAAAGGCGACACGGATGAAGTAGTGGCCGCCACCGGCCTGCTCCAGCAGGCTGCCAAACAGCACAAATAGAAACACAAACCCCGCCGAGACCCCCAGCGCAACACCGAACACCCCCTCGCTGGAGAGCCACTGGTGGGAGGCAACCCGCGTCAGCGAGTGACCCTTGTGGGCCAGCAAATCGGGCAGCCAGGGACCGGAAAAACTGTAACCAAGAAACAGCACGGCGACGATCGCCAGCGGCCAGCCGAGGGCGCGACGAGTCGCCTCCAGCAGCAACACTACCCCGATCACCGCGAGCGTCACATCGAGCAGGCTGGGATCACCAGCACGCTCTGCCAGAGAGTGATGAAAGAGGAAAAGATAGCCGGCACAGAAGGCCCCCACCAGGGCCAGCAGCCAATCGAGCAGCGGGATCTGATGGCTGATCCTGCCTCGTTGGGGTGGGAACGAGAGGTAGGCGAGAAAGATCGCAAAGGCGAGGTGGATCGAGCGCACCTCGGTGTCGTTGAAGACGCCAAAGCCGAGCGCGAAGGGGATCGGTGAGGCAACCCACAGCTGGAACAGCGCCCAGCCCAGAGCCACTGCCAGCAACAGCTGCTTCGGCCAGCCTTCGGGACGGCGACCGCCATGCTCCACCGCCTCGATCTGCTCCAGGCGCAGCTTAGCGGACGCGTCACTCATTGGAGAAATTCGTCACTATGCAGCCCAGCTTGAACGCGGCATCAGGATCCAGCCCGGGGCAGGGCTCCTACTCTATCAACCCGGCTTCACGATAGTAGCGCAGCGCCCCGGGATGGTAGGGGGCGGAGTTGCCCTGCAGCATCGACTGCGGGGTGAGATGGGCAAAGGCGGGATGCAATCCGCGCATCGCCTCGAGATTTTCGAACACCGCTTTTACCAGCTGGTAGACCACTTCGTCATCCACATCGGCGCGGCTCACCAAAGTCGCCTTGGAACCGAAGGTATGGGCGTCGAAGTCGTTACCGCGGTACATCCCAGCAGGGATGGTGGCCGGCGCGTAGTAGGAGAGCGAGTCGATCAGCCGCTGCACCGCAGCCCCCTCCACCTGCACCAGTCGTGCGTCACAGGCGGTGGTCGCCTCCTTGATCGCCGCATTGGGATGACCTGCCATAAAGATCATCACATCGATCTTGTTATCACAGAGCGCGCGGGACTGCTCCGAGGCCTTCAGCTCGGCGGCCAGCTTGAAATCGTCCATGCTCCAGCCGAGCAGCACCATCAGTTCCTCCAGGGTACCGCGCTGACCCGAGCCGGGGTTGCCGACGTTGACCCGTTTACCCTTCAGGTCGGCCAGCGTCTTGACCCCGCTGTCAGTCCTGGCGACCACGGTAAAGGGCTCGCTGTGGATCGCGAAGACTGCGCGCAGATCTTTATTCGGACCCTTGGCCTTGAACTTGGAGCTACCCTGGTAGGCGTGCAGCTGCCAATCGGACTGGGCGATAGCAAAATCGAGCTCGCGATTCGCCAGGGTGTTGAGATTGAAGATGGAACCGCCGGTAGACTCCACGGCACAGCGGATGCCATGGCTGCGCCGGTTGCGGTTGATCAGGCGGCAGATGGCGCCCCCCGCCGGATAGTAGACCCCGGTCAGCCCGCCGGTACCGATACTGATGAAACGCTGTTCCGCAGCCTGGGCCAACAGAGTCAGGGAAAACAGCGACATAAACAACAGGGCCTTTCTCATCATCGCCTCCGGATCACCGGACGCCCGGCCCGGCCTGTGGTTTTTATTGCGGCAATCCTAACAGCTTCGCCAATCCATCGGGAGCGACAGCTATCCTCAGTGTTGATCCGGTAGGGGCTCAGGCCTCGAGATCGCATAGCCCTGCACAAAATCGACACCCATACTGGCCAGCTGCTCTCTGATCGCATCGCTCTCGACAAACTCGGCGATGGTCTGCTTGCCCAGTACCTGGGCGATGTCATTGATCGACTTCACCATCGCCAGATTGATCGGGTCATCCAGCATCTCGCGCACGAAGGAGCCATCGATCTTGAGGAAATCCACCGGCAGGTTTTTCAGGTAACCGAAGGAGGACATACCGCTACCAAAGTCGTCCAGCGCAAAGCGGCACCCCAGCTGTTTAATCTCCAGCATTAGCCGCCTCGCCACTTCGAGGTTGGATACCGCTGCGGTCTCGGTGATCTCGAAACAGATCTTTTCCGGTGGAATCCCGAAGGTCTCAAAACTGTTGCCGATGAACTCGCTGAAACGCTCATCGCCGATGCTGTGCCCGGAGAGATTGATGGTGGCAAAATCGAGGTCTTCCAGCTCTTCCGGGGAACTGGCCAACCAGCGGAAGGCAGCCTGCACTACCCAGCGATCGATGCTGGGCATCAGGCCAAAACGCTCCGCCGGCACCAGGAACACGGCGGGCGAGAGCAACTCTGTATCCTGCATACGGACCAAAAATTCGTAACGCCGCAGGGCATTTTTCCGCTCCTCCCCCAGTGCAACGATAGCCTGACGGTAGAGCAGAAAACGCTCCTCCTCAAAGCCACGATGGATGCGCTCTACCCAGTCCATCTCCTCGCGTCGGCGCGCCAGTTCCAGATCATCCGGCGCATAGACCTGCACCCGGTTGCGCCCCCGCTCCTTGGCTGCGTAGCAGGCCGCATCCGCCGCACTCATCACCTCCGCCAGGCTCTCTCCTTGCCCGGTGATCGGCACCACGCCAATGCTGATGCCTACGCTATAGCGGCGATCACTCCAGAAGAACTGGAACTTCCTGACCACTTTCAATACCCCCTCGGCGATCTTCTCCGCCACCGCCAGGGAGCAGTATTTCAACAGCACTCCAAACTCATCTCCGCCCAGCCGGGCCAGGGTATCGCTGAGGCGCACCTCATGCTTCAACATTTGACTCAGCTGCCGCAACAACTCATCCCCGGCGGCATGGCCAGAGGTGTCATTGACCAGTTTGAACTGGTCTAGGTCCATATAGAGCACACAGTGCTCCCTCCCCCCCTCATCCATCACCCGGTTCATGCGACGCTCGAATTCACGCCGGTTGATCAGGCCGGTGAGTGCATCATGGGTCGCCTGATAGGAGAGCTGCTCTTCCATCGCTCTGGCTGCGGTAATATCGCGCAGAAAGGCAGTAAAGACCGGCTCGCCACCCACATTCTCACGGGTCACCGTTAACTCCACCGGAAAGGTGTGGCCGGCCGCATGCAGCGCGGTCACCTCAATGCGCTCACCGAGGATGGTCGCCGTCTTTCCATCAAGCTGGCGCTGTATACCAGCCCAATGGGCATCTCGGCTCTCTTCCGGGATCAGCAGTTCAGCCATATCCCGGCTCACCATCTGTTCACGGCGATAGCCGAAGGTCCGTTCCGCGGCCGGGTTGAACTCCAACACCCGACCCTGCGCATCCACAGAAACAATACAATCAAGCGCACTCTTGACGATGGCTGCCTTGCGCGCCTCACTGTCGGTGAGTGCAGCAACCGCCATGAGCTGCGCCTGCTGCCGGGCCGCCAGCTGTCGATAGCCCATCAGCAACCCGAACAGGCCCAACAACCAGACACAGGCATAGGCCGCAATCTCCCTCTGAATCGAGGCGTTCTCCATCTCCAGATACCCCCCCATCGGTAGCGCCACCCCGACAGCGCCACCATTGCCGCCCACTCTCCAACCCTGGCCCGGATGGCAGAGCAGACAACCTTTATGCACCTTCAGCGGCCGCATCAGGCGCAGGTAAGGCTCGCCGTCGATCTCGGTGAACTCGAAAGCTTCTTCCTTGCCCTGATCGAAGCGGGCCAGCGCCTGTTTCTCCCAGGCATCGGGCCTGTTCTCAGGCCGCAGCGGATTGAGGCTGGTCACCCGTCCCGGCACACCGTAAAGGTCGCCGTAGTGTTCCTTCATCTGGCGGATCATCGATGCCGGGTTGATCAGCGTAAGCTGGACTCCCGACGGGGTGGTCAGATCGCGATCAGGGATATGTTTGAGATAAGGATCGGGCTGGGTGGTCTCAGAGACCGGCACATAGATGCGCCCATGGTCGGTGCCCCAGAGGCGGAAGGCGTTGTCCTTGAAGAAGTGCGCGCGCGCCTCGGCGGTTGCCATCTCGCGGGTATTTTCTTGGATATCTGCGGCTCCCCAGAAGCTGAGCACGACAAACACCAAAGTCCAGCCTGCACTGAGCAGCAGGGAATACCACTTCAGGCTGTTTCGTCCAATCCCGCTGACACTGTCAATCAAAAAGCCACTCTCCATCACCAGGGGCGACTCCTGCCAACGAGTCGTCAGACCCAACCGACTGACCATCCCTCATCGATAGTCTTCGGTATGCGCATCCCCTGCGACAGAAAGCTTTCCGCCCGGATACAAAAAAAGCGCCGCACAATTGACTCAACACCCTGTGCGCTTTCTCTACTTCTAATGTAGGCACTATCGTCCCCCGTTACCATCAGCAGAGAAAAAACTGCAACAGAGCGCGGTGAACTTGTCCGGCTGTTCGGCATAGAGCCAGTGACCTGCGCCTTCGATCATGCGCAGCCGGGCGAAGGGGAAGTGACGCAGGATGATCGGTCGATACGACTCCCGCACATAGTCCGAGCAGGAGCCATGCAGAAACAGTGCCTCACCGGGGAAGGCCTGCCCACCGACTTCGGGAAAGGAGAGCAACTCCGGCAGCGCAGCCTGCAGACCACTCAAATTGAGTCGCCACTGCCACTCGCCATCGATGCGCAGCAGATTCTGCAGCAGATAGCCGCGCACCCCGGCATCATCGACCCATCGGGCCAGCTGCTGGTCGAGCTGCTGCCGGGTTGCTGCAGGAGACAGATCGACCCCCAGCAGGCCGTCGAAGATTGCATCGAAACGGTGCGAATAGCTGACCGGGGCGATATCGGCCACGACCAGCCGCTCGAGCCGCTCAGGGTGTTGCAGCGCCAGCCACATCGCCACCTTGCCGCCCATGCTGTGACCGCAGAGATGGGCCGCTGAGATCCCAAGCTGATCCATCAGCGCCAGCAGATCCTCCACCATCACCGGGTAGTCCATCGGCATCGCGTGGGCGGAGCGACCGTGGTTGCGCAGATCGGGGATAATCAGGCGGAAATCGGCGGCCAGCCGCCGGGCGATGCCGAGCCAGTTGGCGGAGGAGCCGAACAGACCGTGCAGCAGGATCAACGGCGGCGCAGTGGGATCGCCCGCCTCACGGTAGTGGAGCTGCAGACTCATGGGTTTCTGGAACCCGCAGGAGCGCTGCTTGCAGCGCGAATTACCCCCGGCAGTTCGCGCCGCGAGCGGCACTCCTACTTCTTGCGTTTTCTCGGCGGCAGCAGGTCAGTGATGCTGCCCTCGGCCATCTCCGCAGCGAAGCAGATGGTCTCGTTGAGGGTTGGATGGGGGTGCACGGTGAGCCCGATATCCTCCGCATCGGCGCCCATCTCCAGCGCCAGCACGGTCTCGCCGATCAGCTCGCCGGCATTGGGGCCGACGATGCCGGCGCCGAGGATACGCCTGCTGCCGGGCTCAAACAGCAGCTTGGTCATGCCTTCATCACGACCGATGCCGAGCGCCCGACCGCTGGCGGCCCAGGGGAAGGCACCCTTCTCATACTCTATGCCCTTAGCCTTGGCCTCGGTCTCGGTCAGCCCCATCCAGGCCACCTCCGGATCAGTGTAGGCCACAGAGGGGATGGTCATGGCATCGAACTGGGCCGGCAGACCGGCGATCACCTCCGCCGCCACCTTCGCCTCATGGGTCGCCTTGTGGGCTAGCATCGGTTGTCCCACCACATCGCCGATGGCGTAGATGTTGGGGACGTTGGTACGCATCTGCTGATCCACCGGAATGAAGCCATGCTCGTCGATGTTGATCCCCGCGGCCTCGGCGTTAATTGACCTGCCGTTGGGAGTGCGCCCCACCGCCACCAGCACCTTGTCGTAGAGTTGCGGCTTGTCCGGTGCGTTTTTGCCCTCGAAGCTCACCTTCAGCCCCTGCTTCTGCGCCTGGACGTCGGTGACCTTAGTCTCCAGCATGATGCTGTGGTAGCGCTTCTTGATGCGCTTGGTGAGCGGTCGCACCAGATCCGGATCACAGCCGGGGATCAGCGTCGGCTGCAGCTCGACGATATCAATCTCACTGCCGAGGGTGGCGTAGACGGTGGCCATCTCCAAGCCGATGATACCGCCACCGATCACCAGCATCTTTTTAGGCACATCGCTCAGTGCCAGGGCGCCAGTGGAGTCGATCAGGCGCGGGTCTTCGTGAGGGAAGCCCGGAATCTTGATCGAGCTGGAGCCACAGGCGATGATCGCATCACTAAAGGCAATCGAGGTGCGCCCCTCAGCGCTCTCGACACCGATGCGATTGGGCGATTCAAATCGGCCCACCCCCTGCACCACCTGCACCTTGCGCTGCTTGGCCAACGCACTCAGCCCGGTGGTGAGCTTCTTCACCACCTTATCCTTGCCGGCGCGCAATTTGTCGAGATCGATATCGGGCTTGCCAAAGCTGATTCCCATTGACTCCATCTCGGCCGCCTCGTTGATCACATCGGCGGCGTGCAGCAGCGCCTTGGAGGGAATGCAACCGACGTTGAGGCAGACCCCGCCGAGACGGGGGTAGCGTTCGATCAGCACCACCCGCTTGCCCAAGTCAGCAGCGCGGAAGGCGGCGGTGTAGCCGCCGGGGCCACCGCCCAGCACCACCAGATCGGTCTGGATATCCGCCGGCCCTTTGACTGCCTCGGCCACTGGCGCGCCCTTCGGCTCGGGCTTAGGCTGAGCTGTCTCCGCCGCACTCACTTCCAGCCTGAGGATCGGGCTGCCGACAGAGATTTTATCCCCCACCTTGACCAGCAGATCCATCACGACCCCCGATTCGGGGGCCGGGATCTCCATCGTTGCTTTGTCGCTCTCCAAGGTGATGATGGAGTCCTCCGCCTCGATCCGATCACCCTCGGCAACCAGCACCTCGATGATGTCGACTTGGTCGAAATCGCCGATGTCAGGAAGAGTAACCTCGATGGTTTTGCTCATGTTGTTTCCTCTGGGGAACGGCCTGTGTCTGTGTTTGAATCTATAATGCCCGCTGGGTAAGCGAACCTGCCATAGGTCGGGCATAGCCCGACATTATCCTTGATTTTGCGCGATGGCACACGGCGGCCTGGGAAGCTCTAAACAAGTCATGATTGCTTTACGCTGGTTAAAATCGCCCCAATTCGTCCCGAAGACCGGAGCAATAGGCCGGCTATTCCTGCTCACTTCGAAACAAATTGGAACGATTTTATCTCAGCCTAAATCTAACCAGACTTATTCAGAGCTTCCCTAGGGGCCACCCTATCTCTACAACAGCAGCCGCCGGATGTCGCTCAGCACCCCGCCCAGGTGGCTGGTAAAACGCACGCCGTCGGCGCCGTCGATCACTCTGTGATCGTAGGAGAGCGACAGCGGCAGCATCAGCCGAGGCTGGAACGCCTGGCCATCCCACACTGGTTTCATCGCAGCACGGGAGACGCCGAGGATCGCCACCTCCGGTGCGTTGACGATGGGCGTGAAGGCGGTGCCGCCGATACCGCCCAGGCTAGAGATGGAGAAACAACCACCCTGCAGATCGGCGGGCATCAGCTTGCCGTCACGGGCGCGGCCACTGACCGCCATCAGCTCATTCGCCAGATCGAACACACCCTTCTGATCCACATCGCGGATCACCGGCACCACCAAACCGTTGGGGGTATCCACCGCCACACCGATATGCACATATTTACGGTAGATCAGGCTCTCGCCATCGGGCGAGAGGGCGGCGTTGAAGGTCGGCATCTCGCGCAGCGCGGCGGCCACCGCTTTCATCAGAAACGGCATGAAGGTGAGGCGCAGATCCTGCTTCAGCGCTGCCTCCTTCTGCGCCTTGCGAAACGCCTCCAGCTCGGTGATATCGGCCTCGTCGAACTGGGTGACATGGGGCACCGTGAGCCAGCAGCGGTGCAGGTGGGCGCCACTGAGCTTTTTGAGCCTGCCCAGCGGCTGGGTGTCGATCTCACCAAACTTCGAGTAGTCGATCACGGGCCCACTCGGCATCTGCAGGGGCGAACCTGGGGCCCGTGCCGGCTGGCCACCACTGAGGGATTTCTTGATGAAACCCTGCACATCCTCCTTAAGGATGCGCCCCTTGGCGCCACTGCCGCTGATCTGACTAAGATCGACCCCCAGTTCACGGGCGAAGCGGCGCACCGCCGGGCTGGCGTGGGCCTTCCTCTCGCCCAGCTCGATGCTGCCACCGGGCACCGGGTAGGGGCTGCTTGCCTTCTCACCCGCAGGTCGCCGTTCGGGCGCATCCGACTGCACCGCCGGGGCGGGGGCCTGCACCGTCTCTAGCTCCTCGGTGGCAGGCGCCGGTGCGTCGTGATTGGTGGGAGCCGCCTCTTCAGAACTCGCATCCAGGATCATGCGTAACAGCAGATGCCCCTTGCTAATCTGGTCGCCCACCTTGACCCGCACCTCGGTCACCCTGCCCGCATGGGGCGAGGGGATCTCCATGGTCGCCTTGTCGCTCTCCAGGGTGACCAGCGAATCCTCCACCGCCACCTGGTCCCCCTCGGAGACCAATACCTCGATGATCTCGACCGCGTCGAAGTCACCGATGTCTGGCAACACTACATCTGTCGTTTTTGCCACTGTCTATCCTCTACCGCCTTTTCGGCGCTCAATCTTTTCCCGGCTGGAATACCGAAGCCGGCCATGCTCTGAGATCGCTAGAGCGTGCTCGGATTCGGCTTTTCCGGGTCGATCTTGTACTTTTTGATCGCCTTGCTAACTTCGGATGCATCAATCTTGCCATCGTCGGCCAACGCCTTGAGGGCAGCCAGCGCCACATAGTAGCGATTCACCTCAAAGAACTTGCGCAGCTGTGAACGCATGTCGCTGCGGCCAAAACCGTCAGTGCCGAGCACGCTGTAGCGGCGATCGATATAGGGGCGAACCTGATCTGCATAGCTGCGGATATAGTCGGTGGCGGCAATCACCGGGCCTTTGGTCTCCGCCAGCTGCTGACTGATGTAGGCGATGCGCGGTGGCTGATCCGGATGCAGCATGTTCCAGCGCTCCACATCGATACCGTCACGCCTCAGCTCTGTGAAGCTGGTGACGCTCCAGACATCGGCGGAGATGCTGAAGTCTTTCTCCAGCAGCTCGGCGGCGGCGATCACCTCCCGCAGGATCGCACCACTACCCAACAGCTGCACCCGTTTGCGCCGCTTGCCACCCAGCTGGAAGCGGTAGATGCCACGGCGGATGCCCGCTTCGACACCTTCTGGCATCGCCGGCTGCAGGTAGTTCTCGTTCATCACCGTCAGATAGTAGAAGCAGTTCTCCTGCTCCTGATACATGCGGCGCATGCCATCCTGCATGATCACCGCCAGCTCATAGGCGAAGGCCGGATCATAGGCGACGCAGTTGGGGATGGTGGCGGCCATTAGATGGCTGTGGCCATCTTGGTGCTGCAGCCCCTCGCCGGCCAGGGTGGTGCGACCGGCGGTACCGCCGATCAGGAAGCCGCGCGCCTGCATGTCGCCGGCGGCCCAAGCCAGGTCGCCGATGCGCTGAAAGCCGAACATCGAATAGTAGATG
Source organism: Candidatus Endoriftia persephonae (assembly GCF_023733635.1). NCBI lineage: Bacteria > Pseudomonadati > Pseudomonadota > Gammaproteobacteria > Chromatiales > Sedimenticolaceae > Candidatus Endoriftia > Candidatus Endoriftia persephonae. The sequence goes on along the minus strand of NZ_CP090569.1, from coordinate 752,565 downwards.
TAGAACGGGATCATCGGCGTGCCGTGGTTACTGTAGGCGGTGGCGGCAGCAATCCACGACGACATGGCCCCCGCCTCGTTGATCCCCTCCTGCAGGATCTGGCCCTTTTTATCCTCCCGGTAGTACATCACCTGGTCGGCATCCACCGGCTCATAGAGCTGGCCCACCGAGGAGTAGATGCCGAGCTGACGGAACATCCCCTCCATGCCGAAGGTGCGCGCCTCGTCGGGCACGATCGGCACCACCTGTCGACCCAGCTTCTTGTCACGCAGCAGCATGTTGAGCATCCGCACGAAGGCCATAGTGGTGGACATCTCGCGCTCACCGCTGCCTTCCAGCAGCGGCTGGAACAGGCTCAGCTCCGGCACCTGCAGCGCCTCCGCCTGGGTGCGACGGCTCGGCAGATAGCCACCCAGCTCCTGTCGCCGCTGATGCATATATTTCATCTCCGGTGTGTCGGCGGCCGGCTTGAAGAAGGGGGCGGCGCCGATCATCTCGTCGGGGATTGGGATGTTAAAACGGTCACGGAAGGCGCGTAGCGCCGCCTCGCCCATCTTTTTTTGCGAGTGGGTGATGTTCTGCCCCTCACCGGCCACGCCCATGCCGTAGCCCTTCACCGTCTTGGCCAGGATCACCGTCGGCTGGCCAGTGTGCTTGGCGGCCTCGGCGTAGGCGGCGTAGACTTTGTGCGGATCGTGGCCACCGCGGTTGAGGCGCCAAATATCCTCATCGGTCATGTCGGCGACCATCTCGGTAAGCTCCGGGTATTTGCCGAAGAAGTGCTCACGAGTGTAGGCGCCGCCCTTAGCCTTGTAGGCCTGGTAGTCGCCATCCACCGCCTCTTCCATGCGTTTCAGCAGGGTGCCATGTTTGTCGCGGCTGAACAGCGGATCCCAGTAGCCGCCCCAGATCACCTTGATCACGTTCCAGCCGGCACCACGGAACACCGCCTCCAGCTCCTGGATAATCTTGCCGTTGCCACGCACCGGGCCATCGAGCCGCTGCAGGTTGCAGTTAATGACGAAGCAGAGGTTGTCGAGCCGCTCGCGGCCGGCCAGAGAGATTGCCCCCAGCGCCTCCGGCTCATCCATCTCGCCGTCGCCGCAGAAGGCCCAGACCTTGCGCTTTTCGGTGTTGGCGATGCCGCGGTCGTTGAGGTAGCGCATGAAACGCGCCTGGTAGATCGCCATCAGCGGCCCGAGCCCCATCGAGACGGTGGGGAACTGCCAAAAGCCTGGCATCAGCTTGGGATGGGGGTAGGAGGAGAGGCCGTTGCCATCCACCTCCTGACGGAAGCTGTAGAGCTGATCCTCACTGATCCGCCCTTCCAGATAGGCACGGGCATAGATGCCGGGAGCGGAGTGGCCCTGGAAGAAGATCAGATCGCCCTCCTGCTCCTTGTTGGAGGCGCGAAAGAAGTGGTTGAAACCCACGTCGAAGAGAGTCGCCACCGAGGCAAAGCTGGAGATGTGGCCGCCCAACTCGGTGGAGATGCGGTTCGCCTGCACCACCATCGCCATCGCGTTCCAACGGATGAAGGAGCGGATGCGCCGTTCCATCGCCCGGTCACCGGGGAAGCGCTCCTGCTGACTGAGCGGGATGGTGTTGAGATAGGCGGTATTGGCGCTGAACGGCAGGTGCGCTCCGGAACGGCGCGCCTTGTCGACCAGCCGCTCGATCAGGAAATGGGCGCGTTCGACACCTTCATTCTCCAGCACCGCCTCCAAGGCGTCGAGCCATTCCTCTGTTTCCTGCGGATCGATATCGGGTTTGTTTACCATCGAGATTCTCTATGCGATTTTCGTTTTTTCTGCAGCAACTACAGCAGCAGGCTCTGCCGCTCTGTTGTCTGTCGGGACATCCAGACCCTAATGATCCGATATTGTTTACAAGCCATCATGCACCACCTTGAGCTGCCAGCCTGCAGTAGCAGTCAGCGACCGACCAATATTTGGATTATCAATAGTCACAATTTAGTCCGCCAATATACTAAAGAGTCACTGAAATTCCAGCTGTTTTTCTATCAAATAAGCCGCAGGATTGTGCGTTTTTCGAATTAGCTTTGTGTGGGCAAAAGACGCGCCTGATTTCGCAAACGCGTCAGTACGCATTACGGGTGGGCGGCGAATGGGGGCGGGGAAAATACCGTGCAATTGCGTCCGGCCGCCTTTGACTCGTACAGAGCGGCATCGGCAATGGTGAGAAGCGCATCGCCCCCACGCTTATCCTCTGGTGGCACAAACAGAGTCGCACCGCAGCTGATCGTCACCTCCAGCTTGGCCTGTTCAATAACAATCGGAGTATCGGCCATGGCCCGCCGAATACGTTCCAACAGATTCTGTGCCTGATCCTGTTTCGCATTCAGCAGGATCAAAAACTCCTCCCCGCCATAACGGCCTACCTGATCATAGGGCCTGAGTGCACCGACGATGCGCTTGGTCACCTCCTGCAACACGGCGTCACCGGCGGGATGACCGTGAGCATCGTTGATGCGCTTGAAGTAATCGATATCGCACAGGCCGATGCATAGGGGTTGCGACAGGCGTATGGCGCGCGCCATCTCCTTCTCCAGCACCTGCATCACAGCCCCGCGGTTGAGCAGTCCGGTCAAGGCATCATGGGTCGCTTGAAATGCCAGCGCATCTTTTGCCCCGAGTAATTCCTGCTGAAGTGTCAGCATGCGTCTGCCGACTTGCAGGCGGGCCTGCAACTCCGCATTTTCGAAGGGTTTGGCGATATAGTCATTAGCGCCGGCATCCAGCCCGGCAACGATGTCGCCGGTCTCACAGCGGGCGGTCAGCAGAATGATAAAAGGTGGATTGCTACTCTGCTGCTGGCGAATTCGTTGACACAGGGCCAGACCATCCAGCTTCGGCATCTCCCAGTCGAGCAGCAGCAGTCTCGGTGCTTCATCTTCCTGCATGACCTGCCAAGCCGCCTCGCCATCTTCCACGGCTATTGGCTCATAACCCCATTTGCGGGTCACGGCCGCCAGCATGGTACGTGAAGTCAGGTCATCCTCAGCGATTAGTAGTTTCAAACAGCCGCTCCTTCATTGCTGCCTTGAGTTGCACGAAGCGATTTTCCAGCTCTGGCAGCCTCTCACGGACAGCCTCCAGGTCAGCGGCCTTGCCAGCCTGCTCCATCGTCAGGGCCAGGGCGCTGAGCGCCATACCGCCCACGTTGGCTGCTGCACCTCTGATCTTGTGTAGCTGGGCGGTGGACTGCGCCTTATTATCAGCCGCGACCAGGACCTTGAGCTGTTCAATCTGATCGGGCATATCTCCCAGAAAGGCCTCGGCCACGGTGCGGACCAGGGTGTCATCATCCGCCAGTCGGCTACGCATGTCGGTGTAGTCAAACACGGGTTCATCAGAGTGTTGGGGTGAGGGAGCGGAATCATGGTTGATCGAAACTTCAGGATTTTCTGCGCTTCGAGACTCATCAGATTTGCCTTCGTCCCCTTCAGGGTTGGTCTGCTGGCAACAGACAGGCAACCACTGTTCCAGCGCTCGGCGCAGTTTTCTGGGGTCCACCGGCTTGGCGATGTGGTCGTCCATACCTGCCTCGATGCATTTGTCTCGATCACCCTGCATGGCGTTGGCGGTCATGGCGATCACCGGGATATTGTGATCTTTGACCGATGATTGCGGATCACGGATGCGGCGGGTGGCGTCATAACCATCCATCACCGGCATCTGGCAATCCATAAAAACCAGATCGTAGGGGAGCTGTTCGAGGGCAGTGATCGCCTCCTGCCCGTTGGCGACCAGGTCGATGTGGACGCCGAACTTTTCCAGCATGCCCTGGGCCACTGCCTGGTTGGTGACATTGTCCTCCACCACCAATACCCGGGCATTGAACTGCTGTATTTCACGGGCGGTGTAACGGGTGATCAGTCGCTCGTCGTCGCCGGTGATACCGGCCACCTGCAGCAGAGCGTTGTAGAGTTCGGACTGGTTGATGGGCTTGCTGAGGTAACCGAAAAAACCCGCCTCATGCATCTGTTTGGCATCGCCACGCCGACCCTGGGAAGTGAGTAGAACCGTACGGGTGGCAGCCAGTTTTTTATCGCTGTGGATGCTGGCTCCCAGCTGTGCTCCATCCATGCCGGGCATCTGCATGTCGAGCAGAGCAATAGTGTAGGGCATATCTAGCCCCGCCGCATCATGGAGCGCCTGCAGCGCTGCCGGACCACTTGCCGCCAGGTCATGTTCAACCTGCCAGACAGTGAGCACCTCGTCGAGCAACTGGCGATTGGTCGCATTATCGTCCACCACCAACACCTTTTCACTGCGCAGATCGCTGGTCTTGCGTGGCGGAGTCTGCACCTCAGCATTGGCCAGATCCAGAGTAAAAAAGAAGGTAGAGCCCTCACCGAGGCTGCTCTCCACCCCAATCTCGCCGCCCATCAACTCCACCAGCTGTTTGCTGATCGACAATCCCAGACCAGTACCACCGTATTGACGAGTGGTGGAACCATCGGCCTGGGTGAAACGTTCGAACAGATGCTCCTGCTGTTCAACACTCAGGCCGATGCCGGTATCACTAACCCTGAAGCGCAGCAGGGTTCGATCACCCTCCTCTGCTATCAAGTCGTAGCGCACCGACACCTCGCCCTGTTCAGTGAACTTGAGGGCGTTGCCCACCAAGTTGGTCAAGATCTGGCGGATACGCCCTGGATCACCCTGGTACCAGTGATGCAATACCGGGTTGGCCGGACAGACCAGCTCCAACCCCTTCTCTTCAGCGCGGAACGCCATGGTTGCAGCAAAATCATCCATCAGGGCGCCCAGATCAAAGTCGATGATCTCCAGGTCGAGCCTGCCGGCCTCGATCTTGGTGAAGTCGAGGATGTCGTTGATGAGGCTGAGCAGGGATTCGGCACTGCGTTTGACGATCAGGGCACGCCCATGCTGCTCATCACTGAGCGGACTATCCAGCAGCAGACTGGTCATACCGATCACACCGTTCATCGGGGTGCGGATCTCGTGGCTCATGTTGGCGAGAAACTCACTCTTGGCCCGGGTGGCGCTAAGAGCCTCGTCGTAGGCGACCTCCAACGCCTCACGCGCGTCAATCAGATCGCGCTCACGTTGATCTCGCTGCTGCATGACATTGGCGAGATCATTCACCGATGCCGCCATCAACCGCAACTCCCGGCTGGAGGAGCGTGAGAGGTGGAGCGGGACAGGATGTTGCGCTTCCGACAATCCGGCCAAAGAGTCGGTGATACGGCGCATCGGACGAATGGCCAGCCAGTGAATGAGGATGACGATCAGCCCGGTCAAGATAACCAGCATCATCGAGATAAAGAGCTGAACCTCGGCCACATGACGGTTGATCTTGCGGTGAACCGGTTCCATATTCCATTGAATATTGATTGTGCCAAACCGCTCGCCATCAAACACAATGGCATGGGTATCGGTGCGTATTTTGTCGTTGCCAGCATCCCTGCTCCGCGAGCGTTGAACCAGCAGTTCCCCCTGTTCATTCTCAATAGAAAGTTCGGACATGTTGGGCGTCTGCTCAAGCGCCTGTGCCATCACTGTCTCCAGCAAAGGAATATCCTCCGCGATCACCGCATCGATAACCGTTGCGCTCAGCAGCGCAAACGCGCTGCGGCTCTGTTCATCCACCTGCTTAAAGAGAAAATCGCTCACCATATGGCGGGCCAGGGGTGCAGTAATCAGGTTGATCAGCAGTAGTGCCGCCAACAGGGCTAAACCCAACTGCAGCCAGAGTGGCCAGCCCTTGCTTGGCGAAGGAGATGAATGACTTATGGCATCCGATCCTGGAGTTTCAGCTGTGCTTCGACTGTCCAAAGAACTCTTCATTATCCTGCATCGACTCCCGGATCGGCGCGTAGTCACTATCATCAGCGGGCAGGAAGCCCGATTTCTTGAGTGCCTTTAGCGCCGCAGAGTCTTTGAGTTCAAGCAGGGTCTCTTTTAGTGCAGAGATTGTTCGTGTGTTCAAAGTGCTGCTGGCGATCCAGGGTTTGGTGACATTGGGAAAACGGACCAGCTGACGAATTGGCGTGCCCTTTTTCTTCAGCTTCTTGAATGTACTCTCCTTGAGCGCGCCGGCATCAAACTGGCCGGCGCCAACAGCTGCGCCGACCCGGTCGTGTCGACCAAGGTATTTATAGCTGGCCAGATCGTGGGCAAACACACCGTTTTGCAACAAAAGATGTTGCGACAAATAACGACCGATGGTCGAACGTGGGCTGCCAAACGCGAAACTCCGTCCCTTAAGGTGGCCGATCTCTTTAATAGGGCTCTGTTCATGGACACAGATGATGCCGTAAAAAGTTTTGCTTCCTTGTTTACTCTCCATCACCAGCAGCTGAAGATCAGGATTCCGCTGCTTGCTGGTGATGTAGGAAGCCGGCCCCATCCTCGCAAAATCGACCTTACCTGTAACAAGATCCTCTATGCCCTGATCATAGTTTTTTGCTACCTGTATTCTGATGCGCACAGGCTCCCCCAGTTTATCCGAGAGCCGGGCCTGCAGCGCCTTGAGCACTGGCCGAAATTGCCTCACCATGGTGGTGGGCTTGTCGGAAGTGTAGACACCAAAGCTGAGCTTCACCTCGGCATGAGCAGGGGCGGTAATCAGTGTAAACAGTAGCAGTGTCGTGGTGATCGGGGTTTTCATATTGTTTTACAACGTAAAAATAATCTTTCCTTCGGCATTGTTTTGTCCACAGGGGGGCGAAGTCAAATTTGATCAGAACTTCAGAATCGTCTACGCCTCGATGCTCATTAAATTTGTCGCCGCCCCATTTGTCAGCCTGGTGACAACGATCAGGCAGCCACTGCTCCAGTGCCCGTCGTAATTTCGTTGAGTCCACCGACTTGGCAATGATCGTCCATGCTTACGACGATGCACTTATCCCGGTCCCCCTGCATTACATTAGCAGTCATGACAATCACCGGGATGGCATGACTTGTTCAGAGGCTCCTTAATCAGCGATTGCGATCACGAATCCGCTGGATGGCGTCATACCCATCCAGCACCGGCATCTGGCAATCCATGAACACCAGGTCGTAGGAAGGCTGCTCGAGGGCAGTAATCGCCTATTCCCCGTTGGCAGTCAGATCCATGTTAATGCCAAACTTCACCAGCATGCCCTGGGCCACCAACCAGGTGGTGATATTGTCCTCCACCACCACTATCTTTTCGTAGTACAGGTCGGCAATCTGGCGCGGAGGAGACCGCGCCTCGGCATTAGCCAGATCGAGGCTAAACCAGGATGCTGCGCCCTGAGCGGCAATACTGCCGATGGATACCAGCACAACACGCGACAAAACGAACAAGAGACAACGCTGCAAACCACCTTTTGTTTTTATTGGCATCGTCTCTCCCCACGGCCACGAGGAGTTCACCGGCACATCAATGTAAATATTTATCGGCATGGGACGATACTATTTCCATAACAAGGAGAACACATGGACTCTGAACACTTTGCCATTCATGCCGCACTGGCTCTGACGCGGCAGAGCGATGGCCATGCACTCAGCAGCCAGGTCATCCAGATCCTGCAGGGGCTCCCCTATGTCACAAACGCCACGGTGTATGAGGTCTTCACCAAGCAACGCATTAAGGGTCCAGATGCCGATCTAAGCGGCGCAGTGGTCAGGAAATTCTGCAACGGTCTGTCGAGGGATGCCCTCTCCATCGGCAGTGAGAGCGGACTCACCCAGTGCCTGCTGGACAATAGCCCGGTCGAAGTAAAGCAACAGGAAGCTCAGGGTGTGCGGCTGGTATTTCCGGTCAAAAGCGGGATCAACCCAGCCCGGCTGGTCGCCGTGGAGGGGGAATCATTCTCCCCTAGGCAGCGGGTCGATCTGCTGCAGATCATTGAACTCTACACCAACCAAACGCAGATTATTGACGCCAAGGAGCGTGACAAACTCACCGGCCTAATGAACCGGGAAACCTTTGAAAACCATCTGATGAAGATCGCCCAGATGCAGACAGAGGTAGGGAGTAACTGCGCCTGGCTGGCCGTGTTGGACATCGACCACTTCAAACGGATCAACGATACCTACGGCCACCTCTACGGCGATGAGGTATTACTGCAATTTGCGCAACTGATGGAGCGCACTTTCCGCTATACCGACATCCTATTCCGCTTCGGCGGTGAAGAATTTATCGTGCTGATGACAGAGACCACTGGCGAGGTGGGCGCAAGGGCCGCGGCAGAACGTTTTCGCGAGACCATTGCCTCCTACAACTTCCCTGCTGTGGGGCAGGTGACCGTCAGTATCGGCTTTACCGCGGTCAGCTCCAAGTTACTGCCTACTGACCTGATCGACCAAGCCGACCGGGCGCTCTACCACGCCAAAGAGAATGGCCGCAACAGGGTGGTCAGCTATTCGGAGATCAGTCAGGTAGACGGTGACGACCACGATATAACGAAGCAGGAACTCTTCTGACCCCACGACATTAATCCTTGATCATTTGCGGGGCTTCCTAACCTGCGAGGGAGTGACTGGGGTAGTCGAGTTCACCAAGATGGATGGCAGCGACTCTCTGCGACTAATGCGCCAGATGGTGATGCGTGAGGGTTGTGTGAGGTGCCACGGCCACTTGGGTTTCAAAGTGGGCGATATCCGTGGCGAGGTCAGCATCTCGATGCCACTGGCTCCTTACAAAGAAGCCACCGAACAGAGCCTGCGCAGCCTCGTCATCTCCCACACCCTGCTCAGCGATCGCAGGCGGAAGGGATTTGCTTTCACCAGACGAAGCGGTTTTACTGCTCCGTCCACTTCTCAAGCCTGAACAACATGCTGACGAATATCCTGCTTGCGTTGAACCTGCTGCTGCTTGCTCTTATTGGTTGGAGACTGCATCTATTCGGACGTGATCTGCGCACGCAGACAGATGCTGTAAAGCTAACGGAGTTGCGCTCTGAGCTTGCCGGGCAGTTCGACCAGCTGGTGATCCAGCAGTCGCTTCTCGATCGACTCGATCTGCACCAGGGCCTGCCCTATTCACCAGGCTGGTCGGCCAGCCCAGATTTTCTGGAACTGATTGTCGAACACTGCCTGGAGCAGCGGCCGAGGCTGGTGTTTGAGTGCAGCAGCGGGGTTACCACACTGATGTTGGCTCGATGCTGTTCGATGAATGGCGCTGGGCGCCTCTACAGCCTGGAGAACGGTGCAACCTACGCGGCCAGGACACGCTCGCATCTGCAACGATATGGATTGGCTGAACAGGGAACGGTGATCGATGCACCGCTGCAGGAGGTCGAACTGGAGGGGAAGCGCTTTGCCTGGTATGCGCCCGACAAGATCCCGGTTGGAGAAGTGGATATGCTGGTAATCGACGGTCCACCGGGGTTCATCCAGCAACATTCTCGTTTTCCGGCCCTGCCCCTGTTGTATGACCGTTTGGCGGATGGTTGTGTGGTGTTCCTCGATGATGCGGCACGGCCTGACGAGCGGGAAATCGTGTCAATGTGGCAGACGCTCTACCCCGACCTGGAGTGTGACTATCTCGATACCGAGCGCGGTTGCGCACGATTGGTGGTGCATAAGGGGCGTTGATCAACACTTAAGAGGCGTTGTACTGCACCTGCCACTCCTCTAGGGCAGCGCTTAGCTCACCGCTAGCACCGATACGGTCCCAGAACTCCGTGAAATCAGCCTTGGCATTCTCGAGGCGAAATACCATCTGCTGTGGCTTGTCGCGCAAAAACAGCGCGATGTTGGCCTCGATGGTGTCGAGGTAGTCCTCGGCCAGCGCTTGGCTGGTCTGATCCGACTGAGCGCCAAGCAGGATGCCTTCACGGTAGGCCTGCATGATGCCGAACTCACTACGTTTGGCGAAGCTGGCTGCGGTGGCGGCAGGATCGCGCTGCAGGTGCACGTAGAAGGCGCCGGTGCCGTAGGCGCGCTCGAGCCGCCCGAGGAACCAGGCCAGGCGGTTGTCGGCCTCGATGTGCTGCTCGGGGTAGGCAAGGCGCTGTGGGCCGAGCAGTTGAATCCGCGATTCGTGCGCGGCGCTGAAATTGTCGATATACCGACAGGCCTGAATGAAGGTGGTCGAGCCACAGCGCCCGCTGTTGAGAACAAAGACGTTCACCTGGCCGTCCGCTCCGCTTGCATGGCGCCAGTCGGGCTGAGACTCTCCAGCACGCGCTGCCAGCTATCCTGGTCAGCGGCCAGATCACACAACGCGCTCAGCATCTGGGCGTGGCGACGCTCACGCTTGGCCGGCTCGGCGATGCTGGAATAGCCGCAGGCGCCGCCCCCAAAATTGTGCTGCATATTGGCGATGAAGCGTGCGAAATCGGCACGCGCATCGACCAGCTCGGGGTGCGCCTGCCACCACTGCGCTGGGTCGGCGAACAGACTCTCCAGCCGTTCCAGTTTGTTCAGAATCTGCACCTGCTTGGCGCTGTAGAGCTCAAACATGCGCCCTTCTGTAGTGATCAGGCTCTGTTCGATCGTGGCGTTCGAGAGCGACCTAGCCGGGTAGCCCTGGGCAGTGAGCTGTTCAACGGTGAACAGCATCACGTCGCCAAAGAACTGGCGTTCAAACTCGCCGCACAGATCGATGCGGTCATTGCCGTGCTCGATGCCGGGGCGGAACTCCGACTGGCCCAGTCCTGCGACGGTACGCTTGTGCAGCATCGGCAGGTTGACCGAGACAAAGCCGGGGCCGATCTCGGCCTTGATTAAGCGTCCCATCACCGGGCCGGCCATGCGCAGCTTGAGGCTGGCAAACGGAATACCGAAGCGCAAAGCGGAGGGGCGAAAGATGTAGTTACCGGTGTAGATGGTGCGCGCCGACTGGATCCCGGCGTGCAGCTCCGCAGGCTCGTAATAGCTATGTCGGGTTGGGTGCTCACCGTCGAAGAAGCGGTTCAGGCGCACCGCGAAGTCGGCGAAGCAGGCCGCATGGTCATGCGCTCCGTCCAGGGTACAGTGGTAGTCGTACCTCGCCACCTCAGACTTGAAGCCGAACAGATCGGCCATGTCATGGTAGGAGGCATCACTAACCTTATCGCCATTGGGTTGGTGGAACTGGCAGGCCTGCGAGACATCCAGCTGTGCCATTCGCAACAGAAAACCCAACACGTCTTCGAGAAAGTTACCGGCCATCACCGCCGGCGATACTGGCGGATCACCAACCACCTTGCCAGTCAGCACCTGTGCGTCCGTTGTGGTGAAGATGCGGTCGAGCTGATGCAGGTAGTTGAGCGCGTAGAGGTTGCGCTCGCCTTGCGCAGTATCGATCCGCACCCGGAACTCCTGGTCGCTGTCGATACAGTAGAAGAGCTGCCTGGGCTGCGCTGGCAAGTGGCTGGCGAGGTGGAGATAGGCGAGGTTGCGGGTGATCGAGGCACCCTTGTGATGCAACGGTTCGCCGCTGCCGAGCATACGCTGCAAGGCGCTGCGACTACTCACCGGCAGGCGAGCGAATAGCTCACGCTGGGCGTCGGCACCAAAGTACTCAGTGGTCAGGCCCCGGGCAGTGAAGTCGGCCGCGATCTCGCGATGGCTACGCTGGTTGGCGTGCTGCTCGCTGTCGTCGGCGAGCAGCACGCTAACGTGGGTAAAACGGCCATCCCGGTAGCTACCGTAACGGTAGAGCTGGCACAGCTTAAGCAGGCTGGCCAGGCAACTGCGCAGGTGTTCGGGGCGGTCGGCAACCGGGATCACCACTACAAAGTGGTGACGGCGGTCGTCCGAGTCGGCATCGCGCTGTTGCTCGAACTCGCGGAACAGCGCCTGGTAGAGCGCCAGCAACTCGGGCTGCACGCCCCCGCTCCAGAGCTTTCTTTCCAGCCACTCCAAGGCATCGCGATAGACCCTGTCCGCAGCGGAGCCGTGCGGCTTGGCCAGCCAGGCGCTACGCAAGGCCTCCGTGGAGGGCTCTATAGCAAAGCGCTCGAACAGTTGGCTGAGCAGGGATGAATCGGCTACAGACATGCGCGGAGCAGCCTTGCCTCAGCGCCGCGAGCGATAGTTGGGAAAGGCATTCTTGTCGATCAGGATCTCGATCAGGTTGATCCCGTTGTGCAGGTCAGCCTGCGCAAACAAGCTCTCCAGATCCGCCTCGCGCGCGACCTTGTAGTATGCGATGCCGAAGGCCTTGGCCAGGTAAGCGTAGTCGGGATTGACGAAGTCACAGCTGATCAGGCGCCCGTCGTACTGTTGGACTTGGTTCTTACGGATCAACCCCATGCTGGAATTGTTGAACACCACAACATTCAGCTGCTTGCGGTAGTTGACCGCGGTCATCAGCTCCATCGCGCACATTTGGAAACCACCGTCACCAAGCACCGCGAAGGTCGGCAGTTCGAGGGCGAAGTGTGCGCCGATCGCCGCCGGCACCGCGTGCCCCAGCGAGGAGATACCCGAGTTGGGGTGGTAGTGGTTGCCCGCAGCGACATGGAAGAGGTTTTGCGCATAGATAATGTTGTCGTCGAAGACCACCGCATCCCGCGGAAAATGGCGCTCCAGCTGCGCGAAGAACGCCTCGACCAGCTCGAAGCCCGTTTGCAGGATGCGCTTCGCGCCGCCACTGGCCTTGAGTTCAGCGATCTCCGCCTGCGGCCCGCTGGCGGAGGAATGCTCGATGCCGTGACGCTCGAGATAGCCGAGGATGCCGTCGAGGGTCTCGCGGATATCGCCGCAGAAGGCGATGTCGGCATCGAACACCTTTTCCAATTGTTCCTGGTCGTTGTCGATCTGCAGCACCCGTCTGCTCTGCAGCAGGCTGGGCTCCCAGACGTAGCTGGTGCGTTCGTTGAAGCCGGCTCCCAGCACCAGGATCAAATCGGCGCGCTCGACAATATACTCGTGGGCTTCACCACTGGAGGTAACGCCGAGGCTGCCCAGCGACAGCGGCGCGCGTTCGTCGATTACCCCCTTGGCCTTCAGGCTGGTGGCGACCGGGATGTTCAGCGTCTCGCTGAGACGCGCCAGGACCTGCTGCGCCCCGGAGCGGATACAGCCAAAGCCGGCCAGGATCACCGGGCGCTGCGCCTGCACGATCATCTCCGCCAGAGCGTCGATCGCATTGCTGTTGCCGCGGATGGCATGGGTATGGCGTTCGGTCTTGATACCGTCGAGGATCGACGCGTCGACCAGTTCCTGCTGCACATTGAAGGGCAGGCTCAGCAACACCGGGCCGGAGTTCGGGGCCAGCAGGATCTTGGTGATCTGGGTCAGCACCTGAGGCAGATAGTCGGTGCGCTCGATGATCTTATTGTAGCGGGTGATGCCCTTGAACAGCATCACCTGGTCAATGCTGCCACCCTCGCCAGAACTTTCCTGGAGACCACCCTTGCCGTAGATATGGGTCGAGGTCTCACCGGTGATGACCAGCATCGGCTGCTTGTCGGCATAGGCGCTGGCGACCCCGGTAATCAGGTTGGTGGCACCTGGCCCGGCAGTGGAGATACAGGCACCGATCCGCCCCGAGGCTCGCGTGTAGCCAGCCGCCATGAAGGCCGCGCCCTGCTCATGCTTGGTCAGTATGGTCTCGATATCGGCAGCGTAGAGGGCATCGTACACCGGCAGGATATGTGCCCCGGGTATACCAAAGATGTGCTTGATGCCCAGACGCTCCAGGTACCTGACGATGAGTTCACTGACTTTTATCTTCATGCCGATGAATGGTTCCGGTATGCGCAGGAAACCCGATTGCTATGCCCCTCCCGGGCCGCAAGGTAGCTAAGTTTAACCGCAACCGCGTCCACTCCAAACCCGGATTTGCGGCGGGGTGGTGCAGAAGGTGCGAGGAGGTTATCGAACGATCGAAGTCCGTGTTGAGGATTGCCTCCCTGCCACCCATGACGCCCTCCGTGGCGTCGCGTGAGGCATGGGTTCAGGGTCGTAGGCACCGGACAGGACAGGGCTGTTCAGCCAGCTGCTTTTGGGCGTTGCGAAGGCGTGGATCAGTTCTTCGACTTGTCCACGATCTTCTTGATCCACGGCATCATAGCCCGCAGCTTCTCACCGGTCTGCTCGATCGGGTGGGCGGCATTGAGACGGCGGTAGGCGGTCATCGAAGGATAGTTGGTCTGGCCTTCAAGGATGAACTGCTTGGCGTACTCACCGGTCTGGATGTTGTGCAGCGCCTCGCGCATCGCCTTCTTGCTCTCCTCGTTGATCACCTTGGGGCCGGTCACATATTCGCCGTACTCCGCATTGTTGGAGATCGAGTAGTTCATGTTGGCGATGCCGCCCTCGTACATCAGATCGACGATCAGCTTCAGCTCGTGGAGGCACTCGAAGTAGGCCATCTCCGGGGCGTAACCCGCCTCGGTAAGGGTCTCGAAGCCGGCCTTGACCAGCTCCACCGCACCGCCACAGAGCACAGCCTGCTCGCCGAACAGGTCGGTCTCGGTCTCGTCCTTGAAGGTGGTCTCGATGATGCCGGTGCGGCCACCGCCGATGGCGGAGGCGTAGGAGAGGGCGGTCGCCTTGGCGCTGCCGGTGGCGTCCTGGAAGACGGCGATCAGATCGGGGATGCCGCCGCCCTTTTCGTACTCGCTACGCACGGTGTGGCCGGGGGCCTTGGGGGCGATCATGACCACGTCAAGATCCTCGCGCGGCACGACCTGATTGTAGTGGATGGCAAAGCCGTGGGCGAAGGCAAGGGCCGCGCCCTGCTTGAGGTTAGGGGCGATCTCGTCGCGGTAGAGGGCAGACTGGAACTCATCCGGGGTGAGGATCATTACCAGATCGGCCGCCGCCACCGCTTCGGCCACCGGCTTGACGGTCAGGCCGGAGTTCTCCGCCTTGATCACCGAGGGGGAACCCTCGCGTAGGCCGACGATGACATTGATGCCGGAGTCTTTCAGATTATTGGCATGGGCGTGGCCCTGGGAGCCGTAACCGATGATCGCGACCGTCTTGCCCTTGATGATGGAGAGATCGCAATCTTTATCGTAATAAACGTTGATAGCCATGTTGTTTTCCTTCGGAAAAATTTTGAATTCTTAATCTTGAATCAGGGGTGAGTGCGCTTCGAGCACCACTCAACTCATCATTCAAAATTCATAATTAATCATTGGCCCAGCAGAGCCTCAGAGACCCAGCCCCTTGTCTCCGCGTGCGATACCGGAGGGGCCGGTACGCACCACCTCGACCACCAGATCTTCATCCACCGCATTGATAAAGGCATCGAGCTTATCCGCCTGGCCAGTCATCTCGACGATGTAGCTGCTCTCGGTGACGTCGATAATCTTGCCGCGAAAGATATCCACCAGACGCTTGATCTCCTCACGCTGGCCCCGTTCGGCGCGCAGCTTGATCATCATCATCTCGCGCTCCAGATGCTCGCCTTCGGAGAGATCCAGCAGCTTGACCACCTCCACCAGCTTGTTCAGCTGTTTGGTGATCTGCTCGATGATCTCATCGCTGCCACGGGTCACCAGAGTCATGCGCGACAGGCTCGGGTCATGGGTCGGCGCCACCGTGAGCGACTCGATGTTGTAGCCACGGGCGCTGAACAGGCCGGCCACCCGGGAGAGGGCGCCGGATTCGTTTTCTATCAGTATCGAGATAATGTGTCGCATCAGACCAGCTCGCTCTCCGGTGACAGGTACATCTCGTGGTGGCCCTTGCCCGCCGCGATCATCGGATAGACGTTCTCCGCCGGGTCGATCACCACGTCCATGAAGACCAACCGATCCTTCATCGCGAAGGCCTCCTTCATTGCGCCCTCCAGGTCACCGGGCTTTTCGATGCGCATGCCGACATGGCCGTAGGACTCCGCCAGCTTGATGAAGTCGGGCAGCGCCTCTACATAGGAGTGGGAGTAGCGGCTGTCGTAGAAGAACTCCTGCCACTGACGCACCATGCCCATATAACCGTTGTTGAGCAGCATGATCTTGAGCGGCAAGGCGTGCTGCGTGCAGGTAGCCAACTCCTGGATACACATCTGGATGCTCGCCTCGCCGGTCACCAGCGCCACCTCTCTGCCAGGGTGGGCCAGCTGTACACCCATCGCCGCCGGCAGGCCGAAGCCCATGGTGCCGAGGCCGCCGGAGTTGATCCAGCGCCGTGGCTTGTCGAAGCTGTAGAACTGGGCGGCAAACATCTGATGCTGGCCCACGTCGGAACAGACGAAGGCATCGCCCCCGGTGATCCTGTGCAGGGTCTCGACGGCGAACTGGGGTTTGATCGGCCCGTCGTCCTTCTGCTCGAACTTGAGGCAGTGCATGCTCCGCCAGCGCTCGATCTGCTCCCACCAACGGGTCAGCGCCTCGCTGTCGGGACGCTTATTGTGCCCTTTGAGCACCTTCAGCATATCCTTCAGCACCTGCTGCACCGGCCCGACGATGGGGACATCGACCCGCACGTTCTTCGAGATCGATGCCGGGTCAATATCGATATGGATGATCGTCGCGTTCGGGCAGAACTGCTGCACATGGCCGGTCACCCGGTCATCGAAGCGGGCCCCCACGGCGATCAGCACATCGGTCTCGTGCATCGCCATATTGGCCTCGTAGGTACCGTGCATGCCGAGCATGCCGAGGAAGTGGCGGTCACTGCCCGGATAGGCGCCGAGGCCCATTAGGGTGTTGGTGATCGGATAGTCGAGTTCATCGACTAGCTCGGTCAGTTCCTTGGAGGCATTCCCCAGCACGACGCCGCCACCCGTGTAGAAGACCGGCCGCTCCGCAGCGAGTATGATGTTGACCGCCTTTTTGATCTGCCCCAGGTGACCCTTGGCCACCGGATTGTAGGAGCGCATCTTGATCTTCTTTGGATAGTTGTAGGGGATCTTGATGCCCGGATCGGTAATATCCTTAGGGATATCGACCACCACCGGGCCGGGTCGGCCAGTGGTGGCAATATAAAATGCCTTCTTTATGGTCTCGGCCAGATCATCGAGGCGCTTCACCAGAAAATTATGTTTGACGCAGGGACGGGTGATGCCGACTGTGTCGACCTCCTGGAAGGCGTCGCTGCCGATCACCGGGGTCGGCACCTGGCCGGTCAGCACCACCATCGGGATCGAATCCATATAGGCGGTGGCAATGCCGGTAACCGCATTGGTCGCCCCCGGACCAGAGGTGACCAGCGCCACCCCGGGCTTGCCAGTCGAGCGGGCATAGCCATCCGCCGCATGGGTGGCGCCCTGCTCATGGCGCACCAGGATGTGTTTCACCGCATCCTGTTGGAAGATGGCATCATAGATATGCAGTACGGCTCCTCCCGGATAACCGAAGACATGCTCGACGCCCTCGTCTTTCAGCGCTTGAACGACGATCTCGGCACCACTCAGTTCCACGTCAGTGACCTCCAGACATACCCCGGCACGCCGGGCAGAACGATATCAAAACGGCACAAACTACTAATACTGCACGAATAGGTCAAGAAGAGCACACGCGACCACCGTCACTACGCTTCCGATCCCTGCTTGAGAATCAGCAGCAGTGACGCATAATAGAGCAAATCATCAGACAGACCCCGCATCGATCATGCAGACACCAACCCCTACCGCAGCCGCCCTACTGCTGCTCATCAGCCCTCTCCTACAGGCGGAGACCAGCTACCGCTGGGTCGATGAAAACGGCGTCACCGTCTACTCGCAGAGCCCGCCCCCCCAAGGCGAGGCCACAATCATCAACCACAGATATCAAGGGGAAACGAGCGCCGGCAAGCCAACCGGGAGAGCGCGCCTCAACGCCCTGCGCCAGCAGCTGGAGGACCGACAAGAGGATCGCCTGCTGCAGAAACAAACCCAGCAGCAGGCGGATCAGCAGAAGACGCTGAAACAACAGAGGTGTCAGAGTGCACGCCACAATCTGGCGACCCTCCAATCACTGGGTGGTCGCAGACTGCGCACCGCCGATGGCCAATACCTGCGCCTCACCGAGGAGGAGCGCCAGGCACGCATCGCAACCGCACAGCAGCAGATCAATGAAAACTGTGGTCGATAGGGTCAAGGGAGGAGAGAGATGCCACTGCTGAAGATCCAGACCAACCAACCGATCGAGCCAGACCAACGTAAGTCGCTGCTACGCAAGGCCTCTGCCGAAGTCGCTGCACTGCTCGGCAAGCCGGAGCGTTTTGTCATGGTCTCCCTGGAGCAGAATCCCGAGATGCTGTTCGCCGGCAGCGACGCCCCCCTCGCCTACCTAGAACTGAAGAGCATCGGCCTGCCCGGCGAGCGCACCCAGGAGCTCTCCGATGCCCTCTGTCACCTGATCGCCGATCGACTGGGGATCAGCGCCGAACGGATCTATATCGAGTTTGCCGACGCCCAGCGCCATCTATGGGGGTGGAACGGCGCCACCTTCGAACGCTGAGCGATCACCCCTGCAGCATGCGCGTGGTTACATCGTCGATGACCTGACGCCACGCTTGGCGGGTCGCCTCATCGAGGTCCGGATCGGTCTCAGCCACCGTTTCCAGCAGCGCATCACGCCAGCCATTGAAATAGGCCCCCTTGATCTCCAGCCGCTGATGGATCTTGCCCAGCATCTCCAGATACATCATCAGACCGGGCTTACCCTCAGCGGTATCCGCCACCATTTCCAGGGTGATTGCCAGCTTCTTCTTCAGCTGTACCATGTCACGATTCTGAAACACCCGTGCGATATTCGGTGAGCTTTCGATAAAACGTTGGTAGAACAGATCGTAGAAAGCCGGATCACCGGTTGCCCGCTGCAGACTCGCCTGAAACAGCGCCAGATCACACTCGGCTTGGTTGCTCATCTCTCTCATCTCACTGCGATGGATCTCGACGGCAGAAGCTGTGCCGCCCACTCCATCCGAGTATAGGCATGCGCGCACCACGCCGGAACGAAGCCGGTCACGTCTGGGCCTGCCGCCCGGCGCCTCGCCCTATTTTGCTTTCAACCAAGGCATGGCGCAGAATCCTGTACGGGAGGATAACCATATTTTTTTCAGGGACGCTGAATATGCGCAGCTTTCTACTCTTGACCGCCCTCGCCCTGTGCGCCAACACATCCAGCCTGTTTGCCGCCGACACCAAGCCCCACCAAACCAGCGCCACAGCGATGCCAGCTTGGCAGCACGCGATGAAAACCCAGGATCTCAAAGTAAGACGTGAACTGGCAGAGCGCATCACCCAGCTCAACACCGACGCCAAGCGACGGGACAAGCTGATGCGAGAGGCACGGCACCGCGCAGTGCTCTGCAAACACTGTCACGGCGAGGATGGCAACGCAGTACGCGAAGGGGTGCCCAGTCTCGCCGGCCAGAACCCGATCTATCTGGTCGACCAGTTCCAGCGCTTCGGCGACGGCCGCCGCTACGACTTTTTCATGGGCGGGCTGGCCAAAAGCTTCTCCCAGGAGGACAAGATCAAACTCGCGCTCTACTATTCTCAGCAACAGATGATTCCAACAGGCGGCGGACGCAGCGAACTGATGGAGCAAGGAAAACAGCTCTACCACCGCTTCTGTGTCGAGTGTCACGGTGCGGATGGCCGCGGTGAGAGCGGCTACGCTCACCTGGCCGGGCAGCGACCGGAATACATCATCAAAATCCTAAAAGAGTTCCAGAACCTGAGTGGACGGCGCAGCAACCCCTGGATGACCGCCCGCGCCAAGCAGCTGCGCACCCCGCAAGAGATCGAAGCGGTCGCTAGCTATCTTGCCAACCTGGAGTGACCTGCCAGCCACGCCCCGCGCATGCAAACAGGTGACCCTCCGCGCCGCTCAGGCTAGAATCCCGCCTTTTCACCATAGGCCCACCACAGGATCATCATCCCATGCGCACCTCCGAGTTCCCGCTACAGACCGTCAAGGAAACCCCCGCTGACGCCGAGACCGCCAGCCATAAGCTGATGCTGCGCGCCGGCATGATCCGCAAACTCGCCGCCGGTCTCTATACCTGGCTGCCGCTAGGGCTGCGGGTGCTGCGTAAGGTTGAGGCCATCGTGCGCGAGGAGATGGACCGCGCCGGTGCACTGGAGCTGCTGATGCCGGCGGTGCAGCCCGCCGAGCTGTGGCAGGAGTCGGGCCGTTGGGAGCAGTACGGCCCGGAGCTGCTGCGCCTCAAGGACCGCCACCAGCGTGAGTTCTGCTTCGGCCCAACCCACGAGGAAATCATCACCGACCTGGCGCGCAACGAGCTACGCTCTTACAAGCAGCTGCCGGTCAACTACTACCAGATCCAGAGCAAGTTCCGCGACGAGATCCGCCCCCGCTTCGGCATAATGCGCGCCCGCGAGTTCCTGATGAAGGATGCCTACTCCTTCCACGCCGATCAGGCCTCGCTGCAGCAAACCTACGAACGCATGTACCTGACCTACTCGCGCATCTTCAGCCGCTGCGGCCTCGACTTCCGCCCGGTGGCGGCAGACACTGGCTCGATCGGCGGCAACGCCTCCCACGAGTTCCATGTGCTGGCCGACTCCGGCGAGGACGCCATCGCCTTCTCCACCGAGTCGGACTACGCCGCCAACGTGGAGCTGGCCGAGGCCATCGCCCCCGCCGGCAATCGCCCCGCCCCCTCGAAACAGATGGAGCTGGTCGACACCCCCAACGCCAGGACCATCCAGGAGCTGGTGGAACAGTTCGAGCAGCCGATTGAGCAGACCGTTAAAACCCTGATCGTGGTTGCCGACGAGGAGGACGAGGCGGAGCTGGTGGCGCTACTGGTGCGCGGCGACCACGAGCTGAACGAACTCAAGGCGGAGAAGCTGCCACAGGTGGCCAGCCCTCTGGAGATGGCCAGCGAGGAGCAGATCCGCGCCGCGATCGGCGCTGGCACCGGCTCCCTCGGCCCGGTCAAGCTGCCGATCCCCTGCATCGTCGACCGCACGGTGGCGCAGATGGCCGACTTCAGCGCCGGCGCCAACATCGACGGCAAACACTACTTCGGCATCAACTGGGGCCGCGACCTACCGGAGCCGGAGCAGATCGCCGATCTGCGCAATGTGCGCGAGGGTGATCCGAGCCCCGACGGCAAGGGCAGACTCACCATCGCCCGCGGCATCGAGGTCGGCCACATCTTCCAGCTCGGCCAGAAGTACAGCCAGGCGCTCAACGCCACTGTACTCGATGAGAACGGCAAGGCGGTGGTGATGACCATGGGCTGCTACGGCATCGGCGTATCACGGGTGGTGGCCGCTACCATCGAGCAACACCACGACGAGCACGGCATCAGCTGGCCCGCCTCCATTGCCCCCTTCCAGGTGGCGATCTGCCCGATGAAACTGCACAAGTCAGCGCGGGTGCGCGAGGCGGTGGAGCAACTCTACACCGAGCTGCAGGCCCTCGGCATTGAGGTGCTGCTGGACGACCGCGACGTGCGCCCTGGCTTCATGTTTGCCGACATGGAACTGATCGGCATCCCACACCGGGTGGTGATCGGCGAGCGTTCGCTGGATCAGGGCAAGGTGGAGTATCGCGGCCGCAACGATAGCGAGAACAGCTTCATCCCGCTGGATGGGATCGTCGCCCACATCCGGCAGCAGTTGGCCTGATCTCACTTCGATAGAGCGGGCCGCGCCCGACATATCTTTTCTTTCGAGCGGTCAAAGACGGCGGCGAAGGGCCGGCCCTATGAATCATTTCATTACGGGTTAATAAAACGACAGACCCCGGCCTGGCGCCGGGGTCTGTCACTCAATTTTGAAATCGCAGTCAGTTCGACTTCTTCACCACCACCACCAGTGAGCCTGCGGTGCGGTCGCCACCGCCATTCAGACTCTCCGTCTCAGCCATACCGCCGGTCCCCATGATCAACCCAGGCGCCATGTGGATGTCCAGCTGTGAGCCGTCGTCGGCGAAGGTCAGGGTCACCTTGCCGTCCGGGCTGACTGTATAGGTGCCAGAAGCGCTCTCCAGAGTGCTGTCCACGGTCTGTGTGGTAGTGAACATGATGCCGCTGTTGAGCGGATCGGTGCCCGCCCTCACCCCCTGTGAGACATGTTTGTCACTGGTATCGACCACGGTGAAGCCACCCGCTCCGTCGAAGGTGATATCGCCCTTGCCAATCGAGGCGCCCTGTTCCGAGTAGTTATCCAGATTGCCGATCATCTCGACATCCATATAGATAAATTTATAGACACCGGTCAGGCTCGCTTGGGTCAGGGCAGCGCCACTGCCACCCACTATCTGGGCGAGCTGGGACTCCAGTGCGCTGAGGCGGTTGTTGGCCTCCGTGAGCGCCGCTGTCATGTCACTATCAAGCTTATTCGCCAGCGCCTCCAGCTCGTCGGCGCGGCGGTTGTTGTCATCCACCGCTGTCTTCACCGCGCTGAAGTTGGCATTCACCTCGCTCGCCACGGCGGGAGAACCGGCGCTAAAGGTGTTCGGAATCGTCACCTCAGAGGCGATTGCCGAGGTTGCCAGCATCCCACTCATGGCCAGAGAAAGTGCTGCCAGTCTGATTTTTCTTGCCATTGTTTTGTCCTCAAGTTTCATCATTCTCATTGCCATGTGCTTCCGTCGTTCCAGTTGAAACCGCCCCAGGTTGCCGGGCCGCCATCGCAGATGTTGCCCTCACCATCGCCGTCGCCATCCTCTTGATCCGAGTTGGCGTGCAACGGACAGTTGTCATGCGCGTCATCGACGCCATCACCGTCATCGTCGCTGTCGGCGTTATCGCCGATCCCGTCACCATCGGTGTCCCTGGTCTCTCCCGCATCGAGGGGAAAGGCGTCGTGGGCGTCATCGGTGCCGTCACCATCATCATCCGTGTCGGCATTGTTGCCAATGCCGTCGCCGTCGGTATCCAGGCTCTCGGTACCATCCAGAGGGAAGGCGTCAGCTCCGTCATCTGCCCCATCACCATCGCTATCGCTCAATAACGGATTGGTCCCGGCGCTGCTCTCGGCGCTATCACTCAGGCCGTCGCCATCATCATCGCTGTCGGCGTTGTCACCGATGCCGTCACCATCGGTATCGAGGTGTTCACCGGCATCGAGCGGGAAGGCGTCGTTGGCATCTGCGAAGCCGTCGCCGTCGTCATCGCTATCGGCGTTGTTGCCGATGCTGTCGCCATCGGTATCGAGGCTCTCGCCGGGATCAAGGGGAAAGGCGTCGTGGACGTCATCGGTGCCGTCATCATCATCATCCGTGTCGGCATTGTTGCCGATGCCATCGCCATCCGTATCCACCGACTCAGCGGGGTCGAGGGCGAAGGCGTCATGGCCGTCATCAACCCCATCCCCATCGGTATCGGCCACCAGCGGCTTGGTGCCGTTGCTGCGCTCATCGGCGTCACTCACTGAGTCCCCGTCGTCATCGCTGTCGGCGTTGTTGCCGATGCCGTCACCGTCACTGTCGGTGTCTTCACTGGCATCCATGGGGAAGGCGTCTGAGCCGTCGAAGCGGCCATCGCCGTCGCTGTCCCGCTTCAGCGGGTCGGTGCCATTGGCGATCTCCTGGCTATCGCTGATGCCGTCGTTGTCGTCATCGCTATCGCGAGAGTCACCGATGCCGTCGCCGTCGGTGTCACGGTGCTCTGAGGCATCCAGCGGGAAGGGATCGGCGCTGTCCGCGGTGCCGTCACCGTCATCGTCCGTGTCGGCATTGTTACCGATGCCGTCGCCATCGGTATCGGTATGCTCGGCAGCATCGGTCGGGAAGGCGTCACTGCTATCCTGTACGCCATCATTGTCGTCATCCGCATCGGTGTCGTTGCCGATGCCATCACCGTCAGTGTCGACAAACGGGCTGCCCGGGTTGGCGGCATCCTGGTCGTCGGGATCTTGTCCTGCCGGCCAGCCATCGCCGTCCGCGTCGCTGGCACTAGAGGCGTCGGGATTGAGCGGGAAGTCATCGTCCACATCCAACACACCGTCCCCATCATCATCGTCATCGGCGTTATTACCGATGCCGTCACCGTCACGGTCGAGAGACTCATTCGGGTCAAGCGGGAAGGCGTCGCTGGCGTCGGAAACGCCATCGTTATCATCATCACCGTCGGCATTGTTGCCAACACCATCGCCATCGGTGTCGGTCTGTTCTGCCGGGTCGGTGGGGAAGGCATCGTCTGCATTCAGGGTGCCGTCGTTATCCAGATCGGGATCGGTCTGCGCCGGCTCCGGGGTGACGGCGATGGCGCCATTGCTCAGATCATCGGTATTGGTAGTGGAGCCAGTGGTGTTCTTCTCATCGGTCAGCACCTGCTCTACATCACCCACGGTACGGTTCTGCGGGTCACCTGGGATCGGCAGCGAGGCGGGATCCTGGTCCAGCACGTCGAGGGCTGAATTTTCAATGACACTGCTGGGTTTACCGTCGACGCTGCCGTCGATGGCGCCATCCGCCAGGTCATTGGCCAGCTCACTCAACACCGCATTGGAGTTGCCGGTGGAATGCTGCTCCATCTCGTAGACCACTGCGGTCAACGCCTCCACCGCGGTGCGATAGGTGGCGGTGGCACGCTGCTCTTCGGCACTATCCGTGGTGTCGTTGATCAGCGGCGGAGTGTCGAAAATGTCGATGCTGCTATCGACACCAAAACCGAGTGTAGAGGTCACCTGGGAGGCGGCCACCGGCAGCGCAGCGAGAAACTCCGCCTGCGTCACTGCACCGTCGCCATTACCGCTATAGGGCGCAGCGCTGTCGGCATTTTTGATCGCCAGATCGGTGGCCATGGTGGTCAACGGGGTGGCGTAGATCTGCTCACCGCTGTCGAGCAACGCCTGGGTGATCACGGTACGCATGGTGGAAATCACCGGCGCGGCACCGGTAGTGATATCGGTGGTGTTAGCGTCGCTGGTGAACTCCATGACATAGGGCGGATTGAGCGGGACCGGCAAGCTCAGCCCCTGGATCGCCGCAGCCGCATCGGTGCTGCCGGTAGCCAGCAGCGCCCCCTTGAAGCCGGCGGCGCTGTAATCGACCTGGTAGACCTTAACCACTGCATCAGCCAGCGGCCCTTTAACGCCACCACCACCAATACTCCGTGCACTGTCGCTGCCTGTGCCGGAGCTGCTGCCCACATCGTCGATACCACCAAGCTCGCAGCCGGCCAAGGTGGCCGCAACTGCAACGGCCAGCACGGAGACACGGAATTTGGGGCGATTCTGATTGCCGGGAGAGTGCGATCTCATGCGGATTCCTTGTTGTTTGTTGCTAATAAAGAGACACCCTGCTCACCTGCCATAGAAGCAGGAGTGCCAGATATTTGATCAAATCCGCAGACCGGCTCAACAGGAATGACTAAAAAGGTGAAGAGCGCACGCTTTGTAGCTATACAGGCGCACTAAATTGCAAACAGGGGAAATAAATGCGTGCAGGAGATTGATTTTTTAGAGGGGCTCCAGGCAGAGAGCAATAGGGAAAGGCTGTCGATCGACATTGGCTAAGGCCGGATGACTGGCCTTTCCTGCAAGGTCAGACAATCATTCAACGGACACCTTTACGGGACTGGATTGCCAAAAAAACGGAAGGCGGCCCCCGTCATCCGCTGGGGTGCCACCTTCCAACCTATTGCCAACCATGCTGGGCATTAGGTCCTGATGCCCTTTTTAACACCTTGTCTGACTTACAACCTGAAAAGAAGTTCGTGCAAACAAACACCGATCTCAAGAACTGCGAACCCGCTCACTTATGTAAACCACAACGCTTTCGAGCTGCCGCTCCTGAGATCGGTTACCGCCCCGAAGAAACCCTTGAGACGTACCTCAAGATGTTTCGCCTGTATTCTTCGGGTCGGCATCCATCGCGGTAAGTTTAGAACCCCGGGAAAGGGGTTCACCACCACTCCACCGCAGACTTTTTCAAACGAACGCCAGCCAAAACTCTCACCAGCGAAAGGCAACCGATTGGTGGCAGGGAATTTGACATCTGCGCCTCAAAACCACGAAACTACGCCGTTTTCAGCGGCAGCCATCCCTGCCGGCGTCACCAGCCACTCTTAAAGAGGTAAAAAATGACCAAACAATCCTCCTTCAGCCGCGAAGAGCTGTTGGCATGCGGACGCGGTGAGATGTTCGGCCCGGGCAACGCACAACTGCCCACGCCGAACATGTTGATGATGGACCGCATCATCAAGATCTCCGACGAGGGCGGCGCGTATGGCAAGGGGGAGATCCACGCCGAACTGGATATCAACCCTGACCTCTGGTTCTTCGACTGCCACTTCCCCGGCGACCCGGTCATGCCTGGCTGTCTGGGCCTCGACGCAATGTGGCAGCTGGTGGGCTTCTTCCTGGCGTGGGTCGGCAACCCCGGCCACGGTCGCGCGCTGGGAGTGGGCGAGGTCAAGTTCACCGGCCAGGTGCTGCCAAAAGCCAGCAAGGTGACCTATCACATCGATATGAAGCGAGTCATCAGCCGCAAACTGGTACTCGGTGTCGGTGATGGCGTGATGAAGGTAGATGGCCGTGAGATCTACGTCGCCAAGGATCTGCGGGTCGGCCTATTCATCTCCACCGACAACTTCTAAACCGACTATGCAGCGGCACCCTGGAGATTGGCTAACCAGCCTTCTCATCTCCCTGATGCTGCTGGTCGGCGCCACTACTCAGGCGGCCTCAGGTATCGAGCAGATCCTCGCCCTCGACGAGGCACCGGAGGGAGTTGTCTTCGAGATCGCTGAGGACGATGACGACGACCTGGGCTGGGCGATCCCCAAAACCGTGAAACAGATCGAGCGACTGCGCCAACGCTTCCCCGGGCTGCCCGTCGCCGTAGTCACCCACGGAGTCGAGATGTTCGCCCTGAAAACTGAACATCGTGAGGCGTTCAGACCGGTGCATGACGCGGTACAGTCCCTCACCCAGCAGCAGGATGTCGATCTGCATGTCTGCGGCACCCACGCCAGCTGGTACAACGCCGATGAGTCGGACTTCCCCGACTATGTGGATGTCGCCCCGGTAGGTCCGGTGCAGATCCGCCAGTATCAGGAGCTGGGTTACATCCTGATCCGCATAGAGCGCTAGAGAGTGGAGAGCACGCAGAGCCTGCTTGGCCTGATCCTGCTCACCGCGCTGGCCTGGCTGTTCAGCGAGGATCGCCGCCAGGCCGATCTCCGACTGATCGCCACCGGTCTTGGCCTGCAGCTGCTACTGGCCCTGCTGCTGCTCAAGCTGCCGCTCTTCAAGACGCTGTTCCTCAGTCTCAACCACGCCATCCTAGCGTTACAGACCGCCACCGAGGCTGGCACCTCATTCGTGTTTGGCTACCTGGGCGGCGCCGATCTGCCGTTCAGCGAGAGCACCCCGGGGTCCAGTTTCATTCTCGCCTTCAAGGCACTGCCGCTGATTCTGGTGATGAGTGCGCTGTCCGCCCTGCTCTTCTACTGGCGGCTGCTGCCGCTGCTAGTGCGCGGTTTCTCCTGGCTGTTGCAGCGGAGCCTCAACATCGGCGGTGCGCTGGGGCTGGGCGCCGCCGCCAATATCTTTGTTGGCATGGTCGAGGCTCCGCTACTGGTGCGCCCCTACCTCAATCAGATGACCCGTAGCGAGCTCTTCTCCCTGATGACCCTCGGCATGGCCACCATCGCCGGCACCGTGATGGTGCTCTATGCCGCGATCCTCGGTCCGGTGTTGCCCGACGCGATGGGCCACATCCTCACCGCCTCGATCATCTCCGCCCCCGCCGCGATCATGGTGGCACGGCTGATGGTGCCGGAGACCGGCGAAAGCACCGCCGGTCAACTGGTACTGCCACAGCAGGCGGAGAGCAGCATGGACGCCGTTACCAAAGGCACCATCGACGGCCTGCACCTGCTGGCCCACATCATCGCCCTGCTGGTGGTGCTGGTGGCCCTGGTCAGCCTGCTCAACCAAACCCTCAGCCTGCTGCCTGAGATAGCTGGCTCACCGCTCACCCTGGAGCGGCTACTCGGCTGGCTGATGGCGCCGATTGTCTGGAGCATGGGCATCCCCTGGCCCGAGGCCCCGGCCGCTGGCGCGCTGATGGGCACCAAGACGGTGCTGAACGAGTTTCTCGCCTACCTGCAGATGAGCCAGCTGCCGGAGGGGACCCTTTCCGAGCGCAGCCGGCTGATCATGACCTATGCCCTGTGTGGCTTCGCCAATTTCGGCAGCCTCGGCATCATGCTTGGCGGCATGGGCGCGATGGCCCCCGAACGGCGCAACGAGATCGTCGCCTTGGGGATGCGCTCGCTACTCTCTGGCACCCTGGCCACCTGCCTCACCGGTACCGTGGTGGGATTAATCCTCTAATCTAAAAACCACCCTATAAGGAATAAAATATGTGTAAGAAGTGTTGGAGTCTGGTCACAATCCTATTGCTGCTAATCGCCGCCGGCGCCTACAAATTTCTCATCCAGGGCAGCACCGTACCGGCAAGCGATGGCCGGGTTGCAATCCAGCTGAGCACCGGCGAGCGGGATCTGGTGCTCTCCGAGATGCGCGCCTTTCTCGCCAGTGTCCAGCAGATCACCACCGGAACCGCCAATGAAGAGATGGCAAGGGTCGCCGCCAGCGCCCGCCAGGTGGGCCTCGCCGCCCAGCAGGGGGTGCCCGGCACACTGATGGGAAAGCTGCCCCTGGAGTTCAAAAAACTCGGCTTCGACACCCATACTCGGTTTGACCAACTGGCGCTGGATGCGGAGCAGCTAGGGGATCCAGGCCACAGCCTCACCCAGCTCGCTGAGCTGATGCAGAACTGCGTCGCCTGTCACGCCGCCTACCGCTTCGAGGTGGAACAGCGATAGGCAAAACGCCCGGCTGACAGCCACACAGCAGAACAACTGAGAGAGTAGTGCCATGAAAAACCGTTGGAACGACACCGAAGCCGCCCGATTCACCGACGACCTGCAACTACGGGTCTACAGCTCACGCCTGCTCGGCCAGGATCCCTCACTGGTACTGCACGGCGGCGGTAACACCTCGGTGAAGATCCGCCAACCTGACCTGTTCGGCGAGGCGGAGGAGATCCTCTACGTCAAGGGCAGCGGCTGGGATCTGGCGACCATCGAGGCAGCGGGCTACACTCCGGTACGGATGGCACACCTGCTGAGGTTGGCTGAACTGGAATCCCTCTCCGATCTAGAGATGGTAAATCAGCTGAAGACCCACCAGACTCTCGCCAGCGCTCCTACCGCCTCGGTGGAGGCGATC
Organism: Candidatus Endoriftia persephonae; assembly: GCF_023733635.1. NCBI lineage: Bacteria > Pseudomonadati > Pseudomonadota > Gammaproteobacteria > Chromatiales > Sedimenticolaceae > Candidatus Endoriftia > Candidatus Endoriftia persephonae. The sequence continues at coordinate 723,564 of NZ_CP090569.1, read as the reverse complement.
CTACACGCCACCCTGCCCTACAAGTTCGTCGACCACACCCACGCCGACGCCATCATCACCATCACCAATACCAAGGATGGTGAGGCGCGCATCCGCGAGATCTATGGCGACGAACTGGTGATCATCCCTTATGTGATGCCGGGCTTCGATCTGGCACGGCTGGTGGCCAAGGCGTTTCCCAAACAGGTCAACCCCAACACCATCGGCATGGTGCTGATGAACCACGGCCTCTTCTCCTTCGGCGAGAGCGCCAAAGAATCCTATGAACGGATGATCACCCTGGTACAGCGAGCGGAAGCATACCTACAGGCCCAGGGGGCCTGGCAGCTGCCGGAAGCACTGTCCCCTCCCCCGCCAGACACCAGCACCCTGTCAGCTTTGCGCCAATCATTATCAGAGGCCGCGGGCCAGCCAATGCTCCTGCAGAGCCATCGTTCACCTGAAGCCATGTCCTTCTGCGGCCGCGACAATCTCGCCACCATCTCCCAACAGGGACCCGCCACCCCAGACCATGTGATCCGCACTAAGCGGCTACCGATGCTGGGCAGCGATGTAGCGGCTTACGCCAAGGCCTACCGCGACTATTTCGAACAACAATCACCCCAGGCGCGCAATCCGGTGCAGATACTTGATCCGGCACCGCGGGTGGTGCTCGATCCGCAGCTCGGCATGTTGAGCGTCGGCAAGAGTGCCAAGGAAGCTGGCATTGTCGCCGACATCTACCACCACACCATGCAGATCATCCAGCGTGCCGAGCAACTTGGCGGCTGGCGCGCCCTGCCGGCCAGCGATATCTTCGATGTGGAGTATTGGGAGCTGGAGCAGGCGAAGCTGCGCACCGGCGGCACTCCGCCGCCCTTCCAAGGGGAGATTGCACTGGTCACCGGTGCCGCCTCCGGCATCGGCAAGGCCTGTGTCGAGTCGCTACTGGCACGCGGTGCGGCAGTGGTGGGGCTCGATCTCAATCCCGAGATCACAGGGCTCTACGATCGGGCCGAGTTCCTCGGCATCCGCTGTGATGTAACCGACAGCAACGCGCTCAAAGACGCGCTTGAGCAGACCCTGCTCGCCTTCGGCGGCCTCGATATGCTGATCCTCAACGCCGGCATCTTCCCCGGCGGCTGTCCGGTGGCAGAGCTGACGGATGAACAGTGGCGCAAGGTGATGCAGGTCAACCTGGACGCCAATCTGAGCCTGCTGCGGGAGTGCCATTCGCTGCTGCTGCAGGCACCGCGGCATGGCCGGGTGGTGGTGATCGGTTCAAAGAACGTGCCGGCCCCCGGGGCAGGTGCAGCGGCCTACTCCGCCTCCAAGGCGGCGCTCAACCAACTGGCACGGATCGTCGCGCTGGAGTGGGCGGCCGACGGCATCCGCATCAACAGCCTGCACCCGGACGCGGTATTCGACACCGGCATCTGGAGCGATCAGGTACTGCAGGCGCGGGCCGATCACTACGGCATGAGCGTGGCGGAGTACAAGACGCGTAATCTGCTGAAGACCGAGGTAACCAGCCGGGATGTGGCGGAGCTGGCGGCAGAGCTTTGTGGAGAGCTGTTTGCCAAGACTACCGCCGCGCAGATCCCGGTGGATGGCGGCAACGACCGGGTGGTGTGAGGGGGAGAGAGGCGAGACCGATGGATAGCCGACATATCCAAGCGAGGGTGTTGGTGGCAGAGATGCCGCCTTCAAGCATACATGGAGGTATTCACTGTGTTCCTTGCTTGGGCATGTCGGCTATCCAGTGACCCTTTTATTAGCTGTCCCGCAACTGCTGCAGTTCGTTGCCCAGCTCTTCGCTGACCAGCTGGTACTCGAGCTCAATCTGCTGGGCTAGCGGCAGCAGATCATGCCCCCCATCGCTGCGGGCTTTCTGCTCTGCCTCCCGGCAGGCTGAGGCGAGCCGGGAGGCGCCCAGGGTAGCGCTGCTGGAGATCAGCTGGTGGCTGGTCTCGGCAAACAACTGCTGGTCCTGCTCACCCGCAGCATCCAGTATCTGACTAATCTGCTGCGGACTGCTCTCCAGATAGAAGCGGATCATCTCCTCCAGAAGGTCACTGCTGTCGACACCACCCATCGTGTGGATCTTATTCAGCATCCGGCGGTCAAGGATCAGCTCCTCTTTCATCGCCGCAGGCGACTCTGCAGCTTCCGCCTTTAGCTTCCCTCCAACGGGAGTCACCCAGTGTTGCATCACGATAGCCAGCTGCTGCAGGGAGAAAGGCTTGCTGAGATATCCGTCCATGCCCGCCGTATTACACTTCTGTTTGACCCCCGCCTGCACATCAGCGGTCAGCGCGATGATCGTCACCGGGCGGTTCACTGCCAACTGCCGCTCACGCCGGCGTATCTCCTGCGCTGCGCCAAAGCCATCCAGCTCTGGCATGTGGCAGTCCATCAGGATCAGATCGTATTTAACCGCACTGGCGGCATCCACCGCTTCCTGCCCATTCACGGCAAGCTCCACCTGGCAACCCAGATGCTCTTTCAGCATGATCAGGGCGAGGTCCCGATTAATCGGATTATCCTCCGCCAGCAGCACCCGGACCCCTTCAAACCTCTGCGGTTTATACTGCGGCTCCTCCTCTTGATGCCTCCAGCTCTTTTCTGGTGCGATCTCAACCTCCGGATCGAGCATCCGCTGCATGGTATTAAACAAGGTCTGGGTACGCACCGGCTTGTTGAGCAGTTCACAATCCCCCCGGCTCACCGCCTCCCGTACCTGGCTGCTCGGCTCAATACCCACCAGCAGCAGACGGTTGGGCAGCTGATCGCCAAACTCATGCTGGATCTGATGAATAAGATTGAGCCCTACGCTGCCATCCAGCCCCTTGTTGATCAGAATAAAGTCGAACCCTTCGCCACACTCAACGCTGCGCTGCAACAGTGGCATCATCTGTTCGGCCCGGACCAGAGTTTCACGCTGCATGCCGGCCAGCTGGAGCTTGTCGGTGAACGCAGCGCAGGCAGTTTCATTGTCGCACACTAGCAGGATGCGCTTGTCGCGAAGCAGTTCGAGGGGCTGCGGGGCGCTGCTCATCTCACCGCTGCTGAGCGGCAGGCGGAGATCGAACCAGAATCGCGAACCCTGTCCCGGTGCGCTCTCCACATCGATCCGGCTGCCCATCATACGCATCAGCTGATCGGAGATGGAGAGCCCCAGCCCAGTCCCGCCGAAGCGCCGCTGGGTCGAGCCATCAGCCTGGGAGAATGCACCGAAGATCTGAGTCTGCTCCTCCTGGCTCATGCCGATGCCGGTATCGAAGACCTCCACCCGCACAGCAACATCTGATGCACTCCCCTTGCCCATTGTGGCGCGCAGCAGCACTTCACCATGCTCGGTGAATTTGATCGCGTTGGCCAGCAGGTTGATCAACACCTGACGCAGCCGATTGTCGTCGCCATGCACCATCACCGCCAGCGCCGGATCGGCCAGCACCACCAATTCCAGCCCTTTGCATTGGGCCTGTCCAGCGAGCAGTTCACCGGTCTCCTCAAACAGCTCCAGCAGATTGAAGTCGCGCTGGGTCAACTCCAGCTTGCCCGCCTCGATCTTGGAAAAGTTGAGGATGTCGTTGATGATGCCGAGCAGGGAGTCGGCAGATCGCTTGATCGTCTGGGTGTAGTATCGCTGCCGCTCCCCCTGATCGGTGCTCAACAGCAGATCGGTCATACCGATGATGCCGTTCATCGGAGTCCGTATTTCATGGCTCATCGAGGCAAGGAAGGCCGACTTTGCCTGACTGGCAGCCTCCGCCACCGCTTTCGCCTGCTTCAGGCCATCGATCAGGCGATCGTTCTGGTACTGCAAACGGAGATTCTGAAGTGAGGTGCGATTCTCCCGCAATGCCACACCATTGATGAAGATGGCATACAGCAACAGCATCACAAAGATCAAGCCGTCGATGCTCTCGCCCAGAGTGCCAAGTTTCCAGACCACCGCGATGATCAACGGGTTGAGATAGAGCAGCGCGGTAAACAGGTGTATCGACAACACGTGCACCCCGGCGGAGACAACACCAGTTCCCAGCAGGATGCTGTAGAGCAACGCCGGATGTTCTGTCAGGGGAGGAAAGGGCAGCAGAAACAGCCCGCCCCAAGTAAAGCCGGTGAGAATCGAGGCAAATGAGTAGGCCCGAACCCAATTGCCGGGGCGTGCTGAGGGTTGATCGCCAAGCCGATGTAGCAGGATCACAGCCAGGCGGGCGGCAATGGTGGCAAGCAAGGTGCCATACCAGAGCCAAATGGCCTGGCCGGGCATTACCACCCAAAGCACCCCGACCAACACCAGACCGGCGAGCGCGATCGTGAGATTGGCGTAGGGCCCGAAGGCGAACAACACCCGCTCCTGCTCCCTGACGATTCGCGCCTTCAGGCTCTGAGACACCGCATCCTGCCGTTGATCTGCTTCCATTTCCATCCTCCAACCCAACCAATCCCTAAAAATACCCGATCGATTTCAACACAGCAGACCCGCCACACAACATCGACCTGCTCTGATCTTCACAACACCCTCTAGTGGGAATCCAGAGGCTCAATTATGTTATCGCTCCACAGCAAAGCCAATCGATAAAGCGGACAACTGAGTCCACACAACTGCAACTTAGGACTTTGATTCTTTTTTTAGCTCGTGGTTAGACTAGTAGTTGGAAAGGTTAGATGGGGCTATAAATTAGGTTGCAACAGGACGCGCGACCCGACTACCCGACAGTTGCACAGAAGCGCTGTCGGGCTCTGGCACAGGACAGATGGGACCTGCAAAGTGAAATGAAAAAATGGCAAACTGCCACTATGATCACAGACTTTGTAGCGATCCACTTGAAAAACAGAATTTACTACATGGAATCTTCATTTCGCGTTTAACTACGTTGTTTCGCAAAGTTTTTTTAGACTACTATAATTCATATTTTGCTGAACAAGCGTCTAAAACAAAACCAGCAGACGCTCTTGCGGGGGACAAAAAACTGATAGCTATGGGTACCGAGCCCACGAATGATAGCAAGCTGTTCGACGACCTGCCCGATGGCGCAATCACGCTACTCCAGCTGAGTGACAGCCATATTTATGCAGATCAGGATCGATGCTTGGTTGGTATCAACACGCAAGACAGCCTCGACCAGGTCATCGCACTTGCACGGCAGCAGCTCAGCACGCCCGATCTGCTGCTGGCCACCGGAGACTTGGTTCACGATGCCTCGGCAGCCGGCTATCAGCGCATCGCAGAGCGCCTGTCGGCCTTTGGCTGCCCGGTCTACTGTCTACCGGGCAATCATGACGTTCCGAAGGTGATGCAGGAACACCTGAACAGGCCTCCTCTCTACTGCCTGCCCAGCCTCCAGCGTGGGAACTGGTCGATCATCTTTCTCGACTCCACCATCCCGGGCAAACCAGGCGGACACCTGGACGATGCCCAACTTGAACTGCTGAGTGAGACCCTCAACCGCCATCCCAAACACCACACCTTGATCACCATGCACCACCATCCGGTGCCAGTAGGCAGTGCCTGGATGGATACCATGGCGCTGGTCAACCCGGAGCCGCTTTTCCATCTGCTGGAGCAACATTCACAGGTCCGCGCCGTACTGTTTGGCCACATCCATCAGGAGTTTGATACGAAACATCGCGGTATACGGCTCATTGGCACCCCCTCCACCTGCATCCAGTTCATCGCTGGTCAAGACAAGTTTGGCATTGACAGCAAGCCTCCAGGCTATCGGGCCATGGTGCTGCTGGAGAGCGGCGAAATCCGCACCGAGGTCCGACTACTCCAGGCCTTGCCGCTTGGCCTCGACCTCAGTTCCGGCGGCTACTAAAGGACGATCGGCACGGCCTCTGCCACAGACATGCTCTGCACTCCATGTGCGATACGTACCGCAACCAACTCTACCCCAGCCTCAGCAACCACTCTGCGCAGGGTTTCTGCATAGTTCGGATCGATCTGCTCGGCGGGTGAAAAAACGGTCCCTTCCGGCCGGTTGATGGCATACACCATGACGCCACGGTATCCCCGCCGACAGGCCTCTGCCAGCATCCGCAGGTGTTTTCGGCCACGCTCGGTCACTGCATCCGGAAACAGAAGCGACGCCCCCTCCAACAGGGTGACATTCTTCACCTCAACCCAGGCATCCGCCCGCGGACCCTGCGCGAGGAATAAATCGAAACGGGAGCGGGGCTCTCCTGGAACCTCGAAAACACGCTCCCGCTCCACTCTTGCGTAACCGGCAAGGGAGTCGATCAGACCGGCCCTGACCGCCTCCTCAATCACCGGATTGGTCCGCCCGGTATGCACACCGATCCAGCCACCCCCCATCTCGACCCGCTCCAGGGTCCACTCCAGTTTGCGCCGCGGGTTGTCACTATGGCTCAACTGCACTGCAGCACCTGGCCGCCAACACCCCAGCATGCTACCGGTATTGGGGCAGTGTGCGATTACCTGCCGACCATCCTCCAACTCCACGTCGGCCAGAAACCGTTTGTAACGCTTCTCAATGCGCCCAGATACCAGTGGCGGCAACTCCATCACGACTCCATTTCAGATCTATTTTTTAAACCGACAGGAGGACCCTGCCGATACATTCTGCGGCTTGCCTAAACGGCCTAAACAGCCCTGCAGTGACTTTGCACCACCCACAACTGGCGCTTATAGTAAGCCTAGCCTGAGAACAACCCGCTCAATGGTTTTACAAGGAGTAGAAGATGAAACAAACGCTGTTGTTGTCCGCCTGCTGCGGCCTGATCGGCCTCAACTCTGCGATAGCAGACGATTAATTACACTCCACCAGGCGGATACTACAGTGCTCCCGGCGCCAGCAACGCCCCCTACAACAGTTATCAGCAACCGATCGGTGGGCAACCCCAGTCTCTCTACGGCAACCCAGGTTACGTCGCACCGCGCTCCGATTATGGCTCTGCAAACCAGGATGATAGAGGGATCCATATCAATCCGATGAATATGATGAACCGCATGTTCGGTTCATCAAATCAGCGCGATGATTACGGCCGTAACGATCGCTACTACGCACCACCCGCACAATACGATCGTGGGAATAATTACGGCACCACCCCGACTTATCAAGCACCGTTTTTAGGCTACGGATATGGCGATACCCCTGGATACAGCAACCCGCAAGACTATGGGAGTGCATCGAGCTACGGTTACACCTCGCCTTCCCAGTACACCCAGCCAACCTATCCATCTCCCCAAGACTACAGCCAGCAGGGTCAGGCACTATCTCAACAACCCGGCAGTAACCAATACGACACCAGCGCCAACATCAACACACCACCAGCGCCCGTTCACCAGACTCAAACGAGTCCCACTTGGCGCCCACTCACTCAGGCACAACCTGCCTCTACCAGCGCATCGATTGGCCGCTACTCTCAAGACCCGCAGATACCTGGACAATTCGGCATGGAATCGATTCCAATGGTCAACGGTCAACCTGCCAAATTCCGGCCCCTCGAAACGCCGCCGAGAGCCGACGATGGGACAGTCTCCGCACAGTAGTGGCGGAGCCGGCGTCTTAGATCGAGAGGCCGCTAGCCGATAGAAAAACCTCGGTACTCCTCGCCGAACAGGGTCTCACACACCACCGCAGTGACCTGGGCACTGGGTGGCCCCTGATGCAGCCATTCCCGCAACGCCTCAACCGCCGCGGCATCGCCACAGGCCACCACCTCGACACGCCCATCCAGCAGATTTTTGGCATAGCCGGTCAGCCCCAGCCGCTCCGCCTCGCGGCGGCTCGTAGCTCGGAAAAACACCCCCTGCACCCGGCCGGAGACATAACAGCGGCAGCAGACGACCCTACCCTTTTCATTGACGCTAGTTTTCATCGAAGATCACTCTGACTGGCATACCGGCACGCAGCCCTCCCTTTTCAGGCAACCCGAACACCACCTCCACTGGATATTTCGGCTCACCACCCGCTCCTTTCACCGGTTCCAGGCCGATCCGAACGATGCGACCAGGATACTCACCCTGAGCAGCCACCACCCGGGCCCTCGTTCCCACCTGCAGGCCATGCAGCTGCTCCAGATCGAGCTGCAGTACTGCCTGCATCTCTCCGCTGGCAGCCAGCACCAGCAACGGCACAGTGTCCAAGCGATTGACTACCAGTTGCCCAGGCTGCACCAGCAACTCGACAATCAGGGCATCAAAGGGCGCTTTCAGCCGACTGTAATCCTGCTCCAGTTCAGCCTGCGCCAACTCCGCCTCTGCCTGAGCGAAGGCGGCTTCAGCCTTGGCAAAGGCGATCTCATCCAGCTGTTTTTCGTGATCGGAGAGCAGGGTGCGCTCATAGAGCTCCAGCGAGCGTTCCAGCTCCCGGCGTGCCTCTTGCCGCGTCTCTCTGACAGATTTCAGCCGGACCCGGGCCGCCTGAAGGCGGGCCGCGATCGCCCGCTGCTCAAACTCCAGCAGTAGAGTGCCACGGGCCACCTGCTCTCCCTGAACCACGGGGATGCGAGCGATCCGGCCACTCACCAGGCTGCTCAGTTCGAGTCGTTTATGCCACGCCACCCTTCCCTCAAAGGTTGAAGCGAGCACCATACTGCTTGCCAGCAACAACAGGCAGCCAGTCAGCAGAACCCTTTTCATCATCTCTCCCCCTCAGCCGCTTCGGCCGGCACCTGATCTGTCAGCAGCTCTCCCGTCAGCGCATCAAGCTTTGCCCAGGTCAGGGCAATATTGAAATCGTTCTGCGCCTGTTTCAGGCGGATGTCCGACTCCCGCACCATCGAATCCCCCAAGTCGCTGGAGACCTCCATTTCATAGCGGGCGCGCGCCCGATCAAGGTAGAGTTCCCGATAGTCGCTGGTGACCTCCAGCTCGATCCGTTCCGCCTGAAGCTGTTGCAGCTCCATCCACAGCTCCAGCACCGACTGTCGCAACTCCAGCTGCTTCAGCGCAAGTTCAGCACGCCGTTCGCGCAGCTCGGCCCGCCGCTGCGCCGTTTCCGCATCTACCCGCGACGCGCTAAACAGCGGTAACTCAAACACCAACGCAGCACTCATGTCGTTTCGCCCCCCCAACTGCCGTTGGTAAGCCCCTGCCTCCAGCTCACCGCGGATCACCGGATTGTCAGCAGCCTGCGCGGCGTGCAACTGCTGCTCTGCTGCACTCACCGCAGCGCGCACTGCCTTCAGGCTTGGGTTGTCCTGCAAGACCTTTTCGATCCACGGCTCCAGTTCGCCTGCCTCCCGCCCCAAGGCCAATGTTGGAAACTCCAGCTCTGCTGGCAGATCATCGGGACGGTTCAGACTGATCGCTAGCTGTGAGCGGGTGATACGCTGACGGTTCTGGCTGGTGATCACGCGCCGGCGGCTCAACTCGAACAGCCTCTGCAGTCGCAGCACCTCGAGATCGGAGGTCTCGCCCAGCTGCTGGCGATTCTGCGCCCGGTCAAAACGGATAAAGGCGATCGACATTGCCTCATTCTCCCTGGCGTACTTCAGGTCAGCCAGCAGCACCCCAAAAAAAGCCTCCATCACCTGCAGACGCCGCTGCTGGCGCAATTCCAGCAGCTCCCAGACGCGCCCCTCACGGGCCGCATCAGCCGCTGCGATGCTCTGTTCGGTTCGTCCAAAGTCATAGAGCCGTTTGCTCAGGCGCAGCTTCAACCAGCTGTCATAGTGCTCTTGATTGGTGGAATTTGGTGAAGGCTCGATGACCCGCAGGGCCGCCTCTACCCCGCCAGTCAGGTCGTCATCGGCTTCGGCACCAGCATACGCGGCCTCGGCTATCGCCAGAGCCGCCTGCAGCTGTTCAAGTTGAGGATGTTCGCCATCGGCCAGCAGCAGCGCCTGCCGCAGTGTCAGAGGTGTGGGTAGCGGCTCAGCTGCCTGAGAGAACGGAGCGCACAGGAAGACAAACAGTGCGGCGATCAGCCGGCCTCTATTCCACCGCCCGCTCACCGTCCTCTGAGTTCCTTGCGCTTCTGCCGTTTGTAGCGTGGGAAGTTGGTCTCTTTATAGGCTCCGCTGACCACAAACTCCCCCAGCCAGAGAAACTCCTGCGAGTCCTTGCTGGCGCCGGTGAAGCGCGTTATCAGCTTGCCATTGAGGTCGAAAAAGCCAAACACCGGGGTCGCACGAACGCGGAACTGCTTGAAGGCAAACTCCTTCTCCGTGACCCGTTTCCCATTGAAATCAGTGATCTCCACATCGCCTTCGATATCGACACTGAAGATCAGAAAGTGCTGCTTGAAGTAGTCCTGTACCGCCGCCTGGTTCAGTACCCGCTGTTTCATACGGTGGCAGAAGGGGCACTCGTCCATCTCGAACATGATCAGAATGCCCTTCTTACCCTCTTCCCGGGCCGTCTCCAACTCTTCGCTGAAATCACCCAGTGACTGATCGAAAAAGTGCTCGCCCGGATCACGGGTAGCGGCGGCGCTGTCTGCCGCAATCAACAGCCAGAACAGCAACCAGAGCAGACGAGGATTCAGCATCGCTCAGCCTCAATTGTTTTTGTCGATAAAGTTCTCGATGTCGGAAGCGGAGATCTGCCCGACCTGACGCGCCACCACCTCGCCCTGAGGGGAGATCAGATAGGAGGTAGGCAACCCCGGCACCTTACCCAGAGCCGTATGCGGTGTGGGCTTCTGCATCAGGATCGGATAACTCAGAAATTGGTCATCAACAAAACGTCGCAGACGCTTCTTGTCGATCCGTTCCATATCGACACCGAGCACCACCGCGTCTTTGTCCTTGTGATTGTTGTGAAAAACCTCAAGTTCGGGCAACTCCTCCCGGCAGGGAGGACACCAGGTCGCCCAGTAGTTGACCAGCACCCATTTGCCGCGGTAGTCGGAGAGGCGATGCTGCTTGCCATCCAGCCCAGGCAGCTCGAAATCGACACCATCTGCCAGAACGAGATTCGTAAACAGCACGGTAATCAGCAAAGTTGTGAAGAGCTTTGCACTCATTTTCCCAAATTCCCCCAAAACATGCGGACTCGGTCCTGATATTCCTGGCACCCAATGTGTGACACTCATTCTCGGCATTAATTCGCTGGATTTCAATTTCATCCAACGGACACGAAACTCAAGTTCGGCACTGGAGCGCCGAACACTAGAGAGAATCAAGGTGCAAACCAGGATAGTTACCTTTTATTCGCTATGTTCAGTCTTTTCAATAATCGTGCTGACCTGATGGATCAGACACTGTTCTCTGTCCCGGCCCCTGACTCGACACAGAGTCCGCTGGTTGAGACTCACCCTGGGCAGCTGCGACAGTGGGTTGCATCCCTCCCCTATGCCAGCCCGGAACGGGTTGCAGAATTTGTCATCGCCAATCTGAGCCTGCTCAACCGTCATCCCGACAGAGTCAAGGATCGTGCAGAGCTGATGGAGATCTACCGCATGCCCAGCACCCGGTTGTGCCGTATTCCAATCGGCAAAAGGGGTGCACCAGACATACTGCAGATCCGCCGTCTGCTGACGGAGATGGCCTACGGCTACAAACACATCATCAACGAATGCCTCAACAATCGCTCCTGGTTGAAACAGCGCAAACGTCTGCTGCACAGCATCTTCTACGCCCTGAAATTCCTTGCGCTGGAACAGTTTGTCGCCTTCGAAGGCTATGACTGTCGCTCCCGCAAGTCGTTAAGCGAGGTGCTCAAACTCTATGCCCTGGCAGAGCAGCAGAATCTGCATAACGAAATCATCGACGACCATGACCAGGCAGGTGACGAGACCTCGACCATCAGCCATCAGACCAAACGCATCATCCTCGTCTCACTGCTTGACCCCTGTCATCTGGAGCCGGGTGAGGCGCGTATCTGTTTCGACTTCCTCAACCAGTATGCCGGCAAGGCGAAGTTCGGCTCCGTAACCGCCACAGGTGACGCTGCGGGACGATTTGTCATCGACATGTCGGGTATGGAACCATCCCGCCCCTTCGACCCGGATACCAGCCCCAACCTCGATCCGAGACGCTATCGCCGCTTCAGCCTCACTTCGGTCAGCAAGCGCATCCACAGGGCGCAGCAAAAGATCGCCATGAATGGTGAGGAACCACCTCCAGGGCTGCAGCACCTGCCTCCGGAGGAGGCGATCCTGATCCTGCGGCGCATACTCAAGTCGTGGCACATTCAGCAACAGCGCGGGGCAGACCGGCAAAACCGACCGCGCCGGGTGGCGATCGCACTTGGCGTCACCAGCATCCACCACTATCTGCAGACCCTGGCGATCCAGAACGAATCCTCCGGCGACTCCAGCTTCTCGGTAATTCTCAATGGCAACCTAGGGGCGGACTACGCACCGCAACACAAGAGCTTCGAATGCATGCAGGTGGACCAGAGCGCCAGCGGCGTAGCACTACAGCTGCAGCTCTCGCAGAGTTCATCCCCCCAGGTGGGGCAACTACTGCTGATCACTGCCAGCGAGGATGAGAACAGTTCTGACTGGCGCATCGGCGTGGTGCGCCGCGCCATGCGCAAGGGCAACAGCTCGCTGGAACTGGGTGTGCAATTCATCCGCGGCCATGTCAGCCCGATCACTCTGCGCACTCCGAACAAAGGCAAAGAAGAGCAGCCAGGACGACGCGCACTTTTCATTGACCGAGGACATAAGCATCGGGGGTCGGTGATCGTCTCACGCAACTCTCTCGAGCTGGACCAGGGGTACCGGGTGGATGAGCAGACCCCCGATCCAGTGATCGTGCCGATGCAATTGGCCGAGGCGACCCCAGGTTTTGCCCGCTATCGCCTGAAGGATACTTGACGCCCCATGGGGCTCACGCATAGAGATCGTCCAGCGGCTGCTGCAGCTTACTGATGAGATCTTGATCCAGTGAGGCAAGCAACTCCGCCAAACGGGGGGATTCGGTCTCCACATCACCGGCTGTCGGCAACACAAAGTGATCGGCGTGATAGAGTTCGAGCAGCGAGGTCTCTCTCAGGTCCCGCGCCAGCGCCCACCCCCTATCCTCGCTGCGCAACACCAAGTGCGCTGCCTGCAGCGCCTTCAGCGCCGCCTCGATCCGCTCCTCTCCCGCCTCCGGCTCACGCTCAGTCAGCTCCGCGGTACTCAGTTGCCCCCCTTCCTGCTGGACCTCACGCAGATAACCGATCAAACGAAATGCAAGCAGAAAACTGGCTCCCCTCGAGTAGAACTTCTCACGCCAATTGTGCCGATAGATCCCCAAGCAGTAGGTAAACTCCGCCCCCAACAGGGTCACCAGCCAGGAGAGCCAGATCCAGATCAGAAAGATCGGGATCGCCGCCATCGCCCCGTAAATCGCCTCATAGGTGGGAAACTGGGTGACATAGAGAGCGAAGCCACGCTTCGCCGTCTCGAACAGCAGCGCTGCCAGCACGCCGCCGGCAAAAGCGTGGCGCAACGGTACGTTGCGGTTTGGCACCAGCGCATAGAGCAGGGTGAAGGCCAGTGCCGAGATCAGCACCGGCATCACCCCCAGCAGCCGGGTGCGCAGCTGCACCACCGTCGCATCCTCGATGAAGATCGGCAGGGAGACCAGATAGGAGGTAACACCCACGCTCACCACAATCAGGATCGGCCCTAGCGAGAGGATCGCCCAGTAGACCAGGAAGGTCGCAATCGGCTTGCGCTTCTTGCGCACGTGCCAGATGGTATTGAATGCCTTGTCAATGTTCGCCATCAACATCAGCGCGACGACAAACAGAAAACCAAAACCAACCCCGGAGAGCCGTCCCGCCTTCTGACTGAAGTTTCTCAGATGCTCCTGGACGATCTCCCCCGCCGCCGGCACAAAATTCTGGAAGACAAAGTTCTCGATCTCCGACGCCGCCTTCTCCGAACCAGGAAAGGCGGAGAAGAGCGCCAGCATCACCGTCATTAGCGGCACCAGAGAGAGCAACGTGGTATAGGTCAGGGCCGCCGTGTTCTGAATCCCGCCATCCTTCGCAAAATGGTGAAACAGCAGCGAGCTGAACTGACACAGCAGATCCAGATAACGTCTCGCCTCTGCAGAGATATCCCGGGTCATGGCCTTCCTTCCTCAATCGCGGCGGCGCCAGTATGCCACATCGCTTCTGGAGGCAAACAGCCAAGCTGTTAGAATCCGCGGTAAAAACTCACGGCCCCCTGCGGCAGAATTGCTAGAATGCCGTGCCCAATCGGAAGGAGAACCGCATGAGCCTCGAGATCTATTACAATCCCCGCTGCAGCAAATGTCGCCTGACCCTGCAACTGCTGGAAGAGAAGGGCGAAACCGCTGAGGTGATCGAGTATCTGAAGACTCCGCCTAGCCGCGAGCAGCTGGAGCAGATCCTCGACATGCTCGGCCTGCAACCGCGTGAGCTGATGCGCAAAAAGGAGGCGGAGTACAAGGAGCTCAAGCTGGCCGACGAGGGCCTCAGCCGGGAACAGCTGATCGACGCCATGCTCACCCACCCCAAGCTGATCGAACGCCCCATCGTCATCAAAGATGGCAAGGCCGCCATCGGCCGTCCTCCCGAGCTGATACTGGAGATCCTCTGAGATGAGTGAGATCCTGATTCTCTACTACAGCCGTCACGGCGCCACCGCCAGCATGGCGCAACAGATCGCCCGCGGCGTCGAGGAGATCGCCGGCGCCAGCGCCCGGCTGCGCAGCGTGCCCGAAGTCTCCACCGAATGCGAAGCGGTGGCCGACACCATCCCCGACAGCGGCGCCCCCTATGTCAGCGCGGCCGACCTGGAGGGCTGCGACGGACTCGCGCTAGGCAGCCCCACCCGCTTCGGCAACATGGCGGCGCCGATGAAGTACTTTCTCGACTCCACCAGCCGGCTCTGGATGAGTGGCAGCCTAATCGGCAAACCCGCCGGTGTCTTCACCTCCACCTCCTCCATGCACGGCGGCCAAGAGAGCACCCTGCTGTCGATGATGCTGCCGTTGATGCACCACGGCATGCTGCTGCTCGGCCTGCCCTACAGCGAGACCGAACTGCTGCACACCCGCACCGGCGGCACCCCCTACGGCCCCAGCCACCTCGCCGGCAGCGACAGCAAATTGCCCCTCAGCGACGAAGAGAAAAGCCTCTGCCGGGCCCTCGGCAGACGTCTCGCAGAGACCGCAAACTGCCTGAAAGGCAGTCGCTGACCCACCCATGAGCGCGCTGCAACTGCCCCTCGGCATCGGTTTCCACAACACCGTCGATTTTGATGGCTATGTCGCGGGAAACAACGCCGAAGCGGTCAGCAGCCTGCGCTCTGCAAACGACCCGTTCATCTATCTCTGGGGCGAAGCGGCCGTCGGCAAGAGCCACCTGCTGCAGGCGGCCTGCCGGGCGCAACAAGAGCAGGGCGACAGCAGCGCCTACATTCCACTGCAGGAGATCAGCAGCTTTGCCCCCGAGATGCTTGACGGCATGGAGCTGCTCGAACTGGTCTGCATCGACGATCTGGATAGACTGGCGGGGGATACAGGGTGGGAGATGGCCCTGTTCAACCTCTTCAACCGGCTGCGGGAGAACAGCGGACGACTGCTGGTCAGCGCCAGCGTCTCACCCGCCTATCTGCCGATCGAACTGCCCGACCTCGCCTCACGCCTCACCTGGGGACCCTGCTATCATCTGACCCCGCCCGACGACGCAAGTCGCCTGCAACTATTGATCCTCGGCGCCGCCAAACGTGGCCTCGACCTGAAGCCGGAAATCGCACAGTTTCTGCTGCAGCGTATCCCCCGTGACACTCGTTCGATCCTGCAGCGACTGGAGCAGCTCGACCAAGCCTCGCTGGCGGCACAGCGCCGCCTGACCATCCCGTTTGTACGGGAGATCCTCAAGCTCTGAACGGCTCCCTAGTGTTTAGCCGACTGTTAGACGTGCCACCCTTTGCGTTGTGCCTTGCGGGTCCAGACCCAGACATAGCCTATGCCGCTGGCCAGGGTGGTGGCGAGGGTGCTCCAGATCAGCACCGCCAGCAACAGTGGCGGCAGTGCCAATGGACCGGCGTTGGTCACCGTCGCCAGCACCAGCAGGATCTGCAGCAGGGTGTTCAGCTTGCTGATCAGACTCGGGTCAGCCTGCAGATCCTCGACGAGGAAATGGTAGTAGAGCCCGCCCCCCATGATTAGCAGATCGCGGAAGATCACCGCCATCACCAACCACACTGGCAATAGGTCGAGCGCCCCCAACACCAGAAACGAGCTCATCAGCAACGCCTTGTCGGCAAGCGGATCGAGCAGGCCGCCGAGCCGACTCTGCCAGCCAAACTGCTTGGCAAGAAAGCCGTCCAGCCCGTCGGAGATACCGGCCACCGCAAACAGCATCAGAGCGACGCCAAACTCCCGCACAAACAGCAGCCAGACCACCGGAACGGTCATCAGGATGCGCAGAAAACTGATCAGATTGGGGATATCCCGGGCTTTCACGAGGGAGCCTCTGAACGAATCATGGGCGGCAGCCTTGCGGCCAAAATCCCCCGCTGCTGCGTTACACCCAAGGGCATTTCCTGCGAGCAAAATCTTGGCAATGGACTCGCTATTACGCCGCACAGGGATGTGCAAGTATCGCGGAGATAGGATATCGTTGAGCGGCCCTGCGATTTCCGCCTTACAGCGAAAAATTTGGCCTCACAATTCTGCTCGCCCAGATTCATTCAGAGGCTCCCTAACGCAACCGATATTCCAGACTCTGCTGATCCAGGCTCAGCGCCGTAGCCGCACTCTCAGCCAACGGCGCCTCAACGACCACCGGCTCCAACACCCCGCCCAGGCGAATACCACGCCGCAACGCCTCACGTCCGCCCTGCACCCGGGCAAGGAAGCTGACCCGATCGGGCTCCGCCTGCAGCAGATCGAGCTGTTCGATCATCACCAAGGTTTTGAGATAGTCACGCACCAGTACATAGTCGGCGAGACGTTCAACACCAGCGATACGAATACGCAGGGTGCCCGCATCCAGGGCGCCGGCTTTCGGGGCAAACCGGGCCACCAGCAGATTGCCCGCCTGCTCCACACCCTGTTGCGCCAGCTGCTGCCGGTTGGCGCCATCCGCCTGCCAGCTGCTGGCACCCTCGGCATCGTAGAGGGTCCAGTCGGCACTCCAACTGTTGGCTGCCAGGCGACGCAACCGTCCAACCAGCACCACATCAGGGAGGTAGCGCTCTGAGGCGCTGCGGATGTTCTGTTCGAACAGCCCCCAGATATCGCTGCTCTGGATCGCCGTCTGGTCCTCCAGATCCATCAGAGGCACCAGCAACGGCAGACCCCGCTGCTGCGCCACCACCTGCATCGATTCGCGCAGCTCGGGCTCCATTTCCGGCTGATAGAGCGTACGTTGCCGGCCATTATCGAAAGAGAGCCAGACCAGGGTGGAGGGGCGTTCGCTACCCCAGGCGGGCAATCCATTGTCCCGTAGCAGCCGGTTCACCGCCCGCTCATCGAAACGCACCCACAGCAGCCGGTCCGGCTGCGCGGCGGCCCCCTCGGCGACAGGCTGCGCCGCGGCCTCACCAGTCGGCGGAGGCGGCAACATACGGTAACGATACTGCTGCACATAGCGCGGCGCGCGCTTCTGTACGCTGTTGAACCAATCGAAGACGAGCAGCTCCCGCTCACCGGTGGCTTTCACCAACATGCGGGCGAAGGCCTCGCGGATCCCCGCTGAGCGCACTGCGGCACTCTGCCCGGCTACCGGCACTTCGGCTTCATAGATACCCTCGACCCGTTCGGCGAACACCTGCCCCGGCAGCAGCGCCGACAGCAAAAGCAGAACCCAAACGCTATGCCAGCTCATCATCTCTCTATTCCCCAATCTCTTTTCTCCCCAGCCAGGGACTGAGCCGGATTCTAGCCTGCAGCGCAGTAGCTGTCTAAACCCGCGCCGCACAAGCCAATATCTGCTAGAATCCCCCGCCATTCAATCCCCCCTGCAGCAGCGGAGCCAGAGCGTGGAACACGAGTCCAACAAGCCGTCTGAAAGCGGCCTCAGCTACCGGGATGCGGGCGTCGATATCGATGCCGGCAACAGCCTGGTGGAACAGATCAAACCGATCGTCAAACAGACCTTCCGGCCCGGCGTATTGAGCGGCCTGGGCGGCTTTGGTGCGCTGTTCGAGCTGCCGCTGGATCGCTACAGGGAGCCGGTGCTGGTCTCCGGCACCGACGGCGTCGGAACCAAACTAAAGCTGGCGCTGGCGCTCAACAAGCACGACACCATCGGCATCGATCTAGTGGCAATGTGCGCCAACGACATCGTGGTGGCCGGTGCCGAGCCGCTGTTCTTTCTCGACTACTACGCTACCGGCAAGCTGGACGTGGATACCGCCACCGAGGTGGTGCGCGGCATCGCCCAAGGCTGCAAGCTAGCCGGCGCAGCGCTCTCCGGCGGCGAAACAGCAGAGATGCCGGGCATGTATGGCGAGGGCGACTACGATCTAGCCGGTTTCTGTGTCGGTGTAGTGGAGAAGAGCAAACTGATCACCGCCGAGCGGGTCCGCCCCGGCGACAGCCTGATCGCACTTGCCTCCTCCGGCCCCCACTCCAACGGCTACTCGCTGATCCGCAAGGTCATCGAGGTAAGCGGCGCCGACCTCTCCCAGCCAATGGGCGAGACCAGCCTCAGCGAGGCCCTGCTCACCCCCACCCGCATCTACGTCAAACCCCTGCTGGAGTTGTTCGATAATTGCGATGTGCATGCCCTGGCCCACATCACCGGCGGCGGCCTGCCGGAGAACCTGCCGCGGGTGCTGCCGGAGGGCAGCAAGGCAGTGATTGACGCTGGTAGTTGGCAGATCCCCCCCGTGTTTCGTTGGCTGCAGGAGCAGGGCAAGGTGGCGGAGAGCGAGATGTACCGCACCTTCAACTGCGGCGTCGGAATGGTTGTCTGCCTGCCTGCGGATCAGGCCGACGCGGCCATCGAACTGTTGCAGGCGGCGGGTGAGCAGGCGTGGCAGATCGGCCGCATCGAGGCCCACGATGGCGAACCAATGGTCGAGATCCGCGAGCCGTGAAGCAGGCAGACAAACCGACGCGTGTGGTGGCCCTGATCTCAGGGCGCGGCAGTAATCTGCAGGCGATCATCGACGCCGCCGGCACCAGCCTGCCGATCGAGCTGTGTGCGGTGATCAGCAACCGCGCCGATGCCCAGGGGCTTGAGCGGGCCACCGCAGCGGGCATCGCCACCGCCGTGCTGGAACACACTGACTACGCCGAACGTGAGCAGTACGATCAGGCGCTGATCGAGCTGATCGATCGCTACCGCCCCGATCTAGTGATGCTGGCCGGTTTCATGCGCATCCTGAGCCCGGCATTCGTGCGCCACTATGCCGGACGCCTGCTCAACATCCACCCCTCACTGCTGCCAGACTACCGCGGCCTGCACACCCACCAGCGGGTGCTGGATGCCGGCGAGCAGCTGCACGGCTGCAGCGTCCACTTTGTCACCGAGGAGTTGGACGGCGGCCCGCTGATCGTACAGGCTCAGCTGCCAGTGGCGGCAGATGATGACGAGGCGAGCTTGGCCGCGCGGGTGCTGCAAAAAGAGCATCAAATCTACCCGCTGGCGATCCGCCTGTTTGCCGAGGGGCGACTGCGGCTCAGCGACCGAGGCAAGGTCGAGCTTGATGGCACACCACTAACCCAACCGCTGACCTTCACCCCCGAGCAGGAGATCAGCTGAGCGATGCGCGACAGCGGCCGGCTTCACCTGCCCTGCCTGCTCGCCGTTCTGCTGTCGCTCATCTCACCAACAGCCTACAGTCAACCTGCCGGGCTACAGTCGTTCGAAGCTCACTACAGCATCAGTCGCCAGGGCATCACCCTGGGGCGACTGAAACTCTCGCTGCGCTTCGACTCCAGCGGCAACTACCGCTATCGCGCCGACTCCGAACACACCGGCCTGTTCAGCTGGCTACATCCGCAGCAGGTGGAGGAGCGCAGCGAGGGACACTTCGAGCAGGGTCAGGTGATCCCGCAGCGCTACCACTACCTACGTCGTCATAGTGACGAGAAGAAGCAGATCAAGCTGCAGTTCGACTGGCAGAAACGCCAGGTCACCACCTCTACCGGTGACAGCCGCTGGCGACAGCTGATCGAAACAGGCACCCAGGACAAATTCAGCCAGCAATTGGCGGTACGACTCGACCTGGCGCAGGGCAAATCGGAGATGCACTACCGGGTAGCAGACGGCGGCCGGCTCAAAGACTACTACTTCCAGTTGCGTGGCAGGGAGCGGATCAAAACGGTCGCCGGGACACTTGACTGCCTGCGGGTGGAGCGGCGTAAAGGGTCGGGTAAGATCGACTCCACCATTTGGTTTGCCCCCACAATCGATCACCTGCCGGTACGCATCTTGCGCAGTCAGGGTGGGGCCGAGTATCTGATGGAGTTAGAGACATTGGTCAGCGCCCCGTGAGAAGCTTCAGGGCCGGGGTAGAGTCACACCCTGCTGCCCCTGATACTTGCCGCCACGATCCTTGTAGGAAGTCTCACAGATCTCATCGGATTCAAAGAAGAGGATCTGCGCCACACCTTCGTTGGCATAGATCTTCGCCGGCAGCGGCGTGGTGTTGGAGAACTCCAGAGTCACATGCCCCTCCCAGTCGGGCTCGAGCGGGGTGACGTTGACGATGATGCCGCAGCGGGCATAGGTCGACTTGCCGAGGCAGATGGTGAGCACATTGCGCGGGATGCGCAGATACTCCACGGTACGTGCCAGGGCAAAGGAGTTTGGGGGGATGATGCAGACGTCGGATTTCACATCGACAAAGCTGTTGGCATCAAAGTTCTTCGGATCAACCACCGCCGAGTTGATGTTGGTGAAGATCTTGAACTCGCCGGCACAACGGATATCGTAGCCATAGCTGGAGGTGCCGTAGGAGATCACCCGCCCAGCAGATCCCTCACGCACCTGCTGGGGCTCGAAGGGTTCGATCATGCCATGCTCGGCCGCCATGCGGCGGATCCAACTGTCGGATTTGATACTCATCAGCTCAGACTACTCAGGCGCCTGCAATATAAAGAGCGCATCATACACAGCCCGACCCCGCAGCGCCAAACCTGGCTGGCAGTTACGCCCAACCACCCTCGATTATCCCCAGAAACCAGCAGCTCACGACAGGAACACATCTCCCAGACACACCATTCACATACGAATCAGAAGGTTGATCAACAACCTTCATTGTGCTGCTTTTATAGTAATTTCTGCTCCCGGCGCCCCTCCACCCAGACCGGACAATCACCCGATGAAGCAGCCGCCCGCAAAAAACCGAGTGCCTCCAACCGATCCAGCCACCGGTGTAAACGTCGATCAGCAGACAGAAACCGATCAGTTGGATAACCTGCTGGAGCTGCAGCGGAGGATACTGGAGTCGATTGCCAGCGGCTTGGAGAGTGTCACCATCCTGAATCAGCTCTGCCAGCTTATCGAGGCCATCGTGCCACACTCACTAGCCTCGGTGATGTTGCTCAACCCCGAGAGCGGTCTGCTCAGGGTCGCCTCCAGCCCCTCTTTCCCACCCCAGGCACTGCCCTATTTCGATGGCATCAAGCCGGGAGAGACCATGGGCTCCTGCGGTAATGCAGCCCTCTCGGGGAAACCGGTGTTCATCGACAACGTACCCGGAGACGTCCGCTGGGACGGCCTGCGGGAGGCGGCTGACATGTTCCAGATCGGTTCCTGCTGGTCGTTCCCGATCCTCTCTGTGCAGCTGGAGGTCCGCGGCACTTTCGCCATCACCTCACTGGAGGGCAGGACCCCTGACGCCTTTCAAACCCGCCTGCTGGAGACGGCCTCTTGGCTCGCCGGCATCACCCTGCGCAACGAGGAACGCAAGGAACGCCTGTTGCAGTGGAGCACCGCTGTGGAAAACTCCTCAGAGGGGATGATGATCACCGATGCCCGAGGCAATATCCTCGACGTGAACAGCGCCTTTTGTGTGATCACCGGTTATACGGCGCAGGAAACCCGGGGATGCAATCCACGCATCCTGCGCTCTGGCCGGCACGACGAATCGTTCTATCAGGCGATGTGGAACGAGTTAAAACAGACCGGTCACTGGCAGGGAGAGATCTGGAACCGGCGCAAGGACGGCGAGGTTTACCCGGAGTGGCTGAGTATCAGCCAGATCGCCGACGATGCGGGAGAGATCCAGAACTACGTGGCGGTATTCACCGACATCAGCAGCATCAAGGAGTCGGAGCGCCAGCTGTTCCATCTGGCCCACCACGACCCCCTGACCCGCCTGCCCAATCGATTGCTACTCAATGCCCGTCTGGAGCACCTGATCGATCAGGCCCGGCGCAACATACACTCTATCGCCTTGATGTTCCTCGACCTGGACCGCTTCAAAAACATCAACGACTCCCTCGGCCATGCCCTGGGCGATCAGCTGCTGATCGAAGTCGCCCAGCGTCTTAACGGCCGAATCCGACAGCAGGATACACTGGCTCGCCTCGGCGGGGACGAGTTCGTGGTGATCCTGGATCAGCCCGGAGGCACCTCAGAGATCGCCAATCTGGCCCAGGTCCTGATCGACGCGCTGGATCAGCCCTTCAGCCTCGGTGGAAAAGAGGCGTTCATCACCACCAGCATCGGCATCAGCCTCTACCCAGACGACGCCATCGAGCGGGAGGCCCTGCTGCGCAACGCCGACATCGCCATGTACCGGGCCAAGGAAGAGGGACGCCACCGCTACGCCTTCTATACCCCAAGCATGACCCGCCATGTACAAGAACGCCATACCCTGGAGAGCCAGCTGCGTCGCGCTCTGGAGCGGGAGGAGTTCGAACTCTTCTACCAGCCCCAAGTGGAGGCCAACAGCGGTTGCATTGTCGGCAGCGAGGCCCTGCTGCGCTGGCGCCATCCACAACGGGGACTAATCTCCCCGGAGCAGTTCATCCCGATTCTGGAGGAGACCGGATTGATCGAGGACGTGGGCCGCTGGGTTCTGGAACATGCCTGCATACAGACGGTCACTTGGCAGCAGACAGGCCTGCCTGGGATTCGCATGGCAGTCAATCTCTCCCGGGGGCAGATCTCCTCCACCTGCCTCGGACAGCAGCTGCCCCAGATCCTGCAACACACGCGTATGGACCCGACTCGGCTGGAGCTGGAGATCACCGAACACAACTTCATGCAACGGCCAGACACGGCAATTGACGTCCTGCATGGTCTGCGGGAATTGGGAGTGATGCTAGCGATCGATGGCTTTGGCACCGGCTACTCCTCCCTCGCCAAACTCAAACAGCTGCCGGTCAACTGCCTCAAGATCAATCGCTCCCTGGTGCGGGACATCAGCGTCGATTCCGAAGACGAAGCAATCTGCCGCGCCGTGGTCGCTTTGGGCCACAGCCTCAACATAAAGGTGATTGCCGAAGGGGTCGAGAATGAATCCCAGGCTGGGTTCCTGCGCACCATCGGCTGCGACGAACTGCAGGGCTTCCTGTTCAGCCGCCCCCTATCGGCCAAAGACTTCACACAATTATTGCAGGCGATGAAGGCAGAAAAGACCGACTAGCAGACTGTTCGTAAGCTTGGCTCAAGGAATCAATTCCAGAGGCCGATAAGGTGACAGACCCTGAGTAACGACCTCAGAGACCGTTCACCGAGGTAAAATATGGCCCCAAAACTTCCGGAGAAAGTGTTACTCGTCGATGATGATCGCAACCTGCTGGACTCATTCCGCCGCCAGTTTCGCAAAAGATTGAACTTGGTCACCGCTGTCAGCGGCGGTGATGCACTGCAGGCGATCCAGGACGACGGCCCCTTTGCAGTGGTGGTCTCGGACATGCAGATGCCCAATATGGATGGCGTAGAACTGCTCACCAGGGTCCGGGTAGCCGCCCCCAACACCGTTCGCATCATGCTCACTGGCAACGCCAACCTGGAGGTGGCCCTGGGCGCCATCAACCAGGGCCACATCTCCCGTTTTCTCAACAAACCGGTGGAGGTCCCCGAACTCTACGAGGCGATAATCGACGGCATCCAGCACTACCGGCTGGTGATGATGGAAAAAACGCTGCTGAATAAGACCCTGAAGGGGGCAGTGAACCTGCTCACCGACATCCTCAGCCTGGTCGATCCCGACTCCTTCAGTCAGGCCTCCCGCATCAAACGCCACGTCGACACCATGCTCAAGAGCCTGGGACTGCAAGACA
The DNA here is from genome assembly GCF_023733635.1 of Candidatus Endoriftia persephonae. Taxonomy (NCBI): domain Bacteria; kingdom Pseudomonadati; phylum Pseudomonadota; class Gammaproteobacteria; order Chromatiales; family Sedimenticolaceae; genus Candidatus Endoriftia; species Candidatus Endoriftia persephonae. The sequence goes on along the minus strand of NZ_CP090569.1, from coordinate 699,498 downwards.
CCTGGCATTTTGAGCTGGCCGCGCTGCTCTCTCAGATCGGGCATATCACCATCCCCCGCGAGATCCTGGAAAAGGTCGCCAGCAACGTTCCGCTCACCACCAAGGAGGCAGCTCTCTACAAAACTCATCCGGAGATCGGCAGCCGCCTACTACAGCACATCCCCCGGCTGGAGACTGTGGCGGCCATCGTAGCCCATCAGGAGGCGGAGGATGAGATGGAGAAGATCGGCAAACACCTCTCTCAGGAGGATAAAATCACCCTTGGCAGCCATCTGCTGAAGGTCGCCATTGCCTATGACAAACGGATCACTGCTGGTATGGATGAGGATCAGTCCCTGACCGAGCTAAAAGACGAGCCCACCCGCTACGCACCGGCCCTGGTAGAGGCCCTGGCCGCCGGTGAGGGCAGCAACAAGCAGGTGGAGATCATGCATCTGCCCCTGGCCAAGCTGCACTCTGGCATGATTCTGGATCAGAATATCCGCACCCAAGCCGGCACCATGCTGGTCGCCCGAGGCCAGGAGCTAAGCCAGCCGATCCTGCTGCGCCTGATCGCGGCGGAACACAACGACGTCATCCATGGACCCTATCGGGTGGTGAACGTCAGGGAGTAGCCCAACAAGGTTCTCCAATGAACGCTTGTTCCTCGCGCCGCTGAACTTGCTCATTCCATAGGGACGACAGGACGAGTGCGTAGAGATCTCAGCTCCCGGCGACCTGTCACCTCAGAATCTTCCACCTATTTGTTTTTAGCTTCAGGTTCGCTTTGCCACAAGGGCAGACTTACGCAAAACGTCGCACCCTCCCCATCCTCTGTTTCGAGGGAAGGAAATAGGGGATATTGGTCTGTTCAAACGCAAGGAGCTCAGCACCAAGCCGTTCGCAGTGGCTTACGAGAAACAGTCTTCGGACGAACCGCGCTTGGAGTTCTGGGAAACCTACGGATGCTGGACCCAAGGTACGAGGCCATGTAAGAAGCCCCTCAACTAAAACCCCCGCATTGCGCGGGGGGCTTTTCGAACAACCTTAGTTATTTTGAATCACGATGTTGGGGAACTTGGCCGCATAGTCCTTGGCCTGCAGCGAGAGCTTGGCCGCCGTCTTGCGGGCGATCTCGCGGTAGATCTGGGAGATGCGCGCCTCGGGATCGGCCACCACAGTGGGCTGGCCGCTGTCGGTCTCGGCACGGATGCGGGTATCCAGCGGCAGCGCACCTAGCAGATCCACGTGGTACTGATCCGACATGCTCTGGCCGCCGCCTTCGCCGAAGATGTGCTCCTCATGGCCGCACTTTGAGCAGATGTGGGTGCTCATGTTCTCCACGATGCCAAGCACAGGCACCTCCACCTTCTCGAACATCTTCAGACCCTTGCGGGCGTCGAGTAGGGCGATATCCTGGGGGGTGGTAACGATCACCGCGCCGGAGACCGGTACCTTCTGCGCCAGGGTCAGCTGGGTGTCACCGGTGCCCGGGGGCAGATCGATCACCAGGTAGTCAAGGGCGTCCCAATTGGTATCGTTGAGCAGCTGCTCCAGCGCCTGGGTGACCATCGGGCCGCGCCAGATCATCGGCGTCTCCTCGTCGATTAGGAAACCGATCGACATCGCCTGCACGCCGTGACCGGTCATCGGCTCCAGGCTCTTGCCGTCCTTGGAATCCGGCTTACCCTCGATACCCAGCATGCGCGGCTGGGAGGGACCATAGATGTCGGCATCGAGCACACCCACCGTGGCGCCCTCTTCGACCAGCGCCAGCGCCAGGTTAACGGCGGTGGTGGACTTGCCGACACCGCCTTTGCCAGAGGCAACGGCGATGATGTTCTTGATGTTGTCGATCGGTTTCAGCGCCTTCTGCACCGAGTGGGCCACCACCTTCCAGGTCACCTCGACCTCGGCGGTGGCAACGCCCTCCAGCGCCTCAACCTGTGCCTTCACAGCGGTTTCGATATCACCGACACACCCCTTCGCCGGGAAGCCCAGCTCCACGGAGATCTTGACCTTGTCGCCATCCACAGCGATGCTCTTCACCGCCTTGGCGCTCACTAGGTCTTTGTTCAGGTGGGGCTCAAGATAACCCTTGATCGCCTCGTTGATCTGATCTTGCGTCACTTCTGACATCGCTGTTACTCCTACCACCGAGCGACCAGAGCGCCCGGACTATTCAAAGAAATTGGGATGGCGGCAGATTCTACACCATTATCGGAAAAAGTTACCAAGTAATTTGCTGGGTTTTATCCCATAAGCGACTGACCGGAGCGTCTGCCAAGACCCGCAGAAAACCTCAGAAGATGGCGGCAACCCCTGCGGGTCAAACTACCTCTGCCGGCCAATCTTTTAAAGATGCGCTCAGAAACACCGTTAATACAGATATGCAAGACATGACGCAAAGGATCCTGATCGTCGACGATGACCCCGGCCTGCTCGCGGGCATCCGCCGCTCATTGGGTCGACGCTACGATTTGGAGTGCGTGGAGAGCGCCAAACGCGCCCTTGAACTGATCCGCCAGGGGAAGCAGTTTGCGGTCATCCTGACCGATATGCGCATGCCGGAGATGGACGGCATCGAACTGCTGAAAAGGGTGCAACAATTAAGCTCGGAGACGGTACGTCTAATGCTGACCGGAAATATCGACCAGCAGACTGCGGTCGATGCGCTCAACCAGGGACGGGTGGTGCAGTTCCTCACCAAGCCCTGTCATTCCGACACGATTGCGGCGGCCTTCGATGAAGGGTTGAAGATCCACACCCAACAGCACAAACGCAAGACGCACCAACAGCAGCAGATTGCGGAGATTGAGAAGCTCAACAACAAACTTGCCTATCAGACCCATTTCGACCCGCTCACCGGGCTGGCGAATCGTCAGTCATTTCACCATTCACTCGATTCGGCGCTGCAGTCGGCTCGCCAGGAGCAACGCCAACACACCTTGGGATTCCTTGACCTGGACCACTTCCATCTAATCAACGACAACTGCGGCTTCGCCGCCGGCGACCAACTGCTGCGCCATATCGGGCAGATCCTCGCCGCCTACTTTCACAACGGCGATCAGGTGTCGCGTCTTTCTGGCAACAGCTTTGGATTTCTCCTTATCAACAGCCCATTCAGCGAGGCGGAAGCACGCGCCCATGAGCTGCACGACCTCTTCACCCGCCAGCCATTCCGTTGCGAGGGCAGACAGTTCAACATCGCACTCTGCATCGGCTTGATCCCGGTTAACCAGGCGAGCGAGTCTGCCTCCAGGCTACTGGCCATGGCAGAGACCGCCTGCCATGTCGCCAAAGATTCAGGACGCAACCGGATCCATGTCAGCAGCCCACAGGACAGCGAACTGACCAGTCGGCTCAACGATGCAGAGTGGGTCAGCCGGATCGAGCAGGCACTGCACGGGGAGCAGTTTCTGCTCTACCAGCAGACCATAGTGCCCAGCATGACGCGAACCGATCAGACATCCCATTTCGAGGTGTTGCTGAGGATGAAGGGAGAGGATAGCCAGATAATCCCGCCCGACAGTTTTCTCAACGTTGCCGAGAGCTTCAACCTCTCACCGCAGATCGACCGCTGGGTGATAGAACACTGCTTCCACTGGCTGGCAGCCCACCCAGATATCCTGCAACGGTTAGGCCACTGTGCGATCAACCTCTCCGGGCTCTCGATCGGCGACAATGGACTGTTCGACTTCATTCAGGCCTGCGCCCGGGAGAGCGCGATTCCAGCGGAGAAGATCTGCTTCGAAGTCACAGAAACCGCCGCCATCGCACAATTCCAACTAGCCAGCGAATGGATCGAGGCGCTGCGGGAGATCGGTTTTCGCTTCTCACTCGACGACTTCGGCACTGGCCTCTCCTCTTTCGCCTATCTGAAGAACCTTCCGCTGGATTTTCTCAAGATCGACGGCAGCTTCGTGCGCAACCTGCATCGAGATCTGGTCGACCGGGCGATGGTCCAATCAATCAACGAGATTGGCCACACCATGGGCAAACAGACCATCGCAGAACGGGTGGAGAATGAGGCGATCGCACAAATCCTGAGAGGGATTGGTGTGGACTATCTGCAGGGCTACCTCTTTGCCAAACCTGCGCCCATCGAGCAACTCGCCTGAAGCAGATCAGGGATCGGCCTCATCCAGCAGTGTTGCCCAGCTCTCCAGCCGCTCCTCCTTGCCCACCGCCGCAAGGTACTCCAGGTCGATAGCATTCGCTAACGACTTCACCTGACTGGCCTGATTGACCAGCCCGCTGGCCACATGCACCAGGCTCAACACACCGAACACTACCTCCCGCTGCTGCCCCGGGTGATTGTGGAAAGCCACCGCCTCCACCACCGATTCTGGCAGACCCCACAGACCGAACAGATAGGCACCCACGGCCCCATGACTGGTGCCAAATGCTGCCTGCTCAATAGCATCGGCCTGATCCGGTTCGGCGGCGACAGCATCAAGCATCTGCTGATACTCAGCCGGGAGATTCACTGCCAGGATCAGCTTGCCAATATCATGCAGCAGCCCGGCCAGCAGGCAATCCTGCGCCATCTGCTTAGCGACGCCTTCCGCCTCAGCCATCTGCCGCGCCAACCCTCCAACCCGTGAGCAGTGCCGCCAAAGCGCCTCGATGGAAAAACCCTTTACCGGGAAGCGAATATCATCGTATTGGCTGAAGATGCCGATCGAGAGCACCAGCGACTTGAGGATATCGAGCCCCAGCAGCGAAGCCGCGTCATGGGGGCTGGAGACATGCCGCCCCAGGCCAAAAAAGGCGGAGTTCACCAGCTGCAGGGTCTTGGCGGTCATCGCCGGGTCTTGTTCGATCAGATCTCCCACCTGACGCACAGAGACATTCGGATCAGCTAACAGCTGCATCATCTCCATATAGAGCGCCGGCATGCTCGGCAGCGACTGCATGCCAGAGATCAGCGACTTGATCTTTTCACTGCCCAGCAACTCACGCAGCGAGAAAGCCCGGGCCAATACCCGCTTCAAGACATCGACCTCACAGGGTTTGTTGAGATACTGATGCGCCGGCCCCACCGAACGCATGATGGTCTCCTGATCAGAGTGACCGGAAAGCACGATCCGCACCGTATCCGGATGTTTTTCCGCCAGCCGGTTGAGCAGCTCACCACCGTCCATGCCCGGCATCCGCATATCGGTGACCACCGCATCAAAATGGGTCTGATCGATCAGCTCCAGGGCATCCCTGGCACCGTCACAGAAAGCCATCTGCCACTCTGCTCGCTGCGTGCGCAGGCTACGTCTAAGCCCGGCCAAGACATTGGGTTCGTCATCCACAAACAGGATATGTTTTTTCATCCCCACCTCAATCAAGAGCTAACTGGCATCTGAACTCAGCGGCAGACGCACGATAAAAGTTGTGCCCTCGCCAGCACGCGTTTCAAAGTTCAACTCACCAGCATGGTTATCGACGATAATGCGGTGACTCAGCGAAAGCCCTTGGCCGGTGCCGTGGCCCACCTCCTTGGTGGTAAAAAAGGGCTCGAAGACATGCGCCTGGGCCGCTTCAGGGATACCGGTGCCAGAATCACTGATGCGCACCACCGCCCAGTCACCTTCCGCCCGCGAGGTGATCCGGATCACCCCCTTTTCGGTACTCGATTCACCCAGCTTCTCGGTGATCGCATGGGCCGCGTTGACGATGATATTCAGGATCACCTCGTTGAAGGGGCCGGGGAAACAGAGCACTTCGGGCATCCCGGGGTCGAGGTCCATCTCCAGTTCAGCATGATATTTCCACACGTTGCGGGTAACGATGGCGGTGCTTTCGATCGCCTTGTTGATATCGGTGAGACTCTTCTCCTCCGCCCCCGGATGGGAGAACTCCTTCATCGCCCGCACGATCTTGGCAACCCGATCGATGCCCTCCAGGGACTGCGAAATCGCGGCGGGGATCTCCTCATGAAGATAGTCGAGATCAACCTCTTCAATACGTTCTTCAAGCTGCGCCACGCTGACTGGCTCAACCTTGCCTTTGCCCGCTTCATCCAACAACTTACGGCTATCGCTGATGACTTCAGCCAGATCGTTAAAGGAGTCCTGCAGAAAACGCACATTATCCCCCACATACTGGATCGGGGTGTTGATCTCATGGGCGATACCCGCCGCCAGCTGACCGATCGACTGCAGCTTCTGTACCTGCTGCACCTCACTGTCGAGCTGCTTCTGCTCGGTCACATCATCGGCGATCAACAGATAACCGGCCTGCGCACCGGCGGCATCGATAAACGGGGTTGCTGAAACCGAAAGCAGGCGATTGCCCCCCCGGGGGGTTTGGTAACGCACGTCAAAGCGCCGGGTCTGCTTGTGGTCACTCTGGCAGATGAGGATATTGCGCGTCACCTCCGCCCAGTCCCAGGGGATACGGCTCTTGACGATCGGCAGCCCCACGGACTCCTGTGCAGAGAGACCAAAAGCCGCCTCTGCAGCCTGATTCCAGTGGGTGATCTGATCATGGTTATCGACCCCGATCAGGATCGAATTGATGGAGGCCAGCAGGCGACTATTCTGCTCATGAGCCTGGACCAGCTGCTGCTGGGTTCTGATCCGTTCGATGATACCTGCCAAGGTATCGGCCACGCCGTTGAGAAACTCCTCCTCCTCTTTGCTGCGGCGATGACCATGATCCAGATAGAGCACGATTACGCCCAGCAGGCGCTGCTTCGACATGATCGGCACATTGTAGTGACCGTGGGGCTGCATTCCATCAAAACCGATCGTATGGCGCTCATCAACACAGCTGGCAAACAGCAGCTTGCGCTGTTCAGCCGCCATCCCGCAGAGACAATGACCATACTCCACCTCCTGACAGAGCGACTGGATCTTTGGATTGAGTTGGTCCTGTGCCACAAGTCGCAGCTGGCGGGCCGACTCGTCAGCCAGAAAGATCCCGCCACGATGCTGGATCTCTGCAAACGGAGCCGAAAGGATAATCTGCAGCGCCTGCTCCAGCATCGGCTCCAACGGCAGCGCTTTCTGCGACAAGCGCAACAGGGCGTTCAGCACATGGTGGGTGCGGCTGCGCTGGTGCAGGGCTCGATAGGTATGGGAGCGAAGGATTGCATAGTTCACGATCCGGCTGAAGATCTGGCTGGTCATCACCCCCATGTAGAGGCAGTCATCCGCTCCGCCCCGCACCCATTCAAGCGCCAGAGAATCATCTGCATATTTACTCATGGCGATGATCGGCGCATAGGAGAAAGCACCACGCAACTCAGTTATGGCCTGCGGAGAGGGTAGATCGGCGACGCCAATATCGAGCATGATGATGTCGAAATGGACATCACGGATCCGTTTCAGTGCATCCGAGACCGACTCCACGCTCTCACAGACAACCGAGAGATCCGTTTGCATCTGTTGCAACAAGACGGTCACTTCAGCAACGCTATCAGGATCATCATCGACCACCAGCACACGTAGACGTGCGGCATCAACATCCCGTTTATCTGCACTCTCTGCCATGTTTCTCTCTACACTGTAGTCCCGCGGGTAGATACCAATTAGCCCGGCTCGTGAGCTGTCACCCGATCAAAGCATCACTCACCTATCAACTATCGACCTCTATCGACTTCCCTTTAAATCCGCCCAGCTTTGCAGGTACCCTGCCTGCCCATTCCACATTGTGTGGCCGATCACCCTTGCACGACCGCCGCTGGCCGCGCATCCCCATTTCTGATATTAGGGGTAGAACAAACCAGCCCACAGGGAAGTCAAAACGGCGCAAGCAAAGCCCACCTCAGGAGACCGGGCCAACGATGAAACGATCTCCAAAAAACCGGAGGAGCGATTGCAGATGGAGAACAACGCACCACCAGCCCGGCTGCCGCCCAGCCTTCGCAGCTTGTTACTGTTGCTACTGAGCCTGGTGGCACTGCCTGCTGCAGCAACCCTGCTCCCGCCCGGCAGCACCAGCGGACAACCCAACAACCACCGCGCCGACCAGTTCCCCAGCGCTGCAGACCCATCCCAGCAACTGGCCGACAGCAACTGGCCCCAGCTCACGCGCATCATCCTACAGGGGCTCGATTCGATTACACCGGAAGAGACCCACGCCCTCTACCGTCGCGCCATTGATCTGCAACATGCCCAGTGGTGGCCCGAACAGCAGTTTTTCCTGCGCGCCGTTGCGTTGCTTGGCATCCTGTTTACGTTGACAACCCTGCTCGCCAATCGCCGCCTGCAACACCGCCTGGCCACCCAGACCAATACGCTCAACCAGCAACTTTCAGAGCGAAACCAGCTCGAGCATAAACTCCGTCAGCTCAACACCACAGACATCCTCACCGGCATCCTGAACCGTCACTGCACCCTGGAGATCCTGCGCAAGGAGCTTGGCCGCCACCACCGATATCGCTCCCCGCTCTGCGTTGCCCTGTTTGATATCGATCACCTCAACCGGGTCAACGGCAGTTTTGGACACACCGCCGGCGATAGCGTCCTGAAACAGCTGGCGGGCATATTCACCAGAGAGTTGCGGGAGCTGGACACCTTTGGCCAGATCGGTGGCGAAGAGTTTCTCGCCATCCTGCCGCAGACAAAAATACCTCAGGCAGAACGAGCGGCAGAGCGCATCCGTCGCGCCGTGGAACAGATGCAGATGCGGATCGACACCGGCCAGCGGCTGCGATTGACCGTCAGCGTCGGAATCGCCAGCGCCGATCCAGCTATCCGTCAGATTGAAGAACTGCTACAGCAGAGCGCACTCGCCATGGCTGCCGCCAAGCAACGCGGACGCAACCAAGTCGCCATCTTCGAGCCCGTCCTGGCAAACTGAGGTCAAAAAAACCCACTCGAAAATCGGGCTTGAAGTTCCCAATCTTTGGCCTAGAGTTCCCAATTAGGCGATTTTCAATCCCAACTGGGGCCAAAGATGGCTGAGATGACTCAAGGGACGCTTCACCCCGGTGAAGCCCGTCACTACCGCATCCTGATCAAGTCGGTCGGTTCGGCACCACCAGCCACCGCCGCCGCACTCGCCAAGGGCCTCGGTCTACCCACCGCCGCCGTCATCTCGCGCCTCTACCGTGCTCCCGCCATACTGGTCGACCAGATCGATAAGCCGACTGCCCAGCAGATGCTCGCACTGCTCAGCGAGATCGGCTACGACGCCGAGCTGCAGCCCACCAGCAGCGCCGCACCAGACCTCGCCCCGCTCTACGATGTCGCGATCTACATCACAGAGGCCCGGCAACTTCCCCATGCGGTAACCACCCTGGCCAACTTCGGTGGCCTCTCTGAGGCAGATACCAGCAACATGATCATGTCACCACCTGGGGTGGTGCTCGGTTCCGTCAGTGAAGCCACGGTACGCGCCTTTGCCGAACAGATGGGGGATGGCGTTGCAATCGTCTCATCCCAACCTAAGACAGCCCACTACCACCTGTTCCTGGCCGATGGCCCATCACTGGTGCGCACACGCATCATCGAAGCGATCACAGAGGCGGGCATCCCGACCATAGACGACAGCGGGCTGATCGCCACCGATCTCGACCACACCACCGCCCAGACGCTCTGGCAGCGTTATCAGGCCAGCGGCCTGCTGCGCATCGTCAACCGTGACTTCCTGCGTTTCGACCTGGTACTGCAGGAGTCGCAGGGCAGTGATGATCCCACTCCGCAACAGCTCGCAGCCCTCGAGCAGCTGGCCGGTGTCCCGGTAGAATTGGCCGAAGCGGTGTTTCGCTCACCGCCGATCACCCTGCTGGAGGCGATCCCCCATGCCGAGATCGTCGAATGCATGGCCGCATTCGACGCGGTGGGACTGTCGCTGCACGCTGAACTGATCACCTTCCAGAACCTCGGGCTGCAGGTACTCTCCCTCTCCGACCAGGCTGTACTACAACGAACTCTGGAAGGGTTTGGCCTCCACCAGCCGGGCAGCAACCTGCCCCGGCCACCGTTTCAGATCCCCGGCGTGATGCCGGAGCTACAGGCTCGCATCCTGCGCGCAGCACTGGAAGACGCTGGCGCGCGGATCGCCTTCGCTGAGGCTGCCTGATGAACACCCCCAGCGCCCATCAACTGCACCTGTCGATAGCCGAGGCTGGCAAGCTGCTGGCACTAAAGGGCAACCACACCGAGGCCCTACAGCACTATCGCGAGGCGCTGCGCCTGGCGGTATCCGCCAAGGCACCGGAGGTCTTCTTCCGCCACTACACCCAGTGTGTATTGGAGAGCCTGGAGCTGACCGATGCCTATGACGAGATCATCCGCTTCTGCCAGGATGCAGATGCCCACTATGCCAAACTTGGCCTGCACAGCAGTCTGCACCGCCGCGACCACGGCGCGGTGCTGGAGCGGCTCGGCCTGGTCTATCTAAAAAGCGGCAATCCGCAGGCCGGGCGCGAGGCGCTACAAAAGGCCTGCGAGCACGCCGGTGCCGGCGTGCTGCCACTCAGCGAAGAGTTGCTCGGCTGGCTCAGGCGCGGTTTCAGCATCGACAAGGCGCGCCTCCTGCGCAGCCAGCAGCGCCACCACTATTTCGTGGTGCGTCCTGATCAGGTCGATGGCAGACGTGCAACCCCTCTCTCATCCACCCCACAGAGTACAGTCCCTGACCCCGCAAAGGCCCTGACCGGGTAACCCATCGCCCGTTTTGCAAAGGAGAAGACCATGGCTGACTACGATGGATTGACACCCGGGCAGGTATTGGCCGATGCCAGTGTCGCCGAGTTTATCAAGAGCCTCGGGCTCGGTATCGCCGAGGCACAGAAGGCACTAGACGAAAACTCGGTCGATCAGATCGCCGAGTTCATCGAGCCACGCGAAGGGCTGGGCGGTAAAACCCTACTCGACCTAGGACTCTCACCAGCCTTCTACCACTACCAACACGCAGACATCACCTGTTCGCTGCAATTGAGCCTGCGGGTCGAAAAAAACCTGAGCCTGGGTCTGAATCTGAGCGGATCGCTCAACGACACCACGACGAGTTCTGGCAGCAGCAGCGAAAGCGAGAGCAGCAGTGAAAGCGGCTCCAGCAGCCGCACCGAAACACGCCAGGCAAATGTAGAGATCACCTCGGCCTCCAGCGGCGTGCTCACCGTCGGTGGGCAGAACTTCCCACTGACCGGAACCTCACCCCGGGAGCGCATCCGCAACCTGCAGAATGCCCTCACCAGCAGCGACAGCGCCGGGATCGCCCGGGTGCTCTATCAGCTTGAGCCATCCCCCCTGACCATCACCACTGATGCTGCGGCAGATAAGGTGCAGGTCACCGCGAATACCGTAGCCTTCCTCTCCGGTGGTTTCGACAGCGGCATCCTGCGGATCGGCACCGATGCTGACACCGTCTACACCCTCGACGACTCGCCTGCAACCAGCGCCACTAGCACCGCTCAGGGTTCACTGGCCAGCTACGCGGCGCATGTAAAGATCCAGATCGAGGCGCAAGGATACGACACGGACTTGTACGCACCAGACGCAGTGCTCTTCCGCACCTTCTTCGAGACCGGACAGCATGACGTACCCGACGCCCAACTGCTCGGCCTGATGCGCATGGCGCTCGCCATGAAACAGATGAACTTCCAGATCACCATCGAAGGCTTTGCAGACCGCCAACGCTACGCCAACCGCGCCCGCTCGGACACGCTGAACCGCCAACTCGGTGATAATCGTGCTCGGGAGGTGCGGGATATTCTGCTGGCCAATGGTGCACCGCCAGCTCTGATCACCCTCACCCCCTCCCGCGGCGATACTGCCGCCGCCGAGGCGGGCGACACAGTCGGGCAGAACAACCAGGCGTTCCGCAAGGTCGAGATCAAGACCCCCGGCCGCACTCACCACTGGCTGTTCGTCTATGCTCGCAGTGGCGGCCCCAACCTCAACACCGTCGAGCCCAACAAGGTTGGCGACAATAGTGCTGATAACGGCTTCATCTACCTTTACAAGCCGAGCCCGCTCGCCCTCACCGGCAACAAAGTGACCATCGATGGCACCGACTTCCCGCTGCGCGACAGTGCCGTCAGCGGGCATGCCACCGGCAGCCCGGAAGCCTACGCCAAGAATCTGGCCGACGACATCAACGCCAGCGCCAGCGCCGGCCTGAAGGGCTCGGCGGCCGGCAACGTGGTGACGGTCAGTAAGGATGGAGACAAGTTCCGCCTGACCCTGGTGACCGCCACGACGCGGCAGATCAGCCTGACGGGAAGCAGCGGGGTGACGGTGACCGAGCAGTTCTCCCGCTCCCGCAGCTCCAACCTGACCCGGCAGCACAGTGGCAATCGCACCGTTGCAGTGGGAGCCTCGCTCGACGTGCGTTACTCACGGCAGTTCGAGATGAACGTCACCGGCAACTCCTCTATCTCCGCCCGGCTGGTCTCGATCCCGGCGCCGCCGCAGTTTCTAGAGACGATCCAGGACTTCCTGAAACAGCAGGATTAAGGGGGCGATCATGGCAGAGACTCCTCCGGTCACCCGCGCGCTGGTCAGCGCACCACTGCCCCAGATCATCGAAAAACTGGGGCTGGCCATCGCCCAGGCACAGTACGCCCTCGACACCAACTCGGTGGAAGTCGCCAAGCTCATGTCCAAGACCGAGGTGGAGATCGGCGACAATAGCTACAATTTGCTCAGTCTTGGCTTTCAGCCCAGCTTCTACGCCTTCACCGAGGCGACAGTGGAGGCGAAGCTGAGTTTCACCATGACCGAAACCACCGAGACTTCAGTGAAGGTCGGTGTGACAGCCGGAGTAAGCTACGGGGTCTTCATGGCTGCCGCCTCCATCGACGTCGCCTATGCGCGCAAGTTCTCCGTTTCCACCGAGGGCGCCAGCTCGATCGCCGCTCGGCTGGTCTCACTGCCGCCCCCCGACATCTTCAACCAGCTTCTCAAACGCCAGTATGAGCAACCAATCACCTGAGATCCGCATGGCTCCATAGAGAAAGGAGAATTGACATGGCATCGATAGGACAGGAACTGCTAAACGTCCCGATGGGCGACATGATCCGTCAGATGGCCTTCGCCATCGCCGAGGGGCAGTACCAGCTCGACGAGAACTCCATCAACGTGGCGGAGATGATGGGCGGCCTAACCACCGTCTACGATGAGGAGGGCAATGTCTCCTTCGACGACAGCCGGGTCTTCTTTGGCTACGAATACATGACCATGAAAGAGGCCCGCGCCTTTGCCGCCGTCGATGATGCCCTGACCGGCACCATGGGTGCCGACGTGATCAAGCTGAACGAGATCCTCGACAAGATCGACAAGGATGTGGAGGGCAACCCGGTCACCGATGATAGCGAGATCCGCGTCCCCACCCGCCTGTCGATGCTCGAGCTGGGCTTCGCACCGGTCTTCTACCAGTTCGTCGACACCATCATCGAGGTAAAGATCGCGATCAAGATCACCCGCACCCGCGAATACAGCCGGACCCGCAGCAACATGCAGACTGAACGCACCGGCTCCCACCGCCGCAAGCGCAGCTTCTGGGGCACCAGTCGCTCCTCATCAAACCGCACCCAGGTCTCCACCTCCCAGGTCGATGCCACCTACGCCTCGAAATACTCCTACACCGCCGAGGGGGCCAGCCTACTGCGCACCAAGCTCAGCCCGGTGCCGCCTCCACCAATGCTGGAGGAGCGCATCCGCGGCCTGATGGATAACGAAGAGGCACGCCGCCAGGCCAGCCTGGAGAAGAAACGCACGGAACTGGGGCTCGACACACCCAGCTGATCGACAACTGAATCTGCTGGACCTCACAAACAACGGAGAGTGATAGATGAGCGTCGGAACAGACCTTTTGAATGCACCCTTCCCGGAGATGGTCAAGACCCTCGGCGTCGGCATCGCCGAGGCACAGTATGAGCTTGATTTGGTATCGATGAAGATCGCGCGAATGATGGCTGGGTATCAGCCAGACGAGGAGCCCGAGGATGGCAGTGCGCCTGCCCCCTCGGCCAGCGGGCCAGAGCGCACGCTGCTGGTTCCACTCGGCGACGGCAACCAGTACAGCCTGCTGGAGCTTGGCTTCACCCCCAACTTCTACCAGTTTGTCGACACCATGATCGAGCTGAAGATGTCAATCTCCATGTCACGAGAGACCAACATCTCCCGCTCGTCCACCACGGTGAACGCCAGTGTAAAAGGTAAGGTGGGGTTCTTCTCCGCCTCGGCGAAGATGCGCGTCTCCACCGTCAGCGCAAGCTATGCATCGAAATACCAGTATTCGGCCGAAGGCAGCTCGCTGATGCGCACCAAACTGGTGCCGGTGCCGGCGCCAGCGCTCCTCGAGGAGCGCATCCGCGCCATGATCGCAGCCAGTTCACCCGCCCCTGGAGGCTGACCGATGCCCGGACGCACCTGGCGGGATCTGCAGCACAATCCCGCGCCCGGCCCCAGCGACCAGTCGATCCCGGTCGGCGACAGAGCAAGTGGCACAGCACGAGCCGTGCAACAGTCACCGCGGCTGGCCGCCCTGCTGCAACAACGCAAAGCCCTGGAGAGCCGCTTGCACACCCTCACCTCCGGCGAAGGGGAGCCGCTCGACCCTCGCGATGCGGCACGCTTTCAGGTACCGAGCTTCGCTGAGCGCCGCACCCAACAGCGCGCCTGGGAGGCACATCGCGAGGCCCTGCAAAGACGCTCCGCCGAGTTGCGAAGAGCAGCACGCAGTGGCAGCAGCCGGCCCGGCTCAGCAGCCCCCTCAACTAGCACCACCCGCTCCGACGCAACCAGTCATGGCAGCTCGGTCAACCAGTGGCTGGCACGCCGCGACACCCAACGCCAGACCCTGCGGGAGGCGGCGCGGGACCGGCTATCGCCCCTCAACAACCTCGCCAATGTTGGCCGGCAACTAGGCGGCTCGCTCTCCCGCACCTCTGCACAGCTGCGGAATCTCGATCGACAGCTGGCCGAACATGGCCTTGATCAGGAGCGTGAGGAGCTGCGTAAACTCGGCGCCGACAAACTCTCCAAGGCCACCGCCCAACTCGACAAATACACCAAGATGGCAGAAGCTCCGCAGCGTGCGGTGGAGAAGATCGATCAATTCTGGCAGGACCGCCAGCGGCAGATCAGCGGCGCAATGGACCAGACCGGGCCCTATGCGGAGCGCACGCGACGGCGCCTCTCTACCGACAACGGCGGCTCTGGCGACCTGTTCGAGCGCATGCAGCGCAACCGCATGCGTGCACTGCAGCGACGCCAGGAGCAGCGCCGTGAGGAAGAACGCGACCAGGCCCGCCGTGATCGCGCACGACACAACCGCCAAGGAGCCTTAAGCAGATGAGCACTCCGAGCCGTTTCATTGCAGAATCACTGGAGGAGCTGCTGGTGTCGATCGCGGATGGCGTTCGCGAGGCGCAGGACGCACTCAATAGCGCCCCACCACTGGATCGTTTCGGCCGCCCCCTGCCCAGCTACCACCTCCCCTATCTCGACTTCCAACTACAGGCCACGATGGAGACAGTCAGCAGTAATAGCGGCGCAGTGCGACTGCGCATCATCCCACTCAATGGCAGCAACACTGCAACTCAGGAGATCTCCAGCACCCTCTCCGGACGGTTGGTGGCGGTACCGCCGGGTGAGGGCTTGCCAACGCCGATCCTCAGCCTCTCATCAACTCGTGAAAACGCACGCCGCCACACCATCAGGGTCACAGCCAGCAACTCGGCGGGCGAGATCCTAGTCGGCCAGACGATTGAGCTGAATCTCAACATGGAGGCCTCCAAGCAGCTTTCACTGATCCAAGGCATCACCCTCACCAGCCAGCGGGCCGGCACCCGTCTGGCCGATGCGCTGCTGGTAACCGACGCAACCGGCAGTGCCGAAACGCGCTTCGATATCGACCCCGGCATCCCCGCCAAGGCGGTGTTGGTGGTAAGCGCTGAGCTTGGCAGCGAGGTCGCCCATCTGAGCCTGCCGGCGGGAGGTGGCGCATGAAGGTCATCGAGGCGTTCGCCCGCATCCTCAGCGATGAGGGCGCAGATGCTGTGGGGGTCACCGTCAATCTCGAGGTTTATGTGCTCAGCTCGCGGCGCTGGGTGCGACTCGCCTCGGCCAAATCAGCAGCCAAAGGCATCTGGCAGGCCAAGGCGACTCGTCTGCGCTCGGGCGCCTTCTATGCCCCAATGCTGCGTCTGACAGAAGCGGGCAATCCGGCACCGCGGGTACTGGCGCAGTCGGGCAAGCTCAGCTACAACGCCACCAGCCAGGTGCTGAGTGTCGATTTCGGTCAGGTGGAGCGGCTCGCAGAGACCGCCTATCCGCTGAGCGCCTCGAACAGCCGCTTCAGCCGGATCCAACATACCGTAGCCGGTCAGGCGAAACGGGCCGAAGTCTCCAGCGCCACCCTGATGCGCAATATAGCCCTTGCATCCAACATCAACCTGTCACGCACCACCGCGGCAAGCACCGGCAATGCAACAGTTGCGACAGGCAACACCACACTCCTCGATACCTACAACGCTGAGGTACTGAAGCTCAGATCAAACGAGGCAAAGCTGCAATCTCAGCTCAGCCAGAAAGATCAACTGCTCGCCACACGCCAGCAGGATCTAAGCAAGGCCAGCAGCCGCATCGCAGAGCTGGAGAGCACGCTCGCCAAAAGCCTGGCTAACGAGGCCAAGCTGAAGGAGGAGAACGCGAGCTTCAGTGCCGCAGCCAGCCACAAGGCGCCGATCCAGGACATCGCGGCCAACATTGGTGCCGAGGTCGATGCCGCGAACCGGCGACTGCACGATGCACAACACGGCTATCGTTTTGGCAAGATCGAACTCGACCTGCGCGGCAGCGGCAGCGACGACGGTCAATCAATGGCGTTGGCAAGTCTGGTCGACCTGAGCCGGCTCAGCGCTGGCGTTGCCCTGCCCGGAGTGAAGCTGGAACTGCTGCCAAAGCGTGAGCGCCCCATCACCAGTGACAACGTCAAGGTACCCGATGTCAGCGGACTGACCGAGACCGCGGTACGGCGTCTGCTTCAGGCAGCCGGACTGCGCCTGGAGCCCGTCAGCAAATCACTCGGCCCCAAACCGAAGATACCGGTCGGCCAGGCGATCCAACAGTCGCCCAAAGCTGGCGCCGAGATTGCCCGGGGCGAGCGGGTGCTGGTGGTGTTTGCCACGCCCTGATTGCAGAGAGGAGAGATAGCGATGAGTGGAGAGATCCGGGATCTGGTTCGCGATGTAGTGGCCTCGCCACTGGGCGACATCATCGCCTCAGTGGGTGAGGGCGTAGCTGAGGCGCAACAGGTGCTGGATGACGGCGCACTGGCCAAGACCCTGGAGATCTACTCCGAGGGCGGCGAGGCGGCACTCGCGCTACTACGCGATATCGGCTACCGCCCCACCTTCTATGCGCTGCCTGAGACCACCGGCGAGGTGCGGGTCTCACTGCACCTGGGTCGATCGATACAGGGCGGCGCAACGCCGACATCCGCAACCGCGCCTCAACCTGCGGTCGCGACACAACTCTCGCGGATCGGCCGCAATCTCGGTATCAGGCCGCGCCTCTACGCGACACCGGTGGATGCCGGATACGCCAACCGCTACGGCTACCAGGCCAACATCAGTGCAAAACTGACCTTTAAAATCATCCCGGTTCCGGCGCCTGAGGGGGCCGACGAGCTGCGCAAGATGCCGAACCTGGTCGGCCACAGCCTCATCGAAAGCCGCACCATCGCCGACTCGCTCGGCCTGGAGATCCGCCTGCAAGACAGCCAGGGCGACCCACTCGATACAGCAGATGAGGCCAGCCTGGTCACCGCTCAGCAACCGGCTGGGGAGCAGATTGTGCGCCTTGGGGATGAGATCCTCCTGACTCTCGGTTGAACTGCCCCCCCCGTCACCCGATCAACCTGAGCCACTGAAAACGGCTCAGGTTCAGCGCGTTCCCCCTCATCCCATCAGCCGCTTTGTGGCATAATGCGGCGCTTTCAGCGGCCCAACGGCCTGATCAAACCGCTCCCGGAAACTGACGCAGATGAACGCCACACCTCGCAAGATTCTCATCACTAGCGCCCTGCCCTACGCCAATGGACCGATCCACATCGGCCACCTGGTGGAGTATATCCAAACCGACATCTGGGCCCGCTTCCAGAAGATGCGCGGCCACCAATGCCACTATGTCTGCGCCGATGACGCCCACGGCACGCCGATCATGCTGCGCGCCCGCCAGGAAGGAATTGAGCCGGAGGCGCTGATCGCCCGGGTTAGTGAGGAGCATCAGGCCGACTTCGCCGCCTTCCGCATCGGCTTCGATAACTACCACTCGACCCACTCCGAGGAGAACCGCGAGCTCTCCAAGACGATCTATGAACGCAACCGGGACGCCGGCCATATCGCCAAGCGCATGATCACCCAGGCCTATGATCCGGTGGAGAACATGTTTCTGCCCGACCGCTTCATCAAAGGCACCTGTCCCAAGTGCGGCGCCGAGGATCAGTACGGCGACAACTGCGAGATATGTGGCGCCAGCTACTCCCCGGCGGAGCTGAAGGACCCGGTCTCGGCGGTCTCCGGCGCCAAACCGGAAGAGCGCGAGTCGGACCACTACTTCTTCAAGCTGGCCAACTTCGAGGCGATGCTGAAACAGTGGACCCGTGCCGGCCACCTGCAGCAGGAGATGGCCAACAAGCTCGGCGAGTGGTTCGAGTCTGGCCTGCAGGAGTGGGACATCTCCCGCGACGCCCCCTACTTCGGTTTCGAGATCCCCGACCATCCCGGCAAGTTTTTCTATGTCTGGCTCGACGCACCAATCGGCTACATGGCTAGCTTCAAGAACCTCTGTGAACGCACCGAGGGGCTGGCGTTCGACGACTACTGGCAGGCCGACTCCGACGCCGAGGTCTATCACTTCATCGGCAAGGACATCGTCTACTTCCACTGCCTGTTCTGGCCGGCAATGCTGGAGGGGGCCGGCTTCCGCAAGCCGACCGCAGTCTTCGCCCACGGCTTTCTCACCGTGGACGGGCAGAAGATGTCCAAGTCCCGCGGCACCTTCATCAAGGCCCGCACCTATCTGGACCACCTCAATCCGGAGTATCTGCGCTACTACTTCGCCGCCAAGTTGGGCGCCGGGGTCGACGACATCGACCTCAACCTGAAGGACTTCGCCCAGCGGGTGAATTCGGACCTAGTGGGCAAGGTGGTCAACATCGCCAGCCGCTGCGCCGGCTTCATCAAGAAGCGTTACGATGGCAGGCTATCCAGCCACCTCGCTGAGGCCGACCTGTTCAACCAGTTCGTCGAGGCAGGCGACAGCATCGCCGAGCGCTTCGAAAAGCGCGAGTTCAGCCGCGCAGTACGCGAGATCATGGCGCTGGCCGACCGGGCCAATCAGTACATCGACGAGAAGCAGCCCTGGGTGATCGCCAAGCAGGAGGGCAAGGAACAGGAGCTACAGGATATCTGTTCCGTGGGCATCAACCTGTTCCGGGTGCTGATCGGCTACCTACGGCCAATCCTACCCGCCACTGCCACCGCCTCCGAGGCCTTCCTACAGGTCAAACCGCTGCTGTGGGACGACCTGCAGAACCCGCTGATCGGCCACCAGATCAGTAAATTCAAGCCACTGATGACCCGGGTCGAAGAGAAGCAGATTGCGGCGATGCTGGAGCATTCGAAAGAGGATTTGAAGCAGCAGGCGACGCAGCAGAGCAAGCCGAAGAAGACTGCCACCGAAGGCCACCTGAGCAATGATCCCATTGCCGACACCATCGAGTTCGGTGACTTCGCCAAGCTCGACCTGCGCATTGCACGAATCGTTGAGGCCAACCATGTGGAGGGGGCAGACAAGCTGCTGCAGCTGACCCTCGATCTGGGCGGCGAGCAGCGCAACGTCTTCGCCGGCATCAAATCCGCCTATCAGCCCGAAAACTTAGTGGGCAGACTCACCGTGATGGTGGCCAACCTGGCACCGCGCAAGATGCGCTTTGGCGTCTCTGAGGGGATGGTGCTGGCCGCCGGCCCCGGTGGCAAGGATCTGTTCATCCTCAATCCCGATGAAGGCGCCGAGCCGGGGATGCGGGTCAAGTAGAGCGGTTTGCCGGCGGGGGCATTGCTGACCGCCGTGGTTGTCGGCACTGTCGCTGTCGCTGTCCAAGGAGACGTCGGTGGGGTCGAGGCGGTTGAGGTCGTAGTTCTCCTACCAGGTATCGGAGAGGATGTCGTTGCCAGCAGCGTCCGTGCCGCTACTCTCGTTGGGGACGCCATCGCCGTCGTTGGCGATGCCCAGATAACGCATCAGCGCCGCGTACTTGGGCGAGCTCTCCTGCTCCAGATACTCCAGTGCCCCCCAACTGCCCCACTTGCTGGGGCGGCCAATGTCGCTGAAGTTCATGAACAGCGCCCCACCACGGGCCTCCCATCCCGCCAGGTAGCGGTCGTAGAGAGTGCCCATGCGCGGATCGCGGTTAGCGGCGATGAAGAGATCGGTGAGGGCCTGGTTGTTCTCCAGCCCCAACACCCCCACCAGGTGCTGCCCCCCCTCATAGCTGTAGAGGGGCAGGCCGTACTGGGCCGCTAGGGCGATATGGGTGTCGATGGCCGAGAAGGTGGCCGCCAGTTGCCCACCGGGGGGGCCATCGCTCAGCTCGCCGCCCTGCTCCAGTTGGTTGAAGAGCCTGGTCAGGCCGCCGTCGGCCTCCTGGGTCCAGGCCTCTACCTCGGCCTCGTAGCGGGCCAGCCCCAGGTTGTCGATGTAGGGGGCGATGGCGAGGGCGTCGATGCCGTGGTCGATGCAGGGGCCTTCGTCCCAGAGGGGGCACTCCAGAGCCTGCTCGGCGACCCGGCTCCAGGCCGCCTGGGCCCCCATGACGCAGGTGACGCGATAGGCGTCGTTGCCCCACACCTGCTTCCAGAGATGGCAGATCTCGGCGGTGCGCTTGCCGAACCAGTTAAGCAGCTTGGTGTGACCGTCGGCTACCGCGTCGGGCCAGAGTGCCTCACCTTGGGAGCGCACCCAGCCGGACTGCTCGAACTGGCCGTTCCACACCTCGTTGGAGTACTCCAGGTAGACCTGCAGGGTGGGGTCGAGCTGCTCCTTGGCCAGGCGCGCAAATTGGCGCACGAAGTCGTCGTCGGCCTGGTGCGGCAGGGTGAACCAGGGGGGGCGCTGGAGGGTATTGGAGAGCTCGGTCATCACCTCCAGGGGTACCCCGTAGTCGGTGGTGTAGCGGGCATCCAGCGGCTCCGGCCGGTCGGCCCACCGCCCCAGGGGGGAGTTGTTGGTGCGCATCATGTCCATGAAGCGCAGCACCTGGTAGGGGCGGGTCTTCTCCAGGAAGGCGGGCTTGAACAGCGGCACCGGCTCGCCACTGGCGGCCAGCTCCTCGGCCAACGCCTCGGGGATGATACGGATGTTGCGGATGTAGTCGCCCGTGCCCTCGGGGTCGGTGGCGGAGATGGTGAGGGTCGCCGACTCGCCCGGATCAAACACCACCAGGTGGCGGCCTGGGCTCGACTCCGCATCGATCTTGTGCGCCCCCAGGCCATAGCTCATGGTCCCGGCGCCGTCATAGAGCACCACATAACGGCCGCCGGGGAACTGGGGATAGAAGGCCCAGTAGGTGGTGACGCGGGTGAAGATGGGGGCGTCCGCCGGGGCCGGCATGGAGCGCACCCAGCCGTGTTCGTCCAGGTCCAGCAGCGCCTGCTCTCCGGTATCCCATGAGTTCTCCGCGCTGCAATCGGGCTCGGGCTCATTGGCCCAGAAGTCGCATTGGGTGAGCCATTCGCGCGACATTTTGAAAAGGTCGATGAAGGGGGACTGGCTGGTCCAGTCGACGATGCCGCCCAGGTTGCCGCCCAGGCGCGGTGGTGGCCCCTGGTCGCGGGTGGGGTCGGTGCGACCGATGAACTCGGCCAGGTTATCTACCCCGTCGCCGTCCGGGTCCTGGTGGGCGTCGTTGGGATCGTTGGGGTTGAGGCCGAAGTGGCGCTCCCAGTCGTCGGCCATGGCGTCGCCATCCACATCCTCGTCGAAGATCTCCAGGCGCAGGGATTGGCTGATGGGGCGCAGCCCGGCGCTCACGCTGACGATGGTGATCTGGATGTTCTCGCGCCCCTCGATCTGGTCGTCGTCCAGGGCGGTGAGGGTCACGCTGGCCGAGGTCTGGCCGGTGGGCAGGGTGACAGTGTGGCTCGCCAGGGTGTAGTCGCTCCCCTCCTGGGCGCCCCCCTGGAGGCCGAGCTGAACGGTGACATCACTCTCGTAGGGGCGGTCCAGGTTGACCCGCAGCGCGGCCGCCCCCCCCTGTTCGCTGATCTCGCCGGCGGAGAGATCGAGGGAGACCACCGACTCATAGGGGGTGCCGTTGAGGTAGCCCAGCAGGGCGTCGTACTTGGGCGAATGGGTGTCGGAGAGGTTCTCCAGGGCCGACCAACTACCGTACTGACTAAAGGCGCCTATGTCCTTCTGGTGCATGAAGAGGCCACCGCCGCGCGCCGCCCAGCCGTCCAGCAGGTCGGTGTAGGCGCGCCCCATGCGTGGGTCGCGGTTGGCGGCGATGAAGAGCTGGGTGATGGGTTCGTTGTAGATCACCGCGCCGTTACCGGCGATGTGTTCGCCGCCGCGCGAGCCCACTAGCGCCATCCCGTAGCGGTCGGCCACCGCCTTCTGCGCCCCCACGTCCTCCATCACCGCGGCCAGGGCGCCGCCGGGTGGGCCATCCTGGATCAGCCCCCCCTCGTGCACCTCGCGGAAGAGGCTGGTTAGGCCGCCGTCGGCCTCTTGGGTCCAGGCCTCCACCTGCTGCTCGTGGGTGGTGATCCCCAGGTAGCTGCCGAACTGGGGGGTGATGGCGAGGGCGTCGAGGCCGTGGCCGGCGCAGGGGGCGCCCTCCCACAGGGGGCACTCCAGGATCTGCTCGCTGATCCAGCTATTGCCGATCTGGCTCTCCACCACGCAGTGGACCCGCCCCGCCGACCCGGCCCAGACCGATTTCCAGATGTCGCACATCTCGGCGGCGCGCTTGCCGTACCAGTAGAAGCGCTTCTGCAGGTAGCTCTCGCTGGCCTCGGGCCAGGCTGCCTTGCCCTGCTCCTCGATCCAGCCCCCGTTGGCGCTGAACATGAAGTTGTGGGCGTACTCCAGATAGACCGGTAGATTGGGCCGCAGCCGGTCCCGCACCAGGGTGGCGAACTGGCGCACATAGTCGTCATCGGCGTTGTGGGGCATGTTGAACCAGGGGGCGGCGTCCGCCGCGTCGGCCAGCGCCACCATCACCTCGGCGGGCACGCCCTCCTCCCCGGCGTAGCTCAAACTGTCCATCAGCGGGCGCTCGGCCCAGGTGGCGGGGGGGGTGCCGTCGATGCGCATCCAGTATTTGAAGTTCAGCACCTGGAAGGGGCGCGTGCGCTCCAGGAACTCCGGGTTGAACAGCGGCAGGGGGTCGACCGACTCGAAGGCCTCGGGGATGAGGCGCATGTTGCGGATGTAGTCGCCAGTGCCATTAGGGTCGCTGGCGCGGATGCGCAGGTGGAAGCCACCGTCGGCCCGGTCCAGCATCACCACATGCCGTCCCGGTGTCGACTCCTCCTCGATCAGGCGCATCCCGCCCAGGTACTCTAGGGTCCCCTCACCGTCGTAGAGCAGCAGATAGCGCCCGGCGGGGAACTGGCGCGGCACGTCCCAGTAGGTGGCCACGGAGGTGTAAACGGGGTCCGCCCCGGGGGTGGGTACGGAGCGCACCCAGCCGTTCTCGTCCAGATCCAGCAGCGCGTTTTCGCCAGTATACCAGGCGGTATCGGCGGTGCAGCCGGGGTCGGGATTGTTCACCCAGTAGTCGCACTGGGTGAACCAGGGGCGCGCTAGCTTGAACAGATCGATGAAGGGGCGCTGGCCGCTCCAGTCGCGCACATCGGTGAGCACGGTGCCGAGGCGATGCTCTCCAGTCGGGGTGGAGCTGGGGTCGGTGGGGTCACTATTGGCCTGGAACTCGACCCGATTGGAGAAGCCGTCACCGTCGGCATCACTGGTGGCATCGCTGGCATCCAGGGGATTGAGGCCGTAGCGGCGCTCCCAATCATCGGGCAGGGTGTCGTTGTCGTCGTCGGCATCGAGGGCGTCCGGGATGCCATCGGCATCATAATCCGGCAGCAGGTGTTCGATATGTGCCGCGGCCTGCTGACGCAGCCCGTCCAGTTCTGCCTCGCTCCAGGCGTGGGGCCGGTCGTGGCCGACCTCCATCGCATCGAGGGTCGCCTGCAGCCAGGCCTGGGCCTCTGTCTTGGCGGCCGAGTCATCACTGGCGGCGATCTGCTGCTCCAGCTTCAGCAGGTAGCGATAGTCGTCCACCGCTTCACGGTAGCGCTCCAGCTCCAGAGTGTGGCGCAGGCTACCGTCGGCATGGGTGAAGACGGCGGCCTGTTCGCTTTCGCGACCGTCCAGGTCATACCAGGGGTCGGCATGCACCGAGCTCCACATAAACTGCATGTGGCCCCGGCAGCCGAACTCCCGCGCCAGCTTGTACTGATAGACGCCCCGGTGGTAGCGGCTGCGCAGGTTGTAGCTGGCACACTCGCTGCCCTGATCGACGATGTGCTGCAGCCCGGCGGCGCTGTGGTGGGTGACATAGATGCGATCGACCACCCCGGCGAAGGCGGCGCGGGGATCGCTGGCCGGATCGGTGAGGCTGGAGAAGACGCTGGTGCGGCTCTGGGGGTCGGCTTGGTGGAAGGCCTGGGCGGCTGCCAATGAGTCTTGGATCACCTCACCCGCAGGCTCGTCACCAACCGTGTGGATCAGCGACAGCCAGTTGTTGGCCGCGCCGTGGGACTCGATCGCCGCCAGCAGGTCGGCCAGCACCTCCACATAGGGTTTGCCATAGGCGCTGGTATCCTGGGTCGAGTAGGTCGAGAGCCCTTGGATGCCGATGCCGCCGTAGCTGTTGATCTCGCCGCTGTAGAGGCCCTGCAGGGCCGCCATGGTCTTGTCGGCCTGGCTGAAGTCGATCACCGGCTGGCCATCGCTGTAACCCTTGAACAGCGGGCCACCGATGCCGCCATCGACGCCGGTCATGCCGTAGCGGTGCAGCAGCGCGATCGAGGCCTGCAGCTCCGCCTCCTGCTTCGCCGCCACCTCGGGGAAAACGCTACCGGGGTATTGGGGCGCCAGCCCCAAGTAGCCCAGCGGCACATCGGCAGCGGGCAGACTGTAGGGGCGGACCTCTACCGCGACCGGCAGCTCCTGGCTCTGGCCGTTGCTGAAGCTGAGGCGCAGGCTGCCCTCGATGGTGCCTGGGGCGAGCTCTGCCGGGGCGTGCAGATCGAACCAGAGGCGGCGCGACTGTCCGGCGGCCAGCTCCAGCGGCAGCTGCAGCGGGTCGAGGATGCGCGGCCGGCTGGTGTAGACCGAGCCATCCTGGGTGACCCGGGAGAGCTTGTTGCGCACCTGGCTGGCCGTCACCTCCACCCCCGGTAGCTCCAGCACCGCGTCGGTCAGCTGCTGAGCCTGATGGGCATACAGGCTGATCGTCAGCGGCTCATACTCGCCCTGGGCCAGAGAGACGCTGAGTGCGTCGACCTGCTCCGCGGCATCTGGCCAGTCGGTAGCATAGACATCCAGCGCCGAGCTGCGTTGGAACAGAGAGAGCGCACCATCCAGGGCGTTGCCTATCGGTTTGACGTGTTGCGGCAGAGGTGGCGCAACCTGTTTATATTCGTAGCCATACTGCTGCTTCAGCTGCTGCCAGAGCTCGGCGAGAAAGGCCTCGCCCCGGGCCGCCTCGCTGGTCGGATAGATCACCAACGCCGAGAGGGCCAGAGTGTAGGGGCTGTCGTTGCCCTCGAAGCGCAGGTTGAGCTGGCCGTCGCTGACCAGCACATCGAACTGCAATGGCTGGTAGCGGGCCGGGATGTAGCGCTGCCAGATGTCGTCACCGGGCAGATCCTCCGCGTCGTCGTAACGGTAGTATCTGGCCCAGAAATCGGCCACCGTCGGCTGTTCGTCCAGAACCTTCTCGCCCTCGGCGTAGACCGCCCGGTGTTCGTAGTTGGGGTAGTACTCCCAGTAGCCGGGGTCCTCCAGCACCATCCAGACGTGGTATTCACCGTCCGGTAGGTCGAAGTCGAGGCCGCCGCTGTTGAGCGAGATCCAGTCGCGCAGCAGGTTCTCCGGGTGGCGGCGATCCTCGGTACGTTTAATCTCCGCATCGGCGGAGAAGCCGTAACCGCGCTGGGCACGGTAGCTGGTGGAGGCGTAGAGCGGCGTGAACTCGTGGAACAGTGGACTTTCGAGACTACCGGCGTCGAGCTTGATCAGACGTGGAAAGTCGTTGCTATAGGCAGGCTCAGGCTCCAGTCGCACATCATCGATGGTGAGGGCGACAGCGGCATCCGCGGCGGAGAGCACCAGCCGGGTGATGTTTGCCAGGTCGAGACGGCGGCGCTCCCTGATCACCGACTTCTCGCCGACAAAGATCTGCAACGGCACATGGATGGTGGAACGCCCCGGCGCGGCCACCGTGTACCAGTTGACCCGCGACCAGTAGTCGTTGGACTTTACGTCGCGGATCTCGACATAGAAGCGCTGCGGCTCCGTCGAGGGGTTGTCGACCTCGAAGCGCAGCCAGTCGTAACCACGCCAGTCGGACGGGATACCCTGGGCGTTCCAGCCATCCAGGTAGCGGCCCGGCTGCAGCAGGCCAGAGCGTTCACCATTGAGCGCCTGATCGGTGTAGTCCCAACCGCTCTGGATGAAGGGCGGCGTGCTGCCCTGCTCGAAGTCGGCCAGCAGCCGCGGCGCAGCGGCATGTTGCGGCTTGAGGCTGTCGATATCCACACCCTGCAGGCGCTGGCAGACCTCGCGCCCGGCAAAACCCTCATCGTCACAGTAGCCGTGCAGCAGGATCTCCTCAAAGCTGACCGGCGGGTTGTAGTCGAGGGGCTTGAGGCTGGTCTCGTCCAGGCTGAAGCCCTCCTCCGGCTGGGCGCAGGCCTCCACCAGGCTAAGGCTGACATCATCGACAAACAGGCTGCCGGGGCCGTAGTTGAAGAAGTAGAGGGTGACCTGATCCGCTTCTGGTACCCGGAACACCAGCTCCATCTGGCGCCAGTCGCTGTCCCCTTCCAGCAGGGTCTGGCTGATGGTCTCGCGGCTGTCAAACTCCAAGTAGAGCAGGCTAGTCTGGCCCCACAGCCCCTCACGCAGATCCGCCGAGGCCAGCTTGGCCCGCAGCCGGTAGGTGCCGGCGGGCAAGCTCAGGTTCTGGTAGATCGCCGCCTTGGCCGGGCCATAACCCTGGATCAGCGCCGAGCGCTCGCCGGCAAATGCGGCCAGGTCGGTGTGGTTGAGCTGGATATCACCCTCCCAGCGGAAGTCGGTCCAGCCGGGGATATGCAGCGGGTCGGCATCGAACTGCTCCATCCCGCCGTTGGCGATCAGCTCCGCACCTGGCGCGCCGGTCAAACGGACCGGCAGCTCGATCTGGCTGCTGCGACCCTGCGCATCGCTGACACTGAGACGGACGCGGGTCAGGCCGCAGGCCGCCCCCTGAGGGGTCAGGGTCAGCTGGGCACCATCCAGGCTGGCAGTCAGGTTGGCGTCATCGACTGACTCGACCGCCCAGCTCAGGCCCGCACCCTGCTCCAGATCGAGGGCCAGACCAGTCAGATCCAGGCTCCAAGCACCCGCTGCCATCGGCTGCACGATCTCGACAAAGTCGGCAGGATCGAACAGCGGGGCCAGATCGTAATCGAGCCGATAGACCCGGCGACTGTTGGCCGGCAGGGTCTCGCTGAAGCTATCGGCCTGGCTCTGCAGGCTGCGCTGCTCAAACACTACCTCGACCGGGCTGTTGGCGCTCAGCCCTGGCAGCTGGGCGGTGAACAGCTGCTCGCTGTGGTGGTCGTTTCTCACCAGGATCAGCAGTCGGCCGTCAATGCCCTTATGGATCGAGACATCCAGCGCCGGATTGGGAAACAGGCTGCCCAGCGGATAGGCACGGCGGCTGGCCGCATCCAGCGGTCTCAGGTCGGCGCGGTCGCCCAGGCCATCGCCATCGGAGTCGGCCTGGACCGGATCGGTGCCGAGCAGCGCCTCCTCCTGGTTCAACAGGCCATCGCCATCCTCGTCGTGGCGAATAGTCAGGCCCTCGAAGACGTAGCGGTAGCTGTCGTTGTAGTAGGCATCCACATAGACGTTGACCCGGGCCGGCCCCTCCAGCAGGAAGGCGCCCGGCTCGGCCTGGTTGATCTGCAGCCACTGATCGTTCTGATCGAGGATGTAGCCGCTGACTACCCCGTCCCGGCGCAGCAGACGCAGCTTGCCGCTGGTCCTGCGCTGCGGAAAGCTGGCGCCCACACTCTGGCCCTGGTCATCCCACTGGTAGAACCAGGTGTAACCGGGGATGCCCGAGTGGATCTTGTGTTTGACGCTGACATGGCGGCCGTTGAGGGTCTGTTGGTCGAACCCATCGTCGGTGAGGCGCAGGATGAGGTTCGGCTGATAGGCGTTTTCGGAGAACTGGCTGAGACTGGCGTACTCCAGGATCACCTCCAGGTCGCCACGATAGCTCTGCTCGCTGAGCAGGCCGGTGTGCTCGACCCCATTGGTGGCGGTGCGCTCAAACACCAACTGGCCATCGACCAGGCGGATGCCCGCCTCGCCCAGCAGGCTGAAGCCGGTCAGCACATCCAGATCACCCTCGAACTGGGCCTGGGTCAGCAGCCTCGGGTTGCCGCTATCGGCAGGGATCAACCGATCACTCTGTACGGCTGTTCTGTAGGCGGAGTAGCCCTTCTCACCCGTGGCCACCGCCTCATCACCATAGCTGCCTGCAAAGATGGCCCAGTCGTACTCCTTGTCCTCGTTGAACCAGGAGAGCATGCCGATATTGTTTTGGCTCAGATAGGCGAACAACAACTGGATCCAGCTATTCTTCTCCACCAGATTGGCCCCTGCATTGGTCTGGGTCGCCACCTCATTGATCGCTACGGGTTTGTCTGCAAGGGCACGCAGACGCGCCAGCATCGCATCGAACACCTGGGCCGGTGTGCGCCAGGTCTGATCGGCGGCACGACTGGCCCAGTTGTAACCGTCGATGCCGAACCAATCTACATAGGCATCTCCCGGATAGTAGTCTTCCGCAATCCAGCCATAGCTGCCGTGATCACTGGCATTGACCGACCAGACCCACTGCACATGTTCCCGGCCCAGGCCGATCGCCGTTGCCGCATCGTGGACATGCCGCCACATGGCGATATAGTCGGCCGGGTTCTCACCCACAGAGCGGGCCGACCAGGGATACCAGTCGCCATTCATCTCATGGGCCAGGCGTATATAGACCCGCCGGTCATCCGTCGTGCCAAACTGTCCATCCGGACCACTGAGAAAGCCCTTTAGCCCATCCATCCAACTGGTGAGGTAGGCATCATGGTCACCATTGGCGATATCCGCCTCGATGCTCTCCGGATCGACCCCATCCAGATAGGGTTCCCAGCTAATCAGCGGCACATTGCCGTTATTCCAGATATTGGGCAGTTGGTAGGTCACCAGATTGTTGCGCTGCGACTCGCCAAAGCTGGTGAAGAGGGTGACCACCGCGTGCTTCTTATCCTGCTGCCAGGCCTCCATGGCTTGCAGATCCGGGATCGCCCACCCCTGGTTGCCGTGGTAGACGCCCAACAATGTCTTGCCGGCACTCCCTTGGCCCGGAAACGCATTGGCATCCAGCGGGCTGGTTGCGGCATAGAACTCGCTCAGGTTATAGAAGCCATCGCCATCCGCATCGAGACCGGCATCTGTTGCATCCAGGGAATCCAAACCATATTGGAGTTCCCACTCATCAGGCATCCCGTCATTGTCATCATCGGGGTCCAGGCTATCCAGGATGCCGTCACCATCGGTGTCGGTCTGGTCCTGTAGCACAACATTGAAGCGGACCTCATCAACCCAGCCCTGGAAATTGCCGAACTTCAGCTCGATGTCACGCTGGTCGAACAGCTTGTCCTGATTGTCGTGGGCGACCTTCACCAGCTCTTGGCCGTCAACCTGCAGGATGTAGTGACTGCGGTTGTAGATCATTTGGACGTAATGCCATTCATGCGGGCGCAAGGCGTTGTCGATTGCATCGCCTGAATTCTGCGTCTTGCCCAAGTCAGCCCGGATATGGCTGGTCCAGTTGTAGCGGGTCAACTGCATGCCGCTGCCCCAAGACTGGCGCAGGTAGAGAAGGTTCAGCACATCGTCATTGACCGGTCCCAGGGAGTCAAAATAGAACAGCCCGTCGATAGTGACCTCGGCGACATCCTCATAGCGCTTGCCCTCGGGCAGGTAGTCGCTGATGTTGAAGCTGACTTGGGCCTGATCGCCGAAACCGTCGAAGCGCAACGCGGAGCCCGCCGGATTCTGCATCCAGTACAAGTCACCGTCATCAAAACGGGCGTTACCCGATAAGGTCAGGTCGGCCATCACCCCGTTGGCGTCCGCTAGGCTGCCGTCCAGATGGAACAGGGTGGAGGCACTGTCATCGGGGAACGGCTCCAGGGGAATATCCGTATTGCCGTAGTCGCGGGTGTTGATGCGGGTTTCGGCATACCAGCGGCGGCCTTCCGCGGTAATCACCTCGGCAGCCAGTTTCCACACGGGCCGGCTGAAATCCTGGCGCAGGAGGTAAGCGGGATCGGCGCTGACGGGCTGGTCGTTTTCATGCCAGAGGATCCGGTAGCTTTGGGGTTCGCCATTTTTAAACGCCAGAATGGGCCTAAACACCCCGTTCTCCACCGGTTCCACCGACAGGGTGAATTCAGGGTGGGGATACTGCTCGTCATCGCGGGGGGTCAATACCGCCAAGGCGGTCAGCATCCCCGCCATTTTCTCAATGGTGAACTCACCGTTGATGTTCCAGCCGTCATAGCTCTTTTCGAGCAGGCCGTAGACTTCACCCCCCGTATCCCAATCGGGATTATCCAACGGCCAGGTGTAATCGCTGATGTCCCGCTCGTAGGTGTTGCTCCAGCTATAGCCGGTTACCATGGGCGAAACCGGCAAGCCGGTTACGGGGGCTTCGATGCCGTCGTGTAGCGATTCCTGGTCAACGGTTGAACGCAGGCGTTTATAGCCCATGCCCGTGATATAGGTCATGTTGGAGGGATTGGCGCCCAGGGTGAAATGGATCTGGTCCTGGGCCGTTTCCAGGTAGTCCAGGTCACCGTAGAGTTCGTGGGCGAGCAGCAGATCCCAGCCGTAATCGCTCACCGGGAAGAACCAACCCACCAGATTCCACCGTTTCACCGTGCCGTTGACGAACAGGTCGTAAGGGGTTTCATTGGCGGCGTCCACATACCAGTCCACCGCCTGCCGGAAACGGGCCACCGACGTCTGTTTCAACACCGCGTCCACCGGGTACGCAATGCCGTCGCGTTCCCACAAGGCCAGGGTGCGGGTGGCGTAGCCATATCCCATGTTCATCAGGTACACGCCGTCATACCGCAGCAGGGGCTTGTGGTAGCGCACGAAGGCGTCGTGGTAACGCTGTTCCCCGGTGAGGGCGTAGAGTTCAATGGCCGCCCAGGCGCGGGCGTGTTCATGGCCTTCATCCCCGTCCCGGGCATCCCCCTTGCCGTAATGGTGATAACCATGCATCCCCGGGTTGGCCTCCAGCCAATCCCACGCCTTGATGGCACGTTGTTTGAGCAGGTCGGCCAATGCCGGGTCATGTTGGCGCAATACGGGGCTGCGCGCCGCCCGAGCCAGGGCCGCCGCGTAACCGCCGGTAACGGTAGTGTCCTTGGGGGACAGATAGCGGGTCAGATTGGGGGTCTCCCCCGGCATGGTGGACTGGTAGTTCATCTCCTTGGGCTTGCTCATGCCAAACACGCCGCCGTCCACCGGATCCTGCATCTCCTTGAGCCAGTTGATCTCGAGCAGGAATTCCTGCAACAGATCGGGAACGCCGTCGCCAGATTCCGGTACCCCGAGGTTGTCGTGCATCACCCGTTCGCCGTACACGTCCAGGGTGGTGATCAGGGTCCAGGCCGTCAGGGAACTGTTCCAGGTGTAGGGCGAATAGTCCCCGGCATCCATGTGCCCGCCGCTGATCTCCACATGTTGGCCTTCCTGGGTGGTGGGGTATCGGATGGTGTCCGGCGTGACGCCCAAACCAGCCAGGAAGGGATCCAGATCGGTGCTGTCGTAAACGTAGGTCTGATCTTCCACCGTCGCCTTGTGGGTGAAGCGAGTATAGGGCTTGATCAGCTCCTCGCCGCGCCGCTGGTGGTACATACCCAACGCCAGGGTGTTCAGGCTGCCGCGGTAGACATCGCTGTGGATGGGGAACGGCTGGCTGATGCCCGTACGGTGGCGCAGGTAGTATTCACCCGGGGTGGTCAGGGCGGAGAAATCCAGTTGGTAAACCTTGTTGTAAGGATGGTTGGTGAAGGTTTCACGCCAGCCTTCCGAGGCTTCCAAGGTGCCCGTACCCTGGAACACCACCTGGTGGTCCTGGGTACGCACCACTTCAAAATCCAGGTCGGTGGGCTCGTATTCGCCCGCGCTGCCCATCATCAATCCCAGATAGGCCTTTTTACGATCCGCCGGACGGTAGCCGTATGGATCCACGTGCAGCAGGTCACTGAGCTGTGATTCCGGTTCGAAGCGGAACCTGGCATGGATGGCGGTTCCGGTCAGTTGGGTATCCACATCCAGCGCGTATTCCTGTCCGGCACTCAGCGGTCGGCCCAGGTGAATGAAGATGTTTTCCCCAATGCGCAGATCACCGACCCGGTAGGGGGCGTAGAAGGTGCGCCGTTTTAGGCCAGTTCCCACCACCGGCACACTGTCACCCGCGCTGTCGGTGACGCTGAAGAGGGCCGGGTTTTCCGCTTTGGCGATCTCCACCGGGGGGCGTATGAAATCGGTATTGTTTTCGTTGCGGGTCGGAACCAGGGTCAGGCGCAGCCACTGATCGGACACGGCGTGTATCCGCACTTCGCCCGGTTCCTGCATCCGCACCAGCGTTTCCAGTGCGCGCTGTTGTTCCCCGCTCAGAACGGGGCCCGCCCCCCCGGCCGGCGGCTGGGTCCGGGGCGTGGAGGCGGCATCATCGGGCAGGGAACCACTATGGTATTCCACAAGATCGCTGAAGCCGTCACCATCACTGTCGGCGGCGGCGTTGGCCGCATCCAACGGCTGCAGATCGCGCCCATCGGCAATGCCGTCGTTGTCGTCATCCTGGTCGGCGTTGTCCCCGATGCCGTCACCGTCATTATCCCCCCATTCGGCCCTGTCGAAGGGGAAGACATCCTGCCCATCCTCCACGCCGTCGCCGTCATCATCCGGATCGCGTTTATCGGGGAGGCCGTCATCGTCGGTGTCGAAATCCAGGTTGAAACGGATTTCATCCGCCCAGCCGTGGAAATCGCCGAAGCTCAGGCGGATGTCCTCGTGCCCATACAGGTTCAGCTGTCCCCGGCCGTGGGCCACCTTGAGAATTTCCTGCCCGTCCACGTACAGCAGATAATGGGTACGGTTATGGGTCAGCTTGATGTGATGCCACTGATTCCGGCTCAGGGCGGTGTTGACCGCCTCCCCGGAGTCCCCATAGCTGCCCAGATAGGCGCTCAGGTCGGTCATCCAACTGTTGCGGCGGATTTCCACCCCGCTATCCCAGCTCTGACGCATGAACAGCAGTTCCAGCCGGTTCTCATCCCACATGTCGATGGTGTCGAAATAGAAGCGGCCTTCGATGCTCACCTCGTCGATGTCTTCCACCGTCCTGTCTGCCGGAAGGTAGGGATCGACGCTGAAGGTAACTTCGGCCCGGTCGTTGAAACCGTTGAATCTCAGGGCGGCGCCGGCGGGGGTTTCCATCCAACCCAGGTTGCTGTCGTCGAAGCGCGCATTGCCGTTCAGG
This sequence comes from Candidatus Endoriftia persephonae, assembly GCF_023733635.1. Lineage (NCBI taxonomy): Bacteria > Pseudomonadati > Pseudomonadota > Gammaproteobacteria > Chromatiales > Sedimenticolaceae > Candidatus Endoriftia > Candidatus Endoriftia persephonae. The sequence goes on along the minus strand of NZ_CP090569.1, from coordinate 665,706 downwards.
GTCAACTCAGGCATGACGCCTTTGCCATCCTGCAGGCTGTTGTCGAGATGGAACACGCTGGAGATCAAGCTGTCATCGTAGATAGTCTGACTGCTGGCGCTCAGCAGCAGATCATCGATCAGCACCAGCGTCGTTTCATTGGCCGCGGTCTTTTTATTGTTGTAGCCGCCGATGATCAGCCGATGGCTGCCGATGGCTGCCGATGGCGAGATTGCCCAGATCCAGCTCCACCTGACGCCAGCCGGTGCTCTCCTCCGGACCACCGTTGCCGTTACCCTGCACTTGATCGATGTAGTCATTGGGCGTAACGCCGATCAGCTCTCCATCCAGGCTCACCAGCAGCTGGCTCTGTTCATCCTGCTCGTAAAAGGGACTCTGGCTCAGCCGATAGCGGAAACTCAACACCACCTTACTCAGACCGTTGAGCTGGAAGTCGCGTTGCCAACCGCCGGAGAGGCCGAAGATGTCGGCACTGTTGATGCCACCCAGGATGATCTGCAAGGCACCACCGCTGTAGCCGCCATCAGGGAGCAGACTACCGTCGGCATAGCCCGGCGCACTGCTGCCACGGAACGGGTCGTCAACATAGCTGAAGCCAGCGCTATCTGTATCAAAACCGTCCTCGATCAGCAGACTCGGCTGGTTGCCAGTAGTGGCCGCCACCGCTACGCCGGGCTCGCTCTGATTACCCGCGGCATCGTAAGCGCTGACCTGGTAGCTGTAGCGGGTCGACGGGGTGAGGCCGCTGTCGCGGTAGCTGGTGATAGCGCTGTTGGCGATCTCAACACCATCGCGGAACACCCGGTAGCCGATGATGCCGACGTTGTCACTCGCCGCCTGCCAGCTGAGTTCAATGATGTCGGAGCCGGAGGGGATGGCGCTAAGTCCGGCCGGAATCTCAGGGGCCTCAGTGTCAGGCTGGTCGCTAACGCTGATGCCGACACTGGCGCTGGCAGTCGCCCCCTGGTTGTCGGTTACGCTCAGGGTCGCGGTGTAGTCGCCGGGCGTAGTGTAGCTGTGGAGCGGGTTGGCCTCGGTACTGCTGCTGCCATCCCCAAACGCCCAGCTAACATGCTCGATGGTGCCGTCAGGATCCGTGGAGCCGGCGCTGCTGAAGTTGACGACCAACGGGACCACGCCTGTCTGCGGGTCGGCACTGGCCACTGCACTCGGTGGCAGATTGACCGGTAGGCTACTGCTGCTACGCAGCAGCAGGTCATCAATCAATACCACGGTCGTTTCGTTGGCCGCAGTCTTCTGGTTGTTGTAGGCGCCGATTATCAGCCGGTGGCTGCCTGCTGCCAGGCTCCCCAGATTCAGTTCCACCTGACGCCAGCCGGTAGTCTCTTCGGCACCACCGTTGCCGTTGCCGCTAATTTGGTCGATGAAGTCATTGGGCGAGACACCAACCAGTACCCCGTCGATGCTTAGCAGTAGTTGACTGTATTCGTTGCGCTCGTAAAAGGGAGTCTGGCTCAGCTGGTAGCGGAAGCTGAGGCTCACCTCACTCAGCGCATTAAGCTGGAAGTCGTGTTGCCACCCCCCCGACATGCCGAAGATGTCATCACCGTCGATACCGCCGAGAGTGATCTGCAGGGCACCGCCGCTGTAGCCGCCGGCACCGAGATAGCTGCCGTCGGCATAGGCCGGTGCGCCACTGCCGCGAAACGGGTCGTCGAGATAGCTGAATCCGGCACTGTCGCTGTCGAAACCGCTATCGATCAGGTTGGACTGGCGAATCACGGTCAGGCTGGCAGTGGCTCTGACACCATCCTGTTCGGCCAACACGGTGAAAGGCCCGCCTGCCTGGCTGGCGCTGAACAGCCCCGTGCTGTCGATGACGCCACCGCCGTTGACGCTCCATGTCGGGTTGACCACGATCGTGTTGCCGTATTGGTCAAACCCGCTGACGTTGAACTGCTGACGCAGGCCGATATTCAGCTGAGCAGAGGCCGGGGTGAGACTAAGACTCGTCAGGGTCGGCTGTGCGCCGGTGGTAGCCGCCACCGCTACGCCCGGCTCGCTCTGATTACCCGCGGCATCGTAAGCGCTGATCTGGTAGCTGTAGCGGGTCGACGGGGTGAGCCTGCTATCGCGGTAGCTGATGGTGGCGCTGCTGGCGATCTCAACGCCATCGCGGAACACCCGGTAGCCGGTGACGCCAACGTTGTCGCTGGCTGCCTGCCAGCTGAGTTCAATGGTGTCGGAGCCGGAGGGGATGGCGCTAAGTCCGGCCGGAATCTCAGGAGCCTCAGTGTCAGGTAGGTCGCTAACGCTGATGCCGACACTGGCGCTGGCAGTCGCCCCCTGGTTGTCGGTTACGCTCAGGGTCGCGGTGTAGTCGCCGGGCGTAGTGTAGCTGTGGAGCGGGTTGGCCTCGGTACTGCTGCTGCCATCCCCAAACGCCCAGCTAAAATGCTGGATAGTGCCGTCAGGATCACTGGATCCGACACTGCTGAAACTCACCTCCAGCGGTGCAATACCGGCTGTCGGGGCGGCGCTGGCCACGGCACTCGGCGGCAGATTGCTGCTGTCGCTGCGCAGCACCAGATCGTCGATCAGTACCTCGGTCGTTTCGTTGGCCGCAGTCTTCTGGTTGTTGTAGCCGCCGATGATCAGTCGGTGACTACCGCCGACAAGGCTACCCAGACTCAGCGCCACCTGGCGCCAGCCGGTGGTCTCTTCGGCACCACCGTTGCCGTTGCCGCTAATTTGGTCGATGTAGTCATTGGGCGAGACACCAACCAGTACCCCGTCGATGCTCACCAGCAGCTGGCTCTGCTCATCCTGCTCGTAGAATGGGCTCTGGCTCAGTCTGTAGCGAAAGCTGAGGCTCAGCTCACTCTGGCTGGTGAGTTCGAAGTCGCGCTGCCAACCGCCGGAAAGGCCGAAGATGTCATCACCGTCGATACCGCCGAGGGTGATCTGCAGGGCACTGCCGCTGTAGCCGCCGGCGCCGAGATAGCTGCCATCGGCATAGCCCGGTGCGCTAGTGTTGCGAAACGGGTCGTCTACATAGCTAAAGCCGGCGCTGTCGCTATCGAAGCCGCTCTCGATCAGGGGGACCAACTGATTGCCGGTGGTGGCGGCCACCACCTCGCCGGGCTCACTTTCGTTGCCCGCGGCGTCGTAGGCGCTGACCCGGTAACTGTAGCGGGTCAGCGGGCTGAGTCCGGTATCACGGTAACTGGTGGTGGTGCTGCTGGCGATCTCAACGCCATCACGGAACACCCGGTAGCCGGTGACGCCAACATTGTCGCTCGCCGCCTGCCAACTGAGCTGGATGGTATCGGCGCCGGAGGGGATGGCGCTGACGCCAGCCGGGATTTCGGGCGCTGCGGTGTCAGACAGGCCGCTGACGTTGATCATTATACTGGCGCTGCCGGTAGCGCCCTGATCGTCAGTCAGGATCAGGGTGACAGTGTAGTTGCCTGCTGTGGCGTAGCTGTGGAGCGGATTAATCTCGGTGCTGCTGTTGCCATCACCGAACACCCAATGATAGCCAACGATGCGCCCGTCAGGGTCCGTGGAGCCTTCGCTGCTGAACTGCACCTGTAGCGGCGCCACACCAGCCGTCGGGTCGGCGCCGACCACTGTGCGTGGCGGAAGATTGCTGTTGCCGCTGCTCAGCAGCAGGTCGTCGATCAATACCTCGGTCGTTTCGTTGGCTGCGGTCTTCTGGCTGTTGTAGCCGCCGATGATCAGCCGATGGCGACCCGCCGCCAGGCCACCTAGGTTGAGTTCCACCTGACGCCAGCCGGTGGTCTCTTCGGCACCGCCGTTGCCGTTGCCGCTAACCTGGTCGATGTAGTCATTGGGCGAGACACCAACCAGTACCCCATCGATGCTCACCAGCACTTGACTGTATTCATCTCCCTCGTAAAAAGGGCTCTGGCTCAGTTTGTAACGGAAGCTAAGACTCACCTCGCTCAGGCCGGCAAGTTCAAACTCCTGCTGCCAGCCGCCGGAGAGGCCGAACAGGTCAATTGTGTCACGCCCACCCAAGATGACTTGCAGCGCGCCGCCACTATAACCGCCGACGCTGAGGTGGCTGCCATCGGCATAGCCAGGGGCACTACTGCCATGGAACGGATCGTCGACATAAGTGAAGCCGGCGCTGTCGTTATCAAATCCGTCCTCGACCAGCACCTCCGCAAAGACACTGAAGCCTGCGAACAGCAAGATTGGAAGGAGTAGGATGGAGGTTATCCGTTTAAGAGGGTATGCCTTTTCCATGTCAGTGCCGAGCTGATGTCGATAAGGATTTTATTTCTTACACAGGATTGTCACTGTTTTTCGTGGCTGATCAACGCCATTCTCCAACGCATCGATAAAGTGTGACGTGGTTCTCATGCCCAGTTTGCCCTTGATGCCGAACGTTTGCTGGCAGTTGACGCATCGTGATGGTGAGCAACCGGGGCAGCACATAAAATGCGCTTCGGGATCTCGGCAACTATCTCGTGTGATATCCCCCTCCCTGATGCAGGTTTGCGTTTTTTCAATGTAAAGAAGCGTGAAAACAACAACAATCGCCAACACACAAAGGCCGTGGTGTTGTAAGCGTCTGATCTGGCGCTTATGCTTAGCGGCTTAAACAGACAGCTCATGATCTAATGAAAGAGTACGCCCTCATACTGATCAGCACGGTGCTGGTAAACAACTTCGTGCTGGTGAAGTTCCTGGGGTTGTGTCCGTTTATGGGGGTCTCGCGCAAGCTGGAGACCGCCACGGGGATGGGGCTGGCGACCACCTTTGTACTCACCCTCTCCTCCATCTGCAGCTACCTGGCCAACGAATATCTGCTGGCCCCGTTGGGGCTGGAGTTCATGCGCACCATCGCCTTCATCCTGGTGATCGCCGTGGTAGTGCAGTTCACCGAGATGGTGATGCACAAGACCAGCCCGATGCTCTATCAGGTGCTGGGCATCTTTCTGCCACTGATCACCACCAACTGCGCTGTGTTGGGCGTCGCGCTGCTCAACGTCCAGGAGCAACACAGCTTCGTCGAGTCGGCACTCTACGGCTTTGGCGCTGCTGCCGGCTTCTCCCTGGTGTTGGTGCTGTTTGCTGGCATCCGCGAACGGGTGGCGGTATCCGACGTACCGGAACCCTTCCAGGGCAACGCCATCGCCCTGATCACTGCCGGCCTGATGTCGATGGCGTTCATGGGCTTCTCCGGCCTGGTGGCGAATTAAGGATGACGCGGTGCTGATCGCCATTCTTGCCATGACCGGGCTTGCCGCCGCCTTTGGCTTGCTACTGGGTTACTCCAGTATCCGCTTCCATGTGGAGGGGGATCCGATCACCGACCAGATCGAGAAGCTGCTGCCACAGACCCAGTGTGGCCAGTGTGGCTACGCCGGTTGCCGCCCCTACGCCGAAGCGATCGCCAGCAGCGAGGCGGAGATCAACCTTTGCCCCCCCGGCGGCGAGACCACCATGGTCGCGCTGGCCGACCTGCTCGGGCGCGACCCAGTGCCGCTGGATGCCGAGTTAAACGCCGATAAGCCGCGCGCGGTCGCGCTGATCAAGGAGCAGGAGTGCATCGGCTGCACCCTCTGCATCCAGGCCTGCCCGGTGGATGCCATCCTCGGCGCCGCCAAACAGATGCATGTAGTGATCAGCGAAGAGTGCACTGGCTGCGAACTCTGCCTCGCACCCTGCCCGGTGGAGTGCATCGTCATGGAACCGATCGCGGAAGCGGCTGACAATTGGCACTGGCCCTTTCCCGACTACAACAACCCAGAAATCGCTGCGCAACCGCAGCCCCACTAGCCGTATGTACGTCGAATCATCCAAAGGAAAGGCGCGTCAGATCTGGCGTTTTCGTGGCGGGCTGCATCTGCCGGACAACAAGGCTCAGTCACTCAGCACACCGCTGCGCCAGGCCGAGCTTCCCGATCTGTTGATTCTGCCGCTGCAGCAGCATATCGGCAGCCCAGCGATCCCTCTGGTAAAAAAAGGCGAACGGGTACTTAAGGGGCAGAAGATCGCCGACAGTGATGAACCGGTCTGTGCGCCGATCCATGCGCCCACCTCAGGTGAAATACGCGGGATCAGCCAACAACCGCTACCCCACCCTTCCGGGCTGAGTGGCCCCTGTATCCTGCTCAAGCCGGATGGCAAGGATGAGTGGGGCGAACTGCCGGAGCCGATCAGTGACTTTCGCACCGTCCCTGCTGAGATCCTGCGCCAACGGATTCGCGAGTGCGGCATCGTCGGCATGGGCGGAGCGACCTTTCCCACAGCGGTGAAACTCGATCCCGGCAAGCCGATCAAGACCCTGATCATCAACGGCGCCGAGTGCGAACCCTACATCACCTGCGACGACCGGCTGATGCTCAACTTTCCCGACAAGGTGATCGACGGCATCCGCATCCTGCAGTATCTGCTGGGAGCCGAAGAGTGCCTGATCGGCATCGAGGACAACAAACCCGAAGCGATCCTCGCCATGCGCCAGGCACTGCGCAATCAGGATACCGCGGAAGTGGTGCGCATCCCCACCCATTACCCCAGCGGCGGCGAGAAGCAGCTGATTCGCATTCTTACCGGCAAGGAGGTCCCCAGCGCCGGACTACCCGCCCAACTCGGCATCATCTGCCATAACGTCGGCACTGCTGCCGCCATCGCCGATGCGGTGCTCACCGGCCGACCTCTGATCTCCCGACTGGTCACAGTCACCGGCGAAGGGGTCGCACAGCCCTGCAACTTGGAGGTACTGATTGGCACCCCTGCAGGCGAGCTGATCGAGCAGGCTGGTGGCTACACCGATGCTGCCAGTGGACTCATCTATGGCGGCCCAATGATGGGTTTTCGGCTCAGTACCGACCAGATCCCAATCACCAAGGGGGGCAACTGTCTGCTACTGCCCAGTGTCGCGGAGAGCCCACCCCCCGAGTCGGTGCGCGCCTGCATCCGCTGTAGCCGCTGCGCGGATGTCTGTCCGGTGCAACTGCTGCCGCAGCAGATGTATTGGTACGCCCGCGCCAAGGAGCTGGAGAAGGCGCAGGACTACAATCTGTTCGACTGCATCGAGTGCGGTTGCTGTTCCCACGTCTGCCCCTCACACATCCCACTGGTCCACTACTTCCGCTATGCCAAGACCGAAAGCTGGGAGCAGGAGGAGGAGCGGCGGCGCTCTGAACACGCCAAGATGCGCCACGATTTTCGCCTCGCCCGCATGCAACGGATGGAGGCAGAACGTAAGGCGCGGCTGCGCAAAAAGAAAGAGGACCTGGCGAAGAAACCAGCCAAGGGCAAAGCTGCGGCAAAGGATCCAAAAAAGGCCGCTATCGAGGCGGCGCAGCAACGTGTTGCTGCGAAAAAGGCCGCCAATAAAAGCAGCCCAAAAAACACCGACCATCTGCAGCCCGCACAGCAGGCCCAGATCGATGCCGCCGAACAGCGCCGTCAGCAGGCAGAACCCGTGGAGGAGGCGCCACCGGCCAGCGGCGGCATCGAGAACGATCCAGAGCTGCAGGAGATCTTCAAACAGGAGACCAGCTCACACTTTGCGACCATCAGCGGCTTCATCGAACAGACTCGTGCGGGGAACAACGATGCAGCACAGATCCCCGCCGAGATCCCCAGGGCTTTCCACACCATCTGTGGCAGTGCCCGGATGGTCGGTCTGATGCCCCTGGCCAGCCTCAACAAATCACTGGAGCTCTATACCGACAGCCTGGTGGAACAGCAGCAGGCACCTGACAAGACTGCACTCGCGTTGATGGAGGATGGGGTGGATACCGGCAAAGCACTGATCGCCTGGCTGTTCGACAAGAGTCAGGCTGAACCCAACATCGAGTCGCTGCTCTCTCGTATCGAGGCCGCCGGCCAGCGACGCAGGCCCTCAGCGCCTAAAAAACAGCCGACTACCGATACCCCGCCAGAGAGCAACTAGCCAATGCAGTTCCAGACTTTCAGCTCACCCCATAGCCCGCGCCCCAACCGAGTCGACCGAATTATGCTCCAGGTGGTTCTGGCTCTGCTGCCGGGCATCCTCGCGATGGTGATCTTTTTCGGCTGGGGTGTACTGATCAATAGCGTTATCGCCATCGCGAGCGCCCTGCTGTTCGAGGCGCTCGCGCTGCGGCTGCGCAAGCGGCCGGTAACACCAGCACTGATGGATCTGAGCGCTGTGGTCACGGCGATGCTGTTCGCCATTGCCGCGCCACCACTGTTGCCCTGGTGGCTGACAGTGATCGGCATGGCCTTCGCCATCATCCTGGTTAAACAGCTCTACGGCGGCCTCGGCTATAATCCATTCAATCCGGCGATGGCCGCCTATGTGTTCCTGCTGATCTCCTATCCGGTGCAGATGACCACTTGGCTGCCGCCGGAGATGCTCAATACCCAGCCACTCAGCTTGCTGCAAACCGTTCAGGCGATATTTTTCAACAGCCTGCCAGAAGGGCTCAGCTTCGACACCATCAGCAGCGCCACACCACTGGACCAGATGCGCACCAGCCTGGATCAGAACCGGATGATCAGCGAGATCATGCAGAACCCTCTATGGGGGGATTTCGGCGGGCAAGGCTGGGAGTGGGTCGGCAACTGGTTCATCATGGGTGGGCTCTGGCTGATCTACAAGCGGGTCATCAGCTGGCATATTCCGCTCTCTTTGTTTGCGGGACTCTTCAGCCTTGCATTGCTCTTCTACCTGTTCGACCCAGAGAGCCACCCCTTCCCGCTGTTCCACATCTTCAGTGGTGGCGTGATACTCGGCGCCTTCTTCATCGCCACTGATCCTGTCACCGCCTGTACCACCAGGCGCGGTCAAATCATCTATGGCGCCCTGATCGGCATGTTGGTCTATGTAATTCGCACCTGGGGCGGCTACCCTGATGCGGTTGCCTTCGCCGTGCTCCTGCTGAATATGGCTGTCCCCACTATCGATCACTATACTCAGCCACGCACCTTTGGACACGGAGGTGCCCGTTGACCAAGCACCCTGTTGTAATTGCTGGCTTTGTGCTTGCCATGTTTGCAGTGGCTGGCACGGCATTGGTCAGCTTCACCCACCAGGCAACCAAGGCACGCATTGCCAGTAATGAGCGCCAGGCGCTACTGCGAAGTCTCACGGCGCTAGTCCCGGCGGCGAGTATCGACAACGACATCATCTCCGATGTCATGACGGTCAGCGACCCAGAACTCCTGGGCTCTGAAAACACGACTGTCTACCGTGGGCGGTCTGGCGGCCAACCGGTGGCGGTGGTGCTGACGCCGGTGGTGCCGAACGGCTACAGCGGCCCGATCAAGCTGCTGGTGGCGGTGCGCTACGACGGCACCCTGGGCGGTGTACGAATCATCTCCCACAAAGAGACACCCGGCTTGGGCGATAAGATCGAGGAGAGCCGCTCTGACTGGATCTATAGCTTCACCGGCAAGTCATTAAACAACCCGCCCAAGGCACAGTGGGGTGTGAAGAAGGATGGTGGCGTATTCGACCAGTTTACCGGCGCCACCATCACGCCACGCTCGATCGTGGCTGCGGTAAAAAAGAGCCTGCTCTATGTCCAACAGCATCAGCAGCGGCTCTATGACCGCACGCCGTTACAGGAGGCCACTCCAGGAGAAAATAACGATGGCTAGTGCGAGTTACGCAAGAATCATCCAGGACGGTCTGTGGAGCAACAACCAAGCGCTGGTGGCCCTGCTCGGGCTCTGCCCGCTGCTCGCTGTCACCAATACTGCGGTCAATGGCCTGGGGCTGGGCATCGCCACCACCGCGGTGCTGGTCGCCTCCAATGTCACCGTTTCACTGATTCGCAATCTGGTGAGGAACGAGGTCCGACTGCCAGTGTTTGTGATGGTCATCGCCTCCTTTGTCACCGCTATCGAACTGGGCATGAATGCCTATTTCCATGAGCTGCACAAGATTCTTGGCATCTTTATCCCGCTGATTGTCACCAACTGCGCCATTATCGGTCGCGCTGAAGCGTTTGCCTCGAAAAACAACCTGCAGCGTTCACTGGTGGATGGCCTGAGTATCGGTATCGGCTTTACCCTGGTGCTGCTGACTCTGGGCGGACTGCGAGAACTGATCGGCCAGGGCACACTATTCTCCCAGGCGCACCTCATGTTCGGCAGCGGAGCGGAAGCGCTAACCCTCACCTTGGGAGAGGGGTATCACGGGATGTTGCTGGCGATCCTTCCACCCGGCGCATTCATCGGCTTGGGGCTGCTGATTGCCATCAAGAGCGTGATCGACAAGCGATTGCAGCAGCGTGTCCTTGCAAAATCAAGCCACTTGGCGAACTCGGAAACGGCCACCTGAGTGTGCGCACGCCAAGAATCTTCACCTCGCAACCACTGCAGACAGGCCATCATATTCAGCTGGAGGCCGAGCCCTCCCACCATCTGCTCAAAGTACTGCGACTCCGCAGCGGGGCGCAGTTGCGTCTATTTAATGGGGATGGTCGCGAGTTTTCCGCCAGCCTGATCAGCAGCGACCGCAATCGGGTCGAGGTTGAACTGCATCAGTGCCTGCGGAAAGAGGCGAAGGATTCCCTGCCAATTACACTGGCAATCGGCATCTCACGTGGGGAGCGTATGGATTTTGCTTTGCAGAAGTCAGTAGAGCTTGGGGTGAGTGCCATTGTTCCACTGGTAACGGAGCGCTGTGTGGTGCGCCTTGATCCACGACGCCAACAGAAACGGATGACTCACTGGCAGAAGATTGTAATCAGCGCCTGCGAGCAGTCTGGACGCTGTCGCGTCCCACAGCTGGAACAACCAGGCCGGTTTGACGAGATGTTGCAGCAGCTGCCCGCCACAATGCGACTTATGCTCGACCATCGAGCCTCGGAAAGCCTGCATGACCTCTCTTCAAGGCCGGACGCAATCGTCCTGCTGGTGGGGCCTGAAGGGGGACTCAGCCCGGAAGAACGACGCCTAGCGCAACAGGCGGGATTCAAAGGAGTGAGGCTGGGGCCCAGAGTGCTGCGGACAGAGACCGCGCCACTGGCCGCCCTCGCAGCCATCCAGACCCTGTGGGGGGACTTTATGACCTGAATCTGGTCACTTCGTTTCGAACGCTTCAAGCAGCATGAACTCCACCTCGTCCAGGTCGGGGATCATCGCCGTCTCACCATTCACCAATACCGACTTCTGCACCACCGGGCTGATCTCACCATCGCTTTCGCTCGGCATGATGTTCTCGGTGGTGATGCGCACCAGACTAGGCACAGACTGACAGACAACTCCAAAACAGGGGAGCGAAGCATCTCCATTGAGTGTGTGGACAACTGCGATACGTCCCCGGTTGCCGGGCTCCCTGATCCACTCCTCTTCCAGCATCCCTTCAAAGGCGATCAGCGGGATCTTGATCCTGCGCCACTCGACAATGCCCCGCAGCCAGGCCGGAGCATCGTCCAGAGGCTCAGCTTGCTGGTAGGCAGCAACCTCCGCCACTACGGCATTTGGCAGCAACAACCGCCCCGACACCAACGGAATCAGGACACTCCGAACCTCGCCTGCGATCGCCTCACTCATGTCTCAGATTCCGCCAACACGTCTTTAATATTCTCAAGCAGTTCCGCCTCTTGGTAAGGCTTGCCGAGACAGCGCCTGACACCAAGAGCAAAGGCACGTTTGCGATGTTTTTCACCAACACGCGACGAAATCATGATGATTGGCAGTCCATAATACTCGACTGAATTATGGACATGCCGTGCCAATTCGAAACCATCCATGCGCGGCATCTCAATATCCAGCAACATGATATCCGGAATCTGTTCCTGGAGCAGCGCTACCGCATCCACACCATCTTTTGCTGTCACCACATCCATATCGTGACGTTCCAACAGTCGGCTGGTAACCTTGCGCACAGTGATCGAGTCGTCCACCACCATCACCCGCACACGACGCTCCTCTTCCCGTTTGGCAGCCTTCCTTCCCTCTTCAACCTGTTCCTGTAGGTGCGCAGTGCCCAGACGCACCAGTGCGCCGACATCGAGGATCAGGGCGACACGGCCATCGGCCAGGATCGTACCACCAGTGATCCAGGGCACACTGCTGACCTGCTTGCCAACCGATTTCACCACGATCTGGCGGGTGCCGAGCAACTCATCGATACGCAAGGCAACGCGACGCTCTCCAGACTGGACCAGTAGCAGAGGGATCCACTTTTCAGTCTCGTGGGGCAGACTGTCACTTAAGCCCAACATGCTGCCCAGATAGAAATTTTTGTAGGTGCGCCCTGCGTAGGAGAAACCCTCCTCCTCGCCCGACTCACAGGCAATCAGTTTGCTGCGGCTGATCCGGACCACACCCTCGACGCTGCCATGGGGAATGGCAAATACATCATCGCCTACGCGCATCAGCAAGGCGTCGGTGATCGCCAGGGTCAGCGGCAAACGAATGGTAAAACTGGTGCCGCGTCCCGGCTGGGAGTCGATATCGAGTGAACCACCCAGCTGTTTCACCTCGGAGGAGACCACATCGAGCCCCACGCCACGTCCAGCGATCTGGGTAACCTCGCTAGCAGTGCTAAATCCCGGCATCAAGACACACTGCATCAGATCGTCATCTTCGACCTGGGCGTTTGGATCGATCAGATTCTGCGCAATTGCTTTCTCACGAATCGCATTGATATCGAGACCATTGCCGTCATCCGAAAGCGTTAGCACAATATCTGTCGCTTCACGGGTCATATAGAGGGAGATCCGCCCAGCCTCATCCTTCTCGGCAAAACGACGCGCCTCAGGCTTTTCAATACCGTGTGACACGGCATTTCGCAGCAGATGCTCAAGCGCCGGGATCATTCGGTTAAGAATGGTACGGTCCATCTCGCCATCTGTACCGTAGGTCTCCAAGTTGGCCTTTTTGCCAAGCTGATCTGCTGTCTGACGCACCACGCGCTGCAACCGCGGCACCAGCTGCTGAAACGGCACCATACGGGTGCGTAGCAAGCCATCTTGCAGGTCGGTGGAAATACGCGACTGCTGCAGCAGCAGAGTATCGGTCTCCCGCTGCAGATCGGCCAGCAATCCATTGATGCTGCCCAAGTCGTTAACTGTCTCCATCAATGCCCGCGAGAGCTGTTGCATGGTGGAGAAGCGATCGAGCTCAAGCGGGTCGAACTCCGCCCGATTCTTGTCATCTTGCCCATGGTCGCGATCCCAACGATAGAGAATCTGGGCCTCGGTCTCGATCTCCAGCTTGCGCAACTGATCGAAAAGACGGGTAATGGTTTGCTCCAGCTCCGCAAGGTTGAAGCCGAGCACACCGTTCTGCTGCTCCAGACGCGCCCGGTAGATGCTGATCTCACCCGCATTGTTTACCAGGCGGTCCAGCAGCGTGGCACTGACACGCACCTGGTCACGGGCAGGTCGAAACGCCGTCCCCTGCGGCAGATTTTCCTGCGCGGGCGCGGGTGGTTGCTGTGGTTGCTTGGGAAAACGGATAATCCGCTTCAGCGCTTCAGATTCCCCCGGCTCAGGTTCAGGCTCCACTTCCGGTTCAAGCGCAGACTCCGCTCCCTCAGTCTCCGCTGTTTCCTCAGACTGAGTCGTCTCCTCCGCAAGATCTGTTGTCAGGCCGGCATCCAGCATCGCAAAGTCACTGTCGGCCTCGAATTCATCGATGGAACTGGGCGCCAGCAAACTATCTGTCGGCTCAGCGGCAAATGACGAAATCTCTGCGCTGGCCTCTTTTGATCCAAGGATCGACTCCAGCTGTTTGACCAGCTTGCCAGCACGGGAAAGGGCGCCACCGGTTGCGACCTCGTCGATCTGGTGCGCAATACGGTCGATCGCCTGTCGGGTCAGCTCGAGCAATCTTCCGGTTATCAGAACATTTTTATCGGCAATCTTTGAGAACAGAGACTCGAGCGCATGACTCAGATCACCGACTGGCAGGATCCCTGAAAGCCGCGCGCTGCCTTTCAGGGTATGCAGAATGCGCTGGATAGCGTCGATGGCCGACTCATCGGACTGGTTATCCATCCAATGCTGATAGCTCGATTCTATCTGCTCCAGCAACTCTTTCGCCTCTTCGACGAAAACTTCGACCAACTCTGGGTCTTCTGCGACGGCAAACATGCCATCCTCTTCGACCTGGCTCAGCGCCTCCTCTTCAACCCGCTCAATCAGCGCCGAGTCGGCTTCATCACCGGCGGCGATAAACAGTTCTTCCGCCTCTTCGTCAGGCAACTTCTCGAACTCTTCAGCTGAGATGGGCTCGGCTTCGGCTTCGGCTTCGGCTTCGGCTTCGGCTTCGGCTTCGGCTTCGGCTTCGGCTTCGGCTTCGGCTTCGGCTTCGGCTTCGGCTTCGGCTTCGGCTTCGGCTTCGGCTTCGGCTTCGGCTTCGGCTTCGGCTTCGGCTTCGGCTTCGGCTTCGGCTTCGGCTTCGGCTTCGGCTTCGGCTTCGGCTTCGGCTTCGGCTTCGGCTTCGGCTTCGGCTTCGGCTTCGGCTTCGGCTTCGGCTTCGGCTTCGGCTTCGGCTTCGGCTTCGGCTTCGGCTTCGGCTTCGGCTTCGGCTTCGGCTTCGGCTTCGGCTTCGGCTTCGGCTTCGGCTTCGGCTTCGGCTTCGGCTTCGGCTTCGGCTTCGGCTTCGGCTTCGGCTTCGGCTTCGGCTTCGGCTTTCAGGATCATCTCAGCGGCTTCCAGGCGAGCCACAAGCCCTTTGATATCGGGCTCCGCCTCATTGCTACCGAGCAGCCAACCGAGGGTTCCTTGGGTAGCAGCAATGCCGTCTTCGATAAAACCAAGTACCTCATCATCGGCAATCGTTCGCTGAGCAATTACCTGATTGATGTAGCTTTCCAATACTTGGTTGATCTCGGCTATCGGCGTTAGCCCCGTCATGTGTGCGCTGCCACGCAGCGTGTGAAAAGCCCGAGGAACGGTCTCATCAACCTGCGGCCGCTGAGTCTGGAGTCGTGCGTCGTCGATAAACCGATGCAGGGTTTCAAAATGGGCCGCTGTCTCTGCCTTGAATACAGCAAGCAGTTCGGTATCGAGCTCAAACACCAGATCCGAATCTGAAAATCCGCTGAGCTCGGCTTCGGCTTCGGCTTCGGCTTCGGCTTCGGCTTCGGCTTCGGCTTCGGCTTCGGCTTCGGCTTCGGCTTCGGCTTCGGCTTCGGCTTCGGCTTCGGCTTCGGCTTCGGCTTCGGCTTCGGCTTCGGCTTCGGCTTCGGCTTCGGCTTCGGCTTCGGCTTCGGCTTCGGCTTCGGCTTCGGCTTCGGCTTCGGCTTCGGCTTCGGCTTCGGCTTCGGCTTCGGCTTCGGCTTCGGCTTCGGCTTCGGCTTCGGCTTCGGCTTCGGCTTCGGCTTCGGCTTCGGCTTCGGCTTCGGCTTCGGCTTCGGCTTCGGCTTCGGCTTCGGCTTCGGCTTCGGCTTCGGCTTCGGCTTCGGCTTCGGCTTCGGCTTCGGCTTCGGCTTCGGCTTCGGCTTCGGCTTCGGCTTCGGCTTCGGCTTTCAGAAGAGCCTCTTTTACCGCCGCTTCTACGGCAAGCCTTGCCGAATCAGGCTCCTGAATGCTTGCCTCGATTTCAACCGGTTCGTCTAGAGGAAGCTCTTCAACGTCGATCGTCTCATCTTCCAGAGGCGCCAGCTCGATCTCTTCACTGGATGACTCAAACAGATCGAACGATTCCACCGAACTTGGCTCTTCTAGCACCTCGCCCTGAGCCTCCGCCAACTCCTTTGTGGTTTCGCCCTCTGCGATTTCAAGCGTGCTCTTTGCTGCGGCGCTGGAGCGGCCATCGATCAGGGCGAAAGCCTGATCCATGACCGCAACCACATTCAGATCGGGCAAAACCGAGCGTTCCTGGCAGTCGATCAGCACCGGCAGCATCTGTTCGACATCGGCCAGAATGGAGAGTACTTCAGGTGTAACCTCGATGGTCTCGTCGATGATCCGGTTGAGCATATTCTCGACCGACCAGGCGAGCTCACCGATCATCTTGGCACCAACCAGACGACCGCTTCCTTTCAATGTATGGAAGGAGCGGCGGATGGTAATCAGGGCATCCTTATCATCAAAATTCCGACGCCAGCGCGGCAGATTTTCCTGGACCACCTCCAACTCTTCCCGTGCCTCTTCGACAAAGATCTCGAGGATCTCCGGGTCGATCTCTTCCAGCGCGGGCTTTTCCGCAGAGGGAATAATCTCGCGCGCCTTTTCCTCCTCTGTCAAAGGCGCATACAATCCTTCCGAATCGGGCTCCTCCTCTACAGGCCCTTCCTCAACCGCTTCCGCCTCTTCCTTCTGCTCCAGCTCAAACAACTCCTCAGGCTGAGACTGGGCTTCGCGTACGCTAGCAATTTCAACCACCGGGGCGGGAACGGGCTCCTCCTCCGGCATGCCCGGCACTTCTTGCACCAGCCCAGAGAGCGCAGTCCGCGCTATCTCTATGATCTCTTTGCGATCGCCCACACCGTCGACCAAGGCTTCGAGGAAATATTCGATGCTGCTGATCACGTCCGCCAGTGAGTTCAACTGCTGGCGGCCTGGAATCTGATGCCCCTGGATCAGATTTTTATGAATGAATTCAGTGGTGCGTCGCGCAATCTCTGCCGGTTCGGAAAAATCGAGCAGTTTTAGGGCGCCATAGACACGGGTGAATTGTCCAAAGACCTCTTCGAGAACCGCTGGATCATTGTCAGTTTCGGTGTAATTGACAATTGCCTCTTTTGCCTTGGCAATATCGATCTTGGCCTCTTTGACCGTCTGTTTGACCAGGCCTTCAAATTCACCGACTGGCAGCGTTTGCCCCCAGTTACTGCTTGAAGCCTCTACATCTTCAATCAGTTGCTGGCCGCTGTGGATGCCACTCAGCGAGGACTCCACAAACAGAATATCACCGGCCATCTCCATCAATTCGAACTCTTCCGGCTTGGAGGAGCGTTTGGCAAACGACTCGAGCTTTTCAGCCTGACGAATCAGCCGGGACCGCAATGCGCCCTGGCCGATCATTCCCAGGGTATCGGCCAAGCGCTGCATCGGCACCTGAAGGCGATCGAGCGTGCTGGGGTCTGCCTGCTCACCACGCATGAACAAGTCGAGGATATCTTTGACCTGTGTTAGCTCAGCGTAGATCGCCTCTCGCACCGAGTGGACCAGTTCGGCATTGGTACCGGTGAGGCTCTCCCGCCCCTTCGCCAGTGCCGATTCACTCGGCAACACGCCGCTCAGATTATAGGCCTCTTTTACCGCAAGCAGATGTGGATGTTGTGATTCAGCCCGCCCCACATAGTAGAGGAGGTTTTTGATCAGTTCGTGGGGGGGATCATCGACCAGTGCACGCTCACCCTGATCGATGATCAGCCTCAATTCGCGATCCAGCTTTCCTAGCAGTTGCTTGACTGCGACACCACCCTGGATGCTGCCCTCGATCAAACCCTGGATGACGGCTCCAGCCACCCACATCAGGCGATGCACTTGTTCGGTACCAGCCCCCCGCTCGAGCTCTTTGGCTACATCAAGCAGGTAACTCCAACCCTTTTCCAGGTTGAGTTTGCGATACCAGTTGAGCAACCCAAGATGGTACTTTTGGCGTACACGACGCACCAAGTCAGGGAGCTCGTCGTTCGGCTCTCCTGTAATGCGATCAGGTACTGCAACATTTTCCAGATCAGGATTGAAGAGTGCCGCTTCAGAGAGCAGGGGGGCATCACGCACGGCACGCAGGTCATTCAACAGGGGCAGCACGATGAGTGGGACATCTTCATCACCTGCCTGCAGCTTTTCCAGATAGTCCGGCAGCTGGATCAGTGCCAGCATCAGCGCTTCAGCAGCATCCTCATGCTGACGCACCTTCCTCTTGAACATGGCACGGGCAACCTGCTCCATCTCTTCTGCCAGCATTGCAGGGCCATAGGCCTCCACCATCTGCAAGACGCCGGCAATTTGATGGAGGCTCTCGGCACACAGCTGAAGCGATGCACCACTGCCAGCATCATCAACCTGCTCCTCCAACGCCCGACGGGCCTGACCGATCGTTGCATCGATCTCGTCTTTTACCCAGTTCAGCGCGCCGAAGTCACGGACATTGGTCATTCGCGTTCCTCACACTTCCATCACGAGCGATAGCGAAACTTGCTTGGAGCTAACAGCTAACTGCACTCAGTTTCGCGACGGGGCATCATCGCTCCATCAAGGCAAACGGAAACCGGCTACAGACTTCTGCAGCTCGTCTGACAAGTCGGCCAGCGCACCGATCGATGCCGCGGTTTGGCTAGTACCATCGGAGGTCTGCGTGGTGATCTCCTGGATCACGTTCATGGTGGCGTTTACACCTACTGCAGCTTCCGACTGCGCCTTGGCAGACTCCGCAATCTTACCGGTAAGGTCAGAGATATATTGAGATACGCTTTCGATCTCCATCAGAGCCTCACCGGCATCCTCTGCCAACTTCGCTCCTCTCACCACACCCGAAGTACTGGCTTCCATCGAGGTAACAGCCTCGTTGGTATCTGCCTGAATTGTTTTAACCAGTGCCTCAATCTGCTTTGTTGCGTTAATCGAACGTTCTGCAAGACGCTGGACCTCGTCCGCAACCACCGCAAAACCACGACCCGCTTCACCGGCCATGGCTGCCTGCATGGCAGCGTTCAGTGCGAGGATATTGGTCTGATCTGCGATATCGTCGATCAGCTCCACAATATCACCGATTTCCTGAGAGCTCTCACCAAGACGCTTGATTCGCTTCGAGGTCTCCTGAATCTGTTCGCGAATCGCATCCATGCCCTGGATGGTATTACGTACGGTCTCGGCTCCGTTGCTTGCAATATCCACCGAGCGGAGGGCAACCTCTGCCGATTCGGCTGCATCATTCGACATCTGATCGATTGCTAAGGACATCGATTTGATGGCGTCATTGGCATCGGTTATCTGCTCCGCCTGATGGACACTTGCCTCGGCCAGATGCATGGCCGTAGCACGGGTCTCCTGGGTTGAGCTGGATACCTGCTCCGCGGTCTGGTTGATGGTGGTTACCAGCTCGCGCAACGCCTCGATCGCGTAGTTGATCGAGTCGGCGATCGCACCGGTAATATCCTCGGTTACGCTGGCCGTTACCGTCAGGTCACCATCAGCCAGATCACCCATCTCGTCGAGTAGACGCAGAATAGCCCGCTGGTTGCTCTCGTTTTGCTCCTTACTCGCCTCTTCCCGACGGCGTGCATCCAGTACCAACCGAAAACCAAGGATGATCAGGAAGGCCGCCGCTAAGCCACCAAAGGCAGCCACCATACCGGGGCCCGCCTTGACACCGAGAATCTCGATACGCCCGGGAGACTCGCCATACACCTTAATCAGGTTTTCGGTTGCCTCACTGGTTCTGTCCGAAATCTCATTCATGCTTGAGGCGGCTTCCAAGGCGGGCAACACTGCTGGAATATTTTCGATAATCTCATCAGCATGGTCACTCACCGTCCCAAACAGTGTGGCGATATCCCTCAACCGCTGCTCTGCAACTGGATCTGCCACCTTAGTAACCCCCAGATCAGGATCGCCCTCAAGAAGGCCATCGAGTACACGGCCGAACCGATCCGCATCCCGTGTAAATTGGTCGATCGCCGCTGCCGTTTGCTGCCCACCAGCCAGCACCAAGCTCACCTTCGCCTGGATACGTTCAGCCAACATCCGCTGCTCGGAAGCGATAAAGATCTGCTGCGGAGACGCATTTTTCTCGATCAACACCTGCGCAACCTCTTCTGAGAGTTCCTGCAATTGGGGAACAAATTCAGAAATCACACCGATGAACTCACCGATCGCCAGAATTGGCTCTTGTGCGGCTAGGATTTCGTCCGCATTCTGACGCAGTTCCAGCCAGGCATTTTCCACCTTTCGCAAAGGAAGCATGACCTGCACCGGTGACCCCGGCAGGTCGTCGGCCTCTGAGCCATTTTTCAACTCCGTCATTACGGTTTCGAACTGGTCACGGGCTGATCGTAGAGGTGCAAATGCCTGGCGGTCGCCCCGTGCAGCAGAGATCGCAAATTTGGCGATCCGCTGCGCCAACACTCGCTGCTCAGCTGTGCGCAACAGATACTGTTCCTCGTAACTTTCCTGCTGCGTCGTATGGATAAACGTCACAAGCCCCAAAAATACAGAAGCAATCAGGAGCACAGTTAACACCGTCAAGGCCCTTTTCGACGGCAAGCCTCCGCCCACACCTCTTACCTTCATTGCCATGTCTCCTGAAAGCTCATATATGCCCGTAAATCAATTAATGTCTAAACCGTTTAATTCTATCTGGCCGCAACCTGGAATGCCGGATCATCCGCCAGACTGGAGAGACTGAAAACCGGCAGGGTCTTCCCCTCTTGACGAAATCCGAACTGGACATAACTACTCAGATTTTCACCAATTCCGCGGACCTCAATCAGATCCTCTTCCGAAAAATGGCGCATACCAACCATCTCCCCAACCAACACGCCGGTAGTCATCTGCGGGCCACTGAAGACCAACACCCGGCTTCTTCTGCCCCGAGCGGTCCTCTCTCCGGTAAGAAACGACTGTAAATCAACAATGGGAACCAGGTTTCCGCGAATATTCGCCAGCCCCAACATCCACGACTTAGTGCCGGGCACAGTGGTGAGCGTTGTAGGAAAATTAAGAATTTCTCTGATCTCAGAAAGCGGAGCAACCATGCTCAGTTTCCCGAGGGAAAACAACACGCCTTCCCAAGCAGACTGCACCTTGTCTTGTTGTGGCAGGGCCAACGTATTCCCATGGCTACGTTGTTCAATCACCTGCAATAACTGGACAAGCTCCTCCGGTGTATCCAACTGCCAGTTAACCATAGTCTTTAGGGAGCCTCTAAACGAATCATGGACGGCAGTCTTGCGGTCCAAATTCCCCGCTGCTGCGTCGTACCCCAAGGGCATTTCCCGCGGGGCAAAATCTAGACAATAGGCCGGCTATTACGCCATACGGGGATGTGCAAGTGCCGCGTCGACAGGATGTCGCTAAGCGACCCTGAGATTTCTGTCTTACAGCGAAAAATTCAGCCTCACAATTCTGTCCGCCCAGATTCATTCAGAGGCCCCTTAGCGATCAAGCACATTGCGAATCTTTGTGATCAACTCTGCAGGTGCAACTGGCTTCACCAGATAATCAGTGGCTCCCTGCCTCATCCCCCAGCTTTTATCTGTCTCCTGATCCTTGGTCGTTACCATGATGACAGGAATCGCTGAAGTGCTCTGATCTTTACTTAATTGTCGTGTTGCCTGAAAACCATTCAGAACCGGCATTACCACATCCATCAAGATCAAGGAAGGACGGATACGCTTGGCCATCGCAACGCCTTCCTGACCATCATTCGCCACTTCAGTGCGGTAACCGTGCTTCTCGAGGATCTTCTTCAAAACATGGACTTCGGTAGGAGAATCGTCAACGATCAGAACCGTCACCCCACCCGAAGATACTGCTTCGCGGTTCACATCCGAGCTCTCGTCTGTCCCTTTGCGAAAAAATCTCTTAATCATGGGTCTTGTGCGCCAGATAGTCATCAACAAACAAACCGCACGAGATGCGGCATAATCACCTACTTCTCACCTACCCCTGCCAAAAACATCCAAGCAATCAAGCCGCTTTATTTGCATAGCGCCTAATGGCACCCAGCAACTCATCTTTGGTAAACGGCTTTGTCAAATACTGCTCAGAACCGACGATGCGTCCTCGCGCCCGGTCAAACAACCCATCCTTACTCGACAGCATGATGACCGGGATATTCTTATATACTTCGTTATGTTTGATTAATGCACAGGTCTGATATCCATCAAGCCTTGGCATCATGATATCAACAAAAATAACATCGGGGTGATGATCCGCGATCAAAGCAAGCGCATCGAAGCCATCAACCGCTGTCATGACCTCGCATCCCACTTTTTTTAGAAGACTCTCAGCAGTGCGTCGAATGGTCTTGCTATCGTCAATAACCATTACTTTTACACCTGAGATATCCGTCTCCGTATCTTCAGCACTCACCGTACAATCCTCACTTGCAGTGCCCTAGAAGTGGACTTGTGACAATCTATTTCTGCGGGACAACAACTGTCAATCCCCACAACTGCCACATCTGCATACCACCTCGATAATAGTAGATTTTATCAGCCGGATAACCGACTCCAAGCAACCCCTTAATGGCTCTGGGAGACTGCCCACAGGCGGGACCATTACACCAGACGATCAAATCCTTAGCATTGCTAAAATCCCACTTTTCTGTCTTCAGCTTACCGTCAAAAAAACCCACCTTTTCCATCTTCTGGGTAAAGAAACCAACATTACCGCGCCGTTTCACACCAAACCTCTGCAACGCTTCAATCATCTCCTGATTTTCAGCATCCCCAGAAAGCACAGTGAACGGTATGTTTATCGACCCTGGAATAGTACCCCGCCTGAACCATTGTGAAGTACGAGCATCAATAAGCAACCCCTTGCCGTCTCTCAGTTCATTTTCCATGAACTCAAAGACCTCAACCTCACCGACAGTCTTCACGCGAGGATCAACTTCAATGGGATGGATACAGAATGGCGGACATTTTCGTGCAGTCTTTGCAAAGTAGCCCTTGAGCACATAGTCAGGATCCTGCACTCGTTGCACTTTGATAGAGCGCCCATCATGCATTACGTGCAGATAGAGCTTGTCAGCGGTCAGACTGATCTTGCCACCTTTACCAACTTCGAGTTCAGCAGCGGAAACGGACCAAGCAGACAAATAGACAAGGCCAGAAAAAAGTGCTCTGACAAAGAGAGATTTCATGCTTTTCCTCAGAATCCAATTATTCGTTATCAGGACAGACTTCACTGGATAAAACATAGCTTTGCAACGCAAATCCTCACCGCTTCAGGAATCGGTCCATGATCTTCTTTCGAATATCACTGATTGCAGCACCATCCCTGTAATCTTGAAATACCTCCTCCTGGCTCGCCGGGGGGAGTTTCATGTAGAAAGTGTAACTCCCCACATATCGAGACTTAAGGTCAGCCTCAAACTCCTCCTGACTTGCTCCTTCGATCGCCACCTCGGAAGCAGCGCTCTCTCCTACGGCATCAGGTTTTGCCCGGTCCAACTTCTCCGCTTCCAGTGAAATTTCAGAGAGGTATGAATCCTCCTCAGCCCCGACCACAGCCCCAAAAACAGGGACCATCAGAAGGAAAAACAACCCCAAAGACCTCAAAAACCGCTTCACCAAACCGCCCCGACTGCTGGTTTGTGTCGGCATATCACACCTCTTTGGTTTATAGAGTTCAGAATATAGCCCACAACTCAGCATCAAAGACAGTGAACCATCTGTTATTCTCGGCTGAATCCATCCTAGCCACCGGAGCTAACCGGGTCCGTGAAAATAGCAAGATGTGCGTTCGTCATCAAGGCTACACGCGGGCTCCTTCGAAATGAAGGAACAAATACCCTAAGCGTGACATATAGCAGACTTTGGTTACTTTTCTTGGGCATATGCGTCAAATCAAAACCACACCAATAATCTTGCCGACGCACCCACTGGACAGATCCAAATCCCCTTAAAACAGAGCCACACACACAGTAGACTGTAGTTATGAATACAACCCTCGGCGTCATCATGGACCCAATCGAGTCCATCAAGGTCCAGAAAGACAGCACCTTCGCCATGCTGCTCGCTGCACAGCATAGAGGCTGGGAACTCCTCTACATGGAACAGGGCGACCTTTCGCTTTCTGACGGAGTCACCTATGCCCGCATGCGCCCGCTAAGGGTACGCGACAACGCCAGCAACTGGTACCAACTTGGCGACCAGCGGCAGGCACCACTCGATTCACTTGATGTGGTACTGATGCGCAAGGATCCCCCGTTTGACATGGAGTACATCTACACCACCTACCTGTTGGAGCAGGCAGAACACCGCGGCTGCCTGGTAGTCAACCGTCCGCAAGCGCTACGGGATGCCAATGAAAAGCTCTTTACCAGCGAATTCAACGACTGCACTCCGCCCACCTTGGTCAGCCGGAGCGCCGCTGAGATCCGCAGCTTCCTCGACCAACACCAGGACATCATCCTCAAACCCCTTGGCGGCATGGGTGGCGCCTCCGTCTTCCGGGTGCGCCGCGACGACCCCAACACCAGCGTCATCATCGAAACCCTGACCCTGCACGGCACCCAGTTCACCATGGCACAGCAATTCATCCCTGAGATCAGCGCTGGTGACAAGCGTATCCTGATGATCGATGGCGAAGCCGTCCCGTACGCTCTGGCGCGCATTCCGGCCAAGGGGGAGACCCGCGGCAACCTAGCGGCCGGCGGCAGAGGCGAAGGTCAACCCCTCTCCGAGCGGGACCAGTGGATCGCCGCCCAAGTCGGCCCCGAGCTGAAGCGTCGCGGCATCCTGTTCGCCGGCCTTGACGTAATCGGCAACTACCTCACCGAGATCAACGTCACCAGCCCCACCTGCATCCGCGAGCTGGACCGTCAGTTCAACCTCGACATCGCCGGCGACCTGATGGATAGGATCGCGGAGCGACTGCAGTGACCCGCAGCCTGCTGCTTGCGCTGCTGCTGGCACTCGCCAGCAGCGGCTGCAGCGAACCACAGCCGGTCCATCACAACCGCTTCCTCGCCTTCGGCACCCTGGTCGATCTCGACATCAGCGGCGTCAGCCAGCAGGCGGCAGAGCAGGCCACCGCCGCCATCCAGGCCGACTTCGACTACATGCACCACGCCTGGCACGCTTGGGACCCCGGCCCGCTCGGCTACGTCAATCGCATGATCCGCACTGGCGAACCATTTGCCGTACCACCCTCGGTGCTACCGCTGATCGAGATCGGCCAGCGGCTATCGCAACAGAGCGAACAGCTATTCGATCCAGCCATCGGTCAGCTGATCGAGCTATGGGGTTTCCACAGAAAAAAGGAGCCGCCCCAGCCACCCGACGAGACAACCATTCAGGCCCTGCTCGACGCCCGCCCCAGCATCACCGACCTCAAACTCAACGGCATCACCCTGCAGAGTGACAACCCCCAGGTGAAGCTCGACTTCGGCGCCTTCGGCAAAGGCTACGGCATCGATCTGGCGATCGACCACCTGCGCCAACTGGGCATCCGCAATGCCATCGTCAACGCCGGCGGCGATCTGCGTGCAATCGGCAATCACGGCGACCGACCCTGGCGCATCGCCATCCGCGACCCCTCGGGTGAAGGAGTGTTCGCGGTGATTGAGATCGACAACGACGAGAGCGTCTTCACATCCGGCGACTACGAGCGCAACTTCGTCTACCAGGGCCGCCGCTACCACCACATTATCGACCCGCGCAACGGCTATCCCGCCACCGGCAGCCGCTCGGTCACCGTCATTCACACTGATGCCACCACCGCCGATGCCGCCGCCACTGCGCTGTTTATCGCAGGCCCCAGGGATTGGTACCGCATCGCCCGCTCAATGAGGCTAAAATACGTATTGCTTGTCGACGACTTGGGCGAACTCCACATGAGCCCCGCCATGGCACAACGAATCGAACTAACCAATCCAAACTTGCAGATCCAACTCAGCGAAGCACTCTGACCTCACCCATGCACTCTGCCGTCCTCCAACCCCATACCGACCGACTTGGCATCACCCTGTTCGCCGCCGCCTGCCTGCACGCGTTCATCATTCTGGGGATCCAGTTCAATTTTCAGGACTACAAAAAGCCGGACCATCGCCAGCAGAGCCTGGAAGTCACCGTGATCCGCCCGAACCTCGACAAACAGCGTCCGGAGGAGGAGAAACCCGACTTCCTCGCCCCCGTCAGCCAGGCAGGCGGCGGCGAGACCGACCTGCCGAAGCGCCCCTCGGTGGAGTCGGCAGAGAGCCCGATCCCCACCTCCAAACCCTCCCCCACTCGCAGCTCCGTGATGGCACCCCCGCCGGCACCACCGCAGCCAGCCAAGCAGCAGGTGATCGCAGCCCCGCAGGCCGAACGCAAACTGCAGGTCGAACAGCCCACTCCGAAACCGACACCGCGCCCCACCGCCGCCCAGTTGCTCTCCAGCAAGACCCTGGAGATCGCCCGCCTCACCGCCGAGCTGGAAGAGAAGACCCAGGCCTACGCCAAGCGCACCAAACGCCGCGCCATCAGCGCCAGCACCAAGGAGTACAAGTATGCCGCCTATCTGGATGCCTGGCGGCGCAAGGTCGAGCGCATCGGCAACCTCAACTATCCGGATGCAGCAAAACGCCAGCAACTCTACGGCAACCTGGTACTGCACGTAGCGGTACGCGCCGACGGCACCATCGAGAAGGTCCGCGTGCTCCACTCCTCAGGCCACAAGATCCTTGACGATGCAGCGATCCGTATCGTACGCCTCGCCGCCCCCTACTCCCCATTTCCCAGCAACATCCGCGAAGAGATCGACGTGCTCGACATCACCCGCACCTGGCAGTTCCTGCGCAGCAACCGCCTCGGCACAGAGTAACGCCGGTTGCAGCCGCTCCGTCCCCGCCGGATACTATAGCCATGACGCCCAATACCGACCTCACCAACCACTTCCTCATCGCCATGCCCGCGCTGGCCGACCCCAACTTCCATCACACCGTCACCTATCTGTGTGAACACCACCAGAACGGTGCCATGGGGATCGTGGTCAATCGCCCACTGGAACTGCAGCTGGGCGACATCTTCCAACAGCTCGAACTGAGCTGCAGCGACCCGCAGACCAACCAACAACCCGTCTACGTCGGCGGTCCGGTACAGAGCGACCGGGGCTTCGTGCTGCATGAGTCGGGACGCAGCTGGAAGTCCACATTGAAGGTTACCGATGCCATCAGCGTCACCACTTCGATGGACATCCTCGAGGCAATCGCCGCCGGTGACGGGCCAGACAAGATCCTCATCGCTCTGGGTTACGCCGGCTGGGGTGATGGCCAACTGGAGGATGAACTGGCGAACAACGCTTGGCTGAGCGGCCCGGCGGATGAAGAAATCATCTTCCGCCTCCCCAGCGAGAGCCGCTGGCAGGCCGCCGCCGACCTGCTCGGCATCGACCTCAACCTGCTCAGCAGCGACGCCGGCCACGCATGACGCTGCTGGGCTTCGATTTCGGCACACGCAAGATCGGTGTCGCGGTGGGCCAGACTGTCAGCGGCACCGCCAGCGCCCTGGAGACCCTGCTGCCGGTCCGGCAGAAGATCGACTGGCAGCGCATCGGCGAACTGATCAAAGAGTGGCAGCCCGACGCGCTGGTAGTCGGCCTGCCACTCGACCTGGACGACAGCGAAACCGACGCCACCCAGCCCGCGCTGCGCTTCTCCCGCCAGCTCGAGGGGCGTTTTCACCTCAAGGTCCACCTGGCCGACGAGCGCCTCACCTCGATGGAGGCGCGCAGCCGCATCGGCCATCGCGCCAAACGCCTGGAAGATTACGACGCCGAAGCGGCCAAATTGATCCTCGAGACCTGGCTCAGCGAACAGTGAGCCACACCACCCGAAACAAAAAAGATTCAGACAGAGAGCAGCCCAATCGATGCAAATAAAGAAGTTCATGGACGCCGACGCGGTGGAGTCACTGATCGACGTGATGGCCGGCAAGCTCTGGAGCCTGCTCAATGAGCGGGGTATCGATGCACCGATGATGATCGGCATCCGCACCGGCGGCGTCTGGCTGGCGCAGCAGCTGCACCAGGAGCTCGGCCTGCAAGAACCGCTCGGAACCCTCGACATCTCCTTCTACCGGGATGACTTCACTCAGATCGGCATGAATCCTGAGGTGCACCCCTCCGACCTGCCGCTGCCGGTGGATGGCCGCCACATCATCCTCATCGACGATGTGCTGCACACCGGCCGCACCATCCGCGCCGCGCTTAATGAGATCTTCGACTACGGCCGCCCGGCCTCGATAATCCTCGCCACCCTGGTGGAGCGCAGCGGCCGCGAACTGCCGATCGAGGCCGACGTGGTCGGGCTTCGCCCCACCCTCGCCGCCGACCAACACATCACCCTCACCGGTCCAAGCCCACTCGGCCTGGTGATCGGCAGCCGTTCCAACCGCAGCTCGCGCAATGGCGACACAGGAGAGGCCCGATGAGCCGTCACACGCCCAACCTGCAGCTAGATGAGCAGGGCCACCTACTGCACTTTCTCACCATCGACGGCCTGCGCCGTGAGCTGCTGACCGAGATCCTCGACACCGCCGAAGGCTTCACCGGGGTCTCTGAGCGTACAATAAAGAAGGTGCCACTGTGCCGCGGCAAGACCGTCGCCAACCTCTTCTTCGAGACCAGCACCCGCACCCGCACTACCTTTGAACTGGCCGAGAAGCGCCTCTCCGCTGACGTGCTCAACCTCAACATCAGCGCCTCCGCCACCTCCAAGGGCGAAACCCTACTCGACACCCTGCGCAACCTGGAGGCGATGCACATGGACATGTTTGTAGTGCGTCACGCCGACAGCGGCGCCGCCCACTTCATCGCCCAGCACGCCACCCCCGGAGTGGGAGTGATCAACGCCGGCGACGGCCGCCACGCCCACCCCACCCAGGCGATGCTCGACATGTTCACCATCCGCCGCCACAAGAGAGAATTCGTCGGCCTGCGGGTAGCGATCGTCGGCGACATCCTGCACTCGCGGGTGGCCCGCTCACAGATCCTCGCCCTCAACACCCTCGGCGTCTCCGAGGTGCGGGTGATCGCCCCCCGGACCCTGCTGCCCCACGATGCCCGCAAGCTCGGCGTGCATGTCTATCACGACTTGCAGGAGGGGATCCGTGACGTCGACGTGATCATCATGCTACGGCTGCAGCGGGAGCGCATGCAGGGCGCACTGCTGCCCAGCGAGCACGAATATTTTCAGCTCTACGGCCTCACCGACGAGCGCCTGGAGGCAGCCGACTCAGAGGCGATCGTAATGCACCCTGGGCCGATCAACCGTGGCGTGGAGATGGACTCACTGGTGGCCGACGGACCACGTTCGGTAATCCTGCAACAGGTCAGCTACGGCATCGCCATCCGCATGGCTGTAATCTCAATGATCATCGGCCGTCAGAACCTACAGGCCCAGGCTTAACCAGATGAACAACAGCAACACCATCAGCATCCTCAATGGCCGTCTAATCGACCCGGCCCACGGTATCGACGCGACCCAGGATCTGCACATCGGCAATGGCAAGGTGCTCTCGCTGGGAGCGCCTCCCGAGGGCTTCAGCGCCGACACCAGCATCGACGCCAGTGACAAGATCGTCTGCCCCGGCCTGATCGATCTCTGCGCCAACCTGCGCCAACCCGGCGCCGAACACAAGGCGACCATCGCCAGCGAAACTGCAGCGGCAGCAGCTGGCGGTATCACCACCCTCTGCTGCCCCCCCGACACCCTACCGGTGATCGACACCCAGGCGGTAGCGGAGCAGATTCAGAGGCTGGCCCGGGCCGCCGGCCACTGCCGTCTGCTGCCCCAGGGGGCGCAGACCAAGGGGCTGGAGGGCAGCCAGCTGAGCGAGATGGCGGCACTCAAGCGAGCCGGCTGCTGCGCTGTGAGCAACGCCTACACGCCTTTGCTCAACACCCTGGTGCAACGGCGCGCACTGGAATACGCCGCCACCTTCAATATCCTCACCATCATCCGCCCCCAGGACGAGCATCTCGCCAACCAGGGCTGCGTACATGAGGGTAAGGTGGCCGATCGGCTCGGCCTGCCCGGCATCCCCGAGGCGGCGGAGACGGTGGCCATCGCACGGGATCTGGCGCTGGCGGAACATGCCAAGGCACGCATCCACTTCCACGCTATTTCCTCTGCCCGTGGCAGCAACATGCTGGCCCGCGCCTGCTTCGGCAAGCAGCAGGTGAGCGCCGACGTGGCGATCCACCAGCTGTTTCTCACCGAGATGGATGTGGAGAGCTTCGACAGCAACGCCCACGTGATCCCGCCGCTGCGCACCAGCGGCGACCGGGACGGACTGCGTCAGGCACTCGCCGACAACCTACTGTCGGCGATCTGCTCCGACCATCAGCCCCATGAGCCAGACGCCAAAGCCGCCCCCTTCCCGGCCACCGAACCGGGCATTTCAGGGCTCGACACCCTGCTCTCCCTGACTCTGAAACTGGTCGAGGAGAGAGTGCTCGATCTGCCTGACGCGATCGCCCGCCTCACCAGCGGGCCGGCGAAGATCCTCGATCTGCCTTTCGGGCAGCTCGCCGTCGGCGCCAGCGCAGACATCTGCATCTTCGATCCGCAGCAGCGCTGGACGGTGCTGTCTGATCAGCTGTTGAGCCAAGGCAAAAACAGCCCGTTCATCGGCTGGGACCTGCCCGGTAGAGTCAGCCACACCCTGCTCGAAGGACGTATCGTCTACACTGCGGAGCCGACCTAAGCCGCCGCCCATTTCGAACCATGAGCCAGACCATGAATAGACCACACCGCGACAGCCTGTTTCTTGAGCAGGCCGAGATCCTCTCCCATGAGGCCTTCGAGGGCGACCAGTTTATCCTGCGCCTGCAGGCCCCAAAGTGCGCCGCGCGCGCTCAGCCCGGCAGCTTCGTCCATCTGCAGTGCGATCCGCTGCAGCCGATGCGCCGGCCGATCTCACTCATGCGGGTGTCGGCCAGGGAAGGCTGGGTGGAACTCCTCTACAAAGCGGTCGGACAAGGCACCCGGTTGCTGTCACTGCGCCAACGCGGCGAATCACTCAGTCTGCTGGGGCCCATCGGGGTACCGTTCAGACCCGATCCGGATCGTTCCCTGCCACTGTTGATCGGCGGCGGCGTAGGCATGCCGCCGATGGTGTTTCTCGCCGACACCCTGCGTAGCGACAAGAGCAAGAAACCCTTTGTCATCCTCGGCTCCGAAGTGCCTTTCCCGTTCCAGCCACAACCTTCGCAACTGCTGATGCCGCAGCTGCCCGAAGGCGTGATCGCCGCAATGCCACTGCTCGATGACTGGGGCATTCCCAACCGCCTCACCAGCCAGCAAGACTTTCCCGGCTGTCACCAGGGCTATGTCACCGAGCTGGCGCGCCACTGGCTCGACGCGCTGGATGCCGATCAGCGGGATCAGGTGGAGATCTTCTCCTGCGGCCCGCACCCGATGCTGGAGGCGGTCACCACCCTGGCAAAAGAGTTCGAGCTGCCCTGTCAGGTCTCGCTGGAAGAGTTCATGGCCTGCGGTGTCGGTGGCTGTGCTGGCTGCGTGGTAGAGCTAGAGACCCCGGCCGGCCCAGCAATGAAGCGGGTCTGTGTCGACGGCCCGGTGTTCGATGCCCGCCAGGTGTTTGTCTGAGCGGTAAAGCCCCCATCATCCCCATGCTTTGCCTCCAGCCACAGCCGCTATAATCGGCAGCATTGAGAAATCCAGACCAGGCAATGCTATGAATACAGAGAGCCGCATCAAAGAGAAACTCCAGAGCGCCTTCCAACCGCTTCACTTGGAGATAACAAATGAGAGCCACATGCACAACGTGCCGCCCGGCTCTGAGTCCCACTTCAAGGTGGTGCTGGTCAGCAGTCAGTTTGAAGGTGAACGCCTGATCGGGCGTCACCGGGCGGTCAACAAGGCCCTCGTCGAGGAGTTGCAGGCCGGAGTGCATGCTCTGGCACTGCACCCCCTGACCCCGGAGGAGTGGTTCAGCAAGGGGGGCACCAGCCCCGACTCTCCGGAGTGCCTCGGCGGGTCGAAGGCGTCGTCTGACAGCTGAACTATGTGGGGACGTCTGTTTGGCATGAAAGCCCTCAATCGTAGCCCCGATGAGCAGACCCGAATCGATCAAGCCTGTCGCAGCCTGGCACTCTACCAGACCAACAGCTGCCCCTATTGCGTCACTGTGCGCCGCACCATCAAAAAGCTGCAGCTGAAGATCGAACTGCGCGACATTCAGCGCAATCCTGTCTGGCGCCAAGAGTTGATGCAGGGCGGCGGCATGACACAGGTGCCCTGTCTGCGCATCGAAGCAGCTGACGGGCGGGTGCAGTGGATGTATGAGTCTGCCGACATCAAACGCTATCTGAGGCAGCATTTTTCCAGCTGACAGCTCTCGCAGTGAAACAAAAGCGGCGGCAAACGAGCGCCGCTCTGGTACAAAATCGCCTTTTAGCTGTCGAAAAACCTTACACCGCCCGCCGCACATCAATCTAAGTCATTGATTTTTGGTACCCATGAATCTGGCATCAGATATGCTGCGTATCTTCTGTAAAGCGGAGAGAAACGCTGAGGAGAGGTCCCATGAGAACTCCAGAACTACAACCCATCGAGGCCATCAAGACTAAACTGGCCAACGAAGAGCGCCAACGGATTCGCCGCGGCATCCTCAGCCAGCTGATCCTGGCGCGTCAAAACCGCCACTTTCACGGCACCTATGGGGTCAGCGATAACAACCGGCATGCTGGTTTCTTGCCCGCTTTTCAGGACCTTAGCAGCGGCAGCTGGATTATCTCCCAGTTTGCCGACGGCCGACCGGCCCCGATGCACCTGCTCGACGGCCTGCCGCAGGAGTGGATCTGCCGACGCGACCAGAGCGGTCGCGCACTCAGCACCCGGGAGGGGATAGTCGCCGGCTTTGTACGTGACGGAATTTTTTACACTCGCGAGGCAGCTGTTCAGGCTGCCGCTCATTGAGATTGCTGCTACCGGCCTCCCCTCAGGCCTCTCTATCGAAGCAGTTCAGGGTAAGCCGGAATACCACCGGCCCCAGCAGCACCAGCGCGATCAGGTTGGGGATCGCCATCAGCGCGTTCAGGGTGTCGGCCAACAACCAGACAAAAGCCAGCTTCACCGTCGCCCCAAGCGGGATCGCCACCACCCAGAGGATACGAAACGGCAGGATCGCCTTCACCCCGAACAGATATTCCACGCAACGTTCGCCGTAGACACTCCAACCGATGATGGTGGTGAAGGCGAAGATCATCAGGCCGAAGGTCACCACCCACTCACCCACCCCAGGCAACCCCGCAGCAAAGGCGGCGGAGGAGAGCGCCGCGCCTTGGGCGCCGCTACTCCACTCGCCGGTCATCACGATCACCAGTGCGGTGATGGTGCAGAGCACCAGAGTATCGATAAAGGTACCGAGCATCGCGATGGAGCCCTGCCGTACCGGATCATCGGTCTTGGCAGCGGCATGGGCGATGGGGGCAGAGCCAAGACCCGCCTCGTTGGAGAAGATTCCGCGCGCCACCCCCATCTGGATCGCCACCATCACCGCTGACCCGGCAAAACCGCCGGTGGCTGCAGTGGAGGTGAAGGCCTGACTGACGATCAGGCCGAGCGCCGCCGGCAGCTCGGTAATATTTGCCAGGATCACCAGCAGGCCACCCGCCAGATAGGCTAGCGCCATCATCGGCACCAGCTTACCCGCCACCTGGGCGATACGACGGATGCCGCCGATCAGCACCAGAAACACCAGCACCGCCATCACAATGCCGACGACCAACTTGTCGAAACCCAGATTGGTGGAGACCGCATCCGCCACCGAGTTGGCCTGCACCATGTTGCCGATGCCAAAGCCGGCGATCGCACCAAAGATGGCAAACGCCGTACCAAGCCAGGTCCAGTGTTCGCCCAAGCCATTTTTGATGTAGTACATCGGACCGCCCACATGGTTGCCCTGCTCATCCACCTCGCGGTATTTCACTGCCAGCACCGCCTCAGCGTACTTGGTGGCCATACCGACCAGCGCAGTGCACCACATCCAGAACACTGCCCCCGGGCCGCCCAGAGCAATCGCGGTTCCCACCCCGGCAATATTGCCGGTACCAATGGTAGCGGAGAGCGAGGTCATCAGGGCGTTGAAGGGGCTGATCTCACCCTTTCCCGTCCCCCTGCGTCCCTGCCAGAGCATGCGAAAGCCGTACCCCAACTTGCGCAGCGGCATCAGTTTCAGGCCCAGGGTCAGAAAGACACCGGTTCCCAGAATAAGCAGCAGCATCAACGGCCCCCAGACAATGCCGTTGACGCTGCTTACCAGTGCGCTTAGTGTCTCCACATCCTCTCTCCTAAATCTTCAGGCCGATTTTTGATTATTCATAACTGTTGACGGAACCAACGCCATACATAGCCACGTCACTGCCCACAAACTATCAGCGTTGCTTGACAACAATCAATGCCCGGTAGACTCTAAAACCTTGATAATCTTGAGAACTGCGATTGCGAATTCAGGGGGCACCACCATGTCAGTCTGTCGAAACCTCAAGGGATTTACCCGCGAACACGAACATCTTGCTGACTTTTGCTCCCTGATGTCGGTCGCCCTACTGTTTGGCACACTCTATGTTGGGGTCAGCTACCACACCCCGATCATGACCTGGATGGGCGAGAATATGCTGCTTCGGATACCGCTGTTCATCGTCACCATCCTGCTCGATCTGTTCCTGATGTTCCTGTTCCTCAACCTTGGCTCCGCCCGCTCTGCAGACGATGACGAAAGCTGTTTCCACACCTTCAAAGGGCGTAGGGGGGATGCCGGTTCTATCGGCAAGATGTTCAGCGGCTGGCTGCACCACATGGAGCAGGTCGGACGCAGACATCGCTGACCTCAGCCCCGCCCAACCGAACAGTCGGATGTTCAAACTCACTCACTGGCGCCTGCCGCTCCTGCTTGCGCTGCTGCTCTCGATGCTCAGCGGCTGCGCCTCTATGGCCACTAACTCGCTCGCCACCAATCTGTCGAGCGCCATGCTCAATCAGAGCGACCCGGAGATCGTACGCAGCGGCGCCCCCGCCTACCTGCTGCTGCTCGACTCTCTAATCACTGAATCGAACGATGATCCAGTCCTACTGTTTGCTGGCGCACGACTCTACAGCGCCTATGGCAGCGGCCTGGTGAAAGACCCGGAACGTCAGAAGGGGCTGGCGCAGAAGGCGCTCGACTACGCCAGCCGCGGCCTCTGCGACTCCCAACCAGGACTCTGCGAAAAACGCTCTGCCCCATTCAGCGAGTTTCAGGCCGAAGTCGCACAGATCGGCATCTCCGATATCGAAGGCCTTTATCTGATGGCCACCACTTGGGCCGGCTGGATCCAGGCCCATCAGGACGACTGGAACGCGGTGGCGCAATTGCCCAAAGTCGAGACGCTGCTGCAGCGGGTCATCAACATAAAACCGGGTTACGAACAGGGTCGTGCTCAGCTCTATCTGGGGGTCATCCGATCGCAGGTCCCACCGGCGCTGGGTGGCAATCCTGAGATTGGCCGGCGACACTTCGAACAGGCCCTGAAATATTCAGAAGGGCGCGACCTTATTGCCAAGGTCGAGTTTGCCCGCCGCTATGCCCGCCTGGTGTTCAATCAAGCACTACACGACCGCCTGCTCAACGAGGTGATCGCCGCCGACCCCCAGGCCCCAGGGCTGACCCTGAGCAACGTCATCGCCCAAAGACAGGCCCGGGAGCTGCTGGCTGATGACTACTTTTGATCAATCGTAGCCCCCCCTGAAACCAGCATCAGCGCCACACGCAGTGCAATTGACACAAAAATGCACCCACACGAGATAGTACTGCCAGGCGAAAGCATCTACCTTTCTACCTGCGTTAAACAACAGATCCGGAGTCCACGATGATCCGCGCGATACTTGCGCTCTTTTTCAGCCTCAGCCTGCTGACCACCGCCAACGCCACCACCCTCAAGATCGCCACCATCGCGCCGGATGGCACTAGCTGGATGAAGACCATGCGCGCAGCGGCCAAACAGATCAAAACGCGCACCGAGGGGCGGGTCAAACTGCGCTTCTACCCCGGTGGCGTGATGGGCAATGACCAGAGCGTGCTGCGCAAGATCCGTGTCAACCAGCTCCACGGTGGCGCCATCTCCGGTGGAGGCCTGACCCAGATCTCCTCGGATGCACAACTCTACGGACTGCCGTTTCTGTTCCGTAACCTGCAGGAGGTGGACCATGTGCGTCAGTCGATGGATCCTTTGATCGCCGAGTCGCTCCATGCCAAGGGTTTTGCCAGCTACGGCATCAGTGAGGGCGGCTTTGCCTATCTGTTGTCCAACAGCCCGGTACGCAACACGCAGGAGCTCAAATCACAACGGATCTGGATCCCCGAGACCGATCAAGTCAGCAGCAACGCCTTCAGCGAACTTGGCATATCGCCGATCCCCCTGCCGCTCACCGATGTCCTGACCGGCCTGCAGACCGGCCTCATCGACACCATTGCCTCCTCACCGATCGGCGCGATTGCACTGCAGTGGCACACCCGGGTGAAATACCTCACCGATATCCCGCTCTCCTATCTCTATGGCAGTCTGGTGA
The DNA here is from genome assembly GCF_023733635.1 of Candidatus Endoriftia persephonae. Classification (NCBI taxonomy): domain Bacteria; kingdom Pseudomonadati; phylum Pseudomonadota; class Gammaproteobacteria; order Chromatiales; family Sedimenticolaceae; genus Candidatus Endoriftia; species Candidatus Endoriftia persephonae. The sequence goes on along the minus strand of NZ_CP090569.1, from coordinate 629,574 downwards.
TCAAAGAGAAGGCGCTGAAGAAGCTCTCCAGTGCCGACCGGGCCATCCTCAGAGAGGAGATGCTCAAGGCATTCGCGTCGCTGAACACATCCAACCGCAGCGATAACAAACAGGCCAAGGCCGCCCTCAAACAACAAGGCATTGAATTCATCCAGCCGGACCCGGCGGACCGCGCCCTGTGGGAGCAGAAAGCCGCCAATTCCGTCACTCAGGCCGTCCAGGATGGGGCACTCTCAAAATTGCTATTCGAACAGTTGCGGCAACTGATCACAGCATACCGCCGCTCGCACCCCAACTAGGGTTCAGTGTTGCAGGTCTTCAATCTCTTCGATCACGCCTCAGCCAACGGCTCTCAGGAGCGTTTCGAGACCCTGTTGCGCTGCCCCAACCTGGAGCTGGAGCGTATCATCAGCCCCGCCGGCAGCCGCAGCGAGCTGTTTGTTCAGGAGCAGGACGAGTGGGTGGCGGTGATCCAGGGAGAGGCACTGCTGGAGATGGCGGGTGAACAACTCACGCTGTCGCGCGGCGACTCGCTTTTCATCCCGGCCCACACACCCCATCAGGTGCTGCAGACCAGCCAGGATCCCCTCTGCATCTGGCTGGCGCTGCATATCCACTCCTGCCCCCCGCTATCCAGCACCTAAGGGCTGAACTATCCGTATTCCTATCGGGATCTGTCTGTAAAACGCGTATACTGCTGCCATCATGCTGGAACAATTGAAACGGATCCGACGCACAATCCTCGCCATCGAGGACGGCCTGATGGCACTGCTGCTCTCCGCGATGATCCTGCTCGCGGTGGCGCAGATCGCGCTACGCAACCTGTTCGACTCCGGCATCATCTGGGCCGATCCAAGCCTACGCATAATGGTGCTCTGGATCACCCTACTCGGTGCGCTGGCGGCCGCCCGCGAGGACCGCCACATCCGCATCGATCTGCTCTCCCACATCTTCAAAGGACGTGGCCTAGCCTATCTGCAGGCAGCCACCGACCTGTTCAGCGCCGCCGTCTGCAGCCTGATCGCCTGGCACGGTGGCCGCTTCGTCTGGTTCGAATGGCAGGATGGCACAAAGCTGTTCAACGGCATTCCCGCCTGGGCCGGCGAGATCATTATCCCGATCGGTTTTGGCGTGTTGACACTGCGTTTTCTGCTGAACCTGCCGCTGCGCTTTCGCAACGGGGAGTGGCAGTGATGCTGATCGCTCTCGGACTGATCCTGCTAGCGCTGATCGGCACCCCGCTGTTCGTGATCATCGGCGCCAGCGCCCTGTGGGGCTTCTACCAGTCAGAGATCGACCTGTCAGTAGTGGCGATCGAGTTCTTCCGCATCGCCGAGATGCCGGTGTTGCTGGCGATCCCACTCTTTACCTTCGCCGGTTATCTGCTCAGTGAGAGCAACGCCCCCTACCGGCTGGTGCGCCTGACCCGCGCCCTGCTCGGCTGGATGCCCGGCGGGCTGGCCTTTGTCTCATTGATCGCCTGCGCGCTGTTCACCGCCTTCACCGGCGCCTCCGGCGTAACCATCGTGGCGCTGGGCGCACTGCTCTATCCGGCCCTGATGGAGTCGGGCTACAAACAGAACTTCAGCCTCGGCCTGGTCACCACCTCCGGCAGCCTGGGACTGCTGTTCGCGCCGGCGCTGCCGCTGATCCTCTACGCGGTGGTAGCGCAGCAGATGGGCATCGGCGTATCGGTCTCGGTGGATGACATGTTCCTCGCCGGCATTCTGCCCGGCCTGCTGATGCTGGTGCTGCTGGTCGGCTGGAGCCTCTGGTCGAGCCGCGGCGCCACGCTGCATCCCTTCTCCCGGGTTGAGGCACTGGATGCGATGCGCAAGGCGATCTGGGAGATCCCGCTGCCGATCATCGTGCTCGGCGGGGTCTACAGCGGCTACTTCGCGATCTCCGAGGCGGCCGCAGTCACCGCCTTCTATGTGCTGGTGGTAGAGGTCTTCATCCATCAGGAGATCCCGTTGCGCAAGCTGCCCGGGGTGATGCGCGAGTCGATGTTGCTGGTGGGCGGCATCCTGGTGATCCTGGGCTTGTCGCTCGCCTCCACTAACTACCTGATCGACGCCGAGATCCCCACCCAGCTGTTCGAGTGGGTCAGTGCGAGAGTCTCTGATCCGCTCACCTTCCTGATGCTGCTCAACGTCTTTCTGCTGGTGCTCGGCACCATGCTCGATATCTTCTCCGCGCTGGTGTTGATGGTGCCTCTGCTGTTGCCGGTGGCGGTGCAGTACGGCATCGACCCGGTGCATCTGGGCATCATCTTCCTCGCCAATATGCAGATCGGCTACTTCACCCCGCCGGTGGGGATGAATCTGTTCATCGCCAGCTACCGCTTCGAGCGACCGATCATACAGATCTATCTGGCCACCCTGCCCTGGTTCTTCATCCTGTTCGGCGCGGTACTGATCATCACTTACTGGCCGTTCCTCTCCCTCGCCCTGCTCGGGCGTGGCTGAGCAATGAAGCCGGACACCACCACTGCGATGCATCAGCTGATCAGGCAGATCCGCGCGGCGACCCCCTTCGATCTGGCCGAGGCACGGATCTGCGACGGCCCCTGCAATGGCTGCTCATTGAAGTTGCTCGACTACCTGGAGAGTGAGCTGGAAGGTTGGCAGGCACGACTCGACCAGGGCGTGCGCCCCAACTTCGGCGACCTCTCCCAGCTGGCCGACAGCGGCCGCAAGATCCACCGCATCCTGCAGCGCAATGGCCTGCTGGATAGCGCCCCCACCGACCCCACCTAACCCATCACTGCACGCTGATACGCCTGCAGTAAATCAGAATCGGCAATCGATCCATGATGGTGGAGCTGACGCCAGCCATCCCGGTTCCGGCGATAGATGCCCGCCTTCCCCTGGGCGGAGATCAGCCGGCAAAGAGTCGCCAGACTGACCTCAGCTGCGCTCGGTCGGCTGGTCCGGATCATCCATTAGGGCCTGCTCGCCAGTCATCCCTGAGATGGGTGTGACCAGTTCTCGCTGGAAGCGATCTGCAAACTCAAACCCGGCCAGCCCCAACATGATCAAGCCAGCACCGATCCCGACCGAGAGATCGAGTGCTTCACCGTTGAAGTAGTGGCCTAGCAGCAGCGCCAATACCGGTGTCATCAGCGCGATCAGAGCCACCCGGGTCGCCTCCACATGCCGCAGCACGTAGAAGTAGAGGGCAAAACCGAGCACCGAGCCGATCACGCCCAGGTAGAGAATTGCGCTGAGCGCCCGCCCAGGAATGGTCTCGGGCCACTGTTCGCCGGTCAGAAACCAGGTGAGCAGAAACAGCGGTACCGCCACCAGCAGGCCACCGCCGGTCACCACCAGACCATGCAGGCCGGCATCTAGGCGTTTGACCCAGACACTACTGGCGGAGTGAATGGTCACCGAGACCAGCATCGCAGCAACCCCCAGCATCGCCACCGCCGGGTAGTTCAGACTGTCAATAAAGATCAGAGCCAGCCCCGCCAGGGCCAACCCCACCGCCAGCAGACGCAGCGGTGTCAGGCCAACCTCCTCCAGCCAATAGTGCGCCAGCAGGCCGGTAATGATCGGACTCAGGCCGAACAGCACCGAGATCCACCCCGACGGAATGTATTGAGAGGCCCAATAGACCGCCAACATCGCCACATAGATACCCAACCCGGCAGCCAGATAGGTGCGGCGTGCACGACGGTGCCAGGGCATCTGCAGGCGCAGCAGTGCGATCAGCACCAATGCCAGTACCACGCCGATCAACATACGGCTGGTGACCCCGAATAGATAGCCACTACCATCACCACTCCACTTGATTGCCAGCGGAGTGGTGGCCCAGATCAACACCACGCCCAGATAGGCGGCCGGAACAGACATCTTTCCTTCCTTATCGTCAATACATTTACTTTGGCCAATAAAAAAGGCCGCAGATGGTAGGATCTGCGGCCTTCAAGATTATTATGCTTCGGTTTGTTCTAATTAAATCCTCAGCTCTCCTCCTCCAGACGCACAGACGGTCCCACCGCTGCCCAAATGCGCAGTCGGCATACTACCAAAACGTCTTTGATGTGCATCAAATCCTCCATAGGCAAGAGCATGCCGCCGAACCCTTCCAGGGTCAACTATTGATTTCAGATCGGGCGGTATTTTTTCAGTCAGACCCCAACCAACAGAGTTGCCCCCAAGCCAATCGTTACCAGACCCACCACCCCTTTCAGACCGTTGTGGGCCCAGCTGAGGTTGCGGGCCGAGTAGCGCAGCGGCAGGCTGATGGCCAGCGAGAGCAGCGCCATACCGACGATCGAGCCCAAACCGAAGAGCAGAATATAGAGCAGCCCCTGCTGTGGTGACTGAACACTCTCCAAGGTTAGCAGGATCAGCGCAGCGGAGCCCGCCAGGCCATGCGTCATACCGACCAGCAGGGCGCGTAGCGGGAAGCCTTTAGGGTGTTTGTGCTGATGTGGATCAACGGCATGATCAAGCCCGCTCTGGCGGTGGGAGTGGGCGTGAAAGTGCTGCAGATCGCCGTGGCGATGAGCGTGGAAGTGGACCCGCTCGCGGATCAGGCGGCGCAACAGGTCGATGCCCAAAAGGATCAGCATCAACCCCACCAATTGCTCCAGCAACTGGGCGATGCTGGCCGGTATCAGACTGTCGAGCACCACCACCACCCCGGCAAAACAGAACAGGGTAAGGCTATGCCCCAGCCCCCAGACCGCACCCTGGCGCAGCGACTCCCGCAGACTGCGACGACCACTGACCAACGAGGCCACTGCAGCCAGGTGGTCTGCTTCCATCGCATGCTGCATACCGATAAGAAAACCGAACGCGAGGATAGTGAACACACCGCCCCCTGTTGCAATGATACGAGTCACCCTTCCCGATCAACTATAACTCAACCACCCCACACCAGGCGGGCTAATCGTTATCCAATCGATTGAAGTCAAACAAACCGGCCTCGATCGGCTCCTGTTGCCGATAGGCGGCATGCAACCGATCGCTGTGCAGCCAGAAATCCGCGCTGGTGCGGCGTACCCCATACCGGTCCAGCAAGGCACGATAGTCGGCCTGGTCACGCATCGCGGCGATCTCATCCACAAAACCGGCCAACCGGGAACTTTCAACCCGCAGCAGAAGGTTGGGATAGGCACCCACCACCCCCCTACTCACAGAAAGCGTATCCTCCTGCGGCAGACGCCGTTGTTGCTCACGAAAGATATGGGCAATATTGCTGTGGGCGTTGTTGCGCAGCAGAGTATAGAGATGGAGGCCAGCATTGCCGCCGACCACGCTGAGCAGTGCCATCTGTGGCAGATGGATCACCGGCAGCCCCTGCAGGTGGGTCAGCCGCTGCAACTGGCGTTCGACATAGTCTGTGCTCTCCGGCTGCAGACGATATTTTGAGGCGTCGGCACCACCCAGGCGCCGGCGTAACATCGCCAATAGCTCCTGCATCGGGTCGTCACTAAGATAGTTGATGCCGCTCTCCTGGTCGAAGTTCAGCTGCTGCTGGTCAATGAACTCCCGTACCTTGTCGTGGGCATCCCGATACCAGTGGCGCCATTTTTTCTCGCGTTCCTGCCGTGGCAGCAGCATCAGGAAGTTGAACTCGCCATCCATGCGCAGGTAGTCCATGTAGAGACGGGTGTTAAGCTGATGCCCGAGATTGCCATAGACATCAAACCCCGCCACTAGCAGATAGTGGATCCGCTCAAGCAGATTGTAGCTGATCAGCCAAGCACTCTGCGACCGCTCACCCACCAGCCCCTCCACCACGCTTGCGCTATCGAAGTGGCGAAACACCGTCAATGCCGCATTGGGATTGTGCCGTTCACCATCCCACACCAGGTCGAGATTGATATCCTCAGAGTCGTCGAAACGCTGCCGCAGATAGTCCCGCTTTGCCGCCAGATAGGATTCATGCCGCTGCCAGTATTCGAGCCAGTTGACCAACAGCAGGGCATCGCTGCTCTCGCCGGAGGGCAACCGCAACCGCTCCCCCATGTCGGCCAGCACCCGGTCGGCATCGTAGTCGATGATCGGATTATCGGGGTCGAGAAAGAAGAGCCAGAAGTGATCATTGATCACGTTCAGTGCCACCTGTCCGCGGCACACCGGCCCCTTGATAAAGCCGGAGATAAAGTGGCGCGCATCGTCCAGCAGAAATAGATAACGGCTCTTCACCGGAATCGCCTGGAAGGTCTTGAACGGGTTGGCTGCAAACCGGCTACCATAACCAGGCAATGCATCGACTCGATAGCCATCCCCGAGAAACAATTGCTGCCAACGCTGCATGCGTGCGGGGCTCAGGGCGTAGGGCAGATGGGTCTTCGCCAGGATGCTGGTACGTACTGGCTGCAATCGATAGTAGAAACGCTTCACCCCGGGGTCATCGAAGGGACGCCGGCTGGGAATGATCGCAATCGGCGCGCCGCTGGGGGTGCGGGAGCGCACCAGACGAAACCAAACACCGGACGGCATTTCATCAAAGTAGAGATCGCCGATGAACAGGTGCTCGAACAGATAGCGACTCATCAGCTGCTGCTGCAGGGAACGGCCATTGAGAAACGTCTCCCAGCGACTTACCCGCACTTGCTGTTGCGGGTTCAGCACCACTCGATCGTCGCCTTGCGCCCCCTGCGCCAGCCAGCGCATCAACACCCCGTACTCCTCATCGGCCAGCCCCGGCACTCCGTAAGGCATGCCCCAGAGCGGATGCTCCGCAGTGAAGTCGGCGAACTCCTGGCGGCTGGCGCACTGCTGGTCTCGATTAAGCTTTAGGTCGAAGCTGTCAGGCAAGCGGCGTCCTGCAGGCATCGGATGCAGCCTCTTCAGCGCCAGCATGCCGGCGATCAGGCTGTTCTCCAGATTGCCCAGGCTGTTGCCCTGGCCTTCGTTGATCACCGCATGAAACTCTTTCTCACGCCACTGCTGTGGCGTCTGGGCATCGATGAAGAGGCGGGTAACATTAGCGGAGATCAGCCGGGTGCCGTCATACACCTCCTGTTTGCTGGCGCCGCGAGTGATCCCCTCATAGGCGCTCAGCTTGAGCTGGCAGGGGGCATCGTAATAGCCGTGGCAGACCACACAGCGGCGCTCAAGCAGCGGTTTAACCTCATGCTGATAATCCACCGGCTCCCCCTGCTCTGCCGTCGCCAGGATCTCCATAAAGTAGAGGCTGAGGTCAGGTCGATCCGCCAGTTCACGGGTCAGAGGGTTACAGGCCGAAAGGGAGAGGGAGATTAGCAGCAACAACCAGAAATAACGCACAGCCATCGGGACCTGCCTTGGTTGATCGATCCAGCAGAGGCCGCAGGCTCACCCGTCTGTCGGCGTCCTAATTCTATCAGATCAGTGGGGCGCTGCAGGCCTCTTGTCTGACTCCGCTGTACTGCGCCTGGCGCTGGCCAGTATCTCGATCTGCTGCAGGTATTCCTGGTACTGGGGGGTCTCCTGGTCACTGTAGTTGAGGTTGCGATAGAGGCCGGTCAGCTGGGTGAAATAGTGCCGGGCCTCATCCTTGTCGGCAAACTTGTAGTGCTGGTTCACCAATCGAAAGACACGGTTGAAGGAGTCTGCCTGACGCTCCAGAGTGGCGGTGGCATCAACCTTGTCGAAGGCATCCTGTTGCAGAAACACCATGTCGACAAACAGCGCCTTCTGATAGACAACAAAGTCCTCCAGGGTGATCCCCTCCTCGCCGGTGACCTGCATCATCTGCGAGACTGACTCGCCTTGGCCGAGCAGCTCGGTCATCTGTTTCACCCGATCGCTCCAGCCCGGCGCGATCTGCCGTTCAAACCAGGGGCGCAGCTGATCGTGGTAGCGCGACCAGGAGAGCAGCGGGTCTACCGCCGGATAGAAGCGCTTGTAGGCGCGCTCCGCGCTGAGGCCGAGAAAACACTTCACCGTACCCAGGGTCGACTGGGTCACCGGCTCCTCGAAGTTACCGCCGGCGGGGGAGACGGTGCCGATCATGGTCAGGCTGCCTACCGAGCCGTCGTTGCTCTGCAGCAGGCCGGCACGCTCATAGATGCCGCGCACCGCTGAGTCGAGGTAGGCGGGAAAGGCCTCCTCGCCGGGGATCTCCTCCATACGTCCCGAGGTCTCGCGCATCGCCTGCGCCCAGCGGGAGGTGGAGTCAGCGATCAGCAGCACATCAAAACCCATCTGGCGGTAGTACTCACCAAGGGTGATGCCGGTGTAGATCGACGCCTCGCGCGCCGCCACCGGCATCGACGAGGTGTTGCAGATGATGATGGTACGGTCCATCAGCGAGCCGCCGCTGCGCGGATCATTCATCTTAGGGAACTCGGTAATGGTCTCTACCACCTCGCCGGCACGCTCGCCACAGGCCACCACGATCACCACATCCACCGCCGAGAAGCGCGAGATCAGGCTCTGCAGCACGGTCTTGCCAGCGCCAAATGGACCGGGGATGCAGCCGGTGCCGCCGCGGGCTATGGGAAAAAAGGTGTCGATCAGGCGCTGCCCGGTGATCAGCGGCTCTTCAGGGAACAACCGCTGACTAGTGCGACGGCGTAGCAATTGCTCGGGCAGCGCCTTGCGCACCGGCCACTCCTGAGCCAGGGTCAGGGAGCGCTCATGGCCGCGTGCGTCTTTGATGCGCGCCACCGGCACATCGACGGTGAAGGTACCCTGCTGAATCCAGGTCACCGTCACCTCATCCCGCTCCCCGAACGGCACCATGATCTTATGGGTGAAACGCCCCTCCTGCACCGTGCCCAGGGTATCGCCGGGACGCAGCCGCGCGCCAGTCTCCACCTGCGGCACGAAGGACCACTTGGCAGTGGGATCGAGGGCCGGCAGATCGACCCCGCGGGGCAGGAAGTTGCCAAAGCCGATCGCCAGCCCCTCCAGCGGGTTCTGCAGACCATCGTAGACCTGCCCCAGCAGGCCCGGCCCCAGGGTCACCGAGAGCATCTGCCCGCTCTGCTCCACCGGATCACCGATGCCAATGGCGCGGGTACTCTCGAACACCTGCGCCACCGCCTGTCGCCCCTTGACCCGCAGCACCTCCGCCTTGAGGCGCTCCTGACGCCCATCGGCAAGTCGCTGGGGCAGGATGTAGATCACCTCGTTCTTCACCAGCGGCGGACCGCCCTCAAGCGGGCTCTCGATGGTGACTATGTCCTCCTGGACGGCGACGATGCGCGCCAGTTCGGCCTTCTCACTCATGCGCTTATCCCGTTATTCATGACTCATCCATCTCCTACAAACTCCAGCCGCTGGCCTGCCAGCGCCTGCTCCACCAGGCTTTCAAAACGCGCCACTGCTGCCTTACCGTGGTAGCAGCTCCAGCGATCGATAATGCCCCAACGCAGCACATAAACCACCACCGCCTCGAAATCGAAGTAGTGTCCCTCGCCAAAGCGCTCCAGCGCACGCCAGGTCACCCCCAGCAGCAACCGTTCGAGCCCCAGGTGATCTTCCTCCTGCATCAGCCGGTTGGCCTCCAGCACCCATGGGAAGACCCCTTCGAGGCGAAACCCGGGTTCACCCCAATTGGCGTGGATGCGCCGTTGCCAGCGGCCGACCCCCCAACCGCTGGGGCGCTCGGGCGGGCCTTCGCCCCGGCGGCGTCGGCGCAGTGCCGCCATCAAGGTACGTATCTCCATGCGGTAGGCGATCAGCTGCTGCAACCAACTGCAGATCTCCCCCTCAAGCAGCCGCTGTGTCTGCGCCGCCACCGCGGCATCATCCTCATCCAGCGAGTGATTGGCCCAGCGGATCAGCTGCTCGATGGCGTCGAGGGTGACGGCGTCCTCCGGCTCCAGCAGACGCAGCCGGCTCTCCAGCTGGATCCGTGAGATCGGTGTCTGCTGCTCGCCGAACAGCTCGCCGTGATAGGGCAGACTGGTGAGCAGGGTGATATAGAGGTCGCCAGACATATTAAGGAGCCTCTGAACGAATCATGGGCGACCGCCTTGCGGTCCCAAAAACGGCCTGGCGCCGTTTTTCACGCAAGCCCCGAAGGGATGCGCTGAATACATCTCCCGCTGCTGCGTCGTCAATCTTGGCAATAGGCATACTATTACCTGCGATTTCCGCCTTGCAGCGGAAAAATTGGCCTCACAATTCTGTTCGCCCAGATTCATTCAGAGGCTCCTAACCGACAATCCCCTCCACCAGGGCACGGAAGCGCGGCTGCAGGTGGGCCAATAGCAGCCGGGTCACCGCCACATCACTCAGATCGAGCTGGATCGCACCGTCCCGGATCGACAGACGGATACCGGCATGCTGGTCGTCCGCCTCACCAAAACTGACCCCATCACGCAGCATCTCCTTGGTAATCAGGCCACTCAGCTCGGTCAACGGACTGGCACGCAACGCCTCTGGATCTTTGCGCAACTGCTCCAGCCCCACCACGTCCCGCGGTAGCAGCAGCTCGAGCGGTTCATCCTCGGCCAGCTGCTCCCGGGTACGCCCGGCCACCTCCAGAATCAACCGCTGCAGCATCTCCTGGCGGCTCATCTCTTCGCCCACGGCGCGCTGCACATCCTTGGCAAAACGTGCCGTGAGGGTCGATTTCAGCGACAGGATGGCGTCGCGCACCGCCACCGCCAGCGACTCCTGTAGCGCCTTGCGGGTCTTTTCTGCCGACTCCCGCGCCTCTCTGCGCAGCTGTTCTGATTCCAGCTCTGCCTGCTCAATGATCCAGGCGGCCTGGTGTTCCGCATCGGCGACAATCTTTTTCGCCCGCTCCTGCCCCGCCGCGACACCCTCATCATGCAGCCGCTCGATCAGCGCCTCCACCCCGGAGGAGACCTGTAGTGCCTGATCCTGTTTTGCCACCTGACCCTCCTAGCCCGCCACCGGCAGATCGGCGCTGAGCACCAGCGCGAAGACAAAGGCGAACACCGCAAAGCCTTCGACGATGGCGGCCGGCGCCAGCGACAGACCGAAAATCTCTGGCTTCGCCTTGGCGGCATTGATCGCAGAGGCGCAGCTGCGACCCTGGTAGATGGCGCTGAACATCAGCGCCAGGCCGCAGAAGATGCCGATGCCAAACATGCCGGCAGCGGCCTGCGCGGTGACCTCCCGATTCAGGGTGAACATCACCACGATGCCGTAGATCACCTGGGAGGAGGGCATCGCCGAGATGCCCACGTAGCGACCGTGTCCGCTCTCGGTCTCCATCATCGCACCTATCGCCGCCTGCCCCGCCAAGGAGCAGCCGATGACGCTACCGATCGCCCCCAAGGCCATCGGCCCGTAGATGCCGGCCCAGCCGAGCGCCATTACAAACTCATTCATAGTTCGGTCTCCTTTTTGGCGAAGGCCCGAAAAGGATAGCCCTCATCGGACAGGCCCCAGTTGAAAAATTCGATGAAGTTGAGCCGCAGCCCGTGCACAAAGCCGCTGATAATGCCCAGCCCCAGATTGATGCTGTGGCCAAGCAGCAGGATCAGAATCGCCACCAGCAACCCGGCACCGGGCAGGGCCTGTTTCACCTGCAACGCCAGGTCATTGAAGGTGAGCGCCAGAGAGGAGCTGGCCAGACCCAGGGCAAACAGGCGCAGATAGCTCAGAATGTCGCCGAACATTTTGGTCACCTGGGTCAGCCCGCCAAGGCCATCAAGCAAGCGTAGTAGGGCCGATTTCAGATCCTTCACCGGACGCCGACTGCTGAACAGCAACACCAGCAGCAGACCCGTCACCAGCAGCAACAGGCCCAGACGGGTCAGGCTGGCACCACTCTCCACACCACTGAGATAGAGAGTGAAACCACCCGCCACCGCCAGGCTCCAGCCGATCGGGCGGGCATTATGGGGGAAAGGCCGCAGGTGCATCGCCACCACCAGATTAGCCAGTATCAGATGTGCAGAGCCGATGCCGATGGAAAGTCGCATCATGCTGTCGAAGTCGTTCAGATCCAGCAGCTTCAGGGAGCCCGCCAAGCTCGCCGTCTGCGGAACTATGCCGAAGTAGCTGCCCACCAGCACCCCATAGACAAAGGAGGTGGCAAGCACCACCGTGGTGAGCAGGCGGAAACGCCGCCCGCCCTCGCTCGCTCCCATGCGTTTCCAGTATCGGGCAAGAAAAAGGCTGAGAATCAGCGCATAGCCGGCATCCGCCATGATCATGGCGAAGAACAGGGCAAAGGAGAAGAAGACGATCCGCGAGGGATCCCAGGCGTGGTAGCTGGGAGTCTGATAGAAGCTGACTAGATCCTGCCCGCCATCCAGCAGCGCGGGGTTCTCCAGCAGGGTCGGAGGGCGTTCTTCGAAGCTGGGCTCCTCCGCCACCAGCGCCAGCCCCTGCGCATCGGCGAATGCCTGCAATCTCGGTAAATCGCGCTCCGCCAGCCAGCCCTGGATCAGACACAGGCCCTGCTGTTGCCACACCCCCTGGTCCGCCTCAACCAGCGCACTTTGGTCTTCGACCCGCGCCAGGTTGCGGCTCAGCAGGTAGATCCAGCGGCTCAGGGCGTGGTGATCTGAGAGCAGATCCTCCAGTTCGATCTCGGTGCGAATCAGCTCCGCCTGCAACTCACTCAACGAAACCGCGCCGGTGTGGGTGCGCGGTACCGGCAGTAGCGTGGCATCGGGCTCCTGTTTGGCAATCACCACCACGTAGCTGAAGCGGTTGTCGCGGTGCACCATCTGCCAAGGCAGATCGAGTGCCTGCAGCTGTCGCTGCTGGTCAACCGGGATCTGGTAGAACCAGAAGCGATAGCCGCCGGAGTATTCCTGGGGCAGCAGCTGAAAGTTACCCCAGGGCATGAGCGCCTCGATGCGGCGCTGCAGACGGCTCTTTTTGTCCTCGGTATCACGCAGCCGCTGTCGGTTGTGCAGTGCTTCGGCCACCACCCGATCGAAGTCAAAACTGCGCTCGTCGCGCACCTGCTGGCGTTTTGTCGCCACGTCTGAGATCCAGCGCAGCGCCTTGTAGGCACTCTCCACCGGCGCGCCGGAGGGTCGATCCGGTTCCGCCTCCGGCTTCGGCTTGAGCGGGATCAGGTGCAGACAGCCGAGTCGCTGCAATCCCTGCAGGATGACGCCGCGCTCCTCGACGAGCCCGGCCAGGGTCACCTTCTGCAGCGCCAGGATGGTCATCGTTTCTTTCTCTTGGCGAGTTTGGCGCGCACCACCGCGGCCCGTTCCTCATCCGCCAGATAGATGCGAATCTGGCGGATATGTTGATGGGTACGGGGGATCAAAACCTTATCAAACAGGTTGACCCGCTGGGTAATGGTGCGCACTGCATCGGCCAGCAGCTGCAAGCGACGCTGTGCCAGCTGCATGCGGATGCGCAACTCTAGCGCCTGTTTCAGCTTGTCCACCAGTGGCTCGACCCAGTGCGGGCGGCTCAGGAAGGAGTAGGGTTTGACCCGGAACTCGACCGCCTGCAGCAGCGGCAGACGCACCCCCATCACATTCTCCTGCGCCAGCTCGACCCGCTCGACCTGCACCAGACCATCCAGCTCTATGCCCTGGTTGGCCAACATCGGTAGCTGTTCGGCAATCCACGGATGGATCTCGGCCAGTCGCGTCTGCTCCTGCGCCAGCTCGGCCCGCGCCCTCGCCTGTTCCGCCAGCAGCTGGCGGCGTTTCATATCCAGTGCGGGCAGAAACTCGCGATACCCCTTCAGCAGCTGATTCTGGCGCGTCAGGGATGACTTATTGAGGGCGAGCCGCGCCATCTATGCCGCCGTCTCTGCAGTCGTCGACTGTGGGAAGTAGCGATCGATGAGCTCCTGTTTCATCAGCAGCTCATCGGCGTCAAAACATTCGGCCAGAGTCTGCCAGCAGCTATCCAGGGCCTGTTCCAGGGGCATCGAGACATTGATATCCATAAAGCGTTTGCGGAACAGGCCGCCGAACTTGAGCAGCTTGAGGTCGAACTCGGAGAGCTCGAAGGCCATCGCCTGTTTCTGTTCCGCATCCTTGGCGCCGGAGTAGAAACGGATCATGGTGTTCATGATCTGGCCATGATCCTCGCGGGTCTGTTTGCCGATCACGTGCTGCTTCAGGCGCGACAGAGAACCAAAGGGGTCGAGCTCCCCGTTGTGCAGGTAGAACTGACCCTCGGTGATGTAGCCGGTATTGTCGGGCACTGGGTGGGTCACATCGTTGCCGGGCATAGTGGTGACGCTGAGGATAGTCACCGAGCCACCCTGAGCGTAGTCGCAGGCCTTCTCGTAGCGGCGCGCCAGCTGCGAGTAAAGGTCACCCATGTAGCCGCGATTGGAGGGCACTTGGTCCATCGCGATGCCAACCTCTTTCAGCGCATCGGCAAAGGCGGTCATGTCGGTGAGCAGCACCAGCACCCGCCGGCCCTCCTCCACCGCGAACCGCTCCGCCACCGCCAGCGCCATATCGGGAATCAGCAGCCGCTCAACGATGGGGTCGGAGGCCTGATTGACGTACATCACGGTGCGGGCAAAGACCCCGGCATCCTCGAAGGCGGTGCGGAAGAAGTGGTAGTCATCAAAAATCAGCCCCATGCCGCCGAACACCACCACATCAGCGTCGGCCTGGATCCCGACCCGTGCCAGGAAGCGGTTGAAGGGTTCGCCGGAGACCGAGAAGATCGGAATCTTCTGGCTCTCTACCAGGCAGTTGAAGACGTCGATCATCGGTACGTCGGTGCGGATCATCTTCGACGCCAGCACCCGCCGCATCGGGTTTACCGAAGGTCCGCCGATGGCGACTTGTGGGTCATGGGAGAGGTCAGGACCGGCATCGATGGGCTCGCCGGTACCGCGGAAGACCCGGCCGAGGATGTTGCTGGAGTAGGTCGCCTGCATCGGGTGGCCGAGGAAACGCACGCTGGAGTCGGTACCCACCCCTTTGGTGCCGTTGAACAACTGCAGGCTGACCTGCTCACCCTGCATGTTGATGATCTGGGCCAGAGAGCTGTCGCCCTCACGCCCCGTCACCAGCGCCAAATCACCATAGCAGATATCCTGCCCCTGGCCGGCCACCAGTTCGGGCACTGCGACCTTAACGATATCGCCGACGATCTCGGTAATGTGAGAGTAGTGGGCAAGACTCAGATTCATGCAACGTCTCCCTGATCATGACACGCCCGACCCGAGAAGTATTATCCCGCTCGCCTGAGTTCGCAAGCGTCATCACACCATCCGCTATACTGCGCGGCTGACACCCTGCAGCATTTAGCCTTGAGACCCCGATGCCATCTGAATTTTTAGCCGAGCAACTCTTCCCCCCTGAAGTGGCGCTGGTTATCGCCAGCCCGGAGATGTGGGAACAACCACTGTTCGCCGCGGAGGAACAGCTCATCGAGAACGCCATCGAGAAGCGCCGGCGGGAGTTTCGCGCCGGACGGCACGCGGCTCACCACGCGATACAGCTGGCTGGTGGCACCAGCGGACCGATCCTGCGCGGTGATCAACGTGAGCCACGCTGGCCGGCAGGCTACCTAGGCAGCATCTCACACTGTGCGGATCTGGCGCTGGCGCTGGCGTGCCAGCGCGGCGCGATTGTCGGACTTGGGGTGGATGTGGAGCCGCTGGCGCCACTGGCGGCAGGGCTAGAGCGCAAGATCGAGAGTGACACCGAGTCCGCCTTTCTGGATGCCCACCCTGGGCTGCCACGGCGACTTGTCTTTAGCGCAAAGGAGAGCCTCTACAAGTGTTACTACCCGTTAGTGAGGCGCTTTTTTGGCTTCCATGAGGTGGAGTTACAGATCACCATCGAGACCGGCCAGTTCAGTTTCAGACAGGCTCCCGGTGCGAAGCTGGCATTGCCGGCTGAGCCACTGTTTCATGGCGCCTACTGGATCACCGACAAACATCTCATCACGGGTTGCTATCTGACTATTGGTTGATGTCGGGGAATGCGGGGAGCCACAGTTTTTGCTTGTGGGCGGAGAGGCACTGGTTGCCACCGCAAAGAGAATAGCACTTTTCCGAAGCCTTAGAAGCCTGTCTGGCTTGGCTGTCCTTAGCAAGACGAGTGGAAAAATGAACCGATTTGCCACCGTCGCAGTAGGGCAGCCCCCAATCCGACAGCTCCTAGAAGGACTCCTGCCTCTCAAGCAGGATTGAGACCCTCTGCGGCCCCCACAACGCATCACCCAGAGCCGGACGCCCCATGCTGTTCCACAGCTCCGAGGTCTGCAGCAACGAGACCTTGTTCTGCTGCAATTCGATCGCCTCCCCGTGCAAAGCATGCTGGTAACGCTCGATGCCAATGAGATCGATCAACTGCGCATAATCGAGAGTGATACCAAAATCCTCTGTCAGGATCTCCATCACATCCTCGATGCTGTAGCTGGCGATCAGTTCAATTGCCTCACTGGCAATCTGATCGGGAATGGTCTCGCTTGGGGAGACAGCTCCCTTTTCACCACCCACATCAATATTCCCAGCGGAGCCAGGCGCCGAAAGCGACAACGCAACGGTCTGCCTACGCCAATTATTTACCGCCTCCTCAACCTGACTGTTCACCAGTTTGGGGAACGCCTCCATGAGATGTTCCAGGCGCTTTGCCATCGCTTCAGCTGCGAAAAAAAATGTCCCATGTGACGTCATTGCTTGCGGCTCCATTCGCCATAACCTCAAGCACTGTTTTCGACAAGCGATTCAATACCTTTAATCGATTAACAGGATCTGTCAGCGGACTTACAACAACTCTGACTGTAGATGCCACCACAAGAGATGCAATGGCCATCGCTGCGAAGCGGGACCAGGCCTGCCTCAGCAGCCCAAAGCCAACAACAAGGGAGGAGAGGTAAAGCCGATCCCAGCAGCAGATAAGCTACTGGGATCGGTAAGGTCAGAAGGGGCAAATCAGTGGAAATCGTAACCGCGTTCTTCATGGTCGACCACATCAAGGCCTTCCACTTCATCCTCTTCACTGACCCGCAGACCGATAAGGCTGTCAATCAATTTTAGGATCACCCAGGAGACAACCGCAGTGAAGATGACCGTGGCCAACACGCCGATAAACTGCACGTAGACTTGCTCTCCCATGGTCTCGATGCCATCCGCAAAACCATAGCCGGAGAGAACTCCCAGCGAGGTGGCAGAGAAGACGCCCGCCAACAGGGTACCGAGGATGCCGCCAACTCCATGCACTGGGAACACGTCCAGGGAGTCATCGATCTTCAGCACCCGCTTGAGGTATTGGGTGGCAGAAAAACAGACAATACCGGCGAGCAGGCCGATAACCAGAGCACCGCCAGGACCAACAAAACCGGAAGCTGGGGTGATGGTGCCCAGACCCGCCACCATGCCGGTCACCGCACCCAAGGCACTCGGCTTGCCGAAGCGTATCCACTCGATTGCCAGCCAGGTCATGGCGCCGGTGGCGGCAGAGATGTGGGTAACCAGCATCGCCATCGCGCCGCTGCCATCCGCCGCCAGCGCACTGCCACCATTGAAGCCGAACCAGCCAACCCAGAGCATGCCGGCGCCGGTCACCGTCATGGTCATGTTGTGCGGCGTCATGGCAGAGGTTCCAAAGCCTTTGCGCGGGCCAAGGACCAGGGCCGCCATCAGCGCCCCCACACCGGCGGTGATGTGCACCACAGTACCACCAGCGAAGTCATACAGGCCCATCTCACCGAGCCAGCCACCACCCCAGACCCAGTGGGTCACCGGCAGATAGACCAGCACCAGCCAGACCGCACTGAAGATCATCATGGCAGAGAATTTCATGCGCTCGGCAAAGCCACCCACAATCAGCGCCGGGGTGATGATCGCAAAGGTCATCTGAAACAGCATAAAAAGTGACTCAGGAATATCGCCGGAGAGAGTCTCTTTGCCGATGCCTGCCATCATCACCTTGCTGAAGTCGCCGATCCAGGCATTCCCCTCGCCAAAAGCGAGACTGTAGCCGAAGACAAACCAGATAATCGTGGCCATCCCGGCAATGGAAAAACACTGCATCAACACCGAAAGGACATTTTTGCTGCGTACCAGACCACCATAAAACAGCGCCAGCCCCGGCAGGGTCATAAAAAGAACCAAGGCAGTGGAAGCCATGATCCATGCCGTATTGGCCCCATTGATCGCTGTCTCTTCCGCCAAAGCGGTCCCCGGGAGGAAAAATGCCCCAATCAGGGGCAGCAAGCGCCCCAAAAGGTGGAATCGTGCCATCTGAATCTCTCTCACTAGCAGTTTATTAATCACATGCGCTCACTGCGCATGCATTTTCGTCTACGAGTATGCAATTTTAGTGCCTTCCATAAAATATTATTTAATTCAAATAGATAGGCAAAAATAAATATGGCACACACCCAGAAAGGCACCAAAATGGGGCACTCAGAAATGATTGACGCACCAAAATGGGTCACCGATGTCAGCGCGAACCAAAAGTGGGCACAAAAAAACCCCGCCAGGTTCACTGAACCGGCGGGGTTTTAATATGGTAGCAAGGGGCAGATTCGAACTGCCGACCCCAGCATTATGAGTGCTGTGCTCTAACCAACTGAGCTACCTTGCCAAACTATCAGCACCGGGTAACGGTGAGAAGGGCGGGAAATATACTTCTCACATCTTCCGCTGTCAACTACCTAAGCCAAACTGTAGCTTGAGTCCCACGGGCAAGAAACATTGGCTGACATCCACAAATCGCCAGCAAAGTATCGCCAAAAAAAACCGGTCAAGCAGGACACTCTAACCGGTCGATTTATCTTCTAAAATGGCGCGCCCGGAAGGATTCGAACCTCCGACCACCTGGTTCGTAGCCAGGTACTCTATCCAGCTGAGCTACGGGCGCTATGTGATTCAGTTGCAACCTGAGATTACAGTCTTGCACTGATGCACTGACATGGCGGAGAGAGAGGGATTCGAACCCTCGATGGAGCTATTAACCCCATACTCCCTTAGCAGGGGAGCGCCTTCAGCCGCTCGGCCATCTCTCCAAAACTTTGCGCTTGTTCAATGGCCCTTCGAGCCATGCAGGGGAGCGCGTTATTCGGGACTGCGTCCCTCACCCCTGCGGGGTCGATGCCGCTACGCGGCACCGCTCAAGACGGCTAACGCCGCCTTAGTCAGCCGCTCGGCCATCTCTCCAATGCTGGTTGATCAGCGATACTCGGCGTAACCTATCGTAGTGTCGCCGAGGCTTTGCTCCGGGCTTCCAGCCACCCGGTCCGCGCAGAATTCTATTACAGAGGAGTAAGCTTTCCAACTGTAAATGACGTCATCTCTAGACATTCGTCCGATGACAACTTCAAGGGAATCACTGCTCGGAAGAGCGCGGGATTATACAGTTTTTTCGTCCATAAACAAAAAAACTCCGGCATCCTTGCCGAAGTTTCTTTTCAGGCCGCTCTACGCAGTCTATTCGGGGGCGCCTTCAGCTCCACCCGCCTGCTCACGTTTGATGCGTTCGTAAATCTCCTCGCGATGCACGGAGATATCACGCGGCGCATTCACACCGATGCGAACCTGATTTCCTTTAACACCCAGCACAGTAACTGTAACTTCGTCGCCTATCATTAAGGTTTCGCCGACTCGGCGAGTTAAGATCAACATGTCTAATCTCCCTGCAGATCCTTTTTGTTTACTGCCGACCACTCCCACTCAGAGTCCGATTCTGTCGACAGCGCTTGCCAACCATCCCCTGCACTTGATGCAGGACAGGACGATGCTCGCATTCTAGCAACTGGTAGGACCACAGAAAAAGCTTAAGAATTCCTTAGTTAGCCGATTTAAGGCTATTTCACGACAATTTAGGACTTTATTTCTAATTCGCCGCTTCAGAGTCGAGGCTAAATGCCTCATGCAAAGTCCTGACTCCCAGCTCCAGGTACTTTTCATCAACCACCACCGAGATCTTGATCTCGGATGTTGAGATCATGTTGATGTTGATCCCCTCACTGGACAGCGCTTCAAACATCTGACTCGCAATACCGGCATGGGAACGCATACCCACACCAACGATCGAGATCTTCACCATCGTATCGTCCCCAAGCGCCTCTCTTGCTCCAAGGGACTCAGCGGTCGCTTGCAGGATCCCTAGCGCCTTCTTGTAATCGTTACGATGTACTGTGAAGGTGAAGTCGGTAGTTGAGGTATCTGCTGCGATATTCTGCACGATCATGTCGACTTCAATATTCGCATCGGAGATCGGCCCCAAAATCTGGTAGGCCACACCGGGATGGTCTGGGACTCCCAGGATGGTCAGTTTTGCCTCATCACGATTGAACGCAATACCGGATATCTTTGCCTGTTCCATGCTCTCTTCCTCAAAGGTAATCAGGGTGCCTTCGCCCTCTTCGAAGCTGGAAAGGACCCGCAAGGGAACGTTATATTTACCCGCAAACTCCACCGCACGAATCTGCAACACTTTGGAGCCGAGACTCGCCATCTCCAGCATCTCTTCAAAGGTAATACGCTCGAGTCGGCGTGCTTTCGGCTCGATACGGGGATCAGTGGTATAGACCCCATCCACATCGGTGTAGATCTGGCATTCGTCTGCTTTCAGGGCCGCAGCCATCGCCACCGCCGTGGTATCAGAACCGCCGCGCCCCAGGGTGGTGATATCACCCTGCTGATCGACCCCCTGAAACCCGGCTACCACCACCACCCGACCGGCCTCCAGGTCTGCCTGCACCCGCGCACCATCGATATCCTGGATGCGTGCCTTGCTATGGGCGCTATCAGTCAGGATATGCACTTGACCGCCGGTATAGGAACGGGCCGGACATCCGATCCGCTGCAGCGCCATACTCAGCAAGGCGATGGTCACCTGTTCGCCGGTGGAGATCAGCACGTCCATCTCACGGGGGTCACCCTCAGCGTTGATCTCATGGGCCAGAGCAATCAGCCGGTTGGTCTGGCCCGACATTGCTGAGACCACCACCACCACCTGGTTTCCGCGATCCTTGGCAGCCTTCACCTTTTCCGCGACCGCCTGGATACGCTCCACTGAACCGACGGAGGTCCCGCCGTACTTCTGCACGATAAGCGCCATTTTGTTTACAAATCCTGCACAAATCGATCGACCGACAGCTGTGCCGCCATCAGCGATCTAAGGCCAGAGAGTGAACAGAACAGACGGCCAACATGCCGCCATTCCAGCTCAGGAGGAACCACCCAATCGGCAGCCCAGCTCCAAAAGAGGGCAATTAAACACGAAATCAGGCGGGGTTAAAACCGCCAGCAGAACATCGGTAGTAAACAGTCATCATCAGACAAAGTGGCTCAGTTTCCAGCATGCACCTCAACCCAGCCCGGCACCAGCGCCAGCGCCTGCGGCAGAGCGGACGGATCGTTGCCGCCTGCCTGCGCCATATCGGGGCGTCCGCCCCCCCTGCCACCAATCTTTTCCGCCACCAGCTTGACCAGATCGCCAGCCTTCATCCGGCCAGTCAGGTCCTTGGTGACCCCGGCCACCAGAGCGACCTTGTCACCATTGATGGCCGCCAGCAAGATCACTGCAGACCCCAGTTTGTTCTTCAGCTGATCCATGGTTTCACGCAGCGACTTGGAATCAGCACCTTCCAGCGTGGCCGCCAAGACCTTGATCCCGGCCACATCTTCAGCGCTAGAGGCCAGATCACTGCCGGCCGCACTCGCCAGCTTACCCTTGAGCTGCTCGAGCTCTTTTTCTAGCTTCCGGTTGCGCTCCAGCAGCTGCATGACCTTCTCTTCAAGATCATCACGACTCCCTTTCAGCAACGCCACGGTTCGCAGCACTCGCTCCTCATCGGCCTCCATCCACTCGATGGCGCGCTGACCGGTGACCGCTTCGATGCGCCTCACGCCGGCGGCGATGCCGGTCTCGACGATAATCTTGCAGAGGCCGATATCACCCACCGCCTTCACATGGGTGCCGCCGCACAGTTCGGTTGAAAAATCACCCATCCGCAGTACCCGCACCTGCTCATCATACTTCTCGCCGAACAGCGCCATCGCACCACTTGACCTGGCATCCTCCAGAGACATGATGCGCGTCTCCACCATGTGATTCTGGCGGATCTGCTCGTTCACCCGCTGCTCCACTCTCTGCAGCTGTTCACGGCTGACCGGCTCGAACTGAGAGAAGTCGAAGCGCAGCCGCTCATCGTCTACCAGCGACCCCTTCTGCGCCACATGATCGCCCAGCACCTCACGCAGCGCGGCGTGTAACAGATGCGTCGCCGAGTGGTTGAGGGCGGTGGCTTGACGGGTAAAGGCGTT
Organism: Candidatus Endoriftia persephonae; assembly: GCF_023733635.1. Classification (NCBI taxonomy): domain Bacteria; kingdom Pseudomonadati; phylum Pseudomonadota; class Gammaproteobacteria; order Chromatiales; family Sedimenticolaceae; genus Candidatus Endoriftia; species Candidatus Endoriftia persephonae. The sequence continues at coordinate 607,470 of NZ_CP090569.1, read as the reverse complement.
GACCTCAGCCGTAACCGGATCCCCCACCGCGAGACTGCCCTCCTCCAGCTTGCCGATGTGACCAAACACATCACCACCCTGTTTGCGGGTATCCTCGACCTCGAACAGCACGCCACCCTTGGCGCTGATCACCCCTTTATCGCCGGCCTGACCACCCGACTCCGCGTAGAACGGCGTACGATCCAGCACCACCAGGCCGGTCTCGCCCTCGGCCAGGCTATCCAGCGACTCGCCATCCCGGTAGAGCGCCACCACGGTGGCATTCGCCTCAAGGCACTCATAGCCGACAAATTCAGTCTCACCCTCGAGGCCGACGCTGACCTCCTGATTAACGCCAAACTGGCTTGCGGCACGGGCACGCTCGCGTTGCGCCTCCATCTCCCGCTGGAAACCCTCCATGTCGAGGGTCAGATCGCGCTCACGGGCGATATCCGCGGTCAGATCGACCGGAAAGCCGTAGGTATCGTAAAGTTTGAAGACGGTCGCGCCTGGGATCTGCTTCCCTTCTAGCCCGGCAATCACCTCTTCGAGAATCCGCATTCCCTGTTCCAGAGTCTCGGCGAAACGCTCCTCCTCCTGTTTCAGCACCCGCTCAACCAGCGCCCGGGCACTCAGCAGTTCCGGATAGCTCGCCCCCATCTCGTCACACAGCGGCCCCACCAGCCGATAGAAAAATGCCCCCTTCTGTCCCAGCATATAGCCATGCCGGATGGCACGCCGAATGATCCGACGCAGCACAAAGCCGCGCCCCTCATTGGAGGGGATCACCCCGTCCACAACAAGAAATGCACAGGAACGGATGTGGTCTGCGATCACCCGCAGCGACTTCTCCTGCAGATTTGAACAACCGGTCACTTCAGATGCCGCCTTGATCAGGTTGGCGAACAGATCGATCTCATAATTGCTGTGGACGCCCTGCATTACCGCTGCCAACCGCTCCAACCCCATACCGGTATCCACCGAAGGCTTGGGTAGCGGTGTCATATTCCCTTCCGCATCCCGGTTGTACTGCATAAACACCAGATTCCAGATCTCAATATAGCGATCGCCATCCTCCTCCGGCGTGCCCGGCGGACCACCGGCAACCTCGGGACCATGATCGTAGAAGATCTCGCTACAGGGACCACATGGACCGGTGTCACCCATCGACCAGAAATTGTCACTCTCGTGGCGTTTACCGCCAGGTTTGTCCCCGATGCGGGTGAAGCGCGCCTCACTGACACCGATCTCTTTGAGCCAGACATCGGCAGCCTCATCATCCTCTTCGTAAACGGTCACCCAAAGCTTTTCCGCAGGCAGCCCCAGTGTGCGAGTGAGAAATTCCCAGGCGTAGTTGATTGCTTCACGCTTGAAATAGTCGCCAAAGCTGAAGTTACCCAACATCTCGAAGAAGGTGTGGTGGCGTGCGGTGTATCCCACGTTCTCAAGGTCATTATGCTTGCCGCCGGCGCGCACGCAGCGCTGCGAACTAGCAGCCCGGAGATAACTGCGCTTGTCGCGACCAAGAAAGGCATCTTTGAATTGCACCATGCCCGCGTTGGTAAACAGCAGGGTGGGGTCATTCAGCGGCACTAACGGACTGCTCGCCACCACCTCATGACCATTTCGCGCAAAATAGTCGAGGAATGCCTTGCGGATATCTGCACTACTTTTCATATTGGACAAACAAAATTTCAATGAGGACAGTGAATTAACAGGGGGAGCCCTGCACCACAGAGCGCCCGTTTCGCGAACGCACAGGCAAACCCGTAGCCGCCCGAATCAAATCCAAAACAGCCCTAGAGCATAACAGGAACCCCAAACGAATTCTCATCCTCTTTACCTACTTCGGCATCAAGAGATGCAAGGACTCAACAGACAGGAAACGATGGAAGGGGAGGCGACGCTCCGCAAGCGCAAGCGCAGGCGCAGGCGCAGGCGCAGGCAGGCAGGCAGGCAGGCAGGCAGGCAGGCAGGCAGGCAGAAGGATATTGTGGAACCGGGAGGATCACCCCGTCGCCATCCGTGCGAAGCCCCACCTTCGGGATCAGTCAATCAACAGCTCACGGATCATCGCGGCGGGAAACCCCCGGTACTCAAGGAAACGCGCCCTACGGGCCAGTTCGCGCCGATCATCCACCGATCCGCCACCATATTTTGCATCGTGAACCCGCTGCAACTGACTCCACCAGCCCTCCGCATAGCAGCTGAGGGTCTGCTCGATCAGCGCCTCATCCACCCCGCGCTCGCTCAGTTCGGCACGGATGCGCAGCGGCCCATAGCCTTTGCGCACCCGCATCTCCACATAGCTCTCGCAAAAGCGCAGATCGCTGAGCAGCCCTTGTGCCTCCAGCCCATCGAGCAGAAACTCAATCATGTCCCCATCGAAGCCCCGTCTGGCCAGCTTTTTCTGGAGCTGCTGGCGGCTGTGCTCACGCTGCGCCAGCAGGCGCAGCGCCGTCGCCTGAATCTCGGCCGCGTCGATCAGGCCTTCTCCTGCGCCGCATCTTCAGCACTCTCGGCCGGAGGCAGCAGCTCAGCCCGTACCCGCAGTTCAATGTCCGCTGCAATATCGGGATTATCCTTCAGGAACTGGCGCACATTCTCCCTGCCTTGGCCAATTCGATCACCATTATAGCTGTACCAGGCGCCTGCCTTGTCGACGATGCCCTGCTTCACGCCCAGCTCGATGATCTCACCCTCACGGGAGATGCCCTCGCCGTAGATGATCTCAAAAGTGGTCAGTTTGAAGGGGGGCGCTACTTTATTTTTCACCACCTTCACCTTGGTATCATTACCGACTACCTCTTCGCCCTTTTTGATCGCTCCGATCCGGCGGATGTCGAGACGCACTGAGGCGTAGAATTTGAGCGCGTTGCCGCCGGTGGTGGTTTCAGGCGAGCCGAACATCACACCGATCTTCATACGGATCTGGTTGATGAAGATCACCAGGCAGTTGGTACGCTTGATGTTGGCGGTCAGCTTGCGTAGCGCCTGCGACATCAGTCGCGCCTGCAGCCCCACATGGGTATCACCCATCTCGCCCTCAATCTCCGCCTTGGGGGTAAGCGCCGCCACTGAGTCGATCACCACCACGTCTACTGCGCCGGAACGCACCAGCATGTCGGTGATCTCCAGCGCCTGCTCGCCGGTGTCGGGCTGAGAGACGAGCAATTCATCCACATTGACACCAATCTTCTCCGCATAGATCGGATCGAGGGCGTGTTCCGCATCTATGAAGGCACAAGTGCCACCCTGCTTCTGCGCCTCCGCCACCACCTGCAGCGTCAGAGTGGTCTTGCCCGAAGACTCCGGCCCGTAGATCTCCACCACGCGCCCTTTTGGCAGCCCCCCCACGCCGAGTGCGATGTCGAGCCCGAGGGAGCCGGTGGAGATAGCCTCGATATTGCGGATCGAGCCGGAATCACCCATCCGCATCACCGAGCCCTTACCAAACTGCTTCTCGATCTGCCCCAGTGCCGCACTCAGCGCCTTTGCACGATTGTCATCCATCCGCTCTTCCCCCCTGTTTCTGCATCTTGCTGCTTACTGTACATTCATACAGTACTTTTTTGAAGGTGAAATTATCACACAGGGATCGACTCAGGTCATAGCTTCGCCTTTAGGAAGCCTCAGAATGAATCTGGGCGAGCAGAATTGTGAGGCCAAATTTTTCGATGCTAGGCGGAAATCGCAAATAATAGCCGGTCTATTGCCTGAATTTTGCCCCGCAGGAAATGCCCTTGGGGTACAACGCAGCAGCGGAAGATTTGGATCGCCCATGATTCGTTCAGAGACTCCTTAGCGACCATTCATTGAGAATTCGGTAGCTGGGCGCACCAGACGAGCCGCCGACGGCGCAGGCCAGGGTCAGGCTCTCCGCTTGCCAGCGGATCGGCGGATCGATTCTGCCAGGCTCGACCCGTTGGGCTTTGCGATAGAGGGTCAGATGCGGGGTGAAGGCGCGGGTTTCCGGGGCAAAACCGCAGGACTGCAGGGCACTGCTCAGTCGATCATGCAGCGTGATCAGTGACGGCGGGGACTCCAGCGGCCCGACCCAGAGGATACGCGCCCGAGGAAACTGGTCGATCCGGTCGATCTGCAGGACAACAGGCGCCGCACTGAACGAATCGGCCACGGTCTCAACACAACGCCGGCGCTGTGCGTCCAGATCCCCCAAAAAACAGAGGGTCAGATGCAGATCTTGTGGCTGCAGCATGCGCCCGCCACAACCGTTCAGGGATCGGCCAACACGGGCGATCTGTCGACGCACCTCCAGGTCGGGCCAGAGGGCGAAAAAGGCCCGGCTGTTACTCATCTTCAGCCAACCGCTGCAACAGCCCCTGCAGGGCGCGGGCCACCGTCTGCCGCCGCACCGCCTCCCGGTCGCCTGCAAAACAGTGCCGCTGCACCTCGGCTGCCGCACCGCGCTGCTGCCAGGCGAACCAGACCGTGCCCAGCGGCTTGTCGGGAGTTCCGCCCCCCGGACCGGCGATGCCACTCACCGCCACTGCCCAATCTGCTTCGCTCCGTTGCAGAGCGCCGGCGGTCATCTCCGCCACCGTCTGCGCACTCACCGCGCCGTATTCCACCAGCGTCTCTGCCTGCACGCCGAGCATCGACTGCTTGGCCGCGTTGCTGTAGGTGACAAACCCCTGCTCGAACCAGGCGCTGCTGCCTACCACATCGGTGGCCACCTTGGCAATCCAGCCACCAGTGCAGGATTCAGCAAAGGCCACCCTGGCCCGCTGCCGTCTGAGACAATCCCCAAGCTGCCCGGCCAGCTGGGTCAACGCCTGATCATCTGCCTTCATCTGCGCCACTCCTTCTCAATATTCCGACACTCTCATTCTATGCAACCTGGCAGTCAAATAGATTGTTTGCAGGTCCAGCTTCGGCCTACCGAAGCCAAACCGACAACATGAGGTAGAAAGGATTGCCGATTAATAACAAGGGGAGATAGCGCCTAACAGGCTGTTAGACGCGCCTGACGCTGCAACAGCTTCCGGTTACACTAGACGATCATTTTCCAACAAGCCCCGCAGTCGAGGAGAGTCAGTAATGAGCGATCTGACGATAGAGTGTGAACACCGCCCTTCCGCCATGAAACTGGAGATCATGGGTATCTACGACTGGCCCATCTGGCGTAAGGAGGCCTCCAAGTTCGACTGGAGCTATGATCAGAGCGAAACCTGCTACTTTCTGCGCGGCAAGGTGGTGGTGACCCCTAAGGGCGGGGAACCACAGGAGTTTGGCCGGGGCGACTTGGTCACCTTTCCTGCTGGGCTTGCCTGCAGCTGGGAGATCCTGAAGGATGTGGAGAAACACTACAGCTTCGAATAGCCCCCCACCAGGCTCAAGCCGGCTCATCCACCAGCCGGCGCGGCAGTAGGATGCCAAAGCGGGTGCCCTCCTGCTCGCGACTGTAGCAGGAGATGGTACCTTCCAGTTCATCCACCAGATTTTTTACGATGGCCAGTCCAGTGCCCGAGTGGTTGCCCTTCTTTTCGCTCTTGACCGGCAGAAACAGTTCATCCATCACCGCCCGCGGGATACCCGGGCCGTCATCGCTGACCGAGATCTCAATAAACTCCTCGCCGTTCAGGTTGACCCCATCCCGGGTCTCCAGCTTGATCGTGCCACCCTCTTCCAGCGCCTCACTGGCATTCTTCATCAGGTTGGCTAGCACCTGCTTCAACCGGCCGTGGTGACTGTGGATGGCCGGCAGCCTATCGTCCAGGTCCTTGACGCACTTGATCTTGTCCCCGGCACAAAACGAGGCCTTGAACACCGCCAGCTGATTTTCAACCAGACGGTTGAGATCGACTAGGCCATCGCCGTCGATTATCTCTTCTACCGGGTCCCGCATCCGCTGCAGCACCGTCCCAAGCCGCTCCAACTCGTTTTTGATCGTTGCCAGTTCAGCCTGTACCGCATGACCGCTGCCAAGCTTCGAGTCGACCCGCTGCAGGCTGTTATTGATCACCCCCAACGGCGTATTGGCTTCGTGCAGCAGGGTGCGCGCATGGTTCTGCACCTTGATGCGCAGCTCGTTGAGATGCAGCTCCTCCGCCTCTTGCCAGCGCTGTTGGCGCAGGATCGAGGCAGCCGCCATCTGTGCGAACACCTCCATAAAATCCTGCTGGAAATCGAGCTGCTTGAGGCGCTTTCGGCTGATCCCCGCCACCACCACACCGAGCATCGCCTGACCGACAAACAGAGGGATGCAGACCACCCCCTCATCTCCCAGCAGGTGACAGAGCTGCCGATTGACCACCGCATGGCTGCGTGCCGGATTATCATCGAATGAATGCAGCACCCGTTGCTCCAGCAACGCGTCAGCGGCCAGACTCTTGCCCGCCTCTAGCGAGAGGTGCAGCGCATCCATCGGCTTGTTGCCAACACGCCCCCCGACATCTCCCTCCAGGCGTTCCTGATCCGGATTGTAGCGTAGCACCATGCTCTGCTTCAGGCCGAACAGCACCCCCAGGTTGTATTGCAACTCATTGACAATGGCATGCCAGCTGGCAGCCTCCGCCATCTGCTGGCGGGAGGCGCTGAGCAGGGCAAAATCTCGCACATGGCGGGCCAGCTCCAGACGCGTCGTCAGCTTCACCTGCAGCGCCTGCTCCTCGCGCACTGCCCCAGCCTCCAGCGGCATCAGCTCAAGGGAGCCGGCCAGCTGCTGTAGCCGCCCATCCACCCGTAGCACCAGTGACTCGATGTGCGATGGGTCAATGCCGGAGAGCTGCTCTGCGGCCAGGATCGTCTGATCCAGATCGTAGGCGTCCGGCTGCGCCAGACGCTGCGCCAGGTGCACAATCTTCACCAGCTGCGGCGCATCCAGCAGCGCCTCGCTCGACTCGTCCTGATAGCGCACCGCATCGGCAAGGAACGATCGCAGGTGCCAGCGATCGATCAGATGGAAGCCAACCTCCTCGCCAATAACCGCAAACCGCCGCTGCTGCTCCTCCCGCTGCAGGCCACGTGGCTTGGCGGCGATCTCAACATAGTCGTCAGGAGAGAGCTGAAACAACGCCAGCTCTCCCAGCCCATGCAGCAGCCCAGCCAGATAGGCTTCTTCTTCGGAGTGGTGCTGCAGCAGGATGGCCAGCTCTCTGGCGATCTGGGCGACCTTCAGGGAGCGGCACCAGTAGCCGTCGAGGTAGGCCTCGTGCTGCTCACCCAAGCGGGAGAAAAACTGTTGTACCGCGCTGGTGATGGCGATGCTCTTGAGGGTCTCCACACCGAGTACGGAGAGCTGCCGCTCCAGACCCGCCACCTCGCCCCACTGGCGATAGAGCGGCGAATTGGCAGCGGCGAGCACCTTCGCGCTCAGCACCACATCCTGCGAGACGATATCGGCCAACTGCTTCAAGCTTGTGTCAGCCTGGCTGCAGGCCTCAATCAGCTCAAGCAACACCGCTGGAATGGCGGGCAGCCGCTCCAGGTCAACCGCCAGCAGACAACTATTCTTAACGCTATCCATAGATCCTGGGAAGGCTGGTGTAAATGTCCGGGTAGTCATTCGTCACCCATTAAGGCGCCCCATCCTATCCACCTCCGAACTCCTGTTTTGTGACTCAGTTCTGAAAGAAGAGTGATTAATGTCGTTTTTTCTGGGATAGAATCGGGATAAGTCTTTTAACGATTCAGAGCTCCAATGGTTATGCTGACCCCCCCTCAAGAGCCAGATCAACACACTACCTCCCATTCTGCCGGTGCCCGGAGCAATGCCTTGGTCATCGCCCTCGCCGGTGGCAGACATGGTGTTGGCAAGACCAACGTTGCAGTCAACATTGCAGTCAACCTAGCAAATGGTGGAGCCAAGGTCTGTCTACTCGACAGTGATAACCAGCTCTCCGGTGCAGTGCAACTGCTGGGTGGCAAGAGCGAACTCGGGCTCGGCTCTCACATCTTCGACGGCCAACCGCTAGAGGCGGTGATTCAGACGGGGCGAAACGGCATCCAGTTGCTCGCTGCCCCCTCCAACCTCGCCGCCTTCGACTACACCCAGACACTGCGTCTGAAGACCGCATTCCAGAAGCTGGAGAGCCATTTCGACTATCTGATCATCGACACCCCACCCGGCGACTCGCTCACCACCCTGTCGCTGCTGCGCTCCGCCAATCATATCCTGCTGGTACTCTCGCCCGAGCTGGAGTCGATCAAAGACAGCTACACACTGCTCTGGGCGCTGCGCCGTCGCGGCCATATGGGCGGGGTGCAGGTGCTGATCAACCGCATCAAGGGCCGCCAGCAGGGACTACAAGTCTATCGTCAATTCAAGCGCGTTGTGGAGAAAAACCTCGGTCTGAGTGTACGTTCACTCGGTTATGTCACCGCCGACCGGCATCTGCACAACGCTGTCTACAATCATATGCCGGTGAGCATCAGCGCGCCTAACGCCCCCTCCAGCCGCTGTTTTCACGCCATCACCGAGATCCTCAAACAGCGTTTTATCGGCCACTCCCCGCTCAACAAAATGAGCCGCTCGTGGAAGATGAACCCGCCCCGCAGCGGCGCCTCATCACCCGTCGTGCAGATGACGCCGCGCCAGCAGGGTGCGCTCGCAACCAATGAACAGTTCGATCGTCTGTTTGCCCAGTTCTCCAACATCATCCGTAAAGAAGACATTAGTGAGGCCAGTGTGCGAAAGGCGCTGTTCTCTTTCGAAGAGAGTTATGAACTCCGCTTCAAGCAGCCGCTGCACGAGAAAAATCCGACCCCGCCAGCCGTCGCGGGCCGGGATGGCAGCATCGAGAAGATCGGCTCACGTCTTCGCCAGTCCCACATCCTCTCCGACTGCGAACGCAAGCAGAGCGATGAACTGGCCGACCTGCAGCATGCGTTGGAGAGTGCCGCGCAGTTCTCCCTGTACGAACAGAAACGCTATGCTGACAACAGTTCCAGCTGAGGCCAGCACGCACTGGCCTCATCAAGGCTGGAAAAATGTACCGATTCAAGGTAGCTTACGGACCGGCCTGAAGCAAAATTACAAGTTGGTTTTCAACAGCTTCACCTTCGGATAAGCCGTCAGAAATGGATTGGATGGGAAGCGGAGTGACATGGAGTTACTTCAGCTGATCCTGCAGTTTCTGGCCGGACGAAGAAGAATAAAGGAACGGACTCCCTGTTCACTCACCATCATTGCGGCAACGGAATTGCCGCTATTCATTTTCCCATCGTTCAAAGCTACCTAGATCAGCCGCGCCGCCAACTGGTTCCCTGAGGGCCATCCTCGAGCAGAATACCGGCGGCCTGCAGTTCATCACGGATGCGGTCGGCCTCGGCCCAGTTCTTCTCTGCCCGTGCATCCAGACGCTGCTGGATCAGCGCATCTATATCCGCGTCCGACAAACCCCCTTCCGCACCAACGCCGCCTTTCAGATAGGCTTCTGGGTCATCTTGCAGAATCCCCAGCACGCCACCCAGCTGCCGCAACTCGGCCCCCAGCCCTGCGGCTTTCGCTGCACCGGTCTCCCGCAACCGGTTGATCTCGCGCACCATATCGAATAGCACCGCCAGAGCCTCCGGAGTGTTGAAGTCATCGTCCATCACCGCATGAAAACGTTCGATAAAGGCCTCACCACCGGCGGGCTCAACCTCATCCAGACCGCGCAAGGCAGTGTAGAAGCGGGTCAGCGCAGCGCGAGCATTCTCCAAGTGTTCTTCATCATAATTGAGCGGTGAGCGATACTGACTGGTGAGGATAAAGTAGCGCACCTCTTCGGCACGATAGCGCTGCAGAATCTCCCGCACGGTAAAGAAGTTGCCCAAGGATTTCGACATCTTCTCATCATTGATCCGCACAAAGCCGTTGTGCATCCAGTATTTAACGAAGGAGTGGCCGGTGGCGCCCTCCGACTGGGCGATCTCGTTCTCGTGGTGCGGAAAGGTCAGATCAGCGCCGCCGCCATGAATATCGAAGCTATCGCCTAGAGCGCAGGTCGACATGGCAGAGCACTCGATGTGCCAGCCGGGACGACCCTGGCCCCAGGGAGAGTCCCAGGCCGGCTCGCCAGGCTTAGCTGACTTCCACAGGGCAAAGTCGAGGGGATCGCGCTTTATCTCGTCCACCTCGACCCGCGCACCCGACTCAAGGTCATCGATCGACTTGCCGGAGAGCTTGCCGTAGTCGGGGAAGCTGCGCACATCGTAGTAGACGTCACCATTCTCGACGGCATAGGCGTGACCATTGTCGATCAGGCGCTGGATCATCACCAGGATCTCTTTCATATGGCCGGTGGCGCGTGGCTCATCGTCAGGTGGCAGCACGCCGAGCGCCGTCGCATCCTCATGCATCGCCTGGATGAAACGCTCGGTCAGCGCCATGAAGGGCTCGCCATTCTCGTTGGCACGATTGATGATCTTGTCGTCAATATCGGTGATATTGCGGATGTAGGTGACCTCGTACCCCATCGCCTTCAGATAACGGTAGACCACGTCGAACACCACCATCACCCGCGCATGCCCCAGGTGGCAGAGATCGTAGACGGTCATGCCGCAGACATACATGCGTACCCGCCCCTCTTCGAGGGGTTTAAACTCTTCTTTGCGGTTATTGAGGTCGTTGTAGATCTTGAGCATGGTGTGGACTACGTCTGCTGCTGTGTGGTGGGCGCATGGTAGCAAAAGCACTATCCACCACAAAGCAGGGCCGGCCAGGCACCAATTCCCACACAATCTCTAAACTCTTTTCCCAGCCAGTCGATACCCAGACTGCAACCAGAGAGAAGCTGTTTCCTAGCTCTTGGCAGTAGCCCCTTTGGCACCTCCATCAGAAGTAAAAACTGGCGAGTATCACCATGCCTGAAGAGAAAAAGTTCCGCTCCATCCGCAGCAAGATCCGTCGCACCCTGCTGATCCAGTTCGCCATCATGTTGCTGCTGACCGCCTCCTATCTCGCCTACAGCCAGAGTGTACTGGTGGAGCAGTTGGTAGAGGACCAGGCCAGCAGCTTGGCCGATGCCTACTTCGACAACATCAACACCCTGATGCTGAGCGGCGGCATGGCCAGCCGGGAGATCCCGCGCAGCAAACTGCTGTCGCGTCCGGAGGTACTCGACGCTCGCATCGTGCGTGGTGAAGGCATCACCAAGACCTTCGGCAAGGGCACAGACTACGCCAAGGTCAAGGATGAGTGGGACCAGCGCGGCCTCAACGGCGAAAACATCATGCAGTTCCGCGAAGGCGCAGATGGGCGGGTGCTCACCGTGGTAATCCCGATGCGGGCAAAAAAAGAGTATCGCGGCACCAACTGCCTGATGTGCCACGTAGTCGAAGAGAACAGCGTGCTGGGCGCGATACGTCTCGATTATTCCACCGCTGAACTCGATGCCGCCATCAACCGGGATCTGCTGGTCAATGTCGGCATCAACTCGGCGGTGATGCTGATTGCGCTGTTTGTGATCTCAGCGACCCTCGGCCGGCTGGTCTCAGCACCGCTGAAAAAGCTCTCCACGCGCATGCAAGCGGTTGCCGAAGGCACAGTGGACGTCTCCAAACGGATTCACGTGGAATCCAACGATGAGATCGGCGAACTGGCGAGCCACTTCAATCGGGCGATCAAGCGCTTCGGCGGTATCATCGACGATACCAAACGCCAATCGGCCGAGGCACAACGACTGAAGACTGCTCTCGACAACGTCTCCAGCGGCGTGATGGTCTCCGACACCTCCCACAACATCATCTACATGAACAAATCAGTGCTGCAGTTGCTGCACAACGCCGAGGCCGAGATCCAACAGGCGCTACCCGGCTTCTCCGCTGACGACCTGCTGGGCAAGAACATCGACGCCTTCCATCAGAACCCTGCGGAGAACCGCCAGATACTCGATCACCTCAGCTCAACCCACGCCACCGAACTCCACTTGGGCGGACGCACCCTAAGGATCATCGCCAACCCGGTGATCGACGAACAGGGCCAGCGGCTGGGAACCGCCGTCGAATGGGCCGACCGAACCAGCGAGGTGGAGGTGGAGCGCGAGGTTGGCGACATCATCGCTGCCGCCAACCGGGGCGATCTCAGCCAGCGCATCTCAATGAGCGGCAAATCGGGCTTCTACGCCCTCCTCAGCGAGTCGATCAACCACCTCCTCGAGGTCACCGACAACGCCATCAACGACATCTCTCGGATCGTCGCCGAACTGGCTGCCGGCAACCTGACAAAGACCATCACCAGCGACTACCAGGGCGCATTCGGCCAGCTCAAAGACGGCGTCAACGAAACCGTCAGCCAACTCAACCAGATCGTCTCCGAGATCCGCGACTCTTCAGACTTCATCAGGACCTCCGCAGACGAGATCGCCGCCGGCAACACCAGCCTCTCGGTCCGCACCGAGCAGGAGGCGGCCAGCCTCGAACAGACTGCCTCCTCCATGGAAGAGCTCACCAGCACCGTCAGCAACAATGCAAACAATGCCAGTCAGGCCAACCAGCTAGCGATCAGCGCCCGCAGTATCGCAGTCAAAGGCGGTGACGTGGTAGGCAATGCGGTGGCCGCGATGGGCGACATCCGCGACTCAAGTGAGAAGATAGCCGCCATCATCGGCGTGATCGATAAGATCGCCTTCCAGACCAATCTGCTCGCGCTCAACGCCTCGGTAGAGGCTGCCCGGGCCGGCGAGCAGGGGCGCGGCTTTGCGGTGGTGGCCACCGAGGTGCGCAATCTGGCCCAGCGCAGCGCCTCCGCTGCCAAAGAGATCAAGGAGTTGATCCATGACAGCGTCGACAAGGTCAATGCCGGCTACAAACTGGTGGACGAGTCGGGCAACACCCTGCAGGAGATCGTTAAGTCAGTGAAGCAGGTCGGCGGCCTGATCTCTGAGATCGCCGCCGCTAGCCAGGAGCAGATGGACGGCATCGCGCTAGTCAACCAGGCAGTCACCAGAATCGACGACGCCACCCAACAGAACGCGGCGCTCGCAGAAGAAACCGCCTCCGCCAGCACCAGTACCGCCCAGCAAGCATCCCGCATGGCCGAGCTGGTGGAGTTCTTCTCGGTGCGTTGAGCCAGCTCCCCGGCTCCAACAGAGCCGGGGAGCCCCTTTTTCCCACCCCTTAATATCGATATGATGCGCCCTTTACAGAGATTCCTAGAGGGAGCATGAGTTATGAAGCGGATTTTTCTGGGCCTAGTCCTGGGCATGGTTTTTCTCACTGCCGGTGAGGCCATCGCAGCCGACAGCAAGCCTGTCACAGTGGAGATGCAGACCAACCTGGGCACTATCACCCTGGAACTCAACGCCACCGCTGCACCGCAGAGTGTGGAGAACTTCGTCCAGTACGCCGAAGAGGGCTTCTACAACGGCACCATCTTCCACCGGGTGATCAAGAATTTCATGATCCAGGGCGGCGGCTTCAGCCCCGACATGCAGCGCAAGTCAACCCGCGACCCGATCCGTAACGAGGCGAAAAACGGGCTCAAAAACAGCCGCGGTAGCATCGCCATGGCGCGCACCTCCGCCGCCCACTCCGCTACCGCCCAGTTCTTCATCAACCTCAAAGACAACAGCTTTCTCGACTACCCGGGACAGGACGGCTGGGGCTACTGCGTGTTCGGCAAGGTCACCAGCGGCATGGATGTGGTCGACAAGATCGCCCAGCAGCCCACCACCCGCAAAAACGGCATGCGCGACGTGCCGGCCAACACCGTCATCATCGAGAAAGTCAGCGTCAGCCGATAAATCGCTGCCGCACCACAGACTTAGAGATCGTTCACCAGACAACAGGTATTTTCATGATTACGCTCACCACCAACCTCGGCAAGATCGAAATTGAACTGGACGAGGAGAAGGCGCCCAACACCTGCGCCAACTTCAAGCAGTATGTCGAGGAGGGTTTCTTTGACGGCACCATCTTCCACCGCGTCATCAACAACTTCATGATCCAGGGAGGCGGCATGCTGCCCGACATGACGCAGAAGGCGACCCGCGAGCCGATCGAAAACGAGGCCAAAAACGGCCTCTCCAACCTCACCGGCACCATCGCCATGGCGCGCACCGCGGACCCCCACTCCGCCACCGCTCAGTTCTTTATCAATATTTCAGACAACAAATTCCTCGACCACCCGGGGCAGGATGGCTGGGGCTACTGCGTGTTCGGTAAGGTGACCGGCGGCATGGATGTGGTCAACAAGATCAAAGGCGCAGAAACCGGCATGATGGCAGGCCACCAGGACGTGCCGAAAGAGACCATCGTCATCGAAAAAGCCGAGATCAGCGACTAAAGCCGATGGCTGAAACCCTATTCATCTCCGACCTGCACCTCTCCGCCGAGCGGCCGGAGACGGTGCACCGTTTCCTGCGCTTCCTCGCCTCGGAGGCGCAGGGGGCGGAGGCGCTCTACATCCTCGGTGACCTATTCGATGCCTGGATCGGCGATGACCTGGTGACACCAGAGATCAACGGCATCATCCACGGCATGCGTCTGCTGGCAGAGAGCGGCACCAAGATCTTCCTGATGCACGGCAACCGGGACTTCCTGCTCGGCGAGATCTTCTGCAACGCCAGCGGCGCAACCCTGATCAGCGACCCAACCCTGATCGAGCTGTACGGCACCCCGACCCTGCTGATGCACGGCGACCTACTCTGCAGCGACGACACCGCTTACCAGGCGTTCCGCCAGCAGGTGAGGGAACCCACCTTCATCAAGCAGTTCCTCAGCCAGCCGATCCCCGAACGCATCGCCGCCGCCCAGGAGTACCGGACCAAGAGTGGTGAGGCCATCTCACTCAAGGCGGAGGCGATCATGGACGTCAACCAGCAGACCCTGGAGAGCTACCTGCGCGAACAGCAGTGTGGCCGCCTGATCCACGGCCACACCCACCGCCCCGGCCTGCACGACTTCGAACTGGATGGCCAGCCAGTACAACGCTACGTACTCGGCGAGTGGGACAGTGGCGGCGCCGAGATCCTCAGCGCCTCGGCGCAAGGGGTTGAGCTGAAGCGGCTACCTGCCTGAGCCTCAGCCCGCCTCCGCAGCTCCTCCCGAAGGCGGACTCATCTCAAGCCGCCGGAAGCTCTCCGGCAACACAAACAGCTCACGGTTGACCGGGAACTGGCGGCGGAAATCGAGCAGCTCCTGGCGATGCCCGGCCGGGCTCCACTGCTGCAACGGCAATCCCTTCTGCAGCAGCAGGCCGGGGCGCTGGATGTTCAATAGCAGATCGCAGGGCTCCTGGAACTCCGGCGGGATCGAAGCGAGCGTCGCCAGCTGTTGCCGGGCAAGCAGTCGCTGATACTCCTGCAGCGCAGCTCGCGCCTCCGGCATCAGGCCGGGCGCCACCAGACCACGCTCGCACAGCTGACCCGCCACACTAATCTGCCACTCCTGTGGCTGCACTCCAGCCACCGTGGGGGCATCGGCCAGCTCCAACTGGCGCATCTCCAGCTGCGCCTGCACAGGCGCTTCGGATCCACCCGCTTCGGCTCGGAACACCAGCACCAGCCGGTCATCCGGATTGACGCTGTAGATCACCTCGGCCTGGCGATCTAACAGAATAAACCCGGGACTACTCGCCCCCTGATCCAGACGCAGGAAATCGTCGCTGACGATCACCCGGCTGATGTAGGGCTCCGCGCCAGGCTCGCTGACCCGAAACACCAACAGTCTGGCATCCAGCTCTGTTGCGCTCGCCGATACTGCTGCCGACAACGCCAGCACGAGTAGAATTCCGATTATTTTCTGGCGCATAACCGCTCCAATCGCTCCAGTTCCTGTGGCGAAAACCCCGCCTCAAGCCGCGCCTGCTGGTGCAGCGGACAGCGCATCCCGCCATTGAGGAATTGCTCCAACAGGTCAAAGTAGGTCGCCTCCGGCTCCAGCCCCCGCTGTTCACAAAGGTAATGAAACCAGCGGCTGCCAAACCGCACATGCCCCACCTCCTCATCGAGGATCACCTGCAGGCAGGCCACGGTCTGTTCGTCACCAATGGCGCGAAATCGTTCCATGATGCCCGGCGTCACATCCAGGCCCCTGGCCTCCAGCATGCGTGGCACCAATGCCATGCGCAGCAACGGATCCCGGGCGGTGCGCACGGCCATCTCCCACAGACCGTTGTGCGCCGGATAGTCGCCATAGTCGGCGCCACCATCGCGCAGGCGCTGACGCAGCAGGCGGAAGTGGTAGACCTCCTCCACCGCCACCTGTATCCAATCGTCGTAGAACTCTGGTGGCAGATCGGGGAAGCGCTGCACCGCATCCCAGGCGAGGTTGATGGCGTTGAACTCGATGTGGGCAATGGCGTGGATCAGCGCCAGCCGGCCCGCCTCGCTGCCCAGACCACGTCGCGCCAGGCGGCTCGGATGGACCAGTTCAGGGCACGCTGGCCGTCCCGCCTCCTTGATCTCGTCCGCAGCGCACCAACCGGAGAGTTCCAGCTCACCGCTGCGCCAAGCCGCAGCGGTCGCATCGCTCAGCGTCAACTTCTGCTCCAGGTCGTCGCACAGCAAACATTCGCGGGCGGCTTGATAGAGACTCTCTGTATGCATTGAAGATTGACCAGGCAATTAATTAAGCAGATCTATAGGTCAGGCTGTGCCCGACATTATCCTTGATTTCAATCGATGGCATGCGCTGGCCACGGGCCTATATCTGGTCATTATCGGGAGCCAGCTTCAAGCCCAGCATCAGGTCCATCACATTGGTGCCTGTGGGGCCGGTGCTGAGCAGGTCACCGCTCGCCTGCAGCAGCTCACCGGCATTGCAGACACGCAGGGTGGCAGCGGCATCGAAGCCCTCTCGCTCAGCGCGAGCGATTGTAGCACCATCCACCAGCGCACCGGCGTCATCGGTGGGGCCGTCGCTACCATCACTGCCAGCGGAGAGAAACAAGCAGTTCTGCTCCCCAGCCAGCTCACAGGCGGCAGCCAACGCCAGCTGCTGATTGCGACCACCGCGGCCGGGCGAGGGCGGCAACACCACCGTGCTTTCGCCACCCCAGATCCACACCCCCGCCGGCCCCACCCTGAGCCGAGCGGCCAATCTTCGCCCCGCCTCGGCGGCATCACCAGCGATGAACTCAGGCTCCACTCTCACCGCATAGTCCAGCGCCCGCGCCTGCTGCGCCGCGGCTTGCTTTGCCATCTGCAGGTTGGCGACAATCTCCACCGGCGGCGGATCCCGCAGCGGCCGCCGCCGCTGACTCAGACCGTTTGCCACTAGCACATCAAGCCAGCCCGGCAGTTGTTGCCGCCAACCCCGCTGGTCCAGCGTCGGGTCTGGCAGCAGTAGCCCCGAACCGATCACCCCAGGATCGTCCCCTGGCACATCGGAGATCGCCAACGCTGTCACCTCTCGCCCCCCGAGCCAGTTGAGCAGCCCCCCGCCTTTGATCAGCGAAAGCGACTTGCGCACCCGGTTGACCTGATCGATGGGCAGACCACTAGCCTGCAGCCACTGGTTGGTCCGCAGCAGCTGCTCCAGACCGACCCCGGCCACCGGCAGCTCCAGCAGACTTGAGGCGCCGCCAGAGAGCAGCAGCAACAGCGGCCCCGCATCGGCCTCGATGAAGCGGATCAACTGCTGCCCCGCCTGCAAGCTGGCCGCGTCCGGCAGAGGATGACCCGACTCCAGCGCCTGCCAGCCAAGGCCGCGGCAGCGGCGCCGATCAAGATGCCCAACCTTGGAGATCAGCAGCGCCGCCGCCAGCCTCCCACCCAGCGCGGCTTTCGCACCATCCGCCATCGACTGAGCCGCCTTGCCCACAGCCACCAGGCGCACACCATCTGGCAGCGATCGCCGCTGCAGGGCAGCCGCGACACAGTCGTCGCCCGCCACTGCTTGGAGAGCCGCACTGAATATCTGCAAAAGCGCCCGGCGATGGGGATGAATCGCTGTCATCGGCTGATTTGCTAGGTTAGACTGGGTCGGTTTGTCGAACTCAATGGAGATAGAGCGTTGGGGAGCATACAACTGCGCCGTAATTTCAGCCGCAACATCCTGATCCGTATGATCATCATGTCGCTGATCGCGCTGGGATTAATCGTCTGGAAGTTCGAGTTCATCAATCAGGTCTACTTCCGCGACCAGCTGACCAGCACCGGGCTGATCATCAACGGCGCCATCGTGCTGCTGTTTTTTGTCGGCATCCTGCGCATGATCACCATCTTCGCCCACTATAGCCGTGAAGAGAATGACCTGATCCGCTTCCTGCGCAACCTGCGTGAAGGCCAGCGCGACCCGCTGGAAAACATCGCCAGAAAGTCTATCATCGCGATGCGCTACCGCACCATGATGGGGCTGCACAAGGCCAACTGCCCGATCAACCACGGCTCGCTGGCCGCCACCCTGCTGGCCAACGAGAGCACCCGCAATAGCCTGCCAAAATTCATCAACAACGTGCTGATCCTGACCGGTGTGTTCGGCACCATCGTGTCGCTCTCGATCGCCCTAATCGGCGCCTCCGACATGCTCTCCAACGCGGTCAGCTCCGGCGGCATGGGAATGGTGGTGCACGGCATGTCCACCGCGCTCTCCACCACCATCACCGCTATCGTCTGCTACCTCTTTTTCGGCTACTTCTACCTCAAAGTGACCGACGTGCAAACCAACCTGGTGAGCGCGGTGGAGCAGATCACGGTGAATGAGTTGATGCCCCGCTTTCAGACCACCACTGACAGTGCGATCCACGAATTCACCGGCCTGGTGCGCTCGATGCAAGGACTGGTGACCAATTTGGCGCGCTCCCAGGAGCGCTTCGGCGGCCTCGAAAAACAGCTGGTCGCCACCCTCAAGGCCCACGACAAAACCACCGAGACGCTCGCCGCCGATATGGACGAGATCAAGCTGATCCTGATCCGCGGTTTCCGCCTGCACGACGATTGATGATGGACGACGGCTTCATCGATCTGCGCCTCAACCGCCACGCTGGCGAAGCGGACGAAGGCTTCTGGCCCTCTTTCACCGACATCATGACGGTGATCATGATGATCTTCCTGCTCGCCATGGTGGTGCTGCTGATCCGCAACATGGAGCTGCTCGAGCAGCTGCGCACCTCGATCGCCTCTGAGCAGGAGGCGATGGAACTGGTACGCTCCACCGGCGCCGAGAACGAGACCCTGGAAGATCAGCTGATCGCCCGCGAGCATGAGATTTCGATGCTGCGGCTGCAGCTGATGCGCATGGAGGAGCTGCAGGAGCAGCAGGAAGCGGCCATCGCCAGCCAGCGTCATCAGATCGGCGATCTAGGCCGGGAGCGCGAGGGGCTGGAGACCCAGCTTAAACAACTTGGCTTCGAACGGGATGATCTCAACATCCGCCTTGAACGGCAGGTCGATCTCACTAAGCTGCAGCAGGCACAGATGGCTCGTCAGCAGACCCAGATCAACCAGCAGCAGAGCCAGCTCGAACAGCTGCTGCGCGACATCCAGAATCTCAACGAAGATATGGGACGCCTGAGCAGCCGCCACAGTGAGACCCTGACAGAGATGGAGAACCTGCGCAGCGCCTACGCGGACCAGGGCAAAGCGCTGCAACAGGCGCGCAGCAGCGATCTGCTGGGCCAGCAGGAGCTGGAGAATCTGCAGACCAAGTTCGCCAATCTGAGGATAAAGTATGATCGACTGGTGCGGCCGGCCCGCACCGCCACAGGCAAATATGTGGTCGAGGTGCGCTACTCCAAACAGGATGGCAACCCGCTAATCGACCTGAAGCTGCCGGAACAGAGCCACTTCCGCACCATCTCAAACGAGGAGCTCGAGGCCAGCCTGGACGAGATCAAGGGAGCCAAGGGCGACAAGCTCTATATCAAGGTGATCATCCCGAAAAACAGCGGTCTCTCCTACAACGAGGCCTGGGGCTTCACCACCCGCCTGCACCGCAAATACGACTACTATTTCCAGCAGGAGGCCAAGCAACAGCGAATCATCGAAGACGAGCAGCCCCAGACCGAATAGACCGCTGCCCTACAGCTTGGCCAGAGTCAGAGGGTGGGTAGATGATAAACAAAGTCACAAACGCGCTCCTGCTGAGCCTGGCGATCCAGCTAAACGGCTGCGCCAGCCCGCTGCCCAAGGCGATCAGCCAGGTGCCGCCGACCGAGATCCGGGTCGAGGAGGTACGCCAACAACCCGAGCGCTTTCTCGGCAGCCGGGTGCGCTGGGGCGGCAGCATCATCCAGGTGGAGAATCTACCGCAGCATACCCTAATCGAACTGCTCTCCCGCCCGCTCTCTGGCAACGGCAAGCCAGACAGCTCAGGCCGCACGCAGGGCCGCTTCCTAGCCCGCATTCCGGGCTTTCTCGATCCGGAGGAGTACCCCAAAGAACGACTGCTGACGATCAGCGGCACAATTGCCGGCACCACCCAGCGCACGATCGGTGACTACCCCTACCTCTACCCGCTGGTGGAGAGCGAAATTCACCACCTCTGGCCGGATCAGCGCGAGGCGCGCGACTGGCGAAACCGCGATCCCTTCTACGACCCCTGGTACCCTTGGGGATCGCCCTGGTATCGGCACCCCTACTACTGGTAATCCGGTGACCCATGAAAAGCCTACTGATAATCTGCCTTTTCGCTAGCCTCACCGGCTGCGCCCAGACCCCCACCCGCCCACCAGCTGCCGACCGCTCAATCACCCCCAGAATGGTGGTCGATACCGGAGAGCAGTATCTCTCCCATCAGGTCGAATGGGGCGGGGTGATCGTCGAGTCACGCAACCTGCATCAGAGCAGCGAACTCCAGGTACTCGCCTACCCGCTGGATGCGGCGGCGCGCCCCGATCTCGAACAACCGCCCAACGGGCGCTTCATCGTCGTCAGCCCGGGTTATCTGGAGAGTGTGGACTATGCCAAGGGCCGCCAGGTCACCCTCAGCGGCAGGATCTCGGCACTGCGTCCCAGCAAGGTGGGTGAGGCCGACTACCTCTTTCCTGTGGTCGACAGCAGCGAGATCGAGCTCTGGCCTGAGCAGAGCCGGGGCGGTGTCACGCCAAGATTTAACTTCGGCATCAGCGGCGGCTCAGGCGGCCGGATCCGCACCGGGGTCGGTGTCGGCATCCAATTCTGAAGCCACAACTGGCGTCAATCTGCGCCAGGAAACCCGGCCCAGGCCAGCAGATAGAGCGCTGCCGACAGCAGCATCAGCCCGCTAAACCCCAGATCCACCGCCAGCAGCGCAGCCAGCAGCGCACTCACCACCGAGGCGCAACCATTGATGCCCCAGGCCCAAGGCATCAGGGCTGGCTGACGTTCGCCGAGCGCCTGTAGACCCAAGGCAAACGGCATGCCCATCGCCAGCCCCAGTGGCAAGATCAGCAGAAAGCTGAAGACAAACCGGGCCAGCAGCGGGAGCCCCCCCAGCCTCTCCAGCAGCGCGGGCCCCAGCCAGAGAAACTGCGCCACCCAGAGCGCAATCGTCACCACCACCGCTGCCAGCACAACACGGGCACCAAATCGCTGTGCCAGCCAGTGGGAGGCAAAACTCCCCAAGCCAGCGCTGGCAAGAAAACCCGCCAGCACCGCCGTCACCGCATAGACAGGATGACCGAGAAACAGCTGCAGGCGCTGGATGAAGGCGATCTCGATAAACAAAAAGGCGATGCCGATGGCGCTGAAAAATAGCACGACCCGCCCCCAACCCGGCTCTGCCGGCAGACGCCGGCGCAACAGGGCCAGCGGCAACAGGATCAGCAACAGGCTGCTCAACAGGGCCAGCAGCAGGGCGATCAGCAGCAGGGCGTAGCCCCAGTCGAGATGAGCCAGGCCGCTGCCGGCAGGCTGCTGCAACAGTTCTCCAACTCTGGAGAGACGCAGAAAGTGGTTAAAGTAGGGGCGGTCATCCGTCGTCACCCTGATATCGAAGCGGTAATCATCGATGAAGCGCTCCCCGCCTTCCCCCAGCAGGGCCCGCACCCCCTCATGGAAAAAGGGTCGCGCCAGCCGGTGCAAGCGGTTGACCTCCTCCGGGCCGAGATCGGAGAGATAGACCAGATCGAACATCCGTTCGCGACTGAAGCGCCGCACCGCCTGCCGCTGCGCACCACTCAAGGGCTCAAGCGCAACCACCAGGGTAAGTGTATTCCAGCCGCGGATCAGCGCCAGATGCTGCGCCGGCTCTGACTTGCCCAGCTGGCGCAGCGCCAGGTTGAAAGCCGCCACCAGTTTCAGGCCATCCTTGGGCGGCAGATTGAGCCCACGGGTCAGGGTCACCACACCGTTGGGCGTGAGCCGCTCCAGACAGCCACGTAACGACTCCAGGGTGTAGCGATACTCTTCCTGGCTGGAATTCAGTCCGCCCACATCACCCAGCCCCTCCCCTACCGTCAACTGAATCAGATCGTAACGAGTGTGCGGTTGGCGCAGATGGCTGCGCAAGGTACGCGGATAGAAACTCACCCGCCCAGCAAATGCTCTATTGTGCTCAAGCTGAGCCTGCTGCAGCGCCAACAGCCTGGGATGGGGTTCGATCAGGTCGATCTGCTCCGCGCCCAGCGCCAGCGCCTGCTCTACTCCAGTCGCATCACCTGCACCAACCAGCAGCACCCGAGCTGGCGCCACCAGCTGATAGGCAAGCGCAGAGCTGAGATACCCCAGATAGTCGCTCTGCTGATCCGGCGCAGCCAGCGCCCCGCTGAAATCCCCATCGACAAACAGCGCCGCACGCCCCGGCGGCGCAAACGGCGACAGCAGGCTCAGACCAGGCGCATGGCGCATCGGCACCTGGCGGTTCTCCAGCAACGTCACCACCCCCAGTGGATGACTCTCCTGCACCAGCACCGCCGCCCCCCGCGCCGTCAGACTCTGAGACAGATCCTTGTAGTCGGCCGGCTCTACAGCCAGCTCCAGCTTGGCAAGCCAGCTGATCAGCGCCAATAGACAGGGCAGCAGCAGCCACCACAACGGGCGGCGTCGCCAGCCCATCGACTCCACGACGCCAACGATCCCCGCCGTAGTGCCACAGGCAGCCACGATGAACAGTGCTTGGGACGGCGCAGAGAGAAACAGCAACAGGAGCACCGCAGCGGAACCAATCCCGGCCCCCAGCAGATCACTGCCGTAGATCCGGTTGACCCAGCTGCGATAGCGACGCAGGGCGAGACCGAGCGCATTCGCCACCACAAAAAACGGCAGCGCCAACAGCAGATAGACTTGCAACAGATAAGCCAACTGCCGCCAGTTCCAGGCGAGATCGAGCGGATTCAGCGGCACCCGCGCGGCAAACTGGAAGGCATACCAGGCAAGCAGACCAAACAGCAGCGCATTGAGGGCGAAAAAGAGGCGGAAATGGCGTGTCAGTGTGTCGCCCAGAAGGCTCAGAAAGGTACCGCTGGCGCCATACCCCAGCAGCGCCAGACTGATGATCATACCGACCAGGCCGGGCCAGTGGATCATCGAGAAGAGCCGGGTCAGCAACACCTCGTAGGCCAGCGCCGAAGCCGACAGCAGGCCGATCGCCAGATAGGGTGGAAACCCCGCATCCGCTACACAACGATGAGAAACGGTCGTCATTTATTTTCCAGACGACCCTTCCCACACCACTCAGTGACTGCCCGTCAGAGGCACAAAGGAGACCGGCAGGATCTCCTGGGTGGTGAGACTGCCATCCAGCCCTTTGATCACCAGCACCAGCTGCTGGACGTGGTAGCGGTTGCCCACCGGCAACACCATACGCCCACCCCGCTTCAGTTGGCGCACCAGCGGTGGCGGAACGTGGCTGCCTGCCGCGGTGACGATGATGGCGTCGAATGGTGCAGCCTGCGGCAGCCCATGATAGCCATCCCCGAGATGTACCCGAATCCGGTCGAAACCCAGTTGCTGCAGGCGCTGTTTGGCCTGATCCGCCAGCTCTTCGACGATCTCCATGGAGTAGACATCCACGCCGAGCCTATCGAGCACCGCCGCCTGATAGCCGGACCCGGTGCCCAGCTCAAACACCCGATCCCCTGCCGAGACCTGGAGTAGTTCGGTCATCAACGCCACGATCAGGGGTTGTGAGATGGTCTGGCCATAGCCGATGGACAACGGACGATTCTGATAGGCGTTGGCGCGCTGTTGTGGCGGCACAAACTCGTGCCGGGGCACATCAGCCATCGCCACGCGGAGCCGGGGTGAGAGCCCCTCCAGCCCAAATGGCACAGCCAATACCCGCAGCTCCCGCTCGACCTCATCCAGCATCACCTCGCGCTGCTGTCGATAGACATCCTCTGCGGCAACTGGGAACAACACCCCGCACCATAACAACACCACCAGCAACTGCTGGAAACCCCGCCCGCATTGCATACCAGCCCTCCTCTGCTGCTTTAAGTATGGCCGATATTTGGCCTCCGGGAGACTTGGCTGGAACAAGCACAAGAGGAAGTTAGGACAATGCTGACGAATAAAGGGATCGGTTTTAAGGCGGCCTTCTTGGTTATTTTCCAAACCGCTCCAGCAATTTCATGAAATTACGTTTGCGTTTATATTTCTCCCGGATTTGCAAAAGATTGTGCCGGAATTCGGCCTTGTCCCCCAACCGGCCCATCAGTTTTTCAACCCGGCTCAGCAAGGCGGCGGCCTCGGCGTAGGCATCGTTGTTGGTGCGCTCCACAATCGGGCCGATCAGCTTCTGATAGATAGCAACTGCATCGCGAGGATGCTCCTTCTCCCGCAGGCCAGCCAGCCTGAGCCAGAGTTCCTCACTGCACCCCCCTTCAACAGCCTCTTGCCAGGCGGCCTCGATCTCTTTCTCCCACAGAAAGATCTCCACCAGCCTGGAGCGATCCGACCCGGGACGATAATGCCGTTGGCCGCGCGGCGACTTCTTCACCCTCGGCTCGATGCCCGCCCGCAACTGATCCAGGGCACGTTGACGCCAGTAGGGCCAGTGTTTGTAGCGATCAGCATGTTTTTTCAGCTTTTGATAGTTGCTGAGGTAGGGGCGTTGTTCAAACTGGGGCCAGATCAGAGTCATCGCCTCGTCGTACCGCTTGCGACGGTGATACATATCGGCCAGCAGATCCTGCAGGCGGCTATCCGCCTCATCGCCGAAGGCCTGGATGCCTCTCTCCGCCCATTCCAGCGCCTGCTCGCTGCGGCGCGCCTTGCGGTAAATTTCGGCGATCTGGTAGAAGGCGTAACTGGATGACAGGTCTTGGCTCTTGACCTGCACCAGCGCCTCGATATCGCCGCTCTGTTCGGCCAGGCTTTCCATGATGCTAGTGATGTAGAAACGCCGACAGTATCGGCTCTGATCATTTTCACCCGGTTTGAGCGACCGAACCTTGGCCCACTCGGCCTCGGCCAGTGCGCGGTAGTGCTCGCGGCCCCGCATCCCCAACACCTGGGCGTAGCTCTTGATGGCGCCCTGAAACACATCCCAGTCACCACTCAACTCCCAACGGAACAACCGTTCCGCCAGCGCCTCCTGGTCAGGTTTTGCCTTGCGGCAGGCACTCAGATGCAGTGCCTGCAGTCGCTCCAACAGCAGACTCATGTAGCCGTTAGAATCCTCCACAGTCTCAATAGCGCACGCCGTCCGTTGCAGAGCATACTCGCTCAGTTCGATCACCGCGGCAGCATGGCCCTGGGCCAGGAGTTCGTCAATGGCATCGATCGCTCCGTCCATGCCGCGGTAATAGTCGGGCATCGCATAGTAATCGATGAATCCGTCGCTACCGATCGCCTGGTCGATGATTTTTCTATAGGTATCCAGGTTCACACCCCGGGCTGCGGCAGCCTTGAGCATCAGCCGGTCGACGAGCTGTTCATCTTCCACGGCGGCCTCAAGGAGCATATCCGCCAGAGCCTCCCTCTCCTGTAGCAGCAGCCAGGCTCGCACATCCTTCATAGTCAGATCCGCTTCCGCCTGTTTCGGCTGCCTGCATCTGGCCATCTTGCCAGCCGGCGCCTGCTCCTCCATCCAGGCCAGTGCAACCGCCACACAATGCTTGCAGAAATCGCCACCCAGCCCCACCGGGCAGTCGCAATCGTAATCGATAACCTTGCCATCTCCCCACAACCGAACATGGTAGCTGTGAGTGCCTCTAACCGTCGCCGCGATCTTACCCCGGCGTTCCCGCAGGTTACGGACCCGCTCATCTTGGTAATAGGCCTCACCACGCCCATAGGAGCGGGAACCGGCCCAGCGTTTGATTTGGTTCGTTGTCAGCGTCTTGAGCAGTGTCATGTTGTACTTACCTGGATCTGGCCTGACCGGCAATTTTACTATTCAACTGGGGTTGCTGCGTGCGCTTGGTCAAAGGCTGAGAGCGGATGGAGAAGGCGGGATCAGTAACACCAATCCTTATGCGCCAGCGGTGCGCGATTCAGCTCTTCCCGATACACCCGCCACGGCGGCATGAGACGCCCCATCAGCGCCGAAACCGATTGTTATGATGACGCTCCAGCAAGTGCAACACCTCATGTACGACGACGCACTCCAGACACTGACGTGACTTCTTGGCCAGATCGAGATTCAGCTAGATGCGCCGCACCTCAATATTACAGCTACCCCATCGCGTCCGCATGCGCCTGATGCCTCACTCGGCAACTTGAACACCGATGACAGGCCGCTACTTCTCGATCCACGCGAGAGCCTAGCTAAACCCAGCCGTACCCAGCTCTGGAGAGCTGGAACAATCTCGATGCGTGCCGGGTGAGCCGTAATCAGGAACGGGGCTTCTTCGCCACCTGATCACGTAGATAGACTGGCAGTGCGGCCTCGGCGGCCACCGCCTCGCCACGGGCAAAGCCATCGACACCAAGCAGGGCTACCTCTTCGGCCCGGCACAGCAGTTCGCCGTCACTGGCCTTGAGTTGAGCGCCAAGCCGCGGACGCAGCTGTTCGCCATAGGCCTGCCAGCCGCCACCGATGCCGTACCAGCCCTCCCCGTTGGGCAGGCTTACCTGGTCGGCCTGAGCCACCAGTTCCTGCCCCTGCAGCTGTGCGATACCCGCATCATCGACCCAGTAGGCGCCCCAGTAGAGTTCCCCCATCCGGGCATCAAACGCCGGCAGCAACCTGCGTTCACCACGCTCACGAAACGCCCGTTGCGCCAGCGCGGCCAGGGTCGAGACCGGCACTACCGGCAGCTCGGCGGCAAACGCCACCCCCTGCACCACCCCGGTGGCAATGCGCACCCCGGTGAAAGAGCCGGGACCACGGCCAAAGGCCAACGCATCAAGCTGGTTCGGGCGCAGACTGGCCTCGGCCAGCAGCTCGTCCATCATGGTGAGGATCAGTTCGCTGTGGCCGCGGGGTTTTACCTGAAAACGGCTGGTAAGTTCACCCTCCAGATAGAGGGCGGCGGAACAGGCTTCGGCGGCTGTCTCAAGGGCAAGCAGTTTCATCGGCGATCAGTTAGGTTACGTATAGAGGCGGCAGTATAACCGAGCCAATCACCGGCTTGACGCCTATCAGAGCAGGAACTAGTTTCTCAACATGGCTCCAGCGGCTGGAACGGGGGGAAGACACCGATGGCATCCGAGATCTGCCTCAAGTTTCTCAACGACAATCCAGTCGGCCATGATCAGGTAAAAGATTCTGCTTCACGGGACGACCGGCTTGATTTTGCATCCTTCATCAACCCCCTCGCCCATCGCATTCTTGCCTCCGACCAGCACAACACACCGCTGACCATCGGCATCTTCGCCCAGTGGGGTATGGGCAAGAGCAGCATCATGCACATGTTGCAGCAACGCCTGAAGGATGAGTGCCATACGGTCTGGTTCGACCCCTGGAAATACCATAGCCGAGAGGAGGTGTGGAAAGGATTGGCGCTGGAGCTGGTGCATAAGATCACCGACCGCGACTCGGCGACAAGACAATACAAGCGCCGTCAGCAGGGCATCAAGCTCAGTCTCGCCAAGCTACTGTGGGGCCGACTATTAGGCACCCCGGGGATAGAGCTGGTCCATGCGGCGCAACAGGAGCCCTGGTCACCGGAGTTCCTGCACCAGTTCGAGCAGAACATCGGGCTGCTGATTCAGGAGGTAACCCGCCCCAACAGCAGATCTCCCTTAAGGCAAAGAGTGCTGCACCAGATCAGGAAGCCATTCGATACACTGCTCCAGAGCAAACCAGCCCCCAGAGTCAGGCGGCTGGTGGTGCTATTTGTCGATGACCTGGACCGCTGCCTGCCCGACGCCGCAGCGACGGTGCTGGAGGCACTGAAACTGGTGCTCAACCAGCCCAACATGATCGTGGTGATGGGGATTGCTGAACAGGAGCTGTCGCGCGCAGTCTACGCCCTCTATTCGAAGCTGCTCAATACCGACCGGGAGAAGCTCGACCCAGAGTGGGGCAAACGCTACATCGAGAAACTGATCCAGATCCCCTTCCCTGTCCCTCAGGTCACCAGCGCTAGCTTTCTCAGATATGTTCGCCACTGCCTGGGGGAGAGCGCAGTGGATCAGTTACTAGAGCGACCGGAGATCTGGGCGCAGATCATCCGCGATGCCAGCGGCGCTGGCTTCCGCGATGCCAAACGCCTGATCAACCAGTTCATCTCAGAGTGGGACAAGGGGCAGGCCAACACCAACCTGAATGGCAGCAGCCAACTCGAACCGGGCCGAGTGGCACTGATGATCGTGCTGAACCGACGCTTCAGCAGATTCATCGACCATTGCCGCGCTGATCCCGGCCTGTTTGTGCGCTATCAGAGCCACTTTCTCAAACTGGCCAGCGGCGAGGTCGCCCTTGATGAAGAGGAGAGTCAGACGCTGACAGAGGCCTTTGGAGAGCAGGAAGATGCCCCCTTTCATCGTAGCGAGGCGTTGGCCGAGCTGTTCGCCACCTGCTTCTATGCCGAGCCGTCAGAGCAACCGCTGGTCAGCAGCTTTGAGAGTATCGAGGAGGCCAGGAGCTACTTCGAATTCGGTCTGCCCCCTGAGCCCGTCAGCCAAACCACATCGACCAGTGAAGCAGAAACTACCGCTGAACCACCACCAACCAAACCGGCTGATCATGTCAGTGACAGGGTGCTCAAGGCGCTGGAGCAGATCCATCAACTGCTAGGCCAGAATCAGCTCGATGAGGCTGAGGCCGTGGCAGCAAAGGCCCTGAAGATCACGAAAAGCAGAGAGGAACCGCTTGGCAGCGGCAAACTACAACTGTTGCGTGCCGAGATTCGTCTCAAGCAACGAAATCTGCGCTGGGCACGCCAGTATGTGGAGGAGGCGCTGGCGGCAGGCATCGACCATCAGGACCGGGGTCTGGAACTGGCGGCGCTCAGCCTCAAAGGACAGATCGAACTCGCCGCCGGACATCCTGCCGAGGCCCAGGAGCCGGCCGCCCAGGCCCTCTCCCTGGCGCGGGCCATTGGCGACAACCGCGCCGAGCTAGAGGCCTTGGAGACACTCGCCAGCATCAACCAGCAGCGAGGCGAACTCAATGAGGCAAAAAGCTATATCCATCAAGCTCTGGAGATCGCCGAGTCTAACCGTTTCCGTAAAGCAGAATTACGATTGCGGCTCGCCGAAGCAAAAACTGAACGACTGCGCGGTGATCTTGGAGCAGCCTATCCGATCTACCAAGAAGTTCAGAAACTAGCCGATTCGCTCAATATTTCTAGCGCTGAGTTTGATGCCTTGCTGCAACTGGCAGAGCTGGAACAGGAGCAGGGCAATCGTGCCTCAGCAGAATCACAGCTCCAGCGGGCGGCAGAGATCGCCACAAAGATAGACGACCCGTTGCTGTACGCCCAAAGCCAGATCGCCTTGGGCGAAGTGATGGAGGAGATGGAGATGATCGAGGCGGCTGCACAATGCTACCGGGAGGCAATGGACGCGACTCAGGTCGCCACAAAAGGATTAGATAACCCAGCAGCAGCCCAGACGCTACAGGGAGATCTGAAAAAACGCCTGAAGCGCATCGACTACCTAAAGGAACAGCTACCGGAATAGGCCTGAAACCGCACTACTGGACCTCCACCGCCAACATCTCCGAGTAGCCGCTGGTGTAGCCGTCGATGTCATCGACGGTGACCGCAAAGTAGTGCGTGCCGACCGCCACATCCCGCAGTATGAACTGCCTGCTGCTGCCATCGCTCTGCTCCCCCACCGGCAGCATCGCATCGTAGTCGGAAGTGGCGGCATGGTAGACCTTGAAGCCTGTTACCGGCAGTTGAGTGGTGGGGGTAAGATCCCAGGAGACTCGCAGATCGACACGGCCGCTCGGGCCAGCGTCGACCCTGGTGAGCGGGAGCGTGGTGCCACCCGCATCGCCACTGTCAGTGGATTGGGTGGTGGTAGTGGATGAATCACCGCCGCCACAGCCTGCTAGCAGAGTCATTACCAGCAGCAGATAGATCATGATAAGTGATCGCATGGCCCGTTCCTGCAATCGAAATGAGAACTGATTATATCCCTCTACCGCGGTCAATTTCAGGTCATAATCGGTCCATTTTTCCCAATCCGTCAACCCGTGATCTGTTCATGTTCATCCACATCGAGATCCACACTCCGATTTGTACCCTTACGACGACGCTGGCGGCGCTCCTCCAGCCCGGTCAGCAGATCCCACAATACCGGCACGATGAACAGGATCAGGGCGGTGGCGGTGGCCAAGCCGGTGACGAAGGTGGAAGCCATACTGCCCCACACCAACGAGTAGCTGGGGATGCCCAGCGCCATCGGCAGCAGGCCAAGGGTGGTGGTGAGGGTGGTGAGGACGATCGGCCGCAGCCGCACATGCACCCCCTCGATGATCGCCTGGCGCCGCGCCATACCCGACCGGTAGCGACGATTGATGAAGTCGATCAGCACCAGCGCGTCATTGACCACCACCCCGGCCACGCCGATCACCGCGATGAAGCTGTTAACGGTGAACAACGACTGGCTGACCAGCTTGCCGAAGACCACGCCGATCAGGGCGAAGATAATCGCCGAGAGGATAATCATCGGCTGTAGGTAGGATTGGAACTGGGTCGCCAGGATCACATACATCACCAGTACCGCGATGATGAAGGCGTAGGCCAGCGACTCAAAAGAACGCTGAGTGTCCTCATGCTCACCGCCGAAGATTACCGTAGCGCCCGGATAGCGATCACGCAGGGTCTCGTAGTGGGCGCGCACCGCGCTGACGATCGCCGGCGTCGAAGTCGGCGCGCCCTCTTTGATATTCCCCTTTAGGCTGATCGCCCGCTGCCCCTGGTAGCGCTTGATCTCGCCCGGCTCCGAATAGCTATGCAGCCGCACCAGATCGGCCAGATGGACCGGCCGGTCGGCATCTTCCACCACCGGCAGGTAGAGCGCATGCTCCGGCTCCGTCAGCTGTGCTTGATCCACATAGAGCTTGAGATCGATCTCCTCATCCAAATGGCGGTACTTGCCGATATAGCGGCCGTCGAGCACGCTGGCGGCGAGCCGCGCCACCCGGGCGTTATCGAGACCATACTCCGCCACCCGATCCTGTAGCACCTCGAGCCGGATCACCCGGCGCGGGCGCCCCTGGTCATCCGCCAGATCGAGCAGATGCGGGCCAATATCGGGATCGGCGCGCATGAAGGAGAGGAGTTCGGCGGCGAGCGCGGCGACCGTCTCGGTCTTCGAGCCGACGATACGCACGTTGATGTCCTTGCCAGTGGGCGGACCATCCTTCTGCGGGTGGATATGCAGCTGGTAACCGTCGGTCTCGAAGCGCGGTTTGAGGCGTTGGCGCATCCGCTCTAGGTGGGCCAGCGGGTCGGCAAAGGCCTGCTCCGCCACCGCCGGCATGGTGACCATCACCGAGCCATGGTTGTTGCCGAACACCGGCTCGTAGTCCTCATTGAAGTAGTAGCCAGCAAATCCGGCAGCGGAGCGGGCGTAGCCGGGGCCATCTTCCATCACTGCCTCTGCAATCGTCCGCACCTTGCGGTCGATGGTCTCGATCGGGGTGTTGCTCGGCCCCACCACATCCACATAGTAGAGCTTGTAGTCGTCGGGGAAGAACTGGATGCGGATCAGTGGCGCCTTGCCGCTGACTGAGAGGCCCAGGATCACCACCGCCGCACCGAAAGCAATCACCACCAGCAACACGCTGGTGAGGCGGAAACGCAGGGTGAACCGCAGCACCCGGTCGGTGAAGCTGCGCAGCAGCCGCAGCAGGAGATTGTCGCGCTCCACCGCTTTGATCATGCTACCGCCACGGGGACCAAAATCGAGGTAGTGGATCGGCAGGATCAGCAGGCACTCCACCAGCGAAGCGAGGATGGCAAAGGTCACCGCCTTCGGCACCAGGGCGAAGAACTGGCCGGTGGTGCCCGACATGATCAACATCGGCAGGAACGCGGCGACGGTGGTCATGGTGGCGGAGATCACCGGCAGCGCCACCTCAGCGGTGCCACTAACGATCGCCTGTTGCAGCGGCTCCCCCTCCTGCACGTGACGGTAGATGTTCTCGGTCACCACGATCGCATCGTCGACGATGATGCCGGTCACCAGCACGAACGAGAACAGGGTGATCTCGTTGAAGCTGTTGCCGGTGAGGTACATGATCAGCATCGTGATCATAAAAGAGAAGGGGATGCCGATGGTCACCAGCCCGGCATTGCGGATGCCCATGAAGTACCAGATGATCAGCGACACCAGGACTATGCCCACCAACATGTTCATGCCGAGGGTGTTGAGGCCATCCTCGATATAGACGGTGGAATCCTGGGTCAGCACCAGCTCCACCCCCTGGGCTGCCAGCAGTGGCCTGAACTCCTCCAGCAGCGCCACCACCGCATCACGGATGCGCATCGCGTTGCCCGCATCGGACTTGATCACCTGCAACCCCAGCGAGGGCCTGCCGTTGACCGAGGAGATCACCACCGGGTCGCGATAGCCCATGCCGGCGTGACTGATCAGATCCGCCACCCGCACCAGACTGGCATCGGCATCCTTGCGCACCACGGTCTGCAGCACCTGCTCACGGCTGACGAAACGCTCATCCACCTTGACCAAGAACTCACCACTGCTGGCGGTGAACTTGCCCGCCGGGATCGACAGGTTGGCGCTGCTCAGGGCAGCAGCAACCCGCTCGTAGCTGACCCCCAGCGCTCGCAGTTTTGCGGGATCGAGGGAGACGTGGAACTCCTGCACATCCTCCCCACTCAGCTTCACCTCCTGCACGTTGGGAATCTGCTTGAGGCGGCTCTTCAGCTCCTCCGCCATCAGCGCCAGCGCCCGGTTGCTATGCTCCCCCACCAAATTGACGGCAATCACCGGCAGCCAGTCCTGCACCGTCACATACAGCATGTGCGGCGGATCGACCCCCTCTGGCAGCTCGTTGATGATATTGAGCACCTCGAAGCGCACCTCGTCGTAGAGCGCCTCGTAGTCCGAATCGTCGACAAACTTGAGGCGCACATTGGAGCGACCGCTAAAGGAGGTGGCATTGACCCACTCCACATCGTCCACCGTCTCCAGCGCATCCTCGATCTTGCGCGTCACCAGGGTCTCTACCTCCACCGCCGAGGCACCGGGGTAGATGGTGTTGATGATCACCTCACCAAAGCCGAAGTTGGGGTAGCGTTCTGCGGGCATGGCGAAGATGGAGATGAAGCCCACCACCATCAACACCACGAACATCAGGTTGTAAAAGACCCGCTGCTTGAGGGAGAAACGTATCAGCGACTCCATGGCCCTACTCCGCCGGGAGCTGGAAACGGTCACCGGCCTTGAGCCCCGGCGCGGCAACCCGCACCCACTCCCCCTCAACCCCGCTGGCTACTCCCAGATAGACCACCTTCAGCTGCTCGCCGTCGGCGCGGGTCAGCCAGTGCTGCTCATAACGTTCGCTGAGAGCGGCGCGGGGCAGTAGCACCGTCCCGGAAGATGCTGGCAACTCAAGCCGGAGTTCGGCACGGATACCGCCGCGGGGCTGTTGCATGGGCTGTTCGATCGCCAGCTCTACCTGGATCTTGCGTGACACGGGGTCGAAGGCAGGGGAGACATGTTCGATCTGCGCCGTTACCTCCCCTCCCCGATCTGGCAGGCGCAGTTTCAGATCGCCAGCCTGTCGCTCAAGTACGGTGAACTCCGCATTGTTAAGGGCAAACGGTACGATCAGGCGTGAGTAGTCCCCCAGAGTCACCACTGGCGTTCCGATATTCAGCCACTGCCCCGGCTCCACATGACGTTCAATCACTCGCCAGCCCGCAGGCCCCGCCACGCAGTGACGCTGCCGGCGCTCGCGCAGGATCTGGGCCTGCACCTGACTGGCAACCAGCTGGGCACGGCTGCTCTGCAGGGCGCGTTCTGACTCATCCAGCTGGCTCTGGGATGAGCTCTTCTGTTGCAGTAGCCGGCTGAAGCGCTTCACTTGCTTGCTGTAGTGGGTGATATCCACCTGCAGACGCTGCTGCTCCGCCTGATTGGCACGAATCTCCAGGTCGATGAAGGTTGTGTCGAGACAGGCGAACGACGTGCCCTTCTCAAGCCTGTCGCCCACATCCGCTGTCACCCGCTCGACCCGGCCGGCAACCTCGGTAGAGACAACCAGCAGCGCCGCCTCACGGGTGAAGCCGGTGAGGGTCTCTTGCTGGGTGGCCACTCGGGCCGCAACGCTCTGCAGCTGGGCTGCCAATGCTGGCAGCGGCAACAATAGCATCAGCAGAGGTAGAGTGAGGATCTTGTTCACGTCAAACTCCTTTTTCGCCAACAGGTCGCATGACATCAGAAGATGAGGCCATGACACCGGCTTGAAAACCATCCAGTAGAGGGTCAGCAGCGGCAGCAGGGTCGCCAGGGTACCGAATATGATTCACATCCGGCCGAGCTGCCAGTAGTGCTCGGGGATCGGCTGATCCCGCCGAAATACCTTCGCCATTCTGGCCTGTTTGGTCTGCACCGGCAGTAACACCCAGCAGGTGGATCGCCTTCAGCAGTAGGTAGCTGTCCATTGCCTCCCGCACCTATGCAGTCAGCATGCTGAGGAGCCCCATGACAGAATGGAGCATGACGGTTAGTGTAGCGACTCCCGCAAACAGGGGCGATCCAGCAAAAAATCTGACCAATAGTATCGATTTCATTGTTATCTTCCCTTGTAGCGGTGGCAGCCTGCTTGGCAGCACCAATCAATGCAGCTGTTGGTGTGGATCTGGGAATGCAATCCTACACCACAAGTTGACAGCGTCAACATTGCACAGGTTAACCACTAACTCACTGTAATCAGACGGAACAGCGATTGAACTACCACCACGGTGATCTGAAAAATGCCTTAATCAAGGCCGCAATCAGTCTGATTGCCGAGAAGGGGCCTAACGCCATCAGCCTGAGAGCGGTGGCCAAGCGGGCCGGGGTCAGCCACTCTGCCCCCTATCGTCATTTCAAAGACAAAGGCGCATTGCTCATGGCGATCGCTGAATCCGGCTTCAATGCGCTAGCGACACGCACCCGAGAGGCATCCCTGACTTTCCCCGATGACCCCACCAGGCAGCTTCAGGAGGCAAGCATCGCCTATGTTGAGCTGGCCGTGGAAAACCCCGAGATCACCCAGCTGATGTTTGGCGGATTCATCACGCCTGGTGAGTGTTCCGGCACACTGGCCGAGGCCTCGGAAAGGGCATTCAACAGTCTCTTATCCCTGATCGAGAGCGGCAAGGCTGCAGCCGTCTTCCGTGACGAGCCTACCGAAGAGTTGGCGCTTGCCGCCTGGTCCATGATGCATGGCCTCGCGATGCTCATCATTGGCGGACAGCTGCAAACCCGGGAGGGTGATCAGTGTGGGCCGCAACAGATCAGCAGATCGATTGGCAGATTTCTGATGGAGGGGATTCTGGGGAAAAACATCTCTTTTTCCGATCCCGGACATGAATGAACCTGTGCGCAACCGCATCATCGCCAAACTCGACGACTGACACAGTCTCACGTCGCAGTCTGCTGTCCATGATCCTTCAGAGGCCGCCGAACGCGGGGAGTGTGAAGCAGGCCGAAGACTGTCGGGATAATTGACACCTATAATCCTGGCACTATCTGGCAACTAACGGAACGATTCACCTGCGGATTGCCGCCTCAACAGCCGTACCCGGCCCAGCCGGACACCCGACACGTCTCCTGCGTCCTGTCATGACACCCGGAACGCAGAGTTGGTCACAAACCCAAGCCGCAGGGCTTTATAAACGGCAGCAAAGGACGACATACGACATGACGTTGGGAACTAACGCTAAAGTGAGCGATATGAACAGCTTAAGCAAGATCAAACTGGCAGCAATGCTGTGTGTTTTTCTACCAGTCCAGCACGCCCTGGCCTACAATCCACCGATCGGCATTCCAGAGCCGCCATTTGGCATTGATGAATCTGTCGAGATGTACAGCGGGGCCTCCGGCTATGGCAACGATAGCACTGCCCCCTACACCCACTATGTGGATAACACTGACCCGAACTGCAGCGAAAACAACTGGCCTGGCACCAAAAGCGCCCCCATCTGTGACCTATTCAAAAGCAGCTCCATCTCTCTACCCGCCGGCTCGGTGGTGGAGATCCATGGCGGCCCCTACTACATCGGCCGGGACAAATACATCACAGCATCGGGCACTGCCAGCCAACCGGTCTTCGTCCGCGGCACCGATCCTGACAATATGCCCCGCTTTGAGGATCCCGGCGAGAGCGTTATCGAGCTGGGCGGCTCGTTCTTGATCGTCGAGAACCTCCACTTCCACACCGGCATCAACATTAAGATGGCCTCGGGCTCCGAGAGCATCGTGCTCCGCCACAGTGAAGTCAGCAGCGACCCCGACTACTGGGGCAACCACGGTTCCGCCGTCTCGATGGGGAGCTCGAATAACAATGTGGTCTACCATAACCACATTCATGACAACCACCGGGGCAGCCCAAGCAATCCGATCGACATGCATGGTGTCAATCTGAGCAGCGGTGCCACCAATATGTGGATTCTGGAGAACCACATCCACCACAACAGCGGCGACTCATTCCAAGGCTGCCACCGCTGTCTACCTGCACCGCGGTTTGTCTATGTGGGCAAGAATGTGATGCATGAGGACCGCGAAAACGGCGTCGACCTGAAGACCATCCATGACGCTATCATCTCCCAAAACACTATCTACGGATATGAGAAGTCTGATACATCCATCGGCGACGCCGTCATCTTTGGCAGTAACGGCATCGATCTCGCTGGAGGCTATGGGCCCATCCGTGCATGGCTGCTTTTCAACGACATTTCACAGGCAGGTGGACGTGGATTGCGAATCGAGGGGGTCAAGGATGGCTATGTCATCGGCAATATAATCCGTAATGTTCGAAGAGGCATCCAATTCGATATCGGCGGCGACTCCACCAATGTCAAAGTGGTGAATAACACCATCGTCAACACAGAGGATGGCATCCATCACTCCTGGCAGTGCGGAGCGGATTCTTTCAGTATCGAGAACAATCTGATCCTGGACGCATCTCTACACAACATCATCGTAGATAGCTGCATCTCGGAACAGATAGATCTGCGCAACAACCTGCTGTGGAACAGCGCCACGGCCGGTGCTTCGGTCGATATCGGCGGGACCTCCCGCTCCGGTTCGGATGTCGATCTGCTGTCAGACTCCAGCCTGGTATCAAAGCTGGCTAGCAGCAGCAACAATCTGGTAAAAGCCCCTGTATTTGCCAGAGACAGCTACGAGCAGGTCTCCAACTCCCCTGGTGTTGATGCCGGCATTCTCAGCAAGGCATATCAGGAATTCGAAGACCTCTACGGCATCGACATCCGCTACGATCTAAAGGGCAACCGACGGCCAAAAGGGGCAGCCTGGGAGATCGGAGCCATCGAGACCTACGCCCCAGATCCACCAACCAATCTGCGCATCGAAAAAGTGGAGTAGCCGCAGGCCCACTCCACACTGCAGATAACGATATAAGAGCGCCCCTGTTCAGGGGCGTTTCTCGTCAAGCACTGCCAGCTGCAACTATGGCTGCCTGTTTGCCCCCCCCTCGAGCCCATAAAAAAACCTGCGACGATAATCGTCGCAGGCCTTCTAATTCAGAGATTTCCAGACCAACAAGCGATACCGAACCACTTAGCTGCTGACTGGGCCTTTCCGGCCAGGCTCAGAACTCTCCGGACGCCCCACGCTTCATGATATCGAGGATGTACTCCTTGACCTGAATCGCCTCCTCTTTCAACGCAGGAGGCAGCGGTTTACCACCGTAGATCATCAAATCCATATTGAGCGCAATCAGCCAGAGCTTTCCCTGCTCGTCTTCTATCAGGGTGATTCTACAGGGCAGATAGGCAGAGTAGGCATCTGAATAGTCGAGCATTCTGGCTGCAGTCAGTGAGTTACAGAAGAGGAAGATCTTCACATAGCGATACTTCTTGCCACTCTTCGCCTCGATATCCTTGGAGAGCGGCAGCTCACCCACATGTGACATATTGTATTCGTTTGCAACGAACTTCATGGTCTCCTCAACCTCATCAGCCGAGAGCCCTTCCTCAACGGGGAGCTTCCAGATCGTCGCCTCTGCTGCGTTTTTCGTTTCGAGCAGCTGCCGCACCATATCCCCATAGGCGTCAATCGCCCCCGGGTCGAACTCTGAGGCCACATTCTTATATTTCATATAGAGCCCACCGCCAGCAAGAATGGCAACCAAGCCAATCAATGCCAACAAATTTTTTATAATCCCCATACCTCTCTCCTCTTTGGCAAACAGAGACGCTTCTGCGAACGCCTGATTATCATGCTGCGATTGGTTATTGATAAACGGCTGATGCCTATGCCCGCAGATGCTGCGGATAGAGGGCTGCTGTAAGTGAATTGAACTCCCGCGATGCTTTGCCGCGCGGGTCGAGCTCGAACACCGCCAACCCTTCACTGAAGGAGCGCCGAAAGACTGTGCGTTGGCAGAGACGCTGCTTTACGAAATCGATACCAGGCAGGGAGATCAGAGCAGCGGCCGCCTCATCCGACTCACGGATCGCCCGGTGGGTGTCCGCACGATTAATAAATGCCACTAACTCAGGCATCTCCCGGTCACCTAGCGCCTCCTCAACGAAGCGGATAAAACGCTGTGTTGACCAGACATCGGCCTGCGAAGGGGGAACCGGAATCACCACCCGGTCGGCCATCTTCAACGCTTTTTTCAAGGATTCGATATCGGCAGTACCCACATCGATGAGCATCTCACCCTGTTCATCCGCCAGCGCTGCATCCAGGCCATTCGAATCGAGCACCTTGATGCGCGGATCATAGCCCTCCTCGGTACGCACTTCGACCACGTCAGTCAAAGTCGCCTGTGGATCGCAATCCACCAACACCACATCGGTATCGGCCATTGCCAACCAGACAGCGAGATTAAAGGTCAGGGTACTCTTTCCTGAACCACCCTTCAGACTACCGACTACCGTGATCATAGGTTCGTCTCTCGTTGCAATATGACATCCCGCCAAGCAGCTAAAGGCCGCGGCATTGGATCATCATCCGTTTCATCGTGACGGCCAGTCCGGCAGGCTCGACAACATCGGCCATTCGTCTCGACTGGGGGAGAGCTCCTGAGGCTGAGCATGCCGATAGTTCTCTTCGTTCCTGTTGCGAAAATCGCCTCGCCAACCACTCACAGCAACCGGCACCTGGCGCGTCATTCCGACAGGCCGAAAACGATAGCCCCGCTGTATCGCTGGCCTGTTCTCATTACGGGGCACGAACCTCCAGTTATGAGCTGGTTGCACTGCAGGATTGTAGGCGGCAGATCTCCTATCCTGAAGCGCCGACGCGACTGGGTTGGATCTTGAATAAGCACCGGCAGAATAGTTCTGTTGATAGCCACTGGCCCTGTTTTGCGGCGCAACTGGTTGCGTCATAGGGCGAAATACATAGCGTGCAGGCGCTGAATAGCCATAGATATAGCGCCCGCTCGCAGCCGGGCCTGCTCCAGCCCACTCACGACCAGGTCGCTGCCACCCGTGCTGAATTCGCGTCTGGTTGAACCTGGAATAATCTGGCACCTGGGCTGCTTGGTAGTAATCAGGGGATGGCCGAAAGGTCGGCATCTGAACCTGCTGCGGCACAGCAAACTGCGGGGAGTAGCCCGTAGATCGCGGTGCAACCATGCCCCAGTTGCGCACCGGCTGCGGCCCAGACTGCCGGCGCATCGGCCGGAAACGATAGTTGGCATACTCATGTGCCATCCAGGCAGGAGGCGCTGCTTGTCTTGACGCATTCCAGTAGGGCGGATAGATGTGTCCAGTGTAACCCTGGTACCGATCCGCCACCGCTGGCCTCGAACGCCGCCATCCATACGCCTGATGAGGCTGAGCAGGAAAAGAGTATCGAATCCGTGGCGCCGGCTCCCGGTAGTCGACGGGCTGAACATAACGTCTACCATAGCGATCGCCAGCGGATGAATAGGGGCGAAAACGC
Source organism: Candidatus Endoriftia persephonae (assembly GCF_023733635.1). Lineage (NCBI taxonomy): Bacteria > Pseudomonadati > Pseudomonadota > Gammaproteobacteria > Chromatiales > Sedimenticolaceae > Candidatus Endoriftia > Candidatus Endoriftia persephonae. Next base: position 567,241 of record NZ_CP090569.1, on the reverse strand, counting down.
TCCCTCCACAACGGTGGCAGCTCTTCAAGAAAACGTGTCGGGGTTACGCCTTGCCATTGAAACGGATAGCTAACCCGTGGCTGCGGCAGAGGATAATCAGGGCTCCTCTGACGCTCCGGATAGAACGACGCACGATAATCATAAGGCGAGCAGAAGCCACCGTTTGGCACATAGGCCTCTGCGTCAATCAGCGGCAAAGACATGAGGAAAAATGAGCCGAGAGAGAACAGCTTAAGTCTATCCGTCTTCATCAAACTACCTATTTTTGCTGGGAACAAGACCCAACATGGGAAGAGGAAGCGCCAGACAGGGCAGGCATTGCCAGCCAGCCTGATCAAGCAGGCGCGCCATTACTAGCCGCACAGTTTAACGGTAATCAAGCCGATAAAAAACCACCGGGGAAGCTGTCACTCCGCCTTCAAGGCCCTATTTATCAGCCCCCTAGCGGGGGAGCTCCACCTGCTTGAACCCCTCAGGCACAACAAAAAGAGCGGGCGACTGCTCACCAAGCTCGATCTGTTTCAGCTCGCGCACCCTACCCCCCGGAAAAATCTCTTTAATGGCAAGACAAAGCGCCGGATCATACCATTGGGTGGTCCGAACAACCTCTTGCTCGGGGCGGTTCACACTCACCTGCCACTTTTCCACACTCCGGCCTGCGAGGGTCTCTCTGCCCAGCAGGCGCATCTCAGCCTGCTGCCCGCCTTCTGAGAGAGTACGTAGCGGAAAGCCTCGCTGTTTATCGAGCCACTGGGTCACCTTCTGAGCACCCTCCCCACTGCCGAGGGTGATCTGCCATTTGCTCGCTGGCCGTCCATTGAGCTGCTCTTCACCCAGCCTTTCACAGAGTGCGCCCTCTACCTCTTCACAGGGATTTCGTTCACCGCGTCCAGACTTTACATCGACGTTTGGGCGCCCCTGCTGGAGCAGATAGGTGCGCTGCTCAAGATTTAGCAGCAGATTGCTCCCCGATTCGCTATCAGCAATCAACGCAATCGTGTCCCCACCCTGCCTGAGCTCTGTACGCATGTGTCGCTTGCCCACAAACACCCTACCGCTGACGGTTTCACCGCCCGGATTAAGCTGGACCATCTCCGCTGAAAACTCAATGCAGGCGAAGCCCGCTTGAAGAGCGCCGCTGAACGACAACGCCAGCCACACCAGAGCAGCATACAAGCCTTTACCCTTATTCATTGCTCTCCCGTTTTTCAGAGATCATCGCATAACCAACAGGATTGATATGAAGCCCATCGGCGGCGGCTCGCAGACATCGATTCAGTTCGAGCGGGACCAGATAGCGCAACCGCCCCCCTACTTTGTAAGGGCCCTGCTGTTGCGAAATCGACTATCGGGTCGAAACCTGGGCGAAACCGCTGGCTGATCGGGGTCTTTCCAATTGAAGGGGGCAGGTTTATTACGCTTTTCAGGCAGCGGATCACCACGAAAGCGATAGCGCTGAGGGGGATTATGAAGGGCGGCTGCGCGATCTTGTGGTTGCGGCCTGCCCTGGGCATCTATGCGCTTCCCCTCTGTCGACGAAATCGGACGAAACTGATAGCTGCCGACCTGGGCTGGAACCTGCGTAAAGCGCTCGACTGGGCGATAGGTGCCTCGCGGCAGGCCCAATGCAGCAGAGCCATCGCTGAGTGAGCCCTTTGCCGTCTCAGATCGCCTCTTGTCTCTGGTCTCACCCAGACTCGGGCGCCACGGCAAAGCGGCAGGCTCTTGCACCACCTGCCGCCGCTGTTCAGAGGGAACAGTCAGTGGGCGAAAGCGATAGCCCTGATAGGGATCTCCTGCAATAACAGTGGCTTGACCGAACAGGCAGACCACAGCCAACACCAAGCTAAGCAGATGACGATTCAGAAGAGCTTTCAAAGCGACGCCACCATCATCAGACTCAGCTCTTCAAACGAATGCCCCGACGCCCGCCCTTTTTCTTAGCCGGAGCGGAACCGCTCCTGCTCGGGGCGTTCCCCGCCTCCAGAGCAACGGCTGAATTAACGCCAACAGCGGACTTGGTCACGGCCTCGACCGCTTTCGGTTTCGCCACTTTCTTTTTCAGAGTCGATGGCCGTTTTTTGGCCTTCGGCGGCGCCTTCGCCGGGACTTTGGGCGTCGGTTCACTCTGTGCCGCTTCTGCCGCCGGTTTCCCGCTTGCGGCCATATCTGGCTGCACGGCTTCCGCAACTGGCTCAGGCGCTTCGCTAGCGACACCCTCCTGCCTCGTCGCCCCAGAAACCTTGTCAACGGCATCAGCCTGCGCGACTATCTTTGCCGGCTCCGCTTCCACCCGGGCCGGAGCATCTGCTGCTGTTGGCGTAGAGGCTGACGCAGGCGCGGCCTCTGCCAAGCCAGCGACAACCCGATCTGCACCGCCAGCCCCACCGCTTCCAGAGGAGGGCGGGGTCGACGCATTGCCGGCTGCTGGCGTGCCTTTCCCTCTGGATGGCTTTTTCCTGAATAGCTGCATCAACAGCAGAACGATGCCGCGAACAAAATAGAACAGCATGGTCACGATGGTGATCAGCTTGCCCCACACCCCAATCCAGAGCGGTGTCGAATCGGCTACCGGCTTTGGCTGCGCCGAACTCATCGCTGCTGCCGTACCGCCCGACATCAGCTCTTCATAGCTCTTCATGGTCACCCCGGCGGGACAGGTTGCCGCGGCAACCTCCACCAGATCCTTGCTCGCCTTGATGCAGCCCAGTGGGATCACGATCAGGGTCAGCACCGTGGAGACCAGCACACCTGAGGCCAGCGAGATTGCCATACCCTGGAAGATCGGATCGAAAAAGATCACAGAGGAACCCGCCACCAGCGCAAGGGCAGTGATCAGGATAGGCCGGGTGCGAGTCTTGCAGGACTGGATCACCGCCTCCACCACCGGTTCACCCTGCTGGATCTGATGGATCGAGAAGTCGACCAGCAGGATCGAGTTACGCACGATGATGCCCGCCAGGGCGATCCAGCCGATCATTGAGGTGGCGGTAAACTCGCCGCCCGCACCAAAGTGGAAGAACACGAAGTGGGCAGGAATGATGCCCAGCAGGGTCAGCGGGATTGGCGCCATGATCAACGCCGGGATGCGGAAGTTACCGAACTCCCAGACCACCAGTACATAGATCAACACCAGCGCCACCATGAACGCTGCGCCCATGTCGCGGAAGGTCTCGTAGGTCACTGTCCACTCGCCGGCCCACTCGATGGCGGAGGTGGTGTCATCCTTCGGTGGCCCCAGCCAGAAGCTCTCGAGCGCCACCCCGTCGGGGCTGATGTAGCCATCTTCTTTCAGCAGATCCTGCACCTGGAACATACCGTAGACCGGCGCCGCCAACTTGCCACCGACCTCTGCCACCACGTACTCCACGTCGCGCAGATCCTTATGATAGATAATCGGCTCTTCAGTGACCTGCACAAACTGCCCCAACTCCCGCAACGGCACAGTGATGCCGCTGTCGGACTGAACCGGCAGATCGCCCAGACGAGTCACCTCGGAACGCTCTGCCAGGGGCACCTGGATCACGATATTGATCGGCTCATGCCCGGCGCGCTGTTTGACGTCACCCACCGGCGCACTGCCCAGCGCCATCGCCAGGTTGCGATTGATCGTCTCCACCGAAATACCGCGCCGCACTGCCTTCTCAGTATCCACCTCGAAACGCCAGTATTTGTAGGGATCGCGCATATAGTTGTCGACGTCCCTAAGACTTTCGGTGCGGCTGAAGATCTCGGTCAACTCACTCGCCACCTGGTGGCGCACCGCCTGGTTTGGGCCGTGGACCTCTGCAACCACCGACTGCAGCACCGGCGGACCTGGCGGCATCTCCACCACCGAGAATTTGACACCCGCCGGGATCCTCTTCTGCCGCTTCAGCTTCTCGGTCATATCGGTCAGCAGGCGCCGTGTATACACTGCAATATCGTGGCTACTCTCAGCACGCTTGCCCTTATGCGTCAGCTGCACCTGAACCTCGGCCTGCCAAGGATCCTGTCGCAGGTAGTAGTGACGCACCATTCCGTTAAAATCGAACGGGCGTGCAGTCCCCGCATAGACCTGCACCGCCATCACCTCGGGATGGACCCGGATCGCTTCCGCCATACGGTGCGCCAGGTTCGCGGTAACCGGCAGCGCGGTGCCTTCCGGCATGTCGAGCACCACCGCAAACTCGGGCTTGTTGTCCAACGGCAGCATCTTCACCGCCACCCACTTGAAGTAGAAGAACGAACAGGCGAACAGGAACGTCCCCCACATCACCAGCCGAAACAAGCGCGCTTTTCTCGGAGTCTCGATCATCGGCACCAGGACGCGACGAAACATCCTTTCCAACCTCTCCGCCTCCTTGTGCTCGCGCTCGCCGGCAGTCTTCAGGTAGCGCATCGAGGGGCGCAACCAGTGGGACATGGTGAGGTAGGGAGTGAAGACAAAGGCAGCAAATACCGAGATCAGCATCGCCGACGAACCCAGCGCCGGAATCGGCTCCATGTAGGGCCCCATCATGCCGGAGACAAATCCCATCGGCAGCAGCGCCGCGATAACAGTAAAGGTGGCCAGGATGGTTGGGTTACCCACCTCACGCACCGCATCCACCGCGGTGGCTACATCGGTCTTGCCCTCCTCCAGCCAGCGCCGGTAGATATTCTCCACCACCACGATCGCGTCATCCACCAGGATGCCAATGGAGAAGATCAGGGCAAACAGACTCACCCGATCGATGGTGTAGCCCATCAGCCAGGCGCTGAAGATGGTCATCAGCAGCACCACCGGGATAACCAGCACCACCACTATAGCGGGACGGAAGGCACGAAACGCCGCCAGCACCAGCAGGAAGACGAAGCCAGTGGCCACAAACAGCTTGAAGATCAGATCGCTGACCTTGTCATCGGCGGTCTTACCATAATCCCGGGTAATGCTGACCGCGACGTTATTGGGGATCAGAGTGCCTTTGAGTTTGTTGACCCGGGAGATGATCGAACTGGCCACGGTGACGCCGTTGGAGCCCTCTTTTTTGGCTACCGCGATGGTCACTGCAGGGACGCCATCGGCCCGGATATCGAGATTGCTGGCCTTGCCGGTGTAATAGGCCACCAGCTGCTTGGCATCTTCCGGCCCCTGGGTCACCCGCGCTACGTCATGCACATAGACCGGCACATCGTTATGCATGCCGACCATCAGACGGTTGATGTCGTCGGCAGAGCGCAGAAAGGCGCCGGTAGTCACATTAAACCGGCTATCACCGCCTTCGATGCCGCCCGCCTGCAGCTCGATATTGTTTTTCTTGATCGTCTGGGCAACCTGATCAATGCTGATGTTGAAGCCCGACAGACGCTCCGGATAGACCTCGACGGTCATCTGTTCACGCCGACCACCCACCACAAAACCGCTACCGGTGTCGGGCAGCTGCTTGATCGATTGCAGCACATCGTGGGCCAGCATACGTAGCTGGCCATCGTCCACATCGGGGACTGAATCTCCATCCATATCTTTCGACCAGAGAGTCAGATTGACCGCCGGCACATCGTCGATACCCTTGGCCTTCACCAGCGGTGGCATCACCCCCGGCGGAATCTTGTCCATGTTGGAGTCGAGCTTGTCATTCACCTTGACCAGCGAGGCCCCCATCTCCTCGCCCACCTCGAACTCGATGGTGACCACACCGCCACCACGCTGAGCGGCAGAGTAGACATGCTTGACCCGCGGGATCTCCGACATGATCCGTTCCAGCGGCTCGATCGCCAGGCTGGAGACCTGCTCCGCCGCCGCCCCCGGATACTGGACGAAGATGTCGACCATCGGCACCGAGATCTGAGGATCCTCCTGGCGCGGAGTCAGCATTAGGCCCATCAGCCCCATCATCATCATCGCGATGAAGAAGAGCGGCGACAGCGGCGACTCGATGAAGAACCGAGCGGTCCTGCCGGCTATGCCCAGGTGGGCCTCGTAATCGGGATCCATCGAGTGGAGCTGATCGTTGTGGTCGTCGTTCTGGCTCATATTCGCTCGCAAAGCCTCTGCAACAGAAGGGGCTGGGTCCCCTTACGAATAGCGAAAGAAAAGGCGCGGGAATTTGATCATCACCCACCTGCCTCTGTTTGGATAGCTGCTAACTAGCGCTGTGGCTGGGTCCAGCCGGCACTAACACCGACACCGGGGTTACGCAGCACCTGCTCGCCCGCCCGCAGACCGGAAAGCACCATGGTGTAACCACCAGGCAGCTCCTCACCGACACGGATCAGGCGCAACATCGGCTTGTCATCCTCGCCGATGACGTAGACCCCGGGCAGGCTACCGTTGTAGCGGATGGCGCTGGAGGGGATAACCGGATTGCTGCGGGTCGGCGCGTTGAAGTCCGGCACCTGCACCTTGGCGTACATGCCGGGTGCCGAGACCCCTTGCGGGAGGTCAAACTTGATGGTGACGGTGTGGCGCTGGGCGTCGGCCATGGGGAAGATCTGCGCCACCCTCACCGGAATCTCCTGGGAGCCGACATCCAGCTCGGCACGCAGCATCATACCTTCGCTAAGACCGGGACGCAGCCGTCCGGGCACCTCCACAACGATCTGCAGGTACTCCACATCTGCGTACTTGAGGAGCGGCTGCCCCGGCTGCACCGTGTCACCCACCTCGATAAACTTCTTCATGATAACGCCAGCAAATGGCGCAACACTCTTGGCGTCACGCAGCTTGGCATCGATCGCCCGGATCTCTGACTGGACCCGCAGGATGGTGTTCTGCGCCTGCTGGATACGGGTCTGCGAGGCATAGAGATCGGCGCCGCGCTCTGCATCACGATCACGCTCGCCAATCACATCCTCCATCTGACGGGTGAACATCTGATCAAACAGATTCGGCACCCCCATGCCACCAGGAGAATTTTTTGACTTCGGCGACCAAAGTTCTCGGGAGTATTGCACCCCGGCATTACGCAGCTGAGCATCGGCGTTGGCCAATTGCGCCAGTGCCGCCTGGCGCTTCGCCGAGAGCTCACTGTCATCCAGTTCGACCAGCAGATCATCCGACTTGAAGGCATCGCCCTCGATACCGGCCAGGTATTTGACCCGACCAGGCAGTTGCGCCGACAGAGTCACCTCCTTATAGGGCACCACCGTGCCGCCCAAAGAAACCTGGGTTACGCCCTGCGCCTGCTGCACCACGAAGCGATCACCGCTGCTGGCGTCATACTCCTGAGCCTGCGTGCTTGCCGATGCCGCAGCCAAGGCCATGCTAAGAGTAATAACCAACGTTTTTATTCTGTCACCCATAATCCTGCGCAACCTAGATGAGTATAAATATCCGAATCTTTATGAGAAATCTGCCAAATCCTCGGCTCAGCAGTGAGCCAGCGATCCGCCTGAGGAGAGGCTATCAGACACGCCCCATTACCGAAAAACTCTTGATGAAGGGACCAGCCATGCGTGGGTCCTTGAGCATCGAGGCGTAATCACCCACTTCAAAACGCATCTTGCGAGAGGTAAAAGCAACGCCCAATCCCATCATGCCCGGTGGCTTTGCCAACCACTTTTTCCACTGTGCTTCCGAAGCCCGGATGTCCCAGTTGAGTGCCTCTCCCTCATACTCCCCAGCAGAGGTCGCCTTGCCATTATCCACAACCAGCACACCACGCGGCTGGGCATCGCCAACAAAACCATAGCCGATGACACTATTGAAACCGATTTGGGCCAGTGCGTCGGAGAGTTCTGGCTCGGCATTCCAGTGCTCCATGAAACCCTTCATCCATGCATCGGAAAAAAGATCAGCCATACCATCTCCACAAAATCCAAGGCGCTTTCCAGCAAACAGTAGAGGAACTGGAGTGATTTTGGCGTGAAAGTATCCCCGATGCCGATTACCAATGCAACAAAACAGACAGCCCGACACCCTGATATAAAGGCTATTTAAGCATCTGCACAAATACGACTTTTTTCGCGCGCGCCCTTTGACTTGTAACTTGGCATGCAATCCACAGAGACAAATTATCCCTGTAACCTAAATCTGGCTCGCGCTAGTATGTGGAAATCGCTAATTTTAAGGGAACGTCGAACAACCACCCGACATCATCGGCCTTGTTGAGGAGAAAGCACCCTATGCACCCCGCCGGAAAGATTATCGAATCGCGCCTGCAACACCTGGAAACCCACCTTGAACAGGAGAATCCCGTCCTGCTGGAGACGGTCAAAAGTTTCCGCACCCTGGACGAGATCGGCTTTAAACTCGGCCTACTCGAAGGCGACAACTCCTATTCCATGCAGATCCCCTGGTGGCCGCTGATCTCGATTCTCGGCACCTTTTCGGCGGGCAAATCGACCTTCATCAACCACTACATCGGCCACAAGATCCAGCGCTCCGGCAACCAGGCGGTGGACGACAAATTCACCGTGATCTGCTACAGCCGGGAGGAGACCGGCCACGCCCTGCCCGGTGTCGCGCTCGACTCCGACCCGCGCTTCCCCTTCTATCAGATGTCCGATGAGATCGAGAAGGTGGCCACCGGCGAGGGCGCCCGCATCGACGCCTACCTGCAGCTCAAGACCTGCCCCAGCGACAAGCTGCGCGGCAAAATCGTCATCGACTCTCCCGGCTTTGACGCCGATGCGCAACGCACCGCCACCCTGCGCATCACCGACCATATCATCGGCCTGTCGGATCTGGTGTTGGTCTTCTTCGATGCGCGTCACCCGGAACCGGGCGCCATGCGCGACACCCTCGACCACCTGATCGACGACACTATCAACCGCCCCGACTCCGGCAAGTTCCTCTACATTCTCAACCAGATCGACACCACCGCCCGCGAGAACAATCCGGAAGACGTAATCGCTGCCTGGCAACGCGCCCTGGGTGAGCGCGGCCTCACCGCAGGACGCTTCTACACCATCTACAGTCCAGAGGCGGCGATACCGATCGAAGATACTGCCCTGCGAGAACGTTACGAGCAGAAACGCGACCAGGACCTGAAAGATATCCACGGCCGCATGGAGGAGGTCGAGATCGAGCGCGCCTATCGCATCGTCGGCGCCCTCGAAAAGACCGCGCGCGACATCGAGGAGCGCAGCATCCCGCTGGTCGCCAAGACCCTGAAGAGGTGGCGCAAACGAGTCTTCTGGGGGGATGGCGTGCTGATCGGAGGCCTGCTCGCACTGCTGCTCTTCTTCAGCATCAAGGCCAATTACTGGAAAGGTTTCAGCTTCACCCCGCCCTGGCTGCTCGACGCGGCAGGCAACCCGATCTTCAACCCATGGCTGCTACTGATCCCGCTGCTGCTGGTGTTCGGCGCGATCCACTTCAGTGTCCGCTCACTGGCAGCAAAGAGCCTGATTGCCAGCCTGCACAAACAGAGCGAAGCGGCCGGCCTGCTGTGCAACCCGCTCGGCAGCTTCCTGCGCAGCACCAAACCCTGGCGCAGTATGCTCATGCGCGCTCCCGCAGGCTGGGGACGTCGCACACGTGCCCGCCTGACCGAGGTGATCAAGTCGACTGACAACTATGTGCAGACCCTCAACGACCGCTTCACCAATCCGTCGGGTAACAGCCTGAAGACCGCACACCATTCTGCAGCACCGGAGGATTCCACTGATACTGCTCCAGCAGAGGAGATAGCGACCGCTCAGGAGCAGAACGCATAGAGAAAATAGCCGCGGCAGTGCCTCCAAACCGACACTGCCGCGGCCGGAGACACAAGTAACTGATTACGCCTGCTGAGCGTTACAGAGAGTAGGCCTTGTAGTTGCAACCTTCGCTTTTGCACTGGTAGAGCGCCTGGTTTGCCTCTGTGTAGAGCTGTTCCACCAATTCAGCCGGTGAGCGCAGCCGGCTCTTCTGCCGATCCAACATCGATACCCCTACACTCAGGCTGAGGTTGGGCCGGCCAATCTCCACACCAAGATCGATCAGCGCAAAACGCTCCTGGATCCGCTGTGCCAGCAGATGCGCACCCTCCAACTGGGAATCTGGCATCAGCACCACAAACTCCTCTCCCCCAATCCGCGCCACCAGATCACCGCCACGCGCCTCTGCCTTGAGGATCTCCGCGATACGGCAGAGCAGGCGATCCCCCACCGCAAAACCCCACTCTTCATTGACCCGCTTGAAGTAGTCCACATCGAGCAGCAGCAGACTGCAGGCGAAATCGTGGCGCAGCACCTGGGCCAGCATCCTACCCGCCTCATCGAAAAAGAAGCGCCGATTGTGCAGGCCAGTCAGCCCATCGATGGCAGCGAGCCGCTCATAGCGTTGTCGCAGCTGCTCCGCCTCCCGCAGCGCCGCACGCAACTCCACGGTGCGCTGATCCACGACATACTCCAGGTCATGCAGCAGCCGATGATTGTGCAACATCTGTCCCAGCATGCTGCAGAAGAGGCTGATGGTGTGTTGCTGCCAGGGCTCAAAATAATCGTTCATCGGATGGGAGGCGTTGAGTACACCGAGAGTCCGATCCCCCATCTTGATCGGCACACAGACCAGTGACCCCGGCCGCCCTACCTCTTCATCGGGAAAGGGTTTGTAGGCAGGGCTCTGCTGACAATCGTTGCAATATTGCAGGTCCCCGGTCTGGGCTGCGATGCCGATGATCCCCTCCCCCAGCCCGAAATGCATCTGTGACGAGCCGCGACTGACATGCATCTGGATCCCGGCCCTCCTGGTATGAATTTCCGACATGCTGGTTCCCGCAACACAGCGCAGCTCGCCCTGTTCCAGGAAAAACACCGAGCAACTTTCCAGGTTCTGGTAACGCACCAGCTGTTCAAGCGCCTGCTCGACCAGCTCCTCTTCGGTCAGCCGCGCCATATCGATCCGCGATAGGGCACGCAATGCCGATAGCGAATCGAGCAGGTTGAAGAACCGCTCGCGAAGATCCATTGATACCTGACTGAAGGAGAAATCCACCACACTACCTCTAAGGAGCCCCTGAATGAATCATGGATGGCAGCCTTGCGGTCCAAATTTCCCGCTGCTGCGTTGAAAATCTTGGCAATAGTCCGGCTATTACCTGCAATTTCCGCCTTGCAGCGGAAAATTCAGCCTCACAATTCTGCTCACCCAGCTTCATTCAGAGGCACCCTAACTCACCAGCAGACCCGCTAGCGCTTGTATCGCATCCTGCTGTTGCACAAACTCTTCATCCATCCGCTGCAGTTGCTCTGTTGCCGGCAAACCAGACGGCCGGCCGTCGCCCAACTTGGCAAAGGATTCACCACGCATTGAGATCAGCACCAAGGCCTCAGCCGCCATCACCAGGGGAGTCTCTGCCGGTACGCGCCTCCCCTCCTTAACACCAGAACAGCCGGCGAGAACCGCCACCACCTCCGCTGGAAGGTGCCAGCGGTCAGCCAGCCAAACGCCGGCATCCTGTGCCGTAATCCCCAACGACTGCCGCTCCAGCTGTGCAGAATCGAGCTCCGGCCGCCGCTCCACCTCACTCAATACCTGCGAATAGACGTGTGGAAACTCATGCGCCAGCAGCAACTGCCCCAGATCCAACAGCAGGCCACAGAGGTAGGCCCGATCCGGGTCTGTCACCTCATCACCGCTATCAAGCTCACTCAGGCGACGCGCCAAAAAAGCGGTGGCCAGTGATTTGTACCAGTAACGATCGAGCAGAAAAGCCGGACACTGATGGGTATCGAAGGCGCCGGCCAGCACGATACTGAACGCCAGGCTCTTCACCATCTTCAGCCCCAGCACCCGAATGATCGCCGCCTCCACCGTCAGCACCGGGCTGGGTAGTGCAAAATAGGCCGAGTTGGCGAGCCCCAGCAGACGCCCGGTCAACCCCGGATCCTGCCCAATCACCTCAGCCAGCTCCTTGAGCTCCACATCCTCCCGCGGCAACAGCTCCAGCAGCTGCGACGCCGTTGCCGACAGTGGCGGCAGATGCTTGACCCGCAACACCCTCTCTTTCGCCATCAGCTGTGCAGACATCCAGACTCCCCTACTCATCTTGACATCCATAAAGATCGGCCTGGCAAACCGTTCCTTTAACCCGCACCCCGTCCACATTCGCTTATTTACCCCTCCAGTTCATACCCGATCCCGACAGGTGTATTGATGACACTATCTTGGTGTACACTTCACACTAAATAGCGCCACACCAGACACCGCCCACTCCGACCCATGTACCAGAATGCACCCTACACTTACCGCCACCCCCACCCGGCAGTCACCACCGACGTGGTGCTGTTCACTATCCGCGAAGGGGAACTGCAGCTACTGCTGATCCAGCGTGCCAATGCGCCCTACAGTGGCATGTGGGCGCTGCCCGGCGGCTTTCTTGAGATCGACGAAGATCTTGAGCACTGCGCCAAGCGGGAACTGGAGGAGGAGACAGGCATCAGTGGCATCTATCTGGAGCAGCTCTACACCTTCGGCAGGCCCGATCGGGACCCGCGCGAACGGGTGATCAGCGTCACCTACTATGCCCTGACCCCCTCCGACCGGCTCACACCCAAGGCCGCCAGCGATGCCAAAGCGACCGACTGGTTCCCGCTCAACACCCTGCCAGCGCTGGCCTTCGACCATGCAGAGATCATCGCCCTGGCCCAGCAGCGGCTGATCGCCAAGCTCGACTACTCCACCATTGCCTTTCAGTTCATGGAGGCGCAGTTCACCCTGAGTCAGCTGCAATCGGTCTACGAGATCCTGCTCGGCACCCGACTGGACAAACGCAACTTCCGCAAGCGCATGCTCGCCCTCGGCCAGATCGAGGAGACCGGCGAGCAACATCGCACCGGCAACCATCGCCCCGCCCGCGTCTATCGGGTAAAAAACCCGAAGCGGGTAGAGATCATCAAATGAACCCAACACCGAGACCTGACATGAGCGCCAACGCCCCATCCATCACTGTCGACCTGCCCACCATCAAGGTCCCCGACCATCCCCAGTGGCCCGCGCTATCGACTGCGGAGAAAGAGGCACTCAAGACAGAGATCAAGACGCTTTTGAAACAGCGCAACGCGGTACTAGTCGCCCACTACTACACCGACGCCGATCTGCAGGCGCTGGCCGAGGAGACTGGCGGCTGTGTCGCCGACTCCCTGGAGATGGCCCGCTTCGGCGCCGAGCAGGAGGCCGAAACCCTGGTGGTCTGCGGAGTGCGATTCATGGGCGAGACCTCGAAGATCCTCAACCCGGAGAAGCAGGTCATCATGCCCGACCTGGCGGCCACCTGCTCCCTCGACGAGGGCTGTCCGGCGGATCAGTTCAGCGCTTTCTGCGACCAGTACCCTGACCACACCGTAGTGGTCTATGCCAACACCAGTGTCGAGGTAAAGGCGCGCTCCGACTGGGTGGTCACCTCCGGCATCGCCCTGCCCATCGTGCAGCATCTGGCCGAGCGTGGCGAAAAGATTCTGTGGGCGCCAGACCGCCACCTGGGCCACTATGTGCAGCATATCAGCGGTGCGGAGATGATCTTCTGGCCTGGCTCCTGTGTGGTCCACGAGGAGTTCAAATCGGTGGCGCTAGAACGAACCCGCCGCCTGCACCCCAATGCAGCGGTACTGGTACACCCGGAGTCACCGCAGAACATCGTCGATCAAGCCGATGTGATCGGCTCTACTACCGCGCTGATCAAGGCGGTCAAAGAGATGAAGAACAGGGAGTTCATCGTCGCTACCGACGGCGGCATCTTCTACAAGATGCAGCAGATGGCGCCGGACAAGGTACTGATCGAGGCCCCCACCGCCGGCGAGGGCGCGACCTGTGTCAGTTGCGCCCACTGTCCCTGGATGGGGATGAACTCACTGCAGAATCTAGCGCAGGTGTTGCGCAGTGGTGAGAACGCCATTGAGATCGATCCGGCCGTACGGGAGCGGGCGGTGAAACCGATCCAGCGTATGCTCGACTTCGCCAAAACCCACGGCATCGGTATGCAAAACAAGGGCAACGCCTGATCGCCCCCCATCACTCCAGCAGTGATGGGGCGACAGCCGCGACGGCGAAAGGGTGTATCAGCCCTCATCCATGCCGTACTTCTTCAGCTTGCGCCACAGCGAGACCCGGTCGATACCGAGGATCTGTGCCGCACGGGTACGGTTTCCACCGCTGCGTTCCAGCACATAACGAATGTAGTCGGTCTCGCGCTCCGCCAGAGTGGGTAGACGCCCGGCCTCTTCCCGCACCACCTGCATCGTCCGCTCGGTGAGGCTCGGCGGCAGGCTGGCGTCGGTTAGTTCACTGCCGTGTGCCAACGCCACACCGCGCTCGATGATGTTCTCCAGTTCACGGATGTTGCCCGGATAGTCGTAGGCCTGCAACGCAGCCATCGCCGCCGGTTCGATCTCTTCCACATGGCGCCCCATGCGCGCTACATATTTGCGTAGAAAGTAGAAGGCCAGCAGCGGGATATCGTCACGGCGCTGTGCCAGCGGCGGCAACTGCAGGCCAACTACGTCGAGCCGGTAGTAGAGATCCTGACGAAACCGTCCAGCGGCAACCTCAGCTCGCAGATCCCGGTGACTGGCAGCGATCAGCCGGATGTCCACCGCAATCGGGTGGCTCGCCCCCAGCCGTACCAGCTCCCGTTCCTGGATCACCCGCAGCAGTTTGATCTGCATCGCCGATGACATCTCGGCGATCTCATCGAGAAACAAGGTACCACCCTGGGCACTCTCAATCAGTCCCGGACGCGCCTCACTGGCCCCGGTATAGGCGCCCTTTTCGTGACCGAACAGCTCATTGGCCAGCAGCTCCTCCTGCAAAGCACCGCAGTTGAGCGCCTGAAAACAGCCTTCACGCCGCCCACTGTGGCCATGGATATAGCGCGCCAGCAACTCCTTACCGGTACCGCTCTCCCCCCCGATTAGCACCGTGGTATCGGTGGCAGCAACCTGCCGGGCAGTATCCAGCAGGCGCAGCATACCGGCATCCTGGGTAATAATGGTGGGACCAGCCTGCTCTTGGTTTAACTGCCTCTTGAGCTGGCGGTTCTCACGTTTCAGCCGCACCAGCTCCAGGGCAGTACGCACCACCTCGCGCACCTCGTCCAAGCGAAATGGCTTGGCAATGTAGTGGAAGGCCCCCGCCTTCATCGCTGCCACCGCCGAATCGAGCGTGGCATAACCAGTAATCAATACCACCGCCGTTTCCGGCTGTAACTCTTTGACTCGCCGCAGGATCGCCATGCCATCGACCCGTTCCATACGCAGATCGCTCAGCACCAGATCGAACTCTTGGCTCTCCAGCAGCTCAAACGCGGCACTGCTGCTGGTACGTGTGGTCACCTCGTGTCCCGCCTTACGACAGACATGGGCCAAATTCTCCACCGCCGCCACCTCATCATCGACGATCAGGATACGCGCCGCCTCACTCATCGGCCGATACCTCCCCCGGCAGTAGCAGGATCACCTGTGTCCCTTCCCCCTCACGGGAGGTGATGGCAAGACAGCCATCGTGCTCACGTACAATCTCCTGCACGATGAACAATCCAAGGCCGACACCCTGCCCTGGCTCACCGGTTGTAAAGAAGGGGTCAAGGACCCGCCCAAGGTGCTCGGCCGGTATCCCAGGACCATCATCAGCCACCAGGATCTCGACAAAGCGCCCCTGCTCATTGGTGATGCACTTTAGGTTGCCGGCCACCTCCGCCCCCACCGGGATCATCGCCACACCACGCTCGCAGAGCACTGCGCTGATGCGCAGTCGGGCCCCCTCTCCGGTGGCATGCAAGGCATTCTGGATCAGATTGATGAAGAGCTGCTGCAGGCGCTGTTTGTCGGCCTCCAGGGTGAGCTCGGCGGGGACATTGACGCTGAGATGGGCGCAATGCTGACGCAGCATGTTGTCGATGATGATGCGAGTCTCCTCGATCAGATCGAGCAACTTCAGCCGCTGCTTGCGGAACAGCCGCTGATCACCAAAGTCGAGCATGCTGCGCACAATTTTTCGACCGCGCTCGGTTTCACTGTCGATCTGGCGCAACCATCCCTGAAGCTGTGCAGGCTCCGCCTCCTCCAACTCCTCCATCAGCAGCTGGCAGGAGGAGGAGATATTGGAGAGCGGGTTGTTCAACTCATGGGCGATACCGGCGGAGAGAACCCCCAGGGAGGCGAGCTTCTCCGACTGCAGCAGACGTCGGCGGCGGACCTCCAGCTCTTTGAGCATGCGGTTGAATGCCTCAGTGAAAGCAATGAACTCGCGGTCGCCGGAGGGGGTGTCGAGCCGATCGAAACGCCCCTCAGCGATCAATGCCAACCCCGACTCCAGCTGCCGAAGCGGGTTGACCACGGCACGCCTGAGCTTGCGTCCGACAATAAATATCGACAGGCCGATCAACACCAGAAAGATGAAAAGAAACCATTGCGACTCCTGAATTACCGCCGTCAGCAGGTGCCGCTCGCGCGTGGAAGCAGACTCGACCACCAGATAGAGCTGACGGCCGAGGCGACGCAGATCCTGATGTAGCGCATCCCGCCGCTCAGCCGCTACCGACTGCCACTGACGCAGATGCTCACGATAGACCTGTAACGCCTGGCGCATCTGCGCCTGCTCATCCTGGCCAATGCTCTCACGCAACGCAGCCCCCTCACGCTGCAGGATCTGCTGCGCACGCAGCGCCTGACGGTCGGTATCGGCCAGCGCCCGTTCACCGGCATAGAGGAACAGATTCTTCTCTTCACGGCGCATCTCAAGAATCGCATCGTTGAGCGCCGTGACTATCTCACCCTCTGTCACCTGCCGCTGCAGAAACAGCAGATCGGAGAAGGCAATGATAGCGAGCACCACTGTACTCATCACCAGGGCGATGTAGGCGCCTCTGATCTTGCCCTGCAGACTGCTCATCTTTGCCCAACCGCTGTCACAAAACACAACCCCGCGTTACATATTGCAACAACTCTATCAGCTTCCTGAATCCCCTGCATTTCCCACATATTCACGGAACCACCAAAACAGGCGTTGCAACAAGCAACAGTAAGCCTCGCAGCAGTCAGAAAATGCATTAAAGAAACAACCACTTGCCGACAAAAAAACTGGCATGGCTGTTGCTATATCAGCAACAATTGACTTACACGGGAGACAACCATGAAGCGACTTAACACCGAACTGAAGCGTATTCTTTCCGCCCTAGCGCTGCAGCACGCCGGTGACTACCTGCCGATGCGCGAAAAGCTCTCAGCGCTAGGCGGTAGTGACGCCAGTCCCCGACAAGCAGAGCGTCCGGTGGTGGTGACGAGCAGCGCTCAGCCAAAGCGTGTTGCCCTGATCAGTGATGGCCGTGGCGCTGGCGCGCCGCTCGACTACGCAATCGATACCTGCCTGCAGCAAGGAGCGCAGATCGATCTGCTGCTGCATGGAGAGATCGAACAGAGCCGCATCAACGAGCTGGAAGAGCAGCTGCGCCAAGCTGGCGTTATCAGCCGCACCCTCCCGCTCGGTTCCGACGTCACCACCGGAATCCTCGAATATATCTGCAATCACCCTTCACTGCTGTTCCTGGTGGGAATACCTGACGACACCAGCGTCCGAGTACTGGTTGAAGAGGTGATCCCGCATCACGGCGGGCAGATCCCGGTGCCGCTGGTACTGATCGAAGACCGCAGACCAGAAGTGAGCTATCAGCGCTCCGCCGCCTAAATTTCACCATCGACCCGGCCGACCGGTGCCGGGCAGATAATCCAGACAACAACACTATTTGCTCCATATCAAGAGGAGAGAGATGAACAAACTTGCAGATGAAGAACAGACGATTGCCGCCCCCGGCATTCTGTCGCCAAAACAGATCATAGCCGCCGCCATCTTCCTGGCCGGCGCCCTGCTACTCGCCTGGGCGGTGCCGAGCGTCGAGATCGCCTGGGTCGGCGCGATCCTGATGCTGACCATCTACCTGTTCGCCTTCGAGGTGGTAGGCGTCGATGTGGCAGCAATCACCGTGATGGTGCTGCTCGGACTAACCAGTTTGCTGGCGCCCTACATGGGACTGGATCAGGGACTGGTGGATACCAAGCATCTGTTCGACGGCTTCTCCTCCAACGCAGTGATCTCGATCATCGCGGTGATGATCATCGGCGCCGGTCTCGACAAGACCGGCATCATGAGCAAGGTGGCAGCCTTCATCCTAAATGTCGGCGGCACCACCGAGACGCGCATCATCCCGATCATCTCCGCCACCGTCGGCATCATCTCCTCGTTCATGCAGAATGTCGGCGCCGCAGCGCTGTTCCTGCCGGTGGTAGCGCGCATCTCGGCCCGCTCCGGCCTGCCAATGTCACGCCTGCTGATGCCAATGGGCTTCTGCGCAATCCTCGGCGGCACCGTGACCATGGTCGGTTCCAGCCCGCTGATCCTGCTCAACGACCTGATTCTCACCTCTAACCAGGCTCTGCCCGCGGAGCAGCAGATGGAGACTTGGGGCCTGTTCTCGGTGACCCCTGTCGGCCTGGTGCTGGTGGCCACCGGCATTCTTTACTTTGTCCTGGCCGGCCGATTCGTTCTGCCTACAACCAAGAGCGATAACGAGAGCAGCACCAGCGGCTCCGATCCAATGCAGTATTTCCAGGAGATATATGGCGTGGACTTCGCCCTCTCCGAAGTGGTGGTGACCAATAACAGCAGTCTGATCGGCCACAAACTGGATGATGTAGAGACCGCCTATCGGGTGCGCGTCATCGCCAGCAAACGCTCCGGCGAGGAGAGCCGCATCGGCGCCGGCACCCTGGCCCGTGACACCGAATTTGTCGCCGGCATGGTGCTGGGCGTAGTGGCCGACCCACAGGCCCTGGCCCACTTTGCCGAGAAGTATGGCCTGAAGCAGCGCAGCGAGCTGCGCACCTTCGCCGAGTCGCTGGCCGCCACCAAGGCCGGTATCGCTGAGGTAGTCATCCCGCCGGGCTCCAACCTGGTCGGCAAAAGCGCCCGCGACGTCTGGCTGCGCAAAACCTACGGCCTGGCCATGATTGCTCTGCACCGCAACGGCGAGACGATGCGCGAGGGCGAAGACATCCGCAACACGCCCTTTCAGGCTGGCGACACCCTGGTAGTACACACCCCCTGGGATGTCCTGGCCCGCATCGAAAAAGACCGCAACTTTGTGGTGGTGACCACCGAATTCCCGCATGAGGAGCTGCGTCCAAACAAGGTCGGGGCAGCTGGCATCTTCTTCGGCATCGCCCTGTTCATGGTGCTGTTCACCGACATCCGCCTCTCGGTGGCCCTGCTCACCGGCGCCATGGGGATGGTGCTCTCCGGCGTGCTGAAGATCGAGGAAGCCTATGAGGCAGTGAGCTGGAAGACCGTATTCCTGCTCGCTTCACTGATCCCCCTAGGCCTGGCGGTGGAGACCTCCGGCACCGCCAAATGGATCGCCGATCAGGTGCTCTCAGTGGTGGGCGACATGCCGATCTGGGTGATCCAGGGCTCGGTGGCAGCACTCGCCACCTTCTTCACCCTGGTGATGTCCAACGTCGGCGCCACCGTGCTGCTGGTGCCGCTGGCGGTCAACATCGCCATTGGCGCCGGTGCCAACCCCGCGGTATTTGCCTTGACCGTGGCGATCGCTACCTCAAACTCCTTCCTCATCCCCACCCACCAGGTCAACGCCTTGATTATGGGGCCGGGTGGCTACCGGGTGCCCGACTTCATGAAGGCCGGCGGCATCATGACGGTGCTGTTTCTGGTGGTGATGATGGTAATGATGAACCTTGTTTTCTAAGGCAGCTTGATAATGGAATCTCATATTCTTACGGAGGCCCTAATCTGGAATAACCAGATGGCTATTTCAGGGGCCATACTCGCCGCAACTTTTGTCGGCATCTTCACCGAGGGCGTGCACGGCTTTCACCGCACCAAGTTTGCCATGGGCGGTGCTGCATTAATGGTTTTAGCAGGTCAGCTCATGGGTTTTTACGACCCTGAGAGAGCGCTGCATGCTATCGACTGGAATGTGGTGTTTTTGCTTGGGGCAATGATGACCATCGTGTCGATCATGATCCCAACGGGTGGCTTCCAAGCACTCGCCTATCGTATTGCTGATATCAGCAAGGGGCGTCAGTTTCTCTTACTGGCGTTGCTGGGAACAGCGGTTACCGTCATCTCCCTGTTGCTGGACAATGTCACTACGGTGGTCATCTTCGGCCCGCTGATCATACTGATCAGCCAAGCGCTCAAGGTGAGTCCGGTGCCCTATCTGCTGGCAGCCGCGCTGCTGTCAGACACTGGCGGTGTTGCCACACTAGTCGGCGACCCACCTAACCTGATGATCGGCTCAGCCGCCCATATCGACTTCAATACTTTTTTTATTCACATGGGCGGGCTAGTTCTTGTGGCCTGGCTGACCATTTTGGTGGCGCAGAAATGGCTGTTTGCGAAAGAACTCAAAGCAGAAACCACCCGGCCTGACTTTTCCAAGCTGGAAGAATTGGCAGACCCTCAGACCTGGTACGCCGCCTTGGGCGTACTTGCGGTAATGGTTGTCCTATTTATCGTCCACCACGCGCTGCATTGGGAACCCTGGGTGGTAGCTGTTTTAGGTCTGACCGTCCTGTTGTTCATTGGCAGAAAGGTCGATATGGATAGCTCGCTTCAGGATGTGGAGATGAGTCTGTTGATGTTCTTTGCCTCCCTGTTCGTGCTGGTGGGTGGCGTAGAAAACAGCCACTTTCTTGAGTATCTGGGGCAGTTTATCCGTCCATTTGTTGAGTCGGACCTGTTGCTGGCATCCATTATGCTGATGTGGGCTGCGGCCATCCTTTCTGCAATGATCGATAACATCCCGTTTACCGCCGCCATGATTCCGATCCTTCTCGGCATGGAATCCCAGGGCATCAATGTTGCGCCCCTGTGGTGGTCTCTGGCCGTTGGCGTCGGCATGGGCGGTAATGGCACCCATCTGGGCTCCACCGCCAATGTCTTTATCGTGACCATTTCTGAACGTCTTGCGAAAGAGACGGGGGATGACAGCCTGCGCATCACCCCTGGGCTTTGGTTTCGCAAAGGCACACCCGCGATGCTGCTTACCTTGATTGCATCATCCATCATCATGTGGATTTTCTTTGATTTCTTCAGCACCCCACTTCACTGATCTGGCATTTTAGCCAGCCATCTTCGTGAAATAGCGGTCCATTCTATCGGCCAAGCCGGAGTCAAAACCAACTCCGGCTTGGCCCCTCTCTTAGAGCTGGACTTCACTCCAACCAATGCGCTTCGGCGCCTTCAGCGCATCCGGCAGCGCCTTCATCTTCTTCACCATGCCCGGTGAGAGCAGGTTGAAGTAGAGCTCGGCGCGCACGCTTTTTACGTTATCAGCCGTAATCCGATACTCCAGGGCCCGCCGTTCATAGGGCTGCAGGCGGGTGTTCTTCACCACCTGAGTGGCCATCGGTGGCATTGCCGGTTTGCCCTCCTTATCCGCCAGTGCGTAAACGAAAAAGGCCTGCGGGTCCTCCTTCATCGGATGTTTCTGAAAGTTCTGCCACAGTAGCTTGCCGTTGACATCAAATGCACTCAGCTTCAGGTACATATTGCGAAACGGTGCACCAGTAGGCACGTTGTGGGCGCTCTTGTTATGCAGCTGGACCTTCACTGCAAGCTGACCCGCCTCTGGCTCTACCTGCAGGTCCAACTTTACCGCGCGCTTCAACACACCGACGCTGTGACCACCCCCCATGCTGTGATCCGCCACCCCCTTGACCGAGGCCATGTGGCACGACTGGCAGCTCTCCTGGGTCGCGCTCTTGTCGTACTCATCACCGGTGGCGCAGAGCGGCACGCCATGCACATTCTGCATCTTGTCGTGGCAGCCCAGACACGCATTGGAGGTCTGTAGACTAGTATTGCCTTGCAGCGGCAGATCGAGCTCCGCAACCTCTTTCGCCGGCAGGTAGGCCCTTCCCTGATTATCACGCCCCAAATGGGGGTTCAGTTCACCCTCATCATCCAGCGCCTTGCGCAGGGCATCCGCAGCAGCCCCCTGCTCATGCACAAAGCCCATCGGCCCCTGTAGCTGGTCCGACACCTCATAGGCCTTCAGCCCCAGCACCGGCTTGCCATCGACAAACCCAGCCCCTTTGTTATGCACAAAGCTGTGGCAGGAGACGCAGCTCACCCCCTCGTTGTAGGCCGGCATGGCATCCAGTTTGGTGCTCGTGTCACGGGCCGCGTTGGGTGCATGGCAGTTGAGACAGACCGGAAAGTTGCCCTTCTTATCGGTCTGCCCCGGCTGGCTCGGGTCGCCGATCAGTTTTCGGTAGAGAGCGCCGTGAATCGGGTCTTTTAATGCGGTGCTGTTAGCGTGCATCGAGCCCTTCCACTGCTTGTAGATCGCCTTGTGGCAATCCTTGCAGCTCTCGGCGCTCAGCTGATTTAGCGGCACCTGTTTGCCATCCAGGGTAGCGGCTTGGGTCGGGATCGCTGCGCCCCCCATCACGAACAAGCTACCGATAGTCACTAATCTCCTGAGTTGAATCATACTGCTCTCTCTTCCGGGTTGTTGTGTGAGGGGGAGGATACTACAAGTGTGAACCAGGCCAGCTGATGATAATCATCAATGCTTTTGCGCTTGCGAGGTAGACTGGCTCAGGTACACTCCACCAAAATCGCTCTCAAGCTCTATAAAAACATCTGTGCTATATGCATGGAAAAAGACATGGCAATCCCCGCAGGGAGGATCAGATACCATGAGCTTCGATACCTACGACATTTTCTTCTCCGGCCAGATGATCAGCGGCCAGGACCCAGCTCGGGTGAAACGCCACATCGGCAAGATCTTCAAGCTCGAGGGCGAAAAGCTCGACCGCCTGTTTACCGGCAAGCCGATTCCCGTCAAGCGGGGGGTCGACATGGATACCGTGGTCAAATACCGGGTCGCATTTCGTGAAGCCGGCGCGCTGGTCGATATCCAGCCGGCGCAGAAACCGGCCGGCGATGCGCCGCCAGCCACACCGCACCGCACTCCGGCGCCCACTGCAACCGCCACAAAGCAACAGGCTGCAGAGAGCGCATCCGGCATGACCCTGGCGCCAGCCAACAGCGGCAGCCTGGAGGCGTTCGCGTTGCAGGGCGAAGCGGCGCCGCTCCCCGACACCAGTCACCTACAACTCGGTGCGGTGGGCAGCATCATCGATGAGACCGAAGCCGCACCGCCAGTCGAGATCGACACCCATGAGCTGAGCCTTGCGCCAGCCCAGCAGGGCAACCTGGATGAGTTCAATGAGATCGTGGTGCCGCCAGTGCTGCCCGATATCAGCCACCTGCAGATCGAAGAGCCGGAGAAGAAAGAGCAGGAGGAGTGAACTGGCAGAGGGCTCAGCCCGTCTTATTCATCGTGGATCGCGGAATCTGGCGAGCTCAGTCGCCCCAGTTTAGCAGGTCGCCTATTCCCTCAGTCTCATGATAGGAGAGGCCCGCCGCGATCTGACTTTCGCCGCCCTCTCCCACCAGGACCGCATCAAGGCTGCCAAACGGACGCTCGGCATGGAAGCGCAACGGAATGCGCCGCTCGTCAGCCGTCAGCCAGACCAGCAGAAACTTGTCGGATGGGCGTCCATCCGCCTCCAGACTGGTAAGACGCAATCGCCACAGATTGCCTCCTCCGGCAACCTCGCTAGCCACCTCCACCCGATAGCGCTTCAGCGCCTTGCCGGTAAACACCGGTAGTTCCAGCACCTCACCCGCTGTCAGCTCAACCCTGCGCAATCGCTGCAACAGGGAGTAGTAGTCGTAGGTCGCCGCTTGCAGATCCACCCGATTTGAAAGCACTGCCTGTTCGCCATCAGCCTGCCAGCCCTCCAACAGGTCGTCCAGCTGAAGCGGCAGCGGCTCACCAGCCGGCTCCGGCTCAGACATCTCAATACGCACAGCCTGCCGCCCCTGACGGTCGAACCAGAGCAGCTCCCGCTGGCGTTGGTCGGTGGTCAACTCCTCTTTCACCAGCAGCGCATCTTGGACCTGTGGATCGAACCAGCTCTGATATCGGTAGCGCAGCGGGTAGATCAACTCCGCCTTGCCATAGGCCGCTGTCGAAACCTGTAATAGGGCGGTGCGCACCGGCCTGCCATTCAGCAACTGTGGCTGAGCCGGCAGACGCAGTTCGGCATCGGCAATCGCCATCGGCATGAAGCCGGAGAGTATCCCCTGGTAAGAGATCTGATAGCGCCACAGCTCCGCCTGTTCGACAGCCAGCGCACTGTTGCCGAATAGCCAAAAGCAAAACGTGCCCAGCAGTGCGGTTTTGATTCCAGATTTGATCCCGCCCATTCTCTACTGACCTCTACTCTTGCACGATCAACTATACTGCCATGCAGGTTGGCATGTTTTTCGCAGCTTAGCCTCTGGAAACTGAACCCCAGATGAATCTGTCAATTACCCGACACCAGAGGAGTCCATAAGTATGGTAACCCCAATCCACCCCGACAAATCGGTCACCAACCCGAGCAACCGACAGATAGAGTCAAACCGCAACAGAACTGCGGGTGAGGCCAGGCATGCAGCTGCAGCCAGCGACGCCTCTCAGCCGAGCCGGCCCGACACTCAAGTGGATGTGGAAAAAGCGCGGCAGCTTTATGAGATGGAGCAGAGCCGGGTGGAACAGACATCTCCCCGGATTGAAACCCCGCAGCAGGCCCGCTCCACCCTCGAGCAGATCCTGGCACAATTGAAAGCGACACCGCAGCAAGCACTGCAGGCTCAGGGTGGAGTATCAGAGCAACTCGGCAATCTACTGGAGAGCGCGCCAGCCTAAGGTTTCTGAACGGCAGCCTCAAGGCTGTCGCTCTGATTCTGCTCCACATCCCCAATCAGGCGGGCGATCTCCTGATGCGGACCAATCACCACCAGCATATCCCCCGCATCGATCTTGTGATCCACCCCGCTGGTACTGAAGATCAGCCGCTCCCCCATCTCCAGATCGACCACCCCTATCAGAATCACATCGTAGCGCCGATGTAATTCGATCTGGCTCAGCGGCCGACCCGCGAGACAGGAGCCTGCCGGGATCTTGATCTCAGCAATGTCCATATACTTGCCGAAGAGGGTGCGATCGAGCATCTCCACAATCATCGGCCGGGCGATCAGGTCGTGGATCTTGCGTCCGCTGATCTCAAAAGGGTCGAGCACCTTGCTAGCACCGGCGGCCAGCATCTTCTCTTTGCCCCGCGCTGACTCCACCACACAGACGATCTTCAGCTCAGGCTCCAGGGCACGGGCGGAGAGGGTGAGAAAGACGTTTTTCGACTCCTCGTCGAACAGACCGAAGATGATATCAATCCCCGAACCAAGCCCCACCGAGCGAAGCTGGTCGTCGTCGGTATAGTCCAGCTCACGGGCGTCGAAGCCCCGCTCACACAGGCCGCGCACCTTCTCCTGATCGCTGCTGAACATGGGCACCCGCAGACCGCGTTCGGTCAGCTGCCCCGCCACCTCCTGGGCCAGCGCGTCGGCGCCGAAGATCAGGACACGCAGATCGCGATTCACAGCCCACCTCGTTCAAGGGCATCGCGAAAATGGGCGATGCTGTATTCGTGTCCAAACAACAACAGCAGATCCCCCGCCGCCAGTTCAAAGTCGTGTTTTGGGTTGAAGTGAAACACCCGCCCACCCAGCTCAAACAGATGTGTCTGCCCCTCCGGCGGCGCGCTACCATCCCGCACCACACCAAACGCGATCAGCTTGCTCTGTTGGAAGTCGACCTCACCCAGTCGACACCCTACCAGCTTCGCCCCCGGATGGATGCGCACCGCATCGACCCCCACCTCGCGCTCGCCAGACAGCATGCCGTAGATTGCCTCGAACGCCACCGGCTGGCCCACATACTCCGCCGCAATCAGACCAGCCACCTCGTAGGGCGCCACGGTATGAGTGGCACCGGCCCGCATCAACTTGGTGATATTCTCCCGGTGGTTGGCGCGGGAGATGATCTCGATCTGCCGGTTCATCTGCCGCGCAGAGAGGGTGATGTAAACGTTGATCACATCATTGCCGGTCAGACAAAGCAGCCGCTCAACCCAGCGTTCAACCCCCAGATTTGCCAACAACTGACTATCCTCGGCATTGCCCTGCACCGCCAGATAGCCGCGCTGTTTGGCGAGATGGATTGCCGACTCCCGCGTATCAACCACCACAAACGGGTTCATCTCCTCTGCCAAGCGCTGCGCCACCACCTCACCCACGCGCCCAAAACCGCACAGGATGATGCCGACCCGCTTGCGCTCCACCTCAGAGTAGACCCGCAGTGAGCGCACCTCGTGCATCTTTTCACCAAAACCGGAGACGATGATCGAGGTGAAAAAGGCGATCACACCAAGTCCCGAGATAATCAACACCAGGGTGATGACCCGCCCCTCGATGGTCTGGGGCGTGATATCGCCGTAGCCCACCGTCGACATGGTCACCACCGCCCAGTAGAGACTGTCAACAAAGGAGTTGAACTGAAGGCCGGATGACTCGAACTCAAAAAAGAAGAAGGCGGTGGCGGCGGTAAAGGTGATAAAGGCCATGAAGATGAGCAGCGTCAGCAACTCAGTGCGCTTCTCTGACAACACCTTGACGAATCCACTGATACTGCGGGTGTAGCGAAACAGCTTAAACAGACGGAACAGCAGGAAGATGCGCAGAAAGCGCAGTGGACGATAGCTGGGAATAATCGCCAGCAGATCGATGACCGCCAGCGGTTGACTCATGTAATCCCATTTCCGGGCGAGGATCTCGCGCAGCGCCGGCCAGAGGCGAAACCGCTCATTGACAAACTCCGCCCGTTCGTAATGTTTGAGGATGATGGCGTGGCTGTCGTTGTAGATCCAGAAGCGCAGCAGATATTCGAGGATGAAAACAGTCACCGCGATGCGCTCGACCACATCATCGATCAGCCCCAGGTCGTGGCGCACCTCATAGATCAGCAGCCAGACGCTCAACAGCACCAGCAGGATCATGAAGATATCGAAGTAGGGCCGCACCGGCGCCAGAGGGTTCTCCAGCAAGTCGTAGAAGAAGTGCTTGGCCCGCCGATAGCGGGCCGAGCCCTCCAAGGCGTAGCTGAGGCGGATCAGTGTGTGCGATATCCCCATCTGCTCTCTTTTTACGGCTGCCGGGCGGCAATGATCGGGCCGCGCGGCGCTAAAACGGCAAGACTAGGAGCCTAGTCAGATTATCCGTTTGAGCCTACCCCAAAGGAAGTGCCCTTGGGGAAAAATCCCTGGATGGTGATCAACCCAGTTTATCGCCATCCAGGGGTTTACAGCCAAACAGTGTTAAATCCGACAGGCTCCTAGCGCTGGCGCGACTCCCGGCCCATCTCAATCCGCTCCACGTCCGCTACGGTGATCACCCGGCCGTCGAGGGTCTCGAAATGGCGCCCTTCCACATCACCGCGCCGTGCCTCGTAGATGAGGCTCTCGCCGGTCTGGGTGTTGACCACCCGCACCGTGACGATGCGATATTCGTCGCGCCACTGAAGATAGAGGAACAGGCTGCTGACCAGGATCATGAATATCACCAATCCGTAGGCGGCCAGGCGTGGCGTAACCATCCCGCTCGGCTTGGCAGGCGCACTCAGCTGCGGAGACCGCTCTGCCGCCTCGATCTGCCGCACCCTGCGGGCACGCTGGCGCAGCACCAACCAAGCGATTCCAATCACCCCGAGGGTCAATAACAGCTTTGTAATCATAGCCCCGAACCCTATCATGGGCAGCGACACCCTGGCTACGATCGGGCTTGCAGACGCCTCTCACCACGTTTTACCATCGCTACATGAAACTTCATCCCATTCTTCTACCCAGCCTGCTTGCGCTGCTGCTGATGGCCGGCTGCAGTAAACCCGACCGCCCCACCATCAATCTCTATCGGGCGGTGCATGTGGGGGATATCGATCAGATCGAGCGTAACCTCTACTGGGACGCCGATATCAATGCCACCGGCCCGGATGGACGCACACCACTGCACGTGGCTGCTGAACGCGGTCTGCTGGTAGTGGTGAGCATCCTGCTCGACCATGGCGCGGATATCGATGCAAAAAATACCTTCGGCAAGAGCCCCATCTACACCGCGGTGATGGCACGCCGGCCTCTGATTGCACGCCAGCTGGCAGACCAGGGGGCGCAGTTCGAGCCAAACGAAATGCTGATCGAGGCGGTACGCTCCAACAGCGCCAGCCGGGATATCATCGAGTTTCTCATCAAGCGGGGAGCCAAGATCAACGTCACCGACAAGGATGGCAACACCCCCCTGCACATCGCGGTGCTCCAGAACCATCGGGTAATCGTCAAACACCTGATCGCCAAAGGGGCAGAGGTAAACCAACGCAATCACGCCGGACAGACCGCCTTGCAGCTAGCCATTGCCAACAACTCCGAGGCGATCATCGCAATCCTGCACAAATATGGCGCCGTTGCCGGAAAACCGGACATGTAACGTTCCCCTGCAACCCATCATCAACTTTTAGAAGCGACAACTATGGCATCTACACCCGACGAGCTGACAGTCACCTACACTGAAGACGGCATCGACATTGTCAAAGAACTGGACAAGGTTGTGCTCACGAAAGGAGCCTGGACCACCCTCATCTTCCGCTATCAGGAGTGGAATCGCGCCAAGGAGGAGTACGGTCCGGAGAAGTACACCATCCGCCGCTACCAGAAGCGCAACGGTGAATACCTGCCGAAGTCGAAGTTCAACATCTCCAGCCGGGACCAGGCCAAGGCGGTGATCGAAGCGCTACAGGGCTGGTTGGACGACTGATCAGGGGCCTCTGAAGAAATCTGAGCGAGCAGAAATTCGAACGGCAAGGCTACCCGTCCATGATTCGTTCAGAGGCTCTTTAGCCGCTCTCCGCGACGCGCTCCGCCCACTCCAGCAGTTTGGGAAGTAGTGCGCGGCGCTCAGCGGAGAGCCCCTCATCTGCCGCCAGCAGATCAAGCTGGGCCAGATACTCATCCAACTGGATAGCACCACCGCCATCCGCATCAAACAGACGTGTCTGACGATACTCATCCCAGCGCTGCCGCTCCGTTTCGTTGAGCGTCTCCGGCCAGTTGCGGGCGCGGTAACGAAACAGCATCTCCGGCAGGCGCGCATCGTCAAACGCAAAGTGCAGCCCGGCCAGCTGATCAACCGGAGTCTCACGGATCTGCTGCATGCGGCGACGATCGTCTTCACTGAAGAATGGACCGCTGTACAGACTCAGATCCGGGTCCGTCTGAGGCTCGAACTGCTTCATCTGGTGGACACGGCTAATCTTCGCCTGCAACTCAAGCGCTGACAGCAGCTGCTGGCGATGCCGTTCCGCCTGTTCAAGGTTGATCTGCCAACGCTCCGCCGCTTCCGCCGTCAGGGTGTTGGTCGGCACCAGCACCGGACACTTGTTGAGATGCACCGTCTTCAGCGGGATACGCTCCACGCCTTCAGGCAGATCAGCGGTCGGGGTAAATAGACGCTGATGGATCTGCTCATCATCCAATTCCAACAGCGGCGCTGGATCCTGGCGCAGGTCGAAGACAATCACACCGTTACTGTTCGTCGGATGTTGCGCCAGCGCCACCACCGGCGCGATGCACCCCAGCTCAACCGGGTACATGGAGGAGACATGCAGCAGTATGGGAGGCGTCGCCTTGAGGTTGAGCAGGTCACGCAGCTGATGCTTGTTGCGATGGCTCAGCAGGTAGCCGTAGAGGCGCGGCTGGCGCTGTTTGATCAGCCGCGCCAGGGCGATGGTCGCGTACACGTCTGAAAGGGCATCGTGAGCCGCCTGGTGGGCGATGCCGTTGGCGGCGGTCAGCAGTTCCAGACGGAAGCTGGGCCGCCCTGCCGCATCGCTCGGCCACTCTATCCCCTCTGGTCGCAAGGCATGGGTGAGGCGCACCATGTCGATGATGTCCCAGCGGGAGTTGCCATTCTGCCACTCCCGGGCGTAGGGGTCGAAGAGGTTGCGATAGAGGGTGAAACGGGTGAACTCGTCATCGAAGCGGATCGAATTGTACCCGACCCCACAGGTGCCAGGCTGGGCCAACTCACGATGGATCTGGGCAATGAACTCTGCCTCCGGCACGCCCTTTGCGTACGCCAGTTGCGGGCTGATGCCGGTCACCATGCAGGCCTCCGGCTGGGGCAGCATATCATCGCTGGGACGACTGTAGATCACCAACGGTTCGCCGATCGGCTCCAGCTCCGCATCGGTACGCAGTCCGCCAAACTGGGCCGGCCGGTCCCGCTTCGGATCGGCGCCCCAGGTTTCGTAGTCGTGCCAGTAGAATGTCTGCATCATTAGGCCCTGCCGTGACAAAACCCGCAGTCTCTCATCCAGAGAGTTGTCGCTGCAAGCCAGTATGCTTGCACTTTGCCAGGCATAAAAAAGCCGCTCCAGCCGAGGCCGGAACGGCTCTTTATCGATGACCAGGAGAAGGAGGTTAGATCTTCTCTTTAATGCGTGCTGCCTTACCAGTACGACCGCGCAGGTAGTAGAGCTTGGCGCGACGCACGTCGCCACGACGGGTCACTTTGATATCGGCCACCAGTGCACTGTAGGTCTGAAACACGCGCTCGACGCCTTCGCCGTGGGACATCTTACGCACGGTGAATGCAGAGTTAAGGCCACGGTTACGCTTGGCGATGACCACACCCTCGAACGCCTGCAGCCGCTCACGGCTACCCTCTTTTACCCGCACCTTAACAATCACGGTGTCGCCGGGGCCAAACTCTGGAACCTCACGGCCCATCTGCTCGGCTTCGAGCTGCTCGATGATTTTGCTCATGGTCTATTGCTCCTGTTCTCGCTCCGCGTCTCCCGACGCCGCTCTGATTTCATTAAAAAGCTTCTCTTCTTCGGCCGTCATCCGGCGCCCTTGCAGAAGATCGGGCCGCCGCTGCAACGTCCGCTCTAGCGCCTGTTTGAGGCGCCAGCGTCGAATCAACTCGTGATTACCACTCTGCAGGATCTTCGGCACCTGCATGCCGTCTATCAGTTCTGGACGGGTGTAGTGCGGGCAATCCAGCAGGCCGTCCATGAACGAATCCTGCTCAGCCGACTCCGCCGCACCGAGCACCCCGGGCAACAGGCGGATCACTGCGTCCATCAGCACCATCGCCGCCAACTCACCACCGCTCAGCACATAATCGCCGATCGACCACTCCTGATCGACATTGCGCTCGATGATGCGCTCGTCGATCCCTTCGTATCGACCCGCGATCAGGATTAGATCTTCACCTGAGGCGGCCATCTCTGTCGCGACCCGCTGATCGAAGCGCTGCCCCTGCGGACTCAGATAGGCCAGCTTCGCATCCGGCCGGCCACTCCTGGCGGCCTCGATAGCGGCCTGCAGTGGCTCGTACTTCATCACCATGCCTGGGCCGCCGCCATAGGGGCGGTCATCCACCGTGCGGTGCAGATCGCTGGTGTAGTCCCGCGGATTCCAGAGTCTTAACTCCGCCTGTCCCCGTTGCAGCGCCCGGCCAACCACGCCCTGCTGTTGCAAGGCATCGAACATCTGCGGCATGACGCTGATCACGTCGAAGCGCATCGTTCCCTAAAACTCCGGGTCCCAGTCAACCAGCATCAGCCCAGCAGCCAGATCGACCCTGCGGATCGCCTCACCCCAGGTGTAGGGAATCATCCGCTCCCGCTCTCCCTTGACCACGACCACATCGTTGGCGCCGGTCTCAAACAGGTAGCTGACCCGCCCCAGCTCGACTCCATCGAGGGTCTCGACCCGTAATCCCTCCAGGTCGGTCCAATAGTATTCACCTGCTTCCAGTGCTGGCAGCTGCGCCCGGCGAATCGCGATCTTGCTGTCCTGCAGCGCGGCCGCCTGATCGCGGTCATCACAACCCTGGATCTTGGCAATTACCCCTTTGCCTTGGCGCTTGCCCTCCAGCAACTTGACCTCACGCCACTCCCCATGCTGCTGTAGGTACCATTGGGAGTACTGGAGGATGCCTTCGCGGGGTTTGGTGTCGGAGTAGACTTTAAACCAGCCACACACACCGAACACGCCGGAAACCCGCCCCATCACCACCATCTCGTCGGACTGCATCATTCTGTCCGCCTTGGCAGGAATGGGCTTCCCCGAACCGTCAGATCCGGGCTCAGGCTGCGGCTTTGGCAGCCCGTTTCAGCAGATCCGCAACACGGTCAGAGGTCTGCGCACCCTGGGAGATCCAGTGATCGACGCGATCGCGATTGATCCGCAGCGGCTCCTCGCCACCGGTGGCAACCGGATTGAAGAAGCCGAGGCGCTCGATGTAACGGCCATCACGTGGATTACGGCTGTCGGTCACGACGATGTGGTAGAAGGGGCGCTTCTTTGCGCCAGTTCTGGAAAGACGAATGGTTACCATCTCTTTAACCTTACCTTAGTCACGATGATTTTGGATACACCGGGTACTCCGGCGGGAAACGGCGCATTATAACGGAAAATATTGGAATGTGAAGCCCGCATTGAATCCAGCCTCAAACTTGCGGCATACTTCGGAAAGGAGGGCAGAATTCAGCACTTTCAGCGGCCTTGCGGCGACAACCGACTCAGAATGGAAAACCACCTCCGCCCGGCCCACCCGGCAGACGTCCCCCCATCCTTCGCAACATCTTCTCCATGCCACCGCCCTTCATCTTTTTCATCATCTTCTGCATCTGCGTAAACTGCTTGAGCAGCCGGTTCACATCCTGCACCTGGGTGCCGGAACCATTGGCGATACGGCGCTTGCGCGAACCCTTGATAATCGCAGGGAAGCGGCGCTCTTTCGGGGTCATGGAGTTGACGATGGCAATCAGCCGCCCGACCTCTTTATCGTTGACCTGGTTCTTGACCTTGTCCGGCAGGTTGCCCATGCCCGGCAGCTTATCGATCAGACTGCTCATTCCACCCATCTTGCTCATCTGTAGCATCTGTTCGCGGAAGTCATCCAGGTCAAAACCCTTTCCCTTCTGCAGCTTTTGCGCCAGCTTGGCCGCCTTCTCCTGATCGACTTGGCGGCTGACCTCCTCCACCAGGCTAAGCACATCGCCCATACCGAGAATGCGCGAGGCAACCCGGTCGGGATGAAACGGTTCCAGCGCGTCGACCTTCTCGCCCACACCGAGGAACTTGATCGGCTTGCCGGTGATATGGCGGATCGAGAGCGCGGCACCGCCACGCGCATCACCGTCGGTTTTGGTGAGGATCACGCCGGTCAGCGGCAATGCTTCATCGAAGGCTTTGGCGGTATTGGCCGCATCCTGACCGGTCATGGAGTCGACCACGAACAGGGTCTCGACCGGATCAACGCTGGCGTGCAGCTGCTTGATCTCCGCCATCATTTCGTCATCCACATGCAGACGTCCGGCGGTATCCACCAGCAGCACGTCAGCATAGGCCTTCTTCGCCTCAGCCAGCGCCATCTTGGCGATCTTCACCGGCTTCTGATCGGCGGAGCTGGGGATGAACTCGGCGCCGACATCTTTGGCCAGGGTCTGCAACTGTTTGATGGCGGCGGGACGGTAGACGTCGCAGCTCACCACCATCACCTTCTTCTTACCGTTCTGCTGCAGCCAGCGCGCAAGTTTGGCAACGCTGGTGGTCTTACCCGAACCCTGCAGACCGGCCATCAGGATCACTGCGGGGGGCTGGGCGGCCAGGTCGAGGGATTCGTTCGCCTCTCCCATCACCCGCACCAGTTCGTCGTTGACGATCTTGATCAGGGTCTGGCCGGGGGTGAGGCTCTTCATCACCTCCTCACCCATCGCCTTGGCCTTCACCTCATCGACGAAGGCACGCACCACCGGTAACGCTACATCCGCTTCCAGCAGCGCCATGCGCACCTCACGCATGGTATCTTTGATATTCTGTTCCGAAAGGCGCCCCTGCCCCCGCAGGTTGTCGAGCACCTTTCCAAGCCGTTGTGTCAAACTTTCAAACATGAGCGTTCCACCAAGCAGGCCCCACGGGCGTAAGATCAAAACCGGCACAGTATATAGCAGTTGAGTTTGGCCCCCTAGCGGGCTGTTAGTCGGCCTTCCATCAAACACGCCTTATATGCGATTATCGCGACACCTCAGTTATCGAACCACCGCAACAGGGAATCCAGCCGTTTTGCTGACATCATTTACCATCACGGCCTATCTGCTATCCGGATTGATCTTTGGCGTGCGGCTATTCAGCAGCCGCAGCGTCAGGCTGCTGCCCCGTTCAGCTGGACTGGCTATTGGCTTTGCTGGGGTGGTCCTGCATGCGTTGTTGCTCTGGAGTAATCTGGTAAGCGGCACGGGCGTCAATTTGGGCTTTTTTAATGCCTTCTCGCTAATCGCCTGGACCATCACCTTGCTGCTGCTGCTCTCTGCCCTGAGCAAGCCGGTTGAGAATCTGGGTATAGTTCTGCTGCCGATGGCGGCCCTGGCGATCCTCCTAGAGACCCGTTTCAGCTCGGTTCACCTGCTGAACGAAAACGCTTCCCTCGGTTTAACTGTCCATGTGCTGGTCTCGATGCTGGCCTACAGCCTGTTCACCCTCGCCAGCGTCCAATCTATTCTGCTGGCGATCCAGGACCACCAGCTCCACCATCGTCACCCCGGCGGCTTTATCCGCGCCCTGCCCCCCCTGCAGACCATGGAGAGCCTGCTATTCGAGATGATCGGTGCCGGTTTTTTCCTGCTGACGCTGGCGCTGGGCTCCGGTTTTCTGTTTCTTGACGACATGTTCGCGCAGAGACTGGTGCATAAGACGGTGCTGTCGATCACCGCATGGATCGTGTTTGGAATGTTGCTGTGGGGACGATACCGTTTTGGCTGGCGAGGCCAGAAGGCATTGATCTGGACCCTGAGTGGATTCGTGGTTTTGATGCTGGCCTATTTCGGCAGCAAGGCGGTAATTGAGCTGGTGCTTGCCTGATTTTCGTCCAGGTCAGCGGCTGAAACGGCGGTAGGCCTTTGCCACCTGCCGGCCCTGCTGCAGACGATTCAACTGGGTGCGGATCTCATCCCTGGAACGGTCGCCTATCGCCATGATCTCCGTATCGAGCCTGATGATCTCCTGAACCTTGTTGGCAGCCAGCATCTGGTCACCAAACGCCTCTTCACCATCAAAACACTCAGCGATCAGACGGCTGCGCTGCACCTCCGTCCGCTCCGCCTCCTCCCAGGCAGCCTGTTGTGCCTGTTCACGCATCTGGCGGGTCAGCAGCAGAACCTGCTCCAGGAGGTCATCTTTCACAACCATCTAGGCACCCACTGCAGGAGAGATCTTCTCCTGTGGCAGCTGTTTGACCTCATCCGGCAATGCATCCCAGGCAAGCTTGATCTCGGTCAGCAGCGAGGCGACCTCATCGAGGATTTCCGGATCGTTGCTGCTGTTGGCCGCCATCAGGCGACGCCCCATATATTCGTAGAGGTCATCAAGGTTGCGGGCAATATCACCACCACTCTCTAAATCGAGTGCGCCGCGCAGGCCGTTGATGATAGACAACGCCCAACTGATATGCCGGCTCTTCTGCCCCATATCCTTGCGCTGTATGAACCCCTTCGCCGCCGCCATCTTGTCCAGCGCACCCTCCATCAACATCTGGACGAGCCGGTGCGGACTAGCGTAGGCAACCTCTGAGCTGGTTGCCACCTGTCCATACTGGGATATTCCACGCTTTTTTAAATGGCTCATGGGTAATTATGCCTCACGACTGTTTCTCATTCTTGTCTGGATCACCGCTCTCTGCAGCGCTCTTTCCCTCTAGGAAGAGTCTCTTTGTTTCCATCCCATACCAGTCAGGCTCTCATCTCCTTCAACCATCTCATTTATATTTAGGATGAGAACTGTTGCGAAAGAAAACTGCTGGTAGTTTGCAACTGCCCCATTAACGAGTCGAGCGCGGCGAACTGGGCCCGATAGCGTCGTTCAGTCAGATCGAGACGATATTCAAGCTGATTCTGTCGATCCTGCAGGGTATCAATGCGGGCAGCCAGTCCATCCTCACGCGCATCCACCATACCATCAGCAGTCAGCAGATCGTGGGCGAGATCACCCAAGCGTTTGGCAAATCCCTGATCACTGTCCGCGAACAACCTGCTGACCCCGCTGAAATCGGAATCCATCGCCTTGCTCAATGCGCTCTTATCAAGACTCATCCGGCCATCCTTGCCGATGGAGAGCCCCACTTCTGTCATATGGGTGTAGCTGCCACCAGTAATCGAGGCACCACTATTGACTATGCCAAGCATCAGGCTTTCCATGGTCAGCAGGGTGCTGTCTCCCGCCAACTGCCCATCATAAAGGCTATCGATGGTATTGCGCAGATTGTTGAAGGCGGTAGCAAATGCATCCACTGACTCGGCAATAGCGTCATCATCTCTGCTGAAATCGACCGTGCCACTACCAGTTGTTTTAAGATTAAGGGTCACACCCTGAATCGCATCACTGATCGTATTCGAACTACTGGTCACACTAAAGGTATCGACGGTCAATTGGGCATCTTGAGCAGCCGCCACCTGAGTCAGGTTCTGCGTACCTGCCGCCTCGTAATGGAGTTGGGAAAGCCCTGCATCCCCCGAGACCACCACCTCAACGGCATTCGACGCACCGCTGTCATTCGAAGTCAGGATCAGGCGGCTGCCACCACTCTCGTTGAGAATGGTGGCGGCCACCCCTGGATTATCACTGGCCTGATTGATCGCATCTCGAATGCCCGCCAGGGTGTTGTTACTGCTGTCGATGGTGAGACTGAAGCTGCCACTGCCCACCGAGATATCCAGAGTGCCGCTTCCCACCACAGTATCCTTGTTGGTAAAGGTAGTGGAGGCGAGCTTGTGGCGTTGAGCCAGTTGGGTGACGTTGATATTGAAGCTGCCCACATTGGCAGTCTCATCCGCACTGGCGGTAAAGGCATCCGCGTTGGAGGATGAACCGGAGAAGACCTGGAACTTGGAGAGAGAGCCCAAGCCATCCATAGCCGTTTCAAAATCCGACACAGCACTGCGCAGCTGGCCATAGGCGCTGATCTGCGCGTTGACCTGGCTCTCCTGATTCTGCAGACGATCCAGCGGCAGCCGCTCCAGGTTCATCAACTGATCAATGATGCTGTTGACATCGAGCCCAGATCCAACACCGGGAGCGAGAATAGAAGCCATGATCGTCTCCCCTCCATTTAATTTGTTTTACCCTGGAGGAGAGTCCATCCAGGGTGAAAGTCTAAGTTTGAACTCTACAGCGGCAAGCCGATCTCTTTCAGGCTTTCGCCTTAAGGATCACCCCAGAATTCTCTTGCATACGCTGTGCAAGCCGGATGACCTCTTCAGGTGGGATCTGGCGAACTAGTTCGTCCCGATCCAGATCAATTACCTTGATGATTGTCTTGCCACTCTCCTCATCCACGCTGAACTGGAGTGAGCGCTTCTGCTGCTGGACCTTCTGATTGAGCTCTTCAACCATCTTTTCCAGCCGCTCAAGACTGCCCTGGGACTCCTCTTCAGCCTGGTCTTGATGGATCGATATATTCCGCTCAGCAACCTGACGTGCAGCTTCTGCTGGCCTGGCCTGCTCCACCCATTGGGGCTGGGTCGTCCGGCTGAACTGAAGCAGCGATCCCATTGTTACTTCGGTTGTCATTGCATCCACCCTGAGGCTGATCTCTTCGAGTCTAGTGCATCCGGGCTAGATCACCCGGATGCCGGTCGATGAGCTTACTGCAACAGCGCCAGGGCACTCTGCGGAACAACATTGGCCTGAGACAGTATCGAGACACCAGCCTGCTGTAGGATCTGCGTCTTTGTCAGTGCCGCGGTCTCCGCCGCAAAGTCGGCATCCTGAATCCGGCTGCGTGAAGCAGTGAGGTTCTCAGCGTAATTCGAAAGATTTGAGATAACCGCCTCGAAACGATTCTGCACGGCACCGAAGGTTGCTCGATTCTGAGCCACTGATGTGATGTCGTTTTCGATACCGGTGGATGCGGTGCTCAACTCTGCCGATGCGGCGGAGGCACTACTGACATTGATGGTGCCGGTAGCGGTCAGGCTTGAAGCGTAGGCATTCAGGCTGGTCAGGTCGATAGTTTTGACGCTCACCTGGTGACTGGCCTTGCCATCCTGACCCACCTGGAAGCTCATGCTGGCAGTGGCGGACAACAGGGAAGTACCATTGAACTCGGTGGTCTGCAC
The DNA here is from genome assembly GCF_023733635.1 of Candidatus Endoriftia persephonae. Lineage (NCBI taxonomy): Bacteria > Pseudomonadati > Pseudomonadota > Gammaproteobacteria > Chromatiales > Sedimenticolaceae > Candidatus Endoriftia > Candidatus Endoriftia persephonae. The sequence goes on along the minus strand of NZ_CP090569.1, from coordinate 529,220 downwards.
GATACGGGAGATCTCCTGAGTCAGCTGATCCACCTCCTTCTGCAGGCCGGTGCGATCTTCAACGGTAGCGTTGGATGACTGCACCGCAATCTCACGAATCCGCTGCAGGTTGTTGGCGATCTGACCGAGGGCACCTTCCGCAGTCTGACCAAGTGAGATGCCGTCTGCCGCGTTACGTGTGGCCTGATTCAGACCGCGGATATCCGCAGTCATCTTTTCAATCTGATAGAGACCCGCCGCGTCGTCTTTCGCGCTGTTGACGCGCAGACCGGAAGATAACCGCTGCAGGGATTTGGCTAGATCGTTCTGTGTGGAAGAGAGGTTACGCTGGGCGTTCAGCGACATTACGTTTGTATTGACTACGAGTGCCATAACTTTTCTCCTAATCACCCGGCGATGCTGTACATCAAGCCTGGGCATCGGGTTTGCATTTAGCAGATATACCTTCGAGAGTGATGGTATTTACCGCTTCCGGCCTCTGTAACGGCAGCCTGCCAGGGATCTTTAACCCCTCCCCTTATAAAAAGACAGCTCTGCACTCACTGATAACGATTTGTTTTTAATGAATAATCAAACATTCCATGAGAAAGGCAAAAAATGGAACCCAGGAACACCATTCCCCTCATGGTTCAGCTAAAACTCTCTAACTACCCCGCCGGCTTCAGCAGTTGGCGCAACACCTCATCAGAGAACAGCGCCTGCATCCACTCCTCCAGGTGATCTTCCAACATATGATTCTCCCGCACCCAGGCCCGCATCCGGTCGCCCTCGTCAGCCAGAGCATCCGGCTCGTGGATACGTTCGCGAATCGCCTTCTCCCAGGCTCCCGGCTTATTGGGTAGACAGGTTGCCGGACTATTGCGATAGGGCTCCACATCAGAACAGATTACCGGCCAACCAAGGGCCCCATACTCAAGCAGCCGCAGGTTGCTCTTGCCCTCATTGAATTTATTGTGCTCCAGCGGAGCAATCGCCAGATCCAGATTCAGGCTGGCGAGCTTCTGCGGATAGTCGACGAATGGCACCCCGTCGTGGTACTCATCCACCAGCGGCCGCAGCGGAGTCGGGCACATTCCCATAAAGACCCATTCCACCTCGTCCTGCAACGCCTCCATTACCGGCCGGATCAGCTCCAGATCCCCCCGGTGCTGGGCGGCACCGGCCCACCCTACCCGTGGCTTTTTACCCTGGCCACGCTTCGACTCCAGACTGCCCCAGCGCTGCGTCTCCAGCCGGTTCGGCATCACCCAGATATCCTCGATAAAGTCCTGATAGACCTCCCTCAACGGCTCGGTGGTGACGATCAGCCGATGACAGTGCTTCAGCGCCCGCCGCACCCGCTTCCGCATATCGCTGGGCAAACGGTTCTTCTGCCCGCCCTTCTGCGGCAGGTGAAACAGGTTGTCATCGAGACTAAAGACCAGAAAGGTATCGGTGTACTTCCGGTAGAGATCCAACCAGCGGATCATCAGATCGTTGATGCCGTGCAGCACAAACAGGCTGTCCGGCGCAGCGCGGGCCATCTCAGGCAGGCTCGGCACCCGGGTGCGTTCCCGCCCCTCAGAATTGGGCAGTAGCGAAATCTGCGCCAGCGCCGCCTGCTCCAGCGCCCGCAACGGCGCTCGCACCCGATACTCACCGCCACCACCGGAGTTGACCGGATAGGCCCAGACCCTGGGCCTGGGGTGAAATGCCGCTTCCCAGGTCACATCCATCTCGGTCTCGGGCTGGACCTCTTTGTGCAGCAGGCTCAGATTGGGGTTGAAGGCCGGATCATTGGCCAGCGCCGGCAGGTGGCGCGACACCAGCGCCTCCTGGCTGCGCGCCACCATCTTGACAAAGCTATTGTCGGCATAGCTGTGGATCGTCTGCCGTCCAAAGTGCACCAGACTGGCAAACGGCGTCCAGATCACCTTGTAACCGGCCGCCTTCACCTTCAGACAGAGGTCCACATCGCTGTAACGCACGCCAAAGTGCTGCTCATCCAGGCCGCCCACCTGATCGAACAGCTCATGCCGAATCAGCAGACAAGAACCGCTCACCGCCGAGTACTCCTGGGCCACCTGCAGCCGCCCCATGTAGCCATCTTCACGCATCGAGATGCCGACGAAGGGTGAGCCGGCATCTCCGCCCATGCCGAGCACCAGCCCAGCGCTCTCGATCCGCTCACTGGTGTAGATCAGGCGCGGCCCGACCACCCCAACCTGCGGTCGCAGCGCCTGCGCCAGCAGCCGCTCCAGCCAGTTGCTGAGCACTACCATGGTGTCGCTATCAAGGAACAACAGGAAATCTCCCTGGGCCTGCTGCGCCGCCCGGTTGCAGATCGCTGAGTAGTTGAAGGGGGCATCGTCGTGCAGCAGCCGCTGCCCGAGAATCATTTCGCTCCAGCTGCCGGACAAACTCCAGCAAGCTTGGCTCACGGCTGCCGTTGTCTACCAGCAGCAGCTCGAAGTTGGCATAGCTGCTCGTCTCCAGCAGGGTATTGATCGCCGGTTTGGTGATCCCCTCCAAGTCGCGGAACGGCAGAATGATCGAGACCAGCGGCTCGCTCAGCAGCGGATAGTCGACAAAAAAGGTGCCAAAGCTGATGCCATTCTGCACCTTGGCATCGATATCACAGCGTTGCAGATGTGCCAGCAGCACCTGACAACGCGCCTCCACCACCGCCGCCTCATCCCGTGCCAGCTGGTAGCGATCCTGACGGTGCAGCAGCACCTTGGGGATATGCAGCAGGGTCTCTGCGTCCGCCCGCTCCGCCAGCTTCAGCGCCAGATCGTACTGCGCCACGCCCGGCTCCACGGCATAACCACCCAACGACTGCAGCAGCTCGCGACGCACCGGCAGAAAGGCCCCCAGATAGGGCATGGAACGCAGCAACTCCAGGTTGAATTCCGGCTTGAATAGCGGGTTGTAGCGCTGGCCGTTGTCGTCGAGCCAATCCTCATCTATGTAGAGCAGTTCCGCCTGGGGATGGAGATTGATGTAGTCGCCGCAGGAGATCAGCGCATCCGGGGCGAGCCTGTCACCGGCGGCGATCAGCGCCACCCAATCGGTGCTGGAGTCGGACAGCACCGCATTGATGCCTTGCATCAGATTCCCCTCCACCTGCACCCACTCGACCATATCCAGCTCATCGAAAAACCCACCGGGTGAGGGCTGCTGTGAAACCACACTCAGGCCCCAGCCGGAGTAGAGCTGCTGTGACAGACTATCCAGAGTATCGGCAAGCGCCGCCTCTTCGCCCTTCTGAAAGGGCAGCAGCAGATGAAAACCAGGATTCACCCGCCACTCGGTCATCATGCGCTCCGCGTGGTACTGGGCCTGGCTTTCGGTCAGCTGATGCTTCTCCACCCACTCCGCGTAGCACTGATTCATGTCAGCATGAAAGGTCGCATTCAGATCGCGCTCCAGCAGTGAACTGTAGACCTCCCGATAGTTTTCGATCTGCGCCTCTACGGTACATTCCTGCAGCACTCGCTCACGTGCGCTCAACAGCATGCGATGACGCAAATGAGGGTCGTTGATCAGGTTCTCAATCGCTTCACGCCAGGCATCCTCGGTATTTGGCACCACAAAACCGCCGCGGCCATCCTGTACACTGAGATAGGGAGTGAGATTGGAGTAGACCCCCACCGCACCGGCTGCGGTATATTCGATCCATTTGATGTTGCTCTTAACCCGATTGAAGTCGTTCTCCTGCAGCGGCGCCAGGCCGATATCCAGCCCCAACTCCGGCAGTTTCGCCAGATACTCTTCCAGGCTAGAAAAGCGCTCCACTCGATCGGCCAGCCGCTCCAGCTTGGGGGTGACACAGCCGACGAATACAAAGCGCACCCGCTTGCCGTACTTTTTGTGGATACGCAGCAGCGCCGGCTCGATCATCCGCAGATCGGCCAGATGGGTCACAGTGCCAACATAACCGATAGTCACCGGCTCTTGGTCACGCAGCGGCGGTGCCTGCGTCGGAATCAGCGCCGCCGGATGCACCGTCGGCAGCACACTAATGTTCTTGTTGTAGGGGAGATAGGCCTCCTTCAGCGCCTCGGTGGAGACAATCAGCCCGCTCGCCTTGCCAATGAAATCGAGCACATGGGCGCGAGTCTCCAGGCCGATGCCGAAGGCATCGTGTCCCTCCGGCACCTTGGTGAAGAGATCATCGGTCTCATAGTAGACCGGCTTGCCCGACCGCAACATCCGATCCAGCACCCCACTGTGTTCCGGGCGGGGAAAGTGGCGCTGCACCACGATCACATCAGCGCGCTCGATGGCCGATTCGTCCACCTCACAGACCCCCTTCGGGTTATGCGTCGCCCAGATCGGCTCGATCAGATCGGCCATGTAACTAAACGGCTCACGCACGCGGATCTTCCAGCAGACATCCCGTTCACCATCCTGCACGAAAAAGGCAATCTGCAGACGCTGATCCGCCAGCAACGGGGCCTCAGACTGACTATCATCCGTCTCCTGCCGCAGGAGCTCTGACTCCGCACCCATCGGTGCCTCCACCCGCTCCAACAGGGCGGCTGGTTCATACGCTGTCTCAGGTGTCGTCGCCGTAAGCGGCGATGCTGCCTCTCCCTCCGCCGGCGTGGCAACTGCCTCAGGTCCAGCCAGCGGCAGCGGTTCCGCCCGCACCACGAACTGCAGGGCGCGAAACTGCTGCCACTCCTCCCGACTGAGATTCTTCAACACCATATTGCCCAGATCTACATCCCGGCGCTGTTCGTCTTCAAAATCGAGATCAGGCGTCACCCCATCCCAGCGACTCTCCCAGCAGGCGACACGGTAGCCGGTCTCGCTGAAGAGCTTTTCGATCTCCTGACGGGTGAAGAAGCGGATGTGGGTCCAGTCGAGCAGCCCCTCATCCCGATAGGTCCAGCTACCGCCGGCCAGCTCACGCAGCAACCCGGCGTTGCGCGAGTTGGGGATGCTGGCGATCACCTGGGCATCGTCAGTGAGGAAGGGACGCAGCTTGTGCAGCATCAGCCAGGGGTTGTAGAGGTGTTCCAGCACATCGGCGGCGATGAAGGTGTCGATGCTGGCCGGACGAAAACCGGCGGAGGCCAGGTCCATCTGCTCAATATTGCCCTGTACCACCCAGTCGAGCCGCTCACGGGCGATCGCCGCCGCCTGTTTATTGAGCTCAAATCCCATCACCAGCGCGTCCGGGTAGCGCTGTTTGATGGCTTGGCCGGTGGCACCGGTGCCGCAACCCAACTCCAGCACGATACGCGGCGGATGGGCAAACAGGTTGAACAGGTCGCCGCGTGGGTTTTCATAGTAGCTGCCGTGTAGCGAACTGTTCTCGCCATCCTGCTGCCAGAGTGGCGTCGGCTTTTGCACCTCAACCGGTTCCTCCGCGGGAATTTCAATCACAGTCGGCTTTTTCTGCATCTGTTGGTCTGTCACGTCTAACTCCCCTATCTCCACCACCGCCTCGCCCTGTGCCATTCTCAGCATCAGCTCCGCCACCCGTTCGAAGCAGTGGCCATCCCCGTTGGGGCCGGCGAAACGCGCTAGCGGCTGCAGCTGGCTGGGCTCGCCTTGCAGACAGGTTTCCAACACCCCCGCAAGGCTCTCCACCCGCGCCTCCTTCATCCCCACATCGGGATAGGGCGGCCCCAACAGCCATTGGGAAGGGCTAAGCAGGTTGATCGCCGGAATGCCCGCGATGCCCGCTTCAATGGAGAGGTTGGAACCGGAAGAGACCACCACATCAGAAGCCACCGTCAGCCCCTCGGTATTCTCGGTGATGTAACGGTAGGCATCCGCCGGGATGCCCAGGGCTCTGGCCACTTCCGCTGTCAATTTCTGACCAAAGCGCTCGTTCGACTCCCGATCCTTGATAATCAACTGAAAGTCGATCCCCTTGGCCCAGAGCTGCACACAGGCGAGAAAGATGCCGGCAATCAGCAGCTTATACTCACTGTGCTCAGCATAGGCGGTGGTGGTGGAGGCCCAAGTGGTGAAGTAGCCCACCCAACGCCGCTGCGGATCGAGCCGGTAGTGCTTTGCTAGCTGACTGCGAATCGAGACACGCTGCTGCGCGAGCTCCCGATAGTGGTCCCAGGCAGGAAAGCCGGTGACTTTGAGGATCGAATCGGGTGCTCCCAGATCAAGCAATCCCTCCTTGCTGTAGTCCGAGCCCACCGCGTAACAATCCGCATTCACGCAGTCGTGCACGTTGTAAGATTTGGCCAGCCCGGTGCCATGCAGCAGATGCAGCACCGGCACCCCGCGAGCCTTGGCCCACTTGACGAACAGCTTGGCGCTGCCAGTGTACTCCTCGTTGACCAGCATCAGCTCCAGCTGGTAACGCTCACGCAGCCGGTCGAGGGCCTTGACACCGATCATGCAACGATGCAAATACCCCTTCATGCCGCCAGTCAGCAGCTCGTTGACCCGCGCCGAATGCACTCCCTGTGCCTCACAAAACCCCTTCCACTGATCACAATCTAGCCCCTGCGCCACCAGCTGCGCGCGCTGCTTCGACTCCTCATCGAGCTGCAGAAACTCCTCCTGGGTCAGCGCATCCTCCACCGCAAGCAGGCTGCCTCCGGCCGCCTCAATCCCCCGCTGCAGCTCAGGCAGACAGTTGCCGCGAACCGTGATCACGGTGCAGGGACGGCGCCGCACGTACTCATACAGGGCCGCATGGTTCTTATCCCAGAGCATGCAAACAATGGCCGGACCGCTCACTGGCTCTCCTCCCGGCGCAGCAGCTGATAGTTTTCCTGGAAGCTGGCAAAGTTGTCGTACTCGCGCACATCACCAAAGTTGATGCCCTCAAACTCCAGCGCCTCCCTGACCTCCGGCAGCTGGTGCCAGCTACGGCAGATCTCGGTGGTGGTGGCATCCAGCTCCCCCATCTCACGCCATCGCTGCAGGATGCGTTGCGAGTCACTGTTGAGCAGGCCACTCAGATCACAGCCCGGCAGATGCGCTAACAGAAAACTCAATCGATGCCACAGTAGCGCGCAACGCAGATCGCTCAGATAACCGTTGAAGCGTTCCAGCCAGGCCTCATCCAGCTGCGGATTGAGCGACATCAGGGCGGCCAGATTGAGGCCACCATCAAGTGCCGTACGTTGTTGCTGCCATTGCGATTGAATCTGGTTGTCAGCAGACTTTGCAGCAACTCTCTCCAGCCGCACCCAGAGGCGGTCGCAATACTCCGGCGGCAGGCTGGCGAACAGGTCCTCCTGCAGCAGCTGCAGAAACTCCTGCATCAGCCTATCGTTGCCCACCCAGGAGAGCGCCCGCTGCCAGAGCCGCGGCGTGGTGCGATGTGCCTCGCTCGGCGGCGCCTCACAGATCAGCCGCGTCACCGTTGCGGAGTCGAACTGCAAAAAGGGACGCCCGTCGAGTAGGGTCAGGCCCTGCCGGGTCAGCGCCTGCAACTTCCGCCCTAACTCACCGGAAACCGGCTGGTCCGCACCATAGATAAGGTCACAGCTATCTGCAGATGGGATGTCGAGACAGATACGCGTGCCCTCGGCCAACCCGCCCACAATTTTTCTCAGGGTGCTCAGCCAATCATTCGCCCCCCGGTCGACCAGCTCGAGCTGTTGCCATTGAGGTGCACAGGCCTTAAGCCACTCGAGCAACGCCCGCGGATCGCTCGACTCAAAGGCTGAGGGAGCATCGGAGAGGCCCAGCCGGATCACCCCGCCCGGCATCAACTCCACCCGGCAGGCCGGCTCCTCACCGACAAATTTCCGCCAGAGTGGCTCTCTGACACGATCAAATCCGATGTTTTTTTGACTATCCATTGGAATTCATAGGCTTGGAGTGCATTTATTCAGCGCTGTCGGGATCTCGACATCAGGGCCTGCAAATCCCGTTCCCAAAACACCCCCTTCGACTCACAGACAGGCTAACGGGCCCGGACCGGGCCAGTCTCAACAAGAGAAGTGTAAAAAAACTTGACAGATCTGGGTTTTTACGTGACCCGTCGCACACTAAATCCAGAAAGCACTTTTAATTCCCTCGGATTCGCTTTATTTCATTAAGGCAAGAGGTTTTCGAGCATAAAGAAATCCTGATATTTGCCGCATACACAATAGGTTGAGAAACTAGCTGGAGAAAGGGGATGAAAAGGGAACAGGCAATTTCAGAGATGGTGCGGCGCTGCGCCAACGCAAAGGGTCATCAAGACTTTTCCATCAGTATGGCGCAACAGTTCGCCATCCATCAGTACCGCGGTGGAATCTCCGCCTTCAGGGCAATCCAGTTGGGCTTGGGCTCCCTTGACGGCCACTGTCAGATAAAACACCACAAACAGGCAATCGGCGGCTAACCTCCGGCTGATCTAGCACAACACCAATAGGAGAGCACCGTCTCAACGGATCTCCCGCACCAGTTCAAACGCCTCAGCCGCCACCACCCCCACCTGGGCGCCGCGTAGGTGAGCAAGCGCCTCCAGCGCCCGAGGCGACCGGACATGCGGAAACGGATGCATTTCCGTGTCGTAGACAGAGAGCGCCTCCAGTTTCCGCTGCAGATAGCCGTCAATCGCGACAAAGTGGTTAGGCCGGAAGGCCGGCGCATCGCTGGGTGAAAGCTCGGTACTGGAGCAGACCTCGAACGCCAGCAACCGTCGCACCGAACGCCCCGGCATCGGCCGACAGGCCGCCAGCACTGCATGGTGAGTCAGGCGATGATCAATGTTGAGATCATTGACGAAGTGGGTATAGACGATACCTGGCGCCAACTCAAACACCACTGCTTCGACCCGCTTGGTGATATCGAGCAGCTCCATGCCGTCGAACCGGTTATCCGGCAGACCGGCAAACTCGGGGGGCTCGGCGCCAAGAATCTCTGACGAGCGTCTCGCCGACTGCTGCAACCGTTCGATATCCACCGCCCGGGCCTGAGGGTCGCGCTGCGGATCGCGCGCAGTGGCCCCCTCACCAAGAATCAGGATATGCACCCGATCCCCCTCCGCCGCATGCCGCGCCAGCGCCCCACCGCAACCCAATACCTCATCATCCGGATGGGCCACCACCGCCAGCACTACATTCGACATCGCTCAACTCCCGGCCAGATCCAACCCGTTTACTACCACTCTTTACGCTGCGACAGCAACCGCAATACACATCGGATCGAATCTTGCTAGTCTTCTGACGGCAACAGCCTAAAACAACCACAACCACAACCACAACCACAACCAGACTCAGGAGCGGCAATGGTCAGGATCGGCAACAGATATATCGGCGACGACCACCCCTGCTTCATCACCTTTGAAGCCGGCCCCACCCATAACGGACTGGAGATGGCAAAACGCCTGGTGAAGCATGCCGCAGAGGCCGGCGCCGATGCAGTGAAGTTCCAGATCTTTGACCCGGAGCGGCTGGTCGCCGACAAAAAAATGCCGTTCTCTTACGAGATCCTGGTGGACCGAGAGAGTGGTCGCCTGCAGAGAGTCGAAGAGCCGCTCTACGAGATCCTCCACCGCCGCTGTCTGAGCCGCGACGAGTGGCGTGAGCTAAAGCGCTACAGTGACAGCCTCGGCCTCGCCTTCTTCTCCACCGCCTCCTTCGAGGAGGATATCGACCTGCTGGTGGAGCTGGGGTGCGACTCGATCAAGATCGCCTCCGGCGACATCAACCACCACCCACTGCTGCGCTATGCGGCGCGCACCGGTCTCTGCCTACAGCTCGACACCGGCAGTGCCACCCTCGGCGAGGTGGAGACGGCAGTGGACCTGATCCTCACCGAGGGCAACGAGCAGATCATCATCCACCAGTGCCCCTCCGGCTACCCGGCGCGACTCAACAGCATCAACCTCAATATCATCCCGACCCTGAAGCGGCTGTTCCCCTTCCCCGCCGCCTTCTCCGACCACACCCCGGGCTGGGAGATGGATGTGGCGGCGCTGGCGCTGGGCGCTAACCTGCTGGAGAAAACCATCAGCGAAGACCGAACCACCCCCAGCGTGGAGCACTGTTTTTCCCTCGAACCACCAGAGATGCACCGTTTCATCCAGACCATCCGCGAGGTGGAGATCGGCCTCGGCAGCAACCGCCGCACCCTGCATGCAGATGAGTTGAAACAGCGCAACAAGATCCGGCGCAGCGCCTGGCTGATGAGCGACGCCAAGGCTGGGCAGCATCTCAGCGAGATCGACGTGGAGTTCCGCCGCCCCGCCGGCGGCATCCCGCCAGACCTGTTTGACCAGCTCAGAGATCGTCATCTGCGTCGCGACCTCTCTGCCGGCGCGCGCCTCAACCTGGAGCACCTCAGTGACTGACGCGGTCGCCATCATCCCGGCGCGGGGCAACTCGAAACGGCTGCCACGCAAAAACATCCTCGAATTCCGCGGCAAGCCGATCATCGCCTACACTATCGAGGCAGCCCTGCAGAGCGACATCTTTGAACGCGTGGTAGTCTCCACCGAGGACGCCGAGATCGCCGGGATCGCCGCCCACCACGGCGCCGAGGTCGCACAGCGATCCGCCGAACTGAGCCACGACTCCGCCACCGTGGTCGACGTCTGCTGTGACTGGCTGAGCCGCGAACAGCAGGCCGGCCACCACTACCAGATCATCTGCTGCCTCTACGCCACCGCACCGCTACGCAACGCCACTGACGTAGCCGCCACCTGCGGGCTGTTGGAACGCGGCCGCTGCCACTACGCCCTAGCCGCCGCCCACTACAGCCACTACCCCTATCAGGCACTGAGACTGGAGAGAGACGGCACGGTCGCCCCGCAATGGCCTGAGCTCTGTGATATGCGTGCCGACCAGGTCGGCGAGCTGATCGCCGGCAATGGCAGCACCTACGCCACCTTCAGCGACGAACTGCTGCGCAGCCGCAACTTCTACGGCCCCGGCATGCGCGCCCACATCATGCCATTTCGCCGCTCGGTGGACATTGACACCGCTGACGACCTGGAATTGGCTCTCTGCCTGGCGGAGCTGGAGGCACGCCGCAGTGCAGATCGCGATCCGCGCTGACAGCGGCAGCGACATCGGCAGTGGCCATCTGCTGCGCTGCCGCGCACTGGCACTGGCTCTGCGCAAGCGGGGTGCAGCGATCGACTTCCTGCATGCCCGCCGTGACGACTTCAATAAGCACTTGCTCGGCGACTTCCCCTGCCATCTAGTCGAGGCCGAAACCGAGGCTGAAGACGCGGCCAGCTGCCGGTCCTGGGCAGCGCGCAATCGACCCGACTGGCTGCTCGTCGACCACTACGGCCTGAGCATAGAGTGGCAGCGTCAGCTGCGTGAAGTGGTACCACGACTGATGGCGATCGAGGATCTCGCCAACCGCCCGCACCAAGTCGATCTACTGCTCGATTTCACCCTGCGCAGTGATCCTGAGCAGGACTATCAGGGGCTGCTGCCGGCAGAGTGCCGCACCCTGTTTGGCCCCGACTATGCGCTGCTACGCCCGGAGTTCAGCCGACTGCGGGATCACTGCCGGATACGCGAGCGGGGAGTCAGGCGGTTGTTGCTCAGCTTCGGCGGCGCTGACGACACCAACCTCAGCGACTGGGCGCTCGATGCGCTTGAAGGGCTAGAGCTGGTGGAGGGGATCGATCTGCTGGTCGGCAGCCACCATCCCGATCTGACGGGCCTGCAGCGGCGCTGCCAGCGATCCGACCGCCGCCTGCACATCCAGACTGAAGAGGTCGCCGAACTGATGCGCCAGGCCGATCTGGCGATCGGCGGCGGCGGCATGATGGGCTGGGAGCGCTGTGCCCTGGGGCTGCCGGCGCTGATCGTCGTGTAGTCAGAAGATCAACAAGCCAATGCCGAGACCCTGGCTCAAACCGGGGCAGCACAAATAATCACCACAGACGATGCCGAGGCGCTGCGCAGGATGATCACCACACAAACAGCCGAGAGCCTCAGCGCCATGTCACAACGGGCCTTCAAGATTGTCGATGGGCTGGGCGCCCAGCGGGTGGCAGCACTTATGCTCGATACAGGAAGCAACCTGTAGCACAGCTTTCACTTTCGGCATTCATCTCAAGAGTGCCACCTCACAGCAACGTCCGGCACAACAACAGACTCCCCGCCCACAATTACCTTGCAGTTGGTCCGACAATTGCTTATTTAGCGGACAGGTCAGCAAACCACAGACAGCAGTTTCCAGTCACATGTCCACAGAAACAAACCTTAGAATTCTACTTGTCGATGAGAACAAGGGACGCTCAACGATCCTCAAGCAGACATTGGGCAAAGATGGACACGAGATAATCGCCGCTCTCCACAGCAGCAAAACCTCAGTCGCCGAGTAGCTGAGTTGAAGCCTGATGTGATCATCATCGACCTCGATTCACCCTGCCCGGTCACCTTGGAACAGATGCGCTGAATCTCCCGCGACACCCCAAGACCGGTACTCATGTTCGCCGACGATGCCGATAGCAACATCATCCAACAGGCCATAGAAGCGGGCGTCAGTGCTTATGTAGTCGATGGCTTGGCTGACAAGCGCATCAAACCGCTACTGGAGGTGGCCATCGCCCGTTTCCGCAAACATCAGTCGCTCAAGGATGAGCTGAGTCGCATCAAGACCTCCCTGGAAGAACGCAAGTTGATCGAGCGGGCAAAGGGGTTGCTGATGAAAAGCAAAGGATGCGATGAAGAGACAGCCTATCAACTGCTGCGCAAGACAGCGATGAGCAACAATCAGCGGCTGGCGGATGTGGCGCGCAACCTGATCACCTCGATAGAACTACTCGCCTAACAGGCTATCACCCCCTCTCACTGAACTGCCCCATTTTGCTCCATCAGAGGCCGCTAATGCTTCATCATGAAGCAGTCAGCGCCGGCCAACCGCTTACCAGACCTTCCCAGTCGAACACAAACACCCACTAGATAAAGGCTGGATCAGACTTATTCGTTTTTGGCACGCCCCCTGCAATGAAAGCGGCGTCATATCGACAATTATGTCGAAAACCCTACAACCCTCCATCAACGGCGATAGAGGGCTGACAAAAAAATTTTAGCTACGCACCAATGACGGTCGCGCAGCTCCGGACAAAGGCGTCCACCCAAGCACACCTCAATAGAGGTACGGCGGGTGCGACGCCTTTTTTTGTCTTTAGGCAACTGAGGAACAAGCAAGATGAAACAGTCGAACAACGGCAACCACGGTCGCCGTGGTTTTCTGAAAAAGAGCCTGCTGGCTCTGGCCACCGCCAGTGTCATCGGCGGAATGATCTTAGGCAGCGCCGCGGTAAGGGCAGAGATTGGCGACCCAGAAAAAGAGGAGCTGAAGTTCGGCTTCATCAAACTGACCGACATGGCACCGCTCGCCATCGCCTATGAGAAGGGCTACTTCGAGGATGAAGGCCTCTACGTCACCCTGGAGGCCCAGGCCAACTGGAAGGTACTGCTCGACGGCACCATCGACGGCCAGCTCGACGGTGCCCACATGCTGGCCGGTCAGCCGCTGGCCGCCACCATCGGATTCGGTACCAAGGCGCACATCATCACCCCTTTCAGCATGGATCTAAATGGCAACGGCATCACCGTCTCCAACGAAACCTGGAAACAAATGAAACCGTATGTACCGAAACAGCCCGACGGAAAATCGGTACACCCGATCAAAGCCGATGCGCTGAAACCAGTGGTCGACAAGTTCAAGGAAGAGGGCAAGCCCTTCAAGATGGGCATGGTATTCCCCGTCTTCACCCACAACTATGAGCTGCGTTACTGGCTGGCGGCCGGTGGCATCAACCCCGGTTACTACGCACCACACAAGGGCGATACCAGCGGCACCATGAAGGCCGACGCTCTACTTTCTGTCACTCCACCACCGCAGATGCCAGCCACCCTGGAGGCAGGCACCATCTACGGTTACTGCGTGGGTGAACCCTGGAACCAGCAGGCAGTATTCAAGGGTATCGGTGTGCCGGTTGTCACCGACTACGAGATCTGGAAGGACAACCCTGAGAAGGTCTTCGGCATGACCAAAGCGTTCACCGAGAAGTACCCCAACACCACCGTGCGTGTTGTGAAGGCGCTGATCCGTGCCGGCAAGTGGCTCGACGACAACAACAACGCCAACCGTCCCGAGGCGGTAAAGATCCTCTCCCAGTCCAACTACGTGGGTGCAGACTACGATGTGATCGCCAACTCCATGACCGGCACCTTCGAATATGAGAAGGGCGACAAGCGCGAAGTGCCCGACTTCAACGTCTTCTTCCGCTACAACGCCACCTATCCCTACGACTCCGATGCGGTCTGGTACCTGACTCAGATGCGGCGCTGGGGCCAGATCTCCGACCGGTATCGCCACTCGCCTGGCTACCACTAGTCACCATGGTGGTATCTGCCGTCCATGTGAGCAACGACCCGGCATTCTCCAAGTCATTTCTCACTTCGGCGATCACCGTCACCCTCTGCTGCCTCTGGCCGACCATCATCAATACTACGGTGGGCGTGAACGGTGTCGACAAGGATCTGATCAACGTCAGCCGCGTGCTGCGTCTTAACGCCACCACCAAAACCTTCAAGATCATCCTGCCCTCCGCCATGCCGATGATCTTCACCGGCCTGCGTCTCTCCCTGGGCATCGGCTGGATGGTACTGATCGCTGCCGAGATGCTGGCGCAGAACCCCGGCCTCGGCAAGTTCGTCTGGGACGAGTTCCAGAACGGCAGTTCCAACTCGCTAGCGCGCATCATGGTCGCAGTACTGGTGATCGGCCTCATCGGCTTCCTGCTCGACCGCGGCATGTTGATGCTGCAACGCAGAACCAGCTGGGACAAGAACGCAGTTCTTCATTAACGCAAGCCGCAATCTAGATCTGCCTTTATCCGGACATGCCCGGCTAAAGACAGATCTACAAGTTGAAAATTGAAAGCCGGAATAAACAACGATTGTGAATCGCACAAGGTGCAATGAAATGAACAGTTATCTGAACATCGACCACATCAGCATCACCTTCCCCACCGATAACGGTCCGCTGAATGTGCTGAAAGACGTCAAGCTGGAGGTAAAACAGGGCGAGTTCATCTCGCTGATCGGCCACTCGGGCTGCGGTAAATCCACCGTACTCAATATCATCGCCGGTCTGTTGAATGCCACAGAGGGTGGCGTGATTCTGGAAGGCAAAGAGGTGACTGAACCCGGCCCCGATCGTGCCGTGGTATTTCAGCACCACTCGCTGATGCCCTGGCTCAGCGTCTACGACAACGTGTGCCTAGCGGTCGATCAGCTCTTCAAGAAGACCAAGTCAAAGTAGGAGCGCAAGGTGTTGCTGATGGATGAACCCTTCGGCGCCCTCGACTCCCTGACCCGCACCCACATGCAGGACTCGTTGATGGAGATCCAGGCGCGGCTCAACAACACTGTGATCATGATCACCCACGACGTGGACGAGGCGGTGCTGCTCTCTGATCGTATCGTGATGATGAGCAACGGCCCGTCGGCCACCATCGGCGAGATCCTCGATATCGACCTGCCGCGCCCGCGTGATCGCCTGACCTTGGCCGAGAACCCAACTTACAATCACTACCGCGTCGAAGTGGTCAAGTTCCTGCACGAACGCCATACGCAACCGGGCGTTCCGGCCAGTAACGACGATAACGAAAGTGATGGAGAGGAACCTGCACTGAGCCTCGTTGCTGGCTGATGGATCTGATGATTAGCGCGATAGCAGCGCTCTGAAGGCAACAGCGGCCATGTCTGCCCGTTTCCCACTGATGGGGGCTCAAAATGAAAGACCGCCGTATTGTTAATCCGGCAATTAAATAAAGATAGGGCGGCCCATGGCCGTCACTTGCAACCCGCTGAAATCACGCATGATGTCGGGCATGGCTCGGCCTATACATGTTCACTTCAGTTTGCGCACCAGATCGAGCAGTTCATCGGCGTCCCACTCGCGGCCGCCGATGGCGCGGTAGACCAGCCGCCCCTCTGGATCAATCACAAAGGTGGTGGGCAGGCCCTTGATCGGCCAGCGCTGGATAGTCTGGCCCGACTGGTCGAGCAACACCTGGAAGTCGATCGGGTAGTCGCCCATGAAGCTGAAGATGGTCTCCTCATCCTCGCCCACGTTGATCGCGATCATCGCGATTCCCTGATCCTTGATCTTCGCCCAGCCACGATTCATCGACGGCAGCTCGGCACGGCAGGGTGGGCACCAAGTCGCCCAGAAATTCACGATCACCGGCCGCCCTCTGTAACTTGCCAGCGAGTGCGCCTCACCATCCATATCCGGCAGATCAAAAGCGGGCGCCTCCGGCTGATCTGTAAGACGCGTCAGCAATTGCTCAGCAGCGAGTCGGCTGCAAAACAGCAGCAACAGAGACGCCAAAAAAGTTCCAATGATAGTTTTGTTCATCTTAACGATCTTCCGCACACTCGAGCGCCTCTATCCATACGATTTTCTGCTCATCGCCCTCTCTCCAAACCACTTTCAGATCGAAGCGGCTTCCGGGCAGCGGCCCAAAGCTTGTCATACCCCAGTTATAGTCCCCGGCAGGTTCAAAGGTCTGCCGGGTTGGGAAGGTCGCCCAGCGAAAGGCGATGCGGGAGGCCGCACTCACCTGGTCGTCGCCCCACTCCGCATCCCAGCTCTCTTTCAGTTTGAGCCCCCGGACCTTATCCCCCTGGCGGATGCGCCATTCGTTGAGATCGATACTAATCGCTCCAGCAGCGGCATCGCTGGCGCGGTTTCTGGCGATAGTTTGCAGCACACAGTGGGTGGCGATCTGGTCCGCTATGGTCTTGGAAAAGCCCCGCGCCTGAAAAAAGCCCCGAGTCTGATCCGGCAGGCGCTGGACCAGCTTCAGCTCAAGGCCCGCCTGTGACAGTTTCCAACTACTGAGTTGGGTAGTTGGGTCAACCGTCTTCTCCACCCTGGCAAACCCGCTGGCGGGCAGCAGTGCCACGCATAGGAACCAGCGAAAAAGTTCTCTTTTGTGCATCATCGTTCGTTATCAACTATCCCGGCTTGCGCGCCAGCAGACTCCAGGAGGCAAACTTAAAGTCATGCTCCTGCGGATCGATCAGGCGCTGCTTGCGGGTATATTCCAGAAACAGCAGCTCAAATCAACCAAATAGCTCCTGCAAGTGCAGTTCCTCTGAGAAGTGGACCCACTCCACCCCGGAAAAAGGGCCTGAACGAAAACCGCGCTTTGTCTGCGCGTCCTCCGCCGGCTCGCCCTTGTCGAATTCAGAGTAGGCGGTGGAGCACCAGTTGACCCCGAGAAAGAACCGGCCGGGCTGAGGCGATCGTAACAGCACTCCAAGGTCTATTGAATGGCGACGGTGGTGTTATGGATCAGTGAGGCACGATCGACGATCAGGGCGAAGGGCCCCGGCCAGGGGATCTCACGAGTAAAATCGCCGCAGGCAATCGTCTCGGCATACTCAGGAAAACGTTCCCGCAACCACTCGACCGCCATCGCACTCCCCCTCGATACCGTAGTAGCTCAGCCCCTGCTGCAGGAACAAACTGATATTGGCACCCGCTCCGGTACCCAGCTCCAGCACATTCGAGTTGAGCATGTGTCTGGCGCAGTGGCGAGATAGAGAGAGAGCAGATCTGACCAGGACCAGATACTATGTTGATGGCCGGTGGCGCAGGCCTGCCTCCACTCATCTGAAAATATCATTTTAGGCATCCCTGACACCGCTCCCGATAGTAACCGGCCTTCACCTGCATCGGATTACCATAGACCAGAGAGTAGGGGGGGATGGTCACCCCATCCACTACGCTGCCTGCGGCAACAACCGAGTGGTGGCCAATCATCGCCCCGCCCTTGACCACAGCGTGAGAACCGATGAACACATTGTTTTCGATGATGATATCCCGCCGCTCCACCTCATCTGAGATACCGATGCAGTGCTTGTGAGAGTCGACACAATTGATCGCCACGAAGGAAGCGATGTCGCAATCGTCACCGATCACCAGCCGCGCCCCGGTGGCGTTGATCTCCGACATCCCCCCCACTGAGACATTCTTGCCCAGTTCCGGCTCACCATTGATCCAGACCAGCGGGTGGAAGGGATTCTTCTTGAACTGGATGAAGCGGATAAACAGATTGCCGAACTCAGCCAGGTTCATGGTTGCTCCTCGCCACACAAGTTATGCTGTTCGCCAATGCTCAAATTGAAAAGCCTATCCACCGTGGAAACACAAAAGACGTAGACGTTCCATGGCGGGCTTCAGACCCCGGCCTCGGCCAACATCAAAGCATCCCCGGCGCGCCGTTTCTGCACCTGCGCCTCGATCAGCCGCTCCACCTCATCACAGGGAAACTCAGCCACATCGCGCCGCTGCCACTTGTCGCGGGCCAGCTCGACGTAGGGTTCGATCAGCCGCCAGTCGTCACCAGGGAAGTTCTTGCGAGTGTTGTCCATGCGGAAGTTGAGCCCGGCGATCCAGTAAATCGGCGACTGCATCAGTTTCAGCCTGCCCCACCCCTCCATGCTGGCGGGCGGCTCGAAGCGCGGATAGCCGTCGACCCCGGCCAGCGCATCCTCATACATCGGCGAGCCGGGATAGGGAGCGTAGTTGTAGATCGAGACCCGCGCATCCGGATCGGTATCGACAATCCAGTCGATCAGGTCGAGGGTATCGCGCAGCATCGCCGGGGTCTCGCGCGGCATGTTGGCGATAAAGCTGTACATGATCGAGACCCCGGAGCCGCGCACGTTCTGCGCCGCCTCACAGATCGCCTTCACGCCATGCCCCTTGCGGATCACCTTGCGCAGGAAGTGGTCGTTGCCCGATTCGCAGCCGATCTCGATGGAGAAGCAACTGGCCTCCACCAGCGCCTCCACCATCTCCGGCGACAGGTAGGGGGCCCGTATATTGCCGTCCCAGCGCACCCCCAGGTCGCGCATCAGCCGGCCTATCTCCTGGATGCGTCTGACCCGGTCCATACGCACGTTCCTGCCCTCGTCATCCTTCCAGACACCAAAGCCGATATTCGGGTCGCTGAAGGAGATCTCGTCGAAGCCCACATCGTGGTGAATGATCTTCAGTTCCCGCTCCAGTTCGTCGATCGGTTTCGGCTTCCAGGGCGAGGTGAGGGCGCAGAAGGTGCAGGGGAAGGGGCAGCCTCGCGAGGTGAAATACTGCATGTCACCGCGCGCAAACATGTGTTTGGTGCGTTCGTTGTAGGGAAAGAGGTGTTCGCCGTAGACCCGCTCCCGCCAGACCTTGTCGACAAACGGCTCGCTCAGGCACTGCTCCGGCAGGATGCGGGCATGGTGGCCGCCGACCCCGGTGATGATGCCAGGCTTGAGGCGCTTGGCGTGTTTCAGGATGCGTGCCGCTTGGCCGGTCTGGTAGCCAGTGAAGCAACTGACGCCAATCTCGTCCGCCTCGCCGATCAGCTCGTCGAGCAGCTCCGGTGGATCGTAGCGTGCGTCAAAATAGGCGACCCGCTTGCCCTGGGACTCAAACAGCGCGCCAGGATAGAGGATGGAGAGCGGCGTCAGATTGACGGGTGAATCTTTGGTGGCCTTGGGGTAGACCAGCAGCATGTCGATCTTGGCCATTCAGTCGTCTCTCTCCACCAGCCAGCGCAGTTCAATCAACCCAGTTGCCCTCCCGGTCAGACCAGTGGATCAACTCACCGGCGGCGATGGTGCGGGTCGCCCGGTGGCCAAAAAATGCATCCATATGGTTCGGTTTCAGGCCGCTACCCGGACGCCGGACACCCAGATTCTCAGGCGAGAAGGGCTCATTCTTGGAAATATTACGGATCGCTACCACGCTGCGACGAAACGCATCACGGTGCTTACGTTCCACCGCTGTCGGCTCCACCGCTTCACTGCCGAGCATCCGATGGGCCTGGCGGACTGCCTCAACCCACTGCTGCAGCTCACCGATATCCGCCGAGAACCAATGGTCCGGCCCTGGCAGATCGTGATCAAGGGTGAAGTGTTTCTCGAACACCCGCGCGCCGAATGCCACCGCCAGCACCGCCCCCAACACCCCCTGGGTGTGGTCCGAGTAACCCAGGATCAGCTCAGGGTATTCACGCCGCAGGCTAGTCAGCTTGCGCAGGTTGGCATCTTCTGGCGGCGCCGGGTATTGGGAAACGCAGTGCAGCAATACTGTCGGGTGGCCCTTGAACGTGCCGATGGCCCGCAGCGCCTGCTCCACCTCGTCCAGGTCGGCCATGCCAGCGGAAACGATCATCGGCAGGCCAGTGGAGGCATAGTCGCGCAACTGCGGCAGATTGGTAAAATCATCGGAACCGACTTTGATCGCCGGGATCTCCAGCTCCAGCAGCAGATCCAGATCGCTGCGGTTCTGCGGCGTGGAGAGGAAGATGATTCCCTCTTCGTCGCAACAGTCGCAGATCTGCCGCCACTGCTCCGGCTCGAACTGGTGGCGGCGAAACATCTCCAGCATCGACTCGGTCACCTCACGCCCCTGGGAGCGGTAGCTGTAGGTCTGCTGAGGATCGCTGCAAAACTCCTCCGCCTGAAATGTCTGAAACTTGACCGCATCCGCCCCAACCTGCCGGGCAGCGCGAATCATCTTGAAGGCACGCTCCAGATCGCCGCAGTGGTTGATCCCCGTCTCAGCGATGATGAAGGGTGGCTGATGCCGGCCAATCACCCGTCCGCCTATCTGGATCTCTGTCATTTCGCTACCATCTCTCACTCACTCTCAACCCAACCCCGGCACCTGCGCGATGATCCTCTCCATCAACCAACCCGCCTATCTGCCCTGGCTGGGCTACTTCCAACGCATCGCCCGTTCCGATCTGCACGTCATCCTGGACCATGTGCAGTTTGAAAAGAACAGCATGGTCAATCGCAACCGCATCCGCACCCACGATGGCTGGTGCTGGCTCACGGTACCGGTCAAGACCCGCCACCGTTTTGGCGATCTGGTCATCCACCGCTTAACGCTGGCCGACGACCCGCGCTGGCGTCGCAAACATTGGGACAGCCTGCGCTTCAACTACGCCAAAGCGCCCTACTTTGCCGAGCATGCCGGCTTTTTCGAGGCCAGCTACCAACGAGATTGGCAGTATCTCATCGACCTTAATCTACACCTCACCCGCTACCTGCTCGACGCCTTTGCCATCAATACCCCTCTGTTACGCAGTTCGCAGCTGATGGTCGACGGCGAAAAGAGCCAGCTGCTGCTCAATCTCTGCCGCAGCTGTGGCGCCGACCGCTACCTCTCTGGCCCGTTTGGCCGTGACTACCTGGATCTCGACGCCTTCTCCGACGCTGGCATTCAGGTGGAGTTCGACGACTACCAACACCCCCGCTATACCCAGATCCAAAGCAGATTCGAGCCCTACATGAGCGCGGTCGATCTACTCTTCAACCAGGGCCCGGCCAGCCTCAAAATCCTGCTCGCTCAGATTCATTCAGAGGCTCCCTAAGCTAGAGCCTGCTGCAGCGCCTCCACCACCTCGTCCTGCTGCACCTCACTCAGCCCCGGATAGAGCGGCAGCGTCAACACCGATTGATAAAACGCCTCGGCCCCGGGAAGATCACCTTCGGCAAACCCCTGGTCACGATAGTAGGGCTGCAGGTGGATAGGAATATAGTGCACCTGGACGCCGATGCCAGCGGCGCGCATCGCCTCAAACAGCTGCCGGCGTGTGATGCCCGCCCCGGCATCGAGCCGCACCACATAGAGATGCCAGCCCGACTGTCGTCCGGGCAGACGCGCCAAGGGCGTCAGCGGCAAACCGGCGAGCAGCCGCTCGTAACGCTCCGCCAGCGCCCTGCGCCGCGCGACAAACTGATCGAGGCGCTGCAGCTGGCTCAGCCCCAGCGCAGCCTGGATATCGTTCATGCGATAGTTATAGCCCAGTTCGACCTGCTGGTAGTACCAGGGGCCGTCCGACTCCCCCTGCATCAACGCCGGATCACGGCTGATGCCGTGGCTCAGCAACCGCCCCACCTGCGTCGCCAGTTCTGGATCGTTAGTGGTGAGCACGCCACCCTCGCCGCTAGTGATCGGTTTCACTGGATGGAAGCTGAAGACCGTGGCATCACTATAGTGGCAGTCGCCGATCCTGGAATCCGCGAAACCGGCCCCCAGGGCATGGGCCGCATCCTCGATCAGCTTGAAACCATACTGCACCCGCAACCTGTCAATGCCGGCCAGATCCACCGGCTGACCGGCGAAGTGGACCGTCACCAGAACCTTCGGCAACCGCCCCTGTTGTTCCGCCAGCTCCAGCTTGCGCTCCAGCGCATCGATCGAGAGGTTGCCGCTGGCCGGCTCCACGTCGACAAAATCGACCTCGGCGCCACAGTAGCGGCCACAGTTGGCCGAGGCAACAAAGCTAATCGGCGAGCTCCAGAGCCGCTCCCCCGGCCCCAGCCCCAACGCCAGGCAGGCCAGATGCAACCCGGCGGTGGCACTGCTCATCGCCACCCCGTAGGCGGCGCCGCAGTAGTCGGCCACCGCCCGACCAAAGCGCGGCGCCATCGGCCCCTGGGTGAGCCAGTCACTACGCAGGACATCGGCCACCGCATCGATGTCGCTCTCGTCAAGGCTCTGGTGGCCGTAGGGGATCATGTTAGGGAGTCAATCAGCTCGACGATCTCATCCACTGTGAGAAAGTGCGGATTGCTGCCAGAGCTGTATTCGAATTCGCAGCCTACCTCGCGTCCGCTCTCTCCCAGCGGGTTGTGGGCGTAATCCACCGGATGGGTAAAACGGATGGTCGGCGCGATCACGAAGTGGTCATCAAATTCCGAGACCAGATGCGAACAGTCCCGCGGACACATCACCTCATGCAGCTTTTCGCCGGGACGGATACCGATAATCTGCATCGGCAGCTGCGGCGCCATCGCTTGGGCTATATCGGTGATCCTCGCTGAGGGGATCTTTGGCACGAAGATCTCGCCCCCCTGCATACGAGCGAAGCCCTTCAACACAAAATCGACCCCCTGCTGCAGGGTGATCCAGAAACGGGTCATGCGCGCATCGGTGATCGGCAGCGCGGCCGCCCCTTCGTCGATCAGTTTACGGAAGAAGGGGATCACCGAACCCCGCGAGCCGGCGACGTTACCGTAGCGCACCACCGCAAAGCGGGTCGGCTGACCGCCGGCGATGTTGTTGGCGGCGACGAAGAGCTTGTCGGAGGCAAGCTTGGAGGCGCCGTAGAGGTTGATCGGGCTGGCGGCCTTATCGGTGGAGAGCGCAATCACGCTGTCGACGTTGTTATCGAGCGCCGCCTGGATCACGTTCTCTGCGCCGTGCACATTAGTCTTTATGCACTCCATCGGGTTGTATTCGGCAGCCGGCACCTGCTTCAGGGCGGCGGCGTGAATCACCAGATCGACCCCGCGCATCGCCTGCCGCAACCGCTGCAGATCCCGCACATCGCCGATGAAGTAGCGCATCTGTGGTGCATGCAGCAGCTGCTGCATCTCGAACTGCTTCAGCTCATCGCGGGAGAAGACGATTATCTTGCGGGGGTGATAGCGCGCTAGCAGGGTGCGCGCGCAGAACTGGCCAAAGGAACCGGTGCCACCGGTGATCAATATGCTTTTATCGGAGAACATCCACTCGCTCAATTTCCGCGAAGCCTCAACTGTGACAGGCTTCTCATAATCCAGGCTGCAGCAAGCATAGCCAGCAGCGCCTGGCAACGCCAGTGATCAGTCAGGATAGAGGGCCACTCACAGGAAGTTGAATAGCGACAGCCCCTGCAGTTTGATAAACGATTGCTGTGCCGCGTTTAGCGCCTGCAGTTGACGTTCGTAGCGGCTCACCGCCTCGGTGATATCCAGATCCTCAGCCTCCGACTTGGCAGTCTGCATGGTCAGCAGGAAGTCTTCATTGACCTCATACTGTTCGGAGGTGGAGTTGAGACGGGCACCCACTGAGGTCCTGAACTGCAACAGATGGTCCTGCGCCCGCTGGATATCATCAATCAGCACTGCATCGGGATTGTTGGCCTGCATGCCGGCGGCGATCTGGTCGACAGTCTCGAACAGGTTGCGCTTGGCGCCTGTGCTGGTGTCGATATTCATAAACACATCGAAGCCGTTGTTGCGGTCCTGGATCGAACGTCCATTGGAGATTTGCAGACTGCGCTCCCCCATATCGCCTCGATAGCTGTAGCTGCCGGCCCCGACCGAGACGAAGGGCTCAGAGCCCCCCTGGAAACCGGCGAAGATGTATTCACCGTTACTGTCACGAGTGTTGGCCAGACTGAACAGCTGATCACGCAACAGCAGCACCTCCTCGGCGATGGCGTTGCGCTGCTCCGCGGTGAGGGCATCGTTCTGCCCCTGCACCGCCAACTCTTGGATACGCGGCAACAGGTTAGTAACCCCTTGCAGGGTGGTCTCCTCCAGCTCCAGGCGGGCGCGCACTCGCTCGCTATTGTCCTGGTACTGCTCCACGGTGGAGATGGTGTTGCGCAGGCCAAGAATATAGGCAGCCGCGGCCGGGTCGTCCTGGGGGGAGAGCACACGCCGTCCGGTGGCGATCTGTTGCTGCGTCTTGACCAGTTTGCTCTGGGTCTCAAGCATGCGGTTGAGACCATTCTCGAAAATCAGGTTGGTTGACATCCGCGACATAGATTACCTCACTGCTGAGAGCAGCGTATCAAACAATGAATTGGCCACCTTGATCATCTCTGCTGAGGCCTGATATGCCTGCTGAAACTGCACCAGTTTGGCCGCCTCCTCATCCAGGTTGACCCCGGAGACCTCTTCCTGTGAGGCCCGATTGCGTTCCAGCAGCCCCTCCTGGGCGGCCAGGCTCGCCTCTGCCTGGCGGGTCGAGGCACCCACCCCAGCCACCAGCTGCGAATAGACTTCAGAATAGCTGGCGCTCAGATTCAACATACGATCCTGGGACTGCATCGCCGCCAGCGCCAAAGCGTTGCGGTTATCACCGGTGGCAGCATTGGTGTTGTTTCGGACGATCAGCTGGTCACCCACCGTCGGGGTGCCGGAGATCCTAAAACTGAGCCCGCCAAAACTGTCGAACTGGCTCGGATTGGCGCTGGAGGGAAAGGATTTGCCGGCGCTCTCGGTGGCCGGATCATAGAGGATGTAGTTGTTGGGTGGAGCCGGACCGTTGCTGATCACAAACCCCGAATTGCCGGCGCCATCCGCATCGTCAGAGAAGCTGAAAACCATGTTGGCCGCCAGTGGCAACCCACTGCCGCTGCTGATGCTCGGCTGGCTGATCACTGCCGTGCCACTGTTGACCGGGTTGCCACTGGCGTCGATGGCAACCGCCGACTGCAGACGACCAGCGGCGGCGAAGCCACGCACATCGTCGATCAGCAGCTGCATGCTGTCCGCCGCGCCGCGGCTGGGACGAATCAGGAAGGAGTCACCCTGCGCCACCCCACTGGAGTCGATGGTCAGGCTGAAGCCATCGATCTCGGCGGTGGTAAACGGAGAGGCTCCGCCGGTATCGATGCTGGTGGTGGTGTTATCGGAGAGCCGCCGCAAAGTGTAGCTGTTGCCACCATCATATTCGAGCTTATAGTCGCTCGCGGTCAGATCAGAGAGTGTGCCGTAGCTGGCAGTCACCGCACCGCCACTGTTATTCGCGTTACCCAACACCTGGATCTCCGGCGTGGAGAAAATCGCGCCGCCCACGTCGCCATCCAAGTCGATGCCAAGCTGATGCTGCTGGTTCATTTGCATCGAGATGCCGAGCGCCACCAGGCCCAGCTGGTTACGGGTGGTGTCGAGCATCTCACGACGAAAACTCAGCAGCCCACCCAGCTCGCCCCCATCCAGTTCGCTGCTGATATTGGTGTCACCGAAGTCGTTGGAGAAGATCACATCCCGCTGCGAAGCATCGGCGGGGGAACTAACAGTGGAGATATCCGACGCCACATTGCCCACCACCAACACCTGGCCGCGACCAATAAAGACATTCATCGCACCATCCGACTGCTCAACCGTGGTGATGTTAACCAGGTCAGAGAGCTCGTTGATCAGCTCGTCACGCTGGTCCAGCAGGTCGTTGGGGGTCTGATGACTGCCGTGACCGAGGGCGCTCACCACGGCATCGTTAGCGTTAGCGATCGACTCGGCAAGCCGGTCTATCTCCTGCACCACATCGTCGAGGCGTCGGTTGACCTGAGCCTGACTATCCGCAAACTGCTGATCGAGATCGTGCATGCGTTCCACCAGCGAGCGGCTCTCCGCCAGGAGCAACTGACGCGAGGGGATCGAAGCGGGATCGTCCGCCAACTCCTGCATGGCATTAAAGAAGTCATTGAGCGCCGGCGACAACCCTACTGCCGGATCAGCGAGGATGCTATCGAGACGCTGCGCATTACTGTAGAAGGCATCCAGTTCGCCGACCGTGGAGCGGCCATCGCGCACCCGCTTGGCGGTGAAGTCATCATACTGGCGGTTGATGCCATGCAGCTCGACACCGGTGCCGAGCCAGCCCGCCGGGGTCAGCTCCGGGTCACGGCTCGACAGATTGATCACCTGTCGGCTGTAACCCGGAGTGTTGACGTTGGCGATGTTGTGGCCGGTGGAGTTGAGCGCCTGCTGATAGGTCTTCAGCGCAGAGACTCCAATGTTCAGGATGGAAGCCACGTCTTCACCTCTTCTCTCTCAGTCACCAAAATCAGCATCCCACCACCTTATATCGGCCTATTACCCTGCCCCTGAATAGGGACCAGGGCCTGACGCATCTCTTCCCCACCCATCACCCGCAACACCTTCTTCGCGTAGTGCGGATCGGTAGCGTAACCAGCCTGCTGCAGCGCGCTGAAATAGGCCGCACTGTCACCACTCTGCTGCATCGCCTCGGCATAACGGGGTGAGCCGCTGAGAAAGGCCAGATAGTCCTGAAAGCTCTGCTGGTAGGAGTCGTAGACTCGAAACGCTTCACGCCGCTTCACAGCTACGCCGTCGATATACTCCAGGGTCTCGCGGAACACCCGCTCCCCCTGCCAACGTGCATCGGCCTTAATGTTGAACAGATTGTGGCTGCTGCGCCCATCGGCAGTGTGGATCAGATGCTGGCCCCAGCCGGTCTCCAGCGCCGCCTGGGCGAGCAGCGCTTCAGGTTCCAGCCCGACTGCGGCAGCGGTCTGTTCAGCGCTGGACCAGAGATTGCGAACAAACGCCTCAGGAGTGTCGAGCGACGCTGCCGGTGCCGGTGCTGACGAGACAGTGGCTTCCGCCCCGCCACTCTTCAGCTTTTTACCGTGCAGCCCACTTGGCATCACCGCTGCCGGGTGATCCCGATAGCTATCGAGCCCGGAAATCGGCTTGCTGGTTTCATCTACCTGCCCACCAAGCTGGCGTTGCAGCATCGCACCGATGCCCAGTCCGCCACTCTCGGAGAGGTGCAGCGCCAGCTGCTGATCGTACATATCACGATAGAAGCGGGTATTGTTGCTCTCCAGCAACCCCTCCGACAGGTTTGCCTGGCGCATCTGCTTCAGCATCATCTGCATGAACAGCGATTCGAATTGCCGGGCCACCTGGGCCAGGGAGCCTGCCTGATCCTGGCGCGCCTGATGCTTGAGCGCGGCCAGCCCCTGAAAATCGGTATAGACACTGGCGGGCAGAGCGTTCATCAGATCACCAGCAGCTCAGCACGCAGCGCGCCGGCCTCTTTCAGTGCCTCGAGGATCGCCACCAGATCACTGGGTGCGGCACCCACCTCGTTGACCGCCTTGACCACCTCATCCAGCGACACCCCGGGGTTGAACAGGAACATGTGATTGCCACCCTGCTCCTCCACCGCCACATCGCTC
The DNA here is from genome assembly GCF_023733635.1 of Candidatus Endoriftia persephonae. NCBI lineage: Bacteria > Pseudomonadati > Pseudomonadota > Gammaproteobacteria > Chromatiales > Sedimenticolaceae > Candidatus Endoriftia > Candidatus Endoriftia persephonae. The sequence goes on along the minus strand of NZ_CP090569.1, from coordinate 501,559 downwards.
TGCGGCACCACCGTGGTCTGACCGGGAGAGAAGGCGCCGGGCTGGGAGACCTCGGCACTCTCGCTGATGCTCACCACCAGATTGCCGTGGGAAACTGCCGCCGGATAGACCCGCACCTGGCTGTTGATCACCACCGTGCCGGTGCGCGAGTTGATGATGACCCGAGCCGGTGCCGTACCGGGCTGCACCTCGAGCTGCTCCAGCATGGCGATGAAGCTCACCTTCTGCGCTGGATCGATGGGGGCACTGACACGGATCGAGGTGGAGTCCACCGGCTTGGCAGTGCCCGGGCCAAGGGTCAGGTTGACCGACTCAGCCAACCGCATCGCGGTTGTGAAGTCGCCATCGTGCAGGTTGAGGGTGACATAGCGCCCAGTGTTGAAGTTGTTCGGCACTTCACGCTCCACCGTGGCGCCATTCGGGATACGCCCGGCACTAGGGATGTTGACGGTGATCCTGGAGCCGTCCTGGCCCTCGGCACTGAGCCCGCCCACCACCAGGTTGCCCTGGGCCATGGCGTAGTTGTTACCGTCGGCGCCCTTCAACGGAGTCATCAACAGGGTGCCGCCACGCAGACTCTTGGCATTGCCCAGAGAGGAGACGGTGACATTGATACGCTGCCCCACCTTGCTAAAGGGTGGCAGCTCACCATGCACGATCACCGCCGCGACATTCTTCGGCTTGATCTTGGTGCCAGCGGGTATCTGCACGCCGAACTGGTGCAACATATTGCGCAGGCTGTTCAGGGTATAGGGAGAGTCGGTGTCCTTATCGCCGGTACCGTTGAGCCCCACCACCAGGCCATAGCCGATCAACTGGTTGCCACGCACCCCCTGGATCGAGGCCAGATCCTTGATGCGTTCTGCCGCTACCGGGGCCGCAACCACCACCAGGCTCATCAGAAGCAGGAGTGCGGTCAGATTATTGAGTCGCTGTCGGGTCATGGCACTGCTCCACTCAGAAGGGGAAGATTGGGCTGATAAAGAACTTCGCCAACCAGCCCATAGCGTTGCTGTCGGCAAGCTGGCCATCACCCACATAGATGATGGTGGGATCAGCGATGCGTGACGACTCCACCTGGTTCTCCGGGCTGATGTCCTGGGAACGCACGATGCCGGAGAGACGGATGTACTCGTTGCCCTGGTTGATGCCGATACGCTTCTCGCCACGGATCATCAGGTTGCGGTTGGGCAGCACCTCGATCACGCTGACCGTGATGTTGCCGGTGATGGCGTTGCTCTGGGAGGCAGAACCTTCACCCTTGAAGTCGTTCGCCGCAGAGGTAGAGAAGGCAAGGGTATTATTGTCGTTACTGGCCAGCGGGATCAGCCCCGGGGTGTTGAACTGGGGAGTGGAACCGAAGATGGTCGGGTTGGCGATGGTGTTGCTGTTGGACTTCTTGGTCCCGCTCTTCGCCGACTTGTTGGCGGAGGTGCTCTCGGAGAGGATCACGGTGAGCAAATCCCCAACCCGGCGTGCGCGCATATCCTCAAACCAACTCACTTCGTGCCCGCCCTGATAGATTGAGCCGTTGCCGGAAGGCGCCGGCGGCGGCGTCACCGGGCGCACCGGCGCGTAGTTGATGTCGCGCACCGGGCCGCTAGTCTGGCAGGCAGCCAGCAGCAGCGTGAGGCTAATCAGGCTCAGTCTGGCGATTGCAGGCCTCATTTCACACCTCCCTCATCAGAGCTGGTTGTTGATGTAGGAGAGCATCTCATCGGTAGTGGAGATCGCCTTGGAGTTCATCTCGTAGGCGCGCTGGGTCTCGATCATGTTGACCAGTTCCTCCACCACGTTGACGTTGGAGCTCTCCAGCGCCCCCTGCATCAGGGTGCCGGTGCTGTCACTGCCGGGGATCGCGGTGTTCACCCCACCACTGGCGGCACTCTCACGAAACAGGTTATCGCCGATCGGTTCCAGCCCCTGGGGATTGGCGAAGTAGGCCAGCTCGATCTGGCCGATCTGGGTCGGGTCGGTGTTGCCCGCCTGCAGCACCGAGACGATGCCATCGCTACCGATGGTGACGCTGGTGGCGTCATTGGGTACGGTCATCGCCGGCTGCAGCTGATAGCCGTTGGGGGTCACCACCACGCCGTCTGCGCTGAGGCTGTAAGTGCCGTCACGAGAGTAGACGATGCTGCCGTCGGGATGCAGGACCTGGAAATAGCCCTTGCCCTGGATCGCCACATCGAGACTATTGCCAGTCTGCACAATGTTGCCCTGGCTATGCTGCTTCTGGGTCGCCACCACCTTCACACCGGTGCCCACCATCAGGCCAGAGGGAAGCTCTGTGCTCTCACTCGACGGGGCTCCCACCTGCCGCAGGTTCTGATAGATCAGGTCGTTGAACACCGCCCGGTCACGCTTGTAGCCGGTAGTGTTGACGTTCGCCAGATTGTGGGCGATCACCGACATGTTGGTCTGCTGTGCATCAAGACCGGTTTTTGCTATCCGGAGTGCCGGGTACATGATCTTCTCCTGTCCGCCCCTTGGGGCATTCGATCGTTTGTCTCTGCCTAAAGAAGTTGCAATTTACCTGCCAAGATTACGCCTGACGCAGCAGAGTGGCCGAGGCGGCGTCGAGCTCCTGGGCATTTTTCATCATCTTCACCTGCATCTCGAAGCGTCGCGACAGTTCAATCATGTTGACCAACGCGTCGGCGATATTGACATTGCTGCTCTCCAACGCGCCTGAGACCAGCTCCATAGCGGCATCTGCCTCGGCCTCAGCGCCATCTTTCATACGCATCAGGCCATCCTCGCCCTTCATCATCTCCTGCATCGGTGGGTTGACCAGTTTGATGCGGTCAACCACTGCCAGCGCTTCTGGGGTGGCCCCCAGCGGCAAGATGGTGATGGTGCCGTCACTGCCGATCTCGATCTGCTCGTGGGGCGGCAAGGAAATCGGCCCGCCATTGCCGATCACCGGCAAACCTTCGCCGTTGCTGAGCATGCCATTGGCGTCCACCTTCAGGTCACCGCGACGTGTGTAGGCCTCTGTGCCATCGGGTGCCTGCACCGCAATGAAGCCGGCTCCCTTCACTGCCAGATCCAGATCGTTGCCGGTGCTCTGTAGGCTGCCCTTGATGAAGCTGATGTCGGGGCGTTCGTCCATCGCGTAGACTCGCGTCGGATAGCCGCTGCCAAACACCGGCATGCTGCGGAACTGGTTGAGGTCCTGCATAAAACCTGGCGTGTTGACGTTGGCCAGATTGTGGTTGTTGTTCGCCTGGGCGAGCAGGGTCTCTTTGGCCCCGCTCATCGCGACATAAAGCATGCGGTCCATAATTCAGCTCCTATCAGCGCAGGTTGATGATCGACTGGGTGACCGCGTCAGCGGTGGTGATCACCTGGGCATTGGCCTGGAAGTTACGCTGCGCGGTGATCAGATTGACCAGCTGCTCAGCGAGATCCACGTTAGAGTTCTCCAGCGCCCCGGACTGCATCAGGCCAAAGCTGGAGGTACCCGCCTCACCGAGCTGCACATCGCCAGAGGCAAACGACTCGACCCAGCGGGTGTCACCGACCTGGCGCAGCCCCTGGTTATTGTTGAAACGCGCCATCGCCACCTTGCCCAGCCCCACCGAGCGGCCGTTGGTGAAGCGGGCGAACACCACTCCCTCGCTGTCCACGTCGACACCGCTGAGGCGCCCGGAGGTGAAACCGTCCTGGGTCAGATCGTTGACCGCAAAACTGGAGCCGAACTGGGTGGTGTTGACGTAGTTGAAATTGAGCCCGCTAATCGGCGCCGCACCACCACTGGGAGTAAAGGTATCCAGCGGCACCAGCCCGCCGCTGGTCACATCACCCGCCCCTGTACTCAGGGCGCCGTTGCTACTGAAGCGGATATCGGCCGCTGCATTGCCTCCCACCGTGACATTGTTACCATCCACATAAGTGAAGGCGTTCCACTGATTATCTGCCACCTTGCGGTAGAAGATATTCATGCTGTGAGCACTGCCCAGGGAGTCGTAGATGGTGGTGGCGGTGGAATGGTTTTAGCTGAGTGGGTTTGGTGGATAACTGGCGGCATTGAAGGCTACCGTCGGCACGTCCTCCGCGGCCCCCAGGTTGAGCGATGCAGTCACCTGTGAGGTGGCGCCCGGCGCGCCGGAGACCACCGGCAGATTGAGGTCCACTGTTGTGCCGGTGTTGAAGCTGGTGCCGTCGGCATCCACCGGCGGGAATATCTGCAAGCGTGAGCCAGTATGGTCCACCACATAGCCGTTGCGATCCACATTGAAGGCACCCGCACGGGTATAGCTGCGATCACCGTTGGGCTGTTCCATGGTAAAAAAGCCCTCACCATTGATGCCCAGATCAAGATTGTTGGCGGTGAACTCGATACTGCCCTGGCGGAACTGCTGCGCCACCTTGGTGGTGCGTACTCCCTGTCCCGACGTGGCATTGCTGGCGTCGGAGATAGAGGAGGCAAAGATGTCGGCAAACTCGGCACGCGACTCCTTGAAGCCGGTGGTGCTCGAGTTGGCGATATTGTTGCCGGTCACTTCCAGGTCGGTGGTGGCTGCGGCCAGTCCGCTGAGTGCAATACGAAATGCCATCTTATTTCTCCTGATTCATTTAATCGGTTCAGTAGATCTCTTTCACATCGTTCATCGAAACCTGTCCAAGGCCGACCAGATTGAGGCGCACCCCACCACTACCGCCCAGACTGACGCTCTCCACCTCAGCCGCCACATGCACTGCCGGGGCCATCTCTGCACCATCGACGGTGGCCTGGGCTGTGACTTGATAGAGGCCGGAGCCGGCAAAATCGCCCTGGTCATCGTAGCCATCCCAACTAAAAGCCAGCGCACCACCCTCATGGCTACCCAGCTCCAGCTCCCGCACCAGCGCACCGTTTGAGTTGGTGATGCGCAGGGTGACATTGCTGGCATTAGAGGGAAGCTCGATGGAGCCTTTCAGGGTGTCACCACTGCCAAACCAGCCGGCACTGCTCGGCACCAGCACCTGGCGCCCCAACAAATTGGCGGCCTGTAGCGCCTGATCGGAGGTGATGCTGGAGCTAAGGCCAGTAAATGACTTGTTTAGATCGTCGATGCCGGAGACTGCGGCGAACTGGGAGATCTGCGTCGCCAGCTCAGTATTCTCCATCGGCTTGAAGGGATCCTGATGGGTCAGCTCGGTGACCATCAGGTTCATGAAATCCTCCATCTCCAGCCCCTGATCGACCGGCTCCTGCGGGGTGGCACTAAATCCCAGGCTGCTAAAAAGTTCTTCGTTGCTCTGTATAGTTTCCATCAGCTTCTCCTTACTGGCCCATACGCAGGGTTGCCATCAGCAGCTGCTTGGCGGCACTGGCCACCTCCACATTGCCCTGGTAGGAACGGGAGGCAGAGATCATGTTGGCCATTTCCTCCACCGGATTGACGTTGGGGCGGAAGATGTAGCCCGCTTCATCCGCCATCTGGTGATCCGGCGCATACTCCCGGATCAGCGGCGCCTGGCTCTCGATCACCCCCACCATGCTGACGCCAACGGCAGGCGCATCCGGGTTGAACTGATCAACCATGGCGCGGAACACCGGCTGACGGGCACGGTAAGTCTCGTCGATGCTGCTGCTCACCGCATCGACATTGGCCATGTTGCTGGCCACTAGGTTAAGACGCAGGCTCTGGGCACTCATGCCACTGGCCGCGGTATCGAAGATCTTAAACATCGACATGGCTATTCACCTTTTATGGCCTGGCGCAGGCTGCTGATCTTGCCGTTGAGAAAACGCAGGCTGGCCTGGTACTCCAGCGAGTTGGAGGCGAAGGTGCTCTGCTCCCGCTCGGTCTCCACCGTATTGCCGTCGAGGGAGGGCTGCGATGGGATGCGATAGAGCATCTGTGTCGGCGGCACGACACCCTGCTCGTCCTGGATGTGGCTGGGATGTGTAGTCCGCAGGCGCACCGGCTCGCCCTGCGCCTGCTGCAGCACCTTATGGAAGTCGAAATCCCGTGCCTTATAGCCAGGGGTATCGGCGTTCGCCAGGTTGCTGGCGATTAGCTCACTGCGTCGCGCGCGCAGCAGCAGGGCCTGGGGATGGATGCCGAAGGCGTCGTCAAGATTCATGGTGCGCTCCCAAGAGATAGAACTCACCTCTCTTCAGCAGAATACATGCCACACACCGCAATGCAGCGCCGCAACCTAGCAACCACAAGGTTTGCAGCGGGATACGAGATGCTCAGCCGCGACAGATCCAGGCAGATTTGCGGCAAACATCCACCGCCAGGCGGCAAGGGTTGCCGCCCCTGAGCGGGGGCCGATCGATTGAACGAACATTCAGCGTAAGAGATCTGCCCCAAAATCAGGGGCGCCCACGCCAACAGGCAAACGGCACACAATTTGCACCTCTTAATGGCAGCCGAAATAGAAATCAGGGCAAATTCCCATGCAGATCACAGCCAACCGATACGTGCCCCGCAGCAGCCTCTGCTCCGGGTTAATCTTATTCACCCTTCTTCTAATCAGCACGAACGCCCCGGCTGGGGGGTCCAGCCAGCCCCACGCCACCATCATCCAGGCGGCAGAGGCCTATCTGAAGATGCAAACCGCCGACCGCCCGGAACGGATCACCCTCAAGCTGCTGCCCCTCGACCACCGCCTCAAACTCAACCGTTGCGAGACCCCTTTGCAGAGCTTCTCCCCGCCCGGCGCACGCAGCCAGGGCCGAACCACGGTCGGCATCAAATGTGAAAGCCCGAAACCCTGGACCCTCTATGTCTCAGCCGAGATCGGCGTGATCGGCAAGGTGGTGGTGGCAAAACGGGATCTGGCTCGGGGCGCCGCCATCGGCCCAAACGATGTAAAGCTGGTTGAACAGGAGACAAGCCATTTGCTGCGCGGTCATTTCGACAGCATCGCCGAGGTGACTGGCAGAACCCTAAAGCGCACGCTGCGTCGCGACAGACCGGTCACGCCCAGCCTGCTGGTCGTCAACAAAACCATTCGCCGCGGACAACAGGTCACCATCATCGCAGGCAACAGCGACATCAGCGTGCAGATGAAGGGCAAGGCGCTGTCCAATGGCAATCCAGGCGATCTGATCAAGGTGCAGAACCTCAGCTCCAAGCGGAAGCTGCAGGCCCGGGTGATATCCGCCAGTCTAGTGCGGGCAGATTGAAAGCAGGATATACAGACACCAGGATTTTACTGGAGGGTGTTAGTAAGCAACCTCCTCAATGCCTTTTCTGAGTGCTAAAGTATCCTGAGATTTAGCCGAACACAGCATTAGGATTAATGTATTCAGAGGAAAATCGATGGCAATTGAGATCAGCAGTCTTTCCAGCAGCGCGCTGCAGGGCACCATTGACAGCGCATCCGCCAATCGTGCAAATCAACCATCAGAAACCACCCGGGCCACCCCTGGCCGCCAGGCCGACAGCGTCAGCCTGACCAGTTCCGCCTCGCAGCTTCAACAGCTTGAGCAGAAGATCTCCAAGATGCCGGTCGTCGATGCCCAGCGCGTGGAGAGCACCCAGCGCTCCCTGGCCACCGGTAGCTACAAGGTAAACCCGGATGACTCAGCCGAAAATCTGTTGGAGATGGAACGTGCCCTGGCCTGATCCAAGGCCTCCTCATGGATAATCACCCCAAACTCCGGGAAAGATTCTCCCGCATCCTGCAGCGGGAGAGTGAAGCGACCGAGCAACTGCTGGCGCTTCTCAAGCAGGAGTATGCCTTGCTGAAAAGCACCGCCCCGGCAGAGCAACTGGAGGCGCTCAACCAGCAGAAGGAGCAGCAGATCCTCAACGTGGCCCAAGCCGTTGAGGCGCACAACCGGTTACTCCGCGAGTTGGGGCTGAACAACAATGGAGAAGAAACCAGGAAGCTGATCGAGCAGCTGGACGGCTCCGGGCTATTACAACAACAGTGGCAAGCGTTTCTCGAGCAGGTCGATGCCAGTCAGAAGCAGAACGGGATCAACGGCGGGCTGCTCACCCTCAGCCAGCGCCAGGCTGCACAGGGGCTCGATATCCTGCGCGGCATCGGCGAAAACCAGAAGTCCTACGGCCCCAGCGGCGAGTCCCGCAGCCACAGCCACTCGCACTCACTGGGTAAAGCCTGAGACTTCAGGTCGATTCAGTCGAGAATCCTAAGCCCAGTGACCTGAGGCGCGGCAGCTCCTCCGGCCGATCGAGATCCCACAGGGTCGGCAGTTCGCTCCAGCGCCATCCCAGCCGCTCCAGACAGGCCCGCGTCAACTGCGCCACCTGATCACCACCCCACGGTAGGCCATGAAACAGGCATTCGGCACTCCGCTTCAATCCCAACAGCACATACCCCCCGTCCTCCGCCGGGCCGAGCACCGCATCGTCTCCTGATGCAAGCCGCCCGAAGGTATCGGTCAACTGCTGCGGGGTAAGTGCCGGCGCATCGACACCGATCAAAATCACCCGCTGCTGCCGCCTCAACGCTTCCTCACAAGCATATGCCATGCGCTCACCGAGATCCTCTCCCTGCTGCCGGTGGAGCGTCACCCCCGGTAGGCTGGCAAAGTGCTGGAACAGCGGATGCGTGCTGTCTGGGGTGCACCAGAGCTCCACCGCACACGACAGCTCCCGACACACCATCCCGAGCAGCCGCTCCAGCAGCTGTTGGTAGAGCTGGCGCGCACCGTCCGCACCCAGCGCAGGGATCAGGCGGGTCTTCACCTCGCCGGCGACCGGCGCCTTAGCAAAGATCAGTATCGCTTCACCAACCGGCTGCATCTTCAACTCTGACTGGCGCTGATCGATCTGCAGACTATGGCAGCAGCATCAGTCGAGTGCCCCGCCGCAACTGCTGCCCTGCCCCGCGGTGCAACCGTAGCAGTGCTCGGCAATCTGGATCGGCCTGCCGCGCAGATCCGTATCGAGCAGGGTGCTGAGGGTTGGTCTAGGACTATTCTCATCACTGATCGGCATATCGAGCATCTGGTTGAAGTCGCAATCATAGACCCGCCCCTGCCAATCGACACTGATCAGAGAACGACACATCAGCTCTTGCAGGTTGTCTGGGCTAAATGAGGAACGCAGCAGGTCAAGATAAGTGTGAAACTCGCCCTTGGAGTGGAGCAAACTACCAAAGCGCCGGATCGGCATGTTGGTGATGGTGAAGAGTTGATTGAAGCTGATGCCGAAGCGCTCTGCCAACTGCTTGCGATAGTCCGCCTCCAGCGGGCCCTGTGGCGGCGGCAGGCTCGGCCCAAGCGGATTGTAGACCAAGTTGAGTGACAGCCCACTTGCCGGGTCGCCATAACCCAGCTGATTGAGCTGTTTCAGACCGCGAATGCTGGCGTCATAGCTCCCCTTGCCACGCTGACTATCGACATTCTCCTGCAGATAACAGGGCAGAGAGGCAACCACCTCGACCCGGTTGGCGGCCAGAAACTCAGCCAACCCCTCCTGACCCGACTCTTCGAGCACGGTCAGGTTGCAGCGATCGATGACATGCACCCCCATCGCCCGGGCCTTTTCCACCAAGTAGCGAAAATTCGGGTTGAGTTCAGGGGCACCGCCGGTGAGATCCAGGCTCTGCAACTGCTGGCGGGAGAGAAACCGTAACACATCCTCCACCACCCCCCGCTCCATCTGCTCGGTCCTTTGGGGGCCGGCATTGACATGGCAATGCTGGCAGGAGAGGTTGCAACGCAGGCCCAGATTGACCTGCAAGGTCTTCAACTCACCACGCTCGATGGCGGGAAATGTGGTGGGCTGAAGTAGATGGGCCGTATTCAACATGGCAGTTCCGGTTCACAAGTGAAAAAGCTGGAGCCGCGCCCAACCACGACCGGCACGACATATCACAGGAAATACGCAACAAAGCGCCGCCTGGATTCAGGCCGCTATTAGAGAGGAGTGAAAAAAAAACCGCAATAATTACCTGAGCAAGCCTCAATTCCGATGGAATAGAGCACTAGCTCAAGCGACGGCGCTGCCGGAATCTGAATAGGGCATAACCAAATAACAACAGAGGTATCGCCCATTTGAGCAGATAGGCAGCCTTCTCGATGAGATACCACTTCCAGGAATAGCCGGTGTGGCCGCTGGGGTAGATATGGTTATTCTCGGTGGACTGGTAGATCCCCGCCATGTAGGCCACATCCTGACAGGTCTTGGTCTTCAGGGGAGGGCTACAGTTGAGGATCGATGGCGCGTAGTATTCACTGACCAGTTCAGGCTGCTGTTCCAGAGTTCGCAGATCATGCGGGATGACAACCCCGTAGTCAGGATCGAGGATCCACCAGTCGCCGTTGGTGGTCTTAGCGGTCGCCACTACATGCTCTTCCAGTCCAACAATGCTTGACTCGATGCCGTTCTCTTCCAGAATACCGCTAATCACCAGAGCATGCTGAGAGCAGAGCCCGATCCCTCGCTCCACCGCCTTGCGCCAGTCGAAAAACTCATATTGACCGACCCGCTCACTCCAGAGGTATCCCAGCGTCCACAAGATATAGTTTTCCCAAGGCGGCACATGGCCATGGTATCTGTATTTGGCATCATCGCTGTGCCAGAGGTGGGCGATAGAACCATTCACCAGTTGGTTCAGGCGCTTGAAATAGGTTTCGATATCCTCACCGGGTTTGCGATCGGCCTGTGGCAGCATCTCAGCCAGTATCAGCTGTTTGTCACCTTTGAAAGTGGCGCGATTATCGAGCAGCAGATCCGGCTCCTCCATCGTTCTGAATAGCCCGATCAGATTAACCAACAGAAGCAGCGCCCCCAGGACCAGGGCAGCAGTAGCATCGATGCTGAGGCGCTTCATCAATTCATCTCCATTGGGTAGTGAGTCGTGCGGAAAGTAAGGAAACCGAGTTTATCCATTCATGGTGTCTGGTGTGAAACAGCAATCTGGCGGACCTGCCATTCCGTGACGCCGGTCACCCCTCATACAGGCTGGCATCTCCAAGACCGCCGCCCAGTGGTGTTTTCTCCCCCAGATCGATCAGTCGGGGAGATTTCGGCCACGGGTGATTGAGAGCAACCGGCCAGCGCCAGCACTCAGTGATTGCCAGTCGCCAGCCAGCCTGAATCGCGCCAGGGTCGCTGTCGGCATCAGGTTGGCATCCTCCGGCAACACAACCGGCTGATCTGCCAGATAGATCAGCAGATTCTCAAGGCCAGGATTGTGGCCCACCAGCAACACTCGCTCAGTCTTGGCGGGAGTATCGGCCAGCACCTGTAACAGAGCGTTAATGCCCGCCTCATAGATTCGCTCATCGTAGACGATCCGCTCAACCGGCAAGCCCACCGCCTCGCATGTCAGTCGTGCCGTGGCACTGGCACGCTCCGCTGGTGAACTGACAATATGATCTGGACGCAGTCCCTGCTGCCACAGCCAGGCACCGATGCGCTGTGCACCTCGCCGGCCCCGCTTTTTCAGTGGTCGCCTGAAGTCATCAACAGCCCGGCTCCAATCTGATTTGCCATGGCGCATCAACAACAGCTCAAGATGCATGGGAATACCCTCGAAGATGTGCCGTCAGATCCAAATAATCCATACAATCACTGACTAGTTTTATCGCCTCAAAATCCGCATCCAGCGCCAGAAGTTAAGCAGACCCGCTAAAGAGGCGGCCACATAGCTCATGGCACAGGCCCTGAGGATACGCCGCACCGCCAGTTCCTGCTTAGGGTTGATGTAGCCGCCCTTGGTGAGGATCGGCAACGCCTTACCGAAGCTCGCGTCCCACTCCACCGGCAGGGTCACCAGCTGCACAACAACCCCGACACCGATAGTCGCGAGCGCCGCCAACAGCATTAGGGCTCCGACGGCAGGCAGACGGGTGACTGCGGCGATCAGAGGCACACTAAACAGCAGAAACGAGCCGATCTGCTCACTTATCAGTGCAAAACGCACCAGTCGCTCGCGCCAGCGAAAAGGCGGATAATCGCTGGCGTGCTGGATCGCATGGCCCACCTCATGGGCAGCGGTGGCGATCGCCGTGAGAGTGCGCCCATCCAGCTTATCCCCGGTCAGCCTGACCACCCGCTGCACGGGGTCGTAGTGATCCCCCTGGTCGGTCACCTCCACCTTCACGCCGTGCACTTCGAAGCGCTTGAGCAGATGCTGCGCCAACTCCCCGCCATTACCGGGGAAGGGCTCCGATTCCCGATTGTAGTGATTCAAGATACTTTGAACCCACCACTGAGGAAGGTAAACAAGGGCGATCAGCAGCAGAGTCAACAGGAGCAGATGCATTGGTGCCAGCCGAATCCAATCTCAATCAACAAAGCAGGTTCAACCCTAACACCCTTTCGAGGAGGCGATCACACTCTTCGGGAACCAAAACCGCAAATTGCACTCTTACTGTTTAGCTAAAATTCATTATCTACTAATATACTTATTAGTACATTATTTGAGGAGAAAACCATGCTACCCATCCTTTTTGGTCTGATTGCAGCCATGGTGTTCGGCTTGGTCGGTTATTTCACCTACGGTCTGGACGGGATTATCAATCACACCTGGTTTAACCAGGTCTTCTGGTTATTGATCGTGGTCGGTGCCGCCATCTCGCTGCTTGACGAGGTCAACCGTTGCCTCCCCTGCCGGCTACGTAAAAGATTCAACCTCCAGTGGCTCGACCAACTCTGCGCACAGATGCCCTGCAACAGTCAGCTATAAACCAGCCTGGTTGATGGTAGATCGCGAAATCTGGCGCCAGGCAGATATGACTGGACGTTGCTCTGGAACGAAAAAATCGCAGGAAGCAATGTTTCGCGCAAGCTCCGAAGGGGTAAGGCGCAGAGATACGCCGATCAAAGTTGTCACTATGGCTACAACTTGTGTAACAAATCTGCCGGAAGTAGATTCGGACAACCGCAGGCTGGCCCAATGAGCACCGCCCAAGGATGGCGGCGTAGCAGCAAGCACAAGCGTCCCAGAACCTGCACATGGAGGCTTAGCCGCATAAAGGCAGAATGGCCCGTAGCGGCCAAGCCAGAGCCGCGATAGGCAAAACCCGGCGACTTTAGGGAACCACTGAATAAGTCGTGATTGCTTTACGCCAACTAATATCACCCCAATTAATCCCGAAGATCACAACAATAGAGTGGTCATTTCTGCTCATTTCGAAACCAATTGGTACAATTTTATCTCAGCCCAAATCTAACCAGACTTAATCAGCGCTCCCCTAGTCTAACTTACGTCAGCTAAACGGTTCCCCCGCCCCAATTATCAAACATTGAACCGGAAATGGATTATGTCACCGTCTTTGACCTGATAATCCTTGCCTTCTGAACGGAGTTTTCCCGCCTCACGTGCGCCCTGCTCGCCTCTAAATTTGACAAAATCATCGTAGCTGATCACCTCGGCACGTATAAAACCCCGCTCAAAATCTGTGTGGATGACCCCGGCAGCCTGGGGTGCGGATGCATTGGCTGGGATCGTCCAGGCTCGAACCTCTTTTTCACCGGCAGTGAAGTATGTCTCGAGCCCCAGCAACTGGTAACCCGCCCGAACAACGCGGTTCAGACCCGGCTCATCCAATCCCAAATCGGAGAGGAACTCTTCCCTCTCATCCTCTTCAAGCTCCACAATCTCAGCTTCAATGGCGGCACACACAGAAACCACTTCAGCCCCCTCTGCAGAGGCAAGCGTATTCAACGCATCCAGATGCGGGTTGTCTTCAAAGCCATCTTCCGCAACGTTTGCAATATAGAGGATGGGCTTTACGGTCAGCAGGAATAGTTCCCGAATCTCCTGTAATTCATCATCGCTGAGCGCCATAGAACGCACTGATTTACCGTCATACAGATGATCACATATGCGCTCCAACAAGGCCTTGCGGGCAAGCACCTTCTTGTCACCAGTCTTCGCCTGGCGAATCGTCTTGTCCAGCGCCTTTTCCACGGACTCCAGATCAGCCAGCGCCAACTCATTGTTGATCACCTGAACATCGGCAAGTGGATCGATCTTACCCGCCACATGCACCACGTCATCGTTCTCGAAACAGCGCACCACCTGCGCAACCGCGTCTGTCTCACGAATATTGGCAAGAAACTTATTCCCGAGCCCTTCACCTTTGGAAGCGCCTTCAACCAGTCCGGCAATATCGACAAACTGCATGGTAGTCGGAAGCACTGCCTGAGGATTAACGATCCCGGCGATTGCATCAAGGCGCGGATCTGGTAAGGGGACCACTCCCACGTTGGGATCGATAGTACAAAAAGGATAATTTTCGGCCGCAATAGTGGCCTTTGTCAGAGCGTTGAAGAGCGTCGACTTACCCACATTGGGGAGCCCAACGATACCGCATTTAAAACCCATATTCCGGAGCCTCAAAAGGCACAAAGCATACCGGAAATGAGGCCGGACTTTCCAGCAGGGCGCGAGGTTCCCCGCACTATCTCCTGCTTCGACGCTATTTGATCAGAAAAAGCTTGCCGAAGTTGGCAATCTTCAAGATCTCATTGATCGCGTCATTTCCGTTGGCAAGCACCACGCTATCCTTCACCTTTGAGCTGTGCTCACGCAACTGCAACAGCATCCCCATCGCGGAACTATCCATATACTCAGCCTCAGCCAAGTCCACCACAAAGCCCATCTCGCCCTTTGGGTAGGCCTTGTAGGCATTAATAAAATCCTGGTGTTTGGAGAAGTCAAACCGTCCGGATATCTTTATCGTCACACTCGTGCCATCTGATGACTTTGATGTAGTTACCGACATATTTGCCTCACAATCTACGTTCAATTTACTACTTGGCCTGTGGATCCATCTGAAAAAGGTGGCCAAACCCAGCTATTCGCAATATCTCACCAACTGACTGATTAAAACCTATGATTCGGATATTTGAGTTATCACCACCAGAGCGCTCACGTAGCACCAACAACATTCCCAGCGCAGAACTATCTATGTAATCTGCTCCAGACAGATCAATCGTGTAGTGGCTCTTTAACGGATCATTTTTGCCATAAGCCGCACGAAACTCCTGATGACAGGAAAAGTCAAAGCGCCCAGTGACAGTGATTCTGATGCCACTTCCAGCATCGTATGTAGTGCTCGATAGACTCATTCTCTTAATCCCCACATACGCCGCCGCTAAAAAAGCTCCACATCACCCTCACTCATACTCTCCTGATCCACCGGCTTATGGGTGGCCATATCAGCAAACTGCTGTTTGAGCGATTCGCGGACCGTACGGATACTGATGGCAAGTTCCTTCGGAGTCGTTTCCGGGGCACTCACCATCCTATTGATCTCGGTCTGCATTGACTCAAATATATCCTCAATTTTTGAAAAATGTTCTTCACTATAACCGGAAAGCTGGCGCACGATATCCTCAAACTGCAATGACCGCACAGCCGAACCAACCTGGTTATGAATCTCAGAGGACATTGATGAAACTTTAGCCAAATTATCCGCAATGACTTCATTCACTTCTGCAACCTGCCGCATCATTTCATCAACACGTGCTTTTGAGTGAATTGCAAAGCCCATATCTTTTGAAGCCAGGGTTGCAGCTGAGTCCCTAGCCTCCTGAATATTTTCCTTAGAGGTACCTATTACGTTCCTGATCTGATCGTTGAAGCGGTTTGATCTCTGCGAGAGCTTACGCACTTCATCAGCAACAACAGCAAACCCCCGACCTGCCTCACCCGCCCGAGCAGCCTCAATAGCTGCATTCAGCGCCAATAGATTGGTTTGATCGGCGATCACCTTAACATCCGTCAGCAATGAATCCGCATGCTCCATCTCCTTGGACATATCCTCAACACGCTCCACCAACATCATGGTATTGTGGCTAATCGTGACAACGTGCTCGACAAAAAAACGCAGAACTTTGTCCGTCTCACTGGCAAAGTCAGCAAATGTGATCTTTTTGTTACCTTCGCTCTCAATACCGTCTGACACACTCTCTATCAGACCCATTACCAGTTCCAACTGCGCCTGTGATTGTCCATTTATCCCGTTAAAACTCTCTTGCAGTGTTTGGACCGCATCATTGATCAAGGTCTGAATCTGGGCCTGCTCACTTCGCAGCTTGGCAACCTGCTCACTAACTCCAAGTTTAATTTCCCGCGACAAGGCACCCATCTCGCCGATTAATTCACCGCCACCAGCAAGGGCACGAATGCTTTGTTCTCCTTGCGTCAGTTTTTTACGATTTCGGTAATCGAGCAGCCCCCAAATGAGAGTCAGCACTGCCAGCATCAGGACACCAACCCAGCTCACCCCCATTGGCCAAGCGGCCAATACAAATAGGCTAGAAAACACCCAAGGGTGCCAGGGTTTTGCAAAATAGTTGGCCATCTATACCGCCAAATTGATCCGCTCTGCTGCTAGAGTATTAGGTCTGCCTCACTCATTATCGGCGCTTTGGTATGAATCTTGAGAGCGATGCATCTCATGCCCGCAGGTCCGGGCACCTTGAACTATTGTTTGCATAGTTCAGTGAGGCGCATTCCGATCTTTTGCAATGGAAGAACTGCCTCCACATAGCCACGCTTGACCGCTTCTCCAGGCATTCCCCAGACCACGCTGCTCTTCTCATCTTGCGCTATGGTCGGTGCACCGGCCTGCCGCATCTCTCCCATGCCTTCAGCCCCATCATCACCCATTCCTGTTAGCATTACTGCAATTGCATTTGGGCCTGCATTTTGCGCTAGGGAGCGGAACATCACATCTACCGACGGCTTGTGCCTGTTCACCGGAGGACCATCATTCAAGCTGCATATGTACCTCGCCCCATCGCGTCGCACTAAAAGATGGCGATTACCAGGAGAAATATAGACATGTCCGGGCAGAATCTGCTGTCCATTCTGAGCCTCGCAAACAGTAAGTTGGGTAATGCCATTGACGCGACTGGCGAATGCGGCACTAAACGCTTCTGGAATATGCTGTGAAATGACTATGCCAGGAAGGTCTGGCGGAAGATCCCTTAAAACATCCTTGATTGCCTCTGTTCCTCCCGTCGAGGAACCGATCCCGATAATCCTGTCTGTTGTCCTGAAGTGGCTTTTCCCTCCACTCCTGGCAAGAACCGCATCTGCTGACAGCTTATCCGAAGCAGTCAGCGGTGCTTTTGCAACCCGCCTTTCCAGCACCTGCACTTTTGCCCGCGCTGCAGTTTTTACCTTCAAAATTATTTCTTCCGCATAATCAGGCAGCTGCTGTGCAACATCCAGCTTGGGTTTAGAGACAAAATCAACCGCCCCCATCTCAAGCGCCTGCAGCGTCACATCGGCACCCTGTTCTGTAAGCGTGGAAACCATTACTACTGGCATTGGGCGTAGTCGCATCAGATTCCCCAAAAATGTCACTCCATCCATACGCGGCATCTCAATGTCCAGCGTCAAAACATCAGGTGACAATTTTTTTATTTTCTCTCTCGCCTGGTATGGGTCAACTGCGGTGCCAACAATTTGAATACCAGGATCGGCGTCGAGAATCGATGTTAGGAGTTGCCGCACCAAAGCAGAGTCATCCACCACTAAAACTTTGATCATGCCATCCTCTTCTATCTATTCAGGATCCCCAGCCAACAACCTACCAATCGACATCAAAAAAGCTCTACCGCCCCTTCCAGCGGCTCTTGTTCGATATCGTGCTGATATACTTTTTCTCGCTGAACAATTGTATCGTTGTGCATGCGTTTAAGTTTTTTCACTCTAACCCGCCCACTCGCAGGAAAAAACACAACTTTTCTAGGATATATATCTCCCACATCCTCGCTCATCAGTTTCAGCCCTTCCTCCTGAATGTATGACTTCACAAAATCGACATTATTTCCACCCACATTCGATATGTTGCTGATGATTTTCCCTCCACCAAATATCTTTACCGCAAGGTTTGGCCGGTGCCCTCCATGTTTAAGTATGTCATTGATCATGTGCTCCATTGCATAGTTTCCGTAGCGGGTAGCTCCACTGATAATTGCCCCTCCTCCCCAGTTTCCGCTCTCACTAAGAGGCAGCATGAAGTGATTCATTCCGCCAATACCAAAGACTTGATCCCAAACACACGCTGACACACACGAGCCAAGAACTGTAGTAATAATTTCATCTTGCTTTGTAACATAGTATTCGCCAGGCAGAATCTTTGCCGCAGCAGTGGAATGTTGCCTGTCCCAGTAGCGGTTGATCCGTTCAAAGCCAGGAAGTGGCTTGCCTAATTGGTGACGCGACATTTTAGTTCTACCTGATTTTTCTGTATATGGTCTTGCCAATTAACTCGAAACGATCGGTTAACTTAAACAATGACTCAGAATGCCCAATAAACAGATAACCTCCCTCTTTGATGTTGTCCGCAAACCGCTCAACCAATTTGGTTTTTGATACCTTGTCAAAATAGATAATCACGTTCCTACAAAAGATCACATCCTGCGGCTGTTCCAGCCGCCAATCCTCCATCAGATTTAACTGACCAAAGCGGATTAATCCCATGATTTCCGGCTTAAGTCGCACCATCCCACTATTAGCCCCCTTCCCTCGCATGAACCATTTCTGCAGTCGCCTTGAATCAAGACCATCAACACGCTCACCGGAATAGACACCAGATGCTGCTTTCGCAAGGACGTTGGAATCGATATCGGTTGCCAATATCTCCGCATTCCATCCAACATGAGGAGCGAGAGCCTCATGGAGAGTTATTCCAAGGGAATAAGGCTCTTCACCAGTTGAGCAACCTGCCGACCAAATGCGGATCTTCCGTTCGGCAGGCTTATTCTTCACCATTTCTGGGACAATAGTTTTAGAGAGGTATTCGAAATGGTGATTTTCACGGAAGAATGAGGTCAAGTTGGTTGTTACCGCATTAACCAACTCGATCATTTCTTCACCATTCGGATCGTTTCGAATCAGATCACAGTAAGAATCAAAATCCGCCAATCCCAACTTACGCAACCTTCGTGAGAGGCGCGCATAGAACATATTGAACTTGTCGTCGGTAACAACAATGCCCGTCTTCTTGTTCGATATAGAGCGCAGAAAATCGAAGTTCTGCTGAGAAAAAACAAATTCTCGCTCCACCATACTCGACACAACCTCCATACACTGCACCATTGTTTACGGCAAACTTGCACTAGCCTTAAAAAACCGCCGTTTGGCAGCCTGCCCGCCGATCAAAAAAGCTCAATATCATTATCAGGCTCATGCGTTATCCCAACGCCATTAGCCAGCACCTCATCAACAGTTTTCCCTTCAAGCAAAGAATCAAACATTGCCTGTTCTTCACGCATACTGTACTTGGAGCGTATTTTTGTCTGCAGCCCAATCCACTCATTTGGGTTGAATATTCTACTTCCGTCCTCAACCAACTCAGAAAGGGCCGCCAACGCATGACTCACATGTGCCAATCGCTGTGATAGCTTGTCGTAAAATTGGAATGCAATAACACCAGCCTGCATCTTCTCAGAGATCAGACTGCTTTCCTTTTCCACTTCTGCAATTAGCCCCTCATCCTTTCCTGTGTTCTGCAATCGCTCAACTGCCTGGACAATTGAGCTGGAACTTTCAATCATAGAGGTAAATGAATTTGTAAGAGTCTCTACTGAGTCATCTCCCTCTCTCATGGCCACCTCAATCTGTGCCACTGCCAGGTTCAACATCCGAACGGTTTCACGAACCTGACTCCAGTCAAGATCAGGCTGGGTCGCAGTTGAAGGCAGATTGTTGTGCATTGACATCCCCATCTCCCCCTTGCCACTCATTCCGACTTACCCGCCAACTCAATGGCTTGGGCCACCCCCACCAACTTGACAGCATTGACAAGAACTTCTGATGCACTCCCCCAAGAAATTTTCAAGTGTTGCGAGTTTGCTTCTTTGAATATCGCACATAGCAACTGAATGCCTGCGCCATCAATCCGCTCCACACTTCCTCCGTGAAAGGTGAGAGTGCCGCCTGTCGAAAGTGCAGACTTCACTGTATCGTGCAGATTGCTTACTTCCTGTATTGTCAGA
This sequence comes from Candidatus Endoriftia persephonae, assembly GCF_023733635.1. Lineage (NCBI taxonomy): Bacteria > Pseudomonadati > Pseudomonadota > Gammaproteobacteria > Chromatiales > Sedimenticolaceae > Candidatus Endoriftia > Candidatus Endoriftia persephonae. The sequence continues at coordinate 481,670 of NZ_CP090569.1, read as the reverse complement.
CTATCTCCAAGATTGATTCCGCCCATCTCATCATCCTCTTGATTAGGCGCAGCCACAGTCAGATCATCATCTGTTGTCCCATGTGCCTCATTGAGGGAGGCCTCGTTTTCATCACAATCGACCTCCTGCGCATCAGAATCCACCGACGCCACCTGTTGTTCTGTGCCGGCCCCAATCTCTGGTACAAAATCAGCTACTGCCCCCCCAGCAACATCAACTGGTACATTTTTGGCATCCAGTTCATCGAAATTAGCAAGCGGATCATGACTCATCACCGACACCTGGGGCCTTTTTTTGGAAGTACTCACATCGTCCTCCTTTCAAGAAGATCGGTTGCCAGAGCCTCGAACTCTTTTGCTGACTGGCTTGATCGGCGATATTCGAATATGGTTCGCCCGACTCCAGGGCACTCTGCCATCACTGCGGCTTCCTTTATGGGGTTTGCCAACACCTGTCCGGGAAAATGGCCAAGCAGTTTGTCGCACACCTCCCTAAATAGCCGCCTGCGAGGATAGACACGACTCATCTCAATCCATTTTTCGTGGGGCTTTTCAAGATATGGCTCAAACCGTTTCAGCGTCATCATCATCTTGGCCAGACCGCTGAGAGAGAGGTAATCACCACTAACCGGGATCAGAACCTCATCAGCAGCAAACATGGCATTCGAGACAAGAATTCCCGCCGATGGTGGACAGTCGAACAGGATAAAGTCTTGATCACTGAACTGACCTTCCAGCGCATTCTTAAGAATACTTGCCCGGGCGGCTCCCCCCCCCTCAACTCTTCCACCTGCTGTAGGTTGTTACCCGCCGACACCAACTGCAATAAATCACGTGTATTTATCACTGCAGATTCCAGTTCTGCCCCGTTTAACAGAACCTGATCCACACCCTCCACAGGTGGCCGAAACATCCCTAGACTGGCTGCGAGCTGGCCTTGTGGATCAAGATCGATAACCGTAACTCGATATCCTTTCAAGGCCAGTGCATGCCCAAGATTGGTAGTAATGGTTGTCTTACCCACTCCCCCTTTCTGGTTGATTACCGCAATACGGCGCATGCTTTTATTTACCTCAGATCAGTCGACGTTTTCTAAGGAGCTCTGAACAAATCACAGACGACAACCTTGCGGTCCATATTTCCCGCTGCTGCGTTTGAAATCTAGGCAATAGACCACTTATTACCTGCGATCTCCGCCTTGCATCGGGAAACTTGACCTCATAATTCTGCTCGCCAAGATTCATCCAGAGGCGCCTAACACCCCTAGATCATCAGGGGAAAACAGCTTATCCACATCCAGAAGGACGACCATTCGCTCGCCCTCTGACACCATCCCTGTAATAAACCGGGTGTTAATATGAGCCCCCAAATCAGGCGCAGATCTCGTCAAACTGTCACTTATATCAAGCACATCTGAGACACCATCCACCACAACCCCGACTATGTTGCTTCCCTCGCCCTGCTCAATAGAAAGCACTATGATCACCGTTGTCGGCGTATACTCGATTTTTTCAAGCTTAAAGCGCGCCCGAAGATCAATGATCGGAACAATGGCGCCACGCAGGTCGAGCACTCCCTTCACATACTCCGGGGTGTCAGGCAAAGCCCTCACCTCTTCCCATCCCTTGATCTCTTGCACACGAAGGATATCCACACCGTAGTGCTCACCACCAAGAGTAAAACTCAGATACTGGCCACTCACCGACTGCGCCACCTCAGTTGAACCAGCCTCACTACCTACCTTCATATCAGCAACCATTTTTAAACCTCATTGCCACTCTCTGTCATACAACAAGGATTACTCTTCCACCATCGCTTCTACCCGCTTTAGCAGATGGATGATCTCATCTGAAAGCGGGCCAACCTCTGCAAACGCAGCCTCTGCATTTTCATCATCTCCAGCGTTCCGAAGAGAGACCACATCTTTGATAACGGAGTGCATCTTCTCATGCAGCTTCTCCATCACCTGCATCTCTTCGATATACCCATACTCATCCATAGCAAAACCATAGAGCCACTTTCCAAGTGCACAATCACGATGAGACACTGCCTCTTCGTTATGCATCGACTTCTTACCATCCAAAAAGTCACGCAACCGCATCTTCCATGAGAGATGTGCAGCGCGAGCAGCATGAAAATCGAAGCTATCTTCCTCTCTTGCTTCGCAAGCTCCACCACTATGCTTGTTCTCCAGGTTGAAAAACCGTATCAACCTTTCCATATCCTGCGCCTTTTCACTCATAGCGACCGCTGTCGAAGAAGTCTGCTCCGCCAACGCTGCATTCTGCTGAGTCAACTCATCCATATTGGTGACAGCCTGGTTGACCTGTTCAATACCTTCCGATTGTTCGAGACTTGCCGCTGCAATTTCAGAAACGATATCTCCAACCTTTTTAACTTCTGAAACAATCTCTTCCAGAGTGGAACCCGATTCATTTACCAGGCTTGCTCCACTTTCAACCTTCGCAGCACTGTCTTTGATCAGATTTTTTATCTCCTTCGCAGCAGTTGCGCTTCTACCGGCAAGATTTCTTACCTCTGTAGCAACCACTGCAAAACCACGCCCCTGCTCTCCGGCCCGAGCCGCCTCGACAGAGGCGTTCAACGCAAGAAGATTGGTTTGAAATGCAATCTCGTCGATAACACCGATGATCTCCGAGATCTTGTTACTTGACTGGTTAATTTCATCCATGGCATGAATCGCATTTTGTACGACCGCTCCACCGCGCTCTGCAGAGCTTCTCGCCCTCATCGCCAACTGATTAGCCTGTTGCGCATTGTCCGCATTGTTTCTAACCGTTGATGTCAACTCCTCCATACTTGCGGCAGTCTCCTGAAGACTGCTCGCCTGCTGTTCGGTACGGGCAGACAGATTACTATTGCCCGAAGATATCTCGCCCGCCGCACCGATCATGCTGTCCGTTGCCTCTCTCAATTGAGCGATCATTCTGTTGAGATTAAATGTAGATTCGTTCACCGCCTCCTTAATTTCGCCAAAGGTTCCTGAATATTCATGCGTGATCCCTTCGCTCAGATCCCCTTCTTTGACTCGCTTCATCGTGCTAGCAACATCATCAAAAACGCGACTCATCTGATCGATCAGAGCATTGATCCCTTTTGCAAGATGACTAAAGAAACCAGTTTTTCCTTCCAGGCTGACCCGCCTGCTCAGGTCACCGTGGAGCGCTGCTGCCACGATATTCTCCAGCTCATCCTCGACAGCCACTTCACTGGTCCGGTCACTCCATTCCACTGCAGTACCCAGACGCCGGCCATCCTCCGTAAGCACCGGATTGGCGATAATGCCCATGGTTCGACCGCCAATCCTCAACTCCGATCTATAAGTTTTTGTGAGGCCTTCTAGCATTTTTGCCTGGCGATCAGAATGCTTGTAGAGCAGATCAATGTTTGTCCCCATCAACTGACTGGCATCAAACTCAGGCAGCTGGCTACGAATATCTGCTTCAGCCACCTCAAACAGAGATCGAACGGTCTTATTCATGTAGACGATATTACGTTCATTATCTGCCATCATTACGCAGCTTGAGACGTTATCTAGTGCAGTCTTGATGCGGGCCACTGATTCCGCCCTCTCCCTGGCATCGTTAACGTCAAATCCTACCTTCGTCTGCATAATTTTGATGCCGCGATAGAGATCACCAATCTCATCCCCACGACGTAACTCAATGTCATCAGAAAAGTGCCCTTCAGCGATTCGGCGAAAATACCCAAGTGAAGCCTCTATGGGATTCAAAACAGCACGTTTCAGAACCAGGAAGAAGATAACAAAGAGCATGACGAAACCAACCGGCGGCATCAGAGCTGACACGCTCTTTCCGAAACCTATGGTGCTTTCAAGCTCGGCTGTCTGAGCAGACGTCAAGCGGGCGTACTCCATCTTCAGCGTCTCAAGGCCCTCAAGCGCAGGCTGGTCATTGATCTTGACCACGCCATCGATTGCAGTTGGCGACTCTCCAGCGGTACTCATGCTCACCACTTGGTCGATCATTCCGGCATAGCTGTCAGCGACACTACGTATTTTCGACAGCGCTTGCTGCTCCTCTGATGAGACTGAAGCAAGGGCGGCGTACTGGTCCAAAAGTTTCAGTAGCTTTTGATAATTGCCGCGGAACCGCTCTGCATACTTCAGCTGGCCACGCAGCACATAGTTTTTAAAGTTGTGTATCGCACCACCATAGCCAAGTTGTGACTTCATCTCAGAGAGTAGAGTCTGCCGCTCTGCAACCTGCTCCTGATAGTTATGCCACTGCACCTCTGCATGCTGCATAGGACTCCATGCCGCCACTCCGGAAATCAAAAAGCTCACGGCCATGAACAGCATGACCAGATAGAACTTCTTCAACAGAGGCAGATTTCCTATTCCTTTCAGTCTGCGAGTCAGCCAGCCATCACCTTTATAACTGCCACTGTTGATCGCCCGATAGAGCACTTCTGCACCTTCAACCTCCTCCGCTGTAGGCTTAGTGCGCACTGACATGTACTCCACAACCTGGCCATTCTGATAGATAGGCGTTACGTTTGCCTTGACCCAGTAATGGTCACCACTCTTTGCCCGATTTTTGACGATACCGGTCCACGGATGTCCCTTCTTAATCGTATCCCAAAGATCCTGAAACGCCGCCGCAGGAACATCTGGATGACGCACGATATTGTGATTCCTACCAAGCAACTCAGCCTCGCTAAAGCCTGAGATCTCGATAAAGGCACCATTGGCAGAGGTGATCATGCCTTTCAGATCTGTCGTGGAGACAATGATCGTATCTTCCTGCAACGGGATCTCGACCCCGGTTACCGGCTGGTTGACTTTCATAGCGCGATCTCTTTCATCAGTTTTCTGTTCAGGCCTTGCTTCAAGCAGTCAAACGCCTTTCCAAGGCAGATGCATAGTTGGGTTGCAATGCTGCGGCGTTAAAACTCTTCCCATTCATCGCTATCGCTTTCAGGCACGGGGGTGATCTTGCGAACGCTGCTCTGTGTGGATTGCGAAGCAGCCACAGCCTCTTTCGCCACCGGTGATTGCTTCATCTCTCTTACAGGCTGGGTCCGCTTCGCTCTCGCTGTTGAAAGCGGCGCTGCAGAGTGCCGACTTGTTGCATCGGTCTTGAAAAAACGCACCAGAGAATCCAGCTGCTGCGCCTTTTCATTCATTGAGGCTGCGGCTGCAGATGTCTGCTCTGCAAGCGCAGCATTCTGCTGCGTCACCTCATCCATGCTGGTCACAGCAAGATTGACTTGATCGATACCAGAGGACTGTTCCTGACTGGCCGCTGCAATCTCTGAGATGATGTCGCCAACCTTCTTTACGCTGGTCACAATCTGCTCCAGCGTTTCACCCGACTCATTCACCAGTTCGGCACCGCTTTTCACCTTATGCACGCTGTCCTGGATCAACTCCTTGATCTCCTTGGCTGCAGTGGCGCTACGTCCGGCCAGATTCCGCACTTCGGTCGCAACCACCGCAAACCCCCGTCCCTGTTCGCCGGCTCGGGCCGCCTCTACCGAGGCATTCAGCGCCAGCAGGTTGGTCTGAAATGCGATCTCGTCAATCACGCCAATGATCTCGGCAATTTTGCTGCTGGCGGTATTGATTGCATTCATCGCCTGTACTGCACTGCTGACGACTTCACCACCATGTTCCGCAGTACTCCTGGCGCTGGCGGCAAGCTGATTCGCCTGCTGGGCATTATCTGCATTGTTGCGCACCGTGCTGGTCAGCTCCTCCATCGAGGATGCCGTCTCTTCCAGGCTTGCAGCCTGCTGTTCGGTACGGGAGGAAAGGTTGTTGTTGCCAGCGGATATCTCACCAGCCCCGGTACGGATCACGTCGGCAGATTCATTCAGCTGCACCACCACCTTCTCAAGGTTTGTGATGGTGCTATTGACGTTGTCCCTCACTTCGCCAAAAGTGCCAGCATAGTTAGCGGAGATAGGCTTGGTCAGATCACCATTAGAAAGTCGCCGCATCGCCTGACCGATATCAGAAAACACCTGATCAACAGTATTGATCAGCTCGTTGATCCCCCCCGCCAGCTGGACAAAGAAACCTGTCTTGCCTTCAAGTTCGATCCGCTGGCTGAGATCTCCGCCTTTCGCTGCGCCTACAATGGCATCGATCTCACGCTCCACTTTCAACTCTTCGGTAATATCGATCCATTGGGTTACACGCCCCTGATAGTCCCCATCACTGTCTAACACGGGACTGGTAATCAACTTAAAACTGCGCGACCAGGCATCGAACTGGCTAGTGCGTGTCTCAGAAAGCTGCGTCCGATACATCTCAGCCAGCTTTTCATCAGGAAAGAAGTCGGCAAGACTGGAACCAAGCAACCCATCGACGTCAAATGGCTTGCCCTGGCTGCGGACATTCTCACCCAAGACTTCGAACTGGACACGGGCGGCCTTGTTCATAAAGATCAGAATGTTGTCCTTATCCGACACGGTAACGCTGGTTGAACTGTTATCCAGCGCCTCTTTCAAGCGTCCTGCTTCGTTCGCCTGCTCACGCGCATCCATCACATCGAAACCCAGCTTGATCTGGGTTGATTTGAGGCTTTGGAGCATCTGACCGATCTCATCATTACGATCGGTCTCGACCCAATCGAAGTAGTTGCCCTCGGCTATCTGATCCAGCTTCTCTTGGATATACTTCATGGGACGAGTAATGTGGCGGTTAAGGAAGGCACCACTGATCAGGGTGATCAGCGATAGACCAGCCAGTAACGCCAGAAAAGTCGTCTCGGCCACCTGGAAATGCACCATCGCGGCCAATCCCACAAACATTACGACCATCAGAAACAGAATAGTGTTGAGTATGGTCTTCAGCTGCAACCGCTTAAAGCCAGCAGCCAAACGGGCCAGGCCCTTGGGTGCCAGAGTCGCATTGCTATCGGCCAGCAGCCCCCGGTAGAGCGGCTCAACCGCAGCGATTTCCTCCCGGGTTGGCGGTGTTCGAACCGACATATATTCAATCACGCGGCCATTGCTGCGCAGTGGCGTAACGTTAGCCTTGACCCAGTAGTAATCACCGTTTTTGCAGCGATTCTTAACGATGCCGGTCCAGGGTTTACCGGCCTTGCTGGTCTCCCACAGATCTTTAAAGGCCTGAGGCGGCATATCCGGGTGTCGCACAATGTTGTGATTTTTGCCGTACAGCTCCCGTCGGCTGAATCCACTGATCTCGACAAAATCTTTGTTGCAGTAGGTGATAGTGCCTTTGAGATCGGTCTTGGAAACCAGGATACTGCCTGGCTTCATATAGCGTTCATTATTGGTGACGGGTTGATTGATCTTCACTTACCTTCTCCCATTTGCATCAAATGCCCGCTCAGGCATTGACGACACTCTCTTGTTCCTGCTCACGCCTCTGGCTGAAGAGCTGATCGATATCCAGCAGCATGATCATCCTGCCCTCGGCATCGGCCAGCCCACTGATGAACTCAGTGGCAATCGCTTCACCAAATTCCGGGGTATTACGAATGGTATTGGGGTTGGCGTTGAGCACATCTGAAACGGCATCAACCACCATGCCCATCGCCCGTGAATTGTTTGCGCCATTAACACGCACAACAATCACCACGGTGTCTTTACTGTAATCTTGAGGCTCTAGGCCCAGCCTTTGGCGCAGATCGAAGATCGGCACGATGGATCCACGCAGGTTGAGCACACCTTTGACATAGTCCGGTGCATTCGGAATACGCGTGACAAGCTCCCAGCCCCGAATCTCCTGTACCCGCAGGATATCCACGCCGTAGTCTTCGCTGCCAAGGGAGAAAGTCAGGTACTCCTGACCCGTCATTTCCAACTCCACCGGCTCAAGTTTCTTTGCTGTATTCATCTGCTCACCCTCTGTCAGGCAATCCGCTTCTCGTTGACTTGGGCCTGGGTCGCCAATCGCAACAGGCCAGGGATGTCGATAATCAGTGCGACGGAGCCATCCCCAAGGATGGTTGCTCCGGATATGCCCTCCACTTTTTTGTAGTTGGCTTCAAGGGATTTGATCACCACCTGCTGCTGGCCAAGTAGGTCATCAACAAACAACCCGCAATGGCGTCCTTCACCCTCGACCACCACCAGCAATCCCTCTTTCAGGGTTGTGGCCTTGACGTCTTCAATGCCGAATACTTCGTGCAGCCTGACGATCGGCAGATACTCACCGCGCAGCTTGAAGGTCTCACCGCGGCCGGCGACTAGATTGATCATCTCCTCCGAGACCTGGATCGATTCGATGATTGAAACCAGCGGCACGATATAGGTCTCCGAGCCGACAGATACGGTCTGGCCATCGAGGATCGCAAGGGTCAGCGGCAGTCGGATGATGATGGCAGAGCCCTTGCCCGGATCGGATTCGATCTCGATGCTGCCACCCAGTTCGTTGATATTTCTGCGCACCACATCCATGCCAACACCACGGCCAGAAACGTCACTCACCTCGTCCGCCGTTGAGAATCCAGCCTGGAATATCAGTTCATAGATCTGCCGGTCCTCAAGCATATGGCCTTCTGGGATAATTCCACGCTCGATCGCCTTTGCCTCGATCTTGTCGCGATTGAGGCCACGTCCATCATCGCGGATCTCGATGACGATATTGCCACCCTTGTGGGATGCGTTGAGCTGGATCACACCAGTCTCGGGCTTGCCGGCGCTAACACGCTCATCGGGCATCTCGATGCCGTGGTCGAGGCTGTTGCGCACCAGATGGACCAACGGGTCACCGATTTTTTCGATCACCGTTTTGTCCACCTCGGTATTTTCGCCGCTCACCTTCAGCTCGATCTTCTTGCCAAGCTTGTTGCTCAGATCATGCACCAGGCGGGGAAAGCGGCTGAAGGTAAAGCTGATAGGCAGCATGCGGATCTGCATCACGCTCTCCTGCAGCTCACGGGTGTGGCGCTCCAGCTGGCCCAAGCCATCATTGAGCCGCTCTAGCTTGCCCATATCGAAATCCTCACCCAACAGGCTGAGCATCGACTGGGTGATAACCAGCTCACCCACCATATTGATCAGGCTGTCGATCTTGGCGATATCTACACGGATCGACCCGCCGCCACTGCCTGCACTCCGATTACCACTGGTGCGCCGCTCTTTTCCCGATCGCCGATTCTTTTCAACGCGGCGCTCTGGTTGCGGCGGCACTGCTTTTAACTGAGGGGGTTCTGCTGACGCCGCAGTTTTCGGTTCAGCAGCTGATAATTCGGGGACGCTGGCTTCCTCTGCCGCGGATTGCGGCATCAAGGGCATGATGATGAGCTCACAATCATCCTCAACCCAGACAAACACCTCATCCAAGGCCTCCCGGTCCACCGCCCCATGGAGGTAAATGTCCCATGAAATGTAGCTATCTTCCGGCTCGTAGCTCTGCAGCGCTGGCAGAGCCTCGAGATCCGCCTGTAGCTCCAGCCGGCCCAGTTCCGCCAGCTCACGGATAATGCGTAGCGAGTCATTACCCGTGCGCATCATTTTCAGCAGCGGCCGGAACACGATATGCCAACCTTCCGTTTGGGGCTCCATGGTTTCCGCAGCGCTCACCACTTCCGGTGTTGACGCCTCGCCTGCCACAGCAGTTTTGTTACTGAGAATCTGCTCCAGCTCCGCCTGCTGGCTTTTGACCTTCTCCTGCTCGACCTCGCCCTCTTCACTGGCGGCGCTGAGCATATCCCGCAGGATATCGACCGAGCGCAGCAGTGCATCCACCGCCTCACTGGTGACCGGGCGTCGCCCATCCCGCATCTCATCCAGCAGGGTCTCCATGACATGGGTGAAACTGGCGATGTCGTTGAAGCCAAAGGTGCCGCTGCCACCTTTTATGGAATGGGCGGCACGAAAGATGGCATTGATCTCTTCGTCGTCAACCGTGCCAGGGTCCATATTAAGCAGCCCGGACTCCATGATCTCCAGGCCTTCAAAGCTCTCCTCGAAGAAGACCTGATGAAATTGCGCCATGTCGATCGACATGATCTCTCCCCCCGTAATGGCAAACTGTCAGATGAGTGGCTATCAGCCGATGACCTTTTTCACCGTAGCCAGCAATTGATCGGGATTGAAGGGTTTGACGATCCAGCCGGTCGCACCGGCGGACTTGCCCAGCTGCTTCTTGTCGCCACTCGACTCCGTGGTCAACATCAGGATTGGGGTAAACTTGTATGCAGGAAGCGCTCGCAACTCTTTTATCAATGCAATGCCGTCCATATTGGGCATATTGACGTCTGTAATCACTAGATTGACCGACTGTCCTTTGGCTTTGCTCAATGCATCAACGCCATCAACCGCCTCAATCACCTGATAACCCCCACCCTTAAGGGTAAAAGAGACCATCTGACGCATGGAGGCGGAATCATCGACTGCAAGAATGCTTGCCATGCCTTTTCTCCTGAGTGTGTATTTGTGGGTTTTCCCTGGAGCGGAATGCCGACAACCCGGAGCGAGTTCACTACGGCAACCAACCAGCTACACGCTGACTATCGGCCCGGGAAAACGATTCTTTAGGCTTAAAAATGACGCGGCCATCAGCAACCGGGGCCGGCGGAAACGAAGGGAATAGAGTCAGCGGCCGAAGGCCGCCGAAGTACTCAAGCAAAAGATAGGGTAAATCATTGTCTTATGGCCGGTGCAGAAGAGGCTTCAGTGCATTGCGGTCCGTGCCGGAGAGACAGGAGGGGAACACCGCTCATTCGGTGAATCGGTTTGCGACCGCCTGAAAGGAGTCCTCCAAATCGAGAAAGGCTCTGACCACCTCGGGATCAAAATGGCGGCCTCTCTCCTCCCGGATCATCTCAACCGCAGTCTCATGGGAGAAGGCTTCTTTGTAAACGCGGGAAGTGATCAAAGCATCATAGACATCCGCCAGCGCCATCAGACGTCCACTCAGGGGGATCGCCTCACCTATCAGGCCATTCGGGTAGCCGGTTCCATCCCATTTCTCATGGTGGGTCAGGCAGATCTCACGGGCAAGTTGCAGAAAAGCGGTACTGCCCAACTCCTGCTCTGCTCTCAACAAGGCATCGAAACCATACTGGGCATGACGTTTCATCTCCTCCCATTCAGCTGGATCGAGTTTACCCGGCTTCAACAAGATCTTGTCAGCCACCCCCACCTTGCCGATATCGTGCAGCGGCGCCGATTTGAAAAGCAGGTCGATATACTCATTATTCAGGGTTTTCTGGAAGCGCGGATAGGCTTTGAGATGGTTGGCCAGCAACTGTATGTAGTGCTGGGTACGCCGAATATGGTTTCCGGTTTCGTTGTCCCGCGTCTCGGCCAGTGACGCCAGACAGAAGATCGCTACATCCTGGGTACGGGAGATCTCATGGGTACGTTCCCTCACCCGCTCTTCAAGCAGCTGGTTCTGATTTTTCAGGATCCGCCGGGTCTGACTCAGTGCCAAGTGGGTCTTGACCCGTGACAGCACAAGCGGCGGGCTCATGGGCTTGGTAATGTAATCCACCGCCCCCAGCTGAAAACCACGGATCTCATCATCGACTTCACTCTTCACGGTGAGGAAGATCACCGGAATATCGACAGTACACGGATCAGCTTTGAGCTGTTTACAGACTTCATAGCCATCCATCTCTGGCATCAGAATGTCAAGCAGGATCAAGTCTGGCGGAATCTCGCTGCTGACGCGGGAGAGCGCCTGCTGTCCGCTCTTGGCGACAGTCACCCGGTACTGTTCCCTGAGCAGATCGACCAATACATTGATGTAGAAACTCTCGTCATCTACCACCAGAATGCTGTATCCGGTATCACTCGTCATCCAGGACCTCGTCTATCGAAATATCCAGCGCTTCTATTATCTGCCCGAAAATATCGGCAGCTTCGTCAAAATCATAGTTCATGACAGCATCCCGCAGGCTTTTCGTCTGTTGCCCGAGGTCCACCCGTTTGAGACGCACATCGTTCACCAGTCGCTCGACGCTCTCCCGCGCATCAGCATCACCCGATGTGAACTGCTCCTTAAGCGTAACGAGTAACGACCTTAACTCCGCATCAGTAAGCGCCGGCTCACTCACCTGGGGCAGACCAAACACCTCTCTGTGGCTGGCACGCTCCTGCTGCATCAACTGGCCCAAGCCGGCAAACACTACCTCTGCCTGTCGGCAAAAATCCTCAATCAGTGACGGCAGCTCATCCTCCCGGGCTTGCCGCATAGCGCTCTCCAGTTTGCCCGCACTCTGTTCCAACTGGCGTGCACCAATATTTCCCGCCACCCCATGCAGCGTATGTACTAGGCGCATCGCATCCCCCATCTCCAGCTGTTGCAGCAACACTTTGAGATGCTCACAGCTGTCAGCGTGGTGGCTGATGAATTCCTTTAGCAGTTTGAGATAGAGCACCCGGTTACCGCCCACCCGCTGCATCCCCCAGTTCAGATCCACTCCAGGCACCGCATCAGGGAAGGCCGCCTGATCCTGTGGGAGATCTACAACCTCAGCCTCTGACAGCAGTTGCTCGCCGAGCCAGTGACGCAGGGTTGCCAGTAGTTTTGCGGGGTCGATCGGCTTCGACAGATAGTCGCTCATGCCCGCATCAAGACACTTCTCCCGGTCACCGCTCATGGCATGGGCGGTCATAGCGATGACCGGCAGCTGTTGCAGCTCCGGTTGCTGCCGAATCTGCCGGGTTGTTTCATAACCGTCCATCAGAGGCATCTGCACATCCATCAGCACCAGATCAAACGCGCTCTCCTGCAGCCGCCGCAATGCGGCCCTGCCATCCTCCGCCACCAGCACCAGCAGACCAAAACTCTGTAACAGCTCCAGCGCCACCTGTTGATTGATCGGGTTATCCTCCACCAGCAGTACCTTGCCTTTGAGACGCCCTGGAGTCGCACCGAAGCGGGCAGCTGGTACCGTCTCACGTCCCCGCCCCGACTCTTTGAAGACCGACATGATGGTGTCGAACAACAGTGAGGGGTTCGCCGGCTTGAGCAACACCGCATCCAGACCGGCGGCCTGCGACTGCTGCATCAGTTCCTCCCGGCCGAAGGCGGTAACTAGGATCATCTTCGGCTGCTGCACCAACGCCAGCTCCTGCTTGATGTGCTGCACCGCGTCGATACCGTTGACCGGCGGCATGTGCCAATCCATCAGCACCAGCTGAAACGGCTTCGGCTTGGCCAGACCGACCGCCCCGGCCCCCATCAGGAGTTCGTAGGCCTCCGCCGCGTTGGCGCCGACCTCCACCTCAAAGGAGAAGGAACGCAACATATCTGCCAACACCGTTCGCACCATCGGGTTGTCATCCACCAGCAGTACCCGCATCCCCTGCAGGTCCGGGTCGGGTTCGAACTGACGCGGTTGCTGCTCCGGCTGCAGACCGAACGCCAATTCGAAGCGAAAACAGCTCCCCTCTCCCAGCCGGCTCTCCACTGAGAGTTGCCCCTGCATCAGTTCCACCAGCTGCTTGCAGATACTCAGCCCCAGCCCGGTGCCACCGTAGTGGCGGCTGGTGGAGCCATCCGCCTGAACAAAGGCATCAAACAAATGTGGCAGGCGTTGAGGATCGATGCCGATTCCGCTGTCTCTTATTTCGAAACCGACCCGCACTTGCTGCGCTGAGCGATCCAGCAGCCGTACCGAAACCACCACTTCGCCGCTTTCGGTGAATTTGATTGCATTCTGCGCCAGATTCAGCAGCACCTGCCCAAGCCGCAGCGGATCACCGATCAGCCGGTCCGGCACATCCAATTCGCGCTCAAAGACCAGCTCCAGCCGCCTCTCCACCGCTTTGATATTGAGCAGAGTGGCGAGGTTCTCCAGCACCTCATCGAGCTGAAAGTGGGTGGTCTCGATCTCCAGCCGGCCCGCCTCGATCTTGGAGAAGTCGAGGGTATCGTTGATGATGCCCAGCAGGTGGTGGGAGGAACTCTGGATCTTCTGCAGATAGTCGAGCTGCTTCGACGTCAATTCGGTCTGCAGTGCCAGATGGCTCATACCGATGATCGCGTTCATCGGGGTACGGATCTCGTGGCTCATGTTCGCCAGGAAGTTGCTCTTGAAGCGATTCGCCTGCTCTGCAGCCTCTTTCGCCTCCGCCAGTTCCCGTTCCATACGGATTCGATCGGTTAGATTGACCAGTATGCCGAGGTTCATGAGTTTGTCACCGATACGGATCGGAATGGCAGAGAGTAGCCCCTCGATCACTCCACCCCGATCGGTGGCAAAACGGATCGGATAACTGTGGATCTGCCCCTCCGCCTGAAACTGCCGCAACACCTCAACCCGGTCACTCTCATTCAAATAGAAGCCCAACATGTTGCGTCCGATCAGCTCCCCACTTTCACACTCGACATCCAATGCCGCCTGCGGGTTAGCCATCTGGATAGTGCCTTCCAGATCGCTGATGGTGATGGCCAGGGGAATGGTGTTGATGATGTTTCTCAACTGCTCCTCACTGCGCTGCAATCGGCGCTGCTCGCGCCTTAGATACACCACCCAGAGCGCCGCCAGCAGAATGATCAACACCGCACCGATCGCGATCTGCAACGCCAGCGTGTAATCCACCCCCATCTCGTAGCGCACTGCAAACCACTTCTGGCGGATAGCTATCACCTCTTTCTGGGGGATCGCATCCAGCGCCTTCTGCAAGATCGAGACCAGTTCGGGCCAATCCTTGCGCACCCCGACACTCAGATCGAAACTGTAGGGAGTGGGGGCGGCAACCTTGACGTTGCTGATGCCCCGGTTAGTGATCAGGTAACTGCCCACCGTCAGATTGCCTATATAGGCATCCACCTCTCCCAGGGAGAGTCGTCGTAGCGCCTCTTCCGAGGTGGGCACCTGCACCACCTCAATATCGGGATGATCTCTTTTCAGGTAGTCGAGGGTCACATACTCCTGCTCCACCACCACCCGCTTGCCACTGAGATCCTCCAGGCCGGTGATCAGAGCCGCATCGTCACGCACAAACACCACAAAAGGAAAGTTGAGATAAGGGCGAGTGAAGTTGAGAAAGCTGTCACGCGCTTCATCTCGTACCAGCGCCGGCACCAGATCCAACTGCCGCCCACGCGCCTTCTGCATCACCTTGGCCCAGGAGGTAGACTCTTCGATGACAAACTCCACCCCGAGCATCTCGCCCACGACCTTCATGTAGTCGGAGACGATGCCACTATAGCCACCATCCTGCGGCACAAACTCAACCGGCGGCCAGGCCGGGTCGACCCCCAACCGGATGGTGCCATGCGCGGCCAGCCAGGCCCGCTCTTCCTTGGTCAGTTTCAGCACAGGACCTGCCTCGGGCACCTCTCCTCCTGGCGATAACCAGCGATTGAGAATCACCCGCCGTTCATCCTCGGTAATGCTATTCAGCGCCTTATCGAGGATCGACACCAATGGTACCCACGCTGGATCCTGGTGTACCGCGAAACGCTGCAGTGCCGGACCAAATCCAGGGTCACCGCTAAAGTGCAGATTGCTAAGCTGCTGCTCTTCAATTAGCCATTGCGCTACCGAGCGGTTTCCCACATAGGCGTCCACCTCACCCCAAGAGAGTTTTTTCAGCGCCTCCAGCGTATTAGCAACAGGCAATAACTCAATCTGCGGATGGCCTTGCAGTTGCTTCATGGTGGAGAAGCCATTCTCAATGGCGACCTTGCGCCCATAGAGATCCTCAATGGTGTGAATTGCCCGCTCATCCTTGCGTGTGACTATGGCCTTCATCACCGTAAAAAACTCACTGGTAAACCAGAGATCCCTGGCGCGCTCCTCTGTTTGTACAATCGACATGCCGAGTTTAAGTTCACCCGAGCTGACCCTGGCCAGCATCTGCTTGAAGGTGGGGCCAGGATGAACCCGAAACTCAACCTTGAGACGTTCGCCAATCAGTGTGAGGTAGTCATGGGCAATACCGCTGTGCAGCCCCTGCTGATTCATGAAGTCAATTGGCGGCCAGGCCCCATCCACTCCAATCTCGATCACAGGATGCCGATCCAGCCAGGCGCGCTCTTCCGCGTTCAATGTCAGCTGCGGCATCGATATCCTGCCGCTGTCCCGCCCTGCCCCCCAGCGATCGGCGATCACCTGAAACTCCTGCGGGCTGATCTGCTTCAGTCCCGCATCAATCAGATCCAACAACTGCGCATTGCCCTCACGCACAGCACCACGATAGTCGCGAGAATAGAAGGGCCGATCTGAAAGACGGCGAAATGGGTTCGGCTCACCTGTCTTTGCGAAAAAATGGCTTAGATTGGCAGCGGGGGAGATAAACGCCTTCACCCGGCCCTCAAGGGCCGCTTGGTAGAGTGTCTCAAAGCTGTCGAAGACCACCAGTGAGACCCCTTTGAGGTGCTCTCTGGCGTAGCTATGGGTAAATCCTTTGGGCACACCGATGACCAACCCTTCGAGATCCGCCTCCGTTTTCACTCCGAGGATGTTTTTGTGCAGGTAGAAGTAGTATTCGATCCCGATGGTGGGCCGGGTGAACTCATAGAGCTGATCCCGTTGTGCCGAGTAGAACATGCCGGCATGCAGATCGGCCTCGCCACTGCGTACCATCTCCAAAGAGCGCTCCCAGCTGGTCTGTTTAAAGGCCACCGGGATGCCGCTCTTTTGCGACCAGAGCCGCCAGATATCGGGCAGAATGCCGGCGGCCCTGCCGTCAGCATCGGTAAATTTGAAGGGCGGGGTGCCGGCATTGTAGACCACCACCAGCGGTCTGGATGTGGGGGGATCCATCTCTGCGGCGGCCCAGGTATATTGGCAAGCCAGCAACCACAACAACGCGGATGCCACCCTCCCGATCCAGACCTGGCCAGCCGCTATTGCTGTCATGCCCGCTTATACTCGCTGAATCGCACTCTGCACCGTTTTAATCTCTCACAAGCCATTCACTCAAAAATCGTAGTTGAAGATCAGCCGCAGGTCATTCCCTGGTTACCTCAAACAAGCCCGTGTACTCCTCAGCCCCGCTAAAAAAATAATCCGCCAATCACACAAACAACGCGACTATTGTGTAAACCCGGTTACGCCACTTCAGCCCGTTATCCGACACTCTTATTCGCATTCATCTGAGTGTTTTGCGGACTGAATCCCTGCCTTTATCGATATTGATGCTCACCCAAATTTCTTCCAAAATAGGCAGGCGACAATGGCAGAGCTTTTTCGAGTCGCACCGCTTGAGGCGGTGGTTTATCCAAATTGAATTAATCTTCGGTTTCTAAGCTAGAATAGCGGCGATCATCCTATAGACAAGTTCGAGCTGTTGATGCGTTTGCCCTATTTCATACTGTTCTGTCTTGGCCTGAGCTGGCTCCAGACATCCGCCGCGCTGACATTCTCACTGCCACCCGAGGGCGAGGATCTGGTCGGTGAACTCATCGAGCTCAAGACCCGTTACGAGGATACCTTTTCCGATATTGCGCGAGGCCACGACATGGGGTTCCGCGAGGTCAGCCAGGCCAACCCTGGAGTTGATGCCTGGCTGCCGGGCGAGGGTACAGAGATCTTTGTCCCACAACTCTTTATCCTGCCCGATGTTCCCCGCGAAGGGGTCGTCATCAACCTGGCAGAACTGCGCCTCTACTACTACCCCAAGGATCAGGCGCAGGTAATCACCTATCCGCTCGGCATCGGCCGGGAAGGCTGGGGCACACCGGAGGGCGCTACCCATGTGATCAGGAAACGAGCCCACCCATCCTGGTATGTGCCTGAATCGATCCGTCAGGAGCATCAGAAGATGGGCGATCCTCTGCCTGAAGTCATGCCGCCCGGCCCCGATAATCCGCTCGGGGAGTATGCCATCTACCTTGGCATGCGCGGCTACCTGCTGCACGGCACCAACAAGCCCTATGGGGTCGGCATGCGAGTCAGCCACGGCTGCATCCGCCTCTATCCAGAGGATATCGAGGAATTTTTTCGGCAGATTCCAGTGAATACGCCGGTGCGGATCATCAATCGTCCTTACAAGGCGGGCTGGCGGGATGGGCAACTCTACGTCGAGGCGCACCCCCCACTCAATGAACAGATAAAAGTGGAGGGGCGAAACCACACCGGCCTGGTGACGGCGATGATCACCAAGCTAGGAGAGGACCGGAGACAGCCTGACTGGGACATCCTACAGACCATCGCAAGAGATCAAACCGGCATCCCGGAGATCGTGCCACTCAGCGAGCTGCCCGGCGACAACTGATCTGCTGCAACTGCGTTGTTTCTATCGGGCAAGAGAAAACCCCGGAGCCTGATGACATCCGGGGTTCTTTCGCTCCGTTTCACCCCACGGGGGTCAGCGGAAATAGCGGCTTTATTTAGCCATCGCCTTCTCAGACATGCGGCTGCAGCGCTCGCTGCACTTACGCGCCTCAGCAGCAGCCTCATTTGCCGTAGCCATCGCCTTGTCCGCAGTCCCCTGGGCCGATGCAGCATCCAGCTCAGCTGTCTTGGCAGCCTTATATGCAGCATCTGCAGCATTCTGAGCAGCCTGTGCCTCCTTCCGCACCTCCTCAATCTGAGCGGTGGTTGCACAACCGGCCAGCAGGCCCAGGCTCAGAATCATAGCGGAGGCTTTCAGCATCTTGGTGGTTTTCATCTCTTTCTATCTCTCTTTTTCCGTGGAAAAACTGGGCGTTCGGTCACAAATCTTGATCCAAAAACCCAATAATTTCAATGCCAGATCGTAAATCTTTTTTAACTTGCATTAGATCTGCAGATCTATCGGGACTCACCAAATCACAGTACGCCCCGAACCTCGTGGATCACTCGCGCCAGTGACCTGGCCACTGCGGCGATCCCAATAAAGCGCCTGCATATTGCCATACTCACGCTCCAGGCGGTGAAGTATATGGCCCATACTCTGCAATTCAGTCACAGTTTTGTCGTCAAACGCACCAGCCTCATACTCTACCCGGTCCGGCAGGTACTGATGATGAAATCGCGGCTGGCGAACCCATTGCGCAATCGGCTGACCATCGGCCAGCTCCAGAATCGCCAGCAGCACCATACTGATGATGCGCGAGCCTCCAGGCGTACCCAGCATTGCCACACCAGCATCACTCTCAACAAAGGTCGGAGACATGCTCGACAACATCCGTTTGCCTGGCCCGATGGCGTTCGCTTCACCGCCGACCAGGCCATAGACGTTGGGCACTCCGGGGCGGGCCGAAAAGTCGTCCATCTCATCGTTGAGCAACACCCCAGTGCCGGCCGGCACAAAGGCCGCACCAAACGGATAATTGATGCTGAGGGTCGCCGCGACCCGGTTGCCCTCCCTGTCGATGATCGAAAAATGGGTGGTATCAGCGCCCTCGGTAGCCTTTGAAACCGGCTGCGGGGTACTTGGCGTAGCACGCTCAAGCTGAATATCCCGCGCCAGCCCGGCGGCATACCAGGGGTGAGTCAGCGCCTGTAGCGGCATATCGACAAAGTCCGGGTCGCCCAGATAGTCGGCGCGATCCCGGTAGGCCCGGCGCATCGCCTCGATCATCAGATGGACCCGCTGCACCCGAGGCAGGTTGTCGATCTGAAATCCCTCGAGGATATTGAGCATGGTCACCAGCACCACCCCGCCAGATGAGGGCGGTGCCGCACTGATGATCTTGAGCTCACCATAACGGCCGCGGATCGGCTCGCGCTCGACCACCTGATATTGCTGCAGATCCTGCAGGCTCCAGATGCCACCTGCGTCACGCACCCCTTTGACTAGGCGCTGGGCGAGTTCGCCCGCATAGAAACCATCTCGGCCTTTGTCGGCCAACAGCTGCAGGGTGCTGGCCAGGTCAGGCTGGCGGATCAGCTCACCCTCGGCCGGGATCTCCCAGTCGTGCAGAAACTGCCCAGCCGCCGCTGGTGAGCTGCGCAGGGCATCCAGACGCCACTCAGCCATGCGCCGATAGTGCCGGTCCACCGGAAACCCATCCCGCGCCAGACGGATCGCTGGCGCCAGCGATCGGCTCAATGGCAGGCGGCCATAGTGTTCGGCCAGATGCACCAATGCCGCGGGCTCGCCGGGAATCCCCGCCGCCAACGCCCCGTCGATGGAACGCCCCGGCACTACCTCGCCTGCCTCATCCAGGTAGAGATCCCGGTGGGCCGCCAGCGGCGCCCGCTCGCGCCCATCCAGCATCACCTGCCGGCCATCGCTGGCCCGCTGCAGCAGCCAGAAGCCGCCCCCACCGAGACTAGAACTATAGGGTTCCACCACCGCCAGCGCAGCACTCACCGCAACCGCAGCATCGAAGGCATTGCCGCCAGCTTCGATAACCTCACGCCCCGCCTCGGTGGCAAGCGGGTGAGCGCTGGCAATGCCCGCCGCGTTGGGGGCGGCTCCCTGCACACTGCCACTGACCAGCAGTAAAAAGAAAAGGCCCCACATGGAGGCCTTCCTGCAGAAGATCATGAGCCAACTAATGCCAATCACTCTTCGCCAGTGATCCGCTGATATTTGGCATAGAGCTCTTCCTGGGTCTCTTCGTGCTCCGGATCTTTCGGAATACAATCTACCGGGCAGACCTCGACACATTGGGAGGTATCATAGTGACCGACGCATTCGGTACAGAGATCGGGGTCGATCTCGTAAATCTCGTCACCCTGGGTGATCGCACCATTGGGACATTCGGGCTCACAAACGTCACAGTTGATACATTCATCGGTGATTATCAACGCCATTATCACTTCTCCTCATTCAAAGACATCTGCCCGATTCTAGCAGCCTGCCAAACACTAAATAAAACCCATCAAACAGGGAAACCACCTTGCCCTGCCTGAAATCATTCCACGGTATTGAAACGCCGCTCCAGTGCCGTCTGTACTGCCGGCGGCACAAACTCGGAGGTATCGCCACCCAGGACCGCAATCTCCTTCACCAGGCTCGACGAGATGAAGGCGCACTGTTCCGCCGGGGTGAGAAACATCGTCTCCAGGGTCGGCGCGAGGCGCCGATTCATACTCGCCAGCTGGAATTCATATTCAAAGTCCGACACCGCACGCAACCCCCGCAGGATCACGTCGCCCCCTTGAGCCTGCACGAACTCCACCAGCAGGTTGTTGAACGGCTTCACCTCCACATTGGCACAATCCGCGAACACCGTTTCGGCCAACTCAACCCGCTGTGCCAGATCAAAGGCCGGATGTTTGCCGATATTGACTGCAACCGCAAGGATCACCTTGTCAAATAGTTTCGAGGCCCGCTCAACCAGATCACAGTGGCCATTGGTAATCGGATCGAAAGTTCCAGGATAGACGGCGATCGGCATCGATTTGAGTACTCAATTGGGGGCAATGATAGTAACAGAATTGTTTTACCGGAATGATATATATCATCCGCCATCCTGCCGAGGGCGGGCCAGCCCGAAACAGACCTGGCCGGCACGCTTCTCCCGCAGCAGTTCCCAGCCGTCGGGCGGTGCGAGCCCACGCCCAGCATCATCCTCCAGATAGATCCTCGCCCCCTCAGCCAGCCAGCCATTTTCACTCAACAGCCGGCAACACTCCGGCAGCAACTGCGCGGCAAAGGGGGGATCAAGAAACACAATATCGAAGGGGGTGGCTGCACCACGCAGCCAAGCCAGGGCATCAGCGCGCATCACCGAGACGACCTCGCCGAGCCGCAACAGCTGCCGGCTCTGCTCCAGTTGGGCAACCACCTGGGGTGCGCTGTCAAGCATCACCACCTGACTGGCGCCACGGGAGGCCGCCTCCAGCCCCAGCGCGCCGCTGCCGGCAAACAGATCAAGACAGCGCGCCCCGGGAATCAGCGGCTGCAGCCAGCTAAACAGGGTCTCGCGCACCCGATCCCCGGTCGGCCGCAAGCCAGGCAAATCAGCAAACGGAAGCCTGCGTCCCCGATGCAAACCGCCGATGATACGCACCTGATTGGCGGCAGAACGCCCCCGCGCCCTCATCTGACAGACATCGCAAATAACATTACGAGCCCTGCCGTCCCACCCGTACCGTGACCAGGCGATCGGGATGGATGCGGCGACGAAACGCATCGCGCACTTGCCTGACGGTAACCGCTTCGACCTTGGCAGTGAAGCTGTCGAGATAGTCGAGCGGCAGATCATAGAAGCCGATCACCGCCAAATACTCAACGATCTTGCTGTTGGAGGCGATGCGCAGCGGGAAGCCACCGGTAATGTTCTGCTTCGCCGCCTTCAGCTCCGCCGCCGTGGGGCCCTCTGACACATAGCGTTTGAGGGTGTCGAGCAGCACCTGCTGCGCCTGATCCGCCTGAACGTTCTTGGTCTGTAGGCCGAGCTGGAAGATGCCGCTCTGGCGCATCGGCAGAAAGTAACTGTAGACGCTGTAGGAGAGACCGCGCTTCTCGCGCACCTCCTCGCTGAGAATCGAGACCAGCCCGCTGCCACCCAGCACATGATTGCCCACATAGAGGGCGAAGTAGTCGGGATCGCCCCGCTTCATGCCCGGCTGCCCCAGGTAGATATGACTCTGGGAAGAGGGAAACTCGATCGACTCCAGCTGCGCCTGGCCGATCGGCGCCACCTCGGGCAGCGCCGGCGCGGGCTCGCCTTCGGTCAGACCGGCGGTGACCTGCTCGGCGATCTGTTCTGCCTGCGCTCGGTCCACCGCGCCGACGATGGCGACCACCGCATTGCGCGCCACATAGAGCCGCCGATAGGTCGCCAGCAGATCCGCCCGGGTCAGCGCCTTCACCGAGGCCTGGCTACCCTCCACCGGATGGGCATAGGGGTGATCGCCAAACACCAGCCGGTAAAGCACCTTCTTGCCGATAGCCCCAGGCGACTGCTCATCCGCCAGCAGGCTCGCCAAGGTCGCCTGGCGCTCCCGTTCCAGATCTTCCGGCTCGAATCGCGGGTTTGCGACCACCGCCGCCAGGGTCTCCAGCCCGGTGGCGAGGGGCTTGGCGTCGGTCAGACTGCGCAAGGCCACCCAGGCCATGTCGCGCAGCGAGCCCACTTCCAGCTCCGCCCCCACGTTCTCCAACCGCTCGGCGATCTGATCGGCGTTCCACTCACCGGCGCCCTCCCCCATCAGGGTATTGGTCAGAGAGGTGACGCCCGGCTTGCCATCATCCCTTGCGCTGCCAGCATCGAACACCAGACGCACATCCACCATCGGCAGCTCCGGTGCCGCCACAAACAACACCCGGGCACCCTTGCTGGTGTGCCAGCTCTGGATCTTCGGCCCGGCCTGCAACTGAGCCACGAACAGCAGCAGCGACAAAACTAGCCAGAATTTTCTCTTCATTCCATTCACGCTTCGACTCCTCATTTAACCACCGTGACGCCCGCCAGCAGCCGCCCGCGGGCGGCGCTGCTTGCCATCCAGCGGCAGCGGATCGAGCACCGCCACGCTGAGGTTGTCGTCGATAAGATATTTCTGCGCCACCTGCTGCACCTGCTCGGCGGTGACCTCCCTGAGACGAGCCACATACTCATCCCCGAGCCGCCAGTCGAGCCCCACCGTCTCCAGCTGACCCAGCAGCATCGCCTGGTAGAAAATCGAATCCTGCTCGTAGACCTTGCCGGCGATCAATTGGTTGCGCACCCGCTCCAGCTCCGCCTCGCTGACCCGCTCGCTCTTGAAACGCTCCACCTCGGCACGCAGCTGCTGCTCCAAGGTCTCCAGCGAACCGTCCGGAGTCGGCGTGGCATCCAGCATCAACATGCCAGAGAGTCGACTGAAGGCGCTGTAGCTGGCATCCACCGAGGCTGCCACCTTGCTGCCGCGCACCAGATTGCGCTCCAACCGGGCGCTCGAGCCGCCATCCAACACATGCGCGAGCATCTCCAGCGCGTAGGCCTCCCAGGCGTCTTCGGCGCTTGCCAGCACCGGTGTCTTGTAGCCCATCAAAATGTAGGGCTGGCGCGCTGGCGCCTTCACCTGCAGCCGTTTGATGCCGCGCTGGGGCGGCTCGCTGCGCGGCTTGAGGGGGCGGATCTGCTCCGGCTTGAGCGGGCCAAAGTGTTGCTCAGCCAGGGCGAAGATCGCCTCTGGCTGCACATCGCCGACCACCACCAGGGTGGCGTTATTGGGGGCATACCACTGACGGTACCAGGCGTGCAGATCATCGATCTGCATCGCCTCCAAATCGCTCATCCAGCCGATCACCGGAATCCGGTAGGGGGAGGCCTGATAGGCGGTGGCGTTGAACTGCTCGTAGGTGAGTGACTGCGGCTTGTCCTCGGTGCGCATGCGCCGCTCCTCCTTGACCACCTCGACCTCCTTGAGGAACTCTGCCTCCGGCAGGGTCAGGTTACGCATCCGGTCCGCCTCCAGCTCGAATGCCACCGGCAGGCGGTCACTGGCCAGGGTCTGGAAATAGGCAGTGTAGTCGCGCCCGGTAAAGGCGTTCTCCTGCCCGCCATTGGCGGCGATGATGCGCGAGAACTCCCCCGGCGGATGTCTCTCGGTACCCTTGAACATCATGTGTTCCAACACATGGGAGACGCCGGTGATGCCGCCATGCTCATAGCTGGAGCCAACCTTGTACCAGACCTGGGTGACGGCGATGGGGGCACGGTGATCCTCCTTGACGATCACCTTCATGCCGTTCTCCAACAACCGTTCGTGAACCTCTGCCTGCAGCGGCGCCACGACCAGGCTGCTGGCAAAAAAACCAATCAACAAGGCTCTCTTCATCTTCTCTCCCGAATGTCTGCCCGGTAGATAAAACCTCGGACGCAGCAGGAAAAAGTCCCCCACCGCGCTACTCAAACCGGAGAAGAAGGGGCAAAACCCCTTCTCAACATTCTGTTAAAAAACCAAATTCCTGTTTTACTTGCCCCCACGGGCTTGTAAAAATAGCTGATCAACGGGCGGGAACCCGGTGCCGCGGCATTGTTTCAGAGGCAATCTGGAATGTCCAAGCGGCAACAGACTGATAGAGTCTGTCACCGGCGCCGAGTTCCATATGGGGCCTCTGGATGAATCTGGGCGAGCAGAATGTGGCCCGCAAGACTCCCGTCCATGATTTGTTCAGAGGCTCCCAAGCAGTAGCGGGAACGGTTTATGTTTGGATTCGGAAAGAAAAAAGCTGAGGCGCAAAGCACCGAAGCAGTCGTGGAACAGCGCGAAAAGGGTCTCTTCTCCCGCCTCAAGGAGCGCCTCTCCCGCACCCGCAGCAACCTGAGCGATGGCCTCGCCAACCTGCTGTTGGGGCGCAAAGAGATCGACGACGAGCTGCTAGAGGAGCTGGAGACCCTACTGCTCACCGCCGACGTCGGCGTCGACGCCACCAGCCGCATCATCGATGACCTCACCGGGCGGGTAAAGCGCAAAGAGCTGAGCGACCCCGAAGCACTCAGCCGCATCCTCAAGCAGCAGCTGCTGGCGATCCTTGAATCCTGCGCGCCCCCACCACCGCCTCCCCCCCCGGGCCGGCCGCTGGTGGTGCTGATGGTCGGCATCAACGGCGCCGGTAAGACCACCACCATCGGCAAGCTGACGCGGCGTCTGAAACACGAAGGCCAGGAGGTGATGCTGGCAGCGGGCGACACCTTCCGCGCCGCCGCAGTGGAACAGCTGCAGAGCTGGGGCGAGCGCAATCAAGTACCGGTGGTGGCGCAACACACCGGTGCCGACTCTGCCTCGGTGATCTTCGACGCCCTGCAGGCCGCCACCGCTCGCAACATCGATGTACTGATCGCCGACACCGCTGGGCGACTGCACACCAAAACCAACCTGATGGATGAGCTGGCAAAGATCGCCCGGGTGCTGAAAAAGATCGACCCTGAAGCCCCCCACGAGGTACTGCTGGTGGTGGACGCCGGCACCGGCCAGAACGCGGTCAACCAGGCGCTGCAGTTCAACCAGACTGTGAGCCTCAGTGGGGTGGTGATCACCAAGCTCGACGGCACCGCCAAGGGCGGCGTGATCTTCGCCATCGCCGACAAACTCAAGCTGCCGATCCGCTTCATCGGCGTCGGCGAGTCGGTGGAGGATCTGCGCGAGTTCAACCCGCAAGAGTTTGTCGACGCGCTCTTCGAGCGGTAGGCGGATGAGGAGCCTCTTCGCATGGCGATGATCCACTTCGACAACGTCACTAAACGCTACCCTGGCGGTCACGATGGCCTCAACAACGTCACCCTGCGGGTCGAGGATGGCGAGATGGTCTTCCTCACCGGCCACTCCGGCGCCGGCAAGAGCACCCTGCTAAAACTGATCGGCCTGCTGGAGCGCTCTAGCCGCGGCCAGGTGCACGTCAACGGACGCAACCTGAACCGGCTGCGCTCACGCCACATCCCCTACCACCGGCGCGAGGTCGGCATGATCTTCCAGGATCATCGCCTGCTGCCCGACCGTACCGTATTCGACAATGTGGCGCTGCCGCTAATCGTCACCGGTCTCGGCCACAAGGAGATCGGCCGCCGGGTGCGCGCCGCGCTGGACAAGGTCGGGCTGCTGCGCAAGGAGCGAGCGGCCCCGGTCACCCTCTCCGGCGGCGAGCAACAGCGGGTCGGCATCGCCCGCGCGGTGGTCAGCAAACCGCCGCTGCTGCTGGCCGACGAGCCCACCGGCAACCTCGATCCGGAGCTCTCACGGGAGATCATGGATCTGTTCACCCAGTTCAACCAGGTCGGCGTCACGCTGATGATCGCAACCCATGATCTCGACCTGATCGCGCGCATGGGGCGCCGTATCCTGACCCTCAGCAACGGCCATCTGACCCGCGACAACCGCCGGGAGCTGTACTGATGGCCCGCCCCCGCAATCTGCAGTTCAAGCGTCGCAGCCGCCTGCGCCTAGACACTTGGCTGCTGCGCCATCTGCAGGTGGCGATCAGCTCGCTCGGACGCTTGCTGCACGCCCCTCTCGCCACCCTGATGACCTCGGCGGTAATCGGCATCGCACTGGCGTTGCCGATCGGCCTGCATGTGCTGCTGAACAACCTGGAGGCGCTCAGCGGCAACTGGGAGAGCGGCGCCAGCATCTCCCTGTTCCTCAAGCAGGAGATCAGCGACCAACAGGCGCGCACGCTGCAGCAGCGGCTGGCACGCCACTCGCGGATCGCCGAGATCCGCTTTGTTTCCAAGGCCCAAGCACTGGCGGAGTTTCGCCGCCTGAGCGGCTTCGACGAGGCACTCGACACGCTTGGCGGCAACCCTCTGCCTGCGTTGCTGATCATCCAACCAAACATCGACCAAGCCACCGCAGAGCGCGCCCAGCGGCTGCTGCAGGAGTTGAAAAAGCTGCCTGAGGCCGACATCGTTCAGCTCGATATGCAGTGGGTCAGGCGACTACAGGCGATCACCGAAATCGCCCAGCGTGGGGTGCTGGTGCTGGCCGGCCTGCTCGGTATGGCGGTGCTGCTGATCATCGGCAACACCATCCGGCTAGAGATCCAGAACCGTCACGGCGAGATCGAGATCAGCAAACTGATTGGCGC
The DNA here is from genome assembly GCF_023733635.1 of Candidatus Endoriftia persephonae. NCBI lineage: Bacteria > Pseudomonadati > Pseudomonadota > Gammaproteobacteria > Chromatiales > Sedimenticolaceae > Candidatus Endoriftia > Candidatus Endoriftia persephonae. The sequence continues at coordinate 454,353 of NZ_CP090569.1, read as the reverse complement.
CACCAACGCCTTCATCCGCCGCCCGTTTCTCTATACCGGACTCTGGTACGGGCTGTTTGGCGGCATCATCGCCTGGCTGCTGGTAGCCAGCTCCATCGGCCTGCTGAGCAGCCCGGTGGCAGAGCTGGCACTGCTCTACGAGACCGCCTTCAGCCTCTCCTCGATCAACTCGCTGATGGTGCTGAATATCTTCAGCGGTAGCGCCCTGTTAGGGCTGCTCGGCTCCTGGGTCGCGGTGGGACGCCACCTCAGCGCCATCGAGCCGACTTAGTCCACGCAGTTCAGATCCTTACGCGGGAACCCTTTTGCCTCCTGTTGGTCATATTCAGCAGAAACTGGCACTCTCCTAACATGAGTGCTAACATAATTTAGCAGTAAACTACTGGGGTATTAGATGACTAAGGAACTCACCATTCCCATCGCTCTGCCGACCGGCAGTTTCGACGCCTATGTCGGCGCAGCCTATCAGCTGCCGATGCTGAGCGCAGAGGAAGAGCGCTCGCTGGCGCTGCAGCTGCGCGACCAGCAGGACCTGCAGGCTGCCCGCATGCTGGTGATGTCCCACATCCGCTTTGTCATCCGTATCGCCCGCGGCTACTCCGGCTACGGCCTGGCATTGCCCGATCTAGTACAGGAGGGCACGGTCGGTCTGATGAAGGCGGTAAAACGCTTCGACCCGGATGTGGGCGTGCGTTTGGTCTCCTTCGCCGTGCACTGGATCAAAGCGGAGATCCACGAGTTCATCCTGCGCAACTGGCGCATCGTCAAGGTCGCCACCACCAAGGCACAGCGCAAGCTCTTCTTCAATCTGCGCAGCAGCAAGAAGCGGCTCGGCTGGTTCTCCCGAGAAGAGGTCGAGGGTGTGGCCGAAGATCTGGGAGTAAAACCAGAGACTGTGCTACAGATGGAAGCGCGTCTCGCAGCCCGGGACCTTGCCTTCGATGGCCCGAACAGCGATGACGAAGATGCACCCGCCACACCGGCGGGATTCCTGCCGGATCACAGCATGGAGCCCTCGGCTCAGCTGGAGTCGGCAGACAGCGCCGCTCATCTACAAGAGCAGTTGGGCACAGCCCTCGAATCACTGGACGAACGCAGCCGGGAGATTCTGCAGGCGCGCTGGCTGAGCGAAAAGAAGGCGACCCTGCATGAGTTGGCCAAACGCTTTGGCGTCTCTGCTGAGCGCATACGCCAGATCGAAAAGGCTGCAATGAAGAAGCTCAAGGGGCAGATCGCTGCCTGACCCAAGCTCTTCCCCCGAAAAGTAAAAGGCGGCCACCGGCCGCCTTTTTCGCATCACAAGAATTGTTACTTGGGCGTGTAGCTGAACTTCTGCCCACCGACACTCGCCTCATACATCAAACCACCTTTAGCGATGGTAAACACCGCCACCCCATTCTTGTAGTCGGCATCAGCGGAGACGCCTGCCTTTACCGCCACGGCCGAGGCCTGGGCTCCCAGCTCATAGTTGCCCTGCTTGAAGTCATCCAGCGTTTTTTTATCTTTGAAGAAGATGACCTCCCGATAGGCCTGGCCACCGAGCTGAAAACCAATGGTCAGCTGGGTCACAGAGGTATTGCCAATCGGCTTGCCCTGCTCGTAGACCACACCCTTACCATAGGCACCCCCCAGGCCGAAACCACCCTTACCCACGGTAGGAAAGACCGCGTAGCCTCGCGCCTGATCAAAAAACGCCTGCAGATCCGGATCGGCCTTTTTGAATTCGGCGATCGCCTCATTCGCTTTTTTGACATCATTCGCATCCCAGGCCTGCAGCAGCTGTGAAAAGATCACCAAAAATAGCGTCAAAACCAGGCTGAATGGCTGCTTGAGTTTCATAGAAAGACCTCCGCATCATTGATTATTGCTATCAGTAGACAGCATAGGTGAGATAACGCTTAAAGATGGACCCCGGTAGTCGGGCAGAGATGAGGAAAGTTTAAGGGGCCTCTGATTGCAGCAGCCAATACCCCGTTCCTCCGCGACACTGGCGACCGTCTCTCTGAAATAGCTGGCACGGGAGTCATAATAACTTGCCAGGGCCTCTCTCTTCCCTAAAATGAGCGGGGACTCTGGCGCTTGCCCCCTTCAGGATAGAGCCCTTTACGGAGGCGGCAGGCGATTAAATCAGTGTTTTCTGGGCAAGGTAATGCTTGGGCCTTGTCAGAGCGTCAGGCACTCCGAAACTGCGGCTGTATCTGGTTGTGCCAGAAACGGCACCTCACCGACACAAGGGGCAGGCATCAGCGCCTTGAGACTCTGCAGATTTTCTTGCTGGATGAGCATGTCCGGGTCTACATGGTTGGCCACCCAGCCCACCAACTCCACCCCGGTGGCGAGAATCGCCTCGGCACTCAGCAACGCATGGTTGATGCAGCCCAGGCGCAGCCCGACCACCAGGATCACCGGCAGCTGCAGCGCTTGGGGCAAATCAGAAACCGACAGACCAGCCGCCAGTGGCACACGCCAGCCCCCCACCCCCTCGACCACCGTGCAATCACCCTGCGCTGCCAGCCATTGATAGGCCTGGAGGATCGTCTCGAGCCTGATCGACACGCCCGCCTGCTGCGCCGCCAGATGGGGTGCGATCGGTGGCTCAAAGGCATAGGGATTGACCCGCTCATAGGGGACCGCGGTACTGGATTCGGCACGAATCCGGCTGGCATCCTCGTTGCGTAAGCCTGCGGCGGTTGGCACAGCACCCGATGCCACCGGCTTCATCCCCAGCGTGCGGTAGCCGCTATCTTTCATCTGCCGCATCAAGCCGAGGGTGATTTCAGTCTTGCCGCACCCGGTATCGGTGCCGGTGACAAAGAAGCCCCGCCGCATCATCGCAGGCCTTGTCGAAACATATCCAAAGAAATACTGGTGACCCCATCTTCTGTGCGTTGTTTCGGAGCCCAGGCTGAACCGTAGACCACCTCATAGGTGGCGGGCAGTCGCCCATCCCGGCGAAACGCCTCATAGGCCTGGTACATCGCCTGCAGGCGCCCCTTACCGGTCAGCCCCTTGTGACGCCCCCGGGTCACATTGTGCGCGCCGAGGGTCTTGAGATCCCGCATCAGCCCCGGCACCGCCTCATAGGTGAGGGTAACTCGCTCCACATCCACCACCGGGTCAGCAAAACCGGCGGACACTAGCGCATCGCCCACCTGGTGCATCTCGGGGAAGGGGCTGACGTGGGGCATGCCATCCACCTGGGCCCAGCTATGGCGCAGCTCATGCAGGGTGTCGGGGCCAAAGGTGGAGAACATCAGCAGGCCATCGGGACACAGTACCCGCAGCAACTCGCGGAAGGTGGCATTGAGATCGTTGCACCACTGCAGCGCGGCGTTGGAATAGATCAGATCGACACTGGCATCCGCCAGCGGCAGCTGTTCCGCATCACCGCAGAGACAATGCGGCTTTCGAAACAGTGGTCCGCGCCGGCGTGCCTGCTGCAACATCGGCAGGGCAAAATCGAGCGCGATCACCTGCGCCTTACGGTAGCGGGCCGCCAGCTTCGCCGTCGCCTCGCCAGTACCGGCACCAACATCGAGGATTACCGCCGGCTGATGGCGGATGTAGTCGAGCCGTTCGAGCATGCGCTGCGCAGTCTCCCGCTGCAGAACCGCCACCTCATCGTAGCGCGCCGCGGCACGGGCAAACGAGCGTCTCGCCTGATTCTTGTCTATCATCGGGGTCTCCGCAAACACCTTCACCGGGCCGCCTTCAACAGCGCTTGCAACAGGCCCAGGGTCGCATCGGGATGGGAGAGAAATGGCGCATGGGCCGCGCCTGGAATCACCCCGACAGCGGCACCAGGCTGCAACTCAGCCAGCCCCTGCGCCGCAGCCTCGGGCACCAGGGTGTCGCGCTCGCCAAACAGCCAACCGTTCGGCACCTCCAGCGCGGCCAGCTCTGCACGCAGATCGACCGACTTGAGCAGCGCCAGACCCGCCTGCAGCGCCTCAGGATGAGGATCGGGCAACTCAGCCAGCCGGCTGCGCAGCAGACGCAGCTGCTCCCGTGACGCTTCACTGCCGCGCACCTGCAGGGCGAGAAAACGCTCCAGGGTCTTGCGGTGGTCACGCTGCAGGTTGGCGATGAACTGATCGAGGGTGCGAGGCTCCATCGCACAGGGCCACGCCTCAGCGGCGGCAAAGCGCGGCGTGGCAGCGATCCCAAGCAACGAAACAACCCGCTCCGGCGCATCCAACGCCGCCCTCAGCGCCAGCTGACCACCCAACGACCAACCACACCAGATGGCCCGCAGCGGGGCCACCGCCAACACCGCATCAACCCAATCGGCCAGCGCACTGCGGCCACCCCAAGGGCTCTGCCCATGACCCGGCAAATCAACCAAGCTGACCCGGTAGCTGACGGCCAGGCGCTCGGCGAATCCAGACCAGACCGCGCGGTTCATCCCCCAGCCGTGCAACAGCAGCAGATCGGGACCACTGCCCAGCTGTTCGACGTGCAGCCGCATCACAAACCCTCCGGACGCAACTGCGCCAGTGCATCCAGCAGCCGGTCGAGCTGCTCATCGGTGTGCGCAGCGGAGAGGGTCACGCGCAGCCGCGCGCTGCCCTCGGGCACGGTGGGCGGGCGGATCGCGCTGAGCAGAATCCCTGCTGTTTCTAGCTGCCGGCTCCAGGCTAGGGCAGTGGCTGCCGCGCCGGCGACGATCGGCTGGATCGGTGTCTGCGACGCCATCAACGGCAGACCCAACTGCTGCGCCCCTTGGCGAAAGCGGGCGATCAGTTCAGCCAACCGCTGGCGTCGCCAAGGCTCACTCTGCACGATCCGCAGCGCGGCGCGGGTCGCCTCGGCCAGCGCCGGCGGGGAGGCGGTAGTGTAGACGTAAGGACGGGCCTGCTGGATCAGGGGCTCGATCAGGCTCTCACTACCGGCGACAAAGGCGCCAAAGCTGCCCAGGCCCTTGCCCAGGGTGCCCATCAGGATCGGCACCTCTGCCGCGTCCAGGCCGAATTGTTCCAGGCTGCCGCCGCCATGTTCACCCAGCACACCGAGACCGTGGGCATCATCCACCATCAGCCAGGCATCGTGCGCCTTTGCCAGTCGGGCCAGCGCCCCCAGAGGCGCCAGATCACCGTCCATGCTGAACACCCCATCGGTGGCGATCAGTCTGCGTCCGCTCTGAGTATCCGCCAGCAGCCGTTCCAGCACGGCCAGATCGGCATGGGGATAGCGCCTGAGCCTAGCCCGGCTCAGTAGGCCGCCATCGATCAGCGAGGCGTGGTTGAGGCGATCCTGGAAGATCGTGTCGCCACGATCGGTGAGGGCGGCGAGCACCCCCAGGTTGGCCATGTAACCGGTGGAGAAGAGCAGTGCCCGCTCACGTCCGGTGAACTCGGCCAGCTCCTCCTCCAGGGCATGGTGGGCAGCGCTGTGGCCACTGATCAGGTGCGCCGCGCCACTGCCGGCACCCCAGCGGTCGATACCGGCGTGCATCGCCGCCTTCAGCTCCGGATGATTGGCCAGTCCCAGATAGTCGTTGGAACAGAACGCCAGCATCGACCGGCCATCCAGCTGCAGTTCAGGCTGCTGTGGGCTCTGCAGCAGACGGCGGCTGCGATAGAGGCCATCGCGACGACGCTGCTGGAGCCGCTTGTCGAGGCTCTTCTCGGTCATCCGTTCATAACCCGGCACCGATTCGCGCTGCGAGTAGCGCTCCTACCACTGCCATCACCTATGCCGACTTGCGGCACGACCCCTTGGCCGCCTTCACCATGCTCTCTACGCTCGCCTCCATCGTGAGGCCGAGGCGGTTGAACAGCTGCCGGTCGGCATCCGTCTCAGGATTATCGGTGGTCAGCAGGCGCTCACCATAGAAGATCGAATTGGCGCCAGCCAGGAAACAGAGCGCCTGGGCCTCATCGCTCATCTCAGCACGTCCGGCGGAGAGGCGCACGTAGGATTCGGGCATTAGCAGGCGCGCCACCGCGATGGTGCGGATGAACTCCAGATGATCGATGCCCTCGGCGTCGTAGAGCGGAGTGCCCTCCACCGGCACCAGCATGTTGATCGGCACCGATTCGGGATGGCGTGGCAGGTTCGCCAGCTCCTGCAGCATGCGCGCCCGGTCACGACGCGACTCACCCATGCCGAGGATGCCGCCGGAGCAGACGTTGATGCCGGCATTGCGCACATGGGCTAGGGTATCGAGGCGGTCCTCAAAGGTGCGAGTGGTGATCACCTCGCCGTAGAACTCGGGGGAGGTATCAAGATTGTGGTTGTAGTAGTCGAGTCCCGCCTCGCTCAGCCGCTGGGCCTGGGCCTCGGTCAACATGCCGAGGGTGATGCAGGTCTCCATGCCCATCCCGTGCACCGCCTCGACCATCTCGATCACCCGCTCCAGATTCTTGTCGGTGGGATTGCGCCAGGCCGCCCCCATGCAGAAGCGGCTGGCGCCTTTCGCCTTGGCCGCCGAGGCGGCCTCAATCACCTCCCCCACCGGCAACAGCCGCTCGGGCTCCACATCGGTATTGTATTTGGCGCTCTGGGAGCAGTAGCCACAATCCTCGGAGCAGGCGCCGGTCTTGATGCTGAGCAGGCTGCTGACCTGCACCTGATTCGGGTCGAAGTGGGCCCGGTGCAGGGTCTGAGCGCGGAACAGCAGGTCGTTGAAGGGGAGATCCAGCAGCGCTTCGATCTCCTCGATGCGCCAGTCATGACGTAGAATGGTGTCGTTCATATCAGCCTGCCCAGGGAAAATGGATTCAAACCCCGGCATGTTAAAGATCACAGCCCACCTGTCAACCAAGAATGGACGCCATGGTTTACAATTGGATAGATCTCATACAAGAGACCTTCTTCCCCTCCCGCTGCCTGCTCTGTGGCGGGAAGGCCCGGCATGGACGGGATCTATGCGACGCCTGTGATTCTGCACTTTTCCGCAACCTCAGCCCCTGCCGCCGCTGCGCCCTGCCTCTCCCCCCTGGCACCCCGGCAGGATCGATCTGTGGCCACTGCATCAGCAAGCCGCCACCCTTCGAGCACTGCTACGCACCGCTGATCTACGACAATGCCCTCTCCCATCTGATAACCGGCCTGAAGTTCCACAATAAACTGCAGCATGCACAACTGTTTGCCTGGCTACTGTGCCGTTATCTGTGCGAACAGCAGGCAGCGATGCCAGATTTGCTGCTACCGGTGCCGCTGCATCCCGATCGCCAGCGCCAACGCGGTTATAACCAGGCGCTGGAGATCGCCCGCCCCATCGCTCGGCGGTTTGGGCTGAAGCTGGCCAGCCATCAGGTAGAGCGACTGCGTGACACCCACGCCCAAGCCGACCTGGACAAAAAGAAGCGCCAACAGAACATGCGCGGCGCATTTCGCGTCAGCGGCGGGATCGAAATGCAGCACATCGCCCTGCTCGATGATGTGGTTACCACCGGCAGCACCGTGTCGGAACTTGCCCGCACTCTGCAACGCGCCGGTGCCGAGCGGGTTGATGTCTGGGCCATCGCCCGCACACCCTAGGCCCTCTAGTGCTTGAAAGTTGGCACACCTTTGGGGACACTGCCGACCATGAGCCTGCTAATAATTATCAGTTGCCTGATCGCCGAGCGTTTTCTGCTACAGCAGCAAGAGTTGCGCGACCCACATTGGTTTGCCCGCTACAGCAGCTGGTATCAGGAGCAGGAGTTATCATCCAAGCTCACCCAGGGCTTTGGCGGTGTCATCGGCCTGCTGCTACCACCTCTACTGCTGGTGGCGCTACTGCAGGCACTGCTCGATGGCATGTTGTTTGACCTGCCCAGCCTGCTGTTTGCCGGCGCACTGCTGCTGTTCTGCTTTGGTCCACAGGATTTGGACCAGCAGGCCAGCCGCTTTGTCGAAGCCCGCGAGCGGGGCAACGAGGACCAGGCGCGGGTAATCGCCCGCCAGCTCATCGGCGACGAACCGCCGACCCAGGAGCCGGCCTACTCCCAGGCAGTAACCGAAGGCATCCTCAGCCAAGCCAACAGCCGACTGTTCGCTGTGATCTTCTGGTTCCTGCTGCTTGGCCCGCTGGGCGCCATACTCTACCGTGTTGCCAGCTTGCTGCCCTCCAGCCGCCTGGCCGATGAGAGCCTCGACTTCTACCACGCCAGCCGCGACCTGCTGGGCCTGCTCGACTGGCTACCGGTACGCATCACCGCATTCTCCTACGCAATTGCCGGGAGCTTTGAAGATGCGCTATTCGCCTGGCGCAACTATTCCGAGAACAGCAGCGGTGGCCTGCTGGTGGCCACCGGCAGCGGCGCACTGCGCATGAACAACGTGTTAGAGCAGGCCGAGGTCTCAAGCAATGACGGCCTCTATCTGGTAGAAGCGGCAATGAGCCTGGTATGGCGCGCACTGATCAGCTGGATCCTGCTGCTGGCACTACTCACCCTCGCCGGCTGGATCTAAGTCATGCCGGAGAAGACCACCCTAGACCTGCTGCGCCACGGCGAGCCCCGCGGTGGGCACCGCTACCGCGGCCAGATCGACGATCCGCTGAGCGAACGGGGCTGGCAACAGATGTGGCATGCTGCCTCCGGCGATACCCCCTGGCAACGCATCATCGCCTCACCGCTACGCCGCTGCAGCGAGTTTGCCCAGCAACTAAGCGAACGGCTGGCGATCCCCCTGGAATATGACGAGCGCCTGGTGGAGGTCGGCTTTGGCAGTTGGGAGGGCCACACCAGCAGCGAACTGCGCGCCCAATTAGCGGAGAAGATGAGGCACTTCTACCACGACCCGGTCTACCACCGGCCGGACGGCGCCGAACCCCTGGAGGGCTTCAGTAGGCGGGTCAATGCGGCCGTGACAGAGACCCTAGAACAGCACCCAGGCAAGCATCTGCTGATCGTCGCTCACGCCGGCGTAATCCGCGCCGTCATCGCCCGCACCCTACGCGCACCGCTGTTCGCAATGTACCGGATGTCGATCCCCACCGCCTCGATCAGCCGCATCCAGATTACGGCGGAGCGGCCGCCTACGGTTATGTTTCAAGGGCGACGCAAGCTCTGATCTTCAGCGGCATGCTGACGCACATACTCAAACATCACCACCGAGGCGGCCACCGCCACGTTGAGGCTCTCCACCTGACCGAACTGGGGGATCGAGAGGCAGCCGATATCCGGGTACTCCTCAGGCTCGAAGCTGTGGCCAAACTCCTCGTGGCCGAGTATAAAGGCGCACTTTTGCGGCAGCGGGGTGTCGATCAGTGAATCACCACAGCCTGCGTCGAGGGTAATCAACTGATAGCCTCGTCGCTTCAGCTCGGCATGGCTCTCCTCAAACCGCTCAAAAAAGCGTGCCGGCACCTTTTTGAAAGAGCCCTTGGCCGGCGAGGGATCGAAGGGGCCGATATTCACCAGATGGATCTCATGGGCGCCAAACGCCTCGGCGCTGCGGAAGATCTTCGCCACATTGAAACCCGCCTTCATATGATCGAGCACGATGATGAAGTCGTGCGGACCTGGCTGGGCCAGCAGGTTGCGGTTCTTCTGCTTGATGTAGCGGGCGAGCGCCTGATCGCGTGATTCGCGCCGTTCCCGTTTGCTTTTTCGCTGACGTAACATGGCTCGCCATGATACGTTCTGCCCGGATGTTAGCAAACAACAAAGCCGCCCCGGCCTGTTCCGAGTGACCACAAACATGCCCAGCTACCAGACACTCTTCACCTATTTCAGCCTGAGCTGGGCACTAATCGCCATCGCCCTGCTGCTGATCACCTGGCGGGCCGTCAGAGCGGGCAGAATCAGACTGCACCGCAACCTGATGATGACGGTCACTGCCGGTGCCTGGCTGTTTGTCGCACTCTATCTGCTGCGCTACCGCTATCCCGAGCTAAAGGTCGAGGTGCCGCCGGAGTATGTCGGCTGGATCGCCTTCCATGGCAGCGTTGCGCTGCTGCCGCTGATCGGCGCTGCTCTGCTGATCGCCGCACGCCTGCTGGCAGGGCCAGATAGCCACTTCAATCGACACCACCGGCGCTATGGCCGGCTGCTGATCCCGCTCTGGCTGTTCACCCACCTGGGCGGCCTAGTTAACATCTACCTCTTCTATCCCACGTCTTAACGATTATCATTGCCAGCTCGATTTCACAGAGAATAACCTTTCAAAATTTCCGAGAGAGGAGCCAAAGATGCCCACATACGACTACTTCTGCGAGACCAACAGCCGCACCGTCGAGGTGAGCCACAAGATGAGTGAACTGCTCAGCACCTGGGGCGAACTCTGCGATAAGGCCAGCATCGAACCCGGCGACACCCCGCTGGATGCGCCGGTGAAGAAGCTGCTGAGCGGCCCAGCAGTGATCAGTGGGGCCAGCCGCAACGAGGCACCGCCCTGCGCCAGCGGTGGCTGCTGCCCCGGCGGCAGCTGCGGGTTGGAGTGATAGGGATGGAGTCGATGCCGGTCAGCCGAATCCGGGTCTGGAGCCGCTGGCTGCGTCTCAGCCACTGGACCATGGCGTTGGCGGTGTTCGGCCTACTCGCCTCTGGCTGGCTGATCGGTCATGCCCCGACGTTGCGCAGCGAGGCGGGTGAGTTCCATTCGATCTTCGCTGCACTATTGATCCCGGCACTGCTGGTACGGATCTATCTGCTCGTCCTTGGCCAAGGCAGCGATCACATCTCCGACTGCGAACCTAACCGGCACCGCCTGCAGCAGGCCGGGCAGCTGCTGCTCTTCTATTTCAGCCTGGGGCGCTTGCCGCTGCCCAAGTGGTACGCGCACAACCCACTGTGGGGGCCGATCTATCTGGCACTCTTCTTCTTTTTGGCGCTGGCGGCACTCAGCGGCCTAGCACTGCAGCGGGAGATCGCCTTCTGGGGCGGGATCAGTCTCCAGCACCTACACCAGCTCAGCTATCTGCTGATCGGCTGGTTTGCCCTGCTGCATATCCCTGCGGTATTCAGCCATGACGCCGCCGGCGAGGGTTCCGACATCTCCGGCATGGTCAGCGGCTTCCGCACCTTTCATGTCGAGCGCCCCGAGCAGAAGGCAGCTGGCAGCACCCAGAGCGTCTCGCTGGAGACACTGCGCCGCTCCCTCCGAAAATAGCCATCAACCTCAGGGGGTCAGTTCCACCACGCCGCTGACACTCACCTGCACCTGCTGGGTGCCGGCCTGCAGTGGCGGCGCGCTAACCGCATCAGCCGCCATATCCATCGCCATCATGCGCATCTGCCTCGGCTGGGGGATATTGCCACCACTGTTGATATTGAGTTCCACCAGCCGGTAACCCGGACGCTGCCACGCCTTGGCAACCAGCGCAGCACGTGCACGGAAATCGGTCAGCGCCTGTTCGATCAGCTCATCCTGGGCCACCTTGCGGGCCGCAGATGAGACCTGATAGCTGATCGACTCCACCGCCAACTGCTTCTGCAGAGTGCCGATCAGAGCGCTCAGCTTGGTGCTATCGTTGCTCTCCAGTCGCAGCGACTGGCGCACCCGCCAGCCGGTGAGCACCTGCTTCCGGTAGATCGGATTGGTACGGTAGTCGAGAGTCTGACTCTTTACCCCATCGGCCAGCTTCGCCTGGCCGATCGCCCAGCCCATCTTGCGATTCACCTCGTTGGCCAGGGCAGCAGTGTTGGTGCCTTCGGTCTGCACATAGAGCACCGCCACCAGGGTATCGTTGGAGACCTGCTGCTCAGCACTAACCTCCAGCCGGACCCGGTCGTAGAGGGTGGCATCCTCATCGGCCTGAAGTGCCGGAACCGCAGCCAGCAATAGCAGGCCAGCCAGCCCATTGAGCAGAATCTTGTTGCGCATCGTCACCTTCCTATCAGTTGTGTAAAAAACAACTATGCACCAAATCCTATTCCACGGCTGGAAAAATCTGTAGGAGCGTCCGCTTGCGGCGCGAATCAATCAGTGCAAAGGGTGTTCGCGGCGCAAGCGGACGCTCCTACAGGCTCTGGTGTCCTGAAACAGGAGCATAGAGAGAGGCGCGAGGTTCGTCCAACCGGAGTCGCTCGGGCGTTAGAAGGCAGCGGCTCAGTTTGAGCGTTTCGACGCCAGAAACAGCGAGTCGAAGATCAGCACCACCACCCCGACAGTGATCGCGGAGTCGGCAATATTGAAGGCGGGCCAGTACCACTGCTGGTAGTGGAGATGGATAAAGTCGATCACCTGACCGTAGAAGATTCGGTCGACCACATTACCGATCGCACCGCCGATCACCAGCGACAGGGCCACCGCAACCCAGCGTTCACCTCTGCCCAGGCGCCGCACCCAGAATACCAGATAGCTGGTCACCGCCAGCGCCAGGCCGATAAAAAACCAACGCTGCCAGCCCCCCTGATCGCTGAGAAAACTGAACGCCGCGCCCTTGTTGTACATCAGGGTGAGATCGAAAAACGGCAGCAGATAGACCGGCTGATGCAAGTTGAGAAAGGCCTCAGCCAGTTGTTTGCTCAACTGATCGAAAACGATTACAACCAATGCGAGCCAGAGCCAGCGCTGCATCCTCTCCCTCCCCATTCAGGCAAAGCGGCGAGCTTCGCCTTCGCCCACGACATTCTCCACGCAGCGGCCACAGAGCTCCGGGTGTTCGCTGTTGGCGCCAACATCCTCGCGGTGGTGCCAGCAGCGGGGGCACTTGCCGTAAGCCGAGGCAGTGACACGAACCGCCAGCCCCTCCAACTCGCTGGAGGCAGCATCATCGGGCAGATCGGCCATCGCATGCACCCTGGCGTCGGAGGTGATCAGCACGAAGCGCAGCTCGTCGCCCAGCTTGTCGAGCGCGGCCTTTAGCTGATCGTCACAGTAGAGGTCGATCTCCGCATCTAGGGAGGCGTTACCATCGGCGCGGAACGGTTCCAGCGCCTTGCCCACCGCGTTGCGCGCCGCGATCACCTGGCCCCAGAAGGCGCGGTCAAAACTGTCACCGGCATCCAGCGCAAACAGCCCCTCGTACCAGCCCTCCAGGAACACACTCTCGCCGCGCTCGCCGGGCATGTGCGCCCAGACCTCGTCGGCGGTGAAGCTGAGGATCGGCGCCAGCCAGCGCACCATCGCCTCAACGATGTGATACATGGCGGTCTGGCAGGAGCGGCGCGGCAGGCTATCTGCCTGAGTGGTGTACTGGCGATCCTTGATCACGTCGAGATAGAAACCGCCCAGCTCGGTGACACAAAAGTTGAGTATCTTCTGGTAGATCAGGTGAAACTGGTAGCCTTTGTAGGCATCAGCGATCTCCTGCTGCAGCTGCAGGGTGCGGTCCACCGCCCAGCGGTCGAGCTCGATCATCTCGCCCGCAGCGACCATATGCTGTGCCGGGTCGAAGCCGTTGAGGTTGGAGAGCAGAAATCGCGTAGTGTTGCGGATGCGCCGGTAGGCGTCGGCGGTGCGCTTGAGGATCTCGTCGGAGACGCTCATCTCGTTGCGATAGTCGGTGGCCGCCACCCACAGGCGGATGATGTCGGCACCAAGGTTTTTGGTCACCTTCTGCGGTGCCATCACGTTGCCCTTCGACTTGGACATCTTCTCGCCCTTCTCGTCGACGGTAAAACCGTGGGTCAGCACCTGTTTAAAGGGGGCGCAACCGTTCATCGCCACCGAGGTCAGCAGGGAGGACTGGAACCAGCCGCGGTGCTGATCTGAGCCCTCCAGATAAAGGTCGGCGGGGTAGCTCAAATAGTCGCGGGCCTGCAGCACGCACTGGTGGGTCACGCCGGAGTCGAACCAGACATCCAGCGAGTCGGTGACCTTGGTGTAGTCACCGGCCTGATCGCCCAGCAGCTCTTTGGCGTCGAGCTCGAACCAGGCCTCGAAGCCACGCTCTTCGACCCGCTTGGCGACCTCTTTCACCAATTCGGCAGAGTCGGGGTGGAGCTCGTTTGTCTCCTTGTGGATGAACAGGGTGATCGGCACGCCCCAGGTGCGCTGGCGCGAGATGCACCAGTCGGGACGGTTCTCCACCATGCCCTGAATGCGTGCCTTGCCCCAGTCGGGCAGCCACTCGACCTGCTCGATCTCGCGCATCGCCGATGCGCGCAGCCCGGCCTGGTCCATGCTGATGAACCACTGCGGAGTGGCCCTGAAGATGATCGGTGTCTTGTGACGCCAGCAGTGCGGATAGCTGTGGTTGAGCCGCTCCTCGCGCACCAGTGCGCCGCGCGCCTTGAGGACCTCGATTACCTTCTCGTTGGCGGAGAAGACGTGCTGCCCGGCGAACAGTTCGGTGCCTTCGACAAAACAACCGTTGTTGCCCACCGGATTGTCCACCGGCAGCCCGTAGCGCTGACCCACCACATAGTCGTCGAGGCCGTGGCCGGGGGCGGTATGCACCGCGCCGGTACCCGCCTCGAGGGTAACGTGCTCGCCGAGGATCACCGGCACCTGGCGATCATAGAAGGGGTGCTGCAGTTTCAGCCCTTCGAAGGCCTCGCCCTTGGCATAGCCGAGCACATGATATTTTTCGATGCCGTAGCGGTCCATCACATCCTTCAGCATGGCATCGGCGATCACCATGCGCTCGTTGCCGAGCGGTCCATCGCACTGCACCACCGCGTACTCCAGGCTCGGGTTAAGAGCCACCGCCTGGTTGGCGGGCAGAGTCCAGGGGGTGGTGGTCCAAATCACCATGTTGATCGGCCCCTCGCCCAAACCGTCTGGCACATGGTGGCAGCGATCGAACAGGGCCGGCTCTTCAAGCACGCGGAAGCGCACGTCGATGGCGAAGGAATCCTTGTTCTGATACTCCACCTCTGCCTCGGCCAGCGCCGAGCCGCAATCGGTGCACCAGTGCACCGGCTTGGAGCCCTTGTGTACGTGCCCCTGCTCGACGATGCGGCCCAGTGAGCGCACGATATCCGCCTCGAATCGGTGATCCATGGTGAGGTAGGGGTTGTCCCACTCGCCGAGCACGCCAAGCCGTTTGAAGTCCTCGCGCTGGCCATCCACCTGTTTGGCGGCGTATTCGCGGCACGCCTTGCGGAACTGGCTGCTGGTCACCTTGCCGCCGGGCTTGCCGATCTTCTTCTCCACCTGCAGCTCGATGGGCAAGCCGTGGCAGTCCCAACCGGGCACGTAGGGAGCATCGAAGCCGTCCAGGGTGCGGCTCTTGACGATGATGTCCTTAAGGATCTTGTTGACCGCATGGCCGATGTGGATATTGCCGTTGGCGTAGGGGGGGCCATCGTGGAGGATGAATTTGGGCCGGCCAGCTGCGGTCTCACGGATCTTTGCGTAGAGCTTCTTCTCTTCCCACTGCTTGAGCATCTGCGGCTCACGCTGGGCCAGATTGCCGCGCATGGGAAAGGCGGTTTTGGGGAGATTGAGAGTCTGCTTGTAGTCGATCACGGAGGGATGCCTGCCCGATAATAAACAAAAGAGCCGTATTGAACCGCAAACGCGGCCGGGGCGTAAAGCCCTGATCTATAGCAGGTGGACTAGCAGCCGCCCGCGAACCGGCTCAGGCCGGCTGCGACTGGGGGACATTGAGCCACTCTCTGCCTAGCCGCGCATCCTCCAGAATCTGCGCCCGCAGCTCCTCAAAGGAGCCGAACTTCTTCTCGTCGCGCAGCTTGTGCACAAACTCCACCTGCAGATGCTCACCGTAGACGACACGGTTGAAATCGAACAGATGGACTTCCAACAGATAGCGGGGGTCGCCACACACCGTCGGACGAGTACCGATATTGGCGACACCGGGCAGCACACCCTCAGCCAGGCCATGCACCCGCACTGCGAACACCCCACGCAACGGGCTAACGTGGCGGTGCAGGTCGACATTCATGGTGGGAAAACCGATGGTGCGGCCGCGCTTGTCACCGTGCGCCACCCGGCCGCAGATGCGGTAGGGTCGACCCAGGCAGGCAGCGGCGCGATCCAGATCACCGCGGCTGAGCAGCTCGCGGATACGGGTACTGCTGACCCGGTCGGCATCCAGCTTAAAGGTGTTCATATTCTCTACCTCGAAACCGTGCTCGCTGCCCATCGCCTGCAGCAGGTGGAAATCCCCCGCGCGACCAAGGCCGAAGCGGAAGTCATCGCCCACTGAGAGAAAACGCACACCAAGCCCCTGGATCAGCAGCTCGATGACAAACTCCCGCGCCGGCATGACGGAGAATTTGCGGTTGAACTCGAGAATCACCACCCGCTCGATGCCGGCCTCATACATCGCCTGCAGTTTTTCACGCAGTCGGGTGAGGCGCGCCGGGGCGGCACCCGGGGTGAAAAACTCCCGCGGCTGGGGCTCGAAGGTGATCACTGTAGCCGGCAGACCAAACTCTGCCCCCTTCTCCCGCAGGTGGCGCAACACCGACTGATGCCCGAGATGGACCCCATCAAAGTTGCCAATGGTTGCCACACAGCCGTGATGGTGTGCCCGGATGTTGTGTAAGCCACGAATTACCTGCATGAAAACCGCTCCCCATTGCGAGCAGTAATTATAGGCATTGCGTGGAATTTGGGAATCCTTGGGAACGCCGTTCGCGGCACAAACGGCGTCCCTATCGAAAAATCAGCTCCACTCCCGAAACGAAGCCAGCCTATTTTGCATAGCGATCGTGATTGAACACCATGTCACCGCCCGGGGCGCCGGTGTGGCAAGCGATACAGCCCTTCGGCATACCCTTGGCGACACGCCCTGCCAGCGACATCCCCTTAGGGTTCTTCAGCACGCTGCCGTTAGGAGCATACTTGACCCAGAACCAGTCTTTGTTGTCCGGATCGTAGCCGGTGCGCTTGAACATCACGGTGACCGCCTTGAGGAACTTGTTCGGTTCGTTGGCCACCGCCTGCTTGCTGACCCCCGTGCCGCCGTAGTTACGTTTGATGATCACCACCCCCTCATCAGAACCGACCCGGGCGGTAGCATCGATAGTGTCGAGGATCGCGCCATGGGGGTGCATGCCGGTGTAGGGGGTCGACATGATCGCACCCTCCCCCACCAGACCAGAGGCACTCAAGTTGTGCCAGAGCTTACCGGCGTAGTCGACATCATCCTTACCGCCAAACGGTGCGGCTGAGAGCGCCGAGGCAAACAGCAGCGAAGAGAGGGCCAGTGCAACGGTTTTCTTATTCATCATGATCAGATCTCCTGGTCGTTGTTGTCGCCAGATTGGCGTGGAATTAATACTGCCCTCGGCAAGGCCCGAGAACGCATAAAGAACAGTGTGTGTTGGGGATAGACGAGGGGGGCGGCCACCGGTTCACCTATCAGGCGAGTACGACTAATCAGCCGGCCGTCACCAGTGTCGATTTCAAACAAATGTCCCGCATCACCGACAACCAGCAGACGTTCACCATGCAGCGCTGCCGGCAGGGTAAGGCGTTCGCCGAGGGATCGCTGCCACAATGACTCACCAGTTGCCGCATCAAGTGCATCGATCCGACCATCCAACCCGCTCAGCAGGATCCGCTCCCCGCTCACCAGCAGGCCAGACTTCAGACTGGCGAAGCGCCGCGTCCAACGCAGCTCTCCCTGGGCGGAGTAGACCTTCACCTCGCCGGCGAAGGTAGTGACAACAACAGAGCCGGAGTCGAGCGCTCGCGGACTATAGATCAGCTCCTGTCCGAGCGGGCGCTGCCAGCGCAGCTCACCACTGCGGCGATCCACCGCCCAGAGCAGACCTTCGCTGCCGCCGGTAATCAGCAATTCACCGAACACAGCAGGCGGGTAGACCCATCCATCGAAGCGGCGCTGCCACAAGCGCTCACCATCCACCAGCCGCAGCGCCACCAGTGTGCCATCTTCCCCGGACAGGTAGGCGACCCCCTCATCCAGGCTGGGTGAAAACAGGGTTGTCTCGCTCCGCCAACGCCAGCGGGTCTTGCCGCTGGCAAGATCGAGTGCCTGCAGGCCCTGCCCCCCGCTCAACAGCACCAGGCCATCGGCAACCACTGGCTCCAGGGTCTGCTCACCCTGCAGCACCGACCAGCGCAGTCGCAGGGTTACCGGATCGTAAACCGCCAGGCCCTGATCGGAGACCAGCAGATGCTCGTTCAAAAGCAGGGGGTTTTCCGCATATTCCACAGCGGCAGCGGGGTGTGTGGTCAGTAGAAGCACCACACCGATCAGATAAGTCTTGTACATATCCCTGCACCCCGCCTGGCATGAGTTGAGGGCACCATCGCACCCCATTCAAAACTCAATACGCAGCAGAGCAGGCGACGGATTCAAGAAAGGGAAAAGATTTAGTCACTATTCAGCAGTTCCATGAAAAGGGGGGGCTGAATAGTTATAAAAAAACGGAAGTAGAGTCGGTGCTCTTTCGCGTCGGTTATTCCATCCGGGGGATGGTGATGAGGGCAACAGTGCCGGTTCGGAAGGCAGGCTGTAGGTTAACCTCCCAACCGTTAGCGTCGGCCAGCTGGCGCACGATGGCCAGTCCCAAGCCGCTGCCTCCTGTGGTGGTACTACGGGATTTTTCCAGACGATAAAACGGGCGAAAAACGGACTCCCGCTGATCTGCCGGGATACCCGGCCCCTGATCCTGAATCCTGATTGTGAGCAGGCTATCGTCACATTCCAATTCGACCTTGACCGGTTTTGCATCACCGTAACGGATAGCATTCTCCAGCAGATTGGTGACGACGCGACGCAGCGCCAGTGGATTCAGTTTTCTCATGCAGGATCGGTTGCCCACCCATTCGATCTCTTTACCACCTGAACGTGCAGCCTGGATGATGTCGTCCAATACGTTGGTGATATCCGTCTGCACCTGCTCCTGCTTTTCAAGTTCCAGGCTGATCTGCATAGTTTCACTGATCAACCGGTTTATCGTGGCGAGATCCCGTTTGATTCCCGCCATCAGTTCCGCGTCACCACCTTCATCAGGCAGCATCTCCAAGGCCAGTTGCACCTGAGTGAGCGGAGTGCGGAGATCGTGGGAGATTCCGGCCAGCAGCAGTGTCCTGTTGGCCAGCAACTCTTTCACCTGCTGGCTCATTCGATTGAATGTCTGCGTCAGAACCTGCAACTCCTCCGGCCCTTCTTCCCTTACCGGTTCCGGCCAGCTGCCTTTTCCGATCATCCGTGCCGAGCGGGAGACGCGTTCGAGGGGGGATGGTGAGCCGTCGCGCCAGGAGCGCTGCGGTAAAAAAGGTCAGCACCGTGCCGGCGCAGAACAGAAGCAACAATGCCAATGGCGGTTGAATCCCGATACGTGAGCGGAGAAATCCCAGACGCAGCTTTTGGCTATAGTCCGGTATCTCGGCCCAGATCCACTCATTGCCTTTGGCATCACGGCTTGTCTTGAGGCGCACTTCATCGCCAACGCGCCGGGCAAGCGCCTGCCTGAGAAAATAGAAATAGGGTAAGAAATCGGTGTTGTCGGGAAGGGGGGTATCTGTAACCACCAGGGTCAGGTCATGATTTTGTTTCAGAATCTTGCGGAACGCCGGGCGTTCCTGCTCCGGCAGCCTTTCCCAGCGCTGCATGGCGTGCACCATCACCGCCGCCAAGTCGTCGGTGGCACGTTTTCCCAAGGGGACCAACACGTAGAAGGCCAATACACTCAGAGTCAGCAGCTGAAATCCGACAGAGACCAACGCAATGGTGGCCAAGGTTCTACCAAACAGGCTGTGAAATCGAAACAGCCCCATCACTCGCCGTTGCGTGAGAACAGGTAGCCGGCACCCCAAACCGTGCGCAAATAGATAGGTTCAGAGGGATTGGGTTCGATCTTCCGCCGTAGCCGGTTAACGCAGACGTCGATGCTTCTGTCGAGGTGGGAGCGCTCGTAACCCTTGGTGATCTCCATCAGCATATCCCGACTGAGCACCCGACCTGAATGTTCTAGGAAGACCCGTAACAGGGTAAATTCACCATGGGTCAGGGGAATCTCATTCCCCTCCCGGGTGAGGCGGTATTTTTCCACGTCGAGGGCAAAGGGGCCAAATTCAAGAACGGCCTTTTCTGCCGCCTCCATGGGCTGATCTGCGTGTTTCATGCGGCGCAGGACAGCGCGAATCCGAGCCAGCAACTCTCGCGGATTGAAGGGTTTGGCAAGATAGTCGTCCGCACCGACCTCGAGGCCGATGATTCTGTCCATCTCCTCGCCCCGAGCCGAGATGATAATGATGGGTTGATTGCCCTGGCTGCGCAGATTACGGGCCAGCGACAAGCCATCCTCTCCCGGCAGCATCAGATCAAGGATGATCAAATCGACGTGGTGCGTTTTGAGGTGGCGGGTCATCGCGGCCCCGTCTTCCACCGCAGCCACCTGATACCCCTCATTGGTCAGATATCGCTGCAACAGTGATCGGAGTTCAGCTTCGTCATCCACGACGAGAAGGCGATGACTGGCTTCTTTATTGGCCATGCCGCGAGTATCTAGCCGATGAAATGTTTCTGAAACAACTCGTTACAACCTGTTACCGAACGGTTAACGCCGCGGAAAATAACCCCAGCATACTGCGTTTGTTGCTCCGATGTGGCACTGCCAGCAACACCGAGCATAACTGAAATTCAGACACCATTGGGGGAAGAAAACATGCGACCTGCTCGTAACGAGAATAATACATTTCAAATCCACTCACTGCGTCGGAGATTGGGGCTTCTTGGGGTCGCCATCTCGATGTTGTTGTGCGCCGGAGTGGCGGTTGCCGACAAGCAACAGACGAAGGCAGCCGACATGAAACAGCTCCAGCAGATGATGAAAAAACAGATTGGACTGATGAAGCCAGAGTTGCAGAAGCGGGTCAAGGCGCTCTCACCAAAAACCAAAAAGATGCTCCTTTCTATCTATGCCCAGCACTCCCGGCATAGCGACAAAGTCACGCTGCGCCAGGTGATGCACGAAGTACTTTCCGACTACCAGAGCATGGCGGCCGGCATCATGACCGACAACGCAGAGCAAGCGACCGATAGCGCCAGGCGTCTTGCCAATCACCGTATTCCCAGGGGTGGCCTACTTCCTTACATGAGTCTGGAGATGATCAACGATGACAGCCTGGCGGCCCTCGATGGTTTCAATGCCAGCGTGGAAGGCACCGCAAAGCGCCTTGCTGATGCGGCCGAGCAGGGGGACATGGGGAAGGCCGCCTCTTACATGGATGACATTACTGGGGGCTGCGTGGGTTGTCACGCCATGTTTCGCGGCATCCCGGGCCAGTCAGACCTGTTGCGCTGATATCAATCATAAGTAGAAAACAGAATATCCGGAGGAGTCCACAATGTTGATAAAGAGAAGAAAAAACACCCTGGCAATTGTGCTACTTGGCAGCCTGCCGATGGCTGCGAACGCGACCAATGGGGATCAGGTACTGGGCGTAACCGCGACTCAGTGGGGCATGGGTGGCGCCGTGGTTGCAGCGCCGCAGGATACCGGCACCGTACTCACCAATCCGGCGGGAATTGCCGAACTCGGCATCGAAGAGGTCAGGTTCGATCTGAGCCCAGGGTTTCTCAATCCTCCCAGAGAGGTCAATGGCAACGAGAGTGATTCCAACCTCTTCTTCATGCCGTCTGGAACCGCTGCGTTCAAAGTCAACGATCGGCTTTATTTTGGCCTGGGCATGGCGGCCATCTCGGGGTTTGGCGTTGACTTCCCGGATGCCTTTCCATTGCCCAACGATCAGCAGTTCGTGACCACCAAGGGCTTTTTTAAGTTGGCGCCGACGGTTGCGTACAAGGTCAGCGACAAGCTCTCTCTCGGTGCCTCCATCAATATTGGCTACCAGAGTCTAGCCCTGAGCAATCCCTCATTTACCTTCTCGCAAAATCAGAAATTTGGTTTTGGAGTGTCATTGGGGGCGGTCTACCACATCAATGACAAGATGCAGCTTGGCGCGTCCTGGATAAGCAAAACGAACGTAAGTGAACACGAATTCAATACCGCCGCCGGCAAGTTTGAACTCGACATGGATATGCCCCAGTCCTTTGCGCTGGGCTTTGCCCTCCGCCCCCTCGATGGCATGCTGATCGAACTGGATGCCAAATGGATCAACTTCAGCGACACCATGGGATCGGTGAATATCAGTCACCCTGCCGGTTACACCCCGGGAGATTTTGGATTGACAGTGCCAACGGCACTGAACTTCGGGTGGGATGACCAACTGGTTCTAGCCCTGGGTGTGCAGAAAGAGATAAACCCGAAGACAACAGTGCGGTTTGGCGTCAACTATGCGGAGGCACCCTTTGATGAAGAGGATGTGGACAACAATCTCGGCTCCGTGGCGATTCCGGAACTGCACATCTCTCTGGGTATGACACGCAAACTCAGCGACCGCATCTCCGGTTCGCTCTCCTATACCTACGCCTTTGAAAATGAGTTGACGTCCAATACCGGCTCCGGCAATACCATATCCATCCAGCAGAACATCGTCTACCTGCAGTTGAGCTACGCGCTTTGATCCGATTCCATACTAATGAGGAGTACATGATGACTATTGATAGAATTGTCCGCCTGATGGCGGGAATGATGATCCTGCTGAGTCTGGCCCTGACTCACTATATCCATCCCTACTGGGCATTTTTGACACTTTTTGTCGGGGCCAACCTGATGCAGAGCGGTTTCACCAATATCTGTCCGCTCTCCAGCATCCTGAAAAAGCTGGGGGTGCCAGAAGAAACACCCTGTTCAAGCTGATAACCTGAAACCGAAATTCGGAGCGCCCTACGGGGCGCCCCGAATCGATGAGAGACAACCATTCTTTAACAGAGCGGCAAGCAGAAGCGGCAGGCGGCTCTTGATCGTAAAGTAAATCTGGGGCTACCCCCAAAAGGAGAGATTCACCCATGTGTAAGACTTGCTGGACCATTACTGCTCTGCTGTTAGTTGCGATACTGGGCATGGCCTACAAATTCATCATCCAGGGTAGTGTCGAACAGGCCAGCGACGGGCGATTGAGCCTGCAGCTAGAAACTGCCGAAAGGGATCTGGTACTGGGGGAGATGCGCGCTTTCCTGGTGGCCGTGCAACAGATCAATGAAGGCATCGTCCAGGATGACATGAAAAAGGTTGCCGATGCTGCACGCAAAGTGGGGCGCGCAGCGCAGGAGGCAGTACCAGGTTCTTTGATGGGAAAACTGCCCCTCGAGTTCAAGAAACTCGGATTCGATACGCATACCAAATTCGATTCTCTGGCCTTGGATGCTGAGCAGTTCGGTGACAAAGAACAGACCCTGGGCGCACTGGTCGAACTGATGCAAAACTGCATCGCCTGTCATGCGGGTTACCGCATCGATGTGGTTTCCGACTAGCGTCTGTCCAGAAACGGCGATATAAAATCGCAAATCGTTTTTAAGATTCTAGGCACCCCCAGGCCTGTGGTGTGGGGGCTCCTAGAGCGAGCGGAAGTGGTGCAGTCGAATACCGGAGATGTAGAGCACGACGAAGTAGAGCCCCCCCCCGCTAGCGATAAAGAAGGTGAGATGAACGATCCGGGTCCAAGTGCCTTGGCCGAGCCAAAGGTCGAGACTGCCGACCCCCCACAGCAGCAGCGCACCCATGGCGAAGGCTGCTATCGAGGCGCGCAGCCAGATCCCGGGCCAGCCGGGACGGGGCGTATAGATGCTCTGCCCCCGCAGTCCACGGTAGAGCAGCCAGGCATTCAGCGAAGAGGATATCGTGGTCGCCAGCGCCAGCCCGGCGTGATCCAGCGGAAACACCAGCAGCAGATTGAAGAGCATATTCGCCGCCATCGCTAAGATCCCGATCCGCACCGGGGTGCGGGTATCCTGGCGGGCATAGAAACCCGGCGCAAGAATCTTGATCAGCATGATCGCCATCAACCCAGGTGCGTAGGCCATCAGGCTGTAGCTCGACATCAGCACATCCTGCTTGGTGAAAGCTGCCGAGTGAAATAGGGTGGCAAGGGTCGGCCCGGCCAGCACAAACAACCCGACAGCCGCCGGCATCCCCAACAGCACCGTCACCCGCAGCGCCCAATCGAGGGTGTCGGAAAACTCCTGCTGAGACTTCTCCGCGTGCTTGCGTGACAGATTCGGCAGAATCACAGTGCCCAGCGCGACGCCGAGGATACCCACCGGAAACTCCATCAGACGGTCGGAGTAGTAGAGCCAGGAGATGCTGCCACTGACCAGAAACGAGGCAATCAAGGTATCCAGCAGCAGGTTGAGCTGGCTCACCGAGACCCCAAACAGCGCCGGTACCATCAGCTTCATCACCCGGATCACGCCGCGATCGTGGAATGCCACTCTTGGCCGCGGGATCATCCGGATCTGGTAGAGAAAGGGCAGCTGGAACATGAACTGCACACCGCCAGCCAGCAGCACCGCCCAAGCCAGCGCGACAATCGGCTGATCCATCATCGGCGATAGCCAGAGCGCACATCCAATCAGCGAGAGATTCAGCAACACCGGAGTGAAGGCAGGCGCACCAAAACGGTGATGGGCATTCAGCACTCCACCGGCGAAGGCGGTCAAGGAGATAAAAAAGAGATAGGGGAAGGTGAGATGCAGCATCTCCACCGCCAGTTCGTACTTGCCATCACCGTCACTGAGAAAACCGGGGGCAAAGATCATCACCAGCAGCGGTGCGGCCACCACACCAAGCAGGGTAGTTAGCAGCAGCACCACGCCAAGGGTGCCGGCCATCATATCGACAAACGCCTTCAGCTCCTGCTCCGAGCGCTGGCTTCGATACTCCGTCAGGACCGGTACAAAGGCGAGCGAAAACGCACCTTCGGCAAACAGACGGCGCAGAAAGTTAGGTATCTTGAACGCGACAAAGAAAGCATCGGTGGTCGCATCCGCACCAAACATGCGAGCCAGCACCAGATCCCGGACAAACCCCAGTATCCGGGAGATCATAGTGTTACTGCCTACCGTGGCAAAAGGTTTGAGAAACGAAGCCAGAACCCCATCCTTTGTTTGGTGGTAACTATCTCAGTGCGCCCCCATTCAGGGCACACACACCGAATAGCCACGCTTATTTTTAATATTCAAAGTGGACTAAGGATTATATGTGCAAATTTGGACAAGTTAAGTTAGAAATCCAGGAACCGGGCAGTAGCTCCAGCTAGAGTTGACAGAGAGCGCATTGTTTAGGATAATGCGCGCCCTTTCAGACACAGGATTTCCAGGAGACCCAAGTTGGCAAACTCAGCTCAAGCCCGTAAGCGCGCTCGTCAGGCAGACAAACGTCATCTGCGCAACCAGTCCCGCCGCAGCACCATGCGCACCGCAGTTAAGAAGGTTGTGAAACTGATCGCCAGCGGTGACAAAGAGGGCGCCAGCGAAGCCTACAAGACAGCAGTACCGCTAATCGACAGCACTGCCGGCCAGGGCCTGATCTCGAAAAACAAGGCAGCCCGCCATAAGAGCCGCCTCAACGCACAGATCAAGGCGCTGTAAGCCGAAAAGCGAATGCTCCTGTGAAAAAAACCGGCCCAGTGCCGGTTTTTTTATGCCCAGCAGAGAAGAAAACTAAATCAGCACCAGATTGTCACGATGGATCAGCTCAGGCTCATCCACATAGCCAAGTATTTCTTCGATACGCTGGCTCGGCTGCCCCATGATGCGGCGCGTCTCATGGGCGTTATAGTTTGCCAGCCCGCGCGCTACCTCTCCGCCATGACGATCTACGCAGACCACCGCCTCGCCACGCTGGAACTCACCATCCACCAGAGTAACCCCCACCGCCAGCAGGCTGCAGCCCTGTTCACGTAACACCCTTACCGCTCCGTCATCGAGCGTCAGCCGGCCACGCACCTGCAACTGCCCTGCGAGCCAGCGCTTGCGCGCCGCCTGTGGCTCCTGAGCAGGGATCAGCAAAGTACCGCTCATCTCCCCGGAGGCAAGACCATCAAGCACACCGGGGTGAGCGCCTGAGGCGATGATGGTGGCGGTGCCGGAGCGCGCCGCCAGACGCGCAGCCCTCACCTTGGTCACCATGCCGCCGCGCCCCAGCCCGCCAGCACTGCCGCCGGCCACCTGATCCAGTAGCGGATCATCGACCCGCGCTTCACGAATCAGCTGCGCCTGTGGATTGCCACGTGGATCGGCATCGAACAACCCTTCCTGATCGGTCAGCAACACCAGCAGGTCGGCCTCGACCAGGTTCGCCGCCAACGCCGCCAGGGTATCATTATCGCCAAATCGCAGCTCTTCGGTGGCGACGGTGTCGTTTTCGTTGATCACCGGCACCACCCCCAGATCAATCAGGGTACGCAGGGTGCTGAGGGCGTTCAGGTAGCGCATGCGGTCGGCGAGGTCATCCCGGGTCAGCAGGATCTGTGCTGTGTGCAGGCCGTGTTTCTGGAAACAGGCCTCGTAGGCACGGATCAGCCCCATCTGACCGATGGCGGCGGCGGCCTGCAGCTCATTCAGGCCGTGCGGGCGGCGACTCCAGCCCATCCGGCTCATGCCCTCGGCCACCGCACCGGAGGAGACCAGCACGATCTCATGGCCCGCCTGCCTGAGCCGCGCCATCTGCTCCACCCAAGGGGAGAGTACCGCGCGGGAGAGCCCCTTGCCGCCGGATGTCAGCAGAGCGCTACCGATCTTGACCACCCAGCGGCGTGTCTGGGGCAGGCTGTCGCGTGAGATTACCATCGATGATCCTGTGTCTGCCGCGCTCCGTCAGCCCTGTAACGGGTCCCAAGCCGCCTCAGGCTCCTCTTCGTCAGCGCAGCGCTCTTCTTGCCAGACCGCCTCCAGCCGGGCCATCAGATCAGCCACCAGCTGCTGCGCGCCCTCCCCGTTCACCGCGGAGATACCATACACCGGCCCCTGCCAGCCAAGCGCATCAACAATCGCCGTGAGCCGCTCACTGTATGCCTCGGGAGACAGCAGATCACGCTTGTTGAGCACCAGCCAGCGCTCGCGGCCGGCCAGCTCATCCGAGTAGCACGCCAGCTCCTGCTCGATGCGCCGCACCGCCTGTACCGGGTCATCCGACTCATCCAGCGGTGCCATATCGACCAGATGCAGCAGCAGACGGGTGCGTGAGAGGTGCTTGAGAAACTGGATGCCGAGCCCGGCCCCTTCCGCCGCGCCCTCGATCACACCGGGGATATCAGCCACCACGAAGCTGCGCTCGCGCGCCAGGCTGACCACCCCAAGGTTGGGATAGAGAGTGGTGAAGGGGTACCCCGCCACCTTCGGGCGGGCACTGGAGATCTTGCGGATCAGGCTCGACTTGCCGGCGTTGGGCATCCCCAGCAAGCCTACATCGGCAAGCAGGATCAGCTCCAATTGCAATTCGCGCCGCTCCCCCGGGGTACCGTGAGTAAACTGGCGTGGGGTGCGATTGGTGCTGCTCTTGAAGTGGATATTACCAATGCCGCGGGTACCCCCCTGGGCCACCAGCAGGGTCTGATGATGCTCCAGCAGTTCGCCGATCAACTCGCCGGTCTCCTCATCCCGCACCCGAGTCCCTACCGGCACCTTGACATAGCGATCCTCACCGCTGCGGCCGGTGCGCTCGCGCCCCATGCCGTTCTGCCCGCGTTGCGCCCGGTGGTGACGCTGGGTACGGAAGTCGACCAGAGTATTGAGACCGCTGTCGGCAATCAGGTAGACGCTGCCGCCGTTACCGCCATCGCCACCATCCGGGCCACCCTTGGGAATATATTTCTCACGCCGAAAGCTGGCGGACCCGTTGCCACCATCCCCGGCTTCGACCTTGATCTTGGCCTCATCGACAAATTTCATGCTCTCCCCCCGATTGCCCCAGGCTCCCCAGAACGCAAAAGGCCCCGTCAAAGACGAGGCCCCTGGATAGCCGGATACGGACGATCTCAGTCGGCAACCACACTCACAAACTTGCGATTATGCGGCCCCTTGACCTCGAACACCACCTTGCCGTCAGCCTTGGCAAACAGGGTGTGATCCCTGCCAACACCAACGTTCACGCCACCGTGAAAGCGGGTGCCGCGCTGACGCACCAGGATGCAGCCAGCTTTGGTGTCCTGGCCACCAAAGACCTTCACGCCCAGGCGTTTAGATTCTGAATCGCGGCCGTTACGTGTACTACCGCCTGCTTTTTTATGTGCCATTGCTCTAGCCTCCTCAGCCTGCGCTGATACCGGTAACCTGCAGTTCGGTGTACCACTGCCGGTGACCCTGCCGTTTCATATGATGCTTGCGGCGCCGGAACTTGATGATCTTGACCTTCTTGCCACGACCGTGGGACTTAACGGTGACGGTTACCTTGCCGCCATCAACGTAGGGCGCACCTACCTTGATATCTTCACCGTCCGCAACCATTAGAACCTTGTCCAATTCGACGGAAGCGCCCTCGTCAGCACTCAGCTTCTCAACCTTGATAGTGTCGCCTTCCGCCACACGATACTGCTTGCCGCCGGTCTGAATTACCGCATACATAGCTCATCATCCCCAAAAAAACCGTTGACTCTGCGCAGAACACCGCGCGGAAAGAGGCGGGATTCTATATGCTTGCAAGAAAAGAGTCAACACAGCGTTATGCACACTGCCTGACGAAGAGAAATGGAGCCGGCGAGAGGACTTGAACCCCCGACCAGCTGATTACAAATCAGCTGCTCTACCAACTGAGCTACGCCGGCAAGGAGGCGATTGTAGGACTTTATCTATAGGCTGGCAATCGCGTCGCGAAAGCACACTCACCCGGCCTGCGCTCAACCTGTGACGAGACGACACAACTGGTCGAACTTCTCGCGCAGAGTCGTCGAGCGCAGCGTCTCCAGCAATTCTCCCAGTTTGAAGGGATGGTGCTGCTCATAGGCCACCCCCAGTTGCGGCATCTCAGCAAGCCCCGACTCACGGGCGTGTTCGACGAAGCCTTTGTTCTTCCAGAAAAAGGCACCGGGCATGGTAGTGGGGATCACCAACACATAAAAGAGCACCCGGCCGATGACAGAGACGATCAGGGCCAACAGCGCCAGGAGAATGAATGCCCAGGCACTATCGCCGTCGAGCAGACCGACACCCAGGACCAGCATCAGTGCCACGACCAACAGGCCGTTGCGCAGCCAGTAAGGATAGCCGTAGGTGGTGGTCTGTTCATAGAAGGAGGCGGCGCCCTCGCTCTCCTGGGCTTGCAGATCCCGCGCATGGTAGAGCAACCCAATGCCCTCCAGCGCCAGCCCCGTTCCCGCCACCATGGCAAGCAGTCGCCCCAGTTCTGGGGGCAACTGATTGGACGCCAGAGCCACCAGCGCCAGCAGCAGAGAACCCAGCGTCAGGGCAGTGCCGGCAAAAGTCGCCGCGGTATACCAGTGATCCCAAAATGGGCGGGCGGGAATCCGGTAGAGCTTATACATAAAGTATCCACCGATCCCGGCTCCCAACAGGCCGATTACCGCAAACAGGTCCTGCACGACCCCGGGAAAGGGGCTGTCGAAGAGCAGATCGGAGACGGCAAAGAAGGTAAAACCCGCCAACCCGGTAAAAAAGAGCGAAACACCGGCGATCTCACGGCTCACCGAAGAGAAGCGCAGATTGTAGAAGCCGCGATAGAAACGGTGGGGTTTACCCAGGTGCATAGTGAGCTTGAACAGGCCGACGCCCATCAACGCCAGCATCACCAGGGCAGCGGGCAGGAGAGCGCTGCCCGCTGTGAAGGCGACCATCGGTTGCAAACCCGCCCAAGCCCCCAGGGTCAGCAGCAGGAAGGCGCCCATCACCGTCTGTGCGCTGAGGGTGAAGGCGATATGGGCGTTCTCGTGGGAGCCGAGCAGCGTGCTCAGGTTCCATTCCCGTTTAAAACCGTGCTTCGAGTCGACCACCGGATGGAAGCTGCCATTGGCATCATCACGGTGGTATTTCACCGCCGTGCTGTCCACCCGCGCCATCTCCCGCTGGGTGGTACGGGTCTGCTGGAAGCGGATGTTGGGGTGGGTGATATCGGTGCGTGGGAAGCCAGGGATCTCACTCTTCGCCTGATCGCGTCCCTCAGGGATATTCTCGATCACGCCGAAGTCGAGGGCCTTGCCCAAGCAGGCGGCGACACAGGCAGGCTTGAGGCCCACTTCGAGCCGGTCCACGCACATATTGCACTTGCTCACCCGGCCCTTGACCGGGTCGAGCTGGGGCGCGTTGTAGGGGCAGACCCAGGTGCAGTAGCCGCAACCAAAGCAGATGTCCGGATCCTGCAGCACCGCGCCGTATTCGGCGAACTTGGTGTAGGCGCGGGTGGGGCAACCCTTCAGGCAGACCGGGTCATCGCAATGGTTGCAGGCCATGGAGATGTTGAGGCGCTGATAGGCCGGGTAGGTGCCGCCCTCCACGAAACCCACCGAGCGGAAGGCGATGTGCGCCGGGTTGTCGTTCTTCTCGCTGCAGGCCGCCTCGCAGGCGTGACAGGCGATGCAGTTGTCGGCGTTGAAGTAGAAGCCGTGCTGCTTGTAACGGTTGGGGTTGTCACCGATCCCATCATCACCGTTGATATTGAGGCTCTGGCCATGGAGCGAATCACCCGCCCTGGCCTTCTCGATCGGTGCGCCGTAGCGGTTGGTTTCCTGGCTCGTCGGGTCGTTGAGCCGGGCGTAGTCGGGTTCGTTTTCGCGTGCTTCAAACATAGTCATTTCTCATGGATAACCCGGGGTTGGAGCCAAACCGCCCATCTTTGATGCATGATGCCGACAGGCTTACGCGGTTTGACTCCGCCCCCCTGAGCCTTAAAACTTGCGCATCTCTTTACTCAACCGGGCCGCGCCCAACTGGTCGGCAATACGTTCGATGCGCACGGCGGACTGCTTGTAGGCGGGCTGGCGAGAGTGCGGATCCAACAAACCCAGGGTCAGGCGGTTGGCGCAGTCGTGGAAATGGAAGGGCAGGAAGACCATGTTCTTCGGCACCCGCTGGGTGGGCTGGGCCATCACCACCGCATCGGAACGGCGTGACACCAGGCGGACATACTCTCCCCGCTGGATGCCCAACTCCGCCGCCAGATCCGGGTTGATCTCGATGAACGGGATCGGGCTGTACTTATTATTGTTGCCGATCTTGCCGGTCTTGGTACGGCCGTGCCAATGTTCGATCAGGCGCCCGGTGTTAAGCCAGACGGGGAACTTCTCGTCCGGCACCTCGTTATTGTCGATGAAGGGCAGCGGGATCAGCTTCGCCTTGCCGTCCGGGTGACGGAAAGTGGCATCCTCGGTATAGAGGCGTTTGCCCCCCTTGGGCGGCGCCTCGCCCCTCTCCACCTGCTCATGGGTGTAGGGCCACTGGATGCCGCGATTTTTTTCGATCAGCTCGTAGTTCATGCCGGAGATGTCGGCAAGCCGCCCCTTGGAGAGCTCACCCATCTCCAGGAAGATGTCGGGTGCCCGCTCAGGAAAGTTAACCTTGCCGTCGCGATTGAAACGCTCAGCCATGCGGTTGAAGATCCACAGGTCAGGTTTGGCCTGTCCCGGCGTTGGGCTGATTGGCTTGACCAGGTTGATGCGTCGCTCGGTGTTGGTCATCACACCTTCCTTTTCCGCCCAGGTGCCAGCAGGCAGGTAGACATGGGCGTACTGAGCGCTCTCGGTGTCCTCGTAGCAGTCCTGCACAGCACAGAACTCCAGCTTCTCCATCGCCTTGCGGATGCGCGAGGTGTTGGGCAGGGAGGACAAGGGGTTGGTGGCGATCAGCCACAGCCCCTTGATCTGGCCCGACTCGATGGCGTGATAGATATCGGTCTGAAACAGGCCGCGCTTCTTGGGGAAGAACTCGGGGTCCACGTTCCAGAACTTGGCGATCTCCTCGCGGTGTTCGGGGATCTCCAGGTAACGGTAGTTGGGCAGGCCGGAGCAGGAAGA
This sequence comes from Candidatus Endoriftia persephonae, assembly GCF_023733635.1. NCBI lineage: Bacteria > Pseudomonadati > Pseudomonadota > Gammaproteobacteria > Chromatiales > Sedimenticolaceae > Candidatus Endoriftia > Candidatus Endoriftia persephonae. Next base: position 422,727 of record NZ_CP090569.1, on the reverse strand, counting down.
CCACTCGCGGGTGCCCATGGCATTACACTGGCCGGTGATAGAGAGGCTGGTGCCGCCGGGCTTGCCGATATTGCCGGTGAGCAGCGCTAGGTTGTTGATCCCCACGACCCCATCAGAACCGTGGGTGGACTGGTTGATGCCCATGGTCCAGATCTGCATCGCCGCACCGGCGTTGGCAAACAGCCGGGCGACGTGGCGGATGGTGTCCTCGTCGATGCCGCAGATCTTGGATGCCATTACCGGGTCATAATTGGCCACTTCTGCCCGAAGTTCTTCGATGCCGTTGGTATTAGCCTCGATATAACGTTTGTCTTCCAGGCCTTCGTCCAGGATCACATGCATCATCGCATTCTGCAGCACCACATCTGTGCCGGGGGTGATCGGCAGATGCATGTGGGCGTTCTGCGCCAGCATGGTGACCCGCGGGTCCACCACGATCAGAGGAAAGCCGCGCCGCTCCTGTGCCTCTTTCATGCGCCAGTAGATGATCGGGTGCTGCTCCGGCAGGTTGGAACCCCAGGCGATCAGGCAGTCGGTGTGCTCAAAGTCATCGTAGCAACCCGGTGGGCCGTCGGAGCCAAAGGAGCGCTTGTAGCCGGAGACCGCCGAGGCCATGCAGAGGGTGGTATTGCCGTCGTAGTTGTTGGTACCGATCAGGCCACGGGTGAGCTTACCCAGGGTGTAGAACTCCTCGGTGAGCATCTGTCCGGTAGAGATGATGGCGAAGGCATCACGGCCATACTGCGCCTGGATGCGGCGGATCTCGTCGTGGGTTTTATCCAGGGCCGTATCCCAGTCGGTGGGCTGCCAGGGCTGGTGCCACTGCTCGCGTATCTTGGGTTCCAGGCCGCGGCCGGCGGAGTCGAATAGTTCGTGCTCGAAGATGCCCTTCAAGCACAACTTACCGCGGTTGACGTCGGCCTCCGCCACGCCTCGGGAGGCAACCGGTTTGCCCTCGGCATTCAGCCCCACCTCAATGGAGCAGCCGGTGGAGCAGTAGCCGCAGGCGGCGTACTTCCACTCGACCACACCCTTGTCGGCAATCGTGATCGGATTCTTCTTTGTCCTGCCAAACAGCATGATGTCTCCTCACTTCATAGGGCGAGCTGTGCCCGCCATAAGAGACTCATGACGACCGCTTGTCGGGCACAGCCCGACCTGGCATTCATGCAGCGGCCTCTGACGGTTGTAGTTGCAGATAGACCAGGCCATCCTCAACCCGCACCGGGAAGACATTGGCACAGCCCTCATCCGGCCCCAACGCCTCACCACTGGTCAGATCGATCCGCCAGTTGTGTAGCGGACAGGTGACGGAGGTGCCGTGCATGATGCCTTGCGACAGAGGGCCGCTCTTGTGCGGACAGGCATCCCGGATCGCATAGACCTGATCGTCACTCCCCCGGAACACAGCGATATCCATGTCACGGGTCTTGATCATGCGGGAGCCGAGCACCGGGATCTGCGCCAGCGCTACTACTTCAGTCCATTTGCTCATCGTCTTGCTCCTTACACTGCCAGTTGGATAGGGGTGAATTCGTTGGCCTGAGCGCCATCGGCCCGCGCCTTCCAGGGATCGACCTGGGCATAGCGCTGGCTCAGTTTGAAGCGTTGGTAGAGGGTCTTGCGTCCCACCTCGTCTTCCAGGATGCGCTGCTTGATATAGCCCAGTCCCACGCGCTCGACCCAAGGGGCGGTACGCTCCAGATAGTGGGCCTGTTCGCGATAGAGCTGGGTGAAGGCGCCGCAGTACTCCAGCACCTCCTCTGCAGTCTCCACCCGGCACAGCAGGTCGGTGACACGCACCTTGATACCGCCGTTGCCACCGATGTGCAGCTCGTAGCCGGAATCGACACAAACCACGCCGAAGTCCTTGATGGTGGCCTCGGCGCAGTTGCGCGGACAGCCGGAGACCGCCAGCTTGAACTTGTGTGGCATCCAGGAGCCCCAGGTGAGTTCTTCCAGCTTGACACCCAGACCAGTGGAGTCCTGGGTGCCGAAGCGACACCAAGTCTTGCCGGCGCAGGTCTTCACTGTGCGCATCGCCTTGCCGTAGGCATGACCGGAGACAAAGCCCGCCTCCGAGAGATCCCGCCAGACCGCCGGCAGATCCTCTTTTTTTATGCCGAACAGGTCGATGCGCTGGCCACCGGTGACCTTCATCTCCGGCACCTCGAACTTGTCGCAGACATCGGCGATGGCGCGTAGATCCTTGGGGGTACAGAGGCCACCAAACATCCGTGGCACCACCGAGTAGGTGCCGTCCTTCTGGATGTTGCCGTGGGCGCGCTCGTTGATGAAGCGTGACTGAAGGTCATCCTGGTATTCGTCGGGCCAGTTAGCCAGCAGATAGTAGTTGAGGGCGGGACGGCAGCTGGCGCAGCCGTCCGGGGTTTTCCAGTTGAGGTAGTCGAACAGCTGGCGCATCGACTTGAGTTGTTCTTTCTGGATCGCCTCCATCACCTCATCGTGACTCAGCTCCGTACAGCTGCACATCGCCTGCTTGTTCGGTGAGGCGTCGTAGCCTTCGCCGACGGTGCTTGCCAGTATCGCCTCCACTAGGCCGGTACAGGAGCCGCAGGAGGCGGAGGCCTTGGTATGGGCACGCACCTCTTCGAGGGTGAACAGACCCTTGGTGCTGATAGCATTGACGATGTCGCCTTTACAGACACCATTACAGCCGCAGATCTCCGCGTCGTCGGAGAGCATCGCCACGCGAGTCTCATCGCCGTGACCCGCATCGCCTAGGTCGTGTTGGCCAAACAGGATGGTGCTGCGGAGGCTGGAGATGTCGGTGCCCTCACGCAGCAACTGGAAGTACCAGGTACCATCCATGGTATCGCCGTACATCACCGCACCCTTGATCCGGTTGTCGCGAATCACCAGCTTCTTGTAGACGCCCTGGGCCGCATCCTGCAGCACCAGGGTCTCATCACCCTCCTCCTCGTTGAACTCACCCGCGGAGAAGAGGTCGATGCCGGTCACCTTCAGCTTGGTGGAGGTGACGGAACCTTCGTAACGGCCATAGCCAAGTTGGGCCAGATGGTTGGCGCAGACCTTAGCCTGCTCAAACAGAGGCGCCACCAGACCGTAGCAATCACCCCGATGTTGTACGCACTCTCCCACTGAGTAGATTTTCGGATCGAAGGTCTGCATGGTGTCGTTGACCACGATGCCGCGCTCGCAGTGGATGCCCGCCTGCTGCGCCAGCTCGATGTTGGGGCGGATACCCACCGCCATCACCACCAGGTCGGCCTCGACAGCAGAGCCATCGGCAAACTTCACGCCGGTGACATGCTCGTCACCAAGGATCGCCTCGGTCTGCGCCTCCATCAGGAACTTCAGGCCCTTCTGCTCCAGGGATGCCTTCAGCAGGTTGGCCGCCGGCTTATCGAGCTGGCGCTCCATCAGGGTATCCATCAGATGCACCACGGTGACATCCATACCGTTCTTCATCAGACCATTGGCAGCTTCCAGACCCAGCAAGCCGCCGCCGATCACGACTGCCTTTTTATGGCTAGCGGCGATTTCCAACATGATCTCTACATCTTTGATGTCGCGGAAACCGATCACCCCACGCAGGTCGGCACCGGGCACAGGGATGATGAAGGGAGTAGAGCCGGTGGCAATCAGCAAACGATCATAGGCGACCGACTTGCCCGATGTGCTCTTCACCTGACGCGCGACTCGGTCGATCTCCACCACCGGATCACCGGCGTGCAGGATGATGCCGTTCTCGGCGTACCACTCACGGTTGTTGAGGACGATCTCGTCGAACGTCTTCTCACCGGCCAATACCGGCGAGAGCATAATGCGGTTGTAGTTGGGGTGAGGTTCGTCACCGAATACGCTGATCTCGTATCTGCCCGCCTCTTCGAGTTTGAGCAACTCCTCCAGGGTGCGGATACCGGCCATACCGTTACCGATTAAAACCAACTTCTCTTTCATCTTTACCCTCTACATCTGATCCTGAAGCGGAACATCACCGCTCTGCTTTCAGATCCTCTGAGCAAAGGCCATGCCAGAATCAAATATCGAGGTTTATCTCCTTATTTATCGGGCAACATCGATGCAATAGGAAAGCCAGCACAGAGTTGCCTCACCCATCCACGCACCATCCTGGTGCATTTACTACCATGTCTGCCCTGCAAAAAACCCTGGTGTTTTTGATGGAGGGGCGGAGTCAAATTTGACTCCGCCCTCTATAGAACAGTCGGTGCCATTCGGGGCTGAGCGCGCTGTTCAAAAATAGAACATCACTGCTCCAGCACGCACCGATTTCGAACTTCACAATAGGACCTGGGCCGACAGAGCCCCTCTAATTCACCATATAATTCAACAAGATATGGTGATGGCATGGATTTCGCATGTGAATAACGCATTATCCAAGTAGCGTAGGAATTCCCTCATGTCGGAAAGCAAGCTCAACCTTTTTTCTTTCACAGGAAAGGTAAAGACACTCCATCTCACCTGGTTCGCCTTCTTCCTGACCTTCATGGTCTGGTTCAACCACGCGCCGCTGATGGCCGCGATCCAAGAGGCCTTCGATCTGACCACGCAGGAAGTGAAGGCGCTATTGATCATCAACGTAGCGCTGACCATCCCGGCGCGGATCGTGATCGGTATGCTGGTGGACCGGTTCGGCCCACGGATCATCTTCTCCTCACTGCTCCTCTCCTCCAGCTTCATCTGTTTCTGGTTCGCCATCGCGGACTCTTATACCGCCCTGCTGGCCAGCCGCTTTGCCCTGGGCTTTGTCGGTGCGGGCTTTGTCATCGGTATCCGCATGATCGGTGAGTGGTTCCCCGCCAAGCAGGTCGGTGTTGCTGAAGGTATCTATGGCGGCTGGGGTAACTTCGGTTCCGCCGCTGCAGCCATGATCCTGCCCACTCTGGCCCTGATGTTTGGTGGTGACGATGGCTGGCGTTACGCCGTCGCCGCCACCGGCGCAATCACCCTGGTCTACTCTTTCATCTACTACCGGTTGGCGCGCAACACGCCGAAGGGCTCCACCTACTTCAAGCCGAAGAAGACCGGCGCCATGGAGGTGACCAGCAAGGGTGACTTTTTCTTCTATCTGCTGATGAATATCCCCATGTATGCGGCCCTGGCGGTGCTGACCTGGAAGCTGGGCCCGGACAACCTGAAGATCCTCGGCGCCAGCGCCGCCAACGCCATCTATATCGGCCTAGCTGCCCTCTACGCCTATCAGACCTCCCAGGTATGGCGCATTAACAAGCATGTCTTTAAGGAGGAGGTACCGGAGATCCACCGCTACAAATTCAAGCAGGTGGCGATCCTCGATCTGGCCTACTTCGTGACCTTCGGTTCTGAGTTGGCGGTAGTCTCCATGCTGCCTCTCTTCTTTAAGGAGACTTTTGACCTGAGCATAGTGCAGGCAGGTCTGCTGGCATCTGGCTTTGCTTTTATGAATCTGGTGGCGCGTCCTAGTGGCGGCCTCTTCAGTGACAAGTTCGGTCGTCGCAAGATGCTCAGCCTGCTCATCACCGGACTGGCCACCGGCTACTTCATTCTGGGCCAGATCACCTCGGGTTGGCCGCTTGCACTGGCTGTGATCGCCACCATGGCCTGCTCCTTCTTCGTCCAGGCAGGTGAAGGCGCGGTGTTCGCCATGGTACCCCTGGTCAAGCGCCGCATGACGGGACAGGTAGCCGGTATGGCCGGCGCCTACGGCAACGTGGGTGCGGTCACTTTCCTTACCATCTTCTCCTTTGTCTCACCCCAGATTTTCTTCCTGGTGATTGCTGGCGCAGCTGTCGTCTGCCTGCTGGCGGTTCAGCTCCTGGATGAACCCCAAGGCCACACTGCCGAGGTGATGGAGGACGGTAGCGTGCAGATGATCGAGGTGAGTTAAGCTAAACCGACTCAACCATTGTAGGAGCGCCGCTAGCGGCGCTCCTACGGGACGAATATGAGCACCAAACTCGAAATCGACTACGCTTTCCGCAGTGAGGCTGGTGTCAAACAGAATAATGATGACACCTGCAACGTCTGCATCCCCGAGGACAATCTGCTGCTGAGCAAGGGGATTGCCGCCGCCATCGCCGACGGGGTGAGCTCCAGCGAAGGTGGCGGGCGGGCCAGTCAGATCTGTGTCTCCGGGTTTCTCTCCGACTACTTCAGCACCCCCGAGTCGTGGAGCGTCAAGACCTCTGCCGGCAAGGTGCTGGGGGCGCTCAATCGCTGGCTCTACAGCCAAGGGCAGTCCGACTATGATTCGGCACGGGGCATGCTGACCACTTTCAGCGGCCTGGTACTCAAGTCGACCACCGCCCACATCGTGCATATCGGTGACTCCCGTATCTATCGCTATCACAATGGCGACCTGGAGCAGATCACCCGCGACCATCGAGCCTGGGTCTCCAAGGAGAAAGAGTTCCTCTCCCGCGCCATGGGCGCCGACCCACACATCGACATCGACTACCATGCAGTCGCCGTGGATGAAGGCGACAGCTTTATCTTCACCAGCGACGGCATCCACGACTTCCTCACCCGCCGAGAGCTGCTGAAGATTCTCAACAGCAATAATTACAATCTGCAGGCCTGCGCCAATGCGCTGGTAGAGACAGCGCTGGAGAACGGCAGCACCGACAACGCCAGCTGCCAGATCATTCACCTGTTGAAACTCCCGCAGGAGACTGAGGCCGACATCTTCCAGCGGGTCTCAGATCTGCCATTTCCACCCGACCTTCAACCCGGCATGAAGATCGATGGCTACGAGATTCTGCGTGAGATGCACGCCAGCAAACGCAGCGAGGTGTTTCTCGCGCTGGATCTCACATCAGGCGATAAGGTCGTACTGAAGACCCCGTCGGTCAACTATCGGGATGATGCAGACTACCTGGAGGGTTTTCTGCTTGAGGAGTGGGTGGGCCGACGTATCCGCAATGCCCATATCCTGCGCATTCTCGAACCCCGCAACCGCCACTTCCTCTACAACATCAGCGAATACGTGGAGGGGCGCAGCCTAGGCCAATGGATCCAGGACAATGGCCCGGCGGATCTGCACCAGACCCGCGCCCTGGCGGAGCAAATCATCGACGGCCTGAGGGCGCTGCACCGCATGGAGATGTTTCATCAGGATCTGAAGCCGGACAACATCCTGATCGATAGCCACGGCACCGTGAAGCTGATCGACTTCGGCTCCACCCGGGTCGCAGGCATGGAGGAGATCGAGAGTGAGATCGACCACAGCACCCCCCAGGGCACCCTCGATTATGCAGCGCCAGAATGTCTGCGCGGTGAGTCCTGCACCCATGCATCGGACCTCTACTCCCTCGGCGTCATCCTGTATGAGATGCTGACCGGGAAACTGCCCTATGGTGAGAGCGACAGCCCCCACCTAAAACAGAGACTAAACTACCGTCCCGCGCGCCGTTACAATCCTGAGATTCCCGCCTGGGTGGACGCTGCACTTGAACGGGCGGTGCACCCGCTTGCTTCAAAGCGCCACAAGACATTGTCAGAGTTGCAACACGATCTGGCGCATCCCAACCCCATTTATCGTGAACAGGCAGAACTGCCGCTGCTGGAACGCAATCCTCTGCTCTTCTGGCAGACCCTGGCCGGATTGCTGCTGCTCATCATCATCAATCTACTGCTGCTCTATCTACAGATCAAACCTTGAGAGAGCTCTCGCAGCGGCAACCCAACAATATTTACCCGGCAAAATGGAGATAGGGCCTGTGGCCGCCGCGTGGCATCGATTGAAATCAAGGACAAGGATTATGTCGGGCACAGCCCAACTTATACATGTGCCTGTTTAATTGCAGGGCCAACAGGGATCATTGTCCTGTTCCAACGGAGGATCTATTCTTTCGAGAGGCCCAAAAGAATAACAGGCTCTTAAACAATGCGGCTCCAGTCAAAACTACTACTCTCTTTCGGTTCGGTGCTGATCGCTGCTTTTATCCTAGTAGAGATCATCGGCTACCAACAGACCCACGAGAAGATGCTTGCGGGGCTGCGCCAGGATGCACGGGAGATCCGGGCCATCCTGATGGCCACCCGCCGGGTCTATCAGCATCAATTCGTCGACAGCGGCCTGCCGCTAAACGAGAAGACCCTCGGCTTTCTGCCCGCCCACGCCTTAAGACGGATCTCAGATGACTTTCGCAACTGGAGCAGCAGCGGGCTGAGCTTCAACAATGTCTCTGACCGCCCCCGCAACCCGAAGAACCAGGCGGATGCGATCGAGCTGGAGGCAATGGACTGGTTCCGCGACCACCCCAAACAGAAAGAGCGCCTGACCCCCTTCACGGACCAACAGGGTCAATCCTACTACCACTTCTCAAGCCCTATCTGGATCGAGGAGTACTGCCTGAAGTGCCATGGCGACAAAGACGCGGCGCCGGAGACCATCCGCGAGACCTACGCCACATCGTACAACTACCAGCTGGGTGATCTGCGCGGCCTGATGAGCATCAAGCTGCCTGCCCACTTCATCGAGGATGAGGTGCTGGCCCAACGCCTCAACGAGATGTGGGGCCACCTGCTCGCCTTTGCCCTGGCCTTTGGCTTCGGCGCCTGGCTGCTACGCAGGCTGGTCATCCAGCGACTGACATTGCTCCAGTCGGCGGTGGGCGATCTCGCCAAAGGTAATTATGCCACCCGGGTGCCGGTTCAGGGACGGGACGAGTTATGTGAACTCGCCTCAGCCTTCAACACGATGGCAGAACAGCGCCAACAGGCCGAGTCATTGCGCCAGGAGAGCGAGCAACAGGTCCGGGATCTGCTCGATTCCACCGCCGAAGCAATCTACGGTGTGGACAATGAAGGGCGTTGCACCTTGACCAATCCGGCCTGTCTCCAAATGCTGGGGTATCCGGATGCCGGCGAGCTAATCGGCAAGGCGTTACATCCCCTGATCCATCACACCAAGGCGGACGGCACCCCACATCCACTGGATGAGTGCCTTATCGACAAGGCCTGGCGTGACGGCCAGGCGACCCACACCGCCGAAGATATCTTCTGGCGCTCGGACGGCAGCAGTTTTCCGGTGGAGTTCTCCGCCTATCCGATCCGGCGTGACGGTGAGGTGGTGGGGGCGGTGGTGACCTTTCTCGATATCACCGAGCGGCTGCAGAACGAAGAGAGCCTGCGCCGCGCCCAGAAGATGGAGGCGGTTGGACAACTCACCGGCGGCATCGCCCACGACTTCAACAACCTGCTGGGCATCATGCTCGGCAATCTCGATTTCCTGCAACGCCTGGTGGCGGATGACGAGAAGGCCAGCAAACGGGTGCAGACCACCACCAAAGCAGCCCTGCGTGCGACGGACCTAACTAAACAACTACTCGGATTCTCAAGGCGCGAGTCGAAAAACATCACCGCCACCGATCTGAACCAGGTCATCCGGGGGATGAAGAATCTGATCGCCCGTTCGGTCACCCCGGAGGTAGAGGTGGAGGTCCAGCTGGCGGAGGGACTCTGGCTGACCGAAATCGACCGGGGCGACCTGCAGGACGCCCTACTGAACCTAGTCCTCAATGCGCGGGACGCGATGCCCAACGGTGGCAAACTGACAATCGAGACCGCCAACCGGGTGCTCGATGCCATCTATGAAGAGCAGAATCCCATCGCCGATCAGGGCGACTATGTACAACTGGCCGTGAGCGACAATGGCAGCGGCATCCCCGCCGAGGCACTGGAGCATATCTTCGAGCCCTTCTTCACCACCAAACCTGAAGGTAAAGGCACCGGCCTGGGCATGAGCATGGTGTATGGTTTCACACAACGCTCCAAAGGCTATATCAAAGCCTACTCCGAACCCGGCATCGGCACGACCATCCGGCTCTATCTGCCCCGCTCAGGCGATCAGGTTCAGGAATCCACCCGTCCTACCGATAAAAAGACAGGATTGCCGGGGGGAGATGAGGTCATTCTGATCGTGGATGATGAAGCGGATCTTCTGGAGCTTGCCAAAGACCGCCTTAAAACACTCGGTTACCACACAATTGTTGCGGAGAATGGCAAACAGGCGCTGCAAAAGCTGGCTGAAGCCGAACACATCGACCTGCTATTCAGCGATGTGGTGATGCCAGGCGGCATCAACGGCTATGAATTGGCGGAGCAGGCAACAACCCAAAGGCCGGAGCTGAAGGTGCTGCTCACATCGGGTTTTACCAAGAAGGCGATAGCCAAAAATGGGCAGGCACAATTTTCCGCCACCCTGTTGAACAAACCCTACAGCAAGGCGGAACTGGCTTGGCGGGTGCGGGAAACACTGGATGGTTAATCGGTTCGAATGCAGCACAAACAGAGACACGACAGAAGTCATACGCAAGTGACAAAGACAAGCCACTCACCACTGCGCACAATCGTGATCGTGACCCTAATCGTGGTGGCTGCCATGGCCATCCTCGCCGCCTCATCAGCCGTTGCGCTCAGAATCGCAAACAAGAGCGCGCCCCTAATCGACGCCAGCATGGAGGTCAAATATGAACTGAGTCTTTTTCATCTCTGGTTCGAGGAGCTGGTCCAACAGGATCCGACGGTGGACAAGGAACAAGTCTGGCAACACCTCAACCAGGCACGCTGGTATGCCAATACCATGCTGCAGGGAGGAGAAAGCTCACATGTAAAGTTTCAGGCCCTCGATGACCCAGCCCTCCGCTCCATGATCCGCAACACACTGGATCAGATAGACCGGTTAGAAGCGGTCGGGCTGGCGCGCCTTAAACGGGCTCAAAGCAGTCTGGCCGGGTCAAATCAGGACCAGCTCTTCGATAAGGTTTTCGCCGAGGTTCTCAAGATTGCCGATGATGTCGAGACGGCGGTTTATCGGAATATGGCCACCCAGATCAGACAGTTTGAACGTCTGGTCTATATCCTGGGGGCGGTGGTTATGCTGGTTGGACTGGCGGGCGGAATCCTGTTTTTCCTCATCGAGCGGCGGCGCAGATCCGACTACACCCTGCTGCAGGAGAGCGAAACGCGTTTCCGCCGGCTGTTCGAAAACACAGCCGCCATCTCGGTTCAGGGGTATGACAGGAACCGTCGAGTCATCTATTGGAATCCCGCCAGCGAAGCGCTCTATGGCTTTACGGCAGACGAGGCCATCGGCCAGCAACTGGAAGACCTCATCATTCCCGGCGAGATGCGCGAAGGGATGATAGCTGCTATCGACGCCTGGATAGACGACGGGACTGAAATCCCCTCGTCGGAGATAACCCTGCGCAGAGCCGATGGATCACCGATACAGGTCTTCTCAAACCATGTCATGCTCCGGACCCATAACAATGAACCGGAGATGTACTGTATCGATATCGACCTGACCGAGCGCAAGCGGGCCGAGGCTCAGGCCCGTCAACACGAACTGGTATTGAATTCCGTGTTCCAGGCTCTGCCTGACCTGTTCTTCCTGATGGACCAGGACGGCACCATACGAGACTACCGCGCCCCGCAGGCTGCTGATCTGTATGTACCGCCGGAAACCTTCCTTGGCAAGCGCATGCAGGATGTACTGCCACCAACGCTAGCCGCCCAATTCAACGAGAACAGGGCCGTGGTGAGCGAACGCGGAGGCCTGACTACGTACGAATATACCTTGGAACTGCCGCATGGTCTCAGGCTGTTCGAGGCCCGGCTCAGCCAGTTGCCCGACAGCCCACAACTCATCGCCGTGATACGTGATATCACCGAGCGAAGAAGGGCGGAGGAGGCACTAGCCAAATCGGCCCAGGAGTGGACCCATGCCATGGACTTCTTCGAGGATGCCATCTACCTCATTGATCTCGATGACAAGCTGGTGCGAGCCAACCAGGCCTTTTACAAACTGACAGGACTTACCCCCGAGCTGGCAATCGGGATGGAGATCACCTCGATCATCCACCCCCAGAAAGAAGCGGAGCCCTGCCCCGTCTGTGCGGCAAGAATCGCACGGAGCGACAAGTACATCACCATGGAGGCGAACCATCCCCATAACCCCACCGGCCGCCCCATCGAGGTGATGGTGCGCACTATCCGGGACGACACGGGCTCCCCCCTGGGTGTGCTCATGGGCATGCACGATCTGACTCGCGCCCGGCAGGCTCAGCAGGCCCTGCGCGAGAGCGAGGAGCGCTATCGCACGATCTTTGAAGGCGCGCCCGAGGGTGTCTGGTTGATCGGGCCTGACCATCGAACCCTTGAGGTGAATCAGCGCTTGTGCGAAATGCTGGGTTACCGAGCGGACGAGATGATTGGAAGAACACCCCTGGATTTCGCTGATGAAGAGAACCAGAAAATTTTCAGGGGGCAGGCAGCAAAGATAGAGACAACCGACAGACGCAACTATGAGGTTGAGCTGCGTCACAGAGATGGCCACAACATCCCGGCCCATTTCAACGCCATCACCTTACACACAGACAAAGGCGGTGTTTTGGCATCAGTGGCATTTGTGACTGATCTGACGGAGCAGAAAATAACGGAGCAGGCCCTGCGCCGTGCCCAGAAGATGGACGCCATCGGTCAGCTCACTGGCGGCATCGCTCACGACTTCAATAATCTGCTCGGCATCATTATCGGCAATCTCGACTTTCTCAAACGCCTGCTGCCGGAAGACGACAAATCCCTCAAGCGGGTGGAGTCTGCATCGAAGGCCGCCCTGCGCGCCGCCGATCTGACCCGGCAACTGCTAGGCTTTTCACGCAAGCAGGCTCAGGAGGCTCGTCCCACCAACATCAACCAGGTGATACGGGACATGGACAGCCTGATCGCTCGCTCAGTGACCCCAGAGGTGGAGGTAGAACTCCAGCTGGCTGATCATCCTTGGCTGACCCGCATCGATCCCGGTGATCTCGAAGATGCCCTGCTGAACCTGATCCTCAACGCCCGGGACGCCATGCCACAGGGTGGCAAACTCACCATCGAAACCGCCAACAAGAGACTGGACAAAACCTATGCCGGGTTAAACCCAGCAATCACTCCCGGCGACTATCTACAACTGGCGGTGAGCGACACCGGTAGCGGCATTCCAAAGGAGATCCTCGAACAGATCTTCGAACCCTTCTTCACCACCAAACCATCAGATAAAGGCACCGGCCTGGGCCTGAGCATGGTGTACGGATTTGCCCGACGATCCAACGGTTACGTCAAGGCCTATTCGGAACCTGGGATCGGCACCACCATCCGGATCTATCTGCCCCGAAGCATTGAAAAGAGCGAGATGATCCCTCAGACGTCAATATCGGAAACCCGCCTCACTCCAGGGCACGGAACTATCCTTGTGGTCGATGATGAAGACAACCTGCTCGATCTGGCCAGGGACTACCTGGAAGAGACAGGGTACAAAGTCCATACCGCAACCAGAGCTACAGAAGCCCTTGCGCTCCTCGAATCCGAGGACGACATCAACCTGCTGTTCAGTGATGTGGTGATGCCCGGCGGTATGAACGGTTACGAACTGGCGGAACAGGCCTATAAACTTTACCCCAACCTCAAGATCTTGCTCACATCGGGCTTTACCAAGAAGGTGGCAGCCAGACATAGTCAGGCACATTTTGCCGCCAATCTGCTTTCAAAGCCCTACAGCAGGGATGATCTGATAAAGCGGATTCAAGATGTACTGGATGGAGAATAATAATGGACAAACCACGTCTGATTGCCGTTGACGATGAATTGGAGATGGCTGCCATGATTGCAGAAATCGCCGAGATGGCAGGATTTGAGTCGGAGGTGTCTAGCAGCGCAAAGGCGCTTCTGGATGCGGAAGCCGAATGCCGCCATGATGTGATCGTGATCGATCTGTTCATGCCAGATACCGACGGCTTTGAACTGATCAATGCGCTGGCCAATCGGGGGTGCACCGCCACCATCATCATGGTCAGTGGATACGATAAGACCCTGCTCAGGGGCGCAGGCAAGATCGCCAAGGCAAACGGACTGAATCTGCTGGGCACACTCACCAAACCCTTTCGTCTGGATGATGTCGAGGCGCTGTTGCGCAAGGCAATTGACTGAAAGGGGCACTGGGACTTTGGCCATGGCTGACAAGAGAAAATTGCTGGTAATCGATGATGAACCAGATATCGGTGCCTTTGTGCGTGATGTCGCCCTAGATGTTGGCTACGATGCGGTTGCCGCTCACCTGCCCGGCAGCTTCGAGCAGGTCTACTCGGACGACCTCGATGTCATCGTGCTGGATCTGATCATGCCCGGACGTGACGGGGTAGAACTCCTGCGCATCATGGCCGAGCAGAGGGCAAACGCCTCGATCATACTGATCAGCGGCTACGACACAGGTGTGCTTCACTCAGCGCAGAAACTAGCATCCGAGCAAGGTCTGCATGTCGTCGGTACCTTGACCAAGCCGATTCGCTACACGGAACTGGAGGAGATGCTTAACACCATAGCATTCCCGTCTCGAAACAAACCGTTCGATGCAATCGAATTCCTGGAGTTACCCACCGAACAGGAACTGCATCTGGCCCTCAACAATGGCGAGTTGGAGCCCTTTTTTCAGCCACAACTGAGGTTTTCCAACAACTCACTGATTGGAGTCGAGGCCCTGATTCGCTGGCGCCATCCAGACCGCGGACTGCTCGGGCCGAATATCATCATCCCTCTGGCGGAACAGTCCGGCTTGATGGATAGACTCGCTGCCGAGGTGCTTCAGCAATCGTTCAAACAGGCCGCTGAGTGGCTGCGCGCCGGCCTGAAGACACGCGTTGCCATCAACATGGCACCCTGTAACTTCAAAGATCTCGACCTACCGGAATGGATGGATAAAAAGATCAGGCAGTATGGCCTAGGACCAGACCAGATCACCCTGGAGGTCACCGAAACCACCCTGATGCAGGAGTTGATAAAATCCCTCGACATCCTGACCCGACTAAGAATGAAGCAGGTCAAACTCTCGATCGATGACTTCGGCACCGGTTATTCATCACTGGTGCAGCTACACCGCATCCCGTTTTCTGAGATTAAAATCGACAAATCCTTTGTCATGCGTGCCACTGCCGACAAGGAAGCACTGGCCATCGTCAAGATGACCATCCTGCTGGGCCACGAACTGGGCATGAAGGTGGTTGGTGAAGGTATCGAGGACCAGGCGACCTGGGACCTTCTGACAAGCCTTGGCTGCGATGTCGCGCAAGGCTACTTCATTGCCAAACCGATGCCTGGCTGGCAATTGCTTGAATGGGCCATGAAACAGAATAATTCAAACCTGAATCATTGAGTTTTTTCGAAACGATTCACTGAAAGATTCAACGTGACATTGTTTGTCATATTTTACCGATGTAACAATCGATGAGCTTTCTGTGCGCACCCAACACCACACTGCTCAGCACCGCCAACCTGCTGGTGGATGCCCTCACTGCATACGGCATAGGCCCATCCAACTTTCTGCATCAACCTGGGGGCCAACCGGGGCAGTATACCGACCCCAACGGTCATGTCCCGGTCGCCCTGATGCAGCACGGCTGAAGGCTGGCAGTCGAACTGAGCGGCGATCCCTGCTTCGGCCTCAGTCTGGCGGGAGTGGTACAGCCTGCATCGCCACACGACATCGGCCTGTCGATGATCAGGAGGCTCAGGACTACCTAAAACAGTTCGATGCGCAGAGCCTCCACGTCCGGGACGGTGAACGGATCATCGAACTGCTACCCGCCAGCGAACTCAATGAAACCCGGCTGGCTGGCAGCCTGGGCATGAGGCTGCGCAATCTGCAGCGGCAGTTGAAACATGTCGGCTGCCCGGCCACACATCGTATCGGTCAACCACACCACAGTTAGCCTCCCCCTTCCTCTACGCCTACCGTCACACATGAAGGGCTGCCTGAGCTGACTATGGCACCATTGTCTCGGCCGACTATGATTGTGACGCTGAGCTTCAAGTCGGTAGATTTGCTGGTATCGTTTATCTAGCAAAAACAACAACGGCAAAAAGGTACCCCAGTGACCCACAAAGCTAGAAAAAGATTCGGCCAGAACTTCCTGCACGATCCAGGCATCATCCAGCGCATCATTGATGCGATTGCCCCACGCCCAAACGACAACCTGGTGGAGATCGGCCCAGGCCAGGGCGCAATCACCCGCGAATTGCTGCGGCGCTGCGGAACGCTGCAGGTGGTGGAGCTGGACCGAGATCTGATCGGCCCGCTGGCCGACAGCTGTGCGACACTGGGCGAGCTGACGATCCACAGCGCCGATGCGTTGAAGTTCGACTTCACTGCCCTGGCCAGCCCCGAGCGGCCATTGCGGGTAGTGGGCAACCTGCCTTACAACATCTCCACCCCGCTGTTGTTTCATCTGCTGAGCCAGGCGGCGCAGATCAGCGATATGCACTTCATGCTGCAGAAGGAGGTGGTGGAACGCATGGCTGCCGGGCCAGGCTCCAAGACCTATGGCCGCCTTTCTGTGATGCTGCAGGCAAAGTGTCGTGTCACCCCCCTGTTTCTGATCGGTCCCGGCGCCTTCAATCCGCCACCTAAGGTCGACTCCGCATTTGTCCGTCTCGAACCATTCAGTGAACCGCCGTTGGCGATCGAAGACCAGGCCCTGTTTGCCCAGCTAGTCGCCCAGGCCTTCTCCCAGCGGCGCAAAACCCTGCGCAACAGCCTGCGCAACTGGCTCACGGCGGAGCAAATCGAAGCTGCCGGCGTCGACCCAACCATCCGACCAGAGCAACTTTCACTGGAAGCCTTCGTGGCTCTTGCCAATCTCGCTTGTAAAGTAGAGCGCCCGCCCCAATAGATTTGCAGATGCCGCTTCGAAATGTGGCGACGTTGACATAACCTGTTAGCCACATAATCGTGGGGAGATGCGAGATGCCCAACAATCCGCCAGAGCAAATGCCGAGAGTGACGCCCTACCTCTTCTACAATGACCCCGGCGACGCCCTGGAGTGGCTCGCCCGGGTGTTTGGCTTTGAGAAACGTCTTGAGATGCCCGCCCCCGACGGCAGTATTGCCCATGCCGAGATGCAGTACCAGGACGGCGTCATTATGCTGGGCCCCGCCAACCAGGAACGTGGAGGCTACAGCCCGGCCGGGCTCGCCGGCGTCACCCAGAGCCTCTATATCTATGTGGATGACGTGGAGGCCCACTATGTCCAGGCCAAGGCCGCCGGCGCAGAAAAGATCACGGAACCGATGGATATGTTCTGGGGCGACCGGATGTACACTGCCGAGAATCTGGAGGGTCATCAATGGAGCTTTGCCGAGCACCTCGAGGATATCGCACCTGAAGATATGCAACCAACCTTCTGATCAATCAAAACCGGCAGATGACGCTCAGCTCCGACGTCATCTGCCACAGCAGCACAGCAATCACTATGCCTAAATCCCCCAGCAACGCCGATGACAATATCGAGTTGGCAAACGAGCAGCCCCTGGCCCGCCCCAACGAGCTGCTCCCCGCCACCATCCACCTGTTGCCGGTCACCACCCGCCCCTTCTTTCCCGGCCAGGTGGTACCGCTATTGATGGAGACCGCCCACTGGACCTCGACCATGCAGGCGGTGGGCAAGACCGAACAGAAGATCCTCGGCGTGGTGCTGGCCCGCTCAGCCAACGCCGAGGTCACCACGCCAGATCAGTTCTCCGCCGTCGGCACCGCCTGCCGTATCCACCGGGTGCAGGAGTCGGAGGGGCGGCTGCAGATCCTGGTGGAGTGTCTGCAGCGCTTCCGCATCGAGAATTTTCTCAGCAGCGAGGCACCGTTTCGCGTCCAGGTGCACTACCTGCCGGAGCCAGGCAAACAGCCCAACGATGAGATTAAGGCCTACGGCATCGCCATCATCAACACTATCAAAGAACTGCTGCCACTCAACCCACTCTACGCCGAGGAGCTGCGGGTGTTTCTCGAACGCTTCGGCCCGGACGACCCCTCCCACCTGACCGACTTCGCCGCCAGCCTCACCACCTCCGACAAGCTGCAGCTACAGAAGGTGCTCGAGAGCGTCGAGCTATTGCCGCGCATGGAGAAGGTACTGGAGCTGCTACACCAGGAACTGGAACTTGCCAAGGCCCAGGTGGAGATCCGCAAGAGCGTCGAAGAGCGCATGCAGACCCAGCAGCGCGAGTTCTTCCTGCACGAACAGCTGAAGGTGATCCAGCAGGAGCTGGGCATAGAGAAGGATGACCGCACCGCCGAGCTGGAGAAATTCCAGCAGCGACTGGAGAAGCTGAAGCTGACCGAGCAGGCCGCCGCCCGGGTCGAAGAGGAGATGGACAAACTGGCGGTGCTTGAGACCGGCTCGCCGGAGTATTCGGTGACCCGCAACTACCTCGACTGGATCAGCCTGCTGCCCTGGGGCGTCGACTCTCAGGACAAACTCGATCTGGGCTTCGCCCGCAAGACCCTCGACAAGGACCACTACGGTCTCAGCGATGTGAAGGAACGCATCCTCGAGTTCCTCGCGCTGGGCATCATGAAGGGGCAGATCGCCGGCTCGATCATCCTGCTGGTAGGTCCACCCGGGGTCGGCAAGACCTCCATCGGCCACTCCGTCGCCGAGGCGCTGGGACGCAAGTTTTTCCGCTTCTCGGTGGGCGGCATCCGCGACGAGGCGGAGATCAAAGGCCATCGCCGCACCTACATCGGCGCGATGCCGGGCAAGTTCATTCAGGCAATGAAGGAGGTGGGCACCGAGAACCCGGTGATCATGCTCGACGAGATCGACAAGGTCGGTGCCAGCTACCAGGGCGATCCCGCCTCGGCGCTGCTCGAAGTGCTCGATCCGGAGCAAAACTCCGACTTTCTCGACCACTATCTGGATCTGCGCTTCGACCTCTCCAAGGTGCTCTTCATCTGCACTGCCAACCAGCTCGACACCATCCCGCGGCCGCTGCTCGATCGCATGGAGCTGATCTCGCTCTCCGGCTATATCACCAGCGAGAAACTGCAGATTGCCCGCAAATATCTGCTGCCGCGCCAACTCGAGCGGGCCGGCTTGAAACGCCGTGACATCAAGCTCGGTAGCCCGGCGATCCGCGCCATCATCGAGGGTTACGCCCGCGACGCCGGAGTGCGCCGGCTAGAGAAAGAGCTCGGCAAGATCGTGCGCAAGTCGGTGGTGAAAATCCTCGAGGGCACGCCACGCCCGATCGAGATCGGGCCGGACGAACTGGCGGAGTACC
Organism: Candidatus Endoriftia persephonae; assembly: GCF_023733635.1. NCBI lineage: Bacteria > Pseudomonadati > Pseudomonadota > Gammaproteobacteria > Chromatiales > Sedimenticolaceae > Candidatus Endoriftia > Candidatus Endoriftia persephonae. The sequence continues at coordinate 403,646 of NZ_CP090569.1, read as the reverse complement.
TCGGCGGCCCGCTGTTCCGCGACGAGCGCAACCTGAGCGGCGCCGGCGTGGTCACCGGTCTGGCCTGGACCGCGATGGGCGGCACCACCCTCAGTGTGGAGGCGGTCAGAACCCACGAGTTCAACCGCGGTTTCAAGCTCACCGGCCAGCTCGGCGACGTGATGCGCGAGTCGGCGGAGATCGCCTATGGCTATCTGGTCAGCCATGCAAAAGCCTTCGGCGTCGCCCCCGACTTCTTCAAGACCGCATTCATCCACCTGCATGTGCCGGCCGGGGCGACCCCCAAGGACGGCCCCTCCGCCGGCATCACCATGGCCTCCGCGCTGCTCTCGCTAGCGCGTGATCGGCCAGTGCGCCACATCGCCATGACCGGCGAGCTGACCCTCACCGGGCAGGTCTTTCCGGTGGGCGGAATCCGCGAGAAGGTGATCGCGGCACGCCGTGCCGGGATCCGCGAGCTGATCCTGCCGGCCGACAACCGCAGCGACTTCGACGAGGTGCCGGAGCATATCCGCAAGGGGCTGAAGGTCCACTTTGCCAGCACCTACGAAGAGGTGATTCCCCACCTATTCCGCGGCAAACCCTGAAATCCACCGGGTCTTGGCCTCTGTCTGTTTGATGGGAGTCAATGCCTCAGCGCATACCGGCTCCTATGCTTGCGCTCCCAATCCGATTGGCGATGAGAATAGTTAAATGGCAGTGATCCCCCTGGGCGAACGCCCCCCCCGCAACGAACCACAGCATGGCATAGTCCCGTTCGCATTGGGCTTCCGGCCCTTTTTTCTGATGGCGGCGCTTGCTGCGATCACTCTGCTGCCATTGTGGCTCGCCACTTGGCTGGGGACCCTCCCCCCTTCCGCCTACTACGGCCCGATTACCTGGCACAGCCATGAGATGTTATTCGGCTACAGTGGAGCAGTGATCGCCGGCTTCCTGCTCACTGCAGTGCGCAACTGGACCGGCATCGATACGCTCACCGGGAGACCACTGGCGGCACTCACACTGGTGTGGCTAGCCGCACGCATCGCACCCTTCATCCCGGGGCTACCCGGAGCCGTGATCGCTGGGCTCGACCTGCTGTTCCTGCCGCTCTTCATGTGGGCCCTCTACCAACCGCTGATGCGGGCGCAGAATCGCCGCAATCGACTGTTTCTGCCACTACTCGGGCTAATGCTGCTGGCCGACCTGCTGATCCACATGGAGCTACTGGGGCTACCCGGCAGCATCACCCGTGGCACAGATCTGATGCTCAACAGCGTGCTGCTGTTACTAATCTGGGTGAGTGGGCGAGTACTACCCTTTTTCACCGAGAAGGCGGTCGCTGAGGCACGGCCTCGCGACAATCAGCGCCGCGAGCAATTCGTATTCGCTTCAGCCGGCCTGTGGATCCTGCTCAACCTGCTCTGGCCCCAGCCACTGCTGTTGGCGGCGAGTGCGCTGTTGGTGGCGGGCACTCAGGCCTGGCGCTGGCGCGACTGGCACCATCTACAAGTCTGGCGGATACCGATCCTGGCGGTACTGTTTAGCGGCCTCGGCTGGATCATCCTCGGTTTCCTGCTGGAGACGTTTGCCGCACTTGGTCTGTTCCCTGGCAATCTGGCGCGGCACGCCCTCACCGTAGGCGGGGTTGGCGTCCTGACCCTCGGCATGATGGCACGGGTCTCGCTGGGCCATACCGGCCGCGAACTGCTTGCCCCGAGCACCGCCATCTGGGCATTTGCGCTACTCAACCTCGGCGCAATCATCCGGGTTTTTATGCCGGCTATTGTGCCCTCCAGTTACACGCTGTGGATCACCCTGTCAGGCACGCTCTGGACCACCAGCTTCCTGCTGTTCGCTATTACCTACCTGCCGATTCTGTTGCGACCACGTGTCGACGGGCGTCCCGGCTAGAGAAGAGGTGTTACGCTCTGCTCTTGCGGTCTGAAGCACCGCCTCCCCCATAGAGAATGAATTAGAAAGGAAATTCTTATCGCGGGAAAAATATTTGACAATTTCATTATTTACTAATATTCTTTTGCACCTATGAAGGCACGTAGTATCCGCTTTCACTAGTTTTGAGATTCATCACCAACCTACTGAGGATACACAGATGAAAAAGATCGTTAAGATTGCTTCCGTTGCTGCTCTGCTCGTTGCTTCCGCTTCCGCTTCCGCTTGGTGGGGTGGCCCTTGGAACAACAGTGGTTGGAACGACAACAACTGGATGGGTGATGGCGCCGGCGACGGTTCTTTCAATTTCAACATGAGCGGCAGCGCCCGTGGCAACGGTTACGGTAACGGCTACAACCGTTACAACGGCTACAACGGTTACGGCTACCCCTACTACGGTGCTCCCTATGGTGCCCCTTACGGTGCTCCGGTTGCCCCTTACGGCGCTCCCGTTGCTCCTCAGGCTCCGGCAGCCCCGGCCAAGTAATCACCTTGGTGAATGCTTGAGTTAACGGCACCACTTCGGGCGCCGGCGACAGGGGCGGACCTTTGGGTCCGCCCCTGTGCGTTTGGGGACAAAAAATTTCCAGTTTACGCAACGGAGGCGGCAGTAGCAGCCTGCCGCGGCGCTACATCTGGCCCTGATCAATATCTATCGAGCGCCCGACCAGCGCCAACTTCGTTGCGAGCGCGCACGCCATCCGACGTGCGCGCTTTTTAGTTCTGTCCGCCCCAACGCAAAAAAACGGAACCCCGCAGGATTCCGTTTCACATCGCCTCACTTCAGTCTAGCGGCATCAGAAGGGGATGTCGTCGTCGAAGTCGTTGTCGGGCATGGATGGCGAAGGCTGAGGCGCCGCTGCCGGCTTTGAGGCGGGTGCGCCGGAGTCGAATGCCGCGCTGCCACCACGGCTGTCGAGCATCTGCATATCGTTGCCGACGATCTCAGTGGTGTAGCGATCCTGCCCATCCTGGCCCTGCCACTTACGGGTCTGCAGCCGCCCTTCGACATAGACCTTGGAGCCTTTCTTCAGGTACTCAGCAGCGATCTCCGCCAGGCGATTGAAGAACACCACCCGGTGCCACTCCGTGCGCTCCTGCTGCTCACCCGTGTTTTTGTCCTTCCATGAATCAGATGTTGCAACCGTCACATTGGTCACCGCGCCGCCGGAAGGCATATAGCGGGTCTCAGGATCACGCCCCAGATTACCGATGAGAATTACCTTGTTTATACCTCGTGCCATCTTTCCCCCTATCCTCTCCCGCAAATGCAGCGTCCCTGCCTTCGCGTGAGCTATAAATTGAGTTTTGTTGCCATCGCCGGGATCCCGGCAGCCAAGCGTGGGAGTTTACGCCTGCTCTGCGCAATATGCATCCAAGGCCGACTCATCGAACAGAGCAAGATCAACCTTGAGATAGGCGATGCGGTCTTCCGGGATCACCACCGCCTGCGCAACCCCAGCCACCCCGCTCAGCTCTTTCTCCAGCAGCGCGGCATCATCATCCTCCAGTTCCCCCACCGGCAACAGGAAATTACTCAGATAGTTCGGATCCGACATGCCCCAGGCGATCAGCAACCAGAGCGTCGAGATGCCACCACAAAAGAAAAACACTCCCTCGACACCATACTGGCTGTGGACCCAGCCGCCCAGCAGGCCACCGATGAAAGCGCCGGTAAACTGGGAGCTGGAGTAGACTCCCATGGCTGTGCCCTTGCGTTCTCCCGGCGCTACCTTGGCTACCAGCGACGGCAGTGTCGCCTCCAGCAGGTTGAACGCGATAAAGAACAGCAGTAGTGCCAGCACCAAGCCGGCAAACAGATCACGCATCAATGCCATTGCCAGGCCGGCCAGGGCCAGCGCAGCCACCGCACCGATAAAGACCGGCCGCATCTTGCGCTTACTCTCGGCGATGATGACAAACGGCACCATTGCTGCCATCGCCACCAGCATCACTGGCAAATAGACTTGCCAATGGGAGTCGCTGGCCATGCCCAAATCCCGCAGCGCCAGGGGAAAGGCCAGAAACAGCGCCGTTAGTGTCATGTGCAGGATGAGGATCCCCAAGTCCAGTCGCACCAGCTCGGGATCCCGCAGCACCTTGCCGAACTGCCCCGGCACCGCCTCCGCATCGCGGTGGAATTCGCTCTTCTGCGGTGTCGGCACGACAAACAGCACCACGCCTACGCCCAGCAACGCCAGTATCGAGGTAAGCCCGAAGATCCCCGGCACGCCGATCCAGCTGTTCAGCACCGGCCCCAGCACCAGCGAAACGGCAAAGGCGGCACCGATGCTCATGCCGATGATCGCCATCATGCGCAGGCGGCGCTGCTCACGGCTCAGATCCGCAGCCAGCGCCATAATCACTGCAGCGATGGCACCACTACCCTGCAACGCGCGACCGGCAATGATCCCCCAGATAGTGTCAGCGGAGGCCGCCACCGCACTGCCGCAGGCAAAGATCAACAAGCCGGCAATGATCACCGGTTTGCGGCCGATGCGATCGGAGAGCATACCGAAGGGGATCTGCAGCACTGCCTGGGTCAGACCGTAGACGCCGATCGCCGCCCCCACCAGCATCGGCGTCACTCCAGCCACGCCCTCCGCATAGAGGGCGAACACTGGTAGGATCAGAAAAAGTCCCATCATGCGCAGCGAGAAAATCCCCGCCAGAGAAAACGCGGCGCGCCGCTCCAGAGGGTTTAGGCCCTGCCCCTCTCCGCTACTCTTTGCCATCTCAGATCCGCTTTGCCTCTACAAATAAAGAGCGCGTATAGTAGCAGGTTCGCCTGAATCGTTGTTGCAAAAGACCGGCTGGAATCGGGGGTAATAGGCGCCGCGCGCCGCCTCCCAGATCGACCGGAAGCCTAACCAGAGAGCTATGGATACCATCCAAATCCGCGGCGCGCGGACCCACAACCTGAAGAATATCGACCTGACCCTGCCGCGCAACAAGCTGATCGTGATCACCGGGCTCTCCGGCTCCGGCAAATCCTCGCTGGCTTTCGACACCATCTATGCGGAGGGGCAGCGACGCTACGTGGAATCGCTCTCCGCCTATGCCCGGCAGTTTCTTTCACTGATGGAGAAGCCCGATGTGGACCACATCGAGGGGCTCTCACCGGCGATCTCCATCGAGCAGAAGACCACCTCCCACAACCCGCGTTCCACCGTCGGCACCATCACCGAGATCCACGACTACCTGCGGCTGCTATTCGCCCGCGCCGGCACGCCACGCTGCCCGGAGCACGACACTCCGCTGGAGGCCCAGACCATCAGTCAGATGGTCGATCTGGTGCTGGCGCTGCCCGAGGGGAGCCGGCTAATGCTGCTGGCGCCGGTGATCTCGGAGCGCAAGGGCGAGCACCATAAACTGCTCACCGAGATGCATGCCCAGGGGTTTATCCGCGCCCGCATCGACGGCGAACTGTTCGAGCTGGATGAGGCCCCCGAGCTTGAGCTGCACAAAAAACACAACATCGAGGTGGTGGTCGACCGTTTCAAGGTACGCCCCGATCTGCAGAGCCGTCTGGCCGAGTCCTTCGAGACCGCGCTCAATCTCGCTGGCGGCCTGGTACGGGTCGCAGCGCTGGATGGCGGCGGCGAGGAGCTTATCTTCTCCTCCCGCTTTGCCTGCCCGCAGTGCGGTTATAGCCTAAGCGAGCTGGAACCCCGGCTGTTCTCCTTCAACAATCCGGTGGGGGCCTGCCCCACCTGCGACGGGCTCGGCGTGGAGCAGTTTTTCGACCCAGACAAGGTAGTCGCGCACCCCGAGCTGTCACTGGCCGGCGGCGCGGTGCGCAGCTGGGACCGGCGCAATACCTACTACTATCAAATGATCAGCTCGCTGGGCAGACACTACGCATTCGATCCCGAAACGCCGTGGCAGGAGCTGCCGCGGCCGGTGCAGAAAAAGATCCTCTACGGCAGTGGCAACGAGTCGATCGAGTTCAGCTACTTTAATGAGCGCGGGCGTTCGACCCGCAAGACACACCCCTTTGAGGGGATCATCCACAACATGTCGCGCCGCTATCGGGAGACCGATTCGAATGCAGTCCGCGAGGAGCTGGCGCACTACATCTCCAGCCAGCCCTGCCCGGAGTGCAAAGGCACCCGCCTCAACCAGGCGGCACGCCATGTGTTTGTCGCGCACAACACCCTGCCTGAGATCAGCGCAATGCCGATCGGCCAGGCGCTGAGTTTTTTTCAGCAGCTAGCGCTGCCCGGCAAACGCGGCAAGATCGCGGACAAAATCGTCAAGGAGATCGATCAGCGTCTCAGCTTTCTGGTCAATGTCGGGCTCGACTACCTCACCCTCGACCGCAGCGCCGAAACCCTCTCCGGCGGCGAGGCGCAGCGCATCCGCCTGGCAAGCCAGATCGGCGCCGGCCTGGTCGGCGTCATGTACGTGCTGGATGAGCCCTCCATCGGGCTGCATCAGCGGGACAACGCGCGACTGCTCAACACCCTCACCTATCTGCGAGATCTGGGCAATACGGTGATCGTGGTGGAGCATGATGAGGATGCGATCCGCAGCGCTGACCATGTGGTCGACATCGGCCCCGGCGCCGGCGAGCATGGCGGCCAGATCATCGCCCAGGGTACCGCCGAAGAGATCACCGCAGTCGAGCACTCGCTCACCGGCCAATATCTCTCCGGTCAGCGCAGCATCGCCGTTCCCACCGAACGCTATGCCGGACGTGACGGCGAGTTTCTGCAGGTAACCGGGGCCTGCGGCCACAACCTGAAGCAGGTGACGCTCAGCATTCCGGTTGGCACCTTCTGTTGTGTTACCGGCGTTTCAGGATCCGGCAAGTCGACCCTGATCAACGACACCCTCTACCCTATCTGCGCCGCCGAACTGAATGGCGCCAATAGCTCACCGGCAGCCTATGAGTCGATCGAAGGGCTGGAGCACTTCGACAAGGTGGTCGATATCGACCAGAGCCCGATCGGTCGCACACCGCGCTCCAACCCGGCCACCTATACCGGGCTGTTCACGCCGATCCGCGAACTGTTTGCCGGCACCCAGGAGTCCCGCACCCGCGGCTACACCCCGGGGCGCTTCTCCTTCAACGTCAAGGGCGGCCGGTGCGAGGCCTGCCGTGGCGATGGCGTGATCAAGGTGGAGATGCACTTTCTGCCCGACGTCTATGTGCAGTGCGATGTCTGCAAGGGCAAGCGTTACAACCGCGAGACCCTGGAGGTGAAGTACAAGGGCAAGTCGATTGACGAGGTACTGGCGATGACGGTGGAGGAGGGGCTGGCCTTTTTCGATGCGGTGCCAGTGATCAAACGCAAGCTACAGACCCTGATGGATGTGGGGCTCTCCTATATCTCCCTCGGGCAAAACGCTACCACCCTCTCCGGCGGCGAGGCGCAGCGAGTCAAGCTCTCCCGGGAACTCTCCAAGCGCGATACCGGCAACACTCTCTACATCCTCGATGAACCGACCACCGGGCTGCACTTCCACGACGTGAATCATCTGCTTGCGGTGCTGCACCGGCTGCGTGACCACGGCAATACGGTGGTGGTGATCGAGCACAATCTCGACGTCATCAAGACAGCTGACTGGATCATCGACCTGGGCCCGGAGGGTGGTAACCGAGGGGGCGAGATTCTGGTAGAGGGCACCCCAGAAACCGTCGCCGCCCACCCCGATTCCTATACTGGGAAGTTTCTTGCCAGCTATTTGTGACACCCCTAGTAATTAGGGGAATCTCGGGCTTCAAATTTCAAGCGCTTAGCCTGACAATGCTGGACTGGAGTCCGCTTTGATCTAGCCTTCACCAACAAGAGTCGAAAGCCGATGCGTGTAGCCCTAATCTGGATGATTGTCGCTTTTTTCAGCGTCTACGCTTGGCGCGACTGGTTCAAGACCCTCTGTTTTCTGGTTGTACTGATGGCCTTTGTCGAGCGTCCGGACATGCCAAAGGCCGTGGCTGGCATCCCCGGCCTCAACCCCTGGAATCTGCTCTTCGCATCGACCTTTCTCGCCTGGTTTTCCGCCCGCGCCAGGGAATGGAAGGCCCCTAAACTTCCCATATCGATCCGTTTCTATCTAGTCTGGTACCTGGCCATCATCGTCGCCTCTTATCTGAGGGGCGCCGGGGATTCCGCCATCCTCAACGAATATTCTTTACTGGTTGGCCGCCGCGACTTTTTCACTGGGCAGAGCCTATTTATCGATGACATCATCAATGTACTCAAATATGTCGCTCCAGGCATAATGTTTTACTATGGCACCAACGACAAGACCCGCATGCAGTGGGCGCTCGCATCCGTTCTGATAATGAATCTATTGCTTGCCTTGCAGGTAATCCGCTGGATGCCGGTAAGCACCCTCGTCGATGGTGATCTACTGCAGAAGCGCGCCGTGCGCGTCATTGACCGTGAGATCGGTTACTTTCGCAGTGATGTAGCTGTGCTGCTCTCCGGTGCTGCTTGGGCCTTTTTCGCCTTGATCCAGCTCTCTAAAAGTTCACTCAACAAGACATTTCTGGTGCTCTCCAGCATGGCTTGCGCACTTGCTATCGCACTGACCGGCAGCCGCATCGGCATGGGTAGCTGGATGGGGGTGGCATTCATTCTGGCCTGGTACCGCTGGCGAAAATTCTTTTTCATCACGCCGCTGGTGGTTATGACCATTGCCGTCACTATTCCGTCGGTGACCGAACGCTTCACAGAGGGCTTCACCCAGGATACCGCGGATAACCGCAACGCTGAACTCGACAGCGGCGGACCAGTTAAAGCGGACGACATGGACCTCTATACGGTCACCTCCGGTCGCACCGAGATCTGGCCCTTTGTCATCGAAAAGATCGCCGAGCAGCCGATCTGGGGACATGGACGACACGCCATGATCCGCAGCGGTATTGCACCCTTCCTCTGGAATTCCTATCACGAGTCATTCCCTCACCCACACAACGCCTATCTTGAGCTGACCCTCGATAACGGCCTGCTATTCTCGATCCCCATCTTTATCTTCTTTCTGATTATCGTGATAAAAAGTCTCACCCTGTTCAGGGACAAGACAGACTCCTTCAATATGGCAATAGGCGGCGGCAGCCTGGCGTTTACAGTCAGCCAGCTGTTTGGCGCTGTTGCTGGTCAGTCTTTCTACCCAATGATCAGTCAGGTCAGCATGTGGGTGATGATCTTTCTTATGTTGCGGGTCTCTCTGGAGCGAAAAAACCGGAACCTTTCTGACGCCAACCTGAATACTGAAGCGCCACCAAGTAACTCTGAGAGGCACATTCCCGTTGGTCGCAAACGACGTTACAACATCCACAACCCTCCCTGGTAGGCTATCAGACCCGCATAAGCATCATCTCGATAGCTTGATGCCCTCAGCGTGCCTGACCATCTTTACGTATCGATATGCCCCATCACAACATGGGTCATAAAACATCTCAATCAGCGGCTCAAAGCACAGGATAAGTCGCACATTGATTAATCTTACCCAGGGAGTCTGAACGAATCGTGGACTCACACCTTAGGTCCAGAATCCACCGCTTTGTCGTCGTATTCATCCATGTAGGCGAGGAGCGTGCGCTGGAACAGAAGTTTTGCCAATCTCAGCAACCGCTCCTGCGTTACTATTGACAGACTGTTCCCGCCGTCTGCCCCCCCCCACTCTTGGGTCATACCTCCTGCACCCCAAGGGCCCTTCCTTCTGGGCGCATCCTTGCAGTCGCTCACAATAGCCTGCAATTACACCGCACAAGGATATGCGAGTGTCGCCGCGACAGGAGTCATTGAGCGACCCTGTGATCAGCGCATTAAATCGATGAATTCTCCATCCCAATCTGCTTCGTCCAGATTCATTCCGAGGCTACCCACTCGGTGATGCACAGGAAGCAGTTCGCTCAAGATCTCCCTCTCCATCTTCAACTGCTAGGTTGGCAGTTTTTTAGCATACCCATAAAAACAAAGCCCCCACCAAACGGTGAGGGCTTTATCAGCAGCCGGGATACTAAAGCTGCTCTTGACCGGCTCTTGGCTGGAGCAGGAGCAAAACTTAGCGAAGACTTTACTCTTCAGTCGCTTCCATCTCTTCAGCCTCATCCACCTCAGGACGATCGACCAGCTCGACATAGGCCATAGGCGCCTTATCTCCGCTACGATAGCCGCATTTTAGGATGCGCAGATAGCCACCTGCGCGCTCCTTGTAACGCGGCCCCAGCTCGGCAAACAGCTTGCCAACAGCCGCATCATCACGCAGTCGTGAGAATGCGAGACGACGCTTCGCAACAGAGTCGGTTTTTGACATGGTGATCAGCGGTTCTGCCACGCGGCGAAGCTCTTTCGCCTTCGGCAAAGTTGTCTTAATCAGCTCATGATTGATCAGCGACACTGCCATATTGCGGAACATCGCCTTGCGATGGCTGCTGTTTCGGTTCAGTTGCCGCCCTGATTTGCGATGACGCATGGATCGACTTCCTTCAATTCTTCGTTTAACAAATAGGTAGATCAGTGAGCGAAATGCTCATCAATGCTCTCGGGTGGCCAATGCTCCAAGCGCATGCCAAGAGAGAGGCCCCTGCGGGCCAGCACATCCTTGATCTCGGTGAGTGACTTCTTGCCCAGATTCGGGGTCTTGAGCAACTCAACCTCGGTGCGCTGAATCAGATCACCGATAAGAAAAATGTTCTCGGCCTTCAGACAGTTTGCAGAACGAACCGTCAGCTCCAGATCATCAACCGGACGCAACAAGATCGGATCGATCATCGGCTCTTCCGGTTCAGCAGTCGCTTCAGCTGCCTCCGCCTCAAGATCAACAAAGACAGAGAGCTGATCTCTGAGAATGCCTGCCGAGCGTCGGATCGCTTCTTCCGGATCAATAGTGCCATCGGTCTGCAATTCGATAACCAGACGATCCATATTGGTGCGCTGCTCAACACGCGCAGATTCGATCGAATAAGCCACACGTCTCACTGGACTAAACGACGCGTCAAGCTGCAACATACCGATCGGTCGATCTTCACCCGCCGAACTCTGTCGAGCAGTCGACGGCTGATAACCGCGCCCACGCTTGACCGTGAGAGTCATATTGATCTCGCCACTCTTGGTAAGAGTAGCAATATGCAGATCCGGGTTTGCGATCTCAATGTCATGATCAAGGGTAATATCCCCAGCACTGACAACTCCTGGTCCCTTCTTCTGCAGCCGCAAGACCGCTTCGTCCCGGGAGTGCATCACCAATGCAACCTGCTTCAGATTGAGCAGGATCTCCAGCACATCCTCCTGAACACCCTCTATCGCGGTGTATTCATGCAGGACGTCCTGAATCTCCACCTCAGTAATCGCACTGCCTGGCATAGAGGAGAGCAAGATACGACGCAAGGCATTCCCGAGCGTGTGCCCAAAGCCTCGCTCAAGCGGTTCCAGGATAACTTTTGCGTGAGTTTCACTGAGCGCCTGCACATTCACTATGCGTGGCTTCAGGAACTCCATAACGTTATCTACCATGAATAAACCTCTCGATTGGGCTTACTTCGAGTACAACTCGACAACGAGTTGTTCATTAATCTCTGCGGGAAGGTCAGCCCGATCCGGCACACGCTTAAAAACGCCCTTCATCGCCTTGGGATCAACCTCAACCCAATCCACAAACCCATATTGCTCTGCCAATGACAAGGCACCCTGTATGCGGACTTGCTTCTTGGCTTTCTCGCGAATGCTGACCTCGTCCTCAGCCTTGATCTTGTAAGATGCAACGTTAACGACACTGCCGTTGACTTCAATCGCCTTATGACTAACGAGCTGACGCGCTTCAGCACGAGTTGAGCCAAAACCCATCCGGTAAACGACATTGTCGAGACGGGTCTCAAGCGCCTGCAGGAGGTTTTCGCCAGTCGCACCTTTAGCCTGCGCCGCAGCCTTATAGTAGTTGCGGAACTGATTCTCCATCACGCCGTAGATACGACGAACTTTCTGCTTCTCGCGGAGCTGAAGCCCATAATCGGAGATACGGCGACGACGATCACCTGACTGCCCAGGAACCTTCTCCATGTTGCACTTGGAGTCGAGAGAGCGCATGCGACTTTTGAGGAATAGGTCAGTTCCCTCGCGACGACTCAGCTTACATTTTGGACCGATATACCTTGCCATGTTTAGACTCCAGTGCTCAGACCCGACGCTTCTTCGGTGGACGGCAACCATTGTGAGGGATGGGGGTCACATCAGAGATGCTGGTGATCTTGAACCCTGCATTATTAAGCGCACGTACCGCAGACTCGCGTCCCGGACCGGGGCCTTTCACGTTTACATCAAGGTTTTTAACACCATACTCTTTGACCATCTGACCAACCCGATCAGCCGCCACCTGAGCAGCAAAAGGGGTGCTCTTTCGGGACCCGCGAAAGCCTGATCCACCAGCAGTTGCCCATGCCAGTGCATTGCCCTGACGATCGGTAATCGTGATGATTGTATTATTGAACGAAGCGTGAACGTGCGCTACGCCATCGCTCACTGTCTTCTTGACTTTCTTTCGGGAACGGCCGCTTGCTTTTGCCATCATCTGTTCCTGCGAGTTCTAAATCGACTTATCGTTTGATCGGACGACGCGGCCCCTTACGGGTGCGTGCATTTGTCTTGGTACGCTGACCACGCAACGGCAGACCACGGCGGTGACGGATGCCGCGATTACAGCCTAAGTCCATCAGACGCTTGATGTTCATTGAGACTTCACGACGAAGATCACCCTCGACTGTGAATTTTGCGACTTCAGAACGAATCGCCTCCAACTGAGCCTCGCTCAACTCGAGGATCTTTGTGCTGGGCGCAATACCCGTTGCTTCACAAATACCAGCTGCGCGAGTACGGCCAACGCCATAAATTGAAGTCAGCGCGATTATCGCGTGCTTGCGATCAGGTATATTGACTCCTGCGATTCGAGCCATTTTTCTCGTCTCCTGCTTTTCTCAAGCAAATTTCGTTTGGCGGAAACGCGCAATTATGCCAATTTAATGAGACCCAGTCAAGAGCCTTATGGCTGCGCGTGGCTCAGATTTAGCCTTGGCGTTGTTTGTGCCGGCCTTCCTTACAGATCACACGCACTACACCGTTGCGGCGAACAATCTTGCAATTGCGACACATCTTTTTTACTGATGCACGAACTTTCATATCTTTGCTCCAAAAAACTTGACTGAACCGATTCAGCTCAATCGATCACTTCTTTCTGCCGCCTTTGAGGTTAGCCTTCTTCATCAACCCCTCGTACTGATGCGACATCAAATGGGCCTGAATCTGAGCCATAAAATCCATCACTACGACAACAATGATCAACAGAGATGTACCGCCAAAATAGAATGGGACATTCCATCCGACGATTAAAAATTCCGGCAACAAGCAAACAGCAGTAATGTAGATTGCACCAGCAAAGGTCAGCCGGGACATTACGCCGTCGATGTATTTTGCAGTCTGCTCGCCTGGTCGGATGCCCGGGATAAACGCACCAGAGCGCTTCAGATTATCGGCCGTCTCTTTTGAATTAAAGACCAGCGCTGTATAGAAGAAGCAGAAGAAAATAATCGCTGCTGCATAGGCCATCACGTAGACCGGCTCACCTGGCGACAGCTTTGAAAAAATATCCTGTAGCCAGCGCGTCTCCTCGGAATTCCCGAACCACTGCCCAAGCGTCGCTGGAAACAGGATGATGCTTGAAGCAAAGATCGGCGGAATCACGCCAGCCATATTCAGCTTAAGCGGCAGATGAGAACTCTGCGCCTGCATCAGGCGCCGTCCCTGCTGTCGTTTCGCATAGTTGACGGTAATCCTTCGTTGCCCTCGCTCGACGAACACAACGAAGCCGGTGACGGCAATTGCCAATGCGAATAACACCAGGATCGTCAAAACGTTCAATTCACCGGTACGTGCCAACTCAAGCGTGCCACCGATGGCGGACGGCAACCCGGCCACGATACCGGCAAAGATGATCATTGAGATGCCATTACCAATTCCGCGCTCCGTGATCTGCTCACCAAGCCACATCAGGAACATGGTTCCAGTCACAAGCGAGACAGCCGCCGTAACGACAAAACCCACACCCTGTTGGGCCACCACCGACTGACCACCAATCGACTGACTCTGCAGTGCGATCGAAATACCAACCGCCTGAAAGCTAGCAAGCACAACTGTTCCATAGCGCGTGTACTGCGTGATCTTACGGCGGCCCGCCTCACCCTCTTTTTTCAATTGCTCCAGTTTTGGAAGCACCGAGGTCATCAACTGCATGATGATAGAGGCAGAGATGTACGGCATGATGCCAAGCGCAAACAGACTGGCGCGCTCAAGCGCACCACCCGAGAACATATTAAACATGTCGAGGATCGAACCCTGCGCCTGCTCAAACAGGGCAGCAAGTGCAACCGGATTCACACCAGGCACCGGAATAAAGGTACCGATCCTAAATACCAGCAACGCACCGGCAACGAAAAGCAGCCGCTGACGCAATTCGGTCAGTCGCCCCATACCGCCAAGCGAGTTTAACATTGCCGATCCTTGCTTTGACATTTACGCCTCGATCTTTCCGCCTGCAGCCTCGATAGCCGCTGCGGCTCCTTTGGTGGCCTTAATGCCAACAATGGTCACGGGACGCTCAACATTGCCGGATGCAATAATCTTCACCCGCTTAACGGAACGATTGATGAGATTCGCTTTTTCCAAAGACTCGAGAGTGACGACATCGCCCTCGACCTTGGCCAGTTCACTCAGCCGAATCTCAGCGGTAGTCATGCCGACACGGGAACGAAAACCAACCTTCGGCAGGCGCCGTTGCAGCGGCATCTGACCACCCTCAAAACCAACCTTATGAAACCCACCGGAGCGGGACTTCTGCCCCTTATGGCCGCGGCCACACGTCTTACCAAGACCGCAGCCGATGCCACGACCCACACGCTTCCGGTCACGCTTTTGCCCACTATCTGGGCGCAAATCGTTGAGACGCATCTCAGGACTCCTCAACCTTTACCATGTAAGACACCTTGCCCGCCATACCACGCGTACAGGGAGTATCCTCGACCTCTACCGTATGGTGCATGCGACGCAGGCCTAAACCACGCACACAGGCCTGGTGGCTAGCAAGACGCCCATTCATGCTCCGCACCAAGGTAACGCGCATCATCTTCTTATCTGACATGACTTACCCCAGAATCTCTTCAACTTTCTTGCCACGCTTGGCCGCCACAGATTCAGCATCCGTCATATCGGCCAGACCATTGATGGTTGCACGCACTACGTTGATCGGATTGTTGGTGCCAATACACTTGGCCAGCACATTGTGAACACCAAGCACCTCAAAAACCGCACGCATCGCGCCACCGGCGATGATGCCAGTACCTTCAGAAGCGGGCTTCATGAAGACATTGGCAGCGCCATGACGCCCAACCAGCGGATACTGAAGCGTATCGCCACTAAGCCTGACCTTGACCATGTTTTTGCGTGCCGATTCCATCGCCTTCTGAATCGCAATCGGAACCTCGCGAGCCTTGCCGGTACCAAAACCGACGCGACCCTGACCATCGCCGACAACAGTCAGCGCGGAGAAACCGAACTGACGCCCACCCTTTACCACCTTGGCAACACGATTGACGTTGATCAGCTTTTCGAGGAGCTCATCACTCTCAGGCTTTGTATTGAAATTTGCCATCTTTCAGCTCCGTTAAATCTTCAGGCCAGCTTCGCGTGCCGCATCGGCCAGCGCCTTGACCCGACCGTGGTAGCGAAAACCGGAACGATCAAAAGCAACCTGATCAATGCCAGCCGCTCTAGCTCGCTCGGCAATGAGCTTTCCGACGACGGCGGCCGCATTTGTATTACTGGTCGCCCCATCAATCTGCTCAGCAACCACTTTGTCCAGGGTCGAAGCGCTCGCCAGGGTCTCACCACCACTCGGCGCGATCACCTGTGCATACATGTGACGAGGTGTCCGGTGGATTGTGAGGCGATGAACACCCAGTTCGCGAATTTTCGCGCGAGTGCGGCGACCACGTCGAATACGTGCTTGTTTCTTGTCCATCGATCTACCCTACTATTTCTTCTTGGCTTCTTTACGAACCACGAGCTCATCCGAATAACGAACGCCCTTACCCTTGTAGGGCTCTGGCGGACGAAAAGCACGAATCTCCGCAGCTACCTGCCCAACTCGCTGCTTATCAAATCCAGTAAGGATGATTTCAGTTGGAGAAGGAGTTGCAGCATCCACCCCATCAGGCAAGGAATAGTCGATGGGGTGTGAGAAACCGAGACTGAGATTCAGGCTTTTGCCTTTGGCCTGGGCACGATAACCCACACCAACCAGCTCTAGCTTACGCTCGAAGCCCTGACTCACCCCAACCACCATATTGTTAAGCAACGCCCGCATGGTTCCGGCCATTGCCCATGAGTCTTTATCTTCTACCTTCGGCGACACCCGCAGCTCACTATCTTCCTGGGAGATCGCAACCAGATCGTGCACTGTCAGCTCCAGAGCGCCTTTTGCGCCTTTCACCGAAACAACCTGATCCGCAACTTTCAGCTCCACACCAGACGGAATAGCAATCGGACTCTTTGCAATTCGAGACATTTTCCAATCCTCCGCTAGGCAACAAAGGCAATCACTTCACCGCCCTGCCCAGAAGCCCGGGCCGCACGATCGGTCATAATGCCTTTCGATGTGGAGATGATTGCAATGCCCAAGCCACCACGAACATTCGGCAACTCGCCGCGCCCCTTGTAAACTCGAAGGCCCGGACGACTGACACGTTTGATAAGATCAATAACCGGACGGCCCTCAAAGTAGCGCAACTCAAGCACTAACTGGGGCTTGCCGTCGTTCTCTTCGACTCTGGCATTCTGGATGAAACCTTCATCCTGGAGGAGATTGGCGATCGCCAACTTCATCTTGGAGGCGGGCAGCTTAACATCAGATTTGTTCGCTGCTTGACCATTACGGATACGCGTAAGCATATCCGCGATGGGATCTGACATACTCATTTTGTGCTCCTCGGGTCAGCCCGCCTTTAGGGCGCGATACCCGCGTGCAAAACAGTTAACGGGCCCTAGATGGGCCCGCAAATAAAGACGCGCAGTCTATACTTACCAGCTTGCTTTTACAAGCCCAGGCACATCGCCACGCATAGCCGCTTCACGAAGTTTGTTGCGAGCCAGACCGAACTTGCGATAGTAGCCGTGCGGACGGCCAGTTACCCGGCAGCGGTTGTGCTGACGACTCGGGCTTGCGTCACGTGGCAGCCTCTGCAGCTTGACCACTGCCTCTTCCACCTGCTCATAGCTGCTACTGGGATCATCGATGATCTTCTTCAGCGCAGCTCGCTTGGCGGCATACTTTGCTACCGTACGTGCACGCTTATTTTCGCGTGCGATCATGCTCTTCTTTGCCATATCCGTACTCAGTTCTTAAACGGAAATTTAAACGCTTCCAACAAGGCACGCCCCTCTTCATCAGTGCGCGCTGTTGTTGTGATAGTGACATCCAAGCCACGCAGGGTATCAACCTTGTCGTAGTCGATCTCAGGGAAGATGATCTGTTCCTTTACGCCCATGCTGTAGTTACCACGACCGTCAAAAGACTTGGCACTCAGCCCGCGGAAGTCACGAATACGTGGAATCGCAATGCTGATCAGTCGGTCGAGAAACTCATACATACGCTCACGCCGCAGAGTCACCTTGCAGCCGATGGGCCAGCCTTCACGAACTTTGAAGCCAGCAATCGACTTACGCGCGTGAGTAATGATCGCCTTCTGGCCAGCGATCTTTTCCATATCACCCACGGCAAACTCGAGAACCTTTTTATCACCAATCGCCTCACCGACACCCATGTTCAGGGTGATCTTGGTAATGCGCGGAACCTGCATGACACTGTTGTATTTGAACTTGTCCATCAACTGCTGGACAACAGCGTCGCTGTAATGTTGCTGTAATCTTGACATCGCCAGTTACGCCTCAGATATCCACAACTTCGTTGTTGGACTTGAACACCCGCACCTTGCGGCCATCATCCAGGGTCTTGAACCCAACCCGGTCACCCTTGCCGGTTTCCGGATTGTAGAGCGCGACATTGGAGATATGCAGGGGCATCTCTTTATCGAGAATACCGCCAGGCTCTCCTTTCGCTGGATTCGGCTTAGTGTGCTTTTTAACCATGTTGATGTTCTCTACAACAACACGATCCCGATCGAGCATGCGGATCACAGTTCCGCGCTTGCCCTTGTCTTTTCCGGTAACAACGATGACCTCGTCGCCCTTTTTGATCTTGCTAGCCATTGTTATCGCCTCACAGCACCTCGGGAGCGAGCGAAATGATCTTCATAAAACGCTCACTTCGCAATTCACGGGTAACAGGGCCAAAGATACGTGTACCGATTGGCTGATACTGGTTGTTAAGTAATACAGCCGCGTTGGTATCAAAGCGGATGATTGAACCATCCGGACGACGAACACCCTTTTTGGTGCGCACCACGACGGCGTTGTAAACGTCGCCCTTTTTAACCTTACCGCGTGGAATTGCATCCTTAACGCTTACTTTGATGATGTCACCGATCCCCGCATAACGGCGATGCGAGCCACCCAGTACCTTGATGCACTGGACGCGTTTGGCCCCGCTGTTATCGGCAACATTCAGGCTTGTCTGCATCTGAATCATGTTTCTGCCCTATGCTTTGTATTCGTTCGGCAAAAAATTGCAGCCGATCAGCTGGCACGCTCGATGATCTTCACCAGGCGCCAACGCTTGGTCTTCGACAGCGGACGACATTGCTCCACCATCACAGTATCACCGGAGTTGCACTCGTTACTCTCATCATGCGCATGCACCTTAGTGGAACGGCGCACGAACTTACCGTAGATCGGGTGTTTCACTCGACGCTCAACAACGACAGTGATGGACTTATCCATCCCGCTGCTGACCACTTGCCCGACCAAGGTGCGGTTGCTGGCTTCTTGTTCGCTCATGATGCGCTGCCTGCCTTCTGCTCGTTCATTACCGTTTTAATTCGTGCGATCTCCTTGCGGACCGCATTCATGCGGGAGGGACGCGAAAGCTGCCCGGTTCCCTTCTGCATGCGCAGATTGAATTGCTCTTTCAGCAGTTCCTCAAGAGTTGACTGCAACTCTTCGGAACCCTTTCCTCGCAGTTCACTTGCCTTCATCACATCACCGTCCGTTTTACGAAAGTGGTGGACACAGGCAGCTTCGCAGATGCCAGCGCAAATGCCTCACGAGCCAGCTCTTCCGAGACACCTTCGATCTCGTAGAGCATGCGCCCTGGCTGAATCTGAGCAACCCAGTACTCCACATTACCCTTACCTTTACCCTGACGTACCTCGAGAGGTTTTTTGGTAATAGGCTTATCAGGAAAAACCCGAATCCACAGCTGTCCACCACGTTTCACATGGCGGGTAATTGTGCGTCGGGCTGCCTCAATCTGGCGAGCAGTAATACGGCCACGCCCAGTGGATTTCAAGCCAAACTCGCCAAACGAGACACTGCTACCTGTGTTGGCAAGGCCGCGGTTGCGACCCTTGTGCTGCTTTCGGAATTTGGTACGTTTTGGTTGTAGCATTTCTTACGACCTCTTTCCTGCGGATTTGGTCTTAGGCTCTGCTTGCGCCACCTCTCCATCAGCAAAGACTTCACCCTTAAAAATCCAAACTTTTACGCCGATGATGCCATAAGTGGTGTTGGCCTCGGCAAAACCGTAATCGATATCGGCACGCAAAGTGTGCAGCGGCACACGACCTTCACGGTACCACTCGCTACGGGCAATCTCAGCACCGTTCAGACGACCACCGATATTGATCTTGATGCCCTGCGCTCCCAAGCGCATGGCATTCTGCACCGAACGCTTCATGGCCCGACGAAACATCACACGACGCTCAAGCTGCTGAGCAACGCCCTCTGCGACAAGCTGTGCATCCAGCTCAGGCTTGCGAATCTCCTCAATGCTAATGTGCACGGGGATCCCCATCATCTTGGAGACCTCGTTGCGCAAGGCATCAATGTCGCCGCCCTTCTTGCCGATAACAAGGCCGGGCCGTGCCGTATGCACAGTGATATGTGCATTTTTTGCAGGGCGGTCGATCTGAATCCGGCTTACGGATGCCTGATAGAGGCGCTTCTTCAGAAAATCCCGGACACTGAGATCATTGTTCAGCAGATCAGCATAGTGCTTGGAATCTGCGTACCATTTCGACGTCCAGTCTTTTACGATACCCAGTCGGATACCGGTTGGATGTACTTTCTGACCCATATCGGCCTCTCTTGCCTGTTACTTGTCTGCGACAGTCACATTGATGTGACTGGTCCGCTTGAGGATACGGGCTGCGCGCCCCTTTGCACGAGCACGGATTCGCTTCATAGTCGGCCCCTCGTCAACGCTGATCGCTGAGACCTTAAGCTCATCGATATCCGCACCTTCGTTGTGCTCTGCATTGGCAATCGCCGACTCAAGAACCTTCTTTACCAGAACCGCGCCTTTCTTCTTGCTGAATGCGAGAACATTCAACGCCTGTTCAACCGGCAGACCGCGAATCTGGTCTGCGACCAGCCGAGCCTTCTGGGCCGACATGCGCGCATGTCGCAATTTTGCTGATGCCTGCATCTTACGCCCCCTTACCTGGACTTCCTGTCCGCTGCATGACCCCGATAGGTGCGGGTCAGCGCGAACTCGCCGAGCTTATGGCCAACCATGTTCTCAGAGATGAGAACCGGCACATGCTGACGACCGTTGTAGACCGCAATGGTCAGACCGACCATTTCGGGCAGGATCATCGAGCGCCGAGACCATGTCTTAATGGGCCGCTTGTTGTTTTGCGCGACCGCATCTTCCACCTTCTTGGCCAGGTGGTGATCGATAAACGGCCCTTTTCGGATTGAACGTGGCACGACTCTAACCCCTACTCAAGTTACTTACGATTGCGGCGGCGTACGATCATCTTATCGGTACGCTTGTTGGTGCGGGTTTTATAACCCTTAGTTGGCATACCCCAAGGGGATACCGGATGACGCCCGCCCGAGGTCCGACCCTCACCACCACCATGTGGATGATCCACCGGGTTCATGGCGACACCACGGACGGTGGGACGTACGCCCCGCCAGCGTGTGGCGCCCGCCTTGCCGAGAGATCGCAGATTGTGCTCCGAGTTGGAGACCTCACCGATTACTGCACGGCAATCGGATGGAATCTTGCGCATCTCACCGGAACGCAGACGCAGGGTTGCGTAGTCACCTTCACGAGCGACCAGCTGAACCGATGCACCCGCAGAACGTGCGATCTGGGCGCCTTTGCCAGGCTTCATCTCGATGCAGTGCACCACAGAACCCAGCGGCATATTGCGCAGCGGCAGGCAGTTACCCACCGCGATTGCGGCATCACTGCCGGAGCATACTTCATCTCCAGCTTTCAGACCGCTCGGCGCAATAATGTAGGCACGCTCACCATCCTCATAGCGGATCAGTGCAATGTGCGCGGTCCGGTTTGGATCGTATTCCAAACGCTCTACCACTGCGGCCTCTTCACGATTTCGCTTGAAATCGATGATGCGGTAGCGCTGTTTGTGACCACCACCGCGATGGCGGGTAGTGATACGACCAGTATTGTTGCGACCACCACTCTTGGTCTTCTTCGCGACCAACGGTGCGTAAGGGCCGCCCTTGTGCAGCTCTTTATTCACTACCTTGACCACAAAACGGCGGCCAGCAGAGGTCGGGTTTGTCTTTACGATAGCCATTATTCCAATCCCGTTAGATTCGCTCAGGCACCGCCGGCGAAATCGATATCATTGCCTTCTTTGAGGCGAACGTAGGCCTTTCTCCAATCAGAGCGGCGACCCTGGATCTGACCAAAGCGCTTCTTCTTGCCCTTTACATTCACTACCTGCACCCGCTCGACCTCAACATCGAACAGCTTCTCCACAGCAGCGGCAATCTCTTGCTTAGTCGCATCTTTCACAACGCGAAAAGTAAACTGCCGGTTTGCATCAGCGACAATACTGCTCTTCTCCGAAATAAGCGGGCTGAGCAGTACCTTCATCAGACGTTCGTTATTCATGCCAAACGCTCCTCAATCTGCTTAACCGCGCCTTCGGTCATCAAGACCTTTTCGTAGGCGATCAGGCTTACCGGGTCGATCTCCTGCACATCGCGCACATCGACACCATAGAGGTTGCGTGCTGCGAGATAGAGATTCTCATCCGGGTTGTTTGTCACAACCAGCACATCGCTCAAATCCATCTCTTTCAGCTTGCCGACCAGCTCTTTGGTCTTCGGCGCAGAGACGTTGAACTCCTTCACCGCGACCAACCGCTCCTGACGGATCAACTCGGAGAGAATCGAGCGAATCGCACCCCGGTACATCTTACGATTGACCTTCTGCGCGTAACTACGTGGCTGCGCAGCAAAGGTCACGCCGCCACTACGCCAGATCGGGCTGCGGCTAGTGCCGGAACGGGCACGACCGGTACCTTTCTGACGCCAGGGCTTGATGCCACCACCGTTGACCGCGGAACGACTTTTCTGCGCCTTGGTGCCGGAACGGGCAGCCGCCATATGGGCGGTCACGACCTGATGGATCAGGCCTTGCTTGTACTCTGCACCGAACACGGCGTCGGAGACCTGGATGGCATCTCCACCTTGTACATTCAAATCCATCGGTTTCACCCTTTGTTCTTCATCTTGATCGCAGGCAGCACGATCACATCACCGCCAGTAGCGCCAGGGACTGCCCCCTTTACCAACAGCAGGTTGCGCTCAGTGTCGACCCGCACCACTTCCAGGTTCTGCTGGCAACGCTGAACATCGCCCATGTGACCAGCCATCTTCTTACCCTTGAAGACACGACCTGGGGTCTGGCACTGACCGATCGAACCCGGCGCACGATGCGACAGCGAGTTACCATGAGTGGCGTCCTGGGTACGAAAGTGGTGGCGCTTCACACCACCCTGAAAACCTTTACCCTTGCTCTGGCCACGCACGTCGATCTTCTGCCCAACCTCAAAGAGGTCGGCCTTGATCTCGGCACCGACCTCGATGCCTTCGCCCTCACCATCTTCCAGGCGGAACTCCCACAGACCACGCCCCGCCTCAATACCGCCCTTCGCCAGGTGACCGGCGGCAGCCTTGTTAACGCGAGAAGCCTTGCGTGCACCAGTGGTCACCTGGATCGCACGATAACCATCTGTGTCCTCGCTTTTCAGCTGAGAGACACGATTCGGCGCGACCTCGATCACGGTAACCGGCACTGACGCACCCTCTTCGGTGAAGACGCGTGTCATACCGATCTTGCGTCCAATAACTCCAATAGCCATTGTTCTTAACCTCAGTTCAGCTTGATCTGAACGTCCACGCCGGCGGCCAGATCGAGCTTCATCAGCGCATCAACGGTCTTGTCAGTTGGGTCGACAATATCCATCAGACGTTTGTGGGTACGAATTTCATACTGGTCGCGTGCGTCCTTATTGACGTGCGGGGAGATCAGTACGGTAAACCGCTCTTTCTTAGTCGGCAGCGGAATCGGGCCGAGTACCTGCGCGCCAGTGCGCTTGGCAGTCTCAACGATCTCACGGGCCGATTGATCGATCAGTCGATGATCGAAAGCCTTCAGGCGGATGCGAATTCTCTGGTTAGCCATTGTCTATCACTCGATGATCTTGGAAACCACGCCGGCACCCACGGTACGGCCACCCTCTCGGATAGCGAAACGCAGGCCCTCTTCCATTGCGATCGGCGCGATCAATTTTACCGTCATCTTGACGTTGTCACCCGGCATCACCATCTCCACACCCTCGGGCAGGTCACAGGCGCCGGTCACGTCGGTAGTACGGAAGTAGAACTGCGGACGGTAGTTTGCAAAGAAGGGGGTGTGACGACCACCTTCATCCTTGCTCAGCACGTACACCTCACACTCGAAGTGGGTGTGCGGGGTGATGGTACCCGGGTGCGCCAGCACCTGGCCGCGCTCAACATCTTCACGCTTGGTGCCACGCAGCAGCACACCCACGTTGTCGCCGGCCTCTCCCTGATCCAGCAGCTTACGGAACATCTCAACGCCGGTGCAGGTAGTCTTCGCGGTCTCTTTGATTCCGACGATCTCAACCTCTTCACCCACCTTGATCACGCCGCGCTCAACACGACCGGTTACCACGGTGCCTCGACCAGAGATGGAGAAGACGTCTTCGATGGGCATCAGAAAGGCGCCGTCAATCGCACGCTCCGGCTCAGGGATGTAAGTATCCAGCGCCTCGACCAGCTTGGCAATGGAGCCAGCGCCGATATCGGACTCGTCACCTTCCAGCGCCTTCAGCGCGGAACCAATGATCACAGGAGTGTCATCGCCGGGGAAATCGTAGCTGTCCAGCAGCTCACGAATCTCCATCTCAACTAGCTCTAGCAGCTCTTCATCGTCGACCATATCGGCCTTGTTCATATAGACGATGATGTAGGGCACACCAACCTGACGAGAGAGCAGGATGTGCTCGCGGGTCTGCGGCATCGGGCCATCAGCGGCCGAGACCACCAGGATCGCGCCATCCATCTGCGCCGCACCGGTGATCATATTCTTTACATAGTCAGCATGGCCGGGGCAGTCCACATGGGCGTAGTGGCGATTCTCAGACTCGTACTCCACATGCGAGGTAGCAATGGTGATACCACGCTCACGCTCTTCCGGGGCGTTGTCGATCTGATCGAAGGCGCGCTGCTCGCCACCAAACTTCTTCGCCTGCACCAGCGTGATCGCTGCAGTCAAGGTGGTCTTACCGTGGTCAACGTGACCAATGGTGCCCACATTAACGTGCGGCTTTGTGCGTTCGAATTTTTCCTTGGACACAGTTCTTACCCCTATACCCGGTTACTGTTTCTTAATCACGGCGTCGGCGACGTTAGCCGGCACCTCTGCATACTTGGCGAATTCCATACTGTAGGTCGCCCGCCCCTGGGTGGCTGAGCGCAGGTCGGTCGCATAACCGAACATCTCGCCCAACGGCACCTCGGCCTTGATCTGTTTGCCGGCGCCCCCATCCTCCATGCCATGAACGATGCCACGACGACTATTGAGATCGCCCATCACATCACCCATGTACTCTTCCGGCGTCACCACCTCGACCTGCATGACAGGCTCTAGCAGTACAGGCTTGGCATTTTGCACCGCCTCACGCAGGCACATCGAGCCGGCAATCTTAAACGCCATCTCGCTGGAGTCAACGTCGTGGTAGGATCCGTCATACAAGGTGACTTTGATGTCGACCATCGGATAGCCGGCTATTACACCATTCTCCATCGCCTCTTGCACGCCTTTATCGACGGCCGGAATGTATTCACGCGGCACCGAACCACCGACGATCTCGTTTACAAACTCGTAGCCAGCACCAGACTCACGCGGCTCGACACGCAGATAGACATGACCATATTGCCCACGTCCGCCCGACTGCCGCACGAACTTGCCCTCCTGCTCGACCGCACTGCGAATGGTTTCGCGATAAGCGACCTGCGGCGCACCAACATTCGCTTCGACCTTGAACTCGCGCTTCATGCGATCGACGATGATATCGAGGTGCAGCTCACCCATCCCGGCAATAATCGTCTGGCCCGACTCTTCATCAGTGGAGACGCGAAACGAGGGATCTTCCTGCGCCAGCTTCGACAGCGCGACACCCATTTTCTCTTGGTCTGCCTTGGTGCGGGGCTCCACGGCCACCGCGATCACCGGTTCAGGAAATTCCATGCACTCGAGAGTGACCACCTGCTTGAGATCACACAGGGTATCGCCCGTGGTAACCTGCTTGAGGCCGACTGCTGCCGCAATATCGCCGGCGCGCACCTCTTTTATCTCCTCACGGGAGTTGGCGTGCATCTGCAGGATGCGGCCGATGCGTTCCTTCTTTCCCTTTACCGGATTAAAGACACTATCACCAGACTTCAGCACCCCAGAATAGACCCGGAAAAAGGTCAGCGATCCAACAAAGGGATCGGTTGCAATTTTGAAGGCCAGCGCCGCAAACGGCTCATCATCCGATGCGTGGCGCTCTTCCTCGGTCTCGCCATCATCCAACACGCCACGAATGGCTGGCACGTCGAGCGGCGAGGGCATCAACTCGATTACTTTATCGAGCACCGCCTGAACACCTTTGTTCTTGAATGCGGACCCCAGCGTGACTGGAACGATCTCCAGACTTAGGGTGCGCAGTCGCAGCCCTTCAATGACATCCGCTTCAGAGAGATCACCCTGCTCCAGGTATCTCTCCGTCAACTCTTCGTTGGCCTCGGCAGCCGCCTCAACCATCCGCTCGCGACACTCATTGCAGGTATCGATGAGATCATCCGGAATCGCCGCATAGGTGAAATCCACACCCATGTTATCCTCGCTCCAGACGATCGACTTCATCTTGATCAGGTCGACCAGACCTTCGAAGCCCTCTTCCACCCCGATCGGCACCTGGATCGGCACCGGATTCGCGCCAAGACGCTTTCCAAGCTGCCCGACGACACGAAAGAAGTCTGCCCCCATGCGATCCATCTTGTTGACGAACGCCATCCGGGGTACGTGGTATTTATTCGCCTGCCGCCAGACCGTCTCTGACTGCGGCTCCACCCCACCGACCGCGCAGAGCACAAACACCGCGCCGTCCAGCACCCTTAAAGAGCGCTCCACCTCAATGGTAAAATCAACGTGCCCAGGGGTATCAATAATGTTAATGCGGTGCTCATCAAACTGCCGAGCCATACCGCGCCAGAAGCAGGTAGTGGCTGCAGAGGTAATGGTTATCCCGCGCTCCTGCTCCTGCTCCATCCAGTCCATTGTGGCCGCGCCATCATGCACTTCACCGATCTTGTGCGAAACACCGGTGTAGTATAGGACGCGCTCGGTCGTCGTCGTCTTACCAGCATCAATGTGCGCCATGATGCCAATATTGCGATAACGCTCGATTGGAGTTTTCCGTGCCACAATAAGACCTGTTTGTAAAAGAGCGAGCAGAAAAAGTTCTGCTTACCAGCGATAGTGCGAGAACGCCTTGTTTGCCTCAGCCATACGATGAGTGTCATCGCGCTTCTTCACCGCGGCACCCTTATTTTCAGAAGCATCCACCAACTCCCCCGCGAGACGCCGAGCCATCGACTTCTCAGAGCGTTTGCGTGCCGCATCGATCAGCCAACGCATCGCCAGCGAATTACGTCGACTCGGACGCACTTCCACCGGAACCTGATAGGTCGCACCACCAACGCGGCGGGACTTAACCTCAACCGCAGGACGAACATTCTCCAGCGCCATCTCCAGCACATCCAGAGGCTCACCACCACGCTTCTCAGACATCTGATCGAGCGCGCCGTAGAGAATCTTCTCGGCGACCGATTTCTTGCCATCAACCATCACCATGTTGATGAACTTCGCCAGCAGTTCACTTCCGAACTTCGGATCAGGAAGGGTCTCGCGCTTGGCTGCTACTCGTCTTCTTGGCATTGCTCTATCTCAACTCAAAATTCAGCTGTTTAGCTTTTGGGCCGCTTGGCACCATACTTGGAACGACCCTGACGTCGACTCTCAACACCGGAGGTATCGAGACTGCCGCGCACCACGTGATAACGCACACCGGGAAGGTCCTTAACACGACCACCACGAATCAGCACCACCGAGTGCTCCTGCAGGTTGTGACCC
This sequence comes from Candidatus Endoriftia persephonae, assembly GCF_023733635.1. Lineage (NCBI taxonomy): Bacteria > Pseudomonadati > Pseudomonadota > Gammaproteobacteria > Chromatiales > Sedimenticolaceae > Candidatus Endoriftia > Candidatus Endoriftia persephonae. The sequence continues at coordinate 376,067 of NZ_CP090569.1, read as the reverse complement.
TCACCACCGATGTAGGTAGTTACCTCGTAGCCATTGGTGAGGCGTACGCGAGCCACCTTACGCAACGCCGAGTTCGGCTTTTTTGGCGTAGTGGTATAAACACGCGTACACACACCACGGCGCTGCGGACACGCCTCCAGGGCCGGCACATTACTCTTCTGGACTTTCCGTTTTCTGGGCTTACGCACCAGCTGGTTAATCGTCGCCATCTACTCCGTCTCCAAGGACGTTGACACTTGCATATCACAAAAACAAAGGAGAAGCCGACACCCACCGGCCGCATTCACAGCACCGGAACGATCGAATTCTCTGGCAATTAACTTTGCCCCAACCACCGCATCCGCGATGAGTTAGCGCGTCAGAAGCGACAGGCCGGCAGAGGCCGACCTGTCACAAAGACGGCGCATTTTATGCACCGTTAGCACGCTTGTCAAGCTTCAGCAAAGAAAGCCTGCTCAAGCCGGCCAAAAGAGGTGCTGATTACTCCACTTCCGGGGTGTTCAGCGCCTCCTTAAAGGCCTGCTCCACCTCTTCCACCACCAGCTCAGGCTTACTCTCCTCCTCCATCGTCGCCTCCATCCGCTTACGACGGCGATCCTTGTGATAGGAGAGGCCGGTACCTGCCGGAATCAAACGACCAACAATGACGTTCTCCTTAAGCCCATTAAGGCTATCGCTGGAGCCACGCACCGCCGCCTCAGTCAGCACTCGCGTGGTCTCCTGGAAGGAGGCCGCCGAGATGAAGGACTCGGTTGCCAGCGAAGCCTTGGTGATGCCCAGCAGGAGCGGCTCATAGAGCGCTGGATGCTTGCCATCTTTACGCAGCTGCTCCGCCTCCTCCAACAGAGAAGCCTTTTCCACCTGCTCGCCCTTGAGGTATTTGCTGTCGCCCGAACTGACGACCTCGACCTTACGCAGCATCTGGCGGATGATCACTTCGATGTGCTTGTCGTTGATCTTCACGCCCTGCAGCCGGTAGACGTCCTGAATCTCCTTGACCAGATATTCGGCAAGGTCAGTTACGCCCTTCAAGCGCAGGATGTCGTGCGAATTGAGCTCGCCGTCGGAGATCACATCGCCCTTCACCACATGCTCACCTTCAAACACGTTGACGTGCCGCCATTTCGGAATCAGCTCTTCATGCTGTTCGCCTTCCGAATCGGTCACCACCAAACGCTGCTTGCCCTTGGTGTCCTTACCAAAACTGACGGTACCGGTAGCTTCGGCGAGGATCGCCTGATCCTTCGGCTTGCGCGCCTCGAACAGATCTGCAACACGCGGCAAACCACCCGTGATATCACGGGTCTTGGATGACTCCTGCGGAATACGCGCCAACACGTCACCAACGCCCACTGCGGCACCATCCTGCACACCGATAATCGCCTCAGACGGCAGAAAGTAGTGGGCAGGGATGTCGGTGCCAGCGATATTCAGGTCATTGCCTTCGGCATCAACCAGTTTCACCATCGGACGGATATCCTTGCCCGCCGCAGGCCGCTGCTTTGGATCTATGACCACCAGCGAGCTAAGGCCCGTGACATCGTCCACCTGACTCTGCACGGTGACGCCGTCGACGAAGTCGACAAACACCAGGGTGCCCTCCACCTCGGTAATAACCGGGTGAGTATGCGGATCCCAGTTGGCGACGATCTGACCGCCTTCCACCGGCGACTCGTCGGCCACCTGCAGGGTTGCACCGTAGGGCACCTTGTAGCGCTCGCGCTCACGCCCTACCTCATCAACCACGGTCAGCTCACCGGAGCGTGATGTCGCCACCAAGTGCCCTGCCGCATGCTTGACCGTCTTGATGTTGTGCAGCCGTACAGTACCGCCGGTCTTCACCTGAACATTGTTGACTGCCGCAGAACGTGACGCGGCGCCACCGATATGGAAGGTACGCATGGTTAGCTGGGTGCCGGGCTCGCCGATCGACTGGGCAGCGATAACACCAACCGCCTCACCCTGATTCACCCGGTGACCTCGCGCCAGATCTCGACCATAACACTGGGCACAGACACCGACCCGGGCCTTGCAGGTGATGGCAGAACGCACCACTACCTGGTCAATACCAACCCGCTCCAGGGTATCAACCCACTCCTCATCGAGCAGTGTGCCAGCTTCGCAGACCAGCTCATCGCTGCCGGGGCGGTAGAGATCGACGGCGGTTACGCGTCCGAGGATACGCTCGCGCAACGGTTCGACCACATCACCGCCTTCGATGATCGGCTGCATCACCAGCCCCTCTTCGGTGCCGCAATCTTCCTCCAACACCACCATGTCCTGCGCCACATCGACCAGTCGACGCGTCAGGTAACCGGAGTTAGCCGTCTTCAGCGCGGTGTCGGCCAGACCCTTACGTGCGCCATGGGTGGAGATGAAGTACTGCAGTACGTCGAGCCCCTCACGGAAGTTGGCGGTGATCGGCGTCTCAATGATCGAGCCGTCGGGCTTGGCCATCAGGCCTCGCATACCCGCCAGCTGGCGAATCTGGGCAGCGGAACCACGCGCGCCAGAGTCCGCCATCATGTAGACCGAGTTGAAGGAGTCCTGCTCAACCTCGTTGCCCTCATGATCGGTGACCTTCCGCTTGCCGAGCTTGGCCATCATCGCCTTGGCCACCTGGTCATTGGTGTGGGACCAGATATCCACCACCTTGTTGTAGCGCTCGCCGTTGGTCACCAGACCGGAGATGTACTGATTCTCGATCTCCTTGACCTCCTCCTCCGCCCGCGCCAGGATCTCGCTCTTCTCCTCCGGCACCACCATATCATTGGCGCAGAAAGAGACCGCGGCCCGAGTTGCGAAACGGAAACCCATGTACATCAACTGGTCGGCGAACACCACGGTGTCTTTCAGACCGAGGCGACGATAGGAGGCATTGATCAGGTTAGAGATCGCCTTCTTACCCATCGGCTGATCCACCAGCGAGAAGGGCAGCCCGTCGGGCACGATCTCAAATACGATAGCCCGACCAACCGTGCTATCGACGATCGAATATTTTTCACGACGACTGCCATCCTCGCCGATCTCGACCTCACGGATACGCACCTTGACCCGCGCCTGCAGGTCGGCCTGACCAGCATCGTAGGCACGCTTGGCCTCTTCGATATCGGCGAAGGCCATGCCCTCGCCCTTGGCGTTGACCCGCTCGCGGGTCATGAAGTAGAGCCCCAGTACCACGTCCTGAGAAGGCACGATGATCGGGTCGCCGTTGGCCGGAGAGAGGATGTTGTTGGTCGCCATCATCAGGCTGCGCGCCTCGAGCTGCGCCTCCAGCGAGAGTGGCACATGCACCGCCATCTGGTCGCCATCGAAGTCAGCATTGAAGGCGGTACAAACCAGCGGATGCAGGTTGATCGCCTTACCCTCCACCAGCACCGGCTCAAACGCCTGGATGCCGAGACGGTGCAAGGTTGGTGCGCGATTAAGCATCACCGGGTGCTCGCGGATCACCTCTTCGAGGATATCCCAGACCTCGGTGGTGCCGCGCTCTACCAGCTTCTTCGCTGCCTTGATGGTGGTAGCCAGGCCACGCAGCTGCAGCTTGGAGAAGATAAACGGCTTGAATAGTTCCAGCGCCATCTTCTTCGGCAGGCCGCACTGATGCAGCTTGAGGGTCGGGCCGACCACGATGACCGAACGCCCGGAATAGTCGACACGTTTACCCAACAGATTCTGACGAAAGCGCCCCTGCTTGCCCTTGATCATGTCGGCCAGCGACTTCAGCGGACGGCGGTTGGTGCCGGTAATGGCGCGTCCGCGGCGACCGTTGTCGAGCAGCGCATCCACCGACTCCTGCAACATGCGCTTCTCGTTGCGCACGATGATATCGGGGGCATTCAGATCAAGCAGCCGCTTCAGACGATTGTTGCGGTTGATCACCCGACGGTAGAGATCGTTTAGATCGGAGGTGGCAAACCGACCACCATCCAGCGGCACCAGCGGACGCAGCTCCGGCGGCAACACTGGCAGCACGGTCATCACCATCCACTCGGGGCGATTGCCAGACTGATTGAGCGACTCCAGCAGCTTCAGCCGCTTGGTAAACTTCTTGATCTTGGTCTCGGAATTGGTGCCCTCGATATCCTCCCGCAGACGCTTGATCTCCTCCGGGATGTCGATGGTCTTGAGCAGCTCATAGACCGCCTCGGCGCCCATGCGCGCATCAAATTCATCGCCGTTCTCCTCAAGCGCCTCCAGATACTGCTCATCGGTTAGCAGCTGACTGCGCTCCAGCGGCGTCATGCCGGGGTCAACCACGACGAACGACTCAAAGTAGAGCACCCGCTCGATATCGCGTAGCGTCATGTCCATCAGCAGGCCGATACGCGACGGCAACGACTTGAGGAACCAGATGTGCGCCACCGGACTGGCCAGCTCGATGTGGCCCATGCGCTCGCGGCGCACCTTGGCCAGGGTCACTTCAACGCCGCACTTCTCACACACCACGCCACGGTGCTTGAGACGCTTGTACTTGCCGCACAGGCACTCATAGTCACTCACCGGGCCGAAGATCTTGGCGCAAAACAGGCCATCGCGCTCCGGCTTGAAGGTGCGGTAGTTGATGGTCTCTGGCTTCTTTACTTCGCCATAGGACCAGGACCGGATCATGTCAGGGGAGGCCAAACCGATGCGAATTGCATCGAATTCCTCAGTCTGCCCCTGCTGCTTCAGAATGTTCAGAAGATCTTTCAAGGTAGTGACTCCGTATTAGTCCTGTTCCAGTTCAATGTTAATGGCGAGGGAGCGGATCTCCTTGACCAACACATTGAACGATTCCGGCATTCCCGCTTCCATCTGATGATTGCCGTCGACAATATTCTTATACATGCGGGTACGGCCATTGACGTCGTCGGACTTGACCGTGAGCATCTCTTGCAGGGTGTAGGCGGCGCCATAGGCTTCCAACGCCCAGACCTCCATCTCACCGAAGCGCTGACCACCGAACTGCGCCTTACCACCCAGCGGCTGCTGAGTAACCAGGCTGTAGGGACCAGTGGAGCGGGCATGCATCTTGTCGTCCACCAGATGGTTGAGCTTCAGCATGTACATGTAACCAACCGTGACCTGACGCTCGAAGGCGTCGCCGGTACGACCATCGAACAGGGTCAGCTGACCGCTCTGCGGCAGTCCGCCCAGCTCCAGCATGTGGTGGATCTCAGACTCGTGGGCACCATCGAAGACCGGTGTGGCCATCGGCACGCCTTCGCGGAGGTTGCCACATAGCGTCACCACCTCTTCATCGGTGAGGGAGTCGAGATCTTCACGCTTGCCGCTGGTGTTGTAGACCTTATCGAGGAACTCACGCAGCTCGGCGACCTTCGCCTGGGCCTGCAGCATCGCGCCGATCTTGCGCCCGACCCCTTTGGCGGCGAAGCCGAGATGGGTCTCCAGCACCTGACCAACGTTCATGCGCGAGGGCACACCCAGCGGATTGAGCACGATATCGACCGGCTCGCCGTGCTCATCGAACGGCATATCCTCCACCGGCACCACGTTAGAGATAACACCCTTGTTACCATGGCGCCCCGCCATCTTGTCACCGGGCTGAATGCGGCGCTTCAGTGCCACATAGACCTTGACCATCTTCAGCACGCCGGGAGCGAGATCATCGCCGGAAGTGAGCTTGCGCTTCTTCTCCTCGAATTTTTCACGGAACAGCTCACGCTGCGCCTTGATCTGTTCTGCGATCGCTTCAAGCTGCGCCACCGCCTCTTCATTGCGCAGACGGATCTCCAACCACTTATCGCGATCCAGATCAGCGAGGTAGGACTTGGTGACCTTGGCCCCCGCCTTGAGCTGGTTCGGGCCACCCTCGGCGATCTTGCCAAGCAGCATCCGCTCAACACGCTGGAAGGTATCCTCCTCCATGATACGCAGCTGGTCGTCAAGATCCTTGCGCACACTCGCCATTTCCATCTCTTCGATAGACAGGGCGCGGGCGTCCTTCTCCACTCCGTCACGGGTGAAGACCTGCACATCGATAACCGTACCAACCACGCCGGAAGAGACGCGCAGGGAGGTGTCCTTCACGTCTGAGGCCTTCTCGCCAAAGATCGCCCGCAACAGCTTCTCTTCCGGGGTCAGCTGGCTCTCGCCCTTGGGCGTGACCTTGCCGACCAGGATGTCACCCTCTTTCACCTCGGCGCCGATGTAGACGATGCCCGACTCATCCAGCTTGGAGAGTGCCGCCTCGCCCACATTGGGGATATCACCAGTGATCTCCTCCGGGCCCAGTTTGGTGTCGCGGGCCATGCAGGTGAGCTCTTCAATATGGATCGAGGTAAAGCGATCCTCTTCGACAACCCGCTCGGAGATCAAGATCGAGTCCTCGAAGTTGTAGCCGTTCCAGGGCATGAAGGCGACGCGCAGGTTCTGGCCCAGAGCCAGCTCGCCCATGTCGGTGGAGGGGCCGTCGGCCAACACGTCACCGCGGGCGATCGTGTTGCCCACTTTCACCAATGGCCGTTGGTTGATGCAGGTGTTCTGGTTGGAGCGGGTGTACTTGGTAAGGTTGTAAATGTCGACACCCGACTCACCCGCCTCAGTCTCGTCATCATTGACCCGCACCACGATGCGCGCTGCATCGACAGTCTCAATCTCACCGCCACGCTTGGCCACCACGGTCACACCGGAATCAACCGCCACAGTGCGCTCCATACCGGTACCCACCAAGGGCTTTTCTGCACGCAGGGTCGGCACCGCCTGGCGCTGCATGTTGGACCCCATCAAGGCGCGGTTGGCATCATCGTGCTCCAGAAACGGAATCATCGAGGCCGCCACCGAGACGATCTGCTTGGGCGAGACGTCGATGTACTGCACCTTGTCCGCAACGGAGAGGGTGAACTCATTCTGATGACGGGAAGAGACCAAATCATCGGTCAGATTGCCCTCTGCATCGGTCGATGCGCTGGCCTGAGCGATGACATAACGCCCCTCTTCGATAGCCGAGAGATAGTCGATCTGATCAGTCACCTTGCCGCCCACCACCTTGCGGTAAGGGGTCTCGAGAAAACCGTATTTATTGGTTCGGGCATAGACCGCCAACGAGTTGATCAAACCGATGTTGGGGCCTTCCGGGGTCTCGATCGGGCAGACTCGGCCGTAGTGGGTCGGGTGCACGTCGCGAACTTCGAAGCCGGCACGCTCGCGGGCCAAGCCGCCCGGACCCAGTGCCGAGACACGCCTTTTGTGGGTGACCTCGGAGAGCGGGTTATTCTGGTCCATAAACTGGGAGAGCTGGCTGGAACCGAAGAACTCTTTGACCGCTGCCGAGACCGGCTTGGCATTGATCAGCTCCTGCGGCATCAAGCCTTCCGACTCCGCCTGGGTCAGGCGCTCCTTGACTGCACGTTCAACGCGCACCAGGCCAACACGAAACTGGTTCTCCGCCATCTCGCCAACACAACGAATACGGCGGTTGCCGAGGTGATCAATGTCATCCACCACACCATTACCGTTGCGGATGTTGATCAGCTCCTTCAGCACATCGCTGATATCTTCTTTCGACAACACGCCTTCACCCACCGACTCCTCGCGGCCCAGGCGACGGTTAAATTTCATGCGGCCTACTGCGGAGAGATCGTAGCGTTCGGCAGTGAAAAAGAGATTATTGAACAGATTCTGCGCCGCCTCTTTGGTCGGCGGCTCACCCGGACGCATCATCCGGTAGATCTCCACCTGTGCCTCCAGTTCGTTACTGGTGGAATCAATACGCAAAGTATCGGAGATGAAAGGGCCGTGATCGAGGTCGTTGGTGAAGATGGTCTGGATCTTCTTCACGCCCTTCTCAACCAGCAGATCCATCATCTCATCGGTGATCTCAGTATTGGCGTCGGCGAGCAGCTCACCTGTCTCCTTGTCGACCACATTATGGGCCAGGGTGCGCCCGACCATGTATTCGCGAGTCACATCGAGCTTGCTGACACCAGCCTTATCTAGCTGGCGGATATGACGTGCAGTGATACGACGCCCCGCTTCCACGATGACCTCATCACCCACCTTGATGTCGAAGGAGACAGTCTCACCGCGCAGCCGTTCGGGCACCAGATTAACTTTCACTGTGCGCTTGGTCAGGCTGAAGGTGTCGGTCTCGAAAAACATCCCGAGTATCTGCTCGGTATCGTAACCGAGCGCGCGCAACAGAACAGTCGCAGGCAGCTTGCGACGGCGATCGATGCGCACAAACACGTTATCCTTTGGATCGAACTCGAAGTCGAGCCAGGAGCCACGGTAGGGAATCACCCGCGCGGAAAACAGCAGCTTGCCCGAGGAGTGGGTCTTGCCCTTGTCATGGTCGAAGAAGACACCCGGGGAACGATGCAACTGGGAGACGATAACCCGCTCGGTTCCGTTGATGACAAAGGTGCCCGTGTCGGTCATCAGGGGCATTTCACCCATGTAGACCTCTTGCTCGCGGATATCCTTGACCACATTGGAACCCGCCGGTGCCTCCTTATCGTAGATCACCAGCCGAACCAGAACCCGAAGAGGGGCAGCATAGGTGGTGCCGCGCAGTTGACACTCGCGGACATCGAAGACCGGCTCACCCAAACGGTAGTTCACATACTCCAGCACTGCATTGCCAGAGTAACTGACAATCGGTAATACTGATTTAAAAGCGGCATGCAAGCCAACATCCTTACGCTTTTCCAGCGGTACACCCTGCTGGAGAAAGTCACGGAAGGATTCGATCTGCGTCGCAAGCAGAAACGGGACGTCGAGAATACTAGTGCGCTTACCGAAGTCTTTGCGGATACGCTTTTTCTCGGTGAAAGAATAGGCCATGCTGCCGCCCTCAGTGTCTTAGGCTAAATGAATGATGCGATACCGGGCTCATGATCCGACTGAGCTCATATTGGCATTCGCCTGTTTGACTTCCTGTCGACCCTGCGTTGAGGATCACGCCGACAAGCGGGAAAAGGCCGGTGGCATTACACCACCAGCCCTTGCCCGGCTCGTTGCAGACTAATACAAGCAGAATTATTTAATCTCTGCCGTGGCGCCTGCCTCTTCAATCTGCTTAACTGCTTCTTCAGCCTCCTCCTTGGAGACGGCTTCCTTCAGCGTGGTAGGCACGCCTTCTACAGCTGCTTTTGCTTCCTTCAGACCCAGACCGGTCATAGCACGCACAGCCTTGATCACAGCGATTTTGTTGCCGCCGAAGTCGGTCAGCACCACGTCGAACTCGGTCTTCTCTTCGGCTGCGGCAGCTTCACCAGCTGCAGCGGGGGCAGCTGCAACAGCGGCAGCAGCAGTCACGCCGAACTTCTCTTCCATCGCTTCGATCAGCGAAACGACGTCCATCACGGACATCTCGGCAATAGCCTCTAGGATCTCTTCTTTAGAAACGGCCATTGGTTAACTCCTAAAATTGAATAGCACAAAAGTTGTAATAACGATAAGTCGATCAGGCCGCCTCTTTGGCGTCCTTGATTGCCGCAACAGTCCGGACCAGCTTGCCGGGCACCTCTTTCATGGTGCGGGCCAGCTTCTCTACCGGAGCCTTCATGACCGCCATCAGCATGCTGATAGCCTGGTCGTAGGTCGGCATCTTGGCGAGGGTCTCCAGCTCAGAGGCAGCCAACAACTGACCACCGATGGAAACCAGCTTCACCTCAAGACGCGCATGCTCCTTGGCAAAGTCCTTAATGACGCGAGCTGCAGCACCCGGATCCTCCTGCGAGAAGGCAAGGACTAACGGACCCGTCAGACCTTCCTGCATGCATTCGAATTCGGTACCTTCCACTGCACGCTTTGCGAGACTGTTCTTGACCACGCGAAGGTAAACACCATTGTCGCGCGCCTGTTTGCGCAACTCGGTCATCTCTTCGACGGTCAGGCCCCGGTACTCTGCGGCAACAGCGGACAAGGCACTGTTTGCTACGTCATTGACCTCGGCGACGATGACTTTTTTCTGCTCGAGATTGAGTGCCAAAGTCGTCACCTCCTGACAACTAGGAGCGGCTAACCGCTCCTGTTTACACATAAACGATGCTTAACACATCGCACTTAAACGCGCACCGTCATCAGGAGAAATCCTGATTCGGGGTGCTCCGCCTGCGCAGGCTTTGATTAAGCACCTTGCGGCACACCTGCGGTCTTTGACGGCACCGCTTTCGCGGCACCCCAAAGCTTGCTGTGAGGCGTCCGCACTGCGAACGCCCCGCCAAACCAATTAGAAAGTCAGACTGGCCTGGTCCACCGTCACCCCCGGACCCATGGTCGAGGAGACGGTAATCTTCTTCATGTAGACACCCTTGGCGGCGCTTGGCTTAGCTTTCACCAAGTCACCCAGCAGTGCCTCAAGGTTCTGCTTCAGCTTATCGCCATCAAAATCTACCTTGCCGATCGTGCAGTGGATGATTCCCGCTTTATCGGTGCGGTAACGCACCTGACCCGCCTTGGCATTGTTCACAGCCTCAGCAACATTGGGGGTCACGGTTCCAACCTTCGGGTTTGGCATCAGACCGCGCGGACCGAGGATCTGACCCAACTGACCGACCACGCGCATCGCGTCGGGACTGGCCACCACCACATCGAAATCCATCATGCCGCCCTTAATCTGCTCTGCCAGGTCTTCCATACCGACAATATCGGCGCCCGCCTCTTTGGCGGCATCTGCATTGGCGCCCTGGGTAAATACAGCAACCCGCACTGTCTTACCGGTACCATGGGGCAACACTGTGGAACCACGCACTACCTGGTCGGACTTACGCGGATCGACACCCAGATTGACGCTGACATCGACGGCCTCTTTAAACTTGACCGAGGAGACCTCTTGCAGCAGGGAGAACGCCTCATCTGCAGCATAGAGCCTGCCGGCCTCGACCTTCTCACGAATCATCTTCGCGCGCTTGCTTAACTTTGCCATGAGTTAGACCCCCTCCACATCAAGACCCATCGCACGGGCACTACCGGCGATGGTACGCACGGCCGCATCCATATCCGCTGCGGTCAGATCGGGCATCTTGGTCTTGGCGATCTCTTCAAGCTGCTCGCGATTCACCTTACCAACCTTGACGCTATTCGGGGTGGCGCTGCCTTTGGCGAGCCCTGCAGCCTTCTTCAACAGCACGGATGCCGGTGGCGTTTTGGTGATAAAGGTAAAGGAACGATCATTATAGACCGTGATCACCACGGGGATCGGCATCCCCTTTTCCATGGACTGAGTCTTGGCGTTAAACGCCTTACAGAACTCCATGATGTTAACGCCGTGCTGGCCCAGAGCCGGACCAACCGGAGGACTCGGGTTTGCCTCACCTGCGGCAACCTGAAGCTTGATATAAGCTTCGATTTTTTTAGCCATGATTTACCTCACTATGGGTGCAAGCGCCCGGAACTCTCATCCAGGCTCCCCTACATAAATTTGAGTAGTGAATTTCGCGCGCGGAGTTGTCATGAGTCGCAGCGAAGTTGCCATCCAACTCACAACCATGCCCCACAACACAAAACCCAAAAAGACGTCAGCCCTTTTCGACCTGCCCGAACTCCAAATCCACAGGAGTGGAGCGCCCAAAGATCAGAACAGAAACCTTGAGGCGGCTTTTTTCGTAGTCGACTTCCTCAACCACGCCACTGAAATCATTGAAGGGACCATCAACAACACGCACCACCTCACCCGGCTCAAACAGCACCTTCGGACGCGGCTTCTCGACCCCCTCCTGCACACGCTGCAGAATCGCATCGGCTTCCTTGTCGGTAATTGGCGCCGGGCGATCGCCGGTACCGCCAATAAACCCAAGCACCTTGGGCACATCTTTGACCAGATGCCAGGTCTCGTCGGTCATCTCCATCTGTACCAACACATAACCCGGGAAGAACTTCCGCTCACTCTTGCGCTGCTGCCCGGCGCGCATCTCCACCACCTCTTCGGTGGGCACGAGAACCTCGCCAAACTTGTCTTCCATTCCAAAACGAGCGACGCGCTCCTTCAGCGAACGCTGAACCTGCGCTTCGAACCCGGAATAGGCATGCACCACATACCAACGCATCGCCATGATCAGCCTCCGGTAAGGGTGCGCAACACCCAACCCAGCATCATGTCAAACATCCAGAGCACAAAACCCATAATCAGCACCATTACGAAGACGATCAGGGTTGTCTGCACTGTCTCCTGACGACTTGGCCAGACCACCCTGCGAACCTCGACCTTGGAATCTGAGGCGAACTGCCAGACAGTGCGCCCCACCGTAGTCTGATAGGCGATCGCTACCGCAACCCCCACCACGAGCAGCATCCCAAGCACACGCAGCAACTGAGAATGGGCATCGAAATAGTAAAAACCAAGGATCGCCGCAACGATAAGACCAGCCGCCAGCAGCAGCTTGACCGTATCTAACGAAGAACCTTCAGCAGGAGAACTGGCGTTCGTATTCAACAGGTAAGACCCACAAGATATGCCATAAAAATGGCAGGCCAGGAGGGACTCGAACCCCCAACCTGCGGTTTTGGAGACCGCTGCTCTACCAATTGAGCCACTGGCCTAGAAACAGATGACCGGACGACCCTGCCCAGCCCTCCTAAAGACCAAAGCGATTACTCGATGATCTTGGAAACCACGCCGGCACCCACGGTACGGCCACCCTCTCGGATAGCGAAACGCAGGCCCTCTTCCATTGCGATCGGCGCGATCAATTTTACCGTCATCTTGACGTTGTCACCCGGCATCACCATCTCCACACCCTCGGGCAGGTCACAGGCGCCGGTCACGTCGGTAGTACGGAAGTAGAACTGCGGACGGTAGTTTGCAAAGAAGGGGGTGTGACGACCACCTTCATCCTTGCTCAGCACGTACACCTCACACTCGAAGTGGGTGTGCGGGGTGATGGTACCCGGGTGCGCCAGCACCTGGCCGCGCTCAACATCTTCACGCTTGGTGCCACGCAGCAGCACACCCACGTTGTCGCCGGCCTCTCCCTGATCCAGCAGCTTACGGAACATCTCAACGCCGGTGCAGGTAGTTTTCGCGGTCTCTTTGATTCCGACGATCTCAACCTCCTCACCCACCTTGATCACGCCGCGCTCAACACGACCGGTTACCACGGTGCCTCGACCAGAGATGGAGAAGACGTCTTCGATGGGCATCAGAAAGGCGCCGTCAATCGCACGCTCCGGCTCAGGGATGTAAGTATCCAGCGCCTCGACCAGCTTGGCAATGGAGCCAGCGCCGATATCGGACTCGTCACCTTCCAGCGCCTTCAGCGCGGAACCAATGATCACAGGAGTGTCATCGCCGGGGAAATCGTAGCTGTCCAGCAGCTCACGAATCTCCATCTCAACCAGCTCTAGCAGCTCTTCATCGTCGACCATATCGGCCTTGTTCATATAGACGATGATGTAGGGCACACCAACCTGACGAGAGAGCAGGATGTGCTCGCGGGTCTGCGGCATCGGGCCATCAGCGGCCGAGACCACCAGGATCGCGCCATCCATCTGCGCCGCACCGGTGATCATATTCTTTACATAGTCAGCATGGCCGGGGCAGTCCACATGGGCGTAGTGGCGATTCTCAGACTCGTACTCCACATGCGAGGTAGCAATGGTGATACCACGCTCACGCTCTTCCGGGGCGTTGTCGATCTGATCGAAGGCGCGCTGCTCGCCACCAAACTTCTTCGCCTGCACCAGCGTGATCGCTGCAGTCAAGGTGGTCTTACCGTGATCAACGTGACCAATGGTGCCCACATTAACGTGCGGCTTTGTGCGTTCGAATTTTTCCTTGGACATGGGCTCTCTCCACGCTCTACTTTCTTAAAGACAAATTCGCGCGCTTACGCACGCCGTTACCAAATATGGAGCCCAGAAGCAGATTTGAACTGCCGACCTCACCCTTACCAAGGGTGTGCTCTACCAACTGAGCTATCTGGGCAAATTGATCGATCTGCCACACCGAGCAGACCAGCTCACACTTGGAGCGGGCGATGGGAATCGAACCCACGTAGTCAGCTTGGAAGGCTGAAGTTCTACCATTGAACTACACCCGCACTGCCAACCGGGCATGACGTCCGCCAAGCCGATTCAACATCAAAAAATCTGGTGGAGGGGGGAGGATTCGAACCTCCGAAGGCGGAGCCGTCAGATTTACAGTCTGATCCCTTTGGCCACTCGGGAACCCCTCCAAACGCGAGCCGGGCATCCTATTCCGCAAAAAACGCAATGTCAAGCTGACCTGCAGCGACAGATCGAATCCCAGCAAACGAGCCGCGCATTATAATGGATATTTCCTCCCTGTCACCCTATTTTTTTGTCAGTTTAAAAAAACCTTTGTCAAGCCCCATACAAGCTGAGCCCCCACTTCGATTTTTTTCACTTGCAGCAAGCGGCCAATCCCTATTTACTAGTTTGAAATAGGCGCTCAAGGAATCTGCAAAAACCGATGTCGATTCGTGTAACCAGCATAGTGCTGACACTCATCCTGACTGGCTGCGCAAGCGGCCCCGTGCCGCCGACCGGCGCGGCCACCACCACGCCCAGCGAACCCCCCACCCCTTCCGCCCCAGCCCCCCAGCCCGGCGCGGCGAGACTCACTCCTGACCTCATTTACGACACCCTGGTAGGAGAGATCGCCAACCAACGCGGTGACAGCCAGACTGCATTCCAGCATGCCTACCGGGCGGCACTTCAGTCTCGAAACCCGGGAATGGCCCAACGCGCCAGCCGGCTTGCTCTGCTATCGAATCAACACCAGAACACTGAGAAGGCCCTGACGCTCTGGATCGAACTCGAACCCAACTCACTCAAGGCGCATCAGATCGCCGCTCTGCTGCATGCAAAACACAACGCTGACTCGAAAACCTTGTTTCACCTGAAGCGCGTTGCCGAACTGGCCAACCAACAGGGCAAATCCGGCTATCTGCAGGCCGCCGCAATCGCAGAGAAGAGCAACACCCCCGGCAAGGCGCTTGCACTGATGCAGCAGATCACCGCCGGACAACAACAGAATCCTGCAGCACTCTACGCCCTCGCAGTGACCGCGAACCACGCTAAACGCCACGACATCGCCGAACAGCAGGTCCGCACCGCACTCAATCTCAAGCCCGGCTGGCCACAGGCTCGGCTGCTACTGGCTCGCACCCTGATCCTGCAAGGCAATCCAGATGCAGGGTTAGATGAACTCAAGGCAGCCGTTGCCGACAACCCATCGGACAAAAAGCTACGCACCACGCTGGCCCGCACCCTGCTGGAACAGAATCAGACCGAACAGGCCCGTGCACACTTCATCAAGCTCCATCAGCAGTCACCGGAGAACGCCGACATCGGCTACGCCTTGGGCGTGCTTTCGACCCAGCTCAAACACTACGACGAGGCCAAGGAGTATTTCACCAGCCTCATCGAGCACGGCCAGAAAAAAGACGACGCCCATTACTATCTGGGTTTGATCAACGAGATCCAGGAACAGCACGACAACGCCATCAGCCACTATCAACAGGTCAGCGGCGGCGGCAACCAAATTGACGCCCGCCTCCGCACCGCACGACTGCTGACCAACAAGGGCGAGATCAAACGCGCCCGCGAGCTACTGCAACGACTGCGCCTGCGCACCCCGCAACATCAACTTCGGATCAACCTGATCGAGGCGGAGCTGCTACGCAGCACCGGCGACTTTGCATCCGCGATGGGAATCTACGACAGCGCACTGAAAGCGGATCCTGATAACCTCGATCTACTCTACGCACGCGGCATCAATGCTGCCGATCTGGGTGCGATCGAACAGATGGAACAGGATCTGCGACGCATTCTCGACAAGGATCCCAATCACGCCGACGCCCTCAATGCGCTGGGCTATACCCTAGCTGACAAAACCAAACGCCTGCACGAGGCCAAGCGCTACATCGAACGCGCACTGGCGCTGCAGCCGGACAATCCGGCGATCCTCGACAGTATCGGCTGGGTCGAGTACCGCATGGGCAATGTCGAGCAGGCGCGCCACCATCTCGAACATGCCGCGCAACAGAGTAAGGACGCCGAGATAGCCGCCCACCTCGGCGAAGTACTCTGGCAGCTTGGCCTGCATCGCGAAGCATTGCAGATCTGGCAGGAGGCAATGCAGCGGGAGCCCCGCAACCGCTTCATCCGCCCAGTACGCAAGCGCCTTACCGGCAGCGAACAGGGACGCCTCCCGCAGAGCAAATGAGCGCCAATGATTCCCAGGGCCTCTGGCCGGCGCCGGCCAAGCTGAACCTGATGCTGCGCGTGGTGGGCCGGCGCGCCGATGGCTACCACGAACTGCAGACAGTATTTCAGTTTCTCGACCTGGCCGACCAGCTGCACTTCACCCCCACCGATGACAGCGCCATCCGCCTGCGCACCCCTCTCCCCGGCGTCGCTCCCGAGCACGACCTGACAGTCCGCGCCGCTCACCTGCTACAACAAACCAGTCAGTGCCGGCTTGGAGCAGAGATCCACATCGACAAGCGACTGCCGATGGGCGGCGGCCTAGGCGGCGGCAGCTCCGATGCCGCCACCACCCTGGTTGCGCTCAACCGGCTATGGAACACCAACCTGTCACAACAGGAGCTGGCCCAGCTCGGCCTCTCGCTGGGGGCCGATGTCCCCATCTTCATCCACGGCCACGCCGCCTGGGCCGAGGGCATTGGCGAAACTCTCAGCAACATGGAACTCAACTGCCCCTGGTATCTGATCGTGCATCCTGGGTGCCATGTCTCCACCGCCGACGTCTTCAGTGCCGCCGATTTGACACGCAACTCACCCCACATCAAAATAGCCGACTTCCTGGGGGGCGACAGAGCGAACGACTGCCTCCCGGTGGTGGCAAAACGCCATCCACAGGTCGCCGATGCGCTGGCCTGGCTGGGTGAGATCACAACCGCCCGCATGACAGGAACCGGCGCCTGCATCTATGGCGAGTTTAACAGCCAGGCCGAGGCAGAGAGCGCATGCTCGCGGCTGCCGGAACGATTTCAGGGTTTTGTCGCGCGGGGGCTCAACCGCTCCCCGCTGTTCGACAGGATCGATTCGAGTTAATTGGGGCGTCGCCAAGTGGCTAGGCACCGGGTTTTGATCCCGGCATACGTAGGTTCGAGTCCTACCGCCCCAGCCAAATCTAATGGGGCTGCCTGTCAGAGTCGATTCTCACAGACGCCCAGGGCGCCGGCTCCACCCGGTTAACCACACTAGCAACAGACCGATATCGGGGGTCCGCTGTGCCTACCAGTGCCATGATGGTTTTTTCCGGAAACGCCAACCCAAGCCTCTCCAGCGAGATCGCCAGCCACCTGAACATGCCGCTCGGCAAGGCCCAAATTGGGCGTTTCAGTGACGGCGAGGTAATGGCCGAGATCCAGGAGAACGTGCGCGGTCGGGACGTGTTTATCGTCCAGCCCACCTCAGCGCCAACCAACGAAAACCTGATGGAACTGCTGGTGATGATCGACGCAATGCGTCTCTCATCGGCCAATCGCATCACCGCTGTCATCCCCTACTTCGGCTACGCCCGCCAGGATCGCCGCCCCCGCTCCTCCCGGGTCCCGATCACCGCCCGCCTTGCCGCCAAGATGATCAGCACAGCCGGTGCCGATCGGGTGCTCACGGTCGATCTGCACGCAGATCAGATTCAGGGCTTTTTCGACATCCCGGTAGACAACGTCTACGCCTCACCGATCCTGCTCAGCGATGTCTGGCGCCAGCGCCACCCGGACCTGATGGTAGTCTCCCCCGATGTCGGCGGCGTGGTGCGCGCCCGGGCGCTGGCCAAGCGACTCGACGACGCCGATCTGGCGATCATCGACAAACGCCGCCCACGCCCCAACGAGGCCAAGGTGATGAACATCATCGGTGAAGTGGAGGGGCGCAGCTGTGTGCTGATCGACGACCTGGTCGACACCGCCGGCACCCTCTGCCAAGCTGCCCAAGCCCTCAAGGAGCATGGTGCCGCTAAGGTCGTCGCCTACTGCACACACCCGGTACTCTCCGGCCCGGCGGTAGACAACATCAGCAACTCGGTACTCGACGAGCTGGTGGTGACCAACACCATTCCGCTCTCGGATGCGGCCGCGGCCTGCGACAGGATCCGTCAGGTCAGCATCGGCGAGCTGCTGGCCGAGACTATGCGCCGCATCAGCGGCGAGGAGTCGGTCAGCTCACTGTTTGTCGACTGATCCACACCTCAAGTCACCAGCACGACCACTGGTAAATCCCTGCAATCCTGATAGAATCGCGCGTTCGCCGGAATTCCGGCGTGACAGGCGCCGCCTTGGTCGCGGGGCAGCGCAATCCAATCAAAATGATTAATCAGGAGATTGACATGTCCGTCAGTTTTGAAATTACTGCACAGCCCAGGAGCGATACAGGGAAAGGTGCGAGCCGCCGCCTGCGCCGCACCGGCATGGTCCCCGGCATCATCTACGGTGGCCACCAGGAACCCTCCATGATCTCGCTGGCCCACAACGAGCTGATCCTGCACCTGGATCATGAGGCCTTCTACTCCCACATCCTCAACCTGAAGGTTGGTGACGCCACTGAGCAGGTGGTGCTGAAGGATCTGCAGCGCCACCCAGCCAAGCCGTTCATCATGCACATCGACTTCCAGCGCATCAGCGCCGGCGAGAAGATCCGCATGCAAGTGCCGCTGCACTTCACCAACCAAGAAACCGCACCCGGCACCAAGGCGGGTGGCCAGGCCTCCCACATGCTCAGTGATGTGGAGATCACCTGCCTGCCGAAGGATCTGCCCGAGTTCATCGAAGTCGACATGGGCGAGATGAACGTTGGCGATGCCATCCACCTCTCCGAGCTGAAACTGCCCGCAGGTGTGGAGCTGCCCTCCAGTGAGCATGAGGACACCATCGTGGTCAACATCCATAGCGGCCACGCCGCAGCTGACGAGGATGAGACTGAAGAGGGCGCTGCAGAGTAAACCTGCCGCCCTGCGGGGCAGGCTCTGCCTGCCCCGCTCCAACCGTTTATGCCACCCATCAACGCCCACCCCATCAAACTCATCGCCGGACTCGGAAACCCGGGTGGCGACTACGCTGAGACCCGTCACAACGCCGGCTTCTGGTTCGTCGAACAACTCGCCAGGCGCTACAACGGCAGCTTTCGCGCTGAATCGCGCCACCATGGCCAGCTCTGCCGCATCAGCGTCAGCGGACGTGACTGCCGGCTGTTGATGCCATCTACCTTCATGAATCGCAGCGGTCAGTCGGTGTCGAGCCTTGCCAGCTATTTCAAGATCGCTCCTGAAGAGATCCTGGTCGCCCATGACGAACTCGATCTACCCACCGGCCAGGCCCGCCTCAAGCGCGGCGGCGGCCACGCCGGGCATAACGGTCTACGCGACATCATGAGCGCCATCGGCAGCCGTGACTTCCTGCGCCTACGCATCGGCATCGACCGCCCCCAGCAGAAGGGACCGGTCACTAACTATGTGCTGGGGCGCCCCTCCAAACAGCAGCGTAGCGAGATCGAGGATGCCATCGACAAGGCCGCTGACTGCCTCGAGCTCCTGATTCAGGGCGAGTTGCCACAGGCGATGAACCGCCTCCACAGCAGCCGCTAGCGGCAGGATCATAAAGTCGGCTTATAATAGCCAAGCAGACTATTCTTATATTGCGCGGCCAAGCGGCCACACAACCGTTCTGATCTGGAGACCTGGCGATGACCTACAGCCGCATCCTGCTAACTGCACTTCTACTCCTTCTCTGCTGGCCGCTAGCTGCAGAACAGAGCGACCCGGAGGCGATCGCGCTGCTGCAGAAGAGCGAGACACTGATGCGCTCCAGCGGCACTATCGCCCAATATAAGCTCGAGATCATCCGCCCCGATTGGCAGCGCACCATGGAGTTTGTCAGCCACGACGACTATCCCAACAACCGTTTCCGCATGGAGATACTCTCGCCACGCAAGACCAAGGGCACGGTATTTTTAAAGATCGGCGACCAGCTCTCGATGTTTCTCCCTAAGTTACGCCGTCAGATCGCCATCTCCCCGGCGATGATGCACGATGCCTGGATGGGTTCTGACTTCAACAACCAGGATCTGCTCGAAGCCAACTCGTTGATCGATGACTACACCCACCACATCACCGCACGCCAGGGTGAAGGCAAAACTGCGCTCATCACCATCACCTCCCAGCCCAAACCCAACGCCAAGGTCAGCTGGAGCAAGCTGCAGCAGCAGATCCGCGGCGACGGCATCCCGCTCTCCATCACCTACGGCTGCAATGACCCCACAGGCGGTCGGCAGCTAAAGTTTGAAGCGGTGCAGAAACTTGGTGGCCGCAACATCCCCACCCGCATGATCATGCAGCCACAAGGCCAGCCTGGCAGGCGCACCGTCATCACCATCAAATCAGCATCCTTCAACCAACCCCTGGATGAGGCGTTGTTTGCCCCACAGGCAAAGAAAAAATAGTCGATACTCCTGCTCATGGGGAACACTGCAAGCTCGGCCAACCGACTGATTCTTGCTGTCGCACTGCGCAGCCTGAGCGACAATCTGCGCCGCACCCTGCTCACGGTGGGAGCGATCGCAACCGGCCTCGCCTCGTTGATCTTCCTCTGGGGCTTTAACGATGGCCTGCACCACAACATGTTGAAGAACTTTCAGGAGTCGATCATCGGCAGCCTGCAGATCCACCGCCAAGGATTCTTTGAAAACCCCAAGCTCTCACTCCATCTGCGCCATCCCGATCAGGTAACTCAAACCCTCAACCGACTCGGTGCGAACACATGGAGCCCACGTCTAGAGAGCTTCGCCCTAGCCGCCTCCGACACCACCACCGAAGGGGTGATGCTGATCGGCATGGACCCAGTGCACGAACCCCGCGTCACCAAGCTGAAAGAGCGCATCGGCGAGGGGCGTTTCCTACAGCCCGGCGATACGTTTGTCTGCATCCTCGGCGCCACCACCGCGCGCAATCTCAAGATCGGGCTTGGCGACTCCCTGGTGCTGCTCGGCTATGACCGCTTTGGTGCGCTGGTGGCGGAGGAGTTCCGTCTGATTGGCATCATCACCAGCGGTGAGATGGGGCTCGACCGTGGCATGGCGCTCACCAGCCTAAGCGCACTGCAGGAGATGCTCGACTTCCCCGGTGGCGTTACAGACCTGGTGGTCAGGGTTCCGGAAGAGCGCCTCAATTCGCTGAAGGCGGATCTTCTGCTGACACTAGCCGATCAGGACCTGGAGGTGATGGCCTGGAGCGACATGTTTCCGGTGATGCAGGAGTGGATCACCCTGCACAACGGCTTCCTCTACCTGTTCCTCGGCGTTGTGTTGTTCATTGTGCTGGCCGGTGAACTCAATACCCTGTTGCTGTCGATGCTTGAACGCACCCGCGAATTTGGTATATTCATGGCGATCGGCACCCAGCCCCGTCAACTCACCCTGATGATCCTCAGCGAGGCGCTGGCGATCGGCCTGCTTGGCATCTTCTGCGGCATTCTGCTCGGTATTGCAATTGTGCTGCTCACCCAACACACCGGCATCGATCTGTCGCTGCTGCTGGGCTCCACCACCCGCTTCTATGTCGACCCGCTGATCTACCCGAATCTCAACCTGCAACATCTCGGCATCACCACCCTGGCAATCCTGCTCACCTCCCTGCTGGCGGGCATCTACCCCGCGCGGCGAGTCAGCCGGCTGCAACCCGCCGAGGCGCTGCGCCATGTCTGACGCAACCAGGCTCCCCGCCCGCCTCTATCTGCAGCTGAGTCTGCGTAATCTCTGGCGCAATCCGCGGCGCACCCTCATCACCCTCTCCGTGATGATCTTCGGTATCGCCACCCTGACCCTGCTCGGCGCGCTCAACGATGGCTGGCTCGAGCAGATGCGCACCAACTTCATCCTTAGTTTCACCGGCCATGTGCAGGTGCATGCACAGGGTTTCGAGGCATCGCAGAACCTGGCTGATCACATCGAGCTGCCCGAGGAGGTGACTAGCCTGATGTCGAGCATCATCGAGATCCAGAGCTGGACCCAGCGCATCCGCAGCTCCGGGCTAATCTCACGCGGCGGCAACAGTGCCGGCGTGCAGATCATGGCCATCGACCCCGAACAGGAGACCTGGGTCACCCACATGCACGAATCTGTGGTGCAGGGGCGCTGGCTCAATCCAGGTATGGCCCACGATCTACTGCTTGGCGCAACCGTGGCACAGAATATCGGCGCAAAACTGGGCGATCGGGTGGTGCTGATGTCACAGACTGCCAGCGGCAAGATGGTCTCAGAGATCTTCTTCCTGCGTGGCGTCATCGAGTCGGGCGCACCGCAAATCGACCGCACCCTGGCACTGATCCCGCTCGATTCGACGCAACTCTGGCTCGGCATGCCGGGAGTGGTCACCGACATCGTTATCCGCGCCCAGCAACACCAGGATACCGACCGCATCCGGCGCATCCTACGCCAGCTTCTCTCGGAGCAGGACTACGAAATCCTCACCTGGAAGGCTCTCGATCCAATGGTCCGCCAGTGGCTCGACTTTAGTGATGCCTACGGGCTGGTAATCATCCTGGTCGTGGCACTGCTGGTGCTGGTGGAGATCCTCAACACCATGCTGATCGCCTTGCATGAGCGGCAGAAGGAGCTGGCGATCATGCTTGCAGTGGGCACCCGTCGCCGGCAGATCTTTGCCATGCTGCTGTTGGAGGCGGTAATGCTGATCCTGTTCGGTAGTCTGCTCGGTTATCTGGTCGGTGGCGCGGTGGTGTTTGCACTGGCCGATCAGGGAGTCGACCTCTCCGCCTATGCCAATGCCTTCCAGTTTTTCTATATGGACCCGGTCATCGTGCCGAACCTGAGCGCCGAGAGCACCCGGCGTATCCTCGGCACCACCCTGATTGCTTCGCTGGTGGCCGGTATCTATCCCGCCTGGCAGGCCACTCGCATCCAGCTCAGCCAATCTCTAAGAATCCAGTAAGCCCATGCAAGAAAACAAAAGCAACAACATCATCGAGGCCAAAGATATCTACAAGTGCTACTGGGTCGGCACCATGCCCTATCCCGCCCTCAACGGTATCAACCTACACATCAAGCCCGGCGAGTTTACGGTGCTGGCGGGACGCTCCGGTTCGGGCAAGAGCACCCTGCTCAACCTGATCGGCGCACTGGAGTCTGCAGACCGGGGGCAGATTCTCATCGACGGAAAGAACATCCTTGCCCAACCCGAACAGCAGCGCAGCCAGTTCCGGCTGCGAAACATCGGCTTTGTGTTCCAGTCTTACAATCTGGTGCGGGTGCTCAGCGCGCGGGAGAATGTCGCCTATGTCTGTCAGCTGCAGGGCAAGAGCCGCAAGCAGAGCGAGGCGATCGCCAACCACTGGCTGAACGAGGTCGGTATAGAGCATCTTGGCTATCGCCGCCCGGACCAGCTCTCCGGCGGCCAACAACAGCGGGTTGCAGTTGCCCGGGCGCTGGCCAGCGAACCTCGCATCGTACTGGCGGATGAGCCCACCGCGAATCTCGACTCCAGCACCGGGCGGGATCTGATCCAGTTAATGCAGGGGCTGAATCAGAAGTTGGGTACGACCTTCCTGATCTCCTCCCACGATCCGGACGTAATACAGGCCGCCGGACGCCTGATTAAGCTGGCCGATGGGCGGGTGGTGAATGCCGACCAACCACAGTCGAGCCAGCCTGTCAGTATCACCAGCGCCTGCCCGATGCAAAACTTGCCGCTGCGGGAGCGCCTGCGCGGCTTCTTCCGCAAAAAAAACAACCGGGCAACAAAAAAACGGCAGCGCCCAATTGGACGCCGCCGTTCCTGATAGCCTCACCGTCAAATCCACTGGCGGCGCAACCGCTCCGCTCAGAGGCGCTGCTCGGCGAAGGCGATCCGCTTCGACTCCTTCAGGTGTTTGGGAAGAAAATCGAGCTTCTTCTTAGGATATTGGGGGTCAGTGTAAAAACTCATAGTGGGATGATGTGATTTTTACTCTGATCCCAAATTTGCAAATTTTAGACGGAACAACTTCTCCGTGTTACCTGCACACTTGCTGCAGGATTGCCTTGATATCTAGAAACTCTATCTTCTTTGTATGGTTTCGAATAATGCCGTCACTCTGGAGCTTGGTCAGCACCCGGCTAAGGGATTCAGGTCGCAAACCCAGATAACTGGCGATATCTCCTTTTGACATGGGCAGATCCACGCTGCCTGTATTGTCATTTTTCTTAATAATCTTCTTTTCGCAAAGCATCTGCAGAAAAAATAGCAGACGCTTTTCACCACTCACATAGCGCCCATGCACGATGGTCTCGTTCGTGTAGCGAATCTTCTGCCCCAGAATGATCAATAGCTTCCGTTGTAGCCTCGGCACAAACGAACAAAGCGACTCAAGCTGATTAAAAGGGAGTTCACAAACCAGAGTCCGCTCCAATGCGATGGCATCGTGGCCATATTGCTGGGCACCGATCGACTCCAGGCCCACCAGGTCGCCCCGAAAAAAGAAACCATCCACCAATTTCGCACCCTCGAAAGAAGCGGTTTCGATCTTGGCAGCACCCGACTGAATGACAAACAAGGACTTGAATTTGCCCTCTACCCTGAAGATGGCCTCTCCGGGCTGGAAAGGACCCAGGGTACGAGTAATCTTACGTAGCCCCAGCAGCTGCTCTTCACTGAGTCCCTCCCCCAGGCAGCGATACCTTGCTTCACACTTAGAACAATCCAATTCAGATTGATGCTGAGCGGCTTGTCCTTGCGGCGATGCTGCCTGACCATCCCCGCCTCCTTCACTGGTCGTTATGTTTTTTTTCATTTTTTCTGAGGATGCAATTTAAAATAAAAGGGGTCGGAGTCAAACCGGATAACACGCGCCACCTAGCCGTAACGCCGTAGT
This sequence comes from Candidatus Endoriftia persephonae, assembly GCF_023733635.1. Taxonomy (NCBI): domain Bacteria; kingdom Pseudomonadati; phylum Pseudomonadota; class Gammaproteobacteria; order Chromatiales; family Sedimenticolaceae; genus Candidatus Endoriftia; species Candidatus Endoriftia persephonae. Next base: position 351,273 of record NZ_CP090569.1, on the reverse strand, counting down.
ACGGTTTGACTCCGACCCCTTGGGTCTTCCTTGGTGCCTTGGTGAGGAGGCGTGGGTCAGATCTCTTTATATATCTCGCTGCCCTGCTGCTTAAACTCCACCGACTTCTCATTCATACCCTGCTTCAACGCGTCGATCTCTGAAATCCCCTGTTTGGCGGCGAATTCGCGCACCTCCTGGGTGATCTTCATAGAGCAGAAATGGGGGCCGCACATGGAGCAGAAATGCGCCACCTTGTGGGAGTCGTGGGGCATGGTCTCGTCATGGAAGTCGCGAGCCTTTTCCGGATCGAGGCCGAGGGCGAACTGATCCTCCCAGCGGAACTCGAAGCGCGCCTTGGACATAGCGTTGTCCTGTAGCTGGACGCCGGGAAAACCCTTAGCCAGGTCGGCGGCGTGGGCCGCAACCTTGTAGGTAATGATGCCTTCCCGCACGTCTTCTTTATTCGGCAGGCCCAGATGTTCCTTGGGCGTGACGTAGCAGAGCATAGCGGTGCCATACCAACCGATCTGTGCCGCACCGATGCCTGAGCTGAAGTGATCGTAGCCGGGGGAGATATCGGTGACCAGTGGGCCGAGGGTATAAAACGGCGCCTCGAAACAGTCGGCCAACTCCTTGTCCATGTTTTTTTTGATCATCTGCATCGGCACATGGCCAGGGCCTTCGATCATCACCTGCACGTCATGTTTCCAGGCGATCTTTGTGAGCTCCCCCAGGGCCTCCAGCTCACCGAACTGGGCGGCGTCGTTAGCATCAGCCAGGCAGCCGGGTCGCAGGCCGTCACCCAGAGAGAAGGCGACGTCGTAGGCCTTCATGATCTCGCAGATATCTTCGAAGTGGGTGTAGAGAAAATTCTCCTCATGATGGGCCAGACACCACTTGGCGAGGATCGAGCCGCCACGGGAGACGATACCGGTGACGCGATCAGCCGTCAGCGGCACGTGACGCAACAGCACGCCAGCATGAATGGTGAAGTAGTCGACGCCCTGCTCTGCCTGCTCGATCAGGGTATCGCGCATGATCTCCCAGGTGAGATCCTCGGACTTGCCGTTGACCTTCTCCAGTGCCTGATAGATGGGCACGGTGCCGATCGGCATGGGGCTATTGCGCAGGATCCACTCACGGGTCTCGTGGATGTTTTTGCCAGTGGAAAGGTCCATCAGGGTATCGCCGCCCCAACGGGCGGACCAGGCCATCTTCTCCACCTCCTCGTCGATGGACGAGCTGACGGCGCTGTTACCGATGTTGGTATTGATCTTCACCCGGAAGTTGCGACCAATGATCATCGGCTCCATCTCCGGGTGGTTGATGTTGGCGGGAATGATGGCACGCCCGGCGGCGATCTCAGAGCGCACAAACTCCGGGGTAATCTCATCAGGGATCTGCGCGCCCATCGGCTCACCGGCATGCTGGCGTAGCAGTTTGGCGTAGCGTGGATCGGCCTTCATCTCCTGCAGACGGCAGTTCTCGCGGATCGACACGAACTCCATCTCCGGAGTGATGATGCCCTGGCGGGCGTAGTGCATCTGGGTGACGTTCTGGCCCGGCTTGGCACGACGCGGGGCGCGAATGTGCTCGAAGCGCAGACCGGCCAGTTCCGGGTCGCCCTGGCGGGCACGACCGTATTCAGAGCTGGGGCCCTTCAGCTGTTCGGTGTCATTCCGCTCATCGATCCAGCCAGAGCGCAGGTCGGGCATGCCCTTCATCAGGTCGATCTTCTGCTCCGGGTCGGTAAAAGGACCAGAGGTGTCGTAGACGGTGATCGGCGGGTTCTCTTCCGCACCGAAACTGGCGGCGGTGGGATCCTGCTCGATCTCGCGCATCGGCACGCGGATATCGGGGCGCGAACCCTCGACATAGATCTTCTTCGACTTGAAGAAGGGACGGGTCACCTCTTCGGAGAGGTTGGCGGTCTTTTTGATGAAATCTTCTGGGATGGCGCTCATGGTGGCTGCTCTCAAGATACAGAGGGAAGCGAGCGCTGTCGGTGCGTTCAGCTTCCCTACGCCGGCATTAACCGGATCAGGTGGTAAGGGTCTCTCTCAGCCTGAAAATCAGGCGCCCCTAGCTGGTTGTCTCACTGTGTGGGGGTTGTTTACTGCGCCGACCATGGCGCCACGTTGATTGGGGCTTATCACCCCTCCGCTGCAATCCCGGAACAGTATATAGATGGCGCCATGCAATGCAATTCCGTCCCAACTTAAAGCCAATAAACATCACGGGGTTATCAACCGCCACGATCATCATGCAGGGAAAACGTCCAACAGTTATTCAGATCCACAGCCCCCAGCTCCAGCACCTCGGAGTCTAGCCTCCTCTCTACCACCGCACCCCTCCGCCTTGCCTGAAAGAGGCAAAATCCGTAGGCTTGTTTGGCAAAGTCAATTCAATATTAGGCACAAGGTTTTACCAATGATCGAGAGCAGTATCGAACGGGCCCGCTTCAATATGATCGAGCAGCAGATCCGGCCCTGGGAGGTCCTCTCCCCGGCGGCACTGGAGACCCTGCAGACGCTACCCCGCGAGGCTTTTGCGCCGGCGGCCTACCGCGGCCTGGCATTTGCCGATTGCGAGATCCCGCTCGGCCACGGCGAGACGATGCTCTTCCCGCGCATCGAAGGCAAGGCGCTGCAGTCGCTCGATATCCAGCCCTCTGATCTGGTCTATGAGGTCGGCACCGGCAGCGGTTTTCTCACCGCCTGTCTGGCGAAGCTCGCGCGGCAGGTGGTCAGCATCGACATCCATCCCGACTTCACCGAGCAGGCAGCCGCCCGCCTCGACGAGATGGGCATCCACAACGTCTCGCTGAGCACCGGCAATGCGCTGCAGACCCCGTCGATCAAAGGTCCGTTTGACGCCATCCTGGTCTCCGGCTCGGTCCCCACCAGTGAGCAGGCAGAGATCTTCCGCTCCCAGCTGAAGCCCGGCGGACGTTTGTTTATCGCGGTCGGTGAGGCACCGGTAATGGAGCTGCTGCTAATTACCCGAGAATCGGAGCGCGCGTTCCGTGAAGAGGCTATCCTCGAGACTGAACTGAAGGCGTTGCAGGGAGCCGCGCCAGCGAAGTCATTTGAGTTCTGAAGCCAAGCGCCGGGAGCCGATTCTCTGCGCATTGCGCCTGACCCTTTCGACAAAACGAGATGCGCGATGAATCTGCACAAAGTAAGACTACCGCTTGCCCATGCAAAAAGCTCCCAGTTGCTGATCATCAATGTGCAGGAGAAGCTGGCGAAGGCGATGTACACGCCGCATCGCGAGCAGATGCTAATCAACATCAACCGCCTGAGCCAGGCGGCCCGGATACTGGAGATCCCAGTGGTGCTCTCGGAGCACTACGCCAAGGGCCTTGGACGCACCCTGCCTGAGATCACCCAGCACCTTGCCCCCGAGGTGGATGCCAAAGACAGGCTCGCCTTCTCCTGCTGCACCGCCCCCGGCTTCGAGGAAGAGCTTGAGCGCGCCGAAGAGCGTAAGCAGATCATCATCGTTGGCCTGGAATCCCACATCTGTGTGCTGCAGACGGCATCCGGCCTGCAGCAGTGGGGGTATCAGGTATTTGTGGTGGAAGACGCTATCGCCTCCCGCTCATCCAATAACCGCCGCAACGCCATCGAACGCTTGCGTGGCGGCGAGGTCATCATCAGCAATGCGGAATCGGTCGCCTATGAGTGGCTAAGTGACGCCGGCCACGCCCACTTCAAAGAGGTCACACAACTTTTTCGTTAGCGCCGCCCGCCGGCTAACAGCTGATCGACCTGCTGCAGCAGCCGCTGCAGCGCACCACGGTTGGCCTCCACCAGCTCCCGGCCCCGCTCACCCACCACGCTACGCTGACTGGCATCTCCCAGCCAGCTCAGCAACAGGGCGACCAGCCCGGCGACATCCTGCACTTGGCGGGCCGCACCCTGGACCAGAAACAGCTCACTGATCTCGGCAAAGTTGAACACATGCGGGCCAAACACCACCGGCACCCCCTGGGCCGCCGCCTCGAGGATGTTATGCCCACCCACCGGCACCAGACTGCCCCCGATGAAGGCCAGATCGGCAGCACCGAGAAACAACGGCAGCTCCCCCATGCTGTCGCCGAGAAACACCGCAGTGCTCCCGCTGCAGGGACGCTGCTGCGAGCGGCGCACCATCGCCATCCGACTGACACTCACCAGCTCGGCGACCCGCTCGAAACGTTCCGGATGACGCGGCACCAGCACCAGCAGCGCATTCGGCAGACGCTCACGAACCTGCGCGTGGGCCTCAAGGATCGGTCCCTCCTCACCCTCGTGGGTGCTGGCAGCGATCCATACCGGTCGCTCCTGCCCCCACTCGCGGCGCAGCACATCGACCTGCTCACGCAGGCTCGCCGGCAGGCGCAGATCAAACTTGACACTGCCGCTCACCAGCAACCGCTCGGAGATAGCACCCAGGCCGATGAAGCGTTCTGCGTCCCGCTCACCCTGGGCGGCAATCAGATCGATCCGCTGCAGGGTCTGCCGAGTCAGACCAGCCAGCCGCTGATAGCGGCGCGCCGAACGAGCCGAGAGACGCGCATTCGCCAGCAGTGAAGGCACTCCCCGCCGCTGACACTCATGCAGCAGATTGGGCCAAATCTCGGTCTCCATCAGGATCAGGATACGCGGTCGCAGGGCACGGAAAAAACGCCGCACCACCAGCGGCACATCCAGTGGGGCATAGAGGTGGTGCACCTCACCGCCAAACAGCTCATCAACCCGCCTGGCACCGGTGGGGGTGGTGGTAGTGACCACCAGCGGCATCTGCGGATAGCGCAGCAGCAGCTCACGGATCAGCGGCTGGGCGGCCTGCACCTCGCCCACCGAGACCGCATGCAGCCAGATCGAATCCTGCTGCAGGGCCAGCGGCAGTGAACCAAACCGCTCCAGCCAGCGCTGCCGGTAGGCCGGCGCGCGCAGGCTGCGCCAGAAGAGCCGCAGCACCACCAGCGGCAGCAGCAGATAGACCAGCAAGGTGTAGAGGCCGCGCATCAGCGACCAGCCAGGACGGCCTCAATCGCCGTCACGTTTGAACGCAGATGTGCCGGATTGATGGTGCCGATGATCATGCTGCTGACGCCGGGCTGGTCGAAGATGAACGCCATCGAGCGGAGAACGCCCTCGGCCCCCTGCAGATGGCCACTCATCAGTCCCTTTTTCACCAACACCCCCTTGCCCGCATCCGCCGCCGCCTGCAGCACCGGCAGCTCTTCGTTGTAATCAAGATTACAGGTCACCATCACCAGATCGCACTTCTGCACCACCTGCAGCCCACCCTCAATGGTCTTGCTCGACATACCGATGGCCCGCAGCTTGCCCTCTTGTTTGAGTTGACGCAGGGTATCCAGCACTGGCTCCTGTTCAAGGATTCGCAGATCCTTACCCTGGGAGTGGATCAGCACCAGATCCAGATAGTCGGTTCTCAAGCGCCGCAGACTGCGCTCCACGCTGGCGCGGGTATGCTCGGCGGAAAAATCGAAGCGCGACTCGCCCGCCTCGAAGATCTCCCCCACCTTGGTGGCAATCACCCAGTCGTGACGACTGCCAGGCAGCAGCTCGCCGAGGCGCTGCTCGCTATTGCCGTAGGCGGGGGCGGTATCGATCAGGTTGATGCCCAGATCGCGGCTCAGCGTCAGCAGCTCCCGCACCGCCCGGTCATCCGGGATCTCGAACCGACTCGGGTACTTCACCTGTTGGTTGCGGCCAAACTTCACCGTGCCCAGCCCCAGCGGGCTGACCTGGATGCCGGTCGTGCCAAGCGGTCTCAGCTCCATTGTGCGTGTTCCCAGGGCAGTGCTGCCCGTTGTGGGGCGGGCCAGTCAGGCACCACCTCTGGTAGATTTGGTTCGATGCCAGCGCTGCGCAACTGCGCCTCCACCTGGCGCGCCAGCAGCGGCGCAAAGGCCAGCTTGGTGGGCCAACCGACCAGCACACCATCCCGTTCCTCCAGATAAGGATTATCGGGGCGCTTGCCGTCAGGCTGGCGGGGTTCGGCGCGATCCACGTTCAGCGTCGCCCACTGCACGCCTCTCAGATCGACCCAAGGCAGCAGCGCCTGCAGCTCTTGTTGCGCCGCGGCTATCTGCGCATCGGCATCGCGGCCAACGCCATTTTCGGCGATCTCGCCTCCCAGGTACCAGACCTGCGTGCCATCCGCCACTGGGTAGCTGGTGATCGTTAGGCGCGGATTGGCGCTGGCGCCGAGACAGTGGGCATAGAGCGGCGGCAGTGCACCACGCAGCATCACCATCTGCAGCGGGCGACGCTGCATCGCCGGGGTGTCGCGGCCGAGCCGGCGCAGCAGTGTCTGGTTACCGGCACCGGCACTGAGCAGGATGCGCCGGGAGCGGATCTCCAGCTGACGGCCATCCTCGCCCTGCAGCCTTAGATGGTTTTCAGAACAGAACTCGACCACTTCTGGCCCCGCCAGCTGCAGACAACAGTCGCCGTGTTGACGTTGCAGTTCCATAATTAAGGAAGCGATGTCGAGCACCGGCTCATCGAGCTGGTAGACGCTGCCGTGGAACGCTGGGTCACGAAACAGTGCGGGACGATCTTCCCCCTGCACCTCGCTGATCCGGCTCTGCATCACCTTACCGGCGAAGAAACCCGCCATCCGCGAGAGCATGCCATTCGACCAGAGGTGCTGATGCGAGGCGAGTAGCCGTACCCGGCTCAGATCGATCTCGCCACGGCCAGCTAGGCAGTCACGCCAGATCTGTGGCATCTCGCGAATCGCCTGGGAGGAGCCAGTCAGCTTGCCGGCCAGTGCGTACTTTGTGCCACCATGGATGATCCCCTGGGAGGCCATCGTCTGCACCCCGCCGAGGTACCCCGACTCCAGCAACAGACAGGCGTAACCGGCCTGGCGCAGGCGGGTCAGGGTCCAGAGACCGGCGATGCCGCCGCCGAAGATGACGATGTCGGTTTCGACTGTTTTCACTTTGATTTTCACCGCGTCGCAACAACTGGCTTGCAGTCGCAGAGCGCTAGTGTCCGTCCGGAAACGCGCATGCTAAACGCAAAGGTCGCAAAGAATTAATTACCTATTAATTCAATCGATTAGGTTATTTTCAACCCCTGTGCCTCCGGGTGCTCCGCGTCTATTCCCGAGTTTCTGGATGCAGACTAGCTCTCCCGGATCGACTCCACTATCCGTGTCGTCGAGACACCTTCCACATAGCTCAGCACCCGCACCTCGCCCCCCGCCTCACGGGTGCAGGCTGCGCCGGGGATCTTGTCCGGATCGTTGTCGCCGCCTTTTACCAAAAAATCGGGCTTGAGGCGGCAGATCAACCGCTCTGGGGTCTCTTCACTGAACGGCACCACCCAATCGACACAGGCCAGCGCTGCCAGCACATGCATGCGGTGCTCGAGGCCGTTCACCGGCCGATTCTCGCCCTTCAGCTGGCGCACCGTTTCGTCCACGTTGACCGCCACCACCAATCGGTCGCCGAGGCGGCTCGCCTCCTCCAGATAGGTGACATGACCGGGGTGGAGGATGTCGAAACAACCGTTAGTGACAACGATGCTCTCGCCCTGGATGCGGGCTAGGCCGATCAGCCGCAGCAACCCATCTTCGTTGACCACGCCGCGGTGAGTCGCCTGATGCTCGAGCATCGCCGCCTTAAGTTCGTCCACCGTCACCGAGGCGGTGCCAAGTTTCCCGACCACCACCCCGGCGGCCACGTTGGAGATGTGGGTGGCCAACTCCAGGCTGAGCCCGGCCCCCAAGCCCGCCGCCAGCACTGAGATCACGGTATCGCCGGCACCGGTGACATCGAACACCTCGCGGGCATGGGTCGGCATGTGTCGGGGTTCCAGGTCGCGCTGCAGTAGGCTCATCCCCTGCTCACCACGGGTGATCAGTAGCGCCTGCAGATCATGCTGCCGGATCAGCGCCTGGCCCTTGCTGACGAGCTCCTCCTGATCCCGGCAAGGACCGACCACCGACTCGAACTCGGCCAGGTTGGGGGTCAGCAGGGTGGCGCCACGGTAGAGTGAGAAATCCTGCTGTTTTGGGTCCACCAGCACCGGCTTGCCGTGCTGCCTGGCCAGCTCGATCAGCCCCTGAATATCCTGCAGGGTGCCCTTGGCGTAATCGGAGAGCAGCAGCAGATCGACCTCTTCGATCACTGCGCGGCAGGCCTCCAGCAGCAGCTCGCTGCCGGCGGCCGGGAAGTCATCCTCAAAGTCGAGGCGAATCAACTGCTGGTGACGGCTGACCACCCGCAGCTTGGTAATGGTGGGAAGGCCATCCAGATATTCGAAACGGCAGTCGACCCCGGCGGCATCAAGGATATCCCCCAGCATCCGACCCGGCTCGTCATCACCGATGATCCCCGCCAGCATGGCGTTGCTTCCCAACGCGGCGACATTCAGCGCCACATTGCCGGCGCCACCGGGGCGCTGTTCCTCTTCGCCCACCCGCACCACCGGCACTGGCGCCTCCGGCGAGATGCGCACCGCCTCGCCGTGCCAGTAGCGGTCGAGCATCACATCCCCCACCACCAGGATGCGGGCCTGCTCAAAGCTGGGAATTTCGATCGACATCGCTCTCGTCCGGGTCACAGGAAAAGCGCGATCATAGCATGAGCACCGCACCAACTGGTGATCACTGAGCCGCCCCGGTAGAATTGCCGACGGATTTCTTTACACCCCGCCAGGACCGAGCCCGCATGCCCAAACTCACCAGCAAGACCCTCTATCTGCGGCTGCTCGGCTACGTCAAACCCTACCGCCGGCTGTTTGCGCTCTCGATCTTCTTCACCGTGCTGCTGGCGCTCACCGAACCGATGCTGCCGGCACTGCTCAAGCCACTGCTCGACGGCAGTTTCGTGGAGAAGGATCCGCAGACGATCCGCCTGATGCCGTTCGCCCTGGTCGGCGTGTTCCTGCTGCGCGCCCTCACCAGCTATGCCAGTACCATGACCATCAACGCGGTCTCGACCCGGGTGGTGATGGACCTGCGCAACCAGATCTTCGACAAGCTACTGTGCCTGCCCAACCGCTTCTATGATGACAACCCCACCGGCACAGTGCTCTCCAAGGTCACCTTCAACGTCGAGCAGGTGGCCGCCGCCTCCACCGAGGTACTGATCGTGCTGGTGCGCGACTCGGTGGCGGTGCTCGGGCTGGTCAGCTACATGCTCTGGCTCAACTGGCGACTGACCCTGGTGGTGTTCCTGCTGGCGCCGATCATCGTGCTCATCGTGCGCCTGATCAGCAAGCGTCTACGCCGCCTCAGCCACTCGATCCAGAGCTCGATGGGAGAGATGACCCATGTACTGGAGGAGGCGATCCAGGGCAACCAGGTGATCAAACTGTTCGGTGGCCAGGCCTACGAGTCGGGCCGTTTCCGCGAGATCAGCAACTGGGTGCGGCGCTACCACATGAAACGCGTCGCCGCCGCCTCGATCAGCTCACCCGCCGGCCAGATGGTAATGGTGCTGGGACTCGCCGGGATGCTCTATTTTGCCTCGATCCAATCGCTCAACGACCAGCTCAGCGTCGGCTCCTTTGTCTCCTTCATCGCCGCCATTGTGATGCTGCTGTCACCGCTGAAAAAGCTGATCCGCATCAACGAGCAACTACAGCAGGGGCTGGCGGCGGCAGAGAGTGTGTTTGACCTGGTCGATGAGCCGAGCGAGGCAGACCAGGGGCAGCGACCGATCGAACGCCTCAGCGGCCAGATCCACTTCGAGAGGATCCACTTCAGCTACCAGGGCGCAAGTGAGCCGGCCCTGCGCGACATCGACCTGAAGATCGCGACCGGCGAGACCGTTGCCCTGGTCGGCCCCTCCGGCAGTGGCAAGAGCACCCTAGCGAGCCTGCTGCCGCGCTTCTATGAGCAGAATCAGGGCCGGATTCTGCTCGACGGCATCGACTGCCGCGAGATGCCACTGGCACAGCTGCGCAACAACATCGCCCTGGTGAGCCAGGATGTCACTCTGTTCAACGACACGGTAGAGGCCAACATCGCCTACGGGTTGATGCGCGGCACCCCCCGCGACAAGGTGCTGGAGGCGGCTCGCGCCGCCCACGCCATCGAGTTCATCGAACAGATGCCAGACGGCATCGAGACCCTGATCGGCGAAGATGGCACCCGCCTCTCCGGCGGCCAGCGCCAACGCCTTGCCATCGCCCGCGCGCTGCTCAAGGATGCGCCTATCCTGATCCTCGACGAGGCCACCTCGGCACTCGACAACGAATCGGAGCGCTACATCCAGGAGGCACTGCAGACCCTCACACAGAACCGCACCACTCTGATCATCGCCCACCGCCTCTCTACCATCGAGAGCGCCGACCGGATCCTGGTGATGGAGCAGGGCCGCATCATCGAGCAGGGCGACCACACCAGCCTGATGGCCCGCAACGGGGTCTATCGCACACTCTACGACACCCAGTTCGCCAGTTAGTCGAGGATCAACTCACCAACCAGCAGCGCATCCACTGCGACGATAACCCGCTGCGCCGACAGCTGATCAAGGCAAAGGCTAGCACTGCCCTTGTGGCGCTCGCACCCCTCCTCCCGGCAGGGCACGCAGGCCTCCGCATAGTGCGGCTGCAGCAGGCTCACATTGGCCACCCGCTGCGCTGTTTCGGAATACATCTTGAATGGCGGCTGAGTATCGGCATAACCGCTCGGCCAGGGGCCCCACTTGACCGGGTTGCTCGGACCGAACAGCGCCAGAGTTGGCGTACCGCAGGCGGCAGCCAAGTGGGTCAGGGCGGTATCCGGGCCGACGAACAATGATGCGTGACGCATCAATGCCGCCAGCTCGCCGAAGCCAAAGCGCGCCGGGATTGCCAGCGCCGACTCCGGCAGCGTTGCCGCCAGTCGCTCGCAGAAGCTACGCTCCTCCGGGTCTGGCCCGCCGGTGATCAGCAGTTTCAGACCACGCCCAGCAAGATGCGTGAGCAGCGCCTGCCAGCCCGCCTCAGTCCAGCGCTTGTAGCGCCACATGGGAAAGGGGTGGAGCAGCACAAACGCATGTCGGCCAAGGAATCCGCCCAGCTCACCGAAGGGGTCACTCGCAGCGACGGGCGGTACCAGCTGGTGCAGCGGCGCGATGCCCAGCACCCGCGCCAGCATCAGATTCTGCTCAACGGTGTGGGTCTGGACATTATCGAGCAGGGTCCAGCCCTGGTTGATCCAGCGTTTCCAACGGCTCTTGGGCAGCAGGTCAGGGATTAGGCTGACCCGCCTGGGCGCCGCCAGGAACGCATAGACATTCGGTCGATCCCCCGCCAGCGTCGAGACTGCCAGCTCGTAGCGGCGAAAGATACGCCGCCACAGCACCCGGTACTGGGCGAAGTCGGGGTGCTCCTCGATCTCGATCACCTGATTCAGATCGGGATTGCCCTGCAGCATCTGGCCCTTATTTTTATAGACCAAGACATCGATCACCGTCTCCGGCCAGGCACGGCACATCGAACGCAACAGCGGCGTCGCCAGCAGCACATCGCCGATCTGCCGGGTAGCGATCAGCAGCACTCGCTTAGGTGGTTTAGTGAGAGGCCGCTGCAGCGGCTTGAACGCAGGCAGTTCAGCCACCACCCGCCTCCAGCGTCGGATTCAGGTAACGACTCACCCCCTGCTCGGCATAGGCACTGCGCTCACCCAAAAGGGTTGCCTCCAGCCGCTGGCGATTCTCCGCCTCCATCGCACGGGGATTCTCTGCATGCCAGAGATGCAACACTGGCAGGGCAAAACGGCCATCCTTGTGATAGCGGCCACTGACGATCAGTCGTGCCGCCAGATCAGCATCCTCATGTCCCCAGCCCTGGAACGATTCATCGAAACCGTTCACCGCAAGAAAATCCTCCCGCCAGAGCGCCAGATTACAGCTCCGCGCCCCCTGCCAGCGCCGTGCCCGGCGTTTGCGGAAGCGCGCCTCACCGATCCGCAGCAGCGGTAACAGGCGATTGACCCCGCCGCTAAGGCGGGCGGTGAGCCACTGCCTGGCGCTCCAGTCCGGCGGCCAGAGCTCGCCGTCGAGCACCCGCCGACTGAGGCTGGGATTCAGCAGCAGGCGGTTGCCGGCGACAAACCAGCCCGGCTCGGCGAGGTCCAGCTGGCGCTCGACAAAATGGGGGAAGGCGATGCAGTCGTGGTCGAGAAAGATCAGATAGTCGCCGCTGGCTCGGGCCACCGCCTGGTTACGGATCGCCGCCGCACGAAACCCCTGATCCGGCTGCCAGACGTGATGCAGCGGACAGGGCGCGCTCACTGCCAGCTGCGCGATCCGCTCACGGGTCTGAGGCCCTGAGCCATCATCGGCGACGATGATCTCATCCGGCAGCCGGCTCTGCCGGAACAGGCTCTGCACAACACAGGCGAGCGCCTCCGGCCACTGGTAGCTGGTGACGATCAGACTCACTCTCACCGACGCCGTCCCAGGTAATAGAGTTTGAGGTATTTGTAGTAGACCCCCTCGGCATTGGAGATCGCCAGCATCAACCCCTCGCTGCCATCGAGAAAGCCGGCGCGCAAGATATAACCGCGCAGGAAGCTCCAGAGACCACGCAGCAATGCCTTGCCGACCCCACCCCGCTTGCCCTGTTGCAGCATCCGCTCGGCGCTGGCGCTGGAGTAACGGTTGACCTTCTCCAGCACCTGCTCCAGGTTGTCGAAACTCTGGTGGGTGAGCGGGTTCTCCAGACGCCCCGCCGGTGGCACGAACAGCAGTCGTTCATGGACCAGATCATCGCTGAAGCGCGCCTTGCCGCGACGGAACAGCCGTGCCACATGGTCGGGCCACCAGCCACCGTGGCGCATCTGCCGGCCACAGTAGGAGGAGAGCCGAGGAATCTTGTAGACTGCCGGGGCCTCATCAGCCAACACCAGCAGTTGGTGGATCTCCGCCTGCAGCGCCTCGGGCACCTGCTCATCCGCATCAATCGACAGCACCCAGTCGCCTCTGGCCTTGTCGAGCACCCGGTTTTTCTGCACGCCGAAGCCTTGCCAGTCGCGGTTCACAAACACCTTGTCGGTGTATTCTCGACAGATCGCCAGAGTCTCGTCACTACTGCCGGAGTCGAGCACTAGGATCTCGTCGGCCCAGCTCACCGACTCCAGGCAGGCACGGATCCGCGCCGCCTCGTTACGGGTGATGACGATCACGCTGAGGGAGGCGGGCGTGCCCTCGCGCAGCGCCTGGGCGGTGGCCTCTCTGGTCCTGGCAAACAGGATCCCGGCGAGGATCACATAGAACTTGCCCTCACCGTGGTCCATCAGGAAGGAGTTAAAGAGGCAGCCCAACGCCATCGCCAACACCAGCGCCTGAGCCAGTCTCCGCTGTTCCGGCCGCATCAAACCGGCAAAACGCCACTGCAACAGGAAGAAGAGCAACAGTGCGCCCATACCGAGCAGCCCCAGCTGCACCCCCAGATTGAGATATTCGTTATGGGGATTATCGGTCAGCGGCACTCCCTTGGCGTTGGCGTGCTGCTGGTACTCGTGGATAAAGCTGCCGGTACCGGTACCGATCAGGGGATGCTTCAGGATCAGTTCGATGGAGTTTTCATAGTAGGAGAGACGCAGACCGGTGGAGCTCTCTGCTGCCCCTCCCTCAAAGTAACTGCTGGCATTATCCAGTAGCGCCTGCATCCGCGGCCGGAAACCGTCGGAAAACTGCATCGCCGCAGCTCCCAGCGCCAGTGTCAACAGCGCTCCGACCAGCAGGCCGCGCCAGCGCCAATGGTGCCAGGTGGCCAACACCACCATCACAAACAACACCAGCTGCCCGGTGCGCCCCGGCACCATCACCAGGATGTTGTAGAGCATCAGCAGCAGGATGCCAGCCCACAACAGACGCCGGGCTGGCTGACGCATAAACAGATCGAACACCAGATAGGCAGCGAAGGCCATAAAGAAATTGTGCGCGATACGCCCCTTGAATGGCGCAAACTCCTGCTCTGGCTTGCCCTCCGGCCAGAACCCCAGCAGCTGCGCATAGGAGAGCAGCAGCACCAACAGCATCGCCAGCACAAAGGCCATCAACGCCCGCTGCTGCCATTTCGGCTCATTCAGCACCGACACCAGCAGCGCGATATAGATCAGCTTGTGATAGGCCCCCCAACCTTCAAGCGCCTCACTAAGACCCACACTCGAATAGCTCACCCCCAGACCCAACAGAGCAAACAGCCCCAGCGCCATCAGCGCCACCGGATTCTGCCGAACCCGCTGCCACTTGTTGGCAAAGTCGCCGCTAGCGATCCAGAACAGCAGGAACAACCCCATCGTGATACCCACCCAGGCGGTGGGCAGCGGGATGGCAAAGGCCGCCGCCACCGCCATCCCGCGGGCCAGCTCATCGCTCTGCTGCTGCCATTGGGGGCGTGCGCTCATCTGCCTCAATCCCGGACCAGCTTGTAGTGCTTCTTGCTCAACTCCAGCCCGAACCAGCGCTCCAGACGCATCGCCCGACGGTGTTTCAGTTCGCGGCGGGTTGGCAGGTAGTCAGGATCAGGGACAAAGCTCTGCTGCGCATCTCGCGCCAGCCAGTCGACCATCACCGACGGGTGAGTTCCCTGAAACCGCGCCAGCGCCTGAGGGTCGATGGCGTAGCCTTCAAACTTAGGCGGCTGATGGCCCCAGTAGCGACTCACCTGATTGATCTTCTCGCGCATCCGCTCGCTGCTGCGCACATGGCCGTAGTGGTAGATCGGCGCATTCGCCAACGCAGCCCGCGGATAGCGGCCCTGCTTGTTTCGATCCATCACCACAAAAAACAGCCCATCGGGGGAGTAGCTGCGAATCGAGTTGCGGATGATCCGCGGTGCGCGCCGATACCAGCCTGGACTGACTGCCAGCCACTCCGGGCTACCGTAGAAATGGTGGTAGTCGAACACCAGCGCCTCCACCTGCGGGTCATCCAGGTGACGCTGCATACTGGCGAGGATGCTATCCAGATCATCCTCATGCAGCACCTCATCCCCCTCCAGATAGAAGGCCCAGTCGCCGCTGCAGTTGAAGTGGGCGATCATCTTCTGCTGGGCATAGACATAGCCGCGGTCCTGCATCGCCTCGTTCCACTGAGTATCGATGATACGGATCTTGTCGCTGCCGATCGCCTCGATCTGTTTACGGGTACCGTCGTCACTCTGCCCCACCGCCACCACAAACTCGTCGCAGATCGGCAACACTGAACGGATGCTCTCGATGAAGGGATAGCCCAACAGCACGCCGTTGCGCAGAAAGGTAAAGCCGCTGACTCGCATGGTCACTCTTCGCTCACTCTGGATCAGGAAGCGACTGTGCCATGTTCGCCTGCAGTTGCGCAAAGACCTGCGGCGGCGACAGGGTTTGAAAGCAGAGCGGCTCGCCCAGATCCGACAGCGGGCAGCGCCGCCTCAGACAGGGTGCACACTTCATCGCCGCCTGGAGATTCTGTTGGCGCGCGCCAATCAACCCGGTCAGGCCCGCTGCGGTGGGACCAAACAGCACGACGCTTGGCACCCCCAATGCCCCAGCCAGATGGGCTAGGCCGGTATCGACCGAGACCACCCCGGCCGCTCCGGCGAGCAGCGCCGCCAATTCACTCAGCTGTAGGCGCGGCATCAGCTTGGCGCTGGCGCTACTCTTGACCAGGCGCAGGCCACGCTCCCGCTCCGCCGGGCTGCCCCAAGAGAGCTGCACCTTAAAACCCGCCTCGGCGGCCAACCCGATCAGCTCCCGCCACTGGGACTCGGGGTAGTGTTTGCTCTGCCAGGTGGTGCCATGCAAAAAGAAGAGGTAGGGCGGTGCTGCAGGATCGGCCTGCTGAAAGCGAGAGGCGATGCCAAAATCGGCCGCGCTCTCTGGCAGAGGATAGCCAAGGGCGGCAGCAAATAGCTGGCGCAGCCGGGCTACCGCGTGTTGCCCCTTGGCTACGCTGAAACAGCGGTCGTAGCCGAGGAAGGCGAGAGGCTCCCGCGCCGAATCGACATCCAGGCCGACCACCTCACCCCGCGCCTGCACTGCCAGCAGAGCGCTCTTCAGCAACCCCTGAGCATCGATCACCAGATCATACTCGCGCTCACGCAAGAGCGTGCGGAAGCACCGCCACTCGCCACTGCGCCAGGCCTGCAGCGGCGCTTTACGCCAGCGCCGCAGTGCTACCGGGATCACCCGCTCCACCGCCGGGTGCCAGGCGGGGATCTCGCCGAAGCCCTCCTCCACCAGCCAGTCGAAGCGGATACCGGGGATCGCCCGCTGCGCATCGCTGAGCGCCGGCAAGCTGTGGATCAGATCTCCCAGGGAGGAGGTCTTGACCAACAGCACTCTCATCGGGGTAGCGCCTCCAGCGCATCGATCACCGACTCTACCGGCAGCCTGTTGAGGCAGTCGAGATGGCCTTTCGGGCATTCACGCTGAAAGCAGGGGCTACAGTCGAGGCCCAACCGCACCACCTTGGAACGGGAATTCAGCGGCGGCGTGAAACCGGGGTCGGTGGAGCCATATACCGCCACCAGACGGCGATCCAACGCGGCTGCGACGTGCATCAACCCAGAGTCGTTGCTGACCACCGCATCGGCCAGGGAGAGCAGATCCACCGCCTGCGCCAGGGTGGTACGCCCGGCCAGATCGACACAGGCCCCGTCGCTCAACCGATCGATCTCGGCGCAAGCAGGCTGATCCTTGTCGGCCCCAAACAGCCAGACCTGCCAGCCCTGGGAGAGATAGTGGTTGGCCAGCTCCGCATAGTGGGCCTCGGGCCAGCGCTTGGAGGGACCAAACTCGGCACCAGGGCAGAGCGCCAGCAGTGGCCGTTCGCCTTTCTTCAGTCCCAGCGCCTGCAGCGCCCGCTGGCGCTCGGCGGGGTCAACCTGCAGCGCCGGGGGCTCAATCTCCGGCAGCTCACGCTCCCCGGCGGGCTGGGCCAGCGCCACGAAGCGCTGCACCGTCATACGCCAGCGCTGTTTGTCGAGCCGGCGGGCATCGTTGAGCAGACCGTAGCGCAGCTCACCGATCCAACCGGTACGTAGAGGGATCCTAGCCCAGAAGGGGACCAGCGCCGATTTGAGGGAGTTGGGGAGGAGGATCGCCTGAGAGTAACCACGATTGCGCAGCGAATGGCCGAGCCGCCAACGCTCAGCCAGACCGAGGCGGCCATGGCCGAGCGGCATCTCGATCGCCGCATCCACCTCTGGCATACGCGCCAGCAGTGGCTTGCTCCAACCGGGGGCGAGAACCTCGACAGATGCTTCGGGGTCGCGCCGTTTCAGCGCCTTGAACAGGCTCTGAGCCATCACCATATCACCGGCCCAGGAGGGGCCGACCACCAGAATGGGGGAAGCGGAGCCCAAACCGATGGCGCTGATCAGTCGTCCAGCTGGTAGCTTGCGCCACAGTAGGGACAGACCGCGCTGCCCGTCTTCTCGATCGGCAGGTAGACCCGCGGATGCATAGCCGCCAGCGGCGCGTCTTGGGGCGGGCAGCTCAGCGGCAACTCGCTACGCTTGACCTTGATCACTTCCTGCCCGACAGGGCGTGCGTTGGATTCAGACATGGGATCTTCCTCTGGAAAAGCAGCGGGTTAGACGTACGCCAGCCACTCGGGGCGGGTCTCGCGGCGGCCGTGGACCTGGTCGAAGTACATCTTCTGCAGCCGCTCGGTGATCGGGCCGCGACTACCGGAACCGATCTGGCGGTTGTCGACCTCGCGGATCGGTGTCACCTCGGCGGCTGTGCCGGTGAAGAAGGCCTCGTCGGCGATGTAGATCTCGTCGCGGGTAATGCGACGCTCCACCACCGGCACGCCGATCTCGCCGGCCAGCTCGATCACCGTCTTGCGGGTGATGCCATCCAGTGCGGAGGTCAGATCGGGGGTGTGCAGAACGCCGTCGCGGACGATGAAGATGTTCTCGCCGGAGCCCTCCATGACAAAACCGTTGGCATCCAGCAGCAGCGCCTCGTCGTAGCCATCGTGCAGCGCCTCCTGCAGCGCCATCATCGAGTTCATGTAGTTGCCATTGGCCTTGGCCCGGCACATGGTGGCGTTGACGTGGTGACGGGTAAAAGAACTGACGCGGATGCGGATGCCCTTGTTGATGCCGTCATCGCCCAGATAAGCGCCCCACTCCCAGGCGGCGACCATCACATGCACCTTGAGATTGTCGGCGCGCAGCCCCATGCCCTCGGAGCCATAAAAACACATCGGACGGATATAGGCGGAATCCAGGTTATTTTCGCGCACCGCCGCCCGCTGCGCCGCGTTAAGGGTGTCGCGATCGAAGGGCATCTGCATCCCCAGGATATGGGCGGAGTTGAACAGCCGTTCGGTGTGCTCCTCAAGCCGGAAGATGGCGGTGCCCTGTTCAGCGTGGTAGGCCCGCACTCCTTCGAACACGCCCATGCCGTAGTGCAGGGTGTGGGTCAGTACGTGGGTCTTTGCCTCGCGCCAAGGCACCATCTCACCGTCAAGCCAGATGACCCCATCGCGATCCGCCATTGTTCCTATCATCAACTACGCCTCGAATGCTTCTACTCTGCCATCAGGTCGGCCCACGCCTCCCTGACCATGGCGCGCTCTTCTGTCAGCTGATCATCGGCGATCAGCGCCGCTTGATCCTGGAGCGCGTTGCGGTGATAGACCGCACGGAAAACCTTGTAGGCGCCAGTCATCAACTCCGCGGTGTCGCCGGCCAGCAGACCAAGCCGCGACAACGTCTCCAGCAACCGGACATTGTCGGTCCACTCCAGCAGTTCGGGGTGTTGATGCGCCCACCGAAGGACCGCGTATTGAACCATAAATTCAATATCGACGATACCGCCCCGCCCCTGCTTCAGATCGAACTGGGCGGCACTGCTTTTATCCAGGCTCTGGCGCATCTTCTCGCGCATTTCCAGCACCTCGGCGCGCAGCCGCTGCGCCTCCCGCGGCTGGCCGAGGATATGCCGGCGAACCGCCTCAAAGCGTGCCTTCGCCTTCGGGTCACCTGCCACCGGGCGGGCACGAATCAGCGCTTGGTGCTCCCAGGTCCAGGCCTTCTCCTGCTGATAACTCTCGAAGGTCCGCATCGAGCTGACCATCATCCCGGAATTGCCGTTGGGCCGCAGCCGCATATCCACCTCGTAGAGGATGCCGGAGGGGGTGCGGGTGGTGAAGAGGTGGATCATGCGCTGCGCCAGGCGCGCATAGAAAACCTCCACCGGGATCGACTTTGCGCCGTCTGTCTCGGCAAACTGATCGTCAATGGCGTGCAGAAAGACCATATCGAGATCGGAACTGTAGCCCAACTCGATGCCGCCGAGCTTGCCGTAGCCGATCACCACGAAGCTGCTCTCGCCGACCGCCAGCCCCTTCGGTGCTCCGTAGCGTTGCACCATCGCAGCCCAGGCCTGCTCGACCACCCGCACGATGCTGGTCTCGGCGATCTCGGTCAGATAGTCGCTGACCACCATCAGCGGAACCTGTCCAGTGATATCCGCCGCCGCCACCCGCAGCATGTTGCTCTGGGTGAACTGGCGCAGCCGCTCCATCTGCTGCTCCAAATCGTCCTTCTCGATCCCGGCGAGCTGGACCTCCAGCTCCTGCTCCAATTCCCGGCGATTGAGCGGCGAGTAGAGCCGACGCGGATCGAGCAGCTCATCCAGCAGGATCGGATGCCGCGACAACAGCCGGGTGATCCAGGGACTGACGCCACTCAGCCGCACCAGCTGCGACAGCCCCAGCGGGCTCTCCACCAACAGCGCCAGATAGGCGGTGCGGCGCACGATCGACTCGAGCAGATCAAGCAGCCGTTGCAGGGTCTGATCCGGATTCTCCTGCTGCCCCGCCGCTTCCAGCAGCAACGGCATCAGCTCACCGAGGCGGGCGCGACCGCGCGCGCCCAGGCCACGGCAGGCGGCGCAGCCGTGAAACTGCTGCAGCCGCCGGTGGGTCTCGGCCACCGCATTAAAGCCAGCCTCGGCCAGCGCCGCCTGGGCCTCCTCCGGCTCCATACTCTCATCCCAGACGCCACTCAGCGGCTGGCTGTCACTCTCTACCTCGGCCTGTGGCGCGGCAAATACCTTGTCAAAATGCCCCTGCACCCGCTGCCGATGGCGCGCCAGCGCCGCGGCAAACGGCTCCCAGCTGCCGAAGCCCATGGCCCGGGCCAGACGCAGCCGCAATCCTTCATCCGTTGGCAGCAGGTGGGTCTGGCGGTCCGCCCAAGCCTGGATACGGTTCTCCACCAGACGCAGGAACTCATAGGCCTCAGCCAGCTCACGCACCACATATTCGGGCAGGTACTCTTTCTGCTGCAGCCGCTTCAGCACCGGTAGGATTGGCCGGATCTGCAGCTCGGAATCCCGCCCGCCGCGGATCAGCTGAAACGCCTGGCCGATGAACTCGATCTCGCGGATGCCGCCGGCCCCCAGTTTGATATTGGCGTCCATACCCTTCTTGTGCAGCTCAGCGCTGATCATGCGCTTCATCTTGCGCAGCGATTCGATGGCGCCAAAGTCGAGGTAGCGACGGTAAACAAACGGGCGCAGTAGCGCCATCAATACCTCACCCGCCGCCGGATCACCCGCCACCAAGCGCGCCTTGATCATGGCATAGCGCTCCCACTCCCGCGCCTGGGAGTGGTAGTAGTTCTCCAGGGCATCGAAGTGCATCGCCAGCGGACCAACACTGCCAAAGGGACGCAGGCGGGTGTCGACGCGAAATACAAAACCGTCTGGGTTGACGGTATCGAGCGCCTGCACCAGACGCTGGCAGAGGCGAATGAAGAACCGCTCATTGCTGCGCGGCCGCGGGCCATCGGTCTCGCCTGGCTCCGGGTACGCAAAGATCAGGTCGATATCGGAGGAGAGATTGAGTTCGCGTGCGCCCAGCTTGCCCATGCCGAGCACCAGCAAGGACTGGGCCTCGCCTGCGGCGTTGCGCGGCGTACCCATCTCCCGGCAGGTCCAGTCATAGAGCAGCACCAGACTCTGCTGGATGGTGATGTCGGCCAGTTCGGAGAGGTCTTCCAGGGTCTCACCCAGCGGCGCCCAGCCGGCAATGTCGCGGCAGATGATGCGCACCATCTGCTGGCGGCGGAACTGGCGCAGAATCTTGTGCAGGGCGGTTTCGTCGCTGGCATCCGCCAGTCGCTCTGCTAGCTGACCTGCCATCTCGCCAGCGGTGTAGCTCGACTGCAGCTGACCACTGTTAAGCAGCCCCGGCAGCAGCCCCGGATCCCGCTTGCAACTCTGCGCCACATAACCGCTCGCCTCCCAGGCCCGCTTCAGGTCTGCCACCAGGGCTGCAGTATCGGGCACCCGCTCGCCGGCATCGGCCAGCGTCTCGCACCAGGCGGACCACTCCACCTCCACACTCTCGGCAATTGCGTCGGACATACCAGTCCCTAATTTGGCCACTCTGGGGAAAGAGGGAACAGCTTACTGCCCTACCATGCGCGACTCAATCAGACTGATGATCGGTTATGGAACGAGCTGCACCCCATGCTGCATCAGCCAGTCTCGGTCGAGTTCCCAGCTCACCCGTTCGACCGCCGGGTCGGCCAGCACCATGTCTCGGGCTTTGGTCTGGATTCGCGCCAGCTCACGCTGTGCCTGCTGAAAGCGCGGGCCGCTGGTCTGGCGGGATGTGAGATCGTCAAACAGCAGGTGCAGAATCCGCTCCACCGGAACCTCAGTGGAGCGCGGCGTACTCATCACCGCCTTGCGCCCATCGAGCCGCACCACCCGGAAACGGTAGCTGAAGCTGTTCAGCTCCGGATCAGCTGCGAGACGCTGGTTCAATTCGCTGACTTTCGGGCTTTCATAGCCGAACAGCAGCGCCAGACCGAGCACCAGCAAAACCAAAAAGACCACGTAGTTGCGAGTTCCTCTGTCCATCTCTCTTCACCAACAGGTAATACGGGTTACTAATGGTAACAACGCCATAGCCACCACGACTTTGCGAATCCGCAAACACCGCCATTCAACGCCGCACAATCCCCCTCGTGGCGGACCGGGTTCCCACCCAGGCCGAAAGCGGTTCACATTTTGTAAGATTTCCCGACTGTCAGGCGCTCCTGCCCACCAGGATTGCGAAGCAGGCAAGGACTTTGTTTCCCGCAACCTCCTATTCTAGCCCGCAACATCAGCAATCTCAGAAAGGCCGTTCATGAACAACCGCAACCTGCTACTTCTGCTTCTCTCCACTTCGCTTTCAGGGCTACTGCTCTCCGCCTGTGACGACAGCAGTACAGTGGTAAGCAGCACCACTGCCAACACCAGTAGCAGCTCAGGCGGCAGCTCTAGCGGTAGTTCGATCGCCATCAGCACTACCACAGGTTTCACCTCTGGTACTGGCAGCAGCGATTCAAGTTCAACCACCACATCGACCACAACCGCCAACCGGGCACCCGAGATCTCCGGCACCCCGCCGAGCCGCATCGAGGAGAACAGCAGCTACAGCTTTACTCCGGCGGCCAGCGATCCGGATGGCGATCCCCTGACCTTCAGCGTCAGCGGCCTGCCGGCTTGGGCCCGCTTCGATGCCGTCACCGGCACCATCAGCGGCTCCCCGCATGCAGGTGATCTCGGCCATCATAGCGGCATTCGGGTGCATGTCAGCGACGGCACCCACCAGGTCTCACTGCCGGCGTTTGAGATTACCGTGGATCAGGCCGCAGTCATCGCTACCGGTAACCGCCTCTTCGTCGACAACCAGATCAGCAGCTCAAGCTGCAACGACTACGCTCCCGAGAGCCGCAGCTGTGGCGGCGGCAGCGACACCGCCTACAACACTTTCGACGGCGCGACCGCTGTGGCCCAGGCTGGCGACACCGTCTATGTGCGCGAGGGCCGCTTTAAAGAGCAGCTGAAGGTGCGCAACTCCGGCACTGAAGGCAACTTTGTCACCTTCCGCAACTACCAGTCGGAGACGGTCACCATCACCGGCGCCACACTGGCCCCGGCGATCGACCTGACCGACCGGGAGTATGTGGTGATCCAGGGCTTTAATGTGGACAAGGTCGGACGCTGGCTCTACTTCCTCGAGGCACACAACAACATCGTGCGCGACAACCACTTCAGCCAGGCCTATGACTCGGCCGGCTCCAAGGCGGGCATCTTCTTCTTCCACGCCAGCCACAACCGATTCATCAACAACACCCTGGAAGATAACGAGGACGATGCACTCTCGCTGGTCGATTCGGAGCGCAATCTGGTGGAGGGCAACAGTATCATCAACGCCTTCCACTCCCTGTGGGATATCCGCTGCGGCAACTACAACGTGCTGCGCAACAACTACTTCTACAACGAACGGCAGAAGGATGGCGAAGTCTACGACTGCGACGGCCAAGTCAAAACCTACAAATACAACGCCACCAAGCACAACCTGATCGAGGGCAACGAGTTTGACTACACCGCCAACTCCGGCAACAAGTCGCCCTTTTCTGGCATCCAGTATGGCGGCCAGGACGGCATCATCCGCCATAACCGCTTCCACGACACCACCGGCCCCGCCCTTCGCCTGGCACTCTACGGCACCGAGGCCAACCATGTCACCGGCAACCGGGTCTATCAGAACGTTATGCACAACTCCGACTTCGCCGGCGTCTGGATCCAACCAAAGCACAGCGTGAGCGACAACATCTTCAAGAACAACATTCTCGGCGGCAGCAGCTTCGTCAACAACGACAACCGCTGGAGCTGGTGGAACAATGAATTGAAAGGCGAACCGGTGCAGCTCTACCTGAGCCGCGACTCAGGCTACCTGTTCGACACCAACGCCTTCGCCCACGCCAACCCCGACCAGCCCTACCTGATCACCTACGGCAACGGCTTTCGCGAATCCGGCATCGATCCACAACGTTCTGTCGCTTGGTGGAACAGCAACGAACCCGGCAAGTTCCGCAATAACATGGTTGCGCAGCCGGCGTTTGTTGACGAAGGGGGGCGTGACTTCCACCTCAAGGCAGGCAGTCCGATGATCGATGCCGGTACTTTTCTCACCCAGACCGCCAGCGCTGGCAGCGGCACCACCCTGCCGGTAAAAGATGCCGCCTACTTCTACGACGGATTCGGCATTCCCGGCGAACAGGGCGACGAGATCCAGCTGGAGGGGAACAGCGCCACCGCCATCGTGGTCGCAGTGGACTACGCAAACAACACCCTGACCCTCGACCGCTCTCTGAGCTGGAGCAGCGGTCAGGGGGTGAGCCTAAAGTACAACGGCAATGCACCGGATATCGGCGCCTTCGAGTCCGAAGGCTAGATCCTGTCAATGAGGGGGGGGCCAATCCAATGCTGACGGCGGGCATGGCCCGCCTTATACAGCTGCCAAACAGTCGGCCACTCCACCAGGCTTACGAACAAAACAAGGATTTCCTTTCCCTCCAAGCCCTACAATAGAGTGCCACCTCAGCACTCTCAGAAAGGGCATTCATGGACAACCGCAACCTGCTTCCTCTGCTTCTCTCCATTTCGCTTTCGGGGCTAACGCCCTCCGCCTATAGCGGAAGCCCCAGCCCGGCCACACCACCCACACTTGGGATCAGCGCGGATCAGACAACGGCCATCAGCAACGGCAACCGCCTGTTCGTCGACAACCAGATCGGCAAGTCGAGCTGCACCAACTACACCCCGGAGAGCCGCAGCTGTAGCGGCGGCAGCGACACCGCCTATAACTCCTTCGACGAGGCAAGCAGAGCGGCCCATGCCGGCGACACCGTCTATGTTCGCGAGGGCCGCTTCAAGGCGCAGCTGAAGGTGCGCAACTCCGGCACTGAGGGCAACTTTGTCACCTTCCGCAACTACCAGTCGGAGACGGTCATCATCACCGGTAAAAAGCTAAAACCAGCGATCGACCTGAGCAACCGGGAATATGTAGTGATCCAAGGCTTCAATGTCGAGAAGGTAGGGCGCTGGCTCTACTTCCTGGAGGCCCACAACAACATCGTGCGCGACAACCACTTCAGCCAGGCCTACGACAGAGCCGGTTCCAAGTCGGGCATCTTCTTCTTCCACGCCAGCCACAACCGCTTCATCAACAACACCCTGAAAGGCAACGCGGACGACGCGCTCTCGCTGGTCGACTCAGAGCGCAACCTGGTGGAGGGCAACTCCATCCGCAACGCCCACCACGCGCTGTGGGATATCCGCTGTGGCAACTACAACGTGCTGCGCAACAACTACTTCTACAATGAGCGACAGAAGGGCGGCGAGGTCTACGACTGCGATGGTCAGGTGAAGACCCGCAAATACAACGCCACCCGGCGCAACCTGATCGAGGCCAACGAGTTCGACTACACCGCCAACTCCGGCAACAAGTCCCCCTTCTCCGGCATCCAGTACGCCGGTCAGCAGGGGATCATCCGCCACAACCGCTTCCACGACACCACCGGCCCCGGCCTGCGCATGGCGCTCTACGGTAAGGAGGCGCGGCACAACTGGGGCAACCGGGTCTACAACAACCTCTTCTACGCCTCCCAGTTCGCCGGCATCTGGCTGCAACGCAGCCGCAAGGGTGGCCAGTTTGAGGATAACCGCTTCACCAACAACCTGCTCAGCGGCAGCCGTTTCGTCAACAATGACAGCCGCTGGGCCTGGTGGAACCAGATCCTCAAGGGCAAGCCGGTGCAGCTCTACCTCGACCGCCGCGACGGCTACCGGTTCGACCACACCGCCATCATCAGCGCCAGCGGCGATGGTCCCTACCTGGCGATCTACGGTAACGGCAACCGCGGCCCGGAGCGCCCCCAGCTGACCATCACCCAGATGAACCGGCAAGACCCCAACTTTCAGCACGGCCTGGTGATCGCCGCCCCCCACTTCATCGACCCAGCCAACCACGACTACCGCCTGCGGGACGACAGCCCGCTGATCGACGCCGGTACTTTTCTCACCCAGACCAGCAGCGCCGGCAGCGGCACCGAGATGAAGGTAAAAGATGCCGCCTATTTCTACGACGGCTTCGGCATCCCCGGCGAACAGGGCGACCAGATCCAGCTCGATGGCGATACCCAAAGCACACGGATCATCAGCATCGACTACGCGACAAACACCCTGCGCCTCGACCACCCCCTCAGTTGGCGCAAGGGTCAAGGGGTGAGCCTGAAATACAACGGCAAGGCACCGGATATCGGCGCATACGAATAGGGCCCCCATAGGCGCCAAACCAACGCTGCCGGCGGGCCGCATGCTCGCCCTATTGGCAGC
The DNA here is from genome assembly GCF_023733635.1 of Candidatus Endoriftia persephonae. Taxonomy (NCBI): domain Bacteria; kingdom Pseudomonadati; phylum Pseudomonadota; class Gammaproteobacteria; order Chromatiales; family Sedimenticolaceae; genus Candidatus Endoriftia; species Candidatus Endoriftia persephonae. The sequence continues at coordinate 325,140 of NZ_CP090569.1, read as the reverse complement.
CACGTTTCTGGCCACCACATCGATAATGGAATCGACTACGCTCGGCATTTCGATTACGTCCACATAAACCCGCTCAAACATGGGCTGGTAGAACGCGTAGTCGATTGGCCCTGGTCTACCTTTCATCGCCACGTAGGGGAATGGTGGTTACCCAGCGATTGGGGTGGAGATTTGAAACTACCCACCGACATTGGCAATGAATAATCGGCGGGCGCGTGTCTGTTACATAGGGCGCCCCATGGGCGCCAACCCAATGCTGCCAGCGGGCATGGCCCGCCCTATAATCTGCCATTTGTGGCATGAGCGGTGCTACAGGCACAAAAAAAGCCCCGCAACTTTCGCTGCGGGGCTTCTCCAGGCTAAGGCTGGATGGGGGAGGATGATTACATCATGCCGCCCATGCCACCCATTCCGCCCATACCACCCATGCCGCCCATATCGGGTGCAGCAGCTGGCTCATCCTTTGCCTCTTCGGCCACCATGCACTCGGTGGTGATCATCAGACCGGCCACAGAGGCGGCATTCTGCAGCGCGAAACGAGTCACCTTGGTGGGATCGAGGATACCCATCTCGATCATGTCACCGTAGGTGTCGTTAGCGGCGTTGAAGCCGAAGTTACCTTCGCCCTCGCCCACCTTGTTCAGCACCACTGACGGCTCGCCACCAGCGTTGGCAACGATCTGGCGCAGCGGCTCTTCCATGGAGCGGCAGGCGATGGTGATGCCCACATCCTGATCATGGTTGTCGCCCTTGAGCGCCTTGACCGCCTGCAGGGCACGCACCAGGGCAACACCGCCGCCGGGTACCACACCCTCTTCCACCGCAGCACGGGTGGCGTGCAGGGCGTCTTCGACGCGAGCCTTCTTCTCTTTCATCTCGACCTCGGTGGCGGCACCAACCTTGATCACGGCCACACCGCCGGCCAGCTTAGCGACACGCTCCTGCAGCTTCTCGCGGTCGTAGTCGGAGCTGGTCTCTTCGATCTGAGCGCGGATCTGCTCGACCCGGGCCTTGATGTCGTTCTCGGCGCCGGCGCCATCGATGAGGGTGGTCTCGTCCTTAGTAATGACGATTTTCTTAGCGGTGCCCAGCTCGCTCAGGCCAGCCTTCTCCAGGCTCAGACCCACCTCTTCAGAGATCACGGTGCCGCCGGTGAGGATCGCAATATCCTGCAGCATCGCCTTGCGGCGATCACCGAAACCGGGGGCTTTGACGGCGGCAACCTTGACGATGCCGCGGAGGTTGTTGACGACCAGGGTCGCCAGTGCCTCGCCATCCACGTCTTCGGCGACGATCAACAGCGGCTTGCCCGCTTTGGCCACACCTTCCAGCACCGGGAGCAGGTCGCGAATGTTGGAGATCTTCTTGTCGTGCAGCAGCACGTAGGGGTCTTCCAACTCGGCGGTCATGCTTTGCTGGTTGTTGACGAAGTAGGGGGAGAGGTAGCCGCGGTCGAACTGCATGCCTTCTACCACATCCAGCTCGTTGTCGAGGGCGGAACCCTCTTCCACAGTGATCACGCCTTCCTTGCCCACCTTCTGCATCGCCTCGGCGATGATGTTGCCGATGTTCTCATCGGAGTTGGCGGAGATGGTACCGACCTGGGCGATCTCCTTGTCGTCAGAGCAGGGTCTGGAAATCGACTTCAGTTCCTTGACTGCGGCAGAGACAGCGCTATCGACACCGCGCTTCAGGTCCATCGGGTTCATCCCGGCGGCAACCGCCTTCAGACCTTCGCGAACGATCGCCTGGGCCAGTACGGTGGCAGTGGTAGTGCCGTCACCGGCCACGTCGGAGGTCTGGGAGGAGACCTCTTTCACCATCTGTGCACCCATGTTTTCGAACTTGTCGGAGAGTTCGATCTCTTTGGCGACAGAAACGCCATCTTTGGTCACGGTGGGGGCACCGTAGGACTTCTCAAGCACCACGTTGCGGCCTTTGGGGCCGAGGGTGGTCTTGACGGCATTGGCGAGGATATTGACGCCATTCATCATACGAACGCGGGCATCATCACCGAACTTAACTTCTTTTGCGGACATTGAGTAGTTCCTTGATTAAAGATTGATAGGGGAGCGTGGAGCGGCCGCCAGCGGCGCTCGACACGTGCCTGATAGCTGGCTTTAGCCTTCGATGACACCCATGATGTCTTCTTCGCGCATCACCAGTACTTCTTCACCATCGACCTTGACCTCGGTGCCGGAGTATTTACCAAACAGCACCTTGTCGCCGACCTTCACATCCAGCGGGGTGACCTCGCCGTTGTTGTTGATCTTGCCTTTGCCAACCGCAAGAATCTCGCCCTGCATGGGCTTTTCGGTGGCAGCATCGGGCAGCACGATACCGCCAGGGCTGGTGCGCTCTTCTTCCATACGACGAACGATCACACGATCGTGCAACGGACGAATATTCATCGAGTGTATTCTCCTGATTGGGTTTATAATGGTTGGTTTTCTAATTATCCGAGGCAAGCGCTGTTAGCACTCGCCTCGACTGAGTGCTAATAATAGGGACAAAAAACGGAGAGTCAAGGGAACAAGTCTAGCATTGGCCGCGACTGGCAAAACCACTCATCCGGCGGGCGGGAGCCGTGGATGGATCTGGGCACTTGGACAAACAATACAGCGGCTCAAGGGCGATCGGTTATGATACCAGCCTCACCCGCTTGCGCGGCACTCGGCAGAATTCTCTGACTCCCTAACGACCGATATCCATTGCACCAATCAGCTCCCTTCACCACCCTGCTCTGGCTGCTGCTGACAGTCTGTACCTACGCCTTTGGCGCAGCGCCCGAGCGGGTGGTTTCAATCAATCTCTGCAGCGACCAGCTGCTGGTGCTGCTGGCCGAGCCGGAGCAGATCGCCTCGGTGAGCCACCTGGCCAGTCGCCCGGAAAACTCCTTTGTCGCCGAGGCAGCCAAGCAACTGCCGCAAAACCATGCACGCATCGAAGAACTGCTCACGCTACGCCCCGATCTACTCCTCGCCAGCCCCTACAGCGATCCGCGCCTGCTACAGGCGCTGCGCCGCTTCGGTCTGCGGGTGGAGGTGATCCCGACAGCCAATGACCTAGCGGCGATCCAACAGAACATTCAGAAGATGGGGCAACTGCTCGGCCAGCAGGCACGCGCGCAGCAGATGATCGACGAGATGCAGCAACGGCTGGCGAACCTCGATATCAGTCACGATGGCGAACCACCCGGCGCCATCTTCTATCAACCCCGCGGATACACCGCCGGACTCGGCACTCTGCAGCACAGCGCCCTGCTGCTGGCGGGCTGGCGCAACCTGGCAGCGGAAGCGGACATTGAAGGCTTTCAGCCCATCGATCTGGAGCGCCTGCTGCTGGCACAGCCCAAACGCATCTTCACCTCACCGGTCTCCAGCGAGCATGCATCCCGTGCCGAACGCCTGTTGCAGCACCCCGCGCTCCGCGCCCTGCGCCCGGAGGAGCCGTTCACGGTGGTCGATTTCAAACACTGGATCTGTGGTGGGCCGATGTTTGTCGATGCGGTAGAGGCTCTCCACCGGGAGCGACAACTGTGAACACCAATCTCCAACCAGAGAAACGCTGGCTGCTGCCACTGCTGGCGGCCAGCAGCGGGCTGCTGTTTCTGCTCTCCCTCACCATCGGCGCACAATCGATCCCCCTCAGCCAAGCCCTCGCCGAGATGGTCACGGATCAGGGCGGAGTCTATGGCCTGATCCTCACCGAGGTGCGCCTGCCACGCAGCCTGATCGCGCTGGTCACCGGCGCCACTCTGGGGCTCTGCGGCGCCGCCATGCAGGGGCTGCTGCGCAATCCGCTGGCTAGCCCCGGCCTGATCGGTAGCGCCAGTGGCGCGGCGCTCGGCGCGGTAGTGCTGCTCTATTTCGGCCTCTCCAGCATCTTCCCGCTGGGCGGCATCGTTGGGGCGCTGGCGGCGACCGGGCTGGTCTGGCTGCTGGCCGGGCGTAGCGCCAGCATCCTCACCCTGATCCTCGCCGGGATGGCGGTCAACGCGCTGGCACTGGCGCTGATCTCGCTGCTGCTCAACCTCGCCCCCAGCCCCTATGCGGTGCAGGAGATCGTGCTCTGGATGATGGGCTCGCTGGCCAACACCAGCCTTGACGACCTCTGGCTGCTGTTGCCCGGCACGCTGCTCGGCTGGCTGCTGCTGGCGGGCAGCGGGCGCGGCCTGGATGCGCTGACCCTGGGCGAGGAGACCGCCCACTCCCTCGGCATCGACCTCCAGCGACTGCGCTGGCGGCTGTTCACCGCGGTGGCGCTGGCGGTGGGCTCAGCGGTCTCGATCACCGGCAGCATCGGCTTTGTGGGGCTGGTGGTACCACACTTGCTGCGACCCCTGGTTAGCCATCAGCCGGGGCGCCTGCTCGCTGCCAGCGCCTTTGGCGGCGCAATCCTGCTGCTACTAGCCGACATCGCGGTGCGGTTACTGCCGACCCAGACGGAGCTGAAGGTCGGGGTGGTCACCTCCTTGGTCGGCGCCCCCTTCTTTCTGCACCTGATCCTGAAGAGCCGGAGCGAGCAGCCATGAGCCAGCTGACAGCCAAGGGGGTGGGATTTCGGCGGGGTGAGCGACAGATCCTGGCGGGGGTCGATTGCCGGCTCGAGGCGGGAGAACTGATCGGCATCATCGGCCCCAACGGCGCCGGCAAGAGTACCCTGCTCAGGCTGTTGGCCGGGCTGCTGCCGGCCGATGCCGGGCAGGTTTGGATCGACCATGAGGTGCTGAGCCAGATCGCCCCCCGGCAGCGAGCCCGGGCGGTTGGCTATCTCCCCCAGGAGAGCCCGACCCACTGGCCGATCAGCGTTGAGCGGTTGGTCACCCTCGGCCGCCTGCCCCACCTGGCACCTTGGCAGCCCCCCGCCGAGGCCGACCGGCTGGCGGTGGAGCGGGCGCTACGCCAGACCGGGCTGCTTGAACTGCGTCATCGGCCGGTGGACCAGCTCTCCGGCGGCGAACGGGCGCGGGTGATGATCGCCCGCATGCTCGCCGGCGAGCCACCGATCCTACTCGCCGACGAGCCGGTCGCCTCCCTCGACCCGGCCCACCAACTCGACATCATGCAACTGTTCGCCGACCACTGCAGCAATGGAGGCAGCGCCGCCCTGGTGCTGCACGACCTGCGCCTCGCCGCCCACTACTGCCAGCGGCTGCTGCTGATCGATGGGGGCAGATTGGTCGCCGAGGGAACGCCGGAGCAGGTGTTGAGCAAGGCGAATCTATTACGAGTATTTCAACTCAGGCCACTGACTGGGAAGACGGCCTTCTCAATCGGCTGGACCAAGGCCAGTGCCCTTGGTCCAGACCGATAGGTAAGATCAGGCCGCCTCCCAAGCAGCTGCAATCACAGGCTGCAGCTGATCCTCCCTCTGCCCTGCGCATCTCAACTCAGATCCAGCCGGCGGGGAAAATACCGCCATCGCCTGCACCAGTTGCTCCACCCGCGTGTGTTCAAGTACACCATCTGCCGTCTCGATTCGACCGACATGGTAGGCCTCACCTCGGTACCAATTGCTGACTCTGATAGAGCCTGAGTCTCCAAACATGTCGATCAGCAGGTCGTTGCCAGAACGGCTGAACCAGAGATCTTGTTGGGAGATAGAGTCGGCAAATTGAATGTGGTCCGAACGACCGGCGCGGGTGATGGTGTCTCTACCATCACCACGGTCCCAGCGATACCGATCCACGCCCCCGTTGCCACACAGACGATCATCTCCCTCTCCTCCAATGAGGATGTCATCGCCAGCCCCCCCGTAAATCTGATCATTGCCAAGCCCGCCATCGAGAAGGTCATCACCCCCCTCTCCATATATCCAATCACCACTCGCAAAGCCAAACATGTGATCATTGAACTCTCTTCCTTTCAGATAATCGCGGCCTCCACCACCAGCGACTACGACTTCCTCGAACATCTGTTGTGCGCTGATGGATGAACCATCAGCAAATTTGATGCTGCCCAGGGCATAACGGTCACGGCCATTTCCACGAAAATGTTCATTAATCTGAATAGACCCCGCATGATCAGCAAACGAAATTACCAGATTGCCATGCTCACGGTGCAACCTAATGTCCGATGCATTGATGCCTGCCCCAAGCTCCAGGATGTCGATTGATGAGGCTCTTTCGATAACATCATCTCCATCACCAAGACTCCATCGGTAGGTATCAACACCACGGTCACCCTTCAGCCAATCGTTGCCTTTGCCGCCGGTAAGGATGTCATCTCCGTCACCACCAAACAGGCAATCATTACCATCTCCACCCTCAAGGACATCCGCTTCTGCACTGCCATTGAGGACATCCCGTCCATCAAGTCCACGGACCAATGCTGCCGAAGAGGATTTTAGCCAGTCATTACCACTATTCCCATCGAGCAGATAGCCTGTCTGTCGAATGCGCTCGATCGATGCGTCATCCATCTCATGATCTGTCAACAATCCACTCAGAAAGTTTGGAATATTCCATCCGGCCTGTTGCAACTCCTTTCCATAGGCCCTTGTGAAGTCATAGAAGTCCCAACTGCCTGCTTGCGCATTTTTATCGAAGGCGTCTTCCAGCTGAGATTCAAGCACACCAAAGTCAAGCGCGAGCTCCCCATCCTTGAGTGCTATTTCAATGTTGTCCAGGTAATGACTCAGCCTGGTTTGCGTGGCCAACCCAAAATAGACCGACTCTTTGAGTGCCTCATAACCCTTTTCCAATTGTTCCAGCTGCTGCGCCCTGAGATTGATCTCAGTGATTATGGTGTTGTAGTTCAGCCGACCTGTACTTCCCGCCTGTCCAAAACGGTCTATCTTCCCTCCAGATGCCGTTAGACTGAGCGGCGTTTGATTGCTTCTGGGTGGCCGAGAAAAACCAATGAACTCCTCACCATTAAAACGCTCCATGACGCCAATCATGCGAAACCAGCGTTGGTATTCGGCACGAGTCTCTGACGAGTAGGCTTCGGCGAGAAAGTCACTCAAACCTTTTGGGGTTTTTGGAAGCTGGGAATTAGAGGCGCTGGCAAGTCCAATTAGATCAGGAACCTCATCCAAATTTCCGAGCTTGTAGATAACCGCAAAACCCTCACTGCGAGCCCGCTCAAACATCGTGGCCATGGTGCTGGTTTCACTCCATTTGAGCAGCAGTTCATCCAGCATCGCCATCTGTTCATCACGGGTAGTGGCTTCGCTGTAGCGTTCAAGCATCTGCGCCAACTCGGGTGAGAGGCTTGCCGCCTCACGCAAGCTGCGCACAAGACCGGAACCCCGCATCTCAGGCAGCGCCTTGGCCTGATCAGTCAACTCAATCTTATCCACGAATTCAGTAAGGAAATTAGAGTGCGCAAGATTGAGATCCGCCAACTGGCCATTGCTGCCATCACTTCGAGTGAATTCGCCATCTGCAATCAGATGATTCAGATTACCCAGCGGGATATCGGTCTTCTTGCCATTTGTACCCAGCGAGTCGATCCCCAACTCTTCCAGGGATTTCAGCTCGTTATCCTGGGACACACCATCCTGGTTGAGATCCTGCCAGACGCGCAGCTTTGAATAGACTGAGTCTGAGGCATCGATATTGCCATCACCGTTTGAATCCTGTTGCGCCAACGCCTCAAATCCATCACGGGCTTTTGAGCCATCACTCAGGAGTGTATTGTCGCCAAACAACTCACGGCCTGAATCGATCAGGCCATTTCCGTTCCTGTCCAACACCAGCCAGCCATCATCGGCATCCAACCAGCCGGTCCCTGTTTTGATGCGATCGGCATCGTGATCAAAGGTGACCAGATTATTCCAGCCCCAGAAGCGACTTGTTTCGAGGCCATCGCCATCAAGATCAAGGGCTAATGGATCGTTGTTACGGACACCTTTTCCACGAAGAAAGTTATGGGCAACATCATTATCAATATCTGGCCAATAGGCATCAATCAGCTCTCCTACTGCAAGAGAACCCACCCATATAGCTCCCGCAACTGCATATGCAGGCCACGCTCCCGCTAAAGACATGGTAACCAATGCCCCTATCACTATTCCGGAACCGATTTTCGCGAGCTCCTTTAGCACCTCATTGCTTTTCCCATCCTGATATGCCTCAGCAAGTGAAGCAGCATTCAGCGCAAGTCCATAAGCCCCCATCTTTCCTACGAATGGTTTTAATGCCGAATCCATCTTCTTCCAAAAAGCATCCACCGAACCCGAGTTTCTGGCCTCGTCCGCCCAGCCTCCTGCCTGCTTTGCAGCAGCATCCCATACAGCCCTTTTTGCACCTGCCCCGCTTCCTGAACGATTTGCCATATTTTTAGCTGATCGTTCAAACGCCCTCGCTGTAGCCTCTGCATCTAGATGTGCAGAATCAATCCCATTTCGCAGATCCTTTTGAGACATATATCCCATCATATATGTCGTAGCATCCTTCATATATGCCGCCAAATCATTCACATATTCTCCATATGCATACCCTTGATCATCATTCATCATTCTCACTCCTTGACTTCATCTCATTACGAATCTTTTGATGGGCCAAAATTCCAGCAATAAAAGTGCAAAGTAACGCCTGACAAAAACCCACATGCACAGCAAGCCCAAGTTTTGTTCGCGTCATCAATCGCCCCACCACATCATTGACTCCACGCCCCTTAAAAACCCCACCTGGACCAGGATCACCTAATAACCACACCCCTAAATACACCATTAAAATTACACCCAAGAATAAAATCCATTGAAGCGAAACAACCTTTTTTTCAAGACTTTTTCGCCGCACCTCATTACACAGGAACAATTCATTTCTATATTTCACAAACATCAGGAGACAGAACGGAAAGCAAAGCCACATAATTGAAGACGCAACCAGACTCACATTGGGAAACAATGAATACTGAGCTGTAATCCATACTGATCTATTCCAACTCGTTACAAATTGAGTCAATCCATTAATAACAACGCCTTCTGGATTAACCGAATTTGGCACAGAATAGACGACAGCCACACAAAACAGGATCCATATCAGAGCTAACACTGACCCGTCCCAACGCAGGCATCGCAGACCTTCTCTTCCTAATGCCGACACACCACCAAACAATATAAAATCAATCCACTTTTTTATTTTATGCTTCATTGCTAACCTCGACAGTCATATCAAATATGCTGACCTTCTATATCCCTCGCCCAAAAACGCACCTAACCTCACCGCTATAGCCCTTCCACATAAAATTCTTCATCAGCCCACAGAAAGTCCGTGAATCTTTGTCATTCAGCCCCCAGACAATCATTCGACCATCTCTCTCAAAGCGGGAACCGCGATTGAAGCTGACATAGCTGGTGTAGGTTGAACGATTATCGAACAGCTTTTCGAGAATAGGGGACAGACCACGGTTTTCTTGGCTGACAACCGTGGTCTGTCCCCTGTTTCTCACACACCTATTGCCGACTTTATTTGCGCAACAAATTCAGGCTCTAGCTTTGCAGTCATTTTTTATCTCCTTGAAACTCATTAGCACCATGTGTTTTGCATCGAGCTGCCATGAAATACTCCCAACCGATCTTTATTAACGGCGACACGCCAACCAGTGTAACAACCAACAAAAACCACGGATCCCAATATTTCTTCATTGAAATCCTACGTTTTTTTGTAGGCCCATAATTAATTACTAGCCTTTTATCCATCTGTAGCTGATAGATATGATCCAGATACCCAAACATTGACTGTTTTCTTTGACTCCATACTGTCACCGGCCGGCTGGCAACTTCACTGCCCTCTGTTTTATCTAGACACACATCATATTTAACCTCCTCTCCATCCTCGGTTTGCAAAACCAATACATCACCACAACCTGTTCGCAACGCCTGCCTTACTTCCTTTACAACACCAGACCGAACATCCATCTCCTCAAGATCCAGAACTGGTGTCAGGTAATCCAGAAACTGGTTCAGCGCAACTGACAAGAATGCACATGAAAATATCAATTCCACCCGTCTCCTTTTGTCTTTCGATAACTTTGATTTACCCATTACGATCTCCACATATATTTCACCGCCATTAATATCGACCATTTATTACCGCTCGCGAACACTCTCTTGTTTGTATTTCAACAAAGGCGCCAGAAAATATTCAATCAACCGTCGCCGGCCAGTCTTGGCCTCCACCGTGACACTCATCCCCGGCGTGAGCCTGACCAACCGCTTGCCCACCTGAATTGTCGTCTTTTCCAGCACTACCCTGGCCTTGAACACCAGGCCTTTGGTCTCATCCATCACCGCATCGTTGGAGATGTCGGTCAATTCGGCATCGATGGTGCCGTATTTAGTGAAGGGGAAGGCGTCGATCTTGACCTCAGCCCGTTGGCCCTCCTCGACAAAGCCAATATCTTTGTTCTCGATCAGAGCCTCGACTTCGAGCTGCTCAGCAGAGGGCACAATGCGCATCAACTCCTGAGCTGGGGTCACGATGGCGCCGATGGTATGGATGGCGAGTTGCTGCACGACACCGTCCACCGGTGCCGTGAGGGTCTGTGCATAATTGCGGACCTGGGCCTTGATGATCTCTTGGGTAATCGCATTGGCTTGCCGGGTGATTTCGCTCAACTGGTCGAGGGTCTGGCGCTGGAATTCACTACGGGCCTGGCGGATCTTCGCCTGCCACTCCGCCACCGCCTGTTGCAACTCCCTTCTGCGGCTGCGCTGAGTGGCCAGATCATGTTGGGCACTGATCCGCTCCTGTTCCACCTCAAGCACCTTGTGGCGGGCCACCGCGTTGGTCTTGAGCAGGGTCTGCATGTCGTCGGCACGCTGGCTGATCAGAGGCAGGGTGGCGGCGAGCTTGGCGATCTGCTGCTCCAGGGTGTCACGTTCGGCCCTGTACCGGGCCAGTTCGCTCTTGAGGGTTGCGAGATGCTCCCGATACTCGCGCCATTGGCTCTGCAGCAGGTTACTTTCGAGGCTAGAGAGCCCCGCAGTCACCGGGTCTTGGTGCGCCTTGGGGGCGGCAATCCATTCGCTCAACAGTTGCAGGCGGCGTTGACGCTGTTTGAGTTGCGCGGCCTCCTGCCTCAGCCTGGCCAGCTCCGCCTGGGTGGTGGTGAGGTCGAGTTCGATCAGCCGCTCACCCGCTTTGACGGTCTGGCCCTCTGTCACATGGATCTGGATCACCCGGCCACTCTCCAGGGGCTGGATCAGCTTGCTGTGGCCACTGGGGATGATCCGCCCCTGGGCCACCGCGACGATATCGACCCGACCGATCAGCGCCCAGATCACCGCCAGCAGGAAGAACAGCATCAGGCTCCAGCTGATCGCTCGACCAATAGGGGATGGCGGTGTATCGCGCACCTCCAGCGCCGCCGGCAGGAAGGCCTGTTCATCCGACCGGCGATAGTGCTGCGTATCGCTCATCAGGCCTGCACCTCGCGCTGACGGCCACTCTGATGGGCGTGAAGTTGGGCGTAGATGCCGGCCTGCTGGAGCAGTTGTTGATGGCTGCCCTGCTCCACGATCCGCCCCTTGTCGATGACGATGATGCGGTTGGCATCCCGCACGGCACTGAGCCGATGGGCGATGATGAAGACGGTTCGCTCTTTGCAGATCTGACGCATGTTCTGCTGGATGATGTGTTCCGACTCGTAATCCAGCGCACTGGTCGCCTCGTCGAAGATCAGGATACGAGGATTGGTGACCAAAGCACGGGCGATAGCGATGCGCTGACGCTGGCCACCGGAGAGGCTACTGCCCTGCTCGCCCACCAGGGTGTCGTAGCCTTCCGGTAGTTCGAGGATGAAGGCATGGGCTCCCGCCTCTTGCGCGGCGGCCACCACCCGCTCCATCGGCATCGCCGGATCGGCCAGGGCGATGTTCTCCCGCACCGTGCGATTGAACAGGCGGTTCTCCTGTAACACCACCCCCACCTGTCGGCGCAGCCAAGCCGGCTCCACCAGGGCCAAATCGACTCCATCGATCAGCAGCCGGCCGGCCTCAGGCACATAGAGCCGTTGGATCAGTTTGGTGAGGGTACTCTTGCCGGAACCAGAGCGGCCGACAATGCCGATCACCTCTCCTGGCTCTATCTGCAGCTCGATGCCATCCAGCACCCTGGGACGATCCGGGCCGTAGCGGAAGGCGACCTGTTCGAAATGGACCGCCCCCTTGAGAGCCGGCAGGGTGGCGCGCCCCGGATTGTAGCCCGGCTCCGGTGGGGTATTGAGGATGTCCCCCAAGATGCCGGCCTGCTGGAAATCCTGCCAGAGCTGCACCAGCCGCAGGATCGGCCCGCTGACACGCCCGGCGAGCATGTTGAAGGCAATCAGCTGGCCCACGCTGAGCTCGTTCTTCATCACCAGAGTGGCACCAATCCAGAGGATCAACACGGTGGTGACCTTGTTGATCAGGCCAGCGCTCTGACCAGCGATATTGCCCAGGTTGGCCGCCCGGAAGCTGGCGCTGACATAGGCGGCAAGCTGCTCCTCCCAGCGGCGTTGCATCTGCGGCTCTACCGCCATCGCCTTGAGCGTCTCAACACTGCTCACCGACTCCACCAGAAAGGCCTGGTTCTCTGCACCCCGGGCGAACTTCTCGTTGAGCCGGCTGCGCAGTATTGGGGTGACAAAGAGCGACAGCAGCAGATAGAAAGGGATCGCCCCCAGCACCACCCAGATCAGGGTCGGGCTGTAGCTGTACATCACCACAAAGAAGACCAGGGTGAAAAAGAGGTCGATCACCACCGTCAAGCCCGATCCGGTAATGAAGTCACGGATCGTCTCCAACTCCCGTACCCGGGCCACCGAATCCCCCACCCGACGGGCCTGGAAATAGCCCAGCGGCAGACGCAGCAGGTGGTCAAAGAGGCGGGCGTCGAGGCTCACGTCGATGCGGTTGGTTGTATGCGAAAAGAGGCAGGTGCGCAAACCACCCAACACTACCTCGAAGACCGACACCGCCAGCAGGCCGATGGCGAGCACATCCAGGGTGGTCATGCCCCGATGCACCAGCACCTTGTCGATCACCACCTGAAAAAAGAGCGGCGTGATCAGGGCGAAAAGCTGCAGGAAGAAGGAGGCCAGCAGCACCTCGCTCAGCAGCCGGCGGTATTTAACGATGGCGGGGATGAACCAGCTGAAATCAAAGCGGCTGCCCTGGCCCGGCAACAGCGAGCGTTTAGTGATGAGAATCAGCTCACCGCACCAGGCGGCCTCGAAGATCTCTCTGGGCAGGGTCAGCGGGCGGCTCTCCAGTGGATCCTGGATCAGCAGCCTCTCCGTCTCTCCCTCATAGCCGGCGATGATGAAATAGTGGCCGTCGTTGTGACGGGCGATGGCGGGCAGTGCGGTCTTGGCCAGCCGCTGCCAATTACTCTGGATCGCCCGTGATTTGAGCCCAAGTCGCCTGGCGGCCCGCAGGATATCGTCACTAGAGAAGGGTTCGCCCGGCTTGCCTGACTGGTGAGCGATCTGCTCGGGGTTGGCGGGCAGACCATGAAAACGGGCGACCAGGGCGAGGCAGGCAAGGCCAGTATCTGGCTCTGTTTCCGTATCGATACTGTGGGGCATGGAATCCTTTCCATTAAGACTTTAATTCCTGTAAAAGCTATAAATACATCACACAACAGATATCAATTCTTCCAGGATCGTCCTTGACAGGGCTTCAGCATCCCCCAGTTACAAACATCCGGGATCAGGCAACCATGGCCACTTGCAGACACATGAAGCCTAGACTTGTTAGGGCCAACCTCACCTTTTTTGGCGAACCCCCTCACCCCTGCTAACATGCCGCGGATAACCCGGTCCACCAAAATAATCTGTCGCAACTATGGCTAAAAGAAAAAAGAAGGGTTTCCGTTTTCCGTTTGGTCTGCTGTTTCTGCTGCTATTGCTGGCGATCCCGCTGCTGATGCTCGGCAGCCTCAGCTCGATCAGCGAAGATCTGCCGCTGGTGGGCGAAACCCAGCGCATGAACACCGATGCGGCGGTGCGGGCCAAAACCAAGCTAAGCGACCTGCGCAAGAAGCTCAAGTCCGAGGCGCAGACTGAGACCATCGTCCTCAGCGAGAAGGATCTCAACGGCATGCTGGCGGTGGCAGCTCGCGCTATTCACCGGCTGCACGGCGAGGCCAATGTGACCCCAGTAGAGGCGCAGCTGCGCTTCACCCTGGATCTGCCGGAGAATCCTTTTGGCAGGTTCATCAACATCCGGGCGGGGGTGGTGCCATCAGACTACGGTCTGCACCTGGCACCGGTCTATGTAGGCCAGACCGAGATTCCCGGCCCCCTCGCCCTGAAGCTGGTCGAGACCCTGCTGCAGGCGATGATGAAGGACGAACAGAGCAGCGCGATCCTGCAGGCGATCCAGTCGGTGGACATCCAGGGCGATCGCGTCACCGCAGTGTTCCAGCCCCTGCCCAATCTGAAGCAGTGGCTCAAGCCGACCTTCCGCCAGGTCGCCCAGCAGCGCGCCGGCGTCAGCCCGGAGCGACTGCGCTTCTACTTCGCCAAGCTCTGCGAACTCGACCAACTCTATCCCCACGCCATCGACACCTCCGCCACCGCCTACATCGCACCGCTGTTTGAGATTGCCAACAAACGCACTGCTGCTGGCGCCAGTGCAGTGAAGGAGAACCGAGCGGCGCTGCAGGCGCTGGGGATCTTTCTCGGCAGCCCGAGATTTGAGCGGGCCCTCGGCCACTACCGCACCGGCGAGCTGACCGAGTGCCGTGAGCGCAGCAAAAATGTGGTACTGGCCGGCCGTCACGACATGGTGCAGCACGTTTTCATCTCCTCTACCATGCAGATGCTGGGCGACAGCGAGATCAGCTTCGCCATCGGTGAGTTCAAGGAGGTCTACGACACCCGCGGCAAGGACTACGGCCTGAGCTTCAGCGACATCGCCGCCAACCGGGCTGGCGTGCGACTGGCGGAGCAGCTGCTCAACCCCGCCAGTGCGGCACGGGCGCAGGCGGTGCTGGCCCGGGCCGAGCAGGAGGCGGCGTTCTTCCTCAAGGTCTCTGATCTGCCGGACGAGATGCCGCAACGGGAGTTCGAACGCCGCTTCGGCAGCGTCGATGACCCGCGTTACCACGCCATGCTGAAGAAGATCGACGAGCGGCTGGATCGACTACCGGCGTTTCAGTAGCAGTCAGACAGAACAGCAGCCTGCTCAGTCATCCTCCCGGTCATCCTCGCGCCGGCATTCGCCTTCGATGGTGCGTTGATGACCGGGTGGGGAGTGGGGTTTGCGCTGCACCGGCCGCATCACCCCGGCCCCTTGCAGCCCACTGCTGATCAACCAGCGGCGCAACTGCGGCACCAGAAAGATGAAGCCGACAAAGTCGGTGACAAAACCAGGCAACAGCAGCAGTACACCGCACACCAGCAGCACCGCCCCCTCCATCATCTCGATCGCGGGCACCTCGCCACGCTCCATCGCCCCACGCACCCGCATCAGCGTCGAAAAGCCCTGCAGACGCACCATCGCACCGCCGATCAGGGCGGTCAGCAGGGTGAGAAAGATGGTGGCAAAGGCGCCTATCTGCGAGCCGACCTGGATCAGAAAGTAGAGCTCGACCAGTGGGATGCCAACAAACAGCAGTAGGAATATGAGTAACGGATTCATGCCGCAGCAGGGTACGCTCGAGCTGAACTCAGGACAAGCCCGCGCCACCCGCCAGCAGCCCCGCGGACGCTGTCACCCCGCCCCTTTTTAGAGTATCTTTCCCCGATGTCGACATCGGTGCTTCTCAGCCTCTGCAGCGTACCCGACCGGGAGACCGGCCTGCGTCTAGCGCAACAGCTGGTGGAGCAGCGGCTTGCCGCCTGCGTCAGCCTCAGCGCGCCAGTCACCTCCATCTATCGATGGCAGGGCAAACTGGAAACGGCAGAGGAGCTGCAGATGTTGATCAAAACAACAACCAAGCAGTACCCAGCAATGGAAGCTGCAATCCGGGCATCACATCCCTATGAACTTCCAGAGATCATCGCAGTCCCTGTAGAAAGCGGGCTCGATGACTATCTCAACTGGGTGGAGCAATGCACAACAATAGAATAACGACCTTCCTCATCATCACCCTGCTGGGGCTGCTGCTCGCCCCCTTTGCTTGGGCTGAAGACGAACTACTGATGCCGGATCAGGCATTTCAGATCAGCGCCCGCAGCGACGGCCCCGACACCCTGCTGGTAGAGTGGCAGATCGCCGACGGCTACTACATGTACCGCGACAAGCTCCGCTTCAGCAGCGACGCGGTGGGCATCGAGCTGGGCGAGCCGGAACTCTCCGAAGCGAAGATTAAGCAGGACGAATTCTTCGGCGAGGTGGCGATCTACCGGGGCCACGCTAGCGCACGCATCCCGATCAAGCGCGACCCAGGCGCCCCTGAAACCATCACCCTGGAGGCCCGCTCCCAGGGCTGCGCCGATCTCGGCATCTGTTTCCCGCCCCATTCCCAGGAGATCAAGCTGGCGCTGGCGCCACAGCCTGCCGTAGCGCAGCAGGCTTCACCCGCGCCGCTTCCCCTACTCGGCGAAACTGCCGCCACTGCCCCCCTGTTTGCCAACGATGAGGGTGGCGAACTGCTGCCGCCCGAAGAGGCCTACAAACTCGCAGCCATCGTCGAGGATGGCCGCCGGCTGCGCCTTCGCTGGGAGATCGCCCCAGGCACCTATCTCTACCACGACAAGATCAAACTGGCGCTGATCGAGGCGGACGGTGTCGCCCTCGGCGACTATCAGCTGCCCGAGCCTGAGATCAAGAAAGACTCACCCACCCCAGACGGGACGATCGGCGATGTAGCGGTCTATCACGACCAGATCGAACTGCTGCTGCCGCTCACGCGCAGCAACACCGAGGCCACCGAGATCGTGCTGGAAGCGAGCTACCAGGGCTGCGCCGAGATCGGCGTCTGCTATCCGCCGCAGCGTCGCGAATTCACCCTGGCCCTGCCGGGAATAAGCAAGGCTGCAGCAGCGGAGACCGCACCTGCAGAGGTCACGCCTGCCGCGACACCGGCAGCTGCCGAGAGCAGCATCCCACTCTCTGAGGTCGATCAGATCACCGCCACCCTGGCTGGCGGCAGCTCCCTGCTGGTGATCGGGCTCTTTTTCGTGATGGGGCTGGGGCTGGCGTTTACCCCCTGCATCTTCCCGATGATCCCGATCCTCTCTGGCATTATCGCCGGCCATGGCGGCACGATCACCACCCGCAAGGCCTTCACCCTCTCTCTGGTCTATGTGCTGGCAATGGCCCTCACTTACACCCTAGCCGGGGTACTGGCCGGGCTGTTCGGCGAGAACCTGCAGGTCGCCTTCCAAAACCCCTGGGTCCTCGCCACCTTCGCCCTGGTGTTCGTCCTGCTGGCGCTCTCCATGTTCGGCTTTTACGAACTGCAGCTGCCCAGCAGCCTGCAGAGCCGCCTTTCAGAGATCAGCAACAAGCAGCGGGGGGGCTCACTGGCCGGGGTCGCGATAATGGGCTTTCTCTCCGCACTAATTGTCGGGCCCTGCGTGGCGCCGCCGCTGGCCGGCGCGCTGATCTACATCGGTCAGACCGGCGATGCCCTGCTTGGCGGTCTGGCCCTATTTGCCCTGAGCATGGGCATGGGCGCACCGCTGATCGCCATCGGCACCTCCGCCGGCAAGCTGCTGCCCAGGGCCGGCCGCTGGATGGATACGGTCAAGGCGGTGTTCGGCGTCGCCATGTTGGGTGTTGCCATCTTCATGCTGGAGCGCATCATCCCCGCTGACATCGCGATGTTCCTGTGGGGCATGCTGCTGGTGGTCTCTGCCATCTACATGGGTGCACTGCGCCATCTGGAGATCGAGGCCGGCGGCTGGCAGAAATTATGGAAGGGGCTTGGCATGGTGCTGCTGATCTACGGCGCACTGCTGCTGATAGGTGCCGCGGCGGGTGGTAAAGATACCCTGCAGCCACTGCGTGGACTGGTAGCGTCCGGTGGCGCGGCTGCCGGCCATACCGAGGAGCTCAGATTTAAGCGCATCAAGAGCCTGGCCGACCTGCAGCGAGAGGTGGCCCAGGCAAGTGCCGCAGGCAGGCCGGTGATGCTCGATTTCTACGCCGACTGGTGCATCTCCTGCAAGGAGATGGAGAAGTACACCTTCGCCGACCCCAAGGTCATCGCCGCGCTCGACGGTGTGCTGCTGCTACAGGCTGACGTCACCGCCAACGACGCGACGGACCAGGCACTGCTGCAGGGCCACTTCGGCCTGCCCGGACCGCCGGCAATCATCTTCTACGGCAGCAATGGCACAGAGCGCAAACGCTTCCGAGTCGTCGGATTCAAAAGCGCCGATGAGTTCGCCACCCACGTCGCCGAGGCGATCCGCTGAGCACACCCGGCCGCGCCCTGCAGACCCTGCTGATCGCGGCCCTGCTGCTGGCTGGCTGGTGGGGGCTGCGGACACTGCAGCAGCCAACCAGGCTGGCCATTGAACCCAATCCACACCAGGGACCGATCACCATCCACCAGCTGCCGGCACTGCAACTGGCGAACCTGCAGGGAGAACCCATCGCCAGCAGCGACTGGTCAGGCAAGGTGGTCGTACTGCACTTCTGGGCGGCATGGAATCCGATCTGCCGGCGGGAGATCCCGGGGCTGGTCCGGCTGCAACGCGAGTTGGGCGAGCGTGGCCTACAAATGGTTGGCATCACCCTCGACCTGCCTCAGCCGGCCAGGGAGCGCGCCCAGGAGCTGGCGATCAACTATCCGCTGCTGCTCGGCGGCAGGTCAGAGATCGCCCTGGCACGCGGGCTCGGCAACCGTTTTCAGGGGCTGCCCTTCACCGCATTGTTCGACCGTGCCGGTAGGCTAGTCTTCTCTCACTATGGCGAGCTGGCAGAAGAGCGACTGCATGAAGTGATCATGCCACTACTCTAGCGTGCTGATCAGGCATATAATTCGGCGCCATACGGCAACAGGCTTTGGATCCTCCAAGCGCCGTCGTGAGGCCAAAAAGCGTCCAAATCTTGCAACGATCTGGTGTGGAACTGCGCATAAAACTGGACAAAACCACTGGACTTTTGCAAAATCCGCATGAATTCGGCAATTCCGTCCAACCACTGGAGACCCAGTGGTTTTTGCATTGTTATGGGACGTTCCGCCGGGCATCACACAAACTCCTATGGATGACTCGAGACGATGGCGACCATTCTGGTACTGAACGGCCCTAACCTGAACCTTCTCGGCACCCGCGAGCCGGAGATCTATGGTCACGATACCCTGGAAGATATCCGCCAGCACCTGGAGCAACTGACCGAGGCCCAGGGCCATCGGCTGCGCTTCCATCAGAGCAACGCCGAGCACGAACTGATAGAGTTGATCCACCAGGCGCGTAGCGCGGGGGTCGGCTTCATTATCATCAACCCGGGCGCCTTCACCCATACCAGCATCGCGCTGCGGGATGCCTTTGCCGGGGTCGCAATCCCCTTCATCGAAGTGCATCTCTCCAACGTCCATGCGCGGGAACCCTTCCGTGCACACTCCTACCTATCCGATATCGCCGTCGGCGTGATTACCGGGCTTGGCGCCCAGGGCTACGAACTTGCCCTGCAGGCAGCCAGCCGATTGCTTGCGGCAGACAACAACTGAACGAGTATCAACACTATGGATATCCGCAAAGTCAAAAAACTGATCGAACTGCTCGAAGAGTCCGATATCGCCGAGATCGAGATCCACGAAGGCGAGGAGTCGGTGCGTATCAGCCGCAACAGCTCGATGCCGACTCAGATGGTTGCCGCAGCCCCAGTGGCCGCACCCGCCGCGGCGCCGGCGCCGGCGCAGGCCCCGGTCGCAGAGGCAGCTCCTGCAGCCGCAGCGGAGATCCAAGGACACGCAGTCAAATCCCCGATGGTCGGTACCTTCTACCGTGCCCCCTCGCCGGGCAGCAAATCGTTCGTCGAGGAGGGCCAGAGCGTTGCCGTTGGTGACACCCTCTGCATCATCGAGGCGATGAAGATCCTCAACCAGATCGAATCCGACAAGGCGGGCGTGGTGAAGAAGATCCTGGTGGATAACGGCCAGCCGGTCGAATACAACGAACCCCTGTTCATCATCGACTGAGAAGCGCCATGATAGACAAGATCGTTATCGCCAACCGGGGGGAGATCGCGCTGCGAATCCTGCGCGCCTGCAAAGAGCTCGGCATCAAGACTGTCGCCGTCCACTCTGAAGCCGACCGGGACCTGAAACACGTGCTACTGGCGGATGAGTCGGTCTGCATCGGCCCGGCCCCATCGGCCGACAGCTATCTCAACATCCCCGCCCTGATCAGCGCCGCCGAAGTCACCGACTCGATGGCGATTCACCCCGGCTACGGCTTCCTCTCGGAGAACGCTGACTTTGCCGAGCGGGTGGAGAACTCCGGCTTCATCTTCATCGGCCCGAAGGCGGAGACCATCCGCACCATGGGCGACAAGGTGGCCGCCATCGAGGCGATGAAGAAGGCCGGTGTGCCTACAGTACCCGGCTCCGACGGCCCAATCGATGGTAACGCCAAGCGCACCAAAGAGATCGCCCAGCGGATCGGCTATCCGGTGATCATCAAGGCCGCTGGCGGCGGCGGTGGTCGCGGCATGCGGGTGGTTCACTCCGAAGCCAGCCTGCTCAACTCGGTGGCGATGACCAAGGCCGAGGCGGAAGCGGCCTTCGGCAACGGCACGGTCTACATGGAGAAGTACCTGGAGAACCCGCGTCACGTAGAGTTCCAGGTACTGGCCGACACTCACGGCAACGCAGTGCACCTGGGCGAACGCGACTGTTCCATGCAGCGGCGCCATCAGAAGGTGGTGGAAGAGGCCCCAGCCCCCGGCATCACCCCGGAACAGCGCGCCAAAGTGGGTGGACGCTGCGCCGAGGCCTGCCGCCAGATCGGTTATCGCGGTGCCGGCACCTTTGAGTTTCTCTACGAGAACGACGAGTTCTATTTCATCGAAATGAACACTCGCGTACAGGTTGAACACCCGGTCACCGAAATGGTCACCGGTATCGACATCCTGCGAGAACAGATCATGATCGCCGCCGGTGAGCCCCTCAGCTTCACGCAGGAGGATGTGACCCTGCGCGGCCACGCGGTGGAATGCCGTATCAACGCCGAAGATCCGAAAAACTTCATGCCCAGCCCCGGCACCATCACCCAGCTGCATGTTCCGGGCGGCATGGGGGTGCGCGTCGAGAGCCACATCTACAATGGCTACCGGGTGCCGCCCCACTACGACTCGATGATCGGCAAGCTGATCACCCACGGTGACACTCGTGAATCCGCCATCGCGCGGATGCGCATCGCCCTGGCCGAGATGGTGATTGGCGGCATCAAGTGCAACATCCCGCTGCAGCAGGAGATCATGAAGGACGCCGCCTTCCAGGCTGGCGGCGCCAACATCCACTACCTGGAAGAAAAACTGGGACTCTGACGAGCCACTGTTGAACTTTCACCTTGAATTAGGGTGCACGCATTGCGTGCAGCCTAATTCAACATTCACAATTCAAGATTGATTCCATGCCCTGGCTGCAACTCTCCATCGAGACTGACGAGGATCGCGCACCGCTGCTGGAGCTGGTTTTCGAGGGCCTCGGTGCGCTCTCCGTCACGCTGGGTGACGCCGGCAACCAACCGCTGCTGGAACCCAAACCCGGCGAGGAGCAGCTCTGGCATGCTACCCGCGTCACCGCCCTGTTTGAGGCCGAGCGGAACATCGACGAACTACGCGCCGCCCTCAACCAAGCACTCGCCGCTGATGTCAGCCTCAACTTGAACATCGAGCGCCTCGAAGACCAGGTCTGGGAGCGGACCTGGCTGGAGCACTTCAAGCCGATGCAATTCGGCCAGCGACTATGGATCTGTCCGGATGGACAGCAGGTGACGGCAAGCGATGCCGTGCTGGTCAAGCTCGACCCCGGCCTCGCCTTCGGCACCGGCACCCACCCCACCACCGCGCTCTGCCTGGAATGGCTGGAGGGGCAGGATCTGCGCGGCAAACGCATCATCGACTATGGCTGCGGCTCGGGCATTCTGGCCATCGCCGCGCTGCTGCTGGGGGCGGAACGCGCCATCGCGGTGGACTACGATCCCCAAGCGCTGGAGGCAACCCAGGCCAACGCCGAGAAAAACGGCGTCGCCGGGCGGCTGGAGATCTGCCTACCAGAACAGACCCCGCAAACCGAAAACGACCTGTTGCTGGCCAACATCCTTGCCGGACCGCTGATCGAACTCGCATCCACACTGATGCAACTGATCCAGCCCGGCGCACCCTTTGCCCTCTCCGGCATACTGCAGGAGCAGGCGGAACAGGTTAGCGCCGCCTATCGCCCATTCGCCGAGATGCAACCAGCGCAGCAACAGGCGGAGTGGATACGCCTGGGTGGCACTAAAATCTAAATGGTATTGCCACATCCGGCATCACCATGGAGGAGAGCAGGATGAAGCAACCAACACGTGTTTGTGATCTCCAGCAACTGTGTGAGGGCGAGGGCCACCGGGTGGTGGTCAACGGCCGTCCACTGGCGCTGTTTCTCGATCAGGGCCGGATCTACGCCCTCGACGACCGCTGTCCGCACCGGGAGGGGCAGATGTCCCGTGGTCGGGTGCAGAACGGCGAGGCGATCTGCCCACTGCATCAGTGGAACTTTGACCTGGAAACCGGCGTATCCCCTTACAACCCCCACGACCGCATCGCCACCTTTCCCGCCGAACTGCGCGACGACGGGGTCTATGTAGATGCCACTGCAGTTCCGCCTCTGCCGACGGCCAGCTTCTCCGGCTATCAGGGTGAGTGGCGACGCTGGCAACAGGATGCCCGCGGCCATGCCCTGATCAAACGCCTCGCCAAGGGAGGCAGACCCACCGTCGAGGCGATGGGCGCGCCACCCCAGCAGCTCTCCGAGCTCGTCGACTTTAGCCATTTCCACCTCAAGGCGGGGCAGCTGCAGCAACTCCCCAGGCTCGCAGAGGAGACGGTGCAGACCGCCGTCAGCATCGGCCAAGGCGCAGGCAGACCACTCAGACTGGCGCTGCCCGTCTACATCTCCCACATGTCCTTTGGCGCACTCTCCAAGGAGGCGAAGATCGCCCTGGCACAGGGCTCGACAGCGGCCGACAGCCTGATCGGTTCCGGCGAGGGCGGCCTGCTGCCGCAGGAGCGGCAGGCGGCGAAACGTTATATCCTCGAGATGGCGAGCGGCTACTTCGGCTGGAATGAGCAGAATATCCTCCTCGCCGATGCGCTGGAGATCAAACTGGGGCAGTCGGCCAAACCCGGCCTGGGTGGCGAACTGCCCGGCGGCAAGGTCACGGGAGAGATCGCCCAGGTTAGAGGGCTCGCACCAGGCACCAGCGCCCACTCGCCGGCCCGCTTTCCCGATATCGACAGCCTCACAGGGCTCGCCCGGCGAATCGAAGAGATTCGTGCCCTGGATGGCGGCGAGCGCCCCATTGGTATCAAGTTTGCCGCCAACGATGTCACGGCAGACACCCAGGCGGCGCTCTCGCTGCAACCCGACTTCATCACCATCGACGGTTTTGGCGGCGGCACCGGTGCCGCCCCTGTGCATGTGCGGGATCAATTCGGCATGCCACTGGTGAAAGCGCTGCCGATTGCGCGGCAGCTGATCGATGCACACAATCGGCAACACCTGGAGCGCCCGGTCAGTCTGATCGCCACTGGCGGCATCCGCACCCCCGATGAGATGTTCAAGGCGCTGGCGCTGGGCGCCGATGCCTGTGCCCTAGCCACCGCGGCGCTGTTTGCTTTGGGCTGCGAATACTACCGCGCTTGCGGCTCCAACGAGTGTCCGGTAGGCATCACCTCGCAGCAGACCGAACTGCGTCGTCGTATCGATATCGACAAGGGGGCACAGCGGGTTGGCAACTTTCTCAATGGCAGCCGGGAGATCCTCGCCGGCTACCTGCGAATCATGGGCTATGACTCACTCCCGCAGCTGAGCCCGCACGACCTTATCCCTCTCTCCCTGGAAGCAGAGGCCATCCTCAACACCGACCGCGGCTAACCGACTGCGACAACAGACCCGGCCCAGCGGCTATTCTTCAAGCGAGGCGTGACTGCCATCGCAGTAGGGCGGGGTCTTCGTCTGTTTGCACATACAGAGCCAGGCTTTGCCGCTCTTGTCGGCCTTGAAACCCAGCGGATTTATGCCCGTTCCCTGGTGGGAACCGTCGCAAAACGGCTGGGTTTGGGAGCGCCCGCAGGCACACCACCAGTATTCTCTGCCCTCGTCCAACTCGACACTCACCGGCTGGGAAGCTGCGACTTTGGCTTTCTCCATAACACACTCCTTCTGATCTCAAACATCAACCAACTCTACCCGGCATATTGGTTGGATTCACAGTTCCCAACCCGCCTGCCGCCAATAACAAAGTAGCGAACACAAAAGGCACTATAGTCTGTAAACAAGAGAGCTTCACCACGCCCCATCATGTCCCAAACCGCTTCACTCAATCTGATCAGTCTGCTCGGACGACGCTCCCTCAACTACCTGCTCTATATCATCGATCTGGTAGTTTTCGTGATGGCGGTGATGCGCAGCTGGCGCAACCGCGGCGGGCTGTTCAACCGCGCCAGCCGCGCCGCCTCGATCACCCAGCTGATCTTCTCCGGCATCGATGCCCTACCCACCATCACCATCCTCGCTCTGGCGGTGGGGCTGAGCGTCACCACCCAGCTGATCTTCGCCGCGCAGGTGTTTGGCCAGGAGGCCGATGTGGCCAGCCTGCTGGCGAATCTGGTAGCGCTGGAGTTCGGCTCTCTGCTCACTGCCATCGTGATGATCGGCCGCTCCGGCTCGGCCATCGCGGTCGACTTGGGCAACATGAGCCTCAACCGGGAGGTGGAGGGGCTGGAGCTGCTTGGCATCGACGTGCACGCCTTTTTTGTCTCACCACGCCTGATCGGCATGGTAATCGCACAGCTGGTGCTGGCGATCTACTTCTCCGCCTTCTCTCTGGTCACTGGCATCACCCTAGCAGCACTACTGGAGTCGACCTCCAACTTCAAATACCTGTTTGCTGTGGTATCCGCCTTTGAACCCCTTGATCTGTTGTTGTTCTTCATCAAAAACCTGCTGTTCGGTCTGGTGATCGGCGCCAATGCCTGCCTGAAAGGGCTGAGTGTCGGCCAGTCGGTCACCCAGGTCCCACAGGTGACGCAGAAGGCGATCGTCAACTCCCTGGTGATGGTATTTGTGCTCGACGGAGTGTTTGTGCTGATTCTGATATGAGCGACCAAGAGCCCTCAATAAGCGCCGACGAGCATCTGCTGATCAAGGCCCAGGCCGCCTGTCCGAAGCATCAGCCGAACGGCGAACCCTGCCTGCCGCTGGATCTGCACATTCATCGCGGCGAACTGATCTTTCTGCTCGGCGAAGAGCCTGAGGCGCTGCGCGCCTATCTACGCATTCTGGCCGCGGTCGAGCCCATAAGCCGTGGCGAAATCCTGTTGGGAGATGCCATCGGCGATGCGCCATTCTCCCTGCCCTGGCAGCAACTGCGCCAGAGCCTAGGCTATGTAGATCACGCCATCCCGCTGCTCTCGGTGCTCAGCGGCCTGGACAACCTGAAGCTGGCAGCCCACTACCACCAGCAGGACGACGAGCAAACCATCGCCCTGCGTGAGCAGGCCCTGCTCGGTGCCATGCAGGGACAGATGGACCACAGCCTGCTGCCAGCCTATATGACACCGCTGCAGCAGCGTCATCTGAGCATCGCCCGGGCGCTGATGCTGTGCCCCAAGGCGCTCTTCGCCCACAACCCCTTCTTCGGCCTGAGCCGGCCAGCCCGCCAGCGTTTGGCTGATTTCCTGCTGCAACGGGTGCCGCAGCTGTTCCCTGAAATCTCCCTGATCATCTCCACCGACGACCCGGAACTGGTGCACCATTACGCCGGGCAGGTACTGTTTCACAGTCGCTCAGGATGGTTCTCATTTCACAACTGGGAGGATTTTGTCTCCAGTCCTGAAGATGTCGTCCGCTATTACATTCATCAGCAGAGAGCACAGCGCGACATCTTTAGTGAGGCTCAATGACCCCGGCACCGCAACATCAGCAGATACACTACATCCACCGCCTCAATTACACTCTGCGGGAGCGGCTGGCCGGTCTGTTTGTGATGGTGGCGCTGGCCCTGTTGATCGGTCTGGTGGTGGTACAGGGCAAGACCACCCACCTATTCGAGAACCGCATCACTTACCACACTTACCTGCGTAACGCCCAGGGCATCGCCACCGACTCGCTGGTCAAGGTCTCTGGGATCGAGGTCGGCCGGGTACAGTCGATCGGCATCGCCGCTGACAACCGCATCCACATCAGTTTTTTCGTCTACGAGGGGTTCCAGAACCTGATCCGGCAGGACTCCCGCGGTGCGCTGAGCAAGCTGGCCATCATCGGTACTGCGGTGATCGAGATCAGTGCCGGCTCGCCGCAACTACCGATGCTGCGCGACGGTTCCACCATCCTAATCGAGGAACCGATGAGCGCCGATGAACTGCTCAACGAGCTGACACCGATCATGGAGAAGGTGCGCCAGACCCTGGACGGCATCGCGCGGGTGGTCAGCGCCATCGACCCGGCACAGATCGCCGCCACGGCTGAGGGGATCAACACCACCGTTGCCAACCTGCGAGACCTCACCAATCAGGTCAACTCTGGCAAGGGGGTGCTCGGCCGTGCCATCTACGACCAGCAGCTGGAGCACAGCTTTACCCGCACCGTGACGCACATGGAGCAGACCATGGCGCAGACCCGTGATCGCGTCAGCGAACTCAAGCCAGTGCTAGAGAGCATGGTCGCCCTCTCCCAGGAGACCCAGAACATGACCCATCAGATGGATGGATTGATCGCCGACTCCCGCCAGCTGGTCGGCCAGATGAACAGTTCCATGCAGACCATCAACATGGAGATCCAGCAACTGCCCGACCTGGTCACCCACCTGCAGCTGATGTTGCAGTCTACCGACCGCACCCTAGAGGGACTGCAGCGGGTTTGGCCCGTCTCCTCGGCGATCCGTCCCACCGAGGAGGAGAAGATGATCGATGTCCATCCCATCATCGATTAGCCTCTTCTGGCTCATTCTGCTCCTACTTGGGCTGGGCGGCTGCGTCGGCACCCCCGACCTGCGCCCGGAAACGCAGATTCAGGGTGAACGTGAACTGCAACGCGGCACTCGCGCCTACAATAACAATGACTACCGCACCGCCGCCCGCCAGTTCTCTCAGGCACTCAAGCTCTACCGCAGCGTGGATGACCTGGATGGCATCGCCCAGAGTTCGATCAACCTGATCGAAACTGCACTAGCAATCGGCAACTACCAGGCGGTCGAACAACGGCTGCTGGAGCTAACCCGTCTGGTCGAGGCCGCCAACCTGCATCGCTACCGCGCACGCATCAACCTGCTACGCGCCTCCCTCGCCTTCAAACAACAGCATCATGCCGACGCCATCGCGGCCCTCGAACCGATCCTGCCCAGCTTCAACGACAAACAACTGCTGAGCCAAAAACTCACAGACGAGTCGATGAGCGCACTCGCCAGCCGTGCCAGTATTGCCTGCGAGATCGACGCAGCCGACGCCCCGCTGTGGCTGGAGCGGCTCGACAATGCGCTGGATGAGGAGTTCTTCAGGCGCCGCCCAGCCTTGGAAGGGTTGTTGCACCGGCTGCGCGGAAAACTACAGCAGAGCGCCGGCCGCGAGACAGAGGCACTGCTCCAGTATGGGCTTGCCCTCGACTTCTACCGCAAGGCCGGCGACCGGCGCGGCATCGCCACCACACTGCACAGCCAAGCCCGTATCCACATCACCCAAGCCGCCTGGAACAAGACAGAGAGCCTGCTGCAGCGTGCGCTCTCGATACGGCTGTGGCTGACAGATCGCAGCGGCACCCTGGCTGTGGTGGAGGATCTAATACGGCTCTACCAGCACACCGATCAGCAGGCGAAGCTTGATGAGATGGAGGCCTGGCGCGGGCGCTTGCAGGCAGAGTAAAAATAGGTCGGCCAGAAACGAAAAAGGCCCGCAGCCGATAAGCTGCGGGCCTTTATCTTATGGTGGCCAGGGACAGAATCGAACTGCCGACACGGGGATTTTCAGTCCCCTGCTCTACCGACTGAGCTACCTGGCCGCGTTTGAGAGCGCGTATTACAGCGATCTTGCAGCAGTTAGTCAAGAGGCCAGCCGCGATTTTCTTCTGCTACCACCAGCTCACTTTTGGGGAACAAATTCGGGCGGCAGCTCGGTCCCTTCACCAAAGAAAAAATTCTCCATCTGCTGTTCGAGAAATTTGCGCGCCTTGGGGTCGACCGGGCTCAGGCGGTTTTCATTGATCAGCATGGTCTGAAAGCGCAGCCACTCCTGCCAGGCCTCTTTGGAGACGTTGTCGAAGATCCGTTGCCCTAGCTCACCCGGATAGGTTGGACGCTCGAGCCCTTCCGCTTCCCGCTTCAATTTAACGCATTGCACTATACGACTCATCGGCTCTCTCCTCTCGCTTGGCTGGACTCTTCGATGATTCGGGCTACCGGCGCAGCCAGTCCCCGTTCATCAGGCATCGCGGGGTTATACCAGACCCGCGCGGCAGCATCCATGACACAATTGTCAGGGGATTTGAGCTGCAGTTCGAGTGGCGTGATGTCGAGATGGAAGTGGGAGAAGCTGTGGCGACGCGCAGGCAACTCGCGGATCTGTTTCAGCTCGGCGCGAAAATGCGCCTCACACCAGGCCGACAAATCAGTATCCGGCGGGCACTCAGGAAGACTCCAGAGACCGCCCCAGATACCCACTGGCGGACGCCGCTCCAGCAACACAAGCCCAGCACCATTCTGCACCAGCAGCATACGGGTCGAGCGGACCGGCAGGGTCTTTGTGGGGCGTGGTTCGGGAAACTCCAGCTGGCGTCCCTGCTCACGAGCCTGACAGCTGTCGCCCAGCGGGCAGAGATCACAACGGGGAATGCCACGGGTGCAGATGGTCGCCCCCAGATCCATCATGCCCTGATTGTAGGCCGCCGCCTCCTGCTGAGGGGTGAGCTGCCGGGTCAGCTCCCAGAGCCGTTTTGCCACCGCACTGCGACCAGGCCACCCCTCCACCATGAAGTGACGCGCCAGCACCCGTTTGACATTGCCATCGAGAATCGGCTGGCTCTGTCCCAGGGCCAGTGAGAGGATCGCCCCAGCGGTGGAGCGGCCGATCCCCGGCAGACTCTCCAGCGCCTCGATAGCCTCAGGAAAACGGCCCGAGAAATGCCCCTGCAACACCTCGGCCGCCTTACGCAGATTACGTGCCCGAGCGTAATAGCCCAGCCCGGACCAGAGGTGCAACACTTCATCTTCGGCAGCAGCAGCCAGGCTGGCTAGATCGGGAAAACGCGCCATAAAACGATTGAAATAGGGGATCACCTTGGCCACCTGAGTCTGCTGCAGCATGATCTCAGAGATCCAGACCCGGTAGGGATCGCCACTGCCCTGCCAGGGCAGATCATTGCGCCCACAACGCTGTTGCCAGTCGATGACTTGCTTGGAAAATTCAGAAGGATTCATTCAGAGAGATCAGTCGGGAGTTTGGAAGGCCGCCCTGCAAACTCCCGACCCTGGATTTAGAATAGGCCTTTCAGCCCCCCTTTAAGTTTATCCTGCAGCCCACCCGGCAGCTTATCCTTGAGCTGGCCGTCAAGTTTCTTGTTCAGCGTCTCTTTCAGCTTCGCCTTCTGGCTTTCGGCCAGCACCTTGCCCAGATCGATATTCCAATCAAGCTTGGACCAGGGCCCCTTGAGGTGGACCGGCACTGGAATTCCCTTCAGATCATCCAGCCCCTCGCCGCCCTGCCCCTTGGTGGTGCTGACAATTACCGGCCTGACCACATAATCGAGGCTCTCTCCGACCAGATCGACCCGTCCGGAGCCGTTTACCCGCAGGAAGGGGGATTTGGCCAGCAGATCCTTGTTAGTGAGCAGACCATTGCGGATCACCGCGCTGGCGGTCAGCTCAGAGAAGTCGGTCTGCTCCGGCTCGACTGAGTTCGCCGGTTTCTTGCCGGAGAGTCGCGCCTTGGCATCCCGCAACATCTTTGCCAGGTTGACCCCCTTCACCGCACCATTGAGGAACTCCATTTTGAGATTGCCGTTGAGGCCACGCTTGAGCTGTGTCAGGGTCTGGCCACGACTACTGAGATTAGCGCTGAAGCCGCCGACACCATCGAAACGATCCTGCCCCGTCAAATCTTTCACCAGAGGCCCGGCCTGGATCTTGCTGGCGCTCTGTTTGATCTTCAGCGTCGGTTGCTTGCCCTTCACATTCAGATCCAGCACACCTTTCAGTTGACCGTTGTAGAAACGCCCCACCTGTTGGTCGATATGCAGCTGACCGCCTTTGCTCTTGATCACCACCTTGATTGCCTCAGCCTGGATATTGTTGGCCTTGATGCTGCCGACCCGCAGGGTGCCATCCAACTTGAGATTGCGCAGCAGCTCCACCGGAAACAGCGGCTTATCACCACTGTCTTTGCTGCTCGCAACCGGCTTTTTCTCTGGCTTGTCTACGGCCGGCGGCAGGTAGCGGTCAACATCGATCTTATCCAGGTCAAGGTGGAATCGATAGGC
The DNA here is from genome assembly GCF_023733635.1 of Candidatus Endoriftia persephonae. Classification (NCBI taxonomy): domain Bacteria; kingdom Pseudomonadati; phylum Pseudomonadota; class Gammaproteobacteria; order Chromatiales; family Sedimenticolaceae; genus Candidatus Endoriftia; species Candidatus Endoriftia persephonae. The sequence continues at coordinate 294,572 of NZ_CP090569.1, read as the reverse complement.
CGGCGAGGCTGGATCGATCAAAGTAAAATTACCCTTGATCTGGCTCTCATCGAGCTGCATCTCAAAGTTTTTCAGGTCGATCCGCTGCGGCTGAGTCTCGAACACAAGCGCCATCGCCAGCTTGCCCAGCACGCTAGGATCCGCCGTCTGTGGCAGTGGCAGCTCAAACTTCTGCATCCAGTTGCGGGGGCTGAACTGCGCCAGTTTCAGTTGGCCATCAAAGCGTGGAGCACTGCTGATGGCCTGGCCATTGATCGCACCACTGAGGCGCAGATCTTCAGAGCTCAGCAGCAGATTTTTCACCTCCAGCAGATCTTGTGCCTGATTGAAGTAGAGATCGGCACTGAGCTTTGCCTTCACCCCCGCTTTGGGCAGACCTTCGCCGCTCACCTTCAGCAGTACCTCAAGCGCCTCCATCGAGAAGCTGCCCTGCGCCGGGTCGGCCATCAGTCTGCCACGCAGATCAAACTCACTACGCAGGGCCGGCTGGGCACGGTCGAGACCAAGCGCGAGGCGCATATCCACCGCCCGGCCGGGAGCCATGGCGCCAGTCTCCAGCAACAGCTGCTTGACTTCAAAATGTTCGCCGGTGGACTGATCGTCCCACACTATATGCGCATCAGAGATCGCCACACCACCGATCGACAGCCCCTGCAGACCGCCACCGGCGGTGGTATCAGCAGGCCCCTCACCCGCCGATTCAGCAGAGGTCAAGGCCTCTTCGGACTGCCCCCCGGTCATATCATCCCAGTTGCTGACACCCTGACTGTTTTTTGCCAGGTTCAGCTTAAGTCCGGCAAGCTTTACTTTGTCGATCTCCAATGACTGGGTAAAGATGAGTGGTATCAGATTGACCCGCACCTGGAGATGCCTGACCTCGGCAAAGGGAGTATCACCGAATCCCTTGGCGTTACTGAGATGCAGCCCGTTAATCTCGACCCCAAGCCAGGGAAAGATCGACAGGCCGATATCACCATCGATCTTCAGGTCTCTGCCGGTGGCGGACTTCGTCTGGCTGATGATCTCCTGTTTATAGTCATTAGGATCCACAACCATCGGTATCACCAGCACTGCAGCGATGATCAACACCACCACTAGGCCAATTAGTCCGCCAACAATCTTCAAGACCTTCCCCATTTCAATCTCCCTCTAAAAATTTCTGGTCGAAAATCTGGCCCGCGTTTTCCACCATCCTCACTCAGCTCTGTCTGGAGGTGTAGCACAATTCCACCACAGGTCGAGCCTTGCTTTACCCTGCTTGAGCTGGTGCAGAATGGTTGGATGTTCAGGTGAAAACGGATCGTTGCACTGCAGAGGCTTGCAGCCGAGGATTGGAGCGGGTGATGGGAATCGAACCCACGTAGTCAGCTTGGGAAGCTGAAGTTCTACCATTGAACTACACCCGCTGAGGTGCCCATTCTAGGTAGCCAATCGATGACACGCAACATTAAAAAGCGACAAGCGCCGTTAGTGCTCTGAGCTATAGAGCGCTGCCATCTGTTCCGCATAGCGCTCCAGCACCTTGGGCCGCTTGACCTTGAGCGTCGGCGTGAGCAGACCATTCTCGACGCTCCAGGGCTCCAGCAGCAACGCCACCCGGCGAATCTTGGCGTAGCCCGGAAAGTCCTTCAGCGCACTGCGGATGCGCTGGATGAAGGCCTGTTGCAGGGCAGCGTCATCCAGACTTTGTGGCTGCTCCGGGTCGAGCCCGAACTCCCGGGCCAGCCCCTCCCACAGATCGGCATTCACTACCAACAGCGCGGCCAGATAGGGCTTGCCCTCACCCACCACCAACACCTGTTCGATCAGCGGATCGAGGGCGATCGCCATCTCCATATCGCTGGGTGGGATCTTCTCGCCGTTGGAGAGCACCAGAATATCCTTGAGACGGCCAGTGATGTAGATGTGGCGCTGTTCGTCGATGCGCACCTGATCACCGGTATGCAGCCAACCTTCAGCATCGATCATTTCCGCAGTAGCGGCATGGTTGTTCCAGTAGCCGAGCATCCTGCCCGGAGTCTTCACCAGCAACTCGTCATTCTCACCAATGCGTACCTCAACCCCCCGTAACGGTACACCAACGCTGTCAACCTTGACGTTATCCATCGGATTAACACTGATCACCGGACTGGTTTCGGTCAGGCCGTACCCCTGCAGGATCGGCAGACCAAGACTCAGCATGAAACGCGACACATCGGGGGAGAGCGCGGCGCCACCGCTGATCGCCCCGCGCAGCCGTCCGCCCAGACGCGCCAGCACCTTGTCGGCCACCAGACGCCGCAACAATGGCATCAGCAGCAACTTCGGTGACCAGCCCTGCCGTCCCATCTGATGTTCGAACTGGATGAAGCCGCAGTGCAGGGTCAGCCGGAATAGCCCCCGAGCCAGCAGCGAACGCTGTTTTAACTGCTCCTGCAGGCGTGCATAGATCCGCTCGAAGATGCGTGGCACGGCGATGATCACGGTGGGACGGATGCACTGCATATCTTCTGCCAGTTGCGTCACCGAGCGGGCGTAGGCTACCGTCGCACCGGCCATCAGCGGCAGATAGTAACCCGCGGTCCGTTCCAGGGTGTGGGAGAGTGGCAGAAAGGAGAGAAACAGATCCTGCCGGTAGCAGTCGACCACCGTCAGCGAAGCATGTGCCACCGACAACATATTCCAGTGGCTCAGCATCACCCCTTTCGGTCGCCCGGTGGTGCCGGAGGTGTAGACGATCGAGGCAAGGCTATGGGGGTCTGCACTACGCGGCTGCAATGCTGGCCCACTCTCAGGCAGCCAGGTCCCGGCGGCTCGAACCCGTTGATGCTGGGACGACTCAGGGAGTTGCTCAGCGCCCTCCAACACCACCACCCGTTGCAGCGTCTCCACCCCCTGCAATGCCGATACCATGCGCCGCCAGCGTCCGGCATCCTGTACCAGCAGCAGCTTGACCACCGCATCCTGCAGGATGTAAGCGACCGCATCGGCCCGGTCGTCAGTGTAGAGCGGCACCGTCACCAAACCCAGGGAGAGCGCCGCCTGATCAAACATCACCCATTCGGGGCAGTTGCGCAGCTGGATCGCCACCCGATCTCCAGGCTCCAATCCCTCCTGCAGCAGCGCCTGGCGCCAACGGGCGATCTCCCTGCCCATCTCAGCCCATGTCAAACCCCACCACTCTTTCGCCTCTCGATCGAAAGCCTGATAGGCTATTCCCTCCGGGCTGCGCCGCACCCGCTGCAGAAACAGGCCGTCCAGGGTGCCCGCCCCCTCGGGTGAAATAAGATCCTCACTCCATTGCTGCAACACACTCCCCCCCGCAGAAAACATACCGGTATGTCGCGATATGGCCCGCTTGTTCTAGTTTTGGTGGATTAGTGTAAACTTCTCCCTTTTAACCCACCCCGCAACCTGCGTTTTATTCATCTGAGACAAACGAGATGCAGATTTACGTAAACGGCGAGGAAAAGCAAATCCCCGACCAGACAGATATGGCGAACCTGGTTGAACTACTCTCACTGACCGGTCAGCGGATCGCGGTCGAGGTCAACGAAGAACTGGTACCTCGCTCCGCTTTCGACGGCCACACCCTCAATGAGCAAGACCGTATCGAGATCATCCACGCCGTCGGCGGGGGGTGAGGAGCGACCGTTTGTCCAGCGGACAAACGCGGCGCAACGAACGCCCGACAGGGATCGTGGGCCGGACTAGCCCACCAAGGAAGGTTGCTCGTGACGCCTTGATTCAAGCAGCACGCCAGCCTAAAAGCCAATACACAGTTAGATCAAAACCTGATGTCAAACGATACCCCAAAAGACAGCTTCAGCGTCGCCGGACGCGAATTCACCTCGCGCCTGCTGGTCGGCACCGGCAAATACAAGGACATGGCGGAGACCCGTGCCGCCATCGACGCCAGTGGCGCCGAGATCGTCACCATCGCGGTGCGTCGCACCAACCTCGGCCAGAACAAAGACGAGCCCAACATCCTCGAGGTGCTGCCGCCGAGCGAGTTCACCTATCTGCCCAACACCGCCGGCTGCTACGATGCCAAGACCGCGGTACGCACCTGCCGTCTGGCACGCGAGCTGCTCGATGGCCACAACCTGGTCAAACTGGAGGTGCTGGGTGACGAAAAGACCCTCTTCCCCGACGTGGTGCAGACCCTCAGCGCCGCCGAGGAGTTGATCAAGGACGGCTTCGACGTGATGGTCTACACCAACGACGACCCGATCATGGCCAAGCGGCTGGAGGAGCTGGGCTGCTGCGCGGTGATGCCGCTGGCCGCACCGATCGGTTCCGGGCTGGGCATCCGCAACCGCCTCAACATCCGCACCATTGTCGAGAACGCAAGGGTGCCAATCCTGGTAGACGCTGGCGTTGGCACCGCTTCCGATGCCGCAGTGGCGATGGAGCTGGGCTGCGACGGGGTGCTGATGAACACAGCCATCGCCGCTGCGCAGGATCCGCTACTGATGGCCTCGGCGATGAAGAAGGGCATAGCAGCGGGCCGCGAGGCCTATCTAGCTGGGCGTATGCCAGCCAAACGCTTCGCCTCTGCCTCCTCACCGCTGGACGGCCTGTTCTTCTAACCCAAGCCACTCCGGCTGCAAAGCGGCCGGAGTCCCATCCCGATGTCCGAAACCAACGCCTTAAAGCACCGGCCGATTCGCAGCTATATCCTGCGTCAGGGACGCATGACCCAGGCCCAGCAACGCGCCTTCGATGAGCTGTGGCCGCACTACGGCTGCCAAGCCCCTGATGGATTATTCGATTTCGACAAGCTGTTCGGCAACCAGCGACCGGTGATCCTTGAGATCGGTTTCGGCAATGGCGATGCGCTGGCGCAAAATGCTGACCGAGAACCAGAGAACAACTTCCTTGGTGTTGAGGTACATGGCCCAGGTGTCGGCAGCCTGATGCTGAAGCTGGCTGAGCAGGAGTCGCACAACGCCCGCATCCTGCGGGGCGACGCCATGCAGCTGCTGCGCCAGCATATCCCTGCCGGTTCACTGACCGGAGTGCTGCTCTTCTTTCCCGACCCCTGGCCGAAGAGGCGGCACCACAAGCGGCGCATCGTGCAGCCCGAGTTCGCCGAGTTAGTGCACAGGGCACTGCGTCCCGGCGGCTATCTGCATATGGCCACCGACTGGCAGAAATATGCTGAGCATATGATGAGCGTACTCTCCTCCACTGCGGGTTTTGCAAATGCTGCCGGCCCTGGCAACTTTTCCCCACGCCCGGAGAATCGCACCCTGACCCGTTTCGAGCAACGTGGCCAGCGCCTCGGCCATGGCGTCTGGGATCTGATCTTCACACGCTGCGTCTGAGATGTCGCTGCTCTCCCTGCACCGCTTCAGCACACCGCTGCTGCAGCCGTTCGATCTGCAGCTGCAGGCCGGCGAGTGTGTCACCCTCAACGGACCTTCCGGCTGCGGCAAATCGATGCTGCTGCGGGCCATCGCCGATCTCGATCCACATCAGGGCGAGATGGTTTTGGATGGATGCTCCAGTAAATCGATGGAACCAACCGAGTGGCGCCGCCAAGTCGCCCTGCTACCGGCAGAGAGTGCCTGGTGGGGCGAGCGGGTTCGCGATCATTTCGAATCACCTGGCCGTGCAACCCTCGACGCCCTGCAACTCCCCGCCGACTCTCCCGACTGGGGCGTATCACGCCTCTCCAGCGGTGAACGCCAGCGTCTGGCGCTGCTGCGCCTACTAGCCAATCACCCCAAAATCCTGCTGCTCGACGAGCCCACAGCAAACCTCGATCGAGAGAACACCCGACGGGTCGAGCGGCTGCTGGGCGAGTGGCGTCAACAGCACCAGTGCAGCACCATCTGGATCACCCATGATCCTGAACAGCAGCAGCGGGTGGGCAATCGCCACTATCAGATCAAACAGGGCTGCCTGGAGCTATTCACATGGAACTGATCAGCCTCACCCCTCTCGACCTCTCCATCGCCACAATCCTGGTGCTGCTCACTGCACTGCTTTCGCAGCGGCTTGCGCTGGGGATTGAGAGGCGGCTGCTGATTGCGGCAGCTCGCACGGTGGTGCAGCTGTTGCTGCTCGGGCTGGTACTAAAGAGCCTGTTTGCCCAGTCGGATCCACTCTTCATCGCTGCGCTGGCACTATTCATGCTGCTGGTGGCGGGATACGAGGTGATGGCGCGCCAGCATCGCGGCTTTACCGGCATCTGGGGTATCGGCATCGGCACCCTGTCGATGTTCATTTCCTCATTCAGCGTCACCCTGCTAGCGCTGACAGTGATCATCGGTGTCGAGCCCTGGTACTCGGTGCAGTATCTGATCCCACTGCTCGGCATGCAGCTGGGCAACACCATGTCGGGGATTGCAGTCAGCCTCGACCGGCTGACCCAGACTGCTTGGGAGCAGCGCAGTCAGATCGAGGCACGGCTGATGCTTGGCCACTCCTGGCAGGAGGCGATCGGAGAGATCCGCCGTAACGCCTTGCGCGCCGGCATGATTCCGATTATCAATGCGATGGCGGCGGCCGGGGTGGTGAGCCTGCCGGGGATGATGACCGGCCAGATCCTTGCTGGCAGTCCGCCGCTAGAGGCGGCCAAGTATCAGATCCTGATCATGCTGCTGATCTCATCGGGGACCGGCTTCGGCGCGACCCTGGCGGTATGGGCTGGCTCCCGGCGGCTGTTCGATGAGCGCCAGCGGCTGCGCCTTGGACGGCTCAGGGAGAGGATTTCGGAGAAGCACTAACGGACTGTCGGATTGGCAGCCGAACAGTGTTCGATCAGCCCTGCAACTAAACCATCTTCTCTTGGGCGATGTGTTTCTGGATCAGGCCGCTCAGCTCATCAAGCTGCGGCTGCAGCTCCTCGACCAGTTGTTTGAAGGGATTCGTCCAGCCAGCAGGCAGCTCAAAACCCAGCTCCCAATCCGTTTTTGCGATCGCCTGCATCAGCATCTTGTCAATCGCGATGAACAGCTCTTTCAGATCGTTGCCGAGAAAAATGCTGTTTTTTTGCACATACTCATGGAATTCTCTGACCGCAGCGAAAGCCAGCTCCACACGTCTGTTCCTACGTAGTTCGAGATATGTCTCCCGCTTGTCATCGGAGGCCATCAACAACTTCCTGGAACGATCGCTGAAACCCTGCCCATCCATCAACTCGGCCAGCTTGTCATTGCTGATCCCGTCAAAATCAATACTGGTCTCTGACTTCTCCATGGTCAGCTCGGCGCTGCTCATAGCGTTGATAAGCCGTCCCCAGGCCCCGGAAAGTGCGTCCAGCTCCCGCTCATGGATTCGGGTGGCTTGGCGAAACAGCGCATCGACCTTTCTTTTATGGTCATTCATCTCCTGCTGCTGCTGCCGCCACAGACGAGTCTTGTGCGAGGCCAGGTTTCTCGCCAGGGCAGACCTGATAAGAATTTTTGCGATTACAAAGGCACCGGCAGCCAGCGCCGCAAGGTAACCGACAAACTGGAAAATGGTGTTCATTGCCTCATTCATAGCTGGCCCGCCGTTGATCCTGAGTGTTGATCTTTCACGGATCCCCGACCGCTGACAGTAGCATTGCTACTGCGCCATGAGTGGTCTGACCCCCGTCAGCGCAAGACTACCCCATCCTTATCAGACAGAACCGCGTGATAGCCCACATTTTTGCACCTATCCCAGCATACCAACATACCAGCGCTCCTACCCGCTCCCGCGCAATTGCGACGGCTCCTAAAGAAGAGAAAAGAGCAGTCGCTAGTTTCCAATAGGCACAAAAACCCTGACCCAGAATTGCACGATTATGATCTCTAAACAGTTTCAGAAATTTACCATCAGCCAGAAGCTGTGGGGTGGCTCAGCGATCGTCATCGCTGTGCTAATCGCACTTGGTAGCATCACCTACCTGAATGTAAACAAACTGGGCGCTGAGATTGACAGTGTAGTGAAAAAGAATCAGCCCGCCGCGCTGATCTCAAAGGAGCTGCAGACTCAACTGAAGCAGAGCTACGCCAACCTCGGCCTCTACCTGTTGAGCTCCGAACCTCACTATAAGGCAGCCTATCAACGCGACATCAGCCAGGCCAACAATCTGTTGGCACAGCTGGCGAAACTCTCTACGGCCGACTCCAATCAAGAGGCGATTCAATGGGTAACCGACGCTGAGGCCACCATCGACAAGCTCATCAAGCTCAACAAGGTCCTGTTTCACATCGCAGACAATACCGAGCTGAAGATCCCTGGCTACGCCCATGCGCGACAAAACATCTCCCCGATCACCAGCCAGGCCAGCGCAGTACTCGCCAATCTTCGACTCAGCCTGACTAACTATAGTGATGAGATCGATAGTCAGGAGGAGATGGAGCGCTACCACCACATTCTCCATGAGACAGCCAAAATCGAGTCACTCTGGCTGAGAGTCGCCAATGAGATACGTGCCTATCTTACGTTTCGCCAGAGCACCCAGATCGAGAACATCCACGACTACCTGGAATCCCTCAAGGGCAGTCAACAGGGGCTCGCAAAAATGGAGGAGCTGGAACTCGAGGTAGAGGAAGCACTGCTTGAGCTAGAGGCCGCAAGAGAGGCAATCGAAAGCCCGCTGCAGAGCCTGATCGGGTTACACAGCGGAGAACACTGGCGGCGTGATGTGCAGCTGATCCGCACCAAGGTCGCACCACTACAACAGCAGCTCGACTCCATCATTGAGGCACTGGTCAAATACAACAGCGACCAGATATCCCAAACCAGCGAGAATCTGCTGCAAAACTCCGCCGCGGTCATCACCATGACCATAACCCTGATTCCTGGCGGCATCCTGATCACCCTGCTAGTAGTCTGGTTCATCAGCCGGCTGATCACTGATCCGGTCAACCAGGCAGTCCATGCGATGCTCGATGTCGCCAGGAGTGGCAACCTGGCACAACGTCTGGACGATAGCGGCAAGGACGAGATCGCCGCACTCGCAGGCGGATTTAACCAATTTGTCGAAAAGATCAAGTGTGTGATCGACCTGGTTATCGTCTCATCAAACTCCCTCGCCGAGGAGTCGAAGCGGATGAATCTCGCCACCCAACGGAGCAAGACACAGGCATCCGAACAGCAGAGCAATATCAGCGATGTCAGCAGCGCCATCAACGAACTCTCCGCCGCCGCAGAGCAGGTGGCAACCAATGCTGCTGCTGCAGCCCAGGCCGCCCACCAAGCAAGTGAAGATGCAAACGCCGGCTGGGAGATCGTGGAAAAGGCCGTCGCCTCAATCCAGGAGCTGGCCAGCGAAGTCAATGGCGCCACCACCGTGATCCAACGAGTCGAGGCGGACAGCGAGTCGATAGGTACCGTCATCGCCATCATCAGAACCGTCTCTGAGCAGACCAACCTACTGGCACTGAATGCCGCCATCGAGGCCGCCCGTGCCGGCGAGCATGGTCGTGGATTCGCGGTGGTGGCCGACGAGGTGCGCACCCTTTCTGAGCGAATTCATGCCGAAACCGATGAGATCCAGCGCAAGGTTGAATCCCTGCAACGCGGATCAAGAGAGGCGGTGGAGACGATGAAGCGCGGCGCCGAGAAATCCCAGGAGAGTGTTGAAATGGCCGTTACCGCCGGTGAAGCGCTGCAGTCGATCACCAAATCAGTGACCACCATCACCGAGATGAACGAAGGGATCGCCCACCTCACCGAAGACCAGACACGCAACTCCGACTCGATCCGCAACCGAGCCGCCAACATCAATCAGATCGCCCAGCAGACCGCAGACACCGCCAACACAGCCTCGCTATCGAGCAACGAATTCACCATCATGGCCGCTCAACTGCAGGACTTGGTAAAGCAGTTTCTGCTTACACCGGAGGAATCGCCCCCCCAGGAGAGCAGTCCGCAACAAGCCCGACTTGCGCCTCTACCTGAGCCGACGCAGAAGAGTCAAACAAAGCGCGCTGATATCGAGCTGTTTTAATCCTGCTACAAAGCGTTCAGCCCCGCTCACCACGCAGCAGCTTGATCACCAGTAACAGCGCAGGCGTCCCATGCATACAGAGATCGAAGATATCGATGGGGCGGGTCAGGCTGCCCGCCGCCAACATCTTGAGCTTTTCCCACAGGTGGGGCTCGGGCACAAAAGGTGCGAAACCGAGCAGCAACGCTGGCAGGACGATCATGTGCAGGGGAATCCGGTCAAGCCAGGCAAACATCACTCTTTCTCCACTTCACATTCCGAGCAGAGCCGGACATAGCGGCCTACGTCAGAGCTACTAAAACAACAGGCGATGATTCGCTCGAAATCGTTCACCCCTCCTCTCATCGCCTCCAGTGCGATTTTGGTCGCTGCCTGTTTCGGGTAACCGTAGACGCCGGTGCTGATGGCCGGAAAGGCAATCGTCCGCACCTCATACTCGCGAGCAAGTTGCAGAGAATTTTGGTAGCAGGCCTGCAGGCGCTCCGGCTCGCCCTGATCTCCGCCACGCCATACCGGGCCGACGGTGTGTATCACCCACCTGGCCGGCAGCTGAAACCCTGGGGTGATGCGTGCCTCGCCGGTAGGACAGCCGCCCAAAGGCCGGCAGGCGGCCAACAACTCGGGACCCGCGGCACGATGTATCGCTCCGTCCACTCCACCACCGCCCAACAGCGAACTATTTGCCGCATTCACGATGGCATCCACTTCAAGCTGGGTGATGTCACCCTGTACAATCTGGATCCGACCCACAACAAGGCTCCCCGATGTCTTTTACCACCCTGAATCTGCTGCTACTGATCCTGCTGCTAATCTGGTTCTGGCGCGACAGCCTGCAGGTGCGGGAGATCGCCACTCGGATCAGCAAGCGTGCCTGCGAATCACACGACGTGCAGTTCCTCGACCAGACCGTGGCCCTGCGTCGACTCCGCCTGCGCTGGCTGCGCAGCGGCCTCAAGTTCCGTCGCCTCTACGAATTCGACTACAGCCTGGAGGGCAGCGGGCGCCTCACCGGCTATATCATCATGCTTGGCAGCCACACCGAACTGCTGCAGATCGAGATACCCGAGACGCCCCATTCCGAACCATTGCATTGACCGCTGATGACCAGCTAAAAGCAATAATCCGCAAACAACGCGACTATTGTGCAAATCCAGTTACGTCACTTCAGCCCGTTGCCAACGGGCTTTTATTTGCGTTCATCTGCGTTTTTTGCGGACTGAACCCCTGCCTTTATCGATATCTATGCTCACTCGGACTTTTTCCATGATAAGCACGCTTCAACGACAGAACTTTGCCGAATCGCCCTCCCCTGAGGAGGTGGTCCACACAAATTGAATTAACGACGGTTCTAAACAGGCGCTATTTGATAACCTTCAAAGCAGGCCGTTTGCCCGGCTTGGGAGGCTCCGGCTTATCATCCGCATTCGCCTTCTGCTCCTGCTCCTGCTCCAGTTCTTCTGGAAACAGCATGCCCTGGCCATTCTCCTTGGCATAGATACCCAGCACCGCAGCCGGCGGCACAAGAATCGCTTGCGGATGACCGGCGAAACGGGCGCTGAAGCTGATCCACTCGTTGCCCAGCTCTAGGCCCACCACCGCATCTGGAGCGATGTTGAGCACGATCCGGCCTTCGCTGACAAACTGCTGTGGCACCTCCACCGCCTCATGATCGGCATCTACCAGCAGATAGGGGGTCAGAGCATTGTCCACCAGCCACTCGTAGAGGGCACGTATCAGATAGGGACGGTTCGAGGTCATCAGTAACTTGTCAGCCCCGCATCTCGCGTTCCGCCTCAGAGAGGCTCTGGGTGAACGACTCACGCGCAAACAGGCGCGAGGCATACTCATGCAGGCCCTTGGCCGAAGCAGGGATATCGACACCAAGCACCGGCAAACGCCACAGTAGTGGAGCGATCAAGCAATCCACCAGAGTGAAATCGTCACTCATGAAGAACGCCTTGGCGGCAAACACCTGAGAGGTGGCGATCAGGCTCTCACGCAGCTCTTTGCGAGCCTTGGCCGCGTCTTTCTTGCCGGCCAGGATCACATCCATCAACCGGTACCAGTCGTAATCGACCCGATACATCAGCAAACGCGAGGTGGAGCGCGAAACCGGATCCACCGGCAGCAGCGGCGGGTGAGGAAAGCGCTCGTCCAGGTACTCCATGATGATACGTGACTCATACAGCCGCAGATCCCGGTCCACCAGCGTCGGCAGGGTGCCGTATGGATTCAGTTCCATCAACTGTTCGGGCATGTTGAGCGGATCAATGTCATTGATCTCAAAGGTGATATTCTTCTCCGCCAGCACCATCCGCACACGGTGACAATAGGGGTTCTGGGGATCCGAGTAGAGGGTCATTACTGAACGTTTGTTCGCAACCGCCGCCATTGATTCCTCTCCAAAATAACCGCGAGAGAAACCGCTTCAGCAATTCCACCCGCCAGCAAAAACTAAACGAAAAAAGGCGCACAGTATACAACAACTGCGCGCCCCTTTTCAGAATTACCGTATCAACGGTTTCAGTGGACGTCCTTCCAGTACTCCTTCTTGAGCATATAAGCGAGCCCGAAGAAGGCCGCAATAAACAGCAGCACCCAGATGCCCATGCTCTTACGCTTCATCTGGATCGGCTCACCGACATAGCTCAGGAAAGCGGTCAGATCACGCGCCACATCGTCATACTCGCCCGGGCTCAGTTTGCCAGGGGCGATCTGCTCGAACTTATCGAAGACATGGGTCTCGTTGCCCGCCGCATCCTGCTCGGTGCGGAACACCGCTTTCTGCGGACCTTGCAGTTCCCACAGCACGTGAGGCATGCCCACATCGGGAAAGACGATGTTGTTGACACCGAAAGGCCGCGACTCATCCACATAGAAGCTACGGAAATAAGTGTAGAGCCAATCCACACCACGCGCCCGGGCGATCACGCTCAGATCAGGCGGAGCGGTGCCGAACCACGCTTCCGCCTGCTCCTGCGGCATCGCGATGGTCATGGTGTTACCGATCTTGTCGGTAGTGAACATCAGGTTCTGCTTGACCTCCTCTTCGGTCAACCCCAGATCCCTCGCCATGCGATTGTAGCGCTGGAACTTGGCCGAGTGGCAACTCAGGCAGTAGTTGACGAAGTATTTCGCACCACGCTGCAGCGAAGCCTCGTCGCTCAGGTCGATATCGGCGTCATCCAAGTGTACGCCACCGCCACTGGCAAACCCCATGAGAGGCGCCGCAGCCAACAGAAATGCAAAAAACAGCTTTTTCATTGGGTCACCCTCTCAGGAACAGGCTTGGTCTTGTCCATCTTGGAGTAGATGGGCATCAGCAGGAAGAAAGCGAAGTAGTAGATGGTGCCGATCTGTGCCATCAGCTTGTACAGGTCGGTGGTCGGCTGAGTCCCAAGGTAGCCAAGCACAATGAAGTCCACCACGAACAGTCCGAGCACCACCTTGTAGAGGCCACCCTTGTAACGGATCGACTTAACCGGGCTGCGGTCGAGCCAGGGCAGGAAGAACATCACCAGGATCGAACCGAACATGGCAACAACACCCGGGAAGGCAGAACCTGCAATCGAAGGTACTGCACGCAGGATTGCGTAGAACGGCGTGAAGTACCAGACCGGCGCGATGTGGGCAGGGGTCTTCAGCGGGTTGGCCGGTTCAAAGTTGGGGTGCTCGAGGAAGTAGCCACCCATCTCCGGCGCGAAGAAGATCACCGCCGCGAACAGGAACAAGAAACCTGCCACACCAGCGATATCCTTCACCGAATAGTAGGGATGGAAGGGGATACCATCAGCCGGTGCTGTATCGCTCCACTTGTTGCCCTTTGGACCCTTCTTGATCTCGATGCCGTCGGGGTTGTTGGAACCCACCTTGTGCAAGGCGACGATGTGAATGAAGACCAACGCAGCCAATACGAACGGCAGCAGGAAGTGCAGTGCGAAGAATCGGTTCAGTGTGGCGTCGGAGATGACATAGTCACCACGGATCCAGACCCCCAGGTCGGGACCGATCACCGGCACCGCCGAGAACAGGTTGACGATAACCTGCGCACCCCAGTAAGACATCTGACCCCAGGGCAGCAGGTAGCCCATGAAGGCGGTGGCCATCATCGCCAGGTAGACAATCACACCGATGACCCACAACAGCTCACGCGGCTTCCGATAGGAACCGTACATCAGCCCGCGAAACATGTGCAGGTAGATGACGATGAAGAACGCCGATGCGCCGGTGGAGTGCATATAGCGGATCAACCAGCCCCACTCCACATCACGCATGATGTATTCGACGGAGGCAAAGGCCAACCCCGCGTCGGGCTTGTAGCTCATCGCCAGCCAGACACCGGTGAGGATCTGGTTCACCAGCATCAGCATCGCCAGGGAGCCCATGAAGTACCAGAAGTTGAAGTTCTTCGGTGCGTAGTATTGCGCCAGGTGCTCGTTCCACACCTTGGTCATCGGAAAACGATCGTCGATCCAGCCGACGAAGTTCTGCATCATGCTCATCAGGAAGCACCTCCATCAGCACCGATCTGAATCCTGGTATCGGAAAGGTATTGGTAAGGGGGAATCTCCAGATTCTTCGGAGCCGGCACGCCCGCGTAGACGCGGCCAGCCAGATCGAAGCGGGAACCGTGGCAGGGGCAGAAGAAGCCACCTTTCCACTCGGCACCCAGATCCGCCGGCGCCACATCGGGGCGGTAGGTCGGGGAACAACCCAGATGGGTACAGATACCGACCGCCACCAGATATTTCTCCTTGATGGAGCGGGCGGGGTTCTTACAGTAGTCGGGTTGCTGGCCGGTATCATCGGAGGCGGGATCCAGCAACGCAGCATCCAGAGTCGGCAGGTCCTTCAGATTCTGTTCCGTGCGATACACGACCCAGACCGGCTTACCGCGCCATTTGACGCGCATCATCTGGCCGGGCTCCAGCTTGCCGATATCGGCCTCTACCGGCGCACCAGCCGCCTTCGCCTTCTCGCTGGGGGACCAGGCCGCCAGAAAAGGATAAACCACGAAGCCGGCGCCAACCGCCCCGACTGCACTTGTCGCGAGCGTAAGTGTACGCCGCTTTCCCAAATCCACGCCATCTGCGCTCATTTTTTACTCCCCGAGTTTCTGGACGAACCACCAATACCTTGTGCCACAAGGCAGCTCGGCAGCCCCGCCGTTCAGGACATTAGAATATGCTGAATAAACCCCAAAAATTGACCGCGCATTCTCCAACATGCACCGCGACAGGTCAAGGCTGGACGCAGGTAAATCCGAGTAACTTCTGTTCTGTATCAACGACATGCCACTCCACCCAGGCCTGCTGCCAGGCGGGCACACCTATCCCCATTCCGCCGCAAGAGGCCAAGAATCAGTATGTTAGGACTCTTTAAAGTACCAACCAACACCCTCAGCAAGAGCTCACGCTGGGCTATCGATATCGATAAAACTCAACTCCAGCGCAAATCGTTCTGCCAGGCGCTCGCCCAACGCCTGCACGCCATAACGCTCAGTGGCATGATGCCCAGCGGCAAAATAGTGGATCCCCCGCTCCCTCGCCAGATGCACTGTCGACTCAGATATCTCACCGGAAATGTAGGCATCCAGACCGAGATCCGCCACCTCCTCGATAAAGCCCTGGGCTGCGCCACTGCACCAACCAATCCTCCCAATCATCCTCTCCGCCGCATCAATATGCAGCGGAGTTCGCCCCAACGCCTGAGCGATCTGCCGCTCCAGCGTCACCCCACTTATCGGCCGGGACAATTCCGCCTGCCACACCAGCCCCCGGCCGGCGGGGGTACTCTGGGCCGACTCCAACCCTAGCACCCGCGCCAACTGGCGGTTGTTGCCCCACTCCGGATGGGCATCCAGCGGCAGATGATAGGCCAGCAGGCTGACATTATTTTTTATCAGACTGGCAATACGCCGCCCTTTGATGCCTCGCAGCGGCGCGGCCTCCCCCTTCCAGAAGAAGCCGTGATGCACCAGCAACGCATCCGCCCTCCATTCCACCGCCGCATCGATCAGCGCCTGGCAGGCGGTTACCCCGACCATCAGGCGCCGGACCTGCTGTGCCGCCTCCACCTGCACGCCGTTGGGACAGTAGTCATCAAATTCATTCGCTCCGAGTTGTGCATTGCAGTATGATTCCAGCTCATTCAGATCGACCATGCGCACGCCCCTGTTCCCGATTAAAGGGCTGCTAGATTACCTCCCCGATGAAGATCCGCAAACTCGCCTCATTTTTAATGACATCGCTCACCGCCGGCCTCGCCGCGGCGATCGTGGTTCTGTTCCTACTGCCTGGACTGCGAGAGCCGAGCCCGCAGGCGCCACACCTCAACCAGCCCAAAGCATCGGCAGAACCACCAGCCAAGCCCCCCATCGCCAGCGGCCCCTTCTCCTATGCGGATGCGGTTGCCACCGCAGCCCCCGCGGTGGTCAACATCTACACCGCCAAGATCACCACCGAGACTCAGTCGCTACGGTTTCGCGACCCCTTGCTACAACACTTCTTTGGCAGACTGCTACCCGATCAGACCCGCAAGCGCCGCGAGACCAGTCTCGGCTCTGGCGTCATCATCACACCGGATGGCTATCTGCTGACCAATCACCACGTGATCGAGGAGGCGGACGAGATCAAAGTGGTGCTGCGCAACGGCCACAACGTGGCAGTGCGCATCATCGGCAGCGACGCGGAATCAGACGTGGCGCTGCTGAAGATCGACGGCGAACCCGACCTACCGGCGATCCCCATCAGCGATCCGGAAAAGCGCCGCATCGGCGACGTGGTGCTCGCCATCGGCAACCCGTTTGGCGTCGGTCAGACCGTCACCATGGGTATAGTCAGCGCCACCGGTCGCCACCACCTGGGGATTAACGCCTTCGAGAACTTCATCCAGACCGACGCCGCCATCAACCCCGGAAACTCCGGCGGCGCACTGGTCAACGCCCGGGGCGAGCTGGTCGGCATCAATACCGCCATCTTTTCCCGCAGCGGCGGCTCTCACGGCATCGGCTTCGCCATCCCGTTTGAGCTGGCGGAAGGCATCATGCGCCAACTAATCGCTACTGGCGAGGTGGTGCGTGGTTGGCTCGGCATCCAGGGCCAGGATGTCACCGAAGAGCTAGCCGAAGCATTTGGACTGCGCTCGGTGGAAGGGGTATTGGTCACCGGCGTACTGGAGGACGGCCCCGGCGATCAGGCCGGACTCACCCCGGGCGATGTCATCACAAGCATCAACGGCATCGCCCCGAAAAACTCCCACGAGCTGCTGCAGCTGATCGCCGGCACAGCGCCAGGTAAACAGCTGCATATCGGCGGCTGGCGCGGCAACACCCCCATTGAGGCCACAGCCATCTCACAGCCGCGTCCCACCACCTCCCCCGCCAGGGAATAAAGCACCTAACCACAGCATCGCCTACAATCCAGGGAGGGCCTCAATCCACAAGGAACATCCGTATGAACGGAACCACCGGATTGGTCGATGAGCTCATCGACTCAGTACAGTGCAGCTGCAACAACCAGCTCGACGACAGCCACGAGAGCAAGCTGCGACAACACTTCACAAGGCTGCTGCAGAAACAGCCAGGCCCCGCCCAACCCAAAAGCTGCCAGATCACCATCCTAATCTCGGACCTGCACAGCTTCAGTTCAATCTCCGCCCAGATGCCCGCGCGGCAGGTGATTGAGATGCTCAACCTCTACTTCTCTCAGATGTGTGAGATCATCTACCGGCATGGCGGCACCATCGATAAGTTCATGGGCGACACAATCATGGTGTTGTTCGGCCTGCAGCAACCCCACCCTGACGACCTGCAACAGGCCATCGCCTGCGCGGTGGAGATGCAGCAGGCGATGGATCGCATCAACCGGGACAACAGGCTGCTGGGCTTTCCGCGTCTCTACATGGGGATCGGCATCAACAGCGGAAAGGTGATGGCAGGCAATCTCGGCTCCGAGCTCTACAGCGAGTACACCGTGATCGGCGACGCCATCAACCTGGCCTCGCGCATCGAAGCCTACAGCCTGCGCGGCCAGATTCTGCTCAGCCAGGCGTCACAGCGCCAGGCCGCCGACTATATTGAGACTGGCGAGGTCAACCGGGTCCACGTCAAGGGCAAACGCGAACCCGTCACCCTCTACGAACTACTCGCCACCAGCCGTCCGAAGCCACTGCAGGTGCCACGGGTAGAAGCACGCCGCACCCCGCGCATCCCCTCAGACTTACCACTGAGCTTCCGCCGCCTGCAAGGCAAGTGGCTGGAGGAGCACAGTCACCAGGGACGGGTGGTAGATCTAAGTTACAACGGCATGCTCGCCAGTACGCCGATACAGCTGGAGAGACTCTCCGAGATCAAGATCAATCTCTCACTGTCGCTGATGAGCCGCGAGACTGGCACCATCTACGCCAAGGTGCTGCGCTCCGAACAACGCGGCAAGGCGTGGCACAGCCGCATGGAGTTCAGCTACATAGATGACGACGGCCAGGCAGCGCTGAAGAACCACATCGACCAGTCGATCAATCAGCGTTGAGGGCGTCGAGCCAGGCGGGAAAGGTGGTGAAAGCAATCCCCTCCCCGCTGGCCCACTCAAGGTACTCTGCCAGCGCCTGCTCAGAGGCGGCGGAAAAATTTTTGGTATGGCCAATCGCCACCAGCGGCAGCGGTACATCTGTCACCCCGTCAAACTGCTTGAGCCACTTGCGGCTGACATCGATCAGCACCCGCGAAGGCATGCTGGAAAAATCGAGCATCACCTGCCCCAGCTTGGAGAGTTTTGCGAGCCGCCCCACCACCCCCGAGACTGTCCCGCCAGGCCCCCGATAGGAGCCCTCGCAGCCAGATGCAAAGCCGGCATCCGGCCGGCCCTTTACCGCCACCAAGGCGCGCATGTGGCGCACCGGATCGATCCGCGCCGTTGCGATCGGCATCTCATAGAGCCCCTTTTTTTCTGGCGTGCAGACGTCACCCCTGGTCATCCAGTAGGGCAACTTCGGGGCCTTGGTAAAGTCGAGCCACTCCCCCTTGGTGGTATTGCGCATCCCCGGAGCGACACTCGAATCGATCAGAAAGTCGAGCTTGCGCAGCGCCCTGACCACCCGCTCAGATGGCTGGATGCACCAACCACCGGCACGGAAGGCGATACAGCGGTAGTCAGGCTGACGCGAGCGCGCCAGATCCTCCAGCCAGGTACGCCCCTCCTTGAGCAGCACGCGAATCTCGCCGTCACTCAGATCGGCGATTCGCCAGCGTGAGAGATCTAGCTGCCACTCACCTTCGGCATCCATCCGCCCCCCCTCCCACTGGGGATGCAGATGCAGCTGCAGATCATGACCCCGCTCCAGCGCTGCCGCCAGCTGCGCCTTGATCGCCGCCACTGAGCAGACGCTGCGCAGCTCCGACTCCATCATCGCAAAGCCTGCGGCATCGACGAACAGAGTGACAGGAGCGTCAAATCCCTCGGCAACCTGCATGATGCGCCGCGCCGGATCCTGCACACAGCGGCGCGGCTCGCCACTTCCGTCGCCAAATACCTCGTAGTCAACGCTGAGTATCAGCTGCGCGGCAGCCATTCCCTCTCCACTCCCAGGTTGGTTGCGGCAGCAATGGCTACCAGCTGAATTCGCAGTTGATGGTACAGCCCGAAGCAGCCTGCAGAGTGCCGACCAAGACATCGATCGGCACCTTCTGACCTAGCCGCTCCGAGTACCAACCCAGATGGGGATTCTCTTCGCCGTGCCGCACTTCCCACTGCAGGGCTTCATCGGCACAGATCTCCAAACGGTGCGGCTCACCTTCGATCTCGGCATAGAAATGGTGCTTCAGCTCACCCGGGTAGAGGCGTACATTCGGATGGAACTGAAACAGCAGCCGCAGCGCTGCCGCCCCCCCTTCGATCCGGTCTGTCACCCGTAGCTTGCGCTGCCGAGCATCGAGAGTGATCTCCCGGTGGTGGCGAATCTGCGGGTCGGCATATCCACTGACGCTACCCGAGATACTCTGTTGCTCACCATCGGCCGATTGCTGCAACTCACCGATCTGCTGTTTCGAACGCTGCAACCAGAGGAAGGCACCACCGATCAGCGACTGGTCGTGGCCATTGACCTCCAGGGCATTGTGGGCAGCGGTACTACGGAAGTAATCACGCCAGTCGGGCTGGGTGTGGTAGCAATAGGTGCCCGGATCGACCAACCACCACTGGCCATCCAGCGCCATGCAGAAGCTCAGCGCATCGGCATGGCCGTGGGCGGCAATCGAGGGATATCCCAGTGGCCCCGCATCAAAGATCAGATGGGCACCGCCACCTCGCAGCACCGCATAGCCGCCCTTCGGGAAGAGTTGCCCAGCCGGCTGATCATCCGCCTCTGGACCCGCATCGATCTGCGCCGAGCGGCCTGCGATCAGGCTGTACCAGAAGACCTTCTGGCTGAGGTACTGCGCCTCACAACCATCCTCCAGCACCGCCTGGATCGCACTGCAGACCTCCCGGTAGGGGTCTGGTGAATCGGCCGGCTCGAAGCGAGCCACCACGCCGTCGTCAGAGTCACCGATCTGCGGCACCACACCACCCGGCGGACGCAGCGCAGAGATGAAACGCTGCATGCCGATGATGCGCTCACGGAAGGTATCGCTAAAGGGCTCAGCGTAGCGTTCCCCCACCAGCCAGTTGAGGTAGAGATACTCCATCACCCACAGATGGTAGTAGTTGGCCTGCTCCTTGTTGACGCCATCCTCGAACACCTGCTTGACCGCCTCGGCCTCCAGTTCGCGCTTCGCCAGCGCCGCCCAGACTTCCCCCTCCGCACCAAGATCAAATACCCTGCAGCCAAGCCACAGACCGGTCAGCTCGCCGATCAGGTGGTTGTTGGCGGATGAGTGGCGAGAGAGATAGTGGCGGATAAAGTGGGCATGCTGATAGATCGCATTGCCCAGCGCCTCGCTGTCGCTGACCCGGCTGAACAGCCCCTGCTCATCGCGCAGACAGAACAGGCTGTGCACCAAGGCCCAAGCCACCAACCGCAATGCCACCTCCAGGGTGCTGCACCAGTGAACCCCCAGACCAAATGGGTTCTGTGCAATCCAGCTGTCGATCTGGCTAGTCACCAGCCGCACATAACGTTCATCGCCGGTGACCGCATAGGCCACCGCCAGCGGCACCAGATGGGGGTGACGCGCCACCTCCCAGAGGGTTTTGCAGTTACCCACCTGGTGGTTGTCACGGTAGTCGATGCCCTTACCGTAGAGCAGCGGCGCAACGATCCCCGACTCGGGATCCCGGTGCCAGTTGAAGCCGTCGAGCAGATTGACCTTGAGGTGGCCGAAGATATCTACATCGCCATCGAGCAGCGGCTCGTAGCCGGCCAGCTGCCCGGCATAGGCGGCACGCCACTGACTGACGATCTGTTCAGACTCCCCCTGAAACAAGCCGCCACGACTACCCACCGACCCCTTCGGCTTCGGCCTCCAACCAGCGCTGAGACGCTGCTTCTCGACCTTGCCCTGCACCACCCGGCCAACCCGGAACAGCAGCTCCGCCGGGCTCATTGCCTTGATCCGGTTGATCTTCCATGCCAGTGAACTCATGCGCTCATCCCATATTCCCGGTGCCAGATCTCCAGGTTGAGCAGGCCCCAGAGCAACTTCTCGTGGTTCTGAGTGCCGTTCACATGCTCGTTGACATAGCGCTCCAGCACCGGCCGGTTGAAATAGGCGGCGGTTTTTGAATCGCTGCTGAGGATATGGTCGCAGAGGTAGTCACGCATCGGCCCCTGGAACCACTCATTGACCGGCACCCGGAAACCAACCTTGGGGCGATTGAGGATGGTCTCGGGCAGGATCTGCTTCATCCCCTCACGCAGCATCCATTTGCTGATGCCATCCTTGATCCGGCAATCGTCGGGCAGCGAGGAGATGTAGGCCGCCAACTGATGGTCCATGAAGGGCATACGCGCCTCCAGGGAGGCCGCCATGGTCATGCGGTCGCCGCGCTCCAGCAGATTATCGGGCAGCCAGCTAGTCTGATCGAAGTAGAGGATCTTGCGCAGGTTGCTGTTGTCCCGATTGACATCGAAGGGCGGGCCGTCGAACTGCTGATAGTCGTCGGGACGAAACGCCGCCAGCGCCTCGCGCTCCTTCCAGGTCAGCGCGCCAAACCAGCGCGGCATGCGCTCGTCCCAGTTGCGCAGCCCTAGGTTGTTGATGGCGGTCTTGGCGCGGCGGTATTTGTAGGGCAGCGCGTTGACCAGGCCGCGGATCGGCGCCTGCAGCAGATCCGGGATATAACGATAATAGTCGGCGTAGCGGTCGAAGCTGTGTTTCGGATAGCCACCGAGAAACTCATCACTACCCTCGCCGGTGAGCACCATCTTCACCGTCTTGCGCGCCTCCAAAGAGAGCAGATAGATCGGGATATCCGACGGCTCAGCCACCGGCGCGTCGCGCAGACGCACCAGCTTCGGCAGCTCCTCCATCAGGTGCGCCTGGGAGACGGTCAGTTCGTGGTGGTCGGTATGGAACTGCTCTGCGATGGTCTTGGCGTAGCCCAGCTCGCTGTACTGGGCCTCAGAGAAACCCACCGAGAAGGTCTTGATCGGTTCGTTGCTGTGGCGCGTCATCAGGCCGACGATGGCGGAGGAATCGATACCACCGGAGAGGAAAGCGCCAAACGGCACGTCCGCCACCATGCGGCTCTCCACCGCATGATCGAGCTGTTCCATAAAGCCGGCCACCGGGTCGGCCACCGGAGCCTGGTCGACACGCGGCTCACGATCCGGCGGGATGTAGTAACGGCGCACAGAAAACTCGCCGTTGCGCCACACCCCGCAGGAACCGGGAGGCAGTTTCTCGACCCCCTCAAACAAGGTGCGCGGCCAAGGCACATAACGAAAGGCGAGATAGTCCCAGACTGCGGCCTGGTCGATCTGCCGCTGCACCCGCGGATGCACCAGGATGCTCTTGATCTCGGAACCAAAGATCAGCTCGTCGCCGCGTTGCCAAAAGTAAAAGGGTTTCTTGCCGAAGCGGTCGCGGGCGACGAAGAGCTGCTGCTTTTCGCTGTCCCAGAGGGCGAAGGCGAACATGCCATGCAACTTCTCGACGCAGGCTTCGCCCCACTCGTCGTAGGCGGCGAGCAATGATTCAGTGTCGGAGTTGCTGTTGAAACTGTAGCCCTTCGACTCCAGCTCGGCGCGCAGCTCACGATAGTTGTAGATCTCACCATTGAACACCACCTGGGTGGTGGCGCGCTGGTTGGCCATCGGCTGATGGCCCCCGCCCAGATCAATGATCGAGAGGCGGCGATGGGCTAGGCCAATCTGCTGGCGCCCGGCGTTGGCCTCGGTAGTATAGAAGCCTTCGTCGTCTGGCCCGCGGTAGACGATCTCGTCTGCCATGCGCTTGAGCAGGGGCTGGGGGCTGTCGACAGGGTTATTCAGGACAAAACCGGCAATACCGCACATAGTCGTTCTAGCTTCTTTTTAGATATTTCCGTATTGGTGCAGGGGGGCTTTGGAGGCGACTGCACCATCCAGTGAACGCCTCGGATTATAACCACAGATCCCCGTAAAATGTCCTAGCACCTCCTTTCAAACAGTGCGTTTGTCGACAGTTCCGTAAAGCCGCAACACTTACCCCTGACAGCAGCATGGGCGAATGCGCCATGCCACTGCGCTCAGCGGACAAACAGGCTCAAAAACGCATCGCCCAGCCGATCTCGACCTCCCACTGGTCCATCCAGAGATCGCCGGTCTGCGGCCCAGTATTGGGGTTAGTGCCAGTGACCTGCTCTTCAGGTGCATACATGAAAGCCGCGTTAAGCTCGTGCCCACCCCCCAGTTTCAGTCCGAAACCACCGGTAAAATGCTCCTTGATCACCGCCGGCGCGAGGATGTTGAACAGCGCCTGACTGTTCTCGAAGGTATCAGTGGCGTAGGAGTAGCCGGCACGCAGGGTCAAATCGTCGCTGTATTGCCACTGCACGCCGAACTTGTAGACATTCTGGTCGTTCCAGCCGAAGCCCAGCCCATCATCGGTGCCCAGCAGGGTGGAGCCAGGTATAAATACCAGATCGGCCGGGTTGCCCACCGCATTCACCTCGGAGTATTGAATGCGCTGGTAGTCGAAGGCGAAGGTCCACTCCGGCGTAAAGCGGTAAGAGAAACCCAAGTCGAAGTTGGGCGGAATATCAAAGTCACCCGCCTCTGCAAACAACCCCTTGTAGCTGTCAAACTTCTGCATCCACAGACGCGTCTGATAGGAGGCGCCGAGCTTCAGCTGCTGATTCACGCGCCACAACCACCCAAACCGCACACCGCCACCAACGCTGACATCGGTACCGTTATTGGTCACTGAATCGGGGTACTTGGAGAACATCCGGAACGGCTCCAGGCCGGTGACAGAGATCGACTGCACCGCCAGGATCGGAGTGATACCGATCGAGTGCTCCTCGCTCAGCAGGCGCGAATAGCTGATGCCGACAAACATCTGCTTGAGGTCCACCCCAACCGGCGCTGAGGCCTGATACTCCAGCACCCCCGGCGGACTGAAGCGGGCGAAGACAGCACTATCATATTCGGTGTTCATACCGCCGTTGGCACCGATCGCCACACCAATCGAGCTCTGCTCATCGAGCATGTAGTTGCTAGCAAAGTGGGGCAACAGAAACAGATCATTGGCACTCTTATATTCACCGGGAGGGATCGAGGCATAGGGCGGGGTCTGCGCGTCATCGTTGGCGGTAAAGCCTCGCGTCGGCGCAAACAGTGACGCCCCCGCCTCGATACGGTTACCCACCCGCACCAGCGAGGCCGGATTGCTGGCGGCACACATGGCGCCAAACGACATCGCCACACAGGCCCCGGCAATCGACTTCGACTTGGGGCCATAACCGTAGGACCAGTAGCCATTGGTAGCCATAGCTGGCAGGGAGAGGAACAGCCCAGAGATCAGGGCCAACAAAAGGATTCTTTTTCTCATCGCACACTCCAAAACCACATACAACAGGAGCCGCTGCGCATCACATCCAACACGGGGGATAGAAGAGACAGATCAGCGAATTAGCCGGCCAGACAGAGGCAAGACACCAACTGGCATCGACCGACACTGCTCGCCGGCGCTAGTATCGGCCAGACGCGCCTAAGGAACGTTGATCTGGATCAGGACAACCCATCCGCAATGAGTTGCCTGGACCGGTCACCCCTGGAGAAGGGCAGTGAAATGCTCAAGAAAGGTTTCACTCTCCTGCGGCGTACCCACCGTCACCCGCAGGCAGTCGCTGAGCAGCGGGTGGGCACCGTGCAGACACTTTACCAGCACACCTCGCTCCTTCAGCCCTTCGAAGAGTTCCAGCGCACGCCCCTCGGGCACCCGCAGCAGGATAAAGTTGGCCTGCGACGCGTAGGGCGCCACGCCGTCGATCGCCCGCAGGACGGAGAAAAGCCTGCCGCGCTCCTCTAGAATCGCGCTGGTTTGGGCATCAAACACCGCCTGGTGGCGCAGCGCAAACTCCGCACTCAGTTGGCTCAGCACACTGATGTTATAGGGCAGGCGGGTCTTGTCGATCTGCTCCAGCCAGGCGGCGGGCCCAACCAGCAAACCGAGACGCAGCCCGGCCAATCCCATCTTGGAGACAGTACGCATCACCAGCAGGTTGTCGAACTCACCGAGGCGTGGCATGAAGCTCTCATCGGTGAAGGGGGCGTAGGCCTCGTCCACCACCACGATACCAGGGGCCACCTCGATCACCCGCTCGATCTCCGCCGCATCGAACAGGTTGCCGGTCGGATTGTTGGGGTAGGCGAGAAACAGCAGTGCCGGCTGATGCCGCTCGATAGCCGCCAGCAGGGCATCGATATCGAGACTGAAATCGTCGCTCCTGAGCGGCACACCGACATACTCCATGCCGCAGAAGGTAGCGATCATCCGGTACATGACAAAACCGGGATCCACTGACATCACCACCCGGCCCGGGCCGGAGACCGCCATCGCCAGCATCTGGATCAGCTCATCAGAGCCGTTGCCGAGGATCAGCTCCGCCCCCGCCGGCACTCCCATCGCGTCACGCAGGCGTGCCTTCAGCGCTGCCGCCTGGGGGTCGGGATAGCGGTTCACATCGACCCCGGCGAGCAGATCCAGCCACTCCCGGCGCAGCTCATCCGGCCAGGTGTAGGGGTTCTCCATGGCATCGAGCTTGATCATCTCGCCCGGATCCGGCACATGGTAGGCGGAGAGCGCCCGGATCTCAGGGCGCACCCATTGGTCGATGAGCTGTTTCATTGGAATATCAGTCCGCAAATTACCGCAAATATTTCGATTCAGTTTTGCATACGAAAAATACGCGAAGCACACAAAAAACCTTGGCGCTATTTGCGTCTTTTACGAACAAAAAATTCACCTCAACTCTCCTGCCGGGGCATTCTACAGTGGGGACAGCTAATCACCGAACGGGTGACCACCTCCGCCATCACGACTTACCACGATACTCGGCAGAACGGGCGTGGGCAGTGAGCCCCTCACCGCGCGCCAGCACCGAAGCGGTCTCCGCCATGCTGGCCGCACCCTGCGGCGAGGCCATGATCAGACTGGAGCGCTTCTGGAAGTCGTAGACCCCCAGCGGAGAGGAGAAGCGCGCGGTGCGCGAGGTCGGCAACACATGGTTGGGACCGGCACAATAGTCGCCCATCGCCTCGGCGGTGTAGCGACCCATGAAGATCGCACCGGCGTGGCGAATCTGTTTTGCCATCGCCTCGGGGTTCTCCAGCGACAGCTCCAGGTGCTCGGGAGCGATGAAGTTGGCCACATCCACCGCCTCCTGCATATCCTTCACCGTGATCAGCGCGCCGCGCACCCTGAGCGCTGTGGCAATGATCTCGCGCCGCTCCATGCTCGGCAGCAGCCTATCGATGCTTGCTTGCACCTGTTCAATGAAGCCGGCGTCGGGGCAGATCAGGATCGACTGGGCATCCTCATCGTGCTCCGCCTGGGAGAAGAGGTCCATGGCGATCCAGTCGGGATCCGTGTTGCCGTCGCAGATAATCAGGATCTCCGAAGGGCCGGCCACCATGTCGATGCCGACCTGACCGAATACTGCGCGCTTGGCGGTAGCCACGTAGATGTTGCCGGGGCCGACCACCTTGTCCACCGGCGGCACGCTCTCGGTGCCGTAAGCGAGCGCGGCCACCGCCTGGGCGCCGCCCACCAGGAAGACTCGATCAACGCCGGAGACATGGGCCGCCGCCAGTACCAACTCGTTGAGTTCACCGCCAGGGGTAGGCACCACCATGATCAACTCGGACACCCCGGCCACCTTGGCGGGAATCGCGTTCATCAACACTGATGAGGGATATGCCGCCTTGCCGCCGGGTACGTAAAGGCCGGCGCGATCCAGCGGCGTCACCTGCTGACCCAGCAGGGTGCCGTCCGGCTCGGTATAGGACCAGGAGTCGGTGATCTGGTGCTCAGCGTAGGCGCGGACGCGATTGGCTGCGATCTCCAGCGCTTGGCGCTGTTCGGCAGGGATGGTGTTCCAGGCCTGCTCGAGTCGGCTCAGCGGCAACTCTAGATCGGCAGCGCTGGCCGCCTGCCAGCCGTCGAAACGGCTGGTAAACTCGACCAACGCGGCGTCACCGCGGCTACGGATCTCAGCGATGATGTTGTTAACCGTATCGTTGACCGCCCGATCAGAGACCGATTCCCAGGCCAGCAGCGCATCCAGCCGTGATTGAAAATCGGCATCGCTGCTGGACAGTTGGCGTATCTCGCTCATCTCTCTAACTCCCGCACAGAACACAGATCAGGATTGATTCTTCTCCACCGCCTCGGCCACCGCCGCCTTCAGGGCCATGATCGTGGCGTGCTTCATCTTCCAGGCGGCCTTGTTGACCACCAATCGCGAGCTGATGTCGGTGATATGCTCCAACGGTACCAGGCCGTTGGCCTTCAGGGTGCTACCGCTCTCCACCAGATCGACGATCAGGTCAGCGAGCCCCACGATCGGCGCCAGCTCCATCGAACCATAGAGCTTGATGATCTCCACCTGCTGACCCTTGGCGGCGAAGTGTTTCTGTGCGCTCTTCACATACTTGGTGGCGATGCGCAGGCGGTTGCCATCAAGGGAGGCACCGGCGTGACCGGCCACCATCAGGCGGCACTTGGCGATCTGCAGATCGAGTGGCTCGTAGAGCCCCTCGCCGCCGTGCTCCAGCAACACATCCTTGCCCGCCACGCCGATGTCAGCGGCGCCGTACTGCACATAGGTGGGTACGTCGGTGGCGCGGATGATCACCAGCTTCACCTGCTCGTGATTGGTATCGAGGATCAGCTTACGGCTGGTCTCCGGGTCGTCGATCGGCTCGATGCCGGCATGGGCCAATAGCGGCAGGCTCTGTTTGAAGATGCGCCCTTTCGAGAGGGCGATGGTGATCGGTGTAGAAAATTTCATGACGATGCGCGTTCGCGGCTCAATCAGTAGTATTCAAAACAGGCTTGCCTGACGCCAGGCTGACAGCCAGATGAGATCAATCAGGCACCCGACGGATCTGCCCGCCGAGGCCGGCCAACTTCTCCTCGATGTTCTGATAACCCCGGTCGATATGGTAGATGCGATCCACCAGGGTCTCCCCTTCGGCCACCAACCCGGCCAGCACAAGGCTGGCGGAGGCACGCAGGTCGGTAGCCATCACCGGCGCGCCAGTCAGATGTTCGCTGCCGGTACAGATCGCCGTGTTGCCCTCGAGGCGGATCTTCGCCCCCATCCGCACCAGCTCCTGCACATGCATGAAACGATTCTCGAAGATCGTCTCGGTGATCGTGCCGACCCCCTCCGCCACCGAGTTGAGGGCGGTGAACTGCGCCTGCATATCGGTCGGAAAGGCGGGATAGGGGGCGGTGTGCACATCCACCGCCTTGGGGCGGCGTCCCTCCATATCGAGGCTAATCCAGTCCTCACCAAACTCCATTTTTGCGCCCGCCTCGATCAGCTTCTGCGACACCGCATCGAGCAGATCGGGGCGAGTGTCACGCACCTTGACCCGGCCGCGAGTGATCGCCGCGGCAACCAAAAAGGTGCCGGTCTCGATCCGGTCTGGCAACACCTCATAGTTGGTGCCGAGCAACCGTCCAACCCCATTGACGGTGATGGTCGAAGTCCCCGCGCCAGAGATGTTGCCACCCATCTTGTTGATACAGTCGGCGAGGTCCACCACTTCTGGTTCACGCGCAGCATTCTCGATAATGCTAGTGCCATCGGCCAGCGCCGCCGCCATCATCAGGTTCTCTGTGCCGGTCACCGAGACCAGATCCATGACGATGCGCGCCCCCCGCAGCCGCTTGGCGCGCGCACGAATGTAGCCGTTCTCGACAGAAATATCTGCGCCCATAGCGCGCAGTCCGTCGATGTGCAGATTGACCGGGCGGGAGCCGATCGCGCAGCCTCCGGGCAGCGATACCTCCGCCTCGCCGAAACGGCTCAACATCGGCCCGAGCACCAGGATCGAGGCACGCATGGTCTTGACCAGCTCATACGGGGCGTGGAATC
Source organism: Candidatus Endoriftia persephonae (assembly GCF_023733635.1). NCBI lineage: Bacteria > Pseudomonadati > Pseudomonadota > Gammaproteobacteria > Chromatiales > Sedimenticolaceae > Candidatus Endoriftia > Candidatus Endoriftia persephonae. The sequence continues at coordinate 265,133 of NZ_CP090569.1, read as the reverse complement.
GGGTGATCGAAGCAGTATCCGCCTCGATGCCCATCTTCTCATCCACCACCAGGGTGGCGCCCATCCCGCCAAGCAGCCCCATGGTGGTGGTAATGTCCTGCAGATGCGGCACATTGCCCACCCGCATCGGACTGTCAGCCAGCAGGGTCGCCGCGAGGATCGGCAGCGCCGCATTTTTCGCCCCGGCAATCCGCACCTCGCCCTGCAGGGGAATTCCACCTTTGATGATCAGTTTATCCATCGTTGGGATCCGCTCAGTCGGCGCCAACCTGCCAGCGCTTGGAAAAACCGGGGATCATAGCGAAAATACGGCAAGAACGGGAGCTTTTTTCGACAGTTGGCAGCCAAAGCGGGGGTATAACCGTATTTTCCCAGCCCGCCCACGCAGCCACATCAATCCCGCCGCAGCCGATCGGAGATAGCGATCGGCGTGTAGAAGCGCATCACCACCAGGTAGGTGGAGACCAGGAAGGTGAACAGGGTTGTTAGCTGGATCAGGTAGGAGGCGCGGTCGCCAATCTGCCCCAGGTCGAGTGCCAGCACCGCGATCAGCAGAGAGAATTCGCTCAGCTGGCCGAGCCGCCAGCCGATCTCACCGCTGCGCTCACGATCCTCGCCGGTGCGCTCGAGCAGGCGACGGAAGGCCCAGGGCTTGACCAGCATCAGAATCGTCGCCAGCAGCAACGCCGGCAGCAGCAGATCGGGTAGCTTCTCCAGATTCACCCCAGCTCCCAGGGAGAAAAAGAAGAGGATCAGGAAGAAATCGCGCAGCGGCCTCAAGCTCTCGGCGATATAGAGGGCGATCGGACTGGTGGCCAGCGCGACGCCAGCACTGAAGGCGCCGATCTCGCGGGAAAGCCCTACCCCACCGGCCAGCTCGGCCATCCCCAGGCACCAGCCGATAGCGAGCAGAAACACATACTCCTTGATCTGGCTGAAGCGCCGAATTAGCGGAACCAAAAGGAAGCGCGCCACCAGCCAAGAGCCGAGGATCAACACCGGCAATGCCAACAGCAGCAGAATGAAGCGCCCTCCCGCTGAAGCAAGATCCACCCCTCGCCCCTCCAGCAGCAGCAACATGACAATCGCCAGCAGATCCTGCAGCAACAGGATACTGATAATAATCTCGCCGGTGCGCTGATGGTGCAGTACCGTGGTCGGCAATAACTTGAGACCGATAATGGTGGAAGAGAAGGTCATCGTACCGCCCACCACCAGTGACTCCACCCAGCTAAAACCAAACAGCCAGGCGACGCTGAAGCCGATCACGAAAAACAGCAGCGAACTGCCGAGGGTCACCAGGGTGGTCTTGCGCAGCAGATTGAGCAGCTCCTGGGGCTTCAGATCGAGCCCCAACAGAAACAGCAAAAAGATGATGCCGATGTCGGCAATCTCTTTCACCACCGCCGGATCATCCACAAAGCCGAAGCCCCAGGGACCAAACAGCGCACCGAGCAGGATATAGGCGATTAGCAGCGCCTGACGAGCGAACAACGCCACCGTTGCCAGCAGCGCCGCGCCGGAGAAGACCAGAAAGATGGTAAAGAGGATCGGATCATCCTGCATCTGGAGCTATTCCTCCTCATCCAACGGCAGCAGCTCCTGCAGATTGCAGACACCGGCGATGGCGCGCATTGAGGCTGGCAGGCCGGTGATCTCCAGACGCCCCCCACCCGCCTGGGCCGCAGCGAGCCACTCCAACAGCAGCGCCACCCCGGCGCTGTCACTGTGCTGCACCGCGGAGAGGTCGAGGGAGAAATCCCCGCCAACCGGAAACAGCACCTGCGACTGCTGCAGCAGGCTGCGCGCACTGGCGAAGCTCATATCGCCCTGCAAAGTGAAGCGAAACGCCCCTTCGTGGCGGATCTCGGCCAGGCTACTCAAGGGCCGCCTCTTCCGCCTTGCTGAACAGAAATTGGCCAACTATCTCCTCCAGCACCAGCGCTGACTGAGTCATTGTGATCTGGCCGGTGTCACGGATCGTCTCCTCGCTGCCCCCCGGATCGAGACCGACATACTGCTCCCCGAGCAAACCCGAAGTGTAGATCTTGGCGATGCTATCCTCTGGAATCTTGTCATACTGCTCTTCGATCCGCAGGGTAACCACCGCCTCGAAGTTCTGCTGGTCGAACCCGATATGCGTCACCCGACCGATACGCACCCCGGCTATCGCCACCGGCGAGCGCACCTTGAGACCGCCAATATTGTCGAAGCGGGCCTGTACCTCATACCCATCACCTCTGCTGACACTGCTCAGGTTGCTTACCTGCATCGCCAGAAAAAACAGTGCCACCAGGCCAAGCGCCATGAACAGCCCAACCCCGACCTCCAGCCTGCGTCTATTCATCTCTCAGTCTCCAAACATCAGCGCGGTGAGCACAAAATCGAGCATCAGCACCGCCAGCGCCGAGTGCACCACAGTACGGGTGGTGGCACGACTCACCCCCTCCGAGGTGGGATGTGCATCGTAACCCTCGAACAGCGCGATCCAGCTGCAGACGATGCCAAATACTACGCTTTTGGTGACACCGTTGAGTACATCCTCGTTCCAGTCGATCTTCGCCTGCATCTGGCTCCAGAAGGCGCCATCATCGATCCCCAGCAGCGCCACCCCGACGAAGTAGCCACCGATCACACCGACCGCACTGAATAGCCCCGCCAGCAGCGGCATCGAGATAAAACCGCCCCAGAAACGCGGCGTCAGGATCCGGTGCACCGGATCCACCGCCATCATTTCCAAACCGGAGAGCTGTTCAGTGGCCTTCATCAGGCCGATCTCGGCGGTCAACGCCGAACCGGCGCGACCAGCGAACAGCAGCGCCGTCACCACCGGCCCCAACTCGCGCACCAGTGAAGCCGCCACCATCACTCCGAGGCTCTCTTCAGCGCCGAACTGGGAGAGCACATAGTGCCCCTGCAGCCCCAAAACCATGCCGACAAACAACCCGGAGACCACCACGATCACCAGGCTGCGCACCCCCACAGAATAAACCTGGACCAGCAGCAGGCGCAGACGACGCACCAGCGCTAGGCTGCCGACCAGGATCTCCAGCAGCAGCAGATGACCGCGACCCAGGCGCTGCAACGACGCAAGCCCATGTCGGCCCAGGTGTGCCAGAAGGTCAAGGATCAAGCACCACCTCCACCCATCAGCAGATCATCAGCCAGCGGCGCGGCCGGGTAGTGGAAACGCACCGGCCCATCCGGCTCGCCGCGCATGAACTGGTGCACCCAGGGAGAGTCGGAGTCGGCCAACTGCTGCGGCGACCCCTGCTCCACCAGCCGGCCATGGGAGATTAGATAGAGCCGATCGGCGATGGCGGCGGTCTCCTCCACGTCGTGGGAGACCAGAATGCTACTCAGCCCCACCGCATCGTTGAGACGGCGGATCAGCTGCGCCAGCACCCCCATCGAGATCGGATCCTGGCCGGTGAAGGGCTCATCGTACATCACCATCATCGGATCAAGGACGATGGCCCGGGCCAGCGCCACCCGCCGCGCCATGCCACCGGAGAGTTCAGCCGGCATCAGCTCACGCGCACCGCGCAGCCCCACCGCCTCTAGCTTCATCAGCACCAGGCGACGAATCATCGATTCGGGCAGGTCGGCATGTTCGCGCACCGGGTAGGCGACGTTTTCAAAGACAGAGAGATCGGTGAGCAGCGCGCCACTCTGGAACAGCATGCCCATACGGGTGCGCAGCCGAAACAACTCGCGCCGGCTGAGCTGATGCACGTTCAGACCGTCCACCTCGATGCTCCCGGCATCCGGCTGCAGCTGACCGGCGATCAGTTTCAGCAGGGTGGTCTTGCCGCTGCCACTGGGCCCCATGATGGCACTCACCTGGCCACGCGGGATATCCAGGTCGACACCATCAAAGATGATCTGCCCGCCGCGACGAAACCGCAGCCCGCGAATACGAATCAGCGGCGACTCCTGCGAGCTCTTGTCTTCGACCATTGGCGAGGCTTCCCTTCTGGCATTTTCACCCATTCTGTCGACACCCCCTATAAGCGTCAAGCCAGCCCCATCAGTTGTGCCAGTTGGCGCAACTGCCGCAGCAGATCCAGATCTGGCGGCTCGCCGAAAAGGAACAGAGGCAGCTCCTGATCACCCGCCACCCGTGTGGAGAGACGTTCAAGCAGCGCACGCTGCTGGCGCGGTTCCAATCGCGCATCAGGTTTAATGCAGAAGGCGGCCGGCTCACCGTCAGCCACTCCCTTGTCGGACCGCAGCAGACGATAGCAGTTCAGGCCCATCGTCTCGATTGACTCAGCATCTATCCCCTGCCGCAATACCAGTCCAGCCAGCTGCCCAGCCCATCCCTCAAGCAACTGCACCTGCTGTGCCTCCAGCGGGCTCTCGATCTCCAGATAGAGCTGGAAGCCATCATCCAAATCATCCAACCACTCCAGCAGTGTCGAGGCTGCGAGATCCGCCCACACTGCCTGTGGCAACAACACTCCGGGAAACTCGTTGGCATAGTAGGTCAGGCGCCAGTCAGCCGGCAGATCCTCCGGGTAAAAACTGCCCTGCCAAGCCGGGTGGTCCCAACCACGGGCGTAGATCTGCACTGTCGGTCGATTATCGGTCATACTGCGGACACCATAGGAGTGTGATCAATGGGCGAGATCCTGACATTCAAAAAGCGCACCCTGAGCGATAAGCACCGTGGCCGGGGGCTCTGTCGCGAGGGCTTTCACAAGTGGCAGACGGTCAAGGAGCGCCAGTTCGACGTTAAACAGGGGCGGCTGGTGACCCAGTTTCGCTGCAGCCGTTGCGGTGCTACCAAGACCAAGGCGCTATGAGGCATCCTGTGGCTTGATCAGCAGCCGCTCCACCCGCTCTCCATCGATCAGGTGGCGCTGCAGGATCTCATCCAGATCGTCCCTATCCACATAGGTGTACCAGACCGCCTCCGGGTAGATCACCAGCACCGGCCCATGTTCGCAACGATCAAGACAACCGGCGATGTTGACCCGCACCCCGCCCGGTCCGGCCAGCTCCAGCTCCAGCTCCTTAACCCGCTGCTTCAGATAGCCGCACTGCCCCGCCGCGTTAAAGCGCCCGCAGCAGGGGTGCCCATCATCGCGCTGATTGGTGCAGAAGAAGAGGTGATGGCGGTAGTAAGACATGGCCTTCTCGCTGTGAAGCCTCGCTGATTTGTCGCTATTATAAGCGCGATGAGCGCGATTCACCCCCCCTTTGCGACAAAACCGCACCGCCTGCCGGGCATTTCCGACCCAGGCTCCAGCCAGTGACACCTGAACAGCTGATCCTCGAGGCGGACCGCTGCGTCAAATGCGGCCTCTGTCTGCCCCACTGCCCCACCTACCGACTGCTGCGCAACGAGGCCGACTCGCCACGCGGGCGGATCGCACTGATCCAGGCGCTGGCCGACGGCAGCCTGCCGGCCGATCCGACCCTGAGCCGACACCTGGAGGGCTGCTTGCACTGCCGACGCTGCGAATCGGCCTGCCCCTCCGGGGTCGCCTATGGTGCGATGATCGATGGTGCCCGGCAGCTTCTGAACAGCAGGCGCAGCAGCTGGCACAGTGCCTTCAAGCAACAACTAATCAAGCGGCTGAGCCAACCACGCAGACTAAAAAAGTGGCTCGGATTTGCCAGACTGGCCAAGCGTTTTGGGCTGCTGCAGTGGCTGGCGCGCCAGCGCTTCGGGGTCAGTTCCCGGCTGGCAGCCATCGCCAACCAGATCCCCACCCCAGGACCAAAGCTCCCCGCCCTGCTGCCCACCCACACCGCCAGCGGCCGCAGCGCCCTGCTCTTCACCGGCTGCGTTTCACAATCGCTCGAACCGCAGCTCATCGAGGCAGCGATCGAACTGCTGCGGCAGTTGGGCTATGCGGTGGAGATCCCCGAAGCACAGCACTGCTGCGGCGCGCTGCACCGTCACAGCGGTGGTCTACAGCAGGCGCAGCAACTGTGCGAGCATAACAGCGCCCTGTTCGAGATAAGCCGGGTCGGGGTGATCGCCACCCTCGCCAGCGCCTGTCACAACGAATTACTCGAGCACTGCCGTACCACTCCACCGATACGTTCGCTTGTCGAGCTGCTGCTGGAACAGCCCTGGCCCGCGGAGCTGACTCTGCGCCCCCTGCCGCAACCGGTGCTGCTGCACCAGCCCTGCAGCAGCCGTGGAGATCACGCCGCCCGGTTATTACAGCGGATCCCCAAGATCCAACTCCTGCCGGTACCACAGAGGCTCGGTTGCTGCGGCGCGGCAGGCAGCCATCTGCTGTTCCAGCCCGGCATCTCCGATGGCCTGGGCGCGGCATTACTGGAGGAGATCCGCGCACTCAAGGCCCCGCTCCTGGTCACTCAGAACAGCGGCTGCGCCCTGCAAATTCGCAACCTGCTGCAACAGGCAGGAGTGGCGATCGAGGTGCTGCACCCGCTCGAGCTGATCCTCCGGCAACTGCAGCAGACCAGGCACTAATACCCGAACCGGTTGAACTCCACTCCTCAGAGAGGCTATCTTAAGCATTATGAATGCACGAAGTTACACCTCGGCCGAGCGTCTGATCCTCGGTTTCGACCAGGCCCTGCGCACCGTGTTTGGCCGCCCCCAAGTCACCGAGCGAGCCAATCCCGCACACGGCCTCGACGAGTCAGAGATGAGCGAGCAGGAGCGCGACGAGACTGCACGCCTGATGCGCATTAACCACACCGGTGAGGTCTGCGCCCAGGCGCTCTATCAGGGCCAGGCGCTGACTGCCAAGCTGCCGGAGGTGCGCGACAGCATGGAGCGCGCCGCTCAGGAGGAGAACGACCATCTGGCTTGGTGTGAAAGACGCCTCGATGAGCTGGATAACCGCAAGAGCGTGCTCAATCCGCTCTGGTTCGCCGGCTCGTTCGCCATCGGCGCCGCCGCCGGGCTGGCCGGCGACAAGTGGAGCCTGGGCTTTGTCGCCGAGACCGAACATCAGGTGGAGGCGCACCTGAACAGCCATCTGCAACAATTGCCCAGCCAGGACGCCAAGAGCCGCGCCATTCTCGAACAGATGAAAGAGGATGAGATCCACCACGCCACACTGGCGCTTGAGGCCGGCGGCACCGAACTGCCAGGCCCGATCAAACTGGCGATGAAGCTCACCTCTAAGCTGATGACCACGTCGGTCTACTATCTGTAATGGCGCCGTAGGCGCACCGCAAGCCGTGCGAACAGGCCATTCACGCTGCAGCAGCGCTGCCTACATTAGTCTCATGCCCTTCTGGATGTTGCGGCCGTAGAAAATCTCCATCATCTCCCGCTTGATCCGCTCGCTGATCTCGCGCTGCTGGCGCGGTGGCATGTCGTCCACCTCCATGCCGAACAGGTAGCCGTCCAGATCGAACTCCTTGAGGATCATCTTGGTGTGGAAGATGTTCTCCTGATAGACGTTGACGTCCATCATCTGGTAGCGATTTTTGGTGTCGCGGGCCAGGTAGTTCTGGATCGAGTTGATCTTGTGATCGATGTAGTGCTTTTTGCCTCCCACATCGCGGGTAAAACCGCGCACCCGGTAGTCCATAATCACGATATCCGACTCAAATGAGTGGATCAGATAGTTGAGCGCCTTCAGTGGCGAGATACGCCCGCAAGTGGAGACGTCGATATCGACGCGGAAGGTACTAATGCTGTTCTCCGGGTGGCTCTCTGGGTAGGTATGCACGGTGATGTGGCTCTTGTCGAGGTGTGCCACCACCGCATCGGGCAGCGGCCCCGGCGCCTCGGTATTGGAGAGCTGCTGCGCCGCCACTGGCTCCTCGGAAATCAGCATGGTGACGCTGGCCCCCTGGGGATCGTAATCCTGATGCGCGATATTCAGGATATTGGCGCCAATGATGTTGGCCACATCGGTCAAGATCTGGGTCAGGCGCTCGGCGTTATAGGCATCATCGATATACTCGATATACTCCTTTACTTGCGAGGGCGTCGCCGCATAGCAGATATCGTAGATATTGAAGCTGAGGGTCTTGGTCAGGTTGTTGAATCCATGCAGCTTAAGACGCTTCATCTGCGGATCCTGCCTCATTGGAAATGGAAAGGCGGGCAAGGCTAGGCCATCTGCCCATCCGCCGTCAATCGGTTATCTGCGGCGCTCCCACTCCGCCACCGGTGGATGGTAAATGATCTGCACCACCATGCCATCGGGATCATAGCAGTAGAAGCTGCGCGCGCCATCCCGATGGGTGCGCGGCTCGGTGCGCATCTGCACACCCTCAGCCTGCAGGAAGGCAAACCACTCATCCACCGCCGCCTTCGTGGCGAGAAAAAAACCAATGTGGTCGAGACGCTGTTGCGACTCATCCCGCTCGCCTGGCGCAGCCTGGTGCAGAGCCAGATTATCCGGCCCAGAGCTGAGATAGACGTTGGCCGGATCGGGACGCCACTCCACCTGCATGCCGAGCAGGCTCACATAGAACCGTTCGCAGGCAGGCAGATCCCGCACATAGAGCGCCACATGACGCATGCCCAGATTGGAACCGGGTCGATTCATCACAACACCTCGCGGGAGGCCTGCTCCCATACCGATTCGCCAAAGCTGCGCTTCACCACCAGCGGCAGGGCGATGGCGCCCTCGGCAAACAATTTGGCATGAAACTGCAGCGGCGACAGCTGCGGCTGTTTTTCCAACACTCGACGGCGCGTCGCCTCCAGCAGGCGCACACCGATCAGTGCCATGAAGGCATCGGTGGGGTGGCGCGATATCTGCGTCAGGCGCGACTCGGCAGTGTTGCCCAGGATCGCCACACTGCGCAGTCGCGACAGCGCGGTCACGCCGTCGATATCGCCCAGATGGTACTCCAGCTCCACCACCGCCTCCTCCGCCAGCGCCAGTCGACGCTGCTGCAGTAGCCGCCGATCTGCTTCAGCAAAGTAGTCCTGCTCTTCCAGCAGGCCGCTCATATAGTGGGCCCAGCCACGTTTGAAGGCGGCGGACGGGTTGATCTGGCGCACTAGGCTATGCGCCTCGATGCCACCCGCCCAGGCAAGAAAGTGGCGCCCGGCCCAGCCGGCATAAAGACAACGCAGGCGAATCTCCGCCAGGCTTTCACCACCCTCAGACCGCTCGGTGCGGCAGGGCAGGTAGATCACGCCACCCGCTTCGGTGCGGCAGTAGCTGTCACAGGCGATACGACTCAAACACCCCTCGGTCAGCCGGATCTCGCAGGGCTGTTCAGGTGGCTGCAGCAACTCCCGCTCCAGCACAAACGCCTTGAGCCGAGCCAGCTCCTCGCGATAGACAACCTGCCGCTGCTCACCGGTCAGCTCAGGCCCCACCAGATGCCGATCCTGCAGATCGTCCACATCGACACCCAGCTCAGCCAGTTGTCGTCGAATCTTCTCCCTCTCCCGTCGCGCCAGCTGCAGTGCCTGCTCACCGCTCAGGGCCAACTGATGGCGGTTGCGCAGGATCAGATCCACCATCTCCGTACCACAGCTCGAACTCCCCTGCGCGGCTGGCACTATCTCATCCTGCAGGAAGTGCTGATAGTCCTCCAGCGCCTCGGCCGCGGTGCAGCTCAACCCCTGCAACTGCCCCTGTTCAGTACAGCATTCCCGCCCCTGCGGCAGCTCCTGTACCAGCCGGTGCAGCCAGGGGATGCCGCGCTCAAGCAGCTCCAGCGCCTCTGCCAGCCACAGACTGGAGACCAGTTCCGGCAGCTCCAAGAGCTGACTGCGCGCATCACGCAGGTAGTTAGGGGTGCGCTTCAGCAGCCCCAGCACAGCCTCGCAAAGCTGCTCGGGTTGGCGCAGCACCAACTCTTGCAGGGTCCGCAGCGGCAGATAGCGGGCCGGATCACGATGCCGCCAGTCCTGCTCCAGCAGCCAGCGGCGTTCAATGATCACCGCACCATAGATCAGCTGCAGGTCGATCTGGCGATCCGCATCAAGCGCCTCCAAGCTGAACTCGGAGAGCCCCAGCAACAGATTGCCGAGCCAACCGGCCAACGCGCCCACATCATCGTCGCCATCCGCAGCCAGTTGCCCCTCATAACCCGCGACACCGGCAAACAGCGCCGCGCTGGGATGGAAGCGAAACCAGACCTGATAGAACTCGGCAACCAGCGCATCAAAATCGGCCGCTTCAGACATCCCTTATCTCATAGTCATGGGTCACCTCCGCCACCTTGCCGAGCATGATCGAGGCGGAGCAGTACTTCTCGGCGCTCAGGGAGATGGCGCGGGCCACATGCTTTTCACTCAGATTCTTGCCGCTGACGATAAAGTGAGCGTGGATCCGGGTGAAGATCTTTGGCTCACTCTCGGCCCGTTCTGCCTCCAACTCAACCACACAACCGGTCACCTGCTGGCGCGACTTCTTCAGCATCGACAACACATCAAACTCGGTGCAGCCACCCATGCCGAGCAGCAGCATCTCCATCGGCCGTATCCCCAGGTTGCGCCCGCCAAACGCCTCCGGACCGTCCATTATCACCGCATGCCCGCTGCCGGACTCACCCATCATCGCGGCATCTTCCACCCACTTCACCCGTGCCTTCATCACAACTCCAAACTGATTGATCAGGAAACCCACAAAAACCCCGCCACAGCCGCACAATAAGGTCGACGAAGCTAAGTTTTATTTATATGCTGTTCAATTGTTTAGGATGAACAGCCACCACTATCAGCAACCCGACACTACGACGGCTTCATCGACAGTGTTGAATGGGTTGCTAGAATTGAACGTTGAGAGCTAAATTATCCCAAACAGCTCATCGGGCCATTCAACGAGAAACCGACTTATGACAATAATCAAGCCGCCACCCCAAGAGCCAGAGTATCTTCAGCGATTCCTCTCGTTTTGTCACCGGCGCCGCTATCCAAAGAATACCGAGATCATCCATATCGGTGATCCCTCCGATGTACTCTACTACCTCACCGAAGGTTCAGTCGCAGTCTACATCGAGGATGATGATGGTCGCGAGATCATCCTCACCTACCTCAATAAAGGGGAGTTCATCGGCGAGATGGGGCTCTTCGTCCCTCAGCCAAAGCGCAGCGTGATGGTCCGCACCCGCACTCCCTGCCAGATCGCAGAGATCAGTTACAAACGCCTTGAACAGCTGTTTGATACCGAACTGCGTGAATACATGAAGGACACCCTCTATGCGATGGGCGCGCAGCTCTCGCAGCGCCTGGAGCAGACCAGCACAAAGGTCGGCCACCTGGCATTTTTCGACGTCACCGGCCGCATCGCCCGCACCCTGCTTGACCTCTGCAAAGAACCCGATGCCATGACCCACCCGGATGGCATGCAGATCCGCATCACCCGCCAGGAGATTGGCCGCATCGTTGGCTGCTCACGCGAGATGGCTGGGCGTGTACTGAAGAACCTGGAAGCCCAGGGGCTGATCTACGTCAAGGGCAAGACCATCGTAGTGTTCGGCACGCGCTGAGTCCCGTCCCACAGAACCCGCCTCCAGGAGGAGAGCCGGCAGGCACTCCCCCTGGAGCCCGGCAGCCCTCTCACCCCCGCCTAGTCAAACAGCTCTGCAAGTTTCGCTCCCGGGTCATCTGCGCGCATAAATGCCTCGCCGACCAGGAAGGCATGCACCCCGTTAGCGCGCATCAACGCCACATCTTCTGCGCTATGAATGCCGCTCTCAGTTACCAGGATGCGGTCGCCGGGGATCTGCTCCAACATCCGCAGGGTGGTCTCCAGACTCACCTCAAAGGTCCGCAAATTGCGGTTGTTGATGCCGATCAGCCGATTCTCCACCTGCAGCGCCCGCTGCAGCTCCACCTCGTCGTGCACCTCGATCAGCACATCCATGCCGATCTGATGCGCCAGATCGTTCAATTCCCGCAGCCGCTGGTCATCCAGGCAGGCGGCGATCAGCAGGATGCAATCGGCGTTGATCGCGCGCGCCTCATAGACCTGGTAGGGGGCAATGATGAAATCCTTGCGGATCACCGGCAGGTTACAAGCGCCACGCGCCTGTTTCAGGTAGTCATCAGCGCCCTGGAAGAAATCGATATCGGTGAGCACCGAAAGGCAGGCGGCTCCCCCGCTCGCATAGCTTTGCGCAATCTGCGCCGGTCTGAAATCGGCCCGCAGTAGCCCCTTGCTGGGCGAGGCCTTCTTTATCTCGGCGATCACCCCCTCGCCACCGGCATCGATCCTGGCCTGGATGGCGGCGGCGAAGCCTCGCGGGGCATCTGCCTCATCCAGCGATTTGATCAGCTGCTGCAGCGACAGCTGTTCGCTCCGCGCACTGATCTCTTCCAACTTGCGGCGGATAATCTTTTTCAGGATATCGGGGGTGTCACTCATACCAGCCAACGCTCGGGGATGCCTCTAAAGGACGCAAAGCATATCACAGGCGATACAATCAACGGCGCTGTCCAGCTAGCCCATACCGCTGAAGGAGCTGAGGCAGACTGCATCTTCACAGCCAACGCGCACAATCGGGCTGCCCTGCAGCCCCGACTCCAGACCCGCTAGCCACTCTGCCACAAACGCCTCCAGCTGACTGCGCAGATCTGGGGTGATTTTGGTTCGGTTGAGGGTGCAGTGCAGACGCACTCCGGAGAGATGCTGATCGACGGTAATCGTCCACTGGGTGGCGTTGGGGCAACCGGGCAAAGAGAAGCGCACCCCGCTCTGGATCACCTCCCAGCGGACACGAAATCGCCCCCAGGGCAGCAGCAGTTCACCGCGCTCGCCCCGACCCGACGCGGCCTCAATCGCGGCACACCAGCTCATCAGGTTCTCGATGCGCACCCGATGTTGGATCAGCTGTGGATTGGCCCGACAGACCGTCTTGGCAAAAAACTCCATCATTCTCTTCCGATAGTTATCTGGCAGCAGCAAGCTACCCTCTTTTTATCGATTGAGAATGCCACTCGAGCCGTGAGATAAAAATAGGGGTTTACCCTTCGACCCTGGCCAACGCAGGCCCGTCCACGACTTAGTCTGAAATAGCAGCCGCGATCAGGCGTTGCTTCTGCGCCCGGCTCAGCTGCTTGATGCGATACTCCTCCCGCAGCGCCGCGGCACGATCCGCACAGGCCTGCTGATAGACTAGCGCCACCGGGCGCCGCACCCGAGTATATCTGGCGCCCAGGCGATTGTCCTGATTGTGCTCCGTCAGGCGCCTCTCTAGATCGGTGGTGATCCCTGTATAGAGGGTGTCATCGGCACAGCACAGGATGTATACAACCCAATCCCCCGCCTGAACGGTCCGCGCAGGCACAGCATCGCCCGTCAATCGAAGCTCTGGCTGAGCACCACCAGGCGGTCGAGCCGATTGCGCGCCTCGCCGCTGGCGATCGCCTGATCGGCCTTCTGCACCCCATCCGTCAGGCTCTCGGCAAGCCCGGCACAGTAGATCGCGGCACCGGCGTTGAGCATCACGATATCCCGAGCCGGGCCAGCGCGATCCTCCAGCACACCGCGGATGATGTCGAGACTGTGGGCCGCATCATCCGCCTTGATGCTGTCGATGGCGGTGCGTTTGATGCTGAAATCTTCCGGCTGGATCGAATAACGGCGGATCTGACCATCCCTCAGCTCGGCCACGTCGGTGGCCTCGCCAATACTGATTTCATCAAGGCCGTCGCGAGAGTGGACTACCATCACATGCTGGCTACCAAGCCGCTGCAGCACCTCGGCCAGGGGCTCCAGCAGCTCCTCACTGAAAACACCGAGCAGCTGGTTGGGCACGCCGGCAGGGTTGGTGAGGGGGCCGAGCACATTGAAGATGGTGCGCACCCCCATTTCCTTGCGCGGGCCGATGGCGTATTTCATGGCACTGTGATGACCGGGCGCAAACATGAAGCCAACACCCACCTCGCGCACGCACTGCTCAACCTGTTGTGGCATCAGATCGAGCCGGATGCCAGCAGCCTCCAACGCATCGGCACTACCCGATTTGGAGGAGACTGAACGATTGCCGTGCTTCGCCACATGGCAACCGGCGGCGGCGGCGACGAACATGCTGGCGGTGGAGACGTTGAAGGTGCCGGAGGCGTCACCGCCGGTGCCGACGATATCGACAGTGTTTTCCAGATCGCCGATGGCGACACCACTGGCCAACTCGCGCATTACCGAGGCCGCGGCAGCGATCTCGGTTACCGTCTCGCCCTTCATGCGCAGACCGATAAGAAAACCGCCGATCTGTGCCGAAGTCGCCCCTCCGGTCATGATGGTGCGCATCACCCCGGTCATCTCGTCGGCGCTCAGCTCCTGACGGCCCAGGACTTTATTGATGGCCTGCCGCATCTCCATTGAAACTCTCCCCTTTCGTTTATCTTGGAATAACGCAAAGATCGCAAAGAAGTGCGAAGGACGCAAAGATATCTCATACACAGGGTTCGGCTCCGAACCAGTAAACCCGCTCATCGCCCCCAGGAATTAATTAACTTTTCCGCCCTCCCTGCCGAAAGTAGGAGGTGGGGAGAGGTGCCGGGGGACTCATTGAATGAAAAACAAGATCCAACCCATCAACAAAGAACGAAAGCTCAAGGAAGAGGACTTTATCGTCTCCAAGACCGACCCAAGCGGCCGCATAACCTACACCAACCGTATTTTTATGCAGATTGCAGGCTACAGCGAAGCGGAATTGCTGGGCCAGCAACAGAACATCATACGTCACCCGGATATGCCAAGGGCCATCTTTCAACTGCTGTGGGATACGCTCAAACAAGGCCGGGAGTTCTTCGGCTACGTCAAAAACATGAGTAGGGATGGCAGCTTCTACTGGGTCTTCGCCAACATCACCCCGACATTGAATCCCTCCGGCAAGTTAGTCGGTTACTATTCGGTAAGACGCCGGCCAAAGGAGGAGTCGGTACGGCTGATCGAACCGATCTACGCAGAGATGCTGGCGGTAGAGCAGCGGGCGGGGGCCAGACAGGCAATCCAGGCATCGACCCAGCTGCTACAGGCAAAACTGACCGACTACGGGAGCGATTATGAGCACTTCGTTCTTGAGATTTAGGGCAGCAACCCTTAGCCGACTCATGCTGGGGGTGCTGGTGGTTTTGGTCATCATCGGCCTGATCCGTCACGGCCTGCAGGCGGAACTCATCGCTGGCTTGATACTAGCCCTGGTGCTGGGAGTTCTGAGCTGGCGCACGGAGCGCGAAGACCAGGAATTAATCGCCAAGATCAAGGCCATGGGCCAGGCGATCATCAAAGGCGACCTGCAGTACCGGATCACCCAGATCCCCGAGAAACATAATCTGGCGGAGACCGCCTGGAACCTGAATGAGGGACGCGATCAGGAGGAGGCTTTTTTCAAAGAGACCAGCACCACCTTTGAGCTGGGCCTCAAGGAGCAGTTCCATCGCAAGTGTTTCCCGGCAGGGCTGCACGGCTCCTACCAGAAAGCCATGGAGCGCATCAACGCCTCAGTCGATGCCATGGCGGAGAATAGGCGCCACCGGGAGGTTGATGTCTTCTTCGGCAAACTCAGCGCATCCAAGACCGATTCACTGCTCAGCAATCTGCAGCTGACCCAGGCAGACCTCGGCGAAATGGCGGAGCACATGGGCACGGTTGAGGATATCTCCCGGCAGGCTGCCAATACCGCGCTGGCCGGTCGTGAATCGATCAGTGAGGTAACCGGCCAACTACGCAGTTTGGTGGAGATGATCGGCGAGATCCAGAGCTCTTCTTCCACCCTCAACGAACACAGTATCGAAGTCATTCAGGCACTCTCTCTGATCACCCAGATAGCCGACCAGACCAATCTGCTGGCGCTGAATGCCGCCATCGAGGCGGCCCGCGCCGGCGAACATGGCCGAGGATTTGCAGTGGTGGCCGATGAGGTCAAGAAGTTGGCGGAGAGCACCAAACAAGCGGCAGGCAGCATCGAGCAGATTATTCACGGCTTCTCCACGGCCACCCAGACCATGTCTGACAATGCAGCCACCATTGCAGAGATGGCCGACCACTCCCAGGAGATGGTTGCCGACTTTGAGACTGGCTTCAATCAGGTGGCTGACGGCGCCCAGGCCAGCTATGAGACCATCGCCTATGCTCAGGGGGTCAGCAACGCCTCACTGATTAAGCTCGACCACATGATCTATCTGCAGAATGCCTATCGCGCCTATGAGATGGGGGAGGGCAGCCCTGAGTGGCAGGCAACCAAGGTGGACCATCACCAGTGCCGCTTTGGTCAATGGTACGAATCGGCACAGGGGTTTAATGTATTCAGGCACCTTCCCTCCTATGAAAGACTCCAGATACCCCATGAGCAGGTGCACAACAGCGTGCATCAGGTGGTGGCCCTGCTGAACAGGGATTGGAAAAACGATGAAGCCGTACGCGAAGAGATCCTGGACCGGTTCAATGTGGTTGAGGCCTCGAGTTCAGTATTGATCGCAGCGATGTCTGAACTGATGGACGAAAAACGACGCCTTGAAACAAACCGCAACGATAGCGATATTAAGCTGGCCTAAACACACCTATATCTCTGCGCTCAAGCGGAACGTCGCAACTCCAGCGCCGTCCGCACAATGTAAATGAGCGGAGGCAACATCATCAATCCCCCAACGACCACCATGACGATGTCATAGTTCTCGAAGCGCATCGACTCTGGTACGAGACTGGTATTGGCCAGCCAGTCAGCCAGCCCTACACCCATCAGAATCGCACCCAGCATATCGAGAAGCAGCAGCTGCGGCGGCAACTTAATCTGCCTTTCTTGATGTTCCATCTCAACGACTCCCTGTTGTTGGTTATTCCAAACCTATCCTATTTTCCGTCGATAAAGTTGCTCAGCATGTCATGGCCGTGGCGAGTCAGGATCGACTCGGGATGGAACTGCACCCCCTGCACGTCGAGTTCCTTATGGCGCACCCCCATGATCTCATCCATCTCGCCGTCACGTTCGGTCCAGGCGGTGATCTCCAGACAGTCTGGCAGACTCGCCTTCTCGATCACCAGCGAATGATAGCGAGTCGCCTCGAAGGGATTCTCCAAACCGCTGAAGACGCCTCTGTCGGCATGGTGAATAGGCGAGGTCTTGCCATGCATCACTTCACGGGCGTGCACGATCTTTCCGCCGAAGGCCTGGCCGATCGACTGGTGACCAAGACAGACACCGAGCAGCGGGATGCGCCCGGCGAAGGCCTTGATCGCCGCCACCGAGATACCAGCCTCGCTGGGGGTGCAGGGGCCTGGGGAGATCACCAAGTGATTCGGCTGCAGCGCCTCGATATCGTCGATGGTGATCTCGTCATTGCGCTTCACCACCACTTCCGCGCCCAGCTCGCCAAAATACTGCACCAGGTTATAGGTGAAGGAGTCGTAATTATCGATCATCAACAACATAATTACGCCTCCTCTTCAGACGGATCACAGGCGTGGCGGTCGATACCGGCCTCCGCCAGGGCCACGGCACGGAAGATGGCCCTCCCCTTGTTCATGGTCTCTTTCCACTCCAGGGCGGGGATGGAGTCGGCTACCACCCCAGCGCCGGCCTGAATGTGTAATGTTTGATCTTTGATCACCGCAGTGCGGATGGCGATGGCGGTATCCATGTTGCCGTTCCAGGAGAGGTAACCCACCGCGCCCGAATAGACACCCCGTTTCACCGGTTCCAGTTCGTCAATGATCTCCATCGCCCGGATCTTCGGCGCCCCACTGACCGTGCCGGCGGGGAAGGTGGCGCGCAGCACATCCATCGCACTCATGCCCTCTTTCAGCTCACCGGTGACGTTAGAGACGATGTGCATAACGTGGGAGTAGCGTTCGATGATGAACTCGTCGGTGAGCCGCACGCTACCCACCTTGGCGACACGACCAGCGTCATTGCGCCCCAGGTCGATCAGCATCAGGTGCTCAGCACGCTCCTTGGGGTCGGCCAGCAGCTCTGCCTCCAGCGCCCGGTCCTCCTTCTCGGTGTAACCGCGACGGCGGGTGCCGGCGATGGGACGCACCGTCACCACGCCATCCTCCAGGCGGGTCAGAATCTCCGGTGAGGAGCCGACGATATGAAACTCACCCAGATTGAGAAAGTACATATAGGGCGAGGGATTGAGTCCGCGCAGGGCACGGTAGAGATCGAGCGGCGGTGCCTGAAACGGGATCGAGAGGCGCTGCGAGATCACCACCTGCATGCAGTCGCCTTCCAGGATGTACTCTTTGATCCGGTCCACCGCCTGCATGAAGCCCTCCTCGGAGAAGCCGGAGACAAAGTCCGACTCATTCACCTGACGGGCGGTTTTGCAGCCCCCCCGGGGTGCGCCGCGCTTCATCGACTGGATCAGCTCGCGGATCCGCGCCTCGGCTCCATCCAGGGTGCCGCCGGCGCTAGGGTCCACATGCACGATGACAAACATGCGCCCGCTGAGATTGTCGAATACCACCAGTTCGTCGGAGACCATCAGCAGGATGTCCGGGGTACCCATCAGGTCCGGGTTGGGACAGTTCGCCAGCTTGGGTTCGATATAGCGGACGATGTCGTAACCGAAATAACCCACCAGGCCGCCGTTGAAGCGGGGCAGCCCTTCCGGTTCGGCCGCTTTGTAGCGCTCCTGAAAGGCCTCGATCCAGGCTAGCGGATCCGTCGCCTCGTCGGCCTCCACGACCTCACCGTCGGTCACCACCTCGACGCTATGATCATTGACCCGGACATGGGTACGACAGGGCAAACCGATGATCGAGTAGCGGCCCCACTTCTCACCGCCGTGGACCGACTCAAAGAGATAGGAGTAGGGGCCGTCTGCCAGCTTGAGATAGACACTCAGGGGAGTATCGAGGTCGGCTAGCACCTCGCAGGCGACAGGGATGCGGTTAAAACCCTGGTCCACCAGGGCATCGAATTCTTGGGGGGTCATGATCCTCTCCACACAACAGACAGACAAACAACGGACGTTTCGGTCGAAATCACCAACGCCATCGTGTGCCGGTCTTCAGGCTCTTTTTGTGGAGAAGGAAGTACATACTCTTGTTCTGACTATGGAATGACTCTCAAAGATAATCGAAAAGGATGGCGCGACTCAAGCTGCAGCCTCCAGCAAACCCTTGACCTCTGCCATCGAGTCAACCACTGCATCCGGATCGTAGTTACGGATATCCTCGCCGTGATTATAGCCATAGCTCATGCAAATAATCTGGAACCCGGCGGCCCGAGCCGCCTTCACATCACTCTTGGAGTCGCCGATCATCATTGCCTCGGCAGGATCGATCCCGAAGTATTTTGCGCCATGCAGCAGCGGCATCGGCTCAGGCTTCTTCTTCGGCAGGGTATCACCGGAGATGATGATCTCGAAATCATCGTGAATGCCCAGATCCTTCAGTAGCGGCAGAGTGAACTGGGCCGCCTTGTTAGTAACACAGCCCAGCTTGTAGCCCTTCGCCTTGAGGTAGTCCAGCCCCTCTCGCACCCCCGGATAGAGCGCCGAACGCTTGGAGGTATTCTCCGCGTAGAGCGCCAGGAAGATCGGATAGGCTTTCTCGAACGCCTCATCCGATGGCTCGCCATCGAGCTGACCGATCAGCGCCCGGCGCACCAGACGTTCGACACCGTTGCCCACCCAGTCGCGCACCCGATCCTCACCCCAAACCGGATAACCCAGCTGCCGCATCATCTCATCGACACACCAGGCCAGGTCGGGAACGCTGTCCACCAAGGTACCGTCCACGTCGATAAGGACCATCTTGGGCTGCTTGAGACTCATAATCTGCTACCTGCTTGGTGACTCAAAAGGAGCAAGGATACAGAAGGGAGGAGAAAAGTTTGCGCACCCTGCCTGTGGAAATCAGAGAAGCTCCTGCCAGACAACAAAAAACGGGGCCAACCAGGCCCCGTTTTCAGCGTCACGTCGGATCAGACTTTGCCCAATTCAGCCATCATCTTGCCGACGATGGTGTTGTAGCGGTTGGCATCGCCCTCTTCGGGAAAACCAAAGATACCGGAGCCGGCGACGAAGGTGTCAGCACCAGCGGCCTTGATCTCAGCGATGTTGTCGACCTTGACTCCGCCGTCTATCTCCAGGCGGATATCCAGACCGGAGTCGTCAATCAGCTTGCGGCAGGCGCGCAGCTTGTCCAGGGTGGCAGGGATGAAGCTCTGGCCGCCGAAGCCCGGGTTGACCGACATCAGCAGGATCATGTCGACCTTGTCGAGTACATAATCCAGGTGCGACAGCGGGGTGGCGGGGTTGAAGACCAGGCCGGACTTGCAGCCTTCGTTGCGGATCAGCTGCAGGGAGCGGTCGATGTGCTCAGAGGCCTCCGGATGGAAGGTGATGTAGGTGGCGCCGGCCTTGGCGAAATCGGGGATGATGCGATCCACCGGCTTGACCATCATGTGCACGTCGATATCGGCGGTGACGCCGTGCTTGCGCAACGCCTCGCAGACCAGCGGACCGATGGTCAGGTTGGGCACGTAATGGTTGTCCATCACGTCGAAGTGGACGATCTCGGCGCCGGAGGCGAGGACGTTATCCACCTCCTCACCCAGCTTGGCGAAGTCCGCCGAAAGGATGGACGGTGCGATCTGATCAGCTTGACGGGCCATGCTTTACTCCCCTTTCAAATTTGATTCACCAGCGCCATGACGACCCTGGAAGCTGGTTGGAAACCGGCGGCCCCAACCCTCGATATAAGTTGACGGGGCACTTTACCCCAAAGCAGGAGAATTTTCAGCCTCCCCACCGGTCAGCATGCAGCAGACGCCGCAACGGCATGACGACGGCGTGATTCTGGTCTAAATTCCTCTACCATGGAGCCGTACAGAAGCATCAACCGATACGCCATCAGCCTACTATTCTGTCTGCTGCCCGGCCTACTCAGCGCCGCCGATCTGACCCGGGAGGGGCGCATTGCCGAGCAGATCTTCGATGCCATTCTGGAGGGCCAGCCGATCTGGCTGAAGGCGGAGGGTAGGCGTTTTCTCGCCATCCACACCCTGAGTCCCGCCAAACAGGTGCAGGGCGGCGTGATCCTGCTGCACGGTATGGGCGCCAACCCTGACTGGGATCAGGTGATCCATCCGCTGCGCACGGCGCTGCCTAAACACGGCTGGGAGACCCTTTCGATCCAGCTGCCGGTGGCCGCCCCTGGCGCAACGCAGGCGAAGTGGCTGCAGCTGATCCCCGAGGCGTTCCCGCGCATCCGCAGTGCCGCGAAATTCTTCAGCGAACAGAATAACCACAATCTGGTGCTGATTGGCCACAGTCTCGGGGCACGCATGGGGCTGGAGTTTCTCGCCGAGGATGCCCCACCCGAGGCGATCCGTGCATTTGTCGCAATCGGCCTACCGACGCCGCAGGAACGGGAGGAGAATCCGGTATACGAGGCGCTGCGTAAGCTCAAGCTGCCGATGCTCGATCTCTACGGCAGTCGCGATCTAGCCAGTGTCACCGACACTGCCAGGCTACGCCGCATTGTCGCCAAGCGAGCAGAGTTACAGGCCTATCGGCAAGACCGCATCGAGGGTGCCGACCACTTCTTCAGCAATCTCGAGCAGACGCTGATCAACCGCACCCGCGCCTGGATCCGCAGGCATTCTGCCGGTGAGGAGCGGCAACTAAAATAAGCTACTCCTCCGGCTCCATCAGATCTTTGATACGGCTGACATAGTGGCGTGTCTCCCGCGGCGTAAAAGGCGCCACCTGCTCCCACTGTTTGATATCGCCATGCCTCGACTTCGCTCGCTTGAAGGCCTTTGAGACCTTGCCATAGCCTGCATTGTAGCTGGCCAGGGCAAACGGCAGCCGCTGCTCGGTGGGCAGCGCCCCCTTCTTCCAGCGGCGATAGAGCATGCGATCGTAGAAGATGCCCGCCGCGATATTCCAGCGCGGCTCGTCGATCTGGGTGAAGTGGGGGTTCTTCTTCTTGATCTCCTCGTAGGTGCTGGGCAGGATCTGCATGATCCCCTTGGCACCGACCCGACTCAGCGCATCCGCTTTGAGGCCGGACTCGGCAATTCCCTGCGCCTTGAACCAGCGCCAGTCCACATGGGGGCCGAAGTAGTGCTTGGTATATTTGCGGAAATAGCGGTCGTACTGTTTGGTCCAGCGCTCATGGCTGACATGCTTCGCCACCCCGGCCAGCGCCAGTCCGGGGATGATCACCAACAGCACGAACAACCTGAGGGTTCGTGCGGACATGGTTAATTCAACCCAAGCCCTATCACCAAACCCAGTGCAGTACCAATGCCGACAAAGATACCCATGATCATGATGCCGACCGCAATGTTGCCCTTTTGCAACTCGTCCGGAATGCTGAAGTTGACGATGTGGCTGAAGACCTTGCAACCAAACCACATGAAAAAGATCGTCAGGGCGCCACCAAAAATGGCATAGACGAAGTTGAGCAGAATCGGATCAAGACTATCGGTCATGCTTTCCCCCAGCACGTTTTTATTGGATTTGCGGCAAGCCAGATGTGCACTGGGCTTCTTTTGTCCCTAGGCACAGAGTCTTAAGCATAGGCATCCGGCAGCGCTGGCTCAAGTTTTGCTCAAATTTCGACCCTAGCGCATCCCTCGCGACGCCTTGACCTGCTCATAGGCCTTGCGGATCTCATCGGTCTTCTGTGCCGCCATCTTCATCATCTCCTCCGGCAGGCCTTTGGCCACCAGTTTGTCCGGGTGATGCTGGCTCATCAGACGGCGGTAGGCCCGCTTCACCTCCTTATCCGAAGCTGCCTGCGCAACCCCAAGGATCGCATAAGCATCCTCCAGCGAGACCCCCGTTGCACGCGGTGCCTGCCCCGCTCCAGCATAGTGGCGCTCCGCCCGCACCATCTGCTCCAAGCGGCGAAAGGTGAACTCAGGGATACTGAGGCGCTCACAGATGTGCAGCAGCAGCGTCTCTTCAGCCGGGTCCATCTGGCCGTCTGCGTAGGCGGCCTGCAGCTGGATCTCGACGAACATCTGGATCAGGGTCTGACGCCGGTGGCACTCAACGCGAAACTGCTCCAGCACCTCGTCCAGGGGAAAGCCGGTTGACTTGCCTTCGTTGAAGAGACGCACCGCCGTCTTGCGCATCTCCGGCGAGAGCGACATCTGATCCATGATCGCCTCTGCTAACCGGATCTCATCGGGTGAGACACGTCCATCCGCCTTGGCCAACCGCCCCATCACCGAGAAGGTGGTGGTAAAGAAGGCCATCTGGGTGCGCTCCTGGTCGCCCGGATCCCACTCGCCAGCATCCTCCGGCAACCCCTCCAGACCTTTGTCGAACTTGTGTCCCAGAGCGGCACCCAGCACCGCCCCCAGCGGTCCGCCCAACATGAATCCAAAGGCCCCGCCGACCAACTTACCCCACCAACTCAATTGCGCATCCTCACATCACAGGGATTGAACCAGAACTGCAGTCATTCTAGGGCTAAAATTGGCAAACGCCTATCTCGTAGCTGAAGATCACTTGCCTTTCAGATACTGCTCATCGCTGAAGGAGTAGACCCAGGCGGGACAGAAAGAGACCAAGATGGTCACGATCCAACCATTCACCAGGGCCTCCGGAAAAAACATCAGTGGGAAGAAAGGCATGATGGTCACCTGCAGTTTGGCATAGGCATAGACGCCAGCCGTCACCAGCAACCAGACCGCCAGATAACCGCTGATATAGGCCACCAGCCAGGCAGTCAAAAAACCGCTACCAAGCACGTAGATAAAGAAGTTTTTGGGTAGCCAGGAGCGCACCAGCACCAGCAGCACCTGGGTCAGGGTGATCGGCAGCAGGCCGGTTGTGAGACCGCTCAGAAGGAGACCCTGCCAGCCATAGCCAACATTCCAGCTGACGACCAGCAGCACGACGCTTGCCGCGAGCAGGGCGAACGACCAACCAAACATCAGGGTGACAGTGGTAACGCCCAGCAGATGAAAGGTCACCCCCGGCAGAACCTGACCGCGCATATGCCAGAGCGCAATCAGCGCCACGATGGCACCGAGAAACACATGCAGTTGCGATGGCGCGAACAAGCGCCGCCAGGGGGCCATGCGCAGCGCGGCAAGCAACGCCATGCCATAGAACGCCCCCAACCACCACAACATCTCTGCGGGAAACAGCGCCCCATCAAGCTCCATATCACCCCCCGTGGCGACAACCTGTCATCATAGCGGCCAAGACCTCTGACTTTAGACCAGAAATACAGCCAGCAGCGGCAGCTTCACCTATAATCTGCTGCGGTCCGCAGCAGGAGCACCTCTATGGAATACAGACAACTGGGACGCACTGGGATTCACGTCAGCGCGCTCTGCCTCGGCACCATGACCTTTGGCGAGCAGAACAGTGAAGCTGAAGCCCACGCACAGCTCGATCGCGCGCTCACGGCTGGCATCAACCTGATCGATACCGCCGAGATGTACCCAGTTCCGCCCCGCCCCGAGACTCAGGGGCGAACTGAGAGCTACATCGGCAGCTGGCTTGCTAAGCGAGGACAGCGCGACCGGGTGATCCTCGCCAGCAAGGTCGCCGGCCCAGCAGACTGGCTCCCCTACCTGCGTGATGGCGCGCCACGTCTCAACCAGCACCATATCGAAGCCGCGCTCGACGCCAGTTTGCGCCGTCTACAGACTGATTACATTGACATTTATCAGCTTCACTGGCCTGAGCGCAGCACTAACTATTTTGGTCAACTCGGCTATCAACACCAACCAGACGACCACAGCATCCCCATCGAAGAGACACTCGGCGTGCTCGATAAGCTGGTCCAGGCGGGCAAGATCCGCCATATCGGCGTCTCCAACGAGACCCCTTGGGGCCTGATGCGCTATCTGCAGCTGGCAGAGACAAACGACCTACCCCGGGCGGTGAGCATTCAGAACCCCTACAATCTGCTCAACCGCAGCTTCGAGGTGGGGCTGGCAGAGATCGCCCAGCGCGAGGCCTGCGGTCTGCTCGCCTATTCTCCGCTCGCGTTTGGTGTGCTTTCCGGCAAATATCTCGATGGCGTCCGCCCAACTGGTGCACGCCTCACTCTATTTGAGCGCTTCACCCGCTACTCTAACCCCGAGGCGGAACACGCCACCCAGGCCTATGTGGCGCTGGCCAGGGAACACGCTGTCGATCCAGCACAGATGGCGCTAGCCTGGGTCACCTCCCGCCCCTTTGTCACCTCCAACATTATTGGCGCTACCACCCTGCAGCAGCTCGAAATCGATCTGGCGAGTCTGCAGCTGAAGCTCAGCCCCGAGCTGGAAGCCGGCATCGAGGCGATCCATACCAGACAGCCCAACCCCAGCCCCTGACGAGAAACATCAATGCAACACGAAACGCCCTCCACGACATCCGAATCTCTGGTGATCGAATATATCGGCTTCTGGAAACGCACCGCGGCATCGATCATCGACTCGATTCTGATCACGCTAGTCACCGCACCGATCCTGATACAGATCTACGGTGTCGACTATTTCCACTCTGCACACTCCAGCCACGACCTCTGGGAGCTACTGCTCAACTATCTCTTTCCAGCCATTGCAGTCCTGGTATTCTGGCACTTCCGCTCCGCCACCCCCGGTAAAATGCTGTTCAACGCCCGCGTCGTTGATGCCAAAAGCTTCGGCAAACCCTCCACCGGGCAGCTCATCGGGCGATATCTGGGTTACTACCTGTCAATACTTGGGCTCGGCCTGGGTTTTTTCTGGATCATGTGGGACAAACGCAAACAGGGATGGCACGACAAGCTCGCCGGCACCCTAGTGATCAGGGAATATGAGTAATCAAAGCAGCAGGAATAACTGATCTTCGACAATGGCCGGGCGGTTTCCAGGTGTCATAATCAAATCACAACCCATGGTGACTGGAGAGCTGCAATGAACACCACCATGATCAAAATTGGCGACTGGTTCAGAACCAACGAAATGGAAAACCTCGAGGTGGTTGCGTTCGACCCGGAAGAAGGGCTGGTCGAGGTCCAGTTTTACGATGGCACGGTCGAAGAGTACGACCTGGAAGCTTGGGAAGCCCTGGACGCCAAGCAGATTGCACCACCCGAAGACTGGTCCGGCTCATACGATCTCAGCCGCGACGATTATGGCGTCGACCTGGACAAGCCGGCGGGTAACAATCATATAAACCCCTTGGATCATCTGGATGAACAGGACTAGCCGCTGTGATATGAAGGGTCTATGCATTGTTTTGTGAAGTCACTCACCCCAGCAGGACCATCACTCATGGTATTGGTTAGCAGAACTAAAGAACTGGCACCAAACGCCGCTAATTTAGGTGAAGGCAGAATCCAGACCCCTTCAGGAGGTGCAAGATGAAAACTGTATTCGATATGTCCACCGGCCAGGTGGTCGAAAGGTATTCAGCCAAAGATGAATGCAGCGAGCACCGCACGACCGCGAATGAACTCATCGCGCCTTCTGCAGCGCAGCCCCAACTGGGGCTTCAGGAGGTCATCGCCGAACAACACGAAGAGAAGCGCATCCCGCCTGAGCTGGTCTTAGCGGACCTAAACGCTTTCCTTGACGAAATGAGCTGAGGCGGCGCGCTTCCCTTCACCCTCCACGACCGGGCTAAGTGCCCGGTTTTTTCATTCTTGGCCAGCTGAACATCTGGTAAGCGCTGACATCAATCCAGCGCCACCCAAACCTCATCCGCCTCAACCCACGCCTGTAGCGGCTGCAGTGACGCTCCTCCGCAGGGTCCACGCACACAGTAACCATCCTCCAAACGGAACAGGGCTCCATGAGTCGCACACTGGACAAAACCGCCACTCAGATCGAGAAACTGATCGGGAAGCCATTCCAGATTGACGCCGGTGTGGGGACAACGATTGAGATAGGCGAATACGGACGCACCACGCCGCACCAGAAACAACTCGACCTGCCGGCCATTCCGATCGACTGAAAAGCCTCGACTTCCTGGATCCTGTAGCATATCGAGGGGGCAGAGCTTGCGTGGCTCAGCCATGGCTATCGAGCACCCCGCGCAGGCCATCGAATCCAACCCGCCCGCACTTCTCTCCCGCTAAGCGCAGCGCCTGCTGCAGCACAGATTCAGCCGACAGGCCCCGCATCTGGCCATCAATGACCGCAGCATTGAAAACATCTCCTGCACCCAGGGTATCCACCACCCGAGGCGGGTGATGGGCGGGCGAGTGCAGTATCTTGCCCGCTGCTAGCTGCATGTAGCCACCGCCACTACCCCAGGCACAGAAGAAAGTGGCCTTAGCATTGAGCGGGCGCATCTCGGCAAACAACGCTTCTGCCCCGACATAACCGCTGACCCTGGCAAAGGCACGCGAGAATATCAGAAGATCAGGCAAACCCAGCAGTCGATCCATACCCTCACGCGGCTTCTCGATCTCCAGCGAGCAGGGAAGAGCTGGATTCGACCGCTTGAGTCGTCTCATCATCTGTTCCACCTCAGCACAGTTACGCCCCTCGAAGTGAACCCAGTTGTAGCCATCCAGATCGATCCCGGCAAAGTCTGCGGCAGAAAATTCCTCGAGATCCCGGTAATGCACGATTGTGCGGCTGCCAGTTACAGCAGAGAGCGTGACATAGGAGGTCGGCACCTTGCCGCCGCTCTGCCGGGTGATGTGAGAACAGTCGACAGCGTAGCGCGCCAGATCCTCCAGGATGTGGCGACTATCCGGCTCGTCGGCGATGCTGCCAGCCCAGTCGCAACGGTGACCAAGCTGACTCAACACCACCAGCATATTGGCAGCATTACCGCCACGGGCGATGCGCTGCGACAAGGCCCGCATCTCGTCGTCCTCATTTGGATAGTGGTCGACCGTGTTGATGATATCGAGGGTTGCCACCCCCACCCCAAGCACCCGCACGCAGCGTTCCTCTTTTGACTAACGTATCGCCCTGCCCAATCTGACTGGCTAAGAAGCCTCTGAACAAATCATTCAGTCTGATTTTTTACCGAACAGACGCCCAAATGAGATTTTTCGGCGACTCGTTTCACTCTTCTCCACCGAGTCATCCTTGCCACCACCGAACTGTTCGGCCATATCCACTTCGATAGTGCTGGGTGCCTGAGAGAATGCATCAGTGCTGACATCAATAGAATCCATCTCGATGCTCTCTATACCGCTGTGCTTTTGCAGTAACTCGCAACGATGCTTGAGACGATCCACCTCTTTGTCCCGATCCTCAACCGCATCCTCCAGTTTGCGACACTGCCGCTGGGAGATACGCAGCGACTGTTCACGCTCACGCAGTGCCTTCTGCAGCGAATCAACATCCTGCAAGGCCCCCTGCAGCGCAGCTACATCATTGACGTCACGTCCACCGCTCGTCGCAACCTCATCGAGCTTTCGGCGCATGGTCTCCAGATCTTCAGTCGCCCGCTCCCTCACCATGATAAGCTCACTGCGCAACGCATCCAGCGCATCGCCCTCACCCATTGCCTGCACGCTTTCAATCTGTGAGACATAGGTCTCCATCACCGAACGAAGCTCCTCGACCTGGCTTTTATAACGTTGCGCTTTCTTGTACGCCTCGTCCCTTTCTACTCGGTGTTTTTCAACCTTTTTGCGAGCTTCTGCCAGCTGATCCAGCACCTCTTCAGCCAACATGGAGTCGCCCACCTGCTCACGATAGATGTTGATCTGGTCGTGCAGCTTGTCATTCTCATCCATCAGAT
The DNA here is from genome assembly GCF_023733635.1 of Candidatus Endoriftia persephonae. Lineage (NCBI taxonomy): Bacteria > Pseudomonadati > Pseudomonadota > Gammaproteobacteria > Chromatiales > Sedimenticolaceae > Candidatus Endoriftia > Candidatus Endoriftia persephonae. The sequence goes on along the minus strand of NZ_CP090569.1, from coordinate 236,611 downwards.
CGCCGAGATGATCGCGCAGCTCTTCCAGCTGGGAGCTAATGCCGTCATGCTCCTGCTTAAGCAGATCGCGCTCTTTGGAGATAGCGTCGAGGTCCTCTTCCAACATCTCCACTGCGGCCTCCTGCACCTGCCGTTCGCGCAACAGAAAATCGGCCTTTTGTGCCTTTTCCTCCGCCGCTCTGCGACGCGCTTCCTCCTTCTCCAGCGAGGTACGCAGCGCATGCACCTCCTCTTCATTGTCTCCATCCAGCTGACTCTCCATCTCCAATTGGACTTCACGCAGACCGTCAATAGTGCGGTTCAGATCTTCGATCTCACTCCGTGCTTCCAACAAGACCTCAAGTTGCCCCTGATCACCTGAACTATCGGTTTCACCGTCAATCCGACTCTGGGATTCCACCTCCAGCAAGGTTGACTCGAGCTCCTCAATCCTCAGCTGGCTCGCCGCCATATCCTGAGTGTGCTGTTCCCGCTCTGCGTCAAGCTCACGTTGCGTGCTAGCCAGCTGACCTTGCAACTGCCTCAGATCCTGCTCAAGATCAGCCAAACGTGACTGGTACTGCTCGGCGTGTTCCTGCTGCTCACGCTTCGCATCCTGCAGGGAGACATCGGCACCCGACTTCTGTGCCTCGACCTGAGTCAGGCTTTGGCTCAGCTCGGATACGTGCTGCTTTTTCCGGTCCAGCTCAGATTCAAGCTCCAAATTCCGTTCATCCGCCTCACGCAGGCGCAACTCGGCCTGCGCCACTTGCTCCCGGGCGCGGGCTTTCTCGGTCTGCGCTGCCTCCAAGGCCTCCTGCAGCTCTGAAATCCGTGCCTCAAACTCACCTTCTGCCTGCTTTTCATTATCCATCAGACGTCGCAACTCCATCTCCGCCTTGTCAGCCCTGGCGGCTGCATCTTCTAGTCCACTCTGGAGCGAAATAAGCTTGGTTTTATCCTGCTCTGCTCTCTCCTCTAGCGCCGACTGTGACGCCTCATGCTGACGAGCCTGGGCGTTTGCCTCAGCGATCGCTTCCGACAGATCACGAATCTTTGCCTCAGCCTGCGCCAGCGATTCCCGCAACTCTGCAATCAATGCCTCATCACGCTGGAGACGCTGTTGCCCGGCGTCTCGAGTCTCGGCGATCTCTTGCTGCAGCTGTTGCAGTTGCTGTTTGCTCTCAGCAACTGCTTCCTGAAGCGTTTCAGCCCTTTGTTCAGCTGCCTGCAGTTGCTGCTGCGCAACCGCTTTTTCATCCGCCATCTGCTCCAGTGCAGTTTGTAGCTGAATACTCTCTGCTTCAAATTTCTCTGCAGCAGACCGCTCCCGTAGCGCGTCTTGTGCTTTTTCACTGGCCTGACGCGACAGGCGCTCCTGTTCGGCTTCAGCCTCCTCCAAGCTCTGCCGCCAGGCCTGTTCGGCGGCAGCCATCTCCAGCTGCTGGGATCTTAACTGCGCCTCAAGTTCCTGCTTGGCGGCTTGCAGTCTATCGGTCTCTCTCTGTAGCTCCTCAAGTTGCTCTTCAGAGGCATTCAGCATCACGTCCTGCTGTTTGATCTGACTGGAGAGCTCATCCCGCTCACGTCGCTGCACCTGCAACTCCCGCCCGATATTAAACAGCTCGGTCTGTTGATTGGTGGCGATGCGCTTCGACTCATTCAGCTCTTCACGCAACGAACTGATCGCTACCTTATGCTCGGCCTCTGGGTCGCGGCGGTTTTCAGCTCATCTTCAAGCGCTCTCTTAGCATCGTCAAACTCGCGCAAAGCAGTTGCCAACTCTGCACTCTTCTGCCGCTCAAGAGTAAACTGCGACTCCAGTTCAGCATATTTCTGTTGCAGTGTCTGGCGTGCCTCCGCCTCATCCCGGAACTGGCGATCCAGTGCAGCACGCTCTTCACCAACCTTGCCCGCCTCCACCTGCAGGCGGGCAATCTCATCTTCACGCGCCTTGAGCGTTTCACGACTCCGCTCCAGCTCAGCTTCAAGCTCGGTCCGTTCGTGGGCCGCCTTTTCAGCCTGTCTGGCGGCCTCTCCCTTGACGATTTCAAGCTGATTCTGCAGCGCTCCAAGCGTTACCTGGCGCGCATCCTCCTGCTCGTCGTTGGCCTGCCGCACCGCCTCCAGCTCACGTTCCTTTTCGGCATTTTTTCTGGCAAGACGCTCACGCGCATCCTCCAGCTGCTTCCGTTCTGCTTCAAGCGACTTGTTCTGCCGTTCTGCCTCAGCCAACGCCAGAGTCTGCTCTTCAGCCTTCTGCTCTGCAGCCGCCAACTGCTGCTGCAGAGCCTGAAACTGTTTCTCGAACCCCGACCGCGACTGTCCACTCTCTGCACGCTCCTTGCGCAGGCGATCGAGCTCTTCGAGGGCCTCATCTCTCGACTGTTCGGTCAGCCGCAAATCGTCATAGATTGCGGCAATCTTCTGATGCAGCGCCTCAGTGTGCCTTTTCAGCGCGAGCTCCCATCCCTCCCCTTCGCGCTTCTCCTGCAACTCTTTATGCGCCTGCGCCAACTGCTGCTTGATCTCGTTGACCTCCACAAGCAACCCGTCACGCATGGCTGCCGCCTTTTTCTCCTCTGCAGCCAGCCGATGGCGCGCAGCCGCCACAGTCTGCCGGAGAAGCTTGATCTCCGTGGCGCGGCGGCTCTCCATCTCCGTGTATTCGTTCCTCAGATCCTCCAGCTCTATTTCGAGATCATCCGCTCGCTGACTGAGCGCTGCAATCGAGGCCACCTCGGATTCCGCATCCACGCTTTCACTGTCGCCGGAAACCTCTTGGATGCGCTCTTCCCGATTGAAATCGATGACATTGCCGCCCTCTTCTTCAAGCGCAGATTTTGATGTCAGGCCAGCAAGCTCGGCCACCTCGTCCCATTGCTGGCTGAGGGCATAGACTTCAAAACTGCGCTCCATCAGAAGATAGGCTGCGCTCGCCGCCTGACCCGGTTGATCGGAGCAGGTGATATAAATCCGATCGCTGGCGAGGGATGAGGCCTGAAAACGCAATGAAAAATAGGGCAGGTTGATCGCTCCCGGAAGATGCTTCTCCTCATAGACCTCCGGGGTACGCAGATCGAGCCAGAGCGCCCCCTCGTCGATATAGGCCTGCGCCTGCTTGTACTTTACACTTTTCGTTAGCGGCCGTTTGACCAGGTCAACAAAATCCTCCTTGCTGAGCCGCATCAACACGCCATCGGTGACCATGGCGACACTGCTACCGCGGGGGCTGTCTGAAATCAGCGCCTCTTCGCCGAAACTTGCACCATCCTTGAGACGCGCCAGCTCGACCTCAGGGCCTCCCGCTTCATTCCGGCGCGTGACACTGCAGACACCCTGGCTGATCAAATAGAAGTAGTCCCCCTCATCTCCCTGGCGAATGATCACCTGACCCGCAGCAACATTGACCGGCTCCATGCGCATCATCACGCTCTGCAGGTTGGCAGGCGGGATCTGCTGAAACACCGGAGACTGCAGCAGCAGCGTCATCCAGTCGCTAGTGTGGCGTTCCTCGACATCCGCTACCTCGTAGGTAGCGTTATGACTCTTCGCCAACAGCTCGCTGAGCATGCGGCTGTCGATGCGGACGAAGCTCACTGTGCTCTTGGCACGCACCGAGTTCTTGCGCGGCAACTGATGGGCGAGCGCAAAACGCGCTGTCTGGGTGCCGCTGGCCACCGTATCGACCTCACGCTTGCCTGATAGCAGCGCGACTGTACCGGAGAGCAGATAGACGTTTTGGTGGTCGGTATCGCCCTCACGGAATAAATATTCGCCCTTGACCGCCTTCTCTACCACAATCCGGCTCAACAGCTCACCGAGCTGTTCATCCGAAAGGGTATTGAGAGGCACCAGGTTTTTCAGTAGGGCATCATCGTTTTGACTGTCAGGAACCGGCATTCAGCTCGCCTCTGGGAAACTGTAGATCTATCAGAATAGACCCTCTCTATATCTCTCAATCTAGCGGCATATCAGAAAAAAACTGAATCCATCCAAAGTTTCTTGTCCACCCCCAGCGTCTATGATTTGCTGTGCATATTACCCTTCCTGGGTCTGCCGATTTTTGCACAGCACCACGTTTCAAGGGGCAATAGATCCCAAAAATGCCGCAATAGTGAATAGATGCACACAAATGGGAGCTGTCGCTGCAGGCCACTCCACCACGGCCGAGGCCGCTCGGCTCATCCTCCAGGAGGGTGGCAACGCCTTTGATGCAGCGATTTCAGCAATGCTGACAGCCTGCGTCGCCGAACCCATTCTAGCATCGCTCGGCGGCGGCGGATTCCTCACCGCACATCCTGTCGGCGCTGACCCGCTCGTCTACGATTTTTTTGTCCAGACCCCGCGCCGCAAACGAGACGCATCAGAGATCGATCTCTACCCGATCGTTGCGGATTTTGGCGATGCTAACCAAAGCTTTCATATCGGTATGGGCTCGATCGCCACCCCCGGTTTTGTCGGGGGGGTGTTTGCGATCCATCGGGAGCTGGCCAGCCTACCACTGCAGCGACTCTTTGAGCCGGCAATCGAGCTGGCCCGCAGCGGCGTCCCACTCAATCCGTTTCAACACCTTATCGCACAGATTGTTGCCCCAATCCTTCGTTCCACCGATACTGCTTCGCGACTCTGGCACGCCAGCGAGGAAGCGGGTGCTCTGCCTGAAGTGGGTGCGCTGCACCACAACCCGCAGCTGGCCGATCTGCTGGAAGCGCTGCAACGCGAGGGTGAGGCGCTTTTCTACCGTGGTGAACCGGCACAGCTGCTGGTGCGCGCCTGCCGGGAGAGCGGCGGACACCTCCTGGCTGAAGACCTCGAGCAGTTCGAGGTGATACGACGCTCACCACTGCGCTGCCACTACCAAGGCGCGCAGATCCTGACCAATCCGCTCCCCTCGCTGGGCGGAAGCCTGATCCATTTCACCCTGCAGTTGCTTGAACCCTGCACACTGGGGCGTTTTCCTGCGGCCTCTGCTGAGCCGCTCCGCTTTCTGGCGCGTAGCATGCGGCAGACCCAGCTGATGCGCCAGCATCCTGAAGCCGGCAACGATCTGTCACACGCCGCCAGCCTGCTACAGGCGTTTCAGAATCGAGTGGCCGAGGGCGGCATCTCCAGCCGCGGCACCACCCAGATCAGTATCGCTGACCGGGACGGAAACCTCGCCAGCCTCACTCTCTCCAACGGTGAGGGCAGCGGCTACATCATCCCCAACACCGGCGTCATGTTGAACAATATGCTAGGTGAAGAGGATCTCAACCCACTCGGCTTCAACCAGTGGCTCGAGAACCAGCGTATCGCTTCGATGATGGCCCCCACCCTGCTGATGCTGGCAGATGGCCGCCGCATTGTCACTGGCTCCGGCGGCTCAAACCGCATCCGCAGTGCGATCCTACAGGTTATCAGCAACCTGATCGATTTCGAGATGCCCCTCGCGGAGGCGGTGGCGGCTCCCCGCGTCCACCTCGAGGGGGGTCTACTGAGCATCGAACCCGGCCTGCCAGCCGAAACGATAAGCGCGCTCGAGGAGGAGTTCCCGCAACAAGAGCTGTGGAAGCAGAAGAGCCTGTTTTTTGGCGGCACGCACAGCGTTGCGCTCAGCAGCAGCGGCGAGGTCAGCGGTGCCGGCGATGAACGTCGTGGCGGTGTGTGGCTCTCGGCCTGAACCTTGCCTCACCCCATTCGCCAACTTTCACAACAAGTTACCGACCAATCGCCATTTTTCTCCACCCAATTCCTACACCACATATAACATTCAGCTATATTCAGGCGAAGACGGGCCCCTCCCCTGCCACCACCCGTCATAACGCCAGGCAATCATCAACACGCCTGCCCCGCTCACCACCACTATTTTGGAGTCGCAGATGGCTGTAAAGAAAAAAACCGCCAAGAAGAGCGCAAAAAAGAGCATCAAAAAACGGGTCGCGAAAAAGAAGGTCGTTGCCGCACCACGCCAGAAGTCGATCACCGCGAAACAGACCAAGACCCAAATCATCGCGATGATCGCCGAGGATACCGACCTCACCCGCAAACAGGTGGCGGTGGTATTCGGTTCGCTAAGTTCACTGATTACCCGGCATATGCAGCGTCGAGGATCCGGCGAATTCACCATTCCCGATACCGGCGTCAAGATCCGCCGTGTACGCAAGCCCCGCACCAAGGCACGCATGGGGCGAAATCCCGCCACCGGTGAAGCGATCAAGATTGCCGCCAAACCCGCTTGCACAGTGGTCAAGGTCAGCGCCCTCAAGGCCCTCAAAGACCGCGTCGACTGACAACAGCTGCAGCAGGCCAGGCAAGTGGCCGGCCTGCTGCACGGGCGCCCGCCGAGCTTAGCCGGGAGGGCGCAGGATCAGCTTATCGCCCTGCTGCTGTAACTCCAAATGTTTTAGAAAGCTCATCCCGAGCAGCACCTCATCGCCCGCCATACCAGGCAGGACCGACGCCTCAACACCGGACATACTGAGCGGCCCCAGCTCCACCCGGTTGAGGCGTGTCAGCCAGCTCCTTACGGTGCCATTGGCGGTGACACTCAATGACGAGGCGCCGCGCGGCAAGCCAATGCGCTCAGCCAGCCGCTCGGAGAGGGCCACATTGGTCGCCCCAGTGTCGAGCAGAAACAGCACTGGCACGCCGTTGATCCGACCCGGTGCCAGATAGTGACCGCGACTGTTGCGCTGCAGCACCACCTCAGCCCCGCCCTGCTCTCCCTCAACCACCAGCAATTCGTGGTTGGGGTTGTGCTGACGCTCGAGCAGACCGGAGAAGAGCAGCGCGAACAGCCCCAGCAACAACACCCAGGCGGCAAGGGTCATGCCTCGCCCTATACCTGTCGTCTGTGGCGTTTCTGGGGTGCCATTACTCGCTGGGGACATGGGCAGTGCGACTCACAATAGATATACAGCCTGGCTGTTTTGAGGCCGCGACCAGCCAAAAGTTCGCGAATGGCCGATCCGCCTCAATGCCCTCTGCCAGCCAGTTTGCGGGCAAAGTGTCGCCGATAGTAGGCCAGTGCGCTGTTGCCATTGGCGGCGACGTCAAACACCTTCCAGCCCGCCTCACCGCGATAGAGACGGAAAATCAGCTTGGCCGGGTAGCCGGCACTGCCCATGATGCCCACCGTCACTTTGGCCTCGTTGCGACCGACTCGCCGCGAATGGAACAGGCGCATACCCTGATCGTCATAGACCGAGAGGCGCTTCGCCAGGGTGCCCAGCAGCAGATGCTTTATCTTCCGCGCCATCACCTCACGCTGTGTCTCGTTCATCGTCCGATAGGCCGGCCCGGCCGCCCAGCGCGCCATGTAAGCGAAGTCGAAGGAAGGGGCAATGTTCTGTTCGAGAAAGGCCGCAAGCGCTTGCGGCGATCGCCCCTGCTGGCTGTGCATAAAGCTGATCAGCTGCTCGATACCCTGCTTCAGCACCTGGTCAGGGCCTGGCGGCTGTAGTTGCTGATAGCGAGGTCCGGGAGCATAGCTGTAGCCGGGGGCCGCTTCTGCCTGAGATACGCCAAACCCGGCGAGTATGCACAGCGCAATGATCTTTGCTTTCATGATTCCTCCAGTGGGGACTGCTGCAACTGGCCGTCTGCGCGACCAAGATCGTCAGGTTGCCAAGCACCCCAAGCGAAAGCAAGCAGCTTCAGCATCACAGAAACTGCCGATAAACCAATATCATCAGCAGCACCGCCAATTATGATTTTGAGAACCACAAGAGAGCTCAGCTGGTGAGTTTTTTATAGATCTCAGAGACCTTGCGCGGCAGCGCCTCAACATCACTGATCAGCGCATAATTGGCCGCACCATACATATGCGGCAGGTAGTCCTGGCCCTCTTCATCAATGGTGATGCAGTAGGCGTGCACCCCATCCTGGCGCGCCTCGTAGAGCGCTTGGCGGGTATCCTCCACCCCATATTCGCCACGATAGTGATCGGGATAGTCCTCCGGCTTGCCATCCGACAGAGTCACCAGCAGCTTGGTGCGCGCCTCCACCGACTTCAGTTTGGCGGTGAGATGGCGGATCGCGGCCCCCATGCGAGTGTAATCGCCGGCTGTGATCCCGCTGATGCGCGCCTGCACTTCGGCATCGTAGGCCTCATCGAACGCTTTGATCTGGAACAGCTCACAGCGCTTGCGTCCCTGCCCAGTGAAACCGTAGATGGCGTAGCGGTCACCCACCATCTGTAGCGACTCCGCCAACAGCACCAGCGCCTCACGCTCCATCTGGTTGATCCAGCCCTCGGTGGAACCGGACATGTCGACCATGAACATCACCGCGATGCTGCGCTCCTCCCGCTGCATCCGGGTAAACAGCCGGTCGCTCATCTCCAGGCCGATGTGCAGATCGGCCCAGGCCTCGACAAAAGCATCGATATCCACCCCGTCACCATAGGCCTGGCGCTTCAACAGACGATCCTCATCGCGCATCGCCTCAAAGGTACGGCGTAGGCTCGCCAACAGCCGCCGATACTTCTGCAACACCTGCGTGGCAAACCCATCGTACTGCGGCTGGATCTGCAGCTCGCGCACCACGCACCAATCCTTCTTGTAGTGCTTACGGCGGAAGGGCCACTCGGGATAGAGAAACGCCCCCTCTTCATGATAGGCACCGCTCCAGACGTCATCCGGATTGAGGCCCTGCTCTTCAAAGGCGCTGAGGTCGTACTCGCCGGGGCCAGCGGGAATCAGGTATTCATCCGGGATATCACCCAGATCCTGGATGATCGAAGTCATGGTCTGCTTCAGCTCATCAGTGAGCGGGATGCGGTTGCCATCCACCGCCAACTCCATCTCGAATCCCTCCGGAACCATCGGCTCCCGCTCCTCGTCGAACAGCCGATGGAAGGTGCGAGGCGACGGCGCCTCAGTACGCTCTTGGCGCCCCTCGTTGAGTTCATCGTCGATCTTCTTCAGGGCGACCCGGAAGCGCGCCTTCTCCCGCTCGATGCGCCGCTGCATCACCTCCGCCACCTGCCCCGGCGCCAGTTCACCATAGAAACAGCTCGATGGCGGCGGCGACAACGCCAACGCCTGGGGCAGCAGGATGAGACTGTCGGTAACCGTTGCACTCGCCGCCTGCAACGGCGCACTGAGCCTCTGCCAAGCATCACCCGTCACCGTATCGCCCAGCTCGATCTGCAGCCGCCGCATCTCACGATAGAGTCCAGGCAGCTCCCGCGCCACACAGGCGTCGAGGCGCACCGACTCCAGCGCATGAAAGCAGCGCAACGCATGCCGCGGCGCAACGTAACGCTCCAGCTCGGCCGCGATATCGACCCGGAAGGTACCGAAGCGGGTCTGCGCCCAGAGGTGCGCCACAGTCGCCTTATAGAGCTGAAAGTTGTCACGCGGGTTGGGCAGGTGCGCCATCACCGCCGGCAGGTAGATCGTCTCGCTGTCGGTGTAGGCAAAGTCGGCCTGCTCCAACTTCAGCTTGCGCCCGGAGAGACCATGCACGAACGGCAACAGCACCCCCACCTGCTCGTCGAACAGCGCGCTCGAGGCGCGCTCGCGCCCCTGTCGCACAAAGATATCGATGTCGCGGATCACCTTCAGCGCCGGCTGCAGCCCAACCCGGTCGTAGCTGTCCATCGCCTGCACCACCCAGGTCTCGATCATCGACTCATCCATCAGCCGCAGCGCATCGGCGGCCTTCAGGCAGAATTGGTAGGCGAGCTCGATGTTGGTGCTGCTGATGCGCCCCACCCAGTCGAGCACAAAGCGCTGCTCCGCCGGCACTAACCGTTTGATGGCATCGGCCGGCTCGGTAGTATTGCGAAAGGTGAACTCGACCTCGAAAAGCTCATCCAGGAGAGCCTGGATCTGCCCCAGTGAGAGTTCAGGTTGCGGCGCCATGATCCGAGCAAATGCTAATCAGAAGAGTGAGGCGCTCAGCTCGTTGACCGCCGTCAGCATGTCGGCATCATCGGTCAGGGTCTGGGCGATAGCGGCACGGCAGGCGTTGACTGGCTCGATCCCGGAGTGGATCAGCTTGGCCGTGTGCACCAACAGGCGGGTTGAGGCCCCTTCGTCGAGGCCGCTGCCCTTGAGATTGCGGGTCATCTGCGCGAACCGCACCAGCCGCCCGGCCACATCCGCATCAACCCCCGACTCTGCGCAGATGATCCGCTGCTCCAGCTCCGCATCGGGGTAATTGAACTCCAGTGCGATGAAGCGCTGGCGGGTACTCGGTTTGAGATCCTTCAGTACGCTCTGGTAGCCGGGATTGAAGGAGATCGCCAAGCAGAAGTCGCTGCCCGCCTCGAGCAGTTCGCCCACCTTCTCCATCGGCAAAACGCGCCGGTCGTCGGCCAGCGGGTGGATCACCACGGTGGTATCCTTGCGCGCCTCCACCACCTCGTCGAGGTAGCAGATGGCGCCGGCACGCACCGCCGCCGCCAGCGGACCGTCGACCCATACCGTCTCGCCACCCTTGACCAGAAAACGCCCCACCAGGTCGGAGGCGGTCAGATCATCGTGGCAGGAGACGGTGATCAGCGGGCGTTTCAGACGCCATGCCATGTGCTCCATGAAACGGGTCTTGCCACAGCCAGTCGGCCCCTTGAGCAGGATCGGCAACTGGTTGCGATAGGCCACCTCGAAGATCTCGATCTCGTCCCCCACCGGCTCGTAGTAGGGTTCGCTCTCAACAAAATACTCTTCCGGCTTCAGGGTGCGTGCATCCAACTCTTTATCCTTATCTCTATGGCTGGCCCACGCTAACCTCAGCCCCGGTTGGAGGCAAGCCGATAAGCCATGAATGCGCCGTGGGAATCCAGCCAGGCAGGAACCGGCAGTGACAAAACCCTGCAGAGAACCTTGTTTTATTAGCAGCTACTAATAAAGCATAACCGCTTTCTATCAAACCATTGGAAAATTCGATAGGGAATAGGGGGCATTCATATAGAAGGGAGGCGCGAAGACGCGTATCGTAGCGGATCCAGAATCCGGGGGCGTGGAAACGCGCCGTCAATCATGAAATAACCTAGCGATCAAGTCAACTATTGGCTCGCTCACTGTTTCACATTGAAAAGCCATTCCGCGACGGAGGAAGATCCATGACGGAAGTAATCGCAACCAACGAGACCATTCTGGTGGTCGGCGGTGGCATCAGCGGCATGACCGCCGCCATTGAAGCTGCCGAGACCGGAAAACAGGTCGTACTGGTTGAAAAGCGCCCCTATGTCGGCGGCCGCGTCACCCAATTGTACAAATACTTTCCCAAGCTCTGTTTCCCGACCTGTGGTCTGGAGATCAACCAGCGTCGGGCCAAGATGAACCCCAACCTCAACATCATCACGATGGCCGAGGTAACCGACATCAAGGGCGAAGCTGGCGACTACACCGCCACCGTTAAGATTAGCCCCCGCTACATCAACGAAAAGTGCACCGGCTGCGGCGACTGTGGTCGCGCTGTCGAGGCCGAGTTCGACGACGAGTACAACTACGGCTTAGGCAAACGCAAGGGCGCCTACCTGCCCCACACCATGGCTCACCCACAACGCTACGTCATCGACCCCGCCATCATCGGCACCGATGACGCACAGAAGGCGGCGGACGCCTGCAAGGTCGGCGCGGTCGATCTGGAGATGCAGGAAGAGACCATCGAACTGAAGGCCGGCGCCGTGATCTGGGCCACCGGATGGCAGCCCTACGATGCCAACAAGATCCAGCCCTACGGCTACGATCGCTTTGCCAACGTCATCACCAACGTCGAGTTCGAGCGCCTGGCCGATCCGAACGGCCCCACCGGTGGCAAGATCGTCCGTCCCTCCGACGGTAAAGAGGTAAAGAACGTCGCCTTCATCCAGTGCGCCGGTTCCCGCGACAAGAACCACCTGCTGCACTGCTCGCGCATCTGCTGCATGGCCTCACTGAAGCAGGCCACCTACCCGGCAGACGATGTCGATATCTCCATCTACTACATCGACATCCGCGCCATCGACCGCTTCGAGGACTTCTACGAAACGGTCAAGGCGAAGGATAACGTCAAGTTCATCAAGTCCAAGGTGGCCTCTATCGTCAAGGGCGAGAATGACAGCCCGGTGCTGCACGGCGTGGATACCGAAGGCTACAACCGCTACGCCAACGAGCACGACCTGGTCGTACTCGCGGTCGGCATGGAGCCGAGCGTCGACAAGGCCAGCTTCCCGGTCGAGATCGTGATGAACGAAGAGGGTTTCATTGAGCCCGATCCGAACAACGGCGGCATCTTCGCAGCCGGTTGCTCGTCCGACGCACTGGACGTCAACCGTGCGGTACAACACGCCACCGGCGCCGCCCTGCGTGCGGTTCAGGTGGTTAATCGCGTAGCCGGAACGGAGGGTTAAACAGTGGCTGACGAAAAGAAATTTGCTGGTTATGTCTGCACCGGTTGCGGCCTGGGCGAACGCCTGGACGCCGCCACCCTGGAGCAGACGGCCACCCGCGACGGCAAGATGCAGTCCTGCAAGCAACACGAACTGCTGTGTGGCGCCGAAGGCGTGCAGATGATCAAAGACGACATCGCCAACGACGGTGTCACCCATGTCATGATCGCTGCCTGCTCCCGCCGCGCCAAGGTCGAGGCCTTCAACATCCCAGATGTCGCCATCACCCGCGCCAACCTGCGTGAAGGCGTCATCTGGATCCGTCCCGACACCGACGAGAATCGCGAAACCACCCAGGAGATGGCGGACGATTACGTCCGCATGGCCTGCGCCGAGCTGAAGTCGATGGGCATCCCATCCAGCTCCGGCGAGCAAGAGCTGAACAAGAACCTGCTAGTGGTCGGCGGTGGTATCACCGGCATGACTGCAGCCATCGAGGCGGCAGCCGCCGGTTATCCGGTACACATCGTCGAAAAGAGCGGCGCCCTGGGCGGCGCGGTAGGCAGTTACTACAAGATCATCCCGACTCGCGCACCCTACGACGCACCGGAAGAGAACCCGGTACCCGGCCTAGTCGCTGCCATCGAAGGCAACGACATGATCACCGTGCACCTCAACAGCAGCGTGGCCAAGACCGACGGCGCCCCCGGCCGCTTCGAGGTCGATATCACCACTGAGTCGGGCTCCAGCGAGACCGTCTCCTTCGGCGCCATCATCCAGGCCTCCGGCTGGAAGCCTTTTGATGCCAACAAGCTGCCCGAACTCGGCTACGGCAAGAGCAAGGATGTGATCACCGGCCTGGAACTGGAAGCACTCGCGGTTGCCGCCAACGGCGGCCCGATCAAGCGCCCCTCCGACGGCAAGGAAGTCAGCAGCGTCTGCTTCATCCAGAACGCAGGCCAGTGCTCCGATAAGGAGGGCCACCTGCCCTACTTCTCCGGTGTCACCGACCTGGTCTCGATCAAGCAGGCGATGTACTTCAAGGAGCTGAACGGCGACTGTGACACCACCATCCTCTACGACAACCTGCGCACCCCCGGCGCCGGCGGTGAGGATTTCTACCGTGCTGGCCAGCAGGCGATGGTGACCTTCTCCAAGGGCATCGCCTCCGAAGTGGCTACCGGCAGCACCCTGAGCGTCAAGTTCCATGACCAGATCCTCAACGAGGATACCGAGATGGCGTGTGACCTGGTGGTCCTGGCCACCGGCATGGAGCCCAACTCTGGCCCCGATCCCTATGCCCAGCTCGCCTTCGAGGAGGCCGAGGAAGGTTCCGCAGAGAAGGAGACACTGAAGCAGGCGCTGGAGGTGGCTCCGCCCTCGATCCTCAACCTGGAGTACCGTCAGGGCACCGACCTGCCACACCTACGGCACGGTTTTACCGACTCTCACTTCATCTGCTTCCCCTACGAGACCCGCCGCACCGGCATCTACGCGGTCGGCCCAGTGCGCCGCCCGATGGATATCCAGCAGGCCCAGGACGACGCCACCGGTGGCGCGCTGAAGGCAATCCAGGCGGCCGAGCATGCCGCGCTGGGACAGGCGGTTCACCCCCGCTCTGGCGACCTCTCCTTCCCCAGCTTCCGCAAGGAGGGCTGCACCCAGTGCAAGCGCTGTACCGTTGAGTGCCCGTTCGGCGCGATCAACGAGGACGAAGAGGGCTACCCGATGTACAACGAGGCACGCTGCCGTCGTTGTGGCACCTGCATGGGTGCCTGTCCGGTACGCGTCATCTCCTTCGAGAACTACTCGGTGGAGACCGTCAACCAGCAGATCAAGAACGTCGAGATCCCGGAAGAGTGGGACGAGAAGCCACGCATCCTGGTGCTGGCCTGCGAGAACGACGCCTACCCGGCACTCGACCAGGCCGCGCAGAACGGCGTCGAGATCAACCCCTGGGCGCGTGTCATCCCGGTCCGTTGCCTAGGTTCTGTGAGCCTCTCTTGGGTGACCGATGCGCTGAACAACGGTTATGACGGCATCGTGATGATGGGGTGCCGCCGTGATGACGACTACCAGTGTCACTTCGTGCGCGGCTCCGCGATGGCGGCGGAGCGCATGAGCAAGGTTGGCGACACCCTGGACACGCTGAATCTGGAACCGGAACGCGTCGTGCTCCACGAGGTCGCGATCACCGACACCCAGCGTGCGCCGCAGCTGATCAACGACATGGCAGAGACCGTCGAGAAGATCGGCCTCAGCCCGTTCAAGTTCTAAGGAGTCTTCCCAATGAGCAATCAGATCAACAACTATCGCAACAGCTTCCTCAAGGAGGTTGAGGCGAACGTGGAAGAGGGCGAATGGGTCAAGATGTGCATGCAGTGTGGCGTGTGCGCTGGCTCCTGCCCGCTCGGCAAGCACTGGGAGCATCCGCCGCAGGAGATCTTCATGATGATCCGTGCCGGCAAGCGCGAAGAGGTGCTGACCTCCGACTCGATGTGGATGTGCACCTCCTGCTACAACTGCATCGCACGCTGCCCCCGCGGCCTGCCGATCACCCACATCATGCACGGCCTGGCGACCTATGCTAAACGTCTCGGCTTGGTGCCCAAGAAGCAGCCGACTCAGGAATTCTCCCAGATCTTTTGGGACAACCTGATGAAGAAGGGCCGTGTCAACGAGCTCAAGCTGGGCCTCTCCATGTACTTCAAGGACGGCTTCAGCCAGGGCATCAAGAACGCCATGGCTAATCAGAAGCTGGGACAGAACATGATGAAGGCCAAACGCATGAACGCCATGGAAATCCTTGGTGGGCATGGTGTTAAGAACCCTGGAGATCTACAGAAGATCATCAAGAAGGCCCAGGAAATCGAGGATGGCAACATCCAGGACTTCAGCTGAGTGAGGACAAACCGCAATGGCTAAGATAGAACTTTCCTTCTACCCGGGCTGTTCCTCACAGACAGGAGCAACCTCATCCAACTACCTGGTCTCTGCGCAGACCATGTGTGAAGAGTTGGATATTACCCTCAACGAGATCCCCGACTGGAACTGCTGTGGCGCTTCCATCGGCTATGGCGGTGGTGGCGAGCTGCCCCGCCTGACTCTCTCGGCCCGCAACATCGCCCTCTCCGAGGAGCACAATGCCGGTCAGGAAATCGTCGCCACCTGCGCAGCCTGCTGGCTCTCCACCCGCGAGGCCAAAGAGCGTCTCTCTGAAGACGAGCAGATGTTCAAGGATGCCAACACTGCCTTGGCGGAAGGCGGTCTGCGTTACAAGGGCGAAGCCAAGGTCCGCCACATGGTGGAGGTACTGGTCGAGGATATCGGTTTCGATGCCATCAAGGAGAAGGTCAAGAAACCCCTTGAGGGTATCAAGATCGCCGGCTATGTCGGCTGTCAGACCAACCGCCCCTTTGGTATCGCGGGCGAGTCGTTCGAGAATCCGCAGTACCTGGACAAGATCGTTGAGGCTGTCGGCGCTGAGTCGATCCCAACTTTTGAGAAAAAGGTGCAGTGCTGTGGCGGCGCCCTGGCATTCTCCGAGCCGGAGAAGTCCCAGGAGATGATCCACGGCATCATCGAAGCGGCCTACGATAACGGCGCCGACATGATCGTCACCCCCTGCCCGCTATGTCAGGCCAACGTAGAGATCTATCAGGATCAGATCAACGAGACCTACGGCTCCAAGTTCAACATGCCGGTGGTCTACTACTCGACCCTGATGAGTGTCGCCTTTGGGCGCAGCGCCAAGGATGCCGCCCTCAACGGACAGGTGATTCCGGCCAAGAAGCTTGAGGAGCTTGCCGCCAAATAAGGCTGTTTTCGACTCGCCCCTGCTGGGGCAAAAGAAAAGCCCGCGCAAGCGGGCTTTTTTTTGCCCCCAATCCCACAGGTCGGGCTACAGCTGCCTGGCAGAGATAGCGCCTGCGATCTTTCTACATTCCCTCCCCGCTGGGTGTCAGATACAGGAGGCTCGCCCCCAGGGATGTGGGAGCTCGGGCAACACCCGGACCAAAGCCGGGAACAATGCATGGAACAATTGCTGAGCACAGCATAATCCGCCGCTGTTGCCGGCACAGTGCCGCCCTTGTTAGATCAGGGCTGGGGACCTTATTCGAGCGAGAATAGATGATCTGAGATACAGATTTCTATAGCTTGAATTCCACCACCACGCCGTCGACCCGCTCCTTCTCGTAGATTGCTTCCATATCCTGGACCCTGCCGCTCTTCAGCTCCTCATCAATCGCATCGCGCACCTCCACGATCACCAATTCCACACCCAGCGTGGCGCCAGCAAGCGGATTATTTGCATCCAGCGTCACCGTTTCATCGTCGAATTCGACAACCGTAATCGGCGTGACATTAGAGCCGTTTCTACCTCTCAATTTGAGGCCAACCTCCAGATCTCCCGAGACATTGACATGACTTCTCGGCACCTTCCTGATCAGACTTTTATCCCGATGTCCGTAAGCCTGCTCCGGCTCGAGGACGATCGATAACTTCTCCCCCACATCGCGGCCTTCGATTGCTGCTTCAATCGCAGCAAGTAGGCTCTCTTTGCCTTGAATGAAAGAGAGAGGTTCTCCATTGTCAGTGGTATCAACCACAGTGCCCTCTTCATCGGTCATGGTGTATTCGATGGTTACGACTTTGTCTTTTGTCACTTGCATGATCGGGTCCTGTCAGGATAAATACTACTGTTCTAGGTTTAACCGCAGGGATAACACCCCTTGAGTAAGAAGACGATGACAACGCAACACGAACCGAGTGACACGCACCACATGGCCACTGCGGTCAGGGATGCATGCATACGTGCCGCGCTTGAAGGTTACCAACATGCCGCCATCAGCGGACTGTGCCACGAAGGTGCCTGGGAGGCGGCTATCAGCGCAATAAAAATGCTCGACCTCGATGCGGTTTTGCATGAGAGCAAGCGTGACTGACTGCTGTCGCGTTGCTGCGGTTCGATTGGCGACGCAAGGCCGCTTCATTCATCACAACCAACCGCGGGTACGGGCCATCTCTGCAACTAGGAGCACGATCGCCGCATATAAAACGACGTTCTGCACAAACACCAGCGCCATCTTTTTGTTGATGCCGGCCTCCAGCTGTTGTGTGGTATCCTCGCGTTCGGCCATCGACTCGACCTCGCTCCACGCTTCTTTTCTTAGCCGGATCTGATCAACCGCCTGAGTCACACAGACAACCAACACAGCCATTCCTATTCCTTCGGGAGACCAGAGAAAATAGTAAGCCCCGAGCCAGCCCATAAGGGCGTGCATCATTAGATTCCAGAGCATAACAACACCATATTTTACTTTGCAGTCTCATCGACAAGAATAAACAAGGATCTCTCCAGCGAGCTTTCGCTCCCTGTCACTCTTCCAGCACATCCAGCGTTTCATCCCCCTCTCCTTTGAGCCGGGATTCAAACGGATTGTCATCGCGAAAGGTTGCAATCGCCATCGCGATGGAGAGCAGGATAATGGCGTTGATAAAAACGGGGATCACGATAAACGCGTATCCCAAGGCATGAACATTGGCTCCCCCCACCACCGCAGTAATCGCCGTGGCGCCGCCAGGTGGATGCATACATCGAAAAAGGTGCATCAGCAGCATCGCACTGGGAATGGAAATGGATGCCGCGAGCAGCTCACCGGGTACCAGCAAATAACAGGAGACGCCTGCAAATGCGGAGACCAAATGGCCACCCACCAGATTCCATGGTCGGGATACAGGGCTGAAGGGCAGGGAAAAGATAAGCACCGCCGAGGCGCCGGTAGACGCCAGAATGAGCGGCATCGCCTCCGCCTGCAGTATCATGTTGCTGAAGAACGAGGCAATCAGGGTACCGACAAAGGCGCCCATGACCGAAATCACGAACTCCTTTTCGGTCATATCCCGCTTTAGACCTATGATTTTTTTAAGCATGGTTCGTGTTATATATCAGCCTGGCCGATATCAACAACCTCCAGCGCACTCCACCCTGACCTTCTCCACGCCTCCGCTTTCGTTCAACAACATATTCGGGTATTGATCCCCGGGGTCAGCCGCTCTTTCTCGGCCATAGCAAGATCAGGAGGCGGAGAAGATGCCTTTACCGCCGGATACCCCTGTTCCTACATAGTGATTAGCTCAGTGCTCACCCTTGGTCTTGCGAATACCCGCCAGGCGGTTACCCTGCTTCTGCGGCCCGCCTTTGGGAAAGATATCGTGGAGATAACGGTTATTGCCGCGCTCCTTACCCCACGCCGTCCTGAAATGTTTGATCATATCGCGCACCTGAGCCTGAACTCGGTGCTCTTCATAATAGTCGCGGATATAGTTGATCACGTCCCAGTGGTCATCGATCAACTCTAGCCCCTCTTTTTCGGCCAACGCCTTTACAAAGCCCTCCGACCACTCATCCATATCCTGGATATAACCCTCCTGGTCCGTGGCCACCTTTTTGCCGTCGACATCCAGATATTCGATCCGTGTTGCGTAAGGGTTCGTACTCATGATTAACGCCTCGTGAAAGTGAGCGGGAGCAATCGCTCCCGCTCTACAACATCTACTTTCTGTTAGTTCATCCGCACCCGCTTGACGCGGACGATCTGGTAGGCGCGACCGAGATAGGTCACCGGCACACT
Organism: Candidatus Endoriftia persephonae; assembly: GCF_023733635.1. Lineage (NCBI taxonomy): Bacteria > Pseudomonadati > Pseudomonadota > Gammaproteobacteria > Chromatiales > Sedimenticolaceae > Candidatus Endoriftia > Candidatus Endoriftia persephonae. The sequence continues at coordinate 217,693 of NZ_CP090569.1, read as the reverse complement.
CCAGACGTGAACCAAGCGGGTGAATGGGAAGACCAGGAATACCGTCATACCGAAGAACATGTGGGTCTTGAAGATCGGCGACACATCCTTGATCAAGCTCGGGTCCACACTCAGGGTGGCAATGCTCTTGACGTATTCGGTCAGAGCAATCATCTCCGAAACATCACCGTGGGCAGCGTGACCTGTGGAGACCAGCAGGGTGCTCAGCCCCAGGGTCACGGTGGCCAGCAGCCAGCCGATGACAAAGGTATCGCGATTACGACTCACCGCCTTAACCCGGGGGTTGGTGACACGCCGATACAACAGCATCGCGGCGCCGATCAGGCACATAATGCCGAAAATGCCACCGGCATAGATAGCGATATACTGATGACCGACATCGGAGATGCCCATCGCCAGGAACCAGCTGTGCGGCAGCAACATGCCTCCCGCGTGACCAAAAAAGATGCCCAGTATGCCGACGTGGAACAGGTTACTCGCCAGCCGCATATTCTTGTTGCTGAGCAATTGGCTGGAGTCCGCCTTCCACGTGTACTGTTCACGATCAAAACGGATCCAGCTGCCAAGCAGAAAGATGGCGCCAGCCAGATAGGGGTAAGCCCCAAAAACCAAGTCATGTAAGTTCATTTGTCTATCTCCTCAGGCTGCTTTGGCTAGATGACCACGGCCTTCCACAATCCGCAGCAGTCGTGAATAGGGGCTCTCCGCCTTCTCCAAGTTCTCCGCCAGTACGGTAATCACCTTCGCGGCATCCCCCAGAAAGACCCTTGCCTGCATCTCATCCAGCGTCGACACATACTCCAGAATCAGCGGCAGATAGTCCGGGATCTCACCCTCCTCTACCTCCAGCCCTGCACTCTTGAAGTGTTCCGAAAGGTCGATCAGTGCCGGACCGCGTCCCCGATCGTCACCAAACAGATGGTGGGTCAGGTGCAGATCGTGTTCCGGGGTCATATCGAAGGTCTGTACGTAATCAGCCTGCATACCGATCAGGTCGTGCAGTTGCATCCATGAGATCAGCTGCATCAGGTCTTCGCGCTCCTGTGCACTCACTTCGGGATCCTCTTTCAGTATCGTTATGATGGCTGGCAGATTCTCCATCAACTCCTCGGTCGGGTAATCCAGCAGACGAGCCATAATGTTATATATACGCATGGTGAACTCTCCCGGTTAGCCCTTCTTGCGGGGCTGAATGCCCTGCGGGGTATGGGTGCGTTTACGCGGACTCGGGAACAGGGTAAAGCCCTGACCGGCCTCGCTACCGTGTGAACTGGTATTGCCAGGCCCAAATCCGTTCTGACCCTGGAAGGCATAGGGATCTTCCTGCACCATCTCCTCATGGGCGGTCGGGATAACGAAGCGATCCTCGTAGTTGGCGATACCGAGCATCTGGTACATCTCCTCGGCCTGCAGTTCAGTCAACCCGACAGATTCCAGTGCCGCAACATTCGGCTTGCCTTCAATCGACTTGGAGCGCTGATTGCTGCGCATCGCCAGCATTCTGTTGAGGGCACTGAGGATCGGTGCCTCATCACCAGCGGTCAGCAGGTTGGCCAGATAGCGTACGGGGAAACGCAGCGCCTCGGACTTCGGAATCACCCCATCCGCTTCGGTAGGCAGCTTGCCCTGATCGATCTGACTCTGCACCGGCGACAACGGCGGCACGTACCACATCATCGGCAGGGTGCGGAACTCAGGATGGATCGGAAAGGCAATCTTCCACTCCATGGCCATCTTGTAGACTGGGGAGTCTTTAGCCGCATCCAACCACTGTTGCGGAATGCCATCTTCCAGCGCCTGCCTAATGACGGCCGGATCGTTGGGGTCGAGGAACATGTCGAGCTGCGACTGATACAGGTTCTTCTCATTGTCAGTGCCCGCCGCATCGCTGATCTTGTCAGCATCGTAGAGCACCACGCCCATATAACGGATGCGGCCAACACAGGACTCGGCGCAGGCGGTAGGCATGCCAGACTCGATGCGCGGATAGCAGAGGATGCACTTCTCCGACTTGCCAGACTCCCAGTTGAAATAGATCTTCTTATAGGGACAGGCACTGACGCACATGCGCCAGCCTCGGCAGCGATCCTGATCGATTAGTACCGCGCCGTCCTCGTCACGCTTGTAGATGGCGCCAGAGGGACAACTGGCGACACACGCCGGATTCAGGCAATGGTTGCACAGGCGCGGCAGGTACATGTGGAAAGTTTTTTCAAACTCCTTGTACATCTGCTTCTGGATGCCCTCGAAGTTCTTGTCCTTTGAACGATCTTCGAAGGCGCCGGCCAGATCATCTTCCCAGTTAGGCCCCCAATGGATCTTCTCCATCCGCTCACCGGTGATCTGGGAGAGCGGGCGTGCAGTGGGCGCCGCCTCAGACAGAGGCTTGTTCTGCAATTTCGCGTAATCGTAATCGAACGGCTCGTAGTAGTCGTCGATCTCAGGCATGTCAGGGTTCGCAAAGATGTTCAGCAGCTTGCTGATACGACCACCGGCCTTGAGCTCCAGCTTGCCATTTTTCTTAACCCAGCCGCCTTTCCATTTCTCCTGATCTTCCCAGTTCTTAGGGAAACCAATGCCGGGTTTACTCTCTACATTATTGAACCAGGCGTACTCCACACCCTTTCGGTTGGTCCAGATATTTTTGCAGGTCACCGAACAAGTGTGGCAGCCGATGCACTTGTCCAGGTTCAGGACCATGGCAATTTGCGCACGTATCTTCATCTTATCTTCCTCAAAATTCTTTCCACCGGGATGCAGGGTGGGGATCGATTCCACCCTGCATCAATACGATCAACTGACTCAGTTATTAATCCCCGGGGGATTGAGTTGAGCTTCGCGCTCCGGCGTCAGATCGCCTTCCAACCAATTCACGTCGGCGTCTTCGATCTTGTGAACGATGACGTTCTCATCACGCTGACTTCCCACCGTACCGTAGTAGTTGAAGGAGTAAGAGAGCTGGGCGTAACCACCGATCATGTTGGTGGGTTTCATCACCACTTTGGTCACGCTGTTGAGGATGCCGCCACGCTTACCGGTGGTATTGGAACCCGGCACGTTAACGTTCTTCTCCTGAGCGTGATACATGATGGCCATGCCCTCGGGCACTCGCTGACTAACCACCACCCGGGCCACCGTCGCACCGTTGGCATTGACCGCCTCGACCCAATCGTTGTCCTTGATGCCGATACTCTTGGCTTCGTTCTCATTCAGCCAGAAGTAGGGACCACCACGGAACAGGGTCAGCATGCGCAGGTTGTCCTGGTAGGAGGAGTGAATACCCCACTTGGAGTGCGGGGTGATCCAGTTCAGGGTCAGGGTCTTCTTACCCTTCAGCTTGCTGGCCAGCTCCTTTGGCAGGTTTTTGTGCGCACCCAGATCCTGAGGCGGACGGTAGCAGCACAGACCCTCACCGAAATCACGCATCCACTCGTGATCCAGATAGAAGGAGGCACGACCGGTCAGAGTACGGAAAGGGATATGCTCATGGATGTTGGTGTAGCAGGCGTTGTAGCTCACCTCTTCCGATTCGATACCCGACCAGGTCGGCGCGGTAATGATTTTGCGCGGCTGAGCGACGATATCGTGGTAACGGATCTTCTCCTCATGCCGCCCCGCGTAGAGGTGGCTATGATCAATACCCGTCTTCTTGGAGAGTGCCGACCAGGATTTGTGTGCAACCTCGCCATTGGTCTCCGGCGCCATATGCAAGACGGTATCGCACACCGCGACATCATCTACCAGCGACGGCCGGCCCTTGGAAACACCTTCATCATGGATGACACCGTTGAGTGAGCATAGCTGCTCGATCTCCAGGTCGGTATTCCAATCAATACCTTTGATATTGTTGCCCAACTTATTCATCAGAGGTCCGACCGAGGTGAACTTCTTATAGGTGTTGGGGTAGTCACGCTCCACCACCTTGAACAGCGGTGCGGTCTTGCCAGGAATCAGGTCGCATTCACCTTTTTTCCAATCCTTCACTTCACCAAAGGGCTGTGCCAGCGCCATCGGGGAATCGTGCTGCATGGGCAGGGAGACCACGTCCTTGACGGTACCCAGATGCTCTTCAGCCAACTCGGAGAACTTCTTGGCGATGGCCTGGAAAATCTGCCAGTCGGACTTGGATTCGAAGGCAGGATCGACCGCCTTGCCCAGCGGATGCACAAAGGGGTGCATGTCAGTGGTGTTGAGGTCGGCCTTTTCGTACCAGGTTGCGGTCGGCAGGATGATGTCCGAATAGGCACCAGTGGAGTTAAGACGGAAGTTGATATCAACCATCAGGTCCAGCTTGCCCACCGGAGACTTCTCACGCCACTTGATCTCTTTGGAGTTCTGACCCTCGACACCCTCTTGCATGACGCCGTTCTGAGCACCAACCAAATGTTTGAGGAAGTACTCATGCCCCTTAGCGGAACAACCCAGCAGATTGGCACGCCAGACAAAGAGGTTGCGGGGAAAGTTCTCTTCCGCATCGATGTCCTCACAGGCAAAGGCAGTCTCACCGCTCTTCAGCTGCTCAGTCAGATAGCTGGCCACACCCGCCTCATCGGTCGCACCCGCGGCCTCGGCCGCCTTGACGATATCGAGCGGGTTCTTGTTGAAGTGAGGCGCGGAAGGCAGCCACCCCAGACGCTGGGAGACCACATTGTAGTCGGCCAGCTGATAGCCACGATACTTGGCCTGGGCGGTAGAACCCAGAATATCGTCGGCCTGCACCTTCTCATAGCGCCACTGATCGGTATGAAAATACCAGTAGGTGGTGCTGTTCATGTGGCGCGGTGGGCGATTCCAGTCAAGCGCAAAGGCGATGGGCGCCCAGCCCGCCTGGGGACGCAGCTTCTCCTGACCCACATAGTGAGCCCAGCCACCGCCAGATTGACCGACACAACCACAGATATGCAGCAGGTTCATGATGCTGCGGTAACCCATGTCGTTGTGATACCAGTGGTTGATGGCGGCACCCATGATGACCATGGATTTACCCTGGGTCTCAGAGGCGTTTTGTGCAAACTCACGACCCGTACGTTCCAGGTCGGCACGCTTTACACCAGTAATCTTCTCGGCCCATGCCGGGGTGTAAGGCACACTGTCATCATCGTAGCCGGTCGCCAGATTGTCGCCCAGGCCGCGGTCGATGCCATACTGGGCTACCTGCAGATCAAATACAGAGCAGACCAGAGCCTCTTCACCAGAGGCCAACTTCAGCTTGCGCACCGGGATGTTGCGCAGCAGCATCTCATCCTCGCCCGGCGTGAAGTGAGGAAAGGCAACCTCAACAATCGTGTCCTTGCTGTTGATGCAGGAGAGCTCGGCCTCGGTCTCGGCCTGATCAGCGCCGCATTTCTCCAGAAGATTCCACTTACCCTCTTCTCCCCAGCGAAAACCGACGGATCCGTTGGGCACCACAAAAGCGTTACTCTTGGTGTCGAAGACCACCGTCTTCCACTCAGGATTATTGGTCTCGCCCAAGTTCTTGTCGAAGTCAGAAGCACGCAAGAACCGGCCAGAGACATAATGGTCACCATCCTTGCGCAGCATCAACTGCATCGGCAGATCGGTGTATTTCCGCACGTATTCGGTGAAATAGGGATCCTGCTTGTTGATATGGAACTCTTTGAGTGCCACATGCCCCATCGCCATGAAGGCGGCGGAGTCGGTGCCCTGCTTGACCGGCATCCACAGGTCAGCAAACTTCACATACTCCGCGTAGTCCGGCGCCATGGAGACCACCTTGGTGCCGTTGTAACGCGACTCGATGGCAAAGTGAGCATCGGGTGTACGGGTCATCGGCAGGTTGGAGCCACAGACGATCAGATATTTGGAGTTGTACCAGTCGGCCGCTTCCGGCACATCGGTCTGCTCACCCCACACCTGAGGAGAGGCTGCCGGCAGGTCACAGTACCAGTCGTAGAATGAGCCACAAGCACCACCGATCAGCGAGAGGTAACGCGAGCCGGCGGCGTATGAAATCATCGACATCGCGGGGATCGGCGAGAAGCCGTAGATCCGGTCTGGTCCCCACTTCTTGATGGTGTAGATGTTGGCGGCGGCGATGATCTCGGTCATCTCCTCCCAATCGGCACGGACAAAACCGCCCAGACCGCGTACTGCGGTGTAACTCTTGCGCTTGGCGGGATCGCTCTGAATCGCTTCCCAGGCAGCGACAGGGTTCTTGCCTGCCGCTCTCTCTTTACGATACAGCTCCACCAGACGGCCGCGCACCAAGGGGTACTTGATGCGGTGCGGGCTATAGAGGTACCAGGAGAAGGAGGCACCACGCTGACAGCCCCGAGGCTCGTGGTTAGGCATATCATCGCGGGTACGCGGGTAGTCGGTCTGCTGCATCTCATAGGCAACCAGGCCGTTCTTCACGAAGATCTTCCAGGAACAACCACCGGTGCAGTTGACGCCGTGGGTGGAGCGCACCACCTTGTCATGGCGCCAGCGGTTGCGGTAGGTGTCTTCCCACTGGCGGTCTTCACTGGTCACGATGCCGTGACCGCCAGAGTAGGTGCTCTCTACCTTCTTAAAATATTTCAGTCTATCGAGAAAGTGGCTCATAACGCTCTCCTTAGGGGCGCCGATTCTGTTTCATCGGCATGCCCCGCAATTTGGTTGGGGTGAGTCCGCCAAGGCTGGGGAGTTAGGACGCTGCCCTGTGGGGTATTGCAGACCCACCCCGATTTTTTACTGGTAACGATCAGGGATTCTTGATCTCAGCCTTCGGCCCCAGGTAGTACCACCAGTTCAAGATCAGGCAGATCGTATAGAAGACGGCAAACCCATAGAGTGCGACTTCTGGCGTAGCCAGTTTGATCTGCTCACCGAACACCTTCGGGATGATGAAAGCGCCATAAGCAGCTACCGCCGAGGTCCAACCCAGTGCCGGGCCTGCCTGCTCCTTGGGGAACACCATCGCGATGGTGCGGAAGGTGGAACCGTTACCGATGCCGGTGGCGGCAAACAACACCAGAAAGAGCATCAGAAAGGGTACGAAAAACTCTTCCGGCGTGGCTGACTGGTAAGCCTGCTGCAGATAGTAGGCCACACCCAGGGCAGAGCCGATCATCACGATGGAGACATACTGGGTCACCTTGGCGCCACCCATCTTGTCGGCGATCCAGCCACCAATCGGGCGAATCAGTGCACCGATAAAAGGTCCCATCCAGGCGTACATCAGTGCCGACGGGCCATTGGGGTTGGCGAGATCATGCGTCATCAAACCATCAACCATCACATGCTGATAGCCAAACACCACCTTGATGGCCAGGGCAAAACCAGCGGAGTAACCGATAAAGCTGCCGAAGGTCATGGTGTAGATGATGCTCATCACCCAAGTGTGCTTGTTGCCAAAAATCTTGAACTGACGCTTAAGATTGGGCTTGATGTCACCGGGGATCATCTTCATCAGCATGACAGTGCCGAACAGGATACCTGCGATGACCGGCCACTTGGCCCAACCGGGCGCACCCAGTCCAGTGGGGGCGGGCAGGATGATGTAGAGACCGATGGCTGCGGTGATGAAGCCGATGATCAACATACCAGCGATCTTGGACATGGCTCCGAGCGGGGAACCAATATGGGGAGAGACCTCATCCGTACGAATGTTGTTCATGCCAAACCAACCGGCGAAGGCCAGAGGTATCAGCAGCAGCAGCCAGACAAAACCGGCATTAAAGATGTAGGTCTCTGAACCGGCGGGGATCTTACCGATCAGGGTGCCCGAGGTGTTCTGCAGGATCATCGGCTCGCCACCGAAGATGCCGAAGGTCATCACCAGAGGGATCAGGATCTGCATGGTGGTCACACCAGCATTACCCAGACCCGCATTCAGACCCAGCGCCAGGCCCTGCATCCGCTTCGGAAAGAAGAAGCTGATGTTGGACATGGATGAGGCGAAGTTACCGCCACCGAAGCCGGAAAGGAATGCCAGCATCTGGAACACCCATAGCGGCGTGTCCTTGTCCTGCAGCGCAAAGCCAGCACCGACCGCTGGAATCATCAACAGCGCCGTCGTAAAGAAGATGGTATTCCTGCCACCCGCGATGCGGATGAAGAAGCTCGACGGGATACGCAGGGTGGCGCCCGTCAGACCAGCAATCGCCGCCAGGGTAAACAGCTCCGCCTTTTCAAAAGGGAAGCCCAGGTTCAGCATCTGTACCGTGATGATGCCCCAGTAGAGCCATACCGCGAATCCGCTGAGCAGGCTGGGTATGGAAATCCACAGATTTCTATTAGCGATCTTTTTTCCCTTCGACTCCCAGAACTGGGGGTCCTCCGGGTTCCACTCTTTTATGTCAGACATAATCGTTCTCTCTATATAGCGTGGTTTGAATTATTCGAGACAGTCGACGCTCTTGCCCTTGGTCTGGCCATTGCGGATCCTTTGCGCCTCCGCTTCAGCCTTGGCGCGAGCAGCGCTGTATTTGGTGATCAATTCCTCAAGCAGATCGGCCTGTTCGACAGCAGCACGGGCGGCCACATACTCATCCGGGTTCTCATGCATACGAGCATACTGGTCATAGGCATGATCCTTGGCGATCTGCTGATCCTTCTCCTGGTGTTCTTTGGCAAAGGTGTAGTGCATCCAGATCAGGGAGACACAGGTGGCGCCATAGAGCAGCATGAAGACCGCGCTGTTGATGCCGGTGAAATCGATCAGGGCACCAAACATAATCGGCAACATAAAACCACCCATACCGCCAGCCAAACCCACAATGCCAGAGGCGACACCGATGTTGTCGGGGTACTCATCGGAGAGGAACTTGAAGACTGAGGCCTTGCCAAACCCCCAGGCGATGCCGACGACAAACAGCAGCGCGGTAAACGCCCAAACATTGAGGCCGACACCGATGTTGACCTCGCCATTGATGGTCTTGATTACCATCTCGGTCTGCGGATAAGACATCAGGAACAGACAGACCCAGGAGATCCACATCACCCACCAGGTCACCTTGTAGGCACCATACTTGTCGGAAAACCACCCTCCCAAGGCGCGAATCACACCGGAGGGCAGTACGAAGATCGCGGCCAGCAGCGCAGCATGGGTAAGGTCGAAGCCGTACTCGGCGATGTAGTACTTGGTCATCCACAGGGAGAGACCGACAAAACCACCAAACACCAGTGAGTAGTACTGCATGTACTTCCAGATGTGCGGATCCTTCAGCAGGGCCAGCTGTTGACCCAGCGTGACATGGGAAGCCACCTTGTGCTCGGGATCCTCATAGGTGAATATCCAGAACAGTACCACCACTACAAACATGGCGACGGCATAGACCTGTGGTACCGTCTCCCAACCATAGGCGACGACAATCGAGGGGGCGACAAACTTGGTCAGCGCGGCACCGGCGTTACCGGCCCCGAAGATGCCCATCGCAAAACCCTGCTTCTCTTTGCTAAACCAGCGGGCAGTGTAGGCAATACCTACCGAGAACGAGGCGCCGGCGATACCGACAAACAGACCCAGCACCAGGAATTGCCAGTACTGCGTCGCCTCGCTGATCAAGTAAAGCGGCAGGATAGTGCAGAGCATCAAGATGAAATAGACGATACGACCGCCGTATCTGTCAGTCCAGATGCCCACCGGCAGTCGCGCTACGGAGCCGGTCAGGATCGGCGTAGCGATCAGAATGCCGAACTGAGTCTCGCTGAGCGTCAGCAACTCTTTGATCGGTATCCCGATAATGGAAAACATCACCCAAACCGCAAAGCAGGCGGTAAAGGCTAGGGTATTCATTGTCAGTACGGATAGTTGTTTGGTTCTCTGCGTAGCCATATCTCGCATCTCCGGCAGGGTTCGGCGTGGAAGATAAGACGCACAAATCTCGTGGCTCTTGATCTCAATCAAGCGCGGTTTTCCAGCGAGAGACTCGACTACCACCTTTGAGTTAGAGGGGGTAACACCTCTAATGCATTGTTAAGAAAGGAAAAAAAGATTTATGATGGCGTCATGCAGCGGACTTTTGCTTAACCGCAAAAGCAAAAGGATTAACCCTAAAAAAACTAGCCGAGCACCTGACCCGGCGATGCTGGAGGAAGGCGGCAGAGGCGGCTCATCCGGCATGGGAGAGCACTGATGTTTCGGTTTATCGGTCAGTCACTACAGATACGCGCGGGATTGGCGATGGGGCTCATCACCCTACTTGCCCTGACCGGCATGGTCAGCGCCGTGATCATGGCGCGGTCCACCTATGGCGTAGCAGCAGCGGTCAATCAGGCCGGCAGCCTGCGCATGCAGTCTTATCGCATCGTTGCCACCCTCGAGTCCCGCCACATAGACCAGGAGGCGATACGCAAACAGGCCATGGAGTTCCACAGCCGCCTGGAAAGCCCACGCCTAACCAGGGTTCTGAAGGACACAGAACGCAAATCACTGCACACCATCTACCGCCAGATATCTGACCAGTGGCAAGAGGTCATGTATCCTCTGCTCTCCAGCCATTTGGATCGACTGGCCACCACCCAGACAACCGCTGAACTGGAACAGCACATTGACCAACTGCGCCGCCAGTACAGCAGCCTGGTCGATCCCTTCGTTGCGGAGATCGACCGTTTTGTCTACCTGCTGGAACAGGATGCAGAATCGCGGCTGCACAAGCTGGGACTGATCCAGGGTATCTGCCTGATGCTAACCCTGCTGGTACTTGCCAGCACCCTTTATCTGGTTCACACCGATGTCCTGGGGCCACTGCGTGAACTTCTGTTCGCAGCAGAGCGAGCGGGAAAAGGCAATTTCAGTGTTCGCGTCGGGCATATCGGCATGGATGAACTTGGCCGATTGGGACTTGCCTTCAACAACATGGCAGCCGAACTGTCGAAAATGTACGGTAATCTGGAAAAGCGGGTATCAGAAAAAACCGCCGAACTGCAGACCAGGAATCTCTCCCTGCAACTGCTCTACAGCGCCACCCAGCAGCTGACCAAAGTGCCGGTTTCACAAAAGACCTACCACGCGCTACTGGAGGATATCAGCCGGGTAGTGGGAATCCGCTCAGGCACCCTCTGCCTGACTCCCGAACAGGATGGCGACAAGGCCTACCGGGTAGCCCTCAATGGCCCTGTGCCCCCTATGTGCAGCACTGAGGCATGCCATATCTGCCTCGGGAACGGCAACACCCAACTGCTAACACGGAAGCATCATGGGGGCTCTTCGAAGATCCTTTCGATCCCCATTCATGACCAGGAGCACAACTATGGGGTTCTGCTGCTGCAGAAAGAGCCTGGGGCCAATCTCGCAGCATGGCAGATGCAGCTGCTCGAAACCCTTGGCCAGCACATTGGTATCGCCGTCGGGGTCAGCCGCCGTGACATCCAGCGCAGACGACTGGCTCTGCTCGACGAACGCAGCGTGATTGCGCGGGAATTGCACGATTCACTGGCCCAATCCCTCTCCTACCTGAAGATACAGGTCACCCGCCTCACAATTTTAATGGACAGGGAGGCGGAAAAATCGCAGATCGAAGAGGTAATGACAGAACTGAGAGAGGGATTAGCCGCCTCCTACCGGCAGTTGCGGGAACTTCTGACCACCTTTCGCCTGCAGATGGATGGCCGCAATGTCGTTACCGCGCTCGCGGAGACAGTGGCGGAGTTCAACAAGCGGAACAAGGTCGCCATCACCCTCAACAACCATACACAGAATATCCCCTTCAGCGCCAACGAAGAGATCCATGTATTACAGATAGTACGCGAGGCCCTAGCCAATGTGACCTACCACTCGGCAGCATCCAGCGCCAATGTTACCCTGGAGCAGCTTGCCGACAACCGTATCGAGATCAGCGTGGAGGATGACGGCATCGGCATGCCGCCTGAGGCGGAACGCAGTCACCACTACGGCCTTGCCATCATGCAGGAGCGGGCCCGGTCACTGCACGGCGACCTGAATATCCGGCCCCTCGGCGAAGGCGGCACCCGGGTCAGCGTCACCTTCACACCCATACAACTAAGCCCCGACCAGAACAACAATCAGCAGGCAGATGTAGCGATATGAGTGATTCAACCGTCCAACGCGTGGTGATGATCGACGACCATCCGTTATTACGCAAGGGGTTGCAACAGCTTGCGGACCTCACTCCCGAGATCGAGATCGTCGGCGAGGCAGACAACGGCGAGCAGGGTATCGAGATGGTTGAACAGCTGCAGCCAGACCTGGTACTGCTCGACCTCAACATGCATGGCATGAACGGCATCGAGACCCTGGTGGAGATGAAGAAGCGCGATACCGTCGCCCGCATTGTCATCCTTACCGTATCTGATGCACAGGATGACATTGTCGCCGCCATGCGCAACGGGGCAGACGGCTATCTGCTCAAAGACATGCCGCCAGAGGAGCTGATGGTCAAGTTTCGCGAGGTGGCCGAAGGGAGGCTGGTGATGTCGCATAATATCGCGGAGTCATTGGCCCGGGCCATGCATCAAACCTCCCAGCGTCCGAAAGACGTTGACGATGCGGGATTGACGGAGCGGGAGAAGGAGATCTTGACCCACCTAGCCCAAGGCGAGAGCAACAAGGTCATTGCCAGGAACCTGAATATTGCGGAAGCAACAGTCAAAGTACACGTCAAACATCTGCTGAAAAAACTCGGATTCAAGTCCCGGGTCGAGGCGGCGGTCTGGGCAGTTGAAAATCGATAGCCGCCGATCGCATCCTCCTAGCACAACGCGCGGAGAGGATGCGCCATTGGCAGCACGCAGGAACCTGTGTTGTGCCAATGGCTGGAGTTTATTGCACTGCCGGCAGCAGGCGGACCTGAATGCGTTGGTTGCGGGCGGCGACCTGGTTCCACTTGGCAGCGCTCACCTCCTCCCGCGCCTCCGGATAGGGCACCACAGGCGCATCATACCCCCCTCTTTTCACCTGCACCTTAATCGGGCCAGCGCTCAACCTGGGGGAGGAGTTGATGTAGTTGGTAAAGCTGATGCTTTGCAGTTCGTTACGAGTCGATCCATCTGCAGATAGCTGACGCGAGAAGAGGCAGTCAGCCCCCTTCACCTGATCAACGGCCAGTTCAAGCTGCGCGTCTGGTTTTCCAGTCAGACAAAAATCCCCATAACGCGCCTCCAAAAGAAGCGTCCCTCTGAAGCCTGCATTGCTGAGATGATCGAGCGCCTGGGAGAGCCAACTCACCATCTTGTCGTCAAATGGCACCGCCCGATAGGCGAACTCAAGGTCTCGGTTCAGCGCCCACTCAAGCAGTTTCAGCCAGGCCTCCGGCTGTTCTGCCGCAGTAATCCCGGTTGCCTTATCACCAATCGACACACCACCTTGCTGTTCAAGCAGGCTGACCAAAGAATCTGCCTGCTCGTCGTAGTTAGCACGCGCTTTTTCCATCAAAGTGATCTGCTCACGCAGCGTGTTGCGCTCCTCGAGCATTTCGCTTCGCCAACCTGAAAGCAGAAGTGCGCCACCTCCAAGCAGCAATAGAAACAGCAGCATTACCCATGATAGACCACCAGCCTTGCTCTGCTCAGCCTCTGCCTGCTGCATCTCCAGCAACCTGTTTTCGATGGCACTGTTACCCTTCTCCATCTCCTCAACAGTCTGCCGGGAAGTCTCATCGATATGTCGTCTTACCAATTTCAGATGCTGCGCCAGCAGTTTTGCGATCTGCTTGCGCAGTCGTGTTGAGCCGACTGAGGCTTCGGTCTCGCGTGCGGCATCATGCAGCATGCGGGATGATTCCGCGATTTCACTGGCCCCATCGAGCAGTTGTACGCTTGGTGTCTCATCAATATTCATGCTGTCGACGAACTGGCTATCGGGCTCACCCTCAGGCTCCAGCTTCAACATGCTGATGACGATCTCGAAGTCCTTACTGTCGAGATTCTTCGGCAACACTCCAACTGCACCGAGCGCCTTGACCTGTTCAGGCTTCAGTTTCTCGGAGTGGGAGGTGTACATCATCACCGGGATCGATGCCGTCTCCGGATTGAGACGGATGAACTTCAGTGCCTGGATGCCGTCCATCCCTGGCATGTGATAGTCCATAAATACCGCATCAGGCTGCGCCTTTTTGAGGAATTCAATCGCTTCCTTGCCCGAGCCAACCTCACTGACATCGACATGAAAACTGTCCAGTTTCTTTGCCAGAACCCGGCGCGCCGTTTTGGAATCATCGACAATCAGTGCATGCTTCTTTTTCAACGTCGAACTGCCTCCTAGCCGCTGCTAATTACCCCGCAGTTTCTCACTAAACTCATTCAATTAACTGAGGAATAATTCTCGATACTAGTCTATTTCCAGCCTTATCGACAAAGAGAGCGATGAATATGAGTGCTTTGACTCAAGAACAGTGTGAGGCTTGCAGAGCCGATGCCCCGCAAGTATCTGAATCTGAACTGGCCAACCTGATCAAACTGATTCCAGATTGGAACATCGAAGTCAGGAATGGAGTGATGCAACTCGAAAAGGTTTTTTCCTTCAACAACTTTGAAGAAGCACTCGCTTTTACCAACAAGGTCGGAAGAATTTCAGAGGCCGCAGGACACCACCCCGCTGTTTTGACCGAATGGGGCAGGGTGAGCATAACCTGGTGGTCGCACAAGATTCGCGGTCTGCATCACAATGACTTCATCATGGCAGCCAAAACCGACGCCATCCAAACCCTCTAAGGAGCCGCAGATTAAGTCTGGACGAAGTCGATTGTGATTCAGAATATTCAGATTCAAGGCACAAATCGCACCTAAAACTACCACTCCCTACTCACGCCCTCCCCTACATCTCTGTCGGGGATAGCTGGCTATTGCGAACGACGGCATGGATCCAGGAGGTAGAGTCACGCATGGAGCCGTTGCCGAGATTTGCCACGCAGAAGCTGGATAGTCTGGGCACAAGATACGCGTTCATGACTTGATCAGGGGCTCCCTAAACTAAAAAGCCGCGCAGGATGCGCGGCTTTTTAGGATTGTCGTGGCAGCATTCAGACTCAGGAGAGTACGTCCTTTTTCTGCTGCTCCTCTTTCTGCCGATGGATCTCGATCTCGGCCTTACGACGCATTTCAAGAATCTCACGACGCTCCTTGAGGCGCTTCTCCTCTGCTCCCGGTTTGACCGCGATGGTCTCGTCGCCAAACAGGATCTGTTTCAGCAAACGGATGCCAAAACTCATCAGCGCCAGATCCTCTTTCTCCACAGTCGCGTAGAAAGCGTCATCCATATCGTAGGAGGCCTTGAAGGAATCACTCAGCACAAAGCGACGAAACCGGTCCATGTCGTAGCAACACATGAAGAAGAATTGCAGGCTGGTATCGGAAGGTCGTCCAATTGAAGGCCCTGCCGATTTCTTCTTCAGAATCAGCTGCATCCATTCACGATTAATCTGGTCGTACTGCTCGACCTGCTGCTCCTTTCGGTAGTCAGTGACGCTGATTTCCCGATCTTCTTCATGACCTTTGCAGTGATCCTCCTTGACCAAAAAGTATCGCGCCTCATCTTCGGTTGCGCCCGCCTCACGAATCGCCATATGGCCTACCGGATAGTAACGACAGGCGGTGGGACGATCATTGTAGACACTGCAGCCCTCATCCGTGACAAACAGGCAGGCACCATCATTATCGGTACGCAGTTTGATACCGGGGATACCGTCCTTATCCATCTCAAAGGGAACCGTGTGGTTCTTCAGGAAATCGGTGACGCTCATACCCAGATTATCTTTCAGGCGCAGGATGTCATAGGGCGTGAGCTGAATATCTGCACTTTTGCAGCAGGCATTGAAACAGGAGATGCCCTTGTAACAGCGGAATTTAAGCTTGCTGCCAGGCTCCATAACGGTCGGCACCAAGTCACTTTTAAAGGGAATGTCGAATTGTTCGCTCATTGTTTAGACCTCGTAAAAGTCTGCAAATGAACGCGAATGAACGCGAAATGAAATGCAGATGCGGAAAAAATGGCGGTATTGGACTTCAGCTGCTCATTAACGATGAGCATCCGATCCACGCGATTGCGCAATTTTAATACAAAACAAAGCGCTGCGTTAATTGGCGTTTATTTGCAGACTGATGAAAAAGGCCCGGACACCTTACGGCATCCGGGCCTTTCACGCCATCAGACTGTCAAGCAATGCTTACTTGAACAGCTTAGACTTATCGACCAGATCGACGTGAGCGCGTTTGAAGCACTTGAAGGTCTTGGTCTCTTTGTCGTAGATGGAGTTCACAAAGCACTTCCAGTTTTCTTCGTCAACGAAGTTTTTGTCCATGCGGTAGTAGAAGCCAGGATAACGGCTCTCCTCACGGAACTGGATGTGTTTCATGTGAGCTTCAGCGGTCAGGATGCGGTGATAGTTCTCCCAAGCACGCAGCAGCTCGTGGAGGTCTTTCGCACGCATCTTCAGAGCGTCTTCCTTCAGCTCGGCCAGCTTGTGCTCGGCAACTTCCAGCATGTTGGCATTGGTGGTGTAGTAGGTAGCAACACCAGCAACATACTCATCCATCAGCTTCTGCAGGCGGAACTGCAGCATTTTCGGCGTGATGTAGTTGGGGTTCACGTCGATAGCGGTGGAGTAGTCCTTGTGCTCCAGGAAGTTACGCACCGGACGGTAGATCTCTTCGATCAGCTCGTCAACGCTGGTGTCCAGCTCAGGCTTGTGGTCCTTGTTGTCCATCACGAACTTGACCATGGACTTGGCACACATGCGACCCTCGGCATGGGAGCCGGAGGAGAACTTGTGGCCAGAGGCGCCAACGCCGTCAGCAGCGGTGAACAGACCCTGAACGGTGGTCATGCCACGGTAGCCCCAGTTCCAGCCCTTCGGCAGGTGCTCGGGAACGCCGTCCATCGCCTCATCGGTGGGCGCGCCCACATCGTCAGGACCGGAAACCCAGATGCCGCAGCAACCGGAGTGAGAACCCAGCAGGTAGGGTTCGGTGGGCATCAGCTCGGAGTTCTTCTTCTCAGGCTCGATGTTCTCACCAGCCCAGATACCGCACTGGCCGATACACATGTCGAGGAAGTCTTCCCATGCCTCTGCTTCCAGATGCTTAACCTCGCGGGGAGACAGAGTCTCACGCAGGTTGGCGAGGGCGGTAACGGTGTCCATCCAGATGGGACCGCGACCTTCCTTCATCTCCTTCAGCATCAGGTGGTTACGCAGGCAGGATGCAGGAACGGCAGCCTGGCCGTAAGGAGGATAGTCGTCCAGCATCTCCTTGTTGCGATCCATGTACACTTCGCCATAAGCGTTGGTGGCCTTGGACTTGAACAGCAGGAACCATGCGCCAACAGGACCGTAACCGTCTTTGAAACGGGTCGGTACGAAGCGATTTTCCATCAGGGTCAGCTCGGCACCAGCCTCAGCAGCCATGGTGTAGGTGGAACCAGCGTTCCATACGGGGTACCAGGCACGGCCCTGACCCTCACCCACGGAGCGGGGACGGAAGATGTTTACGCAGCCACCGGCAACCAGCAGGCAAGCCTTGAACTTGTAAACATACAGTTTGTGCTCACGCACGGAGAAACCGACAGCACCGGCGATACGGTTCGGATCGTTCTTATCGTTAACCAGCTTAACGATGAAGATACGCTCCTGGATGTTGTCCATACCCAGTGCTTTCTTGGCGGCCTCAGCGACGATCCACTTGTAGGATTCGCCGTTGATCATGATCTGCCACTTACCAGAGCGTACGGGCTTGCCGCCGTCCTTCAGTGAGGTCATGCCCTTGGAGCCGTCATAACGCTCACCGTTCTCGTCGGTCTTCCAGATCGGCAGACCCCACTCTTCGAACAGGTGAACGGATTCATCAACGTGGCGCCCCAGGTCGTAGGCCAGATCGTCACGGGTGATGCCCATCAGGTCGTTGGAGACCATGCGAGCGTAGTCCGCAGGATCCTGATCAGGACCAATGTAGGTGTTGATAGCGGACAGACCCTGCGCCACAGCACCGGAACGATCCATGGCAGCCTTATCGACCAGCTTGACCGTGATGCCGCCGCCAGCAGCTTCGATCCAGGGACCAATCTCGTAAGCGGTACCGCAAGCAGCCATACCACCGCCGATGATGAGGATGTCTACTTCTTCTTCGATGACGTCCGGATTACCGAATTCAGCCATTGTGTTTACCTCTCAATATCTTCGGATTACTTGCAAATCAGCTCGCTGGGATCGCCAGCGCGGTAGCCATTCTGCTGATTGTGGTTGAAGAAACCAGGCTCAGCGATCTTGGCCATATCGGCTGCGGGCGTATTACCATAAGGGTCGATGGAACCCTCAGGGGTGGTGCGGATCGGGAACTTGAAGCGCTTCATGGTGCCGTTGCGGAACTTGATGGTCCACATGATGGAATCGGTACCGCGCAGGGGCTGCACAGAACCACCCATCGGAACGATGTCAGCGTAGGGACGTGCCTCGATGGCCTGCTGGGGGCAGATCTTGATGCAGGAGTAGCACTCCCAGCACTGTTCGGGCTCCTGGTTGAAAGACTTCATGGCGTGACCGGTCTCGGAACCGTCTTTGTCCAGCTTCATGAGGTCATGCGGGCAGATGTACATGCAAGCGGTCCTGTCCTGACCCTTGCAGCCATCACACTTTTCAGTACGCACAAATGTTGGCATGGTGCATTTCTCCTAGGTTTTTCACTGCAGTGATTCAGCCAACGCACAATCGCGCTGACTTAGAAGCACTTACCGGGTAAACATCCCGGATTTTGAATCCAGCTTTCCGTCCTTTCGCGACCGCCGCCGGCCGGCTTGCAACAACGAAATCCGGCCTGAGCCCCTGGGTAAAGCGGCATAAATCTGGCGCAACGGGGCCTCAGGGCGGTCAACACTAAGGTTTTCAAGCCTAATGCGCCAAACAGTTTTTCAAGGTGGGCGCATAAGCTGCCTTTATTGATCTACCTGGCGCCATTGACCCAGTAAAACAGTCGGATAAAGCACCCTAAGCCTTCCACAATCCTGCCAGCAGTGCCTGTTCAATCTGCCGCCACGCCAGCCGCCGCCTGCCGATGAACTCGATCCGACTCTCCAGCAGTGGCCGCGCCGGCCGCATCGCCAGCTCCCCATCAGCGGCATTGAGCTCCAGCCATCCTGCATCCGTGTGCATCACGCCTTTCCGGGCTGGCGGCAGAGACGCTCCAGCGCCACGCGAGCAAAACATTGTCGGGCGGCGATCCGCCAACCGCCACTGTAGAAGCCATCCCCGACACCCTCGAGAAAAAACCAGCCAGCCTCTGCCGCTGCAGCACACCGATCAGTGGCAGCCTCCACGACATTTGCTGGCTGCCCATCTGCCCGGGAAGATCGCCGATTCCGATCTATAGCGCGGGGGAGATCAAGCCAGAGCGGACTGACACGACCAAACTCTAGCCACGCACTCAGCGCCTTTGGCGGCGTCGCCGCTCTCACCAGGGCAACAAAAGCCTCCCGCGCCGCCTCATCATAAAGATCCGCCTTGTTTGCCAGCAGCAGATCCGCCAGCTGCAACTGATCGATAAAGGTCTCATGGGTGGTATAACGGGGATCTGTGAGCTTTCGCGCATCCACCAGCCCGAGCGTCGCCCGCAACTCAAGCAGCTCGTCAAAAGGTGGCCGTAGCAATGACTGCAGAATCTGCTGCGGATGACCCAGCCCGGTGGGCTCGATTAGCAACCGGTCAGGTCGCGCCTCACGGATCGGACGGTTAAGCCCCACCTGCATCGCCGCCCCTGCGACACAACAGATGCACCCTCCCGCCACCTCGGCCACCGCCACCCCCTGCTGCTCCAGCAGAGCACCATCGACACCGACCTGGCCAAACTCATTCACCAACACCGCCCAACGCTCACCGTCAGGGCGATGCGCCAACAAATGGCAGATCGCGGTGGTCTTGCCGACACCAAGAAAACCGAGAATCAGATTGGTAGGGATATTTCGAAGCGCCACTGCCACTTCCGGGATCAAACATTATGCGAGCAGCGATTTTTAACACGATCTCCCCCAGCTCCCAACCGACTGACCTGCTTTGCGCCCCCGCCGCCTTCCAGTTATGGTAGCGCCTGTTTCACTCACGGACCCCCATATGGCCAGATCCGCACCCGATGCGCTGCTGTTGATCGCCCCCGGCTGCACCCACTGCCCCAGCGTGCTGCAGGAGCTCTCGGCCCTCGTCAAAGAGGGAAAACTAGGCCGCCTGGAGGTGGTCAACATCGTCGAACACCCGGAAGTGGCCCAGCAGGTCGGCACCCGCAGCGTGCCCTGGACCCGCATCGGGCCCTTCGAGCTCGAGGGCAACCAGAGCCAAGGGGAGCTGGAACGCTGGACCGGACATGCCGCCAACGACACAGGCGTGGCAGACTACTTCAGCCACCTGCTGGAGACGCAACGACCGCACCGGGTCACCGAGATGGTCCATGCGGAGCCGCAACAGCTCGATAGCCTGCTAGCTCTGCTGGAGTCGGAAGAGCTACCGATGGCGGCCCGCATCGGCATCGGCGTGGTGATGGAGGAACTGCAGGGTGAGCCTATCCTGCTCCACTCCCTGCCCACTCTGCTGCGCCTGAGCGAATCGCAGCATGCCAGCCTGCGCGCCGACGCCGCCCACTATCTCGGCCTCTGCGGCACCAATGCAGCCCGCCCACGACTGCAGGAGCTGCTCGACGACGAACACCCGGATGTCCGCGAGATCGCTGCGGACTCCCTGCAAGAGATCGACTAAAAACAGCCATGGACCACAAACAACAGATCCTCGCCATGCACGCCCGCTTTATAAATGAGGTGGTTAAGTGCAGCCAAAACCCAGAGCGCCAGGCCGAGCTGGAGCAGCACCTCAAGCAGGCGGAGGAGAACGGCTGGACCGCCCTGGTCAGCGCCGTGCGGCAGATGCTCAAGGGGCGTCGCGATGCCGAACTACTTAACAGCCTCGACGAAGAGGACCAGACTATCGCCGAGTCGATCCTGCTAGGAATGCAGAACCCCGCCACCCTGCCCGACCCGGACGCCAAACCCGATCCCGCCATGGCCGCCCCAGGGCTAGCCTCGATGATCCACACCGCCGCCAGCGGCAATCCCCAGGCACTGCAGCTGATCTCCGAGATGGCCGAACAGATGAGTAAGGCCGGCGGTCCGCTGGCCGGGCTCGCCTCGGTGATCCGGCCGATGATCAACGGCGAGCGGGAGCCGGAGCGACTCTGCAAGCACCTCGACGACACCACCGGGCAGCTGGTGCAGGGTATTCTCAAAGAGTTGAACACACTGGAACAGCAATGAACGCAGGGCGGATGCTGTTTATTGGCGCCATCAGCGGCCTGCTGACCGTAGTGCTGGGAGCCTTCGGCGCTCACGGATTGGAGGGGGCGGTGCCGGCCACGCATCTAGAGTGGTGGCAGAAGGCGGTTCACTACCAGGGGCTGCACAGCCTGGCACTGCTGGCCGGCGGTCTGCTGGCGCTGCAGCTGCCAAACAACCGCTGGATCGCCTCCAGCGGCTGGCTGTTTCTCACCGGCATGCTGCTGTTCTGCGGCAGCCTCTATCTGCTGACCCTGACCGGGCAACGCAGCCTCGGCATGATCACCCCAATCGGCGGCAGCGCCTTCATCGCTGGCTGGTTCTGCCTCGCGATGGCGGCCAGAGGCATCAACCGGTGAACAATCTCGATGCCTTCACCAACCGCCTGCGCAAAAACCAGCGCCACTGGCGTAAGTGGGCGCGCCGGCGCGGCATCAGCTGCTACCGCATCTATGATCGTGACATCCCGGAGTTTCCCCTGGCGATCGACTGGTACGAAGGTCATCTGCACGCCCAGCTGTTCGCCCGCAAAGGGATCGAAGAGCCGAGCGAGAGTGAGGAGCGAGCCATTGCCGACGCCCTCAGCAGCGTCATGGAGGTTCCCGCCGATCGGCTCGCCTTCAAGACCCGCCGGCGCCAGCGGGGCTTAACCCAGTATCAGAAGACCGGTCGGCAGGGCAGACTTATGATCGTGCAGGAGGCCGGCCTGCGCTTTGAGGTGGATCTGCACAGCTACCTCGATACCGGCCTGTTTCTCGACCACCGCATCACCCGTTCGATGGTGCGCGAACAGGCCGCCGGCAAACGCTTTCTCAACCTATTCGCCTACACCGGCAGCTTCAGCGTCTATGCCGCCGCCGGCGGGGCCGAGGCGAGCCTCACGGTGGATCTCTCCAACACCTATCAGGAGTGGAGCCAGCGTAATCTGCAGCTGAACGGCTTTGGCTACCCCCGCCACCGGCTGCAGCGGGCCGATGTATTTGAGTTTCTAATCCAAGCAGAGAGAAAGCGGGAGCGCTTCGACCTGATCGTGCTCGATCCACCCAGCTTCTCCAATTCAAAACGGATGCAGGAGGTGCTCGATGTGCAGCGCGATCACGCACGCCTGATCGAGGGCTGCATGGCCCTGCTCAACCACGGCGGGGAGCTGATCTTCTCCAACAACCGGCGCCGCTTTCGCCTTGACGAATCAATCGAGCAGACCTTCGACTGCAGCGAGATCACCCGGCAGACCCTGCCGGAGGATTTTCACCGCCATCCGGCCCATCGATGCTGGCGATTGAAGGGCTGATCGAGCCAACCAGCTGGCCGGCGATCCTGGGCGTCAGCTTCCTCTCCTCCACCCTGCTCCCCGGCGGTTCCGAGGTGGCGCTGCTGTATGCCGCCAGCGAACAGCCTGAATCCCACGTCTCGCTCTGGCTGGCGGCGAGCATCGGTAACACCCTGGGCGGACTGAGCAGCTGGCTGATCGGCTGGTGGCTAGCGCGCCGTTTTCCCCAGGTCGGATTGAAAAAGCCCGAGCAGCAACGCGCGCTACAGCGCATCGCCCGCCATGGCAGCCCACTGCTGCTTTTCTCTTGGCTGCCGGTGGTTGGTGACCCGCTCTGTCTGGCTGCAGGCTGGAGTGGCGTCCGGCTGCTACCGGCGATGTTCTTTATCGCCACCGGCAAGGCGCTGCGTTATGGGGTATTGCTGGCGCTGCTACCAGTGTGAAGCCTCGACGACGGAAGGACAGGGCCTCAGTTAGAAGCCTATGCACCAATCACACCTCGACGGACGGATGGCACCCGCATCAGTTCAGTTCAGTTCAGTTCGACACGATTCCTGCCAGCCGCCTTCGCCTGATAGAGCCCCTGGTCGGCCCTGGTAATCATCTGCTCCAGGCTCTCACCGGGATCGAGCGTGACACCGATGCTGACGGTCACCTGGAAACTGTCGCCCCCGTTCTGAATCGACAGAGCTTCGATTCCCGCGCGAACCCGTTCAAACTGCTGCATCGCCAGGCTCTCAGATGCACCGGGGAGGAGGCAGACAAACTCCTCCCCCCCATAGCGACCAACCACACACGCCTCACCCAGGCTCTGCTGCAAACTGTTGGCAATCGCCACCAGGGCAGCATCCCCTGCCTGGTGACCATATCGGTCATTGATCCGCTTGAAATGGTCAGCATCGACCATCGCCACCGCTAGCCCGGCAGCAGACTTTTTGGCCCGGGCATACATCTCCTCACCCTGCTCATAGAGGTAGGAGCGGTTGTAGACACCGGTGAGAAAGTCCCGCCTAGCTGCATTACGGATCTGGCACACCCGGGCAATCATGTCGACACTCTGCATCACCCGGCAGTAGAACTCCTCCACTTCAAATGGCTTGGTAATGAAGTCATTGGCTCCCGCCTTGAGCAGGCGGGCGCTGACCTGCGCTTTAGTTCGATCAGAGATACCGATAATGGCAAGCTCTTCCCGGCGATGATCACGGCGGATGATCTCGATCAGCTCCGCCCCGTCCATTCCTGGCATGTTGTAGTCGCTAATCACCAGCACCGTATCGGGATTCGCCTTCAGCTGCTGTAACGCCTGTTTGCCATTGGCCGCCTCCAGCAGCTGATATTTATGTACGCTCAGCAATCCTCTCAGATAGAGCCTGAAAGAACGGGAATCGTCCACCACCAGCACCTTGCGCCGGTAGTTATCGCGAATCTGCCTCACCAGATTGCAGACGTAGTCGATCTCGCTGGCATTGCGTTTCAGCACATAGTCGACCAAATGATCCTGGCGCATCCGCTGGCGCGCCGACGTATCCAGGTTGCCAGTGAGCACGATGATCGGGATATCAAACTGGCTGACATAATCGACTACCTCCCCATCCGCCGCATCGGGAAGATTCAGATCGAGCACCGCGATAAAAAAGCGTTCCGGCCGCTCAGCCAACAGTGCTTTGGTCTGCTCCAGAGTCGCCGCGCCTTCCGAAGCGACCCCTGCCAACTCCATCAACTCAGCCCTAAGCAAGGCGTTGATCGCCTGACTATCTTCCACCACAAGCGCATGTCGAGACGTCTCTGCGGCTAATTTTGATGCATGACTGGGGCTAGAAGACATAGACATTAAGTCGATTCCTTATAGGATGGAAATGGCGGCCTGAATGATGATCAATCGCTTATTGAGAAGACTATAGCGAACAGGCAACAAAGCAGGGCGCGGAAATGAGAGATGTCATCTATTATTTTCGCCAGAAAGCAGGCGTAAGCAGCACCAGCAGGGTGAAAATCTCCAACCGCCCCAGCAACATCGCAAAACAGAGGATCCACTTTGCCGGATCGTTCAGCCCCGCATAGTTGGCACCGACCCCCGCCAGTCCCGGCCCCAGGTTGTTGATGCTCGCCGCCACCGCCGAGAAGGCGGTCATCAGGTCGAGCCCGGTCAGTGCCAGCGCCAGATACATCAGGGTGAAGCTGGCCATGTAGAGGGCAAAGAATCCCCACACCGCCTCCACCACCCGGGTCGGCACGGTCTTGCCGCCGATGCGGATCGGGATCAGCGCGCTAGGATGGATCAGTCGGTTGATCTCGCGAAAGCCCTGTTTGATCAGCAGTAGGAAGCGGATCACTTTGATGCCACCGCCGGTGGAACCAGCGCAGCCACCGATGAAGCTCGAAAACAGTAGTAGGATCGCGACGAACCCTGGCCAGAGCGAATAGTCAGCCGTGGTGAAGCCGGTGGTGGTACCGATGGAGACCGCCTGAAACAGCCCCTTGGTAAATGCCTCGCTCCAGTCGGTATAGGTGCCCATACCGTAGAGCGCCAGGGTGACAGCGAGAAACACCAGCCCCAGACTGGTCAGATAGAAGAGGAACTCGCTATCCGCCAGATAGATCTTCAGGGAGCGCCGCCGCACCGCCACAAAGTGGAGCGCAAAATTGGCCCCGGAGAGCAGCATAAAAACCACCGCCACCATCTTTATCAGGGTGCTATCGAAATACCCCATGCTGGCGTCGTGGGTGGAGAAACCGCCAATCGCCACCGTGGAGAAGGCGTGCCCCACCGCATCGAACAGGCTCATGCCCGCGCCCCAGTAGGCGAGGGCGCAAGCAATGGTCAGCCCCAGATAGATCAGCCACAACGCCTTTGCCGTCTCGGTGATACGTGGCGTCAGCTTGCTATCCTTCATCGGCCCGGGGGTTTCAGCCCGGTAGAGCTGCATACCACCGATCCCGAGCATCGGCAGCACCGCCACCGCCAGTACGATGATGCCCATACCACCAAGCCACTGTAGTTGCTGTCGATAGAAGAGGATCGAAGGCGGCAGATGGTCGATGCCGACAATCACCGTCGCGCCAGTGGTGGTGAGACCGGAGATCGACTCAAACACCGAGTCGGTAAGCGACATCCCAGTCTGGGCCGCCAGCAGAAACGGCAGGCTTCCAGTCAACCCGAGTACCGTCCAGAACATCACCACCACCAGGAAGCCATCGCGCACTCGCAGCTCCTGACGCCGCCCCCGCACCGGCAGCCAAATCAACACTCCAAGCCCCAAGGTAAGCATAAAGCCATCGGTAAAACCGATGAACGCACCGTCCCAATACCAGAGTGAGACCAACATCGGTGGGATCATGGTCAGGCTGAATACCATCAGCAGGATGCCGAGAATACGTTGAACCACGGTGATATTCATAGCCAGAGCTGCCCCTAGAGGAAGGTAATCCCCACCTGAAACAGCTTCTCCACAGCACGAATCTGACGCTTGTCGACCAGAAACAGGATCAGATGATCGCCGCTCTGGATCACCGTATCGTGGTGAGCGATCAGCACCTCCTCACCGCGCACCACCGCGCCGATGGTCGCCCCCTTGGGCAACTTAATCTCCTCGATCGCCCGCCCCACCACCTTGGAGGAACCGGGATCACCATGGGCCACCGCCTCGATCGCCTCCGCCGCGCCGCGCCGCAGCGAATGCACCATCACCACATCACCGCGCCGCACATGGGTCAGCAGGCTGCCAATGGTCGCCTGCTCCGGTGAGATGGCGATGTCGATCGGGGCGCTCTGCACCAGATCTACATAGGCGGCGCGGTTGATCAGGGCCATCACCCGACGCGCACCGAGGCGCTTGGCCAGCATCGCCGAGAGAATGTTTGCCTCGTCGTCATTGGTGATGGCGCAGAACACATCGGTGTTCTCGATGTTCTCCTCCAGCAGCAGGTCTTCATCCGCCGCATCACCGTGCAACACAATGGTGGTGTCGAGCCGCTCAGCGATCTCCCGCGCACGCTGCTGATTCTCCTCGATCAGCTTGACCCGATAGCGGCGCTCTAGCGCCTGCGCCAGGCGCCGACCGATATTCCCCGCCCCGGCGAAGATCAAGCGCTTATAGGGCTTCTCCAACTTGCGTAGTTCGCTCATCACGTCGCGAATATGCTCGGTGGCGGCGATGAAGAAGACCTCGTCATCCTCCTGGATCAAGGTGTCCCCCTGCGGGTTGATCACCTCCCCCTCCCGGTAGATCGCCGCCACCCGCGCATCGATCTCGGGGATATGCTCAAACAGCACGCTCAACCGGTTCCCCACCAGCGGACCGTCGTGATAGGCCTTCACCGCGACCAGCCGCACCAGCCCACCGGCAAAATCGAGCACCTGCAAGGCGCCGGGGTACTGAATCAGACGCAAGATATATTCAGTAACCAGCTGCTCCGGGCTGATCAACACATCCACCGGAAAGGAGTCCAGGGCGAAGATCTCAGGATAGTCGAGGTAGCCTTGGGCACGCACCCGGGCGATCTTGGTGGGGGTATGAAACAGGGTATAGGCGACCTGACAGGCAACCATATTGGTCTCGTCGCTATTGGTCACCGCCAGGATCATGTCGGCATCCTCACCGCCGGCACGACGCAGCACATCCGGATGGCCGGCGTGACCCTGCACAGTGCTCAGATCGAGCCGGTCCTGCAACTCGTGCAGCAGCTCGGCATTCTGGTCCACTACTGTGATGTCGTTCGCCTCGTGAACCAAAGCGTTGGCCACTGAGCGTCCCACCTGCCCGGCGCCCAGGATGATTATTTTCATTATCCTGCCAGTCGATTGATTGGTTACAGACTCTGCTCGAAGCAGAGGCCCCTTAGGATCCCAAGCCCAGCTCGCTGCCGTCGGTGGCGGTCATCTCTGACTTGGTCCATACAGGCGAATCTTAACCAATTTGCGAGTTGCCTGCGCGACAACCCACTCAGGCTCAGCGCCGCTCTTTGAGCTCGATCTCCAGGCCGCGCAGCTTGCGGTAGAGATGGGTCCTCTCCATGCCGACCTGTTTGGCCATGCGTGAGATATTGCCGCCGCTCTCACGCAGATGGTACTCCAGATAGGCTTTCTCAAACTTCTCACGGGCCTGGCGCAGCGGCAGTTCAAACGCCATCACCGCCTCCATGCCCTCGCTGGAGTGAATCTCTGCCGCCCCCATCGCCGTCTCCACCTCATCCTGGGTGATCTCATCCCCAGCGCCGAGGATCAGCAGCCGCTGCACCAGGTTTTTCAGCTCGCGCACATTACCGTGCCAGCTGTGGTTGCGCAGAAAGTTCTGCGCCCCCACGTTGAAGCGCCGGTAGGGCAGTTTGTCGTGGGCAACAAACCAGTCGACATAGAAGTTGAGCAGATCCGGCACATCTTCGGGGTGCTCGCGCAGTGGCGGCACATGCAGCGGCACCACGTTGAGGTGATAGAAGAGGTCCTCGCGAAAGCGCCCCTGCTTGACCTCTTCTTCGAGATTTCTCTGGGTGGCGGCGATGATCCGCACATCGATCTTCACCGGGTCACTGCCGCCGACCCGCATGAAGGTACCGGTGTCGAGGGCGCCGAGCAGTTGGGTCTGCACCTCCAGGTCCATGTCGGCCACCTCGTCGAGAAACAGGGTGCCACCGGCGGCCTGCTCCAGCCAGCCGTAGTGGACACTGCCCCCCTCCTCGCTGCCGAACAGCTCATAGGCGGCGTTGCCGCGGGCGATGCTGGTCACGCCCAGATCAACAAACGGCCGATCCTTGCGCACGCTCTGACTGTGCAGGTAGCGCGCCAGAGTCTCGCGACCACTGCCCGACTCTCCAGTAATCAACACCCAGGTGTCGTGCTGCGCGATGCGCTTGACCTGCTCACGCAGGCGCTGCATCACCGGGCTCTTGCCGGTGGGTTCCTGCACCGGCGGTGCGTGGCGTCGCAGTCCGACATTCTCACGCTTCAGCTGGTCCGCCTCCAGCCCCCGCTCCACCGTCAGCAGCAGCTTTGCCAGCGACAGCGGCTTCTCCAGAAAATCGTAGGCACCGAGGCGGGTCGCCTCCACCGCCGTCTCCACCGTGCCGTGGCCCGACATCATGATCACCGGGCAGACCAGGCCATCATCCTCAGCCCACTCCTTGAGCAGACTGATGCCGTCGATATCGGGCATCCAGATATCCAGCAGCACCAGATCGGGGCGGCGCTCGCGCAGCGCCTGGCGTGCGCTGGCCCCATCCTCCGCCACCGCCACCTGGTACTCCTCGTCCTCCAGGATCTCCCTCACCAGGTTGCGGATATCGGGCTCGTCATCGACCACCAGGATGTGCGGGGCGCTCATAGTTCCTCTCCCTCCAGTTTCTCAAGCAACGGCAGCTGCACGATCATACAGGCCCCATCCTCGCAATTTTCGGCCCACACGATACCACTGTGCTCTTCGACGATCTTCTTCACAATCGCCAGCCCCAGCCCAGTGCCTTTCTGCTTGGTGGTGATATAGGGCTCAAACAGGTTCTTCAGGATCTGCTGGTCGAAACCGGGGCCATTGTCCTGCACCCGCATCTCGAACAGCCGATGGTCACTCTGCTCCACCACCCGCGTCTCCAGCCGCACGCAGCCATCCAGGCGTTCCGCCACCGCCTCCCGGGCATTCTTCAGCAGATTGTGCAGCAGCTGGCGTAGCCGTAGCGGATCGGCCTTCACCTCCACCTCAGCGGCCTCCAGTTGCAGCTCAAAACAGGTCTCTCCGCCATCCGCCCGATAGAGCTCCGCCACCTCCTCCACCAATGCATCGATGCGCACCGGCTTGGTCTCCATCTTCGGCGGACGGGCATAGTCGGAGAAGGCGTTGACCATCTCCTTCATCGCCTCCACCTGCTGCACGATGGTGTGGGTGGCCCGATCCAACACCCTGGCATCCTGCTCCGGCATGCTGCGTAGATATTTGTGGCGCAGCCGCTCAGCGGAGAGCTGGATCGGCGTCAGCGGGTTTTTGATCTCGTGGGCGAGACGCCGCGCCACCTCACCCCAGGCCGCATCCCGCTGGGCGCGGATCAGCATGGTCACATCGTCGAACAGGATCACATGCCCCTTGCGCCCGGCGGGCTGGGAAAACGGTAAGGTACGACAGATCAGTACCTTGCGTCCCTCACCGCCGTAGAGGGTCACCTCGCCCTGCCACTCCTCCTCCATATCCTGCAGCGGGCTCTGCAGGCTATCGACAAACTGACGCAGCGCACTCGACTCTTGGGCGAAGGCCTGCAACGGCTGTCCCTGAAAACGGGTAAAACTGACGCCAAGAATCTTGCCGGCAGCCGCATTCGCAGTACGCAGATGACACTCCGCATCCACCGTCACCACCCCGGAAGAGAGCCGCCCAAGCACCGTTTCCAGATAGGCGCGCTGCCCCTCCACCTCGCGCTGGCTACGCTCCGCCAGGTCCATCGCCTTGGCGATGCGCCGGGTCATGGTGTTGAAGGAGGTGACCAGAAACGCCAGCTCGTCGGCGAGCCGCGGCACCGGCAGCTGGCGGTCGTAGTTGCCCTCTGCCACCGCGCGGGTGCCCTCAGCGATGTTGGCGATCGGAGCCACCATGCGGCGCGCCGAGAAGAACGCCATCCAGACCGCCGCCAGCATCGCAAACACCAGCACCAGCAGCAGCGTCAGCGAGAAGTTGCGCTTCAGCGACTGGCGCAGAAAGGCCAGCTCCTTGTAGCGGTTGTAGGCCAGCTCAAGCTTCTCTGAGAGCGCGCTGACCCGCGCCGAGGTGGGGTAGAGCCCCTGCAGGATCAACGAGCGCCCCATCGGGTCGTGCACCGCCACCCGCACCATCAGCACATCCCCCTCCTGGTCCAGCCCCACATAATCATCACCACTGCGCATCTGCTGGCGGATCTCTGAA
Organism: Candidatus Endoriftia persephonae; assembly: GCF_023733635.1. Lineage (NCBI taxonomy): Bacteria > Pseudomonadati > Pseudomonadota > Gammaproteobacteria > Chromatiales > Sedimenticolaceae > Candidatus Endoriftia > Candidatus Endoriftia persephonae. Next base: position 187,347 of record NZ_CP090569.1, on the reverse strand, counting down.
CTTAGGGTACTCAGCGCAAGCACTGTGGGATCTTCGTTGGAGTAGGCAATCACCTGCCCCGACAGGTCGGTCAGCACCAGCTCGATCGCCCCCGACTTCCGGCGCAACTCGTCGATGGCCAGCGCCAGCGCCGACTCCGAGGCGTCATCGATGCTCGCCATCAGGTTCTCGGTGAACTTCAGCAGCACCCGCTGATTCAGATTGAGCGAGGTCTGCCCCAGTTCCCGTGCATCCTCCATCGCCTCATCGATCTGCACATCGAACCAGGCATCGATGCCGCCCTGCAGGAAGCTGAAGGAGTAGTAGTAGACCACCCCCACCGGCGCCAGCGAGATCACCACAAACATCAGCACCATGCGCAGGGTAAGGCGAGCGCCGGCGCGGTGGCGCAGATACTGGCGAATCAGGCGCACCGTGTTGAAGGCAATCAGCCCGACCAGCACCACCAGGCCGCTCAGGTTGACCAGCAGCAGCGGCACAAAGTAGCGGCTCAGCTCGGCGGAGTTCTGCACCGCGCTGCTCATCAGGTGCAGCGATACCAACAGCAGAATCAGCAGCACCCCTACCGAGAGGCCGCCCAGTCGCATGCGTCTTAGGGTCGTAACGGCCATTGTCTCCACCCACTCGAAAGTCGCCACTCAGAATTGAGATAGGCCAGCGGCCGTAGCGGCAACGGCAACGACTCGATATCGAGCGATGCCTTCAGCCAGACCAGGTACTCCTTACCCGGCTCCAGCTGGGCTCTGTCGAGCAGCGCCAGGCCATTGATCTCGCCGAGGGCGCTGATCGCTGCGTCGCGGGTGACGAAATTGCGTTCCTCCCCCTCCTGCAGATCAACCACGCGAAACAGCTCGGTGATAGCGTTGTAGCGTATCTGATAGCGCATCCGCTTGTTGAGCAGCCAGGGCTCCCAGAAGCGCGCGCCACTCCACTCCACCCGCACCAGCAACTCGAAGGTCAGTGGCACGCCATTGTCGAGCGCCTCCAGCGCCGCCTCACTCAGGCGATAGTCGATATGCGTATTGAGCTGGTAGAGCGCCTCATCCGCCTCGAACTCAACCTTCTCGATGAGAAACTCCGCAGCGCTGCAGAGGCTGCCCCAGCAGAACAGTAGCAGCGCCAGCCAGTGCCTTTTGCGCCTCACCCCGGCACCCTCTGCAGACGTGCGTAGTAGAAACCGTCCATGCCATGCTGGCCCGGGGCAATCTGCCGGCCAACACAGCGCGGCTCGCCCCAGCCGGCCTCGATCGGCTGCTCGCGGGCATCACCGCAGCGCTGCAGGAAGGCTTCGAGCTGCTGTTCGTTCTCCTGCGGCAACAGCGAACAGGTGGCGTAGAGTAGCAGCCCACCGGGTTTCAACAGCGGCCAGATCGCATCCAGGATCTGCCCCTGCAGCCGGCCCAGCCGGTCGATATCCGCCTCGCTACGCAGATATTTGATGTCGGGGTGACGCCGCATCACGCCGGTGGCGGAACAGGGCACATCGAGCAGGATGCGGTCATATTGGCGCTCGGCCCAGCGGCCCTGTGGATGGGCCGCATCGCCAGCCTGCAGCTCAGCCTGCAGGCCGAGCCGCTGCAAATTCTCCGCCACCCGCTGCAGCCGCTGGGGATCGAGGTCGATCGCGGTGAGCCGGAGATCATCAGCCAGCTCGAGCATGTGGCCGGTTTTGCCGCCAGGGGCGGCGCAGGCATCCAGTACCCGCTGGCCGGGCTGCAGCTCGAGCAGTGGCGCGGCCAGCTGAGCGCCACCATCCTGCACCGAAACCGCCCCATCACTGAAGCCGGGCAGTTCCAACACATCCACCGGTCGCTGCAGCGTCAGCCCGCTCTCGGTGTGGGGAACCGGCTCAGCAGTGATCTGCTGCTCCCACAGTCGTTCCAGGTAGTCGCCCCGATCCACCTGGCGACAGTTGATCCGCAGACTCATCGGCGGGCGGGCACTGAGCGCGGCGATCCGTTCCTGCCAGCTATCCGGCCAACGTTGTTCGATCCGTTGCAGCAACCAGTCGGGCATGGCGTAGCGACTGCTTGGCTGCCGATCGACCTTTTCCTGCAACACTGCCTGCTGGCGCTGAAAGTTGCGCAACACGCCGTTGATCAGCCCCACGCCCCAGCGTTTGCCCAGCCGGCCTGCAGCACCGGCGGTCTCATGGATCGCCGCATGCGCAGCGACACGCATCTCACTCAGCTGATAGAGGCCGATCAGGATCAGCGCCTGCAGGTCTTGATCCTTCGCCTTAAGCGGCTTTTTCAACAGCAGGCCAACCAGCGCCTGCAGGCGTGGATAGCCGCGCATCACACCGTAGCAAAGCTCTTGAGCCAAGGCTCGGTCGCGGGGGTCGTCGAGTCCATTCAGCCGCTCGGGCAGCAGATCGGAGAGGGAGCGCCCTTTAAGTACATCCCGCAACACCCGGGCCGCGATCAGGCGCGGATCAGCTGCCGATTTACGCTGCGTCGCCAGCATCTTCAACCCAACACCACGCCGTCGATCTGGTGGGCGTTGAGAAAGTCGGCCACCTGCATCGCCCGTTTGCCCGGCATCTGCAACTTTTGGATACGCAGCAGGCCCTCACCGGTGGCCACGTCGATGCCTACCTTGCCAGCGGCGACGACAGTGCCAGGCGGCTGCGCGCTCTGCTCATCCAGCGGCTGTGACTCCCAGATTCGCATCACCTTGCCGGCAAAATCGGCCTGAGCCACCGGCCAGGGGTTGAAGGCACGCACCTGGCGGTCGATTTCAACGGCACTACGCTGCCAGTCGATACGGCTCTCCTCTTTTGTCAGCTTACTGGCGTAGCTCGCACGGGCATCGTCCTGCGGCTCGGCTACAGCGCTGCCATCGGCCAGCGCAGGCAGCACCTCGAGCAACGCCCGTGCGCCCAGTTCGGCCAGCCGGTCGTGCAGACTGCCGCCGGTCTCCTCGGCGGTGATCGGACATTTGAGGATGTGCAGCATTGGCCCAGTATCGAGCCCTGCCTCCATCTGCATGATGGTCACGCCCGACTCCTGATCACCGGCATGGATTGCGCGCTGGATCGGTGCGGCACCGCGCCAGCGCGGCAGCAGCGAGGCGTGGATATTGATGCAGCCCAGTCGCGGCGCATCCAGCACCGCCTGAGGCAGCAGCAGGCCGTAGGCCACCACCACCATCAGATCAGCCTGCAACTCCGCCAACGCCTGCTGATCAGCCTCAGCCTTCAGGCTTTTCGGCTGGCGCACCTCAATGTTGTGCTGCAGCGCCAGTTGCTTCACCGGGCTGGCCGCCAGTTTGCGGCCGCGCCCTGCCGGGCGGTCAGGCTGGGTGTAGACGGCGATCACCTGATGCTCACTGGCAAGCAACGCCTGCAGCGCCTCAGCGGCAAAATCGGGGGTGCCGGCGAAGATGATCTTCAACGCTTTATTCATCCTGGGTTTCCTGCATCTGGGCCGCCATCTCTCGCAATCACAGTTTGGGATCGGTGTCTCAGCAATCTTCGTGGCGGCGATCGAAGATGGCGGGGAGCGGACACCGATACGGGTTCAACCACTCAGATCACCTTGTGCTCTCCATCGTCTGTGCTGCGCAATCGGCTCTCTTTTTCGAGCCGCTTGCGAATGCGCTGACGCTTCAGGCTGGAGAGATAGTCGACAAAAAGCTTGCCATTCAGATGGTCGATCTCATGCTGTATACAGACCGCCAACAGGCCTTCCGTCTCCAGTTCGAAGGGCGCTCCATCCCGGTCGAGCGCTCGTACGCTGATCCGTGCGGCACGTTTCACCGATTCGTAGATGCCGGGCACCGAGAGACAGCCCTCGTCCATCTTCTCCTCGCCCTCTTTACTCAGGATCTCCGGATTGATCAGGCAGAGCGGCTGGTTTTTCTCTTCGCTGAGATCGATGACGATGATCTGCTTGGCCACATTCACCTGGGTCGCGGCCAAGCCAATGCCGGGGGCTTCGTACATGGTCTCAAACATGTCATCCACCAGCTTGCGGATGGCATCGTCAACCTGGCTGACCGGCTTCGCCTTGTTGCGCAGCCTAGAATCGGGGAAGTGGAGTATGTCGAGAATTGCCATGGATTGTTCCAGTGTCGTCAGGCCCTGCAGTCGCTCACTCTTGCGGGCGGTCATTTGAATAGCCGATATAGCGGAAGGTAAATAATGTTGAAAGTCAAAGGATCTTCATCTTGCTTTGCCGACCCCGCAGCCCCTTCGCCCGGTACAGGGTGTAATTTGCGGGCATGCTATGGAACCGACGCAAGAAATTGCGCTAACATTATGATCATATTGAAATCCGGGGGCAATTTCCGGCAAGAACTCCGCAGATGGCGGACACATCGCTGTTTGGTCGCATAGGGAATCAACATGTCTTATTTTAGCCACAAACCCGTAGGAATACTCCTCGGACTGCTGTTTTCCTTCGTTGCGCTGGCAGCAGAGCCGATCGCCCTGGACGAGGACCATCCCAGCCGCTATACGGTGCTGGAGGGTGACACCCTGTGGGATATTGCCGATCGTTTCCTGCGCGACCCCTGGCGCTGGCCCGACATCTGGTATGTCAATCCCGAGATCAGCAACCCGCACCTGATCTACCCCGGCGACGTGATCCTGCTGACCTATCAAGACGGCCGCCCGGTTCTTACCCTCGAACGCGACCGCCCCGGCAGGGGCAAACTCTCACCTCATATCCGCGCCACCCCGCTCGATACCTCTATTCCCCTGATCCCGATCGACGCCATCGCGCAGTTTCTCACTCGCCCCTACGTGATGGAGAAGGATCAAATGGAGAGCGCGCCTTACATCGTGCACTTCCTCGACGATCACATTATCGGTGGCGCCGGTGTCAGCTTCTATGCCCGCACCATCGAGCAGCAGGACCCCGGCAAATATGAGGTCATACGCCCCGGCAAGCCTTACAAGGATCCAGCCAGCGGCAAGATCCTGGGGTATGAGGCCAGCTATATCGGCCCCGCCGAACTGCTGCGCAGTGGCGACCCGGCCAAGCTCCAGCTACAGCGTTCGAAGATGGAGGCGATAATCGGCGACCGCCTGCTACCGGTTACTAAAGGGGTGCCACTGCACAGCTTCCAGCCATTGAACTTCGAAGCCCCCCTCGAAGGCCGCATCATCTCAGTGCTCAACGGCGTCTCTCAGATCGGCCAGTACAACGTAGTGGTGCTCAACAAGGGCGCCAGTGATGGTCTCAAGCCCGGCCATGTACTGGAGATTTTGCAAGGTGGCGACGAGATTCGCGACGTCGTCGCCGGTCGTGGCGAGACCGTGAAACTGCCACTGGAGAAGGCTGGCCTGCTGATGGTCTTCCGCACCTTTGAGCAGGTCAGCTTCGCACTGGTAATGCATACCACCAAACCCCTGCACATACTCGATTGGGTACGCCCCCCCGAGGAATAGCGCAGTCTGCAGGCACGAGCGCCGCAAGTCATGGAGGACGCTAGCGTCCTATCGGAGCAAACGGTTGCGTGGCTGCGCGTCAGCCTCGCCCCTGGCGTTGGCCCGCGCACCTTTCTCAAGCTGCTGGAGCAGTTCGACTCTCCCGCCGCTATTCTCCATGCCGACACGCCAGCGCTGCGTCAGTGCGGCCTTGGCGAAGCGGCCATCTCCGCCCTCAAACAGGCTGATTCCCCACTCCTGAATGCCTGTCTGGAGTGGGCATCCATCACCGGCAACCAGCTGCTCACGCTTGACCAGCCAGCTTATCCACCATTGCTGAAGGCGATCCATGATCCGCCCCCGTTGCTCTTCGTAACTGGCAACCCGGAGCTGCTCTCCACCCCGCAGCTGGCCATAGTGGGCAGTCGCAACCCCACCCCCGGCGGCATTCGCAATGCCGAGAGTTTCGCCGAGTTCCTTGCCGCCTGTGGCATCACCATCACCAGCGGACTGGCCATCGGCATTGACGGCGCCGCCCATCGCGGTGCGCTGCGCAGTGGCGCTACCTTGGCGGTCTGCGGCACCGGTCTCGACCGGGTCTACCCAGCCCGGCATCGCCAGCTGGCACGCCAGATCGCCGAGCAGGGTGTACTGGTCTCCGAGTTCCCCCCCGGCACCGCCGCCCTGCCTCAGAACTTCCCACGCCGCAATCGCATCATCAGCGGCCTCTCCGCCGGCACCTTGGTGGTCGAGGCCGCCCCCAAGAGCGGCTCGCTAATCACCGCCCGCACCGCCCTGGAGCAGGGGCGCGAAGTGTTTGCCATCCCCGGCTCGATCCACAACCCACAGGCCCGTGGCTGTCATGCACTGATCAAACAGGGCGCCAAACTGGTGGAGACCGCACAGGACTGTGTCGACGAACTCGCACCACTGCTTGGCCTCAGCGCTGAACCGCCCGCCGGCCAGGAGGCCATCGCCAATTCTCACCACTGGCAGCTCGATGACGACTACCATAGTCTGCTCGAAGCCATGGGATACGACCCGACCTCCCCGGATGAATTGATCACCAAAACAGGTTTGACCGCGGAGGTGGTTTCCTCCATGCTGCTATTGCTTGAGCTGGAAGGATATGTATCATCAGCAGCCGGCGGCCTCTACTGCCGCACTAGAAAATGACTCCCGCCGCGGCGGAAGAGAGAGAAGATGAACGAAAACGTGGTCGACATACTGATCTACCTCTACGAAAACTATATGGATGGTGAGCAGTCACCGCCGACCGATCAGAATACTCTTCGCGACGAGCTGACCCAGGCCGGCTTTGCCGCCACCGAGATCGACAAGACTTTCGACTGGCTCGACGAGCTGGCCGACCACGCCTACCGGCCACCGAGCGTCAGCCACAAGGCGCACTCCCTGCGCATCTTCTCCGAAGAGGAGCAGGCGCGCCTCGACACCAACTCCCGCGGCCTGCTGATGTTCCTCGAACAGAATGAGATCCTCAACCCGGAGGGACGCGAGCGGGTAATCGAACGGGCACTGGCCCTCGACACCCCCTTCATCAGCGAGGAGGAGTTGAAATGGATCGTGCTGCTGGTGCTGATGAACCAGCCCGGCCAGGAAGCCGCCTTCGCCCGTATGGAAGATATGGTCTACAACGAATCCCCCGTCTTTATCCACTGATAAAGATCCAACCATCCCGTGCCCTCAGCGCGGGAGCTGGATCCTGCATCTGCTCCAAGCCTAGCCATTCATGAACCTAGTCATCGTAGAGTCCCCAGCCAAAGCCGGGACGATCAAAAAGTATCTGGGAAGCGGGTTTGAAGTCCTTGCCTCCTACGGTCATGTGCGCGATCTGATCCCCAAAGAAGGTGCCGTCGATCCCAATAACCACTTCGCCATGAAGTACCAGGTGATCGAGAGGAACGAGCGCCATGTGCAGGAGATCGCCAAGCTGCTGAAGCGCTCCGATGCACTCTATCTGGCGACCGATCCAGATCGCGAGGGCGAAGCGATCTCCTGGCACCTCACTGAATTGCTCAGAGAGAAGGGCAAGCTAAAGAACAAACCGGTCTACCGGGTGGTGTTCAACGAGATCACCAAGAAGGCAGTACAGGAGGCGATAGCCAACCCCAGGGAGCTAGCCCAGGAGCTGGTCGACGCGCAACAGGCACGCCGCGCCCTCGACTACCTGGTCGGCTTCAATCTCTCACCACTGCTGTGGAAAAAGATCCGCCGCGGCCTCTCTGCCGGCCGTGTGCAGAGCCCGGCACTGCGCATGATCGTCGAGCGCGAGCTGGAGATCGAGGCCTTCAAAGCCCGCGAATACTGGTCTATCGAGGCCGATACCAGCAAGGATCAACACCCCTTCAGCGCCAAACTGACCCACCTACAGGGCGACAAACTCAGTCAGTTCAGCATCACCGATGAGACCAGCGCCAAGGCCGCCGAAGCGACCCTGCTTGCCGCCGGCACAGATGGCCTGCAGGTGGTCAAGGTCGAAAAGAAACAGCGCCGCCGCAATCCGGCCCCGCCCTTCACCACCTCCACCCTGCAGCAGGAGGCGTCGCGCAAGCTCGGCTTTACCACCCAGCGCACAATGCGCACCGCCCAGCAGCTCTACGAAGGTGTTGATGTCGGCAACGGCACCGTCGGCCTGATCACCTATATGCGTACCGACTCGGTCAACCTGGCCGACGAGGCGCTTGACGAGTTCCGTGAGTTTATCGCCGAGCGCTACGGCAAGGATCAGATCCCCGATGCGCCGCGCCACTTCAAGACCAAGGCGAAGAACGCCCAGGAGGCCCATGAGGCGATCCGCCCCACCTCGGTGCTGCGCCTGCCAACCGAGATCAAGGACCACCTGAGCAAGGATCAGGCGCGCCTCTATGAGCTGATCTGGAAACGCGCCGTGGCCTGTCAGATGATCCACGCCACCATCCACACCGTAGCCGCCGACCTGCAGTGCGGCGAGGGCAACATATTCCGCGCCAACGGCTCCACCATCGCCAAGCCCGGCTTCATCGCCGTCTATATGGAAGGCAAGGACGATGCTGCAAAGGGTGACGGCGACGAGAAGATGCTACCGCCCCTGCAGGAGGGAGAGACAGTGGCGCTGAAGGCGATCCGCCCCGAACAGCACTTCACCGAGCCGCCGCCGCGCTTCACCGAGGCCAGCCTGGTAAAGACCCTGGAGGAGTACGGCATTGGCCGCCCCTCCACCTACGCCTCGATCATCTCCACCCTGCAGGACCGCGAATACGTCACCCTGGAGAAGAAGCGATTTCAGCCCACCGACGTGGGGCGAATAGTCAACAAATTCCTCACCGACCACTTCACCCAGTACGTGGACTACGATTTTACCGCCAAACTAGAGGACGAACTCGATGCAGTCTCCCGCGGCGAAGAGGCTTGGGTACCGCTGCTGGAGCGATTCTGGACCCCCTTCAAGGAGCGCATCGACTACACCCAGGAGAACGTCAAGCGCAGCGACGTGACCCACGAGGCACTGGATGAGAAGTGTCCCAAGTGCGGCGACCAGCTGTCGATTCGCCTGGGTCGCCACGGCCGCTTCATTGGCTGCAACAACTATCCGAAGTGTGACTACACCCGCGACCTGAACGCCGACAAATCAGAGCAGGATGAGCCACAGGTGGTGGAGGGGCGCAGCTGCCCCGAGTGCGGCTCCCCGCTGGTGATCAAACGCGGTCGCTACGGCAAGTTCATCGGCTGCTCCGGCTACCCCAACTGCCGTCACATCGAACCCCTGGAGAAACCCCAGGATACCGGCGTAAGCTGCCCCAAGTGCGGCAACGGCACCCTGCTGAAGCGCAAATCGAAGCGCGGCAAGATCTTCTACTCTTGTTCCACCTACCCCGACTGCGACTATGCGGTGTGGAACGAGCCGGTCGATGGCCCCTGCCCCCGCTGCGGCTGGCCGGTGCTGACCATCAAGACCACCAAACGCAAAGGCACCGAACGGGTCTGCCCGCAGAAGGAGTGCAGTTTTGCCGAGCCCTATGAGACGGAGCCATCCGACAAGCAGTAATCCATACCCGATTCAGGGCGCACGCCATGGAAGAGATCAAACAGGTAATCCGTAAACGCCAGTAGGCCAGCAACTAATAAACGGCTGCGATGGCCAACTCGCGACTGCCAGACAGTCTGTCAAGACGACTGACGCAAAGGGATCAACAAACTCGGCAATCCACCAAGGCGCATCCATTGGTTGGGCCGAGCCGACATAGCTTGGGCTTCGATCAATGACAAACGTCGACCAAAGACCGTCTATCTATAACAGTAGCTCATGCGATCGACGATCAGCCCCTGGCCATTGGTGACGGTGTCGATGGAGCCAAGCGTCCCGGTGCAGGTAGCGGGTCTAATCCGGTTTTGGTGTGACCGGGACACTGTCGCTCTTGCGCACATGGATCCCCACTAGCTGATTGTCGGCATAGACGAAGTATTTGTGCTTCACCTCACCGGTTGACTTATCGACGACCCGCTCGTAAGCCTTGCCGATGTAGAGGGTCTGCTCTTTATTCGTCTCTTTGCGGAAGCAGGCACGATCGGCGTCGTAATCGAACTCAACCCAGTGATTACCCTTTGCCAGCCGACTCGGCTTGTTGAAGCTAGTCCACTGAATCTCACGCCCGCCACCGGCGGTCATATTGCCGTTCTGGTCGTATCTATAGCCAGTATGGTGCGGGCCGGCGCTGGTCAGGGCGTGGGGGCCTGCGCCAGGCCTCACCACAGTCGTAGTCTCCCACATCAGACTTGAAGCTGATGTTGCCGTTGGCGTCGTAACGCAGGCTGATGCTGCGCCGATACTGCACGTTGTCGAGGGCATTGTAACTATAGACCAGACTGCGGATCTGCTTGCCATATTCGAAGCCGCTCTCTCTGCCCATCAGTTGGCCGGTACCGGCATGGTAGTCACGGATGGTGATCAGGCCATCGGCCAGTGCAGCTACTACTCAGCCGCCCGGCAGCATCGCGGCTAGTGGCCTGCCAGAAGGTGATATAGCCTGTGCTGGCCTTACCCAGCCGCTCCAGCACTGTGGTCTCTGCGCCGCTGTACCAGTGCGGGGCCTGGTGCTTTTCATCCTCGATCAGGTCCGCCAGCACCAACAGTTGGTTAGCCATCTCATAGGTGTTATCGGCGTGATTGCTCAGGGCCTCGCTGACCGCATCAATCTCGCGCATGGTCTGGGCGAGGCTGGCGAGTAGTTCGGGATCGTAGAGGGGGCGGTATTGTTAACTGAGACTTCGATGTAGTCTTGCTGGCTGTCGGCATCGAAATCACCGAAGAAGAGGTGATCGCCGGTAGCCTGGAGGCTGAGCAGAAGATTCTGCCATTGGCTCAGGCTGATCAGTTGCAGCAGCTAACGCCCGGTGCCGCCGTCTTGCAGAATGCGGTAGTGTTGTTCGGGTTTGACCAGAATTCACTGCCCCCCCAAACCAAACATAATCCGCTCCTCTCCATTTGAGCGCACGATAGCGCCATCCACAATTCCGGCAGAAACAAAATGCAGCGGACGTCACTCAGACCGAGCTCCTGCTCCACGCTAAAGAAAGATCGGTATGGGGCAATGCTGGCTACATAGCGTGGAGCGCTCAAAGGGAGGGCCATGCGTCGCCGCCAAGTGAAGAAACTGGAACAGGGCAGCGCACTGTTCTACAGCTTTTTTACGCCGAGTAATCTTGTGATGGCCTTACGTTTGCGAGCACAATGCGCCCAAGCTGCGTCTTGAACCGGGGAAACGGCCAAAAAACGCCCAGATGTCGCAAAAAGCGGCATCCAACGGCCCAATTTCTTGAATGGCGCTCGAAAAACAATTTATTCTAAGCGGAATACGAAAAAATCGTCTGGTAACGGGAAGGCTGCCGAAACCTGTTAACTGATCAGTGTTTCCTTAATGTGAAAGTATTCGCGAATGGAATCAAAACGAACTTGGAATCAGAGTATGAGTTCATCATATTTGACTCAACTCAAGCGCCTGACCAACCCTGCTCTGACCACCTCCTTGAATGACTTACTCCAAAGGAACACTTGCATATGCGACGTGACACGCACAGCTGCCTAAAGGATTTTATTTCCCTTTTGTCTGGGATTGCCTGTTCAATCGCTTTCATATCACCGTCTTTGGTCCAGGCAACTCTACCGGGCTCAACTCTCGCTCAAGCTCCTGAGTTGCGGCAAATAGCCAGCACCGGCAATCCTGCCGGCAGCGCGCCATTTGCACCGACAGGATGGGAAGTTTTCTCGCTGGAAAACGCTGCACGGTTGTACAACGTCGGTCACGGTTTTCAGGTAACGATTAACCCAGAGCAGCTGGATCTGAAAACCGCAAAGGGAGATTCACTCACCCTATCGCTGTCAGCATGGGGTTATGAAGATGCGTTACAGCCGACTGCCAAGGGAAATATCAAGATCTCTGGCAACCGGGTGGATATCGATCATGGTCATGGTCTGAACGAGTGGTATCTGAACGGAGCGTTTGGCGTCGAACAGGGATTTACGCTCAGCCACGCTCCAGATGGCGCTCAAACTGGTTCGGGAAATCTGCGGGTTGACCTGAGTCTAGGTGGAAACCTGCGCCCGGAGATGGACGAGGAAGGACTGGTATTCAAGGATAGCAAGGGCAGGGTCCAACTCAGTTACGGTCAGCTGACCGCCTTCGACGCCGACGGCAACATCCTTGATGCGAAGATGGCCATCACAGAAGGTATGCTGCGTTTGAGTGTCGACGATTCCAACGCACGTTATCCGCTTGTCATCGACCCACTGCTGGAGGGGGATGTACAGGTAGCGCCTGACCACACCGACCGGCAACGAGGCGCTGATTTCGGATTCAGTGTCGCGATTGACGGCACCACTGCAGTGGTTGGCGCCTATCAGCATCCCGAACTCAACGGGGCGACCGGTGAGTACGGCGCCGCATTTGTGTTTGAAATCGACAGCAACAACAACTGGAACCAGGTGGCCAAACTGACCTCGCCTGCCCAAGAGACGGAGCGGTTCGGCTGGGCGGTTTCGATCAAGAACGATGTAATCGTCGCCGGCGCCCCCAAATACGACAATGGCGCAACCAGCCGGGCCGGGCGCGCCTTTGTGTTCGTCCGAGAGGGCGGCGTCTGGGGCCAGACACCGGTCGCTGAACTGACGCCCAATGACCCGGCGCCGGGGGCGCAGTTCGGCTACGCGGTGGATGTGGCCAATCCCCAGGGGGGTAATGACTACACTGTCGTGGTCGGAGCTTGGGGGGATGATAAGGACAATTACGACCCCAGTGACGACGGCGCGCAATCGGACCCCAATGAGTTCTGTTCCGGCATACGCTGCCGTAACGTCGGTTCGGTCTATCTGTTCCATTTTAGCGACGTCACTACCGGCACCTATACCAACAACGCCAGGACCAGCCTCAACGCCACCGCCAAACTGACCGACCTGGATGGCGACGGCGTATACGACACCTCCGCAGATTCAGACGACAAAGACGGCGATACTCTGGGTAACTCAGTGGCGATTTCAGCCGACGGCACGACGGTGGTGGCCGGTGCCTTTGGCGATGAGGACCTGAGCACCAGCAGCAATGGCAACGATGCGGGAGCCGTCTATGTCTGGCAAAAACCTAGCGGCTCCAACGGTTGGGCCGACTGGGATCACCTGGGTGAATCGGTCTCAGCCATGGATGAGACCCGCAAGATGGGATTTACAGGAATAATATACTCCGACCGGCTCGGTAATTCGGTCGATGTGAATTCGGATGGCTCCATCATCGTTGCCGGTTCCCGTGGCTATGACACAGGCACACAAAACAGTGTCGGCGCAATCTTTATGTATCTCGAGAGTAACTCCGACTGGAGCGGCAGCGGCATCCGCAACGAGGATTTGATGCTGAGGGATCTCGCGGGTGTCAGCGATGATCGCATCGGCACATCGGTCTCGATCTCACCAAACGGCAACATGGTGGTTGCCGGCCTGAGCGACACCAACAGACTCCATCCGGGACGCCCAGAGAAATCGATAAAGTGGAGCCGGCCAGCGGCTGGATGGGCCAGCGCATCCAGCCCCTATGATAATGACCAGGTGATCATCGCCTCCGACCAGCCGGCCAGCTGCACCGACGTGGATAACGCCGATTGCGATTATTTTGGCGCCTCCATGTCGAACGGCGTCTGGACCGACGGTGTTCGTGTCATTATCGGCGCAGCCGGGCACGGCGACATCTCCAGCACTCTTGAGCAATCAGGTGACGACAACCCGGGCAAGGAATTTGGCCTCGCCTATGTCTTCACGTCGGCCTCAGGACTCTCCTTCACCAAAACCGACAACGAACCCCTGCCCTTGCCGGTCACCCCCGGTGACACCTTCACCTACACCCTGCAGGTGATCAATAACTCCTCCGACTTCGATGCCACTAACGTAACCATCGTCGACAACCTACCAAATGAGGTCACTTACCAATCGGACGATGCGGGGTGTTCACATAATAATGGTACGGTGACCTGCAACATCAACGGCACCCTGGCCCGCGACGGGGCCGGCAGCGCCAATGTGAGCATTACCGTCAGCACCGCCTCCAATCTTCAGTATTCGATCAGCAACACCGCCACTGTCACTGCAGAGATGGGCGGCAATATCGACGACGCACAGGCCAGCGAAGATACACTGATCAACAACATTCCTACGGTCACAGCGGGACAGCGTATTGATATCGCCGAAAACGTGGCCAATCTGACATCGCTTGGACAGATCGCCGCCACCGACCTGGATTCCAACGCCACCCTGACCTTTTCGATCAGCTACGGCAACGAGGCGGGTATATTCACGCTCGACGCTAACACCGGTGAACTAACGGTAGCGGACAACTCCTCCATCGATGCGGAAAACACCACCAGCTACACACTCGGTGTTACCGTCAACGACGGCTACAGCGATTCAGAGACAACGGACATTACAATCGACGTCGCTGATATCAACGAATTCACCCCGGTGGTGAGCGGCGCCAGCATCAACCTCAGCGAAGACACAGCGGTCTCGACCCTGCTGCACACAGTGGTGGCCAGTGACAACGACGCCAGCGCCACACTGACCTATTCTCTGTTAACCGACGCTGGCGGAACATTCGGCATCAACGCGACCAGCGGCGAAATCTCTCTGCTGCAGCCGCTTGATTTTGAATCCACCACATCGTACGCCCTCGATGTGAAGGTGAGTGACGGTGACTTCAGCGACACCGCGGTGATTTCTGTCAATGTACTGAACGTGAACGAGACGCCGGTCACGGCAGATGACAGTTACGCCGCCTATTCAGGGATAGCGACTACCACCGGTAATGTTCTGAACAACGATGCCGACGAGGATGGAGATACTCTCTCCATCTCAGACTTTCAAAATCCTTCCGCCAACGGCGGCACGGTAGCCAGCCTTGGAGATGGCACCTTCACCTACACATCCGCTGCGGATTTTGCCGGGCAAGACACATTCACCTACCTGGTCAGCGACGGTAACGGTGGAACCGCCACCGCCACCGTTACCATGAACGTATCGGCCAACCCACCACCCACTGTTGTGGGCGATGCAGCCACCGTGGATGAGGGGGCATCGGTCAATATCGATGTGCTCAGCAACGACAGTGACGACAATGGACTCGATCCCACCACCCTGACCGTAACCACCCAACCCGCCTACGGCAGCGTCGTGGTACAGCCGAATGGTTCCATTGATTACACCCACAACGGTTCGGAGACCCTCTCCGACTCCTTCACTTATACCGTCCAAGATCTACTTGGTGCGGTGTCGAGCCCGGCCACGGTAACCGTCACGGTAACGCCACAAAACGACACACCGGCGGCGACTCCCCAGGCCGTCACCACAGCGGAAGATACCGCCGTTGCGATCACCCTCAGCGGTAGCGATGCTGAAGACGATCCGCTCACCTATACCGTTATCGGACAGCCTACCCACGGCACCTTGAGCGGCACCGCACCCAACCTGACCTACACGCCTGATCTGAATTTCAACGGCACAGACGCCTTTACCTTCAAGGTCAACGATGGCAGCGCCGATTCCACCGAGGCCAGCGTGAGCATCACGGTCGAACCGGTCCAGGATGCGCCAGTCGCAGACGCTCAGGCGGTCACCACGGCGGAAGATACCGCCGTTGCAATCACCCTCAGCGGTAGCGATGCTGAAGACGATCCGCTCACCTACACCGTTATCGGACAGCCCACCCATGGCGCCTTGATCGGCACCGCGCCCAACCTGACCTACACGCCTGACCCCGATTTCAACGGCCAGGATTCGTTCACCTTCAAGGTCAACGATGGCAGTGACGATTCCACCGAGGCCAGGGTGAGCATCACGATCGAACCGGTCCAGGATGCGCCAGTCGCAGACGCTCAGGCGGTCACCACAGCGGAAGATAGCGCCGTTGCGATCACCCTCAGCGGCAGCGACGCCGATAACGATTCGCTCACCTACACCGTTATCGGACAGCCCACCCATGGCGCCTTGATCGGCACCGCGCCCAACCTGACCTACACGCCTGATCTGAATTTCAACGGTCAGGATTCGTTCACCTTCAAGGTCAACGATGGCAGCGCCGATTCCACCGAGGCCAGGGTGAGCATCACGGTCGAACCGGTCCAGGATGCGCCAGTCGCAAACGCTCAGGCGGTCACCACGGCGGAAGATAGCGCCGTTGCGATCACCCTCAGCGGCAGCGACGCCGATAACGATCCGATCAGCTACACGCTGCTCAGCACCCCATCCCACGGCACCTTGATCGGCACTGCACCCAACCTGACCTACACGCCTGATCTGAATTTCAACGGTCAGGACTCGTTCACCTTCAAGGTCAACGATGGCAGTGACAATTCCACCGAGGCCAGGGTAAGCATCACGGTCGAACCGGTCCAGGATGCGCCAGTCGCAGACGCTCAGGCGGTCACCACAGCGGAAGATAGCGCCGTTGCGATCACCCTCAGCGGTAGCGACGCCGATAACGATCCGATCAGCTACACGCTGCTCAGCGCTCCATCCCACGGCACCTTGAGCGGCACCGCACCCAACCTGATCTACACGCCTGATCTGAATTTCAACGGCACAGACGCCTTTACCTTCAAGGTCAACGATGGCAGCGCCGATTCCACCGAGGCCAGTGTGAGCATCACGGTCGAACCGGTCCAGGATGCGCCAGTCGCAGACGCTCAGGCAGTCACCACGGCGGAAGATAGCGCCGTTGCGATCACCCTCAGCGGCAGCGACGCCGATAACGATCCGATCAGCTACACGCTGCTCAGCGCCCCATCCCACGGCGCCTTGAGTGGCACCGCGCCCAACCTGACCTACACGCCTGATCTGAATTTCAACGGTCAGGATTCGTTCACCTTCAAGGTCAACGATGGCAATGACGATTCGGTTGCGGCCACCGTCAGCATTAGCATCACCGCTAGCGCCGACGTTCCCGTCGCCGACGTACAGTCGGTCTCCACTGATGAAGACACCGCTGTCAATATTATTCTGAGTGGCAGCGACGTCGACGGCGATAGCCTGACCTTTGTGGTCATCGCCGAGCCCGCTAACGGAACGCTGTCAGGCACCGCACCCAACCTGACCTACACGCCTCATCCCGATTTCAACGGCACAGATGCCTTTACCTTCAAGGTCAACGACGGCGGCGCCGATTCCGATGCCGCTACGGTCGCCATTACCATCAACGCAATCAGTGACACACCCACCATCAGCGCCATAGGTGCGATCACAACCGATGAAGACAGCGCGACCGGTGCCATTGCCTTCGTGATCAATGACGCTGAAACAACGCCAGGCAACCTGGTGGTCACCGCATCATCCAGCAACCAGACCCTGTTGCCTGACGCAAACATCACCCTCGGTGGCAGTGGCGCAGATCGTTCGGTGAGCATCACGCCCGCCGCCCAGCAATCCGGATCGGCGGTGGTCACAGTAACGGTTGCCGACAGCGATGGTGAAAGCGTCAGTGAAAGCTTCAACCTGACGGTCAATACGATTAATGACGATCCCACCATCTCAGCGATCGCCGATCTCTCCATGGATGAGGATCAGGCCCCCATCTCTATTGCCTTTACCATTGGTGATGTCGAAACGGCAACGGCTGATCTGTACGTAACCGCGGCATCCAGCAATCCGCAGCTGTTTCCTGCTGCAAACCTCCAGCTTTCCGGCAGCGGAGCCAGCAGAAAAATCACGCTGACCCCCGCCGCCAACGCATCCGGAGCCGCCGCCGTAACGATCGCGGTTACCGATGGAGATAATGGCCGGACAATCGAGAGTTTTAACGTCAATATTGCGCCAATCAATGACGCCCCCGTTGCCAACGGCCAATCGTTGGCCGCCCTAGAGGACACTCCGCTAGGGATCACCCTGACTGGCTCCGACCTGGACAGTGATGCACTCACCTACCTGATTGTCACGCAACCCGCCCATGGCCAACTGAACGGTACGCCGCCCAGCCTAACTTATACCCCAGCGACCGATTTCCACGGCGTGGATTCATTTACCTTCAAGGCCAGTGATGGCCGTGCCGATTCCGCTACGGTCAGCATCAACATCACCATTGTCGAGCACAACGACGCGCCGGTCGCAACTGGCCAGACCATCACCGTTGACGAGGATAGCCCAGTTGCAATAGAGCTGGAGGGTACCGACGCGGAAGGTAACGCGCTC
This sequence comes from Candidatus Endoriftia persephonae, assembly GCF_023733635.1. Taxonomy (NCBI): domain Bacteria; kingdom Pseudomonadati; phylum Pseudomonadota; class Gammaproteobacteria; order Chromatiales; family Sedimenticolaceae; genus Candidatus Endoriftia; species Candidatus Endoriftia persephonae. Next base: position 169,261 of record NZ_CP090569.1, on the reverse strand, counting down.
ACCTTCACCCTGCTCAGCACTCCGCAACAGGGCACACTCACCGGCGAGGCCCCTTCACTAAGCTACACACCCCGCGCCAACTTCGCCGGGGCAGACTCGTTCACCTTCAAGGTCAATGATGGGATTACCGATTCAGCCGCGGCCAGCGTAACGATCAACGTCACTGCCATCCAGGACATACCGATTGCCGAGGCGCAGTCACTCACCACCGTGGAGGACGCGGCCATCGACATCGCCCTGAACGGAACCGACGCCGATGGAGATAGCCTCAGCTACGCTTTGGTCACACAGCCAGCTCACGGCAGCTTGAGCGGGACTGCTCCCAACCTGACCTTTACGCCGAATGCCGATTTCAGTGGCGAGGATCAACTCACCTTCACGGTCAACGATGGCAGCGACCATTCCGAACCAGCAACCGTGCGCATCACGGTGACGGAAAACAACCAGGCACCGGTACTGGCTCGTCAGGGCAACAACGGGCTGGTCACCGTTACCGGCCAGAGTGCGACACTCAATTTCGGCGTTACCGATGCAGACAGCACTGACAGTCACATTTTCACTGTATCGGCATCGGCACTGGGCACCACGACCATCGAAGGCTCGGACCTGATCTACAACGCCCTGAATGCGGGCAGCGAGACCCTGATCCTGACAGTGATCGACAGCCGGGGCGCAAGTGACACCATTGAACTGCCGGTAACGGTCAATGAAGCGACCGTCAACGACAACAACAGCGACGGTCTGAGTGACGAGCAGGCCAGCAGTGCCGGGCTTGACCCCGATTCCATCGACACCGACACCGACGGCGCACCGGATGTCCGGGAGATTGGCGACCCCGACCATCCCACCGACAGTGATGAAGATGGTGTTATCGACGCCCTGGAAACGGGAGATGGCGCTGTTGACAACAGCATCCTCGAGTTCATTGTTCCCCCTACCACCGCACATGACCTTGGTCTGGACGATCTGGCAGGAAAGAAAGTGACGATCTCCACCGAAAACGGGCAACTGATCGCGCACACTAGCGGTCAGAGCGGGCTTCCCATCTCCAATGAGACCGATCTGGAGGTTCCAGACGACGGTTACCACTTTCCACTGGGACTATTCGACTTCAGCATCACAGCGCCCTCCGGTAGCGCAACCGTGGTCTTCCAATTTCCATCCACGGTGAGCATTCCGCAAGACACCATCGTTCGTAAACTGGACAGCAGTGATACTTGGCAAACTTTCACCGCTGCGGTCATCGACCACACCGAGCGCACCATTACCATGACGCTCACGGATAACGATGCGTTCGATCGCGATGGAAGAAGCGGGATCATACGCGATCCCTGGGGCCTGGCTGTTACAACCGCAACGATCCCCGACAATACGGCTCCAACGGCAACCTCCCGGTCGCTCAGTGTCACCACAGGTTCGACACTCGCCATCACTCTCACCGGCAGTGACGCCGATGGCGACAGCCTGACCTACACCTTGGTCACCCAGCCTGCCAATGGCACATTGAGCGGCAGCGCACCTGATCTAAGCTACCGCCCCAATGATGGATTTACGGGGACAGACTCCTTCAGCTTCAGGGTCAGCGATGGAAAAACCGACTCCGCCGATGCGATAGTCACCATCCAGGTATATGAAGCATCATCAGGCGGCGGTGGCGCACTTAGCCCATGGCTGCTGCTCCTGCTGTTGCTAGCATCGAGACGGCGGTTCGGGTATATGCGGCAATAAACGTTAGGGAGCCTCTGATTCAGTCTGGACGAAATGGATTGTGATTCAGAATATTCAGATTCAAGGCGCAAATCGCACGTAAAGCTACCGCTCCCTGCTCACGCTCCTCCCCTACATCCCTGTAGGGGATAGCTGGCTATTACGAACGACTGTAGGGATGCAGGAGGTACGACCCCATGGATGGGAGTCGTGGACTGTTGGCCACTCGCGGAATTCACTTACCTCACGGCCAGGCTGACTTGAGCCAAGGTGGCTCAGCGCCGCGGGAAGCTGACCCCGGTACCGCCGAGGCCGCAGTAGCCGTTCGGATTCTTCGCCAGATACTGCTGATGGTAGGCCTCGGCAAAGTAGAAGTTCGGCGCTGCGATGATCTCGGTGGTGATCGGCCGGCCACCGGTCTGAGAGAGGGCATTCTGATAGACTCGGCGGGACGCCTCCGCCAGCTGCTGCTGGGCCTCTGAGTAGGTATAGATGCCCGAACGATATTGAGTGCCCAGATCGTTGCCCTGACGCATGCCTTGGGTTGGATCGTGAGACTCCCAGAAACATTTGAGCAGCTTCTGGTATCTCAACTTAGCCGGGGCGAATACCAACCGCACCACCTCATTGTGGCCGGTCATGCCGCTGCAGACCTCTTCATAGCTGGGATTCGGGGTATATCCGGCTGCATAACCCACTGCGCTCGAGAAGACCCCCGGCAACTCCCAGAAACGCCGCTCTGCCCCCCAAAAACAACCGAGCCCGAACATGGCAAACTCCAGCCCCTCAGGAAATGGCCCCCGCAGCGGATTGCCCAAGACAAAGTGGTTGTCCGCCACTGCCATCGCCTCACGCCGTCCGGGCAGAGCCTCCTCGGGCTCTGGCATCACTGTTTTTCGACCTAAACCAAACATTACCTGCCCCCACTGCTGCCCACACTATAACGTCATTCGGTTCGCCGGAGTCCGGCAGAAACCAATGATTATCTAAGGGAAATCCCGGCTTCACCGGGGTCCTGGCGACAAGGCATACTCTGAGGCATGTGGAGATTCATCACACCCTGGCTGCGCCTGACCAGCCTGATTCTAGCGCTGGCGGGCTGGGGCATATGTTTCGCATCCCCCCCTCTCCCCACGGTCTACTTAGAGGGATTGCAGGTGGAGAGTCTGACCGAACCCGCGCACCTCTACCGCGTCTCCCTGGCGCTAAGAAATCCGGGCAAACTACCGCTACGGCTGCGCCGCTTCAGCTATCACCTGGATCTGAACGGGAGTCGTTTCTGCGAGGCGGAAATTCCGCTGGCTTTTATCCTCAAACCTTACTCCATCCAACGTCTGACCGCAGTGACAAGCAGCGATCTATTCAACATCGTCGGCCACTTCGGCAAGGTCATGTTCAACCGCGATCTGCCTCTACAATACTCCCTTGAGGGCAGCTTCCAGCTGGTTGGAGAGGCGAGAGAGATTCCGGTCTCTGCGGAGGGCCAGATCACTATCGAATACCCCAGAACGCCCGGCATTGCACCGGACCCCAAGCCTTTAAAGCAGCAGAAAACCAGCGATCAGTCCGACCAGAAACAGGCCACCCCCGACCATCAATAGACGCCGCCGGCCACTACCGCCAGCCGCCACCGCCGACACTGGCATCGTCTTGAAGCGCTGCTCAAAAAGCTCCTCGGCCACCTCGGCTGCAGTGTTTTTCGCGACCTCCCGGGCGACCCGGGTCGCCGTCTCTGCGGCGTGGGCATCGATAGAGCCCTCGGCCACACTGCGGATCTCTTCGATCATCTCGCCCTTATCGGGCACCTGACGGAGCACTTCCTCAAGCAACTGTTCGCGCCCGGGCAACTGACTCGTCACGCCACGCTTGAACACCTCCAGCTGTGCTGCGATCTGCTCTGAAAAGACCGCCCACTGCTCGCGAAAATGGGTGCCAATCACCTCGGCCACCACCCGATCGTTGAGCTTGATGACGATCGCTTCCACGTCCCGATTCACCTGCTCGATGATCTCATCACGCAGCTTGTCGATATTGACATCCAATGGCCGCTCTTTGAGACTCCGCTCCACCGCCTGAGCCGCCAGGTCGCCAACCACCTCTTGGGCGATCTGACGGGTGGCGCGTCGCGCGATGCTGCGCACCTCCTCCGCCGAGATAGCAAAGCTCCCGTGCACCCTCTCGCTATCCCTGGGCAGCTCCCGCACAGGCTCCACCACCGGCGTGGCAGCCACCGCCGACGCCGCCTCGGTGGCCTGATCGACCAGCTCGATGATCTCCTGCAGCCCCTCCCTGGTGGGCGGTTTGGTCATGATGCCGACCGCACCATGGGACTCCGCCGCCTCGGCATAGCGTTTGCCCTCGTTGGCAGTGCACATCACCACCGGGATATTGGTCAGACGCGGGATCTTCTTGATCGCAGCGATGGTCTCCAGGCCATCCATACCATCCATGAAGTAGTCAACGAAAATGGCATCGGGCGTGATCGTCTCCAACTGTTCCAGTGCCTGCTCACCAGACTCGGCCATGGTGACATTTTCGAAGCCACTCTTTTTCAATAAGCGGCTCAATACGATTCGGGCCGATTTGGAATCATCTATCAGAAGGGCTTGTCTAGCCAAAATACTCACTCCCAATCCATCAGGTTGGTTTCCAGGGTGAAAGACACCGCGGCACCACCACCAAATTCCGCGAACAGCATCTAAGGTAAGGGGTGCTGCTGTCGCCTATATCATTCCAGGGATCTATAATCCCCAACCTTTTAGACTACGCTTAGCGACGTGAATCATTATGGCTGGCCCAATTATGGACAATATTACCCCGGAACTTGAATCGATACTATGTGAACGGATTCTCATTCTGGACGGTGCCATGGGCACCATGATCCAACGCCACAAGCTCACGGAAGAAGATTATCGAGGTGAACGTTTCACCGACTGGCCGAGCGATCTGAAGGGCAACAACGACCTGCTGGTACTGTCTCAGCCGGAGCTGATCCGCAACATCCACGAGGAGTACATGGAGGCCGGCGCCGACATCCTCGAGACCAACACCTTCGGCGCCAACCGCATCTCGATGGCCGACTACGACATGCAGGAGCTAGCCTACGAGATGAACGTCGCCGGTGCGCGCCTCTGCCGCGAGGCGGCTGACAAATATGCCACACCGGAGAAGCCACGTTACGTCGCCGGTGTACTCGGCCCCACCAATCGCACCGCCTCCATCTCTCCCGACGTCAACGACCCCGGCGCGCGCAACATCAGCTTCGACGAGCTGGTAGAGGCTTACGCCGAGGCGACCCGCGGCCTGATCGAGGGCGGTGTCGACATCCTGCTGATCGAGACCATCTTCGACACCCTCAACGCGAAAGCAGCAGTTGCCGCCTGCGAGCAGGTATTCGATCAGGACCAGCTGCGGCTGCCGATCATGATCTCCGGCACCATCACCGACGCCTCCGGCCGTACCCTCTCTGGCCAAACCACCGAGGCCTTCTACAACAGCCTGCGCCACGCCCGCCCGATCTCCATCGGTCTCAACTGCGCCCTCGGCCCGGAGCTGATGCGCCAGTACGTGGAGGAGATATCACGGGTCGCCGAGTGCTACGTCAACGTCCACCCCAATGCTGGCCTGCCCAACGAGTTCGGCGAGTACGATCTGGGTCCCGAGGCGATGGGCCAGCAGATCGCCGAGTGGGCCGAGGCGGGCTTTCTCAACATCATCGGTGGCTGCTGTGGCACCACGCCGGCACACATCAAGGCGATCGCCGAGGCGGTGGCAGACCAGGCGCCCCGCAAATTGCCGGAGATCCGCCCCGAGTGCCGTCTCTCCGGCCTGGAACCCCTCAACATCGGCCCCGACTCACTCTTCGTCAACGTCGGCGAACGGGCCAACGTCACCGGCTCTGCCAAGTTCAAGCGGCTGATCCTCAACGAGGAGTACGAAGAGGCCCTCGACGTCTGCCGCGCCCAGGTAGAGAACGGCGCCCAGGTGGTCGACGTCAACATGGACGAGGCGATGCTCGACGGCGTCGCCGCCATGCAGCGCTTTCTTAATCTCTGTGCCGGCGAACCCGACATTTCCAAGGTGCCGGTGATGATCGACTCCTCCAAGTGGGAGATCATCGAGGCGGGGCTGAAGTGTGTGCAGGGCAAACCCATCGTCAACTCCATCTCCATGAAAGAGGGGATCGACAAGTTCAAGCAGCAGGCCAAGCTCTGCCGCCGCTACGGCGCCGCAGTGATCGTGATGGCCTTCGACGAGGAGGGCCAGGCCGACACCCAGGCGCGCAAGGTGGAGATCTGCACCCGCGCCTATCAGATTCTGACCGAAGAGGTAGGCTTCCCAGCCGAGGACATCATCTTCGACCCCAACATCTTCGCCGTCGCCACCGGCATCCCAGAGCACGACAACTACGGCGTCGACTTCATCGAAGCAACCCGCGAGATAAAAGCCGCCTGCCCCCATGCGCTGATCTCCGGCGGCGTCTCCAATGTCTCCTTCTCCTTCCGCGGCAACAACCCGGTGCGCGAGGCGATCCACGCGGTGTTCCTCTACCACGCGATCCAGGCCGGCATGGACATGGGCATAGTCAACGCTGCCCAGCTGGCGGTCTACGATGACCTGCCCGCCGAGCTGCGCGACGCAGTGGAAGATGTGGTCCTCAATAAAGATCCTGAGGCGGGCGACCGGCTGGTGGAGATCGCCCCCAACTACGCGGGCGACGTGGTCGGCGGCAACAAGGTGGAGGATCTGGAGTGGCGCAGCTGGCCGGTCAACAAACGGCTGGAGCACGCCCTGGTAAAAGGCATCACCGAGTATATCGACACGGATACCGAAGAGGCGCGCCTGGCGGTCGACAAGTCCCTGGAAGTCATCGAAGGCCCACTGATGGACGGCATGAACGTGGTCGGCGACCTATTCGGCGCTGGCAAGATGTTCCTGCCCCAGGTGGTCAAATCGGCCCGGGTAATGAAGAAGTCGGTGGCCTATCTGGAACCCTTCCTGGAGGCAGAGAAGGCCGAGTGCGGCGTCCAGGCCCAAGGCAAGATCCTGATGGCCACGGTGAAGGGCGACGTTCATGACATCGGCAAAAACATCGTCGGCGTGGTACTGCAGTGCAACAACTATGAGGTGATCGACATCGGCGTGATGGTACCCGCCGACACCATCCTCAAACAGGCCCAAGAGCATCAGGTCGATATCATCGGCCTCTCCGGCCTGATCACCCCGTCGCTCGATGAGATGGTCCACGTCGCCAAGGAAATGAAACGCCTCCGCATGAGCCAGCCGCTGATGATCGGCGGTGCCACCACCTCCATCGCCCATACCGCCGTGAAAATCGAGCCTGAGTATGACCACCCGGTGGTCTATGTGCCCGACGCCTCCCGCGCCGTCGGCGTCGCCAGCAACCTGCTCTCCAAGGATCTGCGCGATGACTATATCGCCGACCTGCGCCGCTCATACGAGGATGTACGCGAGCGCCGCGCATCCAAGAACGAGGCCCGTAACTTGGTGCCAATCGAAGCGGCCAGAGCCAATCCCGTCGCCATCGACTGGGACAACTTCGTCGCCTGTGAACCCAACAAGTTGGGGGTCAACGTCATGGACGATATCCAGCTCGAGCTACTGATCGACTACATCGACTGGACCTTCTTCTTCCACGCCTGGCAGCTCAAGGGCCGCTATCCGCAGATACTGGAAGACCGGGAGAAGGGCGAAGAGGCGAAGAAACTGCTCGCCGACGCCCGCGAGATGCTGCACAAGATCATCACCGAGAAGTGGCTGACCGCCAAGGCGGTCATCGGCCTGTTCCCGGCCAACGCCGTGGGTGATGACGTTGAGGTCTATGGCCTTCAGCCAGCAGCAGGCGAACAGAGGCGCCCCATCAGCACCCTGCACTTCCTGCGCAAGCAGGGCAAACAGCCGAAGGGCAAGGCCAACACTTGCCTGGCCGACTTCATTGCCCCGAAAGCGAGCGGCCACAGCGACTATATCGGCGGCTTCGCCTGCACTGCAGGTATCGGCATCAACGACAAGATCGTCGAGTTTGAAAAGGATCACGACGACTACAGCGCCATCATGCTCAAGGCCTTGGCCGATCGCCTCGCCGAGGCCCTGGCCGAGTGGCTACACGAACGGGTGCGCCGTCACTACTGGGGCTATGCCGCTAACGAGAAACTCAGCAACGAGGAGCGTGTCGCTGAGAAGTACACCGGCATCCGCCCCGCCATGGGCTATCCCGCCAGCCCAGATCACACCGAAAAGGATATGCTCTGGGAGCTGCTCGACGTGGAGAAGAACACCGGCATCTGGCTCACCGAGGCCAAGGCCATGGTGCCCACAGCAGCGGTCAGCGGACTCTATTTTAGTCACCCCGACAGCCACTACTTCGCAGTCGGCAAGATCAACCGCGACCAGGTCGTAAGCTACGCCGCCCGCATCGACATGGAACTGCAAGAGGTGGAACGCTGGCTGGCGCCGAACCTGGCCTATGAGCCGGAGAGCAACTGATTCCGCTTCAAACCAGTAGCACCAATCCCCAGGTCATCACCACCAACAGCAGCGCCAAAAACACCGCGGCAGAACCCTGATCCTTGGCCCGGCCGGAGAGTTTGTGGGGCTCGTCACCGATACGATCGACCACATTTTCCACTGCGCTATTGAGCAACTCCACCAGCAGCACGATCAGCAGAGAGCCGGCCAGCAGGGCCTTTTCCACCCCGCTGTCGCCCAGCCAGAGGCCGACCGGAAGCAGCGGCGCCAGCAACCAGACCTCCTGACGAAACGCCGCCTCATGACGATAGGCGGAGGCAAAGCCCTGCATCGACCAACGGGTCGCATTGATCAAACGCCGCAGGCCTCGATTGTTTTCCGGTTTAGCCATGGCACATCCTTGTACCAGCTTCCTTTATGAAAATCGACACGGCCACAGCTGCACTCAGGAGGTTGCCCTCACCGGGAAACCTCCATGCTCAATCGGCCCGTTGGGACACCAAAGAACGTCCTTACTACAGAATTTAATTCCAAATCGTGCACTTCTAGCGCGCTCTTTTTTGTGACGCAACAGCCCCCAATAGTGTGACGTACAGTCACTTTTTACGTGATGCAAGTCTCTGATAATAAAAGGGAAAAAAATTCTTAATGGGGCATTTCCTGAGTATTTTTCCGGTAAAAAATAACTCCTAATCTCGCCGTTCCGCTTTTTCACCAGAAAATGGGCACCCGTTCCCATTACCACTCCAAGTTGTCCATTGCAGGCAAGACCGGCTATTCACAAAATGATTCCGTCATACCGCCAACGCCAAAGTTCTTTTGGCAAGCCGTGCGACAAACAAAGGTCCAAAGCAAAAAATTTCTTGAGGAGTCATCACATGAGCAGGCCGAACATCCTGGGTTCCCGCCATCGCAGCGCGGGTTTCACCCTGGTCGAGATATCCATCGTCATCATCATCATCGGCATCATCCTGGGTGCTGTTATCAAGGGTAAGGACCTGGTCCGCAGTGGCGACCAGAAGAAGCTCTTCAACGGCTTTATCAATGACTGGATGGTCACCTACCAGAACTACTACGACCGCACCGGCTGGATCCTTGGTGATATCGCCAATGACACCAACGCCCCCGACGCCAACAATCTGCGCGACGGTTCGGTGGCTGACGGCATCACTGAAGAGAACATCCTCAATCAGCTACGTACTGTCGGCCTGCTGACGCCACCACTGGGCGCCACTGGCAGCACCATGCAGCGCCGCTATAGCTCCGCCGACGGCACCCAGTACACCATCATGCTGACCTTCACCTCCGCCGGCAGCTTCGGCAACGTAATCCGGCTGCAGGCGAAACAGGGCGCTGCCACCTCCGCCATCCCCACCGATCTCGGCATCGCACTGGACCGCATCATCGATGGCGAGGCCAACGGTCAGGCCGGCAACTTCCTCTATGTAGAGAATGTAGCCGGCGGCGCTGGCACCACCCCCACTGTGGCCAACTGGCCCGCTGCATTTGAGACTGGCCCCGTCACCAAGGTCAATGTTGCTCTCGGCCCCGACGCCGGTGCTGCCGCTGTTCTGCGTCTGAACCTGTAAGCCATGTCTCCCCTGCCCCTGCTCCTTGGCCTGTCGGCGCTGATCGCTCTTCCTGCTGCGACTCACTATGCAGTAGAGGGGTGGTTGCGCCAGGACGCGGCGAACCAACGCCTTGCCACCCTCAACGAGTGGCAGCGCCAGACCGAACAGTCGCACCGGCGGCTCGCTGCCCACCAAGCCTTCGTCGCACGGGCGAAGGCGCTGCTGGACAAGGCCTCAGCCACCGGTGCTACGCCGCAGAGTTGGGAGCGTTTTCCGGTCAGCCTGCAGCGCGAGACAAGCTGGGACCTGGTCTCCCGCCTGCTCGCTCAGGCAGACCATGGACCGGCCTTCTACTACAAGCCCGAATACCTGCGGGTCGACATCACCGCAACTCGGGATGAGGTAAAGAACAAGGCGACCATTTTAGGGGCCAAGATGGCCGATAACAGTGAGATCAACACCCAGGAAAGCACCGCCACCGTGACACTACGTGGGGCCTTTCTGGTACGTACGAGATAATCCGATGGCGCGGCACTACCTGATCGACCTCAACGACCGCCCGATGCTGCTGGAGAAACGCAGCCTCCGCCCGTTCAACGATACCAGCGAACTCGCGCAGGATACCGCCTGGCTGATCCAGCCGGAGAACGCGGTCAGCCAGGTGCTGCGTATCGACGCGCCAGCCAAATATGCCGAATCCCTGATCCGCCGCCAGCTGCAGGAGAAGGGCGAGATGGAGGAATCCCCCTACATCATCACCCACTGGAAGCGCAGCCGCGACAAGACCACCACAGAACTGCTCTATACCGCAATTCCCACCAGCACCTATCTACGTTATCAGGAGCGGCAGGCAGCCAACCATCATCACCTGATGATCTTCTCCCTCTATGAGGTGCTCTGGCAGACCCTGCGCCAACTCAAACGCAAGGAGCCGGTGGCCCTGGTGCTGCTGCATGACGGCAATGCCGAACTGCTGGTGGGCAGCTCCACCCGACCGCTCACTGCCGCCACCATCTCCGCCTATACCGAGACACCTGACACCCAGGAGCTACTCTGGAACTCTCTTGCCCAGGAGCTGCGCAGCGCCGAAGAGAACGAACATATCAAGCTGCGCGAACTGATCTTTCTGCACTGGCTAGAAGATGAAGAGAAACTGGAAGAGCACGCCGTCGAACTCACCGAGCGACTCGATGCCACGGCACTGCTGCTCCCCTCCGAACCCCTGGATACCGAACAGGGTCCGCGTCAGGCATCGCTGCCACAGACCCTGAAGCTCTTAAAACCCCGCCATGGTCTCTCAACCACGATGGGATTGGCGGCCAAAACAACCCAGATGTCCCTGCCCCTGAGCGCGGTCAGCGGACTGATTCTCGCTGCCGGTCTTGCGATCGGCGGTCAGATGCTGCACGTCAGCGCAGACAACCGTACTGCCGAGGCAGACCATCTACAGACGGAACTCCGGCAGCGGGCCTTACCTCCCATCGAGCCGGCCCCCGATTATCAGAGCACCCTCGACTTCGCCCAAGAGCTCGCCTGGGTACGCATCGCCCCCTCCTACCGGCGCCTGCTGAGCGAGCTCTCTTCTGTGATTCGTGAGGGGCAGCGGATCGAGAGCATGAGCGCCGAATATGGCGAGAGCAATATCAGCGTCTCCCTCAGGGGCACCCTGAAAAAGGGATTTCGCGAGGCTCAGGCGGCACAGCAGGGGCTTCTGCTCGACCTGCGGCAACTAGGCTACCGGATTGTCGAGCGCAACTTCACCACCGATCTGGACCGCTCACGTTTTGAAATCAAGATGGAGCGGCCACTGCAATGAGACTCAAATATCTCCCCCTGATCCTCTCCCTGCTGTTCAGCCTCTCGGTGATCTTCAGCGCCGCCTATGCCTATTGGCGTCTTGAGCAACCTCGCCAGCTGGTACAGATCAAGCTACCCAAGGCCCCCAACATCCCGCGCGTCAAGCCAACCGTAATCGCCGACCTGGCCCAGCTGGAGCCGCGCCTGGCGCGTCTGGTGACGCCGAAGGCTCCCCCGCGCGGCCCTGCCAACCTGATGGCTTTCGGCTACCAGCGGGTCGCCCGGACCTATCCGATTATGGATGCGCCCAAGGTTGAACTGCCATCCCACTACAGCCTGTCGATGACCTTCGTCTCATCAAAACGGCGCTACTGCGTCATCGACGGCCGCTTCTACCGTCAAGGCGAGACCCTGCCGGAGGGGCCCCGTGTCGAGAAGGTGCAGCCAGAGGGTGTGCTTTTAAGCTGGCGTAATGTCAGCCACTGGCTGCAGAAAGGCGTGGGCATGGAGACCACCACACTTGAAAGCGGGCAGCTATCCCAGTCCTGGACGGAAAACCCAGCGGAAAACCGACTATGAGCACGAACAACACAGCAACAAAAATTCGAATGCATCTGCTCCTTCCCCTGGCGGCTGCCATGCTAACCTTGGCCGGCTGTAACTCGGTGCCGCAGAAACAGCAGCCTGAGGGCGATCCCAAGCTCTCCGCTTACCAGATGATCCGCGAGCGCCTGATCGATGGCTCGAAAACAATTGGTCGCTATCAAGATGAAGTGCGCAATAATCTGGAGCAGGGCCCGGCCCTGCAAGGTGCACCGATCGAGCCGCTGCTGCCGAACTTTGATCCGCTTGGCGACCAGCTGATCAGCATCTCCCTGGACAACGAAGATGTACGCCATCTGCTGCGCGCGGTCGCCGAAGAGGCAGGCCTCAACCTGCTGATCGATCCAGCCCTGAGCAGCAACCCGCGTCCGATATCGGTCCACTTTCGCGACACCCCGGCTTCCCAGGTACTCAACTGGATCCTCGAAAGCGCCGACCTCCACAGCGAGACCCGCGGCAACACCCTGTTTATCACTCCGTTTCAGACAGCCGTGTTCCACCTCGATTTTGTCGAGTCGCAGACCACTGCCTCCTTCGATGCCGGCGGTGACGTACTCGGCAGTGCCAGCACTTCCCAGGGCAGCACCTCCAGCCTCACCGGCAACTTCAGAATCTCCGGCAAGAGCGGCAATATCACCAACCCCTATGATTCGCTGCAGACCTCGATCAAGGCGCTGCTCTCTGCCAAGGGCAAGGCTGATCTGAACGCCCTCTCCGGCACTCTCTATGTCCGCGACAAACCCTCGGTGGTGCGCAACGTGGAGAAGCTGGTGTCGCGCTACCAGAAAATCGTCGGCAGCCAGGTGCTGATTGAGGCACGTATCCTCGAGGTGAGGCTGGCCGACGGCTATGAGTTTGGTATCGACTGGTCACTGCTGCGCGAGGCCCTCGGCGGCACCGTCGGTTTCTCCTCCGGCATTAGCCAGGTCCTCTCCAACGATGTATTCAATCCAGGCGCCAATCCGCTCACGATCAGCTCCACCCCCGGCCCAGTGGCCCCACAGGCGGGACTGGTCTTCTCCAATCTCAATGGCAATAACAGCACCCTGTTTGCCGCCACCCTGCTGGAGGCGTTTGGTGAAGTGCAGCTGCTCTCAAACCCCACCATCCGTGCACGCCACGCCCAGCCGGCGATGATCAGCGTGGGGCAGAGCAACACCTATATCAAAGAGACCAAAATCACCCAGAACACCTCCACAGTAGTCGGCAACGGCACCGTCTCCACCGAGATCAAGACCGACACCGTGTTCGACGGGCTGCTACTCGGCGTTATCCCCTTTATCGGTGAAGATGGCCGTGTATCACTCTCAATCCACCCGATCAAGAGTGAGGTGGACCTCGAGAGTCTGAAGCTGGTCACCATCCAAAATGTCGCCATCTCCCTGCCCAAGGTCAACCTGGAGGAGATCAGCACCACCGTGAAGCTGCATAACGGCGAAACCGTGATGCTCGGCGGCCTGATCAGCGACATGCGCCGCAGCACCGACTCGGGCTTCCCCGGGCGCGACAAGCTGGGGGTGCTGGGCAAAATCTTTGGCAGGGAAGATGACCTTCAGGAGACCAGGGAGCTGGTGGTTGTATTGCGAGTATCAGTAATATGAGCCTTATCCATCAAGCCCTCCAGGGGATACCTGACGACGGCCAGGGTCTAAGCCTCGACCCGCCGCCCGTCTCAACTGCTGAACCGCCCAAGCTAAAGCGAAAGGCACAACGCCTCACGATCGGCCGTAGCGGAAGAGGCTCGCCACTCCTCTGGGTCATGTTTGTGGTCCTGTTCCTGGTTGGCGGTAGTCTCTCACTGCTGACTTCAACTCTGCTGACCAATCACCCCAACAGCGGAAACCCCGTAGTCACCAGCGCCGACTTGATTGAGCGACAGCCAACCGTTCCCTTCAACGCCGCCAGCAAGCCAGCAAACAGCAGAGCCCGGGCACTTATCGCCCAGGCAGGCCGACCACAGAGCACGCCGGCAGAGACCCCGAATCTCGAACCGCAAGCCGGCCAATCTGGCTCAGCGGGCATGGATCTGCTCAACGCCATCCCGACTGAGGAGGAAAAACAGCAACAACCGACCCACACCCCCTCCGACAGAGAGGCGGATGTGCAGCGTGAGATCCGCCGTAACGGCAAGATTACCCAACGCATCAACGCGATTCGTTCCGCCATCGCCAGTGGCAACGAGGCCAACTTCAACCGCAACCTGGCCCGCCTGTGGAAACTGCTAGGCCGCTCCCACCCCTATGTGACCAACCTGGAAGCCTACTGGGCGCTACGTCAGGGCGACCACGAAGAGGCCGAGCACCTGCTCCACAAAGTACTGAAAAAGAACCCTGACAACCTGGAGGCGGGTGCCAATCTGGTGGTGCTACGCTGGAACCGTGGCGATCAGGTAGGTGCATCTCAACTGCTGCAGCGGCTACAACAGTCGCACCCGGGTGATCTACGACTCGAAAAACTCGCAACCACGCTCAAAGCACGATGGAAACAACCGCTGTAAAGTCAGGCGGCGAACTGCGTCTCGCCGAAACCACACCGGTCCAGCCCACAAGGGGACTGGCCGCCGACACCCTGTTCGGCACAAAGGTGGAGGGCGACATCTATCTCACCTATCTGGGGCTCAGCCACAATCCCTTCCCGGTGGTGCCCGATGCGCGCCACTTCTATCGCGAGCCGCGGGCCGAGAGCTCAGTCACCGAGCTGCTGCATGCGATCCTCGGACGCAAGGGTTTTATGTTGCTCACTGGCGAGGTGGGGCTGGGCAAGTCCACCATCACCCGTCGCCTGCTGCTGGCGCTGCAGGAGCGGGAGATCGCCAGCTCGCTGATCCTCAACAGCTTCACCCAAGGGGTCGAGCTGCTGCGTGCGATCAACAAAGATTTCGGCATCGATATCGGCAACGCCGACTTCCAGTCGCAACTGGATGCGCTCAACAGCTTCCTGCTGGAGCAGTTCTGGCAAGGCAACAACTGCGTGCTGGTAATCGATGACGCGCAGAATCTCTCCATCGAGAGCCTCGAACTGGTGCGCATGCTCTCCAACCTAGAGACAGAACGTGAGAAGCTGCTACAGATCCTGCTGGTGGGCCAACCGGAGCTGGAACAGAACCTGCAGCGTACCGATCTGCGCCAGTTGATGAGTCGGGTGGCGCTACACGCTCGGGTCTTGCCTTGGGACCGAGAGACCACCGAACAGTACATCTATTTCAAACTCAACACGGCCGGCTGCAACGGCTGCATCAGCATGCAGCCCGGCGCGCTGCGCGCGATTCAGCGCTTCAGCAACGGCAACCCACGCCGCCTCAACCTGCTGATGGAGCGCTGCCTGTATGGCCTCTGCGCCCATCGCAGCCGCGCCATCAGCCCCTCACTGGTGTGGGAGGCGGAGACGGAGTTGATTCCAGCCACTGCCGGCAGACGCCACTGGTGGTTCTTGGGCGGTGCGGCAGCGGCCCTCACTGCAGGTGCAGTCATCAGTCTCCTGCTCTACAACAGCGGAATGCTGCCAAGCAGCGTAGCGTCTTCTACAGTGGCAACGCCGCCCCCTCTCGCAACGGCTGCCCCTTCCGCCACGCCAACACTCAGCGACGAAGCGATTCAGACATTCCTCGCTGCCTATCAGCTCGAGGAGCAGACCCGCCTGCTGGCGCCCTTACTGAGGCAGAACAAGTTCGGCAGGATTCAGGCCCTGCTGGCGAATCTCAACACTCTGCAGCCGGTCACTCTGGCACAGCAGGAGGACGCCAGCGACGAGGCTCCACTACTGCAACTACCCTCTGGCAAATGGCTGCTGCTCTGGCAAGCGCCCTACCGGCTAGAGGCCTACCACTACGGCGTGAATGGAGAAGCGGTTGAGCTGCTGCAGCAGGATCTGGCCAGCCTCGGCTACTACGATGGCACTCTCGACGGCGTAGTCGGCGGTAAACTGATGAAGGCGATTTACGAATTCCAGCGCGACAACCAACTGTCGCCCACAGGCAATCCGGACAGCAACACGCTCTATCGGATTCAGCACCGCATAAAACAGACTCTCGCGGCAAAAGCCGCCAAGGAGCCAGAAGATGGACGCACCGGTGGATAAATTACCCCTAGGAGAACTGCTCAAGGCACGCGGCGTAATCGGCGATGAGCAGATCGCCTTCGCCCTGCACGAACACACTGTCAGCGGCGAGAAGTTCGGCAGTATCCTCACCAGCACCGGGCTGGTCACCGAGTATGATCTGGCCTTGGGGCTGGCCGACCAGGCCAACATCCCCTATCACGATCTCGACCAGTTGGCGATCGACGCTAACTTGCTGCGGCGGGTCAACCGCAACCTCTGCCTGAGCCAAAAGTTTCTGCCTGTGTTGCGCGATGAGAACCAGATTCTAATCGCCACATCGAGCATCGACTTTGCCAGCATGACCCAAACGGTGACCCGCCATACTGGCCTGGCACCGGAGTATGTGATGGTCGAGGAGTCGAAGCTGATCGACGCGATCCACCACTACTATCACTTTCTCGACAACCCGGTGGAGGAGCTGCTGGACCGGGAGATCCATATCATCTCCAACGACCACTCCCAGGCGCGTCCGGTGGAGCAGTTGCTGGAGCATCTATTCCATCTCGCCGCCAAACACCGCGCCTCGGATATCCACCTGCGGCCGATGACCGACACCCTCAACATCGCCTTCCGCATCGACGGCGTGATGCGTTCCATGCTCTCCCTGCCCAACCCCTTCAAGCGGCTGATCTCATCCCTCAAGCTAAAGGCAGGCATGGACATCGCTGAGCAGCGGCTGCCCCAGGATGGCTCGTTTGAGTCGACCATCCTCAACACTCAATACTACTTCCGCGCCTCCACCACCGTCTGCCCCTATGGCGAGAACATGGTGGTGCGCATCCTACCTATGAAGAGCGCCTTCATGGGTATAGGTCAGCTCGGCTTTCTCGAGGACGACGCGAAACACATGTCGCGCATGTTCAACGAACCCTTCGGCCTGGTGCTGCTCACCGGCCCCACCGGTTCGGGCAAGACTTCCAGCCTCTATGCGACCCTGCTGACCCTCAATCTGCTGCACAAGAATGTGCTGACGGTAGAAAACCCGATCGAATTCCGCCTGCCACTGCTGCGCCAGACCGAGGTCAACCCCAAGGCGGGCTACACCTTTGCCAACGCCATCAAATACTTTCTGCGCCACGACCCGGACGTGCTGCTGGTCGGTGAGATCCGCGACCCGGAGACCGCCGGGACTGCGCTCACGGCAGCCGAGACCGGCCACATGGTGCTGTCGACCCTGCACACCAACAGTGCCATCGGCGCCATCCCGCGGCTGCAGTCACTCGGCATCAAACCCTACATGCTGGCCGACTCTCTGGTCGGCATTGTCAGCCAGCGACTGGTGCGCCGCATCTGTCCCTCCTGCAAGCAGGGCTACACTCCCAGCCAAGAGGAGCTCGACTATATCGGCGACAACAATATCACCGAGCTCTATCGTGGGACCGGTTGTGATCACTGCGGTGGCACCGGCTACCGCGGCCGCACTCTGATCTACGAGATGCTGGAGTTCAACAAGGAACTACGCGCGATGATCGGCTCTGGCGCCGATATGGCGAGCCTGGAGGCCGCCGCCCGGCGCAGCGGCTTCCGCGACATCCTCCACACGGCGCTGGTCAAGGTGAAGTCCGGCACCATCTCGATCGAGGAGGTACACCGGGTGCTTGGCCACGGTTTCAACAGTGACGATAGCTGGGGCAAAGAGCCCAGCCTGATCTGAAGCGCAGCCACATCTTACTGCAATGCCCTACTATAGCTACAAGATGCTGCAGCCCAGCGGCGTCATCGCCAACAGCGTGGCTCGTCTGCCCTATGACGATGAGACCATGGCGATCAACTACCTTGAGAACGAAGGCGGCACGGTGCTGCACATTCGCCAGCTCGGCAAGCTAGCCGCCAAATACGCTGAATTCACCCGCTTCGGTCTGCGCAAAGTAAAGACTACGGAGGTAGCCGAGACCCTCTCCAATCTGTCGGTAATGCTCGGCAGTGGCATCCCGGCCAGTGAGGCACTGCAGGAGGCGGCCCAGGGCACCGAGAACCCGACCCTAGCGCTCGCCATGGAAGATATCCGTTTCTATGTGGAGGCGGGCAGCAGTATCTCCGAGGCGGTGGGGCTCTATCCCAAGATCTTCTCCAACACGGTGCTCTACCTGCTGCGCATCGGCGAGGAGACCGGTCGTATCGACCGTGCCCTGGAGGTCGCTGCCACCCATCTGCAGCGCATCGAGCAGATCAAATCCGACACCAAACAAGCGATGCTCTACCCGAGCTTCATCCTGGTTACCATGGGGGCAGCGGTCATCTTCTGGTTCTACTATGTGGTGCCGCAGATCGTGACCCTGTTTACTGAGATGGAGGTGGAGCTGCCCCCGCTCACCAAGGCGTTGATCGCAATCTCGGAGTGGGTGCAGGCCTATCTAGTCGTGGTTTTGATCACCCTGGCAGTGCTGTACATCAGTGCCAAGATCGCTTACGCCAAGATCTACAAATTCCGCCGTTTCATACAGGGACTGGCGCTCAAGATACCGATCATCGGCCGCCTGCAGCACACCTCCAACCTGGCGTTTGTCAGTGAATATCTGCACCTGCTGCTGGATGCAGGCGTGGATGCCTTCAAGTCTCTCGACATGGTCAGCCGCAGCCTCAACAATGCCATCTACCAGGAGCGCGTGGCGAAGATCCACGAGCGTATCACCCAGGGACAGAGTGTCGCCGACGCCTTTCAGTCGGTAACTCTGTTCCCCAGCTATGTGGTGCGCATGGTCTCAGTAGGTGAGCGTACCGGTACCCTGCCGGCACAGTTTAAGCGGGTCTCGGCCGAGTATCGCAAGCGCCTCAACTATAAGGTCGAAACCCTCTCCAAATCCCTAGAACCGATCATCCTGATCATTGCCGGCGGTATCTTTGGCATCATCCTTGGTGGCCTGTTCCTGCCGATCTACGATCTGATCGGCGGACATATCGGCTGACAGCTGGCAACCAGGCCAGCCAGGATTCCTTATTGCGGTGTTGATTCGGCTTCTGCCGTCCGTCCCATCCTAGCCACCCGATCCAAGACAGGGCCCTCAGCCTGTCCCACGACTCAAGACAGAGATCTCCCATCTCAGCGCTGATGGGTGTTGCTTCGTGCAAGACCTAGTAGATATGGAACGCCATAGGTCGGGCCGTGCCCGACATATCTGGCGAGGCCCGACCTATAAGATCATCCTCGCTAGCCCGCCCGACTCACTCCACCACGTCGAGGTTGTACCAGTCGGTGGCCACCTGATGGGCGCTGCAGCGGCTGTCGTTAGCACTCAGGCGATAGCGGTAGTTGGTGGCCGGCTGCAAGGCGCCGCCATTTTTGGCGAGGATGACGGTCGAAGGCCCGGTCTTGGTCAGGCTGATAGCGCCCGGATCGACCCCGCCCTGCCACTCGATCGCCCAGTTCTGCATCTCACCCAGATGGTTGCCGACCACCGTGTACTCTTTGCTGCAAGCACCGGAGACCGAGCAGGTAAAATTGTCGGCAATCCCCGGTGAGACTGCCAGTTCGGCATAGACCACCTCCACCGGCAAGGTAGTCTGCTCAGTCAGGCCATTGCGGTCGGTGATACCGAGAGTAACATTGTGACTGCCGGCACAGACGTTCACCTGGCCCGCCAGCTCGCCAGTAGCCAGGTCAGGCATAATGAGGCCGGAAATCTGGGTATCGCGCAACTCATAGACATAGGGTGGAGAGCCACCGATCGCCCCCGGCACCAGCCCTGTACTGCCAGCCAGCAACTGCGCCCCCGACTCGGCGCTCGCGGGACTGAATCCGGTGATCTGAATCGCTGTGATGCTACAGTCGTGAGTCATGCTGATCAGCGCCTCGGCTTCACCGGCGGAGAGCGCCCGGTCGTAGACACGGAACTCGTCGATCAGGCCGCTGAAGAAGTGGATCAGATCACCACCAGCACCACCATGGGCACCGATGAGGGCCCTGGTATCGGTGCTGCCGATGGCGCCGCCATCCAGGCGTTGGCTGAAAACCTCCTCCCCATCCATATAGACCACCTGGCGAAAGCCATCATAGGTGATCAGGTTATGGTACCAGCGGTTCGGCTCGATGATGATGTCTGGCCCCACGTTATCGGACCAGTGCCACCTGGGCTCCCAGCGATACTCGAGGAAGCGGCGGTTATAGTTGGCATCCAGGCGCAACGCATAGGCACCCTCCTTGGTGTAGAGGCGATTCTCACCTGGGGTGCCATCCCATTTGAACCAGAGGCCTATGCTCCAGCCGCGGTTGCCCGGATCGAGCCGCCCCGAGGCTGGGTCGCCTAGGTCGATATAGCTGCCATTGAGATCATCAACTGCGGTGAAGGAGGCAGCGCGGCAGACCTTACCCTCCTCCAGGGTGGTCTGTGTCGGCAGCGATCCGCTACCCCAGGCCGCTGCGGTGGCGTGGTCGCTACCGACCTCATTCTTGACGCTGCCATCAGCCCCGGTCCAGGGGTAGATGGTCTCCATACGGTACTCCGATATCGGCTCGCCGTAGCAAGCCATATTACGCGGTGGGTCGCGGCGCATCTGGTAGATGGAGCTGATCTCATCCGGGGTGAGGATACGGTTCCAGATCATCATCTCATCCAGATAGCCGAGCATGTTGCCGATGCCGCGCCCCACCCAACTACCGCCCCCGCTCTCTGAGCCATCCGCCCCGTTGAAGGGTTGCGCCGAGTCACTGGCGACCACGGCCCCGTCGACCAGAATGCGCCGCTCACCGTTGGCCCCGTTGTAGTCGAAGAAGAGATGGTGCCAGCCCGTCTGCGGCAGCGCATTTGGCGCCATCAATTCCGCATCGGTACTGGAGAAGCTGATCAGTGGACGGCCGTTGCGCAGGCCGATATTGAGGCAACGGTTCACCGCCACCGCATCACACTGGTAGAAGAGGCTACGCTCACCGTCGCCCATCTCATTCAGGTTGACCCAGACGGCAAAGGTGAAGCTGGTATTGTTGAGCGGCACATAGGGCAGCAGCAGGGAGTCTCCGGCATTGAAGTAGCCAGCCCGGTTAACCTTACCCGCGCCGACCGTCACCGCCATTCCCTCGGCCAGCCCCGAGTAGAGCCCCTGGGGATCGGAGTCCTGCACCTCGCCGCGGCTGCCATCCCAGAGACACTCATCGAAACGCCACTCCGCCAACAGATCGGTGGTATAGGGGCCAACCGCGCCGCTCGGGGTAACCTCCAGGCTATAGGTGCCTTCGATCACCTTGTTGTTGGGGCAGGCCTTGTCAGTGGCCTCCACCGAGAAGAGGTAGTTGCCCGAGGCGGAGGAGGCGGTCTTCTTCAGGGTGCCCTGATCCTCGCCGGTGGAGAAGATCTCGAAGTTGTCGGCCCCAGCCCCGACCCAGTTGATCGCCCAGTTGAAGTCATCACCGTTCGGATCGCCGATGCGCGGCCCAATCACCTGAAACGGTTGACTGAAGGTGAGATATTGGGCAATGAAGTCGGGCAGCAGGGTGCCACCGGAGTGAGCCGGCACGATATTCAGATCCCCGGTATCGACCCGCAGGGCGAAACTGCGGCTGGCGGTCTTGGTGGCATCGAACTGGTCGGTGGCGGTCACGGTCACCTGATAGTCGCCATCGCAGACCTCGGTAACCCCGGTCAGCTTGCCATCCCAGTAGTTGAGCGACAGACCCGGAATCGCCGGGGTGATCGAATCTAGCGCCCAGTAGTATTGGCCGGAGCCGCCGGTGGCGATGAACTGGTGGATATACTCGCCCCCCAGCACCCCATGATTCATCGCCCGGGTACTGATCTGGATATCCTCCGACGGCGGTCCATTCGGACACTCGCCCAGTCCGTAGCAGTCCTGATCGTAGCAATCGACCAGGCCATCGCCATCATTATCCTGGCCATCGCTGCAGAGCAGCAGGGTGTTCTCCTGGGCCCCGCCCGCATTCAGCAGGCATTGGCGACCGCTTAGGGTGGCGAAGGAGACGGCGCGCACCGTATCGTCGTAGCTATCGGTATGGATCTTGTTAGGCGCAGCAAAGTGGAGTGGATCCACGTCCCCGTTGAGATTGTCAAAGAAGCTGCCACTGCCATCCTTGTCATGCACACCACCGCTGACTATCACGAAGGCGAGATTGGTATCACTATTCGGAAGCAGCGTATCGGTGAGATCCGACTGGGTGGTATAGAGGGCCGCAGGGTCGTGCATGCCATCCTTGAGCTGACTACCGGCCCGTTTCAGATCGGCGCAGATATCACCCCGGTCGGTCAGATCCACGTTGAAATTGGGATCGGCGCTGGCGAATACCGCATATCGGACCGGGTTGCCCCAGACATCGTTGCCAGAACTCAGGCCCAGGCTGAGATAGGGCAGGGTGCCGACATAACTGGTGCAGTTGCCCGCCACACCGCCATCGGGGATCACCTCATCGGTGGCATCACCATCCCCATTGGTATCGGGACAGGGAAACTGGCTCGCCGCCACCATGTAACCCTCCAGCGCCAGCTCCATGCGCTGCATGATCGCCTCGTTATTGCGCTGCTTGGCAGACTGCACCAGCCCCGGCCAGAGGTTTACCGCAATCGAGAGAATCGCTCCGATAATGACGAGCACAATGCTCATCTCGACCAGCGTAAATCCGGGGTGCTTTTTGATCATCATTTTGCGCAGACTTTGGGCTAGGATTGCTCGTCGGCCGACTATAAACCCAAACAAGTCAAGCACTTTGTGGCCCAGCCCACAGATTGCCACTCCCATGCGGGACGTTCTTCCCATTCTACGCCGGGGTTAACGCAGCAGGATTAAAGTCAGTATTCGCTCACCTTGGACTGCAGGAATTTATTGGCACACACCCAAGTCGGGAGAGAAGCGAACAGTCCACTGCGTAGAGCCGAAGGTTGCGGCAGCGGGGAAAAGGTGGGGTTGTGCGCACACACCGGCCTGGGCCGATCCATGCGAGAAAAGAGTCAGGAATCCTGGGAGTGCTCGCTCAACGGCAGCGGGGTATCCATCGACCAGAGCCGCTCCAGATGGTAGAAGTCGCGCACCTTCGGCAGCATCACATGCAGCACCACGCCGTTGAGATCAACCAGCACCCACTCGCCGTCGTCCAGCCCCTCGCTGCCCAACGGAGCCTCGCCCGCCTGCTTTGCCTTGAAGGCCACGGTCTGTGCAATCGATTTCACATGCCGGTCGGAGGTGCCGCTGGCCACGATCATGATGTCCGTGATGCTGGTCTTGCCGCGCACATCCAACACCACAATGTCATTTGCTTTCATATCGTCCAGGGCCTCGACGACCAGATCTCTGAGCTCTTCTACCTGCATATCTATCCTGTCAATCTATTAACTAGTTTCGTAATACTACGCCAACGGCAACGATACGCTCAATTCCGATAGATCTGATGGCGTTCGATCAGCCTCAGCACCTCATCCGGCAAGAGGAAGCGAGGGCTCTCTCCCGCTCCGATCAGGTGACGAATCCCGGTAGAGGAGATCTCCAGTTGGGTGACGGGCAGGCGAATTACAGTGCCGCCCGGCGAGCGCCGCAGCGCCTCCGGCTCATCCACCAACCGGGAGGAGAGAAACGCCTGCAGCGCTGGATCCTCCGGCAACGCCTGGCCTGGGCGGGTCATCACCACCAGATGGGCCAACTCCGCCACCAGCTCCGGCAGATGCCAGGAGAGAAAACCATTGAAGGCGTCGCTGCCCAGCAGCAGACAGATCGGCAGCTCATCCCCCAGTTCTCCCCGCAGCGAGAGCAGCGTATCGAGGGTATAGGAACGCCCCCCCCGCTGCAGTTCCCGGTCATCAGCGACAAACCCCGGCTCGCCCGCAATTGCCGCCTCCAGCATCGCCAGGCGCAGCGCTGCCGGTACCTCCGGCTGATCCCGATGCACCGCATTGGCAAGCGGGATAAAGCGCAGTTCATCCAACCCCAGCGCCTGCTGCACATCCAGTGCGGTGCGCAGGTGGCCGTAGTGGATCGGGTCGAAGGTACCGCCCAGAATGCCGATCATCGCTGCGTGCTAGGTCCGGATATGGCCGTCGCCAAGCACGATAAACTTAACCGAGGTGAGCCCCTCCAGCCCCACCGGACCCCGCGCGTGGAACTTGTCAGTGGAGATGCCGATCTCCGCTCCCAGACCATACTCAAAGCCATCGGCAAAACGGGTGGAGACGTTGACCATCACCGAACTGGAGTCCACCTCGGCCAGGAAACGCCGGGCCCGGGTGTAGTTTTCTGTAATGATGGCGTCGGTGTGCTGGGAGCCGTGGCGGTCGATATGATCGATGGCCTCGTCCAGCCCGGCGACCACCTTGATGGAGAGGATCGGCCCCAGGTATTCGGTGTCCCAATCCTCATCGGTGGCGGCCACGGCGTTGTCGATCACTTCCAGGGTACGCGGGCAACCGCGCAGCTCCACCCCCTTCTCTTGTAGCGGCGCCGCCAGCATCAGCAACATCTCCTCGGCGATCCCTTCCGCCACCAGCAGGGTCTCCATGGTGTTGCAGGTGCCGTAGCGCTGGGTCTTGGCGTTCATCGCCACGTCGAAGGCCTTGCCCACCTCCGCCTGATCGTCGATGTAGACGTGGCAGATGCCGTGCAGGTGTTTGATCACCGGCACCCGAGCGTCCCGGGAGATGCGTTCAATCAGCCCTTTGCCGCCCCGGGGGATGATGACATCGATGTACTCGGGCATGGTGATCATGCTGCCCACAGCGGCCCGGTCGGTAGTGGCGAGCACCTGTACCACATCCGCCGGCAGACCCGCCTTCTCCAGACCCCGGTGGATGCTGGCGGCGATGGCCTGGTTGGAGTGAAAGGCCTCGGTGCCGCCTCGCAGCACCGTGGCATTACCCGACTTGAGGCAGAGTGCAGCGGCGTCGGCAGTGACGTTGGGGCGCGACTCGTAGATGATGCCGACAACCCCGAGCGGAACCCGCATCCGTCCCACCTGGATGCCGCTGGGGCGGTAGTTCATATCGAAGATCTCGCCGATAGGATCGGGCAGCGCGGCGATCTGGCGTAGCCCTTCGATCATCGAATCAATGCGCGCTGGGGTCAGCTCCAGGCGATCCAACAGCGCAGCATCCAGTCCCTTGGCGGTCCCCGCTTCCAGATCCTTCCTGTTCTCCACCATCAAGGCGTCTCGACTGGCATCCAGCTCGTCGGCAATGGCGTTGAGAGCGGCGTTCTTCTCAGCGGTGGAGGCGGCAGCCAAACGACGGGAGGCGGTGCGGGCTTTGCCACCCAGTTCATTCATATAGGCGGCAACATCGGTGATCTTGGTCATCATCGGTACTCTGCGAGAGGAAAGAGACAGATTCTACCAGAATGGGCAGTGGAGTTGGCCCACAGCTCCCGGCTCGGTCAGCGAGCTGGGCCCAACTTATTCTAATGGTGTCTCCGTCTGCTTCGCCTCTCTTTGACTCTCCACCACGATATGGGAGAAAGGTAACATGAAGGGCATCGTCTCCAGCTTCAGCATTTCGTAGTAAGACCGACGCGTCTCCTCCGCAACATCCTTCGCCATCTCTTCCATCAGTAGACAGTAGGTCTTGGGGGCGAGTTTTGCCCCCTGTATCTCCATATCAGGGCCGAACAGGTACTTCTCTTCGCGCTTTTGCTCGATCATCTCCTGAACGTAGAGGTGTTCCAACCAGAAGAGCATCGTCAGATGCCGTTTATTCCACATCAAATCGATGGTGCCACGCCTGCCTGCGTCTAAGGCCTTCATCAGACGATAACTGTTTAAAAGTCGTTTCAGGCGGCGCGGATTGGAGATCTTCAGCCAGTCCGCCAGTTGCATGAACAGCTCACGCTCTTTTGTCGTTTCTCTGATCGCTTTACCGGCCAGCAACTGGGTTCGTTTCTTATCTTCCTTCGGCGCCTTGCCACCTTCCTCCGCCCCCGTCTCTTCAGGAACGACTTCACCTCCAGAGGGCTGCATTTCGTCCACCAATTTCTGTTGCGCTGGCACCGCCGAATCTCCCGGCAAACTCCCCGGTGCCACTTGCTGCCCGGGCTCAGCACCATGAGGCCCGGGCCTCACGGTGAGCTCACCGGATGCGTCCGTTCCTGAAGATCCCTTCTTTTTATCCGATGACAGATCGGCATCCTGCAGCACCTCGACAATAAGATCTTTGAGGATATAGTTTTCGACATCCTCCTTCGCCGGATCGCTCAGGCAGACCGGCAGATGAAAAATCTTGCCAAGATAGTCCCGCGCGATGGCCTGGGCGGTACGCTGACTGCCCTTTTCCGCCAGTTCATAATAGTGCTGGGCCAACGCTGCCAGCGCCATGCGTTCATCCACCGCAACGATCAAGATCATCGATATAGAGCAGCAAACGGCGCGGGAAACAGGGCCGATGCAGGCGTATCCGACAGAGCTTATCCACCTTTTCCTTGATCACCGGCAGGGTACCCAGGTACTCGCCGAAGTCGGGAAGACGCAGGTAGGTCTTAAATGTGTCGACCCAAGTCTGGGCAAACAATTGTCGCCCTTTGGACAGCATACCGAACAGCGCACCGACGCCCGCAAGACCACCCAATCCCAGCGCAATGCCCGAGGTATCGCCCACCAGGCGAGCCATCATAGGAGGAAGATAGGCGGCGTTTACCCCAAGCCACTGAATGCCGACAACCTCCACGATCAGCAGGAACAGGCCTGTCCAGAGATAGACACCAATCCTTTGTGACGACGTCACCAGCTGCAGCGCCAGCCAATTGCACCGAATCCAGTCCAGGTCGTTGGTCAGCCCTTTCACCACCTC
This sequence comes from Candidatus Endoriftia persephonae, assembly GCF_023733635.1. NCBI lineage: Bacteria > Pseudomonadati > Pseudomonadota > Gammaproteobacteria > Chromatiales > Sedimenticolaceae > Candidatus Endoriftia > Candidatus Endoriftia persephonae. The sequence goes on along the minus strand of NZ_CP090569.1, from coordinate 142,293 downwards.
CTGGGCCAACCCGGCCTGCATGTTGCCGGTGTGTTCATAGCGCCAGGCATTGAACTCGGCAAAGAGGTAACGGTGGGTTTCCGACACCAGTTTGTCGGGCTGCTTTTCCTTGTGCATTATCGGACATACTGGCCAGAAACAGCGCAACTAGGTCGTCAGCCGGGCTCGCTGCTTGCCCCAGCAGCCCGCATAACGCCGGAGCACCTTGACGAGGGCCTCCCAGCAGGTGATCGTCTCATCACACCCGACCCAAAACCGTTCCTCCTGCCGGCAACGCAACTCTTTCTTCAACAGACTCAGAACCGTGCTCTTGCCCGTCCCCCAATGCCCCATCAGCCCGATGGTGATGTGCTCACCGTCGCTGTGATCGAGTAGGTCGGCTAGAGCGTTGACCAAGTCCACCCGGCCCAAGGTATCCTCTTCGGCAGGGATATCTTTCAGTTGACGGGGACCTTGCCTATCTCTCCTGGCATGGGCTCGACGGCGGCCGGGATACCCTCTGACTCCGCTTCAGGTAGCGGCAATTGATAGGCTGCCGCCTCCATCACCTCCCTCTCATGCTCTGCGGACCAGTGACCTATCAGACGGTGGTACTCTTCCCGCAATGAGCCGCCTCCACCTAGCCACTGCTGGTAACGATCCCAGACTTCGGGGTCAACCATCCTCAGCGCCTTCTCCCAAGGAGCGAGAAAATCGCCCCAGTTATCCGGTTCCCCCGCCGGCCAAAGAGGGATAGACAGCATGTCACGCAACCGGGCTTTTATCAGAGCCTCGAAGTCCACCCGCACATTGCGTTCAAAGCCTCCTGCGCCAAACGTCTTCACCGCCACCTCACGGCCCCTGGCAACGGCGAGATCGGCGTAGACGAGGAAATCTGAGTCAGCGTGGATCAGCTGGGGATTAGCTATGGTTTCAGCGAAGGCGCTCCCTTTAATGACTGAGGGTGAGACGCTGGCTGTCGCCACTGCGCGTGAGGCAGTACCCGCAGCGTAGGCGGCCGCTGATATCGCCCTTGCCGCAATATACTCGACCCCGCTGCCAGCATTCAGGGCCCCACGCGCCAGAGCGGGGGCAGCGGCGCTCACCATGGCGACAGCAGATTCCTCCGGGTATTCCCCCCCAAAATCATATTGATAGCTGGAGGTGTCTTCGGTAAGGGCGGCAATGAAAAGTGCCGCTGCCAGCTCTACTACCTGCAGTTTCTGCTGCGCCTCAGAACCCCAGGATTCGACAGTCCCCTGATTGGCTATCAAAGGAAGCACGCGCAATGCAGAACGCCCGGCATAGATGGTGAGCGCTTCGGGCGATAATTGCGCCAGCTCCTCTTTGCTGGGCAATGGAGGTCCGGCCATACTGTTTCCCCCTTTTACCTGACTGTCAGTCTGGTTCAGCCAGGAAGGGGTTACAAGAGAGCCGAGTGTCGCCTGGCAGCTAAAATCTCTGATCCGATCAGGCAGTCAATCTGGCATAGAGCAGCGGCAACTCTTTTGGCAGCTGCGAGGGCTTGTGGATCACCACATAGCTGCCGCTACCGAACAGATGTGGCAGGTAGTCGTTGGCCTTGGTGTCGATGGTGACGCAAAAGGGCTGCAGCCCCAGCTCACGGGCCTCGCGGATCGCCTGGCGGGTATCCTCGATACCGAAGCGCCCCTCGTACTTGTCCAGGTCATTGGGTTTGCCATCAGTGAGGATCAGCAGCAGACGGCGCTCCGAGGGCTGCGCCTTCAGCAGGTTGGTGGAGTGGCGGATCGCCGCGCCCATGCGCGTGTAGTAGCCGGGCTTAATGGCATCGATACGACCGCGGATCGCCGCATTGTAGTTCTCATCAAAGGTCTTCAGCTGATGGAAGCGGACCGGGTCGCGTTTGCGTGAGGAGAAGCCATAGATGCCGAAGCGGTCGCCGGTAGCCGAGAGGCTCTCGGCAAACAGGAACAGGGCATCGCGGATCACATCGATCACCCGCCGGTGGTTATCGACCCAGGTGTCGGTAGAGAGCGACAGGTCAGCCAGCAGCAGGCAGGCGAGATCCCGCGAGCCGATGCGCAGATCGCGGTAGAGGCCATCGGCGCTGGCGGCATGGCCAATCATGCGATCGGTGGCAAAACGCAGGTAGGCATCGATATCGATCTCACTGCCCTCTTGCTGGTTGCGGTGCCAGACTCGCGCTGGGGCCAGCTGCTGGAACTGGGCACGCAGCCTTCGCGCAGTGCGGCGCAGATGATCCGGTAGCAGGACCGGCTCGGCATTGGCCGCCAGCATCGGCACTATCCGGCAGAGGTCGGGCAGCAGCCGCTGCTTTTTGAAGTCCCACTCCGGCAGCAGAACCCCCTCGCTGAGCACCAGGTCATCCTCTGAGGCGGCAGGCAGATCCAGATCGAAGCGCAGCTTGCTGGCGGAGGCCTTGGCATCCCGGCTGACGCTCAGCACGTCGATATCTTTTGCGGCATCGGCGGCGCTCTCCAGATCGTCGTTCTCCTCGGAGCCGCGGTCGAGGTTGAGGAAATCCCCCCAGGTGAAGATGTTCTCCATGCGGATGGTGATCAACCCCCGATCCTTTGCTTCAGGTTTTTCGGCGCGCTCGGCTTGGCGGTTCTGCTCCTCCATCTGCTTGATCTCGCCCCGGCTACTACTGCCTGCCTCATCAGAATCATCGGAGGCACCGGCTGCAGCAACCACGGGAGGAAAGGGGTGGAGCCAGAGCGGCACAGGTTGCGGCGGGCGCCGGCTCTGCGGCAGCTGTTCGACGCTGCCGGGTTCGCGCAGCGCCTGACGGATAGCTGCCTCCTGGGCTGCCTCGGCTTTGAGCTGGCTGTCGGGCTGGATGCGTTGTGCGAGGTGGGCCTCGACCAACCGTTGGTAACGTGGACGCAGGCCAGGATAGTCGTTTAGGGCCTTGATCGTCAGGCGCTGATTCTTGCCGAACCAGGCCTCCTCGTCCTGGTGATCGCCCACCGCCAGGGCCGCCAGCCAGATGTAGAGATCCCGGTTCAGCTGGGGGGAGGGGAACAGATCGATCACCGCGGGCAGGCGCAGGTACTGCTCATCGCGCCAGGCCAGCTCGACCTTTCTGCTGTCACCGGCAATCCGATGTAGCAAGCTGCGACGGGCACCGTGTTCGGTGGCGTGGGCCGCCTCCACCTGCAGGCCGCCGTCGCCACCCAGGGCACGAAACAGGATGCCAACGGTGGTGCCGACCTGCTCCAGGGTAACCGCCGCCTCCGGGTGGCTGGTGCGCGCCATGCGGGTGATCAAGCGGTGCCAGAGTTCGCCTACTTTCTCTTCCATGCCTATGGAGCCTCTGAACGAATCATGGAACTGGCTGGCTTTTCGGTTTTTGACTGGTGACAGGTCGTCCCGTAGCCACTGCGATTGCCGCCTCATCCTCCACCCACTGCAACAAGGTCTGGCGCGCGAAAGGCTTCTGTACCGTTTCACAAGCGGTTATGCACTGCGCGCACTCGGTACAGGTGAACATGCGCCGCTTGATGCTGCGTGGCTTGAGGCGCATCGGGCAGACATTGTCGCAGGCGTTGTTGCATTCGCCACAGAGTTTGGCGCGGCTGCGATCAAAACCCACCACCATGCCTCGGTTGTTGGCCATCCAAGCGAGGCTCTGAAACACCCCCACTGCGCAACCAAATCGGCAAAAGAGGTGGCGGGCAAACATAAACTCGATGAACAGCAACCCAGTCCCCGCACCAATGAAACGTGCCTGATTGCCGGTCAGGCTGAAGTGGAACAAATTATGGTAGATCTCAAACGGCGGCAGCAGATAGGTGAGAAAGCTGACCGCCCAGAGGAAGGCAAAAAACAATGCAGCCAGCCAGGTCAACGGCCAGAACCTTCTGTCCGGCTTCATGTAGAGACCATTCGGCTGCAATTCCGGCTGTGGTGATTTCTCCCAAATGCTCTGCTTGCCACTGGCACGGAACATCAGCCGGTTGATCGTCTCCACCACCGAGAAGTGAGGACAGAGCCAACCGCAGTAGAGGCGACCAAAGCGCCAGGCAATCCAAATCAGCCCCGCCGCCGCCAGCGCGAGTGGGAGGAAACCACGAAGAAAGATGTTGGCAGCCGCCTCGGTACTGCTGATCTCCCCAGCAACCAGTTGGTCTATCCCCAAAGTCCAGGGCCGGCCGAAGAGGATGAAATGGTTAAGGGTCAGATCGAAGCGAAACAGATCGAGGGGCGGCGCCAGGACAAACAGGAGGAAGAAACCGGCCTGAAAGAGATGGCGTTTGTGTTGCAGGGAGAGAGACATATGGGGTTTTGTTACTGTAACAAGTGAATACCCGAGTGATTTGCTATGGTATTCTGCGGTCAGGAACAATGGCTTGATCTGGATCAATCCTGGCAACCAGGAGGCAGGGGACACCCCACCCACGGGAAACGAAAGCATTGCCCGGCCATCGCCTTGGCCAGACCGAGCACGCCAAGCAGCACCAGCGTGGAGTGGCAAACGGTGAAGTATATGATCACCAGCATCCAGGTATAGGTACCCTCATAACCGCCGAGCGCCAGGATCAGCAGGTTGACAAGGACCAGCAGCACACCTGCCCAGAGGCTTGCAGCGAGGGTCTGTTGCAGATGGCAAACTGCCAATGGCGGTGCCCCCTGCATCTTTTTTCGATAGAAATAGAGAAGCGCGATAAACGCCAGCCCCGGTGCAATCAGCAGATTTGCCAGATAGAGCGACTCGGCAACAATTGCAAATCCCTGACCAGGCGGTTCCTGGAGGTCATCTGCCAAAGGTAACTTCCACCACTTCCATCAGTGCGGCACTGGTCTCTTCATCATCGGTCAGCGGCTCCACCAAAGCAGCGCGGCAGGCCTCGAGCGGGTTGTACCCTCCCTTGATCAGGGTCGCGGTGTAGACCAGCAGACGGGTCGAGGCGGCCTCTTCCAGGTCGTGATCCTTAAGCGAACGCAGCGCATTCGCGAGGATCACTAGGCGTCTGGCAAGGGTCTCATCGATGTCAGTCTCGCCGATCAGCACCTCCTGCTCCAGCTCAGCATTGGGAAAATCGAAGCTGGCAGCGAGAAAGCGCTGGCGGGTGCTCGGCTTCATCCCCTTCAACAGATTCTGATAGCCAGGGTTGTAGGAGACCACCAGCATAAACTCCGGCGGCGCATGCAGGGTCTCGCCGGTGCGCTCAATGGGCAGGATACGCCGGTCGTCGGTGAGCGGGTGCAGCACCACCGTGGTGTCCTTGCGCGCCTCCACCACCTCATCGAGATAGCAGATGGCTCCTTCTCTTACCGCCCGGGTCAGCGGACCGTCGCTCCAGAAGGTGCCGCTCTCGCCGATCAGATGGCGCCCGACCAGGTCAGCGGCAGTCAGATCGTCGTGGCAGGCCACCGTATAGACAGGACGTCCCAGCTTGGCCGCCATGTAGTTAATAAAACGGGTCTTGCCGCAACCGGTCGGACCTTTGATCAACATCGGCAGCTGATGTTTATAGGCGTGCTCGAACAGGGCGATCTCATTGCCCTGTGGCTTGTAGAAAGGCAGCTCAGTCAATGTGGGGCCTATTAGATTAAGAGAGGTAAAACGCGGTGCTGATCAACATACCGGGAATGAAGAGCCAGATAAAGACGGGCCAACGCCAGATCCCGCGGACGGAACCCAATCCCATGAAGTAGTGACCCACCAGCTGTCCCTTGATGAGGGCCAGAAAGAGCACCCCGAGAGCGACCTGTAGGCCACTAAAGCCCATCTGGCCGATCAGGAAGGTCACAAAGCTGAAGAACATCAAGAACAGATAGACCCAAGTGCAGGGACGAATACCCAGTTTTTTATTACTGCTCATAATCTTGTCACCGCATCACGTAAACGAGTGGAAAGAGGATCAGCCAGAGCAGATCCACCATATGCCAGTAGGAGGCGCCGGTCTCCACGCCAGTATGCTCCCCGGCGCTATACTTGCCTTTGTGTGCCATCACCGCCACCGCTGACAGAATTACCATGCCCATGATGACATGCATGAAGTGGAAGAAGGTCAGGGAGAGATAGAACATATAGAAGGTGTTGGTACTGAGGGTGATGCCCTCACCGAAATGGTGGGCATACTCACCACCTTTCACTACCAGAAACACCACTCCCATCGACAATGCCGCCAACAGCCAGCGAACACAGAGTTTGCTGCTGCCCTCGCGAATCGCACTGACGGCACGCACCACAAAATAGGAACTGGTGATCAGTGCCAGAGTGTTTATCAATGCGGCCTGCCGATCCAAATGCTGTTGAAACTCGTTAAACAGCTCCACGTTGTTCATGCGAGTAAAGGCATAGGCGGCGAAAAAGACCGCGAATACCGATAGCTCTGCAAGGATGAAGATCCAAATCGCCAGGTCTCCCGGCGGATATCTCTTCGCCTGATCCAGGCTGTTTGCCACTGTCGTCATTGCTACTTCCATTAATCGATAAGCCCCACCATCAGGAGGGGGTTAATTCATATAACCTACTCAATTGGTAAGAAAATATCAGAATGGTCCACGGGCCGCTTTGATAATAGTTAATTCTTGAATCAGTGCTTTTACGAGCATAAAAAAGGCCGGCACAAAGTGCCGGCCTTGAGCTGAGGCATTACGCCTCTCTGGGGGGGATTCGCCTAATCAGTCGGCGACCACCGCCTCCGGCTCATCCTGACCCACGAAGAAGCTGGCGATGTAGATCACCAGACCGACCAGGAAGACCAGGCCGGCGACCTCACGCAGCCAGTAGAAGAGCTCGATCTTATCCTGCACCGCCATGAACGGCAGCGGGTTGTCGCCCATCCGCTGCAGGTAGGCCTGCAGGATGCCCGCGCCGGTCAGGAACAGCGTGATGAACACCATCGAGATCGTCATCAGCCAGAACGACCACATCTCCAGTATCTGCGATTTGGCCGGGTTGGCCGCATTCCGCCCACGCAGCAGCGGCATGGCGTAGGAGATCATGGTCAGGTTAATCATCACGTAGGCGCCGTAGAAGGCCATGTGACCATGCGCTGCGGTGATCTGCGTACCGTGAGTGTAGTAGTTCACCGGCGACAGAGTGTGCAGGAAGCCCCACACGCCAGCACCGAGGAACGCCATCACTGCAGTACCCAACGCCCACAACACGGCTGCCTTGTTGGGGTGCTCACGACGCCGCTTGTTAACCATGTTGAAGGCAAATACCGTCATCATGAAGAAGGGAATCGGCTCCATCGCGGAGAAGATTGAACCCCACCACTGCCAGTACTCGGGGGTACCGATCCAGTAGAAATGATGGCCGGTGCCGATGATGCCGGTGATCAGAACCATCGCGATGATGATGTAGAGCCACTTCTCGATCACCTCGCGATCGACGCCGGTGGTCTTGATCAGCACAAAGGCGAGGATGGAACCGAGGATCAGCTCCCACACGCCCTCAACCCACAGATGCACAACCCACCACCAGAAGAACTTATCCAGCACCAGGTTGACGGGATTGTAGAAGGCGAACAGGAAGAACACGGCCAGACCGGTCAGACCCATCATCAGCACCAGATTGACCACGGTCTTGCGACCCTTGAGGATGGTCATGCCGATGTTGAAGAGGAAGGCCAGTGCGACAATGACGATGCCAATCTTGGTGATCGTCGGCTGCTCCAGGAACTCACGTCCCATGGTGGGCAGCAACTCGTTCATGGTCAGATCCGCCAGGGTCGAGTAGGGCACCAGCAGGTAGCCGGCTACCGTCAGGCCCGCGGCCACCAGGAAGATCCAGAACATCAGCGTCGCCAGCCAGGGCGCAAACAGTTCCGTCTCCGCCTCTTCCGGCACCAGATAGTAGGCGGCGCCCATGAAGGCCATCAGCATCCACACGATGAGGGCGTTAGTGTGGACCATGCGGGCCACGTTGAACGGAATCTCCGGAAACAGAAAGTCACCGACGACATACTGCAGACCCATGATCAGGCCAAACAGAATCTGCGCTGCAAACAGCGCGATGGCCGCGATAAAATAGAGCTTCGCAACCGATTGTGATTGATACTTCATCGTTATCCTCTCCCCTTAACCCTGGATATTCGGCGGCCAGCCGGCGGTATTGATTCCAGACGCATACTTCAGGAATTCAGCCAGGGCAGACAGCTCTTCATCACTGAAGTTGAACTGCGGCATGCTGCGGCGACCGGGAATACCGTCCTTGGGACGACTGGCGATAAAGCCTTTGATCGCATCGGTCGAATTACCAAAGCGTTGATAGACGTTACCCAGCTCAGGCGCAAAGTAGGCGCCCTCCCCCAGCAGCGTGTGACAGCCAATGCAGTCGTTCTTCTCCCAGAGCGCCTTGCCCATGGCGATCTGCGGACCGAGCTCGCCTTCGAGGGCGGCGCGGTTATCGCGATTGGGCAGCTGGCCCATCGAGTCGAACGTCAGGGCGAGAAATAGTAGAAAGAAAAACGCGGTTCCACCATAAAAGATGTTACGCGCCATCGTTTTTGTGAAGGCCTCAGCCATGGGGATGCTCCTCTTGCGGATAAAAACGGCGAATGTATTAGAAAAAAGTAGGGAACAAAGAGCTTTGATCTTGGTCAAACGCCTAATTGCTAGATTAGGGAGCCTCTGATTAAGTCTGGACGAAGTAGATTATAATTCAGAATATTTAGCTTCAAGGCGCAAATCGCACGTAAAGCTACCGCTCCTTGCTCACGCCCCCCCTACACCCCTGTAGGGGATAGCTGGCTATTGCGAAGCAGAAGCTGGATATTCTAGACACAAGATACGAGTTAATGGCTTTATCAGAGGCTCTCTATAGATGGCAGAAGAGAGCAAAGGAAGGTGCATGAGGAGACCGACCGACAAGGCGTGCCGTCCGGCGATTTCCACTATTTACACCAGACCCCGGCTCAATCCAGCGCATCAGCAGGCTGGTATTGGCATGGTCGCTATCTTCGCTGGGGCTGACCCCAGGCGGCATGCGGTTTTCGGTCAAATGCTGATAGAGCCGACTGCTCTCCCCATCATACGGGATGACGCTTGAAATGCCCGGCTTGCCCGGCACGATGACGGCCCGACGTGACTCCTCTACCGCTCCACGGAGAATTCCTTCGCAGCTAGAGAGGTCCAATCCCCGATAACTTTTAGATGGATCATTGGAGCTGTGGCAGACAATGCAGGTAGGGCCATTGCCAAATACATTGGGGGTGCCACGATTAATCATTAGCTGAGAAGAATGTTGCCCCGCAGAACCAACGCCTCAACCGCCCCATGATCCCCTAGCCTGATCTTGCGCCACATTTGATGCGTGACACTGGATGAATTTATCGCCCCCCCTCTGCTGCTGGCAATACCATCGGAGCGACCAGAGACACAAGCACCACCAGCACACACTCCATGCAGAGAAAGACAGGAACCCTGTCTGCTAATCGACATCGGATATCCCCCCGCTTTGGATGGCACCGTTTACGCCACCCTAAAATTGCAACAGAAGCTATAGCAGGGCAACATGCTCACGGCCCACCGAGTCTTTCCAGTCACTTCACCCTGGAGCTAAACCTTGATTACCCGCACCGCTTTGTCCCTACTGCTGAGCACGATGATCCTTCTCTTGAGCAGCCCTGCCCAGGCTGAGACCGTATCGGAAAAAACCATCAGGCTGCCCCCTACTTCCCTCGCAGCCTGGTACCGGCCCGACAACAAACGCCAGGTCTGGCTGCACAACATGTTCAAGCTGCGTAGGGAGATGCTGGCTGTCTCCGACTATCTGGCGCTGGAAGATGCGGCTGGCGTCGCCAAGTGGTCGGAACGGCTGGCACAGCACTACCGAAAAATCGGAGAGATGGTGCCGGAGTGGCAGGAGGAGCTGGAAGCGGATCTGATCAGCCAACTGCAACAGTCCGCGCAGCAAGGAAACTATGAAGAGGCCGCCCGGTCACTGCGTAAACTGGGGCTGAACTGTCGTTCCTGCCACCGCGACTACCGAGCGGTGACTGCTGCGATTTATCGCACACCGGACTTCAGCCAGATCCATGTGGAAGACTCTGAAACACTCGAAGAAGAGCCGTATCGAAGAGTCATGGAGCGTCTCACCCTGCTGGTCAACCGGATCAAGATTGCCAGTGAGGATGAGAGAATGCAGACTGCGCTCGAGAGCCTGGATAATCTTCGCCAACGGCTCGATGACCTTGGGCAGAGTTGTGAATCCTGCCATAAGGACAATGCCCCCAAATCCCGAATACTCGGCACTGAAACAGAGAAATCCCTGGCGGCACTTGAACAGGCGATCAAAGCGGGAGAACAAAAGAAAACAGGGCGTCACCTGGGAACACTGGCCGTCCAAGGCTGTGCCCGTTGTCACAGCGTGCACCGCACCCTATATGATCTCAAAGGTGCAATTGCACCTTAACAAGATCTAGCTGCCCCCTTTTTCCGACACCCCCATTGACAATTATCAAAACGGTTTTATTAATCGCCGGGTAGACTCCGGCGTTAGTGTGATGAAGGTAATTTACACTCCGCATAGATCTGCACAGATCTGTCATTGTCAGCGCCGCTGATCGGTGTTTACAGGGGACATCGTCAAGATGAGCAACAAAAATCCCCCGGCCTTCACGCGCCGGGTTTATATTTTTAACTTCCTCTCTTTAACCCTCTCGATCCTGATTCTGGCCTTTTCCTGGGCGACAACAGCCCTGGCCACTTCGGATTCCAAAATCGAGATGGGCATCTCTGAATACAAAAAAACGGATGAAAACCACGCGATTGTCAGGCCTAAAAGAGAGCGCAAGTCAACCACAGACCATTCAAAGCTGAAGGAACTTCAAGGCCCGTTTTCCAGCGGCCCTGAAGTGACAAAAGTCTGCCTCGAGTGTCACAACACGGCGGGGCATCAGTTCATGAAGAACAAGCACTGGACCTGGGACTACAAGCACCCGAAGACGGGACAACACCTTGGCAAGAGCGTGTTAATCAATAACTTCTGTACCAATGCCAGGGGCAATGAAGGCATGTGCGCCCAGTGCCATGCCGGTTATGGCATGGACAGCTCAGATTTCGATTTTACAAACCAGGACAACATCGACTGCCTGGTCTGTCACGAATCCACAGGTACCTACTACAAGACACCCACGTCAAAAGGCAACAAGGCCTGCTCCATCATGTTCGAGGGCAAGCCAGCCATCGACTGGACCAAGATTGCCCAAAGCGTTGATATGCCGAGTCGCAGCAATTGCGGCAAGTGCCACTTCTACGGTGGCGGTGGCGACAATGTGAAACATGGCGATCTCTCATCTGTACTGTTCGATCCGCCCAAAGCAGTCGATGTTCACATGAGTGAAGCCGGCGAAGGCTTCACCTGTGTCACCTGCCACGTGGGCGAAGGTCATGAGTGGGCCGGCAGTCGTTACGAGATGCTGGTCAACGACGAGACAGGCACCGGCAAGCCCGGCATGCCCCGCGAAGTCGCCTCATGCGAAAGCTGTCACAGCGATTCGCCTCACCCCATCACCTCAGTCAAGGGGATCAAGCTCAACAGCCATACTCAGCACGTGGCCTGTGAAACCTGCCACATTCCGGCCGTCGCCAGGGGCGGTGTTGCCACTGAGGTCGATTGGGACTGGCGCACCATGGGCAAGCTGAAAGATGGTGAGGGTTTCAAGCTGAAGGAGTATACCCAGGGTAATGGCCATCACCGCGCCACCTACAAATCGATCAAGGGTAACTTCACCTATGCCGAAGACCTTGAGCCCATGTACGCCTGGTTTGATGGAACCATGAACTACACCACGATTGACACTCAATTCGATCCATCAAAAGGCCCGATTGAGATCAACAGCTTTTCCGGATCCTATGATGATCCCGGTTCACGCATCTACCCGTTCAAACGCATGCACACCACACAACCCTACGACAAGGGCAATAACACGCTGGTCTATATGCATCTATGGGATAATGATGAAGACGCACTCTGGGGCAACTACGATTTCGGCAAGGCCATCGAGGCAGGAATGAAGAAAAACGGCATCCCCTACAGTGGCGAATGGGGGTTTGTCGAAACCTACTCCTACTGGCCCATCAACCACATGGTGGCGCCAAAAAATGACGCCCTGGATTGTTCCAGTTGCCATGCAGATGATGGCAGACTCAATCACCTCAAGGGTTTCTACATGCCGGGTACGGGCAGGAATAAACTGCTCGATCTTATCGGTTTGTTGGCTGTCCTCGGCACCCTGGCTGGTGTACTCGGACACGGCGCGCTGCGCATGATCGCCAACCGCAGGAGGAAAGTCTGATGACAATGCATAAGATTCTAGTCTTCAAGCGGTTTGAACGTATCTGGCACTGGAGTCAGATGGCACTTATCTTCACCCTGCTGTTCAGCGGATTTGCAGTACACGGCGTCCACAGTCTGATCAACTTTGGTGATGCAGTCACTGTTCATACCTGGACCGCAATTGTGTTGCTGCTGATCTGGGCATTCGCCATCTTCTGGCTCTTCACAACAGGGCAGTGGCGCCACTATATCCCGACCGGGGAAAATTTCATCAAGGTTGCCCGTTTCTACGCCTTCGGCATCTTCAAAGGCGAGCACCATCCATACCGGAAGACCTACCGGCGCAAGCACAACCCCCTGCAGGCGCTAACCTATCTCCTGCTCAAGATCATGATCTTTCCTGCGATCTGGATATCCGGCATCGCCTACCTGCTGATCAGTTTTGGGCAGGAGGATATTTTTGGCTGGATAGGACTTGGACTCATTGCCCTGATCCATACCATCGCAGCGATCGCTGTCCTGGTGTTCGTCATCGCTCACGTCTATCTGCTCACAACAGGCCACTCGTTCATTGACCACGTAAAACCGATGATCACCGGCTACGATGATGTGGAACTGTCTGATGAGGAGTTAGCCTATCTGAAGGCAGATGAACCAGGTGTGATAAAAGAAGCCGATTAACAAACTTCTGGAAAGTAAAATCAGAAGACCCAGCGCACGATCAAGCGCTGGGTCTTCCCTTGTTTGAGAGGGCTCTGACTAGAAACCGCGCCTCACATCAAATCCAATAATAATATTCAGGTAGGTTTCACTATCGCTTCTACCATTTTGCCTGTGCCCCATTTTTTCTGTTCATGGATTAACACTATTGCAAAAGGGAACCAGCAACTCTCTTTGCTGCCCGCCGGCTTACCAGACCTTTCCGGGAGCCCACCAAAACCCTCTATCCTTGCCCCCCACCTTGACACACCCCAACCCTTTGCTAGGTTTCAGGAAGGAGCTTCATGGATAAAGAGAGAGCTTATATGCCTTCCACCCTGAGCCTATACTCCGCCTGCAGATGGCAGTTAAAAGCGATCATTCCACTTTTTTTTACCATTTTCTGTGCGACCCTATCGGCCACAGCAAATGCGGCTTTACCCGATCTCACCCTGCGAGTGAAGGCTCCTAAGGAGACCCAGGCAGGCTCGATTTTCGAGGTAAAGGTTAGCGTCGCTAACCGAGGCAAGGCAACAGCCCGAGGCTCGCGTTCATATCCCACAGGCTATATGGTTGACCTGTTTCTGACCCGAGGAAAGATACCTCAAGGCTTTGCCCGCTACTCGCAATCCTACTTCGATGGCGTACTGCTGAAGGGAGGGCGCATCGACAGGACAGTCGATCTAGCCGAGAGCAATAGACATGTTTATCAGACAGAAGTCAGCACATCGACCGACACGCCACCCGGTAATTATAAGATATGCGCAAGAGTAGATCCTGCAGGCAGGGTCAGGGAAACTAATAAAAAGAATAATTTGAGCTGCCTAAACATAAAAGTTATCAAAAAAATCGGCCGCCAGACCTTTGCAGGGAAGGATCTGAAAATGGTCAATAAGGGGCCGCCCTTACGCGCACATAACGGTTCTCAGGGCACAATGGGAGGCCCAACCAAACGAACCGTGTTGCCGGATGGCACCATGGAAATCCTTCTGCCAGACGGCATCAGGCAACGTCGCGCTCCCAACGGACAGATCACAACCATCCTTCCAGACGGAACGCATATGACCTCAAAAGCCATTCAGGTACCGATGGATGAATTGCCGGCATTACCATCTGATTTGAGTGACTGGGGCAAAAAAGCCAGCGACGCACTACTGCAGATCATCCAAAACCTACTCACCGAAGTGGAGTTCAACGCCTACCAGCAGACGGAAATAAACAAGCCATTTTATCCCAGGATGGAATGGCGCATTCGCAGCATCGACTTCCTGACGAGGGTGAAATGAGCGCTCTCAAACCAACATCAAGGGCCAGGATGCTCTGCATCGGCATTATCCTTCTCTGTCTCTTACCTGCCCCCATTCTCGTATCAAGTGAGGAAACATCACCCACCGAAGACTTGGGACTTATCGATCAGATGACACAGACACTGGAGGCCGAGCACGCAAATCAGTTTGCACCCACAATGTTACCAACAGAGGTGCTGGCACCCGCGACAGCGCAATCAATGCAGCAGGCACTCAAAGCTTATTACGACTATCGCACTGTCGGATATGAACACCGCAGGTCAGTTTTCAGATGGCAATTGTTGTCATCAAAGATCATCTTCGTCATCGTCGTTCTGCTGGTGAGTGCCGGCATCTATTTTTCCTGGCTCCAGTTCATCAAGGGATTGAGGACAGACAAAGACCGCTCTTCCACAGAAACCACCTTCGAGGCATCCGCCAGCGGCGTCAAGGTAAGCTCACCGGTACTGGGGGTCATCATCCTGGTCATCTCCTTGGCGTTCTTCTATCTCTACCTGGTATATGTCTACCCGATCGAAGAGATTCTTTGAGCAATGGACAATCAGTCAACAGCTATTCGCTCCGCCTCCCCCAACGCACTGCAATCTCGCGATACTCTCCCCACAAGCCACGTTTCTGAGCAAACGCCTCTCCCTCCATCTTCTTCAACCGCTCCCGAAACACACTGTCCAGCGGATAACGATTGAGCACTACCGCATAGCCATCAGTCACCATCTTCTCATTCAGGCTGTTGCCCTGATCGTCCAGCACCACCAGCGAAATACGCCCATATTTATCACGACGATTCAGGTCGCCACTCAACATCACCTGTTGACCAGGAGTCACAAGGCGCCTGAGATACGTAGTGGACGCCGCGCCTATCGACAATAGAACATCCTCACTCAGGCCGGTGCGCTGAACATCACGCTGCAACTTGGGGTTAGAGGTATCCTCCGGCGCATCGATCCCGGCCAACTGTATGCGTTCAGCGCCTCCAGCGATTTCCACAACCAGGGTATCGCCATCCTCCACCTGCTGAAGCCGGTAGAGCGACTCTGCCGCAATGGCATGCTGAGCGATGAAAAGAAAAAGTGCAGCCAGAGTAAGCATTCGCATGGGGCAATAACCTGAAGAATTTAACGGGGCAGCCAGAAGATAAAAAACAGGCAAAAAACTGTGACGGCGATAAAAAACAGCACAAACCGGGCACGCGCTCCGGCCCGATAGCCCCGCTTCTGATAATGGGAGACACCGCCACAATGAGGACACTCAGCTAGATCCTCAGCGATCTTTTTGCCGCAGTAGAGACAGTTCACCTCAGACAAAACGGTGCCTCACTTTTGTTGTTCCTTAAACATGGTGCCAAACAGACGAAAAATCTTATAGGACACCAAGAGATAAAGCATAAAGCCTGCAACCAGGCCCAACAGAGCCAAGCCTTGCATTATTGGCGTCCAATCCGAGTTGAGCAATAGGATCAGCAGGATGACACAGACGACCCTCATGATGGCCAGCGCAATGCCATCGACACTGATAAAAGCAAATGTCCTGCCCAGACTGATCAGTTCTGGCTTATAATGTCGTCCGAGAAAAACGATGGCCTTTCTCCTTCTGACAGCAGTGGAACCACTCCTTTGATTATAAAGAACAAATCACACCTTCTCATCCTCCTTTCGAGTGCCCTGCTGGTTGCCTGCAGTGCCCACCCTGGCGCCGGTATTTGGGTGCCAATGGATGAGTCAGACACACTTTATTCCAAAATTGCAGTGACGTTTGAAGGACGTGCTGAACTGTTTGTTGCCGATAGAGAGACGCATCTGTTGCGCTGTTTCTGGGGGGGCATCACGGCAAACAGCATCAGCATGGATTGCATCTCTGCCGATGATGAGTCGGAAAAACATCTGTTCACGCTGCAGGTCAGCGACGACGGCATCGGGATGCTGAGCGAAGCGGACAAGACTCTCGGCCTGTTTCGCCGGACCAATGAGAATCCCTCCCCCAGAGAATAGCGACGCATTGACGCCCCACGGCCTGTCACGCCGGTCTCAGTGGCTGGTGCCTCGCGAGCGGGTCAGTTTGTTATGCACATTGTACTTTCCGGATGGCTTCTTCATCGGTAACCGCTTGACCTCTTCCAGGGTATTGGCGTCGTAGATCACCAGTGCCCCATCCATATCCCAGATACTGACCAGAGCGTATTTCCCGTCCTGGGTGAACTCCACATGGGCAGAGGTCTTGCCAGGAGCCGGCTTCAGAGTCTTGACGATCTCCAGGGTCTGTTTGTCGATCACATGCATCAGGTCTTTGTTGGGACCGAAGAAGACATCGACCCAAGCGTAGCGGCTCTTCTCATGGCTGCGCATGAAAAAACCAGGGCCTTTTGTTGGAATACGCTTGATCACCTCCCAGCTCTGCATATCGACGATGCTGACCTCCGGCTTTTTGATATTAGGCGTGGCCAGCACCGTGCGGCCCTGATACTCCCAGGTGATGGCGGAGCTCAGGTGCGGCATGCCCGGCAGGCTGACTTGAGCAACGGCTCGCTTCAGATCAAGATCCACTACCTGACCTGCGCTACCCTCTTTTCCCTTATCCATGCCCCGCGAAGTACCGATCACCCGGTCATATTCCTGGGTGAGAAAGAAGTCATCGAGATAGCCTTCGACACTGATGCGGCGCACCGGAAACCGCGCCTCCTTATGGGCATCCCCGGAGTCTTCGCGATAATCATGGACCCAACCGGAAAAGCCCGACGGCGGCTTGTCCATATAGCCGATCTCCCAGACCTCCGGTATATCTTTCAGCGCGGCGACAAAGCTCTCTCTCGGGTCTGCCGTATAGACCGCACTGACCCGTGAACTGGCGCCATTTTCATCTACCACATCGATCACCTTGAGCGGCGACAAGTCCCGGGCATCCAGAATCACCAGGGTATGGGGCAGATAGTTGGCCACCGCAACATAGCGACCATCATGGGAGACGGCCAGGTTGCGGGTATTGATGCCGGCCCGCACCTCGGCCACATACTTCAGATTGAAGACATCGAACTTGCTGATCCAGCCATCACGGGAGGCAAAATAGATATAGCGCCCCCCTTCGGCCCATTTGGGGCCACCATGCAGGGCAAAGCGAGTCGGCAGGCGATGGATCGGTTCGAAGCTGTCGCCATTCAGCAGGGTAGCGTGATGATCACCCAGCTCCACCACCATGAAGAGGTTGGAGATCTGCGCGTCAAACTGCGGCTTGTCTGGCAAGCTGCCAGGGGGATGGTATTCCAGCCGGCTGGCCTTGATCTCTTCCATACCCCAGGGCGGAATCTCCTTCAGCGGCGTGTAGATCATGGCCACCAGGGCCTCGATCTCCTTCGGCTTCAGGATCTCCCGGAAGGCAGGCATCTGCGAGGCGGGGCGGGTATCCCGGATCACATTGAAGGCAGCCTTTTTTCTCAGCCGTTTCAGATTCTGCGGCAACAGGGCGGGGCCCACCTTACCCAGCCGGTCGGCACCGTGGCACTCGGCACAATGTTTCTGGTAGAGCACATTGGCATCGATCGCCGTCCACGCATTACCCACCATCAGCATACCCAACAGCCCGGCCAACAGGACACGAATCAGAACTCTCTTCATAGATGATTTATCCGGCGAGTAGCCGGTCCCTCGGACCATCATCCTCTACCCTAACTTCAATCCCGATCTCTTTATCGGTGAGATAACAGGCGGGATCCTCACTCCAAGCATCGCCGGTAAGCTGCCGGGCGCGCACACGAGTGTTGCCACCGCAGATATTGAAATAATGGCACTGACCACAACGCCCACCTATCTTGCGCGGTGATTGTTTGAGACCGGCCATGATCGGGTCTGAGGTGTCCTGCCAGATCTCGGAGAAGGGGCGCTGTTTGACATTGCCCAGGTCGTAGTCCCACCACATCGTGTCGGGATGGACCCGACCCTGATTGTCAATGTTGGCGATGTTGACACCGGAGCTATTGCCGCCCCACTGGATCAGCTTGTCACCAATGTGCTCGGCCTGCTCAGGGAAGCGTCGCTCCACCCAGCGCAACAGATAGACCCCGTCCGCATCGTTGTTGCCGGTGACAAACTCTGTACCCCGGCCCTCGGTCGCATCCTCCAGGGCGCGTTCGAACAACAGATCCATCGCCCAGCGGGTGGTGTTGAGGAAGACGTCGTCCTCACGATTCTTATTGCCCCGTCCGGCATAATTGAGGTGAGAGAAATAGAACTTGTTGATGCGCTCTTCGACCATCAGGTCGAGCAGCTGCGGCAGTTCCTCTGCGTTGTCCTGGGTCATGGTGAAGCGCAGCCCCACCTTGATCCCCGCATCCCGGCAGAGACGCAGACCGTGCATCGACTCTTCATAGGCCCCCTCCTTGCGGCGAAAGCGGTCGTGGGTCTCCCTGATGCCATCAATGCTGATACCCAGGTAGTCGAAACCCACCGCAGCGATCTTGTCGACATTCCGCTCATCGATCAGGGTGCCGTTGGTGGAGAGCGCAGTGTAGAAGCCCATCGCTTTGGCGCGGTGGGCAATCTCGAAGATATCGGGCCGCAGCAAGGGTTCACCACCGGAGAGGATCAACACCGGCACCCGGAACTGCTTCAGGTCGTCCATTACTTCGAACACCTGTTGGGTGTTCAGCTCGTTAGGGAAATCGGTGTCCGCTGAGATCGAGTAGCAATGCTTGCACATCAGGTTGCAGCGTCGCACCAGGTTCCAGATCACCACCGGGCCCGGCGGATTGCGCTTGGGTCCCAGCGGCTTGGGCGCCAAGATCTCCTGCATAAATTGTGAGATTCTAAACATAGTCTTGTCTGATCCGCTCTTGGTGATCGACGCTCACTGGCAGCTCCGATCCACTCACACCCCAATCCTCATGCCGGTTTTTTTGAGGATCCGGCTACTAAAAAGAACCTCATGCGCCCGATTGTCGGCACCCAACAGCTCGGCGATGATCGCGGCCTTCTGCAGCACCTCATCCCGGTCCCGACCGTGGGCCATCGCAAACAGATTGTAGCGCCACTCCGGCAGATGGCGCGGCCGATGATAGGCGTGGCTGACAAAATCCAAGGCGCCGATCAGCCGGCCATACTCCCCCACCTTCTCGTCCGGCACGTCCCATACCGTCATGCCGTTGCCACGAAACCCCAGGGTGTAATGGTTGGGCACCGCGCCGATACGTCGGATCACGCCACTCTCCAGCATCTGCTGCATGCGCCGCATCACCTCATCGGCCGTTGTGCCCAACTGTTCAGCAATCTGCTCATAGGGTTGCGGCGCCAGCGGCAGGCCGGCCTGGGTGGCGAGCACGATTTTGCGATCCAACTCGTCCAGACCGCTCACCTGCTCAGGCTCAGTCGTCATCCTTTTGCACTCGCAGATCGGGCAGGTTGACCGCCCCCATCACATGCAGCACCACGCCGGCGCCGACAAAAAAGACGATGGTTGCGCCAAGACTGGCGAAGATGGGGTTGTCAGTTCCGATCGTCATGCCCTGATAGCCTGCCGCCAGTAGGGTGGCCAAGGCGAGCAGGTAACAGATGTAAGCAGAAACCAGGGAGATTTTTTGCGCGGGTTTACGTGTTTTCAAAGAAGGAGTTCTCATGTAGAGGGTTGGCTCGCCTGAGGCTACAGCGGGAATTATTGATTGATGAGCGCAGGGAATACCACTCATCGAGTTAAACCTCAAACTTCAGGCCAACAAAAAACTCCTCTTTTTTTGGCATGTTATAGACTCGATACCCTGTCTCCGCCTCGATCTCAGCCAATACGCTGGTGATGCGCTGCGAGGTCTCGGTGGCTAGCACAAACCACATGTTGAACTGGTGGTCGCGGGCATAGTTGTGGGCTACCTCCGGAAAGGCATTGACCTGCTCAGTCACCTGATCGAACGCCTCCTGGGGGATTTTCATGGCGCAGAGGCTCAGGCCACCGCCCAGCCGCTCGGCATTGAATAACGGGCCAAAGCGCGAGAGTTGCTTCTTCTCAAGCATCTGCTCCAGACGCCGGATCAACTCATCCTCCGAGATGCCAAACTGCGCTGCTGCCTCACGATAGGGGTGCTCACAGAGGGGAAAACCGCCCTGCAGCTGATTGATGATGGCGCGGTCGATCTCGTCCATCACTGGTATCTGGCGCCACGCTGTTTGAAGCGTCTGCCGCTGAACAGGACCTTATGAGGGATCCCCGCCAGCCCTTGGGCCTCAATGATGCTCTCGATGTAGTTGAGCACCCGCTGGCGATCCTTACCGTGGATCATGCTGAAGAGGTTATAGGGCCACCCAGGCAGGCAGCGTGGACGCTGGTAGCAGAGGGTAACGCAGGACTCGTTGCTCAACTTTTCTCCCACTTCATCGAGGCGTGCATCGGGCACATCCCAGACAACCATAGCATTCGCGGTGTAACCAAGTTCATGATGACGCACCACGATGCCCAGCCGCTTGATTACGCCTTCACGCTGCAGGTGGGCGATGCGATCAATCACCTCCTGCTCACGCATGCCGATGCGCTCACCCACCTCGGCGTAAGGGTGGCTGGAGAGCGGCAGCCCGCCCTGGATCTCGGCCACCAGCCGGCGATCCGCGTCGCTTAACACCATAGCGGGAACCCCAGATCGATATGAAACTGTTTCATTAGCGGCAGCTTCAACACTGGGTAGCCGGTCTGCTGTTCCATCTGCGCCAACACGGCGTCCAGCCTGGCCTGATCGGATGCGGTAACCACAAACCAGAGGTTATAGTCATCCTCACGCTCGTAATTATGATTCACCTCGGCATAGGCGCTGATTATCGCCGCCACCGCCTCCAGTTCTTCTGCTGGCACTGCAATCGCCGCCAGAGTGCTGGCGCCGATCTTCTTCGGCTTGAACACCGGACCCACCCGGCTGATCACGCCGATCTCCTGCAGCCGGGTCAGAATTTTCAACACCAGCGCCTCGCTGGTCCCGATTGTTTTCGCCATATCCGCATAGGGGGTCGGAGTGAGCGGCAAACCCTTCTGATATTCGTTGAGCAGTCGCTTCTCGAGATCGTTCAGCTCAACCGGGGCCGGGTTCAGTGTGCGCGGCTGACTCTGCGGGTAGGTCGGTGCCGGGTTTGCCATGTCACAATCCTGTCTGGTGAGCGCGGGAGGTGAAGAAGATGCCACTGGGCTTGTCCACCGACAGGCGGTGGGTTTGCTGCAGCGTACGGGTGTCGTAGATCTGCACCTCATCCTTGTCGCGGACCGAGATCCAGACCTCTTCACCGCGCGGCGAAAACTCCATGTGTAGCGTGCCCTTGCCGGGCTTCAGGGTCTTCACAATATCCAGGGTTTCGGTATCGATCACCTGTATGGTGTCGTTGTGGGGAAAGGCGAAGTTGACCCAGATCTGCCGGCCGTCGGGACGTGCCATGACGAAGACCGGTTGACCGTGAACCGGGATCTGCTTGAGCTCTCGCCACTCGGTGCTATCCACCACCAGCACTGAGTGCTGGCCCACAGCGGGCAAAAAGGCCCGGCCGCCAGCCATTGCCCAACCCTCAAGGTGAGGCATCTTGTAGACCGGCAGTTTCTGTTGGCCGCGGCCATAATCCTCCAGGATGAGGCGAGGCCCCTGTTCGGGATGCCAAAGGTCGAGCAGGGAGAGCCCGTCCTGGCCAAACAGACCGGCGATGTAGTAGCGGCCGTCCGGCGTGATCAGGGCGTCATAGGGCAGACGGCCGATCTTCTCGAAGCGCTGGATGGAGGGATTCGCCGGGGTATCCATGTCGATGATCCAGCTCTCACCGGAATCGTAGAGGCTGACCACGAAGCGCTGATCCGGCGCATCCACCAGACCAACGGTCTTCGAGCCCTTCTTGTTGCCCTCCCGGTCTGTCACTGTGGTGGCGGGGATATCCGCCACTAGAGAGAGATCGTCAGAGGAGAAGACCTTCACCCCACCCGGCTCATAGTTGGAGACCGCGATAAGTGAACCGTCCTGGGAGATGGCACCGCCGATGCTGTTGCCGCCCTGCACGATGCGTTTGACGATCCGACCACAGAGGATGTCGACCTTGGTCAGCCCACCGTCACGCCCGAAGATGTAAGCGTAGCGTGCATCCCGGGAGTAGACCGCCGAGGCATGGGAGAGATCACCCAGACCCTCGACCCGGAACAGCTCCCTGCGGGCGCTAGTATCCACCACCTTGAGGCTGCCGGCGGCACGTTCGATGATGATGCCCATGTCACCGGTGCCTCGGGTCAGGCACTCGGCCACCAGGAGGCTGGGGGCGAAGAGGATCAGCAATAGTAGCAGGGTGCGGAAGGACTTCACGGCCGGCGACCTCCCTGCTTGAGTTGAGTTGCCAACCACAGCGCCTCACTATCTGTAAAAAACGGGCGCCAAGGTGGCATCGGAGTACCAGGACGGCCATGTAAAATGGTCACGGCCAACTGCTCCACCGGCCACTGCTGCAGACGCCGAGGTGTCAGAGCCGGACCCAAACCACCCTCAAGACGCATACCGTGGCAGGAACCACAGTCGTGCCGCAACAGATAGAGAATCTCCGCCTGTCGCTGGGATGAGATTTCGGCCAGCGCAGCACCACTCATTAAGAGGGTGATAATCAGCGTCGACAGAGGGAGCAGATGCCTTTTCATACCGGTGTTTCGTTATTCACGCAGCAATTTATGGTGATGGGTAAGAAACTATCAGGTCGGTGCTCAAAGGCTTTGACATCCATCAAACCACGCTATTCAACACGAACGATACCGGTCATTTCCGGATGGGGGCCACAGCGGTAGGGAAACTCACCAACGCTATCGAAACTGCGTTCGTAGGTGTCATCGGGGAACAGGTAGTCGGATTCTGGATCGCCGAGCTGTTCGAACCAAACGCTATGATACTGGCGTTTTTCCCGGTTGACCCAGCGTACTGTCTGCCCCGCCTTGATACTGATCACCTGGGGCAGAAACTTGAACTTGATGATCTCTACCTGCGCAACTGCCCCCCCTCCTGCCGTGGCTGTTGTCATTATCGCAACAAGGCTTAGCGCCAACAGCGCCTGGCAGGAGAGTTTCAGTCTGATCATCAGGAACCTCAAGGTCATGGTGTTACTGCGCAGTGGCGTTGATCTCCGCCTTCTCGCTGTCGAATCCTAGCTTGTACCCCAGCGAGACGTGATGAAAACGCGCGTTGCTGTAGTCATCATGGATGGCAAAACCAATGTTGTAGAGCTGATCCTTCGCCAGCGGCAGATCACCTGGCTTATTGGTCTGAAGCTTGCGTTTCATCACCAGGGTCCAGACACCATCCTGCAACGATGCAGTCATCTCCGCCGCATCCCCCCCGCTCATGTTACGTTGCTCCAGGATGTGGCCATCCTCGGTCTCACCCTTGCCGGACTTGTAGCGGACCAGCTCCATATACTTATGAGCATCCATCTCCGCCTGCAACTCATCCGCACTCTTCAGCTTGTCCCAACCACCGCGCTTCTTGCCACGACGCCCCTTGACCTCGATCTTGCTGCGGCTCTCCTCGATGTACTTGGTCAGCCCCTGTGAGAGATCGAGCTGCTGAGCCACCGGACTACCGCCCGCCGTCTCAGCATCCGGCGTGTGGGGCATGCTCCGCAGGTCATGATGGCAAGTGCCCCAGCAACCAGCGCGGTCGGCATACTTAACATCGTCGGTGGCAAGCATCAGTGCCAGCTTCATCGGGTTTTCCGGGTCCATCTTGCCGCCCTCCACGAAGGGTACCGGCGCATGCTCGGAATCGTCCCAGCTGAAACGGAGATAGAGGTTCTCTCCATCGTGGGTCGACTCAACAGTGACCGGAATGCTGCCACGCTTGCCGGGGATCGGGGTGGGTTCGGCCTTGACACCGGTCACCATCTTTTTGCCCATGTCGGCGGTCTCTTTGTCGTGACAGGTGATACAGCGATCACCGGCCTTGACGAAGGGGCGGGCGCCACCGTGGTCCTTACCGGTCAGCACCCACTCCATGGAGGTCTGACCAGGATAGAAGAGGGTGACCTCCCGACTGGATGCCTTTGACCAATCGATATTGGCATCGAGAGCGGCATCGGTTGCCTGGAAAGTGCCAGTTGCTGCGGCCGGCACAGGGGCAGGGGCAGCCGCCTCACGCTTGACCGCATTGATCTCCACCTTGTCGTTATCGAAGCCGATCTTGTAACCCAGGGAGACGTGGTGAAAACGGGCATTGGTGAAGTCATCATGGATAGCGAACCCCAGATTGTAGACCTTGTCCAGCGCCAGACTCAGGTCACCGGGCTTGTCGGACTTGAGCTTGCGCTTCATCACGACGATCCAGTTACCGCCCTCCTGACGCGCATCCACCTCAAAGCCCTGACCGCCGCTCATCAGGCGCTGCTCCATGATATGACCATCCTCGGTCTCACCCTTGCCGGATTTGTAGCGCAGCAGGTCCATGAACTTGTGGGCATCCATCTCTGCTTTCAGTTCATCATCGCTTTTCAGTTTGTCCCAGCCACCGCGCTTCTTGCCGCGACGCCCCTTGACCTCGATCTTGCTTCGGCTCTCCTCGATGTACTTGGTCAGCCCCTGTGAGAGATCAAGCTTTTGTGCAACCGGACTGCCGTTTGCAGTGTCGGTATCCGGGGTATGGGGCATGGTGCGCGCGTCATGGTGGCAGGTTCCCCAGCAGCCAGCGCGGTCAGCATATTTAACCTCATCGGTGGCAAACATCACCGCCAGCTTCATCGGGTTGTCCGGGTCCATCTTGCCGCCGTCGACAAAGGGAACCGGCACATGCTCTGTATCTTCCCATTCAAAACGCAGGTAGAGGTTCTCCGTGTCGTGGGCCGCCTGCACACTGACCGGAATACTGCCGCGCTTGCCGGGGATGGGGGTGGGTTCGGCCTTGACACCGGTCACCATCTTTTTGCCCATGTCGGCGGTCTCTTTGTCGTGACAGGTGATACAACGATCACCGGCCTTGACGAAGGGGCGGGCGCCACCGTGGTCCTTACCGGTCAACACCCACTCCATGGAAGTCTGGCCGGGATAGAAGACAGTGATATGGCGTGTCGGCACGTCGCTCCAGTCGATGCCGAAGCCGGTAACCGGGCCGACCGCCGTAGTGGCTGCGGTCGCCTCACCCGCCTGCTGCGCCTTGAAGGCAGCCAGCGCATCGGCGACGGCTTTTTCGATGCGCGCCTTTTCAGCTTTCTTGGCCGCCATCTTGGTCTCGCGGGCCTTCTTCGCCGCGGCCTTCTCCGCTTCAGCCTGAGCCGCCTCTTTTTCCTCGACCCGCTTCAGACCTTCGAGGAACATCTCCGGCACTTCACGCACATACTTGGGGTTCGGTGCTTCCAGCTCCTCCAACTCCTCGTCGGAGAGCAGATCACGTACGTGCTTGTGGGCAATACCCTTGTGGCAGTCGATACAAGTCTGACCGGTCTTAAAGGCATTCAGATGCTGTTTTCTCGCCCGGGGTTTCTGAAACTCCGGGTTCATGGATTCAAAATTGTGACAGTTGCGACACTCGCGGGAGTCGGTGCTCTTCATCGCATTCCAGACCCGCTTCGCCATAGTCAGGCGGTGCTCGTCGAACTTTTCGGGGGTGTCCACCGTCCCCAGGAGTTTGTGGTAGACCTCGTTACTCGCCTGGATCTTGCGCACCATCTTATGCACCCAGGGATCTGGCACATGACAGTCGGGGCAGGTGGCGCGTACGCCGGTGCGGTTGGAGAAGTGGATAGTGGGTTTGTACTCTTGGTAGACGTTCTCCTCCATCTCGTGGCAGCCGATGCAGAAATCTAGCGTATTGGTCGCCTCCATCGCGGTGTTGAAGCCACCCCAGAAGATGATACCGCCGATAAAAAACAGCAGAGCGCCGCCTACGGTTGTTCCTAAAATCAGCCGACGTGATGCCAGGCTCGGTTTTTTATATTGGTCTGCCATTTCTTAACCGCCCCAGAGAGAGAACTGAAGGTGAAAAAGCGCGGGCATGGAAGGACTCCATGCCCGCATTCGGTACTACCGAATCAAGTAACCCTGATCAGGTTACGTGGTTAACACGGTTGTGGACGTTGAACTTGCCGGTCGGTGCGTAGAGACCCTTGATGCGTGCCTTCTCTTTGAGGGTCTTGGCATCGAAGATGATGATCTCACCGTTAGGCTTCTTACTATCCGCACGGTTCCAGACAGAGGTCCAGACCTCAGAACCATCGTTGTTGAACTCGATGTGAACGGCTGCATAGCCTTTCTTCTCGGTCAGACGAATGGTCTTGACGATCTCGTGGGTCTTCTTGGAGATGACCTGGATCGACTGCTGAACTTCAGGCTCCGGGGTCTTGGTCTGGTCGGCCCAATAGTAGTCAGACTTGGGATGGGTGCGGATGAAGACACCGGGACCATCGGTCTCAACTTCGTAGCAAATCTTCCAGGCCTGATCCGGATGGCCAGCAGGATCGTTACCCCAAACGGTGATCTTGCCAACACCCAGATGAGTGGTACCACCGACAGGACCGCACTTGGGATCGATCCAGTTAGCACCAGGACCAGGATGGGGCTTCTTGTCCACATCGATCATGGCTTCCAGCTTGCGGGTCTTGGAGTCAATCACCACCATCTTGTTGGAGGCGTTGGCAGCGATCTGGAAGTAACGACCGGTCGGATCATAGAAACCGTCGTGCAGGTACTTGGCGGAGTCGATCTTGGTGATCTGCAGATTGTCGATATCGCTATAGTCGACCTGCCACATCTGACCCAGCTCCTTCATGGAGACCAGCCAGCTAGTCGCCATCGGAGTGTCGTACACAGCCGCAACGCGAGACTCGTTGACGTACTCACCATCCACATTCACGCCACGAGCAGAGACAACCTTCAGCGGCTCCATGGTCTTGGCATCGAGGATGACGAAGTGCGGCGGCCAGTAACCACCACCGATGACATACTTGCCGTCACCGGAGACGGCCACGTCACGGGCATCATAGGCGACCTGGGTCTGGGCAACCTTCATCTTATCCGGGGTCTGCCACAGATCAACCTTGGTCATCATGCCGTCGCGACCCATAACAAACCAGAAGCGGCCCGGATTCTCTGTGTGCAGAGTATTGTGATGCTCGACGGCCTTCAGCACATGCACGGCATAACCCGTTGGGATATGCGCAACGACCTCTTTCTTGTCACCGTCGATGATCGCAATCTTGCCCACATCACGCTCGATGACCAGGAAGAAGTTCTCCCAGTTGCGGCCATGCAGGGGCTTGGTGGGATAGTCTTTGGGGTCGACGAATACCTTGTGGCGCTCCTTCATCAGAGCCAGGGACATCTCCGGCGGGATCGGCGGCGTCTGCTGGATGTACTTGGCCATCAAGGTGATCTCGTCCTTCGACAGAATATCGTCGAAGTTGTTCATGCCACCCTCTGTACCGTAGGTGATGATCTTTTCGAGACGCGTCTGACCCAGCTTCTGAGTGTTCTTAGGTTCCAGATTTTTACCAGTGGCGCCTTTACGCAAGGTGCCGTGGCAGCCAGCGCAGCGCTGGAAATAGATCGATTTTCCCTTCTCAAAATCAGCATCAGACATCGCAGGCGCACCGGCCGTAGCATTCAGAGCAAAACCGGACGACGCGATACCGACAGCAAGACCCAGGGCGGAAAGTGTAAATTTCGTCTTCTTCATCTAGGGTGATCTCCCTCAAAAGCCAAATAACATGGCAAACAACATTGGCAGAATGGCAAAACCCCGCCATATGCCGGGTTATGTCATGTAGAGAGAAGTTAGACCTGGCTTAGGAGTTCCACTTTGATATGAGTCAAACCGAACTTTTTGGAGCGAAGCGACAACCTTCCGATCACATCATGACCAGCTGTATGGCTATCGATGGCTAGCCGCTATTTATCGCGAAAAAACAGTATATTGGCGGCTTTTAATGCTTAATCGGCGGTAGTGGCTTTGATATGAGGGGCCACTCTGAAGCAGAGTGCTGTTCGCATTAATCGATCTTTTATTCCCACTTTTATTGACTCGCATCAACTAAAGGGGACAGGCTCACCATTGCGCATGGCTGCTTCTGCTTTACTGTTGGGATACAACAACTGCTTTTGGCAGAGATATATCAGATTCGCCCACTATACTTATGCACAGAATTGTTGCTTGACCGCCTATATCAAGGCAATCGATAAAGCTGAAAGTGGCGTTTGAATTGCAGCCACACACGATCTGCATAGCCAACGCCAAAGCTCCCCATAAAAAAAACGCCCCTTGCGGAGCGTCTTATCGAAGCACAGCCGTATTTGTGCGGGCTTAGTAGACGCCTCTCTCATTCAAAAAAGAGGAGTACTGCTTGTCTGTCCCATTGATATGCTTGATCAACCACCCCTGAAGATAGAGCACTACCCCTTCCAGGGCTTCATGCCCTTTCTCCTCGTACTGCCGCACAAAAGAGTCCACCTCAGCAATCATCGCCCTGTGCTGCTCAACATGGCCATTAAAATCGGGGTAGTCGTACTTCTGCATCAAGCTCTCTTCGTTCTTGAAATGGTATTTTGTGTAGTCCACCAGCGCCTTCAGCGCCTGCTGCTCAAACTCCTCCCCCATATGGTACTTATACGCGGCTTGAAATTTATTCAGCAACTCAATCAATCTTCGGTGCTCATCGTCTATCTGGGCGATTCCGACGCTATAGCTCTCTTTCCAGACCAGTTGATCCGCCTGCGCTGCACGCTTATAGATAACTGGTATCGCAATCAGGATTGCGATCAATACCCAGGAGACCGGGTTATCAAAGCCAAACAAAAAACCCATGCCGGCGGCAACGACCAAGAGGGCCATAATGACGGCTAACATAAGTGGCTTAAGATTTTTCATATAAAAACACCATTGGAATTCAGACAGATTTTTGCTGCGCTCTATTTCGACCTGATGATCGTCGCATGCGCTGGGCGGATTCTGCAAACCATTCTGCAGTGCTGCAAAAGGATCGACCAAACCATTATAGATGCGGTCCCTGATCCAGGTGTGATTTTATAGAGTGACAATCTGTATTCTCCGCTCCACCAACAAACCGCTCCATACGCTGAACATAAAAAAGGCCGGCACAAAGTGCCGGCCTTGAGCTGAGGCATTACGCCTCTCTGGGGGGGATTCGCCTAATCAGTCGGCGACCACCGCCTCCGGCTCATCCTGACCCACGAAGAAGCTGGCGATGTAGATCACCAGACCGACCAGGAAGACCAGGCCGGCGACCTCACGCAGCCAGTAGAAGAGCTCGATCTTATCCTGCACCGCCATGAACGGCAGCGGGTTGTCGCCCATCCGCTGCAGGTAGGCCTGCAGGATGCCCGCGCCGGTCAGGAACAGCGTGATGAACACCATCGAGATCGTCATCAGCCAGAACGACCACATCTCCAGTATCTGCGATTTGGCCGGGTTGGCCGCATTCCGCCCACGCAGCAGCGGCATGGCGTAGGAGATCATGGTCAGGTTAATCATCACGTAGGCGCCGTAGAAGGCCATGTGACCATGCGCTGCGGTGATCTGCGTACCGTGAGTGTAGTAGTTCACCGGCGACAGAGTGTGCAGGAAGCCCCACACGCCAGCACCGAGGAACGCCATCACTGCAGTACCCAACGCCCACAACACGGCTGCCTTGTTGGGGTGCTCACGACGCCGCTTGTTAACCATGTTGAAGGCAAATACCGTCATCATGAAGAAGGGAATCGGCTCCATCGCGGAGAAGATTGAACCCCACCACTGCCAGTACTCGGGGGTACCGATCCAGTAGAAATGATGGCCGGTGCCGATGATGCCGGTGATCAGAACCATCGCGATGATGATGTAGAGCCACTTCTCGATCACCTCGCGATCGACGCCGGTGGTCTTGATCAGCACAAAGGCGAGGATGGAACCGAGGATCAGCTCCCACACGCCCTCAACCCACAGATGCACAACCCACCACCAGAAGAACTTATCCAGCACCAGGTTGACGGGATTGTAGAAGGCGAACAGGAAGAACACGGCCAGACCGGTCAGACCCATCATCAGCACCAGATTGACCACGGTCTTGCGACCCTTGAGGATGGTCATGCCGATGTTGAAGAGGAAGGCCAGTGCGACAATGACGATGCCAATCTTGGTGATCGTCGGCTGCTCCAGGAACTCACGTCCCATGGTGGGCAGCAACTCGTTCATGGTCAGATCCGCCAGGGTCGAGTAGGGCACCAGCAGGTAGCCGGCTACCGTCAGGCCCGCGGCCACCAGGAAGATCCAGAACATCAGCGTCGCCAGCCAGGGCGCAAACAGTTCCGTCTCCGCCTCTTCCGGCACCAGATAGTAGGCGGCGCCCATGAAGGCCATCAGCATCCACACGATGAGGGCGTTAGTGTGGACCATGCGGGCCACGTTGAACGGAATCTCCGGAAACAGAAAGTCACCGACGACATACTGCAGACCCATGATCAGGCCAAACAGAATCTGCGCTGCAAACAGCGCGATGGCCGCGATAAAATAGAGCTTCGCAACCGATTGTGATTGATACTTCATCGTTATCCTCTCCCCTTAACCCTGGATATTCGGCGGCCAGCCGGCGGTATTGATTCCAGACGCATACTTCAGGAATTCAGCCAGGGCAGACAGCTCTTCATCACTGAAGTTGAACTGCGGCATGCTGCGGCGACCGGGAATACCGTCCTTGGGACGACTGGCGATAAAGCCTTTGATCGCATCGGTCGAATTACCAAAGCGTTGATAGACGTTACCCAGCTCAGGCGCAAAGTAGGCGCCCTCCCCCAGCAGCGTGTGACAGCCAATGCAGTCGTTCTTCTCCCAGAGCGCCTTGCCCATGGCGATCTGCGGACCGAGCTCGCCTTCGAGGGCGGCGCGGTTATCGCGATTGGGCAGCTGGCCCATCGAGTCGAACGTCAGGGCGAGAAATAGTAGAAAGAAAAACGCGGTTCCACCATAAAAGATGTTACGCGCCATTGTTTTTGTGAAGGCCTCGGCCATGGGAATGCTCCTCTTCCGGGTATAGGATGGCAGCTACATTAGAAAACGATGATGCATGCTCCAGCATTGACCTTGATCAAAGGTCATACAGCGGATCTGACTCGCTTCCAGGGTTCAGCGAATTTGGGCGAATCAAGCAATATCACTCGAAAAAGTGGTGCCGGATGAAGTGATCGAACTTATTAAGGAGTCTCTGATTAAGTCTGGACGAAGTGGATTCGTGATTCAGAATGTTCAGACTCAAGGCGCAAATTGCATCTAAAGCTATCGCTCCCTGCTCACGTTCCGTCCCTACATCCCTGTCGGGGATAGCTGGCTATTGCGAACGACTGCATGGATGCAGGAGGTAGAGCACGCATGGGCAATTGACGAGATTTACAACGCAGCAGCTGGATATTCTGGACACAAGATTACGAGCTCATGACTTGATCAGAGGCTACTTAAACAGGCCATCTCTCATCCAGACAGCTCCACAGGCTATTTCAGCGCCGAGGTATTCACTCCAGCGATTCCCAGCGCCACATCCTGCAACCGCAGCCAGGCATCCTTTTTTTCCAGCCCCTTGATCACCCTGTCGATACCAGCGCAATCGATAAGGAGCCGACGCCAGACTGCCGCCCGTCGCTTCAGTCCCTTGCGCATCAGTGGCTTGCGCTTCTCCCATACGCGTTGTGCGGCCATCACACTATCGACTGAACGCCCCTGCTCGACCATCGCCGCCATCTCCGCCAACGCCCGAATCTCCCGCGCCAGCGCCCACAACACCACCGGCGCCACCACCCCCTCTGCCTGCAGGTGTTCCAGCATGCGCAGACCACGGCCCGCCTCTCTGGCAAGCAGAGCATCCACCAAGCCAAACACATCAAAGCGGGCACTGTCGGCCACTGATTCGGCAAGCTGCTCCTGATCCACAACCCCAGGACCATGCAGCAGCAACAGCTTCTCGATCTCCTGCTTGGCGGCAAGCAGATTGCCCTCAATCCGCTCAGACAGCATCTCCACCACACCGGGCTCCGGCGTCAGCCCCACATCCCGCAAGCGCCGCTCCAGCCAGGGTAGCAGCCGCTGCCCTTCAATCGGCCAGATCAGCACCAGCACGCCCAGCCGCTCGACCCCTTTTACCCACTTACTATTCTGCTGGGCTCGGTCGAGCTTGGGGGCGGTGATCAACAGCAGGGTGTCGGGGGGGGGATCAGCCAGATAGGCGCTGATCGCTTTGGAGCCTGGGGTGCCGATCTTTGAACTCGACAGGCGTAGATCGAGGAGCCGCTTATCGCCAAACAGAGAGAGGCTCTGCCCCGCCTCAAGCAGCTGATTCCAGTCGAAACCCGGGCCAACCTCCAACAACTCACGCTCACTGAAGCCCTGAGACCTAGCCGTCTGACGCACCTGATCCGCCGCCTCGCCCAATTGCAGTGGCTCATCACCGCTCAGCAGATAGACCGGAGCCAGCGACTTGTTCAGTTGGGCCGGCAGCTGATCGTTGCGCAGACGCATCAGCGGCTAGAGCCGGGCCTGCAGATGGCGCAGGATCTGTCCAGCCAGGTTGCGCCGCATCTCCTGCTGCACCAACGCCGCCTCATTGCGTCGCCCCAGCTCTTCGGTGCCGCTGTAGATCAGCTGGCGCAGCACCTGCAGACTCTGGGGTTCGATCCGCTGCTCGCCTGTTGCTGCAGTCACCTGGTACTCCACTGTCAGTTTGAGCTCATACTCCAGCGCTTTGCCGTTGGCATCCACCGACAGGGCTCGGTACTCGATCTGATCCTTCAGCACCTGCAGATGGTGTCTCGCCGCTGCTTCGCTGGCAGCCAGCTTCGCACCGGAGGCGCTCAGCTCCTGACGCAGCATGGCTGCCAGGCTGGTGCGGCCAGCATCCCCCTGGATGTAGAGTCCATCCAGATTCGGCGTTGCCTGCTGGTAGCCCTTGAGATGGAAGCCGCAGCCGCTCAGCAGCAAGACAAGCACTACCCACAGGACAATCCGGTAATGACGTTTCATTGAGATCTATCCATCCTCACCATGCTGAACTTCAATCATCCGTAGGAGCACCGCTTGCGGCGCTCCTACTGCCAGATCACTTGGCAACTATGTTCACCAACTTGTTGGGCACCACGATCACCTTGCGCACCGTCGCCTCGCCGATGAACTTCTGCACGTTGTCATTGGCCATCGCAGCCACCTCGACAGCTGCCTTATCGGCATCGGCGGGCACCTGGATCTTCGCCCGCACCTTGCCATTGACCTGCACCACATACTGAATGCTCTCCTGCTTCAGCGCCGCCTCGTCAACCCGCGGCCAGCCGGCAGCGAGGATATCGTCACCGTAACCCAATCCGCGCCAGAGGTGGTGGGAGATGTGGGGGGCGATGGGGCCAAGCAGGCGCAGCACGATGCTGAGGCCTTCGTGCAACACCACCCGATCAACCGCCTCGTCGCCCAGCTTGTAGAGGCTGTTGACGATGGTCATGCAGGCGGAGACCACCGTGTTGAACTGCTGTCGGTCGAAGTCGTAGAGCGCCTTCTTCAGCGTCTCGTGCAGCTCGCGGCGGGCATCTTTCTGTGCATCTCCCAGCACGAGATCGGAGTCATTGGACGCTTCAGCGTCCAACGACTCCAATCCCTTTTGTGCCAGCGCCCAGAGGCGTTTAAGAAAACGAAAGGAGCCCTCCACCCCCTCGTCGTTCCATTCCAGAGACTGGTCTGGCGGTGAGGTGAACATGGTGTAGAGACGCACCGTGTCAGCACCGTAACGGTCGATTAGGGTCTGCGGATCAACACCGTTGTTCTTCGACTTCGACATCTTCTCGATGCCGCCGATCTCCACCGGCTGACCGTCAGCGGCAAACTTCGCACTGAGTGGACGCCCCTTCTCGTCTCGCTCCACCTCGACCTCTGCCGGGTTGTACCAGTGCTTGGCGCCGCTGGCTTCGTCGCGGTAGTAGGTGTCAGCCACCACCATGCCCTGGGTCAGCAGGTTGCGGAACGGCTCGTTACTATTTATCAGCCCCGCATCCCTGAGCAGCTTGTGGTAGAAGCGAGCGTAGAGCAGGTGCAGCACCGCGTGTTCGATGCCGCCCACATAGTGGTCGACTGGCAGCCAATAGTCGGCCCGCTCGTCGAGCATGGTCTCGGCGCCGGGGCAAGTGTAACGGGCGTAGTACCAGCTCGACTCCATGAAGGTATCGAAGGTATCGGTCTCGCGCCGCGCCGCGCCGCCGCATTCGGGGCAGCTGCATTTGGCGAATTCGGCATCGGCCTTGATCGGGTTAATGGTGTTCTCGTCGTAGACGATATCTTCCGGCAGAACCACCGGCAGATCCTCGAGAGGCACCGGCACAATACCGCACTTCTCGCAGTGGATCATCGGGATCGGCGTGCCCCAGTAGCGCTGGCGGGAGACCCCCCAGTCGCGCAGGCGGAAGTTCTTGGTCTTCTCCCCCTTGTCACGCGCCTGCAGCCACTCGGCGATGGCGTCGAAGGCCGCCTCGGAAGTAAGGTCGTTGAAGGGGCCAGAGTCTTTGAGTACACCCTTGTCGGTGTAGGCGGCGGCCTGAATATCGACCTGTGAACCATCCGCAGGGTGGATCACCTGCTTGATCGGGATGCCGTACTTGCGGGCGAAAGCGTGGTCACGCTCATCGTGGGCAGGCACGGCCATGACGGCACCTGTACCGTAACTCATCAGCACGAAGTTGGCCGCGTAGATCGGCACCGGCTCGCCGCTCACCGGGTGGATGGCGTTGATGCCGAGCGGCATGCCCTTTTTCTCGATGGTCTCCAGATCCGCCTCGGAGGTGCCGCCCTGGCGGCACTCGTCGATGAAGGCGGTCAGCTCTGGGTTGCCTTCGGCGGCCTGCAGTGCGAGTGGGTGCTCACCAGCAACCGCCACGTAGGTAACGCCCATGAGGGTGTCGGGGCGGGTGGTGAAGATGGTGAGAGTTTCGTCAGAGGTGGCGCTCTCAATACCGAACTCCATCTTCACGCCGTAGGAGCGGCCGATCCAGTTGCGCTGCATGGTACGCACTTGGTCGGGCCAGCCTTCCAGGTTGTCGATCTCATCCAGTAGTTCGTCGGCGTAGTCAGTGATCTTGATGAACCACTGGGGGATCTCACGGCGTTCCACCAGCGCCCCGGAGCGCCAGCCGCGACCGTCGATCACCTGCTCGTTGGCGAGCACCGTCTGGTCCACCGGATCCCAGTTGACTACCGCGTTCTTGCGGTAGACCAGACCTTTTTTATAGAGCTCGGTGAAGAGCCACTGCTCCCATTTGTAGTAGTCGGGCTTACAGGTGGCCAGTTCGCGATCCCAGTCGTAGCCAAAGCCGAGACGCTTCAGCTGGCCCTTCATGTAGTCGATATTGTCGTAGGTCCAGGCCGCCGGTGCCGCCCGGTTCTTGCGCGCTGCGTTCTCCGCCGGCAGGCCGAAGGCGTCCCAGCCCATCGGTTGCAGAACGTTCTTGCCCTGCATCCGCTGGTAGCGGGCGATCACATCGCCAATGGTGTAGTTGCGCACATGGCCCATATGCAACTTGCCGCTCGGATAGGGGAACATGGAGAGACAGTAAAACTTCTCCTTCGCCGGATCTTCACTGACGGTGAAGCTCTTTTTGCGCTCCCAGTGGGACTGGACGGCCGCCTCGATCGCGGCGGGATCGTAATTTTTCTGCATGATCGGGTCTGAATTCTGTCAACAACGGGGGAATCGCGGAAGCATACCCCAGCGACGCCCAATCCTGAAGCCGTTGCCCGCCGGATTTGCCATCCGCCAGCTTTGATCCATTATTCTATAGAAGTATGATGACAAAAGGGCTGCCCGCCCGGGGAGAGAGTAATGACAGATTCAGGTAACAAGGCCCCACTCGACCGGCTCACCGAGGCCTATGAGAAGATGCTTGAACAGGTTCACGATGCCTACGAAGTCACTAGGGAGAGCGCCCTACCCGGACTCAAGGAGTATCTGTCGGATGCCCGAGAGAAGGTGGTGGAACTGGGCGAACTGACCCGCGAGGAGGCAGACAAGGTGGCTGGCTATATCGAACGGGACATCAAGGACGCAGCCCACTATCTGCACGATACTGGCGAGCAGATCTCCACCTGGTGGCGCTTCGATCTGCACCAAGTGGAAGAGCGGATCGCCGAGACGTTCAGCAAGGTCGCTGACCAGACCAGGCTGGAGTTGGGCAAACTGGCGAAGCGGGCCGAACAGGCATCCACCTACCACACCGGCGAGATCACCGGCCCCGGTACCCTAGTCTGCACCAACTGCGGCAAGCAGATGCACTTCCGCAAGGCGGGCCACATCCCACCCTGCCCAGGCTGCCGCAGAACCGAGTTCAAGCGCTCAGAGGAATAGCCCGGACGGCGTATCAGGAGGGGTTGGAGTCAATTCGCCACCCCTATTATCTATTTCATTGTCAGTGCGCGAATTGACTCCAACCCCTGGCGGCTCAAGCCCGACCGACAGCGACCCTATTCGCTGGCTGGGGTAGTAGCCTGCATCAGGGTCTCGAACTCACGCTGCCACTTGCCCGCCACAGCATCCACGCTGGAGTAGTCGATGGATGCCTGGCGGGCGTTGCTGGAAAATCGCTGCCACATTTCAGCATCGCTGAGCAGCGCATCGATGTGTTTCGCGTAGCCGTCGATGTCGTCAGGATCGACCACAAAGCCGTTGTTCTCACTGTCGGCCAGATCGGCCAGGTCGCCCACATCGCCCACCACCGGCACCACACCCGACATCATCGCCTCGATCATCGCAATCGACAGCCCCTCCCAGCGCGAGGTAAGACCGAACACCCTGGCCTTGGCGAGCAGATCGGGGACATCGCTGCGCTTGCCCATGAAGTCGATGCGCTCACGCACCCCCAGCTCATCAGCCAGCGCCTCCAACTCGGCCCGATCAGGGCCATCGCCTACCATCGCCACCCGCATCTCGGGGTGGTTCTGTGCGACCTTGGCCACCACCCGCACAAAGCGGTCAGGGCGTTTGTATTCGCAGAGTCGGCCCACTGAGATCAGATCGATTTCGCGCTCGTCAAAACCGACGCTGTCGGCCGGCGCCGCCATGCTGCCAGT
Organism: Candidatus Endoriftia persephonae; assembly: GCF_023733635.1. NCBI lineage: Bacteria > Pseudomonadati > Pseudomonadota > Gammaproteobacteria > Chromatiales > Sedimenticolaceae > Candidatus Endoriftia > Candidatus Endoriftia persephonae. Next base: position 105,041 of record NZ_CP090569.1, on the reverse strand, counting down.
GATGATCGCCATCTGTCGCTGGTAACCCAGCTCACGCACATAGGCCTCCGCCTTACGCCCGCGCACGATCACCAGATCAAACTCACGGGTCGCTGCGTGCACCGCCTTCTCGATCGACTTGGAGGGCCCACCGAGTGCGGTCAGCACCACATTCTCGGCATTCCAGCCGCCGCCCTCCAGCTCCAGCGGACCAGAGGTGACCTGAAAACCAGCGGGGCGATTGAACAAGCGCGCCGCGATCAGGGCGATGATCGCGGAGGGGAAGATGTGGTAGCCCATGTAGAGGTCAGGCCTGTGACGAAAACCGCAGACGATCGACCAGACAAACTTGGCGCCGGCACGGCTCAGCAGCTTCTGCATCAACTGCGGCGGGCATTCGTAGACGACCCCGTCCATCGGCGCCACCATCTCGTCGGTGATCAGCACCACCTCATCGACTCCCGATTTAGTGAGCGGGGTCAGGTGGGCGTGGAACCAGTTGGGGTTATGAAAGGTGCCGATCACCAGGATCCTGCCAGAGCGCTTCCAGCCACCACCACCGCGCCGTGGAATCAGCTTGGAGAAGAGCACACTCGCCCAGTAGACGAGGAAGAGCACGACTGTTGCAACGATCCTGCGCAGCTGTTTTTTCATCGGCCAGACAATCCTTAATTATTAGTCCGGCAATCCTTTACCTCGTATCGTAGGTTCGGCTTTCGCCGAACAAGTCCAACTGATACCCAAAGGGCTCAACGAGTCGGGCCTACACACGATCTATTTGGCTGCCGGGTTAATATTATGGGGAGGCGCGGCGATGCCAGCACCAAGCCAGACCTGCAGCTCTCCCTACCCTTGAAATAAAACGCTTGGAGTATGCCGCCGTGCCACCCCTTTGCCAACATCGATGCACCTAAACGAGAAACGCGGCGCTTTACGCACCAATCAGCAACGGGACCGCCGATAATTAACAAAATCCATGCCGCCATCCAAGTTTTGGATTAGCCGCCGCAACACAGCTTCGGTAAGCTCAGACACATTTCACCTTAGAGTCGGCAAGACGCCTATCCCAAAATACCCTGTTTTGGATTAAGCTTCGGCGCCGAGCAACTGACTGCAGACCGAATCCCATGCTGGAAATCCCAGACATTACCGACACCGAACACTGGACCCTCGAGACCACCCTGAAAGAGCGCTACGGCCACAAGGTGGAGATCCAGCTGGCCGACGCCGAGATCCGCCTAACTCCCTCTGACAAGGAGCTCACCAGCTGCCCGGTGATCGTCTGGATCGAAGAGGGCTGCAACTTCGTGGTGTTCAAGACTGGCGACCGCAAATACCGCTGCCAGTTCTTCTACCGCGGCTATCAGCAGTACGGCACCGGCGTACACGAATACGACGACCTCACCGAATGCATCGTCTCGCTGCTGCAGACCCAGGCCGACTACGAAGCCAAAGAGCGCGGCGACCTTAAATAACCAAACCCAAGTTACTGTTTCAATCAACAGGGAGTCATCTCCATGACAGCAAAGAATGCCTTCTACGCCCAATCCGGCGGTGTAACCGCCGTGATCAACTCATCCGCCTGTGGCGTGATCGAGACCTGCCGCAAGCACTCAGACAAGATCGCCAACGTCTATGCCGGTCGCAACGGCATCATCGGTGCCCTGACCGAAGACCTGATCGACACCAATCAGGAGTCCGCTGAAGACATCGCCGCGCTGAAGACCACCCCCTCTGGTGGTTTTGGCTCCTGCCGCTTCAAGCTGAAGAGCCTGGAAGACAACAAGCGCGAATACGAGCGTCTGATCGAGGTCTTCAAGGCCCACAACATCGGCTACTTCTTCTACAACGGTGGCGGCGACTCCGCTGACACCTGCTACAAGGTCTCCCAGCTCTCCGAGAAGATGGGCTATCCGGTGCAGGCGATCCATGTGCCGAAGACTGTCGACAACGACCTGCCGATCACCGACAACTGCCCCGGCTTCGGCTCGGTGGCCAAGTACATCGCCGTCTCCACACTGGAGGCCTCCTACGACGTACGCTCGATGGCCGCCACCTCCACCAAGATCTTCGTCATCGAGGTGATGGGGCGTCACGCTGGCTGGATCGCCGCTGCCGGCGCCCTGGTCGAGGACTACGGTATTCCGGTCGTGACCTTGTTCCCGGAGATCGAGTTCGACAAGGAGAAGTTCCTCGCCGCGGTCGACGCCAAGGTGAAGGAACATGGCTACTGCACCGTCTGCGTCTCCGAGGGCGCACACTGGCCCGATGGCACCTTCCTCGCCGAGCAGGGCACCCGCGACTCCTTCGGTCACGCCCAGCTAGGTGGCGCGGCGCCGATCGTCGCCAACATGATCAAGGACGCCCTGGGCCACAAGTTCCACTGGGCGGTAGCCGACTACCTGCAGCGTGCAGCACGTCACCTGGCCTCCGAGTCCGATGTCGCGCAGGCCTACGCCCTGGGCCAGGCCGCGGTCGAAAAGGCTCTGGAAGGCAAGAACTCGATCATGCCCACCGTGGTACGTGAGTCTTCCTCTCCCTACAAGTGGAGCATCGGCGAGGCCCCCCTGAGCGAGGTCGCCAACGTCGAGAAGATGATGCCGATGGACTTCATCTCCGAAGATGGCTTCGGTATCACCGACAAGTGCAAAGAGTACCTCTACCCGCTGATCAAGGGCGAGGCCTACCCCGAGTATGACGACAACGGCATGCCCAAGTACGTCACCATGAAGGGAGCTGCGGTACCGAAAAAGCTGGCAGAGTTCGATCTGTAAACTCCAACCAACCAAAGGGGAGCCATCCAGCTCCCCTTTTTTCTGTCTGTTTGATCCTGATCAATGCTGAACTAATTGAGAATATTAGAGAGTATTGAGCTTCTGTCTTTTGGGCAGACCAACAGTTCTAACCACTATTCCGCAATACAAAACATTACCGATTTTTTACTTGTTATGAGGACTGCACCGTGAGCACTGAACTTATCTTCGCCCTGGCCTGCGCCGCTGCCGCACTAGCCTATGGGTTTGTATCCGTCAAATGGATACTCGCACAGCCGGAAGGCAACGAGCGCATGCGTGAGATCGCCGCTGCCATACAGGAGGGCGCCAGCGCCTATCTTAACCGCCAGTACACCGCCATCGGTATCGTCGGCGCTGTTATGCTCGTCGTTCTTTGGGCTGCCCTGGGTGCGGCCACTGCAATCGGCTTCGCCATCGGTGCAGTCTTCTCTGGTGCCGCCGGCTATATCGGCATGAACATCTCGGTACGTGCCAACCTACGCACCGCAGAGGCCGCCAATAACGGCCTCAACGCCGCACTGCAGGTCGCCTTCCGCGGTGGCGCCATCACTGGCATGCTGGTTGTCGGCTTGGGTCTGCTGGGTGTGGCCGGTTACTATGCCATCCTCAGTCAGATGGGCGTCACCGACAGCGACGCACTGCACGCTCTGGTCGGTCTCGCCTTCGGCGGCTCGCTGATCTCCATCTTCGCCCGTCTCGGCGGCGGCATCTTCACCAAGGGTGCGGATGTGGGTGCCGACATCGTCGGCAAGGTTGAGGCAGGCATCCCCGAGGACGATCCACGCAACCCGGCAGTTATCGCCGACAACGTGGGTGACAACGTGGGTGACTGCGCCGGCATGGCAGCCGACCTGTTCGAGACCTACGCGGTAACCGTGGTCGCCACCATGCTGCTGGGCAGTCTGCTGGTCGCCGGCAACAGCGCCGCTGCCATCACCTATCCGCTGGTACTGGGTGGCGTCTCCATCATCGCCTCCGTGATCGGCACCTACTTCGTCAAGGCAAATGAGGGCGACACCAAGATCATGATCGCGCTCTACAAGGGGCTGGCGGTCGCCGGCGTCATCGCCGCGGTGGCCTTCTACTTCGTCACCGACTACATGATGAAAGACGTGATTATCGAAGGCGTGACCAACCCGACCATGGCACTCTTCGGTTCCGCCATGATAGGACTCGTGTTGACCGCCGCGATGGTGGTGATCACCGAGTACTACACCGCCACCGAGTTTAGCCCGGTGCGGCACATCGCTGAAGCCTCCACCACCGGTGACGGCACCAACGTGATCGCTGGTCTGGGCGTCTCCATGAAGTCCACCGCCGCTCCGGTACTCGCCGTGTGCGCTTCGATCTGGGGTGCCTACGACCTGGCTGGCCTCTACGGCATCGCCGTGGCCGCCACCTCGATGCTCTCCATGACCGGCATCATTGTCGCCCTCGACGCCTACGGCCCGATCACCGACAACGCCGGTGGTATTGCCGAGATGGCTGAGCTAGACGAGAAGATCCGCAACATCACCGATCCGCTGGATGCCGTGGGTAACACCACCAAGGCGGTGACCAAGGGCTACGCCATCGGTTCCGCCGGTCTGGCCGCGCTGGTGCTCTTTGCCGACTTCACCCACAGCCTGGACTCTGCCGGCAAGCTGGTCAGCTTTGACCTCTCCAACCACATGGTCATCATCGGTCTCTTTATCGGTGGTCTGGTGCCTTACCTGTTCGGTGCGATGGCGATGGAAGCCGTGGGCCGCGCTGCTGGCGGTATCGTCAACGAGGTTCGTCGCCAGTTCCGCGAGATGCCAGGCATCATGGACCACAGCCAGAAACCAGACTACTCCAAGGCCGTGGACATGCTGACCAAGGCCGCCATCAAGGAGATGATCATCCCCTCCCTGCTGCCCATCGCGGTGCCAGTGATCGTCGGTCTGACCCTGGGTGCCCAGGCACTGGGTGGCCTGCTGATCGGCACCATCGTGACTGGCCTGTTCGTCGCCATCTCCATGACCACCGGCGGTGGCGCATGGGATAACGCCAAGAAGTATATCGAGGATGGCCACTTCGGCGGCAAGGGCTCCGATGCTCACAAGGCAGCGGTTACCGGTGACACCGTAGGCGACCCCTACAAAGACACCGCCGGCCCTGCCGTCAACCCGCTGATCAAGATCATCAACATCGTGGCACTCCTAATCGTGCCGCTGATCTGATCCCACTCTGGGGCGCTCTGCGCCCACGCTATAGAGAGAGGCCGGCTTTGCCGGCCTCTTTTTTTCTCCGCTGAAACCCTTTCACTCAAAGGGCTTAATCCTCCCCACCCTGGTACCCGGACAAAGAGGCTGCGTATAATGGCGACTTTATAAATTTAAAGGACGCTAATATGAACCTGGACAGAGTCAGCTCCGGCGCCAATGTCCCTAACGACATCAATGTCATTATCGAGATTCCGGCGCACTCCGACCCAGTCAAATATGAGCTGGATAAGGAGACCGGTGCGATGTTTGTCGACCGCTTCATGTCCACCGCCATGCACTACCCCTGCAACTACGGCTATGTGCCGCACACCCTGTCGAAGGATGGCGACCCGGTCGACGTGCTGGTGCTCACCCCCTATCCACTGATCTCCGGCTCGGTAATCAAGTGCCGCCCGATTGGCGTGCTCAAGATGAAGGACGAATCGGGAGACGATGCCAAGATACTGGCCGTGCCGGTCGACAAGCTCTGCAAAAGCTACCGCTCGGTGCAGACCTTCCGCGACCTGTCTGGCGAGGTGCTGAATCGCATCTCCCATTTCTTCGAGCACTACAAGGATCTGGACGAAGGTAAGTGGGTGCGCGTCGACGGCTGGTACGGCCTCGATGAGGCAAAGGCAGAGATCATGGAGAGTGTGCAACTGTATAAGGATGCACCTGAAAAACCCAATTTCTAAGGCCTACACGCAGCGCTCCCACGATCACCACCAATATGAAAGTCTGCATCCTCTCCGATAGCCACGACCACATCCCGCTGCTCGACGCCGCGGTGGCAGAAGCCAAGAGCCAGGGCGCCGAGGCGGTGCTGCACTGTGGCGACGTAGTCGCTCCAAGCACCCTCAACTGCCTCGCCAAGCATGATCTACCGGTGCATGTCATCCACGGCAACAACAGCGGCGACCTCTACACCCTGGGGCGACTTGCCAACCAGCCCAACACCCACATCCACTACCATGGCATGGATGCTGGAGTGGAACTGGCCGGCAAGCGGATCTTCCTGGTCCACTATCCTCACTACGCCCGTGCCATGGCCGCCACCGGCGACTGGGATCTGGTCTGCTGCGGTCACAGCCACAAGCTCAAATTCGAGGAGCTGGCCAACATCAAGGGCGGCACCACCCCGCTGATCAACCCCGGCACCATCGGCGGCGTCGGCCGCGCCCCTGCCACCTACGTGATGGCCGACCTGGAGAGCATGCAGTTCGAGGTGCGTGAGGTCGCCAAGTCGCTTGAACATCTGTAAACCGAGTAACCAGCATGTCTGACCTGACCCACTTCAACGCAGCCGGCGAGGCCCATATGGTCGATGTCGGCGACAAATCGGTCACCCACCGGGTGGCCGTCACTGAAGGCCGCATCAGCATGCTGCCCGAGACCCTCGCGCTGATCATGCAGGGCGGCCACAAGAAGGGCGACGTACTCGGCATCGCTCGTGTCGCTGGTATCATGGCCGCGAAGAAGACTGCCGACCTGGTGCCGCTATGCCACCCGCTGGCGCTCACCAAGGTCAATATCGAGCTGAGCGCCGAACCCGAGAGCACTAGCGTCTACTGTCAGAGCCGGGTCGAAACCCGCGGCCAGACCGGCGTCGAGATGGAGGCGCTGTGCGCCACCCAAGTGGCACTGCTAACCATCTATGATATGTGCAAGGCGGTCGACCGCGGCATGACCATCGACCAGGTGCGCCTGTTGGAGAAGGCCGGCGGGAAATCGGGGCACTGGAGACGAGAAGATTGACCCAGATCGCCAGGAGCCGTGAAACACGGGGCAATTCACACACTTTTATCGACTTTTAGGCCAAAATATCCCACAAAACTGGTCTGAGGAGAGAACAATGGCTGCCTTTGTAGAGTGGTCCGATACCCTGAGTGTCGGCATCGAAGAGATCGACGCGCAGCACAAGGTGCTGGTCGATATGATCAACCGGATGCATGATGCAATCCACAAACGCCAGGGAAGCGAAGTTGTTAAAGAGATTCTCGGTGAACTGGCGGACTACACCCGCATCCACTTCGCCGTTGAAGAGAGTCTGATGCGCATCCTCAACTATCCTGGTTACGACGCACACAAGGAGATTCACGAGGAGTTGCTCGGGCACGTCATCGAGCTGGTGGAGAAGGTCGAATCGGGCAAGACCGCGATCGGCTTCGAACTGATGCACTTCCTCAAGACCTGGCTCACCAAGCACATCATGGAGGAAGATATGCAATACACCGCACACTTCCTTGCCGCCGGCGCTAACCCCCGCGTAACAAAAAAATCCTGGATCAAAAAGCTTTGGGGATAGCCCCACTCCGGGCGTCTGCCGACGCTCGGGCCGTCCCCCCTGAAAACCTATGAATCCCTTCTACCACCGGGCACGCTTTCTCAAGAGCGCGGCCAAACTCAGTCAGGCACCAGCCGACCAGGGCATTGAAGTCGCCTTCGCCGGGCGCTCCAACGCCGGCAAGTCGAGCGCGCTCAACCTGCTCTGCAACCAGAAGAGCCTGGCGCGCACCTCCAAGACCCCCGGTCGCACCCAGCTGCTTAACTTCTTCGGCCTTGACGAGCAGCGCCGCCTGGTCGACCTACCTGGCTACGGCTACGCTAAGGTCGCTGAACAGGTCAAGACGATCTGGCAGAGCGCCTTGGCCGACTACATTGCCCAACGGGAGTGCCTGCGTGGACTGATATTGATGATGGATGTCCGCCATCCGCTAAAGAAGTTCGATATCCAGATGCTCGAATGGAACATCCACCACGGCCTGCCGACCCACATCCTGCTAACCAAGGCGGACAAACTGAAGCCCGGTGCGGCGCAGCGCACCCTGCGCAGCGTGCAGGAGGAGCTGGCGGAATTCCCCGAAATCACGCTGCAGCTCTTCTCCTCCCTCAAACGCCAGGGCATCGACGAGGCTCACGAAGTGCTGGATATCTGGTTTGATCTGCCCGTAAAGGGATAACCCGCCACACAAAAGAAAGCCCCGACAGCTCAAAGGGGAAAAAGCTGTCGGGGCTAGATGACTCCCCAGATGGGGTCACCGGGGAGTTCGGGCCGCCTTAGGAGGGGCCGGCCCTGTCGTCATGACTAAACGCTATGACCCGGCAAAAACAGATAAGTTCACTCGAATATTGCATTCTGCCAATTAGCTGCCTGAAGGCGGCCATCACCGTCTCAATCAGCAGCGCGACCAATACCTCGAGGATCAACTAGTTCGAACAGGCCGAACCAGAGTGCGGCCACCGCAATCACTGCATAGACCAGCATGCCAGTCCGCGACTGCGCTGGAACAGACTCACCCTCTTCGCACCCGTTGCCTTAGTGGGCCTCATCCCAGTTATCACCGATCCCTACCTCCACCAGCAGCGGCACCGCCAGCTCAGCCGCTGACTCCATACAATCACGCAGGTGCTGGCAGGCCGTTTCGAGAAAGCTCTCCTGCACCTCCAGCACCAGCTCGTCGTGGACCTGCATCAGCAGCCGCAGCGGCGGCCGATCTGCCTCGATCCAGCCATCCACCGCCAACATCGCACGCTTGATGATGTCCGCCGCGGTACCCTGCATCGGTGCATTGATCGCGGTGCGCTCCGCTGCGCCGCGGCGTGGCCCGCGGGCCTTGATATCGGGCAGATAGAGGCGCCGGCCAAACAGGGTCTCCACGTAACCCTGCTCACGGGCCTGCTCACGGGTGCGTTCCATGTAGGCCGCTACCCCAGGGTAGCGAGCAAAGTAGAGGTCCACATACTCCTGCGCCTCGCTCCGCTCAATCCCCAACTGCTTGGCCAGACCGAAGGCCGACATGCCGTAGATCAGGCCGAAGTTGATCGCCTTGGCGGAGCGACGCTGCTCACTGGTGACCGCATCCAGGCTCTCACCAAATACCTCGGCGGCGGTAGCACGATGGATATCCTTGCCCTCGGCAAATGCCTGCAGCAGGCCCGCGTCGCCAGAGAGGTGCGCCATGATGCGCAGCTCGATCTGCGAGTAGTCCGCCGCCACCATCTTCCAGCCAGGCTCGGGCACAAACGCCTGGCGGATACGCCGCCCCTCCGTGCTGCGTACCGGGATATTCTGCAGGTTGGGATCGGAAGAGGAGAGTCGTCCGGTGGCGGCCACCGCCTGATGGTAGGAGGTGTGGACCCGGCCGCTATCCGGATCGACCATCTCCGGCAGCTTGTCGGTATAGGTGGATTTGAGCTTGGCCAAGCCACGATGACGCAGGATCAGCGCCGGCAGCTCATGGCCCTGATCCGCCAGCTCCTGCAACACCGACTCGGCGGTGGATGGCGCCCCTTTCGGCGTCTTGGCGATCACCGGCAGCCCCAGCTCCTCGAAGAAGATATGGCCGATCTGCTTCGGCGAGGCCATGTTGAAGCTGTGCCCGGCAAGCTCATGGGCCTGCTGCTCCAGCTGGTGCATGCCCTGCGCCAACTCCTGGCTCTGCGCCTTCAGCATCACACTGTCGATGCGCACCCCGTTGCGCTCGATGCGTGACAGTACCGGCACCAGCGGCACCTCCAGATCGGTGGTGAGGCTCGCCAGAGTCGGCTCGGCCTGCAGCCTCGGCCAGAGGGTCTGGTGCAGACGCAGGGTGATATCCGCATCCTCCGCCGCGTAGGGGGCGGCGCTCTCCAGCGGGATCTGATCGAAGGTGAGCTGCTTCTTGCCCTTGCCCGCGACATCCTCGAAGTGGATGGTGTCGTAATGTAGATACTTCTTCGCCAGCGAGTCCATGTCGTGGCGACTGGCGGTAGAGTCGAGCACATAGGACTCGAGCATGGTGTCGAAAGCGATGCCGCGCAGCTCGATGCCGTAGCGGGCCAGCACGCTCATATCGTATTTGAGGTTCTGCCCGACCTTCTTCTGCTCAGGATCCTCCAGCAGCGGCTTGAGCTGTGCCAGCACCCAGTCACGATCCAGCTGATCCGGCGCCCCCGGGTAGCGGTGCGCCAGCGGCAGATAGGCGGCCCGGCCCGCCTCCACCGCAAATGAGACGCCAACGATCTCCGCCTGCATGTAGTCGAGGCTGGTGGTCTCGGTATCAAAGGCGAATAGCTCAGCCTGTTGCAGTCGCACCAGCCAATCGGCAAGAGCGCTCTTGCTGAAGATCGTCTCATACTCCACCTCAAGCGCCGGCTCGGCCGGCCCCGCCTCAGTGGCCTCCCCAGCCTCCAGGGTCGACAGCAACCGATTCGACTCCATGCGGCTGTAGTGTTGCCGCAATATCTCGCGGTCCGGCTCAGTGGGGCGGTAACCATCCGGCCCCTGCTCCAACGCTACGTCGAGCTTGATGGTGGCGAGCTGGCGCGACAGCGGCAGCTGCTCCAGGCTGGCGCGCAGGTTCTCGCCGATCTTGCCCTTAATCTCATCGGCATGGGCGATCAGGTTGTCCAGGTCGCCATACTGCCCGAGCCACTTGGCGGCGGTCTTGGGGCCGCACTTGGGTACGCCGGGGATATTATCGGCACTGTCGCCCACCAGTGCCAGGTAGTCGATGATCTGCTCCGGGGTGACACCGAACTTCGCCACTACTCCATCCCGGTCGGTATAGCTCTCCGACATAGTGTTGATCAGCGCCACCTGTGCGTTGACCAGCTGCGCCATATCCTTGTCGCCGGTAGAGATCAGGGTCTGCATACCCAGCTGCGCCGCCTGCTGCGCCAGGGTGCCGATCACATCATCCGCCTCAACCCCTGGGATCATCAGCAGCGGTAGCCCCATCGCACGCACAATCTGGTGCAGCGGCTCGATCTGCTGGCGCAACTCCTCCGGCATCGGCGGCCGGTTGGCCTTGTAGTCCGGGTAGAGCTGGTTGCGAAAGCTGCCGCCGGGAGCGTCGAACACCACCGCCATATGCTCTGGCTGGTAGTCATCGATCAATCGCCGCAGCATGTTGATCACACCAACGATCGCGCCGGTCGGTTCGCCTTTTGAATTGGTCAGCGGCGGCAGGGCGTGGAAGGCGCGGAACAGATAGGAGGAACCATCGACAAGGATGAAGGGTTTTTGTTCAGGCATCGGCGCAGGCGTGGTAAGGAAACAGGGGAGAGATGTTAGCCCAGGCACTGCGGAAAGGCGATGCAGGTAGTCGGCTTAATCTTCCAGATAAGTGTAACCGTAGAGCCCCGACTTGAGCTCGGCAAAGAAGTGGTCGCGCTGCGCCTTGTCCAGCCCTGCCTGGTTGAGGCGGGTGCGCAGGGCGATCTCCATCGCCCGGGGGTCAAAGTGCACATAGCTGAGCAGTTCGTCCACCGAATCGCCCCGCTCCGGCTCCAGCAGACGGTAACCACCCTGACCGTCGAGCTCCAGATTGACCGCGTCGCTGTCACCGAATAGGTTGTGGATGTCGCCGAGGATCTCCTGATAGGCGCCGAGCAGAAAGATCCCCAGATAGTACGCCTCGCCGGCCCGCGGAGCGTGTACCGGAAGGCTCGCCTCGACCCCGCCCTGCTCCACATAGTGCTCGATACAACCGTCGGAATCACAGGTCAGATCGTGCACCACGCCGCGCCGATCAGGAACCTCATCCAGCCGCTGCAGCGGCACCACCGGGAATATCTGCTCGATCGCCCAGGCATCCGGCATCGACTGGAACAGCGAGAAGTTCAGAAACAGCTTGTCGGCCAGCAGCAGATGGATGCGTTCGATCAGCTCACGCTGACGCCGTGAGCTGTAGGCGAGCCGCGGCTGCAGCTCACGGCAGATGGCGTAGAAGAGCTGCTCGGCCCGGGCCCGGCCAGCCAGCGACAGCGCACCGAGTTCGAATTCGCGGCGCGCCTGATCCAGCAGCTCCTGGGCCTGCTCGAACAGCTCGAGGGGCGAAGCCTCTGAACCCAACAGCTGCGACAGTTGCGCCAGCACAGGCAACGTCTGATCCGACTCGGCTGGCGTCACCGCCGCGCCTGGAGCGGCCTCTCGGTCGATCAGGTTGCTGATCAGCAGCGAGTGGTGGGCGGTTAGTGCCCGACCCGATTCGGTGATGATCGCGGGGTAGACCAGCGACGCCTCACGGCAGGCCTCGGCGATCGCCGCCACCACCACCTCGGCATAGGCTTCAACGCTGTAGTTGATCGAGCTGAAGTGGCGCGTACCTGAGCCTTCGTAGTCGACACCCAGGCCACCGCCCAGGTCCAGGGTATCGATCGGCACCCCCAGCAGCGAGAGTTCGACGAAGTAGCGCGCCGCCTCACGCAATCCATTGCGGATATCGGCCAGGTTGGGGATCTGCGAACCCAGGTGCACATGCAGCATCTGCAGCCAGGGGATGCCGCCGGCCTGCTCAAGTCGCTCAACCAGGCTCAGTAACTGGGCGGCGGAGAGGCCGAACTTGGCACGCTCACCACCGCTATTCTGCCAGTTGCCAGCCGCCGAGACCGCCAGCCGCACCCGCACCCCCAGCAGCGGCTCGATGCCGAGTCGCGCCGACTCTTCCAGCACCAGCTCCAGCTCCTGGGGTTTTTCGATGACGATGTAGAGCCGCAGCCCGAGGCGCCGGCCGATCAGAGCGAGGCGGATATACTCCCGATCCTTGTAGCCGTTGCAGACCACCAGCCCACCCGGCCGAGCCAGCGACAGCGCCGCCATCAGCTCCGGTTTGCTGCCCGCCTCCAGGCCGGTGGCGCCGTCGGCGACGATCTGTTCCACCACACTGCGCTGCTGGTTGACCTTGATCGGATAGGCGGTGGTGTAGCTGCCGCTGTAGGCCTGCGTCTGTTGCGCCTGCTCGAACGCCGCGCGCAGTCGTCGCACACGATCACGCAGGATGTCGTTGAAGCGCACCAGCACCGGCAGTGAGAGGCCCGCTTCATGCAGCTCATCCACCAGCTGACGCAGGTCAATCTCCACCAGCTGCTGCGGATCGGGTCGCACCGCCAGGTGGCCATCTTCATTGACATGAAAATAACCTGCCCCCCAGCGGGGGATGGCATAGAGCGCTTCAGAATCGGAATGGTCAGGCTGCATGGCGTGTATTATGCGTTAAACGGCTACGAAAATGTAGGTTATTTGTCGCCATCAGCAGCCATCAGCCTTTCTGCCAGGACCTCGCTCCAGGTCATACCATGCACTACCCGAGTGAAGGGCGGGTCGAGTTCGGAGGTCAGGCGCATCGGGACGTCGCTCAGTGGATGGCGAAAGCACAGTGTCACCGCCGTCAGCAGCAGCCGGCGGCAATCAAACAGCCGTTCAAAGAGCCGATTGTGGCGCGATTTGCCGTAGCTGGTGTCACCGATGATCGGGTGGAAAATATGCTTCATGTGGCGGCGAATCTGATGCTTGCGGCCGGTCTCTGGGCAGAGCTCAAGCAACGCGTAGCGACTGCTCGGGTAGCGATCAACCCGGTAGGGTAGCTCGGCAGTGGCGAGACACCGGTAGCGAGTTACGGCCGGCTGGGCTGGTTTGTTCTGGCGGGCGCGCCGATCGGTCATCTTGTCAAGCAGCTCTTTCAGCGGGTAGTCGATCACCTCCTGCTGATCGGGGTGGCCACGCACCACCGCCAGATAGCGTTTTTCCACACCCCGCCCCTCGAACTGCTCACCGAGCCGCTGTGCCACCTCTGAGTTGAGGGCAAACAGCAGCACCCCGGAGGTCGGCTTATCGAGCCGATGCACCGGGTAGACCCAGCGCCCCAACTGGTCGCGCAACAGCTTCATCGCCGAACGGGTCTCGTACCGATCCACGAGACTGGGATGCACCAGCAACCCCGCGGGCTTGTTGATCGCAACGATTGCCTGGTCCTGGTAGATAATCTCTAATGGCCCCATTCACTATCGCCTTTGATGACTCCTGATGAGCGGCCACAGACTACTGCAAATGTGACCGAGGGGCGATCGCCGCTCGCTGGGGCGGGTCGATGAGGTGATCAAGCTGGTACGGGGCCATCCATCAAGTCCAGGAGACCGGCGGCCCGGCAGTGCAGGCCCGCTCCCGCAAGCGACTCAGGCAACTCACTCATGTCCGTCAGTGAATACGACTCGGACTATATTCACGAACAGCTGAGCCCCCTCAGCACGATTCAGGTTCGCCGTATGTTTGGCGACGCAGGCGCCTATTGCGATGGTCTGTTCTGCGCCATCCTCGAGGAGGATAGCCTCTACCTGAAGGCCGATGACGCCAGCAGTGAGCATTTCCGCCAGGTAGGTCAGTCGTCCTTCAGCTACCAGCGCAAGGATGGCAAGCAGATCAGCATGAAATTTTATTCACCCCGGTAGAAGCGTTGGAAGATCAGGAGCAGTTGCTAGCGTGGTGCCGGGGCGCCATTGAGGTTGCGCAAAAGAAGCGCTAATGACACTCTAGCTGCCCACCAGATTTGGGCGGAATGTCCTGCCAGATAAGAGTTGTGGAGAGAGCAATGGCCGACAACGAACAGTGGTTTACCGAAAAGTGTGAAGAGGGCGGCAACGCCTTCGGCCTGCGCATCAAGGGCAAGCTGCACGAAGAGCAGTCCCGCTACCAGAAGATCGAGGTCTACGAGACTACCGACTGGGGCAACCTGATGGTGCTCGACGGCTACACCATGGTCAGCAGCCTCGACAACTTCCTCTACCATGAGATGATGGTCCACCCAGCTCTCTTCATCCATCCGGCACCACAGCGGGTGGCAATCATCGGCGGCGGCGACTGCGGCACCCTGCGCGAGGTGCTGAAGCATCCGGAGGTGGAGCAGGTCACCCAGATCGATATCGACGAGCGGGTAACCCGGGTCTCCGAGCAATTCTTTCCGGAGCTGTGTGAGTCCAACCAGGATCCGCGTGCCGAGCTGCTGTTCATCGACGGCATCGAGTGGATGCAGCAAGCAAAAGCTGGCTCACTCGACATCATCATCGTCGACTCCACCGACCCAATCGGCCCCGGCGAGGTACTCTTTTCAGCTGACTTCTACCGCGCCTGCCAGCGCGCCTTGGCGGATGGCGGCCTGATGATCCAGCAGAGCGAGTCACCGTTGATCCACCAACTGATCATCCAGCGCATGTACCGCAATCTACACGACAGCGGCTTCAGCGACGTCAAGAGCCTGTTCTTTCCCCAGCCGATATACCCGAGCGGTTGGTGGAGCGCCACTTTGGGACGCAAGGGGGCGGCGATCGAGGGCTTCCGCGAACAGGATGTGGCACAGCGCAGCTTCGAGACCCGTTACTACAACAGCGATATCCACCGCGCCGCCTTCGCCGTTCCCGAATTTTTCCGCAAAATACTCGAGCCACAGAGCTGACCGGCTCTGCGGGTAATATTAAGCGGATCGGGGATTAACGACGTCCCCCCACAACCCCGCTAGCCTTCATACTCATGAAGTGATTCTGTGGCCAACAGAATCGCAAATCCTCTTCGTGCCGGGTGAGGTCGGCACTTCCAGCCTGGCGAGGGCATGTTTTCGGCTAAAGATGCCGCATCTCCAGCCGAAAATCACCCTAAGGGGCGGTGCCTAAGAATCACCTATCCTGACGCGCCTGGGAAATCATCAGCCGACTGACAATTCAGCCAAGCCTGATTAAAAATGAACAAAATATCACCTTGTCAAATTCTCGACCCTATCGAGACCGCCCAGAACCGCAACCGGGCAGCGATGGAACTCCTGCAACAGCACCAGATTCCGCCCAGCCCGGTCTGCTACGCTGTGGCCTACGAATACGTAGCACAACGGACTCCAACCCTGAATCAGGCACTTGATCAACATCTCGAAAAGCATGGCAGCCTCAATCCCCACCTGCTCAGGGAGTTCTTCGAGACACACTTCGAGGGCGGCACTGAACTACAGCTTGACGATCACATCGCCAGCCTGCATGACACCCTCTATAAGGTGCTGGAAGGAGTTTCCAGCGCCTGTCATGGCATCAGCGACTTTGGCCGGCTACTTGAAGGGCAGATGGAGTCACTACAGGGGCAGACCGACCTTGGCAGCGTTCGTCGCATCGCCGACACTCTACTGCAGGCCACCAACCAGGCGATCTCCAATAACCAAAAGATACAGGACAACCTAGCGTCAGCCGAACGCAATACCACAGAGCTGCGGAATCAGGTCGAACAGCTACGGGAGGAGGCACACCGGGACAGCCTGACCGGTCTCTATAACAAGAAGGTCCTCAATCAACGCCTTAGCCAGTGCATTGAAAGCAGCATAGAGAGCCAGACAACGCTGTCAGTACTGATGCTCGACATCGATCACTTCAAACATTTCAACGACAGCTTCGGTCACCTGATCGGTGACGAGGTAATCCGGCGCGTCGCTCAGACATTGCAACAGAGGGCGCGGAAGAATGACATCGCCGCCCGTTATGGCGGTGAAGAGTTCACCCTGGTGTTACCCAATACCTCACTTGAGGATGCGATCAAGGTGGCGGAGATGATACGAAGCACAGTCGGCAAACTGGTGCTGGTGAGAAAGAGCACCAAGGAGAAGCTACCCGGCATCACTATCTCGGTGGGCGTTGCCAGCCTACACCCGGAGGACTCCATAGAGACTCTACTGGAACGTGCCGACCAAGCGCTCTACTACGCCAAAAACCACGGTCGTAACTGCACCATTTCCGAATCGCTGCTTATCACCGAGACTGACAGCAACAACCAGAAGATCGCTTACTGAACCTGCTTGCAGCAGCGCATCTGCTGTGCCTGACACAAAAAAAGGGGTGCCAATGGCACCCCGAAAGTGAGAGAGGTCTAATTATTTAATATCGGGATCAGCGACCCGCGCCGTGTGAGCCAGTGAACTCGGGGTAGGCCTCCAGACCACACTCGCCGATATCCACGCCTTCGTACTCCTCCTCCTCACTGACACGGATTCCCATCACAAGCTTGATGATCAGCCAGACGATGAAAGAGGCGCCGAAGGTCCAGGCGAAAATGGTGCCCAGGCCTAACAACTGAGCCCCCAGGGTCGCATCAGGGTTAGAGAGCACTACCGCGAGCAGGCCCCACATACCGACCACACCGTGTACCGAGATGGCACCCACCGGATCGTCGATCTTCAGCTTGTCCATAAAAATGATGGAGAAGACTACCAGCACGCCGCCGACTGCGCCGACGATGGTCGCCAGCAGCGGAGTCGGAGTCAGCGGTTCAGCGGTGATCGCCACCAGACCGGCCAGCGCGCCGTTGAGCGTCATGGTCAGATCGGCCTTGCCGAACAGTGCACGTGCAGTCAGCAGCGCGGCAATCACACCACCGGCAGCGGCAGCGTTGGTGTTGACGAAGACCATAGCCACCGCATTCGCCTCTTCGATGTTGGAGAGCTTCAGCTCAGAGCCACCATTAAAGCCGAACCAGCCTAGCCACAGGATGAAGGTACCCAGGGTCGCCATCGGCATGTTGGCACCCGGAATGGCGTTGACCCGCCCATCGGCCGTGTACTTACCCTTACGTGCGCCCAGCAGCAGCACCCCGGCCAAAGCCGCAGCAGCGCCGCACAGATGCACCACGCCGGAACCTGCGAAGTCACTGAAGCCAGCGGCATCCAGGAAACCGCCACCCCACTTCCAGTAACCCTGCAGTGGGTAGATAAAGCCGGTCATCACTACCGAAAAGGCAAGAAAGGCCCACAACTTCATGCGCTCCGCCACCGCACCGGAGACGATCGACATGGCGGTGGCGACAAATACCACCTGAAAAAAGAAGTCGGACATGCCCGAGTAGTAAGTCTCGCCGTTGCTCTTCAGCACATCATCGACACTGTTGTCACCGCCGAACATAAATCCCAGATCAAGCGCCGGGATAAAACCGTTGCCGCCATCCGGATACATGATGCCGTAGCCCACCAGCATGTACATGATGCAGGCAATAGCGAACAGGGTGATGTTTTTGGTCAGGATCTCGGCAGTATTCTTGGCCCGCACCAGGCCGGCCTCAAGCATGGCGAAGCCTGCTGCCATCCACATTACAAGTGCACCAGATACCAGAAAATAGAAGGTATCGAGCGCATAACTAAGCTGTGTGATCGCTTCCACGATTGTCTCCTCCAGAAGAGTTGGTCTTAGAGCGCTTCGCTACCGGTCTCGCCAGTACGCACTCGCACTGCCTGTTCCAGTGGCATCACAAAGATCTTGCCGTCACCGATCTTGCCGGTCTTGGCCGCTCCGGAGATCGCCTCCAGTACCTGATCGACGACACCGTCATCCACCGCAATCTCGACCTTGATCTTGGGCAGAAAATCGACGACATACTCGGCGCCACGATAGAGTTCGGTATGGCCCTTCTGGCGACCGAAGCCCTTTACCTCGGTCACAGTGATACCGGTGACGCCTATATCGGAGAGCGCCTCACGGACATCATCGAGCTTGAAGGGCTTGATGATTGCAGAAATCATTTTCATGCTGTTTTCTCCTCAATGGGTGGAGCAGCAGCTGCGCTCCACCCTTGATTGTGTTGAACCGGGGCTTTAGAAGGATTTGCTCCAGGAGACCAGCGCACGCATATCCTTATCGGCACCAGCGGTGGCGTCGGTATCGGAGAGGGTGAAGGTCACGTCGCCATAGTCACCGGCGCTCTTGGAGAGGTCGATCTGATAGTGGGTCAGGTCATCACTGCCGGCGGCATCGTAGTCGTAGACACCGATAGTGCCGCCGATCGAGAAATCCTGGGGCAGATCGAAGCTGGCACCGACGAAGTAGTAGAGATCGCCTTCAGAGGGATCGTTGTCGGCGGAGACAGTGTAGGCCAGGCCGGCGTTCACAAACATGAAGCTGGCGTTGGCGTAGACCTCAGCAAAATCCGCATCCGCATCATCTTTATACATGTAGTAGATAGCGCCCAGATCGTAACCGAAATCACCCGCCTCACCGGCAAAACCACCATAGAAGTCGAGCTCAAAACCATCGGTGACATTAGAGGCCCAAGTGCCCAGGTAGATGCCGCTATCGAAGCCTGCATCCAGGCCACCGGAGACGGCGGCGCCGTCAGAGGTCTGGGTCATGCCGCGCCAGATGTAGTTGCTGGTGGCACCGACATTCATGCTGACTTCCGTCTCAGCCAGGGTCTGGGTGGAGGCAGCAATCATCGCAACACTGCATGCCAGGGCTAGTTTTTTCATCTTCATTTCGCTACTCCTAAAATCTCTTGCCGTTTGTAGTGAGTTGTATTTGTTCAGCGCAAAAAACCAGAGGTTCCCGCTTACAGCCACTTTTAGCAGAAACCGTGCCAAATCAGTAAACACCATCATAAACAATACGTTATACATCTATTTCTAGTTTTTCTCCGCATCACGCAAAATGCGCCGCACCAAGATGCGGCACCGTGACAGGGCGCGCATCCCCGCCTCGCACCAAATTGATGCATTAGAGGCCAGAGAGTGAAGCAGCTATCTGGACAACAAAACGCCCGCTGGGCTAAGGTGTGCGGATGTTCGATCCTAAACTTATCGATGAGCTGGCTGAACGCCTCGCCGGCAGCGTCCCTGGAGGGATTCAGCTCCTGCAGGCGGACCTGCAGAAGAATCTTCGCACCACCCTAGAGGCGGGGCTGACCCGCATGAATCTGGTCACCCGCGAGGAGTTTGACGTACAGCGCGCAGTATTGACACGCACCCGCGAGAAACTGAGCAGGCTGGAAGCTGAGATCAGGGAGCTGGAAGCGCAGATCACCAAGCGCAGCTAGGAGCCTCTGAGCGAGGCTGGGCGAGCAGCCTTGCGGCCCAAATTCATTCAGAGGCGCCTTAACCTCACCCACCCACTACCAAGGAAGGTAGGCATGTCACTGGCCATCCTCTATTGCCGCGCCCAGGTTGGCATCCAGGCCCCTCTGGTCACCGTCGAGGTCCATCTGGCCAACGGCCTGCCCGCACTCTCCATCGTCGGCCTGCCCGAGATGGCGGTGCGTGAAAGCAAGGAGCGAGTGCGTGGCGCGCTGCTCAACAGCGGCTTCGAGTTCCCGGCGCGGCGCATCACCATCAACCTAGCCCCCGCCGACCTGCCCAAGGAGGGCGGCCGCTTCGACCTGCCGATCGCGCTCGGCATCCTTGCCGCCTCCGGGCAACTCCCGAAAAACATTCTGCAAGAGTATGAGTTTCTCGGCGAACTAGCCCTCTCCGGCGAGCTGCGGCCAGTTCGCGGCACACTGCCCGCAGCCATCGCCGCCAGATCGGCACAGCATCAGCTGATCCTGCCGCGCACCAACCTGTCTGAGGCACAGCTGGTGGAGGGGCTGCAAGCCTTCCCTGCCGAGCATCTGCTGGCAGTCTGCGACCACCTCACAGGGACACAGCCGCTCGCTTCAGATAAGCCTGACGCACCACCGACCACCATCGAACCGACAAACCCCGATCTCGCCGAGGTGATCGGCCAACCGCAGGCCAAACGCGCCCTGGAGATTGCCGCCGCCGGCAACCACTCACTGCTGTTTATCGGACCACCCGGCACCGGCAAATCGATGCTCGCCAGCCGCCTGGCTGGCATCCTGCCGCCACTCTCCGAGGCCGAGGCACTGGAAACCGCCGCGCTGCACTCCATCAGTGGCAACGAACCTGATCCACGCAACTGGCGCCAGCGTCCATTTCGCAGCCCCCATCACACCGCCTCCGCGGTGGCCCTGGTAGGCGGCGGCAGCAACCCCAAACCAGGCGAGATCTCACTGGCCCACAACGGCGTGCTGTTCCTCGACGAGCTGCCGGAATTCGAGCGCCGGGTATTGGAGGTGCTTCGCGAACCCATTGAGAGCGGCCAGATCACCATCTCCCGCGCCGCCCGCCAAGCCAGCTTCCCCTCCCGCTTCCAGCTGGTTGCCGCCATGAACCCCTGCCCCTGCGGCCATCTCGGGGATGGCTCCGATCGCTGCCACTGCAGCGCAGAACAGATCAGCCGCTACCGCGCCCGCATCTCCGGGCCACTGCTCGACCGCATTGACCTGCAGCTGGAGGTGCCCCGCCCCGACCCGCGTCTGCTACTCCAGCGCCATAGCGATGGCGAAGAGAGTAGCCTGCAGGTACGCCAGCGAGTCGAGCAGTGCCGCCGACGTCAACTCGATCGTCAGGGCACCACCAACAGCCGACTGGCCGGCCGTCAGCTCGAGCGCCACACAGCCCCGGATCCGGCCGGCCATCAGCTGCTGCTGCGCGCGATGCAGCGTCTCGGCTTCTCGATGCGTGCCTACCATCGCATTCTCAAAGTGGCCCGCACCATTGCCGACCTCAATCAGGCGGATCAGATCGGCGTCAACCACATCAGTGAGGCGATCACCCTGCGGCGCCTCGACCGTCGCGATACAGCTGCCGTTTAACCCGAGGCACTGGTACACTCCGCGCCATGTTGCGATTCGACCATCTGACGCTGCGCCGCGGCAGCAAACTGCTGTTCGCCGACGCCCAATTCACCCTGCATGCTGGCTGGAAGATTGGCATCACCGGCGGTAACGGCTGCGGCAAATCGAGCCTGTTCAGCCTGATCCTCGGCCAGTTGCAGGCCGACGAAGGGGAGCTTGAGCAGCCGCCTCAGCTGGAGATCGCTCATGTCGCCCAAGAGACCCCGGCGCTCGAGCGCGCCGCCATCGAATATGTCATCGACGGTGACCAGGAGCTACGCCGCATCGAGGCGGAGCTGGCGGAAGCTGAGGCGAGTCACGACGCCGCCAGCCAGGCGCAACTGCACGAGCAACTGCAGACGATCGGCGGTTACGGCGCCAAGGGGCGCGCCGGCCAACTACTCTACGGGCTTGGCTTTGCGGCCAGCGAGATGGAACAGCCGCTCTCCCACTTCTCCGGTGGCTGGCGCATGCGCCTCAACCTGGCCCAGGCGCTGATGTGCCGCTCCGACCTGCTGCTGCTCGATGAACCCACCAACCATCTCGACCTGGATGCAGTGATCTGGCTCGAAGGCTGGCTGAAAAAGTACCCCGGCACCCTGCTGCTGATCTCCCACGACCGGGACTTTCTCGACCAGACCATAGACCATGTGGTGCACATGGAGCAGCAGACTGCCAGCCTCTACAGCGGCAACTACTCCGCCTTCGAGCAGATCCGCACCGCACGCCTCGCCAACCAGCAGGCCGAACATCAGAGACAGCAGCGCGAGATCGCCCACATCCGCAGCTATGTGGATCGTTTCCGCGCCAAGGCCACCAAGGCGCGCCAGGCCCAGAGCCGCCTCAAGGCACTGGCGCGCATGGAATTGATCGCCCCGGCCCATGTCGACTCTCAGTTCCACTTCGCCTTCCGCGCACCGCAACACAACCCTCACCCGCTGCTGCAACTCGAAAAGGTCAACGCCGGCTACAACCAACAGCCGCTGCTGCAGAAGATCGGACTGTCCCTCGAGCCGGGCGATCGCATCGGCCTGCTCGGCCCCAACGGCGCGGGCAAATCGACCCTGATCAAGCTGATGGCCGGCGAACTCACCCCTCTGGCCGGCAAGCTACTGCCCGCCCAGGAGCTGAAGATCGGCTACTTCGCCCAGCACCAGCTGGAGCAGCTCGACCTGCACGCCAGCCCACTGCAGCATCTGCAGCGTCTTGATGCCAAGGCCAGCGAGCAGTCTCTGCGGGATTTTCTCGGCGGATTTGGCTTTGCCGGTGAGCGCGCACTGGAGCCGGTCGCACCCTTCTCCGGCGGCGAAAAGGCGCGCCTGGTGCTGGCACTACTGGTCTACCAACGCCCCAACCTGCTGCTGCTCGACGAGCCCACTAACCACCTCGATCTGGAGATGCGCCACGCCCTCGGCCAGGCGCTGCAGGATTTTGAGGGGGCGATGGTGCTGGTCTCCCACGACCGTCACCTGCTGCGCATCACCTGCGACCGCCTCTGGTTGGTGTACGGCGGGCGCGTCGAACCCTTCAATGACGACCTGGAGGCCTATCCCGCCTGGCTGACGGCGCAGCGGCGGGAACAGGGGTCGGATGGAAACAGCCGCAGCGAGGGAGAGCATACCGCCGAGGCGCGCCGCGCCCGCAAACGTGCCGAGGCCGAGCGGAGGCGCCAGCTGCAGCCACTCAAACGCCAGATGACGAAGCTCGAACAGGAGATGGAACGCCTGCAGGCCAGCCAATCCATCCTGGAGAGTTCGCTGGCCGACACGGGTTTCTATCAGGAGGATAGAAAACAAGATCTAAAACAGCTGCTTGCCGAGAAAGCCGAGGTCGATCGCCAACTCCAAGCAATAGAGACCGACTGGTTTGCAATTGGAGAGCAATTAGAGGCTGCACAATTGGAAGAAACCGACTAAAGTACTCATACCCGCGGTGTGCGGGAGATACCGAGTTGAGGTTTTCCCCGACCGGAGCTATCGATTGATTTTGCATTTGATTGGTTGGTGGCGTTGTTATTTTCTCAAATGCATTTTTTTCAGTGAGCTTTGGAAATGAATATCTATGTTGGAAACCTCTCTTGGAACACCACCGATGATGAGTTGCATGAGCTTTTTGCTCCCTATGGCGCGGTAGACAGCGCCAAGGTCATTATGGACCGCGAGACCGGTCGCTCCCGCGGCTTCGGCTTTGTCGAAATGTCTGACAACAGCGCCGCACAGAGCGCCATCGATAGCCTCAACGACAGCCAGTTGGGCGGTCGCAGCCTGCGTGTCAACGAAGCCAAGCCCCGCACCAACAGCGGTGGTGGTGGTCGCGGTCGCTACTGATCCGTGCCCTGCTGATCAGGGAGGCCCGGCGGTCGCCGAGCCTCCCATTCCATCTCCGCCACAAACTCCCCTGATCCCATGAAAACGCTCTTCATCACGCTATTCCTGGCGCTGATCGCCTATCTTGTCTGGCCCTTCACCACCCTTTATCAACTCGACCAGGCGCTGCAACAGAGTGACCGGGCGCGGCTTGCCGAACTGGTGGATCTGCAGACAGTGCGGGCCGAGATCAAGCGCAAGATGAACAAAGAGATGGAGAGCAGCATCGGCGAGGTCTCTGGCAGCTTCGTCGAATGGCTGCAGAGTGGCATCCAGCGACTCGGCAGCGGTGCCATCGACCAGATGGTCGACCTGGAGTGGGCGATGCATCAGCTCCGCTCCCACAATCCGGACCCCCGTCAGGGCGGTCTACTGAATCAGCTGGACTACGCCTTTTTTGACGGCCCCAACAGCCTGTTGCTGCGTATCGGCGAGCTGGGTGAAAACCCGGTACACGCGCGCCTGACCCGCGACGGCGAGCGCTGGCGCATCACCGCGATCTACAACTAATCCTCCTCCCCCACCAGACAGTGGGCGAGTTGCGCCTGCACCCGCTCAATACCCATATCACGCAGCAACTGCACGTTGCGCTGGGGAATCTGCTCCGGGTTGGGATAACTCTCCAGGGCACGTGACAGCGGCGCCTCACGGATGACGTGGATCATCGGATAGGGTGAACGATTGGTGTAGTTGGCCGGATCATCCGCTGTGGCCCCTTCAAAACGGTAGTCAGGATGGAAGCTGGCGAGCTGAAACAGCCCCTCCAGCCCCGCCTCGGCGATCACCTCTTCCGCCAGCGTCAACAGTTCCAGATAGTCTGAAAACTGCTCCAGCCCTCTGGGAATGATAAACAGCGCCGTCTCCACCTCCGCCTCATCGAGGCGGTTGATCTGGTCCAGCTCCTGCAAAAAACTCTGGTAGATCGTCTCCAGTTGATCCGCCGGGGTGGCATGGAAACGCACCCGCCCCTGACCCATCGGCTGGGCCGCAAACGGGCAGAGATTAAGCCCCACCACCACCTCTTCCACCCACTGCCTGCAGGCAAGGATCGCCTCTGACTCATTCACCACTCACCTCCAGCAACTCAACCGGCAACCCCAAGGCGAGTTCGCCCTCAGCATTGTGTAAAAGATTCTGACCGAAAAGTACCTTATTGCCCTGGCGACGATAGCCGGACAGGGTCTTCAGCGGCTCCTCTCCGCGCTGCGCACTCTGCGGATCGATGGTGGTAATAACGCAACGAGAGCAGGGTTTCACCACCCGAAAAACCACCCCGCCGATTTGGATCCGCCGCCACCGGTCCTCCGCATAGGGCGTGCAGCCATCGACCACCAGATTGGGACGAAAACGGCGCATCGGCAGCGCAACCGGCAAACGCCGGTTGAGATCAGCCAGCGAGGCCTGCGAGATCAGTAGTAGCGGAAAGCCATCGGAGAAGGCGGTGTGATCTGAGCTGAGAGCATAGTCAGGATCGACCTGGCGGCGGGTCGAGTCGGGCATGTAGACCAGTCGACAGGGGATCTCCAGAAACTCACTCAACCACCGATCGGCCTCCGCACCACAGACTAGCCCCCGGCAACGATCCTCCCAGACCTGCACCTCGATCCACTCATCCCCTTGAGGGTGCAGCGGTAGTGACAACGGCTGCTGACCATCGGCCCGTAGCAGCAGCCGATCCGACTCAATTGCCGGCTGGATCAGGGTCATACGCGGCAGGCGCCGCTGGCTGAGAAAGTGACCGGCCTGATCCACCAGCATCCAACGGCGATCGTAGTGCAGACCAAAGCTGTCCAGCTCGCTACGCTGCAGATCGATCCCGCCGAGGGATTTCACCGGATAGATACTCAGCCCGCTCAGTCGAATTAGTGATGGCTGCATGAAAAAATCTCCTACACTCCAGAGAAAAACCGCCGATAAGCATGGGACAGCAAGGCACTATAGGGAAGCGATACCTCCCCCGCCAGCCTCAATCACAGCAACAAGGAATTTTTGATGGATATCGTCCCTTACTTGAAACTCATGGTGCAGAAAAACGGCTCGGATCTCTTCTTCAGTACTGGCGCACCACCCAACCTCAAGGCCGAGGGGGATTGCCGTCCGATCGGCTCCACCCCGCTGCAGCCCGGCCAGGTGCGCAAGCTCGCCTACTCGGTGATGTCAGACGATCAGATACACGAGTTCGAGGCGACGCTGGAGTGCAATATGGCCATTTCCATCAGCAAACTGGGGCGGTTTCGCGTCAATGTCTTCAGACAACGCGGCGATGTGGCGATGGTGATCCGCTACATCAAAGGGGTGATCCCGCCGGTGGAACAGCTCAATCTGCCGGTCATCCTGAAGGATCTGATCCTGCAGAAGCACGGCCTGATCCTGGTGGTCGGCGCCACCGGTTCGGGCAAGTCGACCACCCTGGCGGCGATGCTCGAGCACCGCAACCAGAACATGTATGGCCACATTCTCACCATCGAGGATCCGATCGAATACCTCTACACCCACAAGCGGTCGATCGTCGACCAGCGCGAGGTTGGCATAGATACTCTCAGCTATGAAAATGCCCTAAAGAACGCCATGCGCGAGGCCCCTGACGTGATCCAGATCGGCGAGATCCGCGACATGGAGACGATGAAATACGCCATCGCCTACGCCGAGACTGGCCACCTCTGCCTCTCCACCCTGCACTCCAACAACGCCAATCAGGCCCTCGACCGGATCATCAACTTCTTTCCCGACACCGCCCGGCAGCAGCTCTACATGGACCTCTCACTCAACCTCAAGGCGGTGATCTCACAACGCCTGGTGCGCAACGTCAACGGCCAGCGCCTGCCGGCAGTAGAGATCTTGCTACTCACCAGCTACATCTCTGAGCTGATCCAGAAGGGCGACATCCACGGCATCAAAGAGGCGATGGAACAGGGCACAGAACGCGGCATGCAGACCTTCGACCAGTCGCTCTATAAGCTCTACCGGGAGGAGCGGATCAGCCTGGAGGAGGCCCTCAGCCACGCCGACTCACGCAACAACCTATCGCTGAAGATCCGCCTCTCGGAAGGCGCCAGCCCTGGCTTCTCCGGCAATCTCGGCATCACTGAGAAGCAGCCCTAACAACTGTGATACATGCAATCACTTACCGGTGACATAGTTTCTGGTTTAGCATCAGAGACCGCTGCATAATACGCGCTTCGTTAAGCATATTGGTGCAGTCAAGCCATGTCAGAAAAAGGCCACCCCAAACTGAAACAGTGTGATCCAACCAATCGCAGAATCACTGAACTGCCTCCGCTGGGCATGGAGACCAAGGCGATCGCGGATGACTTTCGCCGCTATTTCGCTCACACCCTCGGTCGCGACGACCACTGCAAATCGAGCCACTACCCCTACAAAGCGCTAGCGCTGGCACTGCGCGACCGTCTCATCGAGCGCTGGAAGACCACCCGTCGCGCCTACGAAGAGAGCGATTGCAAACGCACCTTTTACCTCTCACTCGAATTCCTGATGGGGCGTGCCCTAAGCAACACCATGCTCAACCTGGATCTCACTCAGCAGTCGTACAAGGCCCTCTACGATCTGGGCGTATCGCTGGAGGAGATCCGTGAGAGCGAGCCCGACGCCGGCCTCGGCAACGGTGGCCTGGGGCGGCTCGCCGCTTGCTTCCTCGACAGCTGCGCCAGCCTGCGGCTGCCGGTGCGCGGCTACGGGTTGCGCTACGAATACGGCATGTTCCGCCAGCATATCGCCAACGGCCAGCAGATCGAGGATCCAGACCACTGGCTACGCGACGGCAACCCCTGGGAGCTGGAGCGGCCCGAGTATGTGCAACGCATCAAGTTTGGCGGGCGCGTCGAGCAGGGCCGCGACGCCAGCGGCCGGCTGCACATCCGCTGGGTCGACACCCACGACGTGCTGGCGGTACCCTACGACATCCCGATCCCCGGCTACCGCAACAATACCGTCAACACCCTGCGGCTGTGGAAGGCCGCCGCCACCGACGAGTTTGACCTGGAGGAGTTCCACGCCGGCGGCTACACCGAGGCGGTGAAGAAAAAGAACGACGCAGAAAACATCACCATGGTGCTCTACCCCAACGACGCCAGCGAGAACGGCAAAGAGCTGCGGCTGCGCCAGCAGTACTTCCTCGCCTCCGCCAGTATCAAAGACGTAATCCGCGAATGGCATGAGAGCCACCAGGATTTCAGCGAGTTTGCCGAGAAAAACTGCTTCCAGCTCAACGACACCCACCCCAGCATCTCGGTGGCTGAACTGATGCGCCAGCTGATGGATGAGCAGCATCTCGGCTGGGACGACGCTTGGGCCATCACATCCCACACCATGGCCTACACCAACCACACCTTACTGCCGGAAGCCCTGGAACGCTGGCCGGTGCGCCTATTCCAGCAGCTACTACCACGCCTGCTGGAGATCATCTACGAGATCAACGCCCGCTTTCTCGCCCAGGTAGCGCAGCATTGGCCCGGCGACACCGACCGCTTGCGCCGCATATCGATCATCGAGGAGGGACACGAGCCAATGGTGCGTATGGCCTACCTCGCCATCGTCGGCAGCTTCTCGATCAACGGCGTCGCCGCACTGCACACCCAGCTGCTCACCGCCGGCCTGTTCCACGACTTCTATGAACTCTGGCCGGAACGCTTCAACAACAAAACCAACGGCGTCACCCCACGGCGCTGGCTCGCCGCCTGCAACCCCGGCCTGCGTGAACTGATCACCAAGAGCATCGGCGACGACTGGATCGCCAACCTGCCCGAGATCAGCCAGATCGAAAAGCTCGCCGACAGCCGCGTGTTCCGCCGCAAGTGGCGCGACATAAAACAAACCAACAAGCAGCGCCTGGCAGCGATGGTCAAGGCCGACTGCGACGTGGAGTTCAACCCCGAATCGCTGTTCGACGTGCAGGTCAAACGCATCCACGAATACAAACGTCAGCTGCTCAACATCCTGCATGTAATCCACCTCTACAATCGCATCCGCGCCGGCGACACCGCCAACTGGACCAACCGCTGCGTACTGATCGGCGGCAAGGCGGCACCTGGCTATGTGATGGCAAAGCTGATCATCAAACTGATCAACAACGTTGCGCGAGTGGTCAACAACGATCCGGATGTCGGCGACAAACTGAAGGTCGCCTTCATCCCTAACTATCGGGTCTCAGCAATGGAGGTTATCGCCCCCGGCACCGACCTCTCGGAGCAGATCTCCACCGCCGGCAAAGAGGCCTCCGGCACCGGCAACATGAAGTTCATGATGAACGGCGCAGTCACCATCGGCACCCTCGACGGCGCCAATATTGAGATTATGGAAGAGGTCGGCAAGAAGAACTTCTTCCTCTTCGGCCTGACCGCGACAGAGGTCGACACGCAGCGCATACACTACGATCCGAATCGGATCATCGACAATGACGCTGATTTCCGCCAGGTAATGCAACTGCTGGAGTGCGGCTACTTCAACCAGTTCGAACCGGGGCGGTTCGACACAATCATCGAGTCGATCCGCAACCCCTACGATCCGTGGATGACCGCCGCCGACTTCCGCAGCTATGTGGAGGCCCAACAGCGTGCCGCCGAGGCCTATCAGGACCAGGAGCAGTGGCTTCGCATGAGCATCATCAACAGCGCGCGCAGCGGCCGTTTCTCCACCGACCGCACCATGCAGGAGTACAATCGCGACATCTGGCGGATGCAGCCGGTGGCCCCGCTGCCCCTGACCCTTGCTGATCCATGAGCGCGGAAAACATCCACTGCTGGATCTACCGCAGCCCGCGCAAGCAGGAGATGTACCTCTACCTGCGCGAGCAGGACGCCTTCGAACAGCTGCCCGAGCCCCTGCTCAAACGCTTTGGCAGACCAACGTTGGTGATGGAGCTGGAGCTAAATGCCGGTCGCCAGCTGGCGCGGGAGGATGTGGGCAAGGTGATGCAGAATCTGCACAGCCAGGGCTTCCATCTGCAGATGCCGCCACGGATTGAGGTCGATCTCTACCAGGGCGACAGCGGCGGCTTTTGACCCAGCCCATATCAGATATAGGGCGGCCCGTGGCCGCCGCGTATCATCTATAAAATCAAGGATAATGTCGGGCGCAGCCCGACCTATAAATATGCCACATTTAATCGCCGGATTACTGGCACTCCTACTGCTCAGCGCCTGCGGCCAGAAAGGCCCGCTCTACCTACCGCCCGCGGCACAGCCACAGGTCGATCCTACAACCGAGCAGCCTACCCAGGCACCAGACCAGAAGAAGCACTGATCTATGGACCATTTCGACTATCAAGGCGACCAGCTCTACGCCGAGCAGGTGCCACTCACCGAGATTGCCAGACACTACGGCACCCCCTGCTATGTCTACTCCCGCGCCACCCTGGAGCGCCACTGGCACGCCTTCGACGACGCCTTCGGTGCACACCGCCACTTGGTCTGTTTCGCGGTCAAGGCCAACTCTAATCTGGCGGTGCTGAATCTGCTGGCGCGCCTCGGTTCCGGCTTCGACATCGTCTCGGTGGGCGAGCTGGAGCGGGTGCTGGCAGCCGGTGGTGAGCCGGCCAAGGTGCTCTTCTCCGGCGTCGGCAAGCGCGAGGATGAGATGCGCCGCGCGCTTGAGGTCGGCATCCGCTGCTTCAACGTCGAATCAGAAGCGGAGCTGGAACGCCTCAACCGGGTCGCCGGCGAGATGAGTGTACGTGCGCCGGTATCGATCCGCGTCAATCCCGACGTGGACGCCCAGACCCACCCCTATATCTCCACCGGACTAAAGGAGAACAAGTTCGGCATCGAGATCCAGCAGGCCCCAGCAATCTATCGCCAGGCCGCCGCCATGCCCAACATCGAGATCAAGGGAATCGACTGCCACATCGGCTCCCAGCTCACCGAGCTGTCGCCATTCCTCGACGCACTCGACCGGGTGCTGCTGCTGGTCGAGCAACTGGAGAGCGACGGCATCGCCATCCAACACCTCGACCTGGGTGGCGGCCTCGGCATCCACTATACGGATGAAACGCCTCCCCAGCCCGCCGACTACGCCCGGGCCCTGGGAGAACGCCTCGGCGATCGCGACTACGAACTGCTGGTGGAACCAGGCCGTGCCATCGCCGGCAACGCCGGGATACTGCTGACCAGGGTCGAGTTCCTCAAGCCCACCGAGCACAAGCCCTTTGCCATCATCGACGCCGCCATGAACGACCTGCTGCGCCCCGCGCTCTATCAGGCCCATCAGCAGATCGTGCCGGTCGACCGCAACAGCCAGGGCAACCGCGCCCGCTACGATCTGGTCGGCCCGATCTGCGAGACCGGCGACTTCCTCGGCAAGGGCCGCGAGCTAAGCCTCAGCCCCGGCGACCTGCTGGCGGTGCGCTCCAGTGGCGCCTACGGCTTCACCATGAGCTCCAACTACAACTCCCGCCCGCGCGCCGCTGAGGTGATGGTGGATGGTGACCAGCACTACCTGGTTCGCCGGCGCGAAAGCCTTGAAGATCTCTATCGGGGCGAACAGCTGCTGCCGTGAAACGCATCCCGGAACCCATCGAGCTGATGGATGAGAAGGCGCAGGCCAAGGCCTACGCCGAAGCCGATTTCAGGGAGCCCAACCAGCTCTTTCTCGATAGGCTCTTGGCACTCATGGGGGATCGAGCACCCAATCATGCCCTCGACCTGGGCTGCGGCCCGGCTGACATCACCCTGCACGTCGCCCGCCACTGGCACGACTGCCGGGTAGATGGCCTGGATGGGGCCGAGGCGATGCTGGCCCACGGCCGCCGACTGCTGCAGCGCCACCCCGCCACCGAGGCGCGGGTAAACCTAATCTGCGACACTCTGCCCAGCGCCCTGCTACCACAACGGGCCTACGACCTGATCTTCTCCAACTCGCTACTGCACCATCTGCACAATCCCGACATTCTCTGGCAAACCATCCAATCCACCGCCATCCCTGGTGCCGCCATCTTCATCATGGACTTGAGGCGCCTCAACTCGCCACAGGCGGTGGAATCACTGGTGCAACACTACGCTGCTAACGAGCCCCAGATCCTGCAACGCGACTTCCGCGCTTCACTGTGCGCCGCCTTTACTCCCGATGAGGTGCAGCAGCAGTTGAACGAGCGGGGGCTGACCACACTCAGCGTGCACAATCTCAGCGACCGTCATCTGAGCATCAGCGGCTTTCTACCCGGCTGACACTCCCGCCTGCTCTGCTAATATTCTCTGCACCCACAGCCACTGCAAAAGATTGGACCATGGCCTCATCCCGATGCTTTTCTCCACTCATCCGGCTCCTCCTGCTGATTGCACTGGGCTGGAGCGGCCAGACTGTCACCGAGCCCTTGCCAAGTAGCTCCGGCGCAACGCTCTACTTCAAGCTGCCCATCGACGTTCTCAGACCCGTCAGCCAGGAGAGCCGCATCGGCCTCTCACTGCATCACACCCTGACCAATACCCCCTCAAACTCATCCCAATCATCACCACACCAACTCTCCCTGGTCGACTGGAGTTACAGCGCTCAGCAAGGACCACGTCTGACCATGCTCGGCATCAACCCAATGATCGTCAAGCGCAGCCATCTCAGCGCTGCAGAGAGGGCAAAGCAGGAGCAACTGGAGGAGAATCTACAGACAATCCTCATTGTCGGACTGGGGCTAGCAACCGCCTCCGGGGTGATCGCCAGCTCCGACTGAGGCTCTGGCGATCCAGCTCCACTTTGCAGTCAGGCGTAGGCTTGCTAGCCTTGGCAGATGCAACTCCGATTCAGCAAAATGCAGGGCATCGGCAACGACTTTGTGGTCTTCGATGCGATCAACCAAAGCGTCGAACTGAGTGCCACGCAGTACCGTGCCATCGCCGACCGACGCTTCGGCGTCGGCTGTGACCAGATCCTGCTGGTGGAGTCGCCGCGCCTGCCCGATACCGATTTCCACTACCGCATCTTCAACGCCGACGGCTCCGAGGTGGAGCAGTGCGGCAACGGAGCGCGCTGTTTCGCCCGCTTCGTGCACGAGAAGGGGCTGAGCTCGAAGCGCAGCATCCCGGTCGGCACCACCTCGGGGCGGATCGTCCTCAATCTGCTGGATGACGGGCTGGTCCAGGTCGATATGGGCGAACCGATCCTCGACCCTACCGCCATCCCCTTCCAGGCCGACACCATTGCCACCAGCTATCCGCTGCAGGTGGGGGGCGAGCAGCTGATGATCGGCGCTGTCTCGATGGGCAACCCGCATGCGGTTCTGCTGGTCGATTCGGTAGATAGCTTCCCGGTGGAGCGGCTCGGCCCGCTGATCGAAAACCATCCGCGCTTTCCGCAGCGGGTCAATGTCGGCTTCATGCAGGTGATCGATCGCAATCAAATCCAGCTGCGGGTGTTCGAACGCGGTTCCGGCGAGACCCTCGCCTGCGGTACCGGTGCCTGCGCCGCAGTGGTCGCCGGCCGGCTGCAGGGATTACTCGATCAACGGGTCCAAGTCAATCTCCCCGGAGGGAATCTTGTGGTAGAGTGGCCAGGAGAAGAATACCCCGTGCTGATGAGCGGACCGGCAGTCACTGTGTTTGAGGGGAAGATAGAACTATGAGCCAACAGGCCAACCAACCCGACACCCCCGCCAGCCTCGAGAGCGAAGCGGCTGTGATCGAATATCTGAAAAACCACCCCGATTTCTTCAACCGCCACCCTGAGGCGCTCAGCGAGCTTGAGATTCCCCACCAGAGCGGTGCGGCAGTCTCACTAATCGAGCGCCAGGTGGAGAGCCTGCGAACCCAGATGCATAGCTACCAGACCAGGCTCGACGAATTGATCGCGGTAGGCCGCGACAACGACCAGCTGCAGCAGAAGCTGCACCGGCTGACCCTGGCACTGATCGACGCTGTCACCTTCGAAGAGGTGCTGACCGCCCTGGAAGACGAACTACACGGCGACTTCAAGGCCGATGCGGTGGAGCTGCGCCTTTTCTCCAACCCTCATCTGACCGATCACTATGGCGAAGAAAACCCAAAACTCTCCGCCACCTTCGACTCATTTTTCAAGAAAAACGCACCGGTCTGCGGCACGCTGGAGGAGGAGGAGCTGGCCTTCATCTTCGGCACCGAGGGGAAAGATATCGCCTCCACCGCGCTGATCCCGCTGAACAGCGACGGGGTGCTGGGTCTACTTGCAATCGGCAGCCGCGATGCGGATCGCTTCGCCCCCCACCACGGCACCGACTTCCTCGCTCGCCTCGGCGACGTGATCGGCCGCACCCTGCAAGCGGTCTCGCTGCCGGGTCTCTAGTCTGTCATGTCCGACCCCGCCCAAGCCTCTGAGCTACAGTGCTGGGTGGATCGTTTCCTACTTCATCTGCGTGATGAGCGCCGCCTCTCGCCCCATACTCTGGCGAGCTACCGGCGCGATCTAAGCCAGCTCATCCACTGGCTCGATGAGCAGGGCATCTCCCACTGGTCGCATCTCAGCGCCAATCAGATCCGTGGCTACATCGCCCAGCGCCACCGCCAGGGCCTGGCTGCCAAAAGCCTGCAACGGGAGCTCTCCAGCCTACGTAGCCTCTACCGCTTTCTGCTGCGCGAACAAGCTGTCAACAACAATCCAGCGCTGGGGGTTCGCGCACCCAAAGCACAACGCAGGCTGCCCGCAACCCTTGATGCCGACCAGCTGAGCCAGCTCCTGGAGATCAGCGATGACTCGCCGGTGGCCCTGCGCGACCGGGCGATCATGGAGCTCTTCTACTCCTCAGGTCTGCGCCTGGCGGAGCTGATCGACCTCGATCTGGGGCAGATCGACCAGGCCGACGCGGAGGTTGAGGTGATGGGCAAGGGCTCCCGGGCCCGCAGGTTGCCGGTAGGGCGCAGGGCGCTGCAGGCCATTGAGGCCTGGCTGGCAGTCCGCCCCCAGCTCGCGGCGATTGACGAACCGGCGCTGTTTGTCGGCGTGCGCGGCCAGCGCATCAGCCGTTCCACCATCCAGAAGCAGCTACGTCACTGGTCACGACAGCAGGGCAGCCCGCACAACCTGCATCCGCACATGCTCCGCCACTCCTTCGCCAGCCATCTGCTGGAATCCTCCGGCGATCTGCGCGCGGTGCAGGAGCTGCTCGGCCACGCCAACATCAGCACCACCCAGATCTACACCCACCTCGATTTCCAGCACTTGGCGCAGGTCTACGATCAAGCCCATCCGCGGGCGAAGAAGCAAAAATAACCGCGTATTACCTTCAGTTTCCCTACCTCCAGCCGAACCTTTTGTGCATCCAACTGAGGAAGATGAGATGACCCACCCGATTCGGCTACGCCTTCTACTGCTTCTGCTGATTGTCTCAACCCTGCTGCTCGCAGAACCCGCCCTTGCCAACAAGTTTGTCACCATCGGCAGTGGGGTCAGCGGCTCATCGAGCCTCAAACTCGGCTTCCTCAAGGACGCCGCCTACATCACTGGCGCTATTTTTGCTCTGATGGCGGTCGGCGCCCTGCTGATGCGCAACCGCAATGCACACTCAGTCGACTTTACCCTCGGTAAACAGGCTGCCATCATCCTCGCCATCCTCTCCTCCCTCTGTTTTCTCTTCGCCCTGCTTGCCTGAGACCGCCACCACATACCCATTTGGCTCTAATCTGGCCTGCGACAAGTCAGATTGATAGAGATTCCGGCGCAAAATCCCAGCCCACCGTTTTTTCCCCTCCCCGCCTCGGGTACAATCAGCCTCCTTTCTGTCAGATGCAGGCTCGACGTGGAAACCTTCAAAGGCACAACAATTCTTTCGGTGCGCCGAGGCGGCAAGGTCGTCATCGGTGGAGACGGCCAGGTCTCGCTGGGCAACACCGTAATGAAGGGCAATGCGCGCAAGGTGCGCTCGCTCTACAAGGGACAGGTGATTGCTGGGTTTGCCGGCGCCACCGCCGACGCCTTCACCCTGTTCGAACGTTTCGAGGCGAAGCTGGAGAAGCACCACGGCCACCTCACCCGCTCAGCCGTGGAGCTGGCTAAGGACTGGCGCACCGACCGCATGTTGCGCCGCCTGGAGGCGCTGCTCTGCATCGCCGACGCCAAAGCCTCGCTGATCATCTCCGGCACCGGCGACGTGATCGAGCCGGAGAACAGCCTGATGGCAATCGGCTCCGGCGGCGCTTTTGCCCAGGCCGCCGCCAGCGCGCTGCTGCAAAACACCGAGCTGAACGCCCGCGAGGTGGTGGAGAAAGCGTTGCACATCGCCGCCGACATCTGCATCTACACCAACCACAACCTGATTCTAGAAGAGCTCGACAGCGAGAACTAACCCACTATGTCGGAAATTACCCCACAACAGATCGTTGCCGAACTAGATAAACACATCATCGGCCAGGCCGACGCCAAGCGCGCCGTCGCCATCGCACTGCGCAACCGCTGGCGCCGGGCCCAGGTGCCCGAGGCGCTGCGCAACGAGATCACGCCGAAGAACATCCTGATGATCGGCCCCACGGGGGTCGGCAAGACCGAGATCGCGCGCCGCCTGGCAAAGCTAGCCGACGCGCCCTTCCTCAAAGTCGAGGCAACCAAGTTCACCGAGGTCGGCTATGTCGGTCGGGATGTGGAGTCGATCGTGCGTGACCTGGCCGACTCGGCAGTGAAGATGATACGCGAAAAGGAGATCGCCAAGGTCGAGGACGAGGCCAGCGCAGCGGCCGAGGAGCGTCTGCTCGACGTCCTGCTGCCCGCCCCCAAACCGAGCGGCTGGGAGGAAGAGAGCGCCAGCAGTGGCGGTGTCTCCCGCCAGACTCGGGAGCGCTTCCGCGCCAAGCTGCGTGACGGCGAACTGGATGACAAGGAGATCGAGATCGAGGTCAGTGCCGCCCCGATGGGCGTGGAGATCATGGCCCCTCCCGGCATGGAGGAGATGACCAGCCAGCTGCAGGGGATGTTCCAGAACATGGGCAGTGGCCGCTCGCGAAAACGCAAGCTACGCATCCGCGACGCCCTCAAGGTGCTCAAGGATGAAGAGGCGCAGAAGCGCATCAACGAGGAGGATCTAAAGCTGCACGCCATCAATCTGGTGGAGCAGCACGGCATCGTCTTCCTCGACGAGCTGGACAAGGTGGCCAGCCGGGCCGAACACGGCGGCGCCGATGTCTCCCGCGAGGGGGTGCAGCGCGACCTGCTGCCGCTGGTGGAGGGCTGCACCATCTCCACCAAACACGGTATGGTCCGAACCGACCACATCCTGTTCATCGCCTCCGGTGCCTTCCACCTTTCCAAGCCGTCGGACCTGATCCCGGAGCTGCAGGGGCGGCTGCCGATCCGGGTCGAGCTGAGCGCCCTGAGTACCGAGGATTTCAGCCGTATCCTCACCGAGCCGGACGCCTCACTCACCGAGCAGTATCAGGCGCTGATGGCCACCGAGCAGGTCGAGCTGGAGTTCACCGACGACGCCATCCAGCGCATTGCGGAGACCGCCTGGCAGGTCAACGAGCACACCGAGAACATCGGCGCACGGCGCCTCCACACCGTGATGGAGCGGTTGCTGGAGCAGATCTCCTTCGATGCCTCAGAGCACACTGGCGAGCACTTTACGGTAAACGCGGCCTATGTGGACGATCAGCTCGCCGCGCTGGCAGCTGACGAAGATCTCAGCCAGTACATCCTCTAGCCCGATGATCGACTTCCCATCACAGAAGCGCCAGGCAACCCAACCCTGCACCGGGATTAACTGCCGCCGCCATCAGGTACAATCCACGCCGGATTCAACAGCTACGAGGTAACCAGTGATGTCCCATCCGATTCCTACCGAGATCCACCTGCACCGCCAGTCGCGCCGGCTAGAGATCAGCTTCGACGACGGCGAGAAGTTCGAATATCCGGCGGAGTATCTGCGGGTTTTCTCTCCCTCCGCCGAGGTGCAGGGCCACGGCCCAGGCCAGGAGACGTTGCAGGTTGGCAAGGAAGAGGTGAACATTGCCCACATCGAACCTGTGGGAAACTACGCCATCTGCCTCCACTTCGATGACGAACACAACACCGGCATCTACTCCTGGGAAACGCTCTACCGCCTCGGCAAGCAGCGCGAGCAGAACTGGACAGATTATTTGCGCCGCCTCGACGAAGCGGGCTACCAGCGCAAACAACCCTGACCTCCACAGAGCCGCCAACGCCTGAGCTTACTGAGATGAGAGACGAGAAAACCACACACTTCGGCTACGAAGAGGTCGCCGTAGACGAGAAGGCGGGGCGGGTGCGCGCCGTGTTCGACTCGGTCGCCAACAAATATGACCTGATGAACGATCTGATGTCGTTTGGCGTCCACCGACTCTGGAAACGCCACACCATCGAGATCTCCGGGGTACACCGCGGCCAGCGAGTGCTCGACTTAGCGGCCGGCACCGGCGACCTCTCGGCCCGCTTCAGCGGCCTCGTCGGCGCCGAAGGCGAGGTCATCTTCTCCGACATCAACGCGGCGATGCTCGAGCAAGGCCGCGAGCGCATGCTCAACGAGGGGCGCGCCGGCAACCTCCACTATGTGCAGGCCGATGCCCAGTACCTGCCCTTCCCGGAGAACCACTTCGACTGTGTCACCATCGGCTTCGGCCTGCGCAACGTCACCGACAAGCAGCTCGCCATCGACGCCATCTACAAGGTGCTGCGCCCCGGCGGGCGACTGCTGGTGCTGGAGTTCTCCAAACCCACCAATAAGCCGCTGGAGAAGCTCTACGACCTCTACTCCTTCAGCTTGTTGCCAAAGATCGGAAAGGTTATTACCGGAGACGAGGAGAGCTACCGCTATCTGGCCGAGTCGATCCGCATGCATCCGGACCAGGAGACCCTCAAGGGGATGATGGAGCACGCCGGATTTGAACGCTGCGACTACTTCAACCTGACCGGCGGCGTTGTCGCCATCCATCGCGGCTACAAACTCTAAATCAGCCCGCCACAAAGC
Source organism: Candidatus Endoriftia persephonae (assembly GCF_023733635.1). Taxonomy (NCBI): domain Bacteria; kingdom Pseudomonadati; phylum Pseudomonadota; class Gammaproteobacteria; order Chromatiales; family Sedimenticolaceae; genus Candidatus Endoriftia; species Candidatus Endoriftia persephonae. Next base: position 66,573 of record NZ_CP090569.1, on the reverse strand, counting down.
AGTAGACCAGATGACCGTCAGCGCCGCTACCTTCGCCCTCCTTGAGGGAGTGATCAACCAGGCGATCCGGCTCGACCCGGAAACGCCCAAGCGCCTCGCACCAATGCATGGCAAGGTGATCCGTTTTGAGCTGCTCGGCCTCGGCGTTTCGCTGTGGCTGATCCCCGAGCCTCAGGGGATTCAGCTACTGAGTGAATTCGAGGGCAAACCCGACTGCGTATTGCGCGGCACCCCGCTCGACCTGGCGCAGATGCGTGGCAGCCGGCAGAGCGCTGAACAGCTATTCCAGGGCGCGGTGCAGATCGAGGGCGACAGTGCCCTGGCCCACCGTTTCGGTGACTTCATCGCCGAGCTCGATATCGACTGGGAGGAGCAGCTCTCCCATCTGACCGGCGACCTGATCGCCCACGAGGTCGGCAACCTTACCCGCGGCCTGTTCAGCTGGGCCCGGCAGAGCGGCAAGACCGCGCAGCTCAACACCCAGGAGTATCTGCAGGAGGAGCTGCGCCTGCTGCCGAGTCGCTACGAAGTCGATGCGCTGCTGGCCGACATCGACACCCTGCGCGACGATACCGAGCGCGCCAGCGCCCGTATCGAACGGCTGCGCAGCCAGCTCGCAGGAAGCAATCAATGATCCGCCCCGCCCAGGCCCTGCGGCTGATCCACATCAATCTGGTACTGCTGCGCCACGGCCTCGACGAGGTAGTGCTGGCGACTCATCTGTTCCGCCCGCTGCGCTTCCTCATCTACCTCTCCCCCTGGTACTGGCTGCGCCGTGACCGCGGCCCTTATCCAGCGCGCATCCGTCGCACCCTGGAGGATCTAGGGCCGATCTTCGTCAAGTTCGGCCAGATCCTCTCAACTCGCCGCGACCTGCTGCCCGACGACCTGGCCGATGAGCTGGCCAAGCTGCAGGACCGGGTTCCGCCCTTCTCCGGCGCTGAGGCGCGGCGCATCATCGAAAAGGCCTTCGGCCACCCGATCGAGGATGTACTCGACGCCTTCGAGGAGAAACCGCTCGCCTCCGCCTCCATCGCCCAGGTGCATACTGCCACCCTCAAGGATGGCAGGCAGGTGGTGGTCAAGGTGCTGCGCCCCGGCATCGAGAAGATCATCCGCCGCGACGTGGATCTGCTTTTCACCATCGCCCGGCTGGCGGAAAAGTACTGGAAAGAGGGCCGGCGACTACGCCCGGTGGAGGTGATCGAGGAGTATGAGAAGACCATCTTCGACGAACTCGACCTAATGCGTGAGGCAGCCAACGCCTCCCAGTTGCGGCGCAACTTCCTCAATAGTGAAGAGCTCTACGTACCCGAGATCTACTGGGATCTGGCACGCCAGAATGTGCTGGTTATCGAGCGCATCAGCGGCACCCCGGTGGGCGATGTGGAGGCACTACGCGCCCAGGGCATCAGCATGCAACTGCTCGGCGAGCGCGGCGTGGAGATCTTCTTCACCCAGGTCTTCAAGTACAACTTCTTCCACGCCGATATGCACCCGGGCAACATCTTTGTCGAGCCCAACGGCCGCTACATCGCGGTAGATTTCGGCATCATGGGCACCCTCACCGAGGGCGACAAACGCTATCTGGCGGAGAACCTGCTCGCCTTCTTCAACCGCGACTACAAGCGGGTCGCCGAGCTGCATGTGCAGTCGGGCTGGGTACCCAAAACCACCCGGGTCGAGGAGTTCGAGGCGGCGATCCGCACCGTCAGCGAGCCGATCTTCGAACGGCCCCTGAGCGAGATCTCCTTCGGCCACTTCCTGCTGCGGCTGTTCCAGACCGCGCGGCGCTTCGACATGGAGGTGCAGCCACAGCTGGTGCTGCTGCAGAAGACCCTGCTGAATATCGAGGGACTGGGGCGCATGCTCTACCCCGAGCTGGATCTCTGGACCACCGCCAAGCCGTTTCTCGAGCGCTGGATGAGCGAGCAGATCGGCCGGCGCGCATTTGTGCGCAAGCTGCGCGACAGCTTGCCGGAGCTGGCGGAGCACCTACCGGAGCTGCCGCTGCGCCTAAACAAGATTATCGACGACACCGCCGCCGGCAGGCTCAGCCTGCAGTGGCAGTCGGAGGAGCTCAGCCAACTGCGGCTTGAGATGCAGCAGCAACATCGCAGCAGCGTCAGCACGATGAGCGGCAGCGCGATGCTGGTCAGCGGTTCACTGCTGCTGGTATTCGGCCCCGGCATGATCGCATCCGCCCCCCTCTCCCTGATGATCGGCGCCGGACTGAGCGGCGGTGGCGCTCTGCTGCTGCTGCGCGCCTGGCTTCACAGCCACGATTAAAAAAGACACCCAGCGAGTAGGACACGACCATGCAGTTCATCGACCTCAAGGCCCAATATCGCCTGATTCAGGCAGACGTCAACCAACGCATTCAGACCCTGCTGGAGCACGGCCAGTACATCATGGGCCCGGAGGTCCGTGAGCTGGAGGCGACCCTGGCGGAGTATGTCGGCGTAGAGCACTGCATCGGCTGCTCCAGCGGCACCGACGCACTGCTGATGGCGATGATGGCGCTGGGCATCGGCCCCGGCGATGAAGTGATCACCACCCCCTTCACCTTCATCGCCACCGGCGAGACCATCGCCCTGCTCGGTGCGGTGCCGGTGTTTGTCGACATCGACCCCCAGACCTACAACCTCGATCCCAACCTGATCGAGGCAGCAATCACCCTCAACACCCGCGCCATCATGCCGGTCAGCCTCTACGGCCAGTGTGCCGATATGGACGTGATCAACGAGATCGCAGCGCGCCACGGCCTGGCGGTGATCGAGGACGGCGCGCAGAGCTTCGGCGCGAGCTACAAGGGGCGCATGTCCTGCGGCCTCTCCGACATCGGCTGCACCAGCTTCTTCCCCTCCAAGCCGCTCGGCTGCTACGGCGACGGCGGTGCCTGTTTCACCGACGATGCAGAGCTAGCAACAACCCTGCGGGAGATCCGCGACCACGGTCAGGACCGCCGCTACCACCACCCACGGCTCGGCATCAACGGCCGGCTCGACGGCATCCAGGCAGCGGTGCTGCTGGCCAAGTTCGAACAGTTCAAGAAGGAGGTAGCGCTGCGTGCCGAGATTGGTGGGCGTTACACGCGCCTGATCAACGAACAGTGCCCCGGCGTCACCACACCGCACCTGACCGAGGGCAATACAAGCGTCTATGCCCAGTACACCATCCAGGTCGATGACCGGGATCAGTTGCAGAAGCAGCTGGCTGAGCTAGAGATCCCCACCGCCATCCACTACCCGGTGCCGCTCAATGCCCAGCCAGTATTCGCCGACTGTGGCCAGCCAGAGGAGACTCCGGAGAGCCTCAAGCTCTCACAGCGGGTGATCAGCCTACCGATGCATCCCTACCTGAGCGAAGAGGATCAGGAGACGATTGTCACGGCACTACAGGCGGTACTGACATAGGGGCCGGGGCCATGCCCGCCACCAGCGATGGCTGGCGCCCACGGGGCGCCCTATGCCAGGGACCAACCCCGAATAGAAATAGAGCGGGCCGTGCCCGCCACCCCAATGGCTTTACGCTCAGCCGTTACTTTCAGGCCGCCCGGCCCCGATCTTCAGCCCCAGTAGGATCAGCGGCAGATAGGCCAGCAGCGTCAGCACCACCCCCAGTGCCGGTCGAGCGGCAGCCAGCGCCGCCAGCGGCAGCAGCCAGACAAGGTTGATCACCAACACCCCCAGGGTCGCCCGGCGGTGACTCCGCCAGCGCCGTGACAGGATCTGGTAGGCGTGTGAGCGATGGGCGCTGTACCAGGCCTCGCCGGCCAAAAATCGCCGTGCCAACGTCAGGGTGGCATCCACGATGAAGACGCCGAGCAGGATCAACCAGCTCCAGATCGGCAGCAGCCCGATGTTGGCGCTCTGCAGGGCGAAGATCGCCAGCAGATAGCCGAGAAAGCCGCTGCCTACGTCCCCCATGAAGATTTTTGCCGGCGGCCAGTTCCAGAGCAGGAATCCAGCCGTCGCCGCTGCTGCAACCCCGAGCCAGTCGCTCAGCACTGAATCCATACCGAGCCAGCCGATCAGCAGCATCGCGCCACCGGTGACGCTGAGCGCCTCACTGCCGGCAATGCCGTCGATCCCGTCCATAAAGTTGAACAGGTTCAGCAGCCATACGATGCCGATCAAAAATAGCGGGTAGGCCAGCCACTCCGGTAGCCCGAGCGATCCGGGCACCCCCAACAGGACAAGCGCCCCGCCGGCCACCAACAAATGGCCGGCGAGACGCCAGCGGGCCGGGATATGGCCGTGATCGTCCCAAAACCCCAGCAGGGCGATCAGCAGACCGCCGCCCCATAGCGCCAGGGCCAGCTCTCTGCCGCCGAGTGACGCCCATCCACCCATCAGGTAGCTACCGAGCACTGCCAGCATGAGGCTAGAGACAAATGCCAGCCCTCCACCCCGCGGGGTCGGCACCAGATGTGAGCTGCGTGCGTTGGGGATGTCCATCAGACCGCGGCGCAGGGCGTAGCGGTGCATCAGCCCAGTCAGCTGCAGGCTGCCAAGAAACACCAGAAGAGGGATCAGCCAGTGCATAGTTCGCGATAGAGCTGCATTGTCGACGCCACCACCGCCTCCAGCGAGAATTCGGACTCGGCGATCGCCCGCCCGCGCCGCCCCATCGCCAGGCGCACCTCCCTGTCAGCGATCAGGCGCAACAGCGCCTCCGCCAGTGCCTCACTCTCCCCAGGCGGTACCAGCAAGCCATTCTCGCCATCACGCACGATCTCACGGCAGCCGGGGATATCGGTGGTGACGATCGCCCGTCCGCAGGCGGCGGCCTCGATCAGCACCTTCGGCACCCCTTCACCGTAACAGGAGGGAAGGCAGACCAGGTTAGCCTGGGCGAACACGCCAGGCATGTCGGTGCACCGCCCCCACCACTCGACCACTCCCTCCCTGTGCCAGCTCTCCAGCTGCGATTGCGGGATCGCCGCCGGATTACCTGAGTCGGATGCCCCAGCCAGAACGAATCGCGCTTGGGTGCCACGCTGATTCAACAGCCGGGCCGCCTCGACAAACTCCCCCACCCCCTTTGACCAAAGCATGCGTGAGGCGAGTATCAGCAGCGGCTTACCGTCCGGCTCGGGCCGGGGAGCAAACGCCTGCATATCGACCCCCGAGCCCTTGATCAGCACCTGCCTGTTGCGGGCAACGATGCCAGCTCGTTCTAGCTGTTCGCCGTCATCGGGATTCTGCACGATGACCCGGCTGTTGCGGTGCCCCAGGGCCAGCCTCAGGCCGCGCCCGACAACAAAGCGCAGCAGCCGAGCTTTCAGGCTCTGGTGGGAGTAGAGATAACCGAGCCCGGTAAGGGCATTGACCACCGCCGGCAGTCGCGCCAGGCGCGCCGCGATACCGCCATAGAAGACCGGCTTGATCGTCACATGGTGCACCAGATCCGGGCTGAGTCTGAGATAGAGGGCGAGCAGCGAGCGAAACGCAGCGATCTCGCCAAGTGGATTGAGGCCGCGACGGCTCATGCGGATCGGATGGTGCCGCATGCCCTGTTGGACGATCGTCTCCACCGCCGGACTCTCCGGAGTCGCCACATGCACCTGCCAGCCGGCATCCGCCATCGTCCGGGCCAGCGGCAAGCGATGGGAGAGGAAAAAATCCGCATCGTTGACCACATAGAGGATTTCTCTCACTGCCGGCATCCCGTTCAACCCCGCGACCGCAGCAATACGTCAAAGCTGGAGATCAGCAACTGCTGGTCCGGAATCTGCTGGAATGCTTGATTCAGCTTGGTTCGCGCCAGGGGCAGTGCATCCCAGCGCTCCTCCCCACACACTTCGACCGCAAACCCCGCCGCTTCGAAGCGTTTCAGCATCTCACCGTAGCGGATCCGGTTGGTGTAGAAGCCGGAGCTGGCGAAAAAATCGCTCTCCCACAAACGCTTGGAGAAGCGCAGGTTGTTGAGGCTGGCGGCCAGATGATCCTTCAGGTCAACCTGATGCGAGCAGAGTCCACCGGGGCGCAAGATGCGCCGGAACTCGGCCAGGGTCGGGTCGAACTCGGCCAACCGCACATGCTCCAGCACCGCCTGGGAGAAGATCAGGTCAATGCTGTCGGCCTCAATCTCATGCAGACTCTTCAGCCCTTCGGTCAGGTAACGAGCGCCACAGGCAGAGAGGATCGCATCCAGCGAGCCGGCCTGAGAGAGATCGGGTGGATTAAGTCCCTGCGCCTCCAGATATTCCGCCAACGCCCGATAGATCTGCGGGTCGGCGTCGGCAAAGGCTCCTACATCGACCAGCACCGCCTCTCCCCCATAGGCTGCGACGATCAGCGCCGTTGCAATCGAATCACCCGGCCCCAGCTCCAGCACGCGTGCACCTGCCACTCTGTCCGCCATACCGGCTTGGGTGAGATGGCGTTCGAAGACCTTCAGCGCATACTCTTGAGGCGCCATCCGGCCATGCTGAAAAATCCCCAGCCGGTGCCAGAGACGATAGGCCACTGGCAGTCGGCTGAGCAGGATTTTAATCACGATCTTCAGCCACCAGGGGACGGCTTGTTTGATGTTCATGCTGATTAGTACTCGATCAGTCGCTGAAACAGGCCGGCCAGTTTGGGCGCAGTCAGCGCGGTGCAGTAGTGTTGTTCAACTCGCCGGCGGCCCGCCGCACCCTGCTCGATCCTGAGCTGACGGTCGTTGCGCAGGCGGCTCAAAACGTCGATCCACTCATCCATCGAATCAGCCAGAAAGCCGTTTACGCCCTGCTCCACGACATCGATGTTGGCGCCAACCCGCGAACCCACCACCGGGCGGCCACAGGCCATGTACTGGATTAGTTTGTAGCCGCACTTGCCCCGCGACCAAGGGGTATCGGGCAGCGGCATGATGCCGACATCGAAGTCGAGAATATTGACCACCTCATCCGCCTCTGACCAGCTGCGATGTTCGATCGGCACCCCCTTCATCTCAATGGAATCGGCCCCCACCAGCAGCAGTCGGGCCTGATGGTCACGACAGATCTCAGTCAACGCCGGTTCGATCAGCTTGAGGTAGGGGGTGTTGATCGGTGAGCCGATCCAACCGATGACAAACGCCTCTCTTTCCACGGCAGGCCTAGCCTCATAACGCGCCAGATCGATCACCGTGGGCAGAATCTCCACCCAGCATGCGCCAGCGCTCTCAGCCCGTTCCGCCAGATAACTGTTGCCGGCGATCACCAAACTGGCACCACGCATGACCTGGTCGAGTTTGTTTCCCAACAGTTGGCGGATCAGCTTGCGGCGGTGCAGATCGTAGCGGTGGAAGATAGCGTCATCATAGTCCACCACATAGGGGACCTTGAACAGCGATAGCAGCTGTTCGGCCAGCGCCGGCAGCCAGGGGAAGAGCTCCTTTTCGATCCACAGCACGTCGAACTCTCTGGCCCGCAGCAGCAGCTGCAGCCGATGAAGATAGCATCTGAACACCCCTGCCGCACTGACCTGCCCCTGGTACTTCTGTTTCAGGTAGTCATCACCAAATAGCGGCGCGACCTCCACCTCAATGCCCTGGCCCTGCAGATAGGGTAGATACTGGTAGGAGCGGATACGGCTGCTGGCTCCCATGCGGCCGTAACGGCTCAACAAAAGCACCTTCATGCCGGGCTGTCCCCACCCTTCTTTACCAGCTGATAGCGCACCTCATAGCAGGGAAACAGGTAGCAGAGGTTCTCCTCGTAGAACTCCATCAGGTAGGTATTGAGGTTGAACAACAGCTGCCAGATACGCTTCAGGCCATAACGCACATAGAAGGGGCGTGGGGATTTGAAGATCAGCTTCACCGCCTGGATCTCAAACGCATTGAGCTGCTGGTAGTTGTGCACCCGACGGCTGAACAGCCGGTCTTCCGCCAGATAGGAGAAGCTGTAGAGACCGAAGGGGCGCTGATGCGTGTAGTCGGAGTAGTAGTAGGGATTGGAAAAGTGCGGCGCGACAAACAGCAGCTTACCGCCGGGGCGGATCACCCGGGCCAGCTCCCGCATCAGCCCCTCGATATCCTCCACATGCTCGACAAAGTGGTAGGAGGAGACCGAGGCGACGGCATCGTCCGGAAGCTGCCGCAACACATCCAGCACATCACCGACAATGTCCACCGCCTCGTGATCGAGGGCATCAATGCCGATCGCCTTGGGATCGCGCTTGCGGGCGCCACAGCCCAACTCCAGAGTGAGTTCACTGCGCGCCTCCACTTGCTCCAGGAGTTTATGTTTATCGACTATCGCCATCCGCTCACTCTGCCTTCAGACTGCCTGTCAGGCATCACTTTTTACCCTGCGCCAGCGTCTTGCCAACTCATAGGTGAGGTTACCCGGATTAAACAGCAGCAGCATCACCCCATAAACCACCAGTCCGCACAACACTCCCAGCAGCAGACCAACCACCCCCGGCGCAAAGCCGATAATCCACAGCACCCCCCCCATCATCAGGGTCGCAGCGGCTATTTTAATAAAATCCTGTCGAGGGAAGGGCAGCCGGAAGTGGCGGCGTCCAAGCAAGGCGCTGATCACCACCGCGGTCAGTGCAGCTGCGACACTGGCGATAGCTGCCCCCTGCATTCCCATCTGCGGAATCAGCAGCAGATTCAGCAGGATATTCACCGCTGCCGCCGCCCCCGCAGCCCACACTTGACCCAGGGTGTTGCGCTGTAGCTGGAACGAGAGGTCGAAATAGCCCGCTTTGATGCTTAACAGAAAGGCCGACAGGGCGATATAGGGTATCAGCTCCGCCCCCGCTGTGGAAAAATCGCGCCCCAACACCACCGCTGCCAGCCCCTCTGCCAGCACGATGATGCCTGCGCTGCTGGGTAGCCCCAGCCCGAACAACAGCAGAAAATGGTGTCGGATACGCGCCCTGGCGGCCTCCTCACCCTGGTTCTCAAATGCCTGCATGATCAGCGGATAGGCGGCCAGGTTAACCACCACCATGAGTAGCGGCAGAGAGTACTGCACCAGATTGTCAGCGGCAGAGTAGATGCCCGCCTCGCTGTCACCACTGATCGCCGAGAGCATGATCCGGTCGGTCACCGAGACCAGCGTCAGCAGCACAAAGTTAACCGCCAGCGGCCAGCCAAAATGGCCCAGCTCACGTAGCCGGCTGGCGATGTGCGGCCCTGGACGGATCATTTCACGCCAGAGTCGAAGATTGATAACACTACCCAACAGGGTAGCGAGTAACAAACCCATTAACAGGGCCACCACACCATCATAACCAGCCTCGATCAGCGCCAACGAGATCAGCAGCGCAGCGACCGACTTGACCAGGCTGGTCACCCCAAAACGGGCTGGTCGAGCACCGGAGCGCAGTAACTCCAGGGTCATCTCGAATCCACCCAGCGACCACATCAGCAACAGCGCCAGCAACACCAACCAACCCCCATCGGAGAACCAGACAAGCGCGCCGACAAAGGGCAATACCCCCAGCAGACTCGCCGTCACAAAACCGATGAGAATGGCTTGGCCCAACCCCTGGGCCGGATCTGGGTAGCGTGGACGCAGCCGGGTGATGCTTACCCTGAGCCAGTAATAGAGGAAAATGTTGAAGAAACTGACCAGCGAAAAGATTACCGAAAAACGACCATACGCCTGGGGATCCAGCAGCCGAGTGTAGAGGATCAGCGCCAGCAGATTGATCAGGCCCGGGCCGAATTTGGCAAAAAAATAGATCAGCGTGTGTCGAAGCAGCATAATATCTCTGTGATCGCAGCCAGACTGTGGCAGCCGCCCTCGTCCAATTGGGGCGCGCTGTAGCGACCGGGGGCTCTGTCTGTGGCAGAATCATCAGCCGCTGAGCCAGGCGAGCCATCGCATCATGTAGAGGCCGCCGCCGATGATACCCGAGCGAAGAGTCACACAGGAAGCGCCATGCCGCATCTGATCAATTTCATCCCGCCGCGCTTTCGCTCCACTGGCACCGCTTTTCTGCATGATCTGCTGATGGTGCCGCTGGCCTGGCTGGGTGCCTACTGGCTGCGCTTCAATCTGGAGACAATCCCCGACGACTATCTCCAGGCCGGGCTGTTTGCGCTGCTGATCTTGCTGCCGGTACAGGCCGCCACCTTCCTCTTCCTCGGGCTCTATCGGGGCATCTGGCGCTTCTCCTCACTGCCCGACCTGCTGCGCATCCTCAAAGCCATCGTCATCGGTACCGCGATTGCTATGGTGATCCTGTTCCTGATCACCCGCGGCGTCGGCATCCCCCGCTCGGTGCCTTTGCTCCACGCGCTGCTGCTAGTGATACTGCTGAGCGGGCCGCGCCTACTCTACCGCTGGCTAAAGGATCATCACCTCTACCTCTCCGCCGGTCAGCGAGTGCTGATCGTCGGCTCCGGCAAAGCCGGTGAGATGCTCACCCGCGACATCCTGCGCAATCGCCGCGAGGCATTCCAGCCGATCGCCTTCGCCGATGACAACCGTCGCCGCCACAAGCGCGAGATCCACGGCATCCCGGTGGCTGGCGCCTGCCAGCAGATTCCCGGCCTGGTCCGCGAGCACGAGATCGACCTGATCATGATCGCCATCCCCTCCGCCACCTCCAAGCAAATGCGCCGGGTGGTGGAGTATTGCGAACAAGCCGGCGTGCCCTTCCGCTCGGTGCCGCAACTGCAGGATCTAATGTCGGGCAATGTACAGATCAACCAGCTGCGCGAGGTCAGTATCGAGGATCTGCTCGGCCGCGAACCGGTCTCCCTCGACTGGCCGGAGATCCGTCAGGCGCTGGCTGGCAAACGCATCCTGGTCACTGGTGCCGGCGGTTCGATCGGCTCCGAACTCTGCCGTCAGCTCGCCGCCCTCGGCCCGGCGCAGCTGGTGCTGTTCGAGAACAGTGAGTTCAACCTCTACACCATCGAGATGGAGCTGCGCCAGCACTTCCCACAACTGAATCTTGCCTACCAGCTGGGGGATGTCACCGACGCCGCCTATCTCAACCACGCCTTCGACCAGCACCGCCCACAAGTGGTGTTCCACGCCGCCGCCTACAAGCATGTGCCGATGCTCGAGCCACAGCTCCGCCAGGCGCTGCGCAACAACGTGCTCGGTACCCAAAACGTCGCGCTGGCGGCACACCGCTGCGGCTGCTCCGACTTTGTGCTGGTCTCCACCGACAAGGCGGTCAACCCGGCCAACATCATGGGGGCAAGCAAACGCGCGGCGGAGATCTTCTGTCAGAATCTGAACCGACAGTCGCAGACCCGCTTCATCACGGTGCGCTTTGGCAACGTGCTCGGCTCCGCCGGTAGCGTGATCCCGCTGTTTCGTCAGCAGATCGCCAGCGGCGGCCCGCTCACCGTCACCGATCCGCGCATGGAGCGCTACTTCATGACCATCCCCGAGGCCTGCCAGCTGATCATGCAGACCATGGTGCTGGGGCAAGGCGGTGAGATCTTTGTCCTCGACATGGGCGAGCCGGTGAAGATCAGCTATCTGGCAGAGCAGATGATCCGCCTCTCCGGCAAAACCCCCGGCGAGGATATCGAGATCGAGTACATCGGCCTACGGCCCGGCGAGAAGCTCTATGAGGAGCTGTTCCATGAGAAGGAGCAGCTGGAGGGCACCGCCCACGAGAAGGTGCGGCTGGCGCGCCACCGGCAGGTCGAGTGGATGGCACTGAACGCCACTCTGGAGCAGATCACCGCCGCCTGCGAGGCGATGGATGAGGCGAAGCTGCTGGAGCTGCTGCACCAGCTGGTGCCGGAACATGGCCCCAAGCCGGAGCAAGCGAAGAAGAGCGACTCCGCCGAGGTGATCTATCTCAACTCATCGCCGCAGAGTTGATCCGGCAGATCAACGCACCAGCCCCGCCTCAACCTTGTCTCGTGTCTCCTTGCCCACCAGCCGTTCGATCAGCACCAAAGTGAAATCTATCGCGGTACCCGGCCCGCGCGAGGTGATCACCCTGCCGTCGGTCACCACCGCCTCGCCGCTCAGCCGCACCTGTGTCAATCCCAGCGCCTCCAGAGTTCCCGGATAGCCGGTCGCCTCGCGTCCATCCAGTAGGCCAGCGCTGGCCAGCACCTTGGGCGCGGCGCAGATCGCCGCAGTGTAGCCACCGGCGTCGGCCAAGCGTTGCAGCAGGGAGTGAATGCGCGGGTCATTATTGAGGTGGTCGGCGCCCGGCAAGCCACCGGGCAGTACGATCATGTCGAACCGCTGATCCAGCGCCTGGTCGAGGCTGGTGTCGGGGATGATCTTCAGGCCGCGGGAGGCGAGCACCGGTTCTGCATCCAGACCGGCCGTCACCACTTCCACACCGGCGCGAGTCAGTAGATCTGTGATGGTGACGGCTTCGAGCTCTTCACAGCCTTGGGCGAGGGGGACGAGGACGCGTGCCATTGGCTTCTCCCTTGGTTGATAAGTTGTGACACTGGCACCAGTCGGATGCCCTGCTGCTCCAGTTCAGGCAGTAGCGCTTCCAGCACCTCAAGGGTCTCCGGATGGGGGTGAGCGATGCCGATCGCGTGGCCCTGGCTGCGGGCAAGCGCTAGCAGCCGCTTGAACTGGGCACGGATGGCCTCTGGCTGCCGCAGGTTGTCGAGAAACACATCCCGCCGGCCGGTGGCAACCAGATTCTCTTGAGCCGACTGTTCGGCGAGGGTTTTGTCGGTGGTGCGGCTGTCGAGAAAGAACAGCCCGGTGTCGCGGATCAACGCCATGAATTGCTGCATCGCCACGCCATCTGCGGTCATCATGCTGCCCATGTGGTTGTTGATGCCCGCCAGATGGGGCACCGAGGAGACTGCTGCAGCCAGCACCTCCGCCTGCTCCTGGCTTGTCATCCCAGTGAGCAGGGCGCCCTCACCAAGGGGCAGCGCCTCAAGCGACTCCATCGGCAGGTGCAGCATCACCTCCCGCTCCAGGCGATACGCCTGATCCGCCTGCTGACGCGCGTAGGGAGTGTGGGGCAGAAAAGAGTAGGTGACCTTGCCGGGCAGCGCCAGGGCGCGCTCGCCACGCTGCATCAGGTTACCCATGTCATCGATGATCAGCGCAACCAGCGGCGGATCATCTTCTGCAGGCACCTCAGGCTCAGCCGCCACCACTGCGCTGCACAGCAGCAGAGCGAGCAGGCTCAGGAGCGTGCGTGGCAGCTTTTTCAGCAACATCGATCAACCCGCATCGGGCCGATTGAAGATCGCCAACCCTTTGAGCAGATTGAGCGCTTCGTTGAGCTGATAGTCCTTTGCCAGCAGCGCGGCAATCGCCTCCTGGTCATCCTTATTACGCTTCTCCGCCCTTTTCTTCTTCCCTTTGGCGTCACCATTGCCGTTCGATAGATGACCGGAGAGGTCGGCCTCCTTGAGTGGCGAAACGCCATTGTTCTTCACCTTGGCAATCTCTACATCCTGCAGCTCGATGTCAGGCTTAATCCCCTCCGCCTGGATCGAACGGCCGGATGGAGTGAAGTAGCGGGCAGTGGTGAGCTTGACCGCGGAGACCTTGTTGACCGGGATGATGGTCTGCACCGAGCCCTTGCCGAAGGTGGCGCGCCCCATGATCACCGCCCGGTCGTGATCCTGCAGCGCACCGGCCACAATCTCCGAGGCAGAGGCGGAACCGGCGTTGACCAGCACCACGATCGGTGCGCCGTTGAGCACATCGTCCGGGGCCGCCTCAAAGCGCAGCGCCGAGTCATTGATGCGACCCTGTGTATAGACGATCAGCCCCTCTTCGAGAAACGCGTCACTCACTGAGACTGCCGCGTTGAGCACCCCACCAGGGTTGTTGCGCAGATCGAGCACCAGCCCTTTCAGTGGTCCGCCCACCTTGCTCTTCATCTTCTCGATCGCCTTCAGCAGGTCATCCGTGGTGTGGGACTGAAACTGGGAGATCCGCACATAGCCGAAGGCATCTTCCAGCAGCCGGCTCTTGACACTGGTGACCTTGATGATATCGCGCACCACCTCAATCTTGAGCGGCTGCTCCTGGCCTTCACGTACAATGGTCAGGATGATCTTGGTACCGGGCTTACCACGCATCAGCTTGACTGCGTCGTTCAGGCTCATGCCCTTTACCGGGGTCTCGTCGAGACGCACGATCAGATCGCCGGCGCGCACCCCGGCACGCTGTGCTGGGGTGTCATCGATCGGTGAGACCACCTTGACGAAGCCATCCTCCATGCCAACCTCGATGCCCAGGCCGCCGAACTGGCCGGTGGTGCCGACCTGCAGCTCCTTGTACTCATCCGCGTTCAGATAGCTAGAGTGGGGATCGAGACCGGAGAGCATGCCGCGGATCGCGTACTCCAGTAGCGTCTTGTCGTCCACCGGCTCAACGTAGTTAGCCTTGATCCGGCCGAAGATCTCGGCAAAGGCGCGTAGCTCTTGCAGTGGCAGCTCGGCAGTCGGCCTTTCCGGCTGCTGCGCAGCGGCAACAGCAGAAAGCTGGCCCATGCTGATTGCCATCAGACCCACCAGGAAATTACGTACCTTAGCTGACTTCATGCTGCTCTTCTCAGTTGATCGGCCCGGCCGGAGCGGGGCGCTATACCATGTTCATCTGCCACCCGGGTCTGTGGCGGCTCGACCAGCCAGCCAACCCGGTTGCCGCGACTGCGCCGGCACCATTTTTTCGGATTGACTGCGCGTCCATTGTGGCGGATGGCGAAATAAACGCCAGGGCTGGGACGGCCACCACTACTGCCAACCAGGGCCACTACCTCACCCGGCTCGACCCATTCCCCGGTTTCTTTAAACAGGCTCTGATTATAGCCATAGAGGCTCATATAACCGTCGCCGTGGTCGAGAATCAGCAGCAGGCCAAAACCACGCATCCAGTCGGCGAAGGCGACCCGGCCACGATGTACCGCCTTCACCTCGCCCCCTTCCGGGGCGGCAATCACCACCCCATCCCACTGCAGCTCACCCACATTCCGCGGCGAACCGAAACCTGCCGTGAGTCGTCCGCGCGACGGCCACTGCAGTTTGCCTTTGCGGACGCTAAAGGGTTTCTGCTGCATCGGATCGACCGGAATGTCCGCCAGTGCCTGCTGCAGGCTGGAGAGCAGCGAGCTGAGCTGAGTTTCATCCTCCTGCAGTTGCGACAGCTCCACCCCCTTGCTGGCGAGCTGTCTGTTGAGAGAGGCAATGAGCTGCTCGCGGTCCCGTTTCGCCAGTTCAAGCCGTTGTTGTTCCGTGTTTGCTTTGGCCTGCAACTGCTGCAGCCGCTGCTCCTCCTGGACGATCTCCTGCTCAATCAGATTGAGCCGTTGCAGCACCTCGTGGATCTCTGCCATCTGTTTAAGGCGCGCGGCATTGAGATAATCGTAATACACCATCACCCGACTGACCACGGCTGGATCCTGCTGACTCAGGAGGATCTTGATCTTCTCCTGGCGTCCCATGGCGTAGGCAGAGCGGATCTGTCGCTCCACGCTCTGGCGGTGTTTGTCGAGCTGCAGGCGGGCATCGGCGCGTTGGCGCTCCAGCTTGCCCATCCGCCGCTGCTGACGTTTCAGGCCAACCTCGATGACTCTGACCCGACGCGCCAGGGCACCGATGTGCTGATCGGTCTCGCGCAGGGCGATGTTCTGCTGCTGCTGTCGGCCCTTAGTCTGCTCCAGTTTCGACTGCAGCTCTTTGATGCGCGATTTGATCAGCTGCAGCTCCTCGGTTTTTTCCTGATAGTCGGGCTGTGCAGCCGACAGTGGCATGCCGCAGGCCAGCCCCAATCCGACTAGCAGCAACCAAGCCAAGCGCGCCAGCTCCGGTCTCATCCCCACTACTCGGCTTCAAACCGCACCAGGGGATGCCCATTCATCTCCGTCGGCTGCTCCACCGCCATCAACTTCAGCATGGTTGGCGCGATGTCACAGAGCGCGCCGCTCTCTTCCAGCTCCGCCTCACGTCCGACATAGACCAGCGGCACCGGATTGGTGGTGTGGGCAGTATGCGGCTGGTGGTGGTCGAAATCCTCCATCTGCTCTGCATTGCCGTGGTCGGCGGTGATCAGCATCTCGCCACCAGCCCGGTGCAGGGCTTTCTGCACTCGTCCCAGGCAGTGGTCAATGGTTTCAATCGCCTGCACCGCGGCCTCCATCTTGCCGGTGTGCCCGACCATGTCAGTATTGGCATAGTTGCAGATGATGGCGTCGTATTTGCCGCCTTCGATCGCCTCCACCAGGTGGTCGGTCACCTCCTCGGCGCTCATCTCCGGACACAGGTCGTAGGTCGCCACCTGCGGCGAGGGCACCAGGATACGATCCTCTCCCTCGAACGGCTCCTCCCGCCCACCGTTGAAAAAGAAGGTGACATGGGCATATTTTTCGGTCTCAGCGAGGCGCAGCTGGCGCATACCTAGGCGCGCCATATATTCGCCGAAGACATTGTTCAGGCGCTCCGGCGGGAAGGCCACCGGAATATCGAACTTCTTGTTGTATTGGGTGAGGCTGACAAAGGAGTGGATCTTCGGCCGGCTTTTGCGTTCGAAACCGTCGAAATCATCATCGATAAAGGCCTGTGTCAGCTGACGCGCCCGGTCGGAACGGTAGTTGACGAAGATCACCACATCGCCATCTTCGATCTTTACCGGGGTGCCTCCCGGCGGCACGATCGCCGTCGCCTCGACAAACTCATCGGTTTCCTCCCGCGCATAGGCATCCCGCAGCGCTCGGCAGGCGCTCTCCGCCTGGTGGATCCCCTCACCGCGGGTCAGCAGATCATAGGCGGCCTCGATGCGATCCCAGCGGTGATCCCGGTCCATCGCATAGTAGCGACCAATGATACTGGCGATCGAGCCATGTCCCAGCTCATCGAAACAGTCATTCATCGCCCGAATCGAGGCATTCGCGCTCTTCGGCGGGGTATCCCGGCCATCCAGAAAGGCGTGTACGTAGGTGCGTGTCGCGCCCCGCTCCACCGCCAACCGGGCCATCGCGTGAATGTGCGCCTCGTGGCTGTGCACCCCGCCCGGCGAGAGCAGGCCGAGGATATGCACTGCCTTGCCCTTTTCGACGGCAGCATCCACAGCGCTGGTCAACGTCTGATTGTTGAAAAAGGAGCCGGTCCGGATGGAGCGCCCTACTCGGGTAAACTCTTGATAGACGACCCGCCCGGCACCCAAGTTGAGGTGCCCGACCTCCGAGTTACCCATCTGCCCGCCGGGCAGGCCAACCGCCGCACCAGAGGTGCGTATCAGGGTGTGGGGATACTCTTTCCAGAGCCTGTCCCAAACCGGTGTCTTTGCCGAGTTTATGGCATTGGCTTCAGTCGCTTCCCGATATCCCCAGCCATCCAGGATGAGGAGAACGACGGGTTTTAGCTTGTCCGTCATGAGCGGCGTTTAACCTCGTTTTGCTTCCCGGGCGCTGATCACCCGTGCTACAGAAAATTCGTTATTAAGGCACTTATTTAGGCGGCATACAACACGCCAATAGAGAGGGGAACTCCATCAAAGCGTGGAATCGGCAAGATCCAGCAGAAAATCTGGGGCTTCTCAAGCCCAACATAAACAGCGTATTATTGTATTAGACAATAATTAAGGCGTAACTCGATGCAACAGAAATTTGGTAAACCGAGCAAACCCGTGTTGGAAGCCGATACCGATGCTGTCGACACTCTGTTCGCCACTGATGACGATGTCGATCGGGCCTCGCGCTCACTCAAGGCCATGTCCCATCCACTGCGGCTAAAGATCCTCTGCACCCTCGGGGACCAAGAGGTCAGCGTGCAGGAGATCGTCGACCAGGTCGGCACCTCGCAGAGCAACATCTCCCAGCACTTAGCGATCCTGCGCGACAAAGGCATTCTCGCCTCGCGCAAGGACGCCAACCGGGTCTACTACCGGGTCAGTGACTTCCGCACGTTGCGGCTGATCGGCATGATGCGGGAAGTTTTCTGCACCCACAGCAGCTAAGGGGTTTCTGGATCCCAACTTGATCGAAACCCATCTCAATAATCCTCCCGGTGCGACTTAACCGGGAGCGACTCCTGTTATACACTGCCGTCACTTTTTCCAAGCGTTTTCTTTCTGAGGCTTTGAATGGATCAACTCATCGAGTTCGTCACCAACCACTGGATGCTGGTACTCCCCTTTCTGCTCGTCAGCGGCCTGCTGGTACACAACCTGCTGCAGGGCGACAAGGGCAGCGTCGATCCGGTTGCCGCCACCGAGATGATCAACCGGCAGGACGCGCTGGTACTCGACGTGCGTCCCGCCGCTGACTTTCACAAGGGCCATATCATCAACTCTCTCAACATCCCGATGAATGGCTTCAGCAACCAGCTCGCCACCCTCGAAAAACACAAGCAGCGCCCGATCATCATCGGCTGCCGCTCCGGCGCCCAGTCCGCCAGCGCCTGCCAGATCCTGCGCAAACAGGGCTATGAACAGGTCTACAACCTGCGCGGTGGCATCCTTGCCTGGCAAAGCGCCAATCTGCCGATCACGCGCAAGTAACACAACTTAAAGTAACCAGGAGCAGTTCCCATGACAGACCAGGAAGCAAACCAGCAGCCACAGCGCGAGCTCTCCCTGCAACGCGTCTACCTCAAAGACACCTCTTTTGAGACCCCAAACTCCCCGGCAATCTTCCAGCAGGAGTGGAAGCCGGAGACCAACATCAACATAAACAGTGAGGTCAACACCCTCACGGATAGGATCCACGAGGTGGTGCTGACTGTCACCGTCACCACCAAGCTGGGTGAGCAGACTGCCTATCTGGCCGAGGTGCAACAGGCCGGCATCTTCAGCATCGGCGGCTTTCCGGATCAGGAGATGGGCCCGCTGATGGGCTCCTACTGCCCCAACCTGCTCTTCCCCTACGTGCGCGAGGCGATCTCCGACCTGGTCACCAAGGGCAGCTTCCCACAGATGGTGCTGCAACCGATCAACTTCGACGCGCTCTACGCCCAGCACCAGCAGAAGATGGCAGAAGCAGGCGGCGAAGCCACCCACTGAGCTTCAGTGAACCAGGCGCGCAACAAGATCGCCGTACTTGGCGCCGGCTCCTGGGGGAGCGCGCTGGCGATTCTGCTTGCGCAAAACGGCTTTGATGTGCCCCTCTGGGGGCATCTCCCAGCAGATATCGAACAACTCGCACGGGAGCGCCAGAACCAGCAGTTTCTGCCCGGCATAGAGTTTCCCGACAACCTCCAGCCCACCACCGATCTGGCGCAGTCGCTGGATGGGGCCGACGAGGTGCTGCTGGTGGTACCGAGCCACGCCTTCAGTGCCGTGCTCAACCAGATCAAACCGCTGCTCGACCCGGCCACCGGCATCTCCTGGGCCACCAAAGGCTTCCAGCCCGGCAGCCAAAAACTGCTCTCCCAGGTAGCGGCAGAGATACTCCCCGAACACGATCTGGCAGTGCTCTCCGGCCCCACCTTCGCCGGAGAAGTGGCCCGCGGCCTACCCACCGCGATCACCGTAGCCGCCTCCAACCCAGCCCACGCCGAACGGCTTGCGGCCTACCTGCACGCCCCCTGGTTCCGCGCCTACACCAGCGACGACATGATTGGCGTACAGGTCGGCGGCGCCAGCAAAAACGTCATCGCCATCGCTGCCGGCATCGCCGACGGCCTGGGGTTTGGCGCCAACACCCGCGCCGCACTGATCACCCGCGGCCTGGCCGAGATCATGCGCCTCGGCATCGCCCTCGGCGGCAAACCGGACACATTCATGGGGCTGGCCGGGCTTGGCGATCTGGCCCTGACCTGCAGCGACAATCAGTCACGCAACCGCCGCATGGGGCTGGCGCTAGCCAAGGGTTTGAGCGTCGAGCAGGCGCGTGCAGAGATCGGTCAGGAGGTGGAGGGGATTCAGACCGCACAGGAGGTATTCCTACTGGCCCAGCGCAGCGGCGTGGAGATGCCGATCGCCGAGCAGGTCTACCAAGTCATCTATCGGCAACTCGACCCGCGCAGGGCGGTGCACAATCTGCTCGAGCGGCAACAAAAAGCAGAATCGAACTAAGAAGCCTCCACGCGAATCATCAACAAGCGTCTTGCAGCCGCTTCATCCAGAGGCTCCCACCTGAGCAGAATTCCCGGCGCTTACCCCCCCTGGGAATCCAGGTAGTATGGACCAGGTCTTATCCTTTTCTCCCCGCATTGCCGATAACCAGCGGATGCGGTATAACCGGCGCGGTCAACCGGTCAACCACCGGGCGCCCTGCCATCCAGAAAAATAAGGGACGATTTATACATGTGTGGAATCTGCGGCATCTGCCACGACTCTGTCGAGCGCCCCATCGAGCGCCCTATTCTACAGGAGATGAACGACAGCCTAATCCACCGCGGGCCGGATGGTGAAGGGCTGTTTGTCGAGGGCAACATCGGTCTTGGTCACCGCCGCCTCAGCATCATCGACCTGGAGGGCGGCGACCAGCCGATCTTCAACGAGGATCGCAGCATCGCCATCGTCTTCAACGGCGAGATTTACAACTACAAGGAGATCCGCGAACAGCTGCTGAAGAACGGCCACCAGTTCAAGACCCACTCCGACACCGAGGTGATCGTGCACCTCTATGAGGAGCGCGGCATCGACTGCCTAGAGGCGCTCAATGGCATGTTCGCCTTCGCCATCTGGGACAAAAACCGCCAGCGCCTGTTCATCGCCCGCGACCGGCTCGGCGAGAAGCCGCTCTACTACACCAGCCAGAACGGCGTCTTCGCCTTCGGCAGCGAACTCAAGGCGCTGCTGCGCAATCCAGACGTGAAGACCGAGATCAATCTGGATGCCCTCGACGACTTCCTCGCCTACGGCTATGTGCCGGCACCGCGTACCATCTACCAGAATATCCACAAGCTGCCGCCGGCCCACTTCCTGATCTGGGAGCGCGGCGAGATCAGCACCATCCGCTACTGGACACCGCACTTCGCACCCGACACCACACCCAGAAGCGATGACGACTATCAGGCTGAGCTGGAGGCGCTACTCGACGACTCGATCCGCATCCGCCTGCGCAGTGACGTGCCGGTCGGCGCCTTCCTCAGCGGCGGCATCGACTCCAGTCTGATCGTGGCGCTCGCCAGCCAGCAGCTCGATAAGCCCCTTGAGACCTTCTCCATCGGCTTCTCGGAAGAGGATTTCGACGAGTCGGGCTTCGCCCGCATCGTCGCCGAAAAATACCAGACCAACCACCATGAGCTGATCGTCGACAAAATTAGCCTGTTAATGTTTCCCAAACTGGTAGCCCACTTCGACGAACCCTTCGCCGACGCCTCCTCGCTGCCCACCTACTTTGTCACCCGGGAGGCAAGCAAACACCTGAAGGTCTGCCTCTCGGGCGACGCCGGCGATGAACTGTTCGGCGGCTACGAGCGCTATCGTTGGGAGTCCCACGAGCAGCAGATGGACCGCCTCCCTAACGCAGTCCGGCGCGGCGTGCTAGGGCCCGCCGCTGGCATGCTCGGCAACCATGTGCAGGGCAAGGGCTGGCTGAGCCGCATGTCGGTGAGCGGCGCCGAACGTTTCCAGCGCAAGGTCGGGCATCTGGAACCGGCCGAGCGGCGTGCGCTGTTCCTGCGCAAACACCGCTCCCATGTCGACCCAGGGGCCTGGTTTTTCGAACCCCACTTCCAATATCCTGGCCTCGACGAGCAGGCGCTACGCATGGCCACCGACCAGGAGACCTACCTCTCGGAAGATATTCTGGTGAAGGTCGACCGCAACTCGATGCTCAACAGCCTGGAGGTGCGGGTGCCGTTTCTCGACCACCGCCTGGTGGAGTTCGCCAACACCCTGCCCACCAGCGTGAAGATCCGCGACGGGGTGCAGAAGTATCTGCTCAAGCGGATGCTCAAGGACAAGGTACCGGACGACATCGTGAATCGCGGCAAGAAGGGCTTTGGCATGCCCCTGAAACACTGGCTGCGCGGCAAATATTACGACTTCACCCGCGAGCTGTTGCTCGCACCCGAGAGCCGCTCGTCTAAATTTTTCGATCAGAACGAAATCCGCCGCCTGATCGATGCCCACCAGAAGAAACAGCGCAACCTGGCCGACCGCATCTGGCCGCTGCTCTGGTTCGAACAGTGGTGCCGCGAGAACAACATCTGAACCCAGGCTAAAGCGATATGAGCGACACAAACAACCGCATCGTCGTCGTCCTGGTAATCAGCAACCTGGAGTATGGCGGCGCACAGCGCCAGATTGTTGAGCTAATCAACAACATGGATAGCAACGCCTTCGATGTCCATCTGGTCTCGCTGTCGGACTATGTGCCACTGGCCGACACCATCAAACAGCGCGAGCAGCGTCTACACATCATCCACAAAAAGTCCCGCTTCGACCTTAAGGTCGCCTGGAAACTCTCACAGCTACTGGAGCAACTGAGAGCCGACATCGTGCACGGCTACCTGTTCGACGCGGAGATCGCGGTGCGCCTGGCCGGCAGACTCGCCGACACCCCGCTGATCGTCGGCTCCGAGCGCAACACCAACTACAGCCTGAAAAAAGTCCAGCGGGCCGCCTACACACTGACCCATTATATGCTCGACCTCTGCATCGCCAACTCCCACGCCGGTGCCAAATTCAACCGCAAGACCCTCAACCAGCCAGAAGAGAAGTACCGGGTGGTGCATAATGGTGTCGACGCCGAGCGCTTCGCACCGCTAGATGCCTCGGCGCTCCGCGAGGAGTTAGGGTTAAACCCCGACACCTTCTACGTTGGCATGTTCGGCAGCTACAAACGGCAGAAGAACCACCCGCTCTTCTTCAAGGCGGTGGCACGCATCCTCGAGAGCCACCCGGATACCCGCTTCATCCTGATCGGCGACCAGCTGGCCCACGGCCTGCACGGCTCCTCCGACTACAAGCAGGAGGTGAGCGAGCTGGTGGATCAGCTCGGAGTGCGCGAATACTGCCACTTTGTCGGCAACCGCGACGATGTGGAGATGCTCTACAACGTCTGCGACATCACAGTGCTGCCCTCCCTCTACGAAGGCACCCCCAACGTGGCGCTGGAGTCGATGGCCTGCGGCGTGCCGGTGGTCGCCACCGATGTCTCCGACAACAGCTATGTGATCCCCGACGACCAGGCGGGCTATGTGGTGCCGCTAGGGGATGAGGCGCTGCTGGCGGAGCGGGTAACCCGCTGCATCGACGATCCTAATCTGCTGCAACGGCTGAAGCAGGGTGCCCGCGACTGGGTGCTCTCAGAGTTCTCCACCCGTCGCCTGGCAGAAAAGACCGAGGCGATCTATCGTGAGGCGCTGGCCACCAAACGCGGCTGGCCCGCCGGAGCGGACCCTATCCGCCCCCGGTAAACCCCTGCTGACGCCACGCTTCGTAGAGGATCAGGGCCACCGCATTGGAGAGGTTCAGGCTGCGCACCTCCGGCCGCATCGGGATGCGCAACTGCTGCTGTTCCGGCAGCGAATCGAGCAGCGCCTGGGGCAGACCGCGGGTCTCCGGGCCGAACAGCAGCGCATCTCCCGCCTCGAACGCCGCCTCAGCATAGTTGCGCCGGGCGCGGGTGGTGCAGGCAAAGAGACGCGGCGGCTGCACCGAGTCGAGGAAGGCCGACAGCGAAGCGTGCTCGCGCAGCTCGGCCCACTCATGGTAGTCGAGGCCGGCACGGCGTAGCCGCTTGTCGTCCAGCTCGAAACCGAGCGGCTGAATCAAGTGTAAACTGCTGCCAGTGTTGGCGCAGAGGCGTATGATGTTGCCCGTGTTGGGCGGGATTTCCGGCTCATACAGCACTACATGAAACACCTCAATCTCCTCCACAAGCAGACGACACAAAACACCATGACGACGCAAACCCCTTCTCCCCTCAACATCGAGTTCTGCGGCATGCCGTTCAACACGCCGATCGTGCTGCTCTCCGGTTGCGTCGGATTCGGCGAAGAGTACACACGGGTGGAGGGCTTTAGCAACCGGGACACCGGCGCGGTCTGCCTCAAGGGCACCACCCTGGAACCGCGCCTCGGCAACCCGCCGCACCGCATCTATGAGACCCCCGGCGGCATGCTCAACGCCATCGGCCTGCAGAACCCCGGGGTCAACAAGGTGGTGGGTGAGATCCTGCCACAGCTCGATTTCGACGAGACCCGATTTATCGCCAATGTCTCCGGTTCATCGGTAGAGGAGTACTACGAGGTGACTCGGCGCTTCGACGACTCCCCCATCGACGCCATCGAGATCAACATCTCCTGCCCCAACGTAAAGGAGGGCGGTGTCGCCTTCGGCAACGACCCGGCGATGTCGGCGCGGGTGGTGGAGGCCTGCCGCAAGGCCACCAACAAGCCGCTGATCACCAAGCTGTCACCCAACCAGACCGATATCGCCGCCAACGCCAAGGGCTGCATCGAGGCCGGCAGCGATGCCTTCTCGGTGATCAACACTCTGATGGGGATGGCCATCGATATCGAGAGCCGCACGCCGATCATCGGCAACAATCAGGGTGGCCTCTCCGGCCCAGCGATCAAGCCAGTGGCACTGCTCAAGGTGCATCAGGTGCACCAGGTCTGCCGTGACCACAACATCCCGATCATCGGCCAGGGCGGCATCAATTGCGCGGAGGACGCCATCGAGTTCCTGATCGCCGGAGCCAGCGCCATCGGCATCGGCACCGCGCTGTTCTACGATCCGCACATCTGCAAAAAGATCAACCAGGGCATCGCCGACTATTTGCAGCGCCACGATCTGACTAGCGTTGACCGGCTGGTCGGGACCCTGCAGTTGCATCAGGCCCGCGCGCCCAAGTGCGGATGTTGAGCCAGGACCGGCTAACACCAAGAGAATCACCACGCTATCGATCTTTTATGTAGAACGGCTACACTTTTTGCATGTTCAAAAATACCGGCAGACACCCCACTCCCGAGCAGCTTAAACGCTTCAATCCACTCTCGGAGCTTACCCCGCAACAGCATGAGCTATTGAGCAACTCACTCGCCATCTATACCGCTAGCGAGGGCAAGCGGCTGCTCAAGCTTGGGGCATCGGAACCCTTCAGCCTCTATCTGCTCAAGGGCAGAGTGAATCTGCACTCGGCAGATGACCGCCACACTAGCGTTGAAGCCGGTTCGACCCAGGCCAGCAGACCGATCGCCCACCTGACTCCCCGTCAGTACGACGTCACCGCAGCCGAAGATGTGGAGTATTTTATGCTCGACAATCAGCTGTTGAACGACCTGATCCTCGACCAGCTGCAGCAGGCGGAGCCCGAGATTCTCTTCCCCAGCGGGCAACACCATATTCCAGCGGAGACCGAAAACGATCTCTCGCAGACCCTGCTGCGCGATCTGGAAGCAGACCAGCTAGTGTTGCCCAGTCTACCCGATGTGGCGGCACGCATCGGCCGCGCCATGGCGTCGGAGTGGGTCGCAGCAGAGAAACTGGCGCGTATCATCGAGTCCGACCCTGCTATCACGGCCAAGCTGATCCGGGTTGCCAACAGCGCTCTCTACCGCGTGATGGCGCCAGTCGACTCCTGCCTTGCAGCGGTAGTGCGACTCGGCAATAACACCACCTACCAACTGGTTCTGAGTTTCGCTCTGCGGGAGCTGTTCCAGGCCCGCTCGCCGCAAATCAAACAGCAGATGGAGGCGCTCTGGCAGCACAGCACCAAAGTCGCTGCAATCTGTTTTGTCCTGACGGATTTTATCAAGGGCTTTGACAGGGAGCAGGCGCTACTGGCCGGACTGATCCATGACATCGGCGAGGTGGCAATCCTCAACTATGCCGAACGCTTCCCCAATGTTGCCAATGACGCCGCTCGGCTCAAGCAGGTGCGCAGCGAGATGCGCGGGCAGATCGGCAGCAGGATCCTGCAGCGCTGGGGGTTTATCGACGACATGGTGCAGGTCCCCACAGGGGCGGAAGCCTGGCTCAGAGATGGCGCTGAGGACGCCGATTACACCGACCTGGTGGTGGTCGCCCAGCTGCACAGCTACATCGGTACTGACTATTTTCTTACTCTTCCCAGCCTGGACCAGATCCCCGCCTTCTACAAACTCGGCCTTAGCGAGCTGACCCCGGAGTTGAGCATCCAGATCCTCGACGATGCCAAAGAGCGCCTCGCGGCGGCCGAGGCGCTGTTTGGCTAGGAGCCTAACAGCTCCGCCGCCAGCTGGGTCTCAAGGCGGCTGGCCAGCACAATCTTCAACACCATGGTAAGTGGCACCGAGAGAAACATACCCACCGGCCCCAGCACCCAGCCCCAGAAAACCAACGAGACAAACACCACCAGCGGCGACAGCCCCAACCCCTTGCCCATGAAACGGGGTTCAATGACATTACCCACCAGGTTATTGATCAGCAGATAGCCGAGCATCACCCACAGGGCATCCATCGGGCCCAGCTGTACCAGTGCCAACAGCACCGCGGGCACCGCAGCGATGATCGAACCAATGTTTGGCACATAGTTGAAGAGAAAAGCAACTGTACCCCAGAGTATCGGGTAATCCACCCCCAGGAACATCAGCCAAAGCGACACCAAGGCACCGGTGAGCAGACTGGTGGTAGTCTTAATCATCATGTAACGCTTGATGTTATCGGTGATAGTGTCTATATGTTCGAGGGCCGACTCGGGCCGCTGCAGCACACTGCGGAGCTTCTCTCGAAAACCGGCGGCCTCCACCAGGATAAAGATCACTGTGATCAGGATGAACACAGCCTGGGTCAACACTCCACCCAGCGCACTCAGCAGCTTGGCGGCCATTCCCATCGCCTTGCCGGGATCGAGATAAGTGCTGAAGGTAGCCGGATCCACCTGCACCCCCTGAGCTGTTAACCAGGCGCTAAAACCGCTGGTCTGCTGTGCCAGGCTCGCCTGGTATTTCGGCAGGTTGCTGGAGAAGTCGTTGACCGCACCGCCGACCAGCCAGGCCAGCAGCGCACCGATGCCGATGATCAATGCGATCACCAGCAGCATCGCCAACCAGCCCGGCAGACCTCGCTGACGCAGCATGAATAGCGGTGTCGCGGCGATCACCGCGACAAACAGAGCCAGCAGAAACGGCACCAGCAGCTCGGTGGCCGCCTTCATCCCAGCCACGAGCAGCACGATCGATGCGCTGACTATAAAGAAGCGTGAAGCAGACGAAAAACCGGCTGGAGATTGCATAGCCTATTTGAACTCGGGGATCGGGCTCTGCAGATGCCAGGTTTTGGTCTCAGCATCATATTTCCAGAGCTGCTGGTCCACCAGTTCGTGTACTACCTGCTCGGTCTCAAAGATATACTGGATCACCACTGTCAGCCCCGCCGTCGCCTCGTCCAGCATCGATGGCCCCTGCACCGTTTCATAGCTGGTTACACGCAAATCCTTGCGCAGCGGTTTATTGGCTGTCTGCTGCTGCTCTGCCGCCAGGAAGCGCTGGGCCCCCACACCAGCGTTCCAACGGATCACCGCCTCATACTTCAGCAGGGTATCCTCTAGGTGCTTGGCCTGCTCACGCTCAGACAGCGTCTTGCAGCCGGCCAGCAGCAAACCTGCCAGCGATAAAATGATAATGATCCGATACATGCCGCAACTCCCAAATGTTCCCTGCCGCATGTTAGTTCACCCACCCCGACACCACCAGGCCCCAGCGCTATCACCACCATGCAAGTCTGTCTAAACTACAATCGATGCTCTATCAGGAGTGCAGTCATGCCATCAGACTTTGAAACCATTGCCCGTGAGTTGATTGAGATCGGCCACCTCTTCCACCAGCGCGGTTGGGTACCCGCTACCAGCGGCAACTTCTCTGCCCGCCTCGACGACGGCAGCCTTGCGATCACTGCCTCCGGCCGCCACAAGGGCCGACTCGATCTAGAGGATATCCTGCACACCGACGCCGATGGCAACACCGACGAGCTGCAGCGCCCCTCCGACGAGAGCCTACTGCATATTCTGCTCTACCACCGCCTGCCGGAGATAAACGCGGTGCTGCACCCTCACACGGTCAACGCGACACTGTTGTCGCGGCTGCATCAGACCCATCTCTCGCTACAGGATTATGAGCTACTAAAGACATTTGCAGGGATCGACAGCCACGATTGTCAGGTCCGGGTACCGATCTTCGCCAATGACCAGGATATTGCGCGGCTCGCCAACCGGGTCGATCGCTACATCGATGCAAACCCCGACCTGGTCGGCTTCCTGATCCAGGGCCATGGTTTCTATACATGGGGCGAATCGATCGACGAGGCGATCCGTCACGTCGAGGCCTTCGAGTTTATGTTTGAGTGTGAGATGCGCCTGCTGAGCGTGAGATCATCATGAGCCATCTATAGCGAACAGGGTGGAGAACCGCAGCAGATCACCACGGCACGGGAGCCGACGTCGACGCCGTCTGGCTGGTGCGGGAGAGTGATGCTCCCGGTCCAGCCGCAGCATACCGGCAGGTCTGCAGTTTTGACGAAATCAGGCCCTGACTCCCCCGCCGGGGAGCCTTCAGTACACCCTCTCAGTCGCCCACCACGTAGTTGGGGATGACACCACGCTCTTCCAGCACGCTGAGAATCTGTGCAATACAATCCTCTAGGGTGTCGATCTCGGTATCGACGGTGATCTCGGGTTTCACCGGCGCCTCGTAGGGAGAGGAGATACCGGTAAATTCCGGGATCTCACCGGCACGAGCCTTCTGATAGAGCCCCTTTACGTCACGGCTCTCGCACTTCTCCAGCGAGCACTTGACATAGACCTCGATGAAGTCGCCATGGGGAAACAGGCCACGGGCGCGCTCACGATCTTCGCGGATCGGCGAGATGAAGGCTGTCAGCGCGATCACCCCAGCATCGACAAACAGCTTCGCCATCTCACCGATGCGGCGAATGTTCTCGGTGCGGTCTTCAATACTGAAACCCAGATCTCGGCAGAGCCCGTGGCGCACATTGTCGCCATCAAACACGTAGGTGTGACAACCACGCTGATGCAACTCCTCCTCCAGCGCATGCGCCAGGGTCGACTTACCCGATCCCGACAGGCCGGTAAACCAGAGCAATTTCGCCTTGTGACGATTCATTTTCTCCCGCCTCTCGCGGGTGACAGTGGCGTGGTGCCAAACGACGTTTTTATCCATATTTAATCGCGTTCTTCAAATAGGTGGACCGATTCCGTGCCTGAATACTTCCTTAAAATCCGCCCGTACGCTAGCAAATTATCCAGGCCAATATAAGTAACGCCCTGCAGGTACCAACGAACCGGAATGGAATTCTTGCGCAGGGTCTCATTTCTTAGCGGCCGCCAGCCTGCTGCCTGTAATCTGAGCCCAACCGATCGGCACAATTGCCCCAGAAATGTCCTGCCGCATTGAATGGCACAGCCCTGCATGAATAGGACGAGATAAAGCCAGGCTCGTAATTCACTGGTATGATGGCTACCTTTTGCCAACCCCAAGAGCACCATGCAGGCAGAGGAACAGCAACCCATCCGTCAGATCCAGCTCGGCGAGAGTCAGCTGACGCTGCTCGGCACCGCGCATGTCTCACGCACTAGCGCAGAGAAGGTGCGCGAGCTGCTGCAGAGTGGCGATTATGACTCGGTCGCGGTGGAGCTCTGCCCCAGCCGCTATAACGCCTTGCTAAATCCCGATGCGCTGGCGCAGATGGATCTGTTTCGCGTGGTGCGCGAGGGCCGCGTCACCATGGTGATGGCTAGTCTCGCCCTGAGCGCCTATCAACAGCGACTGGCGGACCAGTTCGGCATCGAACCCGGTGCCGAGCAGCGTGAGGCAGTGCGTATCGCCCAGGAGTCCAACAAACCGCTGCTGCTGATCGACAGGGAGATCAGCGTCACCTTCAAGCGGGTTGCTAGCAACCTCAGCTGGTTCAGACGCTTCAGTCTGTTTGTTGGCCTACTGGCGGGCATCCTCTCCAAAGAGGATGTGGCGGAAGAGGAGATCGAGCGCCTGAAAGAGGGCGACATATTAGAGACCACCTTTGCCGAGTTTGCCGAAGACCGCCAGGATCTGTTTCTGCCCCTGATCGACGAACGTGACCGCTACATGGCTGCGCGCCTGCGCGAAGAGATCGAACAGCAGGGCCATGAAAACATCCTGGTGGTGATCGGTGCCGGCCATCTGCAGGGGGTGGCAAACTACCTGCAGAGCGAGCCGGAACCCGCCAAGGCCACGATCAAGCAACTCGACTCTCTGCCGGAGCCGAGCCGCTGGCCGAAGCTGATCCCCTGGGTCATCGTCTGCCTGGTGCTCGGCGGCTTTGCGGCTGGTTTTTTCCGCAGCAGTGACCTGGGCTGGCAGCTGGTGCTCGACTGGGTACTGATCAACGGCGGGCTTTCAGCCCTCGGCGCACTGGTCGCAGCGGCCCATCCGCTGACCGTACTGACCGCGTTTGTTGCCGCCCCGCTGACCTCACTCAACCCGGCGATCGGCGCCGGCATGGTGACCGCCGCGGCAGAGCTCTATCTGCGCAAACCAACGGTGGCCGACTTTGGCCGGTTACGCAATGACACCACCCACTTCAAGGGTTGGTGGCACAACCGCGTATCCCGCACCCTGCTGGTGTTCTTTCTCAGCACCCTCGGCTCAGCTGTCGGCACCTATCTGGCGGGCTTTCGCATCTTTGACCGCCTGGTCAACTAACCTCACGGTCGACCCGGCGCATTACCTCCAAGCGCAAGCGGCGCATCGCATCGCCCATCGCCTTACCACTCACCCACTTCGGCAGCTGACTGCTATCCACACTGGCGGCGGCCCGATAGAGCCGTCGCAAACGGTCGGCCTGAGGATAGGTGCGCTGCTCAAACCCCGCCCGCCCACGGAAATCGGCCTCGCAGACCAGTAGAAACGCCTCCAGTCGCTGCGGCCGGCGAAACGCATCCAGTCGCTCCAGCAGCTTCAGGCGGGTGGTGGCTTTCAGCTCATCCAGGTGGTGCAGCTGGCTGTGGTAACGGCCGCAACACTCTGCTAGCTCCTGGTACCGGGTGGGCACCCGCAGACGACGACAGAGTGCTCGCAGGATTGCTACCCCGCGCTCCTCATGGCCATGGTGGCTGGGCAAGATGTGCGCCGGGGTCGATGCCTTGCCGAGGTCGTGGGTAAGAGCGGCAAAACGGATGCTCTGCTCATCCGATAGCCGGGCGGCCTGCGCCAGCACCATCATCGTATGCACGCCGGTATCGATCTCCGGGTGCCAGCGCTCTGGCTGGGGCACCCCCCAAAGGCTGTCCAGTTCAGGCAACAGCCGAGCCAGCGCGCCAACCTCCCGCAGGGCCGCAAAAAACGGCACCGGATTCGGCTCGCCAAGGGCCTTGTCGAGCTCTTGCCAGACCCGCTCCGGCACCAGCTCGTTGAGTTGGCCCGCATCAACCATCGAGCGCATCAACTCCCTAGTCTCCCCGGCGATACGAAACCCCAGAGACGCAAAGCGCGCCATGAAACGCGCCACCCGCAACACCCGGATCGGATCCTCGGCAAACGCCGGTGAGATGTGGCGCAGCACGCGCTGCTCGAGATCCCGGCGTCCACCAAACGGATCGATGAGCTCTCCGTCGTCACTCTCTGCCATCGCGTTGATGGTGAGATCCCGCCGCGACAGATCCTCCTCCAGGGTCACCCCCGGATGGGCCAGGGGCGCGGCCAGAGTCTGGCGAGAACCGCTGGCGGTGCGTGCCAGGGCATACTCGCTACCATCCTGCGGATGGATGAAGATCGGAAAGTCACGCCCCACCTGGCGAAACCCCTGTTGCAGAAGCTGCTCCGGCGTCGCCCCCACCACCAGGTAGTCGCGCTCGGTCACCGGCAACCCCAGCAACCGATCGCGCACCGCGCCACCGACCAGATAGGTCTGCATCAGCGGCCGATGCGCGCCTGTTGCAGACGCTTGCGGGCTGCCGCCACTGCCGCCTCGGCCTGCTCGATGCGCTCAAAGTATTCAGGCCGGATGCGCCGGCCTTTGCCGCCACCGATGGTCTGCCGATCTTCGTCTCGCAACACCCTGGCCTGCTCCAGGCGCTGCTCCGCCTCTTGCAACTGCTGCTCCGCCTGCTCGACCACTCTGGCGCGCTGTTTCCGCTTATATTCGCGTTGCGCAACGGCCTTGTCCGCAGCCCGGCGGATCTCACTCTCTCGCTGCTGCGCCTGCTGCTGTGCTGCGGCAGAGGGTTTAGACTCAACCTGGATGCGCTGTGTCTCGACAGAGTCCGACTGGGGGGTATCGGAGTAGATCACCCGGCCTTCCGGGTCCACCGAGCGGTAGAGCGTATCGGCACTGAGCGACACCGGCAGCAACAGCAGCAGCCAGCCGCATAGTCTGAGAGTTGTTGACATCATCTTCACCCCACTTTTGCAACCGCTCCAGCCGCCAGTCTATCAGAAGCCGCCTACGCCACGGCCACTCCATCGGCTGGGGAAACTAATGCCTGCATTGCTCGATCTCACCCTGGAAGCCTCCCAGCAGGCTGCTACATTATGCCTAAGCATAGATTCCAGATTGTGCAGCCAGAGATGAGGAGTAATAGTGATGCTTGACTACGCCGAGAAGCGGGACTTCGTGCGGATGGAGATGGATTGTCCGGCGCGTTTTCGTATCAGCGGCCAGCCGCAATTGGCGACCGGCATTGTTAGAAACCTGAGTAGCAGCGGTTTGCTGCTGGAGTTTGACCAGGAACTGGCGACTGGCACGGAACTGGCCTTGGAGATACTACCAGGCAAATCGATTACCCCCCCCTTTGCGGCCATCCTCAGCGTAATCCGCAGCAGCCCCATGGAGCACGCGAATTTCAGCATCGCCTGCGCCATCGAACGGATATTGGGAGAGAAGGATACCGGCCCCGACTTTCCCTGATCCTGTCCGCCTCCCAAGCCGCTTCAATCGACTGCCCGGGTTAGTTGGGGCGCAGCTTTCCATGTTTGGGATCAATGCATGCCGACAGGAGTTTTAATATACAATACCGACTTGCCCGCACGCCATGAGTGATGCGGGCGTTTTTCGTTTTGAGCCGGAGCGGACTATGCCAACAGCCGTCAAGCCGCGGATCCGTGAGATCCCCTACAACTACACCTCTTTTTCTGACCGGGAGATCGTCATTCGCTTTCTCGGTGAGGAGCTGTGGCGGGTCATTGAGGATCTCCGGGGCTCGCGCCGCACCGGCCGCTCCGCCCGCATGCTGTTCGAAGTGCTCGGCGACATGTGGGTGGTAAGCCGCAATCCCTACCTGCAGGACGACCTGTTGCAGAATGAGGAGCGCCGCCAGGCCCTGATCAACGCCCTGCACCATCGTCTTGATCAGTTTGAGCTGCGCACCAATGAAAACCAGCAGGCGATCCACCTGTTGCACGCCTCACGCCAGGCGGTGGAGGCATTCGAGGCACGCTTCATCCGGCAGATTGAGCTACGCCGTCAAGTAAAGCGTAATCTGATCGGCCTGACCCGCAAAGACAATGTGGATTTCAGCGGCCTTGCGCGGGTCGCCCACGCCACCGACGCCACCGACTGGCGCGTCGAGATCCCCTTCGTGGTCATCACCCCCGACACCGAGGCGGAGGTAGCAGCGGTGGTGCGCGCCTGCATCGCCTCCGGTCTGACCATCATCCCGCGCGGTGGCGGCACCGGCTACACCGGCAGTGCGGTGCCGCTCGACCCCCACTCGGCGGTGATCAACACTGAGAAGCTGGAGCAACTGGGGGAGATCGAGAGCATCGCACTGCCCGGCGTGGCGGAACCGGTGCCGACCATTGTCGCCGGCGCAGGGGTGATCACGCGGCGGGTCTCGGAACAGGCGGAGGCCGCCGGGCTCGCCTTTGCCGTCGACCCCACCTCCCAGGACGCCTCCACCATCGGTGGCAACATCGCAATGAACGCCGGCGGCAAGAAGGCGGTACTGTGGGGCACCACCCTCGATAACCTCGCCAGCTGGCGCATGGTGACCCCGGACGGCAGCTGGATGGAGGTGGAGCGGCTCGATCACAATCTGGGCAAAATCCACGATCAGCCCGAGGTGCGTTTCCGCATCAGCCGCTATGCCAACGACGGCACCACACCACTCGCTGAACCGGAGATCCTACAGATACCCGGCAGCGCCTTCCGCAAGGCGGGGCTGGGCAAGGATGTCACCGACAAGTTTCTCTCCGGCCTGCCAGGGGTGCAGAAGGAGGGTTGCGACGGCCTGATCACCTCCGCCCGTTTCGTGTTGCACCGCATGCCTGAGCAGGTTCGCACCCTCTGTCTGGAGTTCTTCGGCAGCGACATCGGCCGGGCGGTGCCGGCCATCGTCGAGATCAAAGCGTATCTGGACCGGCACGACAAGGTCACGTTGGTGGGTCTGGAGCACCTCGATGAGCGCTATCTGAAGGCGGTCAAATACTCCACCAAGGCGGCCCGCGCCGAGCGCCCCAAGATGGTGCTGCTGGCCGACATCGCCAGCGATCAGGCGGACCAGGTCAGCAGCGCGGCAGACCAGGTGGTCGAACTGGTGGAGGCACGCGGCGGCGAGGGTTTTATCGCCAGCAGCGCCGAGGCGCGCAGACATTTCTGGCTCGACCGGGCCCGCACCGCCGCCATCTCCGCCCACACCAACGCCTTCAAGATCAACGAAGACGTGGTGATCCCGCTGGAGCGGCTGGCCGACTACAGTCGCGGCATCGAGCGCATTAATATCGAGGAATCGATCAGCAACAAGATCGAGATCGCTGATGCCGTTCTCGACTATCTACAGAGCAGCGAATGGCGCGATCTGGCCAGCGAGGCCTTCGGTGCCAGCGATGAGAATGAAGCGATCTCCCGCGCCAAGATCAGCCTGGCGCAGAGCGCCGTTGAGCGGGCGCGGGGGCGCTGGAGCGAGACCCTGCAACAGATCGAACAGCCTGCCGCCGACCACCGGCAGCTGCTGAGCGAAGCGGAGGCCCAACACATCCAGCCAAACGACCGGTTGCTCGATCTGCTACTGCGCCGTGACCTGCTGATCTCCTACCGGCAGGAGATAGCTCTGCAGCTGGATGAGGCCTTCCCCGGCCAGGAAATGCAGCCGCTACGCCACGCGCTGCGCGAGATCCACCAGCGGCTCCGGGAGTCGCGGCTGTTCGTGGCGCTGCACATGCATGCCGGTGACGGCAACGTGCATACCAATATCCCTGTCCACTCCGACAACTACGCGATGCTGCACCGCGCCGAGCGGATGGTGGACCGCATCATGGCACTGGCCTCCTCGCTGGGCGGAGCGATCTCTGGTGAGCACGGCATTGGCCTGACCAAGCTGCAGTACCTAGAGCCGGAGAAGCTGCAGGCGTTTGCCCGCTACAAGGCACAGGTCGATCCCGAACAGCATTTCAACCGTGGCAAGCTGGCTATCGGTGCCGATCTGCGCAACGCCTACACTCCTTCGCTCAAGCTGCTGGAGCAGGAGGCAATCATCCTCGAAGAGAGTGAGCTGGGCGCGCTCAACGACGAGATCAAACACTGTCTGCGCTGTGGCAAGTGCAAGCCGGTCTGCATGACCCATGTACCACGTGCCAACCTGCTCTACTCACCGCGCAACAAGATCCTCGCTACCGGCCTGATCATCGAAGCCTTCCTCTACGAGGAGCAGACCCGCCGCGGTCTATCGCAACGCCATTTCGATGAGATGAACGACGTGGCCGACCACTGCACCGTCTGCCACAAGTGCCTCACGCCCTGCCCGGTCAATATCGACTTCGGTGAGGTCACCACCCGCATGCGCAAGATCCTCACCGAGCGCGGCCAGAAGCGCCGCAGCCTGGGTGCAATGGCGGCGATGAGTTTCCTCAATATGACCGATCCACGGGCAATCCGCTGGATGCGCCTGGGGCTGGCCGAGTGGGGATTCAAGGCGCTTAATCTGGCGCATGGGCTAGCCAAGCGCAGTGGTCTACTGAAACAGCGCAGCACCCTACCCCGCGCCACCACAGGCAGACCGGAGGTAAAGACCCTGGCGCTGGAGATGCTGAGCTACCCGATCCGGGTAGAGCCACCCAAGCAGAGCCTGCGGGCGATGCTCAAACTAGAGGATCACACCACTATACCGATCCTGCACAGCCCTAAGGGGTCGCCCGAAGAAAACGAGGCGGTCTTCTATTTCCCAGGCTGCGGCTCAGAGCGCCTCTACAGCGAGATCGGTCTGGCGACCCTAGCGATGCTGGCCGAGACTGGCGCCACCACCGTGCTCCCCCCCGGCTATCTCTGCTGCGGCTACCCACAGAGCGCGGCCGGACAGGCGCAGCGCGGTCACCAGATCACCACTGAGAACCGGGTGCTGTTTCACCGTGTCGCGAATACTCTCAACTACATGGATATTCGCACCGTGGTGGTCTCCTGCGGCACGTGCATAGATCAGCTGCTGAAGTATGAATTTGAAAAGATCTTTCCCGGCTGCCGACTGCTCGACATCCATGAATACCTGATGGAAAAAGGGATCAAGATTACTGACGGCGCGCCGGGCAATTACCTCTTCCATGACCCCTGCCATAGCCCGATGAAGCTGCATGATCCACTCGAGGTCACTGCCTCCCTCACTGGCGGCAGGGTCGAGCTATCGGATCGCTGTTGTGGCGAAGCCGGCACCCTCGGCACCAGTCGGCCCGACATCGCCCACCAGCTGCGCTTCCGCAAGGAGGAGGAACTCCAAGCCGGGTTGGCCAAACTAGCTGATGATGCAAAGCCGGGCCATATCAGCGTCAAGCTGCTGACCAGCTGCCCTGCCTGCCAGCAGGGCCTAAGCCGTTATACCGACTCAACCGGCCTCAAACCCACTTATATTGTGGTCGAACTGGCAAACAGGATGCTGGGAGAGCGGTGGCAGCAGCAATTTATCCAGCAGATGAGTCAGCAGGGCATCGAACGAGTGCTACTTTGATAAGGTGCCAGCAACTACTTTTGCTAAAGCATTTGGAGATCAGCTGGTGGCAAGTGGCTGGTTTTGTCGAGGTTGGTCGGGTTGTGCCAGCATACAATGCCGATTTTTTAACGCGAAAAAATCGCTGATGCTGGGAGGGCCGCTGGAATTGATTAATTTATCAGCGCTTCCTTCGTGGCTTGTGTAAAAATGACTCCCGGCCGTTTTTTGGAGCGCAAGGCTATCCGCCCATGATTCGTTCGGAGCCTCCCTAAGAAGCTGCTTCGCTCTCGAAATGTTTCAGCAAGTTCTCCAGCTCGCTCAACCGCTCAAGCGCCTGTGCCACTGATTCCCCCTCCTGCTGGCGCTGCTCCAGCAGAGCCCGGGCCTGTTTGCTGATCGCCTCCAGCTGCGGCGGATCAAACAGGGTCACAGCCACCTGAAACTCCTCTTCAGAAGCGCTCAGCAGAGTCGGCACCAAGTCATCTTCACCTATCAGAGAGTCGGGGGAGAGCAGGTCCACCGCCAACGGGTGTTCCAGCATCTCATAGTGCAGCCGCCTGGCTTCTTCCTCCTGCTGCAGTTCCTGATGGGCCAGGGTGTCATTGCCGGCACCTCGCCACACCGCCTGCATAATCACCGCCACCAGCTTGCTGATCGCATCCTTGTTGGCGCCCTGCTCATCGGCCAGACCGCAGGCGGTCTCATAGGCCTTGTCGAGACGCTCTTTCAGTTCGAGGATCACATCGCTCTGTTCGTGGGGACCAAGTCCGACCGCTTCACCCACCAGCTTGCGCAGCTCTTCGATAAAGCTCACCAGCTCTTCGTGATCTTTGCGCTGTGCCTCTTCCAACGCAGAGGGCGTAAGCGAACGCTCACTTTTGTCGAACAGAGGGTTGTTGTGTTTTCGCATCAGGTGCCGCTCATAGCGACCCGGCATTGTGCTGAATAGCAGTTTCATCAAATCCTACCTAATAGATCGAAAAGGCTGTGCTGCCGCGTCAGCAGCCCTCATCCTGACTAGCCTGAAAGTCGGGGTTGATCGCCTCGTAGAGTGATGAGTAGTCATCTTCCCCATGTCCCGCAGCCTGCGCCTCACCGAAGACTCTTAGCATCGTCTGCGGCAACTGCGCATCGATGCCCAGCTCATCCACCACGCGGCTGAAAAGATCCACATCTTTGATCAGATGCTTAAGGGGAAAGTTGGGGTTGGCATAATCGTGGCTCAGCATCTTCGCCAGCTTCTTGTCGAAGGTCGGCGCATAGAGCGCGCTCTCTCGCAGCAGGCCCATGAACTGCTCCACATCGATGCCTTCGGCCCGCACCAGCCCAAGGCTCAGGGAGAAGGCAGAGGTGAGCGAAGCGATCAGTTGGTTCATCGCCAGCTTCATCGCCGCACCCTGACCAACCTCGCCGATGCGCTGCACCTGCTTGCCGAGACAACGCAACAACAACAGCATCTGCTGGTAGATCTCTGCATCACCTCCGGCCATCACGATCAGGTTGCCGGACCGTGCCTCCGGGATGCTGCCGAGCACCGGTGCCTCCAGGTAGTGTCCACCAACCGCCTCCACCGCAGAGGCAATCTCGCGGCTCTGATTCGGTGCGATGGTTCCCATCTGTACCACGACCTTGCCTGCCAGCCCACTGAGTGACGAGGGCTGCAACAGGGTCGCACGGATAGCTGCGGCATCGCTCAGGGTCAGCAGGACAGCCTCCCCCTGGGCAATCGCGGCTGTCAGATCAGATTCGACCGGAATACCTTTAGCTTGCACCTGACCGTAAGCAACCTGGGAGCGGTTCCAGGCAACCAGCTCATGCCCGCACTGGATTAGCCGCTGTGCGATCGGCTTCCCCATCAGCCCCAATCCGATAAGCGTGATCTTCATGTTGTCTTCACTCTAGATGCGAAGCCAAGAGGTATAAGGCTTGTTTGATCAAGGGAATCAGTAACCCGCCTGCAGATAGAGCATCGGTCCCTGAAAGGTGTAATCGAACTCACCCCGCAGGTTGTCATCATCGGCGGAGAGGCTGTATCCGTAATAGGTGTAGCCGCCGCCGATGCCGAAGTTTTTACTGAAGTCATAGCGCACCGAAATGCTGCCATTTACCAGACTGCCAGAATAAGCATCATAATCGAGCGCAAACACCTGCGCCCAAGCATCCAGTTTCAGCTTGGGGGAGATCCAATAGGCACCATCCAGACCCAGGCTGGGTAGCGGGATGCTCACGTCGGCATCATAGCTGGGGCCAGCAAGGCGCGTGCTAATCCCTGTGGAGAGTGAGGTCACATGGACACCGAGCAGGCTCTCGATCTGCCAGTCTTCGTTCTGATAGAGCTTATAACGCCACGCCAGACGTGCGACCTTCGAATCAAAGAAGCTGTCGACGAGCGTATCAACGGTATAGTCCTCACCATCAATAGTGATGGTGCTGTTGAGCATACTGCTGCCACTGCGTGATAACTCCACATAGGAGAGATCGATGGCGTGATTCTCATTAAAGCGATAGGTGATATCCAGCATCGGCAGGATCTCCCGCTCTCCCAGGCCAAGTTGATCCTCCATGTTAAAGCTGGTCCCGATTGTGCCATCTTTTGAATCGAGCCTGAGCTCAGTAGCGGTGCTGGCCCAGAAGGCGGCAAGGCGTACCTCTATCGTATTCGGCTCAGCCATTGCCTCGAAGGTAGCTAACAGGCCGACAACCAGTAATCTAAAGCCCACAATCACTTTACGCTTGTTCACTCTGCTATTTACTCCCTGGTAAAGATCTGGATGCCTGATGATAGGGCCGGCTTAATTCATGCACGGCCTCGACAAAGGCCCCGGCATGTTCCGGCGGAATATTGGGATGAATGCCATGGCCCAAATTGAAGACGTGACCCTCGCCCGGACCGAAACTCTCGAGCACCCGGCCAACCTCTTCACGAATACGCTCGGGTGAAGCATAGAGCACGCAGGGATCCATATTGCCCTGCAGCACTACCTTGTCACCGACGCGCCGGCGCGCCTCGGCTAGATCGAGGGTCCAGTCGATGCCGAGCGCATCGCAGCCGCTCTCGGCCATCCGCTCGAGCCAGAGCCCTCCGCCCTTGGTGAAGAGGATCACCGGCACCTGGCGGCCCTCCGCCTCGCGGGTCAGCCCCTGGATGATGCGTTGCATGTAGTCGAGGGAAAAGGCCTGGTAGGCGGCCGGGGTGAGTGCGCCACCCCAGGTATCGAAGATCATCACCGCCTGTGCACCGGCGGCAATCTGCGCATTCAGGTAGGCGGTGACCGAATCGGCAACCCGGCTGAGCAGCTGATGCATCAGCTCGGGACGATCGAACATCATCCCCTTTACCTGGGCGAAGTTCTTGGTGCCGCCGCCCTCGACCATGTAAGTGGCCAGGGTCCAGGGGCTGCCTGAGAAGCCGATCAGCGGCACCCGTCCATCCAGCTCGCGGCGGATGGTGCGCACCGCATCCATCACGTAGCCCAGGTCATCCTCCATGTCGGGCAGACCCAGCGCCTTGACCGCTGCCTCATCACGCACCGGGCGTTCGAAGCGTGGCCCTTCTCCTTCGGTGAAGTAGAGCCCCAGTCCCATGGCGTCGGGTACGGTGAGGATATCGGAGAAGAGGATCGCCGCATCCAGCGGGTAGCGGTCGAGGGGCTGGATGGTCACCTCGCATGCCAGTTCAGGATTACGGCAGAGGTCCATGAAGCTACCGGCCTTGGCGCGGGTGGCCCGGTACTCCGGCAGATAGCGCCCGGCCTGACGCATCATCCAGACGGGTGTGACATCAACCGGCTGCCGCAGCAGAGCCCGGAGGAATCGATCGTTTTTTAGGGTGCTCACTTAGGGATCCTGATATCGTCTCTCGCTCAAACTTACCGGGCGGATTCTACACAGTTTGCCGCATTCCCGCCTCCATCGAGTCAAACCCATGTAACATTCGGCTGCGATAGTGTCCCGGAAGTCCGCAACAGTTTAACCTGGCTTGATGCAAGTGAATCTGAAGGAGTTTGGCATGTCCGCAATGCAGAAGATCATCCTTGAAAAGAAGGCGGCACTGGCCGAGTCGGTGGGGATACCTCTATCGGCTCTAGCGGCGCTCTGCGCCGAAGTCTGGCCAGATGCTGATGCCATCGACACCACTCTGCAGCGCCATCTCAAGGATCTGACACACTGCGAGACACTCTACGCCTGGGATCTGGATGGCAGGGAGATCTCCTCGCTAATCCGTGACGGTGTTGCCGACCCCGCATGGCGCGGGCGGGACCTCTCCCATCGCCCCTATCTAAAAAACAACCTGCCGTTCAAAGGCATCATGCTCTCCTCCGTCTACCAGAGCGCCTATTCGGGTAAAGAGTGTGTCACCGCCCTGCAAGCGGTACGTCGAGAAGATCAGCTGATGGGCTTTATCGCTGCCGACTTCTCCCTCAACAAGCTGCTTGCCGATACTCCAGCGCTGGCCGCGGAGAGCCAATGGCAACAGTTCAAAGGCGACCCGGCGGTACGCAGTACCCTGTTCATGCAGCAGCGGGTTCAAAGCCTGCTGGATGAGAATATCGATTCGGTACACGACACCGTACTGACGCTGATGAGCACCCACGGCATCTTCCACAGTAAGATCCACTACTCCAGCGGGCGCTGTTCCTTCTGGTTGCTGGAGGATCCCTACTCCTATCGCATTCATGGTGTGCTGGAAATCATCGATCCCGATATCAGCCTCGCCTATCCACTGCACGACTATCCCGCCGTGGCCAAGGTCACTCCCAGCCAGCTGCGCGCCGCACTCGATGGGCTGAAGGCACTGCGCTTCGCCGACGAGACCATCTATCTGCGCAGCGCCTCACTCAACATCATGAATGGCATGATCGGGCTCACTTTCTCCTGTGATGGCTCACACTACATGTCGATCGACGAATTTCTGGAGAAGAACCTGGGTTTCTGGGTCGGAGAACTGGCAACAGAGCAGACTTCCTCGTGACAGCGAGGCAAATGGAGTCATGAATATTAAATAGAACGGGGCGCCTTACGCGCCCCTTTGAATAAAGTCTGCTGAATAAAGTCTGCGTCGCCCCAGACTACTGGGCGACGAAAGCCCCGAATCCTACGGAATCTGGTAGTGGCTTTGGTTCATCAGATCAACGCCACACTCCAGGTCAGCGATCCAGTTGATGAACTCAGCCACCGCTTTTTTGCCGACAAACGCGCGGCCATGCTGCGGCACGATCATCTCGATATCGAGGTCCTTCACCATGTTGGCCCAATAGCGACAGACCCGGTTTGAGTTCATATAGCGCTTGTGGAAACCCTCCATATAGGGCAAAACCTCAGCGATCTTCTTCACCGGCTTGTCCAGGTCTCCCGGCGGCAGGTTGGCACCCAGATCACCGGAGAAGAGGATCTTGCTCTTCGGATCGTAGAACTGAAAATTGCCTTCGGCATGGAGAAAATGGGCCGGCAGCGCCTTCAGGCGGATATCGCCCAACTCCAGATTCATGCCCGGATCCGGGATCGCGATGACCCGGTTCTGCAGCCGCCCCGGCCGGGTGAAGTGAGGAATGAACCGCTCCCAGAGGGCGGGCACGACCACTTTACAATCGGTACCAACCAACCATTTGTTGATCGAGGCAACAATATCGGGATCCTGGTGGGATGCAACCACATAGTCGAGCTTCTTGACGTTCACATAATCACTGATCGCCATAAACAGACGAGAGTAGGTGAGCTCTCCGCCAGGATCGATCAATGCGGCATGGCCGTGATCAAAGATGAGAAACTGATTGGCCTGCACCGCCTCACCGCTAACCAGATCACGATAAACTACGCAGATATGGCCCTGTTTGTTATAGAGTTCCACTGACATCTAATGCCCACCCTTCTACAGCGCCTGCTCCCCAGCATCACCGGAGAAACGAGCGCCTGTCCACTGAAATTACTTAATAAATCGCTAGCCTGAAACGCAAAGGCAGTGCCAAATTTATGCGAACATGGTTCAACTGCCTGTGAAACGATCACAATCACCAAAAAGCATGGTATATGTCATCATCCCGCTGGAACAATCTTATGTCAGGTTCGGCTATTTGCAACAAATTGTTGGAATTTGCTGTCCTGGATCACACAGGACGATCGGTTCAGAATTCAGACTAATCGAGAGCAGATCCAACCAGCACTGAACTTGGCCGGCGACGTTGAAGGTGGATCTATCTAACTTGCACGATTGGAATCTGACACCGCAGCAGGCGCGCGAGCTACAACAGCAGCTGAGCCTGAAGGTGATCCGTGAAGACCGATTCACTACACCACGCTTTGTTGCCGGTGTCGATGTGGGATTTGAAGATGGTGGCGCCACCACCCGCGCTGCGGTTGCCCTGTTGCGGTTTCCATCCCTTGAGCTGCTGGAACACAGCATCGCACACCTGCCCACCCGCTTTCCCTATCTGCCGGGACTGCTCTCCTTTCGTGAGATACCGGCAATCCTTGAGGCGTTGAAGGGGCTGGAAACAGCACCCGATATGCTGCTATGCGACGGTCAGGGGCTGGCCCACCCCCGCCGCTTTGGGCTGGCCTGTCACCTCGGCCTGATCACCGACACACCCTCCATTGGTGTTGCGAAAAGCCGCCTGATCGGCACCCATGCGGAGTTGCCAGCGG
The DNA here is from genome assembly GCF_023733635.1 of Candidatus Endoriftia persephonae. Classification (NCBI taxonomy): domain Bacteria; kingdom Pseudomonadati; phylum Pseudomonadota; class Gammaproteobacteria; order Chromatiales; family Sedimenticolaceae; genus Candidatus Endoriftia; species Candidatus Endoriftia persephonae. The sequence goes on along the minus strand of NZ_CP090569.1, from coordinate 23,245 downwards.
AGAAGGGGGCTTGGGTAACACTGGAAGACAAGGGCGAGATCATCGGCGCAGTGCTACGCAGCCGCAGCAACGTAAACCCCCTCTATATATCCATCGGGCAAAGGATCAGCCTGGCTTCGGCCATCCACTACACTCTCGCCTGCACCACCCGTTACAAGCTGCCGGAGACGACCCGCTGGGCGCATCGCTTCGCCTCCGGCTAAGCAGCCGGGGCTATTCTGGCTTGATGTGCTCAATGTAGTAGGGGCGATCCTCCATCTCCAGCCTCACCCCCACGGCCTGCGCCTGAAGTATCTGCTCACTGTCTTTGAAGCGCAGTTTGCAGTGGGCATGTCCCTGACTCTGCAGTGGCAACGGGATCATATCGCGGTAGGTGTAGACATTCTCCCCCACGTCACCGCCGTCACAGATACAGGGTGCGCTGGGCAGCTCGCCATCGAGCTCGGCAGCAGTAAAGATCAGCGAACCGGCCTGCCACCAGCGGGTGCGTTCCTTGGAGCCGCTGATGGTCTTGATGATATAGGCCCGGGAAAAGCGAACCTTGAGTTCACCATCTTCCAATGTGATTGACTCAATTTCACTGCCTGGCAGATCGACACTGCTGGAATCCATCAAAACCCCCTTTATCTGTTCGGGATGACGCGCATCCACCCCGCTAATCGTTTAACTGTCTAACTCGAGACCCAGCTCTTTGATCTTGCGGGTCAAGGTATTGCGTCCCCAGCCGAGCAATTTTGCCGCGTCCTGGCGGCGCCCGGCGGTCTGCTCCAGGGCGCTCTCGATCATCACACGCTCAAACGCAGGAAGTGCCTCGTCAAGCAGATTTTTATCCCCCGCCTGCAGCCGCTCCCGTGCCCACAGCTGGAGCAGCTGACGCCAGTCTCCGGCGGCTGCCGAGGATCGCTCCTCCTGCAGCAACTCTGGAGGCAGATCCTCTACATGGATCTCCTTGCCGGCAGCCATTACCGTAAGCCAACGCGCAGTGTTCTCCAACTGGCGCACATTGCCAGGCCACTCTAGTTGACTGAGAAACTGCTCGGTTTCCGGCAGCAGCGTCTTAGTCTCGACTGCCAGCTCCTCCGATGCCTGCCCGAGAAAGTGGCGCATCAGCAGGGGGATGTCCTCACGACGCTCGCGCAGGGCCGGGATATGAATTCTAATCACATTGAGGCGATGAAATAAATCCTCCCGAAACTGTGCTTTTTTGACTAGCTGTTCGAGATTCTGATGGGTGGCGGCAATGATGCGCACATCCACTTTCACCGGTTCATGGCCGCCGACCCGATAGAATTCACCATCTGCCAGCACCCGCAGCAACCGCGTCTGCAGCTCAGCCGGCATATCACCGATCTCATCCAGGAACAGGGTACCGCCATCGGTCTGTTCGAAACGCCCCTCGCGCCGGCTCTGCGCACCGGTGAAGGCGCCACGTTCGTGGCCAAACAGCTCCGACTCCATCAGATCCCGTGGGATCGCCGCCATGTTGAGGGCGATGAACGGGGCCTCGGCGCGCGGGCTGTGGCGATGCAGGGCTCGGGCGACCAGCTCCTTGCCGGTGCCCGACTCGCCATTGATCATCACCGTGATGTTGGAACGCGCCAGCCGGCCGATGGCACGAAACACCTCCTGCATCGCCGGCGCCTCACCAATGATCTCCGGACTCGGCTCAATGACATCAACCTGGCGTTTCGTCTGACTCTGGGTCTGCCGGCAGGCGCGACGGATCTGATCCACGGCCTCATCCACATCGAAGGGCTTTGGCAGATATTCGAACGCGCCACCATGGAAGGCCGACACTGCACTCTCCAGGTCAGAGTGAGCGGTCATGATGATCACCGGCAACTCCGGAAAGCGTAGATTGATCCGCTCCAGCAGCTCCAGCCCATCCATACCTGGCATACGGATATCCGAGACGATCACATCCGGCTGTTGCCGCTCCAGTGAGTCGAGCACCCCATTGGCACTCTCGAAGCAGACCACCTCCATCTGCGCCTTCTGCAGGGTCTTCTCCAGCACCCAGCGAATCGACCGGTCGTCATCAATGACCCAGACCCGGCAGAAATCAGCCATGTTTGCCCTCCAAAGGCAGAGAAATTGTAAACACCGTCTCACCCGGACGGCTAGTGAATTCAATCAGGCCCTTATGCTGATTAATCAGTGACTGGGCGATGGAGAGCCCTAGGCCCATACCATCGCTACTGCCTGAAACCATCGGGAAGAAGATCCGCTCCTGGATCTCCTTGGGGATGCCACCGCCGTTATCACTGATCTCAACCTGCAGCACTAATCGGTAGTGTTTGGTGCCGATGGTAAAGTGGCGCATCACCCGGGTGCGCAGGCCTATCACACCGCTAGGTCCAGCGGCCCGCACACCGTTACGCACGATATTCAAACAGGCCTGGATCAGCTGATCGCTATCCCCCAGCAGGGAGGGAATACTTGGATCGTAATCCTTTTTGATAGTCAGGGCGTTGCCCGTTTCCACCTGCACCAGGCTGACCACTCGTTCCAGCACCTGGTGGATGTTGACCGGCTTACGATCCGGCAGACGGTTCGGTCCGAGCATCCGGTCAACCAGGGTCTGCAAGCGGTCGGACTCGCCGATGATGATCTGGGTATACTCCTTGAGTTCAGGGTCATCCAGTTCCCGCTCCAGCAGTTGCGCCGCACCGCGCACTCCGCCCAGGGGATTTTTTATCTCATGCGCGAGCCCCCGCACCAGCGCACGCGAGGCCTGGTTGCGTGACAGCAGCTGCTCCTCACGGTTGATCCTCAATTGCCGATCAACCTGCAGCAACTCGACCAGAAACTCCTTGATCTCGCCCTCCTGGCGAAGCGGGATCACGGTGCAGTCGACCGTCACCTCTTTACCTCCGGCGAGAGGCAACGACAACTCCCGCTCGGTAAAGGGCTGACCGCTCTTCACCACTTGAGAGAGGTGTGACTCAACCAGTGCTCCAGGGCAGCGGATCAGATCTCTGACCCGCAGCCCGATCAGCTGGCGAGCACTCACCGCAAACAACATCTCCCCGGCGGGATTGATGTAGTTGAGGATGAAATCGCGGTCAAACAGCAACACAGCTGAACGTTGATTTTCAACGATGCGTTGCTCAATGGTCTCTGTGTCTGGTGTAACTGCCATGCTAATTGCTTGCAATAATCAAACCAATCAGCAGCATAGGGCATTTTTCTGCGTGCAGTCTGCTGAACTGTCTCATCTGTCACGATTTAAGACGTTGAGTAAGGCTTTGTTTCTGAAAAAATTGAGGCTACGACGAGTGCCCGCCTTTTCATAGGGCAGGGGCTGTCCGCGTCGCAAGATAATGCGCACCAAAAAAGTGCAGCCAGAGGACCCCTAGTGAACGTCAGGGTTTGATAATAGAGGCTTTTCGCAGATGGAAGCTGATCTGTTGAGCGGAGATCAAACGCTTGCCCGCGGCATCGACGACATGCGCCTCAAGGGTATGGGTGCCGCGATTCAGGCCAATCAACCTGAATTGAGTCCGATTCAGCTCATCTCCTCCTTTCTGCAATGCACCATCGATCAGGATCTCCAATCTGTGCCCCTGCTGCAGTGCCGGCGAGAGGCTCAGGCCCACATCGACCACACCCTCGTTGTTGCGAATCGTGACATCCTGCTCGCGTTCGACAATCTCAAAGCTGGTGTAGCCTTCCGCTTTCTCCTGTTTGCTCTCTGACTCCGCCAGCTTGGTCTGAACGATCGGGCTGTACTGATCTGAATGGGTGCCTTTGATGGTGACCATCTCCGCCCCCGGCGCGTCGAAGTCGGAGTAGTGGATCACTCCATCATCCGAGACCCAGCGGTAGACATCCCTGGCTGCAGCCGGCAAGGCAAGAACAATAAGAAGAATTAGGATAAGGGTACGCATATGCAAAAGAATAGACCACAACTCGTTGATAAAACAAGCAGATAGAGACTAAAAAAGCGCCCCCGAATGGAGGCGCTTTCCACAATTCCTGTACTAGGCGGGAATCGACCAGGCAAGGCTCCCTGACGGGAGCCGATACCTGCTTAGAGGCTGTAGTACATGTCGAATTCCACCGGGTGGGTGGTCATGCGCAGACGAGTCACCTCTTCCATCTTCAGCTCGATGTAGCCATCGATCAGATCATCGGTGAAAACGCCGCCAGCGGTGAGGAACTCACGATCCGCATCCAGTGCATCCAGTGCCTGATCCAGACTGTGGCAGACGGTGGGGATATTCGCCGCCTCTTCTGCGGGCAGGTCATAGAGATCCTTGTCCATCGCGTCGCCAGGGTGGATCTTGTTCTGGATGCCGTCCAGGCCGGCCATCATCATGGCGGCGAAGGCCAGGTAGGGGTTGGCGGTCGGATCGGGGAAACGCACCTCGACGCGACGACCCTTCGGGCTGGAAACCCACGGGATACGGATCGAAGCAGAGCGGTTGCGGGCCGAGTAGGCCAGCATTACCGGGGCTTCGAAGCCCGGCACCAGACGCTTGTAGGAGTTGGTGGAGGCATTAGTGAAGGCGTTCAGCGCACGAGCATGCTTGATGATGCCGCCGATGTAGTAGAGCGCACTCTCGGAGAGGCCGCCGTACTGGTCACCAGCGAAAATGTTCTCGCCATCTTTCGCCAGGGACTGGTGCACATGCATGCCGGAACCGTTGTCACCAACGATCGGCTTGGGCATGAAGGTCACGGTCTTGCCGTAGGCGTGACCGACGTTCCAGGTAGCGTATTTCTGGATCTGCACCCAGTCAGCACGCTCCACCAAGGTGCTGAACTTGGTGCCGATCTCACACTGACCACCAGTCGCCACCTCATGGTGATGGACCTCGACCGGCACCCCCATCTCTTCCATCGCCAGACACATGGCGCCACGCAGGTCGTGCAGGGAGTCAACCGGAGGGACCGGGAAGTAACCACCCTTCACGCCAGGACGGTGACCGATGTTGCCATCTTCATAGACGCGCTCGGAGTTCCACTCCGCCTCTTCGGAGTCGATCTTGACCATGCAGCCGCTCATGTCGGCACTCCAGCGCACGTCGTCGAGGACGAAGAATTCTGGCTCGGGACCGAAGAAAGCCTGGTCGGCAATGCCGGTGGACTGCAGATAGGCCTCGGCGCGCTTGGCGACGGAACGGGGATCACGCTCGTAGCCCTGCATGGTGGCAGGCTCGAGGATGTCGCAGCGTACGATCAGGGTGTTCTCGTCGGCGAAGGGGTCCATCACGGCAGTGGCAGCCTCAGGCATCAGGATCATGTCTGACTCATTGATACCCTTCCAGCCAGCGATGGAGGAGCCATCAAACATCTTGCCGTCGGTAAACATCTCCTCATCAACCTCGTGGGCAGGCAGAGTGACATGCTGTTCCTTGCCGCGGGTATCGGTGAAGCGAAGATCAACGAATTTTACTTCGTTGTCTTTCATCATTTTCATGACTTCAGAGGCCATCATTATCTCCAAATCTATTAGGTGACTATCTGCTGCTGCAAGAGCCTCTGAATGAATCTGGATGAAGCAGATTCATTCAGAGGCTCCTGTCGCCAGCAACGAAATTCCTGCGAAAGGATGCCATCGATCCCTGCCGCTCTGGGCCATTCACTAGGCAAAAACAGTGCCATCAACCTTTGATTGCTACAGCTCCTGTATGAGCCAATTCGCAAAAAACTGTTGATAAACAAGCGGAAGATGATAGAGCGATCGAACGCATAATGGTAGTGGTTGCACGCATTAGCCGCGACCAAACAGTAACTCTTCGCAAGAATACGCACAAAAACTGTGCGGATCCGCGCCTGCATGCACAAAAATCGTGCGTTAACCAAACCAGAGCCGTACCCGCCCAAACTGCTCGGCCTCTTGCAGCTGCGCCTGATAGCGCTCGGCCAACTCCTCGCTTATCGATACGCTCTTGCTGCAGTCGAGCGGAAAGAAAAGATCCACATCGATACGTCCGGAAATGTAGTGCAATACGAGCCTCATGCGTCGATCGAAACAGGGCAGATCCTGCCATAGCGCCTGCAGACGTTGCTCCGCTTCGGTGCGTAATGGTAGATGACCACAGGGAGCGGTCGATTCGTCATCCTCCGGATCGATGTGCACCGTCACATCCACCAGTTCCTCCACCGACTCAAGCAGCCGCTGCATCACCACTTCACTGATCCTGTGTCCCTCAGAGACACTCAGCCAGGAGGCTACCTGCACATGCACATCAGCCGAGGCGTGACCACCCATCTTACGGGTGCGTAACATATGTACATCCTTGACCCCGGCCACTGAGGTGATCACCTGCTTGATCTCTTCTACCCGCTGCTCTTCAAGACCTGAGTCGACCAACTCATGCACCGACTGCCAGACCAGCTGCCAGCCGATGTGCAAAATCATCAAGCCGACCAGCACCGCGGCGATGGCATCGAGATAGGGCAGCCCCACCAGGGTGCCGCCGATGCCGACCAGCACCACCACCGATGAGATCGAGTCGCTGCGATGGTGCCAGGCATTGGCGCGCAACAGATCGGAGCGGATCTGCTTCGCCAGATGCTGGGTATAGAAATAGAGAGCCTCGTTGGCAACGATGGAGAAGGCGGCAACCCACAGGGTGGTCATGCTGGGTACCAGCAGTGCCTCTGGCGAAAACAACCGCTCCACCGCATCCCAGATCACCCCGGCACCCACCAGGAACAGAAACAATCCCAGGGCGAGAGTTCCCGCCGTTTCGAAGCGCCCGTGGCCATAAGGATGCTCGTCGTCTGGTGCCTCTTTGGCATGGTAGGCAGCAAACAGCACCAGCCCATCCGAAAGTAGATCGGAGAGTGAATGCAGACCATCAGCTAACAGCGACTGGGAGTGTCCGATCACGCCAAACAGAATCTTCACTACCGCCAACAGCAGGTTCACCCCGGCGCCGACAAGGGTGGCCCGCTGGGTCACCCGATAGCGCTGCTGTTGCTGCCGTTCCCGACTATCCACCTGGCTGCTCCACACCACCCACCCGGATCCGCACGATATATTCGTCGCCCTGCTGGCGGGTCTCCACCACCTCGTGGCCGTTGATCCGGCACCAGGCGGGGATGTCGTTCAACACTCCGGGGTCGGTACAGACCACCTCCAGCACGGTTCCCGGCTGCAGGGTTTCGACCCGATCCTGCACCCGGATCACCGGCATTGGGCAGAGCAGACGCCGTGCGTCCAGGGTTACCAGCTTCAAATGAACCACTCCTGCGGGATCTCGTGGGGCTTGATCGGCGTGACACTGAGCTGGCGGGTCTCGCCCTGGAGGTCGGTCAACTCAAGATCGACCAGCTCCGCATCCCGCCCCTGGCTGTAACGCGCCACCAGTCGTGCCGCCAGCTCGATCTCGTCCGCGTTGGGCTCTCCGTCGATCAGCGCCAGCGGCCCACCGTGGCTGGTGGTCTTGAGGCTGATGAACTGTTTTCGATAGCCCTGCAGAAACTTCGCCTCGCCCTCTTCGCGAGCGATGATCAGCTTGAAGTGCGGCGCCGGGCGCAGATGCCGACCGACCTTGAGCAGCATGATGTCATCCATCTCATACTGCTTGCTGCCGCGCGCCTGCCAGAGATCGGCCAACTTTTTCGAGTACTGCTGATCGGTAAGAAAGCAGCAGCCGCCAGCCGGTTGCGCATAATCTGTCAGGCCAAACGACTCGGCCAGGGCCATCTGCGGCTTGCGGTTGCGGCCGCTGAATGCATAGAGCTTGTCGCGATCGACCCAGCCCTTGCGCTCCGGCAGGGTCTCGGGCAAATTCTTGGCACAGAGCGGGCGTAGCAGCAGATCCTCGGCACCCGACTCACCCGCCACCACCGGCATAGTGTCCTTACGCTGCGACATCGGCCGCTGGCCGATCACCTCGCCGGTGATGATGAAGTCAAAACCACGTGCGCGGATCCACTCAAACGCCTTTTTCACCATGAAGATTTTGCAATCGAGGCAAGGATTGAGATTGGCGCCGTAACCATGCACTGGGTTGAACAGCACCTCCTTATACTCCTCCACGATGTCGACGATATGCAGCTTGATGCCCAACTGCTCCGCCACCCAGAGCGCATTGTTGCGCTTCGGCTTGCGCTGGTCGCGCTTGCGGATCGCATGGGTGTGGCCCTCGACGCAGAATCCGGTGAAGAAGTTGATCCCCTCCACATGGATCCCCTGGGACTGGATCACCTTAGCGGCGAGTAGCGAGTCGAGCCCGCCGGAGATCAGGGCGACAGCTTTGCGTGGCTCGGTCATGGTGCTCCTGGCAGATGAGAGAAAACGCGCATTATAAGAGATCATAGGGCGCAGGGCATCCGGTTAGCCAAGCCTCGGGGCGACCGCTATAATTGTTCAGTTTTTTCTGATCAAACAGGATCTTGGACGTGAACCAGGCAGACGACCTCAAACCCGATCTATCAACCTTTCAGGGGCTGATCTTCGCCCTGCAAGCCTATTGGGCCAAGCAAGGTTGTGTGATCCTGCAGCCCTACGACATGGAAATGGGCGCCGGCACCTTCCACACCGCCACCTTTCTGCGCTCAATCGGGCCCGAACCCTGGAATGCCGCCTACGTGCAGCCTTCGCGCCGCCCCACCGACGGACGCTATGGTGAGAATCCCAACCGGCTGCAGCACTATTATCAGTATCAGGTGGCGATGAAACCCTCGCCAATGAACATCCAGGAGCTCTATCTGGGTTCCCTCGAGATGCTCGGCATCGACCCCAAGGTGCATGATATCCGCTTCGTTGAAGACAACTGGGAGTCCCCTACCCTAGGTGCCTGGGGTCTCGGCTGGGAGGTCTGGCTGAATGGCATGGAGGTGACCCAGTTCACCTATTTTCAGCAGGTTGGCGGGCTCGATTGCCGCCCGGTCACCGGTGAGATCACCTATGGCCTGGAGCGCATTGCAATGTATATCCAGGGAGTGGAGAGCGTCTTCGATCTGGTCTGGACCCATGGTCCGCATGGCCCGGTCACCTATGGTGATGTGTTTCACCAGAACGAGGTCGAACAGTCTGCCTACAACTTCGAACATGCAGATGTCGATTTTCTCTTCGGCTATTTCGATCAGTGTGAGAAGGCGTCCAATAAACTGATCGAGCTCGGCCTGCCACTGCCTGCCTACGAACAGGTACTGAAGGCCTCCCATGCCTTCAACCTGCTCGACGCGCGCCACGCCATCTCGGTCACTGAGCGCCAGAGCTACATCCTCAAGGTCCGTGCGTTGTCGCGGGCGGTTGCCAAAGCCTACTACGATGCCCGCGAGAAGCTGGGCTTTCCCATGCTCAACACCGATGCGGAGGTGGCCAATGGCTGAACGAGTCGATCTGCTATTTGAACTCGGCACCGAGGAGCTACCACCGCTGGCACTTAAGCGCCTCTCTGATGCCCTGACCCAGGAGTTTGTTGCAGGACTGAAACGTGCCGGGCTCGCCCATGGCAAGGTGGAGAGCTTCGCTGCACCACGTCGTCTGGCTGTCAGAATCAGCGACTGCGCCAGTCGCCAGGCAGATCGAACCATCGAGCGACGCGGCCCGGCCGTTAAGGCCGCCTTCGATGCGGATGGCAACCCCACCAAGGCTGCTGAGGGCTTTGCCCGTTCGGTCGGTACCACAGTTGATCAGCTGCAACGTCAGAAAAGCGACAAGGGTGAATGGCTCTGCTACCAGTTAAAAGAGACGGGCAAGTCAACCCGGAACCTACTACCGGAGATCGCCGAAACTGCCCTCGCCCGTCTGCCGATCCCAAAGCGCATGCGCTGGGGTGCCTCGGAGGCGCAGTTTGTCCGGCCTGTTCACTGGCTGCTGTTCCTGCTCGGCAATGAGGTGGTGCCCTGCACTCTCCTCGAAGCTGAGGCCGACCGGTTTACCTACGGCCACCGTTTTCACCATCCGGCCGCGATCGAGATCAACTCACCGGCCGAGTACGCAGACAAACTGGAGACCACCGGCTATGTGATTGCTGATTTCGCCCGTCGCCAGGAGCAGATTCGCTCCCATGTTGTGCAGACAGCCCAGGCCCTAGGCGGCATCGCCGACCTGGACGAGGCGCTGCTAGATGAGGTGACGGCTCTTAATGAGTGGCCGGTGCCGATTGCCGGTAGCTTCGAGGAGCGCTTTCTGGAGGTGCCTCACGAAGCGCTGGTTCTGACCATGAAGAAGAACCAGAAGTATTTCCCGCTGTTCGATAGCGAGCAACGCCTGCTGAACCACTTCATTACCATCGCCAATATCGATAGCCCCAAGCCCGAGCTGATCAAAGAGGGCAACGAGCGCGTGGTGCGCCCGCGTCTTGCCGACGCCATGTTTTTCTGGCAGCAGGATAGCAAGAAGCGGCTGGAGGATCACCGTGAATCGCTCAAGCATGTGGTGTTCCAACGGAAGCTCGGCAGCATGGCCGACAAATCGGAACGAGTCGCCGACTTGGCCATCTATATCGCCGAACAGATTGGCGCTGATCAGGAGCGGGTAAGACGCGCCGGACTGTTGAGTCGCTGCGACCTGATGACCGAGATGGTCTATGAGTTCCCGGAGATGCAGGGCATCATGGGACGCTATCAGGCACAGCGAGATGGTGAAGATGCCGAGCTCGCTCAGGCGATGGATGAGTTCTACATGCCGCGCTTCTCCGGCGACCAACTGCCGCAAAGCCAGACTGGCATCGCCATCGCACTGGCTGAGCGCATTGACACCCTGGTCGGTATCTTTGGTATTGGCATGAAACCCACCGGAGACAAGGATCCGTTTGCCCTGCGACGTGCCGCGCTCGGTGCGATTCGCATCATGAGTGAGCACTCACTTAGCGTAAACCTCCCTGATCTCATCGCCAACTCTGCGGAGTTGCTGGCTGACAAGATCGAGCAAAATGACACTATTGTGCTGGTCTACGATTTCATCATCGAGCGTCTCAAAGGCGTCTGTTTGGAACAGGGTATCAGCAGCGATCAGTTCCAGGCCGTTGCCTCGATCCGGCCGAAGAGTATTGCCGATTTCTATCGTCGACTTGAGGCTGTAAAGGCGTTTCGGGATCTGGATGAATCCGAAGCACTTGCTGCGGCCAACAAGCGCATCCAGAATCTGTTAAAGAAGGTCGATGGCGAGGTTCAAGAACATGTCAACACGCAGCTCCTGAAACAACCTGAGGAGCGCGAATTGAATGACCAGCTTCAGGCGATGAAGCTACGTGTCTCGCCGATGATCGAATCTGCTGACTATCAGGGCACTTTGATGGGGCTGGCTGAGCTGCGCCAACCGGTCGATCGTTTTTTTGATCAGGTGCTGGTAATGGCCGATCAGGCAGATATCCGAAACAATCGGCTGGCACTGCTGAAGGGGTTGAGCAATCTGTTTCTCAAGGTCGCCGATATCTCCATGCTGAGACACAGCTGAGGGTCTAAATCATATGTCTTCACAACGTGACTCCTGGCAGGAGATGATGGCCGCTGTTCAGGCATTTCATGACAAACATGACTTCAAGAACACCGGTGGCGAAGAGCTTAAATATAGGGTCGCCCTGATGGCGGAGGAGCTGGGTGAGATCTCCTCCTGTGTCACCAAAGGCAAACGAGTTGAGCTGCTGGCTGAAGAGGTGGCTGATCTGCTAATCCTTGTGATGGGTACCGGCATCGCCGCCGATTTTGATTTGAATGCCGCCTTCTGGAACAAGATGGAGAAACTGATGAAGCGGGAGTCGCGAATGGTCAACGGCCATATCCGGGTCTCAGAATTTCGGGATATGGATGGATGAAGTTTGTCATCCTCGACCGTGACGGGGTCATCAACCAGGATTCCGCTGAGTTTGTTAAGGGACCGGAGGAGTGGATTCCGATTCCTGGTAGCCTAGAGGCGATTGCACGTCTGAACCATGCGGGCTTCCGGATCTTCATTGCAACCAACCAATCCGGCCTCGCCCGCGGCATGTTTGACATCAACGCCCTCAACTCGATGCATCACAAGTTGCATCAGGAGTTGGAAAAGCACGGCGGCCAGATCGAGGGGATATTTTTCTGTCCCCATGGGCCAGATGATGACTGTGATTGCAGAAAGCCCAAATCAGGTCTTTATCAGCAGATCGCCGATCGTACTCAGCAATCACTGGAAGGCGTTCCGGTGATCGGTGACTCTTTCCGGGATTTGGAGGCGGCATTGGATGTTGCCGCACGCCCTATTCTGGTACTCACCGGCAAGGGCAAGCGCACTCTGGATGCCCATGCTTCACGCCTCACTGATATCGAGATCTATTCCAATCTTTTTGAAGCCGCAAAGGCGATTATCAACGGTTAATAATCTCCAAATCCTATGACTTTCCTACGCTCCTCCCTCTTTTTCTTGGCATTTGTGCTCAACACGATCTTCTTTGCGCTCATTGCAAGCACCTTCATCTGGCTAATTCCCGAGAAAAGTCGCTTCCACATTGATGGGGCGTGGAGTCGCACAAATCTCTTCGCTCTCAAGGTGATTTGCGGTCTCAACTACCGCGTTGAAGGGCTTGAAAATCTGCCGAAGGGCAGCTTCATAGCCTTGGCAAAACATCAATCGACTTGGGAGACCATTGCACTGATACATATTCTTAACCGCCCAGTGGCGTGGGTGGTCAAGAAAGAGCTGCTTTCAGTTCCATTTTTTGGGTGGGCTCTACGTGCCTTCAGGGCAATCGCTATCGATCGTAAGTCAGGCCGCAAAGCGGTCGTGCAGATCGTCAAAGAGGGGATAAATCGCCTTGATGCGGGGCTTAGCATCATCATCTTCCCTGAAGGGACACGCGTCGCACCCGGTGAAAAAAAGCGATACGGCATCGGCGGTTCCATTCTTGCCGAGAAGAGCGGCTATCCGGTGGTTCCTATTGCACACAATGCGGGCCAGTTCTGGGCCCGTAGAGGCATTAATAAATATCCAGGTGTCATCGATGTCAGGATTGGTTCTGCCATCAAAACACAGGGTAAAAGCGCCACGGAGATCAATTCCGAAGTCGAAGAGTGGATTGAATCTACTATAGATCTACTACCCCAGCGTACTAGCGGTCAGTAGATACTCGCTTTTTAGTCACTACTCCCACTACATTCAGACATCAAGATTTTCAACCGAGAGTGCATGCGCCTCAATAAACTCTCTTCTAGGTTCAACCTGATCGCCCATCAGGGTAGTAAACACCTCATCTGAAGCAACAACATCTTCAATATTCACCAGCAGAAGACGTCTTGATTCTCGATTCATTGTCGTCTCCCACAACTGTTCGGGATTCATCTCACCAAGGCCTTTGTAGCGCTGGACATGCTGGCCACGCTTTGCCTCCTCCATCAACCATTCAAGTGCCTGCCGAAAACTACTGATCGGATGTTTTTTCTCGCCCCTTTGAACAAACGCATCGTCATCAAGCAATCCTGATAGTTTTTCACCCAATTCAATAATATTTCGGTATTCAACCGTAGCAAAAAAATCGGCTGGAATAAACTTATCCGTTGATATGCCATGAACTTTTCGTTCAACCAGCAGCCCTGCTTCTCCAGTCCCTGTCTCCGATTCGTTTAACCACTTCAGCTCGCAGGATTCAGAGATACCGAGATCACTGTTGAGCATAGGCAATAGATCGGCCAACCAGCCATCCATTGCCTCTTGGTTTTCAACTAACGATGCATCAAGTCTTCGAACGTAGATGAGCTTTTCCAACAATTCTTCGTCATAGCGTCGAGACAATCTATCTATAGTCGATTTAACAACCAGATAGGACTGACACAAATCTTCCAATGCACTTCCACTTAGTGGAGGTGCATCAGCTGTGACATATATCGCCGAATTCTCAAGCGCAGTTTGCAAAAAATAGCTATTGAGGTCAGATTCATCTTTCAGATATTGCTCTTGTTTGCCTTTTTTTATCTTGAATAGCGGAGGCTGAGCGATATAAATATGGCCACGTTCGATTAATTCAGGCATTTGCCTGTAAAAGAAGGTCAATAACAGTGTGCGGATATGAGCGCCATCAACATCAGCATCGGTCATAATGATCACACGATGGTAACGTAATTTATCTGGATTAAACTCTTCTCTCCCAATTCCACACCCAAGCGCGGTGATCAAGGTACCCACTTCCGCTGAGGACAGCATTTTGTCAAAACGAGCCTTCTCGACATTCAATATCTTGCCTTTAAGTGGGAGTATTGCCTGATATCTGCGATCCCTACCCTGTTTGGCCGATCCTCCTGCTGAATCACCCTCAACCAAATATAGTTCTGATTGAGCTGGATCTTTTTCCTGACAATCAGCAAGCTTTCCAGGAAGTCCTGCAATATCTAAGACACCCTTGCGGCGTGTCATCTCCCGCGCCTTCCGCGCTGCCTCTCTAGCCCTGGCAGCTTCCACCATCTTCCCAACAATTACCTTTGCATCAGATGGATTTTCAAGCAGAAATTCATTCAAATATTCAGTCACCACCCCTTCTACAATCGCTTTAACCTCAGATGAAACTAATTTATCTTTCGTCTGAGATGAAAACTTTGGATCAGGCACTTTAACTGATAGAACTGCTGTCAAGCCTTCCCTTGCGTCATCTCCAGATGTATTTACTTTATGTTTTTTCAGGACGCCTTCTTTCTCAATGTATTGATTAAGCGTTCTTGTCAGCGCTGCTCTAAATCCCGCAAGGTGACTACCACCATCTCGTTGAGGAATATTGTTTGTGTAGCAGAAAATATTTTCCTGATAAGACTCATTCCACTGTAGCGCCACTTCAACACCAACATCATTCTTATCAGTTGAAAAGTGGAATACTTTCTTATGAATCGGTGTTTTATTTCTATTGAGGTGTTCAACAAAAGCTAGAATGCCGCCCTTGTACTCAAAAACATCCTCTTTTCCAGACGACTCCTCACGCAGAATGATGCGCGCTCCTGAATTCAGGAATGACAATTCTCGCAACCGCTTTGCAAGGATATCGTAATGGAATTCAATATTTGAGAACGTTTCTTTTGCTGGCTTAAAGCAAACCGTAGTTCCTGTTTTTTCTGTATCCCCGATTGACTTAAGTGGGAACACAGGCTCACCACGAGAATATTCTTGTTGCCAGACTTTTCCTTGGCGTTTAATTGTAAGTACTAACGAATCTGAAAGGGCATTAACCACTGATATCCCAACGCCATGAAGCCCGCCAGAAACCTTATAAGAGTTATCATCGAATTTTCCACCAGCATGCAGAACCGTCATTATCACTTCTGCTGCCGAGCGATTTTCCTCTAGGTGAATATCTACAGGAATTCCTCTCCCGTTATCTGAGACACTCACAGACTGATCAGAGTGGATTACTACTTTAATCTCATCACAATAACCAGCAAGTACCTCATCAATTGAGTTGTCCACAACCTCGAACACCATATGATGAAGCCCTGTCCCGTCGTCAGTATCTCCAATATACATTCCCGGACGCTTGCGAACGGCATCCAAGCCTTTAAGAACTTTAATATTTGACGAACCGTAGGACATTAGAAAAGAACCCCATTCAACTAATTGAAAAACTGAATAAAAGCACTCGAGTTATGATGGGCATGTAGACTTTTTTACCAATACAAACTACTACTTCGTCCCAAACACACCTTACATTTCACAGCGCGCTTAGACGCACCTAGCGAGTCCCGCCCATGAGCAAGGCGGCGTTGCGGCCTCTTGGAGAGGGCACAGCATTCCTTACGGACCGCGCCTACACCCCAAGGGTACTTCCTTCGGGACGCCTTGGCTTATGGGTGGGACGCTGAAACGTAAGATGTGCCTGGAACGGAGCGCCAGTATCTAAGTTTAGACAGTTTACGACAAAACACATTAGTAATCCCCCATTTATTACGCAGATTAGAAATGGAGCCTAACCGTGAGGGCTAGCTTCTATCTCAATGCGCTGTCTGCAAGGAGGCTCCCACACCGCTGGTGGTACTGCGCTATCGCGCAGCGATCTACACAAATTTGCTAACGTTAAGACAGGCAAAAGAGCGGTTATTTTTATCTTTAAAACAAGAGGTTATGGGGGATTCGATAAGAGTTATACTTGATCGCTCATGGTTATTAGTCGACTGTTGATTCGCCGGGAATACCCGTCTTCATCACTAAACAGCCACCGGCCAAGGCAGGAGGATTTGGGTTACGGACTAAAGGTACGGATTCGCGTCGACTGAACGATGCGTCTAGTCGGGCTCCATCCGAAAAATATCGCTAGAATTCGGCTCAAAATGATGATCCAAACACTCCTTGATCAATTCTTCGGTCATCTGCCGGGCCGTGGCACAGAAGTATTTCTTCGCCCAAAATGCCTTCCCCAGCACCGTTTCTTTAAATAGGAAAACTCTTCAGACGTTCGTCCCTTGGTGCACCTTATAATTCTCCCGGCACAAGACTCAGCAGTTCGCTCACCAATATGTGGGCATGGCCTTTACTCACCACCCCTCGCACAATGCACATCTCAAATGTCTCACAAGTATCACGCACCAACTTGCATACCCATTCCGCCACCTCCCCATGCAGTATCTGTAACAATACTTTAGGCTCTTTCCAGGATTGTGTGGGCACCTGCTCAGCATAAGCTCGGCCTCGTAAAGGGGGATGCAGGTAGATGGCTGAGCTTTCCGGCAATCAGGTAAGCTATCGCAATCAGGCTACGGGAGGCCCAGTAACCTCTAGCTCTCGCTTTGACGGCCTAAATCAGCGAGTTGGTGCCTCCACACATCCATTACTCAGTTGCACTGTGGATCCATTGAGGATACCGGAGAGGTACGCCTTGATAGTGGCCACCATCTTCTTTATCTGGGGAACCCGGCATCGACGTGCCCAGCTCTGCCACTTCATGAGCATTCTTGTTGGCATTGTCGAGCATCAGCAGGGTAGAGAGAATTTCACATAGCGCCTCTTTGACCTATTCCACCTGCCTTCATCGACAGCCTTAGCCTTGTTGGCTAGCTGAACAATGTGAAAGCGATCAAAGCTCAGTTCAGCGTTGGGCAGATAGGTGCTGGCGCCCTTGATAAAGGCTTTGGATATATCGGAGCAGGCGCCAGGATCGTGCGGACCACCTTGATGGATCTTTAGGTCTTCAGTGAAACGCTCGACGGTTTTGTAGCCGCACCGCTCACAGACTTATAATCCCCAAGTCGTGAAACAGGGCGATATAGTTGCGCCCAAGTCTGGAGGCTTTCTTATCGGCACCAACGGTCTTCCCTCGCTGAAATCCTCCTGGCTCCGGGCGCCATCTACAGAGTGCGATCGCGATAACCCATAAGCTCCAAGGCAGACAGCAAGATTTCAGTGGAGGACATTTCTGTGTCTGGGCTCGTGGAGCCTTTGCTCAACAGCGGAGCTGGGTGAAATGATGCTAAGAAAACACCTCCGCCATCAAGAAAAATGATGGGCATCGGGACCCATTGAAACTCAATATTGCACCCAAGGCGCTCACATCGAGCCATTTGAGGGCGTTCCCAAATATGCCTCAGGCTCGGATGGCTTTCACTGAATCGGGGGCATCCAAGAAGCTAGGCCCTATTCAGCGATTCTAATATATTCAAAAAGACTTTACCTGTACTTACTGTTCCACGTGAAACATTGCAGGATTTTAGCTTCGGTCTTTTCTACTATTGCTTTAGCAGCGCAAAGAACGCCCGTGCTCCATGGATTTGAGTGGCGTGCAAAGTGGATAAACTTTTTCCTATATGAGAGGGTATGGCAGCGGTTGGATCGCCAAGGCTAATTTCTATTTTAGTGTTATACCACCAAAGGCCGTGCTCGAGCACTCATGATTGCAGGTCCACAACCAGCGGTCGCAAAACCCTTAACCTCAGCAATGGCGCCAAACAAATATCGGACCAACCAATCATGGCCACCGTTCGGTTTAGCGTTCCGTTTATGGATTTTACGGCGACCTGCCGAGCGAGTGTAGTCCAGACGGATGCCGCATTTCTCAGCCCAAACCAGTATGGCCTACGCCGCTGATGTGCTCCAGCCCATAGTACAAACGGGACCATGAATGTAATTATTCAGCCCATTCTGTCAGGGTCGGCTACATTAGCCTCATTCAGCTTCCTGAGCTGTGGGTTCTTCTCCTGAAAATGCAGCATCAGTGTTTGTGTGGCCGTCATGCCCTACTTTCAGTAAGTTGACAGGTAACTTCGAACTCGACAAAAGATTTTTGTCCCTTCCATGAATCTCAAACAATTGGAGAGCTTCCGCTGCACCTTTGCCATACCAGATCGTTTTTACCTTGATTATCGGTAAAGAGAACTTTCTCCGCATCCATGAAGCACAGGACATCTTGCTCGAAGTCTCGTAATCGCTCCAGTAAGTTTCTGGCTTTTGATCATTTGAACCTGCCACATTTCCCTTTTCGTTGCCTTTTTCAGCGGACGGCGGACATTCAACCACTGCTTTTCAATTGGTTTTCGATATCGCTGGCACCATAGTTCGGACATATTTGATGTTAACTGACCACCAGCACCCTGTACCGCTATTCTGATATTGGTTATATCCTTTGCCCACTGCTGGTGATCTTGTCTCAAGGCCCTCGCAAGCTTACAGAGGTGATGGGCATTGCACAGGGCATGGATGCATTCTTATGGTAGTACGACTTGACCATCATTCATTGTGGAAATGCAGATTTTGCAGGAGCAATAATCTGCCCAGTGATCATGGCGCAACACGCTCTTGAACACGAGTAGAAAGCCCATCTCACCCATGGCCTCGGTGGCACGCTTTGCATGGGGATACCCCCCTCTGTATCAGGATAGTTGTCACCTCCCCGTGATGGGGCAATGAGAGCAGACAAGGGCCAGAAAGAGGAGCAAATTCCTGATTGCTCAGAAGAACATATAGCATCGGTAATGCGGAAGTTATTGCCGTCGAACGGCCATCTCGTGTCGGAGGTGGCAAAGGAAGAGGGAATTTCAGAACCGTCACTATACAATTGGCGAAAGCAAGCCAAAGAACGAAGAGCTCCAGTGCCAGGCATCGAAAAACGGACAGAAGCGTGATCACCGGAGGCAAAATTGGCGCAGTGGTAGAGACCACCTCAACGATCGAGCCGGAAGTCAGTGGATATTGTCGCAGCAAAGTGCCCTACCCTGAGCAGATAAGACGAAGGAAAGAAGCCTGTCTACAAGGTACTCAGTCGACGGGGAAGCAGAGGCAGCGTGAGGCGAAGCGGGACAAGCAGCGAATCAAACACTCGAACGGGATCTCAGACGCAAGGAGAAGGACCTGGCTAAAAGGGCAGCGTATTGGTGCTGCGAGAAAAGCTGGATGCCCTCTGGGAGGACAACGAGGCCGAGTGACTTCGTACCCGAAGCGGCGCAACTGCTGGGATGGGTCGACGAAGCAGTGGGATCGAGTGCCCGAAAGCTCCGGTAACTCCCCCGAAAAACAGTTGCGCTCAAAAGTAGAATTTTCTCAGTAAACTGAGCGGAGCACAGCATGAGTAGCGCTGCCTTCTACAAATGGCGTTCGAAGTACGGTGGTATGGATGCCTCTATGATGTCCCGATTGAAAGCACTGGAAGAGAAGAACCGGCGTTTGAAGAAGATGTATACCGAGGAACGGCTCAAGGCGGAGATTGTCCAGGAAGTACTGGCAAAAAAGTGGTGAATCCATCTCGTCGGCGCGAGATGGCAAAGACCGTCATGACGGAACGCTCGATCAATGTGCGTCTGGTATCCACCGCCTTCACGATCAGCAAGACATGCTACCGTTATCAACCGAAGCTGTCCGATGAGAACGCCGAGATTGCGAATTGCTGATACGTCTTACTTATAATCAGCGCAATTGGGGTTTTAGTTTGTGTTTCCTGTATCTACGGACGTCAAAAGCTTTGGCTGGAATCACAAACGAGTGTACCGCATCTACCGTGAGCTGGAGCTGAATTTACGAATCAAGCCAAAGAAGCGAATCGTGCGTGAGAAACCGGAACCACTGGCGGTACCAACAATGATCAACACTGTTTGGTCGATGGATTTCATGCACGACCAGCTCACGGACGGTCGAAGCTTTCGGTTGTTCCATGTGATTGATGACTTCTACCGGGAAGGATTGGGCATTGAGGTGGATTTCTCATTGCCAGGCCCGGGCGCGTGATCCGAGCCTTGGAGCACATCATCGAGTGGCGTGGCCACAACCAGCGGCCATCCGACCAGAATACATCAGTGGCACCCTACAGGCGTGGACTGAAAAGCGAGGCATCTGTCTTGACTACATACAACCGGCTAACCCGCAACAAAATGGATACATTGGACCTTACAATAGAACAGTGCGTTATGATTGGCTGAAGACCAGGATTTTGCGGCCCGCTGGTTATGGACCTACAATCATAAGCGGCCGAATATGGCCTTAGGCGGCATCACCCCAAAACAGAAATTGGCCTTGGTAGCCTAACCTCTACTCTTGAGACCAGCTAAAAATAGAGGGATTACCAGATCAAGTATATGCTCAGGCCAAGGCGAAGCATCAGTGGCGTTAATCTGGACACACAGGGATTTTTCACCTATCGGCACTGTTTCGCTGAATCCCGAGCACGCTGATCGACGGATAAAACAAGCAGCGTATTAAAAAGACGGCAACTAGCTTGAAAAATACCGCTTTTACTTTCTACCGCTGAAAACAAACCGGACAGCGCGATAAATACTATATTCTCATCGGCATTATGACGTATTTGCTATCTGGGTTTTCAGCCCCATATACTAGGATACTGCTATCTTTATTTTTGAATTCAATAGTAATGTTAGACTCAATTATTGCATTTAAAACATCTAACAGATAGTTTACATTTAAACCGATGTTTAATTCCTTTCCGGAATAATCAAGGTCTATTTCAATTTTTGCTTCTTCTTGTTCAGGATTATTAGCTATTATTTGAACGCGGTCCTCCTTTATCTCTAATTTTATCCCTTTATACTTTTCATTAGAAAGAATCGATGCTCGCCGCAGTGATTTCTTTAATTCAGATTTATCCATCACAAGTTTATTTTCATTATTTTTCGGTATAACTTTTTCATAGTCAGGAAATACGCCATCAATTAACTTTGATGTGAATATTGTTCTATCCAAATGGACACGAACATAATTCGACGAGACTTCAAATCGAATAGTATTTTCTGATTCATCGAGTAAACGATACAATTCAATAATTGCTTTTCGTGGGATAATCAATTGCGTTTTAAGTTCATAATTTTCGATAGCCTTTATTTGACTAAAGGCCAAACGATGCCCATCTGTTGCAACAGTTTTTATAATTCCATTACTGATTTCTAGCAGAAGACCATTTAGGTAATACCGTACATCTTGTTGTGCCATTGCAAACTGCGTATTTGCAATAAGTTTCCTTAATATACCTTGTTGGACTTCAAAGGAAATATTACTTGATGAAGATTGGATCGATGGATAATCATTCGCTGGTAACAAACTTAATGAAAATCTGTTGTTACCTGTAGAGATATTTACCCTATCATTCTTTTCCTCAATATTTAAAGTTGAACCATCTGGTAAAGATTTACATATGCTTAGTAGCTTTAGGGCCGGTATAGTGAACTCAAACTCATCACTGCAGTCGATATCTAAATAAGTACGCATTTCAATCTCTAGATCTGTTGCTGTCATGATCAACTGATTATGCTTGGCTTGAAATAATACATTTGCAAGGATTGGAAGTGTTTGCCTCTTTTCTACAACCCCAGTAATTTTTTGGAGTGGAAGAAGTAGATGTTCCCGATTGATTTGTAGCTTCATTTTTATACTCATATTGATGCCTAATATATAATTAATTATTAGGTAGATAGCATGTAAGATTGCTTTATAAGTAATTGTTTTACTTGTTTTTCTACCTGCTAATTTTGAAAATTGTTATGAGTTAGCATGCTTTTTGTCAATAAATTATGGACATTTTCCAATATTTTATCTTTCTAGAACTTTGCCATATTAACTTGAAAGAGTTCTTAAGAGGTTAGAGTAATCCTCAGCAATTCTTGGATCACTATCACGTAACTCATTTATTTTTTTATTTGCATGTATAACTGTTGTATGATCTCGCCCGCCGAATGCAGATCCTATCTCCGGGAGACTATGGTTTGTAAGTTCTTTTGCTAATGTCATTGCAATTTGGCGTGGCCGGGCAATTGAACGACTTCGTTTTGCAGAAAGTAAATCTGAGGTCCGGATTTGAAAATATTCACATACCGTTTTTTGAATGTTTTCGATAGTTACTTGTTTAGCTTGTGCCGCAAGCATGTCTCGAAGTGCGTTTTTTGAAAACTCAATACTTATTTCTTTCCCTGTAAAAGTTGAATTTGCTACAACTCTTCGCAATGCTCCTTCTAATTCACGGATGTTTGAGCGAATCTTCTTGCCAATAAAAAAGGCAACTTCGTCCCCCAGCTCTACATTTAACTGTAAGGCTTTACTCTTAAGTATAGCGACCCTTGTTTCAAGATCTGGCGGTTCGATTGCGACTGTCAGCCCCCAACCAAACCTGGATTTAAGACGCTCTTCCAATCCTTTGACTTCTTTTGGAAAACGGTCACTAGAAAGAATAATTTGTTGTTGGGATTCAAAAAGTGCGTTAAATGTATGAAAAAATTCTTCTTGTGATCTCTCTTTACCGGCAAAGAACTGGATATCATCAATCAGAAGCGCATTTACTGACCGATATCTTTTTTTGAATTCATCAATCTTATTGTGCTGAAGGGCTCTAACCATATCAGCGACAAATCGTTCAGAGTGAAGATATAGGACCTTAGCATTAGGATTTTCAGAGAGGATAGCGTTACCAACCGCATGCATCAAATGTGTTTTTCCCAGGCCTACACCTCCATATATAAAGAGAGGGTTATATGCTTTTCCAGGATTAGAGGCAATCTGCATGGACGCAGCACGAGCAAGTTGATTCGATTTTCCTTCAACAAAAGATTCAAATGTAAAGCTGCGATTTAGATTTGATTCGATTGCAGATACAGATTCTAGCTTGTCGCTTCTTTCAATGGTGGCTTGTTTTTTTACAGATCTATCAGGTAATTGGGTAGGTTTTTTTCTAGTGCCAATTATAATTTCAACTATTGGACGCTCATCCTTGCATATTTCATCAAGGTAACTGTTGATGATCTTAATGTAGTGATTACGTACCCAATCGAGCACAAAAGTATTCGGTGCTAGCAACCTGATTTTTGTGGTGCTTTCTTCTGCTTGTAGAGGACGGATCCAAGTGTTGAACTGTTGAGCAGGAAGTTTTCTTTCGAGATGATGGAGGCATTGTTGCCAAAGATCCAC